>NZ_FNJC01000001.1:1005542-1309167 GCF_900104305.1 Filomicrobium insigne | reverse complement strand
CGGATAGAAATGATCCCGACAGCCGTTCAAACAACAGAATCGAGTCCTTAGGCGCAACATTGGCTGGGAGGATGGTGAGGGGCTCGCCATCCTCTTATACAACCGGCAGCCTCGACCTCAAAGGTCATGCCATCGCCGAGGCGTCTGGAGCAACTGTCAGCTTAGAATATCAAGGTACGACACTCGCTGGATCGGTGCTCAGTTTCACGGCTGACAAGTCGCCGGCTGAACTCAAGCGGCTTGTCGGCGACAGGCTTAGGGAGCACGCGCGCTACGCCGCTATGCTCTAGGAAAAGACGCACTGCTGGCGGGTCAACTATGTCAGGGAGTTCAGCGTCACTCTTACGTTGTCTGGACTTCGTCCAAGCCCGAAGCAGCCAATACGGCCATCGCCGCCATTAATGCAAACAGCGCCAGCACCGTGCCAACGCCGAACCACTGAGCAATGATGCCAAATACACCGCCGGCAAGAAGAATAAGGCCCACCACCGAATTACTAAGTGCAGTATAGGTGGCACGGCTGTCGAGATCAGCCATATCGACGATGTGCACCGAGCGCCCAAGCCGAACCCCTTGATGCGCGATCATGAGCACAAACAACATTGCGGGCAGCAGCAGTGCGGTCTCCAATTGGTCCGGCATCGCTAGCGCCGTGAGCGCGCACACGGCATTAGCCAGTGACGCCAACGCAGCCGTCCAATACATTTTCAGGCAGATCATCACCCTTGCTCATACCGCCCCCCTCGCTGCGTGCAGCGGCACGACCTTGCCGCGCTTCCCGGCCAAGTATGACGACCACGCGTTCATGAGTTTGCGGCGCTTCTCGAAAACATCGGAGCGCGCATATGCCTGCGATGCGGCGTCCCCGACTTTGTGGGCCAGCGCGGCCTCACAAACCTCGAACGGGAAGTTCGTCTGTTCCTGGGCCCATGTGCGGAATGATGTGCGGAAGCCGTGAACCGATGCGTCGAACCCGAGTTCCCGAACAAGCTTGCTCAACGTCATATCGGAGAGCGCCTTGCCGCGCATCGACGGGAAAACCAAGCCGGACGCATCCCGCAGGGCTTCGGCTTCCCGCAGAATTTCCAGCGCACGCGGTGAGAGCGGTACGCTGTGCTCTTGGGCCATCTTCATCCGAGAGGCAGGCACCTTCAACACCCCGGCTCGAAGGTCGATCTCATCCCATCGCGCGCCGCGCACTTCGCCGGATCGCGCGGCAACAAGAATGAGAAATTCCAGTGCAAGCTTCGTTGCGGCCCACGCACCGGACCCCCGCACCGCATCGATGCACCCCGCAACCTCCGTGTAAGGCAGCGACTTGCGGTGCGCTTTCACCTTCGACTTGCGTGGGATCGCGGGCAGCGAGAGCACATCAGCCGTTGACGGATTGTCCTGCCGGAACCCCTGGCCGATGGCAAACTTGAACACGGCCGAACACCGCAGGATCAGCTTGCGGGCAACCTCTGGTTTTTCATCGCGGATTGCAAGGACGGCGGCGCGAACGTCAGCCCCCGTCACATCGCACACCCGCAAAGAGCCGAAGCGAGGATTGGCATAGGTTTCGAGATTGACCAGAAACGCCTTGCCGTCCTTCGGGTTTCCGAATGTCAGCTCTTTGTGGGCTTCGATGGCCGCTTCGGCAAATGTCGGCATCTGCCGGGCCTTACGCCTTTCAGCCATAGGATCGCCGCCCGACCTTGCAATGCGGCGGTTGTCGAGCGCGATATCACGAGCTTGAGCCAACGTAACGAGCGCGACACTCCCCAACCCTAGGTCGTGCCGCCTACCGCGAATAACAATTCTCTGCATCCATGACTTAGCGCCGGACGGCCCAACCAGAAGATAGAGACCGTTTCCATCTCCGTACCGACCAGGCTTCTTGGCCGAACGGACGAACGCTGCCGAGAGCGTCTTCTTGCTCGTCACGATTTTCCCCACATTTGCTCCCACATAATAACGCGGAATCAAATGGAAGCAAGCGGATCATTCAGGAACGCAGAGTTTCAGAAATCCTGTATTTCTAGAGACTTACAGGGACGCAGCGGAACTATCCGGAATACCGCGTGGCGCACCCCGGCGCCAATTCGCATTATCCACTACAAATATCGCCTAAAACCTTGAATAAAAAGGCTAAATCAGGTGTTCGAAGTCCTTCATTCCGGCTATAGGCCAAAGGCTCCATAAATGCCCGTCTGAGGACGGTTTTCTTGCCGGTAAGATCGGCATTTTTCCATACTTACCGGTCTGGGCCTTCGTTCAGGAACTGTCGGAGCTGATCCGGCTTTACGGCCCACATACGGCGCGCACGGTGCTCTCGCAGGCTGAAGTGAAGCCGCTTTTTGCCGTGCAGGACGAGCAGCTTACCAAAACACTTACGGCAGCGCTCGGCCAAAACCAAACTTCAATTTGGGCCGGTACGACGACGACGAGATCGGGGAAAGCCTGGGCGAAACCGGCAAGCCCCTCATGTCACCCGATGGAATCCGCCTGATGGTAGCGGACGAACAGCTCCTGCTCATCAAGGCACTGCCCGCGATACGGGCGGAGAGATTGCCTTTCTGGTTCGTTGCGCCCTGGGGTTCCTGGGTCGCGCGCAACCCGGTCGAAGGTGAATATCCGGTCGTCCCGCCGCTCCTGCGGCTGAACTACATAATGAAATCCTTTCTGATGTGAGATCCCGCCATTATCCGCAAATTAATACTTTCGAATAATACTATTACTAAAGCATTGGTTAGAGAGAGGCCATGCCGAATTTTCAAGCCATTTTAGATGCATGGCCATCTCCGGCCGCGACACTGGACTGTGATTTAACAATTACGGCATGCAACGTCGCGTATGAAGACGTCACCTTCCGCGATAAAGTATCAATGTTAGGCCGTTCAATTTTTGAGATATTTCCCGGATCAGATCGGCCGCAGTGTGAAGTCCTACAAAATTCGTTTTTGAGGGTCCTTAAAAACAAAAAACCCGACCACATTTCCAATTTTTGTTACGACCTCAATACACCGGTTAACAGCCGCTTCGGTGACCTCCGATGGACTGTCACCAATATTCCCCTCATTTCTCCGGCCGGCGAGATAGCGGGTATTTTGCATTGCCCCTTGAATATCACCGCATTAACGAAGACGCATGGCGAGCCCGACAACGGTCCCCTCGACCACGCGCATTCAGTGGTGCGTGATACGTCGTCAACCCAAGACGTGGAAGGGAATTCTCTTCATCATCTCTTCCAGCAAGCGCCTGGCTTTGTCTGCATCTTACATGGGCCGCAGCACGTTTACGAATTTGCGAACGACGCATATTACCAGTTGGTGGGGCATCGCAAAATCATCGGGAAAGTTTTAGCTGAAGTGTTGCCTGAGGTGGTTTCCCAGGGCTTTCTCGAAAAACTCGATCGAGTCTACAGGACCGGCGAGCCGTTCATCGGCCGCGCTTTGCCGATAGATCTTCAGCGTATTTCCGGAGGTAGCCTTGAACAGAGGTACATTGATCTGATCTATCAACCCATTTTCGATGAAGATCGACAAGTCACAGGCATTTTCGTTCAAGGACACGATGTATCAGAGGCCTATTTCCTAGCAAAAGAAATCGCATACCAAGCATCTCATGACTGTCTGACGGGTATTGCAAATCGCAGGGAATTTTCCCGTCTGACCGAAGACATCGGCGGTCCTGGGCCGCATGCGCTACTGTATATGGACATTGATCACTTTAAGATCGTCAATGATCGTTGTGGCCATGCCGCCGGCGACATCCTCTTGCAGGAAGTGACATCAGTTCTAGAGTCGCAAACCATTAAGAGCGACATCCTCGCACGCTTGGGGGGCGATGAATTTGCGCTCGTGCGCCAGAACTGCAATGCGGAAAAGGCGGTTGAACTCGCGCATCACCTGCGCAAGGCCATCAAATCGATTAATTTTATCTGGCAAGGCCGGCGATACAGCATCACGTTAAGTGTGGGAGTGGCAAACTTTGGAGAAGTGGCGGGGGTTGATTACGAGACGGCTTTAGGACTGGCCGATGCGGCCTGCTTTCTTGCGAAGGAGAAGGGACGTGACCGCGTCAAGCTCAACCGTCCGACGGACGAGGAGATTTGGAAACAACTATCGGACATGGATAATGTGACGCGGCTCCAAGAGGCCATTAAAGACGATCGGATCGTTCTATATGGCCAAAGGATTTTTCATCTGGGAGCATCAGATAGCGAGCAGGCATATTACGAGATTCTCTCTCGACTGCGTAATGAAGCGGGCGAACTGATAGGTCCTGGCGCCTTCATACCGGCCGCCGAGCGGTTCGGAATGATTGAGGACCTTGACCGCCATGTCGTTACCAAATCATTCGCGCACCTTGACAGTCTCGATGAGAATTTACGTAGTTCGGTATGCTATTTCATAAATATCTCGGGCATCACGCTAAGTTCTCCGACTTTTTTCTCCTTTATTGAGAGGCTTCTTTCAGATTATCCGGCTGTGCTTACGCCACAAATTTGCTTTGAGGTAACTGAAACGGCCGCCATTTCGGATATCCGGCGGAGCGCAGTAGCCATGCAAAAATTGGCCGAATATGGTTTTCGCTTTGCGCTCGACGACTTTGGAAGTGGAATGGCGTCGTTTGCCTATTTGCAGGAATTGCCGGTCCAATTTGTCAAAATTGATGGCGAGTTTGTAAAGACTGTAGCGGCAAACCCTGCCAGCGCAATTATAGTGGAGTCTGTAGCCAAGATCGGCGCATGCATGGAAATTCGCACGATCGCGGAGTCCATTGAGTCTGCGACGATGCTTCGAAAACTCCAGCCGTTGGGTGTCCACTACGGTCAAGGTTACGCTTTGCATGAACCTGAAGATCTAGACACCGCCATACGCTCCAACCACGAACTCAGTTTCGCACACGTTGGATAACAATAAATATTGTTTTGGCACCTGCGGATCAAAGTCGTTGAAGACCTCCACGACGAGGTTCTGGATGAAACAGTCTTATCCGGGGGGATTCGGTGCTCAGAGGAGGGCTGCCTTGTAGCCCGAAGTGCGGGCCCTGCATAGCGCTAGATGCGTAGCACGGAACTTGGGCCGTCTCTCTGAAGCAGATTACTCTTTCAGGAATCGCTGTCTGTGGACAAGAGCTAGATTCTGGCCGGCGGGTCCATGGGTTGGTTCCTTTCCATCTGCTCCGCGAAAACACGAACAACGCGGCTGAGCGGTATAAAACGTGCTTGAATCCTGTTGGTGAGGGCATGTATGCCTCAGGCCGTTTTAACCTGATCGAATATATTTTCACGATAGCGATTAGCAGGTTAGCTAGTGAAAGAGCCGAGAATGCACACGATTTCCGATCACGCTTTTGCGGGTGCCGTATTAGACGCTCTCACCGCACACATCTGCGTGGTTAACCTGGAGGGCAACATCGTCGCCGAAAATGAAAGCTGGCGCCGGTTCGCGGGGAAGAATGGCGGCTACCGCACTTTCGTCGGGACGAATTATATTGACGTGTGCATGACCGCACAGGGCTCTAACTCCGAGTCGGCAGCGCGATTCGGAAAGGCTCTTCGCGATGTGCTGACGGGAAAAAGACAGCGTTACCGGGCCGAGTATCCGTGTCATTCACCGACGCGGCAGAGATGGTTCTTGGGAACTGTGACACCGCTGCTCGAACCTGGGAATCGCGGCGAACGTTCGACCGTAAAGGGGGCCGTCGTTTCTCATTTTGATATAACCGCGCGGCGTCTTCTTCAACGCAGATTCAAGAAGCTGTCGGAAACCGACGAATTGACCGGGTTGCACAATCGGAGAAAATTTTTCTCAAAAGTTTTGGATGCCTGGAAGGTTTTGAAGCTCCGTGGCAAACCCGCTAGCGTCGTCCTTGCTGATCTGGATAATTTCAAAAATATAAATGACACGTTCGGACATGACGCTGGCGATCAGGCACTGAGGTTTGCGGCCGGGCAACTTCGTCAGGCGCTACGTCGCCGCGATGTCTTGGCGCGCATTGGAGGCGAGGAATTTGCCATCCTTTTGCCTAGTACTGATGAGTGGGGAGCGGTCATGCTTGCTGAGCGGATGCGCAAGTTGATTGCGGCCGCTCCGGTAGAGGCCGGCTCAGCCTCCTTTCCGATCGCCGCAAGCTTTGGCGTTGCGATGATTTCGCCCTATGATGTGGATGCGGTGGCGGCTGTTGCTAGAGCAGACAAAGCCCTTTATCGGGCAAAAATCGAAGGCCGGAACCGAGTACGCGTCTATGCCGATCCAATCGTGCAAGAAAGCGCCATGGCTATCGGACTCGGTTCCGGCTGCTAATCAGCAGATGCGCCGAAGAAGCCGGATGTCGACTGGACCTAACCTTGCAGTCAGTGCCTCGGCTTCGTTTGCATGTCGTCACCCTCGCCGAAACTCGGTTTTCTTGAGGCACGTAAGGATTACCAGCCAATCTATTTGGTCACTTCGCTGTGCGCTTTCCCTTTGCGGCCCGGCCCCATGGAAGTTTCGTCGGCGTGAACATTGATCTCCGAAAGCCCGAGTTCCGATAGCTTCGCGTCCGTCTCTTTCTCTTCCTTCAACGTCGCGCGGAGCAACTCGGCGGCATCGGGCATACCAAGCTTGTCAGCCCAGGCCGCAAGTGTTCCGTACCGGGAAATTTCATAATGTTCGACTGCCTGCGCTGCCGACAGCATTCCCGCATCGCGGACGGTGTCGTTTTTTGCTTCCTGCATAATTTCGTCGGCCTCTTCCGCGAGGCCGTCGATCGCCGGGCAACGCTTCCCACGCGCGGCCTTGTCCATCATGCCAAAAATCTTTTCGAGACGTGCAACTTGATTTTCAGTCTGATCGATGTGTTCCTCGAACGCACCCTTAAGTTTTTGAGATTTGGCCTTCTTCGCCATCTTGGGCAGATTTTTGAGAATGGCCTTCTCGGCATAAAGCACGTCGCGTAGTGTATCTTCGAACAGTTTTTCAAGCGTTTCCATTTTTACTCTCCGTCAATGACGTTTGAAAAAGGAAGCCAGTCCCGGCAAGGAGCAATCAACATGCGGTAGGTTCAAGAGATGGCGCACGATACCTACCGTCGTCTCCGGACGAACGCGTTCGCACGTCAGGCGCTTGGTAGTTGTTCATGGGTGGAACGCGGCGCCATGACGCCTCCTTCGCCTGCAAAACGGAGATCGCAGCGAAATCGTTCCGGAGGATACTCTCAGGCGACCAATGAACAAATGTTATCGCCAAAGGGGCGATGGGCAGGCTCATGGAGTAACATGTCCGCAGTGAGTGGGAACGTGACGGTCACGATACACCCGCATTCCGTTACCTTGCGCTCCGAAGTGCCGTTAAGCTGCGTGGCGAGAAGTGACACAAGCCTAGTGCCCATTCCCCCGCTCGCGGATTCAGTACAACCGATTCCATTGTCAGCGACACTGATCACCGCCGACGCATTGTCGGTTGAGAGGCGCACTGATACGTTTCCCTGCCTGTTTTCCGGAAAGGCATATTTATAGCAGTTCATCACGAGTTCATTGACGATCAGCCCAACCGAGGTCGCTTCACGAGGTGGCAGCATCATTGGATCTGACGTGACGGATAGGGACACCTTTCGGAGGTGGCCCACGCTATCGCGAAGACTATTGCAAAGATCTAAGAGGTAATCCTGCATATTGACAAGTCCGCGGTGACGCGAACCCTGTAAATGGGAATGCAGCGCTGCGAGTGCATGAACACGGCGGGCAACGGCCTCTAGGGCAGGTCGAGCTTCAAGGGGAGAGCTCTTCAACTGGAGTCCGATCACAGACACAATCATCGCGAACTTGTTTTTTATTCGATGGGACATTTCGTCAAGCAGCAAAGCGTTTTCTTTCCGCGCCTCGTCGAGCCTAAGCAGCTTGCCGCGAAGCGCATCTCCGAGAAACACGAGACCGCAACCGACTACCACAAAGGCCGCAAGAGCGGCGGGATGGGCACTGCCTTCGTTCCAGTAAAGCCATAATCCATCGACAAGCACGCTACCAAGGACCGCCAATAGTCCGCAGCCCCATCCGAAAACCAGGCTCGCAATGATGATTGCAGGGACAAACAATATTAAGTCCGAGGAGCCAGCGACTACGTTCAAGCCACAGAATACTGCGAAGCTTAGCAGTACCATCACCAAGGTGATGCTAACTCCGATCAGACCTTGAGGGCGTTCCGACAAACGCTGGAGTAGAATCTCGACTCTGTGCTGGAATATGTCCATGCTGGGTCCTTAGGATCAATCGATACCTCTAAATTGATAGTGTGCAACCTTGTACGCTTGATAGACATTAAGCAATTTTTGCAGGGGGGAGCGTTAATTTGGATGAAGGCCTACGGTGGCGTCGAGAGTCCAGCGTCGTGAACGTCACGTCGGTATCAGGGTAGCCGCTGGAAAGCGTCGCAATGCCACCATCGTTATATAGCCGCCGTTGATCGCTTAGACCGAAAACAGTGGAGTGAACATCCCGGTACCGCAGTCTATTCTCCGATTAGCTTGCAGGAAAGAGCCACATTGCCGGCTTTTGCCGCCTCATCCTGGTAGATGCCGCAGTCGAGAATGTTGTCGGAAAAAACTTTGCGGCTAGTGTAGACGTTTATGAGCAGCATCGGGCGCTGACCGACGATCTTCTTCAGATCTTCATTTGCTACCCTCATCCCTCCTAAATGAGCTGCTTCGCCGGGTTTGATATCGACTGTCTCAGACGTTAGCTGGACTTCGCCCATTTCATCGCCTTTTACACCCGCTGCTGCCTCACCGTAGTATAGGGCCCATACGCGGATGGTTTCCCCGCTAGTCCGCAGCCGTTCGTCGGCTTTCGGCGATAGGGTTATTTCAACCGTGTATTTCGGAAGTGCGGCGCCAAGGGAATTGGTAGCAACTTGGCTTGGGCTCGTGCGACATCCTCGAGCCGCTTCCAGGTTCCTGATTGTCTGAACCGCATCGCGGTCAGCAGCATTAAGTTGCCCGAACGGCGGGAAACACGCCTTACCAAAGATTGCTTGTGCCTTTGGGGTTTCAAAGCAATGTCCGTTCTCAGCAAAAATAGCGTTCCTGGCTCGCCAAAGACTGTCACAAACTTCGGACGCTGACGCTGGCGTGTTCAGTAGCGCTGAAAGGAATAGGCAGACGATCATCAGCATGCGGCTGTACGCATCTGAGAAAGCTTTGACTTCATGCTTCATTTAATTTCGTCCTTAACATTGCCTGACGGTATCGGAATAGCGCAGTTATCGGAATAACGCGTGACACAGAAGCTGTCGATGCAATGACTTTAGTTATGGTAAGAAGCTGATCTTGGCAGCGGCGATTACTGGCAGACAACTGACGCGCCAGGTGAGCCGCGCCAGTGAGGGTGGCGAAGGCCGCGCGTCGGTCAGGCAGCATGCGTGTCTTCCTTTGCCGAAAAGGCCGCAAGGTATCGCGCTGCCTCGGACGCCTTGGCGGCGGCGGTGAAGATGGCGCGGGGATCTTCTTTCAGAAGCTTGAGTAATCGCGAGGTGTCGATAATGTGCAGGTGCGCTGCGTCCGCACTGACTTTCCTGTGTATTGAACGCGCGCGGCGCTTTCTTCCTGCGCATTATTTGTCGCTTCGAGCAGCTGCTGAATCCCGCGGTCCGTGACACACGGTATTGATCCCTGCCGGAGTCGCCGCTATTTGGCTGGCTTGGGCAGGGATGGTAGTGACGATCTGAGTTGAGCACGACCGCTTCGACCCAAATCGTGTCGGTTCCGCCGTATGAGGGGGACTTCGGCTGAGGGCCCATAAGCCGAAGTCTCAGGTACTTCCGCCGTTCGCCGCTTCGGGCCACTAAGGGACCTCGAGTTCTGTTCCGCCGCTCGCGGGCGATCGGCCATCACGCCAGACGTAGGCGATACGCGCACGTCACCCGAACCGCGACGCCGCGAACTCGATGAACGATCGAAGTTTGGGCGTAACCCTGCGGTCCGGGGCGAATAGGAGGTGCATCGGTCGAGTTGCACGCCAATCTGGAAGGACTCGGATCAATCTGCCGGCCTTCACATCTTCCAGGGTAAGCTCTGATGCCTGGAAGATAATTCCGAGGCCAGCAAGCGCGGCCTCTTTTAGCGCCTGCCCACTGTTGGTGGAGAACCGCGACGTGACTCTAACGGCGACCGTGTCGTCCCTGCCGTTGAATTCCCAACGCTCCTCAATTGCTGATCCAGCGAAGCCCAGGCAGTCGTGTCCTGTAAGGTCGCCCGGGGCGGTCGGTGTGCCCCGAGCCTCGAGATAGGTCGGGGATGCGCATGCGATGAGTTCCATTGGTCGCAGGCCCCTAGCGATGAGGGTGCTGTCTGTCAGCGGCCCGGCGCGAAACACGCAATCGTAGCCTTCGTCTACGAGATCCACGACGCGGTCGTTGAGAGTCAGACGGACCGTCACTTCGGGGTTCGCTGCCATGTAGGCGGGGACGAGCGGCGCGAGGCTATGGGTGCCAAAGGTGACGGGTGCGTTCACGCGCAACTCGCCCCGAGGTCTGGCCCTGCTATCCGCGGCCAGCGCTTCCGCCGCCTCGAGTTCCGCAAGCACGATCCGCGTTCGTTCGAGGAAGTCCTTTCCCGCGTCCGTGAGGCTCTGTTGACGGGTGGTGCGATTCAGAAGCCGGACCCCAAGATGCTCCTCCAGCAATCGGATGTGTTTGCCGACCATCTGCCCGGAGATCCCGAGCGCGTCGGCAGCCGCCGTGAACGAGCCGGTGTCGGCGACCTTTGCGAAAGCCTCCATGCTTGCGAAGCGGTCCATTCAATTCCCAACGATTGGTTTCAAGTATCCCAATCATACGACGATTTATTACGAAGCGTGAGGGCCCCATATTCCTCATCGACGCCGACACGAGGTCGGCCAACCCGACAGGAGATCAATATGACCGTCGCTATCCTCGGAACCGGAAACATGGGCGCGGGCATTGCGCGCCTGCTCGCCAGCAAGGGAATCAAGGTCGCCATTGGCTCGCGCGATCCGGCGAAGGCCGCCAAGCTCGCCGAAGAGATCGGCGCGGGCGCCCAAGGCGGCGGCGTCGCGGCGGCAGCCAAGCTCGCCGACGTCGTGATCCTCGCCGTCAACTACCCGGTGGTCGCGGAAACAATTCGCGAGGCAGGGGGCCTTTCCGGAAAGGTCCTCGTCGACATCTCGAATCCGATCACGCCTGACTACAAGGCGCTGACCGTCGGCCACACCACGTCCGCCGCCGAAGAAATCCAGAAACTCGCGCCGGAAGCCAAGGTTGTGAAAGCGTTCAACACGATCTTCGCGCAGCTTCTGCCCGCCGAGGCCCGCGAGGGACGCGCCGTGCAGGTATTCGTGGCGGGCGATGACGAGGCCGCCAAGAAAGTCGTGTCAGACATCGTCGCCAAGGGCGGTTTTGAGCCTGTCGAGTCCGGCCCGCTGTCGAACGCGCGGTACCTCGAACCTGTCGGAGAGATCAACATCCACTTCGGCTTTTTCCTCGGCTGGGGCACCAGCGCTGCTCCCGCATGGATCAAGGCCTGAACCGAACTTCCAACTTAATCCCAATGAGAGCTTTGTCATGACCACCACCATCATCGCATTTTCTTTGGCGCTGCTTGCTTTCGGATTCGCGAGTGCCCCCGCTTTGGCTGAGGACAAGTTCGTTCCATCGACCATCAAGTCCGCTGCTGACTACGAGTGGCAGGAATTTGCGCCGGGCACGCCGCTGACCTTCGTGCCGCTATGGGGCGATAGGTCCTCAGACGGGGAATACGCCATTCTTCTGAAACTCCCAGCCGGCTTCTCTTCCGGCACGCACGCACATACACACGACTACCATGGTATCAACATCCAGGGCGCGTGGGTTCACACCGATCGTGTCGCGACGGACGAGAAAGGTCTGCCGCCCGGATCGCTGGTGACGCAACCCGGCCTCTCCATGCACGCCGACCATTGCAAGGGGCCGGAGGACTGCATTCTCTTGATCTACCAAAAAGGCAAAAGCGACTTCATCCCCAAACCGAAGTCCGCCAACTGAAACAAATCGGAACGCCTTCCGCCTCGCCGCGGAAGGTCGTTTCCCGCATTTCAAAGACCGGAGATCTAGCATGAGCCGTATCGTGCGCTTTCACGAAACTGGTGGCCCGCAAGTCCTGAAAATCGAGGACGTCGATGTCCCGACGCCGAAGGCCGGAGAGGTCCAGATCCGCGCCAAGGCGCTTGGGCTCAACCGCGCCGAAGTGATGTTCCGCACGGGCCAATATGTGACGCAGCCGGCCTTTCCGGCAATCCTCGGCTATGAAGTCGCAGGCGTCATCGAGGCAATCGGCGCAAGCGTCGAAGGCTTCGCAATCGGCGACAAAGTCAGCGTGGTGCCCTGCTTCATGCTCGGCGACTACGGCCTCCACGGCGAGCTGGTGAATGCTCCCGCATTCGGTGTCGTCAAGCATCCGGAGAACCTGTCCTGGGAGGAGGCTGCCGCCACCTGGATGATGTTCGTCACAGCGTATGGCGCGCTCGTCGACATCGCCAAGACTGAGCCAGGAGATGTGGTGCTGATCCGCGCGGCCTCGTCGAGCGTCGGCCTCGCCGCGATCCAGATCGTCAACATGCTCGGTGGCGTCTCGATCGCGCTCACGCGCGGTGGCTCCAAACGGAACACGCTGTTAGCCGCAGGCGCCCAGCACGTCATCGCGACCGAAGAGCAGGATCTTGTCGCCGAGGTGATGAAGATCACGGACGGCAAGGGTGCGCGCATCGCCTTCGATCCGGTCGGCGGCCCCGAGGTTCCGAAGATCCTCGCGGCCCTGTCCTATCTCGGAATTTTTTTTCAATACGGCGCGCTCGACACGGGCGACGTACCTGTCCCGGTGATGTCACTGCTCGGTAAGGATCTGACGATCCGCGGCTACCAGCTGTTCGAGATCACCAAGGACTCGGCGCGACTCGAGCAGGCGAAGCGCTTCGTCGTTGACGGTCTCGCATCAGGAGCTTTGAAGCCTGTGATCGCGAAGACATTCAAGCTCAACGAAATCGTAGAGGCCCATCGCTTCATGGAATCGAATGCGCAGGTCGGAAAGATCGTGGTCATTGTCTGACGAGCTGAATGCCCAATCCACCTTCGCCTAGAGGAGTTGCACGCGATGACCAGTATTCCGACAACGATGCGCGCAATAGAAGCGCACTCCACCAATTTTGATGATCTCACGCTTTCCACGTTGCCGACACCGCAGCCGCAAGCCGGCGAAATCCTCGTGAGAGTTAAAGCCGCGAGCATCAACTATCGCGACATCGTCCTCGTGAAGGGGCTCTATAAGCCCGACATCAAGTTTCCGTTTGTGCCGCTGTCCGATGCGAGCGGCGAGGTAGCCGCCATTGGCCCGGGCGTGACGCGGTTTCGGGTCGGCGATCATGTCGTGCCAACCTTTATCCAAGGCTGGCCGAATGGTTTACCGATCCCCGAACGTCGTGCGAACTGGACGCTCGGTTGGCCACGCACCGGCGTGCTTCAAGAGTATATCGTTGTTCCGGCCGATGACGCCGTCTTGAAGCCTGCGAGCCTCTCGCACATTGAGGCGGCAACTCTGCCGATCGCTGCACTCACCGCCTGGTCTGCGCTCACCCGGGGAGGCATTAAAGGCGGTGACTGGGTGCTGGTCGAAGGGACCGGAGGCGTTTCGATTTTTGCGCTTCAGTTTGCAAAATCGATGGGCGCCAAGGTTATCGTGCTGACATCCAGCGAAGACAAAATGCAACGAGTCCGCTCGCTCGGTTCCGACAGTGCGGTCAACTACAAGCAGGTTCCCGAATGGTCCGGTGTCGTACGCGACATGACCGGCGGGCACGGCATCGACATCGTGGTTGAAACGGCCGGTTCCACTCTACCGCAGGCGTTAAAGGCCATGTCGTTTGGCGGATATGTCGGCATCGTGGGCTTCCTCGGTGGGTTTGAGGTTCCAATGCCGATCGTCCCTCTCATCGAGTCGATGCTTCGGATTGAGGGGATCGCTGTTGGTTCTCGCGGACAATTCGAAGCCATGAACCGAGCTATCGAGGCGGCCGGCATCAAGCCGGTCATCGATCGTGTGCTGGCGTTAGCTGACGCGAAGGAGGCCTTCAAATTAATGGAACGAGGTGGTCACTTTGGTAAAATCGTCATTGAGTTATGACGCGCGCCAAATCTGCTGTGGCGCGAAGCAGTGGACGTTTGCATGGGTGCTGACGTCCGCTTCGGATCGTGAAGCCGACATTGTTTGCGTCTCCTGAGTTGTCCCCTTCGGGTCATGAACGTTGACGTTGAGCGCTGGCTACGGCGACCGCTCACCTTCGGAAGCGGTCGCTGCAAAATCGCCAAAAGCCTTGAGTGCCTTAGATTGCCTAAAGCGAATCCAACCAGTCGAGCACGCTTGCGTCCCTCTTCCATGATGGCGGCTTACCGCCTCGCGTTGGTGCGCCGACGCGCTCCAGGGCCTTTCGCTTCGTTTCGAGATTGGCCTGTGCATAGTGGTTGGTCGTGTCGAGGCTGACGTGTCCGAGCCAGCTGCGGATGACGGTAACGTCGACGCCTGCCGAGACGAGGTGAACGGCGGTCGCATGGCGGAAGCTGTGCGGCGTCACGGTCTTAGACCGGAGCGTCGGCACCATCTTCGCCGCCGCCTCCACATAGGCCGCGAGTTTGAACCGCACGCCCGATGCACCGAGCGGTTCGCCGTACCGATTGACGAACAGCCGATCGCTTGGCCTCCGTGGCTGCCGCTCCAACAGCCTTTTCAACAGCAGTACGGTTTCCGGCCAGAGCGGGCACATGCGCTCCTTGCGCCCTTTGCCGTAGAGCCGCACGCAGTTTGGTGTCTCGAACCGGATCGCCTCGGGTGTCAGATCAAGTGCTTCCTGGATGCGCGCACCGCTATTGTAGAGGAAGGACAGCAACGCATGGTCGCGCAGTCCTTCCAGCGTCGACCGGTCGGGCTGCGCGAGGATTGCCTCCACCTCCCTCGGCTCCAGATAGCAGGGCGCCGGGATCGGTCCGCGCTTGATCGGCACGGCGATGACCTGGGTGCACTGCGCAATCGCCGTGGGCTCCTTACCGGCCACGAAGTGGAAGAAGCTGCGGATCGCGGCAAGCCGGCAGTTGCGCGTGCCGATCGTGCCCTTCCGGTCGTGCTCGGCGTGACCGAGGAACGCGCTGACCTCGGTGGCCGTGAGATCGGCGAACTTGATCTCAGCGACCTTTTTACGCTTTCGCTCCGCGACGAAGCGGAGGAACAGGCGCCAGGTGTCGCGATAGGAGCGGATGGTATGGACGGAGGCATTGCGCTGCTCTGACAGCCATTCGTGGAAGAAACTGTGCAGCAAGGTCGGAAACGGGTCGTGTCGATGGCACGCCGGCTCGGTGTTCTTCTTCATGGCTGCACCTCCTCGACAGAGGCGAGGCACCGCGCGCCGACCACGCGGAACCGCTCGCTCGCCTCCTGCATCAAGTCTTGCGTGACCGTGATATAGATCAGCGTGGAGTTGATATCGCGGTGCCCCAGATAGGTCGCCAGGAATGGCAGCCTGTCCTGCGGATTGATGCCCGATCGGTACCATTGGAGCATCCGATTCACGACCATCGAGTGACGAAGATCGTGCAGACGCGGCCCCGTTCGCCCGGTCCCAATCCCGGGCTTCAGTTCGGCGCGACGCAGGATGTCGACGATCAGCCAGGCGATGGCCGCCGAGCCGTAGCGACCATTCCCTTGGGTCTGCCAAAACAGCCCAGACTGCGGGTCCTGCGGTGCACCGGCGCGCCGTCTGGCATCGATGTAGGCGCGCAGCTCGGCCATCACGGTATCGGGCAGCGGCAGGATTCTGGTCTTGAAGAACTTCGTCTCGCGGATGGTGATCGTGCCACTTCGAAGGTCGACGTCGCCAAGATCGAGGCGTGCAAGCTCGGATCGTCGCAGGCCCGCGCAGTAGGCGAGCAGCAGCATGAGATGAGCGCTCATGGGGCGCAGCGGCGCCCGCGGCGACGGATAGGATCGGGCGATCTCTAACATGCGCTTCACATCGGCGGGACTGTAGATGTGGGGCTTCCGGAAGTGCCGCGCTGCTTCCTTCTGTGGTCGCGCGTCCAACCGCCTCGGTGGCACGCTCGGGTCCCGATGGCGGAGAGCCTTGGTGAGAGCGTGCTCCAGCCTTTCGCATTCCGCAGCGTGATGGCGCGTCGACTTGGCTGCCGCCCAGTGTTCCAGCATCGTCGCGACTGGCTCGTTGGCGAGCTCTGGATTGGTCTGCAGGAATCGGTCGAACCGCAGGAACCATGCGGCCTGTGTCGTGTAGCGATATCCCCGCATGCGCATACGCTCGATATGCTCGCGCATGATCTCGCCCAGGACACTGCCGAACGCTACGGGCCGGCGCAGCGCGGCGAGCGCCCGATCCGGCTTGCGCGACGCCAAGGCCTGCCAGATCGGCCGGCTTTGTTTGACACTCAACTCCGAGCGCAGCACCGCAATGGGGTTGCTCGTGATCAGCTTCAGTTCGACCAGATGGTCGAGGAAGCGATCGACAATGCGGGCGCGGTGCAACAGCGTCGTTTGTTGCCAATGTGCTCCCCAATCCCGAAGCCACTCTTCCAGCGTCGTCCGGTCGACAGTTCGGCGCCGCTCGGCGACGGCCTGGAAGTCGTGAAGGACTTGGGCGTAGACCGAACGGGCATGGGGACTGAGCCTTAGTTGTCCCAAATAGCACGATACGATCCCACGATCGGTATAGGGCCGGGAGGTCATGCCAGCACCTCCGATCCCGGCACGTCGAGCGCGATCGCCCTCAGGTCCTCGGTGGCAAGCTTGAGATAAGGGACCGTGGCTTCGGTCGACCGATGGCCGAGCAGGTCGCCAATGACCTTCTGCGGCACCGACGCGCGCAGCATTTCGACCGCTCGGGCATGCCGGAAAATGTGAGGCCCGCTTTTCCCTGGCGGCTTGACGCCGGCCGCTGACAGGCGACGCCGCACCTCGCTGGCAAGGTTTCGCAATGGGCGATAAGGCGCACGGTTTCGCATGAATACCTCTCTCCTATCAGTCCTCGGGCGCCCGTGGCGCAGATAGACGAGCATCGCTTCGCCAACCTGCGGCAGCAGTGGCAAGAACGAGCACGCGCCGGTCTTGGAGTGGCGAACCCGCAAAGACTCTGAGCGCCAGTCGATGTCCTCGATAGTGAGGTTCCGAACCTCGCCGGACCGCAGTCCGTAGGTTGCCAGGAGCATCAGAATGGCATAGTCGCGCAGCCCCATCGGCGACTTGTCACGCCTCGTAGTCTCCAGCACGGTGGCGATCTGGTCAGGCTCCAAGATCGACGGAACGCCCTCGTAGGCGTACAGCATGGGCGAGACCACGTGAGCCGCGAGATCGCTCGCGACGTATCGGGTCCGGTACATATAACGCAACAGAGAGCGCAGCCGCTCGGCATAGTCCTTGAGCGATACGCGCCGCTGGCCCGGTGATCTCGCGCCCATGTAGAGATCGATGTCCCGGACGCTGAGCACGTTGAGGCTCTGAGCTCCGCCACGGTCAAGTTGCCAGACGAGGAAATACCGCGCCTCCGCCAACAACGCGACGATGCTCGCAGCCGCAAGGCCTCTCTCTTCGCGCAACCACGTCTCGTACTTGAAACAGATCTCGTGCCGAAGCGCCGCCTCCGGTCCAACAACCTCCGGCTCGGGCGGCCACTGTCCCTTGGCTAGACGCAGCAATGCGTGGATTCCGGAACGCGGGATCGAGTGCCAGTGCGGAGCGGGCGAACGGCCACGGCGTTTTCTGAACGCGATCGTCGCATAGCGCAAATACTGCGCGACCTGTGGCGGCTTCACTGTCGTGATCGGGATTTCATGTTGCGCCAGATAGGCGAGGAAATCTCGGGCGTACGCGCAATAATTCCGAACAACTACCTGGCTGTAGCTCTGCGCGGTTAGCACATTCGCGAGTTCGGCGATTAGGTCGCGATCGGTGTTTGACATGGAAGGTCCCTCTGCTGGCTTAACGACAGCAGAAGTCGACCTCAAATAATGCGCAGGAAGAAAGCGCCGCGCGCGTTCAATTCACAGGAAAGTCCGTGCGGACGCGGCGCACGTGCGCATTACCGACACCTCGCGATTACTTCAAATATGGGGAGCTGCGCATAACTTAAGCCACTGGGCGAGATACTGTGCGTGGTCAGCGCGCGTGTCCTGCGTGATGCGCAATTCGCTGCACAGAAACGCCGAGGCGATTTCGGCAACAAGCTCCTCGACGGCATAGGCGGCATCGCCGAAACGCTTTCCGAAGTCGCGGGCAAGCCGATTGGGTGCGCCGCTCCAGTGCGTCAGTTCGTGGGTGAGGACGGCGTAGTAGCCTTCCGTACGCGTCATCGTTTCGGTGCCACAGAACAGGCCTTCATCGGGCATTTGGATGTGGTCGGTTGACGGGCGATAGAATGCCCGTTGGCCGCCATGCTCTATGCGGGCGCCAGTTGCGGCAATGAAACTGTCGATCGCCTCCAGCCGCTCAATCGGACCGAGCGATGCCGGGATATCCGGGGCGGCATAGCCGTCCACCTGGTCGGCATTGAAGACAAAGGATGCGCGCGCCACACGACGCTTGCCATCGTCGGTGGCATCATCGGGGTTCGGGTCGGTTTCATATTCCTTGTAGAAGACGACGAGCGACGACTTTTCACCCTTGCGCACCTGGCAGTCGAGTTCGCGCCACTGCTTGTAGGTTGCCCAGACCGGGGCTGCGTAGCGAGCAACTTCTGCAGACACCCAGAGGCTCACGACATTGATGCCGTTGTAGAGGTTCCCGGTGAGGGCGTTGACCGGCATGAACAGCGGCTTGCCGGAACCGGCCGCGATGGCCGCGATGAGGTTTGCGGTAATTTCGGTGTGGATGTCGCGGCCGGGCGCGTTGTCCTTCCTTCGTGCAGACATGACGTCACTCCTTCGTGGCTCAGTCCGCCCCTATGGCGGTCTCGATGCCGACGCGAAGCGAGCGAGGCGGACCGGCGAAGCCGTAGGCCGAGGCTTGCCCTTGGAGCGCCCGCGGCCCGGCGCATGCTCAGCATAAGAGGTCCGCGTGAGAAGTGGGCGGCTTAAGCCATGGAGGGAGAGTTGGCGCACGCGTGGCAGCGACACGGAGCCGCGCGCCCAGGCGTGCGAGTCGGCTACGTTAAGCCGCTTTGGACGCTTTCGTTGCAGGCTTCTTCTTCATGGCTTTGACAAGCCTATCGCCGATGAGTTCCCGGCTTCTTGACCGAGCGGACGAACGCTGCCGAGAGCGACTTCTTGCTTGTCACGATTGTACCCACATTTGCTACCACATATTAGCGCGGAATCAAACGGAAGCAAGCGGATCGTTTGGGAATACAGAAACTAATAAATTCTATATTTATAGTGGCTTACATGGAAACTGCGGAACCAGACGGAATACCGCATGGCGCATCCCCGGTGCGCCACTTCCTGGCTCGGTGGCGAAGAAAATATCACCTCCTACGAGACGGCGGGCTGTGCTTGGGCCGAACGTGCAGGACAACGCTTTACTGCGTTTCTGTGTCTAAGCGCTCCACCTTTGCGCCCATATTCGGGACAAGGCGAACCCGGTAGGCGTCCTGCTCACATTGCAGAACCCATACGGTTTCGTTGGCACTCGATAGTTTCTGATCTCGCGTTGCGCTCTTCGGCTTATCGCAAGCGAAGCCTTGCCGACGAATCTGGCTCGCTATGATATCCTTGGGATCCTCACCGCTGGTCTGAGCCTGAGCCGGAATCACCGCACAGACCAAAGTCAAACCCGCAGTTAGGGTCGCGGTGAGACGTCCTCTCAAGTTCCTGGATTCGAACATGACACGCATCCTGTTCTCGACAGGCGGCCCAAAGACTATGGGACCAATCCGTTGACCGAACAATTGTGTCAGGAAACCAGCAAGATACCCCCTGTGCCAAGCGTATCTTCCAATGATGGTAAGTCTTTACCTTAATTCATCAGATGACTGCAGTTTTCCGACACACTTGGAGGACCTCAGACCAACCCGGCGCACCAGCGCAACAATAAGTTTCTGGTCACAGCTCGCCCCAACGACGCAACAGATTATGGTAATGGCTCGTCAACGCCACGACGGCACGATTGTCATCCGGCAATTGCTGACGCAGTTCCATGATGGCTTTGTCGAGTTCAAACATCTCGGTGCGCTTGCCGTCATCGCGCACCATCGATTGGGTCCAGAAGAATGAGGACCAACGGCTGCCGCGGGTAATCTCGGTTACATAGTGGAGACTGGTCGAAGGGTAGACGACCATGTCCCCCGCCGGCAGCTTCACCTTATGACTTCCGTAGGTGTCCTCGATAACGAGTTCCCCACCGTCGTAGTCTTCCGGAGCTGTTAGAAAGAGGGTCGACGAAACATCCGCACGCATACGGATGCCCACACCGGGCACGGTGCGCACAGCGCCATCAACGTGCGGATCGAATTTCATACCGATATCATACCGATTGAACATCGGCTGTAGGACGCGATACGGCAACGCCGCGGAGTTGAACGTAGGATTTCGCCCCAACGCCCGCAGGATCAGTTCTCCAAGTTCACGCGCTGTTTGCGAATCTTCTGGGATCTGCAAATTCGTTTTGGCTTTGGCCGCCTGTTCGCCGGCCGTCACTTTGCCATCAACCCAAGCCGCTGCTTCGAGAGCTTGGCGAGCGCGTGCCACCTCTTCAGGAGTGAGGACTTGAGGAATACGAACGAGCATTTTTAAGCTTCCCGGAACAGCGACAAGAGATCGTAAGAGTTAGGAAAAGCTACAACATGACTATTTTTGTCAAGTTTCAAGGCGTGCAACGTTGCCGCTCCCAAGCATTCGCACTCTTCAGTCGAGCATGGCCTTGGCGTAAGGAGTTAAACGAAGCTCCAGGCCATCGCCTTTATCGATAGTGAAGACGGCAGCCAGCTTCTTGCGACACGCATAGGCCGCACCCTCATCCGCACCGAGAATACAGATCGCCGTCGCCTCAGCGTCCGCAAGCATGCAGGACTTATGAAGAACTGTGATGGACACGATCTCGTTGGCAACGGGATAGCCGGTGCGCGGATCAATAAGATGGCTGACACGCTCCCCACCGACATCACGGTTGCGAATGCCGGTCCCGGACGTGGCCACGGAGAAACCGTGTAAAGCCACAACCGGATCGGCGAAAAGCATGCTCTCAGCTTCACCTGCCAGACCCTGCGGGGACAGAGAGACCCACCAGGGTAATCCGTCGGGCTTTACACCCTCACCGCAAAGCTCTCCACCAACCTCGACCAGGAAGCTGCGAACGCCGTTGGCCTTAAGCAACGCGGCAACCGCATCGACCGCATAGCCTTTGGCGATGGACGACAGATCCAACCGCAAACCACCCGGTTGCGTAATGGACAATCCCTCCGGATCGAATAACAACCGCTGCCAACCTGAAGACTGCAATACGCTCTGCACATCTGCGGCGGACGGCTCCTCCCCATTCCAGGGCTTCGCTCCAAATCCCCAAAGATCCACAAGCGCGCCTGAGGTCGGATCATAAGCGCCACTTGTCTCTCGCGCGAGCCGCAGCGCTGCATTGAGCACGTGGAAAAATTCCGTCTCGAGCGCGTGACAGCTTCCGGCTGGCCCGTCGTTGAAACGGCTAATATCGGATTGCGAGTCCCACGTGCTCATTTGCGCGATGATACGCGCGAACACACGCTCCACCCGCCCACGCACCTGCTCCAACACAACGGCATTGTTCACGACGGCACGGATCGACCATGTGGTTCCCATGGTCTCGCCAGCGACTTCGTGGACGGCGCCGCCGCTCCGCACCCGAGCCAGTCCAGATGGGATATGGGGTGGAATCAGTACGATCCGCTCGTCTGCCGTAATCGGCACAGGCGAAAGAGCGCCGGACGGATCCGGCGCTGCTTCCAGGCCTTCAGACGAACCGCTCACTGCGGCAAGACTTCCAAAGTCGCCGCATAACCGGCGCTCATTTGCCGGCCCTTGGGCTCAGACGCTTCGCGACGGGCGGATGCGGAGATGAAGTACATTCCCGGCTCCGGCCACGTCACCTTGACGGTTCCATCGTCACCAGTCGTCGCTTCAATCTCGCCGAGCGCGTCCCGATAGCGAATACCGCCACGGATGACCGAAACCTTAATTCCCGCTGCGGGCTTTCCGTCTAGAAGAAACTTAAACGTCGCGGTCTCTTTTGCGTAAAGATCATTAGGGTGCGTTACCGGCTCCAACTCCAGACCGGCACCGGTAGGTTTGAGAACGTCCTTTGTCGGGTTCCCGACCGTGACAAAGGTCTCGACCCGGCTAGACCGATCGGTAACCCGTAATTCTTCTGCGTCTTTCGGAATCTCTTTTTCGAAAGTTTCTTCCGTCCCGCGCCACCGCTTCTCTTCGCCGTTGAGCTTGTAGCGCGCAAACATTCCCGTTTCGAAAACCGACATCTTGTAGGTGCCGCTCTTTTCCAGGGGAACATCAAAAGTCGTACGGAAACGCCCGACATGGCCGAACTTCGGATCGAGCTTTCCACCGTCAGGAGCGGAAATTTCTATGGCCGGTGCAGCACCACGATTACGCCGACGCATCTTGGCGAGCTCTTCAGGCTGCGCATCAACATTGCTCAAGAGCATGGGAAAGTGATCGAAGTAGAACAGATCATTCGACCGCGCCGCGTCAATCGAAACCCAGCTGCCCGCTTTGGAAAAAACCGTCGAAGACGGGAACAGCCAGGACCGATGCGCCTGAGCCGCCGTCGGCAGCAACAGGCAAAGAGATACGACAAGTAGCTTGCCCGGAAACTTCATTTGAATCGCTCCTCGGTTTATTTGGGCTGGACGCGCAGAGTGATCGCGCCGAGTTCTTCGGCTCCGCTCACCGTCTTGCTTTCTTCAGCCTGCGGAGGCCATTGGAAGGGAATGCGCACGACCTCGCGTCCGCCCACTTCTCGCGCGGCCTCCACGACCAGCGCATACTGACCATCGGCCAGTCCCGCGATTTTAGGTTCAGCGAACGTAAGGTCGACGTCGTGTTTTCCAGGAGGACGCGTCGGACTACTCAGGCCATCGACAGGCATTTCGAGGGCGCGACCCGCGCGACGCCACCAAAGCCGCATGTCTTTGAGCCACTTGTTCCCGCCATTGTCTCGCTGCGCGGTGTCGTACCAGACACCCAAATTCGCAACGAGCCCGCCATCGCTGGTCTCAATCCAGGATGCGACATAGGGACGATGATATTCGGCAACCTTGAGCTGCGGCACTTCAATCGTGACGGCGAGTTCCGCAGCGAATGCGGGACCAGTCGCAAGACTGGACAAGCCGAGGGTCAGGAGTTTGCGCATCGTATAAGCCTCGTTCAGTGAACAAACAGAAGAAGGATTGCCACCGGAACTGCGATGCCAACGCCAACCATCGGCCACGTCGACGGACGTCGCACAGCGTGCATTTGCAGAAGGAACAAACCGGTGAAACAGAAGATCAGACAGGCTGCTGCGAACGCGTCGATAAAGAGGGACCAGACGAGCCCTGCATTCCGGCCTTTGTGAAGGTCATTAAGGTACGAGATCCAACCCCGGTTGGTGAGCTCGTAAAGAACGGCGCCCTGAGCGCGATCAATCGTCAGCCAGGCATCTCCGCCCGGACGTGGCAGGGAGACATACACCTCCTGTTCCGACCACTCGGCAGCACGTTCACCGACGCTAATCGACAGCTCTCGACTGAGCCAATCCTGGACCGAGTCCGGGAGGGGTCGCTCTTTCTCGCCTTCCTTCGTGGCAAGCTCTTTAAGAAGGGCAGGCGGAAGCGTCCCCTCCCGCGATGTGACCTGCGGACCCGCCTCAATCTGCCGGGCATGGTTCAAGGTAATTCCCGTGATGGCGAACAGCATCATCCCCACCAAGGAAATTGCCGCGCTGATCCAGTGCCAGCGATGCAGGTGACGCAACCAGAATGGGCGATCGCCGATGTGCAGAAATTCACGTAACTGTTTCATTCGGCGGCCCGCTCCCGTGGCGCTGTCTTAAGTCGCTCCATCGCCGCGAGACCAACCGAGCGAATACGCGGGTCGGCATGACGAGCTAAATAGGGCGCGATTTCGATTGAGAACTCCCGAGGTGCGCTTTCGAGCGAAGCCTGGAACCAGGATGTAGCTTTTGCGACTTGCCCTTCGTCCGAGAGAAATCGGCCAAAGTGGAACTGCCCGCGATAACACCCCCTGATCGCAGCACGCCAATACCAACGACGCGCCGAATTCAACTTGACGCGGCCGACCCATCCTTCCTCGCGATAACGCCCAAGCATGTTCATGGCCTTTGCGTTGCCGCCGCGCGCCGAACGCACGAACAACGCAAGGGCGTGCTGTAAGTCGGCGGACACGCCCTGCCCGTGAAGGAGCAAGCTTCCAAGGTTGAACTGGGCCCAGGTATGGGAGCGATCAGCGGCGCGGCGATACCACGTCGCGGCCTCGGCAAAATCTACGGGAACGCCCCAACCACGTTCGTAGCAACGCCCGACCATGTTCATCGCGTCCGCAGAGTCATCGCGTGCCGCGTCGAGAAACGCGCGATAGGCCGCGGCGTGATCCGCAGTCACACCATGCCCATTGAGCAAGAGATGACCCAGGATCAGTTGAGCCGCGGAACTTCCGCCACACGCTTCCGAACGCGCCCATTGCGCTAGGTAGCCTGGCGAAAGTCGCAATTGCTGCTGCGCATCCAGCGGCAAGTCGTAAGCCGAGATGGCAAAAGTGCTAGGTATCGACATTGATGTAACCGTGAGTGTTGGCAGGCAGCACGAGGCCGACCCGCCAACAAGATTGCCAACGCAAGGATGTCTTAGAATTTCACCGCACCGGTGACAGTGAAGGTGCGCCCCTTTGACGGAACAGCACGACTTGTCCAGAGCTGGTCGTAGTTCAGCTCGTCCGTAAGGTTGTAGCCATTGAGCGTGATCTTGTAGTTGTTGAACTCGTAAGACGTCATCGCATCGAAAGTGAAGCTCGACGGCACCTTCAGACTGTTGTCGGAGTTCAGGAAGATCTCACTCTGATAGCGAACGCCGGCACCCCACAACCACTCACCGGTCAGACCAGCAGGACGCAGCAGCCAATCGGATGCATCGTAAGTCGCCCAAAGTGATGCTGCATGTTCGGGAACGAGCCACATCTGATTGCCGACATTGGGCTCTCCCTGTCCGTTGTCGACAATTTGTGTATCCAGGTAAGTGTAGCCACCGAAAATCGTCACGTCAGGCAGTATCCGCCCCGTAACACCAAGCTCCACACCGCGGATCTCATAACTCTCCCCACGACCACGACTATCGTTGATGAGACCCGAATCCGGGTCGATACCGTAGGCGTTATCCTTCGTCACCTTGAAGATCGCACCTGTGAACCCGAGCTTTCCATTTAGGAAGTTCAGCTTCGTACCGACCTCAAACGTCTCGGCTTCTTCTGGCTCCAGAACAGAACTCGAAACGCTTTCGCCCGTGATGTAGGACCCTTGCGGGCTCTGGGCTCTTGCCCACGAGAAGTAAAGGTTCTGGTTCGGCACCGGTTCCCAAATGACGCTCGCATTCGGGTTCGTCATTTCATTATCTGTTTTCGTGATCGTGCCGCCGTTATTGGTTTCGGCTTCGAAATCGTCCCAACGAACGCCACCGACGACGGAAAGCTGCGGTGTCAGCCAGAGACGATCGCTCACGAACAGACCGAGGTTTCTGCTATCGGACTCCCTCTTGGTGCCGAGCTTCCACCTGAAAGGTGAGGCATGGCTAGGATCAACGATCGTGCCATCCGGTCGGCCCGGCGAATAGCTGTATCCCTGGCGTTCGTTGCTTTCGCGAACGTAGTCGACACCGGCGACAAGCTCGTGGCGGAACATGCCGGTATTGAACTTGGCGACAGCCGACGTCACGTTCTGAAATGCCCAGCCATCCAGCTCGTAAGGCGACGGGCCGCCACGCGTTACGCCGTTATAGTCGCCGGTCGTGAAGAAACTATCGGAACAGGCCGTTGGCACAGTGCCAGACCGTTGGCAGTTCGCCTGAGTTGCGGCGAACGTCCGATCATACCCCGTCACGCGCGTATCGTTGTACACCGTGAAGAACGGGTTGAAAGTGTGCTTGAACTTGGCGGTCAGCGCATCAACCTGAGTCTTATCGGTATCCGTATCAAACCCGTAGAAGTTTGAGCGCGGAACACCGTATTCCGAAAGCGGCTGCCCGACCGTTGAGCCCGGTCGTAGCACGCCTGGGATACCGTAATCAGGAACGCGGTCTTCCTTCTGGTGGAAGTAGTTGACGACCAGTTCGGTATTCGTGCCAAGTCCCAGACCAAGAGACGCAGCCACACCCCAGCGGTTGGACTCGATCAGGTCGCGATCGGGATTCTCGTCATCCTGGAACATACCGTTGATGCGAATAGCCGAGGTCTCATTCAGCTGGTAGTTGCCATCAACTGTCGTGCGCTTCAGTGAGCCACTGCCAAGCGAGACTGCTCCACTGGAGAAAGTATCGAGCCGCGCCGTCTTGGACTGCGTATTAATTGCGCCACCGGCCGTACCCTGACCAAAGGTCCCAGATGAAGGCCCCTTCAAAACCTGAACGGATTCATAATTGAAGGCATCACGCGTGAAGATACCGAAATCACGCAAACCGTCGGTGTAGATGTCGCCGCGCGCTTCAATACCGCGAATACGGAACTGGTCACCGTTGGGCGGACCCCCTTCGCCAATCGCGACAGTGACACCCGGTACATTTTGAAGGGCACGCTCAAGCGATTGAATACCCTGCTGCTCCAAAATCTGCTGAGGCACAACATTCACAATCTTGGGCACATCCTGAACCGTACCCGGCAACCGTCCAATACCCGTCCCGGCCTGCGAGGTGTTGCCACTGGCTGGCGTCAACGCAAATGTCGAATTGCCGCCTTCCGAAGCATTCGTAACCGCGGGTGCAGGCATCACCTCGGCCGGCTCATATACAGGTGCCGGTGATGGCTTTTTTGGCTTAGCCGCCTTCTTTTTCGGGGCTTGCCCCTCAACAACAAGTTCTGGAAGAGGCGTAGCTGTTGCGTCCTGGGCCTGAGCGGTCGAATAAGCACTCGGCAGCGTCACAAGCGAAGCGACACCGGTCGAAACTTTGAGCCCCTGATAGGCGAGTGAGATTGGTTTTTTCGCTTTTCCACTGGAACTCAACGCTTCATTATCAAGGCAGGTGCCGGTCGTCATAGCAACGCACTCCATCGAAGAATAATTCTCAAGATCAGCGCGTTACATGCCAAGCACTCATCCATCGGAACGCTGATCATCAACCTTATGGAGCATATCTATACGTTTTCAGTCAACTTTTTGAACACAAGCCGGCCTCAATCAGAATCTGCTGTGTCTCAATTGCATCGACACGATCGATGATCGGAAGGCTCTTATAGATTTCGGCTATCCCGGCCACTCAATCGGAAAAGTCGTGCCAGAAAAGGACCACCCCCATGTCCCGCCGCATCGGCATCATCCTTACACTTCTTGCTTTTGTGATCGCCGCCCCTGGGCACGCAAACGCAACAGCTGAAGTCCCAACCTCAAAACAGACCGTGCTTAAAAAGTACTTCAGCGCGAAAGAAGCTTTCGACGAAGTGACAAGCAATCGCTCGAAAGTCTTGTTCGTCGACGTGAGAACCAGCGCGGAGTTGATGTTCGTTGGCGCAACCGGCGAAATTGATACACACGTTCCGTTCGTCGAGATGGTCTATCCAGCGACGTGGGATGCAGCAAAAAACAGGTTTAAACTTGCACCCAACACCTCGTTCGTCGCCAACGTCGATGCGGCGCTCAGCCAAAAGGGCCTGAGCAAATCCGACATGGTTATCGTCATGTGCCGCTCCGGAGACCGAAGTGCAAAATCCGTCAATGCCTTGGCCGCAGCTGGCTACACGAACGTCTATAGCGTTTACGACGGGTTCGAAGGCGACGCGTCAAAAGAGGGCCGACGAACCATCAACGGTTGGAAGAACGCGGGCCTGCCCTGGTCTTACAAACTCGATGGCGCGAAGATTCCCGCCGCGCACACAACCGCCAAATGACGGCACGATCCGCTGAGTCAATCTCAGCATAATCGTCACAAGAAACTTTGGGAGCACAGCAGGCGTGAAGAACTCGCGCCTGCATACCTCCACGTGCGAATTTGCGCTCAAGTACCTGTGGGTTATTATCGCCCCTCTAGAGAGGCACCTTATCCTCCGCTACCATCACGCAGAAGCCCAGCCACTCTCCGGTGAGGCTCAGCGACACGCGGCGGAGATGCGATGCGAAAACCGAAATCACGTCAGCAAGTCGCCCAACTGCGCGACAAAGCTATAGGCCTTCACCGCCGCGGCGATCTCCGCGGCGCGCAAGCCGCGTACGTCAAGTATCTTAAACGCGCGCCCCATGACGGAGAGGTCCTGGGATACTTAGCCATCACCAGGTTCGAACAGGGCTATCCCAGCGCCGCCCTCGATCTCATGCAGCGCGCAGTTAACTCCACCCCAAACGACGCGGGCTTGAAATTCAACTACGCGACCATGTTGTACAAGCTCCAGCGCTTCAACGAAGCCGAGCCAATACTCAAGGACTGCCTCCAAAGAGACCCCGAATTAGACGTAGCAGCAATGACCCTGGGTCTCGTGCTCTTGGAAACAGGCCGCCTCGCCGAAGCCATAGATCACTTCACAAGTGCCGCCAAGCGTTGGCCAAAACACGCCAGCATGTTGTTCAACCTCGCGATCGCATTCCGGCGCGATTACCAATTTGAGAACGCCGAACTGGCCTTTCAGCGCGCCTGCGCTCTGGCCCCCACCGATATTGAATTCCGGCTCCAGTTTGCTAAGCAGCTATACCGCAACAAGAAATTCCCTGCCGCGATTGAGCAGTATTCTTCAATCCTGAAACATCAGCCTGAAAATGTTGCAGCCAGAAGTGGCTTGATGCTTGCGCGGCTCAGAATCTGCGACTGGACAAACTACCAGACAGAGTCCGAAATGCTGCTCGCAGCATTAGACCACCCTCCACCTGAGAGCCGTTCGCAAACGAACAACGGTGCGCCTAGCCCCTACCTGATCACACTAATCAGCGGGGATGCGTCCGCTTGCTTTAAGGCGGCGCGCGCGGCTTCTCAAACGCTCACCTCGACAACGGTTCCCCGAACTACATCCGCTCGAAGAGCAAACACCGGCAAGATCCGCCTTGCCTATGTCTCCGCTGACTTTCGCGAACACGCAACGGCATACCTCATTAGCGAACTCATTGAACTCCATGATCGCGAAAAGTTTGAGGTTGTCGGAATATCCTATGGGCCCATCGAAAAGACTCCGATGCGACAACGCATGGAGACGGCTTTCGATAAGTTTGTGGATGTCTCAAACCTATCCAGTCCACAAATTGCACACGCCATGAAGCAGCTCGAGCTAGACATCGCGATCGATCTACAGGGCTTTAACCAACACAACCGCATGGAGATTTTTGCGAAGCGGCCTGCACCGATCCAAGTTCTCTACCTCGGCTGGCCAGGCACGTCAGGGAGTGCATGCTATGATTATGTCCTCGCTGACCCCATCGTGATACCGCGCGAAAACGCTCATAACTTTGCGGAAAACCCGATCTGGCTGCCAGGGCCATACCAGCCAAACGACCGAAACCGAAAGGTCAGCGAACTGCCACCAACTCGCGCGGAATGCGGATTGCCAGACAACGCATTTGTGTTTTCGTGTTTCAACAACGCATTCAAAATCACGCCGGAAATATTCGATGTATGGATGCGTATCCTCAAGGCCGTCCCCAACAGCATCCTGTGGCTGCTCGATAGCACGGCTGAAGGCCGAGAGAATCTCCGCGAAGCAGCCGTACTTCGCGGCGTCGAACCGGAGCGTATTGTCTTCGCCCCGCGTGCGTCCAATCCGGACCACCTGGCGCGTCACGCCCACATTGACCTAGTGCTCGACACCCTGCCCTACAATGCACATACGACGGCGAGCGATGCTCTCTGGATGGGCATCCCGATCCTAACCTGCACAGGGTCATCCTTCGCAGGCCGCGTCGCCACAAGCCTTCTCACGGCGTGCCAACTACCCGAATTAATAACTGCCGACATCGCTGCCTACAAAAACACTGCAGTGCAACTCGCGCACAATCCTTCAGCGCTCAGAACGCTAAAATCGAAGTTGCAAAGCTCACGTCACACAAGCGCGCTTTTTGATACGCCAAGAACCGTTCAGCACGTCGAGCATGCCTATGCCGCGATCATATCGCGCCACGCGAATGGCGAACCGCCGTCCCCACTTGATCTCTCTTCATTGAACTGATCCGCGAGGCGCAAATCACTGCATGGCTTTGCTCAGCGGACTCCACGGAAGCCCCATAGGAAAGCGCCGCTCCATAACAGCATTGCCTTTCAGAAAGAAACTCGCTCTCACAGATGTGGATGTACGCCCAGCGCAATAGTTCAAAGAGTATCGGTAATTGCTGTCGAAACGCTGAGTTTTCTCGCGCAACACCTTGGTAAGCACCCGGTCGACTTCCGATACACCGGGCGTACGCGCTTTCCGATACCACAGCGGCGTCAGCTTCAGGGCAAGCACCTTTGGCAACATAAAACAATTAACATCAACCAAGTAGTCTCGATTGGACAATACACTGGGCCACTTCCCGAGAGACTCGCAGTTATCAAAACAAACAAGATTCCCATCTTGATCAACAATCTTCCTTAAAGAATAGGCCCATTCATTTCCTTTCATCAGAACATTCACAAGACTTTCGATATGATCTCGATCCATCCAATTGTCTTCGTCTAGAAAACATACGACGTCACCACGACAGAGAAACGTTCCGGCTCCGTAAATCCTATGACCATTGAACTTATCTCGCCCCGTCGCATACGGTAGCTCGATAACATCAACGGGTCGGCCGGCTATAATCGACCGCGCTGGCGCGCCACACTCCGCCCCATCGATAACGACCATATGCTGGATCGGCTTGTAACTTTGAGCTGCGACACTCGCCATGGCGCGCGCCAGAAGCGAGCATCCTGTCGTGGGCGTAATCACGGTTACGAGAAAAGTCATCCGCGCCACCGAAATACTATGTGTTTATAATAAAAATTATTCGTTCCGATCAGACGATCGGAAAAATAAAAATAACTGCGATTATTTCCAATATAAAACTTCAAACACGAACATAAGGCACGAGAATTAAACTTAGTTATCCAAATCAGCGCTTCGGCAAATTATGTCCGCCAACTGAAATTAATCGAGCTGCCGTATTATTCTCGGGACGCAGGAAGGCACGCAAATCACATCCCGCCACTTCGCTACGTTTTTTTGAAAAGCGTGGCAAAACTGCGCTCATTCGAACATTGCTATACAGTTCCGTCCCACGAACCCGTACGTCTATCGGCTAAAAATTTTCATTTAAAAGATACGCAGCCGCTATAAATCAGTCTGCCAAGAGCAACGGAAACCTTCCGGCCCATACTCGGCTTCAACTTCCTTGAGTGTGTATTCAATAAGGCGCGAACCAAACCCCTTGCTGCTCGGCGGGGACGCCGGAGGCCCACCCGTCTCGCACCAGAACATATTCACGCGCGAACCGTCATCCAGTTCTAGCATCTTCCAATCTAGACTTATGGTCCCCGTCCCGTTGGACAACGCTCCATACTTGGCAGCGTTGGTCGCCATTTCGTGCAGCGCAAGCGTAAGCGTCAACGAATTGCTAGCCGTCAGCCAAACCTCTGGCCCGGAGACCCGAAATCGCGTCGTATCGAAGGCTGACAGCGCACGGTCCACCACAGCGTGCAGAGGCGCACGATCCCAATCGCCATTGTTGAGCAGGTCATGGGCAGCCGCCAAAGTCTGGAGACGTGCCAAGAACACCTCACGGTCTTTCTCCGGAACATTCCGGAGAGATTGAGTCGCGAGTGCTTGAACTGTCGCAAGTGTATTCTTAACACGATGCATTGCTTCCCGAAGGAGTAGCGTCTGCTGCTCTTCCGCACGCTTCCTATCGGAAATGTCACGAGCGATCTTGGACGCTCCAATGATACGTCCCCTGACATCCGTCATGGGAGAGATCGTCAGCGAGATATCCAAGAGTGATCCATCGCTGCGGCGTCGAACAGTCTCGTAGTGATCGATGCGCTCGCCACGCTTTATCCGCTCGATGATCTCGGGCTCTTCATTATCTCGATCTTCAGGGATTAGGATGGTGATCGATTTTCCAATCACCTCTTCCGAGGTGTACCCAAATATTCGCTCGGCGCCTTTGTTCCAGCTCCTGATAATACCATCAAGATCCTTGCTTATGATCGCATCGTCGGAAGACTCAACGATAGAGATGAGGCGTTGCTCCATCTGGCGCCGGTCACTCAAATCGACCAGCATATTGACCGCGCCGACGATCGTTCCTTCACCGCTGAAAAGCGGGGTCGGAAAAGGCAGAACCGGTACACGTGTACCATCGGGTCGTTCACCGATGAACTCTATTCCCCGTACAGGCTGCCCCTGCTCCAAGGCCAGTGCCATGGGCGATTCGACGAAAGGCAGTGGACTCCCATCCGGCCAGAAAAGCTGCCAGAACCCATCGAGTCCCGTTGTGTTATGCTCCGGCCTATGGCCCCACAGCTGAACCGCAGCCTCGTTGAAATATGTAATCCGCCCCGACGTATCAGTGATGTAGATCGCCGCATTCAAAGCATCGAGAATCGGCCTGTGCCGCGAATGGATGTCAGCCTCAGTAACTAATGTCCCGGGCGCCAGATGTAACACATCGTTTTTGGGCACCCCGCCCACGACCTCCATAACCGCGTCCCCAATACCAAAACACGTGATGATTGATACCGACAAACGTTCCACTCGCCGCACGTCTTTGAGGGATTATGCGTCGACGGCTTGAATACCACCGAGACTCCATAAGGCCAACAACCGCATCTTTGGAGCTTCCGTCACCATTTAATAAGACCAACCTGCAAATTTGTCAGCAAATCAATGTAGTGACCCACGTCAATGGAGCGACATGCAAATTGCGGTTCCCGGGGGTAAAAACTCGTTGAGCCGGTACGTATCACAGATCACTGACGCGAACTCTCGGAACATCCTTAGCATTCCGAACCGGCGGAAAAATTACCAAACCCGCCCACGCTGAGAAGCCTCGACGTGCTCCTTGATGCGCGCAGCGTCCTTTATCTCAGCATCCTCGAGCGTACTCTCATTGATAAAGATATCATCGCCATGAATGGCATATTCAGGCCCAAGAACCTCGACGATTGACGGGTTGCCTTCGCGACTGACACCCGTCCAACCCTTCACGATCCTTCCCTTCTCCGCATACTCAGGATCACGCAGTAAGAGGCTGTGTAGATCCTTCAGTTTGTAGTGCGGAACCGACGCGAAGAGGTGATGCGGCAGATGGTAATCCATACCCAATGGGAACACCGCGTAGCGGCTGATAGGATCGACGAGAAAAACACGCGAATTGGTCAAACGTCCCCGGTCGGCATTGCCATGCTGAACCCACTCTCTGAGAACCATGAATATGGGGAACGTCGTGAAAAGCGGCAAAATCCACAATAGCCCATAATAACCCCAGGCGGGCGCGCCCGTCAGATACTCAGCCAGTGTCAACGCTCCGTAGACAACCGCCAAATAACTCATGCGTCCGATAATCGTCGCGCGATCTGAAATGACCGGCCGAACCCGGCTTCTTGGAAAATGCGACTCTGGGATAAATGCGTAATAGGCCACCATCGCAATCCAGGTCACGCCGAGAAAGATAGCGGCCGCAGCATAGTAGCCAAACGCAACCAAGCCTACCATTACGAGCGGAACTCCGACTGCAAAGAGTATGCCGATCTGAGTCGCCAACGGGCTCGCCACGTGGTCACCATCAGAAAACGGATTGCTATCCTGCGGCATTGCGCTGTGCTTGGCGCGTGACACCATGTATTTCAGCAGGTTAACCGGCCAAACGAGCCGAAAAAATCCCTTCGCGAGCTCCATGTGGGTGACTGGAAAGTCGAGCCAGTGTCCGCTCTCGGCTGCCTGCGTCGCGATGGGATCGCGGTCAGGATCGTTCACAAACTGATGGTGTGCAAAATGATGCAAACGATAGGCTTGCGTTGAAGTGTAGATTGGAAAACCGCCCAACCAGTCGGAAGCGAGCTCATTCAGTTTCCGGTCGGCAAAAAGGATGTAGTGCGTCCCCTCGTGAATAACGCCCCCCAATTGATGTTGAGACGCGCCCATCGCAAGAACCGCAAGAATCGTGATCGGTATCAACCAAGCGAAAGCGAGCGCACCAGCAGCATACGACTGATACGCCCATATCGTAATCACAGCGGTACCGATAATTACCGCGTAAATACCCGCGATATAACGAAAGTTCGTAACGTTATCGCGCGCCTTAAGAGCTTGGATTTCCTCAGAAGAATAGCGGCGACCCGTTGCTCTAGGGTTATCGGTTGCAATGGCAGGACTTGTGCTCATGCTGACGCCTTTCTGTAGGCACTTTCGCTTGCACCAACGCCCAACTCCGCACAACGTTGCGGAATTGGGCATCAATCTACCGGATTCAAGTTCGGCGATGTATACGCCAACTTATAGGGTCTAATTAGGTGAAACGAGTGAGACCACCTGCATAGGGGCCGACTGCGGCAATAATTTTCAGTTGCAAATATGCTTCACAAAAGGCGCTGACTGAACAAAGAACTGAAATTTTAGTTCACGCATGTTGCCAAAAATTTCATCGCCGGAGCCGTCGACGGCAAAGCATCAGGCACAATAACCTTTATCTCTTTTGCAAGTTCAATCCCTTCCAAGGGCAGCATCACGAGTTGACCGCTTGCCACCTCATCGGTCACCGCTGCTTCAAGAACGATTGATGCGCCGCGCCCCGCACGAACTGCCCGCTTCACGGCTTCCGTGCTTCCAAAGCCCTCGGTCGTCCTCAAGCGATCTGCCAACGCCCCAAACTGCTGTTGCAGCAACCGGCCGGTCCCAGTGCCTGGTTCTCCCCCGAGAAGCGGTTCCGTCACCAACTCCTGGACATTCACCGCCTCGAGGCTTGCCCATCGATGCTCAGGCCCGACGATGACAACCAGCGGTTCACGCGACCATGTTTGAGCGACAAACCCCTTTCGCGGCTCCCACCATTCCATCACGGCGAGATCGGATTCACCTCTTTGGATCCGCTCCGCAACGTCGATATTCCGGCCAATCCACATTTCGACTTCAATGTCGGTCTCTCTTTGGAAAGCTGCAACGGGTTGCTGCAGCATATATGTGCCGATGTTGCTCGCGGCAGCTACGCGCAGCCAAGGTTGATGTACGAGGATGCTCAAACGCTCCGCCGTCGTCACTAACGCACGCGCCAGAGGAAGCAAACGCGCGCCTTGTGGCGTTAGGCCGAACGCACCGCGATCGCGCGCGATCAGCGGCGTCGCCAGTTCTTCTTCCAATTGCCGGATGTGATCGGCGACTGTTGAGGGTGCCAGATCGAGCTGGCGTGCAGCCGCTCTGACACCACGAACCTCAACGACCGTCAGGAACGTACGTGCATGAATCAGATTGAGCATCTTCTTCGTTGTTTGCGAGGTTAAACCGCTTAAAGACGCGGCTTGTTAACGGCACCACTCGGAACTACGCCTGCGAGCGCTTCCTTTATACTTCTGGCCGCAGACAATTCGATTTCACGACGCACCGTATCTACCGCTGAACCGATATGGGGCGTCAGCACGGTACGTGCCTGCGGCGCCGTCAACCTCGGATCAATTGTACGGGGCCTATCGGCACGCGCCCAATCTTCGCATTCGAAGACGTCCGCCGCGTACCCGCCAAGATGCCCACTCTCCAGCGCATCCGCCACGGCACCCTCATCAACCAGCGAACCGCGCGCCGGATTGACCAGCAAAGCACCTGGTTTCATTTGACGGATCGCATGCGCACCAATCATGCCCATTGTGTCGTTCGTCAGAGGCAATCCAAGAATGACAACATCCGACTGACTAAGAACCTCTGGTAGATTGAGCCTTTCCACCCCGGCCACACTCCCCAAGCCGCCATGCGCATCAAACGCAACGATGCGACACCCGAAACCGGACAGACAGCGCGCAATGGTTTGCCCAACGCGTCCAAATCCGATGATGCCGACCGTGGCGCCATTGAGCCCCGTACCATAGTGCTCGGGCCGCCAGCCATGAAACCCGGATTGGCGGATGGACGCATCACCGAACCGGACATGTCGCCCGAGAGCGATCGTCAGTCCAACCGCCAGCTCCGCAGTCGGCTCAGTCAGGAGATCTGGCACGATAGTCACCCAGATGCCGCGTTCGCTGGCCGCCGCGACATCGATATTGTCAAACCCCTTCAATGCCGCACCGATGACCTTGAGTTTTGGGCATCGATCAAGGAACGCACGATCAATACAGTCCGGCATAAAGGCCATGACGCCGGTAGCATCTTCGCACCACGCCACAACGTCGTCGTAAGCCCAAGGCTCGGACTGGTCGTTCGCAACAAGGCGTGCAACACTATCAAACGCTGTGCGTGTTTCAGAGAAAGTACGATTCGTCAGAACGACGAGCGGAAGTTCATTCATCGGGTCACCGTTACTTGAGAGATTTACGTAGGTAAGCGCCGATACTGTCGACAATCACCACGCAGACGAGAATTGAAAGCAAGATGGCCGACACCTGATCGTAAGCCAGCAGTCGAAGCGCTGCCATGAGTTCGAATCCGATGCCACCCGCACCGACAATGCCGAGAACTGCGGAGGCACGGAAATGGTACTCCCAGCGATAAACCGTGACGTCGGTCAGTTGCGGCAGAACCTGGGGCATTACCGCATGTAGGATGACTTGCATCTGCGTCGCACCGGCTGCCCGCGCCGCTTCCAGCGGCTTAGGGTCGACGTGCTCAATGGCTTCCGCATAGAATTTCCCGACCATGCCGACTGAGTGCAGAGCCAGCGCCAATACGCCGGGAAGTGCCCCGAACCCCACTGCCGCGACGAACAGCACCCCCAGAATGATTTCCGGCACGGACCGCAAAAACGCAAGCAACGTCCGCACCACGAACAAAACAACAGAATGGGGACTGGTATTCGGCGCCGCGAGGATCGCGAGCGGTAACGAAAAGACAACGGCGAGAGCCGTGCCTGCGATCGACATCGCAAGGGTGTCGAATAAAGGTTTCACCCAAGACTGCCATCGGCTGAAATCCGGAGGCATCATCTCGGAGGCAAGTTGAAGGATCGCCGGCCCACTTTCCGCAAAGCGTTCGGCATCAAAAAAGCCGGTGATCGCCAGTGAGGCGAGACACGCGGCGAGGACCGCTGCGACGAGCCCCACCCCGCGTAAAGCGGAGCGGCGCTCCTCAGCCAGGATCGACTCATAAGAGCGCGTTACTGACATCGATCATTACAGCTTGGCGACATCGAGGCTGAGGACTTTCGCCATGTCGCGCAACACGTCGTAGTCCTTGTCGCTTGCCGGAGCCAAAGCCTCGACACGGAAGAGCTGAAGGATTTCCGGATCCTTGAGTTCAATGAAAGCCTTTCTGATTTCTTCTTTCAGCTCAGGTTTCAGATAACCCTGCAGCGTCATTGGATAGTTCGGTATCGGGTCGGACAGAGCAAGCTGGCGTAGTTTCGAAGGATCGATCTTCTTGGTTTCGACCAACACGCGATAAATCGTCTCCGACAATGCTCCGGCAGGGGCTTGGCCCGCGGCAACAGCGCGTGCAACCGCGTCATGCTTGCCCAAGTGAACCGGTTTGTAATCGGTATCGCCAATAAGACCGTTCTTCGCGAGCAGGGCGCGCGGAGCGAGGTGGCTCGACGTGGAAGCCTGATCACCAAAAGCGAAAGGATGACCTTTGATGTCGGCGAGCGTCTTCACCGGGCCATCGACGTTTGCAATCAGGATCGATTGATAGTTTGGCTTACCCTTTTCAACGCCAACAGCGAACGGCTCGATTTCCGGCGCCTTGGACTTTGCGAGCACGTAAGAGAACGGACCGAAATAGGCGACCTCGATACGGCCAAACCGCATGGCCTCGATCATCGACGAATAATCTGTAGTAACAATGATCTCTACGTCCTTTTTGAGCGTCTTTTCCAGATACGCCTTTAAGGGCTGCGCGTTCTGGATGATCGTTGCAGCATTCTCATCCGGAAGGAGCGCGACGCGCAGCTTATCTGGGTCGGCTTTGTCGGCGGCCATGGCCTGCTGCCCCGTGAAGGCGCAAAGACCAACAAGGATCGAAGCCGCGATGAAGTGACGGCGCTTCATGATACTACCTCTCACGATTTTGAAGGGTCCTACTGTGCCGCTTCCGCCAACCGCGGTTGATCGGCATGGTAGATTTCATCGAGCGCATCCGGCCTGAGCGTGTCCGGATTACCCTCGAATACGATGCGCCCCTGGGCCAGACCGATCACGTGATCGGCATACCTGCGGGCAAGATCGACTTGGTGGAGACTGATGATCGCAGTGATTCCGTCTTCACGGCAGATGCGATGCAGATCGTCTAAAACCTTGACAGCCGTAGCGGGATCCAAACTCGCTACAGGTTCATCCGCGAGAATTGTCTCCGGCCTTTGCGCCATAGCGCGCGCGATACCAACACGCTGTTGCTGCCCCCCGGAGAGCTGATCGGCGCGATGAAGCGCGCGGTCAACGAGACCCACGCGCCCCAGCGCTTCCAATGCGATCATCCGATCTGCACGCGGCAGTGGGAGCATCGATCGGAAGGTGCTGTGCGCCGCGAGGCGCCCCGTCAGAACATTCTCAAGCGCGGTCAACCGGCCAATGAGATGATGCTGTTGGAACACCATACCGGTCGAACGGCGATGCGCTCTCAAAGCTGAACGTCTAGCGAAAATGGAACCGCGTCCCTCGACGCGAACCTCGCCGCGCGTCGGCCGGACAAGACCGTTGAGTGTCCGCAGCAAAGTCGATTTGCCCGCTCCTGACGCTCCGAGCAACACGATGAATTGGCCGCGCTTAAAGGTTAGACTGGTCGGATGGAGAGCGGTAACGCCGTTGGAATAGGTGACCGCGACGTCATGGACTGAAAGCATGAAAGCATCCCCTCTGTCCGTCGCTTACGTTGATCGGATAATCCGAACAATATTAAGCAACGTTCGGTTATGCCGATTATCAACCCTACATGACACGCCAATGACAGAAAGCGCTCTTCGTTGAAGCCCGTGAGTGATTATCTTCTCAGGCAACATGCCCAGCGCGGAGCACACCTAGGAAGAAGAGCGCAGCAATTTCCAGATTGAAGGCCGTGGTGACAAAACTGAAAACGTTCAGAAACCTCAAACCTGAAGAAGCCGTTGAACACCTTGAACGGCTCTACCGAGAAGCAACGAACGCACTCGAAAAAGCCCTCGATAGATATCTTCTCGAACGGCGCGTGCCCTCGCCGGAAGAACGCAGCGCATTTTGCTACCCACGCCTGCGCGTTCTCTACAAGGACGTACCACAGCCGCCGCCGGTAAGTCGGCGCGCGTTCGCAAAGCTGCAACGGGCCGGAATCTACGAAACGACCATCACACATCCCGGCTTCTTCCGCGCCTATCTGCTGGAACAACTCGGCCCCTTGGTCGATGAATACGGTGCTGCAATCGAGGTCACCTCAAGCAGCCAGGAAATTCCCTACACCTACGTTTTCGAACGCACAGACGAAATTGCAAAAGCGGGCGTTACGGCAGGAGAGCTCGCGAGATATTTCCCGACGCCGAACCTCGCCGCCGTCGGCGACGAAATCGCTGACGGATTGATCGAACCGAAGCCTGGACGTGCCTATCCGCTCATGCTCTTCGACGCGGCTCGAGTCGACTACTCGCTACGCCGCCTTGTTCATTACACGGGCAGTGATTGGCGACACACGCAGCGATGGGTACTGCTCACCAACTATCACCGCTATATCGATCAGTTTGTTCAGCTTGCGATCGGACAACTGCTGCCAAGCGGTCAGTTCCAAAAGTTGATCATGCCCGGCAACATCGAGATCACGGCCGGCATGGAACAATCGGAGGCAGAGGATCGCATCGCCGCCTCCCAATGGCATCGATATCAGATGCCCGCCTACCATCTGGTCGCGGAAGGAGGTGAAGGCGTTTCGCTCATCAACATCGGCGTCGGGCCCCCCAATGCGAAGAACATAACCGATCACCTCGCTGTACTCCGCCCGCATTGCTGGCTGATGGTGGGCCATTGTGGTGGCCTACGCGAGAGCCAGTCCATCGGCGACTATGTGCTGGCACATGCCTACCTGCGCCAGGATCACATCCTCGACGCCCTGATTCCACCAGACATCCCCATACCCGCCCTAGCCGAGATCCAGGTTGCCTTGCAGGACGCCGCTGCTCAGGTGACGGGACAATATGGTGATGCCCTGAAACAGCGATTGCGTACCGGCACGGTCGTGACCAACGATGACCGCAATTGGGAGCTCCGCTTCGCGCAAGAACGCAGACGCATCAACCTCTCGCGCGCCATAGCCGTCGACATGGAAAGCGGTACGATCGCGGCCCAGGGATTTCGACTTCGGGTGCCTTATGGAACCTTGCTCTGCGTATCGGACAAGCCCCTGCATGGTGAGATCAAGCTGCCGGGCGCCGCCAACGCATTTTATGAAACCGCTGTCGCACAACACCTCGAAATCGGCCTGACCGCGATTGAACTTCTCAAGGATCGTCGCGAATCCCTCCACTCACGTAAACTGCGCTCGTTCGACGAGCCGCCGTTCCGCTAAGCGACGACGGCTACGCCGTCTCCGCTCCGCAAACACCGCCTGTCCTCAGGTTGATGCCAAACTCAAGGTAAGCCTTCATGCAGCACATCATGTGCATCCATCCACCGGCGTTGCCATAGGAAGCCTCAATGCCCGTGGGATTGGGACGCCACCCCGACTCTTTGATTAGCACCAACGTGCTTTCATCTTCGACCGCAAGGAAGGTCATCTCTACACATGTGCGGTAATCGCCGTCTTCTGCAGGCCACTCGAAAACAATGCGTTCGCTTGGGCGTACCTCACGAACAACCACGTCAATGGCCTCCGGCACTTCAGCGAATTTCCATCGCACCGTCACACCTTCCACCAACGGCCCATTCGTGGACTGAATGAAGTAGCGTGTGAGCTTGTCGGGATTAACGACAGCATCAAAAACTTCAGCCACCGGCTTTCCGATTTTAAGCTGAACTTGGAACTTCGGCTCCATCGACTGACCTCCATTTGCGACGGCTCCGAAGATATGTTATAGTTTTATAACATGTCAAACATCGATACCGACGATCTGATCTTTAAGGCACTTGCGGATTCGCGACGTCGCCAGATTCTGGATCTGCTCAAGAGCGCTCCGCGTACGACCGGCGAACTGTGCGATCATTTTAAAGATGCGCTCGACCGATGCACTGTGATGCAGCACATGAAGGTGCTTGAACGTGCCGGCCTGATCGTTGTTCGACGGGAAGGCAGAAATCGCTGGAACTACCTGAACGCTGCCCCATTCAAGGAAATCCACGATCGCTGGATTTCGCCCTACGCACATGAAGCTGTCGAACTGCTCGCCCGGCTCAAACACGACTTGGAAGGAACTTAAGCGATTAGGACACATGCCGCGGCGCTGCTAGCATTACGGAGTTGCCTGAACTACCTTCGTTTGCATCGCTCCAAAAAAAGCGACACAAATCAAGGGAGGTAAAATTGCAAACAATCAACGCCGAAGGAGGATGTCTATGCGGTGAAATCCGGTTCCGGGTGAACGGGCCATTGCTAGGCTCCGCCGCATGTCATTGTCGTGATTGCCAACACGTATGTGGTGGTGCGCCAGCCTATGTAGTCGTGGTCTCAAAATCATCACTGAACATCACCAAAGGCCAGCCTGCGAGTTACGCCAACACCGCCGAAAGCGGTGCCCAAAGGACGCGGCAATTCTGCGGCACCTGCGGCAGCCCACTGTTCGCCACCGACACCAGTTTTCCCGATGTTGTTTCAATCAAGGTCGGCAGCCTGGATGATCCATCCTTGTTCAAGTCCGAAGCTCAGTTTTGGACGGGATCGGCGCCACCCTGGCACCTGATTGATCCCAACGTTCCGCAGTTTCCGAAAGGACCCGAAAGTTAAGACTGCAGATCATTCCAACGCGCTTCAATTGAGTATCCACCTGAAGGCGCGCCGTAACTCGGCCGCGCCATTCGCTGGATACCATCGTCCGTGAGCGATGATGACACGCTCTGGATCCCACGAGATCATTGTCTCGATGGCCGCGCGAAGCTGCGGTTTCTGCCGCACAAAAGTCAGTCGCATGTCGCGCGGCATCTGGCCGTCGGGATCTTGCACACCGCCGGCCCAGGTCAACATACGCATGACCAAACCAAGTTTCTGCGGTTCGAAGTTCTCGATGAAATCCGTCAGAATGAGTGTCCGGCTGGCGCGGTGAAAGAACTCGACTTCCGTCATGAAGTCCCCCACGACCGGCAGTGTGTCGATGGCCTCGTCCCAGGGATATCCGTGCTCAGCCTCAAGCGGTAAGGCAGCGAAATCGATGCGGTCTCCCGCTTGCTCCTTTATGCGGGGCGCCAGATAGACATCCGCATCTGCAAAGGCTTCCCGCCACTCCGGAATCCACCAATAGTGGATCCGGTTGGGTCCGATGATCCAACGCGGACAACCCAACGCTTCGACTTCGGCTTTTAAATCGCGCGTCAGCGGGGTGGGAGAATGCACAAACAGATCTCCACCCGCCAGCCGGACAATGCTCATGCGGGTTGGAAAAGGCATCTTGAACATGGGCATGCCGAAGCGAATGAGTGGCCCATCCACAATCCATACGTCGTCCGCCACCGGCTTCAGAGTATTGAGAGGGGCGTACTGTTCGACGGCCATGGTTATTGGTTATCTCTGGGACTCGAAGGGCGAAGGTCAAATCTTTCGGCAAATTCGGATATCAGACCCGCGTCATCCTGACACGGGCAGGCACTATCTCCACACAGAAGTTCCGCTCTACACCAAACGTCAAAATTTGTACGTCAATTCAATGAAGTTATGGCTGGATAGTCCCCCAAAAACGCTGGGTTCAACGACAGTTAGTTAGTTAATTACAGCCACGAATATGCCGAAGTGTCCTTTTAAGCGCTGAATTAACCAATAGGTAAACGGAACCTAGCCAGCCCTATGGCTCTTTGGCACCCGGTTTACAGATCTCGCGAGAGCACGCCGATCTAGAAGAACACCTGGAAATTCACCGCCCGCTATCGAAATATCCGCCAAAGTTCCAAATGCGAGTCCCCTATTAGATAAGGGCACGAACGCGCCATGACCTCACTAAACCGACGAGACCTTTTCCGCACCACTGCCGGCCTAGCGGCCTTTATGGGACTTCCCCCCGCTCTCCGCCCGGCACTGGCGCAAGAAGCGCCCGGCACTCCATTTAGCTACGAGGAACTCGTCGCAAGAGCACGCCGTATGGCGAAAGAGGCCTACGTGCCGCCCTACCGCCCGATGCCGGACGTCATCCAACAGATCGACTATGAGCAGCATGGCAAGCTGAAGTTTAAGCCCGATCGCGCTCCGTATGCGAATGGAGGCGGAGCCTATCCGCTCAACTTCTTCCACCTGGGCCAGTACTTCGGCAAAGCCGTCAAAATGCATCTCGTCGAAAGCGGTATCGCCCGCGAGGTCGCATATAACCCATCCCTATTCGAAATGCCGGAAGACAGCCCCGCGCGCAAATTGCCTCCGGATTCCGGTTTTGCTGGCTTCCGTTTGCAAGAATGGAACGGAGCCTCGGATTGGCGCACGCAGGATTGGGTAGCTTTTCTTGGTGCTTCCTACTTCCGAGCCATTGGCGCACTCGGCCAGTACGGTCTTTCGGCACGCGGAGTTGCCATCGATGCAGCTGTTCCGAACAAGGCCGAGGAGTTTCCCGACTTCACGGAGTTCTACATTGCAGAACAGGCCGACCCCGAAACTCCGGTGATTGTCTGCGCACTTCTCAATGGTCCAAGCATTACGGGAGCGTTCCGTTTTGCGTTGAAGCGTGGCCGCGACCGTAGCAAGGGCGTGGTGATGGACATCGAATCCGCCCTCTACCTACGGCGCGATGTCGAACGGCTCGGCCTCATTCCGCTGACCTCTATGTTCTGGTACGGCGAATACGGTCGCGAGCGTATCCGTGATTGGCGTCCGGAAGTCCATGACTCGGATGGCTTGGCGATGTGGACAGGAAGCGGCGAACGAATTTGGCGCCCGCTCAACAATCCGCCCTCCGCCACGGTCTCTGCATTCGAGGACAACAATCCGCGCGGTTTCGGCCTCCTGCAACGCGATCGCAATTTCGATCACTACCAAGATGGCGTGATGTACGACCGCCGTCCGAGCTTATGGGTTGAGCCGCTCAAACCGCTTGGGAAAGGCTCCATCGAACTTCTCGAAATTCCAACCGACGACGAAATTCATGACAACATCGGCGCATTCTGGGTTCCAGCAGGCAAGGCAAAAGCGGGCAACGAGTACACGCTGAACTACCGCTTGCATTGGCTCGCGGACGAACCCTATCCCGCCGAAAATATAGCCACCACGACAGCGACACGGATTGGCAACGGTGGGGAACCAGGTAAACCGCGTCCACCAAACAACTACCGGTTTGCCATCGAATTCAACCGCCCATCGGTTATGACGAAAATCCCATATGGCGTCTTCCCGGAAGTGAAGGTCACAGCCTCAACGGGCAGAGTTATCCGGACGTTCGCAGAGCCCGTACCGAACGGGAATATCTGGCGCGCAGTCTTCGATCTGGAGGTAGAGCCACGCGAAATCGCCGAGCTACGCATGTATCTGGAGCTAAACGGCGAGCCACTGACGGAAACATGGCTCTATCAATTCGATCACCGCAACATCTCGACCTTTGGCTGAGCTAAGTTTGACCGCCGGTTGCCATGTCCGGTGAAGCAAGCCAACAGGTAGTGGGCTGGGCCACGCCGCCGGCCCACATCACCTGATTGATCAGATGTTCGCACGCTTCTGAAGGTGACGGACGACAGCCACACGAACAAGCTCAGCACCCGATCCAACGACGAGGCCCCAGAACGGATCGAACCACACCGTTACACCAGCTGTTGCGGCGATCACCGGCCAGCACGATGGCTTGCAATCAAACAGCCGCCGCGTCAGCGCCAACTCTCCTGCAGCTACTATCAACAGTGCCCCAAGTCCGGCCGCTGGCACCGCCGAAATAGCATCGAGGCCAAGTCCGCCCGGCAAAAGAGCAAACATAAGCAGCGTGACACCGATCAGAAGAGGCGCAGCCCCGCTTCGGGCACCAAAGCGATAATGCGCCGCCAAGCCTCCGGCTCCATGGCACATTGGCAGCGCTCCAAACGGCGTCAGCAACAAGTTCGCCAGCCCGCTCGAAATCGACAAACGCCCCGGCGTCACGTGCGAAGCACGTTCTCCGAAATAGTCCCCCGCGATAAGCGCTGTCAGGACCACGGCATTGGCGATCGTCAGCGGAAGCTGCGGCAGCACATACAGCGACAACGCTTGTTGGATGTCCTCCACGGAAGGCACGGACGGAACAGAAATCATCGCCGACGCCGCGATGTTCCCCGCGATCCCTGGTACATCGAACACCTGCGCCAGAACCACCGCGACAGCGACTGCGATCAGTGCCGAAGGATATCCTGGGAGGCGACCCAGGCCGAGTACCAGGCCGAGCGTCACAAAGGCCAAAAGCGGCGCGGTCGCCATTAATCCGAGGCTCACCAGGGCAAGGGCGATACCGAGACCAAGTTGAAGCCCCGCAAGCACCGACTGCGGCACGAGCCGAGCCAATCGCGTCATCCACCCTGTCGCCCCCAGCAGGAGCAGGACGGCACCGATAATGACACCGCTGGCAACAAGCGTTTCGTGGCTGAGTTGCGCCGTCAGCAGCACGGCCGCCACAACTTTCATAGGTTGGACAGGAATAGGCAGGCGATAATAAAGCGCGGTCCCGATGTAGAAGACCGCAAAGCCGAGAAGAACTGGCATCGGCGCCAATCCAGCAACCGCAATGGTCCCAAGAGTCAGCGGCAACAAGGTGCCGAGGTCACCCATGGCACCGTTGACCTCGCGCAGATTGAAAATGAACCTCTCGCCCTTTTGCACCACCACAGCCTCAGTTTTCCCGGTCCCGAACACAACGGATCAATAAAACGCTCAAATAGGAGCCGGCCCCTTAATCTGACTTACTCCTTTCTCGCCGCGAAATGAATACCCCGAGAAAAAGCTCATCGGAGACGACGTCTATTGTCGGACTTCTCATACACGCCCCGGTGTGTTAGCCCCAGCCACCAATCATAAGCGCATCGGCTAACACGCCTTGGAAATAACAACCCGCTACCCCAAGTAACTCGCCGCCGAGCCATTCAATCTCACCTCCTTAAGCAGATCTTCATGCCTCCAACGATTTCCGTTGCCAATCTGTCCAAGACCTATGCCTCGGGCTTTCAGGCCCTCAAAGGCATAGATCTTGAAATTCGTTCCGGCGAGATCTTCGCGCTGTTAGGCCCCAACGGCGCCGGCAAAACCACGCTCATCAGTATCATCTGCGGGATTGTCTCACCGAGCGGCGGCTCGGTCCACGTGAACGGCCACGACATCATTACGGACTATCGCACAACGCGCTCCTTGATCGGCTTAGTCCCTCAAGAATTACCCAACAACGCCTTTGAATCCGTCTGGGACACTGTCGCCTTCAGCCGCGGCCTGTTCGGAAAACCGCCAAATCCGGCACACATCGAGAAAGTCCTGCGCGATCTTTCGCTTTGGGACAAAAAAGACAACAGGATCATGACGCTGTCCGGCGGCATGAAGCGGCGCGTACTGATCGCCAAGGCCCTGTCTCATGAGCCACGAATCCTTTTCCTCGATGAACCGACAGCAGGCGTCGACGTCGAACTGCGAAAAGACATGTGGCGGATTGTGCGGGATTTACGTGATTCTGGTGTCACGATAATTCTGACGACGCACTACATCGAAGAAGCTGAAGAGATGGCCGACCGCATCGGCGTCATCAACAACGGCGAATTGATACTCGTCGAAGACAAATCGACCTTGATGCACAAGCTGGGCAAGAAGCAGCTCATCTTGCAGCTTCATCACCCGCTCGAAAAGATCCCATCTGCGCTTGCCTCACGCGGACTCACCCTTTCAGACGACGCGATGGAACTTGTCTATACCTACGATACGCAGGGAGAGCGCACCGGCATCACGTCCTTGTTGGCTGAACTCAATGAAGCAGGCATCAAGTTCAAGGACCTCAGCACAACACAAAGCTCGCTCGAACAGATCTTCGTCAGCCTGGTGAAACGACCCTCATGAATTTCCGCGCCGTACAAGCAATTTATCTCTTTGAGCTGGCCCGCACGTGGCGCACGCTGATGCAAAGCATCGTCTCGCCGGTCATATCGACGTCACTCTACTTCGTAGTGTTCGGCGGGGCCATCGGCTCCCGCATCACGCAGATTGACGGGATCGACTACGGGTCATTCATCGTACCGGGCCTGATCATGCTCCAGCTCTTGACGCAGAGCATCGCGAACGCATCATTCGGCATCTACTTCCCGAAGTTTACCGGCACGATCTACGAGCTCTTATCCGCCCCCGTCTCTTACTTCGAAATCGTTTTAGGATACGTGGGCGCCGCTGCCACCAAGTCCATAATTCTGGGGCTGATTATATTGGCGACTGCCGGCCTGTTCGTTCCGATTCAAATCGCCCACCCAATCTGGATGATTGCCTTCTTAGTACTCACCTCTGTCACCTTCAGCCTCTTCGGATTCATTATCGGAATTTGGGCTGATGGCTTTGAGAAGTTGCAGATCATTCCTCTGCTCGTCGTGACGCCGCTAACGTTTCTGGGCGGAACATTTTATTCGATAAACATGCTTCCACCCGTCTGGCAGACGGTGACGTTGTTCAATCCCGTCGTATATCTCGTCAGTGGCTTTCGTTGGAGCTTCTTCGGCGTCGCCGATCTTAATGTTGGTCTCAGTCTGACAATGACGCTGGCCTTCCTGGTCCTTTGTCTGGTCATCATCGCCTGGATCTTCAAAACCGGTTACCAGATCAAGAACTAACCAGCCGCCCCAAAACACTGGACTCTTGCTGGAAGATCATGAGACACCACAAGGGAATAGATTTGTAGAACCGGTCCCGTAGCTCAACGGATAGAGCACTTGGCTTCGAACCAAGGGGTTGGAGGTTCGAGTCCTTCCGGGATCGCCACTCGCGCACCAAAGACAACACAAGAATGCACCCTCGATGCCCAGTCAAAGACATCGAGGGCTTTGAGCTGCGCAATCAGAAAATCTTAGGAACGTACAGCTCCGGCGGCAGCGTCTTCCGGTCGTAGTCCGGATTGAAGATTCGCTCAGGCAGTTGGACCTTGTCCGTCGGCACGTCTTCGTAAGGTATCTTAGAGAGGATGTGTTCGATGCAGTTGAGGCGTTCACGCTTCTTGTCATTGCCTTCAACAATATACCAAGGCGCTTCCGGGATGTTCGTGCGCTCGAACATCTCCTCCTTTGCTTTAGTATAATCCTCCCATCGCACGCGGGACTGCAAGTCCATCGGTGAGAGCTTCCATTGCTTCATGGGATCTTCAATACGGATCTTGAATCGCAGCTGTTGTTCCGCATCCGTGATCGAAAGCCAGTATTTGAGAACGATGATGCCAGAGCGCACGAGCATGCGTTCAAACTCAGGAACGTCACGGAAAAAGTCTTCCACCTGGGCTTCGCTCGCAAACCCCATCACGCGTTCCACACCAGCGCGATTATACCAGGAGCGATCAAACAGAACCATTTCGCCGCCGGAGGGTAGGTGAGGCACGTAGCGCTGAAAGTACCACTGTGTCTGCTCACGCTCCGTCGGCTTCGGCAGCGCAACGACACGAGCAATACGTGGATTAAGCCGCTGGGTGATGCGTTTGATTACACCGCCTTTGCCGGCCGAATCGCGGCCTTCAAAAATAATCAGAATCCTTGAGCCGGTATACTCGACCCACGTTTGCAGCTTGATCAGTTCAGCCTGAAGTCGAAGCAAGTGTACGATATACGTGCGCCGGTCGAGCGCATTGGGATGCGCCTCACGGTACATGCGGCGAAGCTCCGCACTCAGCATGGGCTCTGAGAGCTCAGCCTCAAGCGTTTCATCAAGCGTCTCTTCGAGTTCAGCTTCAAGCCAATTGGGATTGGCACCATCACCCATGTCTTCGATCCAGTCCTGCATGTATCCGGAAAAAAATCGACACTTTCCCACGACAACGAAAGTGCTTTGTCGTGGGACAGTTTCATCGCGAATTTTAAAGCTTTCATGTCACTGCGCGAGCCGTGACACAATTTCACAAATTCCGTGCTCGGATACCCCAAACCAAGGCATTGATTACAATAAGAAACATGATATTTTCCGTCTCAGCCGAACGATACAAGTTTCCTTACACAAACTCCGCTTTAGAACAGCATCTAACACCGAGCGCGCATGTCATATGACAGCTGCAAACGCGTACGGGTCTATTGACAGAGCGAGGGTCTAGCCCGTGACCAAGCCTATAGAATTCTGGTTCGATTTCTCTTCCGGGTATGCGTTCTTCGCCGCGGCACGCATTGAAGCTCTCGCAAAGCGAGTCGAACGTCAGGTGCTGTGGCGCCCCTATATGCTCGGAACGGCCTACCAGGTGACCGGCGCACGCGGACTGTCATCCACACCACTCAAACGCGACTATGCACGACGTGACTGGGCCCGTCTTGCACGCGCAGAAGGTTTGGAGTTTCACCTCCCCAAAAACCACCCCCTGATCGCGTTGGCGGCAACCCGAGCATTCTATTGGATCGAGTCTCAAGATGCGGCAGCCGCACCCCGTTTTGCCCAACGTGTATTCGCCGAATATTACGGCAACGGGCTGGACACGTCCGACATCGTCGCAGTCTCATCCTTGGCACCTGAATTTAACGCCACGCCCGAAGCGCTTGTGCAGGGAGCCCAGAGTCCGGAAATTAAGGCACATACAAAATCCCTGGCAGAAGGAGCCATCGCCCGGGGCGTCTTCGGATCACCCTTTTTCTTCGCGGACGACGAACCCTTCTGGGGATGGGACCGTATGGGCATGATGGAGGATTGGTTGAAAAAAGGCGGTTGGTAACCGCGTTACCCACCCATCCGCTGACCGGGCCGCATTCTAGGGTGGATGCGTGATTCAATGCCCAATCTTATGCATTGTGCGCAACGAACATCCTCACACGCAGGCATTGCTTGCCAGCATCCCGGAATCGGAGCTCCAAAGATGGGCCAAAACCGTGAAGAGATCAGACCCCGCGGCTCGGTGGCCAAACCTCAAAGAAAACGTAGCGATAAACCCCGTATTGGCTGGCGCGAGTGGGTTCAGCTACCGGAACTAGGCGGCGCCATAGTTAAAGCGAAAGTCGATACCGGGGCACGCACCTCGGCTTTGCATGCATGGAATATCAAAACCATAACCCGCAACGGAAAACGCTTCGTCCAATTCGACCTCCACCCCCTGCAGAGGAATGATCAACACGCTCTATCCTGCGAAGCACAACTGCTCGACCAAAGGTCAATCCGCAATTCTGGCGGACAAACTCAAATTCGCCACATAGTTCGCACCCTGGTGCAGCTGGGCCCCTACACTTGGCCGATTGAACTGTCACTCACGCAACGCGACGAAATGGGCTTCCGCATGCTCCTTGGCCGATCGGCCGTACGTAGCAAATTCCTCATCGATCCCGGACGTTCGTTCATTCTCGGCCAGCAAGGCTGAGAAACTATACATCCCCATAGCTGCCCACCTTGGAGAAGGTGAACAGGAGACGGCAATGAAGATCGCGCTCATGTGCGTGAACCCAAAACTCTATACGCACCGCCGCCTCATAGAAGTTGCTGAACAACGTGGGCATCAGATCGATGTGATCCCGACCCTGCGGGTGACGATCAATATCGCTTCTCACAAGCCCTCGCTTTATCTCAACGGACAACTTCTGAGCGGTTACGATGCCGTCATTCCGCGCATCGGCGCATCCATCACGTTCTTTGGACTGGCCGTATTGCGCCAGTTCGAAATGATGGGCGTCTATCCTCTAAACGAATCCGTCGGCATCGGCCGTTCCCGCGACAAACTGCGGTCCATGCAGCTCCTGTCCCGCAAGGGTATCGGCCTGCCTGTAACAATTTTCGCGCAAGATCCTAAAAAGGCGGCTGAAGTCGTGGAGCTCGCAGGCGGGGCACCGGTCGTGATCAAGCTCCTGGAGGGAACACAAGGGATCGGCGTTGTCCTCGCTGAAACTCCGAAATCGGCGCAGTCTGTTATCGAAGCCTTTGCCGGCGCCAACGTAAACATCCTTGTCCAGGAGTTCATCAAGGAAGCTGGCGGCAGCGACATCCGCTGTTTTGTCATCGGAGATCGCGTCATCGCAGCTATGCAGCGCCAAGGGGCTGAAGGTGATTTCCGCTCAAACTTGCACCGGGGCGGCACGGCAACCCCTATCCGCATCACGCCACAGGAACGCGCAGCGGCCGTAGGTGCCGCGAAAGCCATGGGCCTTAACGTCTGCGGCGTCGACATGCTGCGCGCGAACCATGGACCGGTTATTATGGAGGTAAACTCATCTCCCGGAATTGAAGGCCTGGAAAAGGCCACAGGTATCGATGTCGCCAGCAAAATGATCGAATTTCTCGAAACACACGCAAAGCCTGGCAAAACCCGAACGAAAGGCCGAGGTTAACGCGTGCGAACTCCATTCAAAATCGGCGGGGCATCGGTGACAGCAGGTAGCCAAGGCCTCGTCGATTTGCCGGTCGCACACCTCTCGAACCACACGCCGGTTACCCTGCCAATACGCGTTGTACATGGCCGCCGCGACGGACCCACACTATTTGTCAGCGCAGCCCTACACGGTGATGAAATCCTCGGAGTCGAAATTATCCGGCGGCTGCTGAATACGCCGGGCCTGAAATCGCTACAGGGCACGTTGTTGTGCGTGCCTATCGTCAATGTGTTCGGCTTCCTCAGCAAAAGCCGGTATCTGCCCGACGGCCGCGACCTCAACCGGATGTTCCCCGGCTATCTCCATGGCTCACTCGCCGCTCAGCTGGCGTATCTCTTCATGGAACAAATCGCACGGCGCTCGGACTTCGGAATTGACCTCCATTCCGGCTCCAACAATCGCGCAAACCTCCCACAGCTTCGGGTGGACGTCGTGACGCCGGAGTTGAGAGATCTCGCGGAAGCTTTCGGCGCGCCCGTCATCCTGCAATCCGGTCTGCGTGAGGGATCATTGCGCAAAGCCGCACGCGAAGCTGGGTTGGAAGTCATCGTCTACGAAGCCGGCGAAGCCCTGCGTCTCGACGAGTTTTCCGTACGCGGTGGCGTGAGAGGCATTTTGCACGTGATGCATCATCTGGGCATGCTCGGCCCAAAACACGCGAACCGCCAAAAACACAGATCCGTCTTTGCGACGTCCAGCAGATGGATACGGGCACCGGATGGAGGGATTTTTCGCGCCCTCAGAGGCTTGGGCGACAGCATCGCCGCTGGTGATGTCATCGGCGGCATCACCAATCCATATGAAGGCACCGATGTCCCCGTCCTCGCTGAAGTAGACGGCATCATCATCGGCAGAACGAATGTTTCGGTTGTGAATCGCGCCGATGCCTTGTTCCATGTCGCGAAGGTCGCGCATCCGAAACCAGCAACCGGCCAGATCGGTGGAATCTCCGATGCGATTGGAGAAGATCCGATCTTCGACGAGGACGAAATCGTCTAAGATAAGAAACAGGGAATAACCACAATGGAAATCCGCAGATCTCCTAGCGCTCCGACGAGACGCGCACCCGAAAGCTACTTCACCGGAACGGTCTGGCAGGATCCTATTGTCGATGCTCCGCATCCAGCCCGCATCAAAGGCTTTCTTGTCACCTTCGAAGCCGGAGCGCGCACTGCTTGGCACACGCACCCGCTCGGTCAAACGCTCTACGTGGTCTCAGGCGTCGGTCGCATACAGCTGGAAGGGGAACCGGTCCGCGAGATCCATGCCGGCGACAGTGTATGGATCGCCCCAAACGAAAAGCACTGGCATGGCGCCTCTCCGACAAAGCCCATGGCACACCTGGCATTCCAGGAAGCGTTGGATGGCTCTCAAGCCGTGTGGCTCGAACAGGTTTCCGATGATGACTACACGGCTGAACCCCAATCAGCGTGATCTCTCACTCATCAATCGCACGCGCAATAGCCGAACCGACAACCCTAAGCTGATCGGGAGCTTCGCGATGCATCACGATAATCTCGCCCGAGCGCGTCGACGTGTCGGCAAGCCCCGAAATCACAACCTGATGCGTCACCAGCACCGCAGGACGGCTAAGATCCATCGCAGCAATATCAGCACGCAACTGTGCAATCTGCTCCTTCTCCCGATCCCATTCTCGGAAAAACGAATTCAAAGACTCCATCGGAACAACGCGACCCAGCTCGAGCAGCCGTGCGGTTTCAAGACAACGACACCAGCGGCTCGAAAAGACTTTAACGTCCTTGAGTCCAAGTGATCGAAGCATCTCACCCGTACGCTGTGCCTGTCGCCGTCCTGCTTCCGAAAGATTGCGTTGGGTCGAGCAATCATCAATTTGAAAGTTTCCAGGATCGCCGATACCAGGAGCCGTCGCATGCCGCATAATCAGAAAATGTCCCGGCGTGTTGACGAGCTTGCGAAGCGCATTCTCCCCCAGGCGTTCCGCCGCCGAAAGTCCGGTCTCAAGAGAACCCAATGAGCAGAATAAGACGGCAGTAAGCGTTGCTATGGTGATGGCTCGGGAACGTAGCAACGCATGAACGACTGCAAGCGCCCCGATGCCCATAAGCTGCCTCCCTTACACCTGCAAATATACGTCGTCGTGTCCGCTTACTCAGCGTAAGCAATCATACGTCCGAACACGATTGCACAGGTCCACAAACCGATCGACATCAATCCCGCGACCCTAAACCGTAGAGGTGGCGCGACGTCGGTATCAGCTTGTGACGCACGCCACTCCGCAGCAATATGCAGCAACATAACGTTCGTCAGTGCAGCCAAAATCACAAGAGCCTTGATCTGGAAGAATGCCATTGCCGCGTACTTCTCGGCACGCACCGCGAACAACAATCCACCCATTGCAATTGCGATCAACAGACCCGAAAGCGCGACAGGCAACAGCACACGCGACAGCGTTCCTATAGGAACGGATCTCCATAACCCCAGCAATCTCAGATCGAGCGGAACGATCGCCCCGAAAAGCAGGGCGATGCCCAAAATATGTCCGGCATTGACGAGGGGATAAGCCCAGCGTGACCGGCGCAGCTCCACGACAAACGACAAGTTCTGCAGGTCGCCGAGAACGTCGGTCAGCATATCTCTGGCTCGCGCGGTCTAGTCTCGGTCGGGATAAAGGTCGAAGGTTTTGCCGTCGATCACGATCCGCTCCGCCTTCAGCAGCTTCTGATCTGGTTTCGCTGAACGATGCCCTTTTGCAGTTAGCGTTACGCCGGGCGACATCATTGCGTCCGTCAGGCCAGCGCGTTCGTTACGCCAAGGTTGCCCAACCTCAACCTGCCAAACCTCACCTTTGACATCGAGCGTGACGATACCATGGGGATTGCCCAACTCTGCCTTCGTCACCACACCGGTGACTTCCGAGTTGCCATGTTCAGCCCAGCTCCAGCCATGGTGAGCCAACAGCGGTGTAGTCATCGCCGCCGTCGCCAAAGCCATAATGATCACCGCAAAGAATTTCCCAAAGCGTTGCCTCATGTGTCTTCTCCTGGAAACAATCGAGACGATAGGACGCCGACGGCGAACGTCAGTCGCCAAGATTTGTTTCAAGAAAGTCCTCGAACGCAGCCCAGGATTTCCGGTCGGCCCGTTCCTGATAGCGATCGCTTCCGATCACTGTAAAAGCGTGTGGCGCACCAGAATATACCTCAATATCGTAGGTCACCTTGGCCTTCTCCAACTCGCCCGACAACGCCGCCACCTCCTGCATCGAAACAGCCGTATCGCCTCCGCCATGGGCAATGAGAATGGGTGCCGTATCTGTCGGATAGCTTTGTCCTTCAGGCGTAGCGAGCCCGCCATGAAATGAAACGTATCCGCGAATGTCTTCACCCTCGCCTGAACGAGCGAGTTCGAGCACAGCAGCACCGCCGAAGCAGTAACCGATCACCATGACATTCCCGCTGCTAAGGCGATGTGCCTCCTTCAACCCACCGAGAATACGCGAGCGCATGGCGGCCCGGTCCTTATAGAGTTTTCCAACTTCGGCTTTCTTCGCTTCGAGTTCGACGGGACGGTTTCCCTTACCGAAAAGGTCGATAGCGACCGCGTCATAACCGAGGTCGGAAATCATGTCGGCACGCTTGATCTCGTAGTCAGTCAGGCCATCCCAATCATGAATGATCACGACCAGCCCCTTGGACTGAGAAGATTGCGCCTTCGCGAAGTATCCTTCGTAAGCCGCCCCGTCGACCTCATAGGAAATCGTCTCCCCTGCATATGCCGATGGCGCCATCGGCAGCATCATGCCCGTCAAAAGAAGTCCCGCAGCGATCACTCTCATGGCTTTCCCCTATCTCGTTTTTCGACATATACGCGTCTTTTCAGCGCTTGCCCGAAAAGTATATCGGCAATTCATATCGTCAGAGTGAGATAAAAATTTAAGCCTTCGAAAGACTTGGATTCGGAACAGATTGATCAATAGGCGCGTTGAAGAAGCTCATACTTTATGAAAACGGAGGCGCCGAATTTGTTGGAAACAATCCTTATCATTCTTCTTGTCCTACTGCTCATCGGAGCCTTACCCGCATGGCCCTACAGCCGGAGCTGGGGACCAGCCCCATCCGGAATAATCGGCACAATACTCATAATTCTGGTGGTTCTAGCCCTTCTCGGCCGTATCTAATCGCGGAAGCTTCGGTGCGCTCCAACTCCTAGCGAGGCACACCATGGTAACCACTTCGTTCGACCCCAACGCGACCACAGCCGTCGTTACCGACGTCGAAGTAACCGGCAGACGACCCTATCTCGACTGGGCGGCAGTTGTCGCCGGCGCGGTAATTGCAACCGCCATGTCCCTACTACTAACAATGTTCGGCTCCTCCGTGGGGTTATTCGTAGCTTCACCATGGTCGGAAAACGGCATATCGGCCGAGTCCATCGGCATCATCGCAGCTATATGGTTCGCCTTTACGTATATCTATTCCATTGGAATGGGGGCGTACTTCACCGGACGTATGCGCGCTCGCATGAGCGGATTTAAAAGCGACGAAACGGGCTTCCGCGATGGAGCTAATGGGCTCGTCGTGTGGGCGCTTTCTCTCATCATTGGGGCATGCCTCGCCGCCATAATCGGAAGTTCCGTCGCCAATCTCGCGACCAAAACCGCATTGTCGGCCGCCCGCAGTACGGCCGAGATCGTCGCGCCCGTGGCAGACGATGCCGGTGATGCACTGTGGCGCGAATTCGCTCCCGAAAGTCCTGCCAACCAGACGCAACAACCGCCTGCGGGACAACCCGCAACCACCACTCAGACAGGACCGTCCAGAGCACAGCGCGAGGAAGTCATGCGCATCCTGCGGGAGGGCCTCATCAACGGTGAGATTAAAGAGGAAGACCGCACCTATCTAGCGCGCCTCATACAGAGCAAAACTGGCCTCACACTTGAACAGGCCGAACAACGCGTTCGCTCAACGGTGACCGGAGCAATCGACAGAGCGAAAAGTGTCGTGGAAGCCGCAAGGAAGGGTGCCGCATTTGCCGGATTCTGGGCATCCCTCGTTTTGCTTCTTAGTGGTGTCGCTGCGTGGTGGGCAGCTTCTCTAGGTGGCAGCCATCGCGACGAGCAAACCCTCGCGACTTAAGGCCCAGCGCATCTCACAACGCAAAGCGGAAAGGAGACTTTAAAAATGCTTCCCGGAGTAATCATGTGGCTGTTGGGCGTACCCCTCGTGGTGATCGTTCTTCTGTATTTGATCTTCTAAGTGAACGATCGAGACATGCTGGGATTATCCCAACCTACGTGGAGCGCTACTCCAGTCGCTGGAATGGCGTCCGTGCCCAAAATAAGAAACATTAGTGATGATTGGAGGCCGTATGAACATCGCAAGGTCAAAAATCGCAATCCTCGCCACGAACGGATTTGAGCAATCCGAACTGCTCGTACCTCTGCGCCGACTGAAGGAGGTCGGCGCGCAGGTCGATATTGTTTCCCCAGAAGAGGAAAAAATCCGTGGTTGGAACGGTGACGATTGGGGCGGCAACGTCGATGTGGATGTAAACTTGTCCGACGCAGACCCAGACGATTATGACGCGCTCGTACTCCCAGGTGGCCAGATCAATCCTGATCTGCTTCGCGTCAACGAAAAGGCCGTTCAATTTGTCCGCGCCTTCGCCAAATCCGGCAGGCCAATCGCAGCAATCTGCCATGCTCCGTGGCTTTTGATCGAAGCCGATATCGCACGCGGGCTACGCGCGACGTCTTACCAGTCCATCAAGAAGGACATGATGAACGCCGGCGCCGAATGGGTAGACGAACCCGCTGTGGTGGACCGCAATATTGTGACCAGCCGCAACCCTGGCGATCTCGATTCTTTTTGCTCAAGCATCATCGAAGTCATGGAGCGTAGCGCAACGCCACAACATCACGCTGCGGAGTAACGGGCGGTCAGGGCCACTACGATAACGTCGCTCGATCGTGGGGCGCATCCAGATCAAATTCAGGCCCTACCGGAACAATCCGCGCCGGGTTGATCATTTGATGTGACGCGTAATAGTGCGTCTTGATGTGATCGAAATGTACAGTATGCGCCACCCCCATATGCTGGTAGAGATCACGCAAGTATCCTGACAGGGCGGGATAGTTGCGGATCTCGCGCCAGTTGCACTTGAAGTGACCGAAGTAAACCGCATCAAAGCGCACCAGCGTCGTGAACAAGCGCCAATCCGCCTCCGTCGGAGTGGAATTAGCGACTGCATACCGCTGGTGGCTCAAACGGTCATCCAACCAATCGAGCGTAGCGAAGAGTTCACGGAAGGCCTCTTCGTAAGCGCGTTGCGAGGTCGCGAACCCCGCCTTGTAGACGCCATTGTTGACCGTGTCATAGACCCTGGCATTAACATCGTCGATCTTTTCACGCAGCGTGTCAGGATAAAGATCAGGTCCTGATGCGCCTGCATCGTTGAAGGCGGAATTGAACATCCGTAGGATTTCAGAGGACTCGTTGTTGACGATTTGCCGTGTTTGTCGGTCCCACAACGTTGGCACCGTGACGCGTCCCGTGAATTTTGGATCAGCGAGCAGATAGACCTCATAAAGTCTCTCGGTCTGGTTGACACGATCGCCCGTCGCGCCGTCGAAGTCCGCCGCAAACGTCCAACCGTCCTTCCCCATGACCGGATGCACAACATCGACCGAAACAATATCGTCAAGCCCCTTCACTTGCCGCGCGATCAGCGTTCGGTGCGCCCACGGGCAAGCGTATGAGACATAAAGATGATACCGGCCCCCTTCGGCCTTGAAACCGCCGTCACCAGTTGAGCCGGCCGAACCATCAGCAGTAATCCAATTTCGGAACTGAGAGGCTTGGCGCTCGAAACGTCCACCCGTCTTTTCAGTATCGTACCAGCGATCCTGCCAAGCGCCGTCGACGAGAAGACCCATATCGCACCTTCCTTTGCATATGCGAGCCGCGCAACCTATGTCCCGTTGGCCACCGCTCAAGTAACGTGGCTCCCGCTAGAGGACTGACAGCTTAAGCTGTGGTTTCCTGACGAGAGGGAAAACGTCAACTGCCGCTAACCAGAAGCCACCTGAACCTTCAATGAAGTTGCCACTTTCAAACGAAACGAAAGCACGCTTCCAGGAGTTTTCAATAGAGTAGCGCGGACACGCTGCTCCCGATCATCGAGGTCGAATGCCCAAATCAGACAACGGTGTTTTCGCGCAGGCCTGGAAGCGTCTACCCTGGTCCCAACGTTCGCGGAACACCGAAACAGACCGGCAGAAAACCGCTCAGGCTCAAGAACTGAGGGAAGATGAGCGCGTGGCTGAACAGGCTCGATCCCTGGCGCCAGTCGTATGGCTTTTAGGCAAGGTCCAATCGGGCAAAAGTTCGATCATTCGCGCACTGACCCCCACGGCCGACGCGCCCGTAGGTTCCGGCTTCCGGCCATGCACTGCATCAGCGCGAATTTACGACTTCCCACCCGAAGCGCCTCTCATCCGCTTCCTCGACACGCGCGGTTTGGGTGAAGCGTCCTATGACCCCAGTGAAGATCTTGCCTTTGCAGAAGCCCACGCGAACTTACTCATTGTTGTCATCAAGGCGCTTGATCACCAGCAGCAAGCGATTATCGACGCTCTGAAGCAAGTCCGTCAGCGTCACAGCTCTTGGCCCATCATCGTTGCGCAAACCTCGCTCCATGAAGCTTACGATCCGTCGATGCAGCATCCGGACCCTTATCCTTTCGCGACGACGGATCCGTCCAAACTCGCAGCTGCAGGCGTCCCGAACGATCTGATCCGAAGTCTCGCTCATCAACGTCGTATGTTCGAAAACCTGCCAGGCGACGGGCTGATCGCATTCGTACCCATAGATTTCACCAAACCAGAAGATGGCTATAAGCCGGTCGAATATGGCTTGACCGCACTTCACGAAGCTCTCGAACGGATAGCACCTCAAGCTCTCGTTACAGCGCTCACCGAAGCACGCAGTGACGCCGACGAACCAATACGGCGACGCGCCCGTCCCTATATTCTAGGTTACGCCACAGCGGCTGCGGCTGCAGACGTGGTACCCATTGCAGGCGCGGTCGCGGTCCCGGCTGTACAAGCGAAGCTTCTACATAAGGTCGCTGAGCTCTACGGAATACCGTGGGACCGAAGAGCCTACGCTGAGTTCGCCGCTGCTCTGGGCGGCGGTCTCTTAGCACGTTACGCCGGCAGCTACGGAATACGCCAACTCGCAAAGCTAATCCCCGTGTATGGACAAACAGCAGGTGCCGCAGCAGCCGCGGCCATGAGCTTCACCACGACATACGCTCTCGGCCGTGCCGCCTGCGTCTTCGCACGACGCCGAAAAGCCGGATCAAGCGAACCAGGGGCTGTACGTCTGGCTTATGCAGAAGCGCTGGCCGAAGCTCTGCGCATGGTAAAGGATCGGGAATTTCCTAACCCGAGCGGAGACTCCAGCAAATGACCGATCGGAAGACGAAAAGTCAGTGGGGTGCAACCTACGTGCGCGCCGCTATGCTGCTGATCGCATTGGTCTTGCCAATCACCTCACTCGTAATACTCGGCAGCATTTGGCTTTGGCAGAACAACGCGATCCTCATATGGGCCGCCGCCGCATGCGGGGTTACATTGGTCGTCTATGGGCTTGAGCGTTGGATACTTGGAAGCACGATTACCCAAGCCGACAAACTGGCCCAAAAGGACCCAGCGCGCCCAGAATCCGACATCCCCGCGGATACCGACCCAATGTGGACAGCCCGCGAACTCGAAGCCTGGGACGACGTGAATACTTTGGCGGAAAATGTTGCGACTGACCGTCTGACAAACCGCGACGCAATAATTGAACTGGGAACGAAAACGGTAGAAACCGTCGCGCGCCGGATGCATCCATCAGCGAAAGATCCGTTATGGCGCTTCACCGTCCCCGAAGCTTTGGCGTTAGTGGAACGGGTCAGCGGCCAGCTTCGTGGCTTCTTTAACGACTCGATACCTTACGGCGATCGTCTCACCGTCGCCCAGGCACTCAGCATTTACAGGTGGCGATCAGCCATCACCATTGCCGAGCGGGCGTACGACATCTACCGCATCATACGGGGCGTCGTGAATCCGCTTTCCGCAATCGGTGGCGAAATGCGCGAGCAAGCACAGCGGCAGATGCTCGACAACATCCGCATCGCGGCCTCAAAGAAGATTGCGCAAGTCTACGTCAAGGAAGTCGGCCGCGCCGCGATAGATCTTTACAGCGGCCGCATGAAGGTGACCGCGAGAGAACTCGAAACAACCGTAACCAACACCACGCGTGTTGATAGAGAAAGCATGCCAGCGCTTGCAGAACCGGTGCGCATTCTGATCGCAGGCCAAACGGGTGCTGGCAAATCGAGCTTGGTCAACGCCCTCTGTGGCGACGTGAGCGCCGCGATAGATGTGCTGCCCACACCTGCCGGCTATACGTTTCACGAGCTACGCCGCGACGACGCCCCCGCGGCACTTCTCGTGGATGGCCCCGGGGTCACTGAAGAGGGTGAAGCGTTGGCGCGCTTGATCGAGCGTGCAACAGCCTCCGACCTTGTGGTGTGGGTGATCTCAGCGGCCCGGGCCGACCGCGAAACCGACCGTAAAATTCTCAGCATGATTAGAGATAAGCTCCAAGCATTGACGGATCGCGCACCCCCGCCTGTCGTGTACGTATTAACGCACATCGATAAACTGCGACCTTTCAAGGAATGGAACCCGCCATACGATCTTGCCAAGCCCTCAAGCCCTAAGGCTGTAGCGATACGCGAAACTATGGGCGCAGTGGCTGAAGATCTCGGCGTTCTCCCGGAGGAGATCATCCCGGCCGTCCTAGCTCCCGAGCAGACATACAATGTCGACGCGATTTGGGGGCGTATGTTGGACGTAATGCCCAACGCGGAGCGGTCGCGTCTTCTGCGCTGCCTAACCCAATCGGCCTCCGATCGCCCGCGTTGGCGCACGCTCTGGTCACAGGCAGTGAATGCTGGTCGAGTTCTCACGACAAAGCTGTCACGAAATTAGCCCACCGGACAACAATCCGATGGGCTATGCAGACAACTGATACGCCGATGTACGCCGTCCTTACTTGCGCATACCCCGAACACTTCGACCAGCGCTCAGCCCCAGCATGAAGGCGCTCAATCCAACCTGCAGCGGTCCAAAATAATCAACAGCCGCATGGGCCTCTTCATCGACGGCATTCATGGTGCCGTTTTCCTCGCCGTGTGCCTGTCTTTCAAGCCAGGTCAAGATCGACGGCGCGAAAAACGCCGCGACGCCGAAAACCGCGCAGATCAAAGCTAAGAGCACTGCACTCCACACAGGCCCGAGCCACGGCGAAAGATACAGGTATGCTGCCATCATGAGGAATACGAGCGCGAGCGTACACAAGACCGCACCGGTTGCGCCCCACACGACCTTCCGCTCAATATTATCGACGGTGCGTTTAGCAACACGTGTGCCGAGGTAGCCGACGAGGTTTGTCAACATGGATATCCGTTCCCGACTATTTATCGACGGGCAATGAGCGCTAAGACAAAGCCAACTCCGGCCGCGATACCTGCGGCTGCAAGGGGGTTCCGCCGGATTGCATCTTGCAGCTGATCAAGCTGCTCTTTGGCTTGATGCTGAGCTTGTTCGATTGCTTCGCCGGCTTTGGCTTGCAGACCTTGAAAGTCCCCGTTGCCTGAAAGCCGCGAACCACTCTCTGTGCTTGCTATGGGGTCACGATAAGTCGCCATTTCACTGATACCTTATGAAAGATGAAAAACGCAGCGGAAGTCCGTTGACATTCACGCTCAGCGAACGATCAACAAACCAACAAGAAAGCCCACACCTGCTGCGATCAAAGCCGCTTGGGTTGGCTTCTCGCGGATAGAGCGCTCCAGCTGACCAAGGCGCATCTGTGCACCTTCTTGCGCGTCCTCGATAACGCCGCCGAATTCCGAACCCGCGAGTTTCTTCACCGAGCTCGCAAGGTCTGCGATATCGGCGCGAATAGCTTCGTAGTTATCTTTAATCTCTCGCCGTGCTTCCTGCGCCTCAGGCTTTGCTTCAGCATTCGAAGCGGGATTGAATTGTGCGGACATGGGAAAGATCCTTTCTGCTCTGCCAGCGCCAAGATGAAACGTGACTTGAGAACGTTCGACAGCCTGGCGAGTTCCGCACTGACAAGAGCGGTCCGCACAAACAACATGGTCTCTATTGGGGAACCTCTCGCACGCTCGCACGTTGTTCGGTTCACTATTTATAAGTCGTAGGTTCGCCTCGCCCTGATCTTCCGGAACTCCAAACAACTAAAGGGATCTCGATATGTCGAATCCGCAATCAACCGGTTCCTTTTCTGCACAGTCAGGATCGACGATGAATGTCTCGGACACCGCTACCAACGACCGCGGAACGGATCTCAATCTCAAAGAGATGCGTGAAGATCTGACCCAACTTGCCGGCGTCGTAGCCCAAGTTGCTGACCGCCGCATGGCGCGCGCACGTGCAAAAACTGAAGTCGCGATGCGCGAGCATCCCTGGACAACTGTATCCCTTGCCGCAATCGCCGGGTGCTTATTGGCATTGGCAATTACGCCAAGGCGTCGTCAACAGACATCCGCCTTCTCGAGATTGCCTGACTTTCAATTGCCTGACGTCAGTCGTTACATTCCCGTCTCGGCGATTCCGCAGTATAATTTCAAGCCAATTACGTCGCGTCTTGAACAGGTCGCCGATTCAATTTCGCGCATTGATACCGAAGCCGCCACGCCGGCGATTGAAAAAATTCGGGATTGGTTCAGTTCCGCAATGTCTCGGCTCCGCACCTGATTTTATCGAGGGGTAGATCGTCGCGGAACATCAGGTGACAAGTCAATAATACCGGAAAAAATTTTCATGGCGCAAAATACGGTGGGTAGTGCGCTTCCCTCAGCGGCGGAGCGCGCTGAAGCGCCGACTGGCCCAAATTATGACACCGCCCCTCAAGCTCCCGCTGAGGTGAGACGGTTCACACAAAGCTTCGTGCAATTCTCAACCATCGCCCTGTTCGTCATGGCGCTGGGCATCTGTCTGTATCTTGGACAGTACATTTTTGCCCCTGTCGCAGCTGGCGTTCTGGTTGGCTTCACGTTCGGACCGATATCGAGCTGGTTGGAACGGCGCGGCATCCGTCCGAGTATAGCGGCCGGCGGTATTGTCCTGAGCCTAGTGACATTGGTCGGGTTTTTGATTTTCGCACTCGCTGTCCCGCTGGAAAACTGGTCGAGCCGCCTGCCCGAAATCACTCACGCCATCGAACGTCAGTGGCTAAAGGTCAAAGAGCCAATCGACAAACTGAAACAGGTCGAGAAGCAAGTCTCGGATGCGGCGAAATCAGAGCAAGCCCAACCGATGGAAGTTACGGTCAAACCGCAGGGGATTATTACCGATCTTATATCCTCAGCGGCGGACATGGTTGCGAGATTGCTGATTTTCGTCGCAACATTCTATTTCTTTCTCGCGACGCGGACGAATTTGAAACGTAGCGGATTGCGCTTCCTTCCGACACGAAGGCTTCAATTTAGCGTTGCACGTATTGTGCGCGACACCGAAGCTTATTTGTCCCGCTACGTCGCAACGATCACAGCCATTAATTTCGGCCTGGGCGTTTGCGTCGGAATCGCCATGTACGCCATCGGCCTCCCGCAGCCCTACATGTGGGGAGCGCTGGCCATGGTTCTCAATTACGCGGTCTACGTCGGACCAGCCGTTATGGCGGTCATCCTACTCGGCGTCGGACTTCTCACATTCCCCGACTCGGTAATGGCCCTGGCGCCACCCATCGCGTACATCGCCCTCAACGGACTCGAGGGACAATTTGTAACCCCAGCCATTCTCGGCGGACGGCTGACGCTCAATCCGCTCGTCGTCTTCGTCTCTATTGCATTCTGGCTTTGGCTTTGGGGACCGATCGGCGCGTTCCTCGCCGTTCCAATTTTGATCATCGGTTCAATGACGCTCTATCATCTCGTACCGAACGTGAAACGACGCTCTCGCCCAGCACCAACGAAATGATCAAGCCAGACTGCTTCCCGGCTCGATCACTTAGAGGCAACACGCTCAGTACTTCCAGCCGACGGCACGATCCACCGAGTACTCCCCGCCGCCACGAATGACGATGGCAAGCGCCACCAACCCCCAAAGCAACGGATACTCGATGCCACCGTTGGTCCAGAAAAAGCCGTTGCTCCAATGAACTGCGATGACGGCATAGCTCATCAGCGCGACAACCGCGGCGGCTGAAAGCCGGGTCAAAAACCCAATCGCCAGAAACAGACCACCGACAAATTCGGTCAGTCCGGCGGCGCCTGCAAACAAAAGGCCGGGATGCAAGCCGAAGGTTTGTTCGAAATATTGCGCCGTACCAGAAAGGCCGCCGCCACCAAACCAGCCAAACAGCTTTTGTGCGCCGTGAGGCATTAGAATTAGACCCGTCGCGACACGCACGATCGTCCAACTCAATTCCGCGCTGGCCACGGATACACGGTCATCGGCGATAGCTCGACTGGTATGGATATTTGTATTCATCTTCGTAGCTCCTGAAGGAATTTCCTGAAAGAACCTCCGAGAACCGCCGCCCGCGCGCCGGTATCCACACCGGACTAAACCGACAAGGTCACAGGCTCACGACCGGCGATCTCGGTAGAGTAACCGCAATTAGATGGCCATATCGAACAACAAGATCTCAGCCTCATCGGAAGTTCCTGTCAGCTCGATCTTGCCCGGCTGCCCAATCGCAGCGCCATCTCCAGCTTTTAGGTCTTCTCCGTTGACCGACGCGGAACCGCGGGCGATATGAACCCACCCGATACGACCCCGCGCGATCTCATGCGTGATCCTTCCGCCCTTTCCAGGCAACGTCGCATAAAGATCGACGTCTCGATGAATGATCACAGAACCTTCACGGCCATCCCCCGAACCAACGAGTTTCAGAACACCGCGCTTGTCATCGTCGCTGAAGTTTTTCTGCTCATAGCTCGGTTCAAGTCCGCGAGACTCGGGAATGATCCAGATTTGCAGGAAATGGACCGGCTCATCTGCAGACGCGTTGAATTCACTATGGCGGATACCCGTACCGGCAGACATCCGTTGGACGTCGCCAGGACGTATCACGGATCCCGTGCCGAGGCTGTCGACGTGTTCCAAAGCACCATCCAGCACATAGGAAACGATTTCCATGTCGGCGTGCGGGTGTGTGGGAAACCCACCGCCGCCAGCGACCCGATCATCATTGATAACGCGCAATGGACCAAAACCCATGTGTTTGGGATCATGATAGTGACCGAACGAGAACGTGTGCCGGCTGTCGAGCCAGCCAAAGTTGGCACGCCCGCGCTCCTCAGCTCTTCGCAGTGTCAGCATGGCAAACCTCTTCATTTTGCATCCAGGCCATAGCGCCCAGCATCTGGAGAGATATTTGACATCCGTGACGCATGGATACAATTGGGAGGATCAAACCCAAACTGCTTCCAAAACGGAACCAATAAATGGATAAGCTCGACGCCATGAATGCCTTCGCGAAGGTCGTTGCCACCGGCAGCTTCGCCGAGGCAGGCCGCGAACTGGGGCTGACACGATCGGCCGTCAGCAAAGCGGTGATGGAACTGGAAACTCTCCTCGCCGCTCGGCTTCTTGATCGCACCACGCGCCGAGTCAGCCCGACAGAGGCAGGCCTGGCCTACTATGAACGCTGCATTTCGATCCTGGCCGAGGTCGAAGAGACAGAAGCCCAAATCTCGCGTCTTCATGATGAACCGCGAGGCATCCTCAAGATCAATGCTCCAACATCGTTCGGAACGCTTTACCTGGCCGAAAGCATCGCCGAGTTCATGCAGCTCTATCCGGATTTATCCGTCGAGATGACGCTCAATGACCGCTTCATCGATCCCATCGCCGAGGGCGTCGACATAACGATCCGGATTGGAGAACTCACCGACTCAAGCTTGATTGCGCGACGACTTGCACCCGCACGTCTGGTACTCGCAGCCGCGCCGGCATATCTGGAGAAGCGCGGGATTCCAACGCATCCCTCAGAGCTATCCCGCCACGACTGCCTGACATACGGCTACGCCACAGCCATGCAGCGATGGCGTCTACGAGACGGCGAAAAACTTCTCACGGTCCCGGTAAACTCAAAAATGTGCTGCAACAATGGAGAGATCCTGGGCGTTGCGGCCATCGCCGGCCACGGTATCACCAGCCTGCCAACATTCATTATCGGCCCAGCGATCCGGGCAGGCGACCTGCAAGTCGTACTCGCAGATTATCCACCAGACGATTTGAGCATATCGGCACTCTATGCACCGAACCGATATCTCGCGGCGAAGACGCGCGTCTTCATCGATTTCCTGGTCAAACGCTTTGGTTCAAAACCACCCTGGGAAATTGACTGAGGAACAGTGCCCTAAGCACCGACATCACTTAGACCGTAAACTGTTCCCATTTCCACGTCTGTAGTGCGGGGCAACAAACGGCAGCTCAACAACCATAGCCGGCAAGAATTGCCCGCGAACTTCCGCAACGACCCCGGCACCCGGAACGGCAAACGAAGCATCCACGTAAGCCATAGAGATTGGTGCACCGCCAAGGCTTGGACCAAACCCGCCCGAAGTGACGTTTCCGACAGCCAGTTCGTCTTCCTCCTCAGCGACCAGGAGAGCGCCGGTGCGCAGAGGTGTCCGCCCGAGAGGTCTTAACCCGACGCGACGCCGCCCTGTACCATTCTCGAGCTGCTGTAAAATCACGTCGGAACCGGGAAATCCTGCAGGGCGAGTGCCACCCGGACGACGGCATTTCGCAATAGCCCAACTCAAGCCGGCCTCTACGGGTGTTGTCGTTTCATCGATGTCACAACCATACAGGCACAAGCCCGCTTCCAAACGAAGCGAGTTGCGCGCACCCAATCCAATCGGGGCAACGGCCTCGTGCTCGAGCAACGCCTCGGCAATCTCACGGGCTCTGTCGGCCGGAACGGAAATCTCGAAACCATCCTCACCGGTGTAGCCTGATCTGGAGACCACACAAGACGCACCAAGAATTTCGAACTCCGCGGCCTCCCTGAACCGCAGCTCGGCACAACGCGGTGCGACATCGGAAAGGGCGACCTCGGCTTCGGGCCCCTGCAATGCGATGAGCCCGCGGTCGAGAGGCTCAATCGAGCACTCATCTGAAATGTGCTGCTGCAGGTAGGCTTCGTCAGCACTCTTGCGGCCCGAATTTGTCACGAGCAGAAAATGGTCTCCACCATGAATGACGAGAAAGTCATCAAGGATCCGTCCGCGTGAGTTCGTGAAGAGACAATAGCGCATCTGGCCTACACTCAGGCCGGCAATGTCAGCCGGAACGAGCCGTTCCAGGGCTTCCGCGGCATCTGCCATATGGCCAGATTTTGGGCGTATCCGGATCTGTCCCATATGCGAGATGTCGAACAATCCGGCCTGGGTGCGCGTGTGTAAATGTTCCTTCAACAGCCCATTACCAAAGTGCAACGGCATGTCGTATCCGGCGAACTCCGCCATATGACCGCCAAGCTCTATATGCAGGTCATACAAAGGTGTAATTTTCAATTCCTCAGTTTCAACCGAGTCATCACTCATAGTTAGGCTCCCGGATACATTCGGCGCGCGCCGACCCCTTAGGGATCTGCAAGCGGAGCCGAAGCCGCTCCCGTCCATACATGTTCGGACCGTTACTGCCTAATGCAGTATTCTATCATTCTTGACAGGGTCTCGGCCAAGCCGGCGCCCTCCCAGTGTTGGCTCTTCGGATCGTTTCTCGATTTCCGGTGGCATATTGAGACACACGGTTCTGCCACGGGCCAACTTACATAGCGGTGCAAGGATGGTGCGCCTGCCTGTCGCAGTCAACCCTACTAGAGCTCAAATTGCTTCAAACACGCGGCTCTTACGTCGTTCGTTCAAAAATTTTGATATCATTCGATAAACAAACAGCAACTCAACCCTGCCAAAGCATAATGACGGTATAGAGGATGGCCGAAAGGGTTGCCGCTGCGGGAACCGTTACGAGCCAAGCTGCGACAATGACCATGAAGTGCGAGCGGCGAACAAGCTTCCGGCGCTGCAACTTTTGGGGGTCAACCACGTAGTGGCGCGCCGTCTGTTTTTTCCCTTTGTTCTTCTTGAGCATGTACTCGCGGCGGCGGCGGCTGTGGGTCGTATAATATTCACGGAAAAACCCAACCCCGAAAACCGCACCGACCGCGATATGCGTGGAACTAACCGGCAAACCCAGCGCTGAAGCGAGAATAACGGTGATCGCCGCGGACAGCGCGACGCAATAGGCGCGCATCGGATTCATCTTCGTGATCTGCTGACCGACCATTCGTATGAGCCGGGGCCCATAGAGAAATAGGCCGATACTGATACCCAGCGCTCCTATGAGCATAATCCAAACAGGAACATCCACAGCCGCCCCGACAGAACCTTGCTCGACTGCATTGAGAATAGCTGCAAGGGGGCCGATCGCATTCGCAACATCGTTGGCACCGTGGGCGAACGACAACAATGCTGCCGAACAGATGAGCGGAACATGAAAGAGCTTTCGCAAGGACCTGTTACGGTTCTCCATCCCCTCCGATTGCCGGCGAATGAGAGGCCGCAGAACTGCCAATGACACGAAAAACGTCGCGACGGTGGTAAGTAAGAGCGTCGTTCCGTCGGGCTTCCAAATGTGATTGAGCCCCTTCATTATCAGATAGGCCGTAAACGACGCGGCCATGATCGCAATAAGGATCGGGACCCAGAAACGCGCCGCATCAATCTTGTCGTCACGATAAACGATGTACGTTTTAATGAAGGCTAGAAATATCGCGGCGATCACGCCGCCCAGCAAAGGTGATATAACCCAGCTTGCCGCAATTGCCCCCATCGTCGTCCAGTTCACTGCACCGAAGCCGACTGAGGCAATGCCCGCGCCCACGACTCCGCCAACAACCGCATGCGTCGTCGACACTGGCGCACCGATATAGGTCGCAAGGTGAATCCAAAGTGCTGATGACAACAATGCGGCCATCATAGCCCAGACAAACTGCTGCTCACTCGGCAGAACGCTGGGACTGATAATCCCTTTGGCAATGGTTTCGACGACGTCTCCACCCGCGATAAGCGCACCAGCGCACTCGAAGATCGCCGCAATAATAAGTGCGCCAAACAACGTCATCGCGCGTGAACCCACCGCGGGGCCAACATTGTTGGCGACATCATTCGCGCCGATATTGAGGGCCATATAGCCGCCGATAACCGCGGCAGCTATGATGACGACAGCGTTCGGTTCCGCACCGATGTAAATTGCAGCAACGCTTCCAGCAAACGCGAGAAACAGCAGCGCCAAGCCTGGAGCCATAAGCCCGAAGGAAATCGAGCGGGTCGCTTCCTCAAGGTGTGCGATCTTTCGCAGATCTTTATCAAGAGAGGCTTTGCGCAAGACCGGCCGAGCCACATCGCCCGCCTCGTCGGTTGCAGGTGTTGCGCTCCCTCGAACCAGTCTGCCGTCGTTGGAAATTGTCATTGAACTTTATGGACCATCGTCAAGATCGCGGCGTCAACGCTCGGCTTCAAAGGAATTACGGTCGTGCGCCTCATACTTCCTCGTATGCGAACGCAGCAATCAAATTGGCTAAACCGCGTTCGCTGACACGGTTTGCAGCGTCATGCGGAACAAGCCAAGCAATTTGACGTTGCCGCCGCTCCGGCCAATCGAGAAGTTGACGATCGACATGCAGCGCGAAAACGCTAACTCGACACTTTGCATAAGCAAAAGCATGTAGTTTCTTACGATATTCGTACGATCCGAGGACTTTTTCGCTTATCGTCCCTAAGACGCCCGCTTCCTCGAAGGCCTCCCGTGACGCAACCGTCGAGTCCGGCATACCGACCTTCGACCAACCTTTCGGGATGATCCATCGTTTCGTTTCCCGAGTGGTCACAAGACAAATCAGTGGCTCGTTGTCGACAACGACGTAAGGCAAAGCTCCGTATTGTACGAGTTCGGTTTTCATAACGCCTTTTTCAGGTTCCGCCGTGGCGCAACCTCCCTCCCGTAGTCCCTAAGGACCTCGGACAACGCAAATCCTAATTCACACGGCGACTGATGCGACCGCCACCCACTGTCCCGTGCCCTATTCCGCCCTCTATGTGCATCATCCTGCGCGGCAGGTCATCCCAGAACAGTCGATTTGTCCAATCTGACTAAAAGCCTTTTAACAAGTTATCTCGGTCAGAAAAGGCGAACGAAGCGCGAAAAAACCGACAAATCAGCCGTGCACGCACGCACGAGAAAACAGCCAGCATCCCCCTTGCCAACCACGAATCAGGTATGTTTTGCCGATCGGCCAAATCGGAGAGACGAGCCATGTCCGTGAAGACGACCCTGGTCCTACCCGGCAAAAAGTTGTCCGTTCCGCGGTTCTTCAAAAGACTTATCCAAATCGCTTCCGCCGTAGCATTAACGGCGTTGGTCGTATTGGCCGTCGTCGTAGGCAATGGTCTGTTGGTCGCTAAAGGCAAGACCTTCAAAGGATTCGACACTTGGCTGGCCTTTATCTACCGAACTGACATTCTGGCCACGATGATCCTCACGGCGGTTGTCACCGTGCTGTTTGTATATTGGCAACGCGATCACGAACGTCGCTGAGGCCCTAGCCCCCTCACGCAACAATAAGTTTACCTACTCTCCCTGGACCTCATCCGTCTGCGCACGTATGTCATTGTTTGGCCCGTGAGACGATGCTTCACGGGCCAAACATTATGCGCTGGAACCGCGAAACTCAGCTTGGTTGAGCCCCACCTCTATCGTAGGTTAGCCCAGCGTGCCGTTACCGGCACCTTCCGAGCCAATCTTGCTTATAAGGTCTAAACGGGTTTTACCCTCAGCCATTGAACTCCTGTGAGGAGCCGTCTGAATGACGCCGAAGCCTATTCTCACCGTTCTCGCCATATGCCTTTCGGTGTGTTCGGTATGGCCAAAAGAAGCACGCAGCCAAACGCCTGGAGCCAATCAACCGCCACCAAGCGTTATCGTGGACGCGGTACACAACCAGGAAATCTCGCCACAACAGACGTTCACCGGACGTGTGCAAGCCATCGACAAAGTCACGATTAAGGCGCGAGTTTCAGGCTTCATAAAAAGTCGCGGCTTCGAAGAGGGGGCCGAAGTCAAAGCCGGACAAATCCTGTTCGAACTGGAACGTGAACCCTATGAAGCAGCTGTTGAGTTGGCCAAAGCCAATCTCGCCAGCGCTCAAGCCGGACAAGCGCTCGCCCAAGCCACATACGACCGCATTAAGCCTCTGACAGACAAGGGAACGACGTCTCAAGCTACGCTGGACGACGCCGATGCGAAGCTGTCGCAAGCCAAAGCCGCCGTCGAAGCCGAAAAAGCTAATCTAACGAAGGCACAACTCGATTTGAATTACACGGTCATCCGATCCCCTATGGACGGAAGAACAGGCCGCGCGACTTATGCAGTCGGTGAGTACGTCACGCCCAGCAGTAATCCCCTCGTGACTGTCGTCCGGCAGGACCCGATGTACGTCGCGTTTGCGGTGCCGCAGCGTGTATTGCTCCACGCCCGCCGTGAAGGCTTCAATTCAGATAACGTCATTGTCCGGCTAACGCTTCCAGACGGCTCAATTTACAAGCACGATGGTTCCATTAGCTTCGCCGAAGTGGAAGGCAATGCGGGCACGGACACGGTGACAATTCGCGCGTCCATTCCCAATCCAGAGCGCCTCCTCGTCGATCAGCAGCTCCTTGGCGTATCGGTTATTTCCAAAACAGCCGAAAAGAAGCTGGTGATGTCTCAATCAGCCGTCCTACTCGATCAGGAGGGGGCCTATGTTCTTGTCGTGAACAAAGATAACAAGGTTGAGATGCGACGCGTTGAGCTCGGAGACCAAGTCTCGCCGAACGTCATCATCAATAAAGGCCTGGAGGAGGGTGACCGCGTGATAGTCAGTGGACACCTGAAGGCACGGCCGGGCTCGCTCGTCGAGCCACATCTCGCAAAAGCAGACATCTCGGCTCAGAACTAAGGCGGCGCTCAGCGATGATTTTTGACGTCTTCATTCGTCGCCCACGTCTGGCGATGGTCATTTCCATTGTGATGACCCTCGCTGGGGTCATCGCTACACTTGTTATTCCTGTCGCCCAGTATCCAGACATTGCCCCACCAACGGTTCGTGTCAGCGCCAACTATGGCGGTGCAGACGCGGTGACGGTGGAGGAAAGCATCGCTCAGCCGCTCGAGAACGCCATCAACGGCGTCTCGGATATGCGCTATATGAAGTCGACCTCGTCCAATGATGGCTCTTACAGTCTGACGGTCGCTTTTACGCTCGGAACCAACCCCGACATCAACACGGTCAACGTTCAGAACCGTACGGGTCTCGCAACTTCGAAATTACCCGAAGAGGTCCGCCGTACAGGTTTGACGGTAGCCAAGGTTTCAACTGACCTTTTGCAGGTCTTTCTGTTCCACTCACCTGACGGCAGTAAAGATCAGCTCTTCCTCTCAAACTTCGTAAACATCTCCATTCTGGACGAGATCAAACGCGTGCCCGGCGTTGGCGATGCCTCCATCTTCGGTGCGCGCGACTACTCCATGCGTATCTGGATTGATCCCGAGCGTCTGGCTAACTTCGATCTCTCGGCGCAGGATGTCATCCAAGCGATCCAGTCGCAAAACGTGCAGGCCGCAGCGGGCCGCATTGGTGCCGCGCCATTGTCTTCTGACCAGCGCATGCAGCTTTCGATCGTCACACAAGGCCGTCTTGTGTCCGAAGACGAGTTCGCAAACATTATTGTCCGCGGCGGTGAAAACGGCGCCTTCGTCCGTGTGAAAGATGTGGCGGACGTCAAGCTCGAAGCCGCCTCGTTTGACTCCGAAGCCCGTTATCAAGGAAACCCCGCCGCCCCTGTCGGTGTGTATCTATCACCGGGTGCAAACGCCGTGTCGGTTGCACAGGCCGTTACTGACAAACTCGAATCCCTGAGACCGCGGTTCCCCGAGGGGGTCGAATTCGAGTATGTTTACAACACTGCTGAGTTTGTCGGCGCCATGATCGAGAAGGTAATCAGTACTCTTCTCGAAGCGTTCGCACTCGTGGCTATTGTCGTCTTTTTGTTCCTCGGCCGTTTCCGCCCAACAATCATTCCGCTCATTGCCGTTCCCGTAGCGATCATTTCGACGTTCGCGGTCCTGCTTGCCTTCGGCTATTCGGCCAATACCATTTCTCTCCTGGCTCTCGTTCTCGCCATTGGTATCGTCGTCGATGACGCCATCATCGTCGTCGAGAACGTCGAGCGCGTCATGCACGAGGAGCCGCACCTCACACCGGCCGAAGCCACAAGCAAGGCCATGTCGCAGATTGCTGGACCGGTCATCGCAATTACGCTGGTACTATTGTCGGTGTTCATTCCTGTGGCGTTCTTGCCCGGCTCATCAGGTGTCCTCTTCCGGCAGTTCGCCGTCACCATTTCGGCCGCGATGGTCATTTCGGCCATCAACGCTCTGACGTTGTCGCCGGCTCTGTGCGCCGTATTCCTGACACCCGGCGCTCCAAAAGGCATCATGGGCCGGATCACCCGCGGCATCGATCACATCGGGGATGGCTACGCAGCGCTAGTCTCTAAGGCAGTCAGGGTCGCGATGCTGAGCATCGTGGCGCTCGCGGCCGTAGCCGGTCTGACCTATTGGTTCTTCTCTCAAACGCCCTCTGGCTTCCTCCCCGACGAGGACCGCGGGTTCATCATGGCCATCGTTAATCTTCCTGCCGGTGCGTCGCTGAATAGAACTTCTGAGGCCGCCGCCAAAGCAGAAGCGATCGTTTCAAAAGATCCAGCCGTCGACGGCGTTACCACAATTCTTGGTCTCGACTTCCTCGGAGGCGGCGCCGCTTCCAACGCGGGCGTGATGTTCATTCGCTTGAAACCGTATGGCGAGCGCGAAGCACGGAACATGGGTTCTACAGCAGTTGTTCGACGGCTCTATGGACAGCTCTCGACGATTCCGGATGGCAATTTCATACCGCTCAACCCCCCATCAATCTCTGGTCTTGGTCAGGTAGGTGGCTTTGAATTCATGCTGGAGGCCCTCCAGGGACAAGAAGCCTCCGACATGGCGGGGGCTATGCGCGGGCTCATCGTGGCTGCAAACCAGCAACCTCAATTGACCTCGGTCTTCTCCACGTTCGACGCTGAAACACCGATTGTCCGGCTCGATATCGATCGCGATAAGACACGGGCGTTGAACATCAACCTCGCCAGTGTCTTCGCTGCACTCCAGTCAACACTCGGCGGCTATTATATCAACGACTTCAACCTTTATGGCCGCACCTGGACGGTACGCATTCAAGCCCAGCGCCAGTTCCGCGGCGCTATCGACGACATCTACGGCGTGTACGTCAAAAATGCCGCCGGAGAAATGACCCCTATGTCGGCCATTGCCACCGCGCGACTAGATGTCGGCCCCCGTACCCTCACGCGCTACAACAACTACCGTGCGATCTCGATTAACGGCCAGGCTGCCCCTGGAATTGGCACAGGTGAAGCCATCACGGTCATGGAGCAAGTCGCAAAGAGTACCCTGCCCCCAGGCTATTCGTTCGAATGGACGGGACAGGCGCTCGAGCAGATCCAATCCGCAGGCCAAACACCGATCGTGCTCGGACTCGCAATAGTCTTTGCTTTCCTCTTCCTCGTAGGCCTTTATGAGAGCTGGACGATCCCAATTCCCGTGGTCCTCTCGGTAACTGTCGCCATATTCGCCGCACTTCTTGGACTGTGGCTCGTCGGTCTGAGTTTCACGCTTTATGCCCAGATCGGCATCGTCGTGTTGATCGCTCTGGCTGCCAAAAACGCTATTCTGATCGTCGCGTTTTCCGTCGAAAGACGCGCCGAAGGTGAAAGTGTTCTCGAGTCTGCGATCAACGGTGCCCGCCTGCGTTTCCGGCCGGTTATGATGACGAGTATCGCGTTTATCATGGGTCTGATCCCACTCGTACTAGCGAGTGGGCCCGGCGCCGGTAGCATGTTTGCCGTTGGCGTCCCGGTCCTGGCCGGCATGCTTGGCGCGAGTATTCTCGGCATCTTCATCGTGCCACCGCTCTACGTGATCTTCCAGAAGATGAGAGAACGCTTCCACCGAGCGACCGGAAGAAAACAAACTTCAGAGACGACCTGATCTCACATCGGCACGCAAGCTGAGCTTGGCAGTTGGCGAGGATCGCCTCTCCAACCTCAGCTTGTCCGCTGCCAAATTCAGCCTTTTTTTCCTGCGACGATCTAAACTTCGTTGCAGTCGGCCCAGAAACAGCACTGCAAGCTCTGGCTTGACAACAGTCGCGGAAACCCCAAACTGATCGTTATGAAAACTTTGGCCAGCATTAGTGCGCCACGTGCGCTTCGGATTCTGCTCATCGCAGAATAGTAACCCCAGCTCGGCCAACGCGCACCCTCCGAGCCTGGGGCGCGTCTTTCCGATACGCAATTGCTCTTAGCGGAAAGTTCCGCATATCGGCCTCGGTGCGCAACCGCCTCAACCATTTCATTTGAACCGTAGGACAAGTCCACGGACAAATATCGCAAGGTGCGCCTAGCCATGACCGACACCATTCAATTTCCAAAAAAGCCCGGCATCATTGTCAGTGACGCAGATCAGCGCCGCCTGACGACACTCGCGACAACGGCACTCGATCGAGCGCCGGAAGTTGCCGAAGAACTGCTCAACGAAATGGAGCGTGCGGAAGTCGTTCCCGCTCAATCCGTTCCCCCGACAACGGTGCAGATGGGCTCAACCGTCCTCTACAAAGCCGACGACGGGCGCGAGCGCCGGGTCTCACTTGTCTTTCCAGGCCAGGCCGATATCGCGGAAGGAAAGATCTCGATTCTGACACCAATCGGCACGGCCCTCATTGGACTGTCCGAAGGGCAATCTATTTCATGGATGACGCGTGATGGTCATCGCCGATCCATGACCGTCGTCAAGGTTGAAGGAACCATCGACACACTTCCACCGACGGACGATACGGACCCCGGTCCTGCTGCCGCATAGAGAAGTCTGATGCCACGGAGACCGGCGCAACGCCGGTCAATCCTTTCTCGCTCCGGAAGTTGTTCTCACAATCGCTTCGCCCTGCTGCGCCTCAGTTCAATTTCAATTCAACTGCGTATCAATCTCCCAATTCTGCCTCGTCCCCCGGCAAGAGCCTCAATTTTTCTCAAACTTCCAGTAACCGTGCGCATTTTTCCCAGTAACACGGTGTTCTGACCTCTAGACAGAACCGCACGGTCACGTACGATAGTTCGGGCATTCCTCGCATCGATAACGTCGCTGGTCTGTCGTCCTAACGGGACTTCCGACTGTTGGTTTGCGACGATACGCTCGCCGAGATCGGATCGCTTTAATGAACAAGCCGGAGAGGAGATCGAGAACGCAATGCTGACGTCCATGTACGGAATAATCATAGTAGGATCTTCACTACTGATTATTTCGGCATTGACGAGCATCATCGCTTTCCGCTTCGGTGCCCCGCTTCTTCTCGTCTTCCTCTCCATCGGCCTGCTTGCTGGCGAAGACGGTATAGGGGGTATCCAATTTGACGATGCAGAATCCGTCTATTTCTTCGGCAGCATAGCCCTCGCCATCATCCTCTATGACAGCGGTTTCAACACCAAACTGCAGTCCTTGAGGCTCTCGGCAGGCCCATCCCTACTTTTGGCAACTGCAGGCGTGGTCATCACCGCCAGTATCGTCGGGCTCGCCGCACATTTTGTCTTCGGCTTCTCATTACTGGAAGGCATGTTGCTTGGCTCGATTATTGGATCGACGGACGCCGCCGCGGTCTTCTTCCTTCTTCGCGTCGGTGGCGTGACAATCCGCGACCGCGTGCGTTCGACTCTGGAAGTCGAATCGAGTTCGAACGACCCGATCGCTATCCTACTCACCACCGTATTTGTCGAACTTCTCGCACGTCCTGATACACCCTCAGGGCTGCTCGCCTTCGCAATAACCGCGTTCCAACAAGCCGGGTTGGGCTTGGCATTCGGCGTACTGGGGGGCTTCGTAATTATTCAGGTGGTCACCAGGCTAAACCTCGAAGCAGGCCTCTACCCCTTAATTACATTGGGATTGGCGGTGCTCTGCTTCGGTATAACCGGCATGGTCGGCGGCAGTGGCTTTGTTGCCGTTTTCGTCGCTGGTGTCATTGCAGGCAATGCCAAATTCAGCGGCATCATCTCGCTCCGTAAATTCCAGGACAGCCTGACTTGGGTTTTCCAGATCGCAATGTTCTTGTTACTGGGGCTGTTGGCTAGTCCCTCCCAGTTTCCAGACGCCATCGTGCAGGGCATTGTCGTCGCTGCGGTGCTGACCTTTATCGCCCGGCCCATCGCCGTCTGGTTATGTCTACTCCCCTTCAACTATCGGCCACAGGATACCGCGTTCATTTCCTGGGTCGGCCTGCGCGGCGCCGTATCGGTGTTGCTTGCCGTGCTACCAATCACAGGCGGCCTGCCAAGCAGCCAGCTGTATTTCAACATTACATTCATTGCGGTGCTGGTATCACTGCTTCTGCAGGGTTGGACCATACGTCCGGTCGCCCGCTGGCTGGGGCAGATCGTGCCACCGAAAACCGGTCCGCTGGAAAAGATAGAACTCGAGCTCCCCGGCGGCACATCCCATGAGCTTGTATCTTACCGTATCGTCCCCGACAGCCCCATCGCAACTGGCGCAAGGTTACCGCGATGGGCCCGGCCATCGCTCATTCTCCGCGATGGCGCTTCCCTACGATTGCATGATGCCGGACGGCTCCAGACCGGCGACCATATCTACATCTTCACGCCACCGCGTCTCGTCCCAATGCTCGACCGTCTCTTTGCCAGCGCCGCAACGAGCGTGGATGAAGATGATCCGACACTGTTCGGGCAATTCCAGCTGGACCCAACGCAGCCGTTGGAGCGGCTGGCAGACATGTATGGTGTGCGTTCAAAGGTTGGTTCAGAATTGACCATTGCCGAATACATGGAAGACCGTCTGTCAGGGCCACCCGAACCCGGCGACCGCGTGGATTTCGGGAGTATGGATTTGATTGTCCGCGACATCGACGGCTCGGGACGCATTAAAGCGGTTGGCCTCTATCTTGGGCCCGAATACGAGCCCGTCGACAATCAACCGTTCTTTATCCGGTGGCTTGAGGCCCTGCACTCATTCCGCTCGAAAAAATAGAACGCCGACAAAGCCCCATCGCCCCCATTCCGGCAGCGGCAGCCAGTTCGGATTTCGGGCCGCAGATCAGAATCGCACGGAGAGAACGGCGTTCACTCCGTGATCGTACGCGTCCGAGGCAAGCTGGCCGGAATAAGAAAAGTTCAAGCTGGAGTTTACAGCAAGATTGAAGTCGATACCCGCCTCGATAAGCGCTGTGTCATCGGCAATAGGAGCTCCGGCAATTAAAAAAGAACCGCTGCCGACGACACTGTGCGCGGCCAGTGGGACAGTGGGACAGTGTCGCCGAAGGCGTGGCGCCAACCGAGCAGACCATGCGCAGCAGCCGTAACACTGCCGAACGTCATCATCGTGGAAGCTCTGAGACCGATGCCAATCGAATTACCTGGTGCCAGTGTACCGTTATTGATCACACCGCCGCCGAGAGTACCGTTGCCACCCAATACGCCACCGGGTCCAACCATCACTTCGCTGGCAAGCGAGCCGTTCACCAGCAAGGTTCCATCGTCGACCGTGGTGTCAACTGTGTAGGTCCCGGCGCCGGTAAACGTCCAGGTCCCGCTTCCGATCTTGCCGATGGCGCCGAAGCCCTGGTACTGGCCGCCGGGGCCGACCACTGACGCGTCAAAAGTGCTGTCGGAGTTTCCGCCAAAAGACAACGTGTCCGCAGCGCTGAATGCAACGACGTTCCCGTTATCGTAGAGCCTGCTTCTAGGATTAGCGTGTTGGTGCCGCCCGTAAAATGAATCGCATCTGCGCGGGTAGCCACATCTCCATCCAACCCTCCGGCGATGGTACCGCTATTCGTGATCGTCAAATCGCTGCCGACGATACCAATGCCCCCGCACCGTCGGAGCCATCGCTCCCGCCAGCACCGCCTACACCTCCTGCACCGCCAATTATCGTCCCGAGATTCTCAAAGGTGTCATCACTAGTCGCCTCGAGCACGACAGCCGCTCCGCCAGTGCCGCCCGAAGCACCATCATCGAACAACGCATCGACGGTCCTAGGAAACGGTCCGGGAAATCCGAGCGCAGTCACTGGCGTGTTATTGTTATTCATGAGGGTGAAGTCGTCGATCACCGTACCCCCCCTGACCAATGGTCAGGGTATCGTTCGTGCCGGTAGTGGTCGCCGAGACTTCGAGAGTTGGAAACGCCGCTTCAATCTTGGCCGCAATATCTGAAAGCGTGTCAGCTGCGTTAATTGTGATTGTCTGGGTGACACCGTCGACCGTTACGTCAAGCGAATCTCCCGCAGCAGTCCCAGCCTGGCCGGCAAGCGCAGCGGTACCGTCGAGACCGAGGGTGGTGCTGATAGCTGATTGGACATCTCCCGCGATAAGCGAGCGAACCACAAACCTGAGCCACCGTTCATTTCTCAGCCCCTTCTATGCCCCGGGGCATTTAATACGGAATCTGCGTCCCTTGACTTCAGCGCAACCTTTCAAGGTATCGCGTTATCGACCCGGCCTACCTGCCAAATCGGACACGCCCTCCCGCAGCCCATCATAGAGTTGACAACGGGACGTGATTCGCTTGCAGAACTCAATGTCTTTGTGCAGAGGAATGCCGGAGGTTGATCTGCACATTGTCAAGGCCGGTGACTCGACAGGACGCTAACTCATCGCCGCCAAAATTCGGATGCCTCTTGCGGAAGGGATGCGATAACCTGCTCGAAGGCCTCCTCATCGATGTTCTTGCGCAAAGCTATTGCGACATCCCGAATGGAAGTCTCCGGTGAGAAATTGTGATCCTTTCGAAGGGCCTGCACTTCGCGCGTCATTTCGCTCCGACCATCAAACGGACGCTGCGGCTCATCCGTGTCCCAATCACTGACGAAAATCGCGCGCAAAAGAGGAGGAAGCACGCTGGCGAAGCGTATGCCATCCTTCAAGCTAAGACGACGACGGAACACCAACATCACGCCTTGAACCATCGTGTAGGTCTGATTGCGCGTCGTGAGCCCGGATGCATCTCGCGCATCAGCAAGAAACTTCTCGAAATCCTTTGAGGCACACTGCAGGTCCATCGGTATCGTCATAACGGTTACGCTTTTCTCCGGTTCAATTCACCCTGGGACCACCGTACGAACACACGCCGGAACGAACCAACGCACCGGTCGTCAATCCACAGTCCTTAACGACCAGATCAACGCGCCAAAGAAGTTGGCGCTCTCAAAGAGTACAGTTGAGACGATCGAGCGCAAATCGCGCGGCCGCACCGGGGGCGGGCCAAGGCACAAATAGGATTGCATGCACCAAAGAAATGGTGACCCCGACTGGATTCGAACCAGTGACCCTCAGATTAGGAATCTGATGCTCTATCCTGCTGAGCTACGGGGCCTGACCACGTCCTCGCCAAGATGACCAGATCTATGCGAGGTTCTCCAGCTCGATTAACCGTCTCACGCTGAGAACGTCAATAGAGCCAACAAACGTTAAACTAACATGCTTCGGTCTCGATCAAACAACCGTGGCTGCAAATGCTCGAAAAGTTCTCTAACTTCAGCGGTAATGGTTCCCGCTCTACCCACGCGCGTGGCCAAACCATCGCTCTGAACAAACGGAAATTAACTGCGCTGACACATTCGCGGTCATGTTCACCATCGTGTTAGAGAATTTTTTTCAGCTCGGTAATGTCAGGCCTGTAGAGTGGGCGTAGGGCTCGGTCACTCACCGCCCCTGCGGTTCCCCCAAATCTTAATCGGAAGGTGTTGAACGGTATGGCGACGATTACGCCAGTGATCCTATCGGGCGGTTCCGGCACGCGCCTATGGCCACGCTCGCGGTCCATGTACCCCAAGCAGTTCATCCGCTTCCTCAATGATCAAGAAACGAGTTTCCTCGGGGCAACCCTGCGCCGCCTTCCCGCGGAAGAAGGATTCGGCGCACCCATTCTCTCGTGCAACAACGACCATCGATTTCTGATCAAGGAAGAACTTGAATCTGCCGGGATAGAAGCCCAGGCCATCGTTCTCGAACCTGCTGCCCGCAATACGGCGCCAGCGATCGCCGCCGCGGCCCTTATCGCAATGAAGAATGATCCCGAGGCCATTCTCGCGGTCATGCCATCCGACCACATCATCGGCAATGAGACCGCTTTCCGTGAAAGTATATTGGCTGCGGCCAAGGTCGCCAAATCCGGTCGCCTCGTTCTTTTCGGAATTACGCCGTCCGAAGCGAATACGGGATACGGTTACATCCGCCGAGGCTCACCGTTCACGGAGTTCAACGGCGTGTTTCACGTCGACGCCTTCTTTGAAAAACCCGATAAAAAGACCGCAGAACAATACCTCGCTTCCGGCGACTACTTTTGGAACAGCGGCATCTTCGTTCTGCGGGCCGGGACGTTCATCAACGAACTCGCAAACCTCGAACCCGGCATTCTCAAAGCGGCAACCGCAGCTGTCCAGAATGCCGAAACCGATCTCGGCTTCCTCCGCCTTGAGGCAAAGGCATTCGCTTCGGCGCCCAGTATTTCGATCGACTATGCCGTCATGGAGAAAACCGATCGCGCCGCCATGCTGCCCATCGACGTCGGCTGGAACGACGTCGGCTCATGGTCGTCTCTGTGGGACGTCGCGCAACACGATGCCGACGACAACTACATCAATGGCAACGCCGTAACGGAAGGAACGCAAGGCTGCTTTATCCATTCCGACAAACCGATCGTGGCCACCCTCGGCGTTGAAAATCTCATCATCGTCGATACGCCGGACGCATTGCTCGTCGCTGATCGCACACGCGCTCAGGATGTATCGGGCATTGTCAAACGCTTGAAAGATGAAGGCCGCAAAGAGCACGAACAACACGTCCGCAACTACCGCCCTTGGGGTTTTTTCGAAACCCTGAGCTTAGCGCCACGGTTTCAGGTCAAGAAACTGCACGTCAAACCGGGCGGCAAGCTTTCCATGCAAATGCACCACCATCGCTCCGAACACTGGATCGTGGTGCAAGGCACAGCCAAGGTCGTTATCGGCGACAAGGAATCGCTGGTTCGGGAAAACGAGAGCGTCTACATCGTCGCCACGCAATGGCATCGCCTGGAGAATCCCGGAAAGGTCCCGCTGGAACTGATAGAAGTGCAGATGGGTAGCTATCTGGGCGAAGACGACATCATCCGTTCGGACGACATTTACAAGCGCTCTGCTGAGGAAACCAAATAGAGGGGGAAGCTCGTACCTCAGGGCACGAGCTTGTAACCGCCTGTTTCCGTCACGAGAAGCTCCGCATTGGACGGATCCGTCTCGATCTTCTGACGCAAACGATAGATATGCGTTTCGAGCGTATGCGTCGTAACGCCGGCATTGTAACCCCAAACTTCGTGCAGCAGCACATCACGGGTCACCACTTTCTCCCCGGCCCGATAGAGATACTTCAAAATCGAAGTTTCTTTTTCGGTTAGCCGGATCTTCGATCCCTTCGCGTCGAGCAGCAGCTTGGACGCAGGCTTGAAGGAATACGGCCCGATCGTAAACACCGCATCTTCGCTCTGCTCGTGCTGACGAAGCTGGGCGCGAATCCGCGCGAGAAGCACCGCGAATTTGAAGGGCTTCGTCACATAGTCGTTCGCACCCGCATCGAGACCAAGGATTTGATCCGCATCGGAATCATTTGCCGTCAGCATAACGATGGGGCTTTTAAAGCCGGTCTTGCGCAGTTGCTTAACCGCTTCGCGCCCATCCATATCCGGAAGACCAACGTCGAACAGCACAAGATCGTGGTGTTCGAACTTGGCAATTTCTATTCCGCGTGCCGCAGTCTCAGCGACACTAACCTCGAATTCATCGTGGAGTGACAGCTGATCTCTTAAGGAATCGCGAAGGTCATCATCGTCATCGACAATGAGGATCTTGCGGGCCGTGCTCATAATGAATGCTCCATATCAATGGATTGCTTCTATAAATTCTATCACCTGTCGTGCTGATACCATAGGGTTCAACCGCCGCATGCGTCCTGCGCCAATGCCGCAGGTTGTTGTCACTGTACGTAACCGGACAACCTGGGAAAACAATGGTTCGCCGTCGAATAGCTGGTTATCAGCCAACAGATCCAAGGCGCTGAAAATACCTGAAAGGATGGAACATCGAACCACATTTCCGTCAATTGACCGTGAACGTTAAGAATGCACATGCAGCAGTCGGCGTAGTTCAATTCGATAGTCGGCAATTTCCGTGTGCATTAGGCCGCAGCGGCCTCTCAAGCATAAAGATGGAAGGCGACGGTGCGACTCCGATAGGACGCTGGGCGCTACGCCGAGCCTATTATCGCGCCGATCGGATTCAACGCCCTATAACAGGCTTACCTTTGCAGGCAATTCGTCCAACCGACGGTTGGTGCGACGCTCCCTGTGACCCGAACTACAATCGCCCCGTATCCCACCCCTACAGGGCGAGCGCAGAACGTCTTTGGCGCCACGACCACCTGTACGACCTCATCATCGTCGTGGGCTACAATGACGTCCAACGAAGCCGTCGTCGAGGCAGCGCTATATTCATACACGTCGCGACACCGGACTTCGCGCCCACTGAGGGTTGCATCGCGCTCCGCCGGAACGACCTGATCCAACTCGTTGGCATGATGCGGCCGGGACAGGATCTTCACATCGGCCCTTATCACTGGCGCTAACTCCCAATCTTCGAAATGGCGATGTTGGGATGTTATAAAAAAATGACCCGGCATCGTCATGCCGGGTCAAGGCTAGAGCAGGATCGGGGAGGTCCCTGCCCATCAGTCTAGTGAAAGAGCACTTAGAGTCGTTGGCTGCCGACCCCAAACTCAGGGTACGCTTCCAGACCAATTTCCGCCTTGTCGAGCCCTTGCATCTCTTCCTCGAGCGATGCGCGGATGCCAATCGTGAATTTCAGGATTACCCAAATCACGAAGGACGCCAGGAAGACGAAGGCACCGATAGCAGCGACGCCGAGACCCTGAACGGCGAGGTTTGCTTCAGCGTTGGTCCAAGCGACGATCAGCGTACCCCAGATACCTGCGCAGAGGTGAACAGGGATCGCACCAACAACGTCATCGATGCGCAATTTGTCGAGCAGCGGGACCGTAAGAACGACAATCACACCGCCGACGGCGCCGATAACAACCGCCTGCCAGATAGCAGGAGCCAGTGGCTCAGCGGTGATGGACACCAAGCCAGCCAGGGCACCGTTCAGGCCCATGGTCAGATCGACTTTGCCGTAGATGATCTGCGTCATGAGAAGAGCAACCATGACACCCGCAGCCGCAGCCATGTTGGTGTTCACAAAGATGCGCGAAACGGCCGAAGCATTCTCAAGCGAACCAAGAGCAAGCTGAGAACCGCCGTTAAAGCCGAACCAGCCAAGCCACAGGATCAACGTACCAAGCGTCGCCAATGGCATGGAGGAACCAGGCATTGGGTTGACCTGACCGTCAGGTCCGTACTTGCCGTGCCGTGCGCCGAGCAGAAGAGCACCGGCCAGAGCGGCCCAGCCACCGGTAGAGTGAACAAGCGTCGAGCCTGCGAAGTCAGAAAAGCCCATGTCATCGAGCCAGCCTGCACCCCACTCCCAGGAACCCTGAATTGGGTAGATGAATCCCGTCAGGACCACGATGAAGATAAGAAACGGCCAAAGCTTGATGCGTTCTGCCAGCGTACCAGACACGATCGATGCCGTGGTGGCGCAGAACACCATCTGGAAGAACCAGTCGGATCCGGTGGCATAAGCGTTGGCGGTATCCGCGGCCGGATCAGGCAAGGAAACCGGCGCAATCGCACCAATGTAATTTGCAATGATCCATGACTCGCCAGGATACATCAGGTTGTAGCCGACGAGCCAAAACATGATACCGCCGATCGAGTACAGCGCGATGTTCTTGGTGCACTGCATAGCGACGTTCTTGGAACGGACAAGACCGGCTTCGAGCATTGCGAAACCAGCCGCCATGAACATCACGAGGAAACCGGCCATAAGGAAGAGCAGCGTGTTGAAGACGTAGTCAACGTTTGCCGCCGTAGCAGCAGTCTTAGGATCAGCGGCCGCAGCTGCGGCCTCTTGAGCCACACTTGGTTCGATCATCAGGCCCAGCAATCCGGCTCCGAGCAGTCCGGCTCCGAGCTTAGATTTAAAGAAGTTCATTCAGATTCCCTCCTGCTACTCAAAGCGCCGTCACATCGATCTCGCCGGTACGAACGCGAACGGTGTGATCGATGGGTGAAATGAAGATTTTGCCGTCGCCGATCTGACCGGTCTTGGCTGCGGTCTGCACAGCCTCAACCGCCTTCTCAACTTGGTCGGATGGGATAACGATTTCGATTTTGATTTTGGGAAGGAAACTCACAGCGTACTCAGCGCCGCGGTAGATCTCTGTATGACCCTTTTGTCGACCGTAACCCTTGACCTCGGTTACCGTCATTCCCTGAAGTCCAAGGTCGGTGAGCGCGGTACGCACCTCTTCCAGCTTGAACGGTTTTATTATCGCAGTCAGTAATTTCATGCTCGACCCCGTTTAACGGTTCTGAACCAGCAATATGAAATTGCGGTACGACGGTCGCACCCGCCGCGGACGACCGAAAGCCCAAGGGCCCTCAGCTACCGGATCGTTAAGACTCAAGAGCTGTGCCAGATTCGAAATTTCGATCTAAAGCGATGAAATCGTGTGATAATATTTGAGGCGCGCCCCGGGTGATGACGGATTGGCCACCACCATTATGATTAAATTTTACGCAAACGACCTAGATTGCATAAAATTTATGCACAACTTGATCACCGGATCGAGAAATTAGTTGATCGCCGGCGCATCAGACCTTCCTGCGCACTCGATGCAACTAAGACGCCTTCACGCGTGAACACCTGCCCTCTGCAGAAACCGCGAGCACCTGAAGCATTCGGGCTATCCTGCACATAGAGAAGCCATTCGTCTGCGCGAAGCGGTCTATGAAACCAAAGCGCGTGATCCAGACTCGCTAACTGGACATCTGTATCAAACAAGGTTTTGCCATGCGCGATCAAAGCCGTATCGAGCAGGGTAAAATCAGATGCGTAAGCGAGCACCACCTGATGGGCCGCCGGATCTTCCGGCAGCGCCTCTGTCGACTTAATCCAAATCGACTGTTGCGGCGGCCGGGCGGTCTGATCGAGATAGCGGGAAATATCGACCGGACGCATGTCAAATGGCTGCGGCCGACTCCAATAATCTCGCATGGAATCAGGAATTTCGTTGATTCTGTCTGCGACTAACTCACTGGCGCTCAACAGCTTTTCGGGGCCAGGCACATCCGGCATTTCGGCGGCATGTTCAAAACCGTCCTCCGCCTTGTGGAAGGAAGCGCTCATTATGAAGATAACGGCGCCATGCTGTATGGCTTTGACTCTGCGTGTCGAGAAACTCCCACCTTCACGCAGCCGCTCGACATCATAGATGATGGGATGTTGCGGATCACCAGCCAGAAGAAAATAGCTATGTAATGAATGTACCTGCCGGGCAGGCTCAACTGTCCGAATAGCTGCGGTTAGCGCTTGCGCGAGCACTTGGCCGCCATAAACCCGTTGCCATCCCTCCCATAGACTCACGCCCCGGAAGAGATTGTCTTCAAGCCGCTCAAGATCGAGAATGGAAAGCAGCTCAGTCGTAATCGACCCTACGTCTTTGCTCATTGCGTCGGAATGGCTTACCCAAGGGGCAGAAGAGAGACAATATTCAGGTACCACAACCCTTTCGCACACGCCGGAACACGGGGCAAGCACGCCCTCACCAGAGACATCTAACACTGCGAACCTACGAGTCCCTATGACCCAACGCTACGACATCGTCATTTCCGGTGCCAACTACACCGCGCTGAGCCTTGCCTGCGCTCTCTCCCAAGCGCTGCGTGGGGACCTCTCTATCGCCATTCTCGATCGCAACCCGGGATCCGAAGATCCTGCGCGCCCCAACACGAGTCCACGCGCGTTTGCGTTGTCATCCGCTTCGAAACGCATGCTGGAGACACTCGGCATTTGGAGCAGCATCGCCGACAACGCACAGCCCGTCAGCGAAATTGAAATCACGGATTCAAGCCTCGAAGCCGGCATTCGCCCCGTCCTACTCACATATGACAACCACCTCGATGACGGTGAACCTGCCTCGTTCATTGTGCCCGACGCGTTAATCGCAGCATCGCTACGCCAAGCGACAAAGGAAGCCAGGAACGTCGACTGGATATCTGGAGCTGAAGCAGCGTCGTTCGATGAAATTCCGGGCGGCCTCACTGTGACGCTCGCAGATGGCCGCATCTTTAACTGCAGCCTCCTGGTGGCAGCGGACGGACGGCGCTCGAAGATCCGCGACTTGGCGGGCATTGGGCTGATCTCGTGGGATTATAAACAGTCCGGTATCTGCACGACCGTCGCCCATGAAGATCCGCACAATGGCCGCGCCGTCCAGCATTTCCTGCCGTCAGGGCCCTTCGCAGTTCTCCCATTACCCGGCAATCGCAGCTGCGTGACCTGGACTGAGGAACGCCAGGAAGCCGATCGCCTCATGGGCATGGGCGACACGACTTTCTTGGATGAGCTTACCCGGCGTTTTGGTCACAAGCTCGGTGAACTCTCTTTAGTCGGAACCCGGGCTTCATGGCCGCTTTCGATGCATTTAGCCCGAGGTTTTATCGCACCTCGACTGGCGCTTGTCGGCGACACGGCGCGAGGTGTTCACCCGATTGCCGGACAAGGTTTAAATCTTGGACTTCGCGACGTGGCCGCTTTGGCTGAAACAATAACGGAAAGCGTCCGCGTAGGTCTCGACGCGGGTGACCAACAAGCGCTCGAGCGCTACGAACGCTGGCGTCGGTTTGATTCAACGCTCTCCACCGCAGCATTTGACGGCCTTAACCGCCTCTTCTCAAACGATACAACGCTGCTGCGATCTTTGCGTGAAGCCGGCCTCGGCCTCGTCGACCGTTTGCCTATTGCAAAAGCCGCCTTCGTCAAAGAAGCTGCCGGACTGACCGGCAATCCACCTCGTCTCTTACAGGGCCAACCCCTTTAAGGTCACACAGGGCCGGAAATACGCACCTATTCGTTTTCGTCCGAATCCTTCGCCTCATTGGCGATCTCGAACTCCAACGGCCACGCGACGATAACTTTTCCGGCCGAAATATCGACTTCGGGTACAAAAGCCTCGCTGAAAGGGACGAGCTCCGTCCGACGCACGCCATTCAGCCGAATCTCCAGAAGATCGCCGGCTCCATAGTTTTCGACACCGACGACCTCGCCAAACTGAGCACCGTCGCGGTCGAACGCCTTCAGTCCCGCGAGATCCTCATAATAAAACTCGCCTGGCTCAGCATCGGGTAATTGCCCGCGATCAACCCACAGCTCGGCGCCTTTGAGGGCATCGGCGGCCGTCCGATCGCTCACGCCTGTCACACGCGCGATAACTCCTTTCGGCGTCACCCGCTGCACCTTGAGGCGTAATGCACGACCACCGTCGCAATCTGTGAGTTCGCCATAGTCCCCGATGGCTTCCGGTAGCTCCGTAAAAGAGTGAACCAGCACGTCACCGCGAATTCCATGTGCTCCGCGTATTCGCCCGAGCAACACTCGGCCAGCACTTTTCGTCATATCTCAATCTGCATTCTGAACCTTGTTCTGCCCCCGCACGCTAATTGGGCAGAGGCCCCAGGTACGTCAATTGCAATTCGACTTGTTCGCCCCTGACATCCACGATGGCATGTGAGGCTGGGGCCGCGCGATCAAACGCCCCGACAATATCGACCACGGCACCTCCTGGACCAGCACCGCCTCCCGTAAACAAAACTCCGTTGGGCGGCACCTGTAACCGAACGTGCATTTTATTCCGCTGCGTAGCCGCATCATATTCGTACGAGCCCGTAAATAATCCCCCTTGCCGGTCGGACCCTAGAATTTTCCCGTTCCTTAAAACAGCAAGCGCCGCGTCACTTTCCGCGATCTGGCAATCGTTTACCCGGCAGGTAAGGCTATAAATTCCTTCATCCAACATGCGCTTCCTCCCTTCCAGACGGGCAAACTCTTCCGCGAGGAGTTCCGGCGGCAATGCTAGTAGGACCCTAAGATACGCAGCCACCGGCCCTGGCAGCGAAACATCCCCCGTCGCCCACTGACTAACGGTGCGCGCGCTGACATCAATCAAACGAGCCAACTCGCTTTGGCGCAGACCAAGACGTTCCAGGATCGCCTTCAGGCCAGACTCAGACATACGACCACCGATAGATTAAATATCAATTATAGAGAAAACCTCTAATAGGATTGTGGCTCCAGGCCGTCGCAATTCGGGTCATAGCGAGATCGTTTCGGGCGAATAACGAACACCGACAACGAACTGCACAATATATCGGCAAAAATAAAACGTATAAGGATAAATGGACCTAGCTTGGCGTGCTCGCTATGTGTCTTCCGTCCCCCGGGCGGGATCTGCTCAACAATCACGAACCGAAGTTGCATATAGATTTTCGCCAGAGTTTCAGAGGCCTATCAATTTCGGATGCTATTTGGTCACAATTGTAGATGCGTTAAATGCGTTTTTTTTATTTAACGATTTATTTTCCTTGGTCCGAATTAGATTTTACGTGACGATCCGATAAACCGAATCGAAACACTGCACTCAAAAAGGTCTATCTATGTCCACGACAAAGACCCGACGCGGTCGACCGAAGGGGACTGGTATCGACGATCGCGCGCCTCTAATCCAGATCGCCGCACTAATTGCTGCGGATCCTGAACTGAAACCGACAACTGCAATTCGCCGAATTGGGGTTACGGAGCCATCCGTAATTCGGCGTCTTCGCGATAAGTTTAAAGTGTTTCTGGCTCAACAGAACGCTGAGTTAAATATCGCGAATAGCCAAACGGCGGCCGCACCTGCAGTAGCAGAAAGAACCGACGCACGATTGGCACACGATAAGCCCACACAGAAACAGGGTAGTGAAAAGCAGTCGCTTTCAGCGACCGGCTCTAAAAAAAATCCAGCTCTCCGGAAATCCATTCGATTCACATCGAAAACAAAACCACAAATCGGATTGGAAATCAGAGCCTGACACAGAACGTAGATTTCTGGGTTCCGATGAAATCTCCATTGCCATTCAATGGATTCGCTGGTTATCTTCAGATGCTATCAAAAACCTTGGCGGCCCAAGCCGCTGTCACAACTTTCATCCTGCATAGCCCGTATGCACGTGCCGCGTTGCGCTATCAGGCAGCATATATGGAAGCACTAGCGAATACTCTTGCACCCCTTGTTGAAGGACAGTCCCTACGGCAACGGAATGCGCTTATTTCCGGCTGAGCATTTAATTACGGACATACTCTCATGCTCATCCAAGTCAGACCGCCGCGATGCGTTTCAGTTCACAGGCGTACGACGGTCTTTGATGGTGGAGGCGAAAGCTAAGCCATCTGTAACCAGTATCGAATAATCATCGCTGTGATGATATTCGATCCTCAGTCCCTTCTCTCGAAACTTAGGCCGTCCCCCAAGGCGGCCTATTTTCTTTTATGGGTCAGAGCTTCCTGAGAGCCACCGTTTCAATCCGATGGTCTGCAGCCTTTCGCAAAATTAATCGCGCCCGCGGGCGCGTTGGCAAAATGTTCTCTTCCAGGTTTTTCAGGTTGATGTTTCGCCAGATCATGAGGGCCCGTTCTTTAGCCTCTTCCTGACTCAACTGCGCGTAACGGTGAAAATAAGCACCAGGATCGCGAAACGCGGTCGCACGAAGCCGCATAAAACGTTTCACATACCAATGCTGAATCACATCAACGTCAGCATCGAGATAAATCGAGAAGTCAAAGAAGTCCGAAACGAACGGAATTGCAGATCCGTTCTTAGGCAACACAGCGGGCTGCAGAACATTCAATCCTTCAACGATCAGGATATCCGGGCGATCGACGATGATGTTCTGCCCGGGCAAAATATCATAGTGAAAGTGCGAATAAACCGGCGCCTCCACATGGGCCACGCCAGACTTCACTTCAGCCAAAAAGTTAAGGAGCAGCGGCAGATCGAAGCTTTCTGGAAAACCCTTTCGGTCCATCAGACCTAGCCGCTCCAGCTCGGCATTGGTTTTCAGAAAGCCGTCCGTCGTGACAAGATCGACGCGCGGATGGTGAGGCCAGCGCGCAAGCAACGCCTTCAACACACGCGCCGTAGTGCTTTTGCCGATAGCAACAGAACCGCCGACCCCGATAATAAAGGGAACCCGTGAGGCCTGCCGGCCCAAGAACGTGGTCGTGACGGAATCCAGTTCCTGCTGGGCGGCGACATACAGATTCAGCAGGCGCGACAACGGAAGATAAATCTCTTCCACCTCGTCCATCGACAGTTCTTCGATGAGACCCGAAAGCTGCGTAACCTCATGCGGCGCCAAAGTCATCGGCGTATCCGCGCGCAGTCTTGCCCAATCATCCCTGGTAAAAGTCAGGTAAGGCGAAAACTGCACATCTGTATACGGCATCGGCTTGCTACTCGGAGACGTTTGGCGGCCTGAAATCAATTGCCTTTACGGCGCGCCTTTTCTTCGACGCCAGACATTCCCATACGGCCCTCTAGGACCGCCAAGACGTCCGCGATCGCCACCGATCGGCTCTCGAGGAGCACCAGGAGATGATAGATTACGTCTGCTGCTTCGGATCTTAGCGCGGCATCACTTTCGCCCAAGGCCGCGATCACGGTTTCGACCGCTTCCTCGCCGAATTTCTTAGCACAGCGCGGCGACCCCTCGTCCAGCAACTGCCGAGTATATGATTTATCCGCGCTTGCCGTCCGCCGTTGTCGAATCGTAGCGGCAAGCCGCAACAGAACATCGTCATTCATTGCCAATTCCGGTTTCACTCAGCTTGGACCAGCTGACAGAGCCACGTTTAAGCTGTCGACGCCGACTGCATCGAACAGCCGCCATCAGGCCCTTCTGAACCCTGTCGGCAGTTGCAACGAAGACGTTTAATCTTGTTATGGCGTGCTGCCAAGACCAGCTTTAGCCGTTCATACTCGCAAGTCGCATACGGATATACTCGAGTTGATCAAAATTTCCGTACTTGATCACAAGGTTACCGCTCTCACCGGACCCGCGCTTGATTTCCACCTTAAGACCTAATGAGTCCGTAAGTTCCTTCTCAAAAGCACGCGTATCCGGATCCTTTTCGCGGACCTTTCGCTGTGAAGACTGCTGTGCGTTGTCAGGAGTGCCCTGCACAAGCGCTTCGACTGCGCGGACGTTCAAATCATCCGCGATGATCCGCTCCGCAAGACGCTCCGCATCGTTCCGTCCGATGAGCGCACGGGCATGGCCAGCTGTAAGCTTTCCGAGTTGCACCAGCGCCTGAACGCTTTCCGGCAAACGAAGCAACCGCAAGGTATTTGCAACATGACTGCGGCTCTTGCCGATGATGTCTGAGAGTTGCTCCTGCGAGTAATTGTACCGCTCCGTCAGCTCCCGATAGCCCATCGCTTCTTCGATCGCATTGAGATCCGCGCGCTGTACGTTCTCAATAAGCGCGAGCTCCAGGACTTCTTTATCGCTCAGCTCCCGAATGATGACCGGTACGCGATGCAGACCGGCCAGCTGTGACGCGCGCCAGCGGCGCTCGCCTGCCACGATCTCATAACGGCCCGGAGCCATAGGATCAGGACGCACCAGGATCGGCTGCACGAGACCCTTTGCCCGGATAGAGTTCGCAAGTTCGGCGAGCTCTTCTTCACGGAATTCACGCCGAGGATTGAGTTTCCCGGCCCGAATTTGGTCAAGGCCCAGCGTCCGTTGCTCACCCTCGGCAGGGGCCTTCAGCGGCGTCACCTCCGGCACAGGCGAAGGAGAAGACGCAGCGGCGGCCTCTCCGATCAGCGAAGCAAGGCCTCGGCCCAGTCTGCTTTTGTGCACGGGTGCGTTCATCGCCTTCAGTGTCCTCTCGGATCTAACAGTCAACGGCCCGCGTCATGCGGCCCGGTAGTGTCTCTCACGTTCGATGATTTCGCTTGCCAAGCGAATATACGCCTGACTGCCAGCGCAATCATAATCGTATAATATCAAAGGCTTGCCATGAGACGGTGCCTCAGCAACCCTAGTATTTCGCGGGATTAGCGTATCGTAGACTTTTGATCCGAAGAAGCCCCGCACGTTCTCCACGACCTCTTTCGACAGGGAGGTCCGGGCGTCGTGCATCGTCAGGACAACGCCCTGGATCTCCAACACCGGATTGAGTGTCGCTCGGATCTGATCAATGGTCGCTTTGAACTGAGAGATGCCTTCGAGAGCGAAGAATTCGCACTGAACGGGCACCAACACCGCATGAGCCGCTGCCATCGCGTTCAAAGTAAGAACGCTAAGAGAAGGCGGACAGTCGATAAGCACGTAAGAATAACGCTCATCTTCCGGCAGCGACGGGAAGCTTGCCAGCATCTGCGCTACAGCGTTCTTAAGCCGGAATGGCCGATCCGACTCTGAGATGAGCTCTGCCTCCAGCCCTACGAGATCGGCATTCGCCGGCACAATACGTAAACCGGGGATAGCCGTCGGCAGCGCAGCATCTGTGAGGCGCGCTTCACCAACGAGAACATTGTAAGATGTGTTGATCCTCGCCTGAACGTCGATACCTAACCCCGTCGAGGCATTCCCCTGCGAATCGAGATCGATAACGAGAACGCGTTCGCCGATTGCGGCAAGCGCTGTGGAAAGGTTGATCGCCGTGGTGGTCTTACCCACCCCACCTTTTTGGTTGGCGATAGCGAGAATCCGAGGACCCGTTCCTCCAGGGATAGCGCCAGTCACTGGATTTACCCTTTCGATTTGGCCTTCAAATGTTCGATCACAGCAATGCGCCCCTCTGGATCCGTGAGGCTTTGCTCCAGCCGAACGTCGAACTGCCAGTCCTTGCGAGCCGCCTCGATCTCTCGCTCCACGTCGCGGCCTTTCGGGAACAGCCCAATCGTGCCGTCGTTGAAAAAGCGGTACGCCAATCCGAGCAATCGCTCGAGTGGCGCCAACGCGCGAGCCGTAACGACTTCAACTGGCTCGAAATTAGCCTGAGTCGATGATAACTCGATTCGCCTGGGAACGATGTCCACAGCTACAGAGGTCCTCCGGGCAATTTCCCCAAGGAAAGCGGCCTTGCGGGCATCACTTTCTATGAGTCGCACAACAGAACCCGCCTCTGCTCCTCGTTTACCGTGGATCAGGATGGCAATAACCAACCCCGGGAAACCTGCACCCGACCCCAAATCAACCCACGACGTGACATTCTCAGGAGCCAGCTTCAGCAATTGCGCAGAATCCGCAAAATGGCGCTGCCAAACTGAATCCAGAGTACTCGGCGCGACGAGGTTGATCGTTTTTTGCCAATGTTGAAGCGTATTGGCGTATATATCAAGTAACTCTAGTGTTTCACGTGAAATATCAAAGTATTCTATAAATTCTTCTGGACCAGAGATGTTTATTGAACTCATATCATTCGGCGTCATGCCGACTTCCGTGATGAATATTTTTTAAGATTAGCTGCTAACAACATCAAAGCAGCTGGAGTCATACCGTCTATCCGTCCTGCTTGAGCAAGATTCAGCGGCTTATACTTGATCAGTTTCTGTCGGGCTTCATTAGAGAGCCCTGGGACGGCGTCATAATCAAACCCGTCTGGAATACGAACCGCCTCATCCCGCCGGAGACTGGCAACATCCTCCTCCTGACGCTGCACATAGGTGTGATACTTGGCGTCCACAGCCAACTGTCCGGCAATCGCAGCATCCAAGCTGGCAATCTCGGACCAGATCGCACCTAACCGCGCGACGTCAATTCCCGGCATCGATAACAGCTCGAACGCTGAGCGCCGGCGGCCATCCTGATTGATTTCCAACCCATGATGCTTCGCTGCGCTGGGCGTCAACGACAGACGCTCCAAGAGCGCACGCCCATCAGAAAGGGCTTCCACCTTGTCTAGGAACACCGCCGCACGTGACGCGGAAACGCATCCTACAGCAACACCTAACGGAGTCAGACGCTGGTCAGCGTTATCAGCCCTGAGCTTTAAGCGGAATTCCGCACGTGACGTGAACATCCGATAGGGTTCGCTCACACCGCGTGTCACCAAATCATCAATCATCACACCCAGGTAGCCATCCGCCCGTGAGACAGTAATCCCATCGCCACCGCCAGCCCTTCGCGCAGCATTGATGCCCGCGATAAGTCCCTGCGCCCCAGCCTCTTCGTAGCCCGTGGTCCCGTTGATTTGCCCTGCCAGGAACAATCCCGGCAGCAGCTTCACTTCAAGGGTCGCCTGCAAACTACGAGGGTCAACGTAGTCATACTCAATCGCGTATCCCGGCCGTTTGATCTGGACCTTCTCCAATCCCGGCATGGTCTTCAGGAAGGCGTCCTGCACCTCAACCGGCAGAGACGTCGAAACTCCATTGGGATAAACCGTATCGTCGTCGAGACCCTCTGGCTCCAGAAACACCTGGTGGGTCGAGCGATCGGCAAACCGAACGACTTTGTCTTCGATGGACGGGCAATAACGCGGCCCGACACTCTTGATATCGCCGGAATACATCGGCGCGCGCGATAGGTTCGCCCGGATAATCTCATGTGTTTTGGCTGTGGTGTACGTAATCCCGCAGCGGATTTGCGGTGTGGTGATCTCATGTGTCAGGAACGAGAACGGTACGGGCGGATCATCCGCCGCCTGCATCTCGAGCCCGCTCCAATCGATCGAAGAGGACGCCAAACGCGCCGGCGTTCCTGTCTTTAGCCGCCCAAGTTGCAACCCAAGCCCGTAAAGGCGCTCCGAAAGCTTGAGTGCGGGCGCATCCCCGACGCGGCCTGCCGGAATCTTAGTAGCCCCCATGTGAATGAGCCCATTGAGGAACGTGCCCGTCGTCAACACCACTGCTCCGCAGCGCAGCGTCTCGCCCGTGCCCAACACGACACCAGCCACCGCGCCGTTCTCGACCAGCAGGTCCTCAACGCCACCTTCAACAACCGATAGGTTCTCTGTTTCGTCGATCGCAAACTGCATAGCCCGGCGATAAAGCGCCCGATCCGACTGGGTCCGCGGTCCCTGAACAGCGGGTCCTTTTGAGCGGTTGAGCAAGCGGAACTGAATACCGGAAGCATCCGCCACGCGACCCATCAAACCATCAAGCGCATCGATTTCCCGTACCAGATGACCCTTGCCGAGGCCACCAATCGCAGGATTGCAGGACATCTCGCCGATCGTCGCACGCTTATGGGTAACCAGGGCCGTCTTCGCGCCCATGCGTGCAGCCGCAGCCGCGGCTTCACAGCCGGCGTGGCCGCCGCCCACGACAATAACGTCGAAGTCTGCAACGCGTGTCATATTCAGTTTTAATCCAGCTGGTGTTGCGCCCGCAGTCTATAAGAACAGCGAGGCGGCACGTCAAAATTTTACGTATATTCGGGTCTGCCTAAGTATGGATTCACGTGAAACATTGGCCAATACATGACCCGATACAAGACTTACATGATTCACGTGAAACAGTTTGAGTGGCGCGCAAGACTAGACACTCAGAGCACTTAAGCCTGCCGAACGTTGACCCATTCACAATTCCGAAGCTCGACCGTATGGCTTGAAGGTCGAGAAGCAGAACGCTCTCACTGATAAATCCGTGAGAGCGTCAAGATCAGGGCCGGGTGTTCACGTCCAGTCGAACATGCGCAAGAGCCTCAGCCTCGACCCTGCGCACCCACCCGGCCTTACAGTCCCCATATGCGTGAGAGTCATTTGGATTGAGCGCTTGGCAACGCAACTTCTCCTGATTATACGCACGCGCAATTTCAGGATGCTCTAGAAGATAATCTCGAAAAGCTAGATGCCGCGGGATCTCCGCAGATCCCTGACCATAGCAATGGAGCTGCACAAGCCGTCGCCCGGTCACTAGGTCGGATTTGGTACAGTAACGCCGGCCGAGAAGACCGAGCTCCCCTAGCCTAACGCTTCAATTTCTCGCTGGCGATCATCCAACTCTCTCAAGCTTGTCACGACCGGCATCAGATCAAGAACGTGGTTGGCATGAATCCCGGGGATAGCAGTCGAACCGATATGGTGGACGATCTGAACGCAGTGACCCGCAGCGGCCGTAAAGGTCTGAGACTCTCTATCCGCATCCCGCGCCCACCGAGGATCGTGGGATATCAACTCGACCTTGAACGGCGGTGGCATTGATTATCTTTCTTGGACGCAACCATCGAACAACCGACGGCTTCCAGCGACGAGTTTGAAGCAGCTATCCGTTTCTCTCACTCAGCTTGATCATCGGACTTAGCGCATGAAGAAGCACCCCATCTGTCTTCATAGACAAGACTATCGAGATCCATACGGTTCTGCCATCCGCGAACCTGGAGTTCCGGCTCGGAAAAGAGACCCTCAACTTTCCCGACGCACAGATAAGCCACGATACGGATGTTCTGCGGGATATTCAGAATTGTTTTGACCTCATCCTCTTTCAGGATGCTCACCCAGCCGACACCGATCCCCTCTGCACGCGCCGCCAACCATAGGTTCTGGACCGCACACACCGTACTGAACAGATCCATGTCTGACATATGCGTCGTGCCCAGTACGACAGGCCCGCCACGCTGCCGGTCGCACGTCACGCAGATGTTTAGCGGCGCGGTCCGGATGCCTTCGAGCTTCAACGACCGATAATGCTTCTGCCGCTCGGATGGAAACATGGCAGCGGCTTCTTCATTCGCCTCAGCAAAAATGTCGCCGATACGGTCCTTCACAGCCTTGTCGCGGATCACGAGGAAGTTCCACGGCTGCATAAAGCCAACGGAAGGGGCATGGTGGGCCGCAGTCAGAATGCGCTTCAGAACATCGTCCGGCACGACATCGGGCAGGAACTCCCCCCGCACATCACGACGCGTAAAGATCGCCCGATAGACGGCATCGCGCTCTTCCACGGTAAATGGTGAGGCAGATTGGAGTTCAAAGGGAGATTCAGTCTCGTCGTCCTTGGTGGACATCAACTCTCCTCGGCAATGCCGGTTGTTCTGTTAGTGCTCCCGCACCTTACCCCCATCCATCAGACACAGCGAGAGCAGGCTTCTGTTACTGCAAATACTAACGAGATCCGTTCGATACATCGCTGCGTGAACAATTCGGATGATTCACGTGAAACAAAACCTCGCACACGCAAGTAGTCTCGTCACTTACCGATACAAAATCGCGCGAAGACCGCGTCCAAGACATCCTCAACGTCAACACGACCAGTAATACGCCCCAGCGCATTTGCAGCGAGGCGAAGTTCCTCTGCCCGGAGCTCAGCCAGGTCGTCCGTCTCATCCCGATTGAACATCTCCAAATGCCGTAAGCACGCTTCGAGATGCTGTCGGTGTCGGGCCTGCGTAACGACCGGCTCCTCTCTTGGCGCGATACGCACACGCGCAGCATCGGCAATTCTCTTAATAAGCTGATCAACGTTCCATCCCGTTTTGACCGAGATCGGGAGAGCCTCCTCTGTCCCAACCGTCCCGCCTGCACCCTCAACGAGATCTGCCTTGTTCCAGACGATGATGGTGTCGGCCGCGCGCTGGGCCAAGATCGGTGGCCGCTCGCCGGCAGGCAAGCTTGCATCCTCGATCCAAACGATGAGATCGGCTTCTTCGGCCCGAAGCAGCGTTCTCCGGATCCCTTCGCGCTCAACGGCATGAGCGGTGTCACGAAGACCTGCTGTATCCGTGACAATGATGGGCAAGCCGTCAAGATCAAGTCGGACTTCGATCACGTCACGGGTCGTTCCCGCTTCTTCGGACACAATAGCTGCATCGCGCCGTGCAAGACGGTTAAGCAGGCTGGATTTCCCGACGTTTGGTGCACCGGCCAACACCACCCTAAATCCTTCTCGAAGGATCTCTCCGCGATGTCCATCATCAAGATGCTGAGCAAGGGCTGCATGCAATGTCTCGACGACGACGCCCGCCCGCACCATCGACGAGGAACTCACGTCTGCCTCATCTGAAAAGTCGATAGCAGCTTCGACGAGTGCCAAAGCCCCGATGAGATCGGCCCGCCACCCCTCGTAAAGCTCAGACAGTCCTCCGGCTGCTTGGCGGAGCGCCTGAACCCGCTGCGCTTCCGTCTCAGCATCGATCAGGTCCGCGATGCCCTCTGCTTCGGTGAGGTCGATCTTTCCAGCCGCAAACGCCCGGCGCGCGAATTCTCCTGGATCAGCCAAACGGCAGCCATCGATTGTCCCGATCGCCGCAAGCATTGCCTGGACGACAGCACGGCCACCATGCACTTGAAGTTCCGCGACATCTTCACCGGTAAACGTCCCAGGCGCCGGCATCCATAAGACGAGGCCCTCATCGATCGCCTCATCGGCTCCCGGTCGAAAAAACTGTCGCAAGGCGGCGTACCGAGGCCGCGGAAGCCCTCCCGTAAGCACCTCCACAACATGACCCGCAAGTGCTCCGGATACCCGAATGACCGCGACACCGGCACGACCCGGTGCACTCGAAAGAGCGTAAATCGTTTGCCCTGAGGTTGCGTGAATGCTCATGAAGCTTGATTACTCAAAGAAACGTGCCTGACCACAACGCCATTTGCCAAAGAATTCCGAGGTCCCATCATGAGCCGCAACCGCCTGGCAGACGAAACCAGCCCATACCTCCTCCAGCACAAGGATAACCCTGTGCATTGGTGGGCGTGGGGACCTGAAGCGTTGGCGGAAGCCAAAGCAACGGGAAAACCAATCCTGCTCTCCGTCGGATATGCCGCATGTCACTGGTGCCATGTGATGGCCCACGAGAGCTTCGAAGATGACGAAACCGCTGCGGTCATGAACGAGCTGTTTGTGAATATCAAGCTCGACCGCGAGGAACGTCCAGACATCGACGCCATCTATATGTCCGCGCTTCATCATCTCGGCGAGCAGGGCGGTTGGCCACTGACGATGTTCTTGGACACCAATGCACGGCCCTTCTTCGGCGGAACATACTTTCCAAAAACGCGGGGCTACGGCCGCCCTGCATTCGTAGACGTACTGCACAACATCTCCCGCATCTATCACGAGGAACCGGAGAAGGTTACGCACAACGCCGACATCATAACCAACGCACTACGCGCGCCGCCAGCCCAAGGCCAGGCAATGATCGTTGGAGACCAGCTCATCAACGAACTGACGTCTCGTCTTGTGGGAGCTGTTGATCCTTTGAACGGCGGTCTCACAGGTGCCCCCAAATTCCCGCAATGGAGTATCTTTTGGCTGCTCTGGCGCGGCGCAATCCGCTACGGGAACGAGACAGCCGCAAAGGCCGTCGAAAACACGCTCGTCCATATTTGCCAAGGCGGCATCTACGATCATCTCGGCGGCGGGTTCTCCCGCTACTCAGTAGACGAGCGCTGGCTCGCTCCGCATTTCGAGAAGATGCTCTACGACAATGCGTTGCTTGTAGACGAACTGACGGAGTGCTTCCGCGAAACGGGACGCCCGCTGTTTAAGCGGCGCATTGAAGAAACCATCACATGGCTCCAGCGCGAGATGATCGCGGAAGGTGGCGGTTTCGCTGCTTCTCTCGACGCCGATTCCGAAGGCGAGGAAGGCAAATTTTACGTCTGGTCTGCTGATGAGATTCAGTCCGTGGTCGGCCCCGAGGACGCCGCTGTCTTCTGCGCGACCTACGACGTTTCGCGCGACGGCAACTGGGAAGGCCACAACATCCTCAACCGTCTCAAGCGCCTCGACGATCTCAGCGACGACGAAGAGGCACGTCTTGCCGCCATGCGCGAGAAACTATTAGCGCATCGCGTCGGCCGCATCCGGCCAGGTTGGGACGACAAGGTCCTTGCGGACTGGAACGGCTTAATGATCGCGGCACTCGCCCGCGCGGCGCAGGTATTCGCACGTCCCGATTGGCTCACGACCGCTGAAACAGCCTTCGAATTCATCTCGACGAAGATGGCTCCGGATGGCCGGCTGCGCCACTCTTATCGCGACGGAAAGCTTGGTGCGACGGCGACCGCAAGCGACTACGCCAACATGGTCTGGGGCGCTCTCCGTCTGTTCCAGGCCACCAATGCGCCGAAATACCTCGAGGCCGCACAAACCTGGACCGACACACTGCACCAGCACTACTGGCTGCCCGCTGAATCCCGATATGCGACCACAGCGGATGACACTGATGACGTTCTTGTACGCCTGTCCGGCGGCACCGACGACGCGATGCCGAACGCCAACGGCATTCAGGTCTCAAACCTTATGCACCTCAGCATGCTCACCGGTGATGATCGCTATCGTGAACAGGCCGCGATGATCCTTGAGAGCTTCTCCACCGACATGCATCAGAACTTGGTCGGACACACCGGCCTGCTGGCTGCCGCGCTGGATGTCATCAACCCGCAGCAGGTCGTAATCGCGGCAGAGACACCGGACGGGCCAATGGCGAAAGCCCTCCACAGCGTCTCCCTTCCTGGCGCCCTTGAGCACATCATCAACGATGTGGAACCAACATCCACGTCACCATCAGTCATGGGCAAAGCCGCACGTGACAGACAGCCAACGGCCTACGCGTGCATCGGTCCTCAGTGCTCCGCACCCCTGACCGATCCGGAAGAATTTCTCGGGCTTCTGAAACAACAGCGCGCCGCCGTCGGATAACGGAGCGCGCTGGAGAGTATCGAAAGATGAAATTCTGTGGACACAGAGTCTAAACCAAGTCGTTTCACGTGAAACCGGAGTCCTTACAACTTGACTCCTGAGTCGCGTGAATCTTGGAAGACTTCAAGTGTTCATAGAATTGAAGAAGTCACCATTGGTCTTCGTCTGCTTGAGCTTATCGATAAGGAACTCGATCGCATCCATGGTACCCATGGGGTTGAGGATACGACGCAGGACGTAGACCTTTTTGAGCTGATCCTTCGCGATGAGGAGATCTTCCTTACGCGTACCGGAGCGAGCAACGTCGATCGCAGGGAAGACACGTTTGTCGGAAACCTTGCGGTCGAGAATGATTTCCGAGTTACCTGTGCCCTTGAATTCTTCGAAGATAACTTCGTCCATGCGCGAACCGGTATCGATCAGCGCTGTCGCAATAATCGTAAGCGATCCGCCCTCTTCGATATTACGGGCGGCACCGAAGAACCGCTTCGGACGTTGCAGCGCGTTAGAATCGACGCCGCCGGTCAGCACCTTGCCCGATGAAGGAACGACCGTGTTATAGGCGCGGCCCAGGCGGGTGATGGAGTCCAGAAGAATCACCACGTCCCGCTTATGCTCAACGAGACGTTTAGCCTTTTCAATAACCATTTCAGAGACTTGGACGTGCCGTGACGGCGGCTCATCGAAGGTCGAGGAAATAACCTCACCTTTCACAGAGCGCTGCATGTCCGTGACTTCTTCCGGACGCTCGTCGATCAACAAAACGATCAGATAGCATTCGGGATGATTGGTGGTGATCGAATGCGCGATGTTCTGCAGCAGAACCGTCTTACCGGTACGAGGCGGCGCTACAATAAGAGCGCGCTGGCCCTTACCGAGGGGCGAGACGATATCGATCACACGTGCCGAAAGATCCTTAATCGTCGGATCTTCGATTTCCATCTTCAACCAGGACGTTGGATAAAGAGGCGTCAGGTTATCGAAGTGGATCTTATGTTTGGTCGCTTCAGGCTCTTCAAAATTGATCTTCGCAACTTTCAGAAGAGCAAAGTAGCGCTCCCCTTCCTTCGGACTGCGGATCTGGCCTTCGACTGTATCGCCGGTTCTAAGCGCAAAGCGCCGGATCTGAGACGGAGATATATAGATGTCATCGGGACCAGGCAGATAGTTCGCGTCTGGTGAGCGGAGGAAGCCAAAGCCATCCGGAAGAACCTCCACAACCCCCGTCCCCATGATCTCGATGTCTTGGGCCGCAAGCTGCTTCAGCGTCGCGAACATCAGCTCCTGCTTGCGCATGGTGCTGGCGTTTTCAACGCCCATTTCTTCGGCGAAACTTAACAGTTCCGGTGGTGACTTGAGCTTCAGATCCTCAAGTTTCATTTGTTCCATTGGGGGAAAAGACTCCGAGACTAGCATCGGCATAACGGAGAGGTAGGAGAAGGAAATAAAGCCGAGCTATATTGGCAGGTGGGATGGGTCATTGGAGCGCGCAAACCACGTTCGCGCCGCGTGTTGATCGGGTCATGGAGAATAACGGGATCAACTCATACCCGGGCCTTGAAGGCCCTGAAAATATGGGATGCACGTTTTTATAACAGACTTGAACGGCCCCGCATAGGGCCAAACTGCATCTCCACTCTCAAAATGGCTTGACAATAACCATGATGACAATGCCGACCATCAACAGCGCCGGCACCTCATTCATGATCCGCCAGTGGCGGGCACTGCGCTCGTTACGATCTTCCGCAAACGCGCGTAAAGCCGATGACAAATAGCCGTGCACCCCTGAGAGAATAAAAACGAGCGCAAATTTGACGTGAAACCAAGGCGCCATATACCAGCCACCCTGCCACGCCAACCATAACCCCAGAATCCACGTAATAATCATCGCGGGATTAATGATCAGCGTTAGTAATCGGCGCTCCATAACCTTGAAGGTCTCGGATTGCTGTGTCCCGACCTCTGTTTCTGCATGATAAACAAAGAGACGCGGCAAATAGAGCATCCCCGCCATCCAGGAAATCACAGCCATCACGTGGACGGCCTTGACCCAATCGTAAGCTGCGTCACCAAGAAGAAGCATTGCTGCAGCCGTGGCCAGAACGGTTACGCCTAACGCAATCCCTGCTCGGATACCGGGATCCCCGTTCCCTTTTGACGCTGAATTGTCCGTCATCACGCAGCCTGTCGCACCAGTTCGACAAGACGCGCCACATGCTCCGGCGGCGTTTGCGGCACGATTCCATGCCCAAGGTTGAAGATGAACCGTTTACCCCGCATAACCGAGAGTGTCTCCGCAACGCGTGCCTCAAGCGCCGATCCGCCGGCTACCAGCAGCAACGGATCCAGATTGCCCTGTACGACCGCATTAGTTTCCGCTGCAAGTCGGGCCATATGCGCCAACGGCATCGACGTGTTGCAGCTAAGGCCGTTCACCTGGGTTTTCTCCACGAAGTTAGCGCTGGCCACATCAGCACCGCGCGGAAATCCGATGATCGGAACATCCGGGTGCAACTGACGAAGTTTGGCGACGATAGCCTGAGTCGGCACAACGACCCAACGCTGGAACTCGTCATCGGGAAGACTCCCCGCCCAACTGTCGAAAATCTGTAGAACATCTGCCCCGGATTTCACCTGGCCGGACAGATAAGTAACTGATGAATCAATGAGAATATTGATCAATTCACCGAATAACGCTGGCTGTTGATAGGCCAGTGACCGGGTCGCGGCTTGGTCAACCGAGCCTCGCCCTCCGACCATGTAGGTCGCCACCGTCCACGGCGCACCGCAAAAACCAATCAATGCCGTTTCGGAGGGCAAATCCTGACGCAACCTCTGAACGGTTTCCCAAACGATCGCGAACTTCCCAGCCGTTTTCGCAGGATCAAGCTTAGTCAGTCCAGCCGCATCTGTGATCGGATCAAGCCGCGGACCTTCGCCTTCAACAAACGAAACCTGCTGCCCGAGTGCATCGGGAACGACGAGAATGTCCGAAAACAAAATCGCTGCATCGAAACCATATCGGCGAATGGGCTGCAATGTCACTTCGCAAGCGAGCTTTGGCGAGTAACAAAGATCCAGAAAGCCTCCTGCTTGAGAACGCGTCGCCCGATATTCTGGCAAGTACCGTCCTGCCTGACGCATCAACCAGATGGGAGGGGGGGACACCGCCTCGCCAACGAACGGTTTCAAAAACCGTCGTAAACTGGCGCGAGCTGCCAGGGTTTGAACAGACATGCTTCTCCCTTCAGATTCTAAATCAATTTTTGAAGGTTTCTATTTTGACTCTTAGGAATGCGGATATCGGGGATATCCCAGGTTTCCCACAAGAAGCGCAAGATAGCTCGACCATGTACGATGTTGACCGCAACATCTGGTCACGTCACGTGCCAATGGGCACTAGAGGAAGAAACCTCATTGATTGTCAATTATTTAAGAATACTCATCCTTGACCGCCCACTAGGCAAAGCCTGTGAATAGGGTTGGGATATCCATGAAAGGCATGGGAGACGGTGGGTATTTCGGCGCGTTGTCGAAAAGTCGCTGAGCTCCACATCGATTGTGGGTATCGTCGTGGACAATACGCCGGTTATTCTGGAGTCCACGATAGGCCCGCCAGGACCGCTATTTCTGTTCAACGCTTTTCCACATATGGCAAACGTGACTCCGAGCTACTACCACCTGCATCTCGTATCAGATGCAACTGGTGAAACACTGACGACCATCGCTAAAGCTGCTGCGGTCCAGTACGCCCAGGTCCGGCCGATCGAGCACGTGCATCCGCTCGTTCGTACCCAGCGCCAGCTTCAGCGTACGTTGCAAGAGATCGAGCAGGCCCCGGGCATCGTGCTCTACACCGTGGTCAATCAGGACCTCGGGGTCATCCTTGAGGAACACTGCAAGAAGCTGAAACTACCCTGCTTGGCGGTATTGCAGCCCATCATGCAGGTCTTCGAATCCTACCTTGGCGCGCCGACAACTCCAACCGTTGCCGGTCAGCATGTGCTTGATGCCGATTATTTTCGGCGGATCGACGCCCTTAACTTCACGATGGCGCATGATGACGGCCAATTGCCCGCGGATATCAATCAGGCCGACGTCATTGTCCTTGGCATCTCACGGACCTCAAAAACACCGACGAGCATTTATCTGGCCCAACGTGGCTACAAGACTGCAAACGTGCCGATTGTGCCCTCGATTCCTCTGCCCGCGGTATTAAGTGAACCGCATACCGCTCTCGTCGTTTGCCTTGTCGCGCAAGCTGATAGGATCTCAGAGGTGAGACGGAACCGGGCAATGCTGCTAGCTGATCGTGACCTGGGCGACTATGTCGATCGCGATATGATCTTGGCTGAGATTGCGCATTCACGCCGAATTTGTGCCAAGCATGGCTGGCCCGTGATTGATGTCACCCGCCGCTCTATTGAAGAAACGGCCGCGACCATCATCAAGCTATTGCACGACCGCCGTACCGGCTGGGCAAAGAAGGAGACCGGCGATGCTTGAAACATCGCAACTCATACTCGCGTCCGGAAGTCGCGCGCGTTACTCGTTGCTCAAATCAGCAGGCGTAGCTTTCACGGTTATCCCGGCGGATATCGATGAAACGGCTGTCAGGGAAACCCTGACGAGCGACAATCCGGAAATCGACCCCGTCGACATCGCGGATGTCCTCGCGCGTGTCAAAGGCGAGGCTGTCTCCGCTGCCAACCCCGACAGCTTGGTTATCGCTGCAGACCAAGTCCTGGCCTTAGGACCGGAAATCTTCAGCAAGCCAGCCGATTTGGAGGACGCGCGCGAGTGTTTAAAGAAATTGCGTGGTCGAACACACCAGCTTCACTCGGCCGTCGTCCTTGCTGAGAATGGCGAAGTAACCTGGGCGCACGTCGAAACAGCGGATATGACGATGCGCAACTTCTCGACCACGTTTCTCTCGGAGTACCTCGTGAAGGCGGGAGAAGCTGTGTGCCACTCCGTCGGCGGTTATCAGCTCGAAGGCCAGGGCATCCAGTTATTCGAAAAGATTGATGGCGATTACTTCACCATCCTCGGGTTGCCACTTCTTCCGCTTCTTGCGGAGCTCCGTCAGCGTGACGTCCTGACGAGCTGAAACGGAACAACAAGACAGTTGGGGAGGGCAGCGATGATCGCGGCTGCAGACGTATGAAGCGAGCCTGTGTCATCGGTTGGCCAATAGAACACTCTCGGTCTCCGCTAATCCACGGTTACTGGCTAAATAAGTATGGCGTCTCGGGAGAGTACACGAAGGTCGCTGTTCACCTCGATGAGGCTGCAGCATTTCTGTCGGGACTGGCAGACAACGGTTTTGCCGGCTGCAACGTCACTGTTCCACTGAAAGAGATTGCCTACAAGGCAGCCGACCGGCGCCTGCCATCCGCTGATGCGGTCGGGGCCGCCAATACGGTCTGGCTGGAGAATGGGCAGGTGTGTGTTGAGAACACCGACACCTACGGCTTCATGACTCATCTCGCGCAGTCGGCGCCCGATTGGCAGAAGGGCTCTGGACCGGCAGTAATCCTCGGCGCCGGTGGTGCCGCGCGCGCCATCGTCCACGGCTTGCAGGAGGCGGGCGTTGACCACATCGTCGTCTTTAACCGCACAGCGGAACGGGCGAAGGCGCTAGCACGCGATTTCGGATCATCCGTCGAAGCCCGGGAATGGGATGCACGCGTTGATGCTCCTGCATGGGCGCGCTTGATCGTCAACACGACCACAATCGGTATGAAGGGTGAGGGAGATCTGGGCCTCGATTTCAAGTCGGCCGCAAAGAGCTGCGTCGTCGCCGATATCGTCTACGTACCGTTGGAAACCGGACTTTTGAAAACTGCGCGCGAACACGGGCTGACGGCCGTTGATGGGTTGGGAATGCTCTTGCATCAAGCCGTGCCAGGGTTTGAGCGCTGGTTTGGCGTTCGCCCTGAAGTCACCGATGATTTGCGCGCCCGGATCATCGCGGATTTGGTAGGGCCCTGATGCTGATCATCGGACTGACAGGCTCTATCGGAATGGGAAAGTCCACAGCCGCCGAACGTTTTCGACACAACGGCGTCGCCGTGTTCGACGCGGATGCCGCTGTGCACGAACTCTATCGGGGTCCTGCTGCACCATCGATAGAAAGAGCTTTCCCTGGAACAACGGAAAACGGCGTTGTGGATCGTCAGAAACTCGCTGCCGCTTTGCTTGAGGCCCCAGAAAAGTTCCGCCAGCTCGAAGATATTGTCCACCCGATGGTTCGCGAGGTGGAACGACAATTTCTGCGCGATCAGGTGCAGGCTGGTGCCGAACTTGCCGTCCTCGAGATTCCGCTCCTGATCGAAACCGGTGCTGACAACATGGTCGATGTTGTCGTTGTTGTAAGCGCGGAGCCCGACACACAACGAAAGCGCGTATTGGATCGGTCCGGTATGTCCATCGAAAAGCTGGAACAGATTTTAAGCCGTCAGGTGCCTGACGCGGAAAAACGAAAACGCGCCGATTTCGTTGTGGATACGAACGGTCCAATAGAGAGCGCTCAGTCGGCCGTCGATGCTATTGTCCAGAAGTTGCGTGAGGATAAGGGGCGAACCTACGCGCACCAGGCTTATCACCGCCATTGGTCGTGAAGGTTAGTCTGGTCTGTAAGGTCGGACTGCGGGGGACTTCAACCAATGCAACGCGAAATCGTTCTCGATACCGAAACGACGGGTCTCGACCACGCGCGTGGTGATCGCATAATCGAAATTGGCTGTATCGAACTTCTCAATCGCATACCTACAGGGCGCGAATTCCATTGCTTCATAAACCCTGAGCGGGACGTTCCAGCAGAAGCAGAGGCTGTGCACGGTCTATCGACGGCGTTCCTGGCCGATAAGCCCCTATTTGCTGCTGTTGCCGATGAGTTCATCGACTTCATTGGCAACGATGTGCTTGTCATCCACAACGCCACCTTCGACATCGGCTTCCTGAATATGGAGCTCGAGCGATTGGCGAAGCCGCGGATCAGCCACGACCGTGTAGTTGACACGTTGGCCCTGTCGCGTCGCAAACACCCAGGTGGCGTTCACAATCTTGACGCGCTCTGTAAGCGTTATGGCATCGACAACTCCAAGCGCACGAAACACGGCGCGCTTATGGACTCGCTCCTGCTGGCAGAGGTCTATGTCGAGTTACTTGGTGAACGGCAGGCTAATCTGCAACTTGGCCGCAGCAATGCCAATGGCGCGTCGGCTTCAGCCGCGAGCGGCGGAGCCGTTGTAGCCGCCAAGCGTCCAGCCCCTTTACCATCGCGGCTGACTGCCGACGACGTGGCGGCGCATCGCTCGTTCATAGAAAGCCTGGGAGAAACGGCGCTATGGCGCCGCTATCTCAATGGCCAGACCGAGACTTGAGGGGGCTGTCAGCCCCAGATCAAGCATGACCCTTCACAGCGCCGCCTTCTTCTTTGGCACCCGCTTCCTGCTTGCGCCGCATAAAGAGGCTTGCGAAATCGATCGGGTCGAGCAACAGCGGCGGAAAGCCACCTTCCCGCGTCAGATCAGCTACGGTTCGACGAAGGAACGGGAAGATCAGCGTCGGGCAATTGATAAGCAAGAATGGCTCGAGGGCCTCGTTCGGAATGTTCTTTAGGCGAAACAGCCCCGCGTAAACAATTTCCAACTGGTAGATGGTACCCATCTTGTTGGTGGCGAGTGCTTTGAAGTCGATGGCGCTCTCGTAGAGCTCGTCGCTGACACGCTTGGCGTTGACGTTCACCTCAAGCTGCATATTCGGGCTCTCACCGGGCCCATCAATGAGCTTTTCAATATTTGGGTTCTCGAAGGAGAGATCCTTGATGTATTGGGCAGCGACTTGAATTTGGACGCCCGCAGTCCCCTTTTGTTCCGCAGGTGCAGCATCCTGGGACTTACCGTTTGTGGAATCCGTCATAATTGTCTCGATTCATTCACGATGAGATTGAAGTGCACCGTCGAGCGGCTGGCAGAGGTGGCTAACACAGGCTGCCCATATGCCGCAATCGCACAACACACCGCCTAATGCACGATCTTGTGTTAAGGCACAAACGCGGCGCTCTCACGTTTTAGATTTTGGGTCGGAATCGTTATCGTCGAGGCGCTTGAATTCGCCTTCTATGACAACGCCATCCCCCGAACGTGCGCGAGAGCTATCAGGCTCATCCGCTGTGTCCGGAGGCGGACGCTCGCCAAAAACCATGACGTGCAGATTGCCCGATTTCACCATCTTTCCAATTATCGCCCGCGCGATAAGCCGCCGCAAAAACGGTACAAGCAACACGAGGCCGATCGCATCTGCGACAAGACCAGGACTGATCAGCAAGAAACTCGCGATGAGCAAAAAAGCCCCGTCGATAACCGGCTCGATGGGTGTGCGTCCTGCCGCAAGTGCGTCGTTGGCGCGCATGAGCACGCCGAGACTCTGTTGACGCAAAACAGCGAAGCCTAGAATAGCCGTACCGATCACGATCATAACGGTCGGCAAGACACCGATAAGCTGCCCAACCTTGATTAACACCGCGATCTCGATTAGCGGAATCGCAATGAAAATGAGCAAAAGAATGAAGCGTGAAGGTGAAAACATGTACCGCGGCCAACAGTTTTGGTCGATGTTGTTTGTGAGCCTTTACCGCAAACCAGATAATTCTGACGTCAATGCAGTTGGCTTCGCCATCTTTGTGCCCTAAGTTGACAGGGATACCAACCCAGATTGAACGGCGCGTTAAGCGGGTCGCCGGCTAGGTTGCGGCGAACGACTAGCCAGAGCGTTGGCGCAGCCCCACATATCCCTAGGTCACTTGATCCCAACCGCCGCCTGGAAAGCTAAAGACACATGTTTGGCGAGATTGATCCTATCACGCTTATTTCGCTGATTATCGCGGTCGTTGCGATTCTTAAGTTGCGCAGTGTTCTCGGACGTCGCACAGGCGATGAAGAAAACCGCATCGAGAGAATCCGCGCTGAGCATCGCGAAGCTGCCGCCGCTTCCGATAAAGTCGTAACACTACCGCGGCGTGAAGACGCTGAGACCTATCAGCCTGCTGAAGGCGATGGCCGAAACGCGGTCGCCGAGGTTGAGGCGAAGATCCGCAGCTCTTATCCCGATAGCGATCAGTCCCTGCAGCAAGGGCTGCTAGAGATTCTGAAGCAGGACTCCGATTTCGACCCACAGCAGTTCTTGCAGGGCGCTAAATCAGCTTATGAAATGATCGTAGTAGCGTTTGCTGAAGGCAATCGCCGCATGCTGAAGGATCTTCTCGATCCGGACGTATACGATGGTTTTGTCGCAGCTATTGCGGATCGCGAAAGCCGTGGTGAACAGGTCGACCAAAGCTTCGTTGGCATTGAGAAGGCCGATATCGTTGAGGCAGAAGTGCGTAATGGCGCGGCAAACATTACGGTACGGTTTGTGAGCCAGCTTATTTCTGCGACTCGTGATCGCGCCGGGGCGATCATCAGCGGTGATGATCGGCGCGTTAAGGACGTCACCGATATCTGGACGTTCAGTCGGGACATTTCTTCAGCACGTGCACGTGCGAACCCGAACTGGAAATTGGTCGCAACTCAGGCTTCAAATTAAAGCTTGTGACGCGGCATAATTTTCACGTGAATCAAGAGACGACCGCGATACGGATCGTAGAATGCGCTCTTCAGAACCCTTTCAAAAAAGGGTAATGGCAGATGGGTGCTCCGCGTATTTCGTTCGAACCTGAGACTTTTGCAGAACTTGAAGGCTGGGCAGGCGACGACCATGCTGCGGCCTTCGTTGCATTCTGTAAATCAGCCCCCCGCGTAATCGAACGCGCCACCGCCACTTCAACGAACAGCCGTCCGCAGCCTTCAGAAGCTTTGCTCAAAGCTTGCCGCCGGGCCTGTGAGCTAAGTCGGGTAAATCAGGGGAGCGTATCAGGGGATGTTGCGCGTCAATTCTTCGAAGAAAACTTCACACCCTACCGTCTGAGTTACGAAGGTGCGCCAGGAATCCTGACGGGCTACTATGAGCCTGAGCTCTCCGGCGCCCGTCGACGATCCGATAAATTTTTCGTTCCGGTCTACGCCCGTCCTGATGACCTTGTAAATCTCATTGATGAGGCGGAGCGCGGAGCCCGCGCCGGTGAACGAACTCACGCACGTCGGACTGCTGAAGGTCTCAAGCCCTACTTTACGCGCGCGGAAATCGATCAAGGCGCGTTGGAGGCGCAGGGTCTCGAGTTGCTGTATGTCGAAGATCCCATCGACCTGTTTTTCATGCAGGTGCAGGGATCCGGACTGATCCGATTCGAGGATGGCAGCACTGTCCGCCTTACCTATGCCGGTAAAAACGGTTTCGACTACACATCGATTGGCCGCTTTCTCATCGACAACGGCCTCTTCCCAAGTGAGGACATGACACTTCAGGCGTTGATTGATTGGTTGAAGGCCGATCGGATCCGCGCCCGGGATGTTATGTGGAAGAACGAATCTTATGTGTTCTTCAAGGAGCTGGGGCCAGTCTCGGAATCCGCCGCTCTCGGCGTTGACGATATTGCGCTTAGTCCGGGCCGCAGCATTGCAGTCGACACGGCGTTTCATGAGATCGGTACGCCGATTTTTGTCCGAGCACCTCGGCTAACACATGCGGACGACTCTTCAACCGGCTTTAGCCGTCTCATGATCGCTCAGGACGTCGGCTCGGCCATCAAAGGTCCTGAACGCGGCGACCTGTTCTTCGGAACAGGATTGCAAGCGGGCCAACGGGCGGGTCAGACCAAGCACGAGGGCCGATTTATCGTACTGCTGCCCAACGGGCCGAGAGCCGCAAGGAGCACGTCTGAAACGAACGCGACACCTTGAATGACAAAGCGCCGGTTACGATCCGACAAGAACAAGCTTCTTTCTGAAGAGGATATAGCGCTTTGGCGTCACACGACCGAGCGTCTTGATCCCTTACGCAGCGGGAAGAAGTCGAGGGTGATCTTCGGGACGAGCGTCGAACTTCGCTCAAGCACGGCATCTGCTCAAGCGGAGAACAGCCCGGCAGATGTCAAGTTAGATCGCGCACAGATTAAAAAAGCCCCTCACCCCAACAAATCACATCGTCCCTCGCCAACGCCCCCATCTAAAACCCCACACCTCGCTCAATTTGATCAGCGTGCCGCGCGTCGTATTCGCTCAGGGCGAACAGAGATCGAAGCACGCATTGATTTGCACGGTATGAGGCAGCACGAAGCCCACTCGGCTTTGCGCGCGTTCTTGCTCGGGTCGCATGCACGCGGTTTGCGCTGGGTACTCGTCATTACAGGTAAGGGGGGCAGTTCTGAACGTGATGATCGGGACATTACCCACTGGAATACGCCAGAACGCGGCGTGCTCAAAAGAAACGTGCCTCGATGGCTGTCTGAGCCCGACATGCGATCCCTGGTTGTCAGTTATACGAGCGCGTCGCTTTCTCACGGAGGCGAAGGCGCACTGTACGTCCAGTTGCGCGCGAAAAGGCGATGAGTGGGTGTTTGGATTCAATCGCCTCTTACAAACTTGATGTGTGAGGAACGCTGCCCACATAGGACCAACGCATCAAAAGGAGAAGTTGCCCTATGAAGTGCCCGATCGATGACACCGAACTCAAAATGACAGAGCGCCAAGGCATCGAGGTGGACTACTGCCCAAAATGCCGAGGCGTGTGGCTGGACCGTGGAGAGCTCGACAAAATTATCGAACGTTCGGGCGAAGGGGAACAGCTTGTGAAGCAGGTCACGGAGCCACGGCATAGGGACGGCGATAGGTATCGCGAGGAACGCCGGGACGATCGGCATTATGACTCCCGTGACCGGCACTACGGCAAGAAGAAGAAGTCGTCCATATTAAGTGAGATTTTCGATTTCTAAGATTGAAAAAGCCACGGAGCGGACTCGTCCGAACTCCGTGGCTTTGAAATTTGAGGTCGCCTCAACGTGCTGGCGCAAGCAAGGCTGCTAAGTTAGCCCCTTATGGGCATTCGGAAGCAAGACCCTGAAGCGCATTTGAAATGCCCATAAGGGAATAGTTGTCGGCAGTCGCTGTTCCCTTCTCGGACGTCGCCTCAACTTTCATGATGGTGCCGCGCTTCATCGCGTCGATCAGTTTCAATTCTTGCGTCGGATCAGCGACAAACGCTTTGTCATCCTTTGCAAATAGATCGAACTTGGCACCACCGATATCGACCGTGACAGTGCTACCCTTCTTGATCGGATAACCGAGTCGGATACTGACTTCTGACTTCACACCGTCCTTGGGCCAGGCGGATATGTAAAAGAACACAGCGTCCCGCTTGGAATCGACCGGTGAGCTTTCCTTGGGTTGTGACGCGGCGAAACAAATTTTCTTCTGGGCCTCTTCGTGAGAGAATAGGCTCCAATCTCTAAAAGTCTTCACCAGATTGGCGGCGGACGCGGCACTAGTGGCGGCAACTAAAATCGCCACGGCAATGGCGGGCGAAACAGTCCATCTGCTGTCTGGTAAAAACATGAGTCTGATCAGCGTCCTCTGCATTTAATTCCCCACCCAACCCATATAGAAAAAATAGGCGGGTCTTGTCACCCTCGTACCGGATTGGAGCAGCGCCCTTGCAAATTTGCAACGCTCGCGCTGTCTGGCCCTCCCTCACTCAGCGGCCGATCTGCGAACCGCGCCAAACACCTAACGCGATCATACATCACAATCGCACCGGCCATTGCGACATTGACACAGAACCGCGTCGGGATCTTGACGACGTAGTCGCATCTTTCCAGGAGTTGGGGAGAGAGTGAACCCATTTCCGGGCCAAGAACGTAGGCAGCCTGCATTGGATGTCGAAAGCTGGGCAGGTCGATGGCGTCATCGAGCAATTCGACTCCGACAAGTTTGCAGCCCGAGGGCAATGCCATTTCATCGAGACTGCGCCAATTGTAGTGTGGCAGGTGCGCTTGGCCCTTCGAGGTGTCTGCGCGCGCCTCGAGAGCCTGATAGGTGGCGCCCACCGTAAAGGTGAAGCTCGCTCCAAATCCGTGCGCGGAACGCATCAAGTTGCCGAGATTGAGAGCTTTCGACATACGCTCAGCACCGATCGCGAAATAGCCGCGTGGCGTCGGCGGCCAGTTTGATGTCATGGTTTTCTCTTGCGATAAGAACGGGGTGGGCATCCAATCGCGCGTCGCCGATCTGACGGCGGAATGCATTGGCTGTCCGGGTTTCAACTAAGAGGTTTCACATGAGGGCACTGTTGTGCAAGTCCCTTGACGGTCCGGCAGCCCTGGAATTGGCTGACCTACCTGATCCAATCGCGGCCAAGGGGCAAGTTATCGTTGCGGTACGCGCAGCGGCCCTCAACTTTTTCGACACGCTCATCACGAGGGGAAGATATCAGCACAAACCTGATCTGCCGTTCTCACCGTCAGGGGAGATTGCGGGTGTGGTGGAGGCTGTAGGCGAGGGCGTCAGCGGATTGGTACCGGGAGATCGAGTGGCCGCATATCTCGGATGGGGCGGCGCGCGAGAGAAAATTTCCGTTGCAGCCGAACACCTTGTCCACATTCCAGACGGTGTGAATTTCCAGACGGCCTCTGGTGTCGCAATCACATATGGCACTGCGCTGCACGGGCTGCGAGACCGCGCCAAGGTGCGTTCCGGCGAAACGGTCGCTGTACTGGGAGCATCCGGTGGCGCCGGCCTAGCGGCCGTCGAAATTGCCAAACTTCTCGGAGCTCGGGTCATCGCGGTCGCATCGTCGCCCGAAAAACTCGAGATTTGCCGTCAACACGGCGCCGACGAGACGCTGTGCTACGCCGACACGGATTTGAAAACTGGCCTGCGCGAACTCACGAATGGCATCGGTGTCGATGTCGTTTACGACTGCGTTGGCGGCCCGTATGCAGAACCAGCGATCCGCGCCATGGCTTGGGAGGGCCGCTTTCTCGTCGTAGGTTTTGCCGCGGGCGAGATCCCTCGACTCCCACTCAATCTTTTGCTTCTGAAGGGATGCGCGGCGTTAGGTGTTTTTTGGGGTGAAGCAGTTAAGCGTGATGTTACACGCCATCGCGAAAATCTCAGCCAACTCCTGAGATGGGTGGCTGATGGAAATCTAGAACCTCGAATTGGCGCCGTTTTTCCCCTGGAACGTGGAGTTGAGGCCTTGCAGCTCATCGATCAGCGTAAAGCGGCAGGAAAGATTATACTTGAAATATAGTTCATCAAATAAGGTTTACCCTTAAGCAAGGTGAAGAGCCGTTGCGGCACTCGCCGCAAAAAATTGTTAGCTGCGATACGCAACCCATTGGCAACTCGATCGTTGCTTAACTCAAGGAAAGATCGCATGCGGGCTGCCGACGTGTTTCCGGTTGCGATCAGATTCAGGCCGTGATTCTATTTTCGCTCCAGCGTTGACGATGTTTAACCTCTTCCAGTTTTTGCAAAGCAATTTTCTCAAGGTGTCTTTTGTCACCCTGCTCGTCGGGACCTTATGGGTTACGTTTGCTGTTACCTATGCATTGTTCCGCGATACAACCAATCCCACCACAATGGCGGCCAAAGCATCGATCGTGACGGTTCAAGCCACAGCAACTAAGCCTTCTGAAAACTCGGCCGATGGTTACCAGTTCTGGTTTAGACAGCGCACATCGAAACCGTTCACGGTGCCCGTTGAACAGGCGTTTGCACAGCCACCATCTCGCCAACCCGCCTCAAAATAAAAGCCTCCGCCAGCGGATAGTTAGCGTTCCTCTCGGCCACCCCATCCTTCAGTTCACAAATTATTTGGGATCGCGCACGATGATACGCGGACGATCTCGTCCCTAGCCTAGGAGACGGGCATCCTTGGAGTGTTCGGGGTTGGGTATGCGTTGGACTTTGCGCGGCGCGGGTTGGGTTGCCGTTTGTACAGTAACCTTGGTTGGGCCGGACGCGCACGCCCAATCACTACTGCAAAACCTCTTTGGATTTGCCTCTGGTCCGCAAAAGCCAACCGTTTACCGTTCATCTCCTCGCAACAGCCACGCGACGTGGCAATCCGAATATGACATCCGGGAATCTCAGATTAGCCCAGCGCGGTACCGCACGATGTGCGTGCGCATGTGCGACGGGTACTACTTCCCCATAAGCTCGTCCACCATGCGGGGCGCCTTCCACCGTGACGCGGCGAAATGTAAATCGAGCTGCGGAGACGACTCCCGCCTCTTTTATATGCCGGCGAGTGACCCCGACCCAGAGCGCATGGTTGACCTAACCGGCCGCTCCTATGCCGCTCTGCCAACCGCATATGTCTATCGTAAACGCCTTATTGATGGGTGTTCCTGCCGGCCTATGCCGTGGTCGTCGAGCGAGCGGTTACGTCATCTGCGCTATCGCTACGAGGCTGAGATGGCCAAGATACAAGAAACACGGCCACTAACTTTAGCGAAGGTTCAATTGGAGCCGTCGGAACCTAGCATCACGGAGAGCGAGAAGTCTGAAGAGACGATCACCGCGGACGCTGGCTCTGAAATGGAAGCTGAAGCGTCACCGCTTCAAAACACCCGCACCGCCGCAAACCCAATCGTCTCACGTGGCCAACCAAAACACTCACCGCGCCGACCCTCAAACAGAGATTACAAGCGCAACCCGTCAAAGCCTGCGTCCGGCCAGTTCAACGGCTGGGGAAGTGGAACATCGGCTTATACGTGGCCCGGCGACGCACCTCGGAGTTATCGCTGAGCGCATATTGCCTAGCCGGGCCCATAGGCCATCAACCCCTGGGCGTTGCCACCGCCAAATAGGGGAAAGGTCTCCTCGACAACATATGGACCACCCCCGACCTTTGGCTTCGAGGAAAACAGCGTGAAATGCGTCACGAGGAAGGGTTCCGAGCGATAGCCGCCGAAGTGTTCGAGATACCGAGCAACGACTTCGGGACGGGTGGACTTCAACCGCGCGATCGTAACGTGGGGTTTGAACTGACGACCTTCGGGCGGGAGACCGGCAGACCTCGCAGCGCGTTCATGAGCACGCGCGAGTTGTTCCAGTTCCGGACCAGCTTCGATGCCGGCCCAAATCGATCGCGGCTCTTTTCCACCGAACGTACCGAGCCCGGAAATGCGGGCATGAAAAGCGTTCACGTCGATGCCCGCAAGCATATCGGCGAACTCGCTCGCGGTCCGATTGTCGATGTCGCCGACGAACCGCAGCGTGATGTGCATGTCGTCGGTATCGATCCAGCGAGCGCCGGGAAGAGGTTGCTCCATATCGGCGAGATCGTCGCGAAGATCTTCAGGGAGTTCGATACCGGTAAAAAGACGAGGCATGGGTGTAACCCTCCGCTGTCATATGACAACTTTTATGTAGTGGTTTTTACCTGAACGGCCTCTGACTCCACCTCTTGAAAAAAAGGGAAACGCAGCGTCTCACCCAGACTTCGCTTCCGCAATCAGTTCTTCAACCTTTGGCAGCATGCGCCGGACGATTTCCGCCACACCTTTGCGATTGGGGTGCATTCCATCGTCAAGACTAAGCGCAGCGTCAGTCGCTACGCCTTCGAGGATGAAAGGATAGTAGAGTGCACCATACGTCTTCGCCAATTCTGAGAATATGGGGTCAAACGCATTCGAATACGCTTCGCCCCAGTTCTTTGGCGCGATCATGCCGGCAATCAGAACCTTGATGTCGCGTTCGCGAAGCTTCTCAAGGATCCGCTCAAGGTTCTTTCGCGTTAATTCGGGGTCTATGCCTCGGAGGGCATCGTTGGCCCCGAGTTCAAGGATAACGGCGTCGGTGTCCGTCGGGATTGCCCAGTCAAAACGTGCAAGCCCCGCGGCCGTCGTGTCACCTGAGACGCCGGCATTCTCCACAACGACCGAGTACCCACGTTTTTTTAAGGCAGCTTCAAGCTGAATAGGTAAAGCCGCGGACGGCTCAAGCATGTAACCTGCGGTCAGGCTGTCGCCGAAAGCCACAATCTTCAAAGGCTTGTCGCCTGCCCGGGCAAGTCCCACATCCAACGCCATGAACACCGTCAGTCCTATGGAGATAATCGCAAGCCAAGCTCTTATGGGAGCGACCCCGGACATCTCACCAAAGTGTGTGCGAAATCTCGACTTCATCACGATAGCGCCTCAACCCTCATCCATTGGCATTCAAACCAGCGTTACGACGTGGTTGGCTTGCTGACATCCACAGCATTGCCGCATTACCATCGGCCGGACTTTTCTGGAGGTTCCGTACACGTGCCTGCTCCCATTGTCTCATTGGACAACGTTCGTCTCAGTCTGACCAGTCGCGCCGGTGCTGTCGAAATCCTCCGCGGCATCACGCTGGATCTGACACCGGGCCAATCTGTGGCAATCCTGGGGCCGTCCGGATCTGGCAAGACATCGCTGCTGATGGTACTAGCCGGCCTCGAACGCGCGACCAGTGGTCGCGTCGTCGTGTCGGGGCAGGATCTTTCCAAACTCGACGAAGACGAGCGCGCGCGTCTGCGCGGCACTGAAATCGGCATCGTTTTCCAATCCTTCCACCTCGTTCCGACGATGACGGCGCTTGAGAATGTTGCACTCCCGCTCGAATTCCAGGGATCGCCTGATGCGGCCTCCCGTGCCCGCGAGTTATTGGGTGAAGTTGGACTTGGGTCTCGCCTGCAGCATTTTCCAGCCGAGTTGTCCGGTGGTGAGCAACAACGCGTCGCGTTGGCCCGCGCTTTATCCACCAAGCCCCGCTTGATTCTCGCTGACGAGCCGACCGGAAATCTGGATGGCGAAACCGGACGGCACGTCATCGAGCTTCTCTTTGGACTGCACGGTCGTTCCGACGCCACCCTCATCCTGGTGACTCATGACGAACGATTGGCCGAACGCTGCCAGCGTACTCTCCGCATGACCGATGGCATCATTTCCGCGGATGATCTGAAGGACGCGGCCTGAGCATGGCCGGCTCAAGTGTTGCCTCTGCGGCGAAGGAAACAGCATGACGGCAGTCGAAGTGGCGCAATCCACCAATCGTGAACGGCGTTCGGTTCTTCCGCTGCCGCTGCGCTTGGCTGGCCGACAGATGCGCGCTGGGTTCGATGGCTTCATTATCTTCATGCTGTGCGTCGCGCTGGGTGTCATGGTGATCACGGGCGTTGGAACGCTGGCGGACTCGCTCAATCTGGGTCTTGAGCGCCATGGCCGCACGATCTTGGGCGGCGACATCGCCATCTCCAGGATGCACACGCGTGCGAATGCCGAGGAACGTGCGATCCTTGATGGGGTGGGTAAGATCAGCGAAACCGCGACAATGCGGATCATGGCGAAATTGCCCGATGGCAGCGATCAGATGCTTGCGGAGCTCAAGAGCGTCGATGGAGCCTATCCGCTAGCGGGACGTCTTGAGCTTAGCGGAGGTGCATCTCTTCCAGATGTATTGCGCGACAATGGCGCCGCCGTGGAACCCATCCTGCTCGAACGACTTGGGCTGAAAGTCGGCGACAAGATTACGGTGGGCCAAGCGCAACTTGAGATTCGCGCTTTCATTGAGAAAGAGCCCGAAGGACTAGTCGATCGCCTCACGTACGGGCCGCGCGTACTTGTGTCCATCGCGACATTGCAGAATACCGGCCTCATACAACCCGGTGCCCTGGTGCGATGGCGCTACGCCCTGGCGCTGGGCCCGGATCGTGAAACACCGAAAGACCTACTGGACGCGCACGAAGCACTCAAGGCAGGACTATCGAATGGCGGCTTTACGATAGGGGATCGACGTGATCCGTCGCCAGAGATCCGCAAGACATTGGATCGGCTGAGGCAATTCCTGACGCTCCTCGGCTTGGCCGCTTTAATTGTGGGCGGCGTCGGTATTGCCAATGCGGTCGCTCAATTTGTGGACCGCAGACGCCGCACCATCGCGACGATGCGGGCGATAGGTGCCACGAGCCGTCAAATCTTTGCGGCCTTTCTGGCGCAAATCCTGGCTATCGCCGCAATCGGCATCGCCATTGGGCTGGTTGCCGGCACCCTGATTCCCGCTGTGCTCCAGGCACAATACGGGCACTTGCTACCGTTACCCACGGAACTCACGGTCTCACCCATGAGCCTTGCGGCTGCTGCGGGCTATGGCTTGCTGGTCTCCCTTCTATTTTCAATCTGGCCGTTGGGTCGTGCCGAACAGATTTCTCCGGCTGTCCTGTTCCGCGATGAGGTGGGCAACACGGGTGGACTGCCGAGCCTCGCCATCATGATCGCGACGGGCGGACTGGCGCTGGCACTCGCCGTTATTGCGATCTTGAGCGCGGACACGTCCAAAATCGCAATTTATTTTTGCGCTGCGTTGGTTGTTGTTTTGTTGGTTTTTTATGCGCTCGGCTTAGCCGTAACATGGGCGGCAGGGAAAATTCCCCGATCAAAATTGCCGGAATTGGCAATTGCGATTGGGAATATCGGAAGTCCTGGCGGATTGACCCGATCGATTATTCTTTCTCTTGGAGCGGGACTTTCATTACTCGTAGCAGTGGCACTGACTGATGCCTCATTGGTCGAGGAATTGAACGGAAAGCTTCCTGAAAATGCACCCGACTATTTTGTGCTGGATATTCCCAAGACCGAAATCTCTACTTTTCGCGACAACATTCTAGCTAAAGTACCCAGCGCCAGGGTCAAGGAAGCACCGATGCTGCGCGGCCGGCTGATCAAACTCGGCGACCGTCCTGTAGAAAGCATCAAGGCGCCACCGGATGCGGAGTGGGTTTTGCGCGGTGATCGCGGCATCACCTATTCCACAGAAGTCCCGGACGGTTCGCGTGTAACGGCGGGTGAATGGTGGCCAGCTGATTATAGCGGAGAGCCGCTTGTCTCCTTTGAAGCCGACCTTGCGAAGCTCTTGAACTTGAGCATCGGCGATACAGTTACGGTCAACGTCTTGGGCCGCAACATCACAGCCCGTATTGCAAACCTGCGCGAACTGGATTGGGACAGTCTCTCAATCAATTTTGTGATGGTGTTTTCCCCAAACACGCTGGCTGGCGCGCCAAACAACATGCTTGCGACGATTGCGTTGCCCGACAATGTCGACATCAAGCAGGAAGCCGCGTTGGCCAAATCGGTAGCGCAGTCGTTCCCGACAACCACCGTCATCCGAGTTCGTGATGCCATCACGGCATTTAACGACGTCTTCGAAAAGATCATCACCGCGATCCGTATCGCGAGTGGTGTTACTCTATTGGCAGGCGCTCTCGTACTCGCAGGCTCTCTGGCTACAGCGCAACGTCGCCGCATTCTAGAGGCGGTGATTCTTAAGGCGTTGGGCGCCACGCGCCGTCGGATCCTGCTCGCTCATGCGATAGAGTATATGCTGCTCGGTCTATTGACAGCAGGATTTGCTATTGTGCTTGGCACGATGTCGGCGGAATTGGCACTCAGCCAAGTGATCGATGTGCCGTTTTTCTTCTCGTTCCAGGCAGTTTTGGAAGCTATTGGGCTCGCATTGGGCTTAATTCTGATTTTCGGCGGTCTGGGGACTTGGCAAGTCTTGCGGGCACGACCTGTGCCCTATTTAAGGTCTCAATAGCACTGAGGTCGTGAAATATACCTTGCCGATCCGTAATTCGATCACTAAGTCAAACTGCAAAAATACTCTTTCGGCTCCTTGAAACGGCGAGCGGAACACGACATATTCCAATCGCAAGCCGAAAAATAATACTCGCACCGGCCATAGGGAATTAACAGATGACCGAATACGAAAACAGGTATGCACAGGCAGCGACCGCTACGACGCGAACAGGCGCGGCCGTAGACGAAGGGCTGCGCTCTTACATGCTGGGTGTGTACAACTACATGGCGGCTGGCGTTGGCCTGACCGGCGTAGTTGCTTACCTGGTCTACACCCTAGCCGTTGTCACGGGGGCTGATGGCAAAGTCGCAGGCCTCACAGAGTTCGGTACGGCTCTTTATGCCTCGCCGTTGAAGTGGGTCGTAATGCTGGCGCCGCTGGCTTTTGTCTTCTTCCTTGGCTTTCGCATTCAAAAGATGAGCATCGGCGCCGCGCAGATGACGTTCTGGGCGTTCGCAGCCATTATGGGCGTGTCGCTCTCCTCGATCTTCCTGGTCTTCACCGGCCAGTCGATCACGCAGGTGTTCTTCGTCACAGCAGCAGCTTTTGCCAGCCTCAGCGCTTGGGGTTACATGACCAAGCGTGACTTGAGTGGTTGGGGCTCATTCCTGATCATGGGCGTTGTCGGCATCATCATTGCCGCGATCGTCAACTGGTTCCTGCAGTCGAGCGCCTTGGCTTTCGCCATCTCTGTTATCGGCGTTCTCGTCTTCGCAGGTCTGACGGCCTATGACACGCAGCGCATCAAGGACGAGTACCTCGCTATCCGTCACGACTCTACGATGGTCGCGAAGGCTGCCATCATGGGCGCGCTCAGCCTTTACCTGGACTTCATCAACATGTTCATGATGCTGCTCCAGCTCTTCGGCAATCGCGAATAAGCGGCATAAGCTACCAATTACACCGAAACAAAAGAAGGGCTCCGACATTAGTCGGGGCCCTTTCTGTGTTGTACCTCTCGAAACGTGTTCGAGAATCAGCTCAGCGCACGACGCGCATGCGGTTCGTTTCCAGAACATCGAGAACGCGTCGCAGATCGTGTCCGCGCTTCAAAATCACACCGGTGGCCGCGATAACGCTATACGCACCCTGCTTGCGTGCCAGCTTCGGAACCTTTTCGATGCGGAGGAGTGGCCACTCGCTAGCTTTGCGGAAGATAGAGAAGACCGCCTTCTCGCGATTCATGTCGATCGCATAGTCTCGCCACTCACCGGCAGCGACCTTACGGCCGTAAACCGCGAGTATTTCTCTCAATTCGTGTCGATTGAAACAGGTCGTCGGGGGAACCTTGTCGGGCCCGGCGGCGATGGCACCAGCGGCTGCATCGTTCGCACGCGGGCGGAGGATTGTTATCGGTTCTGAATCGCTCAAAACGCGCCTCCCTTGTCACAGAGTAGTCATGATCGCCGTATTACGAGCCTATTGCAAGTATTGAAGCAGCCTCTCAAAGGGACGTTCTGGCTAGCCGCATCTCGGAGGATTCGCACACGGAATGACCTTTTATTGGTCAGATTCACGTCGCGGACCGGCCAATCTGAGGCCGCAAATCAAGGGCACATTATCAACCGTTGCCTCTGGGTTCGATCCGCGGGATACGGCTTCGGAACTCTCAGCCCCCCAGCCCCCGGAGTTTACTCGCCGGATCGGACCTGATGGCAACGTCTCTCCTAGTTGCCCATTCCCAAAAAGAAAGGCCGGTTCCCCCAACCGGCCCTTTCTACTTTCTGGCCGCCCCTCCTTATTTTTCCGAAGTGGCCATCCGCGTGGCGCACTCCTATATGAGTATCCGGCAATCGGCTCTTGAGCGGAGCCGACGTAGTGATCCGACACAGGGAATTCGGCGAATGAGTTCAGCCACGAACGGCACGGGCAGCTTGGCTGCGTCCGCAATCAACCGCGATCAGAACGACAATCCTCTTCTGAAAACCTGGACCACACCCTTCGGCCTGCCGCCATTCTCGGAAATCGAGCCACGCCATTTTGCTCCGGCATTTGAAGCGGCCATGCACGCGCACGCAGAAGACGTCCGGACGATTGCAGAAAATCCAGAGGCACCAACGTTTGCCAATACTATTGCTGCCATGGATCGCAGCTTCCTGCCGCTCGAACGCGTCGCCGACGTCTTTTTCAATCAGGTCAGTACTTGCGCCACGCCGGATCTGCAGGCGATCGAACGCGACATTGCCCCTGCGCTTGCGGCCCATAGCAGCACGATATTCCTGAACAGCAAGCTGTATGAGCGGATTAAGGCGCTCTATGACGCGAGGGCCGAACTCGATCTGACGCCCGAAGAAGCGCGTGTGCTAGATCGTTACAATACGTGGTTCATACGCGCGGGCGCAGCTCTCGGATCGAAAGAGCGAGAACGCGTTGCGCAAATCGATCGCCGCCTCGCTGAGCTCGCCACCCAGTTCAACCAAAATGTCCTCGCCGATGAGCAGTCTTGGCATCTGCCTCTGATGAGTGATGAAGATCTGGCTGGTCTGCCCCCCATGGCAAGAGCGAACGCGCGCCGTGCCGCAAAGGATTTGGGCCTCGCTGGAGACAATGCCCACGCTATTACCCTTGGCAGATCCAGCGTCGAAGGCTTCTTGACGTTTTCGGATCGCCGCGATTTGCGCGAAGCCGCATTTCGCGCGTGGATCGATCGTGGTGCCGGCGGTGGAGCGACGGACAATAGCGAGACGTTGGCGGAGATCGTTCGTCTGCGCACCGAAATAGCTCGGCTTAAGGGTTATCCAAGTTTCGCTGACTACGTGCTCGCCGATACCATGGCGAAATCGCCAGAAGCGGTGCGCGGTCTGTTGGACCGCGTGTGGCCTGCAGCCAAGAAGCGCGCGATGGAAGAGCGCGACGCACTCGCCGAACGCGCACGATCCGAAGGCGGTAATTTTGCCATTCAGCCATGGGACTGGCGCTACTATGCCGAGCGTGAACGCAAAGTCCGCTATGACTTGGATGAGGGCGAACTACGCGCATACCTCAAGCTCGACAACGTTATCGCCGCCGCCTTCGACACGGCTGGCCGTCTGTTTGGTTTGAAGTTCACAGAGCTGCCGGATGCTCCGCGTTTTCACCCCGACGTGCGCGTCTTCGAGGTCACCGATAAAGACGGTCTCCATGTTGCAATCTTCATGGCGGATTATTTTGCGCGATCGGGCAAGCGTTCGGGCGCCTGGATGACGGATCTACGGGCGAGCCACAAGTTGGACGGCGAGCCGGTTCGGCCGATCATTGTCAATGTAATGAATTTCTCGCGCGGCTCCGATGACGAACCAACGCTGATCTCCATGGACGATGCCCGCACGCTCTTCCATGAGTTTGGCCACGGCCTGCACGGGATGCTGTCTGACGTCACGTATCCATCGGTGGCAGGCACCAAAGTCGCGCGTGACTTTGTTGAACTGCCCTCGCAGCTCTATGAGCATTGGTTTGGCGAGCCTGAGGTTCTGGGCCGGTTCGCTTTGCACTATCAAACCGGCGAGCCCATGCCGCAGTCTCTGATCGACAAATTGAAAGCAGCACAGCAGTTCAATCAGGGCTTCGCGACAGTCGAATACACGGCCTGCGCATTGCTGGATCTCGAAATGCACGCGCTAGAGGAACAGGGCTTATTCCAGCCCGCCGAATTCGAGCGTGATGCATTGGACCGCATCGGTATGCCGGGCGAGATCGTCATGCGCCATCGCCTTCCGCACTTCACACACATCACCGGGGGCTATGCCGCAGGCTACTACAGCTACCTGTGGTCTGAGGTCATGGATGCAGACGCTTTCGCAGCGTTCAAGGAAACCGGCGACATCTACAACCCTGATGTTGCCGCCCGCCTGAAATCGGCGATCTACGCCGCAGGCAACTCCCAGGATCCGCATCAAGCCTACATCGATTTCCGGGGCCGCCCGCCTGAGATCGATGGTCTGCTTGAAAAGCGCGGTTTGGTGAACACCGAATCTGTCGGCTGATCTTATGAAGGCGGAGATCGTCAGGATCTTAAAGGGCAGGGCGCGCTGTTCATAGGCATCTCAGTGCAGCGCGCCTTCGCCATCCAGAACCCAAGTCTGTCGTTTGCCCAGGCCGCGTATCTGGGTGCTTCCTCGCGCACGTGTGAAGAACGATGAACCGAGCTGCTTGTTGGCTTCTTCGGACAAAAGGATTTGACCGGACGGAGCCATTTTTTCGAGCCGCGATGCGTGGTTCACAGTATCGCCCCAGATATCGTAGGCGAACTTATTGAAACCGATGACACCGGCCATCACGGGCCCCGCCGCAATACCGATGCGCAGTTTGATAGTCACGCCCGTCCGTTTGCTAGCGCGTTCTGCGGCGGTCTGCATGTCGAGGGCTAGGCGTGCGAGCCGTTGGCAGTGGTCTGCTGATGTCCGGGGTACGCCCGAGACCGCCATATAGCCATCACCCATCGTTTTTATTTTTTCGACGCCATGCAGCGTCGCGAGCTCATCAAATTCCCGGATCAACTGATTGAGGAGTTTAACCGTCCGTTCCCCACCAAGTCGCTTCGAGATACCGACAAACCCCGTGATATCAGCAAACAGTACAGACGCATTATCGTAAGTATCGATGATCGGCTGGCCGGGGGCTGCTTTAAGACGTTCAATAACGAAATCGGGCAGGATCTTTGCAAGGACGGCCTGGGTTTCGGCCAGCGCTTGTTCGACGCGCATGAGGCGCTCAGCGGATGAAGAGACGGGAGCTGTAAACGACATAACGGGCCTCACGTGCGCTAGGGACACTGATGTGTCGCGCCGTGCGCACAAAAGGTTCAAAGGAGATCGAAAATTTCCTCTTAGGGTTCCACCGGGATGCAGCCCAACACCTCTGGCTTGAGGATCAACCCTATACGGAGCGCTTGGCCTGAGCTGTTACAGCCGGAACACGCGATGATTATCGGATCTGGTCTGCCGAGCGGTTGCTCACGGACGGAACCCTACCAGCCGGACTATTTTTCAGGCCACTGAGCCGCCCCGAGGATAGGACCACCTGGGCCCTTTTGAACAAGCGCCACGCAGCGCTCTGTCTGTCGCCAAAGAACGGACTTGCGTGAAAGCCGAATTTCATCGGGCTCGCCATTCCACATGCCCACCGCCGACATTTCACGTACAACATTGAAATACGTCAGATTGCGTCCAGAATTCTCGCCTCGGCCGACCTCGACCTCGCCCTTCTTTTGAACGACAGCGAGCCATACCGTCGCGTCGCTCACCGGATTGCCATCTTTCGCGGACCCAATGCTTATGACTAGGGCATCGCCATCGCTCACCATTCGCACCGGGACGGTAAATGGCGACTGATCTTTAAGCTTGTTAAGCGCTCGGTCGATCTCATGCTGCTTTGATCCGACCACATGCATCCGGCCATTAACGACAACCTGAGGCGTATAAACGGCACCGTCGCCTCGCGCGACCGCATAATCGCGTTGTCGCTGAGTGTTACGCGGATTTGAGAACGTGTCCTTCCAGCCAAGATAGTCCCAATAGTCGACAGGTAAGGTCAGTGCGATGACCTCCGGCCGGTCAACGTAGGTTTTGAGGAGTTTGTCTGCGGGCGGGCAGGACGAACAACCCTGGCTCGTGAACAACTCCACGACGCCGACAACCGCTGCCGTCTTTGGTTCAGCACGTACCGGACCGCCCAACGAGGCTGTCATCAGAACACTGAGACCGACATACGCGAACGATGTCTGTCGCGAACGCATCAAAATCAGAACCCCTCTCTAAACTTGCTCTAAGGATCTGAGGCCACTATTGGCAGTGCGCCCTTCAATGAAAAGTAACGAATGGGTGACGCTCACGGGTCAGTACAGATCGGAATACAAGCGGGTCGTTATAAATCCTTAGAGTTAAACAAATCGGCACCGCTTCTTATCGATGCGGTGCCGAAGATTCCTAAAGCTTAAGCAGCTTTGGCAAGATTGCGTAGTACGTAGTTAAGAATGCCGCCGTGCCGCACATATTCGAGTTCGTCGAGTGTATCGATGCGGCAAAGGATGGGTACGTCCTGCGTGCTACCGTCGCTTGCGGTCACGCGCGCATTCATTTCCTGGCGCGGTCTGACGTCCGTGAGGCCCTCAATGGTAACGGTTTCGTCACCCTTAAGACCGAGTGAGCGCCACGATTGCCCAGCAGCGAACGTAAACGGCAATACACCCATTCCGACGAGGTTGGAGCGGTGGATACGTTCGTAAGACTGCGCGATGACCGCCCGAACACCGAGCAGCTTTGTGCCCTTGGCAGCCCAGTCACGGGACGAGCCGTTGCCGTATTCCACACCAGCCATGACCACCAAGGGTACCGACTCCTGCGCATAACGCATCGCCACGTCATAGATCGACATAACGTCGCCGGACGGATAGTGAACGCTGAAGCCGCCTTCGCGGACACCTCCTTCGGTAGCTTCCAACATGAAGTTCTTGATGCGGATGTTCGCAAACGTACCGCGCATCATCACTTCGTGGTTGCCGCGACGCGTACCGTACTGGTTAAAGTCGGCTGGCCGCACCTGGTACTCGAGAAGATAAGCGCCCGCCGGGCTGTCTTTCTTAATCGAGCCGGCTGGCGAAATATGGTCTGTGGTGATCTTGTCGCCGAACAAGCCGAGAATTCGCGCGCCTTTGATGTCCTGAACCGGTTCGGGTTGCGGCGTGATGCCTTGGAAGTAAGGGGGATTGCGCACGTAAGTGCTGTCCCCGTCCCAATCGTAGGTCGTACCGGTGCTGGTGGCGATGCCCTGCCAATGTTCATCGCCCTTGAAGACGTCGGCATATTTGCTCTCGAACATCTCACGCGTGACGTTCTTGCTGATGACGTCCTGGATTTCATGGCTCGTCGGCCAGATGTCTCGCAGATAAACGGGTTCACCGTCTGACCCAGTACCTAGCGGCTCCTCGGCGAGGTTCTTTTGAACGCTGCCGGCGAGAGCATAGGCCACGACCAGCGGTGGCGAGGCGAGGTAGTTCGCTTGGACGTCGGGGCTGACGCGACCTTCGAAGTTGCGGTTCCCGGACAAGACGGCCGCCGCGACGACCCCGTTCTCATTGATCGCGTTCGAAATGGGTGCAGCGAGCGGTCCGGAGTTACCGATGCACGTGGTGCACCCGAAGCCAACAAGGTTGAAGCCGAGTTTGTCGAGGTAGGGCTGGAGTCCAGACTTATCGAGATAAGCCGCAACGACTTGGCTTCCCGGTGCCAGCGAGGTTTTGACCCACGGAGCAACGCTCAGCCCTTTTTCAACGGCGTTGCGAGCCACGAGACCGGCTGCGATGAGAACGCTTGGGTTCGACGTATTGGTGCAGCTCGTGATAGCTGCGATCACCACGTCGCCGTGGCCGACAGTGTAATCCTCACCTGCAACGGTGACGCGACGGTCTAGCTCGCCTGGACGCTTGTATTCGCTTGCCAGAGCATCCGCGAAACCGTTCTTGACGTCGGAGAGCGCAATGCGGCCTTCGGGACGCTTCGGACCGGCAAGAGAAGGTACGATATCGCCGAGATCAAGAGACAGCGTGTCGGTGAAGACAGGATCTGCCGCATCACGTTCCCGGAACAGGCCTTGCTCCCTCGTGTAGGCCTCGACGAGCGCGATGCGCTCTTCAGTGCGTCCCGACATGCGAAGATAGTTGAGCGTCTCGCCATCGACAGGGAAGAATCCACAGGTGGCGCCATACTCCGGCGCCATGTTGGCGATCGTCGCGCGATCCGCCAGCGTCATGTTGTTGAGGCCCGGGCCATAGAACTCGACGAACTTGGAGACGACACCCTTCTTGCGCAGCATCTGCGTGACCGTGAGCACGAGGTCCGTGGCGGTTACGCCTTCCGGCAGTTTGCCGGTAAGCCTGAAACCGATCACTTCAGGCAGAAGCATCGATTGGGCCTGACCGAGCATGGCAGCTTCGGCTTCGATACCTCCTACACCCCAACCAAGCACGGCGAGGCCGTTGACCATGGTCGTATGGCTGTCCGTGCCAACGAGCGTATCAGGGTAAGCGACGATTTCGCCGTTGGGCAGTTCGCGGGTCCAAACAGTCTGCGCGAGGTATTCGAGGTTCACCTGGTGACAGATACCAGTGCCCGGCGGAACCACGCGGAAATTGTCGAACGCGCCCTGTCCCCACTTGAGGAAATTATAACGCTCGCCGTTACGGGCATATTCCAGTTCGACGTTTTGTTCGAATGCGAGAGCGGTGCCGTAAGAGTCGACGATCACTGAGTGGTCGATCACCAGGTCGACAGGGACGAGAGGATTGATCTTCTTTGGATCGCCACCCAGGGCGGTCATCCCATCACGCATCGCGGCCAGATCGACAACCGCGGGAACGCCAGTGAAGTCCTGCATGAGAACGCGCGCCGGGCGATACCCGATTTCCGCGCCTGCACTGCCCTTATCCTCAAGCCAAGCAGCGACCGCCTCGATATCTTTTTTCTTAACGGTCTGCCCGTCCTCGTGACGCAGCAGATTTTCAAGCAAAACCTTCATTGAAAATGGCAGACGCGAAATTCCCGTCAGCCCGTTCTTTTCTGCCTCAGTCAGGGAGAAATAGGTATAAGTCTTACCCCCGACGTTCAGGCTTTTTCGGCAATTGAAACTGTCGATGGATTGTTTAATCTCAGCGCTCAAGATCTATTTTCCCCTGCTATCGATTCCAGACTCCGACGTTGTGGGCACATACAGACCGCATCGCCACACATCATGGTGCATCCCGACGAGCCGCAAAAAAGCTGGCCGGATGATGGTTCGGACCTCTATATAAAGGTTCCTCCGGTCGGCAGCCAGCGGCTAGCGGGCCGTTAAGTGAGCTCTAGCGTCAGCATTTAGTCGACTCAATTCTCCGACGACGCCATACGTTCACCCTAGGTGCCGTCATCACAATCCAGCAAACCTCCACGAACCTTGTGCAGCTAACCGGCGAAAATCTCGTTCTTCAGCGCGGCCAGCGCACACTTTGTGAGCATCTGTCGTTCGCAGTAACGGCGGGAGAGGTCTTGCTGCTCACGGGCCCCAATGGTGCTGGAAAAACAACGCTACTTCGCGCGATTGCCGGATTTTTAGCCCCTGCGGCGGGAGCGATTGAACTCAAGGGCGGCGATACGGAGCAAACCGTAGGCGAACAGGCGCACTTTGTTGGGCACGCCAATGGCGTCAAATCCAACCTGACCGTGACGGAAAATCTAGAGTTCTGGGCTGCATTTCTGGCACCTAAATCCAATCGGATGAGCCATATCGAGCGTATTGATAAAGCTCTGGAAGATTTCAACCTTCTTTCGTTGGCGGATATTCCAGCCGGCTATCTCTCTGCCGGGCAGAAACGACGGCTGGGCCTCGCGCGCCTGGTTTTAGCCCACCGCCCGCTATGGTTACTCGATGAGCCAACGTCATCCCTCGACGATGCGTCTGCCACCAACCTTGCCAATGTCGTGAATGCGCATGTTGCCGCTGGTGGTTTGGCCATCGCCGCCACACACCTGCCGCTTGGCTTTGAGCCGGCTCGCGAACTGCGGCTTGGCCGGGTGGCAGCGTCATGAGGGCGGCCTGGACCCTGTTGAAGCGAGATTTGCAGTTGGCGGTCCGCGAAGGCGGTGCGATCGGGACGGCGTTGGGCTTCTACTTATTGGTGGTCGCCATGCTGCCCCTCGGACTGGGGCCGGATCTCAATCTGCTCTCACGCATCGCGCCAGGCATTTTGTGGATCGCCTTGTTGTTGGCCGCACTGCTGTCCCTGAGTCGAATTTTCGAAACTGATTTTGAGGATGGTTCGCTCGAACTCATGGCGCTGGGCGAACTGCCGCTCGAATTGGTCGCGGCAATCAAAGCCCTTGCCCACTGGCTGACGACTGGGATTCCGCTCGCCTTGCTCGCGCCGCTTCTCGGGATACTGCTCAATCTCGATATCGGGGCTTATGGCGTACTCGTATTGACCATGCTGGTCGGAACGCCCGCCATCAGCTTCTTGGGATCAATCGGTGCCGCGCTGACCTTGCGGGCCCGCCGCGGAGGTCTGTTGCTGGCGCTGCTTGTACTGCCGCTTTATGTGCCAACACTGATCTACGGCATCACGGCCATCTCTTCGGCGCTGGTCGCACCAGATGCGTTCGTACCGTCCCTGTTGATCCTAACGGCGCTATCACTGGGCTCCCTGGTGCTTGGACCGATTGCCGCGGCGGCGGCGTTGCGCATTCAGATGCAGTAGTGTCCGATTGTTTCATGTGAATCAGCAACTGGCTGTGCAATCTACACAGAGCCTGCTAACGAAAATCGTCGATCTGTCGCCTGTTCCGGCACAATTTGCTCTTTAATCGTTGAGCCCTTAGATCTGAGCCCATGCAGACTCAATCGTTCACCCAACGTTTCGCAAATCCGACGCGGTTCATGGCTTTTTCGGGCGCGCTGATGCCGTGGCTGGCCGGGCTTTCGGTGTTGGTGATCGCGTACGCCCTTTATCGGGGCTTTACCGCGCCCCCGGACTACCAGCAGGGCAAAACGATCTACATTATGTACATCCACGTACCGGCAGCGTGGCTCGGCATGATGGGATATGCACTTATTGCCGCTTCAAGCTTCGGCCTACTCGTATTTCGGCATCCGTTGGCGGATGTGTCAGCGAAGACCGCTGCACCCATCGGTGCGGCTTTCACACTGTTGGCGCTCATCACGGGCTCTCTTTGGGGCAAACCCATGTGGGGCACCTATTGGGTATGGGACGCGCGACTGACCTCGGTGCTGATACTCTTCTTCCTTTATCTTGGCCTGATTGCCCTACGATCTTCGATTGAGGATGAACCGCTCGCTGCCAAGTTGACGGCTGTGCTTGCGTTGGTTGGCGTGATTATTCTCCCGTTCATCAAGATTTCAGTCGAAGGGCTCGATATTCCGAGCCTCGGCATCTCTATTCCGGCCTGGAACACGCTGCACCAGCCTTCCAGCGTATTCCGCTCCGATGGACCCAAAATTCACATTTCGCAGCTCGTACCCCTGCTGATTTCGGCAATCGGCTTCACGCTTCTCTTCTTCACGATGCACCTGAAAGCGATGCGTAATGAAATTCTGCGCCGTCGCGTCAAATCGCTCCGACTGGCTGAAGTCGATCGGGCACGCGCCAGCGAAACAACGGTCGCAGCGGAGTAGAAAATGGATTTTGGTCCGCACGCCACATTCATCATCGCCGCCTACGCGGCCGTAATCATTGTGCTCGGCGGCTTGATCGTCTGGCTGATCTTCGACGGTTTCCATCAGCGCCGATTGCTAAATGAACTGGAAGCACGCGGCGTTCGGCGGCGTTCGGCTCAGCGCGTATCCCGTGGAAGGCTCGATCATGAGTGAAGCCGGTACATCAACCAGCCCAAACCCCACACCCCGGCGCCGTTTCGGATGGCTTCTGGCGCCGGTCATTATCTTCGCGGGTTTGACGGTGATGTTTGCTTTAGCGCTGACTTCAGGGGATCCGTCCCGATTGCCCTCTGCTCTGATCGGCAAGCCAGTTCCACAAGCCTCATTTGAACCTCTTGAAGGCTTGAACAAGGACGGCAAGCCAGTTCCAGGCTTCTCCAGCAGCGATCTCGGCGGGGGCAAAGTGCGCGTCGTCAACTTCTGGGCGTCGTGGTGTGTCCCCTGCGTAGCTGAGCACCCAAATCTTGTCGCTTTGGCAGCGCGCACGGGCGTGCCGCTTTATGGGGTCAACTACAAGGACCAAGCCGACGCAGCGCGCCGTTTTCTAGGCCGTTATGGCGATCCCTATACGGCAGTCGGTGTTGATCCACAGGGGCGCGGCGCGATTGAGTGGGGCGTTTATGGCATGCCCGAAACGTTCGTCATCGCGCCTGATGGAACCATTGCCTACAAGCACGTCGGCCCGATTACGGAGACGAGTTTGCAGAATGAGGTCATTCCCGCGATCGAGGCCGCACGCAAAACGGCACCGGGTAGCTGAAGAACTTCTTGCGCCCGTTTGGACCTTAGAGCTCGACGAACTCCACCGTGTCGTTGTCAAGAATTGATAACGTGCCGGTTGGAATGTCGAAGTGGGCGCCATGCAATGTCAGTTCGCCCCGATCTTCCAGTTCCTTGATGAACGGAAAGGTCCGCAGATTAGCGATGGACGTCCGGATACCCGCCTTTTCGAGCTGCGGCTGCAGTGCTGACCGGTCTGGCCCCTGATTGGCGGCTAGCACCCTGAGTTTCGCGTCGTCGAGCATGGACATCCAGTTGGAGATGAAGCGCGCTTCAGTTTCCAGGGCGGCTTTTTGATTAAGTGCCGCTTTGACGCCGCCACAGCCCGAGTGCCCCATGACGAGAAGGTGTTTCACCCGAATGTTGAGCACACCAAATTCAAGGGCAGCGCTGACGCCGTGGAAATGACCGCCTGTCTCATACGGCGGAACCAACGCGGCAACGTTGCGGACCACGAACATCTCACCGGGACCGGCTTTGAACAGCGTTTCGGGTGCAACGCGGCTGTCGCTGCACGAAACCACCATGACTTCCGGATTCTGACCATGTGCAGCCAAGTCCTCGTAGTGCTCACGGCCGGGTTCGAACTGCCCCGTCTTAAATTGTTGGAATCTCTCTGCAAGCGAGGTCGGAAAGCTCTTCATTTAGCAATTCCTGTGTGGTCTGTGGTGAATTTGGAAATTCCGGTTATCTGAAACCTGAACATCTGTCGAGAACAGTAAAAAATGATGCTAACTCGTGAAGCGACAGCGCTATCTGGCCCATCGGGCAAAGTGCCACAGGCGAAAAGTAGCCATTTTTGGGCCCGCGATTGGCATGCCAGCCCTCTCAATGTGAAATGAGGAGTCCCGTGCGACACGGAACGCAACGCGGCCTTGGATTATTCGCCGCAGGCTGCCTTTTCTGATGCGTCAGCGATTGGACCAGGAATTGGTCGCGCGCGGACTGGCGCGGACCCGTGCTCAGGCACGCGATCTCATTTTGCGCGGGGAGGTTTTTGTGGCGGGACAGGCTGCTGCCAAACCCAGCCAACCTGTCGCCGCAGATACTGAAATCACGATAACGGGCGACAGTGCGCATTACGTATCTCGTGGAGCTCTCAAGCTGATCGCGGGCCTCGACGCGTTCGGTTTCGATCCGGCGGGATGTGTCGCGATCGATGTTGGCGCTTCGACCGGCGGTTTCACGCAGGTTCTGTTGGAACGCGGAGCGGCGAAGGTCTATGCAGTTGACGTCGGTCGCGACCAGCTTCACGAGGAACTTGGCGAAGATCCGCGCGTCACGAAACTCGAGTCGACGGACATACGCGATCTCACAGCCGATACGGTGCAGGAACCTGTCACGGCGCTCGTCGCGGATGTCAGCTTTATATCTTTGAAGAAAGCGTTGCCTGCCGTTCTGGATCTGACAGCGCCCGGTGCATGGCTCGTCGCGCTCGTAAAACCCCAGTTCGAGGTTGGGCGCGAAGCTGTAGGAAAAGGCGGCATTGTGCGCGATTCAGTTCAACGTCAGACAGCTGCCGATGACATAGCGGCCTGGATCGGAGCCCGACAGGGGTGGCGCTTGTCGGGGATCGTCGAGTCACCGATTTCCGGAGGCGATGGCAACAAGGAATTCCTGCTCGGGGCAACGCGGCATGGGTGATATCGAAGAACTGGAAATCGCGAAACTGGGTGCACAGGCCGACGGCGTCTCTGAGCGCGCGTCTGGCTCGGTGTTCGTCCCCTATGCCCTTCCCGGAGAACTCATCCGCGCCGAAATACAGGGCACACGTGCACGCCTCGTCGAGGTGTTGCGAGCCTCTCCCGACCGCGTGGTTCCCCCTTGCCGGCATTTCACGGCTTGTGGAGGGTGCGCCATCCAGCACCTCGCCTATGAGAAATACACCGCCTGGAAACGTGAGACCGTAGCAGGAGCATTCGCCGCGCGGGGCCTCGATCTGGAAGTTGCCGATCCGGTAGCAGTTGGACACGGAGCCCGCCGCCGCGCCGTTTTCTCGGCGAGTCGCGATGGACGCGAGGTTGCGCTGGGGTTCCACGCGGCAAACTCTCACGATGTGATCGATCTCACGGAATGCCTCGTGGTGGATCCGGGTATCGTCCAGGTGTTGCCGGAGCTAAAGGCGTTTCTCGCGCCGTTAGTGCCCAGTAAGGGCGAGGCGCGTGTCACGGTCATTGCGGCCTCTAACGGCTTCGATGTTTCTGTTGACGTCGATGGCCTTGGCACCGAACTCCCACCAGGCCAAAGAGCACGTCTGGCGGCAGGCGCGGCTGAACTGAAGCTTCTGCGCTTTAGCTTGAATGGCGATCCGGTTTATCAGTCAGCCGTACCGTTCGTCACAATGGGCGCAGCGCACGTTGTTCCACCGCCGGGTGTTTTCCTGCAGGCCTCTGCTGACGCCGAAGCTGCCATGACGAGCCTGATCGTCGAAGCCCTTCCTAAGCGAGCGAAACGTGCGGTCGATCTTTTCAGCGGTATGGGCGCGTTTTCATTTGCGCTCGCTGCTCGGGTCAAAGTCCTTGCGGTCGACAGCGACAAGCGTGCCATCGAGGCGCTGGACGAGGCCCGCCGTCACGCCCAAGGCATCAAGCCCATCGAGACCAAGGTCCGTGATCTCATGCGTGAGCCGCTTTCACGCAAGGAGCTGGAAGGTTTCGACCTCGCCGTTTTCGATCCGCCGCGCGCCGGTGCCCAGGCGCAGGCCGAGATGCTTGCGAAGTCCAAGGTGCCCGCGGTTGTCGCAGTGTCGTGTAATCCGGCAACCTTGGCTCGTGATGCACGCATCCTCATAGATGGCGGATACCGCGCGACCCGCATCATTCCGGTCGATCAGTTTCTCTACTCTCCGCACGTTGAGGTCGTCGCGGTGTTCACGCGCTAGCGCGCTACGCTGAAACCGACAGCAATTTGTCGACGTAAGCCGGAACGACCTCCGTCGCCGGTCCATGGACATGTTCTGCGAACAAACTCGCGCCCTCGGACGGTTCGAGGTTGAGTTCGACCGTGTGCGCACCGATGTCACGCGCCGCCGCGACGAAACCTGCGGCGGGATAGACATTCCCGCTGGTGCCGATCGAAATGAACAAGTCGCAACTGGAAAGCGCTGCAGCGATCCGGTCCAAATCGTAAGGCATCTCACCGAACCAGACGACGTCGGGCCGCATGCCGCCCGGCGTCGCGCATGCGGAGCATGCAAGATCCGCCGACAAATCCTCGACCCACGGAGAACGCGCGTTACATAAGGCGCAAAGAGCCTGAGCCATTTGCCCGTGCATATGGATCAAGTTCCGGCTGCCGGCGGCTTCGTGCAAACCGTCGATATTCTGCGTGACGATCACGACGTCGCCCGGAAACGCGTCCTCAAGCTTCGCCAAGGCTCGGTGGGCAGCGTTGGGTTGGACGCCCATTCCGTCGCGGCGGCGCTGATTATAGAAGTCGTAGACAAGGCTCGGATTACGAGCGAACCCCTCCGGCGTTGCCACATCGCGATAGTCGTACCGGGCCCAGATGCCGTCCTTGTCGCGAAAGGTAGAAAGCCCGGACTCGGCTGAAAGTCCTGCACCTGTCAGAATTACGATCCGCTGATAAACTGTCATCCGCTTCTCAAGTTTGCCGTCCGCCAAAGTTCAAGCTTGGCATAACGGCAGGCCGTGCCCGTGGCAAACGGTTGGACACGGGCGCTAACACGGAGACCAAGAGATGGCCGATCCCATCGCTATGGCTTTGCAAACCGCCGGCAACAGCTTGCGGGTGTCTTGGTATAGCGGCATCAATTGGCTGATGAGCCGGCAGGCACGGAAGCTCTCACCCGCGCCGAAATTCACGCCGACCAAGCCCGTTCCCGATCGCAACGAACTGTTTGAAGATCTCCGCGGGTTGATGCGCCGGGACGCGGAGGCGGCGGGCGCTGGGCTCTACCCCCCCGAAATCACGGATGAACCCCGCATTTGGGATCACTTTCGGCGTCTGCGCGCCATGTATGCAGACCTGCCCGGCACCACCGAACGCCGGCAGGCCCGCGATGCATCCACGGCAAGCGCAGCGGCAAAAACTGCGGATCTACCGGACTACTTCACCCAGGACTTCCACTATCAGACGGGCGGCTATCTGACGGACGAGTCCGCGAAGCTCTATGATTTGCAGGTCGAGATCCTGTTTTATGGTGCCGCCGCCGCCATGCGCCGCGCGAGTCTCAGACCCATCGCGGAATTCATGTATGGCCGCGATCAGCGCCGTGTGTCGTGCCTCGATGTCGCGTGCGGAACGGGACGACTGCTTCGAGAAATCCGCCGCGCCTATCCCGCTATGGCATTGACCGGCCTCGATCTCAGCGGGCCCTATCTGGAAGAAGCCCGCCAGCATATGGGGCGGTTACGCCCGGCGACTCTGATCGAAACGAACGCGGAGCAAATCCCCTGCGCGGACGCCAGCCAGGACATCGTCACGTGCACATTTCTGTTCCACGAGTTGCCGCCGGAGGTTCGTCGCACCGTGACGTGTGAAATCGCGCGCGTTCTTAAGCCCGGGGGCCTTTTCGTGTTCCTCGACAGTCTGCAGATGGGAGACAAGCCCGGGTGGGACGGACTGCTGGAAGCCTTTCCCGTCCGCTTCCACGAGCCCTACTACCGCAGTTACGCGATCGAGGATCTGAACAAGCTGTTCACTGACGCAGGCCTCAAACCGGCCGCGCAGGAGCTCGCGTTTCTGGCAAAAGTCGTGACGTGCCGTAAGCAGGAATGAAATCAACAACACCACCCCCGCCCACCTGATTACAAATCAGGTGCCCTCCGAAAGGCCCTATGCAAACGGCCATGGCTTAGCTTTCGCCGCCATATCGATCGCCGCGACGATGGCCAGTTCATCACGCCCGTTGCTTGCAGCGATGACGGTTTCCACGCCAGCGACAGCGCGCGAGAACGCGTCGCTTTCCGATGATCCATTGAGTATATGCCCGAGCAACAGCGCCGCGAACAGATCGCCTGTTCCATGCGGGACCACAGGGCGATAAGGGACGGCGCACGCGAACGCTGCTTCGGGGTCCGAGGTCACACAGCGGGTCCGCAGTTGATCGCCAGCAAGCTCTGCGGACGTGACGGCCAGCAAGCGGCAGTCTTTCGGAAGCGCTTTTTGCGGGTCGTCGAAACCCTCACCGAAAATGAACTTTGCCTCAAACCGGTTGGGCGTCACGTACGTGGCAAGCGGAACCAGTTCGGACGCAATGGCCTGTGCGGCCGGCACGCCGATATAGTGCCCCTCGGGCTCATCGCCGAAGACCGGATCGCAGAGATAAGCGACGTCGCCATGGCGGTCCCGAACGTGGCGAACGGTCTTCGCAGCGAGCGCGACGTGCTCGGGCGTCGGCAGAAAGCCGGTCAGAATGGCGTCGATATCAGCGAATTGGCCGTTTTGTTCCAACGCCTCCAGCATCGCCGTCAGATCTTCCAAAGCGACGGGCCGGCCTGCCCAATGCACATGCCCCAGATGATTGGAGAGCACAACGCTCGGAAGCGCGATCACCTCGTGCCCCAGGCGTTGGAGCGCCGGAACGACGGCCGCGAGGCCGACGTGGCCGGAAGCGACGTAGGAGGAAAAAGCGAGAACTTGAGCCATTGCGCGCTCACTATCCGGGATATTCGTTTCGTACGTCTTTACAACTTTGTCGGTCTCGTCAGAGGACGCAGACTGCCGCAGGTCGTCCTACTACGTATTGTCCATTTGCGTTTGGGCGTTGCTTGATTAATGTGCGGCGCAACAAAAATCGACACATACAAAACACTTCTGGAACGCTCGAAAGGCCCACGCATGGCTGTCCGTCCTCGCCGCAGTGTCCTCTATATGCCAGGCTCCAACGCTCGTGCCCTGGAAAAAGCCAAAACAATACCTGCCGACGCGCTGATCCTGGATCTGGAAGACGCCGTCGCGCCGGATGCCAAGCTCGAAGCCCGCGAAAAGGTTTGCGCGGCTGTGAAGGCCGGTGGCTATGGTAAGCGCGAAATCATTATTCGCGTCAACGCCTTGGAAACCCCATGGGGTGCTGACGATCTGTTTGCTGCCGCCGCTGCGGCCCCAGACGCCATTCTTGTCCCGAAAGTGGGCCGTCCCGGCGACATCATTTCCGCGGCGAAGGTTGTGACGGCAGCACATGCGCCGGACAAAACCAAGCTGTGGGCGATGATGGAAACGCCGATGTCGATCCTCAACGTACGGGAGATCGCGATGGCGGGTATCGAGCGCGAGCATCGCCTCACCTGTCTTGTCATGGGAACGAATGATCTCCTGAAAGAGTCGCACGCCCGTGACTACAAGGACCGCTTCGCTGTCGTGCCGTGGCTGTCGATGACCATCGTGGCAGCCCGCGCCTACGGGCTCGACGTGCTTGATGGCGTCTACAACGACTTCAGGGACGAGGTGGGACTTCGCGCCGAAGCAGAACATGGCCGCACCTTGGGTATGGATGGTAAGACACTAATCCACCCCAACCAGGTTGCCATTGCGAATGAGATTTTTTCGCCGAGCCCGAAGGATGTCGAGTGGTCGCGGCGGATCATTTCCGAGTTCGCATTGCCGGAGAACCAGAAGAAGGGTGTCATCACCATCGATGGCAAAATGGTCGAGCGGCTGCATATGGTCATGGCGGAGCGCACGGTTTCTATTGCCGAGGCGATTGAAGAGATGGCGGCAAACTGAGTTCTCGACTTCGGCATCTCCCGGCAATAACTGAAGACTCTGAAGGCGCATACGATGCGGAGACGAAAGCGCCCGTCGCGAAAAGAATGAAAGACAACGCATGAGCACGACGAAGACCAACCCGGGCAACTACTTCGAGGATTTCCATGTCGGTCAGATCATCCGGCATGCCACGCCGCGGACTTTGACTGTCGGTGACGCCGCACTCTACATGGGTCTTTACGGACCGAGGTTTGCGGTCCAGTCATCCGACGCTTTTGCCCGCACAATTGGTTATCCGTCGGCGCCTCTCGATGATCTGCTCGTGTTCCACACCGTGTTCGGCAAAACCGTTCCCGATATCTCGTTGAACGCGATTGCCAACCTCGGATATGCCGACTGTCGGTTCGAGAAGCCGGTCTATCCTGGCACGACGTTGTCGACGGTGTCCGAAGTGATCGGGCTCAAAGAAAACTCAAACGGTAAGACCGGAACAGTTTACGTGCGCTCGACCGGCGCGGACGAGAAGGGTGAAACCGTGCTCAGCTACACGCGCTGGGTTATGGTCCGCAAAAAGGATGAGGCCTCACCAGCACCCGAAGCAGTCGTACCGGCACTACCCGAAACCGTCGCTCCGGAAGCCTTGGCTGCTGCGGTTCCCGCTATCGATGTCAGTCGTTTTGACACCAACCTTTCAGGTTCGCCCTTCCGCTGGGGTGACTATGAGGTCGGCGAAAAGATCGATCACGTCGACGGCATGACGGTCGAAGAAGCCGAACATCAGATCGCAACGCGCCTCTACCAAAACACCGCTAAAGTGCATTTCAATCAGCACACCGAAGGCCAGGGCCGTTTCGGACGCCGGCTGATCTACGGCGGCGTCGTAATCTCGTTAGCCCGTGCGCTGTCATTCAACGGGCTCAACAACGCGTTCCATCTCGCGGCCATCAACGCGGGCCGTCATGTTGCGCCACTCTTCGCAGGCGACACGGTCTATGCGTGGTCGGAGGTTCTCGACAAAGCGGAACTTCCCGGACGATCCGACATAGGGGCGTTGCGCACTCGGCTTGTGGCAGTGAAGAATCGTGCGTGTGCCGACTTCCCGTTCAAAACAGCCGAAGGCGGTTATGACGAGGGTGTGATTTTGGATTTGGACGTCTGGCTAGCCATTCCGAGATAACCCTGGACTGGCATACCAAGGTCCATTGCGACAAGTGATGCAGCAAGGCGCTACGTTGATTGCCGCAGCGCAACAGTCGCGCTAAACGAATTTGTGTCGGACAAGCAAAAAGGCAGCGGGAGAGCTTTATGGCAGAAGCGAAAACCATACGTGGTAACGCGATAGAGCGTCCCCTATCGCCGCATTTGCAAATCTATCGACCGTTGATCAACATGGTGATGTCGATCCTGCATCGCATCACCGGTGCGGCGCTGTATTTCGGATCGCTGCTCCTTGCGTGGTGGCTCGTCTCCGCCGCAATCGGTCCGGACTATTTCAACTTCGTCAACGGGCTCTTCGATACGTGGCTCGGGCGGATCGTTCTGTTTGGCTACACATGGGCGCTCATGCATCACATGATGGGCGGCATTCGCCACTTCATCTGGGACACGGCAAGCTACCTGGATATTCCCTCCGTCAACTTCCTCTCCTGGGCCACCATCGTTTGTTCCGTCGCGCTAACGGCTGCGGTGTGGGCCGGCGTATTTTTACTCGGATAAGGGCGGATCTCTCGATGAACATGCGCACCCCGCTAAAGAACGCGCGCAGACTGGGCTCTGCTAAGGAAGGCGCCGATCACTTCTGGCTGCAGCGTGTGACCGCCGTTGCCAACCTCTTCCTGGCCGTGTTCCTGGTCGGCCTCATCATCCACCTCATTGGCGCCGACTACGCGACCGTGAAGGCAACACTGGCTTCACCTGTCGTGGCGCTCCTGTTGCTGCTGCTGATCCTCTCGGGCGTCGTTCACATGCGGATCGGTATGCAAGTCATCATCGAAGACTACGTTCATGGTGAGGGCGCCAAGGTCGTGGCGTTGATGCTCAATACCTTTTTTGCATTCACGATCGCTGCCGCGAGCGTCTGGGCAGTTCTGAAGTTGAGCTTTGGAGCATGACGCAATGGCGGGATCGGCAACAGGCTCAACGAAAGGCGATTCAATGACGGCACCAGCCCAGGGTGGCAAAGCATACCAAATCGTTGATCACACCTACGACGTCGTCGTCGTCGGCGCGGGTGGCGCGGGTCTTCGCGCGACACTGGGTTGCGCCGAGGCGGGCTTGAAAACGGCCTGTGTGACCAAGGTCTTTCCGACGCGCTCGCATACCGTAGCTGCCCAAGGCGGCGTTGCAGCCGCGCTCGGAAACATGGGACCGGATAATTGGCGCTGGCACATGTACGATACCGTAAAGGGATCGGATTGGCTTGGTGACCAGGATTCCATTGAATACCTCTGCCGGCATGCGCCGGATGCTGTCTATGAACTCGAGCACTACGGCGTGCCGTTCTCGCGCACCGAGTCCGGCAAGATTTATCAGCGGCCTTTTGGCGGGATGACGACGCAATACGGTGAGGGTCCGCCGGCCCAGCGCACCTGCGCTGCTGCCGACCGCACCGGCCACGCCATGCTTCACACGCTTTATGGCCAGAGCCTCCGGCACTCGGCGGAGTTCTTCATCGAATTTTTCGCCATCGACTTGATCATGGATCAAGAAGGGGCATGCCGCGGCGTCATCGCGATAAAGCTAGACGACGGCACGATCCATCGTTTCCGCGCGAAGAAAACAATCTTAGCGACTGGCGGTTATGGCCGCGCCTACTTCTCCTGTACCTCTGCGCACACGTGCACGGGTGACGGCAACGCTATGGTGTTGCGCGCTGGCCTGCCGCTGCAGGATATGGAGTTCGTGCAGTTCCACCCGACGGGGATATACGGAGCTGGCGTGCTGATCACCGAAGGCGCGCGCGGCGAGGGTGGTTACCTAACCAACTCGGAAGGCGAACGCTTCATGGAGCGTTATGCGCCATCCGCGAAGGATCTGGCGTCACGCGACGTCGTCTCGCGCTCGATGACCGTTGAAATCCGCGAAGGCCGCGGTGTCGGGGCGCATGGCGATCACATCTTCCTGCATCTCGACCATCTCGATCCGAAGATTTTGGCTGAGCGTCTGCCCGGCATTACCGAAAGCGCGAAGGTTTTCGCAGGGGTTGATCTGCGTCGTCAGCCGATCCCGGTAATTCCGACGGTGCACTACAACATGGGCGGCATCCCGACGAACTATCACGGTGAAGTCCTGACCCTGAAGGATGGCAATCCCGACTACATTGTCCCAGGTCTGATGGCCATCGGCGAGGCGGCTTGCGTCTCCGTCCATGGCGCAAATCGGCTTGGGTCGAACTCTCTCATCGATTTGGTCGTGTTCGGACGTGCCGCGGGGCTTCGCTGCGCTGATGTAGTCGAGCCGGGTGCCCATGCTGACCTGCCTGCGGACTCTGCGGATCTTGCACTCTCCCGTCTGGATCACTTCCGCTACGCCAAGGGCGACACGCCAACGGCTGATCTGCGCCTGAAGATGCAGAGGGTGATGCAGTCTAACTGCGCGGTGTTCCGCGACGGTCCGGTACTCGAAGAGGGCGTGCATCTGATCGACGAGATCTGGCAGCAGTCAGGCGATATCCGCGTCTCCGACAGATCTCTAGTCTGGAACTCGGACTTGGTTGAGACGATGGAGTACGACAACCTCATCAGCCAGGCGGCCGTCACCGTAACTGCCGCGGCCAACCGCAAAGAAAGCCGCGGTGCGCACGCGCGTGAGGACTATCCCAACCGCGATGACGCCAACTGGATGAAGCACACGTTGGCTTGGGCTGACCTCGACGCCCGTAAGGTCAAACTCGACTTCCGTCCGGTCCACACCTACACCATGACCAATGAAGTCTCGTATATCGAGCCGAAAGCGCGCGTCTACTGACGTCGCCGCGGGGCAAATGTACCGGCCGATCTCGTTCGGCCGGTATCCTCCAGTGTTTACAGAAACAAAACGGGACTGAGTACCGGCCCTGAATTGCTCACATCTGGAGTGAGGATGTGAGCAATAGATAATTGAATTTGCAGAAAGTTTTAATGGGAAATAACTTAAGATTTTAGCGGTTCTTCGCTAACTAACCTTCAATTGTGAATTGCATTACGTAGAACTTGAATTGCACCCGTATATCAGCTGGGTTAGACAGCAACGTTTCCGCGATTAGAGCAGGATATTTCCTCAAATTTGACGGCCCCCACCATGTTAATCATGGTACGAAGAGGTCGGATTATCTTTAATCTGAGCAACTGCACGAACGGGTCTGCTACGAATTTTTTTGGGGCACGCGTATGCTGGAAATTGAATATGACCCGTTGCTCGTGGGCGTATCGATCGCGGTTGCCATCTGGGGATCCTGGACATCGCTCGTTCTGACATTTGGGCTTCTCGACGAACGGAAGCCCATGAGCCAAATCATCGCTCAGTGTATAAACTGCGCCGCAGTCATGGGCGGCAGCATCTGGGCCATGCACTTCATAGCAATGCTCGCCGTTAAGTTTCCCACCGCGATCTCCTACAATATGACAGAGACGGTGGCCTCTCTTCTACTCGCGATCACAGTATGCGGTTTAGGGTTGTTCGTCGCGTCGCAGAACCCAAAGGGTCTTCCTGGCACGCTAACGGGGGGCGCACTCATTGGTCTCGGGATCGCCGGCATGCACTATCTCGGCGTATCTGCCATACGCGGATGCGGGCTGACCTTTCATTTGTTGGGGACGCTTGGATCTGTAGCGATTGCGGTCCTTGCGGCTTGCGCGGCGCTCTGGTTTGCGATGGGCAAACGCGGGCTTGCTGAAACCATGATAGGTGGCGTCATAATGGGTATGGCGATTAGTGCCATGCACTTCATCGGAATGTACGCCACGACTTTCGTATCAACACCTACGTTTGTCGCCGTTGCACAGTCCCACTTGTCACACTCGATACTGGCCTATGCCATAGCGATGGCCGCTTTTGCCGTCTGCTCAGCGCAATTGCTGATGGCCACCGGATCGGTAAACAAGGCAGCGGGAACTTTCCGGCGAGGTTACTGACAGAGATCGCGTAAACAGCTGACTCAGTGATCTCAGATAGCCTCACCAATTCGTCAGAGCCGCCCGTGAGAAAACTGTGGAGTTGCCCTCTCCGTGCCTCAGGGACGAGACATCCCCTGATTATGTGTGCTGCTGGCAACGTGGCTCTTGCTTGACACAGAAGCTCTGTAGGAGCATCCGCGCGATAAACCGAGTCGGCACGGGAGCGTTACCGCTATGCTTGCAAGCTTGTTGTCGGGAATTGTGCGCCCAGGGGGAGATACCGTGAAAAAGAAGCCTGCCGCCATCCCTCCGCGGCAGCCACCGCGCGTTCCAGTGTCGCCGTCCGACACGCGCAGCGCACCAGATCCCTTTTCCATTGTACTGCCTGCAATTGCAGCTTTGGGCGCCGTCTCGTCTATTGCGAGCATTAACTGGGCCGCACAGGACAAAACACCGGATCGCAGTAAGCCGAAACGCAAAGCCGGCACCGCACTGCGCGATCTGGAGACCTGTTGTCTGGGCCTGACTGAGATATTCCGGCGGTTTCAGAAGCACCCCAAGCTCTTCTGTGGTGAAGGCGCTTCACCGAATTCCCCGCTAAAGTTCGGAGTGCACAGTGCCCGTGTATCTCCTGACTCAGCGCGCGTGTTCCAACAAATCGTGAATGACGTGGCGTCGATGCTGGTTCTGGCATCTCAGAATGCCTTTGATGTGATGTCGGCTGTCGAAGACGGAGAAATCAACGCGCCGGAAGAGCTCTTTTTCGGGTTCGGCGAGTGCCAGCAAAAGCTCAACGAGCTTATCCAGTCGCGCGCTACGCTCAAAACAACCGTTGAAGTCGGGTTGGAAGTGTCGGAGCGCCTGACGTCGCTCGTACGCGACATGAAGACCTATCGCTTGGAATAAGCAGCAAGCGTCATGTTCTCGTCACGACACACCTTGCTCTTGACCATTAGTGGCGTTGACAGGGCTGCCTGGAAGCCGCATGTCATTGCTTATCCATTTTAGATGCAGTGCAACAGAAACTGACGGCTCAATGGTCCAGCTCACGCTCCCTCGCAATTCGACGGTAAAATCTGGCAAGGTTTGGAACTCACCCCAAAGCTCGGGGCGCTGGAAAGAGTTCCGCATTTATAGGTGGAGTCCGGATGACGGGGAAAATCCCCGCATCGACATCTACTGGCTTGACCAGGATCAGTGCGGGCCGATGGTTCTCGACGGGCTCATCAAGATCAAGAATGAGATTGATCAGACCTTGACGTTCCGCAGGTCGTGCCGCGAAGGCATCTGCGGCTCCTGCTCTATGAACATTGATGGCACCAACACGCTGGCCTGTCTCAAAGCGATCGACGATGTAAAGGGCGCGATCAAGATCTATCCATTGCCGCACATGCAAGTCGTCAAGGACTTGGTGCCGGATATGACCCACTTCTATGCGCAGCATCGCTCGATTGAGCCCTGGTTGAAAACAGAAACCCCAACTCCGCCGACAGAGTGGAAGCAATCGCGGGACGATCGCGAGAAGCTGGACGGTCTGTATGAGTGTATTCTGTGTGCGTGCTGCTCGGCGTCCTGCCCAAGCTATTGGTGGAACTCGGATCGCTATCTCGGCCCAGCGATACTCCTGCAAGCCTACCGTTGGATCAACGATAGCCGCGATGAAGCAACCGGAGAGCGTTTGGACAATATCGAGGACCCTTTCCGGCTCTACCGATGCCACACCATTTTGAACTGCACCCAGGCGTGCCCAAAAGGCTTGAATCCAGCCAAAGCCATCGCTGAACTGAAGAAATTGATGGTTGAGCGTCGCGTTTAGCGATGACGAGTGCGGCGTTTGGCTTTCGAATACAATTCGAAAGCCCGCTGTTTAGAAATTACCTATGATTCGAGGCTTAATAGGCCTCGTAGCCTACATATCACAGTGGGCCCGCATATCTCTTCTCGACACGTTTCGCAAAAAATTAGACCGGTGCAACCTTAGCGCTGCAACCGGCCTTCTAAGTCGTTCATTGGTATTCTTGGTGGGAAGTCGAACCGTTGACGCTCCGGTGCCCATCCGGAGCCAACGGAATATCGCTTCGTTAGGCTGCCTTCTTCGCAACCTTGCGAGCTGCAGGCTTCTTAGCAGCGGTCTTCTTAGCAGCCGGCTTGACGGCTGCCTTGCGAGCAGCGGGCTTACGAGCCGCCGGCTTCTTAGCAGCGGTCTTCTTGGCGGCGGGCTTCTTAGCGGCAGGCTTCTTCGCAGCAGCCTTCTTCGCCGGAGCCTTTGCCGTAACAGCTTTCTTGCGAGCCGGAGCTGCGGAGCGAGCCGAAGCAGACGCCGTGGTCTTCGTTGACTTGCGAGCCGTGCTCTTAGCAGCAGCCTTCTTCGCGGGAGCCTTCTTTGCTTTGCTCTTGGCCGGAGCCTTTATCTTTTCAGTCATCGTAGTCTCTCTTTCTCTGTTTCTCTAAGGTGTCCGCCCGAATCAATTTCGGACTAAAAAAATCATGTGCAAGTTCGAGGAATTTGTTGACATGCAAAATGAATTGTCGGGTGAAATAATCTCTCTTTCCCCTCAAAGTGTTGCGTGAAGGACTCAAATTTGATGGCTTTTAGATAGGTAACGCGTTTCGACGAGATCAAAAGTTAGGTGCACGAGACAACATCATGGAACGTCGAGACGTTTTTTGAATCGGTTTTTGACTCTCGTCAGATTTGAAAATCGCGTTGCGCAAGGATGATCAAAGTGAGGAGCGATGCGTATCACTTCGCATTTGCAAATGAGGGTAATCGATACGGTGTGATGTGGAGGGAGAAGACTTTAGAAAAGCGGTCTCGAAAAATCTAATCACGGTCAAAAAGAAAATGGGGCGCCACCGACGCCCCATTTCTTTATCCTGATGCATAACGGCGAAGACAGTTCGTGCAACGTTAGTTGAAACGGTTGCACGTGCCGACGGATAAACAACTATGCCGCCGCGAGCGTGCGTGCCTGTAAGTCCAACACGGCAAGGACGTAGCCCACCCGATCTTCCATGGCTTCCGCCCAGATCGAAAAGTAGTTGGGTTGCTCCGGAATGATCTCTCCAATCACTTCGCCATACTCAAACCTAAGATCGGCTTCGAAGTGTCTTGCGATTGCCTGCATCTTCGAATTCTCAGAAAGACAGCTCAAGACAAGCTGGTGTACGCCGCGGTTTCTTGCAGCTCGGATGACACGACCCATCAATTCCGAACCGAGGCCCTTATTTTGAAAGGTAGGTTCGACCGATATCGCGGCTTCAGCCTGGGTACCCCAAGCATCCCCGAGTTTGCGTAGTTCGGCTGCTGCGCGGACTTCCCCGTCTACAATGTAGCCGTAGACGATCCCCCCCATATCGTTCATGCGGAGCGCGTAGTCTCCGATGAAACTGTCCGATACGCCGTGGGCGAAACGCATTCTCCGGCTACTCTTATCTAGCCGCAGTAGATGGTCGCGGAACTTTTCTACTTCCGTCGGCCACAGTTTTCTTATTGTTCCTCCCCAGAACCGGTCATCGCTCATGACATCACCTCAGTTCTGGTTGACCTATAATCGCCTGGTGCAGACGAGTGATTATCTGCAGTCCAATTGGCACGCTGTTTTGCGCACCTTGTATTGCACCCAACATTACGACAGGTGAAAGGCAGATGGGGGGCCGGTTGCCATATGTCGCCTCGCCAAAGGTATAGCGGGACTGTAAGTCACAGGCGGGATAATGCCTCATCTGGCGTCAAGGACGATTCTTTGGGCTTATTCGAATAGAAATAGGACGATTTTACTGCCTGTATTCTTTATATATGAGCGCTATACCCGAAAATGAAGCATGCGGTATTGCACACGAACTGGGAAGGGAATGACAGCACTACCTAAGCATTCCGGTCCTGTTTTGCGCGCATACCTGCAACGCATTACGAACAATGAAATTGAAGCTGACCCGGCCCAGCAGGAAGCGGTCGTGCGGCTCGACGAATTGGCGCGCGCATTGAGCCTCTATCGTGCGCGCCGCCGTGGCGTTCTCTCCTGGCTGAACCTTGGAAGGTCGTCAGCCCCTCAAGTGCCAAAGGGGCTCTATATCCATGGCGGCGTCGGCCGTGGGAAGACGATGCTAATGGACCTATTCTTCGAGAATGTTGAGTTTGCGCCCAAGACGCGTCTTCACTTTCACGAATTTATGGCCGAGACCCATGAGCAGATCCAGGCCGCCCGCAAGGATGAGCCTGGAGACCCCATCCCGCTTGCTGCATCTCGTATTGCCGATAGGGCCGGCCTTTTGTGTTTCGATGAGCTTCACGTCACGGACATTACCGACGCGATGATCCTGGGCCGGCTGTTTCGCGTCCTCTTCGCGCGCAACGTTGTCGTCGTTGCAACGTCCAACGCAGCGCCAGCGAACTTATATAAAGACGGACTTAATCGCGCGCTTTTCCTACCTTTCATTGACTTGATCGAAGATCATATGTCGGTGCATGTCCTCGATGCGCAAAAAGACTTTCGGCTCGCTAAGCTTGCCGGTCGTCAGCTTTATTTCTCTCCGGCTGACGAAGTCGCGCGCGCCGAACTGGATGCTCTTTGGATGCGCCTGACCGGAGTAGCGAACCCGTCTTCTCAGGGTATCGAAGTCAAGGGGCGAACAATCGAGGTCCCCGCAGCAGCGATGGGCGTAGCTCGATTTAGTTTTGCCGACTTGTGCGCACGCCCACTCGGTGCACTTGACTATCTTCAGATCGCGCACGCTTTCCATACCTTAATAATAGAAGACATCCCCATTCTGACTCCAGACAAGCGCAATGAAGCGCGCCGCTTCATAAATCTGATTGACGCGCTTTATGACAACAAGGTGGGGTTGATTTCATCAGCGGCGGCCGAGCCTGATGCACTGTATCCGCATGGAGATGGCGCAGACCTATTTGAGCGAACGGTCTCCCGGCTCATGGAAATGCGTACCGAACAATATCTCGAAACGCGAAACCGGCGGGCTGAAAATGTCCGCGCGCTATAGAACTATGGCGCTGCAGGATCTGCCCACTAAATAATACGGCCCGGAACAAGAAGTTCCGGGCCGATCGAAGCAACGAGTATTTTGCCTTTTATTATCGGCTCGTTCCGGAGCTGGCACCCGGCTTCTGGGGCGGCTTCCATTCTGGTGCTGCAGCCAGTGCGTCGCTTGTCGCGGCCGCAGTGATCATCGGCTTATTGGGGTCGGTGTTGTCGATCTTCAACTCGGACAACTGAAGGGCGACGTTCTTTTCACCCAATCCAAGGAAACCACCGACGCCCACGATGATGGATTCAACCTGACCATCCTTCGTCAGCAATACGTCATTCACGTTGCCGATAGATTCATTGGCACCATTACGGACCGACGAACCGATCAGCTTGCTGACACGAAGCTCGCCCTGACCGATTGTCGTGGCGCCTGCATCAGCGGTGGACTTGCTCATGGTCTCCGCGCTTGGGGACTGAGCTGAAGCGCCCGGCGCTTTGTCTTCCATGCCAGCAGCACCGTTGCTTGAACCCGGCATGGCGCTATCAGGAGTGGCCGGCTTGTTCTGCGTGTCGCCCATTGACGGCTTGGCCGGATCAGCGCCTGGAGCCGCGCTCTGCGCGAAAGCAGGGCCTGCAGCCATAAGTGCCAGTAGCGAGGCCGTGGTGATGAGCTTTTTCATAGCGATAAACCTCTTTTACATCCTTGGGAGCTGTTCAACCGCCTTACTGCGGCTGAGCGCTGCCTGCAAAGGCAACTGCTCCAAAGAACGGCCCATCCCGAAGTAGGGTTCCATGTCAATCTGACGCTACGATACGCAAGATGCTCCCAACGGAATATCCGCTGGGAGCATTTATAGTGACGTCAATTGATTGTTTCGCTGAGTTCCGTACGAACGTTAGCAATCGCGCGTTATGGTTTCCCACCGAGTCCAAAACTGGATCGACGTGACGACGGCTCGTCCGCTTTCTCGGTCCCGTCGGAATTGGTGTCGGCCAGTTCGGTAGTAGGTGTCAAAGTCTCCGCTTTGGCTTTAGCGAATTTCGGCCCCGCACCATAAATGAGAGCGGCTCCGGCCATGTCGCCGACGGCGAGATCGTGTTGCGTCTCATCATATTTATAGAACATCAGAGATCCGCGCTCGCTGGGATGATCAAGGCCGATCGCATGACCGAGTTCGTGCGCCAGCGTGTACCGTAGATCATAAGCAGCTAGGTCGCCATCGAACCCAACTTTCCACGGCATGTCAGGATTGAGGCAGATCAGTGAACGTTTTATTTGGCGCGTGCCGGGGGATACGCGGTCAGCCGCCAGTTCGACATTTGTGAAGGCGCGACCGATGCCTCTAACCTGAGCGCCGATCAAAATATTCGCCACTTGCGGCGTAGCCGCCTCAACAAAGCGAATGTTTGCCGCTTCTTCCCACATGCGCGTTGCTTTGGTGAATTCCTCGCGGAATTGCCTCATGGAAATACGTGAATGGTCGAGCGCCTTGCCCATAGGCTGCATAGCTCCGCAATTGCGGGCATCTTTGCTATGCACGATCTTATTGGCAAAGGCGTAGGTGACGACCGTTGTTTCGCTGGACTGAATTGGAGACCATCTTGCGAAATGCCCCTGAAGCTTGAGAAGCTTGTAGTTGTCTTCCTCGGCCAGCACGGCTGGCGCCAAGAAGATATGCGCGGCAATAAAGCTTGCCAGCGCGCAATAGATTCCCCGTATCAACGTGTCCCTCCTGCCCCTACTTGCCTTAAACCTCATGATCCCCTTGGGCCGCGCTTGACCGCCTTACCACGCAAGGCGCGCCGGCAAATTTATCTTGCAGTGCACATGCATCGCCTATCGAGGGAACCTTCGTCAACCCCCGGGCGTTACAAAGGGTTGTGCGCAACTCTGGCTACCGTTCGGGAATTCAGATTCTCCGAAGTGGGACTGTCGGTGTCCACATTATGGGTAGGAAACCGCCGGCCAACGCATCCATCAGATACTTTGGGCGATCTTCCGTCAGCAAACCTGAGCCGTTATTCAGGTCTGTGTTGGCGATGGCCATCTGTCGCACTTTGGATCCCAGCTTTAGTGCAGTCTCAAAGTGTGCTGAATTGGACGCGCTCACCGTCATTCATCCACAAGACCAAGATTTATTCCAAATTGAAGGAGATAACGCTCAATGGCGCGCACCAAAATCGCACTCATCGGCTCTGGCATGATCGGCGGTACGCTTGCGCACCTTGTCGGTTTGAAGGAGCTAGGCGACGTCGTGATGTTCGACATCGCCGAGGGACTTCCCAACGGCAAGGCGCTCGATATCGCGCAATCCGGAGCCGTGGAGGGTTTTGATTGCGCATTGAAGGGCACGAGTTCCTACGCTGATATCGAAGGCGCCGATGTTTGCATCGTGACCGCCGGTGTTCCGCGCAAGCCGGGTATGAGCCGCGACGATCTGCTGGGCATCAATCTCAAGGTGATGGAGCAGGTTGGCGCAGGCATCAAAAAATATGCACCGAACTCTCTGGTCATCGCGATCACCAATCCCCTCGATGCGATGGTCTGGGCGCTTCAGAAGGCGTCGGGTCTGCCACGTAACATGGTCATCGGAATGGCCGGCGTTTTGGATGCCTCCCGCTTCCGTCACTTTCTCGCGACTGAGCTGAACGTATCGGTTGAAGACGTGTCGGCCTTCGTTCTGGGCGGTCACGGCGACGACATGGTGCCGCTGATCCGCTACTCCACCGTTTCCGGTATTCCCCTCCCTGACCTTGTAAAGATGGGCTGGATCAAGCAGGAACGCCTCGATGAAATCGTGGACCGTACCCGTAAGGGCGGTGGTGAAATCGTTGCACTCTTGAAGACCGGCTCGGCTTTTTACGCTCCAGCCGCATCCGCCATCGAAATGGCTGACAGCTATCTCAAGGACAAGAAGCGGGTTCTGCCTTGCGCCGCATACTTGAACGGCGAATATGGGGTCAAAGGACTTTACGTTGGTGTTCCGGTGGTGATCGGCGCAGGTGGCGCCGAACGGATCGTTGAAATCGACCTGAACTCCGGCGAACGCGCGATGTTCATGAAGTCGGTCGAATCAGTGAAAGGCCTTGTCGATGCCTGTAACCAAATTGCACCGCAGCTCGGCGCCTAGATGATCGCAAACGGCGCACCCAAATGGTGCGCCGTTTTGGTTTTAGCCCCCCGTGGCAACGGAATGTGTCGCCTGCTGAGCGAATTTTGCTGCGATAGACAACCTAAGTTGATCGCGCCTTGCTCAGGAAGCGCACTGGTATATGGTATGCCAAGCTGATCCAAAAAACGGGCAGCCCCAAGGAATGGCAATGGAACTGGCCGTCGCATTTGAGGCGTCCAGCAAGCGGAAAAGCTCAACATGAACATTCATGAATATCAGGCCAAAGAACTATATCGCCAATACGGTGTTCCCACTCCGACAGGCTATCCTGCCTTTACAGTCGACGAAGCTGTTGCGGCCGCGCAGAAATTGCCCGGCCCGGTTTGGGTGGTAAAAGCCCAGATCCACGCTGGCGGCCGTGGCAAAGGTTCGTTCAAAGAGGCCGAAGCAGGCGACAAAGGCGGGGTTCGTCTCGCCAAGTCAATTGATGAGGTGAAGGAATTCGCCAATCAGATGCTCGGCAAGACGCTTGTTACCGTACAGACGGGCGCAGCCGGGCGCCAAGTCAATCGGCTATATATTGAAGACGGCTCCGCCATTGAGCGCGAACTTTATCTCTCCGCGTTGGTCGATCGTGCGACCTCGCGCGTCGCCTTCATCGTGAGCCAGGACGGCGGCATGGACATCGAGAAGGTGGCTCACGATACGCCTGAACGCATCACCACGCTGTCGATAGATCCGGCTTCGGGCTTCCAGCAATTCCACGGCCGTAAAGTCGCATTTGCGCTGGGCCTCAAAGGCGATCAGGTCAAGCAATGCGTTAAGATGGTCAATGCACTTTATAACATGGTCATCGAGAAGGATATGAGCCTGCTCGAAATCAATCCGCTGGTCGTGACCAAGGACGGCAGCTTGATCGCGCTCGATGGCAAGATGGATTTCGATTCCAATGCGCTCTTCCGGCATGCCGAAATTGTCGAAATGCGCGACCTGGCAGAAGAAGATCCGATGGAGCTCGAAGCCTCCAAGTACGATCTCTCTTATGTCAAACTCGATGGCAACATCGGCTGCATGGTCAACGGTGCAGGTCTCGCCATGGCCACGATGGATATCATCAAGCTGTACGGCGCCGAGCCAGCCAACTTCCTCGACGTTGGCGGTGGCGCGTCCAAAGAAAAGGTGCAAGCCGCGTTCAAGATCATTCTCAACGATCCGGCGGTGAAGGGCATTCTGGTCAACATTTTCGGCGGCATCATGCGGTGTGACATCATCGCTGAAGGCGTCGTCGCGGCCGCGCGCGAGATGGAAATCAAAGTTCCACTCGTTGTCCGTTTGGAAGGCACAAACGTTGATCTCGGCAAGAAGATCCTCAGCGAATCCGGGCTGAAGATCATTCCGGCTGACGATCTGGCCGATGCTGCCAAAAAGATTACGGACGAAGTGAAAGCCGTCGCGTGAACCTCTCGCCACGCATCCAAGTTGAGATCAGATTTCTATAAAAGGCTCACCAATGGCCATTCTTATCGATAAGACAACCAAGGTAATCTGCCAGGGGCTCACCGGCGCGCAGGGCACCTTCCATACTAAGCAAGCGCGCGCCTACGGCACCCAGATCGTTGGTGGCGTCACGCCGGGCAAAGGCGGCACAAAGCACCCGGACGCCGAACTGGCAGACATCCCGCTTTATGACACCGTGATCGATGCCAAAAAGGCGACCGGCGCAACGGCCTCTGCCATCTATGTGCCGCCGCCGTTTGCGGCAGACGCCATCCTCGAAGCGATTGATGCCGAAATCCCGCTCATCGTGTGCATCACCGAGGGCATCCCGGTTATGGACATGGTCAAGGTGAAACGCGCCTTATCTGGCTCCGCGTCGCGCCTTGTTGGTCCGAACTGCCCCGGAGTTTTGACTCCGAATGCCTGCAAGATTGGCATCATGCCTGGCAACATCTTCAAGGCGGGTACGTGCGGGATCGTCTCCCGTTCAGGAACCCTGACCTACGAAGCGGTCAAGCAGACCACGGATGCCGGCATCGGCCAATCGACGGCTGTCGGCATCGGCGGCGACCCAGTGAAGGGGACCGAGTTCATCGACGTGCTCGACATGTTCCTCAACGACCCCGACACCCATTCGATCATTATGATCGGCGAAATCGGCGGTTCGGCTGAAGAAGAAGCGGCCGAGTTCATCAAGCAGGCAGCAGCGGCAGGCAAGCGCAAACCCATGGCTGGTTTCATTGCCGGTGCGTCGGCGCCTCCAGGCCGGCGCATGGGCCACGCCGGCGCGATCATCTCCGGCGGCAAAGGCAAGGCTGAAGACAAGATCGCAGCGATGACCGAAGCCGGCATTGCCATGGCCGATAGCCCAGCCTCGCTCGGTACTACACTTTCGGCGGTCTTAAACCGTTAGTCAAAACCTACTAAGTACAGTTAGACCTTCGCCGTCTTGCGTGGCGGCGGAGGTCTTTTAATGTCCGGACACGATGCCTAATATCAAGACATAGTGTCCCAAATTTTTTGGGCGCTATCTCGGAGGGTGAGGATGCGGGCGTGATTGCGTGTCCTCGATCTGGCGTAATGTCGGAGTATGCAACTGCGAGATCGCGCGCTCTGACGCGATCCGCGAACTGTGGGCCTAACAAACAGGCGGGCGGCTATGACGCGCGAGGCACTTAACCAGTCGTTTCTCTTGACTTCATTCTTGGATGGGGCCAACGCCGCGTATATTGAGGATTTGCAGGCGCAATATGCCGCCAATCCCGGCTCAGTGCCTGACGCTTGGCGGCACTTTTTTGAAAGCCTCCAGGAAGACAAGTCAGTCGTAGAATCCGATCCGGGCAACCCGCCGTGGGCGACGCCCCTCACCAAACTCGAGTCCAACGGCGATCTGGTTGCTGCACTGACCGGTGACTACGCCCAGGTTGAACGGACCCTTCACGGGAAAATCTCCGCCCACGCAAATCATATGGGCGTCGATCTATCACCGGTCGCCTCGCTGCGCGCGACCCAAGATTCCATTCGCGCTCTCATGCTCATTCGCGCGTATCGCGTGATGGGCCATTTGGCTGCCGAGTTGGACCCTCTGGACCTCGCCGACCGCAGAGTGCACGCCGAACTGAAGCCTGAAACCTATGGCTTCACGGAAGCCGACTATGACCGTCCGATTTTTATCGATCGCGTTCTTGGGCTTGAGACGGCGAGCATTCGCCAGATTCTCGATATTCTGCGCCGGACCTATTGCCGTCACATCGGCTACGAGTTCATGCACATCACTAATCCCCTGCAGAAGGCGTGGATTCAGCGGCGCATTGAGGGTGAACGCAAAGACATCAGATTCACCGTCGAAGGCAAGAAAGCGATCCTCAACAAGCTGATCGAAGCTGAGACCTTCGAAAAGTTCGCAGACGTCAAATACACCGGTACGAAGCGGTTCGGCCTTGACGGCGGCGAAGCAATGGTCCCAGCCCTTGAGCAGATCATCAAGCGCGGCGGCCAGTTGGGTGTTCGTGAAATCGTTATCGGCATGGCTCACCGCGGCCGCCTCAACGTTCTCGCCAATGTCATGGCGAAACCCCATCGCGCCATTTTCAATGAATTCAAAGGCGGGTCGTTCAAGCCGGACGACGTGGAAGGATCGGGTGACGTCAAATATCACCTCGGCGCCTCGTCGGATCGCACCTTCGACGGCAACAACGTTCACCTCTCGCTGACGGCGAACCCCTCTCACTTGGAGATCGTTGATCCTGTAGTGCTGGGCAAGGTACGCGCGAAGCAGGATCAACACGGCTGTGCACCGAACGAACGCACGTCGATCATGCCCTTGCTGCTGCACGGTGATGCGGCGTTCGCAGGGCAGGGCGTCGTTGCCGAATGCTTTGGCCTCTCCGGTTTGAAGGGGCACCGTACCGGCGGCTCGGTTCACTTCATCATCAACAATCAGATCGGCTTCACGACCAACCCGCGGCACTCGCGGTCCTCGCCCTATTGCACGGACGTGGCCAAGATGGTTGAGGCGCCGATCTTCCACGTCAACGGTGATGATCCGGAAGCCGTCGTTCACGTCGCGAAAATCGCAACTGAGTTCCGGCAGAAATTCCAAAAGCCGGTCGTCATCGACATGGTCTGCTACCGGCGGTTCGGTCACAACGAAGCCGATGAGCCGATGTTCACGCAGCCGCGCATGTACCGCCGAATCAAGGCGCACACGCCGGTCGCGCGTCTGTACGCCGACAAACTGATCGAGGAAGGCGTCCTGGCGGATTCGGATGTTGACCAGATGTACGCGGGCTTCCGCTCGCATCTGGAGGAAGAATTCGCGGCTGCAGACGCCTATAAGCCAAACAAGGCGGATTGGCTCGACGGCCGGTGGTCATCCATCGGGTTCGCCGAGGACGAAGCTCGTCGCGGTGTGACGGGCGTAGACATCGACACGCTTCGTGATATCGGCCGGCGTATTACGACGATCCCCTCGGACTTCATCGTGCACAAAACCGTGCAGAGGTTGTTGGATCGCCGCCGCGAGATGATTGACTCAGGCGTCGGCATCGATTGGGCCATGGCCGAACACTTGGCTTTCGGCTCGCTGGTTCTTGAAGGTTTCCCGGTGCGTCTGTCCGGACAGGATTGCGAACGCGGCACCTTCTCCCAACGTCACTCCGTCCTTACCCATCAAGAAACAGAAAAGCGTTTCACGCCCCTACGGCACATCTCTGCCGACCAGGCGCGGTTCGAAGTTATTAACTCGATGCTTTCGGAAGAAGCCGTACTAGGTTTCGAATACGGGTTTTCGCTGGCTGAGCCCAACGCGCTTGTTTTGTGGGAAGCGCAGTTTGGCGACTTCGCCAACGGCGCGCAGGTGATCTTCGATCAGTTCCTGTCGTCAGGTGAACGCAAGTGGTTGCGTATGTCAGGCCTCGTCTGCCTGCTTCCGCACGGATACGAAGGTCAGGGCCCTGAGCACTCTTCGGCCAGACTCGAGCGATACCTACAACTCTCGGCGGAAGACAACTGGCAGGTGGCCAACTGCACCACGCCAGCGAACTACTTCCACATCCTGCGTCGCCAGTTGCACCGCAAGTTCCGCAAGCCGCTGATCCTGATGACGCCGAAATCGCTCCTCCGTCACAAGCGCGTGGAATCCCGCTTGGAGGAGATAGCGACCGGAACAACGTTCCACCGCGTTCTTTGGGACGATTGCGACCGCCAGATGCGAAACGCTTCGGGTCTCAAGCTTAAGCCGGACGACCAGATCCGCCGCGTCGTTCTCTGCTCGGGCAAGGTCTACTACGATCTTTACGAGAAGCGAGAAGCCGCCGGACTTGAGGACGTCTATCTTCTGCGCGTCGAACAGCTTTATCCGTTCCCAGCACGCACGCTTATCCAGGAGCTCGGCCGCTTCACCAACGCCACCGAATACATCTGGTGCCAGGAAGAACCGAAGAACATGGGAGCATGGACCTGGATTGAACCGAACCTTGAATGGGTTCTCGATCATATCGGCGCGAACGCTTCTCGGGCCATCTATGCCGGGCGTCCCGCATCGGCGTCGACGGCCACCGGATTGGCAAAACGTCACCAGACAGAGCAACAGACGCTTGTCTCAGAGGCTTTGAACGCTTAAGCGCTCTCCTCATATTGCAGCAAGCCATTTTGGGGGGCGCCTGTCAGGCGCTTCTGCTAGGAAAAGCGAAAGGTCCGGCGAAGATGTCTATCGAGATTCGCGTGCCCTCATTGGGTGAGTCTGTTACCGAAGCCACGGTCGGCCAGTGGTTTAAGAAGCCGGGCGATCCGGTGAAGGTCGACGAGCCTCTTGTCGAACTGGAGACGGACAAGGTCACGGTAGAGGTGCCGGCCCCCTCGACCGGCGTTCTGGCGGACATCATTATCCAGCAGGGCGAGACTGTCGAAGTTGGAGCCTTGCTCGCGACTTTGGGTCAAGGAACTGAGGCGAGCCCAACCCCGGCCGCCAAGCCGTCAAAAGCCGCTGCAGCACCAGCCCCTGCCGAAAGCTCGAGTTCCTCCAAGGAGGACATGCCGCCATCTCCAGCAGCTCGAAAGGCGCTGGCAGAAGCAGGCCTGTCGAAAACAGACGTGGAAGGCTCTGGTCGTCGCGGCCAAGTGCTCAAACACGACGTCCCGGCTGTTTCTGCTCAGCGCGCGCAGCCAAGTTCATCAGCGACGGCATCTTACGTGCCTGTAGCCGCACCCGCTCCGTCGCAAGGTCTGCGCGTGCCATCCGCGCCCGTTGACGACCAGCGCGAGCAGCGCGTTAAGATGACCAGGTTGCGCCAGACGATCGCCCGTCGTTTGAAAGATGCACAGAACACCGCTGCTATGCTGACCACCTTCAACGACGTCGACATGTCGGCGGTCATGGAGATGCGCAGTCAGTACAAGGATCTTTTCGAGAAGCGTCACGGTGTCAAGCTGGGCTTCATGGGCTTCTTCGCGAAAGCTTGTATCCAGGCCTTGAAGGAGATTCCTTCGATCAACGCGGAGATCGATGGCCAAGATCTGGTCTACAAAGACTACTACCACATTGGTGTCGCCGTCGGGACGGACAGAGGGCTCGTCGTGCCCGTCGTCCGTGAGGCCGACAAAATGTCGATCGCGCAGATCGAAGGCAAGATTGCCGAATTTGGCCATAAGGCCCGTAATGGACAGCTCGGCATCGAAGAGATGCAGGGGGGCACCTTTACGATCACCAACGGCGGCGTCTTTGGTTCGTTGATGTCGACGCCGATTCTTAATGCGCCGCAGTCCGGTATTCTCGGTATGCACCGCGTCGAGCAGCGCCCCGTCGTTCTGAAAGATGGCTCTATCGTCGCGCGCCCCATGATGTATCTGGCCCTCTCCTACGACCACCGCATCGTCGATGGCAAGGAAGCCGTGACCTTCCTGGTTCGCGTCAAGGAATGCCTTGAAGACCCGCATCGCTTCGTTCTCGACCTGTAAGTCCGCGGAGCCCCGCACGTGATCGCAAGAGATTGAGACGAAGGAGCGAAACGAAATGGCAGGACCTTACGATCTGATCGTCATCGGCACTGGTCCGGGAGGCTATGTGTGTGCCATCCGGGCCGCCCAGCTTGGGCTCAAGGTGGCGGTCGTCGAAAAGCGCGCCACGCATGGCGGCACCTGCCTCAATGTTGGCTGCATTCCGTCAAAGGCATTGCTGCATGCCTCCGAACTCTATGAAGAGGCGGGCCACGGCTTCGCCGGTATGGGGATCGAGGTCAGCCCTAAATTGGATCTGGCCAAAATGCTGGCCTTCAAGGCTGACGGCATCAAGGGCAACGTTGATGGCGTTGCCTTCCTTCTGAAGAAGAACAAAATCGATTCCTACACAGGCACCGGACGTATTCTCGCACCTGGAAAGGTGAGCGTAACGCCGGAAAAGGGTGAAGTTGTCGAGTTGGAAACGAAGGCAATCGTAATCGCTACCGGTTCCGACGTCGCAAAGCTGCCGGGCGTAGAGATTGATGAAAAGCGCGTTGTTTCTTCGACTGGCGCGCTTGAACTGAGCAAGGTCCCGTCGACGATGATCATCGTTGGCGCCGGTGTGATCGGCCTCGAACTCGGCTCGGTCTGGCGTCGTCTGGGTGCTAAGGTCCACGTCGTTGAATTCCTTGATCGCATCCTGCCGGGAATGGACAATGAAGTAGCGAAGCAGTTTCAAAGGATCCTGTCCAAACAGGGCATCACCTTCCAGCTTGGCGCCAAGGTAACGTCCCTCAAGAAAGACAAGTCGGGCTGCAAAGTGCGCGTTGAGCCGGTTGCCGGTGGAGATGCAACGGAACTTGCAGCAGACGTTGTTCTCGTTGCAATCGGCCGGGTGCCATACACCGAGGGATTGGGGCTCGAAGAATTGGGCGTCGCACTAGACAATCGCCGCCGCATTATCGTCGACGATCACTTCGCAACCAATGTCGATGGCGTCTACGCTATCGGCGACGTGATCGCAGGGCCGATGCTGGCCCACAAAGCGGAAGACGAAGGCGTGGCGCTTGCCGAGCTGCTGGCGGGCCAGGCGGGCCACGTCAACTATGACGTCATTCCCAATGTGATCTATACGTACCCAGAGGTCGCTTCTGTCGGGAAAACCGAGGAAGAGCTGAAGGAAGCCGGTATCTCCTACAATGTCGGAAAATTCCCCTTCATGGCCAACGGCCGCGCGAAAGTGAACCGGACGACGGACGGCTTCATCAAAGTGCTAGCCGATGCGCACACGGACAGGATACTCGGCGTCCATATGGTTGGGCCGCACGTTGGCGAGCTTATCGCCGAAGCGGCTGTGATCATGGAATTTGGCGGCTCGTCAGAAGATCTGGCGCGCACGTGCCATGCACACCCCACGCTTACGGAAGCCGTCAAGGAGGCCGCCATGGCTGTCCAAAAACGCGCCATTCACATGTGAGCCAACGGCCAAACTTGCGCAAGACAGGATACGGTCTCACGCATAGTTCACAGTGTCTATCAGCGGATGCGCAAATAGAAATGGCATTTTGTTGCCTAAAGGCCTACAACGCCTCGCGAAACACTTGACGGATATCGGGGCAACGCCATTTCGACCTTATTGGACGCCATTGGGCTAAGCGGGCTCCAACTCGGCCTGCTCGTCGCCGTAGCCATCGTTGCGGGCATCGTGCGTGGCTACTCCGGCTTCGGCTTTTCGGCCATCGTCATCGCTGGCGGGACCCTGGTGATCCCTCCAGCGACGCTGGTCCCTGCGCTCTTCATGCTCGAGATCGTCGCGAGCATTCACATGCTGCCTTCGGTCCGGAAAGATATCGACTATCCGAATTTCTGGCCCATGCTGGCGGGATGCGCCGTCGGCCTGCCCCTAGGTCAGTATCTGCTCGTCCATCTTGAGCCCGATACGGTCCGCTTCTATATGGCTTGGAGCGTGCTGGTCTCAGCATTTCTGATTTGGCGTGGCGTCAGCTTCCATCGCAGCATGACATGGCCTCTTGCCGCATTCACCGGATTCGTGACGGGCTTTGGATCCGGCCTCGCCTCCATCGGGGGCTTGTTCGCAATGGTCATCTTTTTGGGGACGCGCTACCCGCCGGCCCAAGTGCGGGCCGTCTTCGTTGCGATGTTCTTTGCAATGTATGTTTATGGCGTTGGCTTGTCGTCGCTCAACGGCCTGATAAGCGCGACAACGTTCTGGATTGCGCTCATCCTGCTCATCCCCATGATTTCAGGCATTGTTCTGGGGCAGCGGCAATATCTGTCGACTACGCCGGAAGCGTTCCGTAGGTTTGCGTTGTTCCTCCTGATGGCGCTCGCGTCCATCGGCATTCTGCGCATCGTGTTTCTCTGAGGTGCGAGGCGCGCCTCACTCAACCGGGACAACGCGATAGCCAGCGTCACGCAGGAGCTTCACAAGCCCCTCTTCGCCGACGAGATGCAATCCGCCAACAGCGATAAACGCGCCGCCCTCTGCCAGGAGAGGCAATGCGCGCGTGCGCATCGTTCGGTTCCGATTGGTAATCAACGCTTCGCGGAAACCATCAAGATTGTCTGTCACTTCACCGGATTTGGCCGCCACGTACAGCTGCAGCGGAATCACCGCTCCTAGCTTTCTCTGGAGATAAAGGCGCAACACCGTTTCACGGAGATCATCGGCACGGCTTGCGTGAACCAGACTGGCGCGCAAGATCTGAACCTGCTCGTCCATCGGCACGGCCGCGGCGGCTTCGAGCTGCGACTGTAACGTCTCAAGTCCAACGACAGGGATCTTCTTTTCCTGCGCATAGGCGGAGACGACCATATCGAGGACGAGCTTGCCCCCTGCGACCCGTTCGCGCTCGCAAGGGCCAACCGCCAGTATCATGCTCACGACCCAGGGCTTGTACATGTGAGCCATCGCGGTCGGCAGCTTAGCTTCTTCCAGCTTTTTCTCGACCAGCGAGAAAGCTTCGGAAGAGATCACCTGGTCGAGGCGGTGGCCATTGTCGAAAAGCACCAAATCGGAAGCTGCCCCGATAGCCTGCATTGTCGCGACCGGTGAGATATCAGCGACTTCCAACGCGACCACACGAGATTTGCCAATGGCGCTCTTCACGGCATCGGAAAGCTCGGTGATCCGTTCGTCGGTTAGATGGATTGTGCCGAACAGGTAGGAATCCGGCTTTCCGTCGCGTTCAACACGCCACAACGCGGCACCATCATTCGCGGTAGCCTGCGCCTCAGTCATAATCTTCGTGAAGCTCGCAGGATCTTGCGCCTGTACGTCAGCCAAGATATCCCGCCCTGAACAGGTTCCAGCATCTTTGTCGTTAGCGAGAGCGGCGGAGGCATCGAATGCGGAGAGGTTGAACACGAGCCCTATGGCGGCGAGCGCTCCGGCAGCAGCACGCGTAAGAGCGCTGCGCGCACGCAATAAAGCAAACAACCGGACAGCCGGCATGGCAATGGAACTCCCTAACTGGCAACGACAAGCAAAAATTGGTTTTCAGGTGGGCCCAAATGAGAACCAGCCCCCCTATGGCGTGGGTTTTAACGCAGATCAACCGCCAGAAGTTACCTATGCAACGAGATATCGCACCCGTACGACAGAATAAGCCGGACGGACAACGGAAGGGGGCCTGGGAAGACTAAGGGATTCAACGGAAAATCAGGCGCGAGGATGCGCGGCGTCATAAACTGCGAGCAGGCGGTCACGGTCGACTTCGGTATAAATTTGCGTCGTCGAAAGCGAGGCATGCCCGAGCAGTTCCTGGATTTGGCGGAGATCGGCGCCTGCAGATAGGAGGTGCGTCGCGAAGGAATGGCGCAAAGCATGCGGTGTCGCCGTGTCAGGTAAGCCCAAACTTTCCCGCAGACGTTTGACAGTAAGCTGGATGATGCGGGGCGAAAGCGGCCCACCCTTCGCGCCGACAAATAGGGCACTATCAGGCGGCAGTTTGTAAGGCACCAGTTCCAAATAGCGTTCGACAGCACTTTGAATAACTTCGAGGATCGGCACAAGCCGTTCCTTGCCGCCCTTCCCGACGATCCGCAAACTGTCTCGACCTTTGACCGGCGCGTCCTGTCGTGTCAGCGATAACGCTTCTCCTATGCGTAATCCGGCACCGTACAACAGTAACAATACAGCCGCGTCGCGCGCCAGAACCCAATCGACTTCAGCACCGGCTCCGAGGTCGACAACGGCACCTGCCTTTTCCACGGTCAGCGGTTTGGGCACGCCATGACCGACCTTGGGCATGGCTACTTGCAGAACGGCGCGATTCTTCGCGATCTCCCGTCCTTCCAGCCATTTGAAGAAAGTGCGCAACGCCGACATCGTCCGTGACAACGACCGCGAACCAAGACCTTGGCGCCGCCGCGCAGCCATGAAACCCCGCACGATTTGTGCGGTCAGCTGATTGATATCGACAAGCTCAGGTGATCGCCCTAGGCGGCCAGCCAAGTAGCGTTCGAATTGTTCGAGATCACGACGGTAAGCGGCAAGCGTATGCGCTGAAGCCCCGCGCTCATTGCTGAGGCTTTCGAGCCAGTCTTCGGCTAGCCGCGACAACTCATCGTCGCCAGACACAACCAAAAGCCCTCCGTCTGCGTTAGACTCCCTAGCGTAAAATCGCGCGGCTCACTGCGGACTCTGCCAGAACGATCAGATTCGCCCGCGTCTTTGAAGCCCCATATCGCGACGTTAACCAAGTCGGAGCAATGAAACCTGCCGCTACAAAGTTAAGATTGCCACCCCGCAAACTGAATTACGAAGGAAAAGGACGCCGCGTCGGCGTAGAGCTGGAATTTGCAGCCGTCGCCGCCGCTAAGGTTGCCACGCGTGTTTCAGGCCTCTACGGCGGCAAAGTCGAGCGTGACGACGCCCATCGCTATCGCATTGAGAATTCTAAGTTTGGTCGCTTCGTTGTCGAACTCGACAGCCAATACGCGCATCGCCAACCGGGAGATAGCGTCTATCAAGGAACCGGATTTGCCGCCATCGTGGACGGCTTCCGAGATTCCATGCGGACACTGTATGGGGATCTCAGTTCTCTTGTGGTTCCTTACGAGGTGGTTTGTCCGCCGGTCGCGTTCGACGAGCTAGTGGAACTTGAAAACCTCCTCAAGGCGCTGCGGGAGGAAGGCGCGCAGGGAACGAACGATAATCTGCTGCACGCGTTCGGCGCCCAGTTCAATCCGGAGATCGCGACCCGCGATCCGCACTGGATCCTAAGTGTGTTGAAGGCGGACATCCTGCTCTCCAACTGGCTGCGGAGCATTATGTCGATTGCATTTGCCCGCCGGCTCCTTTCGTTCGTCGATCCGTTTCCCGCGGCCTATGCCTACAAGGTGCTCGATCCCGATTATTGGCCTGACACTGCGAATCTCATCGACGACTACATTGACTATAATCCGACCCGGAACCGAGAGCTCGATTTGCTCCCGCTCTTCATGTGGCTTGACGAAAAGCGTGTACGTGCGCGGTTGGCCCCGGGTCTCGTCAGGCCGCGGCCCACGTTTCATTGCCGCCTTCCCAACGCCAACATCGGAGAACCGATGTGGAGCCTCACGCTGGAGTGGAACCGTTGGGTCGTCGTTGAAAGGCTCGCCGACAAGCCCGAGCTGTTGGCGGAAATGGGCCCAGCCTACATCGCCAACGCCCAGAGTTTCCTTCCGGGCGATTGGGCGATGATGTGCACCGAGTGGCTAGTCGTTTAAAGCGTGGGGCCGAGATCGGAGGGCTAAACGATCGTTTGTCCTGTCTTCGCCCAGTCCGCAAGAAACTGTTCCAATCCCTTGTCGGTCAGGGGATGTTTGACCAGAGCCTTGAGGGTGGCCGGTGGAACCGTAGCCACATCGGCGCCGATGAGCGCGGCTTCTTTCACGTGGTTCACCGTGCGGATGGACGCCGCCAGAATATCCGTCGAGAAGTTCTGGTAATTGTCATAGATCTGCCGGATCTCACGGATCAGCGCCATGCCATCGAGGCCAATGTCATCGAGCCGTCCAATGAACGGAGAGACGAATGTCGCCCCGGCCTTGGCTGCCAGTAGCGCCTGGTTGGCTGAAAAGCACAGAGTAACGTTGACGAGGGTACCTTCAGAGGTCAAAGCCCGACAGGCTTTGAGACCGTCCAGTGTCAGGGGAACCTTAATGGTAACGTTCTTGGCGATCTTTGCCAGTTCTCGGCCTTCTGCCAGCATCCCATCGTAATCCGTCGCAGCGACCTCGGCGGAAACGGGGCCTGGGACAATGGCGCAGATCTCGCGGATTGTTGTCTTGAAGTCGCCGCCCGCTTTGGCGATGAGCGACGGATTAGTCGTCACGCCATCAAGCAGGCCCGTCGCAGCGAGTTCTTTGATTTCATTGAGATCGGCAGTATCCACGAAGAATTTCATGATCTTCCCCCTGCCATCGGTTCGCCCAATGGCGAAGCCTAGGCTAGTTTGAGTTCTTGGATTTCTCTGTAGCTCAAATATGCGCTGAGCGCCAAAGTCGAGTCGCGCGCAAAGCTAACGATCGCGCTTAACCTGCCAGCGCTGCCGCTAAAGCCCCATGTTGGGCCTTACTGGCAAAAAATCGAGAGCTATAACGCTCAAGATCAACCCGGGTGAAGGCCGCCGCATTGACCAATCTTCTTGATCTACAGCCCGACGTGAAGGCGCGGCAAGGCGAATGCGTGCCTGTGCTGCTCCCGGTCGCATTGGATCAAACATACGACTACCTGGCGCCGCCCGAGGGCGTTCCGCCGCCGGGCAGTTTTGTCCTTGTGCCGTTCGGGCCGCAATCGCGCATCGGGATCGTCTGGGACGAACCACGTGGTACGCCGGCGAAACCGATTGATCCTGCGAAACTCAAGGCAGTGACGGGCACGCTCGATGCGCCGCCTTTGCCTGTTTTGTCTCTCCGATTCGCCGAATGGATCGCCGGATACACGCTGGCGCCGCTCGGCATGGTCGTCCGCATGATGATGAGCGCGCGGGAGGTCTTCGAACCGCAGAAACCGCGATTTGGCGTCACAATCGTCGAAGGGGCAGCGATGCCTCCGCGGATGACGCCTGCCCGCCAACGTGTACTCGACATCGCTTCAGACGGACTGATCCGGGCTAAATCCTCGTTGGCACAGGAAGCGGCGTGCACAACAGGTGTCGTCGATGGTCTGATCACTGCCGGCTGTCTTGTCGAGGCGGCAATTCCACAGAAGCGGTGTCCAATCCCAGAACCCCATCACCGCACCATTGAGTTGAGCGAAGATCAGGAACGCGCCGTCATGGCGCTACGCGCGGCCGTCGACGGTGGCACGTTCGCGGTGACCCTCCTCGATGGTGTCACGGGTTCGGGTAAGACAGAGGTTTATTACGAGGCGGTGGCGCGCGCGCTGGAACGTGGGCGCCAAGTGCTGATCATGCTTCCGGAAATCGCACTGACCAGCCAGTTCATGGGCCGTTTTCAGGATCGCTTCGGCTGCCCTCCGGTGGAATGGCACTCGGCGTTATCAGGCCCCGAGCGGGGCCGCATCTGGCGTGGGGTGGCGACGGGAGAAGCCCGTGTCGTCGTGGGCGCCCGATCGGCGTTGTTCCTGCCTTACACGGATCTTGGGCTCATTGTCGTCGACGAAGAGCACGACGGAGGCTTCAAACAGGACGATCGCGTTCACTACCAAGCCCGCGACATGGCGGTGGTGCGCGCCAGTCTTGGCCGCTTCTCCGTTGTGCTGGCATCTGCAACGCCTTCCATTGAGAGCCACGTCAACGCTCGGACGGGGCGGTATAATCACGTTGTGTTGCCAGGGCGATTTTCCGGTACTGAATTACCTGAGATCGAGGCGATCGATCTGCGCCGGGAACCACCTGAAAAAGGCCGCTGGCTCGCTCCGCCGCTCGTTGAGGGCATAACTGAGACCTTGGCGCGGGGTCAGCAGTCTCTTTTGTTTCTAAATCGCCGCGGCTACGCCCCCCTGACGTTGTGCCAGAAATGCGGCCATCGCTTCGAATGCCCGCAGTGCACCGCGTGGCTGGTCGAGCATCGCTTTCGCAAGAAGCTGAACTGCCACCATTGCGGATTTTCTCTTCCAATACCGGAGAAATGCCCAAGCTGCGGAGAAGCCGACAAGCTCACGGCTTGCGGTCCGGGTGTGGAGCGCGTGGCCGAAGAAGTCGCAGAGCGCTTCCCGGAGGCCCGGATCGAATTACTTTCCTCCGATCTCATCCCTGGCTTAACCGAAATGCGCCGGGTTATCGAACGGATCGAGCGGCACGAGGCCGATATCATCATCGGTACGCAGCTCGTCGCGAAGGGCCACCATTTCCCAGACCTCAATCTTGTAGGGATTGTCGATGGCGATCTCGGCCTCGCACAAGGCGCTGATCCCCGCGCCGGCGAGCGCACCTTCCAGCTTCTCCATCAGGTGACTGGCCGCGCTGGGCGCGCCTTTGCGCGCGGGCGTGGCCTCATCCAAACTCATCTGCCTGACCATCCTGTGATGGCCGCGATTATCCATGGCGATCGTGAAGCCTTCCTTGAAAGGGAAATTGCGCAACGGCAGGCGGGACTTTTACCCCCTTACGGCCGATTGGCTGCGCTCATTGTCTCCAGCCGCGACAAGCAGGCAGCCGAAATGATTGCCCGAGACATTGCACATCGCGCTCCGCCGGCAGAGCAGATTCGCATTTTGGGCCCGACCGAAGCGCCGATCGCCATAATCAGAGGTCGGCACCGGTGGCGTTTGTTGGCGAAAGCCCGTCGCGACATCGACATTCAAAATTATCTGCGCGCTTGGTTGTCGCGGATGCCGCCGATCAAAGGAGACGTCCGCCTGAGCGTCGATATCGATCCTTACAGCTTCTTATGAGCGTCCGTGAGACGCACGCAGCGCGCTATGAAATGCGCATAAAACTCCGCAGAACCTTATGAAAACACTATTTAAATATAGCCTACGCCTGTTTTGTAGGACCGTATGATGGGATGTTTTTAAGGCGACAATGCTCTCCACGCGAGTGCGCCGCAGCTCGCCACAACTCCCCCAAAACTCCCCAAGGTGGAAGCGGGTATGCACCAACGCAAAGCACAACTGCGTCATTCGTGACCGCATCTCCCCGTTGATGATGCGCGAACTGCGTGTTAGACAGCCCCTCGACGCCCGGACGGGGACGCCGGCTAATGTCGGCTGTGACCGTTGTTGTGGCCAAATAATCCCACCATAAGGGTAGCGAACCGGTATCCCGGGACTTCGCCGATCGCGCCTTAAACTCGTCCTCCCAGTGCGAACGAGAGCAATCGACGTGGCAACAGATCAGACTAATTCGGCCAGTATGCCCGGCCGTTACGCCAGTGCATTATTCGAACTGGCAAAAGAACAGGGTTCCGTAGAGCAGATCGAAGCCGATCTAAAGGCGTTCGAGTCTCTGCTCACCGAAAGTGAAGATCTGCGCCGCTTGGTAGCGAGCCCGGTCTTTGCCGCCGAAGATCAGAGTCGCGCTTTATCTGCGCTACTTGAAAAAGCGGGCATTTCGGGTCTGACAGAGAATTTCCTTCAGGTCATTACGCACAATCGACGGCTGTTCGCGGTGCCTCAGATGATTAAGATCTTCGCTGCGCTGGCTGCTGAGAGCCGCGGCGAGGTCACAGCTGAGGTGACGACAGCCCAGGCATTGACAGATGAACTGACGGCTGAGCTGAAGCAAACGCTCAAGAACGCGGTCGGCAAGGACGTTAAACTGGACGCCCGAGTTGAACCGGCGATTCTCGGCGGACTGATCGTAAAGATCGGCAGCAAAATGATAGACTCCTCACTGCGCACGAAGCTCACCGCAATGAAGGTGAGCCTCAAGGCAGTGAGCTAAAACACCAGAACAATCCGCACGCTGGACCGCAAGGGACGTTGTGCGACCCAAGTTATACAAAGAACTCTGCACCAGATTTGGTGCGCAACCGAAACGCTAAGACAAGAGGTCTATCGATGGAAATCCGGGCCGCAGAGATCTCCTCGATCCTGAAAGAGCAGATCAAGAACTTCGGCAAGGAGGCTGAGGTCTCCGAGATCGGCCAGGTTCTCTCCGTCGGCGACGGCATCGCCCGCGTCTACGGCCTCGATCAGGTTCAGGCAGGCGAAATGGTCGAGTTCCAGGACGGAACGAAGGGCATGGCGCTGAACCTCGAAGCCGACAACGTCGGTATCGTGATCTTCGGTGACGACCGTAGTATTAAAGAAGGCCAGACCGTTAAGCGCACGCAGGCGATCGTAGAGGTTCCTGTTGGTAAGGGTCTTCTCGGCCGCGTCGTTGACGCTCTGGGTAATCCGATCGACGGCAAAGGCCCGATCGTTGCGACCGAGCGTCGTCGTGTGGACGTCAAGGCGCCGGGTATTCTGCCGCGTAAGTCGGTGCATGAGCCGATGGCGACGGGCTTGAAGGCCGTCGACGCTCTGATCCCCGTCGGCCGTGGTCAGCGCGAGCTCATCATTGGTGACCGTCAGACTGGCAAGACCGCGATCATCCTTGACACCTTCCTGAACCAGAAGCCCCTCAACGAGGGCGATGACGAGTTCGCGAAGCTCTATTGCGTATACGTTGCTGTCGGGCAGAAGCGTTCGACCGTTGCGCAGTTCGTCAAGATTCTCGAGGAGCGCGGCGCTCTCGAATACTCCATCGTCGTGGCCGCGACGGCTTCCGATCCGGCGCCGATGCAGTACCTCGCACCGTTCACCGGCTGCGCGATGGGCGAATATTTCCGCGATAACGCGATGCACGCAGTTATCGCGTACGACGACCTCTCCAAGCAGGCCGTTGCTTATCGCCAGATGTCCCTGCTGCTGCGTCGTCCTCCGGGACGTGAAGCTTATCCGGGTGACGTCTTCTATCTCCACTCGCGCCTGCTTGAGCGCGCCGCGAAGATGGGTGATGATCATGGTGCCGGGTCTCTCACTGCGCTCCCCGTGATCGAAACGCAGGCCAACGACGTGTCGGCCTACATTCCAACGAACGTGATCTCCATCACCGACGGCCAGATCTTCCTTGAAACGGACCTGTTCTATCAGGGCATCCGTCCCGCCGTGAACGTCGGCCTCTCCGTGTCACGCGTTGGTTCGGCGGCCCAGACCAAGGCCATGAAGCAGGTCGCCGGTAAGATTAAGGGTGAGCTGGCGCAGTACCGCGAAATGGCGGCCTTCGCTCAGTTCGGTTCCGACCTCGACGCCGCTACGCAAAAACTTCTTGCACGCGGCGCCCGCCTCACCGAGCTCCTCAAGCAGCCGCAGTTCTCGCCGTTGAAGATGGAAGAACAGGTCTGCGTGATTTTCGCGGGTACCCGCGGTTATCTGGACGGTTTGCCTGTAAACGCCATCGGCAAATATGAGCAGCAACTTCTGACGACGCTGCGCACCGATCATAAGAACATTCTTGAGACCATTCGGTCGGAGAAAGCTCTATCGGAGAGCACGGAGAAAGAGCTGATCGGCGTTCTCGACAGCTTCACGAAGAACTTCTCGGTCTAAAGCGAAGTCCAGCGGATGGGCCCCTTAGAAAGGGGCTCATCGAAAAGCAAAATCCCGGTTCGGTATGCCGGGAGCGGATACGGGAACAACGTCTGAAATGGCGAGCTTAAAAGACCTCAGAAATCGCATCAATTCGGTGAAGGCCACGCGCAAAATCACCAAAGCGATGCAGATGGTCGCTGCCGCAAAGCTGCGTCGTGCGCAGGAGGCGGCCGAAGCCGCACGGCCTTACGCTGTGCGTATGGACACGGTGCTGGCAAATCTTGCACGCGCTGTGACAGATACGAACAGCGCATCACCGTTGCTCGTAGGCACAGGCAAGAGCGACGTACATCTGCTCATTATGATGACGGCGAGTCGCGGTCTTTGCGGCGGTTTCAACACCAACATTGCTAAGCTCGTCCGCGTGCATGCACGTAAGCTTCTGAGTGAAGGCAAGCAGGTCAAAATCATTGCGGTAGGCCGCAAGGGCGCAGAAAACCTGCGCCGCGACTTCGGCCAGCACATCATTGAACGCATTGACATGAGCGGCATGAAGTTCGTCGGTTTCGAAAAGGCCGCCGAAATCGGTGACAAAGTCATGGCGATGTTTGAGGCCGGCGAGTTCGACGTTGCAACGATGTTCTTCTCTGAGTTCAAGTCGGTTATTTCACAACAGCCGACGGCTCTGCAGTTGATCCCTGCGCATATCCCCGAAACCGACGGATCCGAGAAATCTTCTTTGGGCGACGCGGTTTACGAGTACGAGCCAGAAGAAGACGCGATCCTGGATTATCTTCTGAAACGCAATATCTCGACGCAGATCTTCCGTGGACTTCTTGAGAACGCGGCTTCTGAGCAAGGCGCACGTATGTCGGCGATGGATAGCGCCACACGCAACGCTACAGAGATGATCGACGCTCTGACGATTACGTACAACCGCCAGCGTCAGGCACAGATCACCAAAGAACTGATCGAAATCATTTCGGGCGCCGAAGCGCTCTAATCGAACAAACGCACACGAGGAACGGTTCATGGCTGAAATTTCTGTTGGTCGCATCAGGCAGGTAACGGGCGCCGTCGTCGACGTGCAGTTCGACGGAGATCTCCCTGCAATTCTGAACGCGCTTGAGACCGACAACCAGGGTAACCGCCTGGTTCTCGAAGTCGCCCAGCACCTCGGCGAAAACACCGTGCGCACCATTGCTATGGACGCGACGGAAGGACTTGTTCGCGGTCAGCCCGTGAAGGATACGGGGCGCCCGATCGCAGTGCCCGTCGGCGACGCGACCCTAGGGCGCATTATGAATGTGATCGGTGAACCCGTGGACGAAGCCGGCGAAATTAAAGGCGACGAATTGCGCCCGATTCACGCGCAGGCGCCCTCCTACGTTGAACAGTCAACGGAATCGGAAATCTTGGTCACCGGCATCAAGGTCGTTGACCTGCTGGCGCCGTACTCCAAGGGCGGCAAGATCGGCCTGTTCGGCGGCGCCGGCGTTGGCAAGACCGTTCTCATCATGGAACTGATCAACAACGTCGCTAAGGCACACGGCGGTTACTCCGTGTTCGCCGGCGTTGGCGAGCGCACCCGTGAAGGTAACGACCTCTACCACGAAATGATCGAATCCAAGGTGAACGTCGACCCGAAGGAAAACAACGGCTCTGCCGCTGGGTCCAAGTGCGCTCTCGTTTACGGCCAGATGAATGAGCCGCCAGGTGCCCGCGCTCGCGTCGCTCTGTCTGGTCTGACGGTTGCCGAACACTTCCGCGACCAGGGACAGGACGTTCTCTTCTTCGTCGACAACATTTTCCGCTTCACGCAGGCCGGTTCGGAAGTGTCCGCTCTGCTCGGCCGTATTCCTTCAGCCGTGGGCTATCAGCCGACGCTGGCAACCGACATGGGCACTCTTCAGGAACGCATCACGACGACGCAGAAGGGCTCAATTACGTCGGTTCAGGCCATTTACGTCCCTGCGGACGACTTGACCGACCCTGCGCCGGCAACCTCGTTTGCCCACCTTGACGCGACGACGGTTCTTTCCCGTGCCATCGCTGAAAAGGGCATCTATCCGGCCGTGGACCCGCTAGACTCCACGTCGCGTATGCTTGATCCGCGCATTATCGGTGAGGAGCACTACGAGGTGGCGCGTCGCGTGCAGGAAATTCTGCAGCGCTACAAGTCCCTCCAGGACATCATTGCTATTCTCGGCATGGACGAGCTCTCCGAAGAGGACAAACTCACGGTGGCGCGTGCCCGTAAGATCGAGCGGTTCCTGTCGCAGCCATTCTTCGTCGCCGAAGTCTTCACCGGTTCGCCGGGCGTCCTCGTTGACTTGGCTGATACGATCAAGGCTTTCAAGGGTCTCTGCAACGGCGACTATGACCATCTGCCTGAACAGGCTTTCTACATGGTGGGAACGATCGAAGAAGCCATCGCCAAGGCTGAAAAACTCGCCGAAGCAGCTTAGAATATCGAATCGCAGGTCGCACAGGGCGACCAGGGCATTGCCCTTTTTTGCTGGAGGAAGCATCCGGAATGTCGATCGATACGAGTGAAGAAGGCAATGACGATTCGGGCTTTGGCTCCTGCTGCGAAGAACTTCAGGAAGTAATGAGCGGCGAAGATTTCGACCCGCTCATTACGCTGGCTGAAGATGGCATTCTCTATATGTCGGTTGGTTTGATCGACGGAGACAGCGACGACCCCGGTATGGTCGACCATCCGGTGTTCTTCTGCCCCTTCTGCGGTACGCAGCTGCAAACGGCCGAGGAAGTACAGGCTAAGAGCGACGAATTGGGTGACGAAGAGTAGGACTACACCCAGTCCTGTAACGCGATAACCGCCGAAACGTAGAGGGCGGATTAGGAAGCAGATCAATGGCAGCAACGTTCAAGTTTGAGCTGGTAAGCCCCGAGCGTGTCCTCATGTCGAGCGATGCCGAGCAGGTGGTCGTGCCGGGCGTTGAAGGACAATTTACGGTGCTGCCAGATCATGCCCCAGTCATTTCGACTCTGGCGCCGGGCGTGATCCAGGTCACAACGCCCGACGCCAAGAAGGGCATCTTCGTGCAATCAGGCTTCGCCGATGTTACCGGCGACAGCCTGACCATCCTTGCCGAGCGTGCGTTCATCGTCGACGAAGTCGATCCGCGTCAGATTCAGGAAGAACTCGACGCTGCACAGAAGGCGTTGGAAAGCGCTGATGATGACGAAGCCCGTAATCACATTGGACGTGCCATCGAAGAGCTAAAAGCTCTGCACGCCGAGGCGTAAGCCGGCAAATACCTGATTAGTTCGCAATGATCGGGCCGAACTCGGAAAGAACGGCCCGGTAAACGTCGCGTTTGAAAGGGACGATCAGATCAAGCAGCTCACTCGAGTTCGCCCAACGCCACGCGTCGAACTCGATCGCGCGCGGATCCTCGGGCGTTATATTGATTTGCGTGTCTAAGCCTGAAAATTGCATCAGAAACCACTTCTGTTTCTGGCCGCGATAGCCGCCCCCCCAGGCTCTCCCAATCCGATCCTCTGGCAGATCGTAGAAATGCCACTTCGTGGTTTCAGCGAGAATATTGATATTTGAGCCGGTGATGCCGGTCTCTTCCTGCAGTTCTCGAAGGGCGGCCTCAACAGGAGCTTCCCCGGCTTCAATGCCACCCTGTGGCATCTGCCACCAATAGCCGCTGCCCTCAGGCGTGTTCGCCTTTTTTGTGGTAGCGCGACGGCCGATCCACACTAGCTTTTGGGGATTGATGACCATGAGACCGACACATGGCCGGTAGGCGAGATTTTCGTGGGTGCCCATGGGCGGTGTGTGCCCTCTCTATCTGGATAACGACCGGTCGGACGTCTCGATTGTGACTATTTCTAAAATTCCAACGACCCCAAAAAAGTTCATGGGCGCCTGATCTATCAGACGCCCATGAACATGACCCCAAGGCGAGATCAAAGATGCATCACTTGCTACTGTCCGTCTGAGTCTCGGCTTTTTTCTGCTCAGCCTGTTCGGCCTTCGGCGGTGGTGCGGTCACTTTGCCACGCAGATAGTTGAGCGCGAACTGGAGCTGTGTGTCTTTCTCCGGTTCTTGCGGAACGTAGGCCGATGAACCTGAGATTTCTTCCTCTGTATCGCCGTTGCGTAGATGCCCTCTAAGGCTCGCTTCGCCACGCGGTTTGACCCCGAGTTTGCCTTTCAGGTCCTCCGGCAGCTCTTGTTCGATGATGATATCCGGATCGATACCCTTCGCCTGGATCGAGCGGTTACGTGGCGTGTAGTACCGCGCCGTCGTCAACCGGATCGCCCCATTGGCACCAAGCGGAATAATCGTCTGAACGGAGCCCTTGCCGAATGACCGTGTTCCGATAATGGTCGCGCGCTCGTGGTCCTGAAGAGCACCTGCCACGATCTCCGAAGCGGAAGCGGACCCGCCGTTGATCAGCACGATAATCTTCATGCCATCAGCCACGTCGCCGGGGCGGGCCTGGCTTCGCTGGGTTTCCTCGTTATTGCGGCCTTTCGTAATAACGATGGCGCCACGCTCAAGGAAGTCATCGGAAACGGCAATCGCCTGATCCAGAAGACCACCGGGATTGTTGCGAAGATCGATGATGTAGCCCTTGAGCTTCGAGCCGATTTTGCTCTTCATCTCTTCGATCGATTTGACCAGATTGACGTGCGTCTGTTCGTTGAAGGTGGTGACCTTCACATAGGCGATATCGCCTTCGATGCGCGGCTTCACAGCGTTGATGCGGATGACGTCGCGCACGATCTTGATCTCGATCGGCTCATCGACGCCTTTGCGGACCACTGTGAGCTTGATTGGCGTGTTCACTGGACCACGCATCTTTTCCACCGCTTCTTCAAGCGATAGCCCGACGATCTGCTCATCATCGAGATGCGTAATCAGGTCATTGGCCTGTACACCGGCTTTGGCGGCTGGTGTGTCGTCGATAGGGGCGACCACCTTGACGACCTGATTTTCCATCGTCACCTCGATCCCGAGGCCGCCAAACTCTCCGCGTGTCTGCACCTGCATATCACGGAAGTTCTTGCGCGAAAGATAGGCCGAGTGCGGGTCGAGCGCGCTCAGCATGCCGTTGATGGCAGATTCAATGAGCTTCGTGTCGTCGGGCTTTTCGACGTAGTCCGAACGAACTCGCTCCAAGACATCGCCAAACAGATCAAGCTGCTTGTAAAGCTCGGTATTTGGAGAAGTTGCGGAGTAAGTTCGAGATACGTTCAAGACGGTTGTTGCGCCGGCCAGCACCGTCATCAAAAGAAATGTCCAGAACGCGAAATCCGTCTTGCGCATCATCCTTGCACCTTTTCAGGATCCTTGACCCACCATGGGTCCGGATCAATCGGCCGTCCGTCCTTGCGAAATTCGACATATAGAACGGGTTTGGCGTCTTCCGAGCCGCGCTGTACCGAAGGCGGGGCGTCACCCATCGTTCCCACCGGCTCTGCCGCCAGGACAAATTGTCCTGGCTCTACATCAATCCGTGATAGACCAGCAAGTAACACATGATATCCGCCGCCGGCGTTGATTATCAAGAGTTGGCCATAGCTTCTGAACTCGCCAGCGTAAACAATCCAGCCATCACAAGGAGATGTGATCTGCGACGAAAAACGCGTCTGAAACACTAATCCCTTGGATGTTCCACCATATTCGGTCTGCTGGCCAAAAGAGAGAACATGCTTACCAGAAGTTGGGCGCGGGAGGCGGCCCTTGGCAAGGTGGAAGGGGATAGCCGGTTCGATCCGGCCAGCATCCACGCTGCCAAATCCGGCCGCCGATGGGGCCAAAACAGCGACTTTAACCCCGTCATTACTGGATGATGCGCTACTTTCGGGCTGATCTGGCGTGAGGGTCGTTACGCCTGAATTGCCCGTTTCAGCCAAGCGCTCGGCGGCTTCCGCCTTGGCGTTATGCGCAGTTATGCGGGAATTCGATTGGACGGCAGCTTGGTCCGCCCGTGCGATCAACGCTCTCAGATTATCGACATTCTTCGAAATTTCGTCTGTCGCTTGGCGGACCTTAGTGAGTTCGGCTTGTCGCTCCGTCAGGGACGACTTCTTTTCGACCATTAGCCCCGAAAGCCGCGTTCGCGCATCGTTAAGACGCGTCGTTTCGAGCTTAAGGTGTTCGCCTTCACTTCGCGTCTCAGCCATGACGCGCACGAGTTCGTCAAGCTTGTTCGTGAGCTCGAGGGCTTGGCTGCGAAGCCCCGGGAACGCAGATGCAAGCAGCATCGCGCTGCGCACCATGGCCAGCGCATCCTCGCGCTTGGTGATCATAACCGGCGGAGGGTTCCGCCCCATCCTCTGCAGGACAGCCAATAGTTTTGCAATCTTGTCCCGGCGTTGATTGAGCGAACCGCGAACCACACGTTCCTGTTCACCGAGCTCGTCCAAACGCGCCTCAATCTCGGTCATCCGAGCTTCGCTCTTCTTGATCAGATCGGCGGTTTCGAGGAGCCGGGCATTAATGCGTTCGCGCTCTTTGGCAATCGCAGCGACATCAGTCTCGAGGGCCTGCTGCCGCCCGAGCTTGTTTTGTAGCTCTTTGGTTTGAGCATCAAGTTTGGATTTCGCATCGTCACGCGACTGCGCTGCTGCGGGCAACACCGCAGGAATACAGCCAGCCAGAATGCAGAGCACAGGCACGGCAGCAAACTTGACGCGTAATCTTTGGCGCGGGACGCGCAAGCTGGGAGCCCTCTGTATATATCCGAACGGTCCCCAAAAGACCGTCGACGAAATCGGCCTGCTTCCTTAGGCACCGACAATGCGGCGATTGTGGCGCGAGGCGATTGCCAAACTCTTGCTGCGGAGTCAGTTTGTGCCCGACAGCTACAACATTGCGCGGCGCCCAGCTGGCAGGCCGCAGGAGAAAGAAGCGCACATTGGGTTGCCGAAACGCCAAAGGTGCTTAAGAACCGGGCGCGTAGAAAGCTGGCCCCGCCGCCCCTATCTTGTCCAATCAAGCGCGAACATCAACCACCGCGCCTGACTTACTGACCAGGAAATTCATTTATGCAACCGGTCCTCTATCACCTGATTACCGTGGCAACCTTTGCTGTTCTGGCTGTGTTGATCGCGGGCCTGTATACGCTTTTGCGTCAAAAGAGCCCGCGTCTGAGCCAGAATTTGATGCGTTGGCGCGTGATTTTGCAATTTATTGCACTGATGCTGGTTGCGGGATTTTTGTTCCTGGGACGTTGATCTCCGTGTATGCCGCTTGACCGCCGCGCTGACGCCAATACGTTAGCTTTCAAATTTTACGAGAGGGGTGGAAAGCGCGGTGCGTAGGCAATGGTAAAACTCAATAAGATCTATACGCGTACCGGGGACGCCGGAACGACGGGGCTTGGTACGGGTGACAGGGTCGCCAAAGACGATCCCCGCATCGCCGCTTACGGGACCGTCGACGAGACGAACGCGATTATCGGCCTTGTCAGGCAGCATTTAGAACCTGGATCTGACATCGACTCGATGCTGGTACGTATCCAGAATGACATGTTCGATCTCGGAGCGGACCTCTGCGTACCTGATCGCGGAAAGGATCTTAAATTCGAACCGCTACGCATCGTACCGGCTCAGGTCGAGCGTCTGGAACGCGAAATTGACCAGCTCAATGGTGAGCTAAGCCCGCTCAAATCCTTCATTTTGCCTGGCGGTTCGCCGGCATCGGCCTACTTGCACGTTGCGCGAACGGTCTGCAGGCGCGCCGAGCGTCTGATGGTGACCCTGGCGGCCTCTCCGGACGAACCCGTGAGTGACGCAGCTCTAAAGTATATCAATAGACTGTCGGACTTTCTTTTCGTGGCTGGTCGCTACGTGAACGATAAGGGGCGCGACGACATTTTGTGGGTTCCAGGTCTGAACCGCTGATTAGGCTCTGGAAGCCTTCGTAATTCCTGGGAAGGAGCAAGCCACGTGTTCGTGCCTATTTCCGATGATAACCCATTGAAGGCAATTCATTTTCAGGTCGTCACGGTTGGTTTGATCGCCATAAACGTCATTGTGTTCGCTTTATCGTCGGTGAACATTGATGCTTATGCCGTCGCGGAATTCGCGGTGGTGCCGAACGAGCTGTTCCTGGCCGGTACGTCCGCGCCGGCTCCAGATGGCGTCCGCGCGAGCAACCTGCCCGAAGCGCTAACCCTTATCACCTACATGTTCTTCCATGCCGATATATGGCATCTCATGGGGAACATGTTGTTTCTGTGGGTCTTCGGCGACAACGTCGAAGACGCGGTCGGTCATGTGAAGTTTTTGTTTTTCTATCTCGCTTGCGGCGTCGCCGCTGCGTTGGTCCACGCGGCCATGGTCTCAGGAACGGATGGCGCCGGCGTGCCGCTGATTGGCGCGAGTGGCGCGGTAGCCGGCGTGATCGCAGCCTATTTGATGCTCCATCCGCGCGTTCGCGTTTGGGTTCTGGCTTTCAAGGTTATTCCGCTGCAGATCTCGGCTGAGTTCGTGCTTGGCGCCTGGATCGTGACCCAAATCGTCATGGTGCTGATGCCCGCCGTCGGCCCGGTGGCGTGGTGGGCCCACATCGGGGGGCTCGTGAGCGGGGCGGTCCTCATCCTTTTTTTGCGACGCCGAGGGGTTCCGCTGTTTGATCGTCAGCTTGACGTTGCGCGGCAGTAATGTGCCAAGAGGACGACAGTCCGTGGGACACCATTTTAAGAGGGGTAGACCTTTGCGAATCGTGTCGATTGACTAGTTTCAGGGCAGCCTTTAGGTTGGCTTTCGCATGTGCGAAACGTGCCACTTTGTCAAGGACGCATGGGGGGCAGTGTCGTCGATAATATCGGCGTGAGTCATATGCATTGAGACCCACTGGTTACGGCTTACTCAAAGGCCGCCCTGTGAGTGGGCAAGAAGATTTGCAAAGGATAGCAATAAATTGGGGAGCAGTTCGGGCGCATGAAGATACTTGTGCCGGTCAAGCGCGTGGTCGATTACAACGTGCGGATCCGTGTTAAGTCGGATGGTTCCGGGGTGGAACTTGCCAACGTCAAGATGTCGATGAATCCTTTCGACGAAATCGCGGTTGAAGAGGCCGTGCGTCTCAAGGAACGCGGCTCGGCCAACGAGGTCATCGCTGTGTCCATCGGCCCTTCCAAGTCCCAGGATGTGCTGCGCACGGCACTCGCCATCGGCGCCGACCGCGCGATTCTCATCGAAACCGACCAAGCTGTGGAGCCATTGGCTGTCGCCAAACTCCTGAAATCAGTCGTGGACGCCGAAAGCCCGGATCTGGTGATCATGGGCAAGCAGGCCATCGATGATGACTCCAATCAGACTGGACAGATGCTCGCAGCGCTCTTGGATTGGGGACAGGCCACGTTTGCCTCCAAGGTCGAGCTGTCGGACGGCGCAGTCACCGTCACCCGCGAAGTTGATGGGGGGCTGGAAACCCTGCGTCTCAAGACGCCGGCAGTCATCACCACGGACTTGCGTCTCAATGAGCCCCGCTATCCTTCGCTGCCGAACATCATGAAGGCGAAGAAGAAACCGCTCGATACAAAAAAGCCGGAAGATTTCGGCGTAGATATCTCACCTCGCTTGGAAGTGCTGAAGACCGCTGAACCGGCGACACGCGCAGCTGGCGTCAAGGTTTCGAGCGTCTCTGAACTGGTTGAAAAACTTAAGAACGAAGCGGGGGTGCTGTAATGGCGGTTCTGGTTCTTGCCGATCATGACAATGCATCTCTGAATGCTGCGACCGCCAAGACGGTTACGGCTGCGAAGGCGCTGGGCAGTGATGTTCACGTGCTGGTCGCCGGCGAGGGGTGCGCAGCGGTTGCCGACCAGGCAGCGAAATTGGATGGCGTCAGCAAGGTGGTGGTTGCCGAAGCTCCGCATCTGAAGGCGCAACTCGCCGAGGAAATGGCGGCGCTCATCGTCCCTCTCATGTCGGGCTACGATGCGCTCCTGTCTTCCGCCTCGGCCGTAGGCAAAAATGTGTTGCCACGCGTGGCCGCTCGCCTTGACGTTATGCAGATTTCTGAAATTTCTGCGGTCCTTGCGCCGGATACGTTTGAGCGTCCGATTTACGCTGGCAATGCGATCCAGACCGTGAAGTCGTCTGACCCCAAGAAGGTCATCACCGTTCGCACATCGACGTTTGCCGCAGCCGGAGATGGTGGTTCGGCGGCCGTCGAAAAGATCGACGCGCCGGCTGCCGTAGGGCTTTCAACATTCGAGAGCGCGGAGCTAACGAAATCAGATCGTCCCGAGCTGGCCTCAGCACGCATCGTTATCTCCGGCGGGCGCGGCATGCAATCGGGCGACAATTTCAGCAAGCTGATTGAGCCGGTTGCTGATCAACTGGGGGCTGCTGTTGGTGCCAGCCGCGCTGCTGTCGACGCTGGTTTCGTGCCCAACGACATGCAGGTTGGTCAAACCGGCAAGGTCGTTGCGCCGGATCTTTACATTGCCGTCGGTATTTCGGGAGCAATTCAGCATCTGGCGGGTATGAAAGACTCGAAGATTATCGTCGCCATTAACAAAGACGAAGAGGCCCCGATCTTCCAGGTCGCAGATTACGGTCTCGTCGCAGATCTGTTCACAGCATTACCCGAGCTCGAATCCGAGCTCAAAAAAGTAGCTGGATGAGCGGGTTTGGCCACGGACTGTCTTGAGCCGAGGAACTAGTAAGCATGGACGCCGCTGTGACATCGAGAATGAAACCACAGGCCGTGACAACTGGAGAAAAACCCAAAGACTCTTTGATTAACAGAGTCGGGATCATCGGCGCCGGACAGATGGGCAATGGCATTGCCCACGTCTCGGCGCTGGCCGGTTACGGCGTTCTTATCAACGACATTAAACGCGACGCTTTTGATAACGCCCATGCGATTATTGGGCACAATCTGGATCGCCAAATCAGCAAAGGGCTGATTACTGAGGAAGATAAAGAGCAGGCGCTGAGCCGTATTGAGTTTGCGGAGAGCCTTTCGGATCTCTACGACTGCGAACTTGTCATCGAGGCGGCAACTGAGGATGAGAGCGTAAAGCGTAAGATTTTCGCCGCGCTTTGCCCCGCCATAAATCCCACGGCCATCATCGCCAGCAATACGTCCTCAATTTCGATAACGCGTCTTGCCGCAATCACGGACCGGCCGGAACGATTTATCGGCATGCACTTTATGAACCCGGTTCCGTTGATGGAGCTGGTCGAACTGATCCGGGGTATCGCAACCGAGGATGACACGTTCGATACGTCTCGCAAGTTCGTTCATTCACTTGGCAAGACGATCGCTGTTTCTGAAGATTTCCCGGCCTTCATTGTCAACCGTATCCTCCTGCCGATGATCAACGAGGCCATCTACACGCTCTACGAAGGTGTCGGTACTGTTGACTCGATCGATACGGCGATGCGGCTCGGCGCTAATCATCCGATGGGTCCATTGGAACTGGCTGACTTCATCGGTCTTGATACCTGCCTGTCGGTTATGCAGGTGCTCTATGAAGGTCTTGCGGACTCGAAATATCGCCCCTGTCCGCTGCTCGTGAAATACGTCGAAGCTGGTTGGGTGGGCCGCAAGGCCAAGCGAGGCTTCTACGACTACCGCGGTGAAACACCGGTTCCGACGCGATAGAGCGTCGCTGAATTTCGCAAATATCTATATCCTGCATTGGGCTTTCAACGCCTGAAGCACGCGCTTCAGGCGTACGTGTCTCGTGCAAAATAATCCAGGCGCAAAAACATACACTGGATATTGAGGGAGAAGACGACAATGGCTGACGCGGGCAAGGTTGCGGTTGTAACGGGCGCTGGTACGGGTATCGGGCGCGCCGTCGCCCTCACGCTTCATAACGCGGGCTATCGTGTTGCAGTCGCCGGACGCCGAAAGGATCCTCTTGAAGAAACGTTGGCCATGGCGAAGGCAACCGAAGACACGATGCTCATCGCCCCCACGGATGTAGCCGATCCGCTTGATGTTCGGGCTCTCTTCAAGAGTGTGAATCAATCCTTTGGCAGGTTGGACGTACTCTTCAACAACGCAGGCGTTGGCGCGCCCGCCGTGCCAATGGAAGAACTTACGGTCGAGCAATGGCGGAAAGTCGTCGATATCAATTTGTCCGGCGTCTTTTACTGCTGCCAGGAAGCGATCCAGCTGATGAAGTCACAGGATCCGAAGGGCGGCCGCATCATCAACAATGGCTCGATTTCAGCGCATACGCCTCGGCCGTTTACCGCACCTTATACGGCAACCAAACACGCCATTAGCGGTCTCACCAAATCGATTGCTCTGGACGGTCGCGAGCACAACATCGCGTGTTCGCAGATCGATATCGGAAATGCTGCGACAGAGATGACGGAAGCGTTTGCCAAAGGCGTACTTCAAGCTGATGGCCAAAAGCGCCCTGAAGCCCGAATGGACGTCCAGCATGTTGCCGACGCCGTCCTGTTCATGGCGAATCTGCCGCTCGACGCCAACGTCCTCTCTATGACGATTAAGGCAACGACGATGCCTTACGAAGGCCGCGGCTAAGCACCACCCGAAGCACACACAACGAGCGCGCTCGTTTCCGGAGCTATGCGTTGTCCAATGCGTGGCAATGGGGGCAGCGCAGCTTTTGGCCGGTGGGCGGTTCCGGATGCATGATCGTCATCGGCGGATGGATCGCATGGAAGATGTCGCATTCAACCGTGAAAGCATCTTTGGGGACGTTGAATGTGCGGAACTTGAATGCGCCGTCGGTCCCGATGCAATCGTAGAGACCCTGCCGTAAATTCGTATCAGATCGGCCAACGCGGTCGATATAGAATTTTCCGTCCTGGCCCTTATTGCCGATGACAAACACACCACAGGACGACTCCGCCACGAACCTGTCGATGGTTTCATGATCAAGCTGATAGGGACCCACTAACCCTTCCGTAGGCATTGGCTTCGGGCCTTCTGTCGTTAGGCAAAGTCACGTTGAGGAATAGCTTCACCTATACTTGCTTGCCCGAGGCTTGCGGCCAAGAAGGCGCGTTTCCGCAGCGGCTGACAGCACCGGAAAAGCGGCAAAGTCTGCCGGTGCTGTCGTCGATGCGAATCAGTTGACGCGAACCACCTCGACGAGGTTGTCGGAGAATGTCGGGGCATTTCCGAGCCCACAATGCTCATCGGAAGAGATTGAGTTCACGGATCCGTCGGACCGGTTCAGCGAGCGCCAATAACCCAACGTCGCGACGACGACGCCTGAGCGCACGTCATCGGTCACGCGAGCATATCCTTCGAAATCGCCGCGCTTGTTGAACACGCGAACAGGATCGCCTTCGCGGATCTGCCGTGCGGCGGCATCCAAAGGGCTGATCATGACGAACTGCTCACCCTGCCCTTTGATCTTGTGTTCTTCGTTCGCGTAGCAGGAATTGAGGAACCCGTGGCTCTTCGGTGAGATGATGTTGAGGGGATAAAGCTTCGCGAGATCGGGCGCTGTGTCCGCACTCTCGCGTGGTGGGACAAAACCTGGCAAAGGATCGACATCCTCCCCGCTTTGCCTGCCCTCGTACATGTGCCGGAACGGCGGCGCGACGAAGTTTTTTGCGCCCTCGACGAGAAATTGAACCTTGCCAGACTCCGTAGGGAAATTGCCTTCGGCATGTGGCAAGCGATCGTCCGGTGTTCCGACCGCGAGATGGAAGTAGCCATGCTCGCGGAAGTAATCCATGCCCTTGCCGGCCATCGCTGGTGATGACCAATCGATGAAATGTTCGATCTGCTCGGCATCCGACATCAGCAGACGATCATCGCCATCGAACCCCATGGTCCTGGCTAAACGACGGAACAACTCCGAATTGGAAATGGCTTCGCCGCGCGGTTCGATCGCTTTCTGATTGAGGGTGAAATAGAAGTGCCCCCACGAAAACATCATGTCATCGTGTTCGCCCGCCATGGTCGCAGGGAGAATGATGTCGGCATACTTTGCGGTGTCGGTGACGAAATGTTCGGAGACCACCGTGAACAGATCTTCCCGTTGAAGACCTTGCACGATCTTGTTCGTCTCAGGAGCTTGGCTCACAGGATTGGTGTTGTAGCAGAAGAAGCTCATGATCGGCGTGTCGAGATCCATCTCGCCGGTCAGTGCGCGCCCCAGCCGTAGATTGTTGATGACCTGGGTGTCGGGCTTGATCCAGTCCGGGCGGCATACGCGATCCCAATGAATTGGGAACTCCCAAAGCGGCATCTGTAACAGGCCGCCTCCGAGATGCCGCCATGAACCGGCCAGCGCCGGAATAGCACATACGGCGCGGATGGTTTGGCCCCCGCCGTGATGACGTTCCAGAGCGACGCCCATGCGAATGACAGAAGGCTGCGCCGTTGCGAATTCCCGCGCGAATGTTGAGATGTCGGCTGCGCTGACACCGGTAATCCGCTCGACATACTCCGGCGTGAAATCACGCGCACGATCCTTCAGCTCGGGAAAGCCGACGGTATACTTGTCCACCCAGTCTTGATCGACGAGGTCTTGTTCAATCATCGCGTTGATGATGCCCATGGCCAATGCGCCGTCTGTGCCTGGCTTGGGACAGATATGCCAATCGGCGGCCTTGGCAGTTCGCGAGCGATAGGCGTCGATCACGACAACCTTCGCACCCTTCTTCTGTGCTTCTAAAACGAAGGGCCAGTGATGCAGATTGGTGGAGATCGAATTGCACGCCCAGATGACGATGTACTTGGCGTGCACAAAGCTTTCTGGATCTACGCCGCCCGTGGGCCCGACGGTGAGCAGCCAAGCCGTGGATGATCCCGAGGCGCAAAACGTCTTCTCGCAAACGCTGCTACCCAGCCGATTGAAGAACGCATCGCCTGATGTAAGTCCCTGGACGAGCCCTTCGTTGCCGAGATAGCTGTACGGCAGGATTGCCTGAGATCCGTACTTGGCAATGATATCGTCCCAGCGAGATTTAATTTCACTGAGCGCTTCGTCCCATGAGATCTGCTCATAAGCGCCACTGCCCTTTGGTCCTGTACGGCGCAAGGGATGAAGCACGCGATCGGGATTGTAGTGGTGGTCGTGATAGTCCTTAAGCTTGACGCAGAGGCCGCCGCGCGTCATCGGGTGGCTCTTGTTGCCGCGGACATCGACGAGACGGTCATTCACGACCTCGTAGATCATCGCGCAGGTATCGGGACAATCGTGGGGGCAACCGCCGAAAAAGACCTTACCCTTGGGCAGTTCATTCATCGTACGACCTCCGTGAGGATCATGAATTTTAATTCACGGTGGACAGTACACGAGCGACATTTCCGCGCAAGAGACGAAGAAATTATCGGGTCAGGAATCGAAAGGGAACGGAAACGGCCAGTTCCCGATTCACGACGCCCTTTGGAAACGGCGGGAACGGCGCAGCTTTATCGAGGGCTGCAAGGGCCGCTTTGTCGAGCTGCTCGGAGCCAGAGCTTTTTGTAATTTCGCGCGACAGCAATTGCCCTGTCGGAGAGACTGTAAAGCGTACGATCACCGTGCCGCGCCGATTTGTACGCGGATTGACCTTGTGCGCACTGATGTGTCTTTGAAGCTTACCGAGGTAAGCAGTGCGAGCGCTCGCATCCCCACCTTCTTGTGCCTGCGCGGCGGCCTTTAGCTCCTTGACCGATATCTCTTCGACACTTGCCGCGGCCGCGATTTGTTGAGGCTTGATTTCTTTAATGGGCTCTGGCCGCACCTCTTCGGTCACGACCGATTCCTCAACCTGTTCGGCCTTCGCGGTGATGACGTCGGTCAGCTCAGGAACGTCTTTGACTTCGGGCTGATCTGGTGGCGGTTCTTCCTGTGGCGGCTCTTCCGGCTTCAGTTCTTCGATGGTCTCGGGAACCGCTTGCGATGCAACCGCAGTTTGCCCCTCGATCGCTTCGACGTTCTGAGCGTCCATTCCGGTTTGGGCAACCCCTTCCAAGGCAAGCCCCTGCTCGATCTTTAAAAGATCGGCGCCGACACCTTCTTCAAAAGCAGATTGATCTCCGCCGGCCCAGGTAAGGAACGGCAATGCTAGGGCGGCATGCAGCGCCAACGAAATTGCCCACGTTGCAAGTCTCAATCCGCCCATACATCAATCTCAATTCTGCGTAGCGGCATCGTTCCCGGGTGCACTCGCCGGTGCATCCAGCACGCGGCTACCGGTCGATGGCGATGGCTGAGACAGCAATGAAACGCGTTGGTAGCCGCTTTCTCCGACGCGGCCGAGCAACTGCATCACATCCCCATAGGCGCGCGATTTGTCCGCCCGAACGTAAACGACAGTGTCGCCTTCCTGCGCGCGGAGCTGTTCGAGCTGGCTCACAAGTCGTTCCGGTGCGACGGGATCCTCTCGGATATAGAGCGCTCCCTCCGCGTCCAAGGTGACGATCATTGGAGTTTTGGGCTGGCTCAAGCGAGCCGCCGAGGTGTTTGGCAGCTCAACCGGAACACCGGCAACCATCAGTGGCGCAGCAACCATGAAGATGATCAGCAACACGAGCATAACGTCGACCATCGGCGTTATGTTGATCTCGGCGAGGGGCCGATAGGCAGCCTCATCATCGTCGTTAGAAATCGGGTTGATTGAAGCTCCCATTAGGCAGCCTCCTCCCGCGCTCCGGGTCTCTGTCCACGCCGTGCCATTTTCTTGGCGAGAACCGCGATCGAAATGCTTAGTTTTTCCGACGCGCCTCCAAGCCCCACCGCGAACTGGTTATAGGCCATGACGGCGGGAATAGCGGCAGCGAGACCGAGCGCCGTTGCAAATAGCGCCTCCGCAATGCCAGGTGCCACCACAGCAAGGCTGGTGTCCTTTTGCTGGGCGATAGCGGTGAAGCTGTTCATGATGCCCCATACCGTGCCGAACAGACCGATGAAGGGTGCAGCCGAGCCGATCGTAGCGAGGAACGGCAAACCGCCTTCGATGCGCTTCAATTCACTTCTCATCGCGGTTCGCATCGCGCGCTCAAGGCGTGCGCGACGGTCGTTCTGGCTCTCATCCGGCGCAGCACCCTCAGTTGCTTCCGCATAAGCGGCAGCATGGATCGCCCGTGCGATCCGGCTACGCTCATGTCCGGTGAAGCCTTCGCCCTTCGCAGCGGCTTCGAGCTCCCGGCGTGCGCGGCGCACAGACGACATGCGGATGATTTTCTCGAAAATGATTGCCCAGCAAGCGATGGAGGCCAGGACGAGACCGGCCATGACCGACTGAACGACGATATCCGCGTTCAGGACCAAACCGATTATTGAGAGATCGTGAGCAGCCGCGGAAGTTTCACCCACCTGCTTTATCCTCTTTGACGCGTTACTTGGAGAGTTTGGCTTTAGCGAGCGAGGACACCGACATGCGCGATAGGCAGTTGTCGACGCTTTCCGTCGTGTTGCGGCATTCCACGACGTCGTTGACGAGGAAGCTGCCAATGTCGTTGCATGCAACTTTGCTGAGTTCGAACAGCTTTACGATCCGCTTTTCTTTGCGCAGTGGCGCAAGGTCGACAAAGAACCTCTGGTCGACAATTCCGTCCGTGCGGAACAACACGAGATCGAGTTTCAAGGTCTTGAACTCGGTATCCGATTTGTTGTTGACCACAACGTAGATACGGCAGCCGGTGTCAATCGTTTCGAGCTTGTTGAGCTCAACTTCAATTTGACCGTTTTCCGTAGAAGGCGCGGCCTTCGCAGGCTCTTGTTGGTCCTGTGCCATCGTTGAAAGTGGTGCGAAGGCCGTCAGGCACGCGGCCAGTGCGCTCAAGAACGCAAGACGCCAAGATCCCGAATCCGCGACGTTGCGCAGGAATGAACGAACGTCACATTGAAACTGCTTGTGGCTCACTCTGATCCTCCCTTCGTGGGCTCGCTTGGGCGCGGGCGCCGGTGAACATAGATTTTTGCAAGTAATTCGAACCGACTGACCGGAACGAGCGCAGCTAATCGATAGCCCGAGTGTTCTGTAGAGCGCAACATAGATGCCGCCTATTTCAGAGCACATCAATAACCGTAAACATCCTTTGCGGGTGCCGTGTCCCATCCTCATGCCTATGAAGTTGGGCATAGTTGGAGCAATTAACCGAGCGCTGAATTGCGTCAGCGAACAACCGCTTGTCGGCTTAAGAGCCCGATTCTGCAAACCAATTGATCCCGACGGAGGGGACGAGAAGCTACGAGCTCAACGAAGCTTAACATCTCCAGAGCAGTCGTAACGCACATCGAATATATGAAGCAATTCAACTTGATCGCCGCTGTGCGGGTTGGGAAATATTCCCAACCATATATGGGAAATATTCCCTAATGATCGCTGCTGCTGATGCAATCCGAGACATGGACCCTCGGCAAGATGCGCGTTGATAAGGGCAATCCGACTCGCGCGGCTCCATGCTAAAACCAAAAAAGGCCGCTTAAGAGCGGCCCTTTACGGGAAGCGGCATTGACACCCTGGCCACGAAGCCCGGCAGCATACGCACCTCAACGTTAGCACCCGATACGCAATACCTAACTCATGGTGCTGAGGCAGTTTACGCCAATAATCGTTGCGGTTTTGCGAAAAAGGCCAAAAAAATTGCCTGAAAAGCCCGTTTGTTAAGTGAATCACTTGGAATCCGGTTTGTCCGTTGGGCTTTCGACGTCTCTTTCTCCGGGCCACAAAAGCCAACTCATGACCGGTGCAATGACAGGATAAGGAAACACCCCGATCACTGCCGCGAGCGCCCGGTTGAGTAGCCCTGGCACGATAAGCCGATGCCCCATGCTGTAACCGCGATAGATACTGGCTGCTACGGCGTCAGCCGACATCGACATGGGCAGCCGCCGGTAGAGCGCGTTCTCAGCTCCCATGTCGGCATGAAAATCCGTATCGACCGGGCCGGGGGCTACAGCCGTGATGCGGACACCGGTCCCGGCTTCCTCTTGCGCCAGCGATTGGCTGAGCGAAATGACGAACGCTTTGCTGGCGTAGTACATCGCCTGATAAGGACCCGGAACGAACCCTGCAAAAGACGCGACGTTGATAATGCCACCCCGCCCGCGAGGTGACATGCTACCCACCGCATGATGCGTCAGGCGCGTTAGGGTTGAAATGTTCAATGCAATGAGGCGTTCGATATCCGCCGTCTCTTGCTCTGCGAACCGGCCCGACAAGCCCATGCCAGCGCAGTTGACGAGAATGTCGAGGTATAGGTCTGCCGCTAAGAGCGCTTTATCGATCTGAGCGCCTGAATCCTCAACGGTGATATCGAGTGGTATCGCAAGGGGCCGTTGGCCGGTTGCTGCTGCGATTTCGTCGACAGCCAACGACAGAGCTTCAGCGCCCCGTGCCACAATGGCCACGGGCTTGCCGGTTTTCGCAAACCGCTTTGCCAGAGCGAGGCCTATACCTTTCGACCCGCCGGTAATGACGACGGCTGGGGTGAGGCCGCGCACCGCCGCGACAGCCTCAAGGGAAACACGCGCACGATGCGCCAGTCTGACATCAACAATCCCAGGTAATCTCATTCAAATTGCCTAGCTGTTGTGGCTAACGGACGTCAGGTCCGCACCCGCGTCTGGTGTTATCGAGGAGTGCTTCACGAACCTGACAAGCGGCATCGGGTATAGGTGTCGTTGTTGAGATAGACAGGGGTTGGACATCCGCTCGTGAGCACGTGCTCGCTGATCATGGACTCAGGACCTGAAATTTTTATGAGCTGAACACATGCAATTACTTCTGCAACCATTTGCTCCTCGATATCTCGCGCTCACTTTAACGCTCTTCTTGTCCGTCCTGTTCGCCATTCTTGCGTATTTCGCAGCGGATTGGCGTGCAATTTTGATTGTACCTCTGGCGGGCTTTGCGGCTCTTTCGCTCATCGGACTGCGTGATATCACCCAGACGCGCCACGCGATTTTGCGAAACTATCCTCTTCTCGCGCACCTGCGCTTCATTTTCGAAGAGATACGGCCGGAGATGCGCCAGTACTTCTTCGAGGGTGAGAAAGACGGCCGACCCTTCAGCCGCGATCAGCGCGCCATCGTCTACCAGCGCGCCAAGAGCGCGCTCGACAAGCGCCCCTTCGGAACCCAGTACAACGTGTACGAGGACAGTTACGAATGGCTGACGCATTCGATGGTGCCCAAGGACGTTAGCGCGGAATCGTTGCGCGTGCTCGTTGGCGGCCCTGATTGCGCTCAACCTTACTCGGCGTCTGTGCTGAACATCTCGGGCATGAGCTTTGGCGCTCTCAGCCCCAATGCCATCCGCGCTCTGAACCGAGGTGCGGAACTCGGAAATTTCGCGCACACCACCGGCGAGGGCTCCGTCAGCAGATACCATTGTGAGAATAAGGGCGATCTCGTTTGGCAGATCGGCTCAGGGTACTTCGGATGCCGGGACGAACACGGTAATTTTTGCCCCGAGCGTTTCGCCGATACAGCCGCTCTTGATCAGATCAAAATGATTGAAGTGAAGCTAAGCCAAGGCGCGAAGCCAGGCCACGGCGGCGTTCTCCCGGCAGCGAAAGTCAGCGAAGAGATTTCCGAAGCTCGCGGAATCCCGATGGGGTTTGATTGCATTTCGCCAGCGTACCACAGTGCCTTTTCAACGCCGATCGAACTGATGCTTTTCCTAGCTGAGCTTCGCCGCCTCTCAGGTGGAAAGCCCGTCGGGATAAAACTATGCTTGGGTCATCCCTGGGAGTTTCTGGCGCTCGTAAAAGCAATGTTGGAAACCGGTGCGCCGCCCGACTTCATTGTTATCGACGGAAAGGAAGGGGGTACCGGGGCCGCACCATTGGAGTTCGTCGATCACATCGGCATGCCGCTGCGCGATGGATTGTCTTTTGCGCATAACGCGCTTGTCGGTGTCGGATTCCGCCAGCGTGTGAAACTGGGGGCCAGCGGTAAAATCATCAGTGGCTTCGATATGGCGCGGGCGATGTCGCTTGGTGCCGACTGGTGCAATTCCGCGCGCGGATTCATGTTTGCCGTCGGCTGTATCCAGGCTCAGGCGTGCCATACCGATAAGTGTCCGGTCGGAGTGACGAGCCAGGATCCTGCACGTTGGCGCGCGGTTGTCGTTCCGGACAAAGCGGAACGCGTACGCAGATTCCAGGACGCAACTGTGAAGGCTTTGGCAGAGCTGGTCGGTGCAGCCGGGTTGACGCACTCGCAGCAGCTCTCTGCCCATCATTTCTATCGGCGCGTCTCACAGCGGGAATACATCACCTTTTCCCAGCTGTACCCGACCTTAAAGAACGGCGAGCTATTGGACGGAACAGACGATCCAAGATTCCGCGAGGCCTGGAACATGTCGCGACCCGATCGGTTTGACCAGCATCCCGCGGGATAGTTGGCAAGCTATTCAGCGTAAGTATGGAACTGATCAGCGAGCCACGTCATCTGCGCGCTCAGACGCGGAATGGTCTTCGTCGCAAGCGTGGCTCTGGCCTTGAGGGCAAGGTCCTGAGGGATTCGTCCCAACTCACGGCGCCGCGCAATCAGGGTGATCGTCCTCTGGAACTTGGGGCCGGGCAGTGACGCGGCCTGCACTGAAGCCGCAAGGCCCGACTCAGCCAGACATAAAGGCGTCGTGATCGCAAACCCTGCGTCCGCGCCGACACGCGCGGAAACGCCATACGGAGCGTCGAATTCGATATGGCGCGCCGGATGAATTCCGAGGCGCCGCAGATGCCGTTCTATTTCAATGCCGGTTTTCGAGCGCCCGCTGTAGCGAATGAGCGGACGCGTTTGCGCGAGTTCAACGAGGCCAGCGAGAGTGTTCGGGATAGGATCCCCTCGTGGCATCAGGAGAATGTAGGGCTCGGTAAACAAAGGCCAGCGCTCAAGACCATCGACCTCCTCCATATCATCGACGCCGCAGAAAATATCGAGGTGGCGTGTCAGAAGGGCGATGCTGTGATCGGCTGTGAGCCCTGAAAGGATTGAGACATCATCGGCCCGGCTGCTCAGCGTATCCGCAATAACGCCAGTGAGTTCCCGCGATATCGAATCGACCAGCCCGATCCTCAGCCGCGGCAATCGCTTTTTCACCGCTTCGTTTAACAGCGGGGCGATCTCGCGGGCATCAGTCAGGAGCATAACTGCGCGGTCGCGCAGCACGGAACCGGCAGAGGTGAGCGCCAGGGGTCGGACGCTGCGATCGAATAATTTCAGCCCCATACGCTCTTCAAGATCGCCGACAGCCAAAGAAACCGCAGGCTGTGTGAGCGATAGCGCGCGCGCTGCCGCCGCCATCGTGCCTGTTTCACAGACAGCCAGGAAAATTTCGAGTGAACGCAAGTCAAACGGTAGCGTGCCAAGTCTTGGAGCCATGCGCATACTATAAGTAACGCTTATATCGCGCGCAAATGCTTGCGGGGATATGAAGTTCAAGAAAGCTCCACACAACCGCGCAGTCATAAAGAGACGTCCGATGACGACGAACGATCGCTATTCGATTTTTTCGATCCTACGACAGGCCTGGCGCGGAAACACCGGTTGGAAGCCCGTTTGGCGCGACGTTGCCCCCAAGCCTGCATACGATGTCGTAATTGTCGGCGGTGGCGGACATGGTCTCGCAACGGCGTACTATCTGGCGAGCCAGTACGGCAGACGCCGCATTGCCGTCGTCGAAAAGGGCTGGATTGGCTCTGGGAACGTCGGCCGTAATACGACGATCATCCGCTCGAACTATTTGCTGCCCGGTAACGTCCCCTTCTACGAACTCTCCATGAAGCTCTGGGAAGGGCTCGAGCAGGATATCAACTACAACGCGATGGTGAGCCAGCGCGGTGTGCTCAACCTTTATCATTCTGATGCACAACGCGATGCGTATGCGCGGCGGGGCAACGCTATGCGGCTGCATGGTGTGGACGCCGAACTGCTGGACGCCGCTAAAGTACGTCGGCTCGTGCCCTTCTTGGATTTTGAGAACGCGCGTTTCCCGATACGCGGAGGGCTTCTGCAGCGCCGAGGTGGGACTGTCCGCCACGACGCCGTGGCATGGGGCTATGCACGTGCCGCCGATCGATTAGGTGTCGACATCATTCAGAACTGCGAAGTCATCGGTATTCGCGTGGACGGCGGCCGGGCGATGGGGCTCGACACCAGCCGCGGCTATATCGGCGCGCGCCAAATCGGTGTTTCCGTTGCGGGAAGCTCTTCGCGTGTCGCAGCGATGGCAGGTTTACGTCTGCCAATCGAAAGTCATGTGCTGCAGGCGTTTGTTAGCGAGGCGGTCAAGCCGTTCGTAGGTGGCGTCGTAACGTTCGGCGCTGGGCACTTCTATATCAGCCAATCTGACAAGGGTGGCCTCGTCTTCGGGGGCGATATCGATGGCTACAATAGCTACGCCCAACGCGGAAATCTCCCTGTCATGGAGGACGTCTGTGAAGGAGGCATGGCATTGATGCCGCGGCTCGGTCGCGTACGCATGCTCCGGCAATGGGGCGGTCTGGTGGACATGTCGATGGATGGCAGTCCGATCATCGACCGTACGCCTGTTGAGGGGCTCTATCTCAATGCCGGCTGGTGCTATGGCGGGTTCAAAGCAACCCCTGCTGCCGGTTTATGTTTTGCCCACCTCCTGTCGTGTGACGAACCCCATGACGTTGCGCGCGGCTATCGGCTCGATCGCTTTGCCACTGGTCATGCCATCGATGAGAAGGGCATGGGCCCCTATCCAAATCTTCACTAGGCGAAATTCACGAGGAAGGCGCAGCCATGCGGATCAATTGCCCCTGCTGCGGGGAGCGTAGCCTTGATGAGTTTGTTTACTACGGTGACGCTGACCTTCGCCGGCCTGACCCGCAGGACGAGGAGGCTGGCGCGAAGTTCATCGCCTACGTTTACGAGCGCACGAACCCGAGCGGTTTCCACCGCGAACTCTGGTATCACGGCCTGGGATGCCGCACCTGGATTGTCGCTGAGCGCGATACCCGAACCCACGAGATATATGCAACGTGCCGCGCCGTTGACGGCGGTGCGCCCGAGGGGGCAGCCGCTGATAGGGAGCGGTCCTGATGTCGGAGCGTGATGCTAGCAAGGAGGCGTCGCAATCGTTTCGCGTCCCGGGCATGGGATCGATCGATACCACGCGTACAATTACCTTCACATTCGACGGGCGCATCTACGAAGGCCATCCTGGCGATACGCTAGCCTCGGCATTGCTTGCGAACGGTGTTCGGCTTGTTGGCCGCTCGTTCAAGTATCATCGCCCGCGGGGAATTCTGTCAGCCGGTTCGGAGGAGCCGAACGCACTGGTTGAGCTACGGACTGGCAACCGACGCGAACCCAACACCAAGGCAACGACGGTGGAGCTGTACGATGGCCTGGAGGCATCGAGCCAGAACCGTTGGCCGTCGCTCGCTTTCGACGTCTTGTCCATCAACCAGCTCGCCGGTTCGGTCCTGTCCGCTGGGTTCTATTACAAGACCTTTATGTGGCCGGCCGCGTTTTGGGAGAAACTATATGAGCCGGTGATCCGGCGTGCTGCAGGCCTGGGCCGCGCCGCGAGCGAGGCTGACCCTGACAGCTACGACAAGGTCACGGCGCATTGCGATGTGCTCGTGATCGGCGGTGGCCCTGCTGGACTGGCCGCAGCTTTGTCTGCGGCGAGCGCGGGGGCGCGCGTCATCATCGCAGACGAAAACCCCGAACTCGGCGGTCGCTGCCTGGCCGAAAAACGCACCATCGACGAGATGCCGTCAGCGGTGTGGGCGAAACACGCCCAAGAGAAGCTGCGTTCGACCAACGAAGTCCGGGTGCTGACCCGCACCACTGTCTTCGGCGTTTACGATGGCCGAACCTATGGTGCGCTGGAGCGCGTCAGCGATCATCTTCCGGTCCCGCCGCAACACCAACCTCGGCAACGTTTGTGGCGGATCATTGCCAAGCGTGTCGTCCTCGCATCCGGCGCTACTGAGCGGCCAATGGTGTTCGGCGAAAACGACCGACCCGGCGTCATGTTGGCAGGAGCCGTGCGCACCTACATCAACCGGTTTGGTGTCGTTCCAGGGCGCCATGCGGCTGTTTTTGCCAACAACGATGACGCGATCACAACGATTGCGGACATTCAGCGCGCAGGTGCGGAGGTCGTCGCCTATGTCGACTCGCGCAAAGAGCTGTCTCCCGCCGTTCTGGCGGTACTCTCCGAAGCCGGCGTTGACGCGATACTCGGTGGACATGTTGAGTCCACCACCGGCACGCGCCACATCACCGGCGCAACCGTGAGAACGGCCGACGGCGAAATTCGCAACCTGCCTTGCGATCTGATCGCCATGTCAGGGGGGTGGAATCCCAATCTCCAACTGGCAACACATCTCAACGCGCGTCCGCATTGGAACGAAACGATAGCCGCGTTCGTACCGAGCGCGTTGCCGCCGGGAATGGCCGTCGCAGGCGCGGCGAACGGATTGCTCACCTTGGCCGAAGCGCTCGCTTCTGGCGCGCAACTCGGAATCGAAGCGGCCCATGAAGCCGGACGTCCCGCCGTTGAAGCACGATCCTATTCCACGACACCCGAAGCCTCGAGCATTGCACCGCTATGGCGCGTGCCTGAAACGAAGGGCAAAGCCTTCGTTGATTTTCAGCATGACGTCACAACAGACGATGTCGTCTTGGCGCATCGGGAAGGCTTCGCGGCGGTCGAACACCTCAAACGATACACCACCCTCGGTATGGGGACGGACCAGGGCAAGACGTCCAACGTAAACGCTCTGGCAATCATGGCGGCATTGACTGAGAGCACCATACCGGCGGTCGGCACGACGACGGCGCGTCCACCCTATACGCCTGTCGCAATAGGAGCTTTGGGCGGCGCGCATCGAGGTCGGGATTTTAAGCCGGAGCGTCTGCCGCCGTCCTACAAATGGGCGCGCGAACAAGGCGCCGTCTTCACGCAGGCTGGCCTATGGCTCCGCCCTCAGTACTTTCCGAGACCGGGAGAAAGAGACTGGCAGGAAACGGTCTTTCGTGAAGTGGACACCACGCGAAACGCCGTTGGCATCTGTGATGTCTCGACGCTCGGCAAAATCGATGTCCAGGGACGCGACGCCATAAAGTTTTTGGAGAGCATCTACATCAATAACTGGGGCTCGCTCGCTGTAGGCCGAGCGCGCTACGGCGTCATGCTGCGCGAAGACGGTATGGTTCTGGATGATGGCACCACCGCGCGGTTGGGCGAGCATCACTTCCTTATGACCACGACAACAGGCAACGCGGCCAAGGTTCTTCAGCATCTTGAGTTCTGCCGTCAGTGCCTGTGGCCGGACTTGGATGTTCAGCTAGCACCCGTTACTGACCAGTGGGCCCAGTTCTCTATGGCGGGACCAAAGTCTCGTGACCTGCTGCGTAAGATTGTCGATTCCGAATTCGATATTTCCGATGCCGCGTTCCCTTACATGGCTGCGGGCGAGGTGGCCATTTGCGGAGGCCTCAAGGCGCGTTTGTTTAGACTCTCGTTTTCCGGCGAGCGCGCTTACGAGATCGCAGTGCCAAGCCGATACGGCGATGCCCTCATCCGTCGGCTCATGACGGCCACCGAAGAGTTCGACGGAACCGCCTATGGCACCGAAGCCATGGGCGTCATGCGCATTGAGAAAGGCCATCTCGGCGCGGCAGAAATGAACGGCACGACTACAGCATACGATCTAGGTCTGGGGCGCATGATGTCGGACCGTAAGGATTTTATTGGCCGCACGCTGGGCAGCCGGAGTGGTCTTATGGATCCTGATCGCCCCAGGCTTGTCGGGTTGCGCCCCATCAATCCCAAACACAAAATTTCTGCTGGTGCACATCTTCTGCCGCAGAAGGCGCACCGAACGGCTGCAAACGATGAAGGCCACGTCACCTCAGCCGCGTTTTCCCCCATACTGGGGCACACAATCGCACTCGGCCTGTTGAAGAGGGGCCCTGAACGAGTGGGAGAGATTGTCGGCGTTTGTGATCCCGTGCGTGGGCGTGACATCCTGGCCAAGGTCGTCTCCCCGGAGTTTTTCGATCCCAGTGGAGAGAAGCTGCGTGGTTGATCAATTGATAACTTTGCCCGCGTTCCCCGCGCCGTCTATCGAGCGTGCGGATCAGGTTAGGATCGTCGCGCGTGAGAACGTGCAGATCGTTGGGATAACGGCTCGGGAAAGAGAAACGGAATCGCTCGTTTTGGCGTTTCGCGCGGTCTACGGCCTGGATCTGCCGATGAAGCCGGCTCGCGTCGAAAAAGATGGCTTAGCTGTCGTGTGGGCCGGTTGGCACCAATGGTTGTTGATGTCCGACGTCGCGGCTGTTCCTGATCTGGAACAAATCATGCGGGCCGACTTTGGTGGCTATGCTGCCGTCGTCGACCACAGCGATGCTCGCGCTATAGTTGCGGTGTCTGGACGTCGCGCACGCGACCTTCTGGCCAAGGGTGTCTCTATCGATCTGCATCCGCGCGTGTTTACGACTGGTGACGCCGCCGCGACGGCGATTTCACATGTCGGTATGCACATTTGGCAAACGGATGAGAAGCCGACCTTTGAACTGGCGGTCCCCCGCACCTATGCAGATAGCCTGTGGCGCTGGATGGAGCGTGCAAGCGCTGAGTATCAAAATAGTGATAGTTTATTGTAGGCTCAAAAAACCGCAAAGCTGCGGTAAGTCTTGCGAAATACTGAGCGTTGCCCTAACCAGACGTACTGGAATTGTTCTCCATCGGGCTGGATTTAATGGCGAAAGTAAAGGGAACGGTAAAAACAGACGACACGACACTTGAGAGTGCGACGAACACGCCGCTCGAGGTCGATGGCCTTAAAACGGCGTCAGGCGCGCCGACGCAATCTGTGCGGACCCTCGAAAAGTCGATCGGGAGCCAGGTACGCCGAAATCGCAAAATCTCTGACTTGACGGTTGCCGAACTTTCGAGCGCTGCCGGCATCTCAACAGGGATGCTCTCGAAGATCGAGAATGGCCAGATTTCGCCGTCCCTTTCCTCGCTGCAGTCGATTGCAAACGCCCTGAACATGCCGTTGTCGTCATTATTTTCCTCGCACGACGAACAGCGCGAGTGCTCATTTGTCCAGGCAGGCAAAGGCGTCGCGATTCAGCGTCGAGGCACAAAGATCGGCCATCACTACGAACTTCTCGGCAGATCCCCAGCGGGCGACACGGTCGTAGAGCCCTACTTTATACGGCTTAGCGCGGGCGCCGAACCCTATACGGGGTTTGAGCATGAAGGCGTGGAATTCATCTACATGTTGACTGGTGAAGTGATCTACGCACACGCGGATCGCACCTATCACCTGAAACCCGGCGATTCCATCTTGTTTGACTCTGGTGCCCTCCATGGTCCGCAAGATTTGCTGGCTCCAGACATCACCTATCTATCCATCATCATCTACAGTCGACGCTGATGGATGTTTCTCCTAAAGAACAAAAAGTTCTCAGGGATTGACTGTAAGTGCAATCCCATATACTGTGTATGCGCATAATTTCAAAGGTACGCGCATGTGTGGAATTGTTGGTCTCTTTCTGAAGGCACCAAGGCTAGAGCCTGAGTTCGGCGCGCTACTCGCCAATATGCTTGAGACAATGACGGATCGTGGACCGGATTCTGCGGGGTTCGCTGTCTACGGTTCGCCGCAGGCGCACGCTATCAAGCTGACACTCCGCGCGCCCGTCGGAACAGATTTCATAGCTATCGCGACCTCCTTGAAGGACGCAGGGCTAGAAGTCCGCGAAATGATCCCCCGTGATACCCATGCAGTCCTGACGGTTTCCAAAAACGAGCAAAGCAAAGTGGTGGAGGTGCTCGCGCGTGTCGCGCCTGAAGTAAAGGTCGTCGGTACAGGGCATCGTATGGAGATTTACAAAGAAGTCGGATTGCCGGCGGACGTCGCACGGCGTTTTTCGCTTAAGGAAATGAAAGGAACGCATGGCATTGGCCATACGCGCATGGCAACCGAAAGTGCAGTGACGACCGCAGGAGCACATCCCTTCACCACAGGCGTCGATCAATGCCTCGTCCATAACGGTTCGTTGTCCAACCATTGCGGACTACGAAGACAATTGGGCCTCAAAGGTATTTCGTTCGCGACGCAAAATGATACCGAAGTCGCCGCGGCTTACATTTCAAACCGCCTCAGCGAAGGTGACACATTGGGACAGGCTCTTGAGGCCGGCCTCGGCGACCTGGATGGGTTCTACACTTTTGTCGTCGGCACCGAGAGCGGCTTTGGCGTTCTGCGTGACCCTATCGCTTGCAAGCCCGCCGTCATGGCAGAGACTGACGATTACGTCGCATTCGGTTCGGAATACCGGGTGCTCGTTGATTTGCCCGATATCGAGAAGGCCCACGTCTGGGAACCTAAGCCCGCGCACGCCTATTTCTGGCAACGAGGGAACTAGGCAAGGCGACGCAACCGCCAGACGGAGAAGCCTGTTATGCAATCATCACTGGCCGTTGCGCCCAACCGAGCGGAATCGACCTTGGACAGCGAGCGTGTTTTCGATCTGAGAACATCAACCGTAAGAGAGCTGAATCAGAAGCTGCATTCTCTAAGCGAGGATACCAACGAGAAGTTCTGGAGGGTTGAGAATCCGCGCGGGCGCCATGCCATAGCAGTCGGCCTCGATCTACCGATCTCCGTCACGATAAACGGCCACGTCGGCTACTATTGCGCGGGGATGAACAAGCGCGCTGACGTGACAGTGCAAGGCAATGCGGGTGTCGGCGTCGCCGAAAATATCGTCTCTGGCCGTGTTCATGTCCGTGGTGACGTGAGCCAGTCCGCCGGAGCCACCGGCATAGGTGGAAACCTCATTATTGACGGCAACGCATCGGCGCGATGCGGAATTTCAATGAAAGGCGTCAATATCCTCGTTAAGGGTTCTGTTGGGCACATGTCGGCTTTCATGGCTCAGGCCGGAACGTTGACGGTGCTTGGCGATGCCGGCGAAGCATTGGGTGACTCCATCTACGAGGCGCGTTTGTATGTGCGCGGCAGTGTTGCGAGCCTCGGCGCCGACTGCATGGAGAAAGAAATGCGCGACGAGCACAAGGCGCAGTTGTTCAAAGAGCTCGAAAGCGCTGGGATCGCCGGGGAAGTGGATGTCTCATCGTTCCGGCGATACGGATCGGCGCGCCAACTCTATCATTTCCATATCGACAATATTTCCAGTTATTGAGGACCGGGTCGTGAACGAACATTTCAGGATCCCACGCACGGTTCCGCGAAAGTCGGCGACGTTCGACGACGCTTCTATCGCTGAAATTCGCAGAGCGGCGGCCACCGGCATCTACGATATTCGCGGTGCTGGCGCGAAACGCAGGGTCCCGAATTTTGATGATCTGCTCTTTCTCGGCGCGTCCATCAGTCGATATCCATTGGAAGGCTATCGTGAGAAGTGTGGGACCGAGGTTGTGCTCGGAACCCGCTTTGCAAAGAAGCCTATCGAACTCAAGATTCCCGTCACGATCGCCGGCATGAGCTTCGGCTCTTTATCTGGGCCGGCGAAAGAGGCGCTGGGACGCGGCGCCTCTGCGGTCGGCACATCTACGACCACGGGCGACGGCGGCATGACCCCCGAAGAGCGCGGTCACTCCGACATACTCGTCTATCAATATTTGCCGTCTCGCTACGGCATGAATCCGGACGACTTACGTAAAGCCGACGCCATAGAAGTCGTGATTGGCCAAGGCGCGAAGCCCGGCGGCGGTGGTATGCTCTTGGGACAGAAGATCTCGCCGCGCGTAGCGCAGATGCGGACACTCCCCGAAGGAATTGATCAGCGCTCAGCTTGCCGTCATCCGGATTGGACAGGTCCAGATGATCTTGAGATCAAGATCGAAGAATTGCGTGAGATCACGGATTGGCAGAAACCAATCTACGTAAAGGTCGGCGCCTCACGACCGTATTATGACACCGCGCTGGCTGTAAAGTCTGGAGCCGATGTCGTTGTTGTCGATGGCATGCAGGGAGGCACTGCAGCGACGCAGGAAGTTTTTATCGAACACGTTGGAATCCCTACCCTGGCCGCTATCCGTCAATCCGTGCGCGCACTCCAGGAACTCGGGCAGCATCGCAAGGTGCAGCTGATCGTATCAGGTGGCATCAGATCCGGTGCGGACGTTGCGAAAGCGCTCGCACTCGGTGCCGATGCCGTCGCGATCGGAACGGCAGCGCTCATCGCCATCGGCGATAACGATCCAGCGCTTGAGGCTGAATACCAAAAGCTAGGGACAACTGCCGGTGCTTACGACGATTGGCATGAGGGACGCGATCCCGCAGGGATTACAACCCAAGAGCCCGAGCTGATGCAGCGTCTCGATCCGGTTAGGGCTGGACAACAGCTCGCGAACTACCTTTCCGTCCTGACGATGGAAACGCAGATCATTGCCCGCGCGTGTGGCAAGAGTCACATCCATAATCTTGAACCTGAGGACCTTGTTGCTCTTACTGTGGAATCGGCCGCAATGGCTGGCGTACCCCTTGCGGGCACGGACTGGATTCCCGGCGTTGAGGGGCGGTGAAGATGTCGACGTGAATTTAGCTCGGAGGAGAGTTAGATGCTGCATTCATTGACGGGTAAATCGCCGCCTGCATCCGACGCGATGGCTCTTTCTAAGAAAGCCGAAGTGCTGGGCATCGAGTATTTTCTAGTTTCTTTCACTGATCTTTTTGGAGCGCAACGCGCGAAGCTCGTCCCTGCTGCTGCCATCGATGAAATGGCAAAAAACGGTGCGGGCTTTGCAGGTTTCGCTACATGGCTTGATATGAGCCCTGCTGATGCTGACTTGTTCGCGGTGCCAGATCCATCGACGCTCGTACAGCTGCCCTGGAAACCACAGGTTGGCTGGTTAGCCGCCAACCTCAAGATGAACGAAAAGTCCGTCGAACAGGCTCCACGCAACATCCTCTGCAGGCTGCTTAAAGAAGCTCAAGACGCAGGCTACCGGATAAAGACGGGCGTTGAATGCGAGTTCTTTGTCGTCAATCCAGACGGCGACACGATCGCAGACGGCGGCGATATTCAGGACAAACCTTGTTACGATCAAATGGCGCTCATGCGTCGCTACGAGGTCGTGACGGAAATCTGCAATGCGATGTTGTCCCTTGGCTGGCAGCCGTATCAGAACGATCATGAAGATGCCAATGGCCAGTTTGAAATGAACTGGCAGTTCGATGACGCGCTCAAGACTGCAGACCGTCATGTGTTCTTCAAGTACATGGTCAAATCGATCGCTGAAAAGTACGGGCTACGCGCGACGTTCATGCCCAAGCCCTTTGCGAATTTGACGGGCAGCGGCTGCCACACACACGTCTCGCTGTGGCGAGACGGCAAAAATCTCTTTTTTGACTCGTCAGATGAGCTCGGCCTGTCGCGCCTCGGCTATCATTTCATCGGCGGTGTGATCCATCATGCCGACGCGATCTGTGCGATCACCAATCCCACGGTGAACTCATATAAGCGGATCAATGCGCCGCGCACGACATCCGGCGCAACTTGGGCGCCCAATTCGGTCACCTATACCGGCAACAACCGCACGCACATGATCCGCATTCCGGAGCCCGGACGGTTTGAGCTGCGTCTCGCCGATGGAGCTGCCAATCCTTACCTGTTGCAGGCTGCCGTGCTGGCCGCCGGACTGGATGGCATCAAGCACGAGCGCGACCCCGGCACGCGTTGTGATTTCAATATGTATACGGATGGTCATCTCGTGGGGGATGTTAAGCGGCTACCGCTCAATCTGCTTGATGCCCTGCGTGCGTTGGAGTCCTCAGAACTCGTCGCAAAGACCCTCGGCCCGGAATTTGTGACCGCTTATACAAAATTGCGCGCCGCCGAGTGGAACGCATACACCAGCCAGTTAACCGACTGGGAGCGTCGGAACACGCTGGATTGTTGAGGGCACAAACCGCCGTTTCGGAAAATTAATTTGACTATTCCAAGGCATTAAACTCGTCCTGACGAAATCGTTAGACGTACCCTTTTAGCCGCAAATTCAGTCTGCAGACTCCGAGTAACATATTGTTACTCATGAGTTTAATGAGGCGCAAAGCCCTGAGGTTCGGGGCTTTTTCTGAAAGTGCCAAAAGTTTAGCGCGCATCTTCTCCCGCACGGTCACAAAGCTGCCAACGTCAGGGTCGAATTGAGTCGAACTACGCACCATTGTGGCGATCGGCTGGAAAGTCATATTCGATCGGGATCTGAAATAATGCGGGCTCTGAAAACAGGCGGTCTTTGTCTGCTCGTCACCGCTGCGCTTGCCGTCGCTGCGACAGCCGCGCGCGCCAGCGAGCTGTTGGTGATGCCCTATCGGTGTTCAGTGATCGGCGGCGAGGTGGTTCTCAGACCCTCCGCAGACGAGGGCCATCGTATTCTCTCTCGTCGTGAGCAACGCAACTTCACCGCCTGCTCCCCGGCTGACTCCTCGCAATGCCGCAGATGGCAGATCCATCGTTTTGACGTCGATTGTGGCGGTGACCGCGTACCGTGGACCGAGGTCGTCGCAGCAGCCGATCGCGAAAGAAACGCGTGGGTGGAAAACGGCACACTGAAGATCCGCATGCCGAGTTGGTGGAGTATGTCGCCGGACGACCCATGCGCGTGGCGCCCCGAAGATGGCCGCCCGTTTGGTGGTCGTGGTCCGTTCTGCGCTCGCAAACGCGCTCAGTTGCCGCCAGCCATCGTGAGCATGCCCTATGGTTTCGCGCCGAAGTTCGGGCTCGATGCCATCTTTGTCGCCGATGATCGCGGTCCCGCCATGGCGGGACGGGAACCGCAGGTGGGCGGCTACGAGGCTCGTCGCGCTGAAAGAGACCTGCCACCGGTTCTTGCCGAAGGCCCGCGCAGTGCTGCGCGTCCCACAAGGTCAAGGCCGGACGACATTCCTTTCAAGGTCGCACCGCCAGCGGAAGGTTTGAGCCTGGAGCCGTCTGAGCCTTCGGATAGCGCACGCACCACAACGCAGAGCGAACCTCAGATCACGTGGGCCGAACCGCCGCCCCTGCCGCCACGTCTTGACGCCTCCGAACGGCGCGCGAGAGCGCAAAATACAAACGGCCAAGAGCCGGAGCGAATTGATCTGGCTGAGGCCCCGCCGGTGCTGGTCGCCCCTCCTTCACCAGCCAAGCCCGCCGGGACGGCGAACGCGCCGACCATCATAAACCGGCCGGCATCGAGTTCCGAACCCTCCGCACTGAAGGCGACGAAATCAGCGGCTACTGAGACGCAGGCCCCGGGTATGCAACCCGCGGCTCCGGCAACTGGACAATCGACCGATGGCAACGCGACTGCGAAATCCGAAAGTCCAACCGCGACCGCCTCGAAGCCAGAACCCGTTCTGCCGGAAACGACCACCACCGCGACACCTCAAACCTCTACGCGCGCGCCTCTGGATCCTGTAGAGACAACGCCGGAAGCCGCACCCGCTGGACTGCTCGCCCGCGTCTTTCAGGGTGAGCCTGGCGCGTTGGCTGTTGTTGTTATCTCGGTAGGGCTACTGGCGATCCTTATGGTTGGACTCACGATGTCTCGCCGGAGCGGTAGTACTAGGCCGGAGGAAATGTCCCACGATTTATCTTCGGTGTCGCTGGAAAAGGGCGTAGCGCCCGAACCGGGCTTGGGAACACCGGAACCGACGTTGAGTGCCCCTCCGCGGCAACCTCCGGTCCCGCCAGCGCCTGGAATGCCGGGCGTGAGCGCGCCAGCGCGAAGTGAGCCGACGTTGGCTGAGCCGTCAGCGTTGACCGCTCCGATCCCCGAACAGCGATCAGCACGCCGTCCCGCTTCGGCACCGCGCCGCGCGACACAGGCCGCAGCTCCGGCCTGGGGGAACGCGATCCCGCAGTCGCACGCCGACGCGCTTCGTGTCTTAGGCATGGGGGTACGAGGCGACTCGAGCCCGGCCTCGATCAAGAAAATCGTCGATGGTCTGCGTATGAGCTGGCACCCTGACCATGCCGAGAATGAGGCAGATCGCAAGGAGCGCGAACTGCGCCTCAAGCAGATCAATGCCGCCTGGGAGATCATCTCTGGCCGCCGCCCTGCCGCCCCCGATACCCAGGACCTGCGCCGTCCCGAGACGCTGCAGCTTTGAGATCGCGGCGTGTTGGTCGCGATCAGATGGCCAAAACCGCGGGCCCGCGAACTTCCTCTTAAGCCGCGCTTCCCAAGGGTGGCGGGCGCGACCTCCCTCGGAGGCGCAAGAGAAGAGCATATACAAATCGTGATCGGAATGAAAGATCCTCAGCTCAAATCCTAAGTTGGAAACTTAGCAGATGCCGCCTACGACCGCGGAAAGACCCTGGGAACCAAAGGCAGATAAAAATGCTTGTACTCGGGTGTGCCTATGGCAAATGACGCTCATGTTCGCTAGCTGAAGCAACCTCTATCCGCCATTTGTCGGTCTCAATGAGAGTGAGACCCCGGCTTAGCTACGATGTCCGAGGTGATGTGTGAGGAACCAGTGGTTCAGGAGAGACGTTGCGCGTTTTCAAGGCCGAACAGCCCAATGGCGTCTCTCATACAATCGTTTGATTGGAGTAGAACCGAACTTGGGCCGATGGAATCCTGGCCGACGGCACTAAAAATTGCCGTCGGAATGATGATTCATTCGGACTTTCCCAAATGCATCGCTTGGGGATCTCAGCTCACGACAATTTATAACGACGCCTTCAAGCCCATCCTTGGCGACAAGCCGGAAGCTCTCGGGAGATCTTTTCGCGAAGTTTGGGCCGAGGTCTGGGAAAATATCCAACCGATTTGCGATAAAGCCTTTCAGGGCGAGTCGACGTTTATCGAGGATTTTCCACTCGTAATCGATCGTTTTGGTTATCCCGAGCAGTGTTACTTTACGTTTTGTTATAGCCCGATCCTGGATGAGGCCGGCCAAGTCGTCGGCATGCTTGACACTGTCATCGAGACGACAGGCAAGGTTGAAGCAGAGCGACTTGCCGATGTTCGCAATTCTGAGCTGGCGCACCGTATCCGAAATTCGCTCGCGATGGTCTCTGCGATTGCCGGGCAAACTCTTCGCAACAGCGACTCGCTCGAAACTGCGGCACGATCACTCTCTAACCGGCTGCAGGCGCTGGCCAAGACGCATAGTCTTTTAACGTCAACAACGAACCCATCTGCGACCGTCAGTGACATCATCTGGACCGCGCTGGAACCCCACGTTCCAGATCGAGAGCGCTTCGAAGTATCTGGCCCTCTCGTCAAACTTCCCGAACGGCAGGCACTTTCGATGGCTCTCGCTGTAAATGAGCTCGCGACGAATGCCGTAAAGCATGGGGCGCTATCGACAGACAGCGGCAGGGTTCTGATTTCTTGGGCCCTAGAGCAAGATGTGGCCGAAGGACGGATGTTTCATTTCCACTGGGCGGAAGCCGACGGACCTCCTTGTCGTGCACCTTCCCGCAAGAGTTTCGGCACGGTCCTTCTGGAAACTGTCGTGCCAGCGGACTTTCAGGGCCAAGCGCGCCTCGACTATGGGGCTGAGTGCTTCCAGTATACTCTGATCTCAAACTTGGATCGCTTTGACGATGTGATTTCTGCCAGACCGTAGCCCCAGCGCGCAGCAGCTTTAAGGCTTGCGACGGCTCTCTAAGTCATCGATTTTTGGAAATTATGTGGTGCCGCTTGGGTGACTTGAACACCCGACCCCATCATTACGAATGATGTGCTCTACCAGCTGAGCTAAAGCGGCTTACCATGTATCAGCGTGGCGCTCGACATAGCGCCATTGCGTCCGGTTTGCAAGTTCCGAAACGACCTTTTGTACCGGCATCTGAGAACGATCGGCCTTGTCCATCAAGCGCATAGCCCGTGGCCAAAGTGACAGACGCGGCTGAAAGCGTTGCTTTGCCGCGCCTGACGGCGACCAAGACGCGCCACTCAATTGAGACGGCGCGCCGTGGCCTCCTTCTCTGGAGGCGGACCGGGATCGTCCGGCGCACGCGGCGAAACGAAGATGTTGGGCTCCGCCTGGGCCCCCGACGCCGAATTGCCAGCCGTCGGTTGCCGAGCCGTTGTCACTTTCACCGAGGCTTCTTCGCTGTGGACCGCCGCTGACATCTTTGCGTCGCGCGGCTTGACGTCAGCTGTCTTGGAGGGATCGGTCGCGGGCGGAGTGGCGGACGACGACGCACTGGCGGCTCCGGAGGAGCTCTGAGAGCCAGCGGGCGCGACAGCAGTCTTGCCGGTGCGCGCGTCGCCGTCATCTTCGATCACGTCAGCATCCGCGACCGGGCTCGTCTTAGCGGGAGCAACTGGCGCAGGTGTGGTTGGCACCGGTACAGCGGCAGCTGGCTGAACGGGGGTAGCCCCCAGCGCGACCAGCTCTTCGAGCTTTTGCGCAAGAAGTTCTTCGCTCGTTTTGTCGACCGTCTCGACGGGCACCCGCCACTGGAAGGCGTCAAGCGCGCCGGTCACCGGCGACACGGGCGCCCAGTTGTCGGACACAACGCCGTCGGCCGTCCAGGCCGGATCACGTTGCGCGTTCACCGCCCGGGCCAGCCATTCGCGTACGCGGCCCTTATCGCCGTGCTGCTCGCCTTCGATCTTCGCCATGAGAGTGCAGACGCGTTGCGTCAGCCGGTTCTCAAGCAGCGGCTCGAGGGCCTGACGGGCCGAGTCGTAATCTTTGGCCTCGATCGCAGCGACCGCGACGGCAATCGGACTTTCCAGAGAATAAGGATTGAGCGCGGCCAGCTTCTTCACACGGTCAAGCCGGTCGCGCGGACTGTCGCCGAGCCGCGCGTAGGCGTAGGCGGTCGCGAGATCAGGATGGGGCGCTTTCTGCCAGGTCGTTTGGATAACCTTGGTGGCACGGGGTGTGTTGCCGCGTGATGCTAGGAGCCGACCCGCGATAGCCGCGGCGGGCACAAGATTGGGGGCTAGGCTATGCGCTTCCAACGCCCACGCCAAAGCGCGTTCTGGATCGCCGTCTTCGGCCTTCTGCGCCTGCGCTGTGAGCAGAACGGCACGGCGTCGGTTGGCGCTGGCCTTCTCGATTTGTCCGTTTTTGCGCGCAATCGCCAGCGTTTCAAGCGCACCCGCCCAGTCCGCATCCTTGCACTGCAGATCGAAGAGAGCATCGACCGGCCAGCTCAGCGCGGCGTTGAGATGCACGGCGCGTTCCGCGAACTGCTTGGCGGCTTCCGTCTCGCCTTCCCGTTCGGCCTCCAAAAAGAGACCACGAAGTCCGAGCTGCTCGGTGTCTGGCGAACCGAGCATCGCTTCGTAGATGCGGCGCGCTGTGGCGCGGTCGCCGGAAAGCTGCGCCGCCTGCGCCCGCAGGAGATGCGTGAGCGGTTCGCTCGGAAGCGACTTGCGCGCCTGGATCGCATAGCGCGTGGCCATGGCACGGTCGCCCGCACCGATAGCGATCATGCCGCTCGACAGCGCATCAAGCCCGCGCTTTTGACGCCGGCGATTGAGGAAACTGCCCAGCGCTGCCGGGCTTCCCCAGAGATTGCGGAGCAATGACCAAGCGAACAACACGAGGCCGATGAGGAGTGCAAGCAGCACTACGGCGCGAAACACGCTCGTCTCGATCAAGTAGCCTTGCCAGTTGATGACGAGATTGCCTGGCCGGTCAGCGAGCCAGGCAAGACCTGTCGCAATGACCACCACAACGCCCAGAAACAAAAACAAACGCACCATGAGCGAAACGACCTCTAGTTGGCGTTAGCGTCAGAGGGCGCGGAAGCCCCACTGATCGAAGCCTTGAGCTGGCCTTCAATGACGCCGAGCGCCTGATCGACGGCGTGTCGGGCCTCGACGGTCTTGATCCATTCAGCGGCGCGGTCATGCGCGGGATCGGGCAACTTGGCAGCTTCCTTCAACACTTCCCCAAGCCTACCGGCCGAGAGCGCCGTGCTGATGCGGCCCACAATCGCTTCGACGCTTTGATCGCTGGGGTCATGATTGACCTTACGGACGCGCACGACGGAGCGGGCCCCGGCAATGAGCTGATCAAGGACCGAACCGTCTTCGGGAACGGCGGCGGCGTCGATGATATCGTTTGCGACCGGCCGGAACGTATCCTCAAGTTCTTTGAGCGTCGGAACACCAGCCGTCTCGTAGGGTTCAAGGGCTTTCAGGTCGAGAACCCCTGTCGAAGCCTTGCGGACTTCCGCCAGCTCGCCAGCATAACCTTCACCACGGTCAACGGCCCGTTTCAGGTTGGCAAGCTCGAGCGATAGTACAATCCGCTGCGCATTCGCCTGGCGATCCTTCTCAGCTGAAACCACACCGGAGACTTTGTCGGAAAGGTTTGAGATCTGAGCTTCAACAGGTTTGATTGCCGAGGAAACGTCCTCGGCCGTCGTCAGCTTGGAAAGCTTCTGATTCACGTCGCCGGTAAATGCATCGAGCTGACTGCGGATAGCGCCCGTCTCTTCCTGGACAACCCGCAGCGTATCGCTGATCCGGGTGTTATCGGCTTTCAACGCTTCAAGACGCTGGCCCAGTCGTGCGGCTTCGGTGGTAACCGTTGCGACCTGCCTATCCAGTCGTTGCGTTCCAGACCGGGCCGACTCGCTGGCTTCAGCAATGCCCGCGACACGTTTGTCGACGTCCTGGCCTACGCTTTCCCGGAGAGCCGCGATCTGATTGCCGAGGCTCGACTCGAGATCTGAAAGGCGGCCCGAGAGTGCAGCGAGCTGTGGCAGCCCATTGGTGTTGCCGTCTCCTGCCGACGACACGAGCGTATCAAGCTGCTGCTCAAGTTTTGTGAGCCGCGCTTCTGGAACGGTGCCTTCCGGAGCAGCCTGCAGTTTCGCATCGAGCGCTTCGGCCTTCTGCGCCAATCCAGTCTGCGTTTCCTGCAGAGCACTGACGGACTTCTTCAAATCTTCCAGAGCATCGATCCGGCTGTCCGTCGCCGCGAGGCGTGACGTAACGTCTTCGCTCTTCGTTGCCTTCTCAAGAGCGGCCAAGCGACGCTCAATTTCGGCAGTTGTCTCGGACGTTTTGTGCGCCGCGCTCGGCAGCCCGAGCTTATCCGCGATTGGCGGAATCTGCGGCCCGAGCATGTCAGCACCAAGAAGAGCCAAAAAGCCGCCGACGATACCGGCTGTCAGATGCGAAAGAAATCCGCCGCCAGACCGGGGCCGTTCTGTGCGCGTCTCGTTCGGCTTGCTCTCTTTAGCGTCCGGCTTCTTTGCGTCGGAAGGCGGTACGCTCTTGCCGCTGCTGGCGGTCTCAGTGGGCTTCGCGCCGCCGGACGATGGGCCTGCGCTTGAAGACGCCGTCGCACTGGCAGTTGTCTTGTCTGGCGATGGCTTCTCCGAAGAGGCCTTGGCGTCCGCAGGCTTCGCACCTTCGGCCGATGTTTGGCTCTTGCTGCCGCCGACCTCAGTCGCCTTCAGATCAATAGTCGCGACAGGCTTCTTACCGCCAGCCGTTTCACCAGGCCGGATGGGATCCTTGCCTGGTTCATCTTTCTTCGTAGTCATGGAACGAACGAACCTCCAACGCATCGACCGCCCGCGTCGAATGCCGGCCCGGGACGCTCCCCGCCGACAACCGCATATTTTCTTCGTCCGCGAGTTTAAGGGGCTTTGCTTGTTACTGCTGGAATTGTGCCGCTATCCGGTTAACGAGTGCAAGCACTTCTTGGTTATTCGGCTTTGCCGCGACGTGCGTGCATGACCAACCTTCATCCACCAGGAACTTGCAGGTCGCCTCCGAAATACAGGCATAAGACAGCGAGCGTGCTTCCACCTCCAACCCGGTCGATTTGATCAATCTCACGAAAGTGTTCGCCGTTTGCGGCGACAACAATGTGACGAGATCGACTTGTCCTTGCCGAATTGCCTCTTCGGCTTCGGCTGTGAACCCTGTAGCGGGCTCAGACCGGTAACATCGTATGGTTTCCGCCCGGTAACCGAGTTCGGAAAAAGCCTGAGCAAAATTAAACGCGAGTTTATTGCCGGCCAAATGCACGATCCGTCCGTCCGCTGGAAGACCGTGATCCTTGAGAAGTTCGGCCAGTTCGGCGCCTGTTCCGGGACCCTCGATAATATGCCGAAATCCCAGTTCACGGGCCATCGCGAACGTCCGCGGTCCGACGACGAACGTCTTCACACTGGTGAGGTGCTCCAGCTGAGGATTGCCGGCAAGCGCTCTTAGTGCGTTTTGGCTCGTGATGACGAGCGCCGCGATGTCATCGGCGCGAATATCTGGAATTGGCTCGGATAGGATAGTGAGAAGAGGTGAAATGACGACAGAGTGCCCTGCCGCCGTCAGAGCCCGCCGCATGTCTTCACAATCTGCCTCAGGCCGCGTCACGAGAATACGCATTGCGTGTCACGTCGCCGATGCTGGGGACGAACTGAGAAATCCAGGCCCCGCGCGATCAAGCAGTTCCCGCGCCGCGTCCTCGCCGAGCCGAATAGCGCTTGCGGGCGACCCGGATTTGACCGTCGAGAACTCCCGAGCCCCATCCGGCGACAGGATTTGTCCGCGTAAGCGCAAAACATCCCCGTCGAATTCAGCGAGACCCGCGATAGGTGTGCGGCACGATCCGTCCAGGATCCTTAGAAACGCGCGTTCGGCGGTCACACAAAGAGCCGTCCGCTCATCATTGAGAACGCCCGTAAGCGCATTGTTGTCTTCGTCGCCAGCCCGGATTTCGATGCCGATGGCAGCCTGCGCCACGGCAGGGAGCATAACGTCCGTCTCAATCGATGCCGTGATCTGATCTGTCAGGCCCAACCGCCTTAAACCGGCGCAGGCAAGAAACGTCGCGTCGGCGACACCATCGGCGAGCTTCTTCAGGCGTGTTTGCACGTTGCCACGAAAGCCGATGACCTCAAGATCCGGCCGCCGAAGCTTGACCTGAGCTTGTCGCCGTAACGACGAGGTTCCGATACGCCCGCCGGCGGGCACGGCGTCCAGAGACGGGTAGGCCAAACTGATAAATGCGTCGCGAACATCCTCGCGCGGAAGCATGGCCGAAATCGTCAAGCCGGCTGGGAGAGTGGTGGCCATGTCCTTCATGGAGTGCACGGCAAGATCGATCTCCTCACCGAGAAGAGCTTCTTCGATCTCCTTGGTAAACAACCCCTTGCCGCCGACATCAGCCAGTGAGCCGACGATCTGATCGCCCGAAGTCTTAATGACGACGATTGCGAATTGGTCTTCCGCCAGACCATGAGCGGCCATCAAGCGAGCCCGTACCTCATGCGCTTGCGCCAAAGCAAGCGGCGATCCGCGGGTCCCGATTTTGATTGTCTTTTGTTGCAAGTGCGCGCTCCCCAGTGATAGGCGGAGGTGGAAGACGAAATGGCGCGACAGTATTGGCGCGCTAAGCACGCCAACGCAAATATGTGCATGGGCCAAGCCTCGATAATGCATGAATTAGTCAGGAAAAAAACGCATGTCGCCCAGTGAGATGGCACATGAGACAATAATACTCGGGATCGAAACGAGCTGTGATGAGACAGCGGCGGCTGTCGTTGCGCGCGATTCCGCGGGTCGCGGTCGCATCTTATCGAGCATTGTCCGTTCGCAGTGGGATAGTCATCGCCCGTTCGGGGGCGTTGTTCCAGAAATCGCGGCGCGGGCCCATGCGGAATGTTTGGATGAGTTGATCCGCGATGCTATGGCGGAAGCAGGTATCGGCTTTGAGCGCATCGATGCCGTGTCCGCTGCTGCGGGCCCAGGGCTTATCGGGGGCCTCATAGTCGGTGTCGTCACGGCAAAAACGATTGCTTTGGTTCGAGGCATCCCGCTCGTTGCTGTCAATCACCTCGAAGCCCATGCGCTCACTGTCGGTCTGACGGATGGATTGGACCCGCCCTATCTTCTCTTGCTCGTCTCTGGTGGGCATACGCAGTTGCTGCTGGTTCATGGTGTCGACCACTACACGCGTCTCGGCACAACCATCGACGACGCGTTGGGTGAGGCGTTCGACAAGACGGCGAAACTCTTGGGCCTACCTCAGCCGGGCGGCCCCTCCGTGGAAAAGGCGGCGAAGCAAGGAGACGCATCACGTTTCGTCATGCCGCGCCCTATGCTCGGGCGCGAGGAAGCGCATTTTTCCTTCGCGGGCCTCAAAACAGCGGTGCGCCAGCGCGCACTTCAACATGCTCCATTGAGCGACAACGACGTCAACGACCTTTGCGCCGGATTTGAAGCAGCGGTATTGGCAAGCGTCGCGGACCGTTGCGGTCGCGCCTTCGATCTGGCGGCTGAGATGCTAGGCGAACCGGTCGCGGACTTTGTCGTGGCCGGGGGCGTGGCTGCAAACCAGGCCTTGCGTCAGACACTCCGGGATCTGGCCGAAAGTCGCGGCAGCCGTTTTCATGTTCCTCCCGTAGAACTTTGCGGCGACAATGCCGCGATGATCGCATGGGCAGGCGCGGAGCGTTTGGCCCGCGGACTAGTCTCTCCGCTAGATGCCAAGGTACATCCGCGCTGGCCGCTGGATGCGACGGCACCGCGTGCGATTGGGGCCGGCGTCAAGGCGTGATTGCCGTGCCGCGGCATGATAGACCTGCTCGGTCACAGTTTTGGTGGAGATCCGAATGCGATCACGCCGTACTTTTAAGGAGAGCTTATGCAAGTCTCGAGCGTGGGCATCGTCGGAGGCGGCGCCTGGGGAACGGCGCTGGCGCAAACCCTGGCTTTAGCAGGACGCAACGTCGTCCTATGGGCCTATGAACCCGACACCATTCGCGAGATCAACGAGCACCATCTGAATCGGAATTATCTTCCCGGCGTAAGTTTGGAGCCCGGGATCCGCGCGACGGGCAAGATGGCCGATATCGCCGCCCAGGACGTCGTGCTGCTCGTACCGCCCGCACAAAATCTCCGTGCCGTTGCGAGCGAACTCAGCCCGCATTTTTCTGCAGGCCGCCCGGCTGTGATCTGTGCCAAGGGTATTGAGCGCAGCAGTGGCAAGTTGATGGGCGACGTTTTGGCCGAAGCTCTGCCCGGTGCGTTGCCTGCAATCCTTTCCGGTCCAAGCTTCGCCGCAGATGTCGCGCGGGGACTGCCCGCGGCGGTGACCCTGGCCTGTGCGGACGAGGAGATCGGCCGCTCCCTCGCCGAAGGCTTGGGCTATCGCAACCTGCGCATCTATTGGTCGTCCGATGCCATTGGTGTGCAGCTCGGCGGGGCCATCAAAAATGTTCTGGCCATTGCAGCCGGCATCGTCGATGGCAAACAGCTTGGCGCCAGCGCGCATGCCGCGCTGATCGCGCGTGGTTTCGCTGAGTTGCGCCGCCTGGGTGAAGCGATGGGTGCTCGGTCCGAAACACTCATGGGCTTGTCGGGGCTTGGCGACCTGATCCTCACCTGCGGAAGTCCAAAGTCACGCAACATGTCCTTGGGACGGGCGCTGGGCGAAGGCCAAAATCTTGAGGCCATCCTCGGTCAACGTCGCGCCGTCACCGAAGGCATCTACACCGCCGAGGCCGTCAGTCGGTTGGCAAGCAAATTCGATGTGCAAATGCCGATCTGCCAAGCCGTACTCGATATTGTATCGGGCGAGATAACAATCGATGCTGCAATCGAATCATTGCTGACCCGCCCGATGAAATCAGAGATTTAGGACCGAAGGGGTAGTTCCGGCGGGAGGCTGCAAGAATTTGAGGAGCACGAGCACATGAAGAAAGTGGCGGGCAGCAAGTCGACGACCTCCAAGGCAGCCGCTAAACCTGCCCCTAAGAAAAAAGCTCCAGCGAAGCCGGCCGCGGGGAAAACGAGCACAGAGGGTATCGACCGTTGGCTGTTTAAATCGGAACCGGACGTCTTCTCCTGGGACATGCTCAAAAAGTGCGGTCGCAAAGGCGAACCTTGGGATGGGGTCCGTAACTTTCTTGCGCGCAACAACATGCGGGCAATGAAGAAAGGCGATCTCGGCTTCTTCTATCACTCAAATGAAGGCAAAGAGATCGTCGGCATCGTGGAGGTCATCAAGGAAGCGCATCCTGACCCCAAAGACGATACCGGCAAATGGCAGTGCGTGACGGTGGCGGCTGTCGCCGACCTGCCCAAACCTGTAACGCTTGCAGACGCGAAAGCGAACGATAAGCTGTCCAAAATGAGCCTCGTCACTTCAATGCGACTGTCAGTGCAACCTGTCACCACCGCGGAATGGAACGAGGTCTTACGTATGGGCGGCTTGGACCCAAAAGCGCTCAGCAAGAAATGAAACCATTTTTTGCCGACGAGCGCTTTTCCTCCGGCACATGAGACCCAAATGGCTGCGGCCGAATCATCACGCTCTGCTGCCTTCATCCGGAAAAATACAGTACCACTGAGCCCTCCGCTGGTTCCGGAAATTAGACTGCATCTGGCAGAAGAATCCCTCCCCATTTGGCTAAAGACCGAAGAGGAACTGCAGCAACATAATATTGATCCGCCCTACTGGGCATTCGCTTGGGCGGGGGGACAGGCACTCGCGCGCTACGTGTTGGATAACCCTACGCTTGTCCGCGGAAAGCGGGTTCTGGATTTAGGATCAGGCTCCGGGCTTGTGGCGATTGCAGCGTGCCGCGCCGGAGCGGCCTCCGCACTGGCTGCTGATGTCGATCAGCTTGCCTCGGTAGCTGCCGAGGTCAACGCCGCGCTGAACAGCGTCACGCTGACGACGACGGCAAACGATATGCTCGTAACAGGGGCTGGGAAATTCGACGTGGTTCTGGTGGGAGATCTGTTCTACGAGGCCCAGCTCGCGAAAAAGGTTCTGACATTTATTGAGGCCAACGTTTCGGCAGGCGTCATTGTACTCGTTGGAGATCCACGCCGTAGCTATTTTCCTTTGGACCGGTTCGAGAAGCTGACCGAATATACAGTCCCCGTCACCCGCCAGCTGGAAGACGCAGAGATCAAGCGAACCGCCATCTGGCGCTACAAGCCAGGCTAACGACAAGCATATTTTCTAATATTCACGCGTGTACGCATCAAAGGTAAGGCTGAGAATGGCATTCGCAGGCATGAACTACATGGCGATCGTTGTCGCCGCGGTTTTCGGCTTTCTGTTCGGAGCTATTTGGTACGGAGCATTCGGCAAAGCTTGGCTCTCTGCACTAGGTAAAACAAAGGAACAACTGGCTGCGAGCGGAAGTCAAAAGATCGTTCCTTTCATAGTTTCATTCTTTTGTTTGCTGGTCATGGCGTTTGTACTTGCCGGCACGATTGGTCATCTTGGCCCAGGTCAGGTCACACCCAGAAATGGCGCCATATCCGGAGCCTTCGTCTGGGCAGGCTTCATTCTGACCACGACACTGACGAACAACGCATTTGAACGCGCGAAGCCGTCACTGACACTGATCAATGCGGGTCATTGGCTCGGTGTTTTATTGATCCAGGGCCTTATCATCGGCTGGATGGGCGTCTGAACGATCCAGCCGATCCGTTAAGGACGTGCCTTTCTAAGACCAACGGTGAGGCTTGTGGCCGTACGACCTGCGGCACATAATGCAGGCCAACAAAATTCGATACCGGGAGGAACTTCGATGTCTGAAAACGTGTACCCCGTATCCCCAGAATGGGCTGCGCGAGCATGGCTCGACGAAGCGAAATACAAGGAAATGTACAAGCGTTCCATTGATGATCCCAATGGATTCTGGGGCGAAATGGGTCAGCGTCTGGACTGGATCAAGCCTTATACCAAGGTGAAGAATACGTCTTACGATCCCCACGACGTACGCATCCGCTGGTATGAGGATGGCAGTCTCAACGTCTGCTACAATTGCGTAGATCGGCACTTGCCGACACGCGCCGATCAGAACGCCATCATCTGGGAAGGCGATGATCCAACCGAAGACGAGCAGATCACCTACCGCCAGCTGCATGAGCGCGTCTGCAAATTCGCCAACGTCCTCAAAGCCAACGGCGTCAAGAAAGGTGACCGGGTCACCATCTATCTGCCGATGATCCCCGAAGCGGCCTACGCCATGCTGGCGTGCGCGCGCATTGGTGCGATCCACTCCGTAGTGTTCGGCGGCTTTTCGCCCGATAGCTTGATGAACCGGATCGCCGATGCGGATTCGAAGTTTGTTATTACGTCGGATGAAGGTGTCCGCGGCGGTCGCGCCATCCCTCTGAAGAAGAACACAGACGATGCAATTACCGCCGGAAACCTGAGCGACATGAAGGTCCTCGTCGTTCGCCGCACAGGTGGTGCCGTCGATATGGTGCCGGGACGCGATCTCTGGCTGCACGAAGAGCTGGTGAAGGTTTCCGCTGACTGCCCGATTGAAGAAATGAATGCGGAAGATCCGCTGTTCATTCTCTACACGTCAGGCTCCACCGGTCAGCCCAAGGGTGTCGTGCACACCTCCGGCGGCTATCTGCTGTTTGCAGGACTGACCCATCAATACATCTTCGATTATCACGACGGCGATATCTACTGGTGTACGGCAGATGTCGGCTGGGTCACCGGCCACAGCTACATCATCTATGGACCGCTTTCCAACGGCGCGACGACCTTGATGTTCGAGGGCGTGCCGAACTATCCGACAGCGTCTCGCTTCTGGCACGTCGTCGATAAGTGGCAGGTCAATATCTTCTACACTGCGCCGACCGCCATCCGCGCTCTGATGGGAGCAGGCGATGATTTCGTCAATCGTACCGATCGCTCTTCGCTGAGGCTGCTCGGTTCCGTGGGAGAGCCCATCAACCCGGAAGCCTGGATCTGGTATTATCGCGTTGTCGGCAACAGCCGTTGCCCGATCGTAGATACGTGGTGGCAGACGGAAACGGGTGGCATCCTCATTTCGCCGCTACCGGGTGCCATGGCCTTGAAGCCTGGCTCAGCAACGCTTCCGTTTTTCGGTGTCCAGCCGGCGCTCGTCGATGAACACGGCAATGAACTCGAAGGCGCGGTCAACGGCAATCTGATCATCAAGGATAGCTGGCCCGGCCAGATGCGCACCGTGTTCCGCGATCATGATCGCTTCGTTCAGACCTATTTCTCCACGTACAAGGGGAACTACTTCACGGGCGATGGCGCACGTCGCGACGAAGACGGCTATTGGTGGATCACGGGACGCGTCGATGACGTGTTGAACGTATCCGGTCACCGCATGGGAACGGCCGAAGTGGAAAGCGCTCTGGTCGCGCATCCGAAGGTGTCGGAAGCAGCCGTTGTCGGCTATCCGCACGCGATCAAGGGGCAAGGCATCTATTGCTATGTCACGCTGAATGCCGGCGAAGCAGTCACCGATGAGCTGAAAGCGGAACTGGTCAAGCACGTTCGGGCCGAGATCGGTCCCATTGCTTCTCCGGACCTCATTCAATTCTCCGGCGGTTTGCCGAAGACGCGTTCCGGCAAGATCATGCGTCGCATCCTGCGGAAGATTGCCGAGGATGATTTCTCCAATCTGGGAGACACGTCGACCTTGGCTGATCCGCTGGTCGTTGAGGACCTTATTGGCAACCGCCAGAATCGTAAGGTGACGGGCTAAACGATCCATCGTTGACCGATGTATGGATCAAACTCCCGGGGCTTGCCCCGGGAGCCGGACTCGTCTCTTCGGCCTCACGTTAGCTTCCGGCGACTAGGTGCCAGACTGCCCGCGAGGATCGGCGAAATCAGTTCGTCAGACGTAGATTGTTCAACTGTGTCGCAATGCGCGTGAACGCGGTGCGTAACGCCTCATCGTCTGAAGCATCGAAATACCGGTCGGGACTGCCCGCACAATCGAGCAGCATCTGCTTTGTGCTGGTTGAGTTTAGCTGGAAGGCAACGGTGTAAACCAGGATTGAGTTGGAGCGCATGTTGCGGCAGATCTCGACGGCCGTGTCTTGGCTCTCTTTAGTATTCCGCCAGGATTGGGTTCCGCCGATCGTGTTGAACTCACCATCGGTCATGAAAACCATAGCCTTGACCGTTTTACGATCCCCATAGGCTACGGGCACGCTATCGCCTCCGAAGACGCCCCCCCAATTGGGCGAAAGCAAAAAATAACCCCACAGCGCGCCGAGATGCCCGGCCGTGGCCCCGTTGGCGCTGTAACGGGAAACCTCGCGCTTCAACAGCGCTTTATCCTTGGTCAACGGAATAACCTTCGCGCTAGGACATGTAGGTCTTTTTGCTATCCCGTCATCCCCTTGGACCTTGAGGTAGTTGTTTGGCCCGGGCGACTGATCACCGGTTGGGCTCGAGCCTTCGCGCTCGAATGTACAGCTTTGCTTCTTTTGACCCGTTGCAGCTTGTACGTAGTCACCGGCATTGACGCCGGATGAATAAGGGGCAAGCGCCACGCGCACCTCGTTCTCGGTGTCACCGCCCGGGTCCGGAAGCATAATGTCGATCAGCGCGTTCGTGGCTGACTTCAGCGCAGCGATCTTGGAGCCGCCCATTGAACCGGTAATGTCGAGCCCCATCGACAGTTCGATGTCGCGATCATCAAAACGGCTGGAAGCTGTTGCGGGCACATTCACATTGGTAAAACCGGCAATCTTAGTGAGTGTCATGGGGACGTTCGCGTCTGCCGTGACGTGAACTTCGCCGGTCTCACGGACAATTTGGATGACGGGCCGGCCCACGGTTCCGAAACCCGACCTTTCACCCAGGTTCGTATCGAAATAGCGCGTCGCGATCTCTTCGACGTCGCTATTCGACAGCCGGCCGTCAAGCAATGCGCGGCCCGCGGCAAGGGCCGCAGCATCTACAGCTTGCGCCAGCCGGGTCTTCGTATGCACAACGCGACCATAATCGACGGCCATCCCAGCGGCAAACAGGACCCCCAAAAGGACGAGCCCGAACATCACAGCGACGCCGCCGTTCTCGTCGGTTAGGAAAGCCTTGGGAAAGCGGGAACGACGGAGCATGCAATTTCTCCCTGGACGGTACGCAAACTCTGATCCGGCAAGTGGGTGCGGCGCCCCGGAGCCGGTCCAGACCCCGCCACGCGTAGCAATATTCGGTGTAGATCGCGTTAAATGGCAGCAGCCCTGCGACAAGTCGGAAAAATTGTCCGCGCCGAATGGTAAAAATTATAGAAATCAGATGAGTTATCGTTCGTTACGATAGAGGATTTCGGCCAGTGTTAAGGACGGCTAAAAGTCGGAAATGATCCCGCCCTTTTCCCAATCTCCATAGCGAACGGGGTCTGGCCCATCGCGGCCGCCCAACTCACGCGCACCCGGTTTAGCCTCGGCTTCCGCTGCGCGCCTCCGTTCTTCTGCTTCGCGCAAAGCCCGCTGGGCAGCGGGGGAGAGGTCTCGTTTCTCCAGCGCAGCATTTTCATCTGTACGAGCCGGACTTTCATCTAATCCTGCCCGGTCAGATCCATCGTTCACGGATTTTCTCCTTATCGTTTGCCATTCAGGCTAGTCGAGGTCGAAAGACTAACCCATATAGAGCCCAGCATCTATGCCGGTAGCGTAATATACGACCGGCGCTATTGACCGTTGTGGAGTGATCTGAATGCCGATGAACTACGTCAAGACAGCCATGCTTCTGGCGTTCCTGACTGCAATATTCGTCATGATGGGCTACCTGATCGGAGGCAGCACCGGCATGGTCATCGCGTTTATTGTGGCCCTGGTCATGAACGGATTCAGTTTCTGGAACTCCGACAAAATGGTGCTTCGGATGTATCAGGCTCAGGAGGTCTCCGAGGCCAATGCTCCGGAATACTACCGCTTGGTGCAAGGTTTGGCGGCTAATGCCGATTTGCCCATGCCGAAAGTCTATATTCTTCCGTCTCCGCAGCCCAACGCGTTTGCCACGGGGCGCGATCCGCATCACTCAGCGGTCGCTGCTTCTACCGGGCTGCTCGATATCAGTTCACGTGAAGAGCTGGCGGGCGTCATTGCACACGAACTCGCGCACATCAAAAACCGGGATACGTTGACCATGACGATTGCCGCCACCATCGGCGGCGCCATCTCCATGCTGGCTCAGTACCTTCAGTTTAGCGCCATGTTCGGCGGTGGCAGCGATGAAAACAGATCCAGCCCACTCGGTTGGATCGGCGTGCTCGGTGCGGCACTTTTGGCGCCCTTTGCAGCGATGCTTGTTCAAATGGCGATCAGCCGTTCACGCGAGTATCAAGCCGACCGGATGGGCGCCATGATCTGTGGCAATCCTCTGTGGTTGGCGTCCGCGCTGGGTAAGATCGAGCGCTATGCACGTGGTACGGTCAACGAAGAGGCCGAACATGCTCCAGCGACCGCGCATATGTTCATCATCAACCCGCTCAACGGTCGTGGCGTCGACAATTGGTTCTCCACCCATCCAGCGACTGGCAATCGCATCGCCGCGCTTGAAGCCTTGGCACGCGAGATGAACATCACGCAGTCGTCTTCGGCCCCCGCCTATACGGAAGAACCGGCGCGACAGCCGGGAGGGCCATGGTCACGCACTGCGCGCGACACCGATGGCGGCCGCGGACCTTGGGGCTGAACCGGGTGAACCAAAAGCAATCGAAAGCAAATCCCCGGCGCGGTAAGCGGCGGCCGGCGACGTCGGGCCCCGTCGCAAAAGCGGATCAGCGGATAGGCGTGCCAAAATCCACCGGGAAGAATACACCTCCCGGCCTTGTAGCAAGAGAGTTGGCTGTCGATCTGGTCGTCGCCGTCCTCACTCAGAACCGCGCTTTTGACGAGGCTCTGACCGCGGCCTTTGCCGCACCGCGTTACGCAGATCTGGAAGCGCGCGATCGCGGCTTAGCACGGCAGATCGCGGCGACGACGCTACGCTATGCGCGTCCCTTGCAAGCAAGGCTTGATAGCCGTTTGGACAAGCCGTTATCGGCGCGATACGCCCGGATTGGAGCGATACTTTTGACGGCTGCTGCGCAGTTATGCCGGCTGGCGATCCCACCACACGCGGTTATCAGTCTTGCGGTTGATCAGACGCGCTACGCGCGCGCGGGCAGCCACCTGGACAAGCTCGTGAACGCGGTGCTGAGAGGGTTGGTTCGCGACGGTGTATCCGTCTCTTCTGATCGTGAGACCATACGTGAGACCCTTCCAGGTTGGATGTGGCTCCGATGGGTCAAAAACTACGGTGAAGCGACGGCCCAAGACATCGCAGAAGCCTCCTTACAGGAGGCTGCGCTCGATCTAAGCGTGAAGTCCGCTCCACCGCAGTGGGCGGAGCGGCTAAACGGTGCAGCGTTGGCCACAGACACGGTGCGCCTTGTTCCTGGCGGACGCATTGAAGATTTGGAAGGCTTTGCTTCGGGTGACTGGTGGGTACAGGATGCTGCGGCTGCGTTACCGGCTCGCTTAGCAAGCTTGACCGTCGGACCTGCCGCCGAAGTTGCCGATCTCTGTGCGGCGCCCGGCGGTAAGACGGCGCTGCTCGCTGCCACAGGGGCCCGCGTCACCGCCGTTGAGATTTCGGCCGATCGGCTCCAACGCCTCGCAGCAAACCTGGACCGGCTCGGGCTCTCCGCAGAACTCGTTGAGGCAGATATCGCGACGTGGAACCCCGCACGTCAGTTCGACGCCGTTTTGCTCGATGCACCCTGTACGGCAACCGGCACAATTCGCCGCCATCCCGACATCATTCATTTGAAACGGGAATCCGATGTCGCACGTCTCGCGACAATTCAGGCAAGCTTGCTGGAAAATGCCGTGAACCTCGTTCGGCCTGGAGGCTGCCTTGTCTATTGCACGTGCTCGCTCGAGCCCGAAGAGGGCGAACAGCAGATGTCTGCTTTTCTCGCATCCCACCCGGAATTTGAGGTAATGCCGATTGAACCCGGACTGGCTGGGATCGAAGCAAGCTGGATCACTCCTGAAGGGTATCTACGAACGCTTCCGTCCTTCACGCCAACGATCGTTGCAGAAGGAGACGGCGTCTCCGTTCCAAAGGGCATGGATGGCTTCTTTGCGGCCCGCTTGCGTCGGCTCTGACGGAAAACTTCAGCGGAAGTGGCTTTAGGGCTGCGGGCAAAAACCGCACATCCATTTGTGCACATCGTAGCGCCCGCCATGGAAGTGCTGCGATCTGATATAATGTAGCGGGAGCCAGATTTGCATTCATGCCAATCTGGAGCGTGGGAGTTTCGGGGAACGACATGGCGCGATTAAGCCTGTCCGAGCAATATCGCGTGTCTAAGCTGGCAGCGGGACGTGCCCGGCGCCGTATGCTGGCGCGCGCCCTCTATTCTCCCGCTCTGCGCTGGCGTTATGGCTCCAACGTCGCGGATCAGTTGCTCATTGTTCCGCAGGATCTCCATACCGCCGATCCGAGCTTTTTTCATGAAATTCAGGTTGGCCAGTTCGGCCTAGCGGGGTCTTTGGCAACACTCGATGGCCGCTCGCCGTTCGACCTGAAAGCGCAGAATCTCGCATGGAATAGGGAACTGCATGGTTTCGGCTGGCTACGCCATCTCGATGCCGCCGAGGAGCCGGAAGCACGGGATGTCGCGCGTAAACTCGCCGTCGATTGGGCGACGCGCCATCATCATTCATCCGGAGTGGCTTGGGAGCCGGCAGTCATCGCGCGCCGTATGATTTCCTGGATTACGCATGCCAGCCTCTTGCTGGAAGACGCTGACCCAAAAACCTTCGATATTGTGGCCGAGAGCCTCGGTTATCAATTAGTCCGTCTCTCTGCGACATGGCGCATGGCGCCAGTAGGTTCGCCGAGATTGCTGACGTTGATCGCCATTGTCTTGGCTGACCTGTCGATAGCAGGACACGAACGCCAACTGCGTGATGCGGAAGCCAAACTCGCTGGGGAGCTTTCACGTCAGATCTTGGAAGACGGTGGCCACGTCAGCCGTAATCCGGCCCTGCTTATTGATTTGATGCTCGATCTGTTGCCGCTCAGTCAGTGCTTCGTCGCGCGGGGCCGCAAACCGCCAGCCGAGGTGACGAGCGCCATCCACCGAATGCTCACGATGCTTCGGTACATGCGCATGGGGGATGGTTGTTTGGCGCGCTTCAATGGTGTGAGTGTTCCAGCCCCGGCCCACCTCGCAACAGTTCTCGCTTATGATGATCTGGGCGGCCAAGCTCAGACTATGAGCGCGGGACCATCGAGGTACGCGCGAATATCGCGAGAAGCCGCGATCCTCGTCGCGGACGTCGGCGGTCCACCGCCGCTCGAATATGCGGGAATAGCACACGCAGGGAGCCTGTCTTTCGAATTGAGCGTGGGCCGCCAGATGGTTCTGGCCAACGGCGGTGCACCAGGCTCCGCGGACGGAGAATGGCTGCATCGTGCCCGTGCCACGGTCAGTCACAACACGCTATGTCTCGGCGAGAAATCTTCATCGAAGATGGTGCGCCATCCGTTCTTGGAAGAATTGGCGGGTGCGCCACCGATCCGCTATCCCGACAACGTCACACATTCGCTAAGCGATGCGACAGGCCTTGATGCCAGCATTTCCGCCAGCCATGATGGGTATGTCCGTCGTTTTGGCCTCATTCATCATCGCCAACTAACGCTTTCGGCCGATGGCCGCTGCCTGAGCGGCATTGACCGTATATCGGGGCCGAAAAAAGTCGTGCGGCTCAATCGCGATATACCCTTCTCAATCCATTTCCACCTGCACCCGGAAATCGTCGTAGCCCAGTCGGCCAACAAGACGGGAACGGTCGCGATTGAATTGCCAGACCGATCGATCTGGCGCTTCTCGGCGTATGGTGGAGATGTCAGCGTCGAAGAAAGCGTGCACTTTGCGGATTCGGCCGGCCCGACAAGCTCCCTGCAGATCGTCGTTCGTGGGTCAACGAACGGGGGCAGCGAAGTCGAATGGCAACTCGTAGCGGACGACAAGGTCAATGCACCGCAGAGCCCGCCACCGCTCCCGGCTGTCACGACAAGCAATGAGAGTGAGTCGAAACGCTGATTTCGCTTCCGGCCGGTATCGTGCTAACGGCGTGAGCCAAACGGGCCCGCATTGCGTCGGCCCCGGCCACGAAGATCAAAAACAAGAGGCAGATAATGACCGACAGCATCCGGCGGATTACGCGCGCTCTCATTTCGGTTTCCGATAAGAGCGGGCTTGTGCCGTTTGCGGAAGCGCTTGCGGCCGCGGGCGTCGAGATCGTTTCGACGGGTGGCACAGCCGCGGCGCTGGCCGCCGCTGGATTGCCGGTTCGCGATGTCGCCGAGCTGACCGGGTTTCCCGAAATGATGGATGGTCGGGTCAAGACCCTGCATCCCGCTGTGCATGGCGGCCTGTTGGCCATAAGGGACAGCGCTGAACATCAAAACTCAGCCAAGCAGCATGGGATCGAGCCCATCGATCTCCTCGTGGTGTCCCTCTACCCGTTCGAGGCAACCATCGCTTCTGGAGCGGATTTCGATACGTCCATAGAGAATATCGATATTGGCGGGCCGGCAATGATCCGCGCCGCAGCTAAGAATTTCGATGGCGTCGCCGTGGTCGTCGATCCTGATGATTATGAACGTGTGCTCGCAGAGATGCGCGCCAACGCGAGTGGCACGACTATTCAGCTGCGCCGGAGGCTTGCCGCGAAGGCTTATGCCCGCACCGCAGCCTACGATGCCGCGATAAGCCGGTGGTTTGCTGAGGTGGTTAAGGAGGATGTTCCGACCTGGCGCAGTTTCGGCGGCCGCCTGGCTCAGCCGCTGCGCTATGGCGAGAACCCACACCAGACCGCAGCCTTTTATCACATGGCCCCTTCGCGCGCCGGCGTCGCGACGGCGCATCAGCATCAGGGCAAGGAACTGTCCTATAACAATCTCAACGACACAGACGCAGCCTTCGAGTTGGTCGCGGAATTCGACCCGTCGAAAACGGCTGCCGTGGCGATCATAAAGCACGCCAACCCTTGCGGCGTTGCCACCGGCGCGACGTTGAAGGACGCCTATGAGAAGGCATTGCGTTGCGATCCGGTCAGTGCGTTTGGCGGCATCATTGCTTTGAATCGCGAGATTGATGCCGAAGCGGCCGAAGCCATGACGCAGATCTTTACGGAAGTCGTTATTGCCCCCGGAGCCAGCGACGCTGCCCGTGAAATTTTTGCGGCCAAGAAGAACCTGCGTCTTCTCACAACCAATATGCTTCCTGATCCGCGTGCCCCGGGCTTGCTGGTCCGGTCGCTGGCCGGCGGATTGCTCGTGCAATCGCGGGACGACGCCGTCGTGGAGGATTTCGACCTCAAGGTGGTGACGAAACGTCAGCCCACCGAAGCTGAGTTCGCCGACATGCGCTTTGCATTCAAAGTGGCGAAGCACGTCAAATCAAATGCCATCGTTTACGCCCGTCAGGGCGCAACCGTCGGCATCGGTGCCGGCCAGATGAGCCGCGTGGATTCGACGCGTATTGCGGCTTGGAAGGCTGGTGAAGCCGCTAAAACCGCTGAAATCGCAGAGCCTCTGACACGCGGTTCGGTCGTTGCCTCCGATGCATTTTTCCCCTTCGCGGACGGCTTGATTGCCGCCGCAGATGCTGGGGCGACCGCCGTTATCCAACCCGGCGGATCGATGCGGGATGAGGAAGTGATCGCAGCCGCTGACGCGCGTAATCTGGCAATGGTATTTACGGGGATCCGGCACTTCCGCCACTAGCTTACCAAGGCGCGATCGGCGCATGTTGAACAGATGTCGAGGCGCGAACAAGAAGGCCCAACCGTTCGCCTGCGTCCCGCCACGCAGGCTGATTGGCCGTTGATCCAGTCGTGGCTCAAGATGCCTCAAGTCGCGGAGTGGTGGGGGAGCCAGTCCGCGGCTCAGGCTGAAATCCGCCTCGTGTTTGAAACACCGTCAGCACTTGCACGTATCATCGAAATCGACGGCCAGCCCATCGGCTATACGCACGCCATTGACGCGACGTTTTGGGGGGAGACGCTTCCGGACGGGCTGCCACCCGGCGCTTGGGATGTGGAAGTGTTCGTGGCGGCACCCGAACATCGAGGGCGCGGCATAGGTGGCACTGCGCTCGACCTGCTCGCCGATGAAGTTTTCTCGACGACGCTGTCGGTCGCGCTGTGTGTGTTTGTCTCTGTGCGAAATGAACATGCGGTCCGCGCTTATGAAAGCGCTGGCTTTGCCTGGGTGCAGGTCTGGAATGATCCGATCTTTGGGGCGTCCTGGTTGATGGTTCGCCACCGGCCGCAACGAACGTCGGCCCACTAAAACAAAACGGCGACCGCTCTTGCGGTCGCCGCAATGTCTTCATCCCAACCATCAGGATGGGATAAACTGAAAACCTTAGATAACGTCGATTTCAGCCGGCAGATAGCTGGTGACTTCAAGACCAACTTCCTGCTCGCGAACCTGCGGCTTGTTCCAGATCTTCATTATAAATTCCTCCAATGTTTCGGGAGTGCCGTAGCAAATCCCGAACAGACATATAGTTCAACACATCCGCCGCAACCAATCGTATTTTAGCTCGCGTATTATAAGGCAGGCTAATCGGCGTAACGTTATTCCATAAGATATGTTATGTTATTTCGTTCGGTTTAGTTGGCTTTTTTTGCAGCCTTTCTCGTGTCTCGGATTGCCGGCCTTAAAACCGCGTGAGGGCGGTTAACCGTATGTCAGCATGTCCCGGTAACGATAGCGGCCGCGAACCGACAAAATTGGCCAATTGTTGGGCTTTCGAAGGCTTATCTCCCCGAGACCGCCATATTCCCCAAGCAAACCCAAAGAGGGAGCGATTTGCGAATTTGGCGCTGCGTCTGGCCTTCGCGCCGGGCGGCCTGTAGATCATATGCGGGGCGTGAGTTCATTTTCGAAAATTGCCGGGCAAGCGGCCGGGTACGGAAATACGCAAAGGGGCGATCTGGGTAATGCGTAATACGATTGCGGTGATGAACACCAAGGGTGGGGTCGGTAAATCAACGATCGTTGCCGCACTAGCCGAAACGCTATCGTCAGAGCACGGCAAGAATGTTCTCGTAATCGACAGTGATGCTCAAGCGTCTGTCTCCAGCATGCTGATGACGGTGACCGATCTGTTCGGCTTGCAGCGTGATGGACTTACAATTGTCGATTATCTGGTCGCGACGGTCCTGCGCGAAAATCAAATCGAATGGGCGGACTTTGTTGTCCGTAATGTTTCTGACGTCGACGATGCCCGATCCGTCTATTTGATACCGAGCGACATGCAACTCACGCTATTTGAGCGCGAGGTCTCCAAGGAGTCCCTGCATGCCAGCTTGCGCAACACAATCGCTGATGTGCTTCGTAAGGTCCGGCCCGTTTTCGACATTATCCTGATCGACTGCCCGCCCGGTCTCTCGGTCTTGACCGAAAGCTGGCTGCGCGAAGCTGATTTCCACCTCTCTCCCACGAAAGCCGATTATGTGTCGGTGTGCGGTCTCGAAGTTTTCCGCCGGTTTAAGTCGCTCAATCCGGAAATGGGATTTGCTGAAAATCTTGGTGTCCTCGTTAACATGCGCGATCTCGCGTCGCCTGTGGACACGGAATATGTGAACTGGCTCCGGTCAAATCCGGAAAATCGTTGTTTCGAATCGTCAATTCCGCGCGTGAACGCGCTTCAGGATGCGGCTCGTTTCCAGCCGCAGCAGCGCTCCTATGGAGCCAAATATCCAGGGCAGGTCGGCCAAGCAATCAAAACGCTGTCCCGGGAGGTTCTAGTGCGCCTCGAAGCGGCCAACCGGCCCTTGGCAGCCCCGCCGCCACCCCCGCCGTCGCCCGAGCCCGTCCGTAGCGAGGCGACGTCCGAAGCTGAAGCGCACCCCGCGGGTTGATGGGGTAACTCAGTCGCGAAGCCGAACCTCCCGCAATGGATTGCCACTATCGATATACAGCTGTCCTCGCGACGTGAGCGCGTCGGCTACGCGGCGCAAGGCACGACGTTCCAATTCGGGATGCCGGCCATCTAAGGCTCCGACGCGAATGGCAACCGCTATGTCGTAGGGCGCCTCATGAGCGTGCAATTCGAAATCTTCAATCGCGGCTTGACGCAATGTGAGGCGGCCGCTTGAGAGTTCCGCTTGTGAAGCCGACTTGGCTTGCTCGATCGCCTTTGCGGACCGGTCTATAGCGAGAACGTGTCCATCCCCGATACGCATAGCAATCGCGCGGGCCAACGCCCCGGGGCCGCAGCCGATTTCCAGCACGCGAAGGCCCTCACGCAGCGGCAAAGCGTTCAGAACTGCTGCAAGGCGCGCTGATAGATCGTTCGCCATCCAACTTTCCGGCAAAGAAACCCAATAATCGGGGTGCCCCCGAATGCGCACAATAAATCATGGAGAGGCAAGGCGCGATCGTCGCGCGCAGCCACTGCCGCATAGAGGCAATATATATATTTGAATCTAATGAGAGAAATTGGAGCGGATGACGCGATTCGAACGCGCGACCCTCACCTTGGCAAGGTGATGCTCTACCCCTGAGCTACATCCGCAATCCTGGGCCACGCACCGAGTGATCGGTGCGAGCCCCGTCTTATGACGCAAGTGCCGAACGATTGCAATAGTGTCTGCGCGCGTCCATATCGATAGGCGGATAACGTGGGCCTTCGTCCCGTTTTTACGCCCTTAGACACACGCTTGGAACGGAAACCCTGCCCCACCATGACTATTGACGCTGCGAGCCCGCCCGCCACCCGCCAAGAGTTATTCAATCGGTTGGCTGAACTCGATATTCGCGTCCAGACGATCGAACACCCAGCCGTCTTCACCGTTGCTGAAAGTGAGGCGTTGGAGCGCGACATCGCTGGTGGCCATACTAAGAATTTGTTTCTTAAAGACGCCAAGGGACGATTGTTCTTGATAATTGCCCATGCGCAAACTGGTATTGACCTCAAGTCGTTGCATAAGCGTCTGGGTGCGGCCCGCTTCAGTTTTGGCAAGGCCGACCTCATGAAGACTGTTCTGGGCGTGTCCCCGGGCTCGGTTACGGCATTTGCTTTGATTAATGATCCAACGGGGCGCGTCAGCGTTGTAATCGATCAGGCGCTCATGGAATTCGATACGATCAATTGTCATCCGTTGGAGAACACAGCGACAACAAGCATTGCGCGAGAGGACCTTTTGCGGTTCATTCGCGCATGCGGACATACGCCAAGCGTCACGGATCTGACGTCTACTGTTGAGTAGACTGAATTTTACACGGGATTTCCGTTCATCCCGTCGCTTCCGGGGATGAATGAATATTGGCCGATCTGGGTGATCGGTCCAAAGGAGAACACAACAATGCTATTCGGTTCGGGCAAAGACGCGGCAGGCGATCCTACGAACGCGGCCGATGTCGTGATGGACACCACGACCGCCCAATTCGGCAAGGACGTTATCGAAGCCTCGCAGCACGTGCCTGTGATTGTCGATTTCTGGGCTCCGTGGTGCGGACCTTGTAAGCAGCTTGCACCGGTGCTGGAAAAGGTCGTGCGCAGCTACGGCGGCAAGGTGCGCCTGGTAAAAGTCAATACGGATGAGAACGCGGCCCTTGCCGGACAGCTGCGCATCCAGTCCCTGCCAACCGTTTATGCATTCCGCGATGGCCGCCCCCTTGATGGTTTCATGGGTGTGCAGCCGGAAAGCACGGTGCGCGCATTCGTTGACCGCCTGCTTACAGACGAAGCCGAAGACGATGTTGCCGCTGTTTTGGAAGCTGCGCAGCAGGCCTTCGATGCAGGGGATCTGCAAGGGGCGGCCGGAATCTATGCTGAAATTCTTCGTGCGGATCAACATAATGCGCCCGCGCTTGCAGGTCTCTCTCAATGCTATTTGAAAAGCGGTGACAGCACCCGCGCGGAACAGACCATTGAACTTGTGCCGCCTGATCAACGCGAAGACCCTGCCGTGCAATCCGTTCTTGCAGCATTAGCGCTGGTCAAGAAGGCGGGAAGCTCCGGCCCGCCCGCAGAGCTGGAAGCCCGCGTCGCCAGCGACCCCACGGATCATGAGGCGCGATTCGACCTAGCTGTCGCCTTGGCCGCTTCGGGCGACAAGACGGCTGCAGTCGATCATTTACTTGAAATCATCGCACGCAACCGCGGCTGGAACGAAGACGCGGCCCGCAAGCAGCTCGTTGAGTTTTTCGAGGCTTGGGGCCCTAAAGACCCTGCGACAATGGCGGGTCGGCGTCGTTTGTCTTCACTGTTGTTCTCATAATTGGCCTGCCGCGAAGCGTGCGTCGCATCGCCAATCACAAGGATACCGCCCTTGGCAATGACCGACCTGTATCGACGGCCTGCAGATCTGCCGCCGCAGATTCCGGTTTTCCCGCTGCGTGGAGCTATTCTGCTGCCCCGCGCAACGCTCCCATTGAATGTCTTTGAACCGCGCTATCTCGCCATGGTCGAAGCCGCCATGAGTGGAAACCGCGTTATCGGGATCATTCAACCGGATGGCGGCGTGCAGGAAGAGGAGAGCCCTTCCGACAAAAGCTGCGATCTGCGTGCGGTTGGCTGCGTAGGCCGGATAACCACGTACCAAGAGCTTGACGATGGCCGCTACGTCATCACGTTGACCGGTGTGGCGCGCTTCGATGTGGAAAACGAAGTGCATTCGGATACGCCGTACCGGATCATGCAGGTCAACTACAACCGATACGCTGATGACTTCCAGGCTGGCCTTGGAGAAGAGGAGGTTGATCGCGAAAACCTTCTCCGCGTTCTCCGTAGTTATTTGGATGCCAACAGCCTTAAAGCTGATTGGAGTGCTATCTTGCGCGCGTCCAACGAAGTGTTGATCAATGCTCTATCCGTCATGAGCCCCTATGGCCCAGAGGAGAAGCAAGCACTTCTTGAGGCCGCCGATTTGAAGTCGCGCGCTGATGTGCTGGTTGCCTTAGCGGAAATGGAGCTCGCTTCTGGCGGCGCAGACGGCGGTACCCTACAGTAAGTTAAGTGTCCTTGAGGACTGAGCCCGCCATGACAGACGTGAAAGGCGAGAGCAATCGGCAGGATAAACCGGCTTCGGAGGCAGAAATCCCCGATCCGAAGCTGCTAGAGCTTCTCGTGTGTCCGCTGACCAAAAAGCCCCTCGTTTATGACCCGAAGCGTCACGAGCTGGTGAGTAAGGCCGCAAAACTGGCTTTTCCCATTAAGAGCGGAATTCCACTGATGACGCTCGAAGCAGCGCGTCATCTGGATGACGAGTGACCCTCAAGGGCCCCAAAAGCTCTTGGTTTGAATTCCGCTGACCGCAGGGATGCGGGAACAAAGTGCCCGGAATTAAACCGTTAACCATAGTGCTTCAGATTTTATTGAACACGATATGATTGTCTGTCCGCAGCGTGTGTGTGTTGCGTAAGGCATGAGACGTGAAGCGGTGGGGACTGGAGGAACTTCGGAATTGGGTTGAGCTGAATGTGCTCGATCCGCTGGCGCGCAGGCAAACACCTGGCGGGCAGACGAGGCGCAAGCCAACCGAGATTGTCCAATTCCTTAGCCGGTACGACCGATATGTTAATGTTCTCGGCCTTGCGCTTATGCTTGCTGGCGCCGTGCTCGCACCCGCCGTTTTTACAGATTATCAAATTCTGATCATGTTGGGCGCAAGCCTGATCGCTCTGATGCTTTTGCTTCGTGGGCGAGCAGAACCCGCCGTGGATCGCAGCGCCCAGGCCGAACATCCTCTGGATGATCCGCTGAACAACATCGAGCGCATGTACGATCTGCGCTGGGAACTGTCGGAAAATCACGCGCGCTATCGGGATCTCCTTGATGCCCAGGACGATATCATCCTGCGTCGGGATGCCGAGGAGCGCTTGACCTTCGCCAACAAATCCTTCTTTCGGCTTTTCGGACTCGAGCCCAGAGATGCATTCGGTAAGGTCTTTACGCCAACGGTATTGGAAACCGATTCCGCCACCTCGACTGACGGTCGCACTCCGCACCTGATGCAATGTCTCGCAACCCTCGAAGGCCCACGCTGGATCGCGTGGGAACGCCACGAACTTCCCCCTGACGAGTCGGGTGTGCGCGAAGTTCAGTTGGTGGGGCGCGACGTAACCGAGGAGCGCAAGACGGCCGAGGAGCTCTACGAGGCACGCGACCAGGCAGAGGCTGCCAACCGGGCAAAATCACGCTTCCTCGCAGCCATGAGCCATGAAATCCGAACGCCGATGAACGGTATACTCGGCATGGCAAACCTCCTCTCGGACACGGAACAAACACCTGAGCAGCGCACTTACACGGCCGCAATCAGTCGGTCTGCGCGCACGCTTATGGCGCTGATCGATGAGATCCTCGACTTTTCGAAGATCGAAGCCGGCAAACTGGTGATCGACAAGAGTCCCTTCAATCTTGCTGATTGCGTTCAGAGCAGCGTCGAGCTGATGGCGCCGCGAGCATTCGAAAAGAATATCGAACTCGCCTGGACCATGGACCCGGACCTGGCAGGTGATGTCATTGGCGATGAGATCCGCATTCGGCAGATTCTGCTCAATCTGATTTCGAATGCCGTCAAATTCACCGACACGGGCGGCGTGATCATTTCGGTTGTGAAGCGAGGCCCTGAGCCGTCCGCGCCACCGTCGGAGGCAACGCCCAGTTTTAGCTTCAGCATAGAAGTTCGCGATACCGGCATTGGCCTGTCGCCGCGAGACCTTGCGGCTTTGTTCCAGGAATTCGAGCAGGCTGATGCCGCGCGTCAGCGCGGAAGCGGCGGAACAGGTCTTGGATTGGCAATTTCAAAGCGCCTCGCAAGAGCGATGGGCGGTGATATCCGCGTGGAAACGGCACCGGGCTACGGAACGAGCTTTATCGTGGACCTGTCCCTTCCGGTTTCCACGATGAAAACGCAGCGCACGTGGGCTTCCGCTAAATCTGTCACGAGTTACGAGGGGAAAGTGCTCCTCGCTTTCGATAAAAGGTTGGAGCGCGGCGCGCTCGCCAATCTCCTGCGCTATTACAGTGTCTCAGTTTTGGAGAGCGATTTCGACGAAGCATGCGACGCGATCAGATCTGCCCAGTCGGCGAATGCACCATTTACGCGCGTTGTCGTTGACGCGAACCGCGTACCCGAGCATGCAGCAAAAATCCTTACTACAGCGCGCGAATGTGCTGCCGACGCGAAAGGGCTCGTCCTTATCGATGCCATGAGCCGTTCAGATTTTGCGAACTACCGCAACGTCGGTTTCGATGCGTATCTGATCCGGCCTGTGCGCCCGGAAGCGGTCCTTCGGCAACTTGTGACGCCGGGGGCCGGATGGGATCAGAATTTGTCGGTTATCGAGCAAACGCACGATCATCCAAATTCGGACCAATCCCGTGAACGTGAGAAGGGGAAAGCGGCCGTCGATAGCCCACCGTTTGTGCTTCTCGCAGAAGACAACGAAATCAATCAACTTGTCGCCACGCGCGTACTTGAGAAGGCCGGATTTGAGGTTGCGAGCGTATCCGATGGCGCGAAGGCAGTTGAATATATCGCCGACGCGCTGGCCGCGAATACTGCGGTCCCCGATGTTATCTTGATGGATCTCTTTATGCCCGGCATGGACGGCGATGAAGCGACCAGCCGCATCCACGCCCTGTTTTCGGGGGCAGCGGGCAACACGAATTTACGCAGCCCTCCCATAATTGCGTTGACGGCTCACGCCTTCACGGAAGATCGCCGGAGATGTCTGGAGGCTGGTTTCGACGACTATTTGGCCAAGCCATTTGAGCCCGATGCATTGATCGGTACGCTTCAGCGTGTGCTTGACGACTGGCATGAAGCCGGACGGAACGAATCGGTTCGGCTCGCCGGCAAATAGGGCAAGCACCCCACATCTTCGGGCGGTTGACAGCCGCTACCTCATCCCCACAATTTTAGTTACAACGGTGCATTCTGGCCGTAAAAGCGGCGAGAGGGGTGGAATATCGTTGTATGGAATGAACGGCGTAAGGCGAGCTAAGTCGCTCTAGGCCTACAGAGTTTTCGGTGCACAAGTAGCGTGTTCGCAAGACACGACAGACTACCGAATCTAGCCGTTTCCAGCGTATGATTAAGAACAGGGTGGTCCGATGGCCTGGGGCGATGGCCGTCGAACGAGAATGACGATACCGGTCCGTCTTAAGCGACCGGCCCGGGATGATCCGGGTGAGGGGAGACAGTCGCTCTATGATGGAGACGAAAAAGGCTCCGATACGCAGGGCATTTGACGCAGGCCGATCCGCCGCGTTCCTTATGCCTCGTCGTCAGATTCCGCGCATTTATGGCCGCGTCGGCTCTCTTGAGGTGCGCCTTGCACAATCGCGCGCGGATCTGCGCCGCGCCCAAAACCTACGCTATCGTGTGTTCTACGAAGAGATGTCAGCCGTCCCAAGTCTGCTGAGCCAGATGCGCCGTCGCGATGAGGATGACTATGATGCCATCTGCGATCACTTGCTTGTGGTGGATGTCGATGCCAAACCCGCGGGCGGGCATGGTTGGACGTCAGGCCGCCGTCCCGAAGTCGTCGGCACATATCGCGTTCTTCGACAGGAGCAGGCAGAGCGCGCGCAAGGGTTCTATACGCAGAGCGAATACGACATTGCACCACTGGTCGAGGCGCGGCGTTCGAACTACAAGTTCATGGAACTTGGTCGGTCCTGCGTTCTCAAGCCTTATCGCAACAAGCGCACAGTTGAGCTGCTCTGGCATGGTCTCTGGACCTACGTGCGCGAGCACAAGGTCGACGTAATGATTGGCTGCGCGAGCTTCGCCGGTACGGATCCGGATGCGCATGCGATGGCCCTGAGCTTCCTTCATCATCATGCTCTCGCGTCGCCCGAATGGCGGTGTCGTGCCCACGATCATCTGCACGTGCCTATGGACCGTATCCCAATCGAGAAGATCGATGCCAAAGCTGCGCTGAAGGCGCTCCCGCCTTTGATCAAGGGCTACCTCCGCTTAGGCGCGACCGTTGGCGACGGTGCGGTCATAGACCATCAGTTTGGCACGACTGACGTGCTTATCGTCTTGCCCGTCGAGAATATCGATCCGCGTTATTTTGAGCACTTCGGTGCGCCGGAAGAAGTCCGCAGTCGCATTGCCGTCGACGCATAAGGGAGCCATCAAGGTAATTGTTCATGACGTCTGATCTCGCCGCCGCCCGCGCGCGCGCATTCGAAATTATCAAGAAGAAGTCGTTCGTCCGGGGCGAGATCACGTTGGCGTCGGGTGCCAAAAGCGACCACTACTTCAACATGAAGCCGACGATGCTCGATCCCGAAGGCGCGAAGGCACTGTCCGAGTTAATTTTGGATCGCCTGAAAGATGTTGAGGTGGACTATATCGGCGGGCTTGAAATGGGCGCAGTGCCGTTGATCGGCCCCTTGGCATTGGTAAGTGGTCTTCAGGGGCGACCTATTCCGGGGTTTTTCGTGCGCAAGGCTGTGAAGGGACATGGCACGCGTCAACGCATCGAAGGCGTAAGCGACATCAGCGGTAAGCGCGTCGTTGTGGTCGAGGACGTAACGACAACGGGCGGCTCTGCGATGTCAGCGATCGAAGCGCTGCGCGAGGTTGGAGCCGAGATTTCCTTAGTGATCTCGATCCTGGATCGCCAGTCAGGCGCGACGGAGCTTTATCGCGACGCAACCATCCCCTTCGCATCACTTTTCACGTCCGCCGAGTTCTTGAAAGAAGCGCCATCTTCTTAAGCCGTCGACCCGGCGAAGCTGTCTCAACCGCTTGTGGCAGCTCCTTCAGCAGTTTGCGCGAACAGATCGCTCGACAGGTAACGCTCAGCACTTGAAGGTGCGAAGGTCACGATCGTCTTTCCCGACATGGATGAGCGTCCAGCGACGGTGAGTGCTGCCGCCAGATTGGCGCCCGTCGAAATCCCACCCGGAATACCCTCGATCCGCGCAAGCATACGGGCGGCTTCAAAGGCCATGTCGTCCGGTACGGTAATGACTTCATCGATCAGCGAGCGATCGAGAATAGAAGGGATAAAGCCAGCGCCAATGCCCTGAATTTTGTGCGGCCCCTTTTCCCCTTTGGACAAGATGGGGCTAGCCGACGGCTCGACCGCAATTACCTTCAGGTCCGGCTTGCGCGCTTTGAGGACGCGGCCGCAGCCCGTCAGAGTGCCTCCGGTCCCAACTCCGATCACCAGCGCATCGACGTTGCCACCTGTATCCGACCAGATTTCTTCTGCCGTTGTTTTGGCGTGGATCGCCGGGTTGGCCGGATTGTCGAACTGAGCGGGAATAACAGCGCCAGGGATGGCACTGGCTAATTCGTTGGCCTTCTCGATCGCCGCAGCCATGCCCCCGCTCGCGGGCGTCAGCACAAGTTCGGCGCCGAGATGGGCAAGGATCTTGCGTCGCTCCAGCGACATCGATTCCGGCATGATCAGAATGATGCGATATCCACGCGCGGCTGCAATGAATGCCAGCGCAATACCCGTGTTGCCAGAGGTCGGCTCGATGAGCACGCTCCGCCCTGGGGTGATGCGCCCGTCAGCCTCCAACGCGTCGATCATCGCCAGGCCAATGCGATCCTTGACCGAAGACAGCGGATTGAAAAATTCCAGCTTCATGAGCACGTCGGCGACCGAGCGCGCCGCCGCCATAACTTTGCCAAGCCGAACCAGAGGCGTATGGCCGATCGTCTCGGATATGTTCCCATAGACGCGGCCCCGTCCCCAACTCTGGCTGGCCGTAGCCGCAATCGTATCCGGAGAGTCTGTCATGGTTTGTGTCCTCTGATCAGCCGTTGGCGCTTTGATAGGGCCACCACATCCAAGAAGCGAGCCTCGCGCGGCCGGAACAATATTGTAATTGCTAAAGGGCTTTGATTTCATTCAGCCCTTATTGACGGTGGCCTTCTTCGTTTTCGACTTAGATCGCGAAGCTTTGGCAGCTTTAGGGGGAGATTTGCGCGTAGCAGCCTTTTTGGCCTTGGGTGCCGCAGGCTTCTCAGCTTTGGGTGGTTCTGCTCTGGCGCTTTCCCGTCCAGTAGAGCCGAAGCCGCCGCTTCCACGTTCCGTCTCCGTAAGCTCGGCGACTTCAACGAGTTCGACACGCGTCACCGGCGCGATAACCAGTTGCGCGATCCGTTCGCCGCGCCGGATTTCAAAGGGAACACCACTGAGGTTGGCCAGAAGAACGCTGACTTCGCCGCGATAGTCCGCATCGATTGTACCGGGACTGTTGAGAACGGTAACGCCGTGCCTCAGCGCAAGCCCGGACCGCGGTCGCACTTGGGCTTCGAACCCGATGGGGAGCTCAAGTACGAGTCCAGTTGGAATGAGTGCCCGTGCGCCCGGGGTGAGGGTTAAGGGATGATCCCACTCCAGCGCAGCGATGAGGTCGAGCCCTGCTGCAGCCTCAGATTGATAGGCCGGCAAAGGTAGGTCCTTGCCATGCGCCAAACGCAGGACGCTAACCTTTGCGCCGTCGGCCCCTAGACTGGTTCTTGTGGTCATACGACTTATCGCTTTCTACGCGCTACACCCTGCGGGCCTTGTCATGCAAAAGGGCGCTGATGCGCGCAATCAAGGTCTCGGCAACTTCGCGTTTTGACATTTCGGGCCAGCTGTCGACACCGGTTTCGGTGATGAGATGTACGCGGTTGCGATCCCCACCCATAACGCCGGTGTGCGTAGAAACGTCGTTGGCGACAGTCCAGTCCGCACCCTTGTTGCGCCGCTTCCTCGTTGCGAAGGCAATGACGTTTTCCGTTTCGGCAGCAAAGCCGACAATGAGGTTTGGCCGACCGGTCTTCATATGGGCAATGGTTTTTAGAATATCGGGGTTTTCGACAAGTTCGAGCTGCGGCTTCTCGCCATCGCCCGTCTTCTTGATCTTTTCATCAGCTGGGGACGCTGCGCGCCAGTCGGCGACAGCGGCGCAAAATATTGCGACGTCGGCCGGCAGGGCAGCACGTACGGCATTGAGCATTTCCTCAGCCGTTTGCACCTGGACCGTCGTCGCGCCAGCAGGGGCTCCCAAGGCGACAGGACCGGAAACGAGCGTTACACGAGCGCCAGCTGCAATCGCAGCCGCAGCAATTGCATGCCCTTGCTTGCCCGACGAACGATTGGCGATGTAGCGCACTGGATCGATGGGTTCGTGCGTCGGTCCACTCGTGATGAGCACATGCCGGCCCGCAAGGCTGCCGCTTGACGAAGGATGGAGCCGCGCTTCGATTGCAGCCAATAACTCGGCAGGTTCGACGAGGCGCCCTGGCCCGGCCTCTCCCGACTCTGCCATTTCGCCCACCGCCGGACCGATGAATGAGATCCCGTCCGCTTCAAGTTGGCGAACATTGCGTTGCGTCGCCGGATTGAGCCACATCTTTGGGTTCATCGCTGGAGCCATCAGAATCGGCTTGTCGCTGGCAAGGAGTACAGCGCTTGCAAGATCGTCGGCGTGCCCGTTTGCCGCTTTAGCGATCAGATCGGCCGTCGCTGGCGCCACGACGATAAGGTCGCAAAGTCTGGATAGCCGGATGTGGCCAATCTCACGTTCATCATCGAGATCGAATAAATCAGTGAAGACCCGATCATTCGACAATGCGGAAACGCTGAGAGGAGTTACGAATTGTTGGGCTGCGCGTGTCATGACAACCCGAACGTCTACGCCGCGCTCTCGTAGGCGGCGAATGAGGTCTAGACACTTGTAGGCGGCGATCCCGCCACCCATGATGAGAACAATGCGCTTGGCTTCCACTGGTTTTCACATCTCCTGCGCCGTGCGAAGGTGGCGAACCTAGCATAGCTGCCCTAGCGTCACAGTTAACTGTGCTCTGCCTCAATTGCGCTGCGATAATGCGGTTAATCCGGCAGGAATCAGGCGACGGAAACCGGAACCGGGAACGCCACCTAGCGCATTTCACCAAAATTGTCTTTGGAGGTCGGTTTGCGGCACATCTTCAGAGTACTGGGTCTCACAATGGTGATCGCTACCGTTACGGTCGGGGTATCGTTCGCATCGACGGAAGATCATTCGGTCGATTGCTTCGGGCAGGACAACGAACGCAGGATCTCGGGCTGCACCGAACTCCTTCAGACCCCCCTACCGCCCGGCGAACGCAGCCAGGCTTTGGCGATGCGCGCTTTGGCCTACTCACTCAAAGGGCTCTATGATCTGGCTATTCCAGACTACGATGCAGCGATCGAAATTTCTCCGGATTTCGCCATCGCGCTGAACAACCGGGCCTGGGCGTATTTCAAGTCCGGCAAGCCCGTTGAAGGGGCAGCCGACGTTGAGCGAGCTCTGGCGTTGACGCCGCAAAGTCCCCACGCACTTGATACGCGCGCGCACATTCGTCAAGCCAGCGGCGACATTGAGGGCGCACTGCGCGACTATACCCAGGCTATGCGTTATGGCGGCAACCGCATCGTCCGGCTCTATCAATGCGGACTTCAAGCGGCCGGTCTGTACGACGGGTTTCTGGACGGTATTTTCTCGGACAAGCTGCGTGGCGCGCTTGAGACCTGCGTCCGGAACACGGGTTGTGATCCGCTGCCTGCCGATGAAGAATGCCGGAAGCTGACGTCCTAAACAAAATCAGCGCCCGTTTCCGGACGCTGATCTTAATGTTCATGATCGTTATTCAAGTCAGGGGAGTTGCCAGAGTTTAGCTGGCACACTCGATGTCGCGGCGATCCTCTTTGAGGCGATCAAGCGTCGTGCTGCGCGCCTGAGTTGCGTTCTCACGAGGTTGCGCAGCCTGCACGATCCGCAGAAGTTCGTTAAGCGCCTCGTCGACGCTCTTGCCGGTCGTATCAATCACTGCATCTGCGCGGGCATAGAGAGGCTCACGCTCGGCCAGCGCTGCCTCTAAAACGGCCTTAGCGTGGCGTCCGGAACCGTTGATAGGCAGAGCTGCGCTTCCGCGTGCACGCGCAAACAATTCGTTGGACGATGCCGTGATCCAGATGACGAAGCAGCCTGAGAACATGAGGTCCATGGTCTCGGGCTCAAGCACGATGCCACCGCCCGTTTTGATAACGGCGCGGGGAACCGTTTCGACCACGGTCGCAAGGCAGTTGCGTTCAAGGCGCCGATAGACGGCCTCGCCGTGCACGGCAAGGACGTCGGCGACTTCCATGCCGCTAGCGCGCTCGATTTCCCGGTCAAGGGCGATGCACGGTACGCCGATGGCCTTGGCCAGGGCGTGTCCGAGCGTGGTTTTTCCGGCTCCGCGAAGGCCGACCAATGCGATCCGACCGAGCGGCGTGCCGTTGGTGTTCCAACGGCGAACCGGCTTCTGCGGTGACGCGTCGCTTGGGCTCAGTTGCTCTAGCTGATCGAAGCCGAGGCTGGTGTCGACGGCTTGATCATCCTGCTCGCTGGCAAGATCTTCGATCCGCGCTCCGAGCGCGCTGGCAATATTCCGTAGAACGAGCAGAGAGGCGTTGCCTGTGCCGCGTTCAAGCTCGGCGAGATAGCGTTCGGAAACGCCGGAAGCCTGCGAAAGAGCTTTTCGGGCCATGCCGAGCTGTGCACGTAAATTTCGCACCCGTTCTCCAACAAGCCTCAGGTACGCCTCGTTTTCGCGGGCGTCACCACGCCGAGGTTCGGACGGTTGCAGGTTATTCTCTTGCTTGCGCATATCCTCCGACCTTTCCAAGTCATGTCCGCAAGAACATTCGCGATCGGCTACATGGCCCTTCGGAAACGCCGTCCGAGCGCCCCTCTTGTGCATATCGCACCTTTGGTAGCTGGGTCTTGGCGTGTCAGCCGGATGGAAGGCTGACGACCGGCCGTGCGCGTGCGGTGCGTCATCATTGCAAGTTGCACTGCAATATTTTTTCTGCGCCGCAGCGAGATGTCAAGCGTTGCGTTCTTACTTGTAGGTAATCCTAACCCCTCGAAGGCCGGTAAAGGCTACCGACCGCGGCAAAGATATAGCGTTAATTCAATCGGTTGTAAGGTACCCCCGGCGTACCATTGTGTCGCGGGGGACGGGCCGACCGTATACTGTATTGAGTACTAAAAAAGTATACTTAATGCCTTTAAACCGCTTTTTGCGTGAGTCCGGTACGCTTCGCTCAATCGTGGGAGTTCAAAGATTTTATGCGCAAGAATAATGTTAGAGCCAAGCTGCAAGCTGGCGATCCGGTCATTAACGCTTGGTGCTCGCTCCCGTGTGCCTATGCTGCGGAGATCATGGCCCACCAAGGCTACGACAGCGTAACGATCGATCTGCAACACGGAGCAATGGGCTTTGAGGCGGCATTCGCCATGCTGCAAGCCATCTCGACAACCGTCGCCGTTCCTTTTGCACGCGTTCCCTCGCACGAGAGCGGCCTGATGATGAAGCTCCTGGACGCTGGCGCTTATGGGCTCATTTGCCCATTGGTAAATACGTGCGCCGACGCTGAGGCGTTTGTCGCCGCGTGCCGGTATCCGCCTATTGGGCAGCGCTCCTATGGCCCGAACCGAGCGACACTTTATGCTCAGGCGGGAGCGAGCGCTGCCTACGCAGCCGCAGCGGATCGGGAGATCGTGTTGCTAGCTCAGATCGAGACCCGGGAAGCTATTGAGAACTTGCCCGATATATTGAGCGTACCGGGGCTCGATGGCGTCTATGTCGGACCTGGCGATTTGTCGCTTTCGTTCGGTTCGCCGCCGTCCATGGTGCCGAAAGATCCCGAGGTCCTCGCCGCCATGGCGCGCGTTGTAACTCAAGCTAAAGCCGCCGGCCTGTTTACCGCCTGCCACACCGATGGTGTTGAGACGGCGTTACGCCGTTTCGAGGATGGCTTCGGCATGTGCACCCTGCCGAACGACGTCAGATTGCTCATTGACGGAGCACGAGGCCAAGTTACGGCCCTAAGGGCACAGATCCCAGCGAAGTGACGGGCCTTAGCCCAATTCAGGGTACAATCTTAGATCAGTCTCTCGCCGACGCCCTTTTTGTTACGAAGCGTCGTTGTCTGCTCAAGAGATCCGCATCTATAGGGGATTTAATACTATATCAATTTTATCAAAAATTTGAATTGATCCCGAGACTGAGTATCTTGTTAATTAAGCCAAGCCAAAGCCCATAATTTCAAAGAATAAACCGCAATCGAGAAAAGATGTTTTCAGGAAAAAGCTACAAAAATTCGAGGGAACTGCTGTGAAGAAGAGAGCAGATCCCCGGCAGGACCTAAATTTGTTTATAGTCTTTGACGCAGTTATGGATGAAGGATCTCTCTCTAAAGCTGGAAAGCGTTTAGGGCTAACCCAACCTGCAGTAAGTCATGCCTTGCGGCGTTTGCGTGTAATGACGGGTGGCGAACGTCTGTTCGAGCGTACAGGGCGCGGCGTCAGGCCAACAGCGCGCGCACACGCGATTGCAAACAATGTACGTCCAGCTCTAGACGCGCTCCGCTCGACTTTGCGCCACACAGGCGTGCCGTTTGATCCGAAAACAAGCCGGCAAACTTTTTTGCTCGATTTCCCGTTCGGGATCGACGCAATCCTTGTTCCCGAATTGTCGGCAAGGGTGCGCGACTGTCCCAATATTGAATTTCGAATTGCTGGCGGCCGGGCCCGGGATATGCTTCGCGATCTTCGGTACGGCGAAACATGGCTCGCGCTTGATTATGAACCCATGAACGCGCCGGACTTTCATTCCGAGTTATTATATGAGGATCCGCTTGTTCTGATTTCACGGCGCAATCATCCGCTTTTGAACAAGCCATTGGACCTTGGGGATGTAAAAGCGCTGCCTCACGTAGTCGTTGGCCGTACTGAAGAGGAAGGGAAAGCCGCGACGTCTCTCCATCTCGAAAAGCACGGTGTCTTGCGGCGCATAATGTTTTCTGTGCCCACGATCGCAACGTTGCCCTTCGTCGTCGAGAACCAACACTACGTGGCTACGACAACTCAAAAGGTCGCGCGCTATTTCTCTCGTCTCTGTGAGATCGACATCCACCCTCTGCCGGCAGTTGTTCCCCCGCTGCCGACCTACATGGTCTGGCATCGCTGCTTTGACAGCCACGAGGGGCACGGCTGGCTGCGCAACATGCTGAACGATATCTGCACGGCCTTGTAACAATCAGTCTAGCCGAAGACATGTAACTGCCTTTGCCATAGACCGGCCCACAATTGTTTGCCATGTCCCTCATCTAGCTTGGCAAGCGTCGGCTCCAAGCCGTTCGAGGTCGGGGGACATTTACATGGCCGTGACATCACGCGAGAACGCACCACGATCAAAGCGCGCCCTGTGGGTACCACTTTTGATCTGGAGCATTTTCGCATTCGCGTTGCATTTCGCTGCCCCGCTTCTGAATGGCGTGCGTATCCTCGGCTTTCCTCTTGCCTATTATTTGGCAGCGCAGGGGGCCCTCATCATTTTTGCGATGCTTGGGTTCTGGGTAGCTCTACCTTGGCGCGGCGCGCCACGCGCAAACATTGCCCCCCTCTTCGTTGGTATGAGTACCGCAGGGTTGTGGATGTCGGGCGCGGCACCGGTTGCGCTCATCGGAGCGCTCTATGCCTACGGCTACGATGGGCTCGCTTTTGCGCTTGGCCTTACGGGAGGCTTCGTGCTCGTCGGCTGTGTGGTTGCGCCAGCGTTCGCCCGCGCGCAATCTGCATCGCTAGAGGATTTTCTGGCGAAACGTACCGGCGGCATTGCTGCGCCTTACGCTGCCACCGCCATGCTTCTGGTTTGTCTGACTCTATTGGTCAGTGCGGAGTTTGAGGTTGTACGCCGGCTTGTGTCCCCGCTCTTCGCGAACACGCGCTTTACGGACGCAAGCGGCGCGCTCGGAGAAGCTTGGGTTTTGGTGCTACCCGTCATCATGGCAACAATCATCGCTGTTATCCAAACGAGAGTTACGCTCTCGCTCCAGGCAGTGAGTTATGTCGCGATCCTCTGTCTCGTCGGCGGAGCCGCCGCCCTGATGTCCCTGGTGGCGTTCGACATCGCCATACCTCAGTTGGCGTACGGACACGGGTTGCAAGACCTGGCAGTATTGGAACGCAGTCTAATTCTCGATGGCTTATCCGACCCCGCCGTTGTCCAGCCCTTCGCGAAATCAAACAACAGCTTTTCGGCAGAGAACTTTGCTGCGCTTTCAATATCTTTGATGCTCGGCGCTGCCGTCGCACCCCATCTCTTGACTCGGATAAGCTCATCCGGGCCAGACCCGATTGCACGTCAAGCGAGCGCGTGGAGTCTGTTCTTTGTTGTTCTGCTGGTCATCACGCTGCCAGCGATCGCAACGCTCACCAAGCTGGATATCTACTCGAGTATCGCGCGCGGCATGACAATGAGCTCCGTTCCAAACTGGCTGGAGCAATCTGCGTATTCGACAACTCCTCCCCTCTGCGCGCATGAGTGTGCAGAGCCGGGAGGGCGTCTTCATGTTCAGGATGTCACGATAGATCCCGAAGCGATTTTACCTTCCGTGGCGGCAATCTCCCGCCTGCCCGAGGCGTTAAGCTGGCTGCTGATTGGTGCGCTTGCCGTTGCGGCTTTGCTCTGTGCGGGCAGCATGATTGCGGTGATGGCCGGCGCCTTGCGCTTTGTCCTGTCTGCCCCAGAGACCGAAGGAGGAGAACAGCCCAATCGGAAGTCCGCTCTTGTGAGAGCGGCTCTTACCGTGCCTCTTGCGGTCATCGCCGGCGTTGTAGCGGGACAGCTTCAGGCTGACCTGATAACGCGCATCGCATGGGCGCTTTCGCTGGCCGCATCGGGTCTGTTCCCAATGATACTTCTGGCGGCTATATCGCCGCGCGCAAATTCGATTGCGTTGGCGGTCGGTGGCATCACCGGGTTTGCCGTGGCTCTTTATTACATCGTCGGCACGCAGAATTTTCCGGTCCAATTCCTTGGTCTCTGGCACGAAGTCTCGAACATGCCCCCCTGGCGTTTGGAAGCCTTTGAGGAAGTTCGTCAAAACTGCCGGGACGCGGTGCCAGGCGCGTGCGCCGAAGCTCAAACAATGGCACGAGAGTTGGCCAACTGGTGGGGCATCGATACACGCGCTGTCGGCATCATCGGAGCCCCGATTGGTTTTGTTGTCGCCTGCCTCGTATCCCTGCCCACTCAGCTTCTCCGCCGCGCAACCGTCTGACGATTCCCAGATCTCAGTTTACTCAGGCTTCCGCACCGGCTTTGGCATCGGCTTGGGGCGCATGGCAGCTTCTCGTTCTTCTACCCATGTGGCGAAGCGTGCATCAATCTGTGTTCCGTTCTCGTCCCACCACGCCGCGTCAAAAGGCACTGCGCGTGCCATATTTTCAGGGCGCGTCGGGAGGTAAGGCGTAAGATCAAGCCCAATACTGACATGTTGCTTCACGAGTGCGGTCGCTGAAACGCGCGCTGGTCCGTAGGCAATCTCCTCCGCGACAGCCGCCAACTGCTTTGGGGCCGTAGCGAACCCAACGAACTCTTTCGCGATGTCTTGTGAAGACCCGTCGGCTGGAATGGCCCAGAAGCTCATAGTGTAAACCTGACCGTCCCAAATAATTCTGATTGGCGCGCCGTAGGCTGCTGCATAAAAGGCCTGCCCGTTGAATGTCTGCGCAAAGACCGCCGAACCGTTCATCAGGTCTTCTTCCGTTTGTTTCGCTGTCTCCTTCCACACGAGATCCTTGCCAAGGCTATCGAGCTTGGCAAATGCACGCTCTAGACCTTCATCGGTCGATAGGTGCTGATAAATAACTTCCGGCGCAACGCCATCGGCGATAAGGGCCATTTCCAAAAGATAGCGCGGCGATTTAATAAGTACCCGCCGACCGGGAAAACGGGTTGTGTCGAACACGTCCTGCAGAATATTCGGTGTACCGGCTTTCAAAGCGTTCTCATTGACCGCGAAGACAGCGGACCAGACCATTGAGGCTGGCCCACAGTCGTGCACACCATCCGCTATAAAGTCTTGTTGCGCCGTGTCGGCTGTATCCGGAGCGGGGGTAAGCAAAGAGGCGTCGACTTTGGCGAGTTCACCGGATTGGCACGCAGCATCGAGGGCTGCCGCGTTGAGTTCGACAACGTCACCTCTGAGCGCTTTGCCGTCTCCATCCGTCAGGACCTCGATGGCGACGTCGTGAGAACGTCCGAAGGGTACGGCAACGGCCTTCTTCTGGGCTTGCCCATAGGCGCCGCCCCACGTGCTCACCGTGAACCTCTTCTCTGGCGCTTCGGCCACCACGGCAGGATCAGCCTTTTGCTGGGAAGATGTCGACGACCCTACGTCCTTCGTGGGCGCGGGAGCCTCTACGTCCGCTGACGGTGTAGCGGCTGTGTCATTCTCGGGTTGAACATCAGAACGCGCGCCTGTCTTCGCTGCGTTCTGGCCATCGCTTGGCGTAGCCTGCTGCGCTGTTTCGTTGCTGGACGGGCTTTGTGCAAAGGTTGGCAGAACGCCAGCGGCAAATAACATCGCGACGGCAATGGAAAAACGAAATCGAAACATTTACGGGGGTTCCTCAACGACTACGAATGAGTATCGGCGGGCAAAAATACTCTACGGCAATCGATCCCGAGCGTCGACGTCGCAGGTTCGAAATTCCGTTAAGTGAGGGATTTTAGTCTGAGTTTAGCCCCGGCCCGGCGTGTCTGCAGGTCGTCCGTCTGGATCCCGTCGGCCGGCCTGTCGGCTCGGCGCACGGGTCACTGAGATTCCCGGCGCGTGCCAATCTCCCCGAAACTGGATGAGATCCCCCATGGGCGTTTCATCATTGGAAGTCGGTGCTTCGGCGCCAATCCAAATATTGGCGTCCAGGTTTTGAGCTGCAACGTCTATTGTGCCGCTTCCGAATACAAGTTGTGATCCCGATTTTGCAGAGAACGTCTCGACAAGGGCTAAACCATCCGTGAACGCCAACCGCATGTCGAACTCGCTCAAGTTCGTCAGGCCGGTCGTCGTGCCCCAACCAACTGGAGCGGCGACGCCGGTACTGTGCTCTGCGACCATCTTGGCGAGGTCGAGCGTAAGTGCAGCACCATCAAGAACACGAACCTCGATCCGACCGGACAGCGTGCTCATGATATCCGAGTACCGGTCGCCTGTGGCCTTGACATTGATGATGGCATCGCCGCGCCCGGTAACGACCGCCCCGCCAAACAAGGCCGTCGCGAGATTGCCGACCTCAAAACCTTCCAGGCGCCCGCGGACCCCCAATTTGGGGTCCGGCTCCGTCGCATCGAGGCTGATTTGTACCGTGCCTTGGCCGCCACCCTCGAACTCCAGTTCGGCAAGGTCGGCCAGCATCTTGCCATCGCGTAGTGAGACTGCAGTGGCGCTGCGTCCGAGAACGAGCGAGCCAATTTGAACGCGTTCAGCCGACAAGCGCAGATCAGCATCAACGTCTCGCAGCAGCGGCATTGTGATGGCTTCTCCGCTGAGCCCGAGCCGCGCTGGCAGCCAGTTCGACGACTTGCGCATCGTCGCTTCGATCAAACTTTCTTCACGCACATCATCTTGAACAAGCAGACCGGTGAGATTTAGTTCGTCAAACGCGAGGGTGCCATCGACTTGTGGACGCGGCGATTGGTAATTGACTGACATCGCGCCGGTTGCACGGTTTCCGTCAAACTTAAAGACCGCGTCTTGGAAAACCAAAATGCCAGCAGACCAATCGATCAGGCCCGTTGCGGAAAATGCTTCAATTGCGGATCGGGCTGGCCAACCGATATTAAGCCATCGAGCGGCCTTGCCGAGATCAGAGAACTTCAGTTCTGAGTTTGGAGCGATCAATCGGGCTCGGTTCCCAACGCTCAGGTGGCCTCGCAATGTGGTATCGATGAGATCGCCGGTTATCTTCGCTTGTATCGGTAGCCGTCGTTCCAGACGAGCGTGATTGCCGATATTCAGCGAGGTCCTGAAGGAAAGCTTTTCGCCGCGCAGCCAGAATGTACCGGTGACAGCAAGCGTGTCCCTGCTGGCAAGCTTGACCAGCGCTTCGACGCCGCGAAGCTCTTGCACGGTTTCCCGATCAGAATGAAGAACGATCGTACAATCGCTAAGCGCCAACGAACTGAACTGCATGCTGGCTAGGGCCGCTGCAAGTGGTGCGAAAAGCGAAGCTGGTGCGGCGTCTGCTGCCTCGGGGCCAACACCTGCGAGATTGACGGCGATACGTCCGTCGCTGAGCGTCAGCTGCGCATCGCCACTCATAATGATTTTGTCAGCTGAACCGGCGCCCTGAGCAGCCCTTTGGCTCCGTTCGCTAAGCGCGATCGTTCCACTCTCTACGACAACGTATGGGCCGCCAAACAGAGCGACGGGTACCGTCACCCTATAGTGGTGCTGGTCCGCGGCCATGACCGTGGATGTGTTGAGCACGACTTCAGAGCGATCGTGCGAGACGAAATACGGCATCGCCATTGCAAGCAGCGCTAAGCCGAGTACGCCGAAAACTGCGAGGAGATGACGCCGTATTTGCATCAATCGTTTCATAATGACGCCGCCAAGGGAGATGCTAATCCGAGCCACGCGAACATGCGCAAGAGCCTGCCTCCCCAATACCCTTCAGCAGCGACGCTGCTAAACGAACGTCGGCTCTCCTTGTAAGGGAGGGACCGGTATCGCACAAGCGCTGAGACAAAGGCAGTGGGCCGCGGCAGGCTAAAAATTCTGAGCCAAACCGTTGCAGCCAGACTACAGAAATCGCAGCAAAATGCGAGCGTGGTCCGCAGCTTACTCGATAACGACTGTGGGTAAAGCGTTGCTGAATTACCTCCGTAAACGGATGCATTATTGCGCGTTTACATGAGCTTCAGGCGGTAACCGACCTTCCTACCGGAGAATATTGCTCAGGTTCCGGGACGACCACCGGCAACAGCACGGTGCAGGAGAAGGACCGGCACCAGGCCAACGATGACGATTGCAACCGCCGATAGAGAGGCTTCTTCGAATTGCTCCAGTGCCGCGAAGCTATAGACGTGTGTCGCGAGCGTGTCGAAGTTGAATGGTCGCAGCAGGAGTGTCGCCGGCAACTCCTTCATGGCATCTACGAAGACGAGAAGCGCTGCCGTGCCGAGCGCCGGCGTCAACATCGGCAGGTGTACGCGCATGAGCGCTGACATCGGGCTTGAGCCCAGAGCGCGCGCGGCCGCATCCAGATTGGGCGATATGCGTTCAAGCCCCGCCTCGATCGTGCCGAGGCTGACGGCCAGAAACCGGATCGTGTAGGCAAGAACCAAAGCGAAGATCGATCCTGAAAGCAGCAATCCCGTCGAAACCCCAAGGCTCGAGCGCATGAATGCGTCAACCCAATTATCGAAGGCCGCAAGCGGGATAAGCAACCCTAGCGCAAGAACAGTTCCTGGTACCGCGTAGCCGAGTCCAGCCGCCCGTACGGCAGGCCGTACGATGTTGTTGTTGGCGACGCGACGGGCATAGCCAAGGGTAAGCGCGAGTGCTGAAGCGACGATAGCCGAAAGCGCCGCCAGCATAAGACTGTTGGCCGTCGCGCCAAGGAACCCGGCCGCGAGCCCTTCTCCGAGGAAGACAACGGCGTTACGAGCCAGCAGAAGAAACGGCACAGCGAACCCAAGAACGAAGGGAAGGCTGCAGACCGCAGCGGCCAGATAACCGCGGACTCCTTCAATGTCCTGGAACGATATGGAGCGATAGCGTCCGGTTGTGTGGTGTACTTGCGCGCCGCCGCGCGCGAACCGTTCGAGAAGAAAGAGCGCAAAGATGAATAGCAACATGATGCTGGCAAGCTGCGCGGCACCGCCGAGATTGGAGCGTTGCAGCCACGTTGAATAGATGCTCGCCGTCAGCGTCTGAACACCCAGATACTGCACCGCTCCGATGTCATTCAGCACTTCCATAAGAACGAGGGCCGAGCCGGCCGCGATCGCGGGGCGCGCCAAGGGTAGGGCGACGGCCCAGAATGTCCCCATGGGCGACCGTCCCAAGGTCCGTGCCACTTCCAACGCGCAAACGGACTGCTGCACGAAGCTCGCGCGTGCGGTCAGGTAGACGTAGGGGTAAAGAACGGCCGACATCACGAAGATCGCGCCGCCCAACGATCGGATATCGGGAAACCAGTAGTCCCGCGCCGAAGTAAATCCGAACACCGTGCGAAAGGCCGTTTGCACCGGTCCCGCAAAGTCAAGCAGTTCGACGTAAGCGTAAGCGATAATGTACGTCGGTACGGCCAAAGGAATGACCAGCAGACGGTCGAGCAACGCGCGGCCAGGAAAGCGATACATGGTGACAAGCCACGCCGTCCCTGTACCAACGGTCAAGGTCAGAAATCCAGTGCCCACCATCAATAAAATCGTGTCTCGCAGTGAGACGGGTAGAACGCTGCTGACCAGGTGTGGCCAGATGTTTTCATGTGGAGACACCGCGAGGACGAAGATCGTCGCGATGGGCATGAGCATGATGGCGAGGATGATCGCGACAGTCGCCGTCCATAGCGGGGATGCGCGCCGTCGCGCGCGCCAGCGACGAACGTGTTGCCCAAGTCCGGCAAGAGATCGCATCGCGTCCTGCAGCGAAGGACGCGTCCGTGTAAGCCAACTCATTGCTGCTGCAATCCCACCCAGTTCTCTGCAACACCGTTGAACGTGGCGAGAACAGTTTCGGGCATTGTGTCGGGTGGCATCACGGTAGGCTCCTAACAAAGGTCCCGCTGCCTTAGCGCATCTCGGTCGTTCTCGCCAGTTCTGCCCTAAGGCGCTCTGCTGACGGCCCAATGAGTGGCAGGATTGAAGGTGATCGTCGCGCGCGTACCTTGCCCAGGCTGGCTGGCCAGCGAAAATTCCGCACCGTTTGCTTGGCTGAGGGCCTTGACGAGACGCAAGCCGATGCCAGAGCCACCGCTGCCATCGGTTGGCGGATGAGACCTCACGCCGTCCAGTGCGCGCAGCAACTGGTCCTCGTCCATGCCACCGCCGTTGTCGATGATAGCGATAACCGTACGTCCGGAGGGATCGGGGTGGGCTTCAATTAAAACTTCGCCACCGCGCGGCGTGAACTTCAATGCGTTCGTCAGGAGATTGACGAGAATCTGTCGCACGCTGGTGGGATCAGCAACGAGCGTTGGCAGGCCCGGACCTACCGAAACCTGAAGCTTGAGACCGGCTTGTTCAGCAAGCGGCTGCAGGGCAGAGGCGGTCGCGCGAACCAGGGCCTCCGTATCGATTTCGACGGGCTCCAATTCGTCGCTTGCCTGCTCGAGAATGCGCCGCGCCAGAAGCCGGTCGATCAACTTCAGCATTTGCGCCGCGTTCTCGTGGATATCTCCCACGTAGCCGCGATAGCGCTCGTTCGCTAAAGGCCCCAGTCGCTCGTCGCGCATGATCTCAGCGGCAGCAACTATGGCGCTGATTGGTGTTTTCAGTTCGTGAGCAAGTTCGTGAACGGTGGAGCTGCACAACGACTTCGCCTCTTCACGCGCCACAACGTCACAGCGGCTGTCGGCCGGCCGGTCTTTCTGCTCCAACTGGTAACCGTTGTTCGTCATCGCCAATCTGGCTGACTAGCCCCAAGTCCGCGTGCACGAAGTCCTTGATGGTCCTTGTCAGGTGCCATCAAACCGCTGCGGTGCCCTCCCCCGAGATACACCTGCCCCATCCTACCGATGTATGACACACTTGGAAGCCCGGATACGCATTTCGCGGCAAATTCCCACTGTTTTGGCCGCACCCCCCTTGGCCTCTCTGTGCAGAGCGGCTATTTTCACTTGACGCGAGCACCCTCCGCGATGTTTTTGGGGGTTCTTTTTTGCGAGCGATGCCGTGAAAGACATCGCTACAGCGTGTGCCGCCTTAGCTCAGTTGGTTAGAGCGCTAGATTGTGGATCTAGAGGTCACTTGTTCGAATCAAGTAGGCGGTACCATTTTTCCGAATGACAACTTGAACAGCCCACCATCCGGGGGATCTTGGAGATGGCCGACGCCGTAGTCTGGCTGCGCCAGGCCTTGGAGCTGGCGCGTGAAAACGCTGTGAAGGGCGGCCGCCCCTTTGGTGCGGTTGTCGTCAAGGATGGCAAGGTCATAGCGACCGGCGTCAATGAGATCCTCAAGACGAATGATCCGACAAGCCACGCTGAACTCAACGCCATAAGGCAAGCGAGCACCGTACTAGGGACGCCCCGCCTGAATGGATGTGCCATCTATGCCAGTGGGCAGCCCTGTCCCATGTGCCTGGCGGCCATACACATGTCGGGGATCACGAGTGTCACCTACGCCTATTCCAACGCGGAAGGTGAACCCTTTGGGCTTTCGTCGGCGGCGGTTTATGACCAGTTGGCAAGGCCACTTTCCGAGCAATCGATCTCAGCACGCCATTTGCCCCTGCGGTTCGAAGACGGCGAAGAGCTTTATGCTCTGTGGAAGCGGTCAACCATCTAATCGCCTGACTGCCCAACGAAAAAGCCCCGGCGCAGGCGCCGGGGCTTTCGAATCACATCTTGCACCAATCAGTGGCGATCATGCCGGTGGTCGCGCCGGTCATCCCGACGATCGTCCCGTCTGTTATCCCGCCGATCGCGTCGATCGTCACGGCGATCCTGTCTGTACTCTTGTCTTGCATTGCGGCGATGACGTCGAGCCTCCTGGCGTATCTCGCGGGACGGGCGTTTCCAGCCGTGATGTGGTGGCGGGCGCAGCCCCGAAGGAGCGCGGTAGTTCTTGCGCCACCACCCCGCATTGCGTCTGCCGGAAGGCGGCCGATGCCAGTCGCGGCGTGGGCGGACATGGTGGGCATACCAGCGCGCACGCTCGCTATACCAGGGACGACCGACATAGTAGCGATCCCAGTAGCTTCGCGCGGCAAAGGTGACGAACGGGACGTGGTAAGCGGCAGGTCCAACGTCGAGAAGCGACACGTAGCCACCGGGGCCATCGAAGGCGAGATATTCGCTGAACACCCACCCCCGATCGCCGTCCCAGAGGACTTCGCACCAGGATTCATCATCCAGACACCCCATGATTTCAACGTCATCCCCCTCGGGGATCACGTCGATGGCGGGAAAGTCGATGTCAGGACCAGTCCTGAGGTTCACGTTAGCCGTAGAAAAGCCCGGTGCCGCCTGGGCTGCGGCGGAAGCAAGCACCATCAGAGCGGCGGCGGCGCCGATCAGCTTCAGTATTCTCATTTTTATTCCCTCGATGGGTCGGGTGAAACGAGCCGTTTTTCCCGCAGATTGGGAAAAAACAAAACCACGCAATCGTGACGCTATCACGACGCAGAGGGAGTCCTGGCCGTGAAGCCGAGGTCGGCTGCGTGCGGACAACCGCGCGACAAAATAAGAACGTAAGACGTGAGGAGTTCCGTCGTTTTATCCCGCTTGAGCCGATGCGACAAAGCGTGTCACGATTTGCCGCGAATAACCTAGCCCAATGAGAGACGCAAATGGCCAAGTCACCTGTCTTTTCCGTTTTCACCGTTTGTGCGCTCATCGTCGCGTGGTCGTGCGACACGGCCTGGGCTTTCGAAAGCTACAAGGTCGCTGGTGTCGCTAAGGGCGACAGCCTCACGGTTCGCGAAGAGCCTTTTGATGGCGGCAAGCCGTCGGAGTGGAAAGAGGTCGGACGTATCCCGGCTGATGCAACTGATGTGCTTGGAACAGGCCGCTCGAAGCGCGTCGAGGACCAGCGCTGGTTGGAGGTGTCCTTCGGAACGACAGGTGGTTGGGTGAACGCCAAGTTCCTGGAAGGCGCTGATGGATTTCCCGATCTCAAGGGCGAAACGTTTCGCTGTTCGGGAACGGAGCCGTTCTGGGGCGTTACGCTGGGCCCTAACGGAGGCGAATATTCCACGCCAGAGTCGCGGACCAAGCTCACCACGGACCGCGTTCAACCCGCCGTGGGGCGCCCATTCCCCTTGCTCTACCGGCTAACCGACGCCAACGGACGAAGGCTCCGTGCCACGGTCTCCCATCAGAATTGGTGCTCCGATGGGATGTCGGATTACGACTACGGCTTCCAGGTGCTCCTATCGGACGACGACAATCTCAACGAAGGCTGCTGCGTTATCGAGAGGTAGGCCCCTCTACCCTGTCAAATCCGCCTCGGCTTCCTGGCTGACTTTCACGATCGTATTTCGAAGCCAGACATGACCGGGATCGCTGTCGTAGGACGCATGCCACAGCAGCGAGGTTGTCAGCACCGGGAGCTCAATCGGCGGCGGGCTGAGCGTCAGCCCCAGCTCTTTCGCGAAATAGCGCGCCAGCCGCGCGTGCATGGTCGTGATGACAGGAGAGCTGGCAACGAGCATCGGCACGGCGACGAAGCGCGGCGTCACCACGGCGATCTTCCGTGAAAGCCCGAGCTTTTCCAGAACATCGTCGACAACACCGCGTTCGCCCCTGCGCAGGCTCGTCAGGATATGCGGCAGCCGCACATAGTCTTCGAGCGAGATCGGCAGCTTGAGATCGACTTTGCCCGCATTGAACATGCACAAGTAGGAATCCGTCGAGAGGACGCGCCGTTTGTGATGGATCTGGCCCTCGGGGAAGGTGCCGATCCCGATTCCAAGGTCGATGTGGTCCGCATCCAGTTCATCCAGAATGCGCCGCTCGTCGGTCGAGTAGAAACGGAAACGGATACCGGGTGCCTCCGCGCAGACATGCGCGAGCAGTTTCGGGCCGACGAGCACCTCCACACTGTCTGGAAGCCCGACGCGAAAGACCCGCTCGGCAGTACGCGGGTCGAAGTCTTCCGGCCGATTGACGAGAGATTCGATATTGGCGAGCACGATCCGCACCGGATCGACCAACGCAAGCGCGCGGGGCGTCGGTTGCATGCCGTCCGCACTCCGCGTCAACAGCTCATCGTCGAACAGCTTTCGTAGGCGCGCGAGATTGTGACTCATGGCCGATTGACCAAGCCCCACCCGCGCTGCCGCCTTGGTGACGCTCCGCTCCGCCATCAGGGCATCGAAGGCGACCAGCAAATTGAGGTCGATACGACTTAAATTGATGTGATCGATGGCCAATATCAATCCAATCTGTTTGATTAATTCAGCCCCTCATACCATTCTCTGGTCCAGACGGAAAGGCGCCAATGCCCTTCCAACAGAACAAGTGCCAACCCAAACCAACCAGGAGAATGGAAGATGAAAAAGTTCACCCTTGCGTTCGCCGCATTCGTCGTTGCTGCAACCTCTGCATTGGCCGCTCAAGCGGATGTCCTCACGCCTGCGTTCGGTCGCACGATCGATCTGGGCGGTGTCAACGGGGTCGCCTACTACACGGTCAAGAAGGAAGGTTTCCACGTCGTTGCGACGTTGGCCAATCCCGAGAGCCAGTCGGTTCGTTTCGAGGCTGTGCTGGCGCCAGGTCAGTCGGTGATCGTGTCTTCGCCGAATGCCTACGGTGAGGCCCCGACCAAGGTGGAGATCAGCCGCCAGAACGACGACGTCCACGTCGAGCGCCTGCCGGTCACGAACTAAGTGCGGAAAGCACCACCAGACAGAGACGCTAAGCCTGAAAGCCCGGGGACGCGACGAACAGTCCCCGGCCTGTTTGGACCGGTTCGGCTCAGTTAAGCGGCCATCTCCGCAAATGACTCGGACCGTTTGCAACGCGCGCCAGAGTGCTTCCGGAAAAGTGGGCACCGGTTTTCCGGTAAGAAGCACGACAATGAGCCCGGCGCGCCGCAAACGCGCGAAGATGGCCCGCCGATGCCTTCGTTCCCCTTGGGCATCGGTTGCGGAGTGGGGGCGCCTCCCTCCCCACTCCGCCTACTTCCTTTAGCCATCTTGATCAGGTGCTGCCCCACGCACGCCGCAAGCCGCTAAGCGTGGCGGTTATCGCGACGCCGCGACCCAAACTTCCCCGCCGCACGCTCCCGCCGCATTACCGCATCCACTCACACCGCGCATCAGCACCCCATTCAAACCAATGGCCCTTGATGGATGTTATAACATCCGTAATAAACTTAGATAGTGCTCCAGCGATGTCGTGCGCGTCCACATCGAACTCGCGTTGAAAAGAATGAGGGCTGCCTTGGATAAGAAGCTTATGACCCATCTCGACGAAGACGCCGCCACGCCGGACAAGCGCTTGCCCGTCACGGTGCTGTCGGGATTTCTCGGCGCCGGCAAAACGACCCTGCTCAATCATGTGTTGAACAATCGCGAGGGCCTGAAGGTCGCCGTCATCGTCAATGATATGAGCGAGGTCAACATCGACGCGGAACTTGTCTCCAAAGGCGGCGCGAACCTCTCCCGCACGGACGAGACACTCGTCGAGATGTCGAACGGCTGCATTTGCTGCACGTTGCGAGAAGACCTTCTGAGCGAAGTGCGCCGCCTCGCCGATGAAGGGCGTTTCGAGTATCTGCTGATCGAATCCACGGGGATCGCCGAGCCGCTTCCTGTCGCAACGACGTTCGAATTCCGCGACGAAGACGGCGCGAGCTTAGCTGATATCGCCCGGCTGGACACGATGGTGACTGTCGTCGATGCGGCGAACCTGCTGAAGGATTACGCGTCGCAAGACTTTCTCGCCGACCGGGGTGAAACGGCAGGCGAGGACGACGAGCGCCCGCTCGTGAGTCTACTGGTTGAACAGATCGAGTTCGCCGACGTCGTGGTCTTGAACAAAACCGATATCGCTGAGCCGCATCAGATCGACGCCGCGCGTTCGATCGTGCGGGCGCTCAATGCCGATGCCCGTCTGATCGAAACGAGCCAAGGCCAGGTCGCGTTGGGCGATATCCTCGATACAGGCCTCTTTTCGTTTGAAGCAGCGCACCACCATCCGACCTGGTTCCGGGAGTTGAATGGCTTCCGCGATCATCAGCCCGAAACGGAAGAGTACGGCATATCGAGCTTCGTCTACCGGGCACGAGGTCCCTTCGAGCCGGCAAAGCTGCACGCGTTCATGAACAAGTCCTGGCCCGGCGTCGTGCGCGCCAAGGGCTTCTTCTGGCTCGCCACGCGCCCCGCTTGGGTCGGCGAGCTATCCCAGGCAGGCGCCCTCGTGCGCCACGAGGCGGTCGGATACTGGTGGGCGGCCGTACCCAAGGAGCGTTGGCCAGCAGACGACGAGCTTGTGGCACGGATCAACAAGGGATGGCACCGCCTCTGGGGAGACCGCCGACAGGAGCTGGTGTTCATTGGCACCCGCGAGATGGACAAGGATGCGCTGACGGCGGAACTCAACGCATGTCTGCCGCCGCTTCCCCGGGAAGGCACCGTCGACACAAATCGCTGGCGCGACCTCGAAGACCCGTTTCCGGTATGGCGCCGCGACGCCGCCTAGAGTGCTTCCGGAAAAGTGGGAACCGGTTTTCGGTGAGAAGTGCCACCACAAAAGAATTTCGGGCTTTTCGCGATTCAACGAAAAGCGGAAAGTCTCTGGGGACGGTCTGTCGGCACTCAGAACCAGCCAAACCCATAGCCCGCGAGATACAACCCCAGAACAACGGACACGAGGCCGCCGATGGCATAGCCCGTTGGGTTTCTTAGGGCGCGCAGAAATTTCGCGAACATTGCGTCTGGCAGGAACAGGTACGTCGTCGCTTCGATAACGGCGAGCCACCCGCAAACCGTGATGAGGATGGCGGGCGGCGACGACCAGTCATTGTGCGAGACGACAAGAAACAGGCCGGCCAGAAGCTCGACCATCGACAACACGAGTCGCGTCAGGCGCTGTTCGATGAAGGTATCGATCACCGAAATGAAATAGTGCCTGCGCACAACGACGGCGGCGCCGACGATGATCATGAATATGCCGAGGACCTTGGCGAGAAGAACGGTAAGCATAGCAACTTATAAGTGGGTATTGGCCCCGTCCGCGTCAAATTCGAAGGGCTGTTCATCGCATCATTTCTCCACTCGCCCACCATAACCCAGATGCGATATGAACGAGCCACGCCGACCGTGGCGGCCCAGACCGGAACACACGGGGGACGGCGGCAGAAGGCTGTAGGGAGGGTGGGAAAAATGCGTGGGTTCGGGAAAGCGTTTTTTGCAACGGCGTTAGTCTACGGTGTGCTCGGAATTTTGCTGGGCCTTCACATGGCCATGTCCAAAAACCACGGCCAGTTACCAACACATGCTCATATTCTCGTCATTGGATGGGTGAGCTTCGCGATTTTTGGTTTGTTTTATTCCGCTCACGGCCACGCAGTTCCAAAGCTTCTGGCGACCCTTCACTTCTGGCTGGCCGAAATCTCATTCGCAGCCCTCGTCGTCGGCCTCTGGCTTCTTTACGAAGGGTACGGGCAATACGAGCCCATCGCAGCCGTCTCCTCCCTCGGCTACGCCGCCTCGTTCCTGATTTTCGTCATCGCCGCGATCTGCGGGATGCGAACGTCACCTACCGAAGTGGCTTAAGATTAAGCGTCGGAGTTTATTCGCTAACGCGGCGCCCGTGCCGAGCAACTAGCAGAGTGACCAGATGAATGACGAGCTTCAGAAGGCTGCCGTTCGGCGCTGCGCGTCCGAGCTTTCGCGTGCCATTTGGTATTACCGTGCGTGGAAGGCATTGCAGGAGGTTGAGCGGGACGACACTGCCAACTTCATTCGATTAGCCGAGCTTGCAATGGGCGATCAGATGGTCACCCATGTCATCAAGGTGCTTCGCAATCAAGAGGAGGCAGGCTTTTGGCGGTTGTGCAGGTTCCGGAAAGATGAGGTGCGGGACATTTGTAGGCGCCTCAACCTCGATCTCGCTCCAGTTAAAAAAGTCGGTGAACGCTTACAATACATCCGCAACAAAACCCATTTTCACTTGGACGAGATTGGGGTCAAGAATCCGAAAGCAATCTGGAAAGAGAAAGGAGGGATTACGCATAACGAGTTCGATGCGGCCCTAGAGACAAGCGCGGCAGTCGTTAGAGAATTGTACCAAGTCATCATGGGAGAGCCCTATGTTGCTGGGAATTATGACGGATCGGATGCCAAGGCGATTGCTGAGCACGCTAATGCGCACGATCTTATATACCGAGAACGCTGTCCCGAGACGGCACGTTGGTGGGCCGAGCTTTTTGAGGATGAAGATTAGCGCCTAGCTGGCCGTGCCTATCCCGCGATCTTCCCGCCGCCCCTCTTCGTGATGGCCACGATGGAGGGACGCGGCGGCAGGTTGGGATCGAAGTCGGGCCAGCGTGTGGCTGGGTCGTCGAAGGTGGACGCGCGGCCGAACGCTTTCCAGCTTTCACCGTCTTCGCCGGGGTGCTGAATCGCAACGAAGAAGGTCTCGACATCGGGCGTCGCTTCCGGACCGCAGAGTTCGGCGCCGACGGGGCAGCGGAAGAACAACTTCGAGGTGCCGCGCAAGGCACCCTCGGTCTCTACCGCATAAAGACCGTCGGTCCGGCCCGTGCTGTCCTCAGCCTGGCCGTCCGTTCCAACCCACAGGCGCCCCTTGGCATCCACGCATACGGTGTCCGGCATCCCGAGCCAGCCGTCGCGCGTGGTCGCCGGATTGAAGGTGGCGCCAATCTCAGCAATAGAAGGGTCCCCGCACTTGATGAGGATCTCCCATTTGAATGTCGTGGCCGCGTGGTCGTCACCGTCCGGGTGCATCTCGATGATGTGTCCGAAGGCGTTCTTCGCGCGCGGGTTCGCGGCGTTGACGTCTTCGGGCTTCCGCCGCGTGTTGTTCGTCAACATCACGTAGACTTTTTGGGTCTGCGGATTGACGTCCGTCCCTTCCGGCCGGTCCATTTTCGTGGCGCCCAGCAGATCCGCCGCACGCCGCGTTTCGATCAGCACGTCCGCCTGTGAGGCAAAGCCGTTGGTGTCCGTCAGCGGGCCCTCGCCATGAACGAGCGGCAGCCACTCACCCGTGCCATCCGCATCATAGCGCGCAACGTAGAGCGTGCCTGCGTCGAGCAGGTCCATATTCGCCGCACGGTCATCGCTGTTGACGGCACCCTGCGTGACGAACTTGTAGACGTAGTCAAAGCGCTGGTCGTCACCCTGATAGATTGCGAGGCGGCCATCCTTGTTGACGACGCTGGCGGCACCCTCATGCTTGAAGCGTCCGATGGCCGTGCGCTTCTTCGGCACCGAATTGGGATCAAGCGGATCAATCTCGACGACCCAGCCGAAGCGGTTCGGCTCGTTGGGCTCTTTGCTCACGTCGAAACGGTCGTAGTACTGGCCCCAGTTATACCAGCGACCCGCAACGCCATAGCGTTTGGCATTCCGGGCTTCCGGGTGATCGTCCGAGTAGTCGCCCCAGAAGTAGCCGTTGAAATTCTCTTCGCACGTCAGCCATGTGCCCCACGGCGTAACGCCGCCCGCACAGTTGTTCAGCATGCCGCGAACCTTGCGGCCTTCCGCGTCGTAGGATGTCTTCATCCGGTCCGAACCGGCTGCGGGACCACTGATGGTCATCTCGGTTTCCGGGGTGATACGCCGCGCGTATTTTGAATCCGGCACGACCGACCATGTGCCGTTCTCTTTGCGGATTTCGAGGACCGAGCCGCCATGCGCCATCATTTCGATGTCGACCAGCTCTTTCGTCATCTGGCCGAACGCCGCGTCCTTATCCTGCTTGGGCAGGCCCGGAAACATCAGCTCTTCGTTGGTGAACTCATGGTTCACGACGAGGAGGCCGTGCGTCGAAGGGTTCTCAGCGTCGGGCAGCGGAATGTAGCCGAGGTAGTCGTTATTGTAGCCGAACTGCTTTGCCTGAGCGTCAGCGGATTGTTTCTGCGGATCGAAATCCGGTGCACCGGAAAGCACGGGGTCGCCCCAGCGGATCAGGATCTGCGCGTCGTAGCCGTTAGCGACGTGATGCTTGTCGTCGACACCGGCGGTGACTTCCGGGAAGTCGAACACTGGTGCTGCGCCTTCCGCGCGTGCTGCCGAGGCCGCCGCGAGAGCCAATGGCGAAACCGTAGCCGTGATCGCGGTGACGGCGAGCGCCCCGCGCATGATGTCGCGACGGCTGTAGCGCTGGGCGATCACGTCACCCAGCGTCGGGTTCGCGCTTTCGTTGCGTCCGACGTTCTCTGCTTCTTCGTAAGCCTGTGAACGCGTCATCGCAGGATCAATCTCGCCCATGGTCTCGCCCGTCCTCAACACTGATGGCATGAGCGCATTTCTAGAAAGCTTCTATGACAGTGCGACAACAGCCGCTCTACGCCGGAGACAAAGCCTGGGGAAGTTTCCTAACATACAAGCAAGGCGGACTTTGAAAGCAAGAAACAGGTTGCCGTTTCTGAGGGTTGGCGCACCAGTTCCTTGAAATGAACCAACAGGGCAGCAGGTATGAAAACGCGGTACAAGTTGGTGCAATCCGTCTTCTGGGTGACGTTGATCTTGGAGGCGTTCCTGTTCGGTCCGGCCTACGCATTGGACCTTGGTCTTGCATCAGGCTCTTATGACGTGACCGTGCGTCTTGAGTTGCCGCATCTGGATACCGGCGCCGCGACCAAGGTCACGCGGTTGTGCGTTGAGGCAGCGGGCGAGAACCTCACTCTTGGTCTGGGCGTCTTGAGTGATAATAATCCGCTGGCCAAATGTCCGCACACGAAAATAAATTCAAGCGACAGTGGCGCCTTAGGGTTCGACATCGTCTGTCCGGGCACAAACAGAGGACAAGCTTCTGCAACGTTTGACCTTCGCGGAGACCGGTTCGAGGGGCGTATCACCATGAAGATGGGCGGCAAGAACATGACAATGACCGAGGTTCAGAGCGGCCATCGCGTTGGTCCGTGCCCTGCCGCTGCTCAGGAACTTTCAAAATAACTGACCGTTGAGCCTGCGGCGAACACGGGCAGCGCGACCACATCTATGGAGTATTTCGCATGATCAAGGCTTGGGCTGTAAGCGCGCCGAAGGAGAAGCTCGTACCCTACGAATACGATCCAGACGAACTCGGGCCCGAAGAAGTCGAAATCGCCGTCGAGCACTGTGGCATCTGCCATTCCGATCTGTCGATGATGCACAATGAGTGGGGCATCTCCAGTTATCCCGTCGTGCCGGGCCATGAAGTCATCGGCAAAATCACGAATATGGGCCCACTCGCGAAAGGCCTGTCCGTAGGGCAACGCGTCGGTGTCGGCTGGATGGCGGGAAGTTGCATGCATTGCAATCCCTGTATCGGCGGAGATCAAAATCTCTGCCCAACCGGTGAAGGCACGATTGTCGGCCGTCATGGAGGCTTCGCGGATCGCGTCCGCGTACAATGGCCTTGGGCGATCCCGTTGCCGGCCGGGCTCGATCCGGCCGAGGCAGGTCCGCTCATGTGCGGCGGCGTCACCGTCTACACGCCGTTTGAGCAATTCGAGATCATGTCTCGCGATCGCGTCGGGGTCGTCGGCATCGGCGGCCTGGGGCATCTTGCCGTGAAGTTCGCGAATGCATGGGGATGCGAAGTCACCGCCTTCACCTCAACGGACTCGAAGGCGGATGAAGCGCGCGCATTCGGCGCCCATAACGTCGTCAATTCTCGCGATGATGCGGCTCTGGCGTCCGTCGCCAATTCGCTCGACCTGCTCATCGTGACGGTGAACGTACCGCTCAACTGGCGGGCGATGATCAACACGTTGGGCCCCAAGGGTCGCCTGCACGTCGTCGGCGCAGTCCTGAAGCCGATCCCGGTTATCGCGATGGAACTCATTATGCAGCAACGCAGCGTGTCGGGCTCGCCAAACGGGTCTCCAATCACGATGCGCAACATGGTCGATTTCGCCGCCCGCCATAACGTCCTGCCAAAGACGGAACACTTCCCGATCGCCAAGGTGAACGAAGCCATGGCGCACCTCGAAGCCGGCAAAGCCCGCTACCGCATCGTGTTGGATATGTGAGCGGGGCGGGAGGGCCAGCTCCGGGGGCCCGGCAAAATGGGACGACGTGTCGGGTCATCAGCTAGCCGGTCGCTGCCGCTCCTTCCGCGTACTGCAGACTCTTCGGTCTATCCTGCCTATTATTTCGGCTTTTGGGTAGATTCGAGGGTGGTATGGCGACAAATATCGATAGAATCAAAAGCGACCTTGATAGATTGGTGGCGCTCGGCAGCTTGCTTGATCTATCTATGGTAAGATCAGTGGTCTCGGAAGAAGAATTTGAGAAACTGATGAATGGGGTGGTGCCAAAAGATAAGTTGAAAGCGTTCATCAAGAAGCTTCCTAAATTTAACGCGAGCTATGAAGCTTGGTATTCAGAAGCGCTTGTGCTGATTAAACAAGTTCTCCCGGATCGTGTTGCTAACTTTGTTAGTTTGTATGAAAAGCCTAGGGGGCGAAAAGAGGTCGAATACGGGAATTATGTAATTCAGGATTACTTGCAAGGTTTGGTTGTAACGCAGTACGGCAAAACGAAGGTTGAGACTTCAGCGGCGGTGCCACAATTTAGGCAGCAGCTCGCTATCTTGAAGGCGGCCGAGGCGCGGTTCGCAAGTTCGCTTTTTGAGATCAAACAGCTAGTGCAAGCTGATGTTTTTGACAGAGAGCTAGGGTCGGCCCGTGAGCTCCTAAAAAATAAATTCGTCAGAGCTGCTGGTGCGATCGCAGGTGTCGTCTTAGAGAAGCATCTACGTCAAGTTTGCGAAGATCACGGCGTGAAAATTGCCAAGAAGAATGCCGGAATAAGTGACTTAAATGAACTTTTGAAAGCAGGTTCGATAATCGAGATCCCTCAATGGCGACATATCTCAATGCTTGGCGACATTCGAAACCTTTGTGTCCACAATAAGGGGTCAGAACCCACTTCCGAACAGGTGAAGGACCTGCTGGACGGGACGGATAAGATCCTCAAAGCTGTTTCTTGAACATTCGTCGAAGCGCTTCTCGTGCACGAAAGGCGCCATATTTGAACGCCTATTAGGGTGAGCCGCAGCGACATTTCAAGCGCAACAACCTGTACCCAAGCCCGATACTATGGCGTAATATACAACGCCACCCGACACGGGGCATGCTGCGCGCGGAATCGAAGAGCCGCGCCAGCGCACTCATTTCCCACCGGATCTGCCTCTCGAAAGAAGCTCTCCATGGCCGTGACTGATGACGCCTCGCCGCGCGAGGACGGTTGGCTTGCGCGGACTGCGCTGAAATTTACCGCATGGGCCGAACGCTGGTTTCCAGATGCCTTTGTGTTTGTCGGTCTCGCCGTTGCCATCGTTGCGCTTGCCGCTTTGCTCAATGGGGCGCCCCCACTCGTCGTCGCGAAGTCGTTCGGGGACGGGTTCTGGAGCCTCGTTCTCTTCACGATGCAGTTGGCCGTGATGATGATCGGCGGCTACGTGCTCGCCGTCGCGCCGCCGGTGGAACGGGGTATCGAATGGCTCGCCAGCATCCCGAGGACAGGACGCGGGGCGGTGGTGTTTATCGGCGCCGTCGCGATGCTGGTCTCCATGCTGAATTGGGCGATGAGTTTGATCTTCGGCGCATTGCTGGCGCGTGCCTGCGCGCGGCGAACAGACATTCATATGGATTACAGGGCTGCCGGCGCGGCAGCATACCTCGGCGTTGGCGCCACCTGGGCATTCGGTATCGGTTCGGCCGCTGCACAGTTTCAAGCAAATCCCACAGGTCTGCCGGCCTCGATCCTGAACGTCACGGGCATCATCCCGCTGACGCAAACGATCTTCCTCTGGCAGTCGCTCCTCACCGGTGCACTCTTCTTCATTATGTCGATTGCGATTGCCTGGTGGTCGGTGCCCTCCAGAGGATCGACGCTGAGGGCGCAAGATATGGGCGTTGATGTCTCGCTCGACGCGCGCGATCTGGACCCGCCGTCGCGCCCCGGTGAGTGGTTGGAGTATTCGCCGATCCTGACGATAGCGCTCGTTGCACTGGGCGGGATGTGGCTCGTTCAGGAATTCGCGACGCGCGGCCTCATCGGCGGGATTTCGAACCTCAATACCTATAACTTCATTTTCATCATGATGGGCCTGCTGCTGCACTGGCGTCCGCGCAGCTTTTTAGCAGCCGTTCAAAAGTCGGTGCCGTCAGTCGGTGGCGTCCTCGTTCAGTTCCCTTTCTATGGTGGCATTGCCGCCATTCTGACGAACGCGACGAATGCGGCAGGTGTCAGCGTAACCGATCAGATGGCGCATGCATTTGCCAGTCTGGCGACACAGTCGACGTACACCATCGTCATGGGACTTTATTCCATCATTCTTGGCCTCTTCATTCCGGCAGGTGGGGCGCGATGGATCTTAGCTGCGTCCCACGTCATGCAGGCTGCGAACGATTTGAAGGTGCACCTCGGCTGGGCGGTTCAGGCCTTTAATGCGGTCACCATGTCAAATCTGATAAACCCATTCTTCATGCTGCCGCTGCTCGGCGTTCTCCGGCTGAAACCGCGCGATATCGTGGGCTACACATTTCTGCAGTTTCTCTGGCACGTCCCCATCGGGCTCTTCCTATTTTGGCTGTTCGCTCACACGCTGACATACATGCCGCCCGTAATGCCGTAGAGGCGCTTCTGGATTTGAAAGCAAGGATCGGGGTGCGTGGTCGTTGGCGCGGGACTAAGTTTCACGCAAGAGTGCAACTGAACCGATGGACTTTCAGGCTGTTTCTATGCCCCGGACCCGTACTAGGAATGATGCCGCACGCGCGGCCCAAGACGCCCAACGCTGGGCATCCGTGGTCGCGAAGGACAAGACAGCGGATGGCCAGTTCTATACCGCCGTGGCGACGACCGGCATTTATTGTCGGCCGTCGTGCGCCGCCCGCCGCCCCAAACGTGAGAACGTCACGTTCTACGATACGTGCGCTGAGGCAGAAGCCGCGGGATACCGGCCGTGCAAGCGTTGCAAGCCGAATGAGTTGGTGCCGGGCGCACAACACGCGGCGAAGGTTGCCGAAGCCTGTCGTTTGATCATGGAAGCTGAAGTCGTGCCAAAGCTGGATGACCTGGCGCGTGCGGTCGGGCTAAGCCCCTTCCATTTTCATCGGCTGTTCAAGTCCATCGTCGGCGTTACGCCCAAGGCCTACGCCACGGCAACGCGTCAGCAGCGGGTCCGTGAGAAGTTGGGAAGGAGCACGAGCGTGACGGAAGCGATTTACGATGCAGGCTACAACTCTAATGGTCGTTTCTATGCAACGGCGACAGACATTCTGGGCATGACCCCAACGAACTACCGGGGCGGTGGAGCGAACGCCGAGATTAAATTTGCATTGGCCCAATGCTCTCTCGGGGCGATCCTCGTTGCTGCGAGTGGCAAAGGAGTATGCGCGATCTTCCTAGGTGATGATCCTAACGAACTCGTACGCGAGGTGCAGGATCGCTTTCCGAACGCAAGCCTGATCGGAGGGGACAGAGAGTTTGAAAAGCTCGTCGCACACGTCGTCGGCTTCGTCGAGACGCCTCATGCCGAATGGGATTTGCCGCTGGATGTTCGCGGAACTGCTTTTCAGCATCGTGTCTGGCAAGCATTGCGCGCGATACCACCCGGTGAAACGGTCAGCTATGCGGAACTCGCCGGGCGCATGGGAGAGCCCAAAGCCGTACGCGCGGTCGCAGGCGCGTGCGCAGCTAACCACGTCGCGGTGGCGATACCCTGTCACCGCGTTGTGCGGACGGATGGGAGCCTATCGGGATACCGATGGGGTGTAGAACGCAAACGTACCCTCATCGAACGAGAAAAGATTAAGTAGCGTGTTCGCGCATGAATTGGCGACTTAGGCGCACACGCTACTCAAAATCCGATCGATCACCAGCGAGGCCCCGTGTCAGGCGGATCCTCACGGGCGTCGAGGCACCGAGCGCCATCCCAATAATGGTATTCGCCGCAGCTCGCAGGCCGCGCGGCTACCCAGCCATAAACGCGGGTTGGACCCGGGCCGGGAACCTCGACGACGGCAGCTGGCGGGGGAGGTGGAACTTCGACGATTTCGTAAGGGGGAGGATAATCGTCGTACGCGTCATAAACGATGGCATCTTGCGCACTCGCTGCGCTTGCGGTGAGCGCCAGACCGAATGCTGCCGCTGCGATGGGACTGAATAGTGTATTTCGCATCTACGCCTCCTACTGGTGCGGATGCGATTAACGTGCCCGGCTAATGTTTTGTTCCGTAAGCCCCTTTTATTATTCCGAGGGCTGCATGGGAAAAGAATGTAATATGAGAAAATAATCCCAACGTTTTTTTTCAAATCAGGTCTTCGGGCGATGATATGCGTCGTCAGCGCACGAATGTAAGTTGCCTGTTGTTGTACGCCATAGCACCGAAAGAATCTGACGTGTTTGTACGGAGGCCGCACAAGAAGCGCGCAGCCTCCAGAAAAAAATTAATCCGCGACCCCTGGATTCGGGGGATCGACGCGAGCGTCTAGGCAGCGAGAGCCATTCCAATACTGGTATTCTCCACAACCAGGAGCAGGGCCTCGCGAAACCCAGCCATAAACACGTGTTCCTGGCAAAGGAGCTGGGTACTCAACGTACCCAGAATAGCCCGTGCCCGCTGGGGGCACATTGGCGACGTCGCCTTGTCCAGTTGTCGGTGGATCTCGTGGTGTATCCCTGCCGTAATCGTAAATCGTATCGCTGTCGTAGTAAGTATCGTTGATAATAACGCCTTGTGCTTTTGCGCTTGAAATTGCCGCCATGAGTGCGATGACCGCCACGGCCGCAGACTTAAATCCAAAACGTATCATGTACGCCTCCATTGGATTGCGACCCCCTCACGGAACGCGGTTTGGCGGGTTATGTTCCTTCTCATTTGTCAATTTATTTCATGGAATTACGTGGCGAAGTGAACATCAGCGCACGCACTACTATTTCGCGGAACTCGGCCATTCGAAGTGAATTAAGTGAAGCGAGGGGCCCGCATAAAAAAATATGCGAAGCCCTTTTTAATTCCGATCAAATGGAAACGAATCCAAGGAGATGTTTCATGAAACCAGTACATATAGCGTTATCAGCCGTGCTGATGCTCGGTGGCATGAGTGCTGCCTATGCGCAGGAAGGGCCAGCACAGAACAAGGAGCGGCCAGCGCAAGAGCAAAGAAGCCAAGCACAAGAACGTGGTGCGGAGCGTGGCAATGCCCCGGAGAGGGCTGAACGAGGACAGTCAGAGTCTAAAGGTCGCCGTGCCGCCGACGAGAGTTCATCGCGCAAGGACCGCGAAGATTCGAAGCAAGCGAAGCAGCGTCAATCGAAAGACGAGGATTCGGCGGATAACCGCAGAAACGATGATCGAGCGTCCGAGAAGAGCGCATCGGACAACGACAAGTCTCGTGAAAAAGCGCGATCAAGCTCCAAGGAAGACAACGACAAGTCGGAACGAAAATCAGCGGATCGTTCGGACGAAAAGGCTGATCGCGACGATAGCAAACGCGCGTCGAAGAAAAATGATGACAGTGAGCGTCGCGCCCAGAAACAAGACGACGATAAAGCCGACAAGGGTGAGAAACGCGCTGACACCAAGTCTGACCGCGGCGAAAAAAAGGCTGCAAACGTTAAGCTTCAGGGTGAGAAGAAAGACCGCGTGCGCACGGCCTTCCGCGACCGCTCTGATGTAAAGGAGCATACTGACGTCGACATCGATATCTCGATCGGCCGACAGATGCCGCGCGACTGGCACTACTATCCGGTCCCCACGGCGGTTGTTGCCATCGTTCCTGAGTACCGGGGCTATGAGTACGTCTACGTGGACGATCGCTATGTCATCGTAGAGCCGGATACCTATGACGTTGTGGCTGTCATCGACTCGTCTGGCAACCGCACCTATGCAAGCGGTGGTGGTTCGGGTCGCTGTTCGCAAGACATTACTCTGAGTGCCGATGACCGAGCCTATCTGCTGAGGTCGGTGCAAATGCGTAATGAGGTAAATGTGGGAGGCGTATCTATCGGTTGGGACGTTCCGTCCTCCGTTGAGCTGAGAACGTTTCCCGATCCGGTCCTTAAGCGCGTGTCGCGATTAGGGTCCTGCCGCTATTTTATCGTCGATGACCAGATTGCAATTGTAGATCCGAATGACCATCAGGTTGTCGTGTTGATTCAGGACTAAGAGATATATGATGCCGAGGAGCGAGCCGGCGACAGTCGGCTCGCTTTTTTTCTCTCAGTCGAGAACGAAATTGAGCTGAGACAGGCGGGATCGATTGCGAAACCACGATAATCGTCGTGGCGATCCGACGAACTCAATTCCCAGATGTGCGTCTTCGCGCCGAACGACTGCGCAGCGAACGCTGAAATCATCCGCCTCAATCATGAGGCCGAACCTATCGGGTACACTTGAGGGATTGCTAAGTTTTAAGCGAGCGCCATTGTCTGAAATATCGACGACAAAGCATGCCGTCTGCACACCGTCTTCAGTAACGATGGTGGCGCGTTTGAGCGTCGAGCGCCTACCGAACCTTCGGCGCTCTGCGGATCGGCCAGCATCCCGTCCGTCTGAGTTCCCCAAGTTGGCGCCCTTTGCTTCGTTCCTGAGCAGTCCTGATAGCTCGTATATTAATGATAAAAAAAGAACGTAACGCATGACATAAGTAGCGAGGATCTAATGATAATCCTTATCTTATGCCGTGGGCGCACCACCTCGTCAGGCATTTATGTACGCTGACGAGGAATAGGCTACCCCCAACCGCGACGAGATCCGGACAGAGCCTCTGAAAATCAGAACTATGGTAAGAGAAGTATGAACTTTCCGTTGAGCGTGTCGCATCAGGAAAGGTTCAATCTCTACCTATAACCTAATACACTGGTTTAGGCCGCAGCCCTCCGAGTGCCCCAGTATTGCCTGGAGGGAGATAGCAAGTTCGATCATCTTCAACCAGGAAACTTGGCAGCGGGTAAGTCCAACGGCCAATGTTGAAGCGCAGGGAGCGGCGAAGTGACGATGGAAAAGCGGTTCAATGAAGAAGGCGAGCTGTCGACAAAGGAACGGCGTGTATGAATGAAGTGGCCCCACTAGCCGGTCCGAATGTCACCGCTGGTGGCGAAAACCCGATATGCGTGCTGATTGCCGACAAAAATCCCGTCGTTCGTGCCGGCCTTCGTGATTACATCGCCAAGGATGGTCGCTTCCAAGTGACGGAGATTGTCAGCGGCGGTAATGCTTTTCTTGCCAGCTGCGAAACGAAACCAGCCACGATCGGCGTCATTGGCTGGGGACTTCCCGACATGTCTGGAGCTGATGTGCTTCGGGCCGTGCGGCGCCGTAAACTGCCGATCCGTTGTGTGGTGTATACGGGCGACAGCAATCCGTCAGTGCTGCGTCAAGCTGTAATGCTTGGCGCTTGGGGGTTCATATCAAAGTCTGAAGACCCCTCGGTTTTGCTAGATACGCTAGCCAGTGTTGCTCGAGGACGTTTGAGCCTGCCCTATGTCGATATCGGCGCTCTGTCTGATGATCCACTTGAGGGGCTCACCACGCGCGAGCATGAACTTCTGCGTGCCCTGGCGAACGGGCTAACGAATGAACAGATCGCAAGTCGCATTGGCATCTCGCAGAACACCGTCAAATATCACCTCAAGAACCTGTACGATAAGCTGGGCGTCAAGAACCGTGCGATGGCGGTGGCCCTATCGTTGTCGAATCCGGAGCGCTGACCCACCCGTTCGAGTAGGTGGAAAACCACCCATATGGGTCAAAAAAAGCGTCGCCAACCGGCGGTGCTTTTTTGCCCGCCCGGGTGTTGCAGCCGTCCAAGCGAACGCCGATAGTGACTGCGCCGACTAATAACCGTTAGGGAAACGCGACCTCGTATCTTCGGCAGGTGCGAGTAGAGTCGCGATATAAATGATAAGCAGACCTGCCCTTCGTGGCACTCCGCGAAAATCAACAAAACCCTGACAACGTACGGAAACCAGCTGGGAGGAAACGGCTGATGCTTATCCAACCGCACCTGTTCATTTCTGATCGGGTTTGGCTCGCGATGGACATCCGCCGGGAGGACATGCCTTCACATCTCAGCACTTTGGAAAAAAACATATCTGGCGGCGCGCGGTGCGCCGTGGAAATGACTTTGCGCGCTCGCGGCGTTAAGATTGAGCCTGGCTCGGGAACAGGTGCCGCGGCAGATCACTTCCGCGAAATCGCAGTGAAATCGGCTGCAAGCCGCGATCAGGTTAGCCTAATGCTGGCAAGCTGACCCAAAAGCCAATAGCCCAGCCTGATTAGGCCGGGCAGAATAACAAGCGTTGTTGCAAACGGCGCGGCCCTTGCCCCGGGATAGAAACCCCAGGGCAGGGACGGTGAAGTCGTGCCTAAAACGTGAGGAAACCAAACACCTATGAGTCATACGCTATACAATCTGCGCAAAGCCCGCCTGCACCGTAGTGAATTGGCCGTGCCTGGCTCCAACCCTTCAATGATCGAAAAGGCCGCGCAAAGCGAAGCCGACTACATCTTCTTGGACCTTGAAGACGCCGTCGCTCCGCCAGAAAAGATCAAAGCGCGCGCCAACGTCATCCAGGCTCTTAACGACATCGACTGGCGCGGCGCCGGAAAGACCGTTTCCGTCCGCATCAATGGCCTTGATACGCACTACATGTATCGCGACGTCGTCGAAGTGGTTGAGCAAGCCGGCGAAAAGGTCGACACGCTGTTGGTTCCAAAGGTCGGCGTACCCGCAGACCTTTATATGGTCGACGCGATGGTCTCGCAGATCGAGCAAGGCAAAGGTTTCAAGAACCGTATTGGTCTTGAGGCATTGATTGAAACCTCGCTCGGCATGGCCAACGTTGAAGCCATCGCACAATATCCCAACCGCATGGAGGCATTACACTTCGGCGTTGCCGACTATGCCGCCAGCCTGCGCTCGCGCACGGTTGTGATCGGTGGTCTCAACCCAGACTATCCTGGTGACCAGTGGCACGCCTCGCTGACCCGTATGCTGGTTGCATGCCGCGCCTATGGTCTGCGTGCAATCGACGGTCCGTTCGGCGGCATTGACGATCCGGAAGGCTACAAGGACTCGGCACGTCGTGCTGCTGCCCTGGGCTACGAAGGCAAGTGGGCAATCCACCCATCTCAGATCACGCTCGCCAATGAGATCTTCTCGCCAACCGAGAAGGAAGTCGAAAAGGCGGAACGCACTGTCGTGGCTCTGAAAGAAGCCGAAGAGCAAGGCAAGGGCGCCGCTTCACTCGACGGCAAGATGATCGACGCTGCGTCAGAACGCATGGCACGAAACATCCTCGTGACCCGCGATGCCATTAAGGCCGCTGCCGACGCCCGTAAATCCTGATCTTTTGCGATGGGGCGTACCGGGCACTCCCGGGCGCCCCGAAAGGGAGGAATACATGGACATTCACGAATATCAGGCCAAAGAACTTCTGGCGAAGTTTGGCGTTCCCATCGCGCGCGGTGGGTTGGCTTATTCGCCTGAGCAGGCAACCTACCGCGCTAACGAAATCGGTGGCTCGGTTTGGGTCGTTAAGGCTCAGATCCATTCCGGTGCCCGTGGCAAGGCCGGCGGCATCAAAATCTGCCGGACGGACGACGAAATTTGGGAAGCCGCCGATTCCCTGCTCGGCAAGCGATTGGTAACGAACCAGACCGGCCCCCAAGGCAAGCTTGTCTCGCGCCTCTATATTGAAGAAGGCACGAACATCGCCAAAGAATACTATTTGAGTTTTATCATGGATCGCGGCCAGGAGCGCATCGTTGTCGTCGCTTCTTCGTCCGGCGGCATGGACATTGAAGAGATTAGCGAAAAGCAGCCTGACTCTATTCTGCGCGTCGTTGTCGACCCTGCCGTCGGCATGCAGGGCTTTCAGGCACGCGAGCTGACCTTTGGCCTCGGTATCGAGCCCGATCTCGTAAATAAATTCGAACGCACGATTCTCGGCTGCTACCGCGCCTTCCGTGATCTCGACGCGACCCTTCTTGAGATTAACCCCCTCGTTGTGACGGGTGAACGCTCTCTCATCGCTCTAGATGCGAAGATGTCGTTTGACGCAAACGCTCTGTTCCGCCGCCCACAGATCTCCGAGCTGCGCGACAAGAGCCAGGAAGATCCACGAGAAACTTACGCATCCGACCGCGGCCTGTCTTACGTCGGCCTCGACGGTGATATCGGTTGTGTCGTGAACGGCGCGGGTCTCGCCATGGCAACGCTCGACATGATCAAGCTTGCCGGCGGTGAACCTGCCAACTTCCTCGACATCGGCGGTGGCGCCAGTCCCGAGCGCGTCCAGAAATCGTTCCGCGCGGTTCTGAAGGACTCGAACGTCAAGGCGCTGCTCGTCAACGTGTTCGCAGGCATCAATCGCTGCGACTGGGTTGCGAAGGGTGTAGTCGATGCCATCACTGAGCTCGATATCAAGTTGCCCGTCGTCGTTCGCCTAGCTGGAACGAACGTCGAAGAGGGGCGCAAGATCATTTCTGAAAGCGGGCTTTCCGTGATCAATGCCGACAGCCTGCGCGACGCTGCCGAAAAGGCCGTGGCTGCCGCACGGCAGTCTTCCGCAGCAGCGTGAGACGAGGAGATAGAACATGGCAATCTTCATCAACGAGAATACGCCGATCCTCATCCAGGGCTTCACCGGACGCATCGGCACCTTCCACGCACAGGAAATGATCGACTACGGCACCAATGTTGTGGGTGGTGTGACTCCAGGTAAGGGTGGAACAACCCACCTCGGCCGTCCGGTCTTCAACACCGTCAAAGGTGCAGTCGAAGAAACGGGTGCCGAAGCTTCGATCGTCTTCGTGCCACCGCCCTTTGCGGCTGACGCCATCATGGAAGCTGCTGATGCAGGCATCAAATACTGCACCTGCATCACAGACGGCATTCCGGCCCAGGACATGATCCGCGTGAAGCGCTACATGCGCCGCTACAAAAAAGAAAACCGTATGCGTCTGACAGGCCCTAACTGCGCTGGCACCATCTCGCCGGGCCGTGCGATGCTGGGCATTATGCCGGGCCGCATCTACATGCAGGGCCGCGTAGGCATTATCGGTCGCTCCGGTACGTTGGGTTACGAAGCGGCCTCGCAGCTGAAGGCGTTGGATATCGGCGTCTCGACCGCAGTCGGGATCGGTGGTGATCCAATCAACGGCTCGTCGTTTAAGGACATTCTGGAAGAGTTCGAGAAGGACCCGGAAACGGACGCCGTCCTGATGATCGGTGAAATCGGCGGTCCGCAGGAAGCGGAAGCCGGCGCATTTGCCCGCGATCACATGAAGAAGCCTGTGATTGCGTATATTGCAGGTCTTTCGGCACCAAAAGGCCGGACGATGGGCCACGCTGGCGCGATCGTGACCTCTTACGGTGAAGCCGCCGAGGAGAAGGTGGCAATCTTGAAAGAATGTGGTGTAACCATCGCGCAAACTCCAGGCGATATGGGCACGACAGTTGCTGAAGTCCTTTCCCGCATTAAGAAGGTGGCTTAAGCCTCGAAAAAGGTCCCCGATGGGTCTAGGAGAAGGCAATCGGAACGGGAGGATAAATATGCTACAGGGCTCTAGGAATTCGGCGGAGCAACCGATCAATGAATTCGTGTTGCGCGATCGCCTACGCGCACTCCGCGCAGAAATTCCTGATGCCCCGTGGCTAAACCCAATCGTTGCGGTTGCCTTCGACCTGTCTCGCCAATTGGAAAGCGGAGAGATCAGCTTCGAACATCTGCGAGCACTGGCCGGTCGCTTAATGGACCGGGCATGCGTTAATCGGGCTGCTCAATTGCGCGAGCGGATCGGTTTTGTAGACTCTGCATCGACGCAGCGTGATTTCACGGAACTTGTCGAGAAAAGCATCGTCAACGGACCAGACGGTCCGGATCTGGAAGCCTTTCGCACCCATTGGTCACGCGCCCGTTCTGGGATCGTGCTAACGGCTCACCCCACCTTCGGTGTTTCAGAAGCGCTTTCCGAGCGCATGGTCGATTTGGCCGTCTCCGATAACAAGGTTCCAGATGTTTCGATCGGGCTACCGCATCGTCCTGATGATACGATTGATCTAGCGTACGAGCATCGCCTTGATCAGTTGGCCATTCGTAATTTGCGTGACTCTCTCGAAGGCCTTCTCAACGATTTTGTGCGCGTCGCGCAAACCAAATTCGGTGACGACGCCTACGCTATGCGGCCACAGTTGGCGACGATCGCCTCATGGGTCGGCTATGACCTCGACGGCCGCACGGACATTTCCTGGCTCAACTCGTTCAAGCTCAAGCTTGACGAGAAATTGGACGCACTCAACGATATCCGCGAACGTTTTCTGACGCTGCGTCACCGGTTGGATGAGTCACCAGAAGTCCAGCGCCTTGAACGCCAGATGACTGGCAAGCTTGATCTCGCCATAGCTGCTGTCATCGATCAGAAAAAAGCGATGGATGAGGTCGGTCCAGGCGGTAAGAACCTCGCCAAGGCGGCCAACCAGATCACGGTGGATGCCGGCTACAACCTGACGTCAGTCGAGCCGCTCACCGAACTTCTCGACCAACTGATCCGTGTCGTGGAGCCGGCCCAGCACAAACGCGCGCTGGCCGCGCTGCGTGGCCTCATTGAAACGACCGGCCTTGGCATGTCGCACATCCATGTGCGCATCAATGCCGCGCAGCTCACAAACGCCTTGCGCGCCTACGTCCATGAGCCGTGGACACGCGACCTTACTGAACGTCAGGCTCTTTCGCGGCTCGCTGAAATGATCGCGTCCGCCAAGGAAGAGACGGTCAACTTCGGCACGCTGGAACTGGAAACAGCCACGGCGATCCGGCAATTTGCGCTAATCGCTCAAATCAAGAAGTACGTCGACAAAGAAACGCCGATCCGCTTCCTGATTGCCGAATGTGAAAGCCCCGCCACGGTTCTCATCGCGGTATTTTTTGCCAAGCTCTTTGGCGTTTCAGACATCGTAGACATCTCGCCGTTGTTCGAGACCCCGTCTGGCCTTGAGCGTGGTCCCCGCTTGATGGCTCGCCTTCTCGACGAGCCGGGCTACCGCGAATACATCAAACTCCGCGGACGTATGGCCATTCAAACCGGTTTCTCGGACGCAGGGCGCTTCATAGGTCAGGTCGCTGCGACGCTAGCGATCGAGCGATTGCATCACTCTCTCGCCGAGTTAATGCAGGCAGCCGACCTCGAAGACGTCGAACTGCTCATCTTCTCCACGCATGGCGAGTCGATGGGCCGTGGGGCGCATCCCGGTGATCTGCACCGCCGTCTGCGGTACGTGTTGCCTCATGAGGCACGACGCCGTTTCGCCAAACGCGGTGTTTCTCTCAAACATGAAACCAGCTTCCAAGGCGGTGACGGCTTCATGTTCTTCGCGAACCGGGAGCTCACACGCAAGGCCGTCGCAACAATCATCTCAGACGCTTTCGAGGTCGAAAGCCAACCCGATCCGTTCTATGCCGACGAGAACCAGTCTCTGGATTTCTTCTTGAGGCTGCGCGCTTATCAGCAGGATTTGTTTGCACATCCAGGCTATCGCGCGTTGTTAGGCGCCTTTGGCCCCAACCTGCTTTTCAAGACCGGCTCTCGTGCCGTTAAGCGGCAAAGCGATGTCGGCACGCCGGTCGATCGTGGCGACCCTTCGCGAATGCGCGCGATCCCAAACAACGCGATTCTTCAGCAATTCGGATACTTGGCGAACGTCGTTGCCGGCCTCGGTGCCGCAACCGATCTCGATCGCGACCGTTTCATCGCGCTTGCCAAGCGTTCGCCGCGGCTGACGACGCTGTTCGAAATGGTGGCGCGGGGTAAGCAATTATCGAGTCTCAATGCCATGGGCGCGAATGCTTACATATTTGATGCGGGCTTCTGGGCGTCGCGGGCGTCTTGGGGACGCGAGCAGCATTTGGACACAGCCTTCCGTGTGCTCTCGACGACGTTGCTGTCGGACCCGCGCGCATCCGAGATTAATCGCCTGATCCATCACATGCGAATCGATGCGATCGATCTGCACGCTATCCTTGAAGAGCTGGGCCTGGAGGCGGGTAAGGTGCCCGACGACCGGCGCCTCGAACTGGATCTGCTGCAGGCCGTGCGTTTGGCGATCATTATGCGCATCTTCATCCTGGCGGCGCAGTTGCCGCGCTTTGCTGCGCGTAACGAGATGTCTCATGAGCGGATCGTCAATATGGCGTTGGCGCTTGATATTCCCGAAGTGTTGGACTTCATGCGCCAGGCATTTCCCTATGCAGCTGCCGAAGCTGCTAATGGAGCCGACTATGCGGAAAGGGCGACGTATCGCCCACACGGCGTCGATGACTACGCACGACTGGAAAAAGAAATTCTAGCGCCAATGGAAGAGGCGTACGAGGTCGTGCGGGAAATCGGCACCGGCATCTCCCACCACTTCGGTGCGTTCGGCTAAGCTCGAGAGGGCTTGTGCCTGCGTTGTGTCGCGCAGATCTAGCGCGACACGCGCCGCACGAGACGAAAAACGCGTCGGGCGCGTTGCGCCTCCTCCGGCCGTAGACAAACACAACAACAGCAGAAACGACGGCGGCGCGCGAGTTCCATGGCTTGCCGAAAGGGCCGGGTCGGAGGGGCGGGTGTCTCGGACATGCTCATCGCGATAGGTCCATCAGTTGCGAGGCCTGTACTGCAAAAACTTCGCCCTCGCTGGCTTCCGTGTCTAGCCAATCTAACGCCAGATCAGGGTAGATCGTTTCAAAGGTGTCGCGACCGGTCCCGATCTCGACGATCATAAGACCATCCGGCTCGAGATGGTCGGCGGCATTCTCCATGATCCGGCGTACGGTGTTGAGACCGTCAGTGCCTCCGGCATGCGCCAGCACAGGCTCAGCTTGATATTCCGGTGGAAAGTCAGCGACGGCGCCATCGGTAACATAGGGCGGATTCGCGATGATCAGGTCATAGCGCTGCCCCTCCAGGGCACTGAAGACATCGGACTCAACAAGGCGAACACGGTCGGCCAAGCCATAGTCCGTGACGTTCCTGGCAGCCACAGCCAAAGCGTCAGCAGAGATATCAACCGCGTCTACGTAAGCGTCTTCAAATTCCAACGCTGCGACGATCGCTAAACAGCCCGAGCCTGTGCATAGATCCAGAACGCTCCGGACTTCTTCGAGCTGCGGCACGGATGCCTCAAGCCCATTGATCAAAAGTTCTCCGATATAGGATCGGGGGACAATAACGCGTTCATCGATAGTAAATCGGTAAGGACCGAGCCATGCTTCGCCGGTGAGATATGCGGCAGGCTTTCGCGTTGTGATGCGTTGTTCAAACAGGTCCGCGATCATTTCGCGCTCGCGCATCGTCAAACGCGTATCGAGCCAGGGTTCCAGCTGATCTATCGGCAGCGACAGAGCATGCAGGATCAGATAAGCAGCCTCATCCAGCGCATTGGATGTGCCGTGACCGAAGACGACACCAGAGCGAGTAAACTCGCTTACGCCGTAACGTAACCAGTCCCGAACGGTAAAGAGGGTTTTGCAGGCATCGAGAACGGAATCTTTTGTCATCTAGGGATCAAGCTATGAGAGGGGCCGGCACAATTGCGCTAACGCGATCAATGCGTGCGTCGGCTACGCCCGTCAAGGCGCACCGGCCGCTATGGCCGTTCGTTCCCCCGAACTAGCGCCGCGCCCAAACCTCCACGACGGCCGCGCCCTTGCCGCGTGCAGCCTGGTCGATGAACCGTGATCGGTAACGCGCCTGGATCTCCTTGATACGTCGAGGAGCATGACGCAAGTCGACTGGACCGAACGCGCCCCCGGCATCGATGCGTGTGCGCACCGGAATGATGTCCTCGTCACCGTTGCCGTAAACAACACGGAGCTGATTGAGGGTGATGGCCCTGTCACGCACCACGACACGAATCTCTTTGAAACCGCTGACATGTTCGCCAACGGGAATGATATCGGTATCGAAGCCAACAAAGCCAGCCGATTGTGCTCCGAGCAAAATCCATCCGTCGTTGAATTTACCACCCTCGCCCGTCTCGCTAAGCCACCCTTCGGCGTGCTCGCCCATGACCTCAATCCGGGCATGGCCCTCGAAGCCAGGCTTCTTTCGGTAGCTGAGCTCAAGGTGATCTATAAAACGTGCGCCGTCGATATCGACCCAGTCGGTTGTGCGGCCTTCCGGGATATGCAGGTCGATTTTGTGCGTGTTCTCGGTTCCGTCCGCATACACAATCTTGAAGCTGTTGAGATAGACATCTTCGTCACGCACCTGAATGCGAACGCGTCCGAATTTTCCCATCTCTTTGGCGACTTTTATCTTGTCATGATCGCCATGGAACGTGACGTACTTGGAGGCGACCAGAAGCCCACCTGTTGCCTGCGGAAGAACTTGCGTCGTGCTGGTGGGCAGCGGTGGCGCCTCGTCTGACTTTACGTATTGCTCTCCTGCCGGACGTTGAGCCCGGCGCCCTCGCCAGCTTTGCAACCCGTGAATCTGGACCCTTGGTTCCGTACCTTGAACGACCGCGTAGCTGAGCCTGACGGAATTGATGAAACGGCCGCGCCGGAAAAAATCCAGCACCTTCGTGCTTTCTCCGTTGCGCAACTCGAACGCTTGATCGGCCGCGTAGAACGAGCCATCCGAATAGTTCAGCTTCAATTCGTTGAACTTCACCGTCCCCCCGACGACACGCATGCGAAAGGCCATGAAGGAGCCCGACAATGCACGCAGGTCGATGAGCGTGCTGGATTGTGAAGTATCGAGCGGGACTTCGCTAACTTGCGTCCAACGGTCTCCACGCGCGGCCCAAGCTTGCGGATTGAGCGAAAGCGCAACGAGGCAAAAGGCAAAGACATAAAAACAAATGCGTGCGAGCATTACATTAAGGCCCATGGTTTTCTTGATCTTGAAAAAGCTCTGGAGGAAACATCGTAAGGTGAAGCTTAGCGTGGATGTGTTTCGTTGCAATGCTGCGAACCAATCACATTGAGCCCTATGGGCGGCGGCGAACAGTGAGCTGACGAATTATGAGCGCAATAGGGCACCAGAAAGACTATGCCACGCCGGATCAGCGAGCCGATGCTATTGAGGCGTTGAAACAGCGCTTTGGGCCCCATGTTGAGACCGGCACAGGAATTCGGCGTCAGCACGCCAATACACTGACGTGGATCGCCAGCGAGCCGCCCGACGCCGTCGTTTTCGCAACGAGTACAGAAGATGTGCGCGATGCGGTGGTGCTCGCAGGACGACACCACGTGCCGATCATTCCTTTCGGTGCGGGAACCTCGCTCGAGGGGCATGTCAACGCCCCGGCTGGAGGCATATCTTTGGATCTATCGCGGATGGACCGAATTCTGAGTGTCTATGACCAAGACCTTGATTGTGTCGTTGAGGCCGGTGTCACCCGCGGACAGCTCAACCGGCATTTGCGCGATACGGGACTTTTCTTCCCGGTGGATCCAGGCACAGAAGAAGCAACCCTTGGCGGCATGGCCGCGACACGCGCCTCCGGCACCTGCGCCGTTCGCTATGGAACGATGCGCGAGAATGTTCTGAATCTGACCGCGGTGATGGCCGACGGCAGCATCATCAAAACAGCGCAGCGCGCGCGAAAATCGTCTGCCGGATATGACCTCACGCATCTGCTCGTGGGGTCGGAGGGCACACTCGGTGTCATTACGGAGCTCACACTCCGCCTGTACGGGCAGCCTGAATCCATACGGGCGGCGGTTGCCCCCTTCGCGACGCTCGACGGAGCCTGCAACGCGACCATGGAAGCCATTCAACTCGGGCTCGGTCTTGCTCGGATTGAGTTGCTCGATGCTTTGCAGATCAGGGCCATCAACTTGCACGCGAAGCTCGAGTTGGCCGAGACGCCAACGTTGTTTCTAGAGTTTCACGGGACGGAGGCGGCAACGCGCGAACAGGTCGCTGTGTTCGAAGACCTAGCGCGTTCGCATGGAGCCACATCCTTTGAAGTCGCCTCCAGCGAAGAAGATCGTCGACGTCTCTGGAAAGCCCGGCATGAAGCCTTGTGGGCCTGTAGGGAGGCATGGCCAGGACGCGTTTCATTCGTGACCGACGTCTGCGTTCCAATCTCGCGCTTGGCGGAATGTGTGGCAGAGACGGAAGCTGACATTGCAGAGAACGGCCTTACGGCTCCGATTGTGGGACACGTCGGTGATGGGAACTTCCATGTGCTGGTGATGTTCGATGCAGACAATTCGTCTGAGTTGAAGGCCGCGAAGTCTTTCGCGAACCGGCTTGCCCATCGTGCGATCGCAATGGGGGGCACCTGCACGGGCGAACATGGAGTGGGCCAAGGCAAAATGGACGTGTTGGAAGCCGAGCACGGTGCCGCGATCGCAACCATGCGGACCCTGAAGCAGGCGCTCGACCCCTTAGGTATCCTTAATCCCGGCAAGATTGTACGGCTCTAGTATCCTGCAGATCCACAAACGTTCGTTGCCTTCCAGCGTTTACGGATCATATTCAAGGAGCCATGATGTTTCAGATCTTCAATATCGCAGCAGCGTTCTTCGAACTGCAGTAAGCGCCGAGCCCGTTGCGCAATCGGGCTTCGACCCGGGCGTTTCACGTCCGGATGCTACTCTGCGCCCGGCCTCCAGATCGAAATACGCGACGGAGTGACGGGCTGATATTGAAAGATCCATGCCATTGAATAAGCACACGCCCGCTCTGAGCGGCGCGCAAATCCAACAGTTTATTGAAGATAGGCTCGTCAGGCTGGATGGTGCCTTCCCGCGCGATTTGGCCAACGAGGCCCGGTCCATACTGTGGAAGGATACGGGGTGCGATCCAGACGATCCGTCCACATGGACAAAACCGGTAATCCTGCTCAGCCACTATACTCAGGAGCCTTTCGTAAAGGCAGCGAACACGGCCACGTCGCACAAAGCGTTTGATGCCTTGGTAGGCCAGGAGCGATGGTTGCAGCCTGCCGCAATGGGCACATTTCCGGTGCGGTTTGCGTCGACGGAAGATCCTGGGGACGCGGGTTGGCACATCGACGTCAGTTTCGGGACTGAAAATCCAGACTTCATGTCCTGGCGTGCGAACATCACGTCGTGAGGACGGGTTCTCTTGATGCTGTTCCTGTTCTCAGATGTGGGGGATGCGGACGCTCCCACGCGTATCAGGATCGGATCGCATAAACAGATCGCTCGTACGTTGGCGCCCGCAGGTGAAGCGGGTCTCACCTTGGGTGAACTCGTCGTGAGCGGCATCCCAGAAACAGAGGGGCTACCCGAAGCGACTGCAACGGGAGCGGCTGGGACAGTCTATCTTTGCCATCCCTTCCTCGTACATTCCCCCAGCCGCATCGAGGAACGCGACCGCGCTTTCTGGCGCAGCCACCGCTTCTGCTAAGGCGACCTCTGAGTTTGCAACGCTCGGAGTCGAGCTATGCGCCCGTTGAGACAGCGATCCGCAATGCGCTGGGAACAATTGGATAGAGAGATGATATGGCCCGGCTGCACTCACGCTGCCGGGCGTTTTCCCTCCCCGTCAGCTATCCAGGGATTTCCAGCCGTCGCTGAGAGCTTCGTCCTCGCTACAAAACCACCGATCGCCGCGACCGTCGCGAACGCTGTATTTATCGTAGCTGCGAGACCACGGCAGGATATAGACCTTGCCGCCCGACAGCACGCGACCCTTTATCGGACACCCATCGGGAGCTGCGCGACTTGCTGCTTCCCAGCGTTCATCGCGATAATCTTGCGGGCTCTTCGAAGAGCCGCTCCAAAGTCCGGCTTTTGCAGACTGGGCTTCCGCTTGCTGGCTTCCATAAGTTGGAAAGAGGGTCCCCGTCGCGAAGATATGACCGCTGCGCACCATTTCGGCGGCCAAGTCCGTATCCCCGTTGCGGCACGTTGAAACTTTGCGACCGGAGCTATCCGTGTAGTGCACGTCGCACGAGATGGTGGCGCGTCCGGTCAGCCTGCGCAGTGCATCAAGCGCTGATTGTCCGCAATTCCAGCTTCTGGAATCTTCGCGATCGCAAGTCTGCGTTAGCTCCGGCGCTTCGACATCCGCCAACCGGACCACATGTCCCTCGATCCTCATGGAGTCACCCGTGAGCGATACCGCATAGCCAGAGACAACCTCCGGGGGCGAGCTGAAATCGGGAAGGATGTCGGCGACGCCAACCGGCGAGCGCAGTGACACCCAGCCCATCAACAACGACGCAATTAGCCCGACAATCGCGATGGCCGCAGCACCCAGGGCCCACGTGGCGGGTTGTCGGGGAAGCGTAGACCACTTGGGCGCAGGGAGCCATGAAGGCCACTCGATTTTCCCGGTGCTGATAAGTGGAAAGGCGGCGAGCCCGAGGAGCATGATCCCGATGAGCGCGGCGATAAGCGTTGTCGCGTCAAAACCATGCAGAGGAATCCGCGCTACCGCGCCAAGTACGGCCGCACCTCCAGCGATGGCCAGCGGCATGGCGGTTTGCGGCGTGGAAATCGTTCGCAAGGAGGGGCCGAGCTTTGCTGCGCCGCGAGCGAGAACAGGAGCGGCCTTGGCACCACTGCTGCGTGCGGCGTGGCCAAGGTAGCGGCCTCCTTTGATAGCGGCGCGACCGGCGCGCTGTCCGGCTGCGACACTCGCCCGCCCTGCAGCCTGCGCCGCTGATTTTCCCATAGGAACCAGCGTAGCCGCAGCTCGGCGAAAGTTGCCGCGTGCCCAATGCGCTGCGAAAATGCTGAAGTGGCCGGCCCGGCGTCCGGCCTGTCCAAGCCCGCGCTGAGCCGCAGCCGCGCCGTGACGACCGGCTGCAGCACCGCGCCGTCCCGCTTCAGCCAAACCGTCAATGGCGGCCTTCCCGGCCTCCTCGACGCGCTCACGTCGCTTTTTTCGACGTACCAGAATCGTCGTGCGCACGTATTCGCGCCATTCGAAACCGTCGCGACGTTTGCGCCAGCCGAACATGTTCAAAGTGCCCCCGCATGCTTGATCGGGACGATCTACCGATGAAGTGTGTAGACGATCCACGAGTCGTTCAATTTGCGTTGAAAAAATGGCGCTGCTTTGTCAATTATTTTGCAGCAATATCAAAGGTGTGCATTGTTTGGGCTCGGGAAGCCGGGCCGTGGACGGAGATCTATTTGCTTGAGGGCTGTCCCAGCAGCCGCAATTTGCGATTTGCCCGCGTCGCGGCGATGTGGTTTTCCTCTGCCCAGCGGCACACGGTGATTTGGAGCGGTGGAGCCGCAGTCACGACGAAAAACCAGAAAGGCGAAACGGATGGCACGGCGATATTGGGCTCTTGCGCTTTTGGGCTTCCTCCTGGGCGCGCTTCCCACAGGTTCAGTCTTAGCCAAGGACATAGGCCCAGCCAATCCGGCCTGCGACTCTTTCGCTAAAGCGTCGCCCGAATGGCGCGCCTGCGTAGCCCGAATTGCGGCCACCGACGGTGAACTATTCTACGCCGGGTATTGGCTGGCACGGAACGGGCGCTACGAAGAAGCCCTGACGTACCTCAATGAGGCGGAGCCGCGGACCACACGCGTTCTCACCTATATCGGCTTTGCGACTCGCAAGCTCGGAAACGTCGACAAGGCACTCGGCTACTATGCTGAAGCGCTGGCGATGAATCCCGACAATACCGTAGCCCGCGCGTATCTTGGCGAGGCGCATCTGCAACGCGGGGAGCTTCTCAAAGCCGAAACAGAGCTGAAAGAAATTGCCGTTCGCTGTGGCACGTCCTGTGTCGAGTACGGTGAACTCGCCACGCATATTGCGGATTTCAAGAAAGGCAGCCACCTGCCGGGATAATCCTGCCGGTATGATTTTCCGCAGTGGCAGGCGCGGCTGCGCTAATTCTGAACCGTCGGGGGTGGATCGCGTTCTTTCAGGTCCTATCTTGAGGAGAGGCCAGAATGAACGGAGGACCCCATGAGAGCAATGGACGTTCAGGAACGCGCCCGCCAGATGCGTGAGGCGCTGGGAGATAAGGCAATCGCCGAGGCAGCGCAGAAGGCTGCTGAACTTGAGCGCGGCGGCAAAGAAGATGATGCCGCCGAGTGGCGCCAAATCGAAAAAGCGCTGCTGCAAATGCGTGGGCCGCACGCAAGCTGACAAAAAAAGTCTCGGACTGACTGGATCTCTTCGCTTTAAGGGCAGGGTTCGGTCGCGTTAGGTGGCGTGCGGCTTTAGAGCCGCCGCCATATAGTTGACGTCTGTATCCGCCGCAGTTGACCAGCGATCCTCCAACGGATTGTAGACGACCCCTTCAAAGCGGACATCGGTCAAACCCGCGTTTTCAAGCGCGGATTGCAGCTCATCAGGTGTTACGAACCGATCCCAGCGGTGCGTGCCGCGATCAACCCATCCAAGGACGTACTCGGCGGCAACGATAGCCAGCGCAAACGACTTCAAAGTCCGATTTAATGTGGATGCGATCATAAGCCCGCCCGGCTTCAATGCTGTGGCACAGAGGCTGATGAATGCGGCTGGGTCCGGCACATGCTCGACCACTTCCAGGCACATCACGGCATCAAACCGTTCTTCGCTCGACGCGATTTGTTCAATGCGCGCTGCGCGATAATCAATATCCAGCCCGTTGATGTTGGCGTGGACCTCTGCGGCGCTGATGCTTTCTTCCGCGGGATCAATGCCTGTTACCTGCGCACCAAGCCTAGCGAGCGGTTCACAAATAAGACCACCGCCGCAACCCACATCCAAAATCTTCAGTCCATCTAGGATGCGAACGCCGCCCGAGTCGCGCTGATAGTGCCGGGCGAGTGCGTTGCGAATAAAGCTGAGCCGCGCGGGACCAATCTTGTGCAAAGGCCGGAAGGGACCATTCGGATCCCACCAGGTTTCGGCAATCTCGGCAAACCGTTGAACTTCGCGTGGATCGACGTTGCCGTCGGAATGGCCCTGCGTCGATACTGTCATGGAAAACGGAGCCTTGTTTCGTGTGGATGCTGAATGGTCTGCGATAATACAGGCATTCGTCGCGCGCGCTCAGACCATAGTCAAGGTGCCTGATCCTGTTGCTCTGTGTTCACCAAGCCGCTATGACATGCCCCAATCCGTCGGGACGGCAATGAATTTGTAACGCGGTGCTGGATAAAACCGGTGAGCCGTAGAAGCGGTCTTTTGCCGCGCGAGAGTGTTCTCGTGTTCTCCCAGGTCTTTAACCGGCTATTTACTCTAGATGCCACGCGGGATTCGCCATGGCTTTGGTTGTTATGAAGTTTGGCGGTACGTCCGTCGCCAACATCGAACGTATCCGGAATGTGGCGCAGCACGTCAAACGCGAAGTCGATGCTGGCAACCAGGTTGCGGTCGTCGTTTCGGCGATGGCGGGAGCTACAAACCAGCTTGTTGGATTTGTCCGCGAGGTCTCGCCGTTGCATGACGCGCGGGAATACGATGCCATCGTCGCGTCGGGCGAACAGGTAACCGCAGGCTTGTTGGCAATCGCACTACAGACGATTGGTATCCGGGCGCGGTCCTGGCAGGGCTGGCAAATTCCGTTGGAAACCGACACGGCCCACGGCGCCGCACGCATCACTAAGGTTGATGCAGGCCGTTTGGTTGAGCGCGTCGCAGGCGGTGAGGTCGCGGTTGTCACTGGATTTCAGGGAATCGAGCCGACGCACGGACGCATCGCGACGTTGGGACGCGGCGGGTCCGACACGAGCGCGGTCGCTGTTGCCGTCGCACTGAATGCCGATGTCTGTGATATCTACACCGACGTAGACGGAGTATATACGACCGATCCGCGAATTGTGCCTGAGGCCCGTCGCCTGTCGCGGATTTCATATGAAGAAATGCTGGAAATGGCCTCTCTCGGTTCCAAGGTCCTGCAAACGCGGTCCGTGGAGCTGGCTATGGTTTATGGCATCAAGCTGAGGGTGCTTTCCAGCTTTGCTGCACCGGACTCGATTAAACCGGTCAGCATTGGAAATCTACAGGACTTGGGTACGACCGTTTGCAGCGAGGAAGAGATTATGGAAGGCCAGGTCGTTAGTGGAATCGCCTACGCCAAGGATGAGGCGAAAGTCACGATCCTCAAGGTCCAGGACAAACCGGGTATCGCCGCGCGAATCTTCGGGCCACTCGCGGAGGCTGGCATAAACGTCGACATGATCGTCCAGAATGTCACGCCAGACGGTGCACACACCGACATGACGTTTACCGTCGGGGCCAACGAGTTGCCGCGCGCCTTGCAGGTTCTGGAAAAGGTTAAGCAAGACCTTGGCTATCTCGACGTGCGTAGTTCTGCCGATGTGGTAAAGGTGTCCATCATTGGTATCGGCATGCGGAGCCATGCGGGCGTTGCTGCAAAAATGTTTCAAATCCTCTCGGATAAAGGCATCAACATTCTCGCAATCTCAACATCTGAGATTAAGGTCAGCGTGCTGATAAACTCCGACTATGCTGAACTTGCTGTGCGCACCCTTCATGAGGGATTTGGTCTGGACGCAACCTGAAGCGAGCGGTGTTGCGGCGCAAACGAGCGCCAAACAACGCGTACCTTTCGCGGCCTTATTTGACCTCTAGGAAGCAGGCCACGGCGGCGCAATTGCCAGTGCAATAAGGCAAGTCGGTTGCGTCCCTCTGGCGTGGCTGTAATTTCTACCTACGGTCGGGCAAAGATTTCCTTCTGAGCGGGTCGGACTAGCTATAGTTCGGAACTTTGAAGCGGCGGTGGGCCTGTTGAAATGAGACGAGGCGGTGACGAACCCCGCATATCGGCGTCCGAGCCAGCACTGCGTGTCATCATGCGGCGCTTGCGCGAGATTCTGGCCGAGCCTGGCGATGGTCAATCACGCCTGGACAAGATCGTGCGCCAGATTGCCGGCGTCATGGTTGCCGAGGTCTGCTCTATCTATCTCAAACGCCGCGACCATTCTCTAGAGCTATTTGCTACGGAAGGTCTCCACCGGGAAGCAGTGCACAATACGCGACTGAATCGCGGCGAAGGCCTCGTTGGGCGCTGCGCCGAACTCGCGGTGCCCATCAACGAGCCCGACGCGCAATCCCATCCGGCGTTCTCTTATCGTCCTGAGACGGGCGAAGAAGCTTATCACTCACTGCTTGCGGTGCCGATCCAGCGTTCCGGACAAGTCATTGGGGTTTTGGTCGTACAGAACCACACGGCAAAGCATTACTCCGAGGACGACACCGAGGTGCTCCAGGCCACGGCGATGGTGATCGCTGAGCTTTTGGTTTCCGGTGCCGTCTCGGGAACCGAGGCCGACATTGAGATCTCAAAATCTCTCTCAGCAGTCATCAAAGGCGAGGTTATCTCCGACGGCATCGCACTTGGACATGCCGTGCTCCACGAACCGAGGGTCGTCGTCAGCACCTTGATGGCCGACGATCCGGCCGTGGAACTTGGGCGTCTCGAGGCGGCGTTGGCGGCCTTGCACACCTCTCTCGACGAGATGTTTGAGCACGACCGGCTACTGGCAGATGGCGAACACCGCGACGTTCTCGAAGCGTATCGGATGTTTGCAAAGGATCGTGGCTGGCAACGTCGGCTGGGTGAGGCTGTTAAGGGAGGGCTGACCGCCGAAGCTGCTGTCGAGCGCGTTCAAAACAGCACGCGCGCTCAGATGTTGCGCCATGCCGATCCTTACTGGCGTGAACGTGTCCGCGATCTGGATGATTTGTCTGATCGGCTGCTGCGGATTTTGACGGGCCACACGGGCGAGGATCGGCCAGTCGAATTACCACCCGACGCAATTCTCATTGCGCGCACGATGGGGCCGGCCGAATTGCTGGACTACGACCGGACTCGGTTGCGTGGCCTGATTGTTGAGGATGGCAGTCGGCAAAGTCACGTCGCGATCGTCGCCAAGGCACTCGGAATTGCAGCGATCGGCCAAGCGCGTCGCATCGTGGAGCATGTCGCGAACGGGGACGCGGTTATTGTTGATGGGGAAACCGGCGAAGTCCACGTCAGGCCGTCCGCCGACCTTGTTAAATCATACTCCGACAAGGTTCGCTTTCGCGCAAAGCGGCAGGAGCGTTACCACAAGCTGCGAGACGTTCCTGCAGTCACAGTCGATGGCATCCCTATTCGACTTTCTATGAATGCCGGCCTAATTGCTGATATGCCTCATCTTGAGGAATCGGGCGCCGAAGGCGTGGGGCTGTTCCGCACCGAAATTCAATTCATGCTGTCTGAGAAAATGCCGCGCCTCATGCAGCAGGCCGAGGCTTATCGCGCGGTGCTCGCCGAAGCCGCCGGTAAGCCGGTCGTGTTCCGAACACTCGATATCGGCGGCGATAAGATGCTCCCTTATTTAAGCGCGTTGCCCGAAGAGAACCCCGCGATGGGGTGGCGCGCTACGCGCATGGTTCTGGATCGTCCAGCGCTCTTCCGGGCGCAGGTTCGCGCGCTTCTGCGTGCGGCGAATGGTCGACGCCTAGACATGATGGTTCCGATGTTGAGCATGTCATCGGAGATGGATGAGCTGCGCAGCCTGCTCGACAAGGAGCTCGTGCATGCCAAACGTCATGGTTACCCGTTGCCGAGTACGTTGAACGTTGGCGCAATGCTTGAGGTGCCGAGTCTTCTGTACGAATTGGACGCACTGCTGCCGAAGGTGGATTTCATCTCGGTGGGATCCAACGACTTATTGCAGTTCCTGTTTGCGGCCGATCGCACCAACGCCCAGGTGGCGAGCCGCTATGATCCGTTGTCCATCGCACCGATGCGTGCGCTTAAACACCTCATCACGAAGGCTAGTGAGCAATCTGTCCCACTAACCGTTTGCGGTGAAATGGCTGGAAGTCCTCTGAGTGCGATGGCCTTGATCGGTCTCGGGTGCCGTTCGCTGTCAATGGCGGCTTCCTCAATCGGTCCGATTAAAGCGATGGTCTTGTCGCTGAATGCGGGTCAGTTGGCGGAACGGCTGGATATCCTTCTGGGAAAAACGGACATCGATTTGCATGCAAATCTGGTGAATTTTGCTGAACGCCACGGTGTCGAGTTGTGATGCAACAACTCTGAATAAGGCGCACTCGGCCATATGGCCGTCCAGAATTCATCGCAACAAGGAAGCGCAACCGTTCCACGAGCTCTGATGCCCGGCCGCTCCGGGCTAAAGGCGTGTGAAGGACGATTAGGGGATTTCGGCCTCCCGGAGGCCGCAACAGTTCGACGAGTAAAGGGTTTTCCACCTCCAGTGGCCGCGAAATGGAACGATGGCAGTTTTGGGATTGGTCCAGGGCCCTCCACCGCGATCGTTGAGGCGGCTCAGCTCTTTGCTGGGTTGCGAAAGGTGCTTAACCTATCGCTGGACGCAGCCGCAGACTTGCTCGCTACGGAACCGAACGTTATCGCTGCGCTCGAAACAGGCCAGATCGACGCGCTTCCACCCTGGCCCGAAACGCAACGGCTCGTCAGCGCCTACACCGGGCTCGCCGGGTGCGATCCCGGGCCGGTTCTCTCAATTTTACGGGCCGAACTCGATAGGCGGCATAACGACAGCTCAAGAGCTACCGGAGCCACTGTTTCCGAGTTCTCGGACAGGGCTGCGCCCCCGACGTTTTTGACACGCCAACCTGGGCCGTCCCCCAATGCCCCTGAAGATCCGGTTGAGATACAACAGGCCGGTCCCCGTTGGCGAAAAGGTAGGGGCGGGCGTCCTGTTCCTGTCGGGAGCGCTTTAGTAGACCAAGCGGAAAATGCACGCCCACGCCTCAAGTACAGGTTAAGTACAGCAGGGATAGGTGCAGGTCTCGTAAGAGGTGTGTCGACAGTTGTTCTTAATCGCGGCGTATATATCGGGATTTTGAGCGTGGGACTGGTTGCGGCAATTGTTTTTGCATTATGTCAGCCTACCGTTGTCAGCATCTTGTCTTCGAGATTGCCCGATCCCATGTCTCGAGGACTAAGGTCTGTGCATGATTATTTGCTTATTCGCTTTGCGCCGGAGCGCGAAGGTTTACGCTGGATCGAGGTCGATGATCCCCGGGCAAGACGCACCGACAAATTGCACAATGTCCGTCAAACCGATTAGATGCGCGCCTTCGAACCTCTAGAGACGGAATGCCTCCGCTAATGGACCGCGTGGACGAAAGCGCGCCCCTAACCCTTTCGACGGATTGAAAGACGGACGATGAACGCCATCCCCGAGGAAAAACTCGATCGATTGATAGAGCGCTGGGAAAATGTGCAGGCCGAACTGAATTCCGGCGTAGGACAGGCGACGTTTGCCAAGCTGTCTAAGGAGTTCTCAGACCTCGACCCGCTCATTGCAGCGATTCGCAAATTGCGCGCGGCTGAGCAGGAGCAGCGTGATTTACAGGAACTTGCGCAGGACGCCTCTGCTGATCGCGAGATGAAGGCAATGGCCGCGGAAGAGCTTGATGCTTTGCGCCCTCGCATTGCGACCCTGGAGCATGAACTCAAAATTTTACTCCTGCCCAAGGATGAAGCCGATGAGCGCAGTGCGATTCTTGAAGTGCGCGCCGGTACTGGCGGGGATGAAGCGGCTCTTTTCGCAGCAGACCTATTCCGCATGTACACCCGATATGCCGAATTGAAGGGCTGGCGCACGGAGATTATCTCGCTCTCCGAGAACGACCTCGGCGGTTATAAAGAAGTCATCGCCTCCGTCACCGGCCAGGGTGTGTTTGCCAGATTGAAGTTTGAATCCGGCGTCCACCGCGTGCAGCGGGTTCCTGAGACAGAGGCCAGCGGTCGTATTCATACGTCCGCAGCGACGGTCGCAGTACTCCCCGAGGCGGAAGACGTCGACATCGATATCCACCCTGACGATATTCGAATCGACACGATGCGCGCCGGTGGGGCCGGCGGTCAGCACGTAAATAAAACCGAGAGCGCCGTGCGCATGGTGCATATTCCGACCGGTATCACAGTGGTCTCTGCGGAAAAATCCCAACATCAGAACCGGAGATTGGCAATGCAGGTGCTCCGGTCCCGTGTCTATGAGCAGCAAAGGATGCGCGCAGCCGACGAACGTTCTGAAGCGCGGCGGTCTCAAGTCGGTAGCGGTGACCGCTCGCAGCGCATTCGCACATACAATTTTCCGCAAGGCCGGGTCACGGACCACCGGATCAATCTAACCTTGCACAAGCTGGATCAGATCATCGAGGGCAATGGTCTCGACGAGTTGTTTGACGCTCTCATCACGGATCATCAGGCTCAGCAATTGGCAGACATGGAAAATCGCGCCGATGCCTGAAGCTTCAATGCGTAGCGGTCATAAATTCGCGGCTGAGGACAGCTTAGTCGACGCGGTCGTGCGCAGTGCTGCCATGCTCGCGGGCTTCGATGAGCCGCGCCGTGAAGCACGAAGACTGGTTGCGGCCGCCGCGGAAATGGACGCCGCGCAGCTCATTGCTGCCCCAGATTCAAAGCTGGGCGCCCCGGCGGCCCTCCGTCTCGATGAAATTTTGGTCCGGCGTCTCGCCCATGAGCCTTTGTCCCGAATTCTCGGTAGTAGAGAGTTCTTCGGTCGCGAATTTGCATTGTCGTCTGAAACGCTCGACCCACGGCCGGATACGGAAGTACTGATCGAAGCCGCAAAGGAATTGGCGCACGAAGAGGGTTGGTATGACCGACCGTTTCACCTGATCGATGTTGGAACCGGGACCGGCATTCTCGCGATCACAATGCTCGCAGAGTTTTCCAACGCGACAGCGTTGGCGACTGATATCAGCGCCCAGGCGCTGGCTACCGCGCAGTCAAACGCAGAGCGCCTTGGGGTTGCCGACCGTATTCGTTTCCTCGAAGCGCGGAGTCTAAAGGGTGTCGAGGGTTCCTTCGACCTTCTGATGTCGAATCCCCCCTACATCGTATCGGCTGACATCGGCACTCTGGACGCGGAAGTCCGCCTTTACGATCCTCTAGCCGCCCTTGACGGAGGCCCCGACGGCCTCCAAGTATATCGTGAAATCGTTGCTGACCTCAGCCATTCCGTGCCCCAAGGGTGGGCCCTTTTCGAGGTCGGAGCGGACCAAGCCTCGGACGTTGCTGGATTGTTGAAAGGCCAGGAGGTTCGGGAGTTACGGATGTGGAAGGACCTCGGAAACCACACCCGGTGTGTTGCGGGTCGGACACAATTCTAACGGCCCAGCGAAAAAAGCTTGGATTTATCCAGCTTACGCGATACTCTCATGTTAGGCGAAACTTGTGACACGCGCAGGCCCGGATCAGATAGCATAGATAGATCTGTAGGGACGCACAGTGCACGCTGCGAAGTGATTGGCGAGGACGCGCATAGCGTTTTCAGCTTTTGAGGCCCATCAAGATTGGTGGCTTCGTCGCTCGCGGTACGCTTTTCCGACAGGTTGGATGATTACCAAGAGCAAGACGGGATAAGGGTTGTTTGAGCGCGCAGCTGCCCCATGGGAGTGCGCCGCGCTGTTGGCTTTGGCTCAGACTCGAGCGATCACGGCTTCCGCGCAACAATTGCGCAGAAGAGCGAGGGTGGGCGTGCTGTTTCACGCACCAGACCCGCTTCACGGCTTTGGTTTTAGATGCCAGTAGGGACTGGATTAGCACCTAACAAAATTCGGACAGGCCGCGACTGATGGCTTTGTCCAAAGAATATGGTCATTGCGGCTGCAGTGATGCCGGTTACCGAGCCGGGCGGGCACCGACTTTGATTGGGATCTGCAATAATCTTTTTGGAACGTTAAGTTAATATAGAGAACGGGAGCCCATGAGGCAGGGACAACAGCAAAACCGTCGTGGTCGCGGCCGCAATCGTAAAGGCCAAAGCCCTCTCACGCGCAGCTTTGAAAGCAACGGGCCGGATGTGAAGATCCGAGGCACCCCTGCGCATATCGCTGAAAAGTATATGGCGCTTGCCCGCGACTCGATGTCATCCGGCGATCCGGTTCTTGCCGAAAATTATCTGCAACACGCCGAACACTACAATCGCATCATCATGGCGTTCCGTGAGCAGCAGTCTCCAAACGCGAACGACGTCGTGAATGGAAATAATCGGTTCCGCTCCCCCGTTCCGGACCAATATGACAACGATGACGTGGGCGACGAAGACGGCGAAGACAATCCCGTTGAGGCTAATCAGCAGGCAGTCGTCCAGCCGAATGATCCTCAGCCGGCGATAGCAGGCGTAACGCGCAATGAGCGCCCTGAGCGTGCGGAACGGTCTGAACGGACCGGAGAGCAACGCCCGCAGCGCGACCGGCGCAATGGCTCCAACGGTCCACGGCAGCGATCCGATCGGTCCGATCGGGAACCACGCCGTCGGGAACGGCAGCGGTTTGGTGAGTCCGGCGATCAGCCTGACTTCCTGCGTCGGCCCGTTCGCCGCACGCGCCGGGAAGATACGGCTGATGACGCAGAGACGACAGCCGCAGCTCCGCCGGCAGAGACCGTTGCTGCGGTCGAGGAAAGCCAGGAATAAATCCACAAATTGGTTCGTAAGGCGTGTGCGACGATAGGTGGAGCTGATCCCTTTGTGTCGCCCGAGCTTCCTTAGCCGATTGTGACAGGATCCCCGAGCGTGACCACGCCACCATCTCGAACGGTGGCGTAGATCCCGAAATTGGCGTGTCCCCATGTTCGTTGCAGAACGGCTGGGATCGATGTATCGCGCCGACCGTTTTCTGGATCGACGTTCGTCGCGGCACACCGGTCCGTCGGCGCAAATGGGATAAGCAAGGCCGAGCCGATACGAATTTCCTTGCCGACGAGGTCGAGTTCCTGCCACGGCGCTAATCCGTCTATGACGACGTTGGGCCGAAAGCGCAGCGGCGAAAGCTCTCGCCCCATCACCCTTTCCAGCTCCGCCAGCGTTGCAAGATTGATGACGTGCACGCATTTTTCGGCAACGTCAGAGAAGCTATGACCTTCGGCTGAGATGATCTTGGGTGGCCCAATCAGAGAAGCCTTGAGATAGGCCGCGAAGAATTGCTCGAGCAACTGGCGCCCCAGCGGGGTTGCCAGCGCTCCACGTGCAACCTGACGCCCATCGCGAAGCAAGGTCAGCGTCTGACTGTCTTCCTCGAACACCGATTGTAGCGTTGCCAGGCGCTCGTCGCGCATCAGCATCAGAAACGAGGTCTTCGGCAACCATTTGGGATCCTCCGGATCAAAGCGTCCGCGGCCGTTCTCAATGGCCCAAGCTCGATCAAAAGGCAGGGTATGTCCCGGTTCAAGCTGAACGCGCTCTAGCGCAGCCGCGGACAGTCCTTTGACTGGGTAGCGGTAAAGCGCGGTGACGCGGCCTGCTTGTCTCTCATCCATCCGTAAACTCCTCGCCAGCTAGGACTGGCCTGTGCAACCCGTAAAATGCCGCGTAATTACCGTAGTTAATGACCCTTTTTCTCGTCCGGGTTGAACCTATATCTGCTGAGGGACGTACCTATGCCTCGCTGAGGATAGGCGTCACGAACCTGTCAACCCATTCTACGACGACGTGCTGACCGCGCTTCCCAGATAAGGCGATGAGTTACGTGCTGAGGAGGGAATAACCTATGAATTTCGATCGATATACAGATCGGGCTAAAGGATTCGTCCAGGCTGCCCAAAGTCTCGCATTGCGCGAAGGCCATCAGCAGTTCTCGCCCGAACATGTCCTCAAGGTGCTGCTCGACGATCCCGAGGGGCTCGCGGCAGGATTGATTGCACGGGCTGGCGGCGACCAAGCCGGAGCGTTGCGTGCGGTTGAAGAGGCTCTGTCGCGCAGACCCAAGGTTTCGGGTGGCGGTTCGGGGCAGCTTTATATGGCCTCTGAGCTTGCGCGCGTTTTCGATACCGCTGAAAAGATCGCCGAAAAGGCGGGAGACAAGTACGTCACTGCCGAGCGTCTGCTTTTGGCGCTTGCCACGGAGCAGTCCGAAGCGTCCAAAATCCTGTCAAACGCAGGGGTCACGGCGCAGACCCTGAATCAGGCGATCAACGAACTCCGCAAAGGCCGGACAGCCGATACGGCATCAGCCGAGGAAGGCTATGATGCGTTGAAGCGTTATGCACGTGACCTCACGGAAGTTGCTGCGTCGGGTAAGCTTGACCCGGTTATCGGTCGCGATGAGGAGATCCGCCGCACCATCCAGGTGTTGTCGCGGCGTACCAAGAACAACCCCGTTCTGATCGGGGAGCCCGGCGTTGGCAAGACCGCAATCGCTGAAGGATTGGCGTTGCGTATCGTAAAGGGCGATGTCCCCGACAGCCTGCGCGATAAAAAGCTGTTGGCGCTGGACATGGGCGCACTCATCGCCGGTGCGAAATACCGCGGGGAGTTCGAGGAGCGCTTAAAGGCCGTCCTTCAGGAAGTCACGGCGGAGAGCGGACGTATCATCCTGTTCATCGATGAGCTGCATACCATCGTCGGAGCAGGCAAAGCAGATGGCGCAATGGATGCGTCGAACCTGCTGAAGCCGGCCCTGGCGCGTGGTGAGCTGCACTGCGTCGGTGCTACGACACTCGATGAATATCGCAAACACATCGAGAAGGATGCGGCGCTGGCCCGTCGCTTCCAGCCGATCTTCATTAGCGAACCGACAGTCGTCGATACGATCTCGATTCTTCGTGGTCTCAAGGAGAAGTACGAGCTGCATCACGGCGTGCGCATCACGGACAATGCCTTGGTCGCGGCGGCGACGCTGTCGAATCGTTACATCACGGATCGATTCCTGCCGGATAAGGCGATCGACCTCGTCGACGAGGCCGCGTCCCGGCTCAAGATGGAGATCGATTCCAAACCCGAAGAGCTTGACCGCATCGACCGCGATCTCATGCAGATGAAGATCGAGCGTGAGGCTCTGCGCAAAGAAACCGATCAAGCCTCCAAGGACCGCCTGGAAAAACTCGATTCTCTGATTGCCGAATTGGAGGAAGAGAGCCGCGTGCTGACGCAGCGGTGGGAAGCGGAGCGTGAGAAGCTGGGATCTGAACAGAAGATCAAGGAACAGCTCGATCAGGCACGCACCGAACTGGAGCAGGCGCAACGTCGCGGCGACCTCGCCCGCGCGGGTGAACTTCAATATGGCGTCATTCCGCAGCTCACCAAACAGCTTGAGAAAGCGGAAGGCCAGGATGGACGCGATAACGTGATGGTCGAGGAGGCGGTTACAGCCGACCAAATCGCCGGCGTCGTATCGCGTTGGACGGGCATTCCCGTTGACAAGATGCTCGAAGGCGAACGCGAGAAGCTGCTCAGTATGGAAGACGCTTTGGGGCAGCGGGTGATCGGTCAGCGCGAAGCGGTGGCCGCAGTGTCGACGGCGGTCCGGCGTGCGCGTGCGGGGCTTCAGGATCCGAACCGGCCAATTGGCTCGTTCATGTTCCTTGGTCCCACGGGTGTCGGTAAAACCGAGCTGACGAAAGCCCTGGCGACCTTCCTGTTCGACGACGAGCATGCGCTGCTGCGCATCGACATGTCCGAGTACATGGAGAAGCACTCCGTCGCGCGGCTGATCGGTGCCCCTCCGGGCTACGTCGGCTATGAAGAAGGCGGTGCGCTAACCGAAGCGGTACGTCGCCGGCCGTATCAGGTCATTCTCTTCGATGAAATCGAGAAGGCACATCCGGACGTCTTCAACGTGCTTCTGCAGGTTTTGGACGACGGTCGCCTGACCGATGGGCAGGGCCGCACGGTCGACTTCAAGAACACACTGATTATCCTGACGTCGAACATCGGTGCGGAGTATCTCGTTAATCAGAAGGAAGGCGAGGATACTGACGCCGTGCGCGATTTGGTGATGGCGGAGGTTCGGGCGAAGTTCCGGCCAGAGTTCCTGAACCGGCTCGATGACATCATCCTGTTCCATCGCCTGCGTCGCGAGGAAATGGGGGCCATCGTCGATATCCAGGTTGAGCGTTTGCAGAAACTACTGGCCGATCGCAAGATCACCATCGACCTGGATGACGGCGCGCGCACGTGGCTCGCCAATCGCGGTTACGATCCCGCCTATGGTGCGCGGCCTTTGAAGCGTGTGATTCAAAAGCACGTTCAAGATCCGCTCGCCGAGCAGATCCTGGCCGGTGGCGTGAAGGATGGGGATACCGTTCGTGTTTCGGTACGTGACGGTAATCTCACCATCAATGATTGGCCGGTCAATTTCGCCGCTTAAAGTCAATCGCAAATACTGCAAATCAAAACCGCCGAGGTTCCAAATCTCGGCGGTTTTTGAGTTTCGCGCTGCATTCCGAACATTATGCAACGAATAGAGGGCGCGCTTATTTCAAAATTTCGAACGGTCGAATTTTCGTTTGAGAGGGACATTCCAAAATTGCGTTGAGACGGGCGTCTCAAGGAGATGAGAAGTCGAACACTACCTGCTCGACGTCATCACGGGGGCACGGCGGATGAGTTCATCAATGCGTGCGCGTTCACGTTGGAACTCGGCCAGTTCGCGGCCGGTCAACTGACGTTCCTGCGGCACCTGGATCGACATCGGGTCGACGCGACGCTTGTTGACGAGAACCTCAAAGTGCAAGTGCGGTCCCGACGAGAGACCCGTGGTTCCGATGTACCCGATCACCTGTCCCTGGCGGACTTGCACGCCCTCCTTCACCCCGCGCGCGAACTTCTGCATGTGCGCATACGACGTGTGATAACCGTTCGCGTGCCGGATGCGGACGTAGTTGCCGTATTGGCCGTTGCGCGCGGCAAACTCAATGGTGCCGCGGCCGGCGGCCAGGATTGGCGTGCCCGGTGGCGAGGCCCAGTCCACGCCGCTGTGCATACGCTGGCGGTTGAGCAGAGGATGGTGGCGCATGCCGAAACCGGAGGTCAGGCGCACGTCCGAGCCGCGCACAGGTCTACGCATGAGGAACTTTTTCGAGTTGTTCCCTTGATCGTCGTAATAATCGATTTCGCCATCACTGGTGCGAAAACGATAGAAACGCGAGACCTCCCCGCCGCTCGTGATTTGCGTAAATAGCAATTCACCCGGCGGCCCGTCGGTGACGTTTTCGTCGGGAAAATCGAAAAAGAACTCGACCGAGTCGCCCGCCCTCACGCGTTGTCCGAAGTCGACCTCATAGGCGTGAATACGCATGATTTCTGAGAGCGTTTCAGGAAGGACATGCTGCAATAAACCGGCGTGATAAACGCTGCCATAAAGACTCGACGCGCGGCTGCTCTTACTGCCGCTTTTGTCATCGTCACTCGTCACGATACGCAAATTAACGCCGCCCGCCGTCGGTTCCTTCGAGGCAACAAATTCACCCGTAGCGTTACGCTGAACACTCACCAGATGCTCGTGCCCTTCGGTAAAGAGGCTGAAGCTTGTTGGTTCGACTTCGCCCGGCGTCGTTAGAGACGGCAGGAGCGTGATATGGATTTCCTGGCCTTCCGAGAGAGCATTCCCGGAAAATACTGGTCGAGCAGCTTCCATCATGGCATCGACAAGCCAATTGTCCGCTCCGTTACGCGCCAAAAGGCCTGCGAGGGTTTCCTGCTTGCCCACTTTGACGACGATGTGCTTCGCACCTTCTAAATCGTCTTGCGCGTAGTCTTTTTCGATCACGCTCTTCGCCAGCACGGTAGTGTAAGCCGCTGGCGTGGACCCGGCGGAATTCAGGTCGTTATCTGCCTGAGCTATGTCTGCGTTGATCTCGGCGTCAGCCTTTTCCAAGGCTTCCTCGGATTGCACGCGCCGAACGAGGTCGACGACCTCGCGAGCCTCAAGCTCTTGCTTATCTTCGTCAGGCAGGACGCCGCCGATAAGTTCGACCACCTTGATTTTGACGTCCTTGCGTACCGTTTCGCCATGTGCGCCTTCTCGGCTTGAGCCAATCGGGTTGGAGTCGGCGTAAAGCTTGAACGGATTGAAGGGCGGCACGACGTCCAGATACTGTTCCGGCACTGGCGCCAGTCGCGCAACGACCCG
>NZ_FNJC01000001.1:610542-998042 GCF_900104305.1 Filomicrobium insigne | reverse complement strand
CCAGTCGGGCAACCAGGCGGATGACGAAAACGATCACACTGAAAATTACGGGTACGATGAGCAAGAACGTCAGATCTGCGGCCATCCCGATTCCGAATTCGCCTGCGTTGGCCTTGGTGATGATGGGTTCGAGAAAATAACTCCAAGTGGCACCGAAAAAAATGATGACGGCTGCCACCCCTACGACCGTGGACAAGCGCGAAATAGAGCGAATCGCTGAGGCTACGGTGACGTAGTCGGGAGATATGTCCGCGGCCGCTTCAAGTAGCCGCATCGCTTCGTCACGAGGGCTATGAACGACGAGCCAATTTTGGGGATGGATCGCGTGCGCCGAATGTCGTCGGGTCCATCCGGCGCGGCTGAGTTCAAGAAACCCACGACGCAAACTCCACAGCGAAAAGATGATCAGCCCTCCAAACAAAATGACGGCCTCGACAATCTTGTTCGTGCCGGAGGTGAAAGAGCTCGCAAGAAACCACGCCATGACAGGCGCAACCACAAGACCGAGCAGCACCTGAAAGATGGCGATCAAACCTGCTATAGGCTTGAGTCGTCTTACAAAAAACGGTGTTCCAAAGGTGATGACGCTACTGAGGGGTTGGCGACGTCGGCGCAATGCGAGCGCTTCCATGACGACATTGCCACCGTGGCTGTGGCCAATCACCGCGTGCGGGCGACCCGAGCGTTCAAGGCTTGTGAGAACGCGAGACAATTCCTCTGCGGCGATGAGGCGATCGTGGTCGGAATTCGCGCCGGACCAATGCACTGGGAGAATATGTGCACCGGAAAAGCCCAGCTCCCCGAGCTTCTCCACAAGACGAGTTGTGAAACGCGACCCTTGCTGCCACCAGCGCATACCGTCGTCGCGAACATCGGCATCGTTGGTTCCATGCACCGTTATGACAATGGGGCCATCGGCTGGAAGGTTGTCTAATGCCTCCGAACGCTGACGAAACAATCTCTTAAACATAATCCCCTCCGTCCCCAGCTGGCTAAAGTCTAGCCGACTGAACAGGAATTGGGAGAGGCTTGTCAGCGAGCCCGAACGATCGAACGATAGCGGAGCGGATCAACGAGAAATTTCTTTGATATCAAATGGTTGTCGTGGGCGACAGTTCGTCTTCCTCGTCTTCAGAAGTGTCCGCAACATCGGCATACGCCCGCGGCGTCAGGCTGTCGATATTCCACGCGTCATCCTCATGCCCTGTACGTTCGGTTTTTGAACCTTCCTGCGCGCGGTCCTGCATATCGAGGACACCCTCGAGCTTGGCGTGAACCTTCGCGTTCTCGATGGCTTGTTGATCTTCGGCCATTGTCTCCGGGTCGACCTCATCGATGGGTGACGTATTCAATGCGTCCGCGATAGCAGCTTCAACCGTCTGAGGACCTTGTTCCGCACGCTCCAGTCGCTGTGAGACCTTGCTGCCTTCCATGCCGGCCAGACCGTCGGCCAGTGCATTCTCGATTTTCTCCGCAAGCTTACTGTCGGGTTCGACGACGGCGCGTAACAGATCCAAAACGGAAATCCCGTTTAATCTGAAGCCGATCATGTCTTCGAGTTCCTTTTTCAACTCGCTGTGCGTGTCGAGAAAGTCCTCGTTGAACATGTTTAGGATCATTCGCGCGACTTGCCGGAACGTGGCATCGTCCGGTTGAGGGATTGATAGCTCTCCCCTTGCGGCCACGTCGCGATGGGCGACGCGATCCTAGGGTTTGTAGGGTTAATGGGGCATTAACTTTATCGGTACACCCCATAACGCCTTATGGAATCTGCGCAAAAACGACAGCTCCGAGAGCGGTGCCAACGACCACCATCCAAGCGGGCGCTTTCCATGCCATCAGTAGGACAAAAGCGATGACGGCAAGCGTGAAGTCCTTGAGGTTGAGGATGGCGCTGGTCCAGACGGGATCATAAAGCGCAGCCCCGAGGACGCCGACGACAGCTGCGTTGATCCCGGCCATGGCAGCCCGCGCCGACTTGAAGCGCCGCAAAGTGTCCCAATAGGGAAGCGCACCCATCATGAGCAATAAACCCGGAAGAAACACCGCAGCGAGCGCGATCGCTGCGCCCGACCAGCCGTGAGGCTCCGGACCAGAAACAAACCCGAGGTAAGCCGCGAAGGTGAAGAGAGGGCCGGGAACAGCCTGGGTTGCACCATATCCCGCCATAAAAGCATCCGGTGTGACCCAACCGGCATCAACAACAGAGTCTTGGAGGAGCGGTAATACAACGTGACCACCACCAAACACTAAAGCGCCTGCGCGGTAGAAAGCGTCGAACAGGGCAATCTCCTGCCCACCGATATTGAGATGATGCAGCAGCGGCAGCGCGCCGAGAAGAGCAATAGCCGTAAGCAAGAGGGCCGCGCCGGCACCTCTCGAGAGAGGCATGGCCAAGTGCGTATGGGAAGAGGCTGCGCTCGTAGCTGACGTCGCGTCGGGCAACCGGTTCGCAATCAAAAGGCCAATCAGCCCCCCAAGAACGATTGCGGAGATTTGTCCAAGCGACCCGCCAACAAACGCGATGATCAGAACGGCGAGAACGGCGATTGTAGCGCGTTCTCGGTCAGGACAAAGCGAACGGGTCATGCCCCAAACAGCCTGAGCAACGACCGCGACCGCAACAATCTTCAGCCCGTGCAGCACGCTGGCTGCGAGCGGACTGTCAAAGCCAGCGGTGCCATAAGCGAACGCGATGAGCAGGAAAACCGACGGCAGTGTGAAACCCGCCCACGCGGCAAGTCCCCCAAGAAAGCCGCCCCGCAAGACGCCAATTGCAAAGCCAACCTGACTGGACGCCGGACCCGGCAGAAACTGCGCCAGAGCCACCATGTCGGCGTACTCGGCTTCGCTCATCCAGCGCCGGCGGGCAATGAACTCCTCGCGGAAATATCCCAAATGCGCGATAGGACCTCCGAAAGAGGTCAGTCCAAGCCGGGTGAAAATCAGGAAAATGACCCACACGGATGAGCGTCGTTTGCTGTCTTCAGCTCCCTCGGTCGCTAGCGTCATTATTCTTATGCCTTTTTCGCTAAGCTCGGCGGTTGTCCACCGCTGCAAGAGCGCTTTGATAGCCGATGGTGGATGTCGCTTACAATGTCAGAAGAGTAAAACGCCTGCGTGAAGGTTTGCGGCGCTGAGCGAGTGGCTAATCGTAGCTTTCGACGCCTAACGATTGCTGAGGTGCATAGCGTTCGCCCCAAGGGAAACCTTCCGGGAAAGCGGCTTCGATGTCGCGCAGCTGAGCTTCCGTTAGCCGCAGTTGGCCACCCGCGACCAAGCCCTCGAGATGACGTTCGTAGCGTGTGCCCGGAATGGTAATAACATTATCACCCTGTGCCAGAACCCAGGCGATTGCGAGTTCTGCCGGCGTCCGATCCATAGCGTCCGCTGCAGCCTTAAACTTTGCGATCGCGGCGGCGTTTTTCTCGTAGTTCCCGGGGGCAAATCTGGGGTTCTTGTTGCGGATGTCGCGCGGGCTGAACGAGGAAGGATCCGGCAGATTTCCGGTCAGCATCCCGCGCCCAAGAGGGCTAAAGGCTACGAACGAAATGCCCAGCTCCCGGCAGGTCTCGAGCATCCCGCGTTCGGGCAAACGGGTCCATAAAGAATATTCGCTTTGAACCGCAGCGATGGGGTGAACCTCGTGCGCGCGCCGCAACGTGCTTGGTGAGACTTCGGAAAGACCAATCGCCCCGATCTTTCCCTCCCGTTTAAGCTGTGCCATCGCCTCGATCGCCTCCTCAATCGGACGATTTTCCTCGCGGCGATGCACGTAATAGAGCTCAATGTGATCGCGCCCGAGACGCATCAGCGAATTATCAATAGCTTGGCGCAGATAGGCGGGGCTGTTGTCGATAAATCGTTCGCCCGTCGCGCGCACGTAGCGCACACCGCCTTTGCTGGCCAGCGCAATACGTGGCCGTTCCCGCTTGAGGAACTTGCCGATCATTTCTTCGGATGTGCCCATTCCGTAGATATCGGCTGTGTCGAAGTGATTGATCCCGAGATCGACCGCACGCCCGAACAGACGCATGGTTTCGGTTTCATCAGCAGCGCCGTAGCTGCCACCGATGTTCATGCACCCCAGCCCGACCGCCGAAACGCGCGATCCCAACCTGCCGAGCCGACGTTGCTCCATACTTCTCTCCTTCCGCCCCCACGGCGCACGATCGTTTTTTGAATGTTATTCCCGGTAGGCTAGCCACAGCAAAACGGTTCGCGCAACAAGCAGCATTTGTCCTGTCGTCATCAATCATCAATGATATCTAAGAGATGACGAGGTCCATCGCCCGCGCGTATCGCGCGACAAGAAGGAGGAAGGGGACACATGAACCTTTCGGCAATGTTGCGGGCCCGCGCGGATGAAGGCCGACCCATTCGTGTCGCGCTCATCGGTGCAGGCAAGTTCGGCACGATGTATCTGGCGCAGGCGCGTCTGACTCCGGGCGTGCATATATTGGGAATTGCTGACCTTTCTGTCACACGTGCACGCCAGAGATATGCGGCCGCGGGATATCCCGGAGAGCGCCTTACAACCACAAGTATTGATGACGCCCTAGCCTCTGGCCAGACTTACCTGACCGACAATCCCGACGAACTCATCGAGCATCCCGCCTTTGACGTGATCGTTGAGGCGACGGGAGATCCAGCCGTTGGGATCGCAACAGCGACGAAAGCCGTTACGCAGGGCAAAGATCTCGTCATGGTCAATGTCGAGGCCGACGCCCTCGCAGGACCGCTCTTGGCTGATCGCGCCCGTCGTGCTGGCTTGATTTATTCTCTGGCGTGGGGAGATCAGCCCGCCCTGATCTGCGAACAGGTAGATTGGGCGAGAACCTGCGGGTTCGAAGTCGTCGCCGCCGGCAAAGGCACGCGCTATCTTCCGAGTTATCACAGCCTGACGCCGGATACGGTCTGGGATGTTCTGATCCAATACCTACCGATCGAAGACCGCAGCCATATCAATGCGCAGATGTTCAACTCTTTCCTGGATGGGACGAAGTCGGCCGTAGAGATGACCGCGGTCTGCAACGCTTGCGATTTGCTCCCTCAGTCGGGCGGATTGCGCTTCCCGCCGGCGTCACGGTTTGAGTTGGCCGAAGTTTTGAAGCCCAGGGCGCAAGGCGGCTCACTGGAACGTATCGGCGTGACGGAAGTCACATCCTCTTTGAACCGCGACGGCAGCGACGTCCCGCACCATCTCGCCATGGGCACCTTCGTGGTGATCACGTCAGATAGCGCTTATTCCCGTCAATGCCTGCGCGAATACAACTGTCTCGTTGATAGCAGCGGCGACTTCGCGTCTCTGTACCGACCAACACATATGATCGGCCTCGAACTCGGCATTTCCGTCGCGAACGTCGTTCTTCGCAAAGAGCCCACAGGCACCCCCATCGTATTCAATTCGGACGTGGTCGCCGTCGCAAAACGCGATTTGGCCGCTGGCGAGATTCTCGATGGCGAAGGCGGATTCACGGTCTGGGGACGTCAAACGCCCGCTGACGTGAGCTTGAGCGAAGGGTTTTTCCCTCTTGGCTTAGCCAAGGGCGCGAAGTTGGCGGTTCCGGTCTCCGAAGGCAAAGCCCTCCGTTGGCAGGACGTCGAAGTCGATGAAACCGACGCGGCCGTCCGGACCAGGCGAGAGATGGAACGCGTGTTCGCTCCGAACGCGACGGTATCCTAGCTCCAGCTCCGACGCTGCGGATTTGCCTATCTCCGCTCTCCCGGTCATATAGAGCGCGGCTATTGTTCGGCCGATCGCTGAGGCGACCCCGTGCGCCTCGACCGAAAAATCAATAAGGGAAAATCTACATGAGTGACCGCATTGTCTTGCGCGTGGGCGAAAGCTTGGTCGCAGGCGGCCCTCCTGGCACAGCCGCTGAACCTGAAGTTGCCATTGGCGAAATGGACGGCCCCTTCGGGACGGCGTTCGCGAACCTTCTGGGTGATCAGGTCGTTGGCCACTCCCGCGTTCTGGCGCTTCTCAATACCGATGTCATGGTCCGGCCACCGACGATCTGCGTATCGAAGGTCACCGTCGACAACGAGCGCTATACCAACATCCTGATGGGTACGGTCCAATACGCGACGGCGATGGGCGTGCTCGATAGCGTCCGGTCTGGGGATATCCCGAAAGAAAAGGCCAACGATCTCGGTATTATCGTTTCGGTCTGGCTCAACCCCTCGGTCATAGAGATCGACGATCTCGACCACAAAATCCTGTTCGATATTCATCGCAAGGCGACCGCACAGGCCATTCACAAGGCCATGACGTTCGGTCCCTCGATCGACTGGCTCCTCGAGAACCAGGACAAGATCATCCACAAATACTTCGAGAAGGGTCTCAAGGGAGAGATCTAGAGTGCTCCGGAAAAGTGGGAACCGGTTTTCCAATAAGAAGCACGACTAAACAAAGGGCTGGTGCTTCCGGAAAAGTGAAGCAGTTTTTCGATAAGAACAAACGGCCCGGTCGCAGCATTCAAAAATGCGGCCGGGCTGTTTCTTTTCCCATCGGCAGCCGTGTTCCGACGGCGATCACGAGAGATTAGCGCGGGTCGTCTTCAAAGTCGGCGAGACTTTTCGGGTCTTCATGGCGCCGGGACTTGCCCTCGAAGTACGCATCGTTTTCTAAGATGAGCTGTTGGTGGTAGGCCTCCCCTTCCACCGTGCACCCACCTTTCAACGTGATCGTGTTGGCGTAGATCTGCCCGATCACAGTTCCGAAAATGACGATACTGTCGCAAACGGCGAAGCCCTGCAGTTCTCCATCAGGTTCAACGACGAGCGCACGACAACGCAGCGAGCCGGCAATGCGGCCCGTCAACGTGACGTCTCCTGCGATTTCGACATCCCCGTCGATACTGACGTGACTGCCGAGAGGTGTGACGCTGCCATGCATTTTGTTAGCAACGCCGGAAGAATTGGACTTGAACATAGGGGCTCATGTACGTCGCCAGCTTTGCGCGCACGCGCCCACCGCCGGCCAATCAGATCGTTTGAGTTTCTTGTACGGGGTTTTGCCGATCTTTTGCGGCCTGTTCAAGGTTGAGTAGAAGATTGGTGTGTTCGTCGTAACTGCGCGAACTTCCCTCGAATTCCGCGCCCAACTCCAATTTGAGCCGATGATGGTGAATATCTGCGTCGACCCGTGCGCTCGGCTGCAGGAGGACGTTAACGCCCTGGATCGTGCCCGTCACACGGCCATGCACGACGACCGTGCCGCCATGGATTAGGCCCTTCACCTCGGCATGTTCACCTATGATTACATTGGCCCCCATGACATCACCCTCGACGACGCCGTCTACGGTAAGGTTCCCCTGTGAAATGATACGCAGCTCACCGCCCAGAATGGCGAGATCACTTCCAATCACGGACATGGGCCCGGAAATATTCGAAGCATCAAAACCAGAGCGCTTCGAGGTGTTCATTGTCGGCAACAAAGGTGCAGTCTGAGGTGGTTCCTGCGAATGTGACGATTGATGCGACGCTAACATGGGTTCTCCTCCAAACCCTCCCGACCGGGACGTTAGCGTAAGGCACTTTGGATGTCACGATTGATACGAGCGAGCGGATCGGTCGCAGTTCGGCGGGTCGGCTGGTGTTGCGTCTCCAGCATAAAGAACGGATATATTGGGTAGTCGGATGAGTGGGGCCCGCTTCCGTGACACGTAGGAGACATCGCAAGATGGTATCTGCCGTCGCATTATTTGCGATGGCGCTCCGTCTTGTTGTCGCCTTCCTTTTCGTCCCAACGACCGTCATTTCCGGTGTCCCTGCCGAAGCGGGCTACGAGGTTGTGCTCTGCACCGAGCACGGCCCCATGCAGATCGCCATTAATGAGAATGATGGCCAATCTTCTCACGACGATCAGCGTAAGCCGCGCATTTGCCCGTTCTGTTACGCGGGCGCGGGTATCCCGTTTGCGCTCGCGGCCGAGCTCCCACCGCCACCGCCCAGCGTCGGCTTTGCACCTCGCGAGCCGCGCACCGTAGCCGTCTTCCCCCGCCATCCGCGCATCTATGCGCCGATGGCCCGCGGTCCACCTCAGCAAATTGCCTGAAGACCTGCCAAGTCCTAGAGCTCGGGCGCCCTACCGTGCCCGGACCATTCAGCGATTTCTCTGAGGTATGTAACCCATGCGATGTTCCGTGCACGCAGCCGCGACGGCTGCGGTATTCCTTGGCTTGTCGACGGCCGAGACCAACGCACAATCCACGACGAAACCCGACAATATCGATCTACCGCCCATCGTTGTAGAGCAGGTGGAGCCTAAACCAGCATCCCTGGCTACGAAGCCGGCACAATCAAACCAAGCGGTATCTGCTGCGTCACCAGCGTCAGAGCCTGCGGACATCAGTTTGTCCAATATGCCGCTGGCGCTGACTGTTGGACAGCGCTCCGGCAGTCTGACCGTACCGAACACGGTAGAAGCCACTGCGGAGATTCAGCGGACGCCCGGCGCTGTGGAGGTCGTCTCTGACAAGGCCTACAAGGCCTCGACGCCGTCCGCCACGATCAAGGATGCGCTCGACTACGTGCCCGGCGTGTTCGTGCAACCGAAGTGGGGTGACGACACACGCCTCTCCATCCGCGGTTCTGGCCTCTCACGAAATTTCCACCTGCGCGGCGTGCAGCTGTACATGGATGGAATTCCTATCAACACCGCCGACGGCTACGGTGATTTTCAAGAAATCGACCCGACAGCCTACCGCTATATCGAGGTCTTCAAGGGGGCTAACGCGCTGCGTTTCGGTGCCAACTCGCTCGGCGGCGCAATCAATTTTGTGATGCCGACGGGATATGACGCAGACCGGTTCGGTGCGCGGGTCGATGTCGGCAGCTTCGGTTTCCGCAAATTCGCGACCGGTTCCGGCGGCGTCTATGGGGCAGCCGACTATTTCATCACAGGCACTTGGCAGGAGCAGGACGGCTACCGAGAGCATAGCGACGGAGAGAGTGTCAGGGGCTCCGCCAATGTTGGGTATCGCCTGTCGAGCAACGTTGAAACGCGCTTCTATTTAAATGCCAACGACGTCGAGCAGCGTATTCCGGGCAGTGTCACGCGAACTGCCGCGCTGAGCGATCCGAAGGCAGCCGCAGCCAACAACATCTTGCAGGACTATCAGCGCAACATTGAAACGGTTCGCCTTGCCAATAAGACGTCGGTACGGCTCGACGACAACACCACGGTGGAGTTCGGCGCCTTTTACGTCGATCGCAAACTCGATCATCCGATCTATCAGTGGCTCGACTATGCATATCAGGACGCAGGTGGCTTCGTGCGAGCTGTTGATGCGCGCGAGATTGGTGGTCATGCCAACCGCTTCATTTTTGGTGTGAACATTCACGGCGGCGAGCTGGACAACAAGCAATTCGCGAATATCGGCGGACAAAAGGGCGCCCTGCTGTCGAGTTCGCTGGATGAAAGCTTCAACGTCTCAACCTACGTGGAGAATACCTTCTACGCCCTGCCGGACGTTGGTCTGGTCACGGGGCTGCAATATCTCCATGCCAAGCGCGAGCGTCGCGATCGCTTCTTCTCTGATCCTCCGTCTTGGGGCGTCCCAGACGCAAATCCGGATGACTCAGGTGTGCGAACCTATGATCTTCTCAGCCCCAAGGTCGGAATCCTTTGGGATGTCGATCCTGGCTGGCAATTTTTTGCCAACGTCTCGCGGAGCGCCGAGGCACCATCCTTCGGAGAAAATAGCTTCACGTCAGCCGCGGCCTCAAACATCGAAGCCCAACGCGCGACGACCTTCGAGATCGGGACGCGCGGGAGGCGCGAAAACTACAGGTGGGACTTCGCGATCTACCGCATGAACATCGACAACGAGTTTCAATGTCTTGAGACGGGAAATACCGGATCATGCACCCAGGTCAATCTCGATAAGACGATCCATCAGGGTGTCGAATTGGGCGGCGGTGCAGCGCTACTCAAGAGTGCATTCGTGCACCGTGACAGGTTGTGGCTGAACGCCGCCTACACCTTCAACGACTTCCGCTTCGATGACGATCCCGTCTTCGGAAACAACGAGCTTCCCGGCGCGCCCCGTCACTTCGTGCGTGCCGAACTGCTCTACCAGCACCCCAGCGGGTTCTACGTCGGACCCAACGTCGAATGGGTCCCGGAAGCCTACTATGCCGACAGCGCAAACTCGTTGGAAACGAAGGCTTACGCGCTCTTAGGGGCCAAGATCGGTTTCGACGGTGGCGGCCCGATCTCGGCCTACATCGAAGGCCGCAATCTCACAGACGAAACGTACATCGCCAGCACCAGTATCGCGACGCGTGCTGATGCATCGAGCGCGCTTTTCGAGCCTGGCAACGGTCGCGCCATCTACGCCGGTGTGCAGGTGAAATGGTGATCGGTCAGTTGAGACAACCAAGGAGAATGCAGAAGATGACAATACGAATGACTTTGGCTGCCGCGGGGATGATCATCGCGACGATCGCTCCCGCCACGGTATCCGCCCACGTTGGTCTCGAGCAGAAGCAAGCAACCGTCGGCGCGTCGTATAAGGCGGTATTCAAGGTGCCGCACGGATGCTCCGGCTCCCCCACCCAAAAGGTCATCGTCCAAATTCCCGAGGGAGTGATCGGCGTCAAGCCGATGCCCAAACCGGGTTGGACCCTTACCATCGAGCGCGGTCCCTACGAGAAGTCCTACAAGTTCTACCACGGCAGTATGCTGTCGGAGGGCGTACGCACCGTGACATGGACCGGCGGCCCTCTGGCCGACGAGCACTATGACGAGTTCATCCTTTCATCGTTCGTTGCTGGAGAATTGCCAGCGGATACGGCGATCTATTTCCCGGTGACGCAGGAATGTGAAAAAGGCGAATTGAAATGGGCGGAAATTCCAGCATCAGGCCAGGATCCTCATGATCTCAAGGCACCGGCGCCCGCGCTCAATCTCGTTGCTCACGAAGGCGGTCACGGCAGCCATGCCCATGGCCAAGCCGCCGATGCCTCCGAAATCAAAGTGGGTGATCTGATCATAGAGAAACCGTGGTCGCGCACCACGCCTCCCGGCGCTTCCGTCGGTGTTGGTTATCTTAAAATCCGCAACATGGGCGGCACGCCGGACACCTTATTGGGGGCGAACGCCGCTTCCGCCGAACGTGTGGAGGTCCACGAGTCCAGCGAAAAGGACGGTATCGCTAGAATGCGTAAACTGGCGAATGGCCTGGATCTGCCCGCGAAGGAGGCGGTGGAACTTAAACCTGGGAGCTTTCACCTGATGCTCATGGGATTGAGCGAGCCGATTACCTCTGACAAGAAGCTGCCGATCGAACTGCACTTCAAGAACGCAGGGAAGGTCACGGTCGAATTCGACGTATCTCCTATCGGCGAGGCGAAATCCGGCTCCGGCCACGCCCACCATCATTGATGGAAGCGTCCGGAGCGACATTTGCGACACCGTCGCTCCGGATCGCACGGCTCTAAGCGCCGACCTCGGCGGCCAACTTCTGCAGAAGATCTTTTTCGTAATCCATGTGAAGAGCAGCTTCTGCGCGTGTGAGCGCGTAACGGGAATGACGCTGTGCCGACGACCTGAATGCCTCATCACCCAGGGCAGCGAGCGCGGCGAACGCTTTTTGAAGCCGCACTTGCACCTCGACATTCCCGGCACCGTCCCGTGCGATCGGGGTGAAGACATCGTCGAACATTTCGGCTGTCTGGATTGGCGGGACCCACACACCGGGGCAAGGAGCGTCGGTCTCAGCATCGTCCGCTTCTCCAGGGGCCCATGCGTTCAATACGCGGACGCAACGGCCAATGACATCGATCGCGGTGCCGGGGTCGTTCAAAGCGGGAGATAGGGCCCTTGATGCGATCTCCGAGAGAACACAAAGTCCGAATCTGGGATCCTGGTCAAACGAACGCTCGTCATCGATCGTGAATGCGATGCGGATCGATTCAAGCGCGTCTTCATCGTCGATGCCGACGGAACGAAAGAGCGGACGGACAGGGTCGGCAAAGGCGCCGGGAAGCGCTGTGATGTAGACCTTCCCCTCATGTTTCTGGGCACAGTCGGAAATCGCGCGAATGTCGACATGCTGTATGTATCCGATCCGCTCTGCAAACGTTGGTCTGGCCTCCTTCGGAATCTCGTTCTCGGGATCGCGAAGTGCATGGCCGCCGAGAAAGGGATGCGCAATCCGTAACTTCACGGCGTCGAGAGTTGCGCGCTCGACGCGATCCGTCGTTTCGCCCACGCGACCCAGCCGCGCCAGATAGTCGATCCACCGGAGTAGCGTGATGATGATCAACGCGATGACGCCAATCGTCACGAGGAACAGGATCAGCCGCCCCCGATCGCCGTAGGCGTCGGCGCTCAGGGCGATAATCCCAACGAGGCTATACAGGAAAGAGCCGATGAACGTTCCCAGGGCATTTTGCGTGGTCGGATCATCGATAAGGAGTTTCGTCGCGCGCGGAGTCGCATTACTTGTCGCAGCGGCGTAAGCCGACACCATTGTCGTAAGCGAAAACGTGGTCACAGCGAGCATGCTTGATGCAAGGATCGTCAAGATGCTGTCGATCGACTTGGAACCGAACTCGAAGGCGCCGTCCTCAGGAAGGTAGCTTTCGAAAACAACACCAGCCATGGCTGTTAGGAGCGCCGCGATGCAGAATAGGCTGACACGGACCCAGAGCTTGCGCTTGAGCTGCAGAAGGAGCCATTGCCAGCGGGCGATCATTCAAGAAGTCCTCCTGGGGTGAGTTAAGGGTCTTGAAGCCGACTCTCTGCATCAAGACTATTGAGTGGTGTTAGGCGAACCATTCATTTCGCCCCATGGTTCCCTGAAACAAGTGCACTCAATCGGTTAACCGCATTTTCCGAGCGCTCGAATTCGTGAGCCAAAGGGGACTTGGCTAAACTCAGAGAAAGGGTCAGACTAGGACCAGTAACTTGATCGCGGCTTGTTTTGGCCGCCGCCAATTCGGATGCCAGCGCGCGTGAGAGCCGTGATCCCTTGAACGATGAAGTTCAGGAGGAGAAATTATGGCTCAAAGTCATTCCGGACATTACGACATCATCACAACCGCCGAGCCACGTGGGGCAGCACCGGTCGTCCGCTCCATTTCGCCGTCGGATCTAAGCTATGCGATATCCAAGGGCATAGACGATTTCTGGGCGATGCCCACGCATGTCGTGTTTCTGTGTCTCATCTATCCAATTGTCGGTCTTGTCCTAGGGCGGGCCGTGTTCGCATACGAAATGATACCGCTTCTCTACCCTATTGCGGCCGGCGTCGCGTTCATCGGCCCCTTCGCGGCCATAGGCTTATACGAGCTCAGCCGTCGCCGTGAGATGGGTCGCGATACGTCTTGGCGGCACGTCATGGACTTTGCGCACTCCCCATCGTTCCCAGCAATCGTCGGTCTCGGACTGCTCATGTTGGCACTGGTGGTTGTTTGGATTTCCTTGGCGGGCGCGGTCTTTGTTGCGAGCTTTGGTTACGTCGAGCCCGTTTCATTCTCTGCTTTCCTGCGAGATCTCCTAACGACCAAGGAAGGGCATAACGTCATCATTGTCGGCAATGCGATCGGTCTTGTGTTTGCGGTTCTGGCCCTGATGCTGAGCGTCGTTTCTTTTCCTTTGCTGCTCGACCGCCATGTCGGGTTGCCGACGGCACTCGCGACTTCCATGAAGGCGGTCCTCAAAAATCCATTCACGATGGCGCTGTGGGGATTGATCGTCATCGCAGCACTGATCCTAGGCGCGATCCCATTTTTCATGGGATTGGCGATTGTCGTGCCGGTGCTGGGGCATTCAACCTGGCACTTGTATCGTAGGGTCGTGGAGCCGGATCATAGCCGTCGGCCGGAATATCATCCGCGTCCGAAGTGGCGCCGCTATGCGGCGGAGTTCCCAGCGTCACTCTTTGTGCCTTCATCCGATAGGGATGAAGACACGAAGGTGTAAGTCAAGGATAGAGCTTGGGTAGGTCTGAAACTGATTTTTTCAGTTCGCGATCAGCCCCACAAGTGAAGGGCCGCAATCGCGGCGAGGCTCAGTGCACCGATCCAAAGCGCGGCGCGTCCCGACCAGGACGCACGCGCTTCCTCGCGCGCAAGGCGGCGGATTGTCGTTTCGTCGAGCCGCAATCCATCACGCGTCATTTGATCGAGCGATTTCAGCGTACCCTGCGCGCGGAGCATGAACTGCGGCGCATCCGCTAACACTTTGCCAAGTGTCGAAGCGCCTTCCCCCACGTCCTTGATCTGACCAATGACACCGAGATTGCTCTGCATCCAATCGCGTGCCACAGGTTCGGCTGCCGTCCACATGTTGAGCCCAGGGTCGAGCGACCGCGCAACGCCCTCAACAATCACCATGCTTTTTTGCAGCAGGATGAGTTCCGGTCGGGTCTCCATGTCGAACACTTCCGTGTAGGCAAAGAGCTGACCCAACAAATCGGCCATGGAAATCTCTTCCGCCGTCCGACCGTGAATGGGTTCTCCTATTGCGCGCATGGCTTGGGCGAAAACTTCCACCGAATGATGCTGTGGAACATAACCGGCTTCAAAGTGAATGGCTGCGACGCGGCGATAGTCGCGCGTAATCAGCCCGTGCAGAATCTCGGCGAGGAACCGTCGCTCCATGGCGCCAAGACGTCCCATGATGCCGAAGTCCACCGCAACAACATCGCCGCTCTTGTCGACGAGCAGATTGCCCTGATGCATGTCGGCATGGAAAAAGCCGTCGCGCATGGCGTGGCGCAGGAACGATCGCAGGGTAATAAGACCAAGCGATTTCAGATCATGACCAGCCGCCTTGAGCCGCGCATGGTCCGCGATCGGGATCCCATCGATCCACTCAAGCGTCATGACCCGTTTGGACGTCCGCTTCCAGTCCACGGAAGGAACGCGAAAGCCTTTATCGTCGGTGATATTCTCCGCCATTTCGGAAATGGCGGCCGCTTCCAGCCTCAAGTCCATTTCCAGCTCGGTGGTACGCTTCAGCGTGTCAACGACGGCAACTGGCCGCAAACGACGAGATGGCGGATGAAACCGCTCGATCTGTCGTGCGGCGAAGTAATAGCTGTCGAGGTCAGCCTTGAAGCGGCGCTCCACGCTAGGACGTAGGATCTTAACGGCGACATCGCGCGGCCCCGTCGCGTCGGCAACGGTTGCTTTGTGAACTTGCGCGATAGACGCTGCCGCGACTGGAGGTCCGAACGTACTGAAGTGATCTTCAAGCCTTCCGCCAAGCGCCTCCTCTACGGCACGACGACTTTCGCGCATGGGAAAGGGGGGAAGCTTGTCCTGAAGCTGCGAGAGATCACTCGCCAGTTCCGGTCCGATGACATCGGCACGCGTGGCGAGAAACTGGCCCAGCTTTATATAGGACGGCCCAAGTGATGCGAGCGCTTCCGTGATACGCGCTGATTTCGGCTGCCGTGCACGAAATGGCCATGTCACGGCCCGGATCGGGACCGCCAACGCGCGCGCGATCAGCAAGGGTGCCGGGACCTTCATTCCAGGCGGCACGAACCGCACGCCGTACTGCGCGAGCACGACGCCTGCGCGCGCGAGACGCAGAACGTTCATCAGGGCGCCGGCCATGGGGGATGATGTCTCCTGGGTGAATTGTGACGGTGGAAAGTGTGTAAACTTTCCGCGCAGATTGCTGGTTAGTCCGCCCTGGTCAAGACCCGCGGACAACCACTTGTGAGCATAATGGGTCAACGTTGGCTCGGCCCACGGGGGTTGTCGGCCTTCTAGCACGTCAAAACGCCCTGGTGGTTAACCGCCAGGGCGTTAAGTCAGTTAAAATGTTCAGCTGCCCTGGATCAATCCTCACAGACGACACTGATGGTCAGATTTGCCGAGGGGATGAACTTCTTGCAGCCGAGTTCTGGAGCAGCAGCAACTGTAGAGGTGTTCGTCTCGATGACTGCCGGGGTGGCGGTAACCGTGGAACCCGTCACGACATCGGAGGCATCCGCCTGCGCGACAACCTTCTGAACCGGTAGCGGCGGATCGATAGCAGCAATCTCTTCCGCCTCTTCTTCGGCCTGCTGCTGAGCGATCTTCTGTTCTGCTGCTGCCTTGCGGGCGGCCAAACGACGAGCCTCTGCCTTGCGCTGGGCCGCGATCCGGCGTTGTTCGGCGCGACGTTCCGCAGCAGCCCGCTCGCGAGCCCTGGCGCGTTCATAAGCTGCGGCCCGGCGGCGCTGTTCCGCGTGATGGCGTTGCTGTTGATGCATGCCATGGCTCAGCAACATGCCAACGCCGATGCCGATAGCCAGTCCTTTGCCGCCAGCCTGCGCCTTGGGGGTGAAAGCTGCAGTCGCGACAGCGAGGGAAAGGGTCAGTGCGATGAGTGAGCGCAACATGGTGGTATCTCCTGAGCCGGTGTCTGTCTCTGTTGTCGCGCTGGGCTGGCAAAAGGTTCAAAGGCGCCCTGCGTTCTTGAGACCCAACATGGCGCACACGCGGAAAATCGGCTGTTCCCTGAAGAACAGGCCGCGAGGAATTTTCGCAATATTCCTGGTTAATGCTGGTTCAGCTGGTGACGGGACACCGGAGGAGATAGATCAGGCCTGACAAAAAGCCGATGCAACCTTAGATCCGCCAACCGGAATGCATCGCGGCGATGCCGCCGGACAGATTCCGATATTTCACCTGGGAAAAGCCCGCAGCGCGGATCATATCGGCGAAACGCTCCTGCTTCGGGAATTTGCGGATTGACTCGACGAGGTACTCGTAGGGTTGTGCGTCTCCTGCCGTCAGTTTGCCCAGGCGCGGGATGACCTCGAAGGAATGGAAATCATAGACGCGATCGAGAAGCGGAATGCGGCATTCGGAAAATTCCAGGCACAGGAACCGTCCGCCAGGCTTTAAGACACGATAGGCTTCACGCAGCGCCTGATCGATGTGGGTGACGTTGCGGATGCCGAAAGCGATCGTGTAGGCGTCAAACGCCCGGTCAGGGAAAGGTAACGCCTCCGCATTGCCTTCAACCAGTTCGATGCGCCCGTCCAATCCAGCATCTGCAACGCGGTGACGTCCGACGTCGAGCATCTCCGGCGAGATATCGCATATAACGGCAGTTCCATCGGTGTCCGTCGCACGTGCAAAGCGTAACGCAACGTCTCCGGTCCCGCCGGCGACATCGAGCAGCCGGAAAGCGCGGCCCGATCGCGGCGGGGCCAGCCACCCGATCAAATCGTCTTTCCAGAGTCGGTGCAGACCGCCGGACATGAGGTCGTTCATCAGGTCGTAGCGCTGGGCGACCTTCGCAAACACCTCGTTGACAAGCCCTTGCCGTTCCCCTTCCGCCACGTTGCGAAAGCCAAAGCTGGTTTGGGCATCGCCCGGTTCGCCTGTGCGCTCATCGATCATGGGCCCGCACGTCTCCATCAAATCTCGTCTCTCCACCTGTGATAGCCAACTATTGCGAGCGATGCTACGCCATTGCGCCAAAACGCTTATCACGATGCTTGAGGGCGTTGAATCAGGAGTGCCCGTTGCCGGAATTACCCGAAGTTGAAACCGTAAGACGCGGCCTGGAGCCGGAGTTGGTGGGGAGGCGGCTCGTGCAAGTCGAGCAGCGGCGGCCGGATTTGCGCTTCCCGCTTCCCGATAGGTTCGCCGAACGCCTATCCGGACGCCGTGTTGAGGCGCTACGCCGTCGCGCGAAATATCTGATCGCGGATCTGGAAGGTGATGAAAGCCTCGTCATGCATCTCGGCATGAGCGGCAGGTTTACCATTGTACCTGGTGCAATGGACGGCAATGGCAGCCGTCCCGGCGTTTTTACTCATGAGGTAACCCCAGCCGCGAAACACGATCATGTCGTCTTTCACACCGATCGCGGAACAACCGTGACCTATAACGACGCCCGTCGCTTCGGCTTCATGTTGTTGATCGAGGCGAACGCGTTGGACACGCATGCGCTCTTTGCCGCGATGGGTCCTGAGCCGTTGAGCAACGCGCTGCATGCTGGCCACCTCGCCGCCCGCGCCACGGGCCGCACCACGGATCTCAAGGCCTTCCTGATGGATCAGCGCAACGTTGCGGGTCTTGGCAATATTTACGTGTGCGAGGCGTTGTATCGCGCGAAGTTGTCGCCGTTACGCGTCGCGTCGAGCTTGGCGACCAAGAAGGCCGCTCCAACGGCGCGCGCCGAACGCTTGGTCCCGGCCATCGTGAGTGTTCTCAATGATGCCATAGCTGCGGGCGGGTCCTCACTGCGCGATTACCGGCAAGCTTCTGGAGAACTCGGATATTTCCAGCACACCTTTGCGGTCTATGGCCGCGAAGGCGAGCCTTGTAGCCGGACTGGCTGTGGAGGCACCGTTCGCCGTATCGTCCAGGCTGGGCGCTCGACATTCTATTGCCCATCCTGCCAGCGCTAACGGTGCGACCAACAAGGACCAGAGACGACCGGAGAAAGATCATGGCCTATGAGACGATCCTCTGCGAAACCAAGGGACGCGTGGCGATCATCACGCTGAGCCGGCCTGACGCGCTGAACGCACTGAACACGCAGCTGGTCGGTGAGCTGGCCGAAGCATTGACGGGCTATGATCGCGACGACGCGATCGGCGCGATCGTCATTACCGGATCGGAAAAAGCGTTCGCTGCTGGGGCCGACATCAAAGAGATGGCGCCGAAATCCTTCATGGACGTCTACCGAGAGGACTTCGCAGCCAATTGGGATGTTGCCGCCCGATGCCGCAAGCCCGTCATCGCGGCTGTCGCCGGTTACTGCCTCGGAGGCGGCTGCGAACTTGCGATGCAATGCGATTTCATCCTGGCTGCGGACACAGCCAAGTTCGGACAGCCTGAAATCACGCTGGGCATCATGCCGGGGATTGGTGGCACGCAGCGGCTGACGCGCTTCGTTGGCAAATCGAAAGCCATGGAGATGTGCCTGACTGGCCGCATGATGGATGCTGAGGAAGCGGAGCGCTCCGGTCTTGTCAGTCGGGTCGTGCCTGCGGCGGATCTGTTGACGGAGGCGGAAAAGGTTGCAAGCAAGATCGCATCGCTGTCATTGCCCGCAGTAATGATGACGAAGGAAACCGTCAATCGCGCCTACGAGACGACTCTGTCCGAAGGGATCCTCTTCGAGCGACGCGTGTTCCATTCTATGTTTGCGACGGAAGATCAGAAGGAAGGCATGGAAGCGTTTTCTGAGAAGCGCAAACCGAACTTCAAAAATCGATGAGCTGCAAATGCGAGGCGCTTCTCGTTAATGCGCCCTCGGAGACACCTGGGCAGAACGTTCGGTAAGATGGCGGAGTTTACGGTGTGTGCGTGCCGCAATAAGTGAAACCAGCATGAGCCCGAGACCGCCGCCAACAAAGACGTAGTTCGCGGGCCAGTCCGGCTTGGTGCTGCCGAGCTTCCCCGATGCTATGAGAAAGGTGAGCCCGGCAACAATCGCCCCCGCTTGGATGAGCGCAAGCGTCGCTGCCGCGTCGAGCATACGCGGCCGCACTAAGGGGCTATCGAGGTTCTCCATGCGGTTCACATAAATAAGCAGGCAACAGGCGATGAAGGCCATTGCAGACCCGTATTGCCAGCTATGCCACCACCACAGTTGCGTGAGCGAGTAGGTGGCAAAGATCGCAGCTGCGCCCCAGGCGTAAATCATCGCCATGAGCCGCGCATTTCGCCGCGAAGCAAATATGGTTTCATGAGTTTCGTCGATCGGCAGGCCTTTGGGGAGGCGCCGGTTGACGATAAGCCCGACCAGGACTGCCGCCGCAGGGAACGCGAGCGACGCGATAAGTGCCAGGTCCCGGGCGCTCTCGCCGACAGCCCATACTAACATTGCGATCGAGGCGACCATCACCACGACGAGACCGGGAATAAGCGGCTGCAGTGACATCGTGTTTCCTTCAACAGCAGCCCTGGAGACGGACTGCGCGGCGTTGGCGCGCAGAAGATTGCCGCTCTGCGCCTTGCCCAAGTTAACTCGTGACAGTCTCCTGCTTGCTCTGCTGGCGGGTCATATAGAGCGCATTGGCAGTGATTGCAGCAAGAGCCAAGGCACCGAAAAAGAAGATATTGTTCGCGGCCCAGTCTTGCCATTCGATCTGTTTCTTCACCGTGACGGGGAATTTTCCATCGATGATAAGCCCGAGGGCAGCAATGCCCATTCCTACCAATTGCCCAACGGATAGGTACTGGGCGAGGTTCAACATGGTCTGTTCGCCGCTGTCGCGTTTTTCGTCGCTGGCGATAACCCACGCAAATCCTAGGCAGAGGACGGCTACGCCTGCGAAGGCCAGCGTGAACACAAGCCATTCCTTCCAGCGCAGAATGTCCAGCATAGGAGTGTAAGTGGTGAAAAGCCCGATTGCGCCCCACGTCCAGACCAGCCCCATATAGGTCGCGGTCGATGCGGCAATCCGATGCTTCGTTGCGGCGCGCCGATAAAGGCTCCGGTTGTCGAGGATCGCAGTTGCCGCAACAGACGCCGCCACCAGCGCGCAGGCCAGCGTGTGCATCTCAGGCGCGACGTTGGCTGCGCTCCAAAGAATGGCCGCCAGTCCAATCGTCAGTGCGACGATCCAGATCGCCCATGCCATTTGCTTCCCCCGTCGTCTCGCTCCGCGCATATCGGCCCGGACGAGCCGATAAAGCTATATTTCGCGCCCCGTTCCCTACCTCAGCCGCTTAGGCGCGTCAAAACTGGAAATAGATAAACGTCTGCGGCTGCCCTTTGCCCACTTCAAGGACGACAGCTATCGCGACCAACGCCGTCACCACGGCCAAAATCGGATTTGGCCGCAAGCGCTGCGACACCACGTCATAGCTCGTTGGACCGAACGTGGATAGGGCCGCTGCGAGTGCAAGCAACCCAAGCCCCTCCAACTGACCCGCGCCGCCGCCCGCGCCCGCCATACCCGCTAGCATGGATGCCGCGGTGGAAAAGTCCGGAGCGCGAAACAGAACCCATCCGATGACGACGAAGGCCATCGTTATGGCCCAGGACAACAAAAACGGCAGACGCACGCCGTATTGCCCCCACGCCCGGCAGACGACCAGCCCGACCCCGTGCATGAAACCCCAAGCGATGAACGTCCATCCCGCGCCGTGCCAAAGTCCGCACAGACCCATGGTGAGCATCGTTGCGGCAAGGTAGCTACCTACCCCGTGTTTGCTGCCCCCCAAAGGGATGTAAACGTAGTCACGGAGGTAGCGGGACAGCGTCATATGCCATCGTCGCCAGAAATCGCGCAGATCGACGGCTGCATAGGGTGCACGGAAATTCTCGGGCAATGTCAGACCGAGCATCAGCGCGATTCCGATTGCCATCTCCGAATAGGCAGAGAAATCCAGAAACAGCTGGAATGAAAACGCCAAGGCGCCACTCCACGCTGTCGCCACGTCAGGAATGCCGGAGGAGGCCTGCGTAAAGGCCCGATCAGCGATGGGGGCGAGGCTGTCGGCCAGAAACACCTTCTTCGCGAGGCCGATCGTAAGCAGCGTCGCGCCCTTCGCGAGACGTTCGCCAACGCCGGTTCGCAACGGATCGAGATCAAGCTGCGGAATAATCTCATGATGCCGGACGATGGGCCCCGCGATGAGCCGCGGAAACAAGGATACAAAGACGATAAAGCGCCGTAACGGATAGCGCGGGGCTTGATGCCAGCTTACGTCCGCAAGGTATGAGATAATCTCGAACGTGAAAAAGCTGATGCCGATAGGCAGAAGTATTGTAACCGGCGGCACCTCGATGCCGACGCCGACCAGCACGCTTTCCGCAAAGAATGTCCAGTATTTAAAGAAGCCGAGAACGGCGAGATTGGCTGCGATAGCCAGCCAGATCAGCCAACGCGCCCGCCGGCCGGTGGCAATGAATATAACCGCCACGACCCAGGACAGAATCGTTTGCGCCAACAGAAGGGGCACGAACCGGACGTCCCACCATCCGTAAAATACGAGTGAAAGAGCAATAAGCGCCCATTCGCGTCCCACCACGCTGCCCGCCCGCGCGAGTCCGTACCAGACCGCGAGGACGCAAGGGAGCAACCCGAGGAGAAACTCCTGGCTTTGAAAAAGCATCGGGTGATCCCTGCAGAATGCGGTTTAGAAGGCCATTCTAAATGAAGGTGCCCTAAGCAATTGGCGGGAAAACGTCCGACCCTCAAGGATGGAATAAACTTCGGCGTCTTTGTCGCAGTAAGCCGAATGGGACCGCATGCAACGCCGTTGACCGCGGAATCGCCCCGCTTTATAAGGGCCCCAGCCAACAGCCGCCTGGAGTCCGTTCTCCGGGCGGTTCATCTATTGCGCCCTCTCGTTTTATCGGCGAAACGGAATGCCAATTTAGGCAGTGCCGGCGAGATGTGGCATCGAAAAAAGGAACGTAACTTCAATGGCCAACACCAAATCGGCAAAAAAAGCCGTCCGTAAGATCACCACGCGCACCGCCGTCAACAAGTCGCGCCGCTCGCACATGCGTACCGAGATTCGTCGGGTCGAGGAAGCGATCGCCGCAGGTGATCAGGATAAGGCTTTTGAAGCGCTCGGTGCTGCTGCACCCCTGATTGCGCGCGCCGCACAGAAGGGCATCGTTCATAAAAACACGGGTTCGCGGAAGATCTCCCGTCTTACGCAGCGCGTTAAAGGAATGTCGGCACCAGCGTAAACGGTGACAACTTCGCTCCCGAACTGGCTGTGACATGTTCGCCACAAATCAATTTCGGAGTGGGCTCGTTAGATGGTTTTCTGAGTGTCACTAAGTAACGGAAAATACGCCCCTCCCGACTATTCCATCGCCACTACGGCGGCCACCCGACTCGGGGCTGGCGGTCAGCTCATCAAGTAAAATCTACTCTCCTGCGGCGCTTCGTTTCGAGGCGCCGTTTTTGTATCTGATGGCTGTGAATGAACGGCCGCAGGCCTGTGGATTCAGTAGGCTTTTGCACAGTCGGCCACTGCTGGAAAAGGGGTGTGATCGGCCCGCCGAAACGGCACTCTTGAAATAAAATGTGTACGCAACCATAGAAAAACGATGCTTGCCACCGCTGTGGTTAACGTCCTATTAATATCCCTCACCAGCGCCACCGCGTATCAGTAGGCGTTAGGGCGTCGCCGTTCGGCAGCGCGGTCTTGTTAACAGTCCAGCGTAAAGACGTGTCGTGTATCCAGTGCAGAAGAGTAAGTACTCTGGGCCACGCTGGGTCGTCTAAATTTGGCAAAGCTCACTTTTGCGCCTGAATTAGCTCGGTGCGCAGCGGGGAAATTTTGTCAAATACTTGAGAACTGTTGAGTGTACGCGGTCGGAGAGGGCAAGCGGCACTGAGTACATAGCGTGGAGGGGCAAGTGGGGTCTTGTGATTCCATCCACATAGAGGACGTTTCGGTTGAAGAGGCGTGGGCGCGCCTGTCCTCCGAAGCGGACACCATTCTGATCGATGTGCGGACGCGAGCAGAATGGGCATTTGTGGGGCTACCTGATTTGTCGAATCTCGGCAAGCAGGTCGTGCGGATCGAATGGCAATCCTTTCCGGAGAACCAGGTTGATGCCGCATTTTCCGAACGGCTTTCCGAGTTTTTGAGTTCGGCCGGGATCGGCAAGGATGCGGAGCTTCTCTTCATCTGCCGATCGGGCAGTCGCAGCCGCCATGCGGCTGAAGTAATGGCGGCGCAGGGATACCAGCGCTGCCGCAATGTGGCCGATGGCTTCGAGGGACCTCTCGATGCGCATCGGCACAGGGGAACCCAGGCCGGATGGAAAGCGGCTGGGCTCCCGTGGGTGCAAGGCTAACGCGCACCCTTCCGCAAGATCAGATAAGCAAAACGGGCTTCCGCGAGGGCTGGAAGCAGCGGGAAAGCTTTGTCTGAGACTGCGGAGACTGAGGGCAAAAGTAACTGATTTAACTAAGTAAAGCGGGGACTACGAAAATGCAGACGGTGCGGAAGGACGAGTTCGAGATCATTTCGGCGCGTCATGTGGCTAATCCTCAAGGGGCCACTATGACGTCGGTGAAACCTGCGGCGTCAGCGGTCCGCGGCACTGCGGGGCAAAAGGCGCGGGCTATGCTGCGCGCGCGGTTGGGGGACGAAGTCTATACGAGCTGGTTCAATGCGCTTGAATTCGACTCGTATGACGACGGCACGGTACAGGTCTCAGTACCAGTGAAGTTCCTTCGCAACTGGATTCAATCGCACTACAGCGAAGATTTGCTGGCGTGCTGCCAGGCAGAATTTAAGGGCGCTGAGCGCGTCGAAGTCGTATTGCGTCAGCCGGGCGGCGCCGGTCGGTCGCGCACACCAGCGCAGCAGGATGCGCCTCAAGCGCAAAGCTATGAAGCGCATCCGGTTGCTTCGGCCGCGACGAACCATCATGCAGCGGCACCAGTTTTTGTGCCTCCCACGCAGCCGACACGCGTCGGTGGCTTCGAGGGGTCACCACTTGATCCGCGCTATACGTTCGACACGTTCGTGGTTGGCGCATCCAATCGCATTGCGCATGCGGCAGCAACACGTGTTGCCGAAGCTGTTTCCGGTGTAAGCCCCGGGTTTAACCCATTGTTTATCCATGCACCTGTCGGCCTCGGCAAATCGCACCTGCTTCACGCGACCGCCTGGGAAGTAAAGCGGCGTAAGCCTGACGCTCAAGTCCTGTACTTGACGGCGGAAGGCTTCCGCTACCGCTTCGTCGAAGCGCTGCGCAGTGAAGATCCGCTGGCCTTCAAGGAAAAGTTCCGGCAGGTAGATATTCTGCTCATCGACGACCTCGAATTTATGCATGGCGCTCAGACGGAGCAGGAGTTCGAGCATATTATCAATGCACTGTTGGATGGCGGTAAGCAGGTGGTTGTCGCATCGGCGCGTCCGCCCGCGCACATTGAGCGTCTGAACGAGCGCATGCGTTCGCGGTTGGCACGCGGACTCGTGACCGAACTCGGCTCGCTGGACTATGAACTTCGCCTGAAAGTGCTCGAAATGCGCCTGGCGGAAAAACAGGCGGTCGACCCAACTTTCGTTCTCGCCCCTGAAGTTCTGCGGTTACTCGCCGAGCGGCTCACCGATAATGGCCGCGAGCTGGAAGGTGCGGTCATACGTCTGTTCGCGAATTGGCAGTACATGCGCACGCAGATCACGATGGATATTGCCGAAACGGTGATCCGCGATCTTGTTCAGGGCATCGAGCCACGCCGCATCAAGATTGAAGATATCCTGCGGATCATCTCGCGACACTTTGGTGTTTCGAAGGGCGATTTGCTCTCGCAACGGCGGCATCGCTCCGTTGTGTGGCCGCGCCAGATCGGCATGTACTTGGCAAAGCAGCTGACGCAGCGTTCGCTGCCTGAAATCGGTCGCCGCTTCGGCAACCGCGATCACACCACTGTTTTGCATGCAATCCGCAAAATTGAGGGGCAATTGTCTGACAATCCGCGGCTGCGCGACGAGATTGAGGAGTTGAAGAAACTGCTCAGTCACTAAGACAGGGTGACGCGTCGAGAACGTTTTTGGGCTTGGCGTGAAGAGGGCACAATGCACGTCCGGCCTAAGCGGGGGGAGGGTGGTGCCGAGGCACCACCCTTCTGCTATTTGCTTATTGGAGGCCCCCAAGGGCCCTCTAATGTCCTCTAGAAGGTGAAAATTGGAAAGGGAGTGGGGCCGGCACGGCACAGGCACCACTTGAAAAAACATCGCTTATCAGATCAAAGTGTCGATCCGCGCGAATCCCTTCCGAACAAAGGCAGTAATTTTACGAGCAGGATGCACCACTTCTCGCGGTGATCTCTCAAACGGCCTACGGTCTTTTTCGAGAGGCTGGTTTTGAAACAAAGAAGATTCGAGGATCAGCCATGCGGCTAGTAATCGAGCGGGGCGAGTTGCTTCGCGCCCTGGGCCACGTGACCAGCGTCGTCGAGCGCCGGACGACTATTCCTATTTTGTCCAACGTTCTGCTAAAGGCATCAGACTCGACCATCTCGTTCAAAGCCACCGACCTCGAACGCGAAGTGATCGAGGAGGCACCCGCATCTGTGGAAACACCGGGTACTTTGACGGTGCCGGCTCATATGCTGCACGACATCGTGCGAAAGCTTCCCGATGGCGCGCAGGTCGAATTACAGCGCGAAGCGGAGCGTGAACGCTTGACGTTGACAGCCGGTCACTCACGGTTCGCTCTTCAGTTGTTGCCGGCCGAGGATTTCCCAGACATTGCCGTTGGGCCCCTGCCGCATACGTTTGAGATGTCATCCGCGGACCTGAAACGGCTGATTGAGAAGACCCGGTTCGCCATTTCGACGGAAGAAACGCGGTACTATCTCAACGGCATCTACCTGCACATGGCTACACGCGATGATGGGGCCATGCTACGCGCGGTCGCGACCGATGGTCACCGACTCGCGCAGGTAGATCTGCCACTGCCTTCCGGGGCCGAAGGCATGCCGGGCGTCATCATCCCGAGGAAGACGGTCAATGAATTGCACCGTCTCCTGGAAGCTTCGGCAGGCTCGGTAACCGTAAGCGTGAGCGACACGAAGGTGCGTTTCGAGATCGGCACGGTCACGCTGACCTCAAAGTTGATCGATGGCACGTTCCCGGATTACGCACGCGTCATTCCGCAGGCCAACGATAAAGAGCTAACAGTCTCCAACTCCGATTTCATGAGTGCCGTCGACCGCGTGTCAACGATCGCCAGTGAGCGCGGCCGTGCCGTGAAGCTCAACGTCGATGGCAACAAGCTGGTGCTGTCGGTCAACAATCCAGAAGGCGGTAGCGCCACGGAAGAGATCGGCGTCGACTATGGTGCTAGCGCCCTGGAGATCGGTTTCAATGCGCGCTATTTGCTGGACATCGCTGGCCAGCTAGAGGGCGATCAGGCGCGCTTCATGCTGTCGGACCCGGGCTCGCCAGCCATGGTCCGCGACAGTAGCGACGGCAGCGCGCTTTACGTCGTCATGCCGATGCGCGTCTAGGATCGCCGTTGTTGAAAATCTGCGTTACGTCTGGCCGCACGCTATGCGTGCCGGATGCGTTACTGAAGCGCAGATGAGATAGGCATGGCTCCAAGCTTGTCCCTCGAGCGGCTCTCGCTCACCGATTTTCGCAACTATGCCCACGTCGTGATCGAGACGGGGCCTGGACCGATTGTGCTGTTCGGTTTGAATGGTTCGGGCAAGACCAATATCCTGGAAGCCATTTCCTTGCTCGCGCCGGGCCAAGGCTTGCGGCGCGCGCCCTATCCTGACTTGCTCCGGGCCGGCGCAAATGGTGGCTGGGCTGTCGCAGCGCGAGTGAATTCCCGAAGCGGCCGGGCCGAGATCGGCACTGGTTTCAGCCCGTCAGCCGCTGCGGGCCAGCGTGCGGGTACGGGGCGTGTTGTGCGCATTGACGGTGAGCCCGCGGGAGGCTCGGGCGCTCTAGCTGACTTTGTCGAGATCGTTTGGCTCACACCTGCCATGGACGGACTGTTTACAGGTCCGGCTTCGGAACGCCGTCGCTTTCTGGACCGTCTGGTGTTGTGCTTCGACCCCGGCTTTCGCTCCCTTGCAGGGCGCTTCGAGCGCGCCACCCAGAGCCGCAATCGGCTGTTGGCGGACGGTGTCCGCGACAATGCCAGGCTCGAGGGAGTGGAAATCATCATGGCCGAAGCGGGCACCGCCATCGCGGCTGCACGGATATCGACCGTACGCAGACTGTGCGATGTCATCGCCGCGCGACGTCTACGCGATCCCGACTCGCCCTTTCCCTGGAGTGGCATCGAACTCGAAGGCAGTTTGGAATCGGCACTCGCCTCTGCTCCGGCCGTCGATGTCGAGGATAGCTATGCTCGACGCCTCGCGAGCATGCGTGAACGCGACCGTGCCGCAGGACGTACCCTCGAAGGCCCGCACCGCTCGGATCTCATTGTCTCTCACGGGCCCAAGAACATGCCGGCGCGCCTTAGCTCTACCGGAGAACAGAAAGCCCTGCTGATCGGTTTGGTTATGGCCGAAGCCGAATTGATAGCGATGCGCCATTCGGGCTCCGCACCGCTGCTTCTGCTCGACGAAATCACGGCCCATCTCGACGATAGGCGACGTGACGGATTGTTCTCTGAGATCCTGAGATTGGGGGCTCAGGCGTGGATGACGGGTACTGATCTCAGCGCATTTTCTGCACTATCGGGGCAGGCGACAATGTTGCGAGTCGCGGATGCCGGATTGCATTCGGTACACGCCTGAATCTCTATGGCGACAGCATTACGCAGATGAGCATGCAAGGCATTGAAAAAATTGAATTTTAAACTATCTTAATATTGTGCTGCCCCCCCTCGATTTTCGCAACTTTTGCGCGCCGATGTGCTAGGGTGCCGGCTACAAGATGAAACAATTTCAAGGACTGTCACGGCATGAGCTCGATGCCCGCCGAAAACACCCCTATTGCTGAAGACTACGGCGCCGATTCCATCAAGATGTTGAAGGGGTTGGAGGCTGTTCGCAAGCGTCCGGGAATGTACATCGGTGATACTGATGACGGCTCCGGCTTGCACCACATGATTTACGAGGCTGTCGACAACGCTGTCGACGAGGTGCTCGCTGGGCACGCCTCTATGTGCAACGTTACTTTGAATGCGGATGGATCTGCGACCGTACGGGACGACGGGCGCGGGATTCCAGTCGGCATCAAGGACGACGATGATCACGAGCCGAAGCGCTCTGCCGTCGAGATCGTTTTCACAGAGCTGCATGCGGGCGGCAAGTTCGACCAGAATTCCTACAAGGTGTCCGGCGGTCTCCACGGTGTTGGCGTGTCTGTCGTCAACGCTCTATCGACGTGGCTGAGATGCCGCGTGTGGCGCAACGGTAAAGAACACTTCATCGAGTTCAATGATGGTGTTCCTGTAGCGCCGCTGGAAATCGTGGGTGATGCGAACGGTGAACAGGGGACTGAAGTCTCGTTTTTGCCTTCCCCGAATACGTTCACGAAGGTCGAGTTTGACTTCAACACGCTTGAGCATCGCCTGCGCGAGCTGGCCTTCCTCAACTCCGGTGCCAAGATTGTTCTGGAAGACCGGCGCCATGCGGATGTTCGCCGCGTTGAGCTGATGTACGAAGGCGGGACCAGCGCGTTCGTCAAATATCTGGATCGCAGCAAGACGGCGCTCCTACCCGAGCCCATCATGATCCGGGCGGAGCGCGACGGTGTTACGGTGGACGCCGCGCTGTGGTGGAACGAGAGCTACCACGAGAACGTACTCTGCTTCACGAACAACATTCCGCAACGTGATGGCGGCACCCACCTTGCGGGCTTCCGCGGCGCACTGACACGCGTCGTCAACCGCTATGCCGAAGAAAGCGGAATCGCGAAGAAAGAGCGCGTCTCCATGACCGGCGACGACGCGCGCGAAGGGTTGACCTGCATCTTGTCCGTCAAGGTGCCCGATCCAAAGTTCTCAAGCCAAACGAAGGATAAGCTGGTTTCCTCCGAAGTGCGTCCGATCGTCGAAAGCGCCGTGTCGGAAGAACTCGCTACATGGTTTGAAGAGCATCCCAAGGAAGCTCGGAGTATCGTTTCGAAAGTCGCCGAGGCTGCAGCGGCACGTGAAGCCGCCCGAAAAGCGCGCGAACTGACTCGCCGGAAAGGCGCTTTGGACATGGCGAATTTGCCGGGCAAGCTCGCCGAATGTCAGGATCGCAACGCGGCAAACACCGAGATGTTCATCGTTGAGGGTGACTCGGCTGGTGGTTCCGCAAAACAAGCGCGGAATCGCGAATATCAGGCCGTGCTGCCAATCCGAGGTAAGATCCTCAACGTTGAGCGCGCGCGCTTTGACAAGATGCTGTCATCACAAGAAATCGGTACGCTGATCACAGCAATGGGGACCGGCATCGGCCGCGAGGAGTTCAACCTCGACAAGCTGCGCTATCACAAGATCATCATCATGACGGACGCCGACGTCGATGGCGCGCACATCCGCACGCTCTTGTTGACGTTCTTCTATCGTCAAATGCCAGAGCTTATTGAGAGAGGGCATCTCTACATTGCCCAGCCCCCCCTTTACAAAGTGATGCGCGGCAAGTCGGAGACATATCTGAAGGATCATCGCGGTCTTGAAGATTACCTGATCAACAATGGTCTCGAAGAAACGGTACTCATCGACGGTTCCAGCAATGAACGGGCTGGAGCAGACCTGCGCGCCATTGTCGAAGAGGCGCGTCGGACCGCAAAATGCCTAGATGATCTGCATTCACGCTATGCCCGATTCGTGGTCGAGCAAGCGACGATTGCTGGTGCCTTCGATCCTGCTTTGCTGGACGACCCTGCCCGAGCCGCTGAGATCGCAAACGAGCTGGCGCGCCGTCTCGATACGCTGGCCGACGAGACGGAAAAGGGCTGGGAAGGCAGTTTCACCGATGACGGATATCTAGTGACGCGGGAAGTTCGCGGCGTGACCGAGGCGCACGCCCTCGACATGGGGCTGCTACGCTCGCTCGACGCTCGGAGGCTGAACGAACACTATGCGCAATTGCGCGAAGTCTATTCCGCACCGGCCAAACTGCGTCGCAAGTCCGGTACGATCGACATTTTCGGACCACGCGATCTGCTTGAAGCGGTCTTTGAAAGCGGGCGCAAGGGCATCTCGATGCAGCGGTACAAAGGTCTTGGCGAAATGAACGCCGACCAGCTCGCGGAGACGACGCTGGATCGCGAAACACGCACACTGCTTCAGGTGAAGATCGGCGAATTGGATGAGGCCGACGAGATCTTCTCGAAGCTGATGGGGGATGTGGTCGAACCGCGTCGCGCGTTTATTCAGGAAAACGCGCTACTGGTCGGCAATCTCGACGTTTAAAGCTTCTGACACACGTATCCAAAAGCGGGGCTCCTTTGACGGGGCCTCGCTTTTTGCACGCGTCAGTAGCTTTTCCCGTCGACCTTCTGCGGCGAGAGCGTGGCGATATCGATGTCGTCGATGCAACGCAGATTGATCGCGGCTGTTTCTGTACCGTCTGGGCCGGTTCCCATGCCGAAGGGTTGAACACCGCACACCGAGCAGAAGCGATGCGCGATCGCACGTTTGTTGAAACGGTATTCGGTGAGCTTGTCTGCGCCCGAGAGTAGATGGAATTTTTCAGCCGGAGTGAACGTCAGGATGAATCCCTTTCTCTGGCAGTGGGAGCAATTGCATTCCATTGCCTGATTGGGATCGGCTTCGGCTTCAAAGCGTACCACACCACAGTGGCAGCCACCGGTCAGTGTTTTCAATTCCGTCATTCCAGCTCCTCCGCGTCTCTAATTTTGGCGGCTCGTCGTTTGAACCGGGCTTGCTTCATACCTGGTTCGAACTTACCTGAGCTATGCCGCTGCGTTCTTACTGCGCCATGAATCGAGGTACAATGATTGCCAGTATCGAAAACTTCTTGAACGGCTTGATCGGGAATCAGACCGTAGAACAGCTCGACGAAAGAGAACTCAACGTCGCCTGCGCGGCCCTTCTCGTGCACTGTGCCAAGGTGGATGGCGAACAATGCAGGATTGAAGACAAAAAAATACGCGAGATTCTGTCCAACAGCTTCGATCTTTCCGGCTCGGACGTGGACGCCGTCATCGAAACGGCAACGGCGCAGCAGGAGAACGCAGTCGATTTGCATAGATTCACACGCGTGATCCACAAGAGCATGGACCGCGAGGGACGTCTGCGCGTAGTGCGGTTACTCTGGGAGATGGCCAACGCCGACGGCACGATCGGACCTGAGGAGCGTAATCTCGTTTCCGTTATGGCGCAGCTTCTCGATGTTGAGGGTCATGACGCCGTCGCCTTACGGCAGGATGTTCTCGCGCAATCAAAACTCCGCAAAGCCAACGAGTAGGCTCATGCCGTGGCGGCCTGTGCTCCTGCTTATGTAGCCTTGATTTCTGGGATGAGAGGCAGCACGACCTGTGTGCGCCAACCTTTTGGGTCATCGTCATCACTGGGATCGCTGAAATAGATTTCCCAAGGCCCTCCGGCCACCTCACGCTGGTTGGTTGAGACCCATTCAGCAAGCCCGGCGTGCGCCTTACCCAATTCTTCATAATGCCCAATGTGCCAGGTCATCACAGCCGGGCCACCTGGCAAAGGTTTGCTCAGGACCTGGCCGTTGCCCTCAAGCGTGGTCGTCAGCGGGAGCCCGACTTCAACCTCGAGTTCAGGCCCTGCCACGTCCAGATAGCGCGCAAAAGGCGCGCCGGCCATCTCGCCGTTTTGAGATTCTGTGACGTCGAGAACCTGCGGGAGCAATTCAAGAAATTTGCGGCCAAGGTCCTCCGGTCGCGCCCTGAAGCGAACGGAAAGAGCTGGTTGGGCCTCAAGGGTAACGACTTCTATGACGTAACTCATAAAGCACTCCGCTCCGATACGGACCGTAGCCACGGACCACTAGAGCTCTCGCGGCAACTTCGAATGAATGCGGCGCATGCTCATTGAGTACCAATGTTGGGCAAAATATGGAATATCTCTGCAGCGAAGCACTCTTTCGAGAAAAGCTCGCACGGGAACGGAAAATCAAACCACGGATGATTGGCGGCCCGTTCATCCCGCGCGCCGGATAGTACCCTCTGTGATGACGAAATCGGTCGGAATTGAAATCGACCAAATAATACCGGTTTCCGCGAATTCATAGCTGACATCAGCTTCAAGTGCTCGTCCAACAACGCGTGCGACGACCACGTGACCAAAGCCAGTGCGCTGCGGTCGCTTGACCGGAGGTCCCCCATGCTCGCGCCATGTGAACTTCAAACGCCGCTGGTCTTTGTCATCCTCGAAGTACCAGCCGATGTGGACGCGGCCCGTTGGAACGGACATCGCGCCATACTTGACCGCATTGGTCGCGAGTTCATGTAGTGCCAGAGCGATATGTTGAATGGCATGGGCATTGAGATATGCGTTCGGCGCGTCAACTTGCACGACTTTAACGAAACCACCTCCGAAAGGTTTCAGGACCGCGTCGATCAGTTCGCGCAAAGAGGCACCGGCCCAATCCTCTGCGACAAGTAAGTCATGTGACGCCGACATAGCGTGAAGGCGCTGCACCAACTCGTCTTGATAGGCCTCGACATCCGTGCACATCCGCGCCGTCTGCCGAACCATGGAGACAATCACAGCAAGGAGATTCTTTGTTCGGTGAGAGAGCTCCCGGGTCACAAGCCGCATACGTGCGTCTGCGCGCTTACGCTCTGTGATATCCTGGAGAACCGCCGAATAACCGAAGATGCGACCGTCTGGCCGCTGAATAGGCGCGGCACTCACCGCGACGTCAACCGAGGTCCCATCCTTATGACGGCGAACACTGTCGCGGTGTACGCTCTTTCCCTGCTTAAGCTGGAGATAGAGGTTGCGAAATTCAGACTCGCTGCCGTTGGGGTACAGGATGGCCTCTGAGCGTCCGATGATCTCCTCGGCCCCATAACCGAGAAGCCGTTCCGCGCCAGGATTCCAGGAGAGGATAGCCCCCTCAGGTGAGAGTGACATGATGGCATCGGCAGATGTCGAGACGATCGTCGCAAGCTGCGCATTGGTGGCCGCGGCTTCGCGCTCCTTGGTGATGTCGGTGTTGGTGCCGAACCACTGTATAATTCTGCCATCATCATCATGGATCGGCATAGCGCGCGACAGGAACCACCGGTATTGGCCATCGCGACCGCGCAGTTGAAAGGTGTCCTCCCACGCTTCTCCAGATGCGAAGCAATGAGAAACTGTCTTAACGACGTGATCGACATCATCGGGATGCAGGAGTTTATGCCAACCGCAGCCTTCCACCTCATCCGGCCCTGTCCCAGTGTATTCATACCACCGTTTGTTGAACCAGAAGACGTTACCGGTTTCGTCCGCCGTCCATGCGAACTGGGCGATATTGTCTGCAAGCATTCGTAGCCGTGCGTCACTCTCTTCATGTGCGCGTTGAGCCCGAACGCGCGGTGACGTGTCGACAACGACGGCAAGAACGCCGGCCGGTTTTCCAGTTTCGTCGGCGATAGGACTGAAGTCGAGGTCGAACCAGAAATCTCTAGGAGAGTGGTGGGTCTCAATCACGAAATGCTTGTCGTGAAAAGATAGACTTGCTCCGCTCAAAACCTCGTCGAGAATGTAGCGATGGAAGTCAGCTATTTCCGGGAAGTTCTCGAGGACTGTTTTGCCGAGCACTTCAGGGTGTCGATGTCTGGCGATTGCGGCATAGCCATCATTGTAGATCATCGTGCCATCTTCACCCCATAGGATCACCATAGGCACGGGAGATGGAAGGATGAGATCCACGGCAGCCTTGAGACTGGCAGGCCAGCCGTGTCTGGCGCCCACACGCGTCTTCGACCAATCCAGACCGTCAATAACGGTTCTCAGATTGCCGGGCTTCTGTACCGCCGGGAGGGAGGATGGATGAAGCATTACGCGAAACACCCCTCTTACGGATCGGCTTCATTCTTTTGCAAGTGAACACGAAACGCCACGCAAAAAGAATGTGTGCGTTGAAGACACTAACGGAGAAACTGAAGAACCGCTACTAATCTCCGCCCTCACGCTTCCTCACGTCGCGGGAGACGCATTTTGCGCCGACAAAAAGGAAATGAGGCCGAAAGATCGCCTCCAGACTGAATAGGCAGAATATTGAGCCTTGCCCCACGTACCCAATGCCGGCATTATTAGAACGGTTCTAAAATAAGGATGGGGCGAGGACGAATGTTTTCAAGATTCACCGTTGGTCGGCGGCACTTTTCGGATCTTTCCGAGAAGGAGATTCTCGCCCTGGCCATCTCGTCTGAGGAAGACGATGCGCAGATTTACCGGACTTATGCGGAACGGCTGCACGCGGATTTTCCGGATACAACTGCAATTTTTGAGGGCATGGCGGCTGAGGAAGACGTCCACCGCAAGCGTTTGATCGAACGCTTCAAGGCCCGCTTCGGGGACACGATTCCACTCGTCCGCCGCGAGCATGTCGCTGGCTACTACGCGCGCCGTCCTGTGTGGCTTGTCGAGAATCTTGGGATTGATCGCATCCGGCAGGAAGTGAGCAACATGGAGATCGATGCGCACAATTTCTACTTGGCTGCGCTCAGGCACGTAAAGGATGCGGATACACGTAAGCTGCTTGGGGATCTGGCGGCAGCGGAGGCGAGCCATGAAAAACTCGCTTGCCGCCTTGAGCACAAATATCTGGACGAAGAAGCGCGCGCAAAGGAGGACAACGAAGCGCATCGCCAGTTCGTCTTGACCTGGGTTCAGCCTGGCTTGGCCGGCCTGATGGATGGTTCCGTATCAACGCTCGCACCTATTTTTGCCACGGCGTTTGCCACACACGATACCTGGACGACATTCATTGTGGGGCTAGCGGCCTCGGTCGGTGCCGGTATCTCTATGGGCTTCACCGAAGCCGCTTCAGATGATGGAGAGATCTCGGGCCGGGGCTCGCCCGTAAAAAGGGGCATCGCCTCGGGCGTCATGACTGCCGTCGGCGGATTGGGCCATGCCTTGCCATATCTGATCCCGCATTTCTGGACGGCGACTGGCATCGCAGCTGTCGTTGTGTTCGTCGAGCTGTGGGCAATCGCGTGGATTCAGAACCGCTATATGGAGACACCGTTTTTGCGTGCCGCGTTCCAGGTGGTGCTCGGCGGCGCTTTGGTGTTCTCGGCCGGAATTCTAATCGGCAGTGCCTAGCGAAGCGGTAGAAGACTTAGGTTCTAAGGTCGTCGGGTTCGGCACCATATCGGTGAAGATCCATGCCGTAGACCTGTAGCCAATTCTTTGCTTCATCCATGCGCGGCATAGACTGCGCGACAAGCTTCCAAAAGCGAGGGCCGTGATTCATCTCGCGCAGGTGGGCAACTTCATGAGCTGCAACGTAATCAAGGACGAACGGCGGCGCCATGATGAGACGCCAGGAAAACGAAAGCGAGCCCGTTGAAGAGCAGGAGCCCCATCGGCTCTTCTGATCGCGAACAGCGATGCGTTTTGGCTTCAGCCCCAGACGTTTGGCGTGAATGATGACGCTCTTGTCGAGGTCGCGCCGGGCTTCGTCGAAGAGCCATTGCCGGAAGCGCTTCGGTGCTTGCTCTAAGGGACCGGAGACGTGGAGTTCGCGATAGTCCGGTCCCTCCACTGGGGTCACCAACCCGGTGCCCGTACGACGCCCGCAGAAAACGACCCGATGCGGAATGCCACGCAACGGCATCAGCGCACGGTTCACCAACGGCACGGGTTCGGGGATGCTGCCCAAACGTTCCCGAACCCAATCGATATGCCGTTCGACAAATGAATTCGCCTCGTTGATTTCGCATTGCGACGGCAGCGTTACGATAACCGCGCGCTGTGTTCGACTCACCCGCAGCGTCAGGCGACGTGCTTGCGGATGGCGTCGTACTTCAACACGTGCGCCAAGATTTTCGAACTGAGCGTCATCAAGCGACAGCGATGCGGAATCATGTCTCCGCCGCATGGGCAAACCCCCGATGAGACTAATGGATGGACGGCAGTCTTGTGGGCACGACACTTGGGCCAGGATATGTTTGACCCTTGTTCTCCCCCACGAACGCTACGCGCCGAGCAAGCGAGTCGTATCAGCTTCAATCCGCAATAGACCAGCAGGAAAAGTCGATCGGCAAAACGCAACTGAAACGGTGTTGCAAGTGCGCCTCAAGGCATGTGCCTTGCGCGCCACGAGTTTGTGCCTGCGCAATGTGATCTAAAGTGTGAGCGTGTTCCGGTAGCAAATTGAATTATAGGAAGATTCAAGAGAGGCGACCTGTGCGATGATGTTGGGCGGCTGAATCGGAGATGTGTGTATCCAAGTCCTCATGGTTCTCTATTGCAGTCTTCCCGGGAGGACCAAACCAGCCGTCGATCATGAGGCGCCCAAGCAGCCCCCACAAACGAAGCGGCTCGAGATACGCGTTGCTTATCTCGGAGGGCTCGGAATCGTCGGCATACTCGGGCCGGAAGCTCCGGCGTAAGCGGTTAGCCATAGGATCCGGAGCGAGATCGTTCGCCGGCGCGAACGTGAATGCTACGGACGAAATCTCCAGCGAATTGTGGCGCTGCGCTTTCGCAGCAGCTTTGCGCCAATCGACAGGCATTGTGGTGATGTGTCGCGAACGTGGATCATGACAACGCACGAACTGCGCGATTCGCGGCGCAACATCCGAGCGGAAACGTGAACCGTTGAAGATACCGTAGTGCCCAACCTCAGGCACTTCCAAATGAAACTTCCGGTCACTACCGAGCGACGGCGTGAGATTGTGCGCGGCGCGGCATTGTCCAAGACCGGTAATGTCGTCTTTCTCGCCCTCGATCGTCATCAGGCCAACTGAGCGAATCTTGTTCGTGTCGATGGGGCGGCCACGATGGCGCATCTGGCCCTTGGCCAGCGAGTGCCGCACGAAGACGGCATCGATTGTCTGCAAATAGAATTCCGCGGTGAGGTCCATCACCGCGAGATACTCGTCATAGAACGCCCGGTGCTTTGCCGCTGAGTTGCCATCCCCGGTTACGAGATGATGGAACAAATCGTTGTGCGCGCTAACGTGCCGGTCGAGGTTCATCGTCATGAACCCGGTGAGCTGGAGAAAACCAGGATAGACAGCGCGCCCAAAGCCGGCGCTCGGCCAAGGTACGGTTTCGATGACGTTGCTACGGAACCAGTCCGTGCCGCGTTCCTGAGCGAGTTGGTTCACCGCTGTCGGACTGATACGCGTATCGATGGGGCCACCGGCAAGGATGAGCGAGCGTGGAGCGCAAGGATCATCCTCAGCTTCCATAATGGCCGTGGCGGCGAGAGCCGGAACGCTCGGTTGGCAGATGGCGAGAAGATGCGCATCACCATTCAGGTGGTGCAGCATCTCAATCAAGTAGTCGATGTAGTCATCGAGATCGAAGCGCCCGGCACTTACAGGAACGTCGCGCGCATTCGTCCAGTCGGTGATGAAGACCTCGTGATTCGGGAGCAGCTCTTCGATGGTGCCCCGCAGAAGGGTCGCGTAGTGCCCCGACATGGGCGCGACCACGAGAATACGCGGATCGCGCGCGCAAACTTCGGATGGTAAATCGCGCGCAAAATGCAAAAGGCGACAGAAGGGCTTCTGCCAGACCACCTGTTCGTGAACGGCAATCTCTCGTTCACCGATTCGGGTGGTGGGGATGTCAAACGCAGGCTTGTGATAGCGCCGCGTTGTGCGTTCAAACACCTCGCAAGCCGCAGCAGCGTGCCGCCCAACGGCTGTATGCGAGAGCGGGTTGAACGGATTGTTGAAAAACATTCGATAGGAATCTGCTGCAGCCCTTGCGGGCTTCACAGCTGCGTGGCCCAGCTCGTACCAATGATAGAGCACGTGCTGTTTCTCCCTTGCATGCGTTCATTGACGCGACGCAACAGTTCATACGGTGGACAAAAATGATTTGGTCAGTGGACTGTGCGTCATCCTGTCGTTTTGACGCCACGTTCCCATCTTGCAGCGTGAAGTGATTCGCTTCTCTCCGGAAGCGTTATCGCGATGTCAGCAAAGCTCTCGGTCGTGAGATAGTCGACGGCATGTTTGCCGAAAGCCGAACGTCCCATCCGCAATAAAGCGCGAATGCAATCTGGCTAGGATCCAGTTTGGTGGCAACCTTGGCTGCTGTCTGTCTCCCGAGAGACACTTTGATATTTGAAAGAAGGTTCGCCGTTGAGCCCATTTCTTCTAGGTTGCTGGCGTGAGATGCGGCGACGCGGTATAGCCAAATTAGGATGAGCGAGGGCTTGCCGCGCAACCGCTCCCCCGATTCCCAATTTGGTCAGCAAGGAAAAGCTAGGAGTAGCTCGGGTGCTGAGAGAAGCCCAGCCGCGTGAACTCTTTAAACTCGCACAAATTTCCGATGGTCAGGTCCGTTTGGCCACGATCGTTCGGCTGCGTTGGATTGCGGTCGTCGGCCAGCTCTTAGCGATCCTGGTCGTTGCTTTCGGGCTGAAGTTTCCGGTGCCGCTCGCGCATTGTCTGACATTGATCGCTCTGTCGGCATGGCTCAATGTTTTCTTGTCTATCCGGCTTCCCGGCAGCCATCGACTTTCCCCTCCGGTCGCTGCGGCGCTGCTGACCTATGACATCCTGCAGCTCAGCGCTCTCCTGTATTTCACAGGTGGAATTGGCAATCCTTTCGTGGTCTTGATCGTGGCCCCTGTAACCGTTTCGGCGGCCACGCTACCGACTCGCTTCACGATTTTTCTGGGGCTGATTGCGCTGCTCGCAACCTATTGGCTGACCTACGATTACTGGCCGCTGCCCTGGTATCAAAACCTCAAGTTCGAACTTCCGGTGCTCTACAAGTTTGGCATCTTCACTGCCATGGGGGCCGGGATGACGTTCATCGCGCTCTATGTGCGCCGCCTGGCGAAGGAAGGGCGTGAGATGTCGGCAGCTCTTGCCGCGACCGAATTGGTGCTCGCGAGTGAGCAAAAACTGCATGCCCTCGATGGGCTTGCGGCTGCCGCGGCCCATGAGTTGGGAACACCTCTATCCACGATCGTGCTTGTGACGAAGGAACTCGAACGCGAGTTCGGGCCTGATCACCCTCACGCTGAGGACATTGCACTGCTGCGCTCGCAGGCGGCGCGTTGCCGTGAGATTCTGCAGACATTGACGCGTAAACCCAGCGCCTCCGACCCCATGCACGAAACCCAGTCGGTCCGCGAATTGGTCGACGAGGCGGCCTCGCCCTATCTCGAATTCGGCAAGCAGCTACGTATTATTGCGAGCCCGATGGAGGCAGTTGAAGACGACGCCGTTGCCAAACAGCCCGTTGGGGCACGACAACCCGGCGTTCTTTATGGTGTACGCAATATTATTGAAAATGCTGTCGATTTTGCTGCTTCGCGGGTTGATGTCACGGCCAGTTGGGATGCCGACCACGTCGTCCTTGAAATTTCTGACGACGGACCCGGCTTCCCGCCCGAACTCTTGAACGCGCTGGGCGACCCCTATCTCACGACAAAGAGCCAAAACGCCGCCCGCCGGAGTAGCAAAACCTATGGATTGGGATTGGGCTTTTTCATTGCCAAAACGCTGCTCGAACGCTCTGGTGCGACTGTGGAGTGCGGAAATCGCACGGCTGACAAGGGAACTGGAGCTATTGTTAGGATAACATGGCCGAGGTCGTTTTTTGTAGCCCCAGCAACTTGGGCGCAATCAAGCTCTTGAAATTACGTGACGATAGCTGTTTATCTGCATTGAAACCATGAACAAGAATGGCGGACACCATATTTGTAGGCCGGGATTTGGTCGCGCACGAAACTGCGTTATAGTACCGCTGATGAGAAGGACTGAAAGCCAGTGACCGTGAACGAGGATCTGTCGTTTCGCCAGGACGAACTGCCGGAGGACGTGTCGTTGGTCATCGTTGATGATGACAAGGCGTTCTTACAGCGTCTGGCCCGCGCCATGGAAGGCCGCGGTTTCAATGTCCGGACGGGGCATTCCGTTTCGGAAGGTATCGATCTGATCCGCCAATCGAGCCCAGCGTTCGCTGTCGTTGATATGCGGCTCGATGACGGTAACGGGCTTGATGTCATTGCTGAGTTAGCGCGTCTACGCCCTGATGCACGCGCCATCGTGTTGACCGGTTATGGAAACATCGCGACGGCCGTTACGGCCGTGAAGCTTGGTGCTGTAGATTATCTGGCGAAGCCCGCTGATGCTGATGAAGTAACAGACGCGTTGCTCGCCCCCGCCAACACCCAGGCGCCGCCACCAGAAAATCCAATGTCAGCAGACCGCGTGCGCTGGGAGCATATCCAGCGGGTTTATGAGCTTTGCAATCGCAATGTCTCGGAAACGGCACGCCGACTGAACATGCACCGCCGTACGCTCCAGCGTATTCTCGCGAAACGCGCGCCCAAGTAAGGCTGGAAAGTTAGCTGCGGGCTGCGTCTGCGCGCGATACGAGATCGGGATCTGCCAGAACGGATAGTCGTTCAGCTGCGGTTCGCGCGAACCGCAGCATCATCGCTTTGCGCCTGGCGCCGGACAGCGTTTGCGTGAGACTTTCGCGGACGATCTCGCCGCCGAACCGGTCGGCGATGATCAGACCGGCTTCCTCCGGCAGCACATCCACAGGAAAATCGCGTCCCACGGCGAACCATAAGCGGTCGCAATAATCCCAGTAGCTTTGCCACTTCTGGTCGGTCCGAAAATCATTGAGGCAGGATTTGATCTCGACGATCCAGATCTGCCCCTTGTCGGAAACGCCCACGACATCGGCCCTACGACCATTCGCAAGTGGCAATTCAGTAACCGCGGAGAGTCCGCTTGCACGCAAAGCGCGAATGGTCCCACGCTGGATATCAGCCGCCGCAGGCGATTGACGCCCATCACACGGTGGTTCGCTTTTTGGCGAAAATGGGTGTCTCGCCGCAATTGTCATTTAGACGCCATCCCCAAGTGCAAACGGACTTCATCAATTTGCGCAGCTCCGCTTTGGGCTGCGCCTATTCAAAACGCGTGAGGCGCGGCTGCGTCGTGTCCCAGAAGACCACGGGAACACGCTGCCGCTAGGACGAAAGCTGCGGGACGTACGAGGGCTGGAACAAAACGCATGTTCTTTAAACGCGAGAGAAAAGACAAGCTTAAGGTCGTAGAGGCCGCGACACCGCCGCCGGCGCCCCCCCCCGCCCCGCAGGAAAGATCTGAGCAACGTTCACAAATCGCGTCCGTCCACCGCTTACCCGCGATCCGGCCCGCCACCGCGTCAGCAGCGGATCTGCGCCGAACGACCAATCCGCAAACGTTAGGTTTCAAGACAACATCTGAGTTGGAACCCCCAGTGGGGCTGCTGGGGCAGGACCAGGCACTTCAGGCTATCGCCATCGGGGCCAGCATCAAAACGCGAGGCCACAATATTGTTGTCACCGGCGCCGAGAGCCTTGCGGACGTTGCCGCAATCCGGGCCCAGATTCAAACCATAGCTGCCAAGCGCCCGCCGCCGTCTGATTGGGTCTATGTTGCGAATTTCGCTGACGGGCAGGCGCCAACAGCACTGCAATTGCCTGCTGGCCTTGGCTCCGTGCTCGCAACCTCAGTAAATGACGCCATGAGCGAAATGGGCAGCGCCATTCTTTCAGCATTGCGTGGCGACAGCTATCAGGCCCGCTGGCGTGCCATCGATGCAGAATTTCAGGCGAGACACCAGGCAGGTCTTGAAGCCCTGGCACGAACCGCCGACTCACACAGCATCGCTCTTTTGCGCACGCCCATGGGTTACGCCGTCGCCCCGGCGCATGATGGCAGTGTGGTGCTGCAGGAAACCTTCTCCAATATGCCACCGACGATGCAGGCGGATGTGCGCGCCCACATCACGGCGCTCGAAGCGGACCTCGCAGAGCTTCTGGAAAAAGCACCGCAAATAGATCGTCAACGCCGCGCGCGTTTGACGAAGCTCAATCGGGAGGTGATAGCCAGTATTGTTCGGGCTGCGCTTTCCGAACCGCGTGAGCTATTTGCTGAGCATCCGGAGGTTTTGGAGTTTTTTTCTGGAGTCGAAGCGGATGTCGTCGCCAATGCGAACCACTTTTTGCCGACGATCGATCTCACGGATATTCTCGACGCGGATCTGTCGAACTCAATCGATGAAGCCCGCTTCGACCGCTACCGCGTAAATGTTTTCGTAAGTTGGGCGTCTGACGCGAATGCCGCGCCCGTAGTCCAGGAGCCGGCGCCGAACGCCACGAGCTTGTTTGGCAGCGAAATAGCGAGCGGGACTTTAGCCCCGCATATGCGCCTCGTACCCGGTGCGTTGCACTATGCGAACGGCGGGTTTCTGTTGCTCGACGCGCGCGCCTTGACGGCATCAGGCCAAGCCTGGCCGGGGCTGTTGGCCGCGTTACAGGCAGGGGCGGTTTGTTCGGCTCTGGCGGGCGATGGCTCCTCTTCCTCAACATTAGCGCCCGCGATCCCGCTCGACGTCAAAGTTGTGCTGCTGAGCGATGCCGAGCATCTCGCACAGATCCTGTCCGTCGATCCGCGCTTTGCGGAGCTATTCAACGTGCGCGTGGCGTTCGCGGACGTTGTCGAGCGGACCCCCGAAACGGAGCGTGCAATGGCCCGCACGATAGCCGGGCTGATTGGACGCGAGGCCGTTGAACCACTGGAACCCGGCGCAGTCGCGGAATTGATTGAGTTGTCCTCGCGCAACGCGCGCGATGCGGGTCTATTGTCGTTGTGCGTGCGCGATTTCGCCAGCATTCTACACCACGCGAACGCGCGAAGAGCGGCCGCGTCACGCAAGCTTATCAGTCGTGACGATATTGTTGAGGCCCGTGCGGCTCAGGGCTCCTCCAGCGGGAGCGCGAGGAAGACAGCCTCATTTCCTGAGCCAGCAGCCATTGGAAGCGTCGTGGGGCTTAAGTCCGATGGCGCGGGGCCGCGGCTCCAGCGCGTTTCAGCCCGGGTCCTTCCCGCTTTCGCACGAGCAGACACGCTCGACGTCAAAGTCCTCACCGGTGTATCGGGCACGCGCGAGGCTGGCAAAGTGATCGCATACCTGGCGTCCGAGTTCGGCCACCGGCATCGCATCGCGCTTTCCGCTCTCATTGATGGTGAGAGTGCCAGCTGCGAGGAAGAGAGTTGTGCGGAATTGGTTGCCGTTCTCGCGGCAATTGGCGAATGGACCCTGTCGTCGTCGATAGCCATAGCTGGAACCTTCGACCCATCTGGACACGTCCGACCGACGGGCGACGTGAGCACCGCAATCGAGGAGTTCTTTGACGTCTGCCGCGCAGCCGGTTTCAACAGTGATGCGGGTGTGGTGATCCCTAAAGCCAATCTCTCCGGCCTGATGTTGCGTAAGGACATCGTCGATGCTGTCGAAGCCGGTACGTTTGCTGTTTGGCCTGCTGCGACCGTCACTGAATGCGTTGCAACCATAACGGGACTTTCGGCAGGATATCGCGAAACCGACGGTGGGTTCGCTGAGGGGGACGCCTACCGGCACATCGACGATCAGCTTCAGCAGCTCAATCAACGCACTAAATCACAATTTGCCGTACCGCCGGTTGAGACGGAGCCCCGGCCATGATCGTGCACGTCGCCGAGGCGGGGGAAGCGCGAGGTCGCGTCGTCCTTCACTGTGGCTACAGCCCGGCGGCAAACGATGCCGCCCTTAAGGTAGCCTTACACATCGCCAAGGCTTACCGCTCCGAACTTGAAGGCTTGCTCGTCGAAAACCGGCAGATTTTAGCGCTCGCCGGTCACACATTCGCGCATGAGATTGCCCTGGCCGATGGGGCTGTCCATGGGCTGGATGCTGGCGATCTGCAGCGTCAACATCGCGCTCTCTACGAGGCAGAGCGCCGCCACATAACCAAGGCAGCGACTGTTGCGGGCGTTGAGGCGCGGGTTCAGACAGTACGCGATGACGACATTGCAGCACTCGTTCGCTGTTGTGCCGTCTTAGGTCCGTGGAATGTGGTTGTTCTGTCGGAACCTATGGATGGCTCTGGCAGCGAAAAGATCGGTCGCATCCTCGACGCCGTCCAGGATGCGACGGGCGTTGTGACCGTGCCCCGCAGAGCGCGCCTTTCAAAGGGCCCCATCGTTGTCACCGTCGAAGACGAAGACCGGATGTCTACAATGCTGCGGACGGCCGAACGCCTCGCGGCTATCACGGGGGCTGAGATCAAGCTCCTGCTGACCACCGCTGGAGACGATGAGCTTCATTGGCTAGAGGCCCAGGCGCGGTTGCTGGTTGCCGACAATAAACGCTGCAGCATTATGTTGAATGATACGACGAGCGCTCCGGCTTCTTCCATCGCGGGACGCGTAGGTGCCATGTCCGCGAGTTTCCTCATCGCGAAGCACGGCGGGTCGGTCCTGCCTTACGAAGATTGCAGATCGCTCACGTCCGTCCTGCGCTGTCCCGTTTTCTGCATCAGGTAGTTTTCGTTTTCAGCGCATCTTTTGAGCTGCCATGCAGGAAGCTGGTGTCGCTTCCCACGATGAGCGGATCAACGGTCCCGATCGCCTTGGCGTCCTTATCCTCGTAGTCATGCCGCGAGAGGATATAGCGGATTACCTCTAGCCGCGCGCGGCGCTGATCGTTGGATCGGACAACGGTCCATGGTGCCATGTTGATATGGGTAAAGCGAAACATCTCGTCTTTCGCTTCTGTATATTCGTCCCAGAGATTGACCGCGGCCTTGTCCATATCGCTCAACTTCCATTGTTTGAGCGGATTATGCCGCCGTTCATGGAAACGCTTCAGCTGCATTTCCCGCCCGATCGTTAAAAAAATCTTGTGAAGACATATACCGTCGCGCACGAGCATGCCTTCGAACTGCGGAGCTTCCCGTAAGAAATCGGCGAGTTCGTCTTCTGTGCAAAACCCCATGACGCGCTCAACGCCGGCGCGATTGTACCAGGAGCGGTCGAACAGTACGATGTCGCCACGCGTTGGCATGTGTTTGGCGTAGCGCTGAAAATACCATTGACCACGTTCTGTCTCATTCGGTTTTGACAAAGCGACGACCCGGGCGTGCCGAGGATTGAGGTGCCGCGTAAATCGCCGAATGCAGCCGCCCTTGCCCGCTGTGTCACGCCCTTCGAAGACAATGACGAGCCGCATCCCTGTTTTTCGGACGTGCGTTTGCAGTTTGACCAACTCATAATGCAACGCGTCGAGTTCAGCGTCGTAGACTTTGCGTTTAAGCGGCGTGTCGTAAGGATATCCGCCGGACTTGAGTGCGATCTCGTTAAAGCCGTCCGGAAGGTTGGGTTGTTCGATATCGATCGCCACCGCCGGTTTATTCATTTCATCTTTTCCAGTCTTGGCTCGCGCGACGATCTTTTTTCCTGTCATCTTAAGTTTACCACTTCTGTAATCCGACGTTCGCCTGTCATGTTGGTACTTCACAATGGTCGCTTCGGTCTGTGTTCGCGGCCAAGACCTTGATTGGAAACGAGGTTAGCTAGGACTTTAAGCCATCCAAAGTTGAACTATGTCTTGGAATGAGATGAAACGATATCGAAATACAAGCCAACCGCGAGAGCGGGTTAACGGTTTGCGACCCAACGAAAGTTTAAAAAATGCTGTCGCCACGTAATCTTGCACTATTGCTGGCTACCGTTGTGGCCACCCTATGGTGCATCTTGTCGACCGGCACCGGTTTGGAGGGCATAGCTTTCGCAGCAGCTATTTTCCCGCCCGCACCGAAAAGTCTCGAAAGCGGGGAAGAAGAAACCTCAAACGACTCAGGAAACTACCAGTCCTGGCGCGCAGTCATCGATGCGCTGCCCGTTGCCGCTCTCGCACTGGACGCGGACAACATCATCGTTCACCACAATGCACTAATGACGGACTTGTTTCCAAGGACGCGCGATGGTCTCGCCCTGTCGCAAGTCTGTCGCAATCCCGAATTGATGGACGCGGTCGGCGAATACGGCAATGCGCCGACGGCCAGTCCAGAGCCTGTCGTTGTGCATCTCGTAGATCGTGTTCCGGTAAATCGCCGCATCCAGGCAACCGTTTCGGTACTGTCGCGCGCCAGCCGCGACCCGACTTTGCCAGCATTGCTCGTAACGTTTCGGGATCTGACGCAACAGGACAAGATCGAGCAAATGCGCGTCGATTTTGTTGCCAACGCGAGCCATGAATTGCGCACACCTCTCGCGTCATTGCTCGGGTACGTCGAGACCCTTCAAGGAGCTGCACGCGACGATGCTAAGGCGCGGGAGCGCTTCCTCGGCATCATGTGGAAGCAAGCGCAGCGCATGACGCGCTTGATAGATGATCTGCTGTCATTGAGCCGCATTGAGATGCGCTTGCACTTGCCTCCCAAGGATGTTGTCGACCTCAACGAAGTCGCGACCTACATCGTGCAAACATTCGAACCTTTGGCGACGCCCCAAAAAATAGCCATTGAGCTGAACAAGCTCGAAGGTCCCGCCCGCATACAGGGCGAAAGAGACGAAATTGTTCAAGTTCTTCAAAATCTTGTCCAGAATGGTGTCAGATACGGCCGCGAAGGCGGGTATGTGCGGGTGTCCGTTACGCGTGAAAAAAGCCAAGGGAACCGTGCGGCACGCCTCAAAGTTGATGTCGCTGACAACGGCGTGGGAATCGCGCCCGAACACCTGCCGCGTCTAACCGAACGCTTCTACCGGGCTAACGTCACGTCGAGCCGGGAAAAAGGCGGGACCGGCTTAGGCCTTGCAATTGTTAAGAATATTGTGCTTCGCCACCGTGGCCAATTGCGCATCGCTTCCAACGTTGGTGAGGGTTCGACCTTCACGGTGATCTTTAATGAACTAGGTCCGCAAGAAACTTGAAAACATCGGGTTTTCAAGCGCCTGAAAAACGCAAAATAAAACAACTATTTATGCTGTCATAAAACCTAAGTACCCCTGGAGTACGACTCGCCCTGCCGGCGCAGAGGGCGCTGGGCGAGATCGGCGGTTCGCCGGTTCCGCAGTTACCCCGGATACTCAGGGAGATCAGCGTGAACAATAAGTTCTTCGCCATGACGGCAGCAGTTGCTGTCGCTGGCTCATTCGCGTTTGCCAATGCGGCTTCGGCACGCGACCAGGTTCAGATTGCGGGTTCGTCGACGGTTCTGCCTTATGCGAACATCGTTGCCGAGCAATTCGGCAAGACCTACGACAAATTCAAGACGCCGGTTGTCGAATCCGGTGGTTCCTCAGCTGGTCTCAAGCAGTTCTGCCAGGGCCTTGGCGAGAAGACGATCGACATCGCGAACGCTTCGCGCAAGATCAAAGACGCCGAAGTGAAGGCCTGCGCCGAAGCTGGCGTTAAGGACATCATGGAAATCCGCTTCGGTTATGACGGCATCGTTTTCGCGACGGACGCGAAGGGCGACGCCTGGGCGCTTGAGCCTAAGGACGTTTATCTGGCTCTTGCTGACAAGATTCCCGTTGACGGCAAGCTCGTAGACAACCCGAACAAGAAGTGGAAGCAGGTCAACGCAAAGCTCCCTGATTGGGACATCGTTGCTTATATTCCAGGCGAAAAGCACGGCACGCGCGAAGTCTTCGAAGTGAAAGTTATGGAAGAAGGCTGCAAGGCTTCTGGCGCTTACGACCTGCACAAGGCTGCCGCTGGCGACGACGAGAAGAAGGCCAAAAAGGCAGCTGAGAAAGCTTGCTTCAAGGTCCGTAAGGATGGCGGCACGGTCGACATCGACGGTGACTATACCGAAACGCTCGCACGTCTTCAGTCGAACCCGACCGGCGTTGGCGTGTTCGGTCTGTCGTTCTACGAGAACAACACCGACAAGCTGAAGGTCGCTACGATGAGCGGCATTGAGCCAAACGTTGAGACGATCTCGACCGGCAAGTATCCGGTTTCGCGCCCGCTCTTCTTCTACGTTAAGAAAGCGCACATCGGCACGATCCCTGGTCTCAAGGAATACGTCGAATTCTTCACGTCGACGAAGATGATCGGTCCTGACGGCCCGCTCGCTGAGTACGGTCTCGTTCCAATGCCGAAGAATGAACTTGATGAGCTGCAGAAGGCCGTCAAGTCAGAAGAGATCATGTAATTCGCCGGGAGGTGGGGCAGGGCTGCCCTGAGTAGCTTGGCCCCGCCTCTGGCGATGTCTGACATGGCATTTCGATCCGGGTCGCTGGCTGGTTAAGTCGCGGCCCGGGTTGACCCGGGTAAGAGACCCGAATGGGAAAAGTGAAAACGATGGCGAAGGCATATTTTGCACAGGGGGTCGTGTGTCTACCTCGATGATCCTACTCGGATTGCTGATAGCAGCAGCCCTTGCTTACATCGTCGGTATCGTCCGGTGCCGCGCTTCTACAGGCGGTGATGTCGCGAAATTGCATTCGCGGACCGGCTATTATGGTTCCTACCTTGCGATCTGGACCGTTCTTCCCGCACTTTTCTTAACGATCATATGGGCTGCCGCAGAGCAGCCAGTCATCCGCCACTTGGTCGAGACCTCATTGCCGGCGCACGCTGCCGGGGTAGAGAACGATGCACTGATGTCGCTGACATTGGGCCGCATTAATTCCGTCGCCGAAGGCCTGCCAAAACTGTCTCAGAGTGAATTCAAAACCATAGAAAATGCCCGCCTCGGGTTTACGCCCATGTTAGAGGCGCAACGCCTACTGCAGGAAAAAGGCGTGATTCTGGGGGCGGAGCCTGAACCCTACATAATCTCTGCGGCCTACGACGAGGTCATCTACAGACATACGAGCAGCTGGTTGATCACTGGCCTCGCCGCACTCGCCGCATTGGCTGGATTTGTCTACGGCTTCACGCAAATTAGGCCACGCCTGCGGGCCCGAAACACAGTTGAAAGGGTGGTTCTCGCGGCCCTTATCGGAGCCTCGACGGTCGCGATTCTGACGACTGTTGGGATCGTGTTCTCGGTGCTCTTTGAAACGATCCACTTCTTCCAATCTGTCCCCACTTTCGACTTCTTCTTCGGAACTGTCTGGGACCCACGCTTTACGTCCGCAGGTCGCGAAGGTGGTGCCAGCGGTCAATTCGGCCTTCTGCCCTTGCTGTGGGGCACGCTCTTCATCTCCTTTGTGGCTCTGGCCGTGGCGGTTCCCATTGGGCTGTATTCGGCGATCTACATGTCGGAATACGCCGGACCGAAGTTCCGTGGCTTTGCCAAACCGCTGCTTGAGATCCTCGCTGGCATCCCCACCATCGTCTATGGCCTGTTCGCATTGATCACGTTCGGACCGTTCCTACGCGACACAGGCGCCATGGTGGGTCTGGATATTGCCGCTTCGAGTGTGCTGACGGCGGGCATCGTGATGGGGATCATGATCATCCCCTTCGTCTCGTCGCTGTCCGACGATATTATTTCCGCAGTGCCACAGTCGCTGCGCGAAGGATCATACGGCCTTGGCGCGACGAAATCGGAAACGATCCGCAAGGTCGTCCTGCCTGCTGCTTTGCCAGGTATTGTGGGTGCGGTCCTCTTGGCGGCGTCCCGCGCCATCGGCGAGACGATGATCGTCGTGCTTGCCGCTGGTATCGCGGCGAACCTCACGCTCAACCCGTTCGAGTCGGTGACCACAATCACCGTCAAGATCGTCAGTCAGTTGACCGGTGACCTTGAGTTCAACAGCCCGCAAACGCTGGTTGCGTTCGCACTCGGCCTGACGTTGTTCGTGATCACGCTCGCCCTTAACGTCTACGCGCTCTATATCGTGCGCAAATATCGGGAGCAGTACGAATAATGGCGACGACACAGGATACCCTGCACGCGGCCGCCGACGGTCGTAAGCTCAATGATCCGGCTATGCTCAAGCGCCGCTACGCAGCGGAATGGCGGTTCAAGGCATACGGGCTCGGTGCTTTGGGCATAGCGCTCTTCTTTCTCGTGGTGCTCTTCTACTCGATTATCTCTCAAGGCTGGACGGCATTCCTGCAAACGAACATTAAGCTGGATGTCGCGCTCAACGAGGCGGACTTTCAGGACGCAGATGGCCAAATTACTGAACAGTCGATCCGTGTAGCCGACTACACGAAGATGGCGCGCGACGCCCTTCAGAGTACGCTCGGTCTGGAAAGTCCCACACGCCCAGAGAAGCGAGATTTGCGCGGTCTGCTGTCTCGCGGCGTTGATGTGCAGATCCGCAACAAGATCGAATCGGATCGCAGCGTGATCGGTCAGACCGTGCCCGTCTGGGTTCTCGCCAACGGTGAGGTGGATGCCCTTATCAAGGGCTCGATCGATCGCAACACCCCCGAGGAGCGTCGCCAGCTCAACAACAAGCAGTTGGCGTGGATCGACAAGCTTATAGCCGAAGGGCGCCTGGAGAAGCAGTTCAATACAGGCCTCTTCACTTATGGCGCATCTAGCCAGCCGGAAACCGCCGGCCTCGCCGTCGCGCTTATCGGCTCATTCTTCATGATGCTGATTGTGGCACTCGTTGCGGTTCCCATCGGTGTAGCGGCCGCAGCCTACCTGGAAGAATTCGCGCCAAAGAACACGTTTACCGACATCATCGAGGTTAATATCAACAACCTCGCTGCGGTCCCGTCCATCGTGTTTGGCCTGCTCGGATTGGCGGTTTTTATTAACTTTATGGGCCTGCCACGATCAGCTTCCCTGGTCGGAGGTCTCGTGCTATCGCTCATGACACTGCCGACCGTGATCATTGCGACGCGCGCCGCTATTCGCGCTGTGCCGCCATCAATCCGGGAGGCTGCGCTGGGTGTTGGCGCGTCGAAGATGCAGACCTTGTTCCACCACGTACTGCCGTTGGCGCTGCCCGGTATTCTAACGGGAACCATCATCGGTCTTGTTCAAGCGCTTGGTGAGACTGCACCGCTTCTGATGATCGGCCTCGTGGCGTTCGTTGTCGACTATCCGACAACGCCCTTGGACCCGGCGACGGCTTTGCCGGTGCAGATTTACATGTGGGCGAGTTCCGCCGAGCGCGGGTTCGTCGAGCGAACGATGGGCGCGACGATTGTCCTGCTGATGTTCCTCTTCGTGATGAACGCAGCGGCCGTCTACCTGCGGCGCAAATTCGAACGGAAATGGTAATTGAGATTGGCGGCTGATATGGAACAGATTGCAACCAGCGCAACGGCGGAAACCGCACCTATGAGCGGCGTCGCCAACGGCGAAGCTCCAAAGGTCACGGCGCGTGATGTTTGCGTTTTCTACGGTGCCAAGCAGGCTCTGTTTGATGTAAACCTCGACGTTCCGCGCAACTCCGTGACGGCGCTGATTGGCCCCTCGGGCTGCGGTAAGTCAACGTTCCTGCGCTGCTTAAACCGCATGAACGACACGATCCCGATCTGCCGGGTAACTGGTAAGATCGAACTCGATGAGCAGGACATCTACGATCGCGATCTCGACGTCGTGGAGTTGCGCGCCCGCGTTGGCATGGTCTTCCAGAAACCGAATCCATTCCCCAAGTCGATCTTCGACAACATTGCGTATGGGCCGCGCATTCACGGCCTCGTTCGCGACAAAACCCACCTCGAAGAGATCGTTGAAACGAGCCTTGAAAAGGCGGGTCTCTGGAAAGAAGTCAAAGATCGCGTCCATGAGCCCGGTACGGGTCTCTCGGGCGGCCAGCAGCAGCGTCTCTGCATTGCTCGCGCCATCGCCACGACCCCAGACGTTATCCTCATGGACGAACCCTGTTCGGCACTCGACCCGATCGCAACAGCGAAGGTTGAAGAACTGATCCATGAACTGCGCCAGAACTACACGATCGTAATCGTGACGCACTCCATGCAGCAGGCGCGTCGCGTCTCGCAGAAGACGGCGTTCTTCCACATCGGTTATCTCGTGGAAGTGGGCGATACAGAGCAGATCTTTGAAAACCCGCAGGACAAGCGGACTCAGGATTATATCATGGGACGCTTCGGCTAAGCCTAAACTGGCCGGGAACTGACCCGCGATATTGGCGGCGAGACCCCAGGGGGGTGGTTTGCCAAAAGGAGAAGAGCGATCATGGTCGGCGATTCATCGCAAACCGTGAAATCTTACGAAGAGGAGCTTGCCCTCCTCGACAAATCGATAGCCCAGATGGGTGGCTTGGCTGAGCACGTCCTCGGCCTTGCCTTCGATGCGTTGGAGCGGCGTGACCCGCATCTCGCCGAGAAGGTGGTCGAAACCGATCGGCAGATCGACGCCCTCGAGCGGGGCATCGAGGCGAAAGTCGTCGCGATGATCTCCCGGCGTCAACCGAGCGCTGGGGAACTCCGCCATATCCTCGGGGCCATGCGTATCGCGAGCGATCTCGAACGCATTGGCGATCTCGGGAAGAACATTGCAAAGCGCGCGCACGCCATCGCCAGTCAGCCCCATCCCAAGCCGTTGATCACGGGGCTGCGTCATATGGTGGAACTCGCGCTCAGCCAGCTTAACGACGTTCTCGATGCCTACGCGGAGCGCGATGCCGAGCGCGCGCTTGCGGTCTGGCGCGATGATGAGAAACTCGATGCTGTCTACAACTCTTTGTTCCGCGAACTCCTCACCTACATGATGGAGGATCCGCGCAACATCGGGATTTCCACGCATCTTCTGTTTGGCGCTAAGAACATTGAGCGCGTTGGAGATCACACAACCAATATCGCTGAGACCATCCAATTCTTGGTCAGCGGCGAGGCCATATCCGACGATAGGCCGAAGAGTGACGACACCAGTACGACGCTGATCACGAGTCAGGGTGCAGTAAACGGGTCGCATACCTAATCGCTCAATGACCGGAAAATTGGATCATGTCAGCTAAGGTCTTGATCATAGAAGACGAACTTCCGCTTGCTGAACTCCTCCGTTACAATTTGGAAGCCGAGGGCTATCGGGTCAGCCACGCCGAAACCGGTGAGGAAGCAGAGATTATGGTCTCTGAGGAACTGCCCGATCTCATGGTTCTGGATTGGATGCTACCGTCAGTGTCAGGCATTGAGCTGTGCCGTCGGATGCGGTCCAAAGCCGAGACGCGTAACGTCCCCATCGTCATGCTGACCGCGCGCGGCGAGGAAGCTGACCGCATTCGTGGTCTCTCTACCGGCGCCGACGACTACGTGGTCAAGCCCTTCTCGCTTCCTGAACTGATGGCACGCGTGAAGGCCATTCTGCGGCGAGCTGCACCGGAACGGACGGCCGAGGTTCTTCGCGTAGCCGAGGTCGAACTCGACCGTGCCGCCCACAAGGTGTCTCGCGGTCTTCGGGAAGTTCGCTTGGGGCCGACGGAATTTCGCCTCCTCGAATTTCTTATGGAAAGTCCCGGGCGCGTCCTCTCCCGTTCGCAATTGCTGGATGGCGTCTGGGGGCGCAACGCCTTCGTCGATGAGCGGACCGTTGACGTCCACATCGGAAGATTGCGCAAAGCGTTAATCCGCGGCAAAGAGCGCGACCCTATTCGCACGGTGCGCGGCGCTGGATACGTGTTCGGTGAGCGCACAACCAATCGCCAGTTTCACTTTTGACGAAAGATTGCAACGCGGGACCAACATCAGGATGATGCGGGCTCCCGTGTGGCACATTATTGATTGCTTTTTAATTTCAATGCCCAGGGCAGGTGCGCCCGGCGTCTAAAGCCGTTTATTAGCGGCAATCAGCAAGCTTCTTTTCCGCCTGAATGCCCAATGAACACCATATTGCACGCGGGTTCAGTCGATCTCTGCCATTTTTCTCCTCCATGATCGTCGCCGGTAACCATGAGGCGCACTTTTTGTTCGTTCGGGACGCTGGTCATCAGTCGGAAATTCTGCGCCAGCGACGGAAATCACCATACCTCTGACGTTAAGCAGAGCGAAAGTGATGGAGGGGAAGGAAATGCGGCTGATAACCCGCGCAATTTCGGGGCTTATGATCGTCGCCGTTACCTTGGGACTATTGGGGGTCGCGGGGTGGCGTGTGCATTCAGTGATGACGGCCGAGAAGTCAGGCCGCAAAATGCAAGCCCGAGAGCGCGAGTTTTCCGTGCAAGGCGGTCAATTCGAAGCGCAAGATTTAACGCCAGTCATTACTGCATACGGCCAGATTCACGCGTGGGAGACGCTGGAAATCCGGGCCGCTGCGTCCGGGCCAATCACTGAGATCGCTGACAATTTCCGCGACGGTCGCGCAGTCGAGGCTGGTGAATTGTTGTTCCACATTGACCCCGATACGGCGCAACGGCGCGTCACCGACGCCGAGGCTGCCCTTATGCAGGCGCGCTCCGAACTCGCCGAAGCCGAGGCCGCTTTAAGCTACCTGCGAGCCGACGAAAATCTCGCCCGCACTCAACTTGACGTTCGGAAAGCGGATTTAGAGCGCAAGCAGCAACTCCATAAGAAAGATATCGTAACAGCCGCCACGCTGGACGAGTCGACAATGGCGGTCTCATCCGCTGAACAGTCGCTCGCGGCGAAGACGCAGGCAATTGTAGCGGGTGAAGCTCTCAATGATCGCGCACAAAAGAACCTCGAGCGCGCTGGCATCGCATTGAAGGATGCCGAACGCGCGCTGCGTGACACAAGCTACCGCGCACCCTTTGCCGGCCGTTTGACATCGGTCGCAGCCACCCTCGGCCGCCGCGTCTCGCAAAACGAAAAGCTAGCCGACCTTATTGATCCCACCGCTCTGGAGGTTTCTTTCCGCGTGCGCAACAGCGAATTTGCGCGCTTAATTGATCCGAACGCGCCAGATAGGATCCTCCGCCAGCCCATCAAGGCACGTCTGGATCTGCAAGGCTATACGGTCGAAGTTGAGGGCGTTCTCGATCGGCCTGCTGCCGTCGTTGACATCAATCAGGGCGGGAGGACTGTGTTTGCGCGCTTGAAGGGCGTCGCATTGTCGGCGTTGCGTCCAGGTGACTTCGTCACCGTCGAGGTTTTTGAGCCAAGGCTACAGAACGTTGCTCTGGTTCCTCACTCCGCTGCCACTGAAGATGGGCGCATGCTTATTATCGAGGGTGATCGCCTCGCAGAGGTCAAGGTCGACATTAAACGCCGTCAATCGGACGGTCTCATCATCAGCGGCTTTCCAGCGGATAAGAGCTACGTGATCACACGCATGCCCTATCTTGGTCCCGGCATCAAAGTGAAGCCACCAAGACGGCAACCGAAGGACGGCAGCTCAGATCCGATCGCGGCCCTACCTCAGCCCGACAACCTGGTCGCACTGAGCGAAGAGCAACGCGTCGCCCTGATCAAGCATGTCCGCAGCTCCACGCGCATGTCGGAACAGCGTCGCAAGGAAACAATTGAGGCACTGTCCAACGCCACCGCGCCGAAGGACCTGGTTGATCGCCTGCAGCGGCAACTCCAGCGTCGGGAGAGCCGCTCATGAGCGCGCACAATGCACCTCACGATCGCGGCGGCATGAGCAACACCGGCTTTATTGGATACTTCGTACGGCACCGCACAGCGGCGAACCTTCTCCTGACGCTTATTGTTGTCTGTGGCGTCGTGGCTGGGCTCCGTATCCGTGCGCAGTTCTTCCCCGATATCGCCATTGAGACCGCGACCGTAAGCATCGTTTGGCGCGGCGTCGGTCCCAAGGAAATGGATGACGCGATTGTCGCGCGCGTCGAGCCGAAATTGCGGGCCATTGAAGGCGTCAAAACTGCAAAGGCCGTCGCGCGAGAAGGCGCAGCATCATTCACGCTCGAATTCCAGCCCGGTTGGGACATGGCAACCGCCATGGACGAGGTGAAAGCGGCTGTCGACGAAGTGCGCGACCTGCCTGAAGACGCCGAAGAACCGGTCATCAAGCGCAAGCGTTGGCATGACACGGTCACCGACGTCGTAATTTCTGGCGACGTTGGCATCGGATTGCTTGAGCGTTACGCCGAACAGCTCAAGACGCGATTGTTCCAACTGGGAATTACCAACACGGAGATCGACGGGATATCGGACCCTGAAATCCGTATCGACGTTCGCCCGGAAGCGCTCGAGCGTTATGGCATCACCCTTCAAACGGTTGCGAACGCCATCAAATCTGAGACCGGGACGCAGCCCGTTGGAGAAATCCACAAAGGTGCTGCACGGATACGCACAGCCGCACAGGAATTGACGGCCTCTGCGGTCGGCGCCGTCGCGGTGCGGTCGTTGCCCGATGGAACGAAACTCCGCGTTGCCGACATTGCGAACATTATCGAAGAAGGTCTTGATCGCGAAATCGCCATGTATCACCAGGGTGTCCCTGCCGTGGTGCTGGACATCAGTCGCGATGCCAACGGCGATGCCATCCGCATGCAGCGTCAAGTGGAAGCCGCGATCGCAGAATTTCAACCGACGCTTCCGGAGGGCGTAAAGGTCTTCCTCGCACATCCGCGGGCGCAACAAATCATCGACCGTCTTGACCTGCTGATTGACAACGGCATCACCGGCCTGGCCATCGTTGTCGTATTGCTATTCCTGTTCCTCAACGCCCGCACGGCGGTGTGGGTGGCCGCGGGCATCCCCGTCGCGATGGCGGCAACCGTGGGCCTGATGTACGCCTTCGGCTTCACCTTCAACATGATCTCGCTGTTTGCGTTGATCATCTGCCTCGGCATCGTTGTCGACGACGCCATCATTATCGGCGAGCACTCCGACCACCTCGCACGTAAGGGGCTCTCGCCTGCGGTGGCTGCCACAACGGCGGCAGAACGCATGCTCGCGCCGGTGTTCTCAGCTGCGATCACGACCGTCATCGCTTTCGGTGTGCTCTCCCTGATCGGGGGACGCTTTGGCCGCATGCTCTCGGATATGCCGTTCACCGTTGCGGTCGTTCTGCTGGCAAGCCTGATGGAGTCGTTCCTGATCCTGCCAGCCCACATGCGGCACGCCTTGATGCATACAGGTCAGCGCTCTTTCATCGACCTGCCGAGCGAATACGTAAACCGGGGCTTTGCATGGTTTCTCGAACGCGTATTCCGGCCATTGATGCGTATCGTGATGACGTTGCGTTATCCCGTCGTCGCCGCTGCCGTCCTTCTGCTGGCTTTCTCGGTGACGGCGCTGATGGATCGTACAGTGACCTGGCGCTTTTTCTCATCGCCGGAGCGCCCGACCGTGCGGGCCAACCTCGCGATGACGGAAGGGGCCACCCGCGCCGACACCCGGGCGATGATTGCCGAACTGGACCGAGCGTTGAAGGCGGTGAATGACCGCTATGAGAAGGAGTACGGCACGGCTCCCGTGAAAATGGCGCTCGCTAAACTCGGCGGGAATACCGGGCGCGGCTTGAAGGGGGCGGACACGAAGGAACCCGATCAGTTGGCCGGCTACGATATCGAGCTGATTGATCCGGATCTGCGTCCTTATTCCGCCGCTCAGTTTATTGCCGACTGGGAAGCGGAAGTCCGCCCGACACCATTCTTGGAGACACTCGCTTTACGCGGGGACCGATCCGGGCCGGGCGGCGATGACATCAGCGTCCTTCTCGCTGGATCTGATGAAAACGTCTTGAAATCAGCCGCAGAAGCGCTGAAGGCCAGCCTCGCGAGATTCCCTGCAGCCACCGGCGTCGAAGACGATCTGGCATATGATAAGCCAGAACTCGTCGTGACCTTGACGCCGAAAGGCGAAGCATTGGGCTTCACCACAGAGACGGTGGCCCGGGCATTGCGCGAACGCCTCGACGGTATCGAGGCCGTCACGCTGGCACGCGGATCGCGCGAGATTATAGCCAGGGTTCGGCTGTCCGACGCCGACACAGGCCGAGATTTCTTGCATCAAGCCTTTTTGCCCATCCCCGATGGCGGTTTTGCTCCGATCAATGAGATCGCCACGATCACGGAATTGCATGGCTTCTCATCAATCCGCCGCGAGAACGGTTTGCGTCGCGTAACCGTCTCCGGTGATCTCCCTGATGATGCCGTCGCCGCGGAAGAAGTCATGAGAGCTTTGCGGGATGAAATCCTTCCCGGGATCGCGGGCCAGTTCGGTGTGGAGTGGTCCATGGGAGGGCTAGCCGAGCAGGAGGGAGAGTTCTTCACCGAGGCTTTGACCGGTTTCCTCCTGGCGATGGTGGGAATTTACGCCGTGTTGGCCTGGGTGAACGGGTCCTGGACACGTCCCGCTACCATAATGCTCGTTATTCCGTTCGGCCTTATTGGCGCGATTTGGGGGCACTGGCTGCACGATGTCCCGATGAGCATGTTTTCGGTCGTTGGCTTGATCGGGATGGCGGGTATCATCATCAATGACTCCATCGTACTCGTAACGACTGTTGATGAGCGTGCCACGCGCCAGGACATGACGAGTGCAATCGTCGACGGCACGTGCGACCGCTTGCGGGCGATCTTCCTGACAACGGCAACAACTGTTGGCGGTTTGGCTCCGCTGGCGTTTGAAACAAGCCGGCAAGCCTTGTTCTTGAAGCCGACGGTGCTGTCACTCGGCTATGGGCTTGGCTTCGGCATGTTGCTCGTGCTGCTCGTCACGCCGTCCATGCTGGCGATACAGCATGATATCGGCATGAGCCTCAAGAGCTTCCGGCGCTATGCAAAGGTTCGCCGCCGGGCGCGCAGCGGAGCACGCTTGGCGCGGGTCGCCAGCTGAGCGATGCGGCCGATCCTTGAATAAAAAAGGTTGGTTGCCCGTAGGCAACCAACCTTCCCCCGCTGCCTAGCGCCCACTGAGAGGTGCTGGCAAAATTCCCTCTAAACAAAATCAGGCGTCAGTCGTTTCCGTTTCATTGCGGGCTTCATTGCGCGCCAAGGCAACACGAACTGTTTCGACCTGCTCGCGCTCGCGACGCCGCGGTTGCGGCGGCTGGAACGCACGCCGGGCGTGGTGTTCGCAGTACGGAAGACCAGGAACTTTATCCTTCCCGCAGAAATGGAACTCAGCCGTTTGCGGATCGCCGATTGGCCAACGGCAGCACGATCCAGTCAGTGTCTGGATGCTTTTGCGTTCAGCCATCGGAATTACAAGTTCTTCGACGGTTGGGGTGAATGGCTCGGCGTCCGGAGAATAAAGTGCACGGACAGCAGGATTGCCATTGGTCGGAAAACGGGCCGGACGGGTCTGCCGCTTGGCAGCGTTTGCCAGGCGGGGTCGCGGGCGGTGCGACTTTATCCGCGAAGTCGTTGCCCGACCGGACAATCCCAGCCGATGCACTTTGCCGATGACTGCGTTGCGCGTTACGCCGCCGAGACGTCCGGCGATCTGGCTCGCGCTCAACCCCTCCGACCAGAGCCTCTTAAGAAGCTCAACTCTTTCGTCGGTCCAGGCCATGCTTGTCGCTCCCTTGAGAATCACATCACAATCGCGCTCCACCCGAAGGGGGCGCGGAAAAAGACCGACCGGCCGAAATGGCGCTCGAAAACGCGCTATAAGGCGCGCAATGAGCGGAACTCATGCCGACGCAATCGGATTACGAACGCTACTTGGAAGTACGCTTGACAAACTCACGCGAAACAAAAGGGGCGCTACTCAGCCACCAAACGCGTGCGGGACGAAAACTCTGTGGCGTCGCCAACTCAGCGACATCTCGTGCCCGGACCCCTTCACAGTACAACATCCAGATTTCGCGCTACAAGCATTGAGGTTCGGGTAAGACACCCGTTGACAACGCCACGTGGCGTCTTCGCAACACAAATGATTCGTACGGCAGTGTTTTGGCGAGCACCGAACACTGCTATAGAGCTAACCCCGGAAAGTACGCGGAGCCATAACGGTCTGCGTTGACAGGTGCTAATATGCCGCTTATCTCATGGGCTTCCGTGGGCCGCCGGCAAAGGCGGCCATTTTTATTTGGTACAGGAGGGATCAGTTCGCATGACTGAGCCCCTGACAGCTGCGCCGGCAGCAGGAGCGAATAGCCAAAACTCCCCGGTATTAATGTCCACCTATGCGCGCCAGGATGTTGCCTTTGTGCGCGGCGAAGGGGCTTGGCTGTTTGCCGCTGACGGCGAGCGCTATCTCGACTTCGGTTCCGGCGTTGCTGTCAACGTGCTGGGGCATGCGCACCCTCATCTTGTCGAGGCCCTGACCGAGCAGGCAACGCAGCTCTGGCACACGTCTAATCTCTACCGGAGCCCCGGTCAGGAACGGTTGGCGCAGCGTTTGTGTGCGACGACCTTCGCCGACAGGGTCTTTTTCTGCAATTCCGGCACTGAAGCGTGCGAGGGCGCGATCAAGGCTGCCCGCCGCTACCACTATGTTAATGGGCATCCGGAACGCTGGCGGGTCATTACCTTTGAAGGCGCCTTCCACGGCCGCACGCTGACGGCGTTGGCCGCAGCAGCCAATCCGAAATATCTGGAAGGTTGCGGCATCGCAGCAGACGGCTTCGACAACATACCCGTATCGGAGCCCGAAGCGCTGCAAGCGGCTATCGGTCCCGAGACGGCCGCCATCATGGTCGAGCCGGTCATGGGAGAAGGCGGCGTCAGAGTGGTCCCGGCAGAAGACCTGCAGCTGATGCGGGCGCTCTGTGACGAGCACGGTCTGCTTTTGATTTTTGATGAGGTGCAAACGGGTGTTGGGCGTACCGGGCGGCTGTTTGCCCACGAGCACGCAGGCATAGAGCCCGATATTATGGCCATAGCCAAAGGGATCGGCGGCGGCTTTCCGCTTGGCGCGATCCTGGCCACCGAAAAGGCGGCATCAGGCATGACCGCAGGATCCCATGGGTCCACATTCGGGGGCAATCCTCTGGCAATGGCTGTCGGCAACGCCGTCTTGGACGTTGTCTTGGAACCTGGGTTCTTGGAAGAGGTGTCCCGCAAGGCCGCGCGCTTGCGTCAATCCCTCGCTGAAATCAAAGACCGCTTTTCTGACCTGGTTCTAGAGGTTCGGGGCGAAGGCTTGTTGATGGGCCTGAAGCTCAATCCCGATGTTCCCGTAGCCGATTGCGTCAAGGCGGCGCTCGCTGAGCACCTTCTTCTAATCACCGCGAGCGACAACGTCGTTCGGATTCTCCCACCGTTGAACATCAGCGAAGACGACATCGTAGAAGGCACAGCTCGCATAGCCCGTGCCCTTTCGAAGCTTACTGTACCTGCCCGCTAGCAACCCTAATCTTTTCCGCACTTGGAGATCGACTCCGAGCCATGGCCGTTCGCAATTTTATTGATCTAGATAACATCGACGCAGCTATTCTGCGCACGATCCTCGATTCCGCCCACGCTATGAAGCGCGCCGGTAAGCGTGTTCCAGACAAATTGCGTCCGGCCGGCATTGAAGACGACGTGCTCGTCATGATCTTCGAAAAGCCCTCGACGCGCACACGTGTCTCATTCGATGTCGCCATGCGTCAGCTCGGCGGGCAGACAATCGCGCTCAACCACACGGACCTGCAGTTGGGGCGCGGGGAAACGATCGCGGATACGGCGCGTGTTTTGTCGCGATACATCGACGCCATCATGATCCGCGCGAACAGTCATGACACCGTGATGGAGCTGACGCGTTACGCAACCGTTCCCGTGATCAATGGTCTGACCGACCGTAGCCATCCCTGTCAGGTCATGGCGGATCTGATGACATTCGAAGAGGCCAAGGGCCCGTTGAAGGGGCGGTCTGTAGCGTGGGTGGGTGACGGAAACAACGTCGCGGCCTCCTGGATGCATGCAGCTGTGAAGTTCGATTTCGAGCTGCGCATTGCGTGTCCCGAAGAGCTGCGGCCCGATCCTGATGTCACCGCCTGGGTCAAGCGCGAGAAGGGCCGTGTTCTGATCACAGATAGCGCAGAGGAGGCTGTCGACGGCGTCGATTGCGTCGTGACGGATACCTGGGTTTCAATGGGCCAGAGCGATGCGCCGCGTCGCAAAACGCTGTTGGCGCCATACGTGGTGGACGACGCATTGATGAGCAAATCAGCAAGCGACGCGATATTCATGCACTGCTTGCCGGCGTATCGCGGGCATGAAGTCACTGAAGAGGTCCTCGAAGGACCTCGTTCAGTGGTCTTTGACGAGGCCGAAAATCGATTGCACGCGCAAAAGGCCATTCTGGCCTGGTGTCTTGGAGGATAGAGGGATTGGCTGCTGGGCAGGATGCAGAGCGCATCGCCGGGATTAACGGATCGGCAATCCCAGATGATCTGGTCATCCCGTTTCGGACCGTCCGTTCCGGCGTAGCCGGGCGGCTTGTGCGCCTGGGCAAGAGCGTAGACCGTATTCTGCAACGTCACAGCTATCCCGCGGCTGTCGGACAGGCGCTTGGTGAGGCTTTGGCGCTGACGGCGCTTTTGGGAACGGGATTGAAGATCGAAGGACGACTGATCCTGCAAACGAAGAGCGATGGAGCTCTCGGATTGCTCGTCGTGAACTACGATACGCCCGGACATTTACGCGGTTACGCCAGTTTCGATGCAGAGCGCAGTGCGGAGATTTCAAACGGCAATGGTGTCGTTGATCCAGAGGCCCTCTATGGCACGGGCCATCTCGCTATGACGATTGACCCTGGCGGTGACATGGATAGATACCAGGGGATCGTTGCGCTGGAGGGCCAGCCGCTGACCGATGCCGCGCTCACCTACTTCCGTCAGTCTGAACAGCTGCCGACGTTCCTGCGGCTGGCCGTTGCTCGTGTTTATGTCCCGGGCGAGAACGAAGGTGCCGATGATTGGCATTGGCGGGCGGGCGGCCTACTTCTGCAAAATCTCGCGCGAGAGGGCGGCCAGGGCCTGGATCAGAACTTCAGCGAGAGCGAAGCCGAGCCCTATGGAGAGGCACTACCGCTCGAAGATGACGATGATGACGGCTGGCAGCGCACGCGCATTTTGGCAGCCACCGTCGAGGATCATGAGTTGATCGACCCGATGTTGGCGCCCGACCGGTTATTGTACCGGCTCTTCCACGAGGAGGGTGTGCGGGTTCACGACGCCCACGCGATCGAGGAACGGTGCCGCTGCTCGCGCGAACGCGTCGAGTCCTTCCTGCGTAGGTTTGAGGGCGCTCAACTTGATGAGATGCGCGAGCCTGACGGAGCAATTTCTGTAACCTGCGAATTCTGCAGCACAACCTATCGCTTCGAGCCGGGTGAAATCGGCTAAAGCGGGTTCGTCCTCAGTTGACCTTCGCGATTAAGGGACCCGGCTGTGCGTCTGCACTATTGTGCGGCAGGCGGGAATCTTAGGCCGATAGCCGATCAGCGAGCCGCCCCAAAAATTCCATACACCGGTCAAGCTCGCTGGCTTCGATCCATTCGTTCGCAGTGTGCGCCTGCGCGATATCGCCGGGACCGCAAACAACGGATGGCGTGCCTGCATCTTGGAACAGACCGGCTTCCGTCGCATAGGAAACCGCGTGGGTATGGTTGCTCTCGGCTAATTCCAGCGCCAATGACACCACCGGTGAATCGGCATCGACTGCAAACGGCGGAACACAGTTGGTTTGCTGGATACTGATTCCGGCTTCTTTGGCAACAGCGTGCATTGGCGCAAGCAGGCGGCTGGCGTAGTCCTTGACGCGTTGTTCGATGGCATTCGTGTGCAATCCGGGAAGCGCGCGCACTTCGAACCCAAAATTGCATGAGACGGGCACGATGTTCGTAGCAGTACCGCCCTTGATCAGCGTAACCTGCAATGTGGAATAAGGAGGATCGAAACGCGTGTCCCGACTGGTGTTTGCGAGATGCTCTTCAATCGCCGCGAGTTCTCCCAAAAGTCGGCCGGCATAGGAAATCGCGTTGACGCCCAATGGGGCCATGCTGGAATGGACAGCCCGGCCGTGCACGTCCACGTCCCATCTCACCGGACCTTTGTGCGCGGTTACAACACGCATTCCCGTTGGTTCGCCGACGATGACCATTTCAGGTTTGATGAGATCATTGCCCAAACGAGCAATCATTGGACGGACGCCTGTGCACCCGATTTCCTCATCGTAGGAAAACAGGATATGGACCGGTTTGCTGAGGCGCCGGCTTTGCAGCATCGGAACAGCCGCCAGCACACACGCAAGAAACCCCTTCATGTCCGTCGTGCCGCGTCCATAGATGCGGCCGTCACGCTCTGTCATCCGGAACGGATCGGTGTCCCAATTCTGGCCGGCTACCGGAACGACGTCGGTGTGCCCCGAAAGACCAATCCCGCCAATGTCCTGCGGCCCAATCGTCGCGTAGAGGTTTGCCTTGTCGCGCTCCTCATTAAAGGTGAGCGAGCTCGCCAGCCCATGCTGAGCCAGATAATCTTCGACAAAGCGTATCAGGGGCAGGTTCGTCTTATGGCTGGTGGTGTCGAAGCTGATGAGCCGGTCAAGCAGCTCCTTTGCCGAATATGTTGGGCCGGGCATGAGCGCGTTGTTTCTCGCGTATAGTTGATCAAGTAAGGACGAGCGTCGGCAGGGGCATTGCGCAGTTCAGCAAACCCCGGGCGCGCTCAGTTCACCGAGTGAGTCTCGTAGGGGCAGTCGAGCGAAAAGGCTGGGATAGCAACGTCGAACAAGATGCCATCCTGATCGGCCATTTGATAGCTGCCCACCATGATGCCCGAAGGCGTTCCGAGCGGACATCCAGATGTGTAGGTGAAGGTTTCGCCGGGCCCGATAACGGGCGTTTGGCCGACAACGCCCGGCCCGCGCACCTCTTCGGTGACGCCGCGCGCGTCCGTAATTTGCCAGAACCGCGAACGAAGCTGCACGCGGTGTTCACTCTCGTTGGTTATTTCAACGGTATAGGCCCAGAAGAAATAACCCTCATCAGGCGAAGACTGGTCTTGGACGAACGCTGGCTCGACGCGAATCCGAATGCCGCGAGTGACTTTCTCATACATGTTAGTGCTGTTTTCCATGTGACGCGATCGTGTGACCGGACGGCGCCCCGCTTGCCCGAGAGGGGATTGTCCGCCACCCTTGCCTTCCGGTCAACACCGGCATCGGAAACCCGATGCGCGTTTTAGCTTCGTGCCGCGCGCACAGCCCGTTCGAGGTCAGCAGCCAAGTCATCTGGATCTTCAAGCCCGATCGAGAGCCGCACCATACCATCTGTGATCCCCAACTCGGCCCGAGCGTCAGGCGTAAGCCGCTGGTGGGTTGTGGTCGCGGGGTGCGTAACGAGGCTCTTGGCATCCCCAAGATTATTGGAGATCTTTATGATTTTCAGGCCGTTGAGGAATTTGAAGGCAGCCTCCTTGCCGCCATCCAGATAGACCGGAACGACCTGCCCGCCGCCCTTCATTTGCTTTTTAGCAACCTCGGCCTGCGGGAAGTCGGCCCGCGTCGGGTAGAGCACCCGCTGAACGCCGGAGAGTCCGACCAGATGATCTGCGAGCCGCGCCGCGGTGTCGCACTGCGCCCGAACGCGAAGCGCGAGCGTTTCGAGGCTTTTCAGCATAACCCAGGCGTTGAACGGGCTGATCGATGGGCCCGTCTGGCGGATGAAGGTGTGCAGATGGTCGTTGATATACTCCTTTGAGCCGAGAACGACACCGCCGAGGCAGCGGCCCTGACCGTCGATGTGCTTTGTCGCCGAATAGACGACAACGTCGGCGCCATGTTCAATCGGCCGCTGCAGCATTGGAGTTGCGAAAACGTTGTCGACGACCGTGACGGCGCCAATCCGCTTCGCGATGGCCGAAACCGCAGCGATATCGACTAGGGCAAGAGTTGGGTTTGCCGGCGTTTCAAAGAAGAACAGCTTGGTATTCGGCCGAACGGCTTCTTCCCAGGCATCAACGTTCGATCCGTCGACCAGAGTGGCTGAGATCCCGAAGCGTGGACAAAGATCCTCCACGACGTAGCGGCAGGAGCCGAACATTGCTGCCGACGCCACCACGTGATCCCCGGCCTTAAGGTAGCAAAGAAGCGCGGACGTAACCGCGGCCATACCCGTGGCCGTAGCCCGGGATTCTTCAGCGCCTTCCAGAAGCCGCATCCGCTCTTCAAACATCGTCACGGTCGGATTAGAAAAGCGGCTGTACTGATAGCCCGGTTCTTCGTTCTTGAAGCGACGCTCTGCCTGCTCGGCACTGTCGTAAACGTACCCCTGCGTTAAAAACAGGGCTTCCGATGTCTCGTTGAATTGAGAACGGAGCGTTCCGCCATGCACCAGCCGCGTCGCCATGGCAAAGTCTTCGCAATCAGCTTCTGGATCGATCGATTTCGGATTGGTCACGCGCTTCTCCCTTCGCATCAGTCAAGCTCTGCACCGCAATCGCGCGCAGAAATCGCCATGGACCGCCCAACGAGCGGACGTAACGGGCCCGCTGAGCGTCGCAACTAAGTGGGCCGGGCGCTTGATAACGGGGGACTGCACCAGAAATGCGCGCGGCCTTTTAGCAAGTTGTTTTTACGTGGCTGCAAGCCGGCCGGCCAAATCACCACGGTAGTAGGAACGGGGATTAGCGCCGATTGCCGCTTGGCGTCAAGCATCACGTGTTCTATGGCACTGAGATCGAAGGAGGGCGCGACGTGAGCAATCCAGCCCGGATCGAGGATAAAGACGTGAACGCGCAGAGCGGCATAGAGCCTGCGGGCGTACTGCCCGTGCAGGCAATAGAAAAACTGCTGGCGGAAGGCGCTATCTCTGTGGCTGAGCCGCTGATTGATGGCCAAATCCAGCCGGCGAGCCTTGATCTGCGTTTGGGCCCGAAGGCCTATCGCGTCCGTGCAAGCTTCCTGCCGGGGCGAGCAGTATCCGTAGAAGCGCGTCTTGCGGACCTCAAACTTCACGAAGTAGACCTCAGCCAAGGCGCCGTGTTGGAAACCGGATGCGTCTACGTCGTCCCGCTGCTGGAAAGTTTAAACCTACCTGAGACTTTGTCGGCATCGGCCAATCCAAAAAGTTCGACCGGACGTCTTGATGTCTTCACACGCGTAATTGCCGATCGTGTGACGGCCTTCGATCAGATCCCTGCTGGATACCAAGGCCCGCTCTATGCGGAAATCTGCCCTCAGACGTTCCCGATCCTCGCGCGCACGGGCAGCCGCTTGACTCAGATTCGGTTCCGTCGCGGCAGGCCGCAGGATACCGATGCCGAGTTGGCCGCCCTCCATGAACGCGAACGACTCGTCAACACGGCGAATCCCGATATCTCCGGCGGTATTGCGCTTTCCGTTGATCTGACCGGATCTGAAACGGGCCTTATCGGCTATCGCGCGAAGCGCCATTCCGGTCTGGTTGACGTGGATGCGCCGGGCTCCTGCGCCATTGCGGAGTATTGGGAGCCGATCAACGTCGGCAAGCAACGACGGCTCATACTCGATCCCGATCAATTCTACATATTGGCCTCGAAAGAAGCAGTTCATGTCCCCCCGACACACGCGGCCGAAATGATGCCCTTCAACCCGCTCGTCGGCGAATTTCGCGTGCACTATGCAGGCTTCATGGACCCTGGCTTCGGTCATGCGCCAGCTGGCGGTGAGGGCTCGCGGGTTGTGCTCGAAGTCAGAAGCCACAAGGTCCCCTTCATCCTCGAAGACGGTCAGATCGTCGGGCGCCTTATATACGAACGCCTGACAGAGATTCCCCGCCTACTCTATGGTCGCGATTTGGGATCGAACTATCAGGCCCAAGGCTTGAAGCTTTCCAAGCACTTTCGCTGAACAGACAAAGAAAACGGCTGGCCCCAGAGGACCAGCCGCCAAAACTTTCGACACTCAAAGCCTGATCAATCGCACGCAAAGTCGAGCTTGACCCACGGCAGATCGAGTTTGCAGCGTCCGTCCGCGGTCTTGTTGAAATATTTGTCGATCGGCAGGTCACCCAAACTCGGGCCGTCTTCCACATCGGGAGGTGGGGCTGCGTTCGCCATTTCTTTTTTCTGGGGAGCAGCAGGTTTCTGTGCCGGGGGGGAGGCCGCGTCTCCGGTATCCTTTTGCGGCTCAGTCATTGGTGCTTCTGCAGTGTCCGCAGCGGACGGCGAGGCAGCGTCAGGTTTGGCTGCTGTCGTCGCAGGCGGAGCGTCTGATGTTACGTCGGGCGGTGTCGCAGGTTGCAGCGCCGGAGCCGATTCAGCGGCAGGCTCCGTCTTTTTGGCATACACGGCATCGTCGCAACGAGTGAGAGTGTCCGGAGCCTTCGTCCAAACCATGGTCTTGGAAAAGAACTTCGTACCCGCATACCCTTTCACGCGAAGCTGATTATCGCTGAGCAATTTCAGTTCGACGCTGTATTTCTTTTTACGCTCGGGACTGTAAATCCAGCCGTTGTCCCAAATGCCTGAACCCGTGGCGCTGACATTGCCAATGATCTGCTTGCCGCAACCGCGCGTGTCGTTCGTGTCTTTGACCCAAACCACGTAGCCGCAGTAGTCGTCGCCACACGGTTTAATTTCAATCGCACCGCGGCCCTTGTCGTCGAGCCAGACACCGGATGGGTCTGTCGCCGCCTGCGCGATGCTTGGCAGCGTCATTGCTGCAAGGATGAACGCGCCGGCAGTAGTTAGATAAGATCGCATGATCTACGCCCTTCTCTGTCCTGTTTCGCGGCATAAGCTGAAGCATTAGCCGTCGCAGTGCTGTTCTCTGGGGAACATGCAACCTAAGAATATGGCGAACGCCCGGCGCCCATATGGGTTTCATCACATGGTGTGGCAAGCCGAGCCCTTAAATGATCACACGATAACAGGAAAGGGCGGCACCGCCCGGGATGCCGCCCTTATTTGTAAAAACCTGCTGAAACCGGCTTGCAGCGCTATAAGCTATTGATTTGCCGGGCCATAATTATTGGCGTCGGCAGGCATACTAGGCGCTTCAGGCAGAGCGGAAGGCTCCTCGTAGTAGAGCTCGCCGTCCTCGATTGACACGATGTCGCCTGCGGCAATTTCGTAGGCATCCGGGTCATCATCAAAGAACAGGCTGCACGAAGACGAGCACAATTCATCCAGCTGCTGAGAAGGTTCAGCCGTGACGACACGCTCCTGATCCCCTTCGACGATGCGCAGGTTGTGCGCCGAAGGGTCGCGGTTGATGATCGTCGTGGCTTGCGCCGCGGAAAGCCAAAATGCGCTTGCGGCGACTGTACCCAGCACCAGTTTCAACGCGGTCATGCAGATCTCCGAGGTCGTCTTACTTAGCCCGCTTGGCTGCCGGCTTTTTCGCAGCCTTAGCGGCCTTTGCCGGCGGAGCTGCAGCGGCTGCTGCAGGGGCTGCTTTTTTTGCGGCGGGTTTGCTTGATTGAGTTTTTTTCATCTCAATAGGTTCCAAGGTTTTCTGTTTTGAGTGCGATTTCTACTCAACACATTCGAGATATGAGTGAGTTGGTAAATTCGTACAAACGAATTAATGTGAATGTTTGAATGAAGATCTTTGAACTAAGAACCTGCCTATTCACGCCATAACCCTTTTTTGGGCCGCATGGACATCACGCTCGCGAAAACATTTCTGGCTATCGTGGAGGCGGGAAGTTTCAAGGACGCAGCCGAAAAGCTGTGCGTAACTCAGTCTACGGTGTCTATGCGGGTCAAGGCGCTGGAGGAGGCACTCGCTCGAACTCTGTTTGAGCGCGCCAAGAGCGGCACGCGTCTGACCCCGGCCGGAGAGCAATTCCAGCGTCACGCCAGCGCGCTCTTGCGCGTATGGAACCACGCTCAGCTTGAGGTCGCGCTCGCCGACCATCATACGGATCATCTGGCTGTCGGTGGTCAGATCAGTCTGTGGGAAGGGTATCTGCTCAAATGGGTGGCGTGGCTGCGCGGTGCGCGCGGCGATATTGCGGTAACGGCAAGAATGGGAACGTCACGCGCGCTTATCGAGCAACTTCTCGAAGGCTCGTTGGATCTTGCCGTCGTTTACCGCGCAGAGTCGCGTCCGGGTTTGATCGTCGAGCACATTTTCGACGATGAACTTGTGCTCGTAACGAGCTCCACGTCGTCGGCACGGAGCCGCCGTAAAGGCTACGTGTTCGTCAATTGGGGCCCCGAATTTGCGGCAGATCATGCCGACACGTACCCTAATCAGACGCACACCAGTCTGCACTTTGATCTTGGCGCGGTTGCCTTAAGCTACCTCTTTGATACCGAAGCGTCGGGATATTTTCCGAGGCGTCTGGTCCAAAGTTATCTGGAAGACGAGCGCCTAAAGCTCGTCGAGCGCGCCCGCCGCTTCGTGTACCCCGTCTACGCAGTATACCCGGAAGATCACAACACAGATGCTTATCCAGAATTTCTGGCAGGGCTGCGGCGTATCTCCGATGAGCTGTCGGAATGAGGCGAGCGGGTGAATTAGGAGGATGAGCTCAGCACGGCCGTGAGAAGACCCGGAAACCTTTGGTCAATGTCGCTCCGTCGCAGAACATTGACGACTTCGGTCCCGCGCCGCTCCGACGTAATCAGACCCGCTTCCCGCAGCACTTGATAGTGATGCGACTGCGTCGACTTCGGAAGCTGTGCCGGTGCAGCAGTGGAACAGTTCATTGGACATCCACCATTCGCGAGCGTGCGCACGATCGCTAGACGCGCGGGATCAGCCAGCGCGTAAAGAACATTCTCTAATCTGACGTCCGCAATGGACGGATGTATGAACGGTCGTTGCATGACGACAATATGCGACCTAACGGGCGATTGTTCAATGATCCCAAAGAGCCGAACAAGACCGTCCAATAGGGAGTTGGGTGAAAGCGGTTAGGCGGCCGCGAAAAATCGCTCCAAGAAGCGCGTGTAGATGGCGGTAAGAGCCGAGAGGTCGCTGACCGGAACGTGCTCGTCGACTTTGTGGATCGTGGCGTTGACGAGGCCGAATTCGATCACTGGGCACGCGTTCTTGATGAAGCGCGCATCGGACGTACCGCCGCCGGTAGTAAGCGCAGGCGTTACCCCACTGACGTCGCGAACCGCGGCAACCAGCGTGTCGAGTAACGGTCCCGGCTCAGTGCAGAAGGCGTCGCCTGAAAAGGAGAACGTAAGCCGCATATCGGCCTCGACCTCTGCCGCGCTTGCTTCGCAACAGCTACGAATAGCGTCTTCCAGACGTTCGCGTGTCCAATTGTCGTTGAAACGCACATTGAAGGCCGCGCGCGCCTGCCCCGGTATGACGTTCGTCACGGTATTGGGGACCGAAATGATGGTGACCTCGAGATTGGAGCGCTCAAACCGCTCACTGCCTTCGTCGAGCGGAAGCACCGACAGCCGGTCGATGATGCGCGCGAGCTTGGGAACGGGATTGTCGGCCAACGCAGGATAAGCGCTGTGTCCTTGCCGGCCGTTGACAATGATTTCGCCATTGAGTGATCCACGCCGTCCGACTTTGATCTCATCGCCAATGCGGCGCGGATTGGACGGCTCCCCGACGATGCAGGCATCGATCTGCTCGCCCTGCTGCTTGAGCCAGTCGAGCACTTTGACCGTGCCGTTGATCGCCGGTCCTTCTTCGTCTCCCGTGATGAGGAGCGAAATGGCCCCCCGACGTTGGGTGTCCGATTGCGCAAGGTAGGCCGCCGCCGCAGAAACGAAGCAGGCGATTGCACCCTTCATGTCGACGGCGCCGCGACCGAAAAGAATGCCGTCACGAATTTCGCCTGCAAAGGGTGGAACGCTCCAGGCATCTTCTTCGCCGGGAGGTACGACATCCGTGTGCCCGGCAAAGCAGAGGTTCGGTCCGCTGGTTCCGATCCGTGCATAGAGGTTTTCAATATCCGGCGTGCCGGGCTCCGAAAACGTGAGACGGTGGCAGACGAATCCAAGTTCGGTGAGAACGTTCTCCAATAGCGTCAGCGCACCGCCCTCAGCCGGGGTTACGCTCGGGCAACGGATCAACGCCTGAGTAAGACGGGTAACGTCAGTCGGCAGATCGGCGGACATGCAAGCAAGCCTCTATGGCGACGGAGGGAGCCATTGGCCTCGAGAGGCAATGACACGGCTGAACGGGTACGACGATGCGTTTAGATCGATTCCCACCTGCGGTCTTAGCCGTCAAGTCGCCGGAGTTGAGACAGTCGTCGCGCCATCCAGTTGCGTCACGCCTTCGGAAAGAGCTGAGGGCCCCGCAGCTGGGCTGTCGATCTGCGCCTGCACAAGGGTAATCTTCTGCCAGATTTTGCTGGAGAGATAGGACGTTGTCTGGCCCAGATCGCTGGCGGTTTCGATAACGATGGGATCTCGCGTGCCCTGCGCATAAAGCGCGGCAATTTTGGCGGCGAGAGACAGCATCTCGGAGCAGTAGTCGAGGTAGCGAACGAGTTCGAATGGTGTCATCACCCGTTGCGGCGACGAGGGCGTTGCAGTGCCGACCGTCGAAACCCTGCCGGGATCTTTAGTCAATTGGTGCATGTCGATAACATGCACGATGGACCGCAATTCGTGGAGATCATCGAGCGCTTTTTGCCGGTGCCAGCGCCCTTCAAGCGTCGATAAGAAGAATACGCCCGCGCCCATAACAACCAGCGTATTGACCGCGGCATCGATGCCCTCCAACACGCCGAACAGGTTTTCGTCTCCGTGTTTGAGTTCGATGATCGAACCGACATAGATGAGCAAGGCCACACCGAGGCCCAGGACGAGGGCGATACCAAAGCGTAGCGGCAGATTGGGCTCGGAAACCGCTGCGGCCTTTTTCTGGCTGGTCTTGGCGATATCGAGAAGCTCTGAACAGACCTTACGCAGTCCGCAGCCAGGGAAACGCTCACTAATGCGACGATCAAGCGTCGCAACTGTCTCGATAATTTTGTCTGGGTCCAGCGTTCTGTATGGCATGGCGTCGTGGATGGCATGCGATCACGGCGCTTATTCGCCGTAAATGCGCTGGCGACGAGGTCGGATCATGTCCGGCGCGCATGTCGTAAAACACGCGCACCGGAATGCAGGTTAGTCGCGCAAAAGCTCGTTGATCGACGTCTTCGAGCGTGTTTTCTCGTCCACGCGTTTCACGATCACGGCGCAATAAAGCCCAGGTCCAGGCGAGCCATCCGGAAGAGGCTTGCCTGGCATAGTACCCGAGACGACGACGGAGTATGGGGGGACGCGGCCCATGAAAACTTCACCCGTTGCCCGGTCGACGATTTTTGTCGAAGCGCCGAGATAGACGCCCATGGACAACACCGATCCCTCACCGACGACAACACCTTCCGCGACTTCGGCACGTGCGCCGATAAAGCAATTGTCTTCGATAATCACGGGGCCGGCTTGCAACGGCTCGAGTACGCCACCGATTCCGGCGCCACCCGAGATATGGCAATTCCGGCCGATTTGCGCGCAACTGCCGACCGTTGCCCAGGTGTCTACCATCGTACCGCTGGCAACATAAGCGCCGAGATTTACGAACGAAGGCATCAGAACGACGCCCGGAGCGATATACGCGGACCGGCGCACGATACAGTTGGGCACGGCACGGAAGCCGGCCTTCTTGAAATCGGCTTCGGTCATCCCGGCGAATTTGGATGGAACCTTATCCCACCAGGCAGCGCCGCCAGGACCGCCAGAAATTGTCGTCATGTCATTGAGACGGAATGACAATAGGACAGCTTTCTTGAGCCACTGGTTGACCTGCCAATCTCCGCCCGGAGTCGGCTCGGCAACACGGGCTTTTCCGCTGTCGAGCAGATTGAGCGCTTCCTCGACGGCTTCCCGCACGGGGCCCACGGTTTGGGGTGTAACGTCGTCGCGGGCCTCGAATGCGGCCTCAATCGTCTTCTGCAAGTCGTCGTGCGACATTGCGCGCTCCCTCGTTATTCTTAAGAGTCACTTGAGTGAAACGCGTTGTGGCGGGAAGCCGCGAAGGTGTCAATCGCCGGTCCCGTTGTTCCTGCGGGCAGATGTGATCAGTCCTAACGGCTCAAGCGCTCGTTGCCGTCTTATTGTTGACGGTCCGCCGTGCTAGCGGGCGTCAAGCCGAAGAAATTAAGACCCAAGAGAGCATAAGGATCATTAGCCATGAGTCAGGATCGATCGCTGACCGCGAGTTTCTTTCTGGGAATCGTGACGACAATCATGGCGATTGCGGGCTTCGCTGTATTGCTCGTCATCGAACTTGTCGCAGCTATGTTGGCCTATATCTACTTGGCCATCTACAACACCGAACTGTTTGGATATCTCGTGCGAGAAGCGAGACAGGTTCTTGATGTCTTCAGCACCCAGTTCGAGACGTTTTTCCCAGATTCAGCGAATGCCGCTTATGCGACGCTACTCGGTGAGCTAGGGCCTAAATCCATCCTTCTGTTGCTCATTGGGCTCGCTGTTGGGGCGCTCATTCGGCTGGCTATCTGGATGATAACCCGCATTTTTCGGGCATTCGCTGCGTAACCTTAGCGCCGGCCGCTAGGGTAGGTGCGCCTTGATGAGGCGCACGGCGTCAGCACTGTCCCATTCCGCCGGGCCGACAAGCCGCCCAATCTCGCGGCCGTCCGCATCAATGAGCAAGGTCGTCGGCATGCCGATAACCTTCAGAACAGACGAAGATCCAGCCTTCTCGTCCACGTAGAGGGTCAAACTCTGAACGTTGATTTTGTCGAGAAACTGCTGGGATTTCTCCGCGCCTCCGCGATCAACGCTCAAAGCCACGACCTCGAATTTATCACTACCCAGTTGATTTTGCAGACGATCGAGCGCCGGCGTCTCTTCCCGGCACGGTGCACACCAAGTCGCCCACAGATTGAGAAGGATAGTTTTGCCCTTAAAATCAGCCAGGGTTAGCGACTGGCCAGTGCCGTCCTTGAACGAGACATCCCCTAGCGGTTCAGGCTCCGGCTTGAAAATAAAGGCCGCCATGTGCCCGGAATTGAGTTTTCCTCCCTCATTAGGCATGGCATTTGGGGTTGGAGCGGCCGTCTCGCCCGTATTTGTCGGAGCCGCCATAGGCTTTACTTCGGCGGCCGTCGGAGAATTGGCGATGCCCTCGCCGTTGTCAGACGGTGCCATCGTCCAGTATACCGCCGCAAACCCGATGACGGCTGCGATCGCCGCAATCCAAAGGTAGCTGGCTGGTGATGTTCGTTTCACCGCAGTCGAACTATCTTTGCTCATGGTCCTCAGTCTTCTTGTCTCATCCGCTTTTCTAGCCGGAGCTAAAACGTGACCGATACTAACGCCAACCGCATGTGGGGTGGCCGCTTCCAGATGTCACCCTCTGAGATCATGGAGGACATCAACGTCTCCATTGAGTTCGACAAGCGCATGGCCTTTGAGGATATTGCCGGATCCAAGGCACATGCCGCGATGTTGGCGGCGCAAGGCATCATCGGTGCTGAGGATGCGAAAGCCATCAGCGAGGGGCTAGATCGCATTCTCGGTGAGATCGAGCGTGGCGAGTTCGAATATTCTCGCGCGCTGGAAGATGTTCACATGAACATAGAGTCACGCCTGAAGGAGATGATTGGAGAGCCTGCGGGGCGCCTTCACACGGCGCGCTCGCGCAACGATCAGGTTGCGACGGATTTCCGCCTCTACATTCGGGCCTGCATTGATGCCTTCGACGTGGCTCTGCGTAACCTCCAGCATGCATTGGCGACGAAGGCCGCAGCACACGCAGGCACCATCATGCCCGGTTTTACGCATTTGCAGCCCGCCCAGCCCGTCACCTTTGGCCATCATTTGCTGGCGTATGTCGAGATGTTGGCGCGCGACCGGGGTCGCTTTGCTGACGCTCGCAAACGTTTGAATGAATGTCCGCTCGGCGCCGCTGCGCTTGCCGGCACCTCGTTCCCGATCGACCGTCACGCGACGGCAGAGACGCTAGGCTTCGATCGGCCGACGGCGAATTCGCTCGACAGTGTTTCCGACCGCGATTTCGCCCTTGAGACGCTCTCCGCGGCCACGATCTGCGCGTTGCACCTGTCGCGCTTCGCTGAGGAAATCGTGATCTGGTCAACGCCGCAGTTCGGCTTCATCAAACTGAGCGACCGTTTCACGACGGGCTCGTCAATCATGCCGCAGAAGCGGAATCCGGACGCCGCTGAGCTTTGCCGCGCGAAGGTCGGTCGTATCGCTGCCGCTCTGCAAAGCCTGGCAATGGTGATGAAGGGGCTGCCGCTCGCTTACTCAAAGGACATGCAGGAAGACAAGGAAGTCACCTTCGACGCGCTTGACAGCTTCCGCCTCGTCGTCGCGGCAATGGCTGGCATGGTCGAGGATATGGAGCCAGTCCCGGCGACAATGCATGCGGCTGCCGGGGCGGGTTATTCCACTGCGACCGATCTGGCCGATTGGCTTGTCCGCGAACTCAATCTGCCCTTCCGGCAAGCGCACCACGTCACAGGGGCGATTGTGGCCACTGCTGAACGCCGTGGCGTAGCGTTGGAAAACCTTACGCTCGACGAGATGCAGGCGGTGGAAAACCGCATCACGAAAGCTGTGTTTTCGGTGCTCAGCGTGGAAAATTCGGTGAAAAGCCGCTCCAGTTATGGTGGAACTGCGCCACAGAACGTAGCAAAAACAGCTGCGGATTGGGTCGCGAGGTTGGAAACGGAAGCCAACTCGGGCTAGAAAAGCCCAACATGGGCATGGCTTCCCAAGCTATGCTTTAGCATGCCTTGCCGTTTCGTGGGCATTGGGGAAGCGGCGGGCATCAAGGCTGAACGGCAAATGAGGGACAGCGTCAACATGTTGAGCGCGTTTCGAAAAGGCCTCCTGCTTGCAGCTGTTTCGTTAGCTGTTGCGGGATGCGGCATACGCGGCTCGCTAGAGGCGCCTGCGGAAGCTAAGGCGGCCGGCACCGCAACCTCACCCGAAGCCCAGGATCCGGGCAAGAACTCCGCTGCACCGGAAAAGGAGCATCGGCCCTTCATTCTCGACGGTCTGTTGCGCTAGGATCGCTCACCGGGGGCCGGGTCCGGTGTCAGATCGCACTGGCTCACATTCCAAAAAACGGCCTGATCTGCGATAAAATTCACCATGCATCATTTTGCCTATAGGGACGGCGTCCTCACCGCCGAAGGCGTCAGCCTCGTCGATATCGCGGAAGCCGTTGGCACGCCTTTCTATTGCTATTCGACCGCGACGTTGACGCGCCACTACGAGGTTCTGTCCCAGGCCTTTGATGGTCAGAACGCGTTGATTTGCTACGCGGTCAAGGCGAACTCCAACCAAGCTGTCCTGGCCACGATGGCGCGCCTCGGTGCGGGCATGGATGTCGTGTCTGAAGGCGAATTGCGGCGGGCGCGGGCAGCAGGTGTCCCCGCAAGTAAAATCATTTTCGCCGGAGTCGGAAAGACGCGGTCCGAAATGGCCTACGCGCTCTCGGAGGGCATTCTCGGGTTCAACGTCGAAAGTGAACCGGAGTTGTCGGCTCTAAGCGATGTCGCTGCGGAAATGGGGCTGCGAGCCCCCGTAGCGATCCGCGTAAACCCGGACGTAGACGCTGGAACTCACGCTAAGATTTCTACGGGCAAGGCCGAGAACAAATTCGGCGTGCCTTTTGCTGCGGCACCCGAACTTTACGCCAAGGCCGCAAAACTGCCGGGCATCGAGATCACCGGCGTACACATGCATATCGGCAGCCAGATCACCGATTTAGCGCCATTTCGAGCGGCGTTCGCCCGCATGCATGAACTCGTCGTCATGCTGCGCGCCGCGGGGCATAATCTGCGCCACCTGGATATTGGGGGCGGTCTCGGAATCCCCTACCGCGGGACGAACGATACACCACCCCATCCCGACGAATATGCGCGCGTCGTGCGGGAGGCTCTCGGAGATCTTGGTCTGAAGGTCGTTCTTGAGCCGGGACGAATGATTGTCGGCAACGCTGGTGTGCTCGTAACGCGCGTAATCTACGTCAAGGAAGGATCTGACAAGACCTTCACGATCGTAGATGGCGCGATGAACGATTTGATCCGGCCGACGCTTTACGAGGCGTATCACGATATCTGGCCGGTCCTTGAAGCGCGCGCCCAGAATCCCGCTGTCATGCAGGATGTCGTTGGCCCGGTATGCGAAACCGGCGACTTTCTGGCCGAAGATCGCAAATTACCGCTCTTGCAGCCGGACGATCTGATCGCCGTTATGAGCGCCGGTGCGTACGGTGCCGTGATGTCATCGACCTACAACTCTAGATTGCTGATCCCTGAGGTTATGGTCTCAGGAGATGCGTATGCTGTGATCCGGAGCCGGCCGACATATGATGACTTGATTGCGATGGACACGCTTCCGCCCTGGCTGTCGAAAGGCTGAAGAGCTACGGGAAATGCGTGAAAAGAAGCCTCTGGTGCCTGCGCCTCGCCTCTATTACATGCAATAGATTGTGACATCCGCAAGCGTATTTGCCGGATGCGCTGATCGTTTGCCATGATAGGCTGGCCGCATGACAGATGGAATTCGTTCTCAGCAAGGGGCTGGAACAGGACCCGCGACGACCCATCCGACGCAGAACAGCATCAACGTGATGCTGGAGCGCAAAATCCGTCGTAGCCGGTGGGCGTTGTTCTTTGAACGGCTTTGGCCGCGTCTTTGGATGATTGCGGCTGTCGTAGCCGTGTTCATCATCGCTTCCCTGTTAGGTCTTTGGCCGCTTTTGGGGAGCACTGCTCATCTCATCGTATTGGCGCTGAGCGCGGTTGCGCTTGTTGCTGCGATAGGCTGGGCCGTCCGTACGCCATGGCCGACGCGCGATGCCGCGATCCGGCGTTTGGATCTTGAATCCACGGTTCCCCACAGACCCGCCACGTCCTACGAAGATACGCTCACAGCGGGCGAAACAAATGCCACAACGCTCGCGATCTGGCAGGCGCACCGCAAGCGCTTGGCAAATGCGCTCGAAAAGTTGCGCGTTGCGCCGCCTCACCCCGATACCCCCCGGCAGGACCCTTGGGCGTTGCGCATTCTCTTGTTGTTTGGCGTCGTGGCTGCAACGGCGCTGGTGGGCAGCGAATTTTCAGACAGACTGCAAAGTGCGTTTCGCTTCCGCTCGGAAACATCCGTGCTTCCGGCACGCGTAGACGCGTGGATCACGCCACCGGCCTACACGTCGAAGCCGCCCATTATGCTTGCCGATGGCGGAAAATCTCCGCAACAGCAAGCCGACGCGAACCGCCCCGGGCTTTTGGAAATTCCAGACAATAGTCAATTGATCGTCCGCGCCAGCGGCGTTGATCTCGGGGCGATAAGCCTGGAGATCCAGTCGGAAGATGAGCAGCCGATCCTCGTCAAGGCCGACAACGTCGAAGCGCCCGGCCGGACCATTGCCAACGTTGTGGAGCTGCGCCATGAGCTGACGCAACCCGCCCGCGTGCGCTTATTGATCGATGGCAGTGAAACTGCGGCATGGACCTTTGCGGTCATTGCCGATCAACCTCCCGAGATCGCATTGACCGAAGAGCCGAAAGCGACGCCGCGCGGCTCTATGAAGTTGGCCTATAAAATTTCCGATGACTACGGCGTGGCGTCTGCCCGGGCCAAGGTCGTGCGCGCCCCGCAGTCTGAAGAAGATCCCGCAACGGCGTGGGCTCGCCCGGAAACTTTGACCGGCCCGCGTCTGCCTCTGCAGCGTCCGCCCGAACTTGATCTGCGTTTGCCGCGGGCGAATGCTAAGGAAGGCGAAGCGATCACGCATCTTGAGCTCGGATCACATCCTTGGGCCGGCCTGCGCGTGATCATGACGTTGCAGGCAACTGATGTTGCCGGGCAACTTGGCGAAGCCAAGCCCATCGAGATGGTGTTGCCGCAGCGCATTTTCCGCAACCCTTTGGCACGCGCTGTCATCGAGCAGCGTCGCAAATTGGTCGAAGATTCGCGGCATCGGGTGTCCGTAGAGCGTGCGCTCAGTGCGTTGACCTTGGAGCCCGAAGGCTTCATCGATGACGTTCAGGTCTATCTCGGATTGCGCACCGCGTATTATCGCCTGAAGCGCGACGACACACGCCCGGGACTGGACAGCGTGATTGATCAGCTCTGGGACGTCGCTCTGCGCATCGAAGATGGAGACTTGAGCGATGCGGAACGGCGCCTGCGCGAAGCGCAGGACAAGCTGTCTCAAGCGCTTCAGGATGGCAGTTCCGACGAGGAAATTCAGCAGGCAATGCAGGAGTTGCGTCAGGCACTCAACGAATATCTCCAGCAGCTTCAGAAAGATGCCCAAAACAATCCGACCCAACAGGGCACGGATCAGCAGAACCAGATGCTGACCCAGCAGGACCTCGAGCGCATGATGAAGCAGATCGAGGAAATGGCTAAGTCTGGTTCGCGCGATCAGGCTCAGCAGATGCTGAGTGAACTACGCGATTTGCTTGACCGCCTGCAGTCGGGTCAAAATTCGCAGGCTCAGGGCGAAGCCAACAAGCAAATGATGGAAATGATGAGCGAGCTGGGTGACATCGTCGGCCAGCAGCAACGGCTCATGGATGACACATTTGGCGAACAACGGCGCGAGGGCGAAAACGGGCAGCGCGGTCAACAGGGGCAAATGGGCCAAGGTGGCCGCCAACAAGGCCAGCAGCGGCGCGGCCCGCAAGGCGAACAGGGCCAGATGGGACAAGGCCAGCCCGGTCAGCAGGGTCAACCAGGGCAGCTCGGCGACCGGCAGACCGAGCTTCGCAACCGATTAAGCCAGCTTCAGCGCGACATGCAGGAGCGTGGTATGGGCGGAACACCCAATCAATTCGACAGTGCGCGCGAAGCCATGGAGGCCGCAGAAGAATCCCTGAAGAATGGGGACTATGCCGGAGCTACTCAGGAGCAGGCGCGTGCGCTAGATCAGATGCGGCAGGGCGCGCAGGAGATGGCGCGGCAGATGATGCAGAATATGCCGCAGCGCTACGGCCAGAATGGCGATGCACCGCGTGACCCTCTGGGACGGCCGCAACGTTCGCAGGGTCCCGATCAGGGGACGTCTGTAAAAGTACCTGACGAGATCGACATGCAGCGGGCACGGCAAATTCTTGAAGAATTACGCCGCCGTTTGGGTGAAGCCCAACGCCCACCTTCTGAGCTCGATTATATCGAGCGATTGCTCCAGCGCTTCTGATCAAAGCAAGCATATTGATTCTCAGATCGCAGGCTGGTTCTGAAGCTCCTGTCAAGAGCTTCAAAACCGCCTGTGGCGATCGCGACATGCTTCACAATTCTTGCGCAGCAGTGAACGGATCGACGTTTGCCCATCCCAGCCATCACCATTAGAACCAAAAAAGGGGAGACCAGGACAATTGAGGTGCGGCGGCGCAGGGAGCGTCCGCCGATGGTGGTGCACGGGAGTGATGATTCTCATGACGTCGGTTATTGGCACGCGGCACGTGGCCGTCAGCCAATCGATGCGCAGCGATACCGCTGCGTTACAACGGGACTCGTTTTCGGGCACCGCGCCTGACCTTGGGGCATAGGTCGGCGGGGAAGGCTGATGGACATTCAGGATCTGCGCATCTTTACGCGCGTTGCGGCGATGCAGAATCTTTCTGCGGTGGGCACAGAGATGTCGCTCACGCCGGGCACAATCTCAAAGCGGCTACAGGCTCTCGAAGATGAACTCAGCGTTCGTCTTTTCGATCGCACGACACGCTCAATCCGGATCACAGAAGAAGGTGCTCTCTTTTTAGAGCATGTCGATCGCATCCTGGCGGAGCTTGAGCTGGCCCGTGCGAGCGTCGACGGCAACGTCAAAAGTCCGCGAGGAAAGCTGAAGATCAGCGCGCCCGTGCACATAGGCGGCCGCGAAGTCGGCGAAGGTATTTCGTCCTTCATGCGCCAGCACCCAGAAATAGAAATTCACGCTGAATTAACGGACCGCAACGTCAGCCTCCAGGAAGAGGGCTTCGACGTTGCGATCAAGACGGGAGTCCTTGCGGACAGCGCTTTGATCGCGAAACGTTTGGCGACCAACCCGCATGTTATCGCAGCCTCACAAGTTTACCTCGATAAGCATGGCGTGCCAAAGACACCCAACGAGCTGGAGCGCCACTGTTGTCTGGTTCACGGTGAAGACTGGGCATGGCCGTTCGCCCGGCGCAATGCACAGCGTAGTGTGCGTGTCACAGGAAGGTTGCGCACGAACGACGATCGCCTCCTGATGCGAGCTGCCCTCGATGGACATGGGCTGATCCGCGTATCGAGCGGGCGCGTTCGCTCGGCTCTCGCGGACGGTCGCCTCAGGACGGTGCTTGAGGATTACGATACGACCGGAGACAGTGCCGTTTGGGCAGTCTATCCGCGGAACCGTCACATGCTGCCGCGTTTACGTTCGTTCGTCGATTTCTTCGCGGCCTGGACGCGTGCCGCCGTCGATGAGGATCATCAGTGCAAGGACGTCCCCGTATCTAGCGACGGCGGGCGCATTCGGTCGGCAAAGGAAAACCAGCAGGCCGCTGCCCCTCAGCCGACCCGTTCCAAAACGCCAGCGCCCGCACGCAAGCGCGCCCCGCGTCCCCGGAAAAAGACTGCGAAGCGCGCGTAATATGTCATGAGTGACACCATTTAAGGGGTAGCTGCTGCGGCAGGCCGCACCGCGAACCGTACGCCGAGGCCACCGATGACCTGATGGCTGGCAAGCTCAGTTGTTAAGCGGCCCTGCGCCGGCTCTTCGCCTGAGAACCACCGCATGGCTTGCCGGTATAGATCTGCAAACAACCCGATCTTAGTGCCATCAAGCCCCGTCAGAGGCACGTCATAGCTCGCGAATGAGAACTTATACTCTAGAAAATAGCTCATCCTCGGCAGCCGGAATTCGAGTCCGACGAGTGCCTGAACCACGGGACCTGTGAACTGATATTCGTAGGTGCGACGCTTGTCTGACTGCAACTGAATTTCAGTGTGCGGCAGATTGATACCGGCGCCGAGGCCGACGTAGGGCGACAGACGCGGGTGCAAGTTCGCCAGCCGAAGCAGGCCATTCAGCGTCAACATGTTGTGGCCGTGGCTGAACTCCAGCCGCTTGAAGACGTCGTTCAATTTCGCGACTTCTGGTGCTTGGCTACCGTTCAGAAGCCCTTTGAATTTTGCATCGTTCTGGAGTTCCGCGATTGTCTTCGAGTGCGTGAAGTCCAGCATGGTGCCCGTCCGCCCTTCGCCGAACCAACGCAGCACGCGAACACCGTAGTAGATCGGGTCGATGAACGGTTCGCCGCGCCATGCGACAGGCTCGGCGCTGAAGTCGTGCCGGCCAGCTTTCTTGAGATTTACCTGACTGTCGTAGGTGTATGGCATCCCGCCATAGGCGGCGACCATGTATTCCGCTGTCGGTGCGGAGCTTTTGGTCTTTGGCGTGGCAGCTTGCGGAGTATCGCTTGCGACGCGCTCAGGTTCGCCCGCATCTGATTGCCAGACACCCGCGCCGACCCATACCGCGAGAGCCAGGATCGCCAGAGCGCGTGACCCCGTCTCAAACCAGCCGCTTGCTGCGCTGGGGGCCGCAGGCCGAGGCCACACCAACTCGGAAAGGCGGTAGGTATTCGGCAAAGCGTGTATCCCCCAAATCGAGCCCATCCGTCACGCCACGACGATGCCAGAGAAATGGCCGGCAGATGACGGTTGTCTTCTTCTAGTGCCCGTGGGCACAAAACCGTAACCACGCCGTTCGTCGCATTGATCTGCGTCAACTACAAAGACGCACTTGCTGCAGGCCCGGCCAGCCGGTCTAGCATGGCTCGAACAGCACGGATCTGGGCGGCGTCCCGGGTCAGGTATTGACGACCGGTATAGCCCCACCAATCCCAACAGCCCTGGGGATTAAGCGCACCGGTACTGACTTCAGGAAACAGAACGATAAGCCGGTTGGACGCGGCCCAACGTGCAAGGCCGCTCTCCTTTATGAAGGCATCGCCGACAGCAGCTCTATTTTGCAGGCAGCCGTGAAAAGCGACATGCAACCGGCATCCGGCCTCGTCGCGGCACGAGTCCGGAATGAACACGACACCGGATGGCCCCATACCATGATCATAAATATTCTCGGTAAAGGGGTCCTGATCGAATTCGAGGAACCGACCTGCAAGCTGCTCCTGCGGCGGGGCCAGCTGACCGAGAAGCTGTTTGAGCATGACCCCGGCTTGGTCGTAGTCGCAATCCGTGATGTACGGAGAGCGCGACACCGAACATTCGCCGCCGGAATCGGTAGTGACGAACGCATGCCCCGCAGGCACATCACTGACATAAAGAATGTTCCCGTCAGGAACGCCAAGATTTCGATAGAAGGCCACCGCAGCCGCTACGATGGGCGGCTTCACCACTGTGTCCTCCTGGCCTGAAAAGAGGTAGAGGCGATCCGTTGTGACGTCTGCAATCGCGCCGATTTTGTTTTCGTTAGAGAAGGTGCGCGCCTTGCCGGCAAGAAGAGCCGGATCAGGGATGCCCCACATAGCGAGCGCATTGAGCATGCAGCCATTCACTGCGCGGGAAGCATTTAGAAAAACGGTTCCGCTATCGGGTACAACGCCTGCGAAGGCACTTTCAGCACAAGCATAGGGCCCGCCGGCTATAATGCCGGCCCCACTGACGATATCCGCGTGGGCGAGCTGAAACTGTCCCGCCATATAGGCGCCGGATGATATCCCGGACACGGTTGTACCATGAAGTTGCGCCGCTAAGGCAGGCAACGCTGCAGGTTTGCGACTTGGCGCATCCCAACCCATTGGCCCGGCCAGGAAGAGTAGGCCGAGAAGCATTATCCCGACCGCCATCATCCACCACCGAGCCCACAGATTTAAGAGTACGCTCATCGTTCCCCCGCCTGCTATTCCGCCTGCCCACGCATGAATTTTTTCTACGCGTCTATCGCGGGCGGGATTTATCGTGACAATAAGCCCGCTGACCAAGCAGTGCCACACCGAGCCGATCAGAGCGGCAGGCATGGCGTGGGGTAGGATTTAGGGTTTTATTGTAAGCGGACCGTGACACGATCGACACGACCCTCCGCGTCAATCACGGAAACCTTTGCGAAACCAGGACCATTAGGCTGCCACAGGACCTCGCGCCGGTGTGGCGAAGAATCCAGAGGGCGTCCATCCACAAGCCAGGTGAGCGGCAATTGGCCGCCCTCCGCTTTCAGAAGTAGAGGCTCAGCGGGCTGTTGACCTGCTCCGACTTCGAGTTCGGAGCGGTCGGGTGGAAACGCGATAACGACGGGCTGCTGCAGGAATCCCCCTGAGCTGGCTTCTGTCGCTTCGCGACCGAAACGCTTTAGGGGAGGCGGCAACTCGGCGCCCGAAACCCTGAGTACGCCGGCAGGTGCTGGAGCGAGCGGCACGCGCTGTTCTTCCAGACGTGAGAAGGCATCAAAAAGGATGGGTGCCGCGGCTGTGCGTCCGGTCAAGCCCGGCGTTGAGGTCGCATCAGGTCGTCCAACCCAGACCGCGATGACATAGCGGCCGTCATAGCCAATCGCCAACGCGTCACGGTAGCCATAAGACGTCCCCGTTTTATAGGCGATACGTCCGCCGCGCGTATTGGCCGGCGGCGGCGCATCTTTTAGGATGTCCCCCACATACCATGCCGCCACTGGCGACATGAGGCGGCGCTTTCCATCATCTGCGACGGCGCCGGTGAGGTGGCGCTGTTGTGCGTCTCCGCGCAAATGGGTGAGCGCGACGTAACGGCCACCGTTGGCCAACCCCGTATAAAGACCCGCCAGATCCTCAAGCGTCAGTCCGAGGCCGCCGAGGGCAATAGCGAGGCTTGGGTGCGCGTCATCAGGCAGAACCGGGGTGAGTCCGAACCTTTTAAGACGGCCGACGAGCCGATCAGGTCCCACAGCATCGAGCATCGCGACAGCCGGTACGTTGAGGGAGTGCCCTAGCGCTTCCCGAATCGTGACGGTGCCATGGTATGAATCGTCGAAGTTTTCTGGCCGGTAGGAACCGAACCGCGTGGGACGGTCCTCAATCAACGTCTCAGGATGCGCGAGTCCGGCCTCGAACCCGAGACCGTAAACGAGCGGCTTCAGTGTCGATCCTGGTGATCGGATAGCGCGCGTCATGTCGACCGCACCAAATCGCTCACCGTCGAAGTAACTCGCTGACCCGACCTGTGCGAGGATCTCACCCGTTGTGTGATCTACGGCAATCACGGCCGTTGAAAGTTTAGGGCCGAGCGCGCCTGCGTGCTGCGTGGCCAACGTCTGAAGAGCGGCCTGGACGTTTCGGTCAATGGTCAGATGATGAACGGTGCGATCCGGATGAGCGACCAGTTCGGCTTCAGCCAGATGCGGCGCCAGCATAGGAAACGAACGACGCAAGTGCGGCACCACATCGGCCATGGCGTATTCGGCTTCCGCACGCGAAATGACGCCAGCCGCGACGCCGCGTTGAAGCACCCGGTTTCGTGCAATGCGTGCCGCCTTCCAGTTCCGGTCAGGTCGTCGCGTCTCCGGCGATTGTGGAAGCGCCACGAGCAGCGCAGCTTGCGACAGCGACAGGCGATTTGGCTCACGTCCGAAATAGGCGAGGGAAGCCGCACGCACACCCTCGATGTTTCCGCCGAAGGGGGCCAACCTTAGATAGATGTCGAGGATTTGCCCTTTGCTGAGCTGACGCTCTAGCTGAACCGCGCGCAGGATTTGCGAGAACTTTCCCGCGGCGGTGCGTTCATGACGTCGGTCGAGAAGTCGCGCGACTTGCATGGTGAGCGTTGAAGCCCCGGACACAATCCGTTGATTGTGGACGAGCTGTAACGCAGCCCGCCCGGCGGCATACATATCGACACCGCCATGCGTCCAGAACCGACGGTCCTCGAAGGCGAACAGAAGTTTCAGATAACGCTGGTCCACCTGGGTATGTGTGATGGGGAGACGCCAGCGGTGATCTTCAGTGGTGAACGCGCGAAGCAGTCGATCTTCCCGGTCAAGCACCGTGACCGAGAGTTGATCGGCAACCTGAAGCGGCGGTGGATCGAGCCGAGCAATCGCGATCTCGAATGCCGCCACGGCGGAAAGTCCGGCAAGGATGATCGCGGCAGCTCCTGCTGCCGCGATCTTTAGGAAGGGTCGAGCCCGGCTCATAGACGTATCCTCAGGCTCTCACTTAGTTCTTTGAGGTCACGGTCAAGGTGCCTGCTTCCGTCCGCGCATGCCGTTCAGGGACGTACATGTCCTCGACGGTTGCGGCCGGGTGAACGAACTCTCCCGGCGTCACAGCGCGGACGATGTAGGCAACTGTAGCTGTCGTCCCAGCAGCTTTCAGATCGCTGCGGCTCTGTCCGAAGAGGTTAAAGGCGGCGACGACGCGGTCATCCCGGAACTCGGTGTGTTCTGGCGAGACGTCGCTTTTCAACCAGCTCAGGCTCGAAAGATTACCCGACGCGACAAGCCGGGGGTTCTCGACCTCGAAACCTGCTGGCAGGCGATCGACAACAAGAACTCGTCCGCCGGCATTGTCGGCCGTCATCTTCACCACCGCGACCAGACGCTCATTCTGAGCGATGGATGCTTTACCACCGTTGGCGCTGGCAAGATCGACTGCGGTTCCGTCAAGTTTGAAGTAGCTGCGTTCGATGGAGAACCCGTTGCTGACGGCCGGTTCCGCGTTGAGCGATGCGCCGACGACCGAGATCACGGCATCAAGATCAGCGTCGCTCTCGTTTGTGACCTTGAAAGATCCCGTGTTGAGTTCTTCCGCCGTCAGCTTGCGTGCAAGAGGACCGCTGTGAGCAGTGCCCCCGATCGTCAGCGAAGCCGAAGCGGACTCGTCGCCGAGGGCTTTCACCGCAAGAAGCAACCAAGCCTGTTCTTGTGTCGAGGTATACCGCCTGTTGGTGTAGCCCGACGCGACGACGTCGATCAGGTGTGGGATACGCTCATTCTCCATACCTGTTTCCGCAGACAGCGCGACGAGTGCTGCCCCATCCCGCAACCGCGAGCCATAGTCATCGCGCAGTGAAATCACCTGCGCCTCCGACCCGGTTAGGTCTGCATACGCCGCTTTAAAGGCAATGCCGCTGCGTTCCTTGTCCCCCATCATCGCGAGGGCTGCGCCGAGCTGCGCTTTGGCGAGCGGTGTTGAGAACCGGTCGAGGCGCGTATCGACGTAGTAGCGCAGTTCACCGATAGGTGCGCGGGCGTTCCGCGCCAGCACGTAGAGCGCATAGGCACGATCTTCACCGCCTGATTCAAAGTCTTGCGCATAGGCGATGAAGTTTTGGAGACGATCGAGGGCCTGTGTGAAGCCAGGTTCGCGGACTTTGTGTCCGGCCTCCTTGGCGCGCGTCAGGAAGTCTGTGACGAAGCTCGTCAGCCACATGTTCGTGTTGCCCGGTCCCCATGCGCCGAACGCGCCTGAAGCGTCCTGCATTTCAAACACGCGATCGATAGCCTTCTGCACTCGGTCGGAAAGATCTGCTTCGATCTTCACGCCGCTGCGCTGGGCCACTGCACTGGCATAGACCAGCGGCAATGCGCGGCTCACCGTTTGCTCGGCGCACCCATAGGGATACCGGTCAAGCTGTGCCAAAAGGCCGGGGACGTCGAACCGGGCCGCGGGGCCAACCGAGAGGTTGATCTCGCTACGATCGGGAATGAGATCGTGTAGCAAGTCGGCCGATAGAGAAAGGCTTCCGCCGTTGGCCTTGATGCTGGCGATCGTAGTCCGTTTGATATCACCTGCAGGGGCCTTAACGTCGAACGTCAGAGTTCTGGCCACGTCGATACCGTCGGGCCCTGTGATGTTCACATGGTAGGTCTGGAGTCCCACGGACTTTGGCTCAAGCGACAACCTTTCGCTTCGCCGTTCCTCGGTCTTCAACGCCACATCGCGTTGAATAAGAGAAACCTGGGCACCGGCCGTCACCTCATGCGCAACGTTTACGACATAGGTGGCCTCCGGTCCCTCGACGTTGTGGACGTCCAGAGCGAGCTGGGCCTTGTCGCCGAGTGTCAAGAAACGCGGGCCTGCCACGGTCAGGGCCACTGGATCACGTACAATTACATCCATCGTCGCCGAACCGACACTGCTGTCACTCCACGCGACGGCCATGAGACGAACGCTGCCGTTGAACTCAGGAAGGTCGAATTCTACTTCCGCTGAACCATCGCTGGAGACTTCCACAATGCCGGAGAACTTTGCGACAGTGGCTTCAACCGGGGGACTGCCCTGCATCTGCATGCCGGCATCCGCATCGCCGCCCGAACGCAGCGTGCCACGCTCTGCCCGCATGCCGTCGATCAACCGCCCATAGTAGTCCCGGATGTCGTGGCCAAGCTGCGTTTGTGCATAGAACCACGTTTGCGGCTTAGGCGCTTTGTAGTTCGTGAGATTGAGGATGCCGACGTCGACAGCCGCCAAAGTCAGGCGCGCGGTCTCTCCCGCGGAAAATCCTGACACCTTAATGGGGACACGCAGTGTCGCGCCGGATTCAATCTTGTCCGGAGCGTTGAGCGCGATATTGAGCGTGCGCTTGGTCTGATCCAGAGCAAGCCACTGCAACCCAAGAGACCGCTGTGGCATGCGCTTGAGAGCTTCGTCCATCGGCCGGTAAAGAATGGCCGTGACGTAGGCGCCGGGCCCCCAGTTGTCGCCAACCGGTATGCTGACATCGCCGCCGCCTGTGGGCACATCAACTTCCTGCATCGCATAAAGACGGTTGCCGAGGACTGCGACCAAGGCCTTGCCGCCCTGCTTTGCCGCGATCCTGAGCTTTGCTGTATCGCCGGGTTGATAGGTTTCCTTGTCCAGTGCGATGTCGAGCTGTTCAGGACTGTCAGGCCGGTCGCTTCCGGAATACCAGCCGGCCGTGAAGGCGACGGAACTTACGACCTCGGCCGAACCGGCGGATTGAACTTCGAGGACATAGCGGCCGTACTTGACCGGCATCTCAAGCCGGCTCGGCTTTTCGGCAGCCACTTCAAGTTTTCCGTCCGCGACTTTGCGCGTCAATGTCACGGGTTCGAACGTCCAATAACCGCCGCGGCTATACCATTGCCAGTTCGTTTCCAGCTTATTGAGTTGCCATACGAGCCCCGAAGCAGCTTCAGGCTTGCCGTCGGTTCCAAGCATGAGCACGTCAAATTGCGCCGTTTCGCTTTCTCCGAGCCGGTCTCCGTTAAACAACGGCTTGATGCCGATGCGCTCCAATCCGAGATCGACCGGCAACGTAACCTGCCGTTCGATCGTGCGTCCGCCGGGTTCGGCAAGCCGCACGAGGACCTTGGCTTCCAGAGGTTTTGCCGTCTTCACGACCTTCGGCAGGGAAATGCTGAGGTCGGCTTCGCCCTTCTGCGAGGTCGTGGCAATTTCGTTCAGGGACTCGCGTACCGGCGTAATCTCTTCATCAGACTGGCCAAAGCGATATCCGGAATAGCCCGGCACGCCTGAGCTGGAGGTTCTGACAATGACATCGCCTTCCATTTTGAGACCCGCAGCAGGCGGCCCATAGAGGTACCGTCCGGTGACTGCAATCGTTGCCGGATCGTTGACGCCGATCGAAGCGGACTTTGGACTGAGCGTCATGTCCAGTCGTTCAGGGACGAAATCTTCGACCAGGAACGCGGCCTGCGCGATCGGGGCGGCCTTCGGGTCGACATGGACTTGCGCACGCCAAGTACCCGTCATCGCGCCGTGCGACAACGGAAGCAATGCAGCGCGACCGCCGGAACCTTCATCGACGAGCGTGAGCCTCTGATGTTCGACACCGTCCGGCCGCGTCACGATCAGCGTGACAGGAAGGTTGGAAGATTTGCCCTCGTCGTCTCGCACAAGCGCAGCGACGTGTACGTCTTCACCGGGGCGGTAGACACCACGTTCCGTATAGACGAATGCGTCGATGGGGCCGGATGGCTCCCGACCCTTGACGCCGCGATCGGAAAGATCAAATGCCGCCGTCGTCATATCGAGGAAGGCATAGTCGGACAGTCCATTCTGCGCGACCAGGATAGCCGGCTGCAGGCCGCCTTCTCCGCGTGCAAGCGCGCCGTCGAACTTCACATAGCCATTCGCATCGGTCTTGGCGGTGGCGAGCACCTCGTTGTTGCGCGCGATCAACCGGACTTCGACTTCTCTGACCGCGTGTGCCTCGCTCAGTGAGCGAACAAAGGCATGCACTCCATCGCGGCCTGAAAACGCCGTCAGTCCGAGGTCGGACACGATGAACCACTGCGTGGCGATAGTATTCTGATAGTCCGAGGTTGGCGTTGCCGCCTGTGCCGTCATGACATAGGCACCGGGCTTAAGCGTGCCGATGGCTTCATTGACCGGGAAGGCCGTTGTAACTTCCTTGTTGAGGTCGCGCTTGACGGTCAGATTCCCGGTGTAAACGCTTTCGCCCGATTGCGACTTGATCGTTTCGAGATCCCAGCTCGAAAGCTGCCTTTGCAGGTCGCCGTTGATCACAGCGCCAGCCAGAGCACGGTCGCCGAATCGGAAAACCTCCACCTGAACGGTGTCGGTGTTGACGGAGACAACGGGGATACCCTGCTGACCGCGCGCCGGGAGAACATAGGCACGTCCCGTGAAGCGCACAGTCGGTTTGCGATCCGGCAGATACGCTGCGATTTCGATCGTCTTTTCGAGCGTCTCTCCAATCTCTGAGGGAAGCCCCGCACGCAGCTGCACTTCGTAGCGCTGACCGTGTGCAAGCCCCTCGATGCACAATTGGCTGCCTTCCGGCGTCACGGCCTGTGCGTCCTTGCCGTTGACAGAAATAAAGTCTGCGAACTCGACCGGACCACGCGCTAGGCTTTCGGAAAACTGCAGGCAGAGACGAGGCGAATTCGTTTCCGTCTGTGTCGAGTAGTCCGTCATGCGGAAGCCGTGCGCGCTGTGCAGCTTGTCATAGGTTGCGCGCACCTTTGGGTTGTCCGCAAGCGCGAGACTGACCTTCAAGGCCTCCAGTGCCGGCCGCCAGAATTCGCGGCGTTGCAAAGTGTCAGCAAGTACGCTCAGCGCTTCCGCCTTCTGCGCATTTCCGCTGGCATGTTGATAGGCGCGATATGCGGCGCCGGAGGCGTTGACCGGAATATCGTAGCGCTCCGAACCATTGAGCTGATTGGGATTGATGGCGATTAATGAACGCGCGAGTCCAAGCCAAGCTGCGCTGTTGCTTCGCGCGCTGCCGGCCGCTGCGGCAAACGAGCGAGATGCTGCGCGTGGATCCTTTCCGAGGTCCTGTCCGCCCTTCGCCAACAGTGTTTTGATATTCGCGTTTCTGTCCGCCCAGTTTTCTACGAGATAGGACTCGTAGCGCTTCGCATCCTCCTCCAACTGCTGATGAGCGAACTTCGCCTCCTGAGCGGCAGCTGGAAGAAAGGTGATTAGGAATGCGGCCGTAACCGTCGCTAGCAGCAACGCGGCCTCGACAAAACGCCTCGGCGAAAATGAGTGCATGGGGGGCAACCTCGAAATAAAGCCAGGGAGCACAATCACAATTTGCGATCCTGCACGACTAGATCACCAAGCCGTGCGAAGTTGAAGCCCATCAGACCCGCATGGCCGAAGCTTGACAGTAAACTGACTTATCCGGTGTTGCCGGGATTTGCGTGAATTTTCCAAGCGGTGCCATTGTGATGCGCGACGTGGATCGACCGCAAGAACACGCGAGGAATATTGGCAAGATACCGCGACTACGCTGGCGTAAAAATGCGGCGCTGCCCTTCCGTGAGAAGGGAGGGCTTGTTTCTGGAAAATAGAGAGGCCGCCGGGCGGACGTGGGCTGGACGCAGATGCGCCAAAGACCTTGATCCGGCCTATTTAAACGCCAGGGTCCAACGGGACGTGCGCATCTGCGCAAGAAAGATCACGCCATGAATCGGCGCTCGGCGCCACGTGCGTGGTTCCATCCCTTCTCCGGCGGCCTCGCCACCGCAGCGTTGCGCTGCAGCGGCAATCCACTGTCTCACTAAGGTTAGTGGCGCGTAGCGGAGTTCAGCAGAACTTCCTTGACGCTCTGGCCGGGTACAGCAATGGCCTTAAGTGCGTCTGTCATCGCGGCGATACCAACGTTCGGCGTCGCGTCAAACTTTGCGGGTTGGCCGGCACGCCATAGGCTATTGAAGGCCTGCTGGCTCCACTTCGTCGAAACGGCGCAGTTCTCCGCGAAGCGTTCGAAGGCATCGGTTTTTGAAGGCTCGCGCCGCATGCAATCGCCGACCCATGTCGTAGCATCGTCGAGGATGAGCTGTTCGTGGGCATCATACAGTCGGGCATCATGCACGACGCGGGTACTTTCAGCGGTAAACGGAGCGCAAAGTTTAACAGTGCTGTCGCCGCCGAATTCGTTGCTGTCGATGGCCGTGATGACAGCGCGAACGTTAATGCGAAGTGCTGCGATCTCGTCGGCCAATGAGGCCAATACGCGTGCAGCCGGGCTCTCGAGGGAACGCGCAACGAGGCAGATAGAGCTGCAGTCGGCGCCACTCAGTCGGCGCGACTCTAGGCTGCGCAATACAAAGGCTCTTAGGACTGCGCACTTCTGATCTTTCTTGACGACCTGGCAACCCGATGGAGACTTGGCGCGCATAGAAGCTTTTCCTTTATTCAGTGCGATGTCCGGTCTGCCGGTTGATAGGGTTCGGCAGGCCCCGAAGTTCTGAAGCCCATTAATCGCTGAAGACGGTTAAGCAACCGTTGCGGATTGCATCGAATGAGGCACGCTTCGCGCATATCAAGCGTATTCAAAGCACTTCTCCCCCCGGAGCGGGCCGAAGTCGGCTGACGAGCGTGACAAGTCGGGCTTCATCATCGTCTTGAGTCTCAGTGTTTGCGTCCTCCACGACCTCTACATCCGTTACAATTTGTTGCGCGGATGAAGACAGCGGAGGTGGGACGAGCGAAACAACCGTCTCTTCAGAGATTTCAGTTTCGACCGAATCGTGCGGAACGCGCTCGGCGGACATAATCGGCAAACGCGCTTCGGTTACGGGGATGCTGAACGTCGCCGTTTCACGCGTCATCGTAACGGTTGTCTCGCGCGCCTCCGACGGCATGACCTCACGGACTTTCTCCACGAGCGAAGTGGCGGCTTGTTTGATGGTGTCGTTGGACGCGGACGCCGGTGGTTTGAAAGGAAGAACATCGGCAGCGTTTCGCTTTTCCATGGCCTCGTCGTCAGCAGTGGTGCGGATGGTCTCGGTCTCTACCCTGACATCCTGTTTGTTCGAATGAGTTTCGGGTTGTTCGTCGAGGGTATTTTCCAGGTCCGCATAGAACGCGTCATTGTTGTTGAGTTCAAAGGCGGCGGTTGCGGCATAGCGGCCGAAGGCAGAACGCAAAGTGGCTTCGCGCTCTGCATCGGCGTTGATGCGCGCGCCGCTACGTGCGGCCCCGTTCGCAATCTTTGCCGCGTGGCCGTTCCCGTTTGCCGCCAGACCTGAACCGTTCGCGTATTCGGTGGCACTGCCATTCAGTTCGGCAGAGGCGACTGGAATACGGTGGCCGTTGAAATGGCCATTGGCCTTGCGCGTCTTACGTCGACCGGAAATAGCATACGCCTTCGCGCGTTCAGCGCCGCTATCGCGCAGATCCGGCGCCGGTATATCGAGATGCGGCCAGCGGTCCTTCCTGTCTTGCGGCTCACGTGTTCGGCCGTTTTCAGCTTTTTGCTCAGAGGTGCCCATCGCTAATTCCGGACCGCGCTGTACTGCGGCTTCGTCTTCCAATCTCTGTCTGCGACGCTTCTCCTCTTCCACGCGCCGCGCAGCGCCCATGACCGCCTGAAGGATCATGTCCGACCAGGCACCGTCCCGGAAACGATAGACGCGAAATGCATGACAACCGGCAAATTTGCTGCCTTGCCGCCAAAGCTTGCGCTGGATCACACGGGTCGACAAAAACGGATTGTAGACGCGCGAGAAAATGCGCTGCTGCTCGAAACCGGAAAACAGGTTTGCCAGCAAGTGAGCTTCATGCTGGAGGTCCTGCGCATCGCTCGCACCGAAGCCGAACCCATTTGCGCCGTTGCGCTCATGTGGTTTGTAAGGTGCGTCAAGCGGCACGGCGACATAGTACGCGCCATACATATCAAACACGACATGCCGGAAGACCTCGAAGTTCTGCCGGATTTCTGGGTCGCGATGGATCTCATTGAAGCGCGACAAGATCTTGATCATGGGACCGCGCTCGGCCTCACGCATGATCGGTACCAGATTATTGAGCCGGTTCATCGGACGCCCCATGGAGACGAGCAAGAGGCAGAGGTCGACGAACGCAGCGATTGCGAGCGGAATGTAATCACGCGGCGAAAGGCCTGCCGAAATGCGAGCGCCAGGTGGGGCTTGCCCGTTGGTGCTCGCTTCCGAAACGGATTGCACCGCTTTCTTCTGCAACTCCCGTAGCTCTTCAGCGGAGGGCGGCAGGTCAAGAACGAGTGCGCCTTGAAGCGTTGCGGTCAGACGGCGAAACGCTTCGATGGTGGCCTCCGAACCTTCAACGGCCGCAATGCGCGGCTTGGTAAGTTGCGGCAACTGATCGATGGCACGAACCACACCACGCAATGCTGTCTGTAGCTGTGGATCGGGGCAAGTGAAGGTGCCTCCACTCGACGTTGGAAATATCGTCTTTCCGGCTCGGTCATCGAGATCAGCACGGATTTGGCGCAGCTGAGGATCGCCCCGGAACGCGTTGAAACCCGTCACGGTCATATCGAGCCTCCGGTTGAGGCCGTTTAGAAAATCATTGCGCGTTCCTGTCTCGGCATCGATCGTTGAGGGATCGCCTTTCACCACCTTCGCGAGATCGCCATCCAATGACGATAGCTCCGCTTTGACCGTCGCAATGCGGCCTTTGACGAATTCAGATGCAAAGAGGAAACGCTGCGCATCATCATCGCGCAGCTTACGGCGGGGGCCGTCGCCGGGGCGGCTATTGGGACACGTCGTGCCCTTCTCCCTCTCCTCGATCGCCTTCGCAGAGGAAAGTTCGGTCAATTGCACGAGCGTCGCGTTGAGTTGTTCCAGGCGCGTTGAGCCAGCGTGCAACGAGTTTTGAACTTGCGCGACCGCAGCTTCTGCCGATCGCGTCGACTCCTGACGACTTTCCAAAACTTTCCAGTAGAAGCCAAAGCCGAAGCCGATCGAGATAAGGCTTAAGAACAGGTAGCCGGCAATGTAGACGATCTTGGTTGAGGTATTGATTGGGCTGAAAATCTGGTCAAGCAGCCAGATGATCATTGTCATCAGCATAGCGACTGAAAAGCCAATGATAATGCGGTGCCCGATTGGCAGCGAACCGAGGTTCGACTCAATGAGTTCGAGCATGCCGACATACGTCGCCACCCACGACAACGCGCCGAGCCCGATAACCAGAATTACTTTCTTCCAATCACGTGGCGTAGCGTCTGGGTCGACCCAGTCGCCGTCACTCGTACTGAAGCGGCCATGCTGCGGACGAGCCAAATCCTGCTGCCGCCGCGCGTCATCTGAAAACGCCATCGGATAGACCTGTCAAACTCTGTCGCGATAGGCACGTTCTCGTTTTTCGGAAACAGCGCCGGATTCCCGCCGCAGCCGTTCCGCGATGCCTTGTACGCGGCGTGTTGCCTCGAAATATCGTGTGCGCCCGGCCTTCCTGGCGTGCGTGATCGGTTACAAGGAGTACGGAGGGTTTTAGGCTTGAGCGCGGCGCGAATGTGACGTCAAAATGCAACTGTCAATAACGTGAACGCCAAGTGCCGAGTGCGGCTTGCACGTTAGTTCAGATTGAACACGCGCTGACGTTCGGCTTCGCTCATCGGTTGCGGAGCGTGGCTTGACAGTTTCGGCTCTGTGACCGGCCTTCTGTCGAGCGTCCGATTTGATGCCGGGAGCAAATGCGATTGTGGATGTTGGCGCGCGTGTGCTTCCAGGTCACCAAGTAATGTCGCGACCAATGGAGCAGCGATCTGGGAGGAATGAAGCGACCGTGCCCACGGCTCGGAGGCAGTCCCAGTTCCAACGAGTACGACGTAGGAGTACGCAGCGCCATTGTCGAACTGCAATCCGCCCGTTACCCAGCCATCAACCGTCGCGTTGGGGTCTTCCGAGACCTGCGTGCCGGTCTTCGCAAAATGCAAACGCAGGCCGTTGCGGCGGGAAGCGCACCATGCATTAAGGCTCTTGAGCGTTCCATGGGACGTCCTATTGGATTCATAGCAAAGCGGTGCTTCGAGGAGCGATTTGAGAAGGGGTCGGGCGTCACGCGCGATCACGTCGCGGGGGACGATAATGCCTTTAGGGCGGCTCGTTTCCGACTGGTCCTCTGCGATGTTGGTGTAGTCGTAATCTCTAATGAGAGACGGGGGCCGAACTCCAGCACGGTCTCGGCCTAAGAGCGAAGCCAGGACGACGCCGGACATCTGATGCACGCGCCGTGGCGACCCCGCAATCTGCCCTAGGACAACTGCGGTTGATGGAGGTGTCCCCGCCCCGCTCACATCAGTAGGCGGCATGTTGAAACCGAACGCGTCGATGAGTTTTTTAACCCGCGCCTGCCCAATCTGCGCCGTGCGGATCATAAGCGGCTCGTTGAGAGAACAGGCAAATACGACGCGCGCCTGCCGGCCACGTCTCAGGTTTCCATGATGACTGCAGGTTTCTAGGCCACGAGCCGGAGCGTTCGTATCGAGGTACAACGAATCCGCCCCATCCTTGCCTTCGTTTGCGATTGCAATTGCGGCCAGAACCTTGCCGGTGGAGGCCAGCATGCGGCCTTCGCGGCTGGCGACGTAAGACCCGTTTTCCGTATCGCGCGCAAACGGTGATCCGAAATAGGCTGCTGTTTCCCCACTCTCGTAGTACCGCACGATATTCCCGGCAGCATCCGCGGCGACAACGGTAACGTCAGGGATCTTGAGATCGGGTCCGGTCTTTTGCGGGTCCAACGTGTAACCGGGGTTGAGCCGGTTGCCCCACTTGTGGTTTAGCCGCATGAGCGTCTGTTCGATTTTACCGTGAAACGCCAGATTTTCAGCTGCATCAAACGTGGTCGTCACCCCTCGTACGTGGTTACGCCAGTCGAAGCCATAGATCTGTTTCATCTCTTCGCGAATACCGAACCGCGCTGATGGCATCAGCGTATTGGCGCGAATAACGGGGTTTGCCCGCGCCCGCGCGGCACGGTCGGGCGCGTTGAGTTCTAGTGCCGCCTCCAGCTTAGGTTTGACCTGCGGATCGGGCGGCCCACCCGCGAGGCCAACGAGATCGAAAACGACGCGCGCCTGCTCGGCCGGGTCGTCTATCAAGGCTTCTGCGCAGGTGCGGGCGCGGACTTCCGCGATATAGCGCCAGCGATCAAGCCGCACGGCGTTCAGTCGTTCGCTGCCTTCCAGCAGGATGATCGGCTTGTTGACTGCCGAAGCCAAAATGAACTGTTCAGCAACCGAAAGATCTTTCGCTTCCTTCCCGAAAACGATCTGGCTTGCAACCTCGACACCGTGGAGGGACTGGCCACCGGTGCGCTGGGCCAGCCAAAGATGATTGGCAGCCCATTGTTTCAGCGCGGTTTCATCGCCATCCCGCGTCAGTTCGAAGTAGATGACGGGCGCCAGCCACCATTCCGCGAGCTTTCGCCGGATCTTCTCACCGGTGCTTTCCTTCAGATGCGGTGGGGTTTTGTAGATCACGCGGGCCAGCTGCATCGGCAACGTCGAACCGCCTACGCCGAGGCTAAGGCGCTTGAGCGCGATGGAGCGTCGGATCGTCGAATAGGGGATCTTGAGCACACCCAGAAGGTCGATGCCGAAAGGATTGAGCGGCGTACCGATGTAGCGATCCTCGTGATAGGTGAGGCACTTCCAGTAGTTCTCTGGTACATCGCGGACCGGTATAGATTTGTGATCCGGATTGGCGACGTAGTGCCCGACCTCGATGGCTTGGCCCGTCCAGTTCACGTCTTGTCGGCTGTCGAGGCGGGGATCAAACGTGCCAACAAAATTGCCTTCCGCATCGTAGATCGCAGTCGCGAGCCAACGTTCGGCATCGTAGCGCAGCCTTTCGGACAGATACGCTTGGCCCGCATAGCCGCGGATCGGCGCGATGATGTAAACAAGGGTGAGCGCGAAAAAGAGATACGCAAACGCGGCCCATGCCACATAACGCAACGGACCAATCCGTGGATTGAAGAAGATCCAGTCCGTTGCGAAACGCACCATCCTCACCGGCAGCGCTACCGCCAGCTCGAGAAGCAGCATCAGCAATTTCGCGATAGTGATCATTGAAAAATGGCTCGCCAACGGGCGCGTGGCGAAATGAAAACGCCGCACGTCTCATTGCGCGTTTAGGCGCTCTTTGTGGCGACCGCACGACGTCTGAGCGTTTGAGAGAATGAGGTTGAGGCCTTACTCGGGCGCGCTGAAACGCGAAACGCAATCACCGGGAGGGAATGCCGTACTCGGAAAAAGGAATAAACTGAACCATGTCGCCGGGCTGAACGTGTGGCACGTCCTCTGCAACTTCGATGATGCCGTCGGCCGCCCGCAATCCCGAGATGAGCCCAGATCCGTCGCGCTTGAATTTACCTGCGCGAAGGCCAGTGTCGGATGGCACCATCATGCCCCGCCAGAATTCGCGGCGTCCGATTTTGCGTTTGGCAACCTCGAAGTCAGCGGGAAGACGTATACGGTGAGGCTCGAACCATTGAGCACCGCTCAGTTTCCGCAACAAAGGAAACACGTACATCAGGAAGCACACGAAAACGGCGACGGGATTGCCCGGGAGCCCGACGACAACCGTGTTTCCAATCTGGCCGAACATCATGGGACGGCCAGGCTTGACGTCGAGCTGCCAGAAATGTCGTGTGCCCAAACGCTCAAGTACGCGGGATATATGATCTTCCTCCCCGCGGCTGGCGCCACCGGTCGTGAGGATGACGTCGAAACGTTCGGCTGCTGCTTTCAGCCGCTGTTCGACCTCTTCGGGCTTGTCCGGCCAGATACCAAGGTATTCGGTCTCTGTACCCGCGAGACGCGTGAGTTCAGACAACATCGGCGAATTGGCATCATAAACTTCGCCATGGTCGAGCGCACGGCTCCCGACAGCAATAACCTCGTCACCCGTGGAAACAATCCCGAGGCGAAGGCGCTTAAAGCAGAGAGGCGCCGCAATGCCGGCTGAGGCGAGTGCGGCCAAATCTTGCGGTCTCAAAATGTGGCCGGCCTCGAACAGCGTCTCGCTGGTCTTTACATCTTCGCCAGCGCGGCGAACATTCGCTCCTGCTTTGAGACCGCCGGGGATTCGAACCCGTATGACATCAGCTTCGGTGCGTAAGACATCTTCCTGCATCGCAATTGTGTCGACGCCGCCGGGAAGCACAGCACCGGTCAAAATGCGCACCGCGGTACCGGATTTCACTGTGTCCTCAAACGGACGTCCTGCGGCGGCTCGACCTACCACGGGCAGATCGACGCCTTTCTCCGCGTCGTAATCGGAAAACGCGAAAGCATAGCCATCAACGGCTGCATTCGTGTGCGCGGGTATTTCGAAACTCGCGACGGCATTCCTCGCAAGAACGCGTCCGCCAGCAGTCGTGAGATTAACTTCCTCGGTGTCTACGACGGGCACAATGCGCTCTTTGAGAAGCGCAATGGCTTTGTCGTGCTTCATTCGAGGTTCAAGGGGGCGGAAGCAGTCGTCGATAGGCCGTTGTGACATGAGGGGTGTCACGCTCGCGTGTGTTTCAAGAGGGTTGAAGAAGGTTGGCGCAGCTACGTTCCAGATTGCCACGACTTGAATTCAAGCGCAGCGCCAACACGATGAACCAGATGGTCATACCATACAGTCATCGTACACGCCCCCACGTCGTGGGCAAGATCTAACGCACCGCTATGGCGTCAGATCAGACCTTCATTCGCATGACATATCGACAGGCGATAAGATTGCCACTTGCGTCCGAGGCTAACCCCGTTACAAAGTGTTTAACAGGACGAACAGTCCGATCCCGATCGCTGGTCCAGCTAAGGTGACAAGCACCACAACAAAAAAAGATTTGGCAGCCATCATAACAAACCCCGCTTACAAAACGCGCTAGCCAAAGCTTGCAGCGGACAGTCCGACCCCTCATCTGCCCTACGCATTACTTTGCACACCGCATAATCATGTTATCGCGGAAGCTTTATCTTGACACGAACTTTCTTGCCCATGCGACACATCGAGCTGTGCAACTGCACAACTTGGGGAAAAAAGCGTCACGGCTTAAAGTGTCACCGAAAACAGCAGATCCTAATCTACTTGCAAATCATGGGCTTGGTCTAGTGCTGCGGCGCAACAACTGACGCGCCATGGACTATCTTTGAGGCTGTGGGAAAACGAGGCAACTCAGCCGAAATTTTCACCAGTTTGGCAATTTTGTTGCAAATTTACATCGTTGCCTTCGCGCTTGCGAAAGCCCGAAACACAGATTTTTCTCCGTGATGAGCATTAGCAAGAACATGCGGGAGGCTGCATCGCCCCCCATCATGATGCGATCTGTGAAGGGTTTACTTCACGTCGAATAGACGCAGCTGCCCCTCGTCCAACCCCTTCGTTTCCCGCGACAGCTGTTCGATGCGGTCGAAGGGGACCTGTTCGGCGGTGATAAGCGATCGTTGAGCCTTCATCGGGCGTACAAGCCCTTCCTGAACGAGGTGGAATTCGCCCACCGTTTGACCAGGAAGAACGGCAGCGGGATCAAGCCCACTTTCGCTCTGGAAAGCGGCTTTGAGTTTGCGAAGGGCCGTATCTTCGCGAACGCGACCGATGAACCAACTCGTGATCTGATCGCGGCTCTTGTAGTCAAGGTCGCCCGGTGACTGAGTTGCGAGCATCAAGCCGAGACCGGCCGAACGGGCGCGTTTCAAAAGGCTCTGCAGTGGCTCGGCGGTCGCCGGCTTTGCGTTGGCAGGGATATACAGGTCGGCTTCGTCGAACATCACGACAGCCTGCAGTTCGTCGTTCGGGTTGCGCTGGCAAAAACGTAGCGCTTCCGACAAAAACTGCGAAACCCAGAACAGGATGTTCTCGTTGTCGCCCAGGAAGCCAGTATAGATGATCGACAGGCGCGTGCGGTTAGGCCGCGCGAACGCACCCAGACCAAGGAAGGACTCCATACTCATCGGCTCGCCGCCTCCGTCAAACAGCGAGGAGTTGCGATGGCGGAGGCTATCGAGCTGAGCTACGAGATCGCGGCGGATCTTGCCGGACGGATCCATACGCTGCGTCAGGTCCGTTAATTCTGGATCTTCTTCTTCGAGCAGCGAAATGAGATCGCTTAGCGTCACTTCTTTCGCGGACCGGCTGCCGAGAATTTTAAGTGCAACCGAAAGCGTCCCGGACTGCTTCTGGTGAGTTGCCGAGTTCTTCAGGTGCAGCATCTCGCCAAGTGCCGCGGACGATAGGTTCGCGAGCAACTGTTGCTCATGTTCGGGAAGTTCGCTGATCCCGTTGGGGAGAAGCGTGATCGAGATCGGCCGGCCAGACGCACGCCCCGGTGTGTAAACCGCGACGTCAATCGCATCCGCAAGCTTTTCACGGTCCGATTGTCGTTCTGTGCATTCATCAACCAAAGAGCGCCAGACATCTGGGTTCGCATAAGAACAGAGGTCACCCTTCCGGTCGATCAATACAGCGGGGATGCCGCGTAGCAGAAGCTGCTCGATCAGCGTGAGCGCGAGAGTCGTTTTACCGGAGCCCGAACCGCCGAGCACCGCCGAGTGGCGCTTCATCACATTGAGATTAAGTGTAATCGGCCTGCCTTGTGCCGTAAGTTCGCGGCCTGAATAGATACTTCCTGTCTCAAAGCCGTTTTCGTCGAGAATCTGCGACATCGGCAGATCGTCATCATTGGCCGGGACTGGCGGCGCGTCGAGGCTCTCGGCCGGCCCCCAAGGTGCTTCGCTGCCACCGGCGAGCGCAAGAGCCTCAGGCTCGGTAACACTCTCATAGCCATCGATGAGTGCGGGCTCATTTGACGTCACCGCGCGCAGGTTAGGCTTGGTGCGCGCCTTCACGCCGCCAGTCGTAGCTGGCAACGGGCGACCGAGAAGGTCGAGACGCAAAAGCTGAATGATTGCGATCAGATTTGACAGGAGCTTCGCGTTTTCAAACCATTTCGTGAAGCCAGGATCTGCGCGATGGTGCGCATAAAACTCGCGGACCATGATCATGCGCTCCCATTCGGGGATGGGAACCAGAATCGACCGGCCGCCCGCATCCCGGAATTTGCGGAACGCCTGGGCAGTTTGGTTCTTCTTGTTCGGAGGGAAGTCCGAGGCGCGCAGCATGAAGCATGTCTTCGCGTGCATCGCGCCAAGCACCTTGTCGAGCTGTCGCTTCAGGCCGCCACCTTGCGTCGGCCGGTTGCACAAGAAGACCCGAGTTTCAGATTCCAATCCTGACGCATGCCGCAGCGAAAGATCAATGGCCGGGAGATCGTCAGCCACTTCGACACGCTCGACATTAAGCGTGATTGCGCCACCCCACTCTTCGCGTGCCAATTGAAGCGCCGCGACCATCGCATCCATCATCTCGCCATCGTCGGACGGGATCTCGGCTTCGGATTGGCTTTGGAAGCGCTCCCAGATCTCGCGATAGTCGATCTTCGAAAATGGGTGAGGTGCGCGCTCGGCCGGTCCGGAGCCAAAGCCGAGAGCTTCCGCAAGGGTGGAGATGAAGCTTGTGGTTTCACGCTCCTCCACTTCTTCCGCGGAGTCCCCGTCATTTGTCTGAGCGCTCAACCGATTCTGTGCATGCTCTAACAAACGCCGCGTCGAAAGCCCGGCGAACTCCTCGAAGAAAGAGGGGCCAAAAAATGCGCTCGCATCTGGAAACGAAAGGCCACCCCCCTGGGTTTCGGCTTGATGCTCGAGCCGCTTGGCGATGATGAGTCGCGCTTCTTCCGCCGAGCGGCTTTCATAAAGCGCGACAGGGCCAGACTTCTCGATACGATCCCTAAAGGATTGCGCCAACGGCTCACGCACGCGGTCATAGAAATCATCGAGACATGAAATGATGATGATGGCGCTGCCGACCCGGTTCGTGATCTGCATGAGATCGCCGATCGCCTTTTGGAAGCGCACTTCCGGATCCGGGAAGTTGATCAAATCTTCGACCTGATCGATGCAGAAGACGAGCGCCGCATCGTCGACGATCTTCATAAGCTGACCGAGCGCCGCGATAATCTCGAAGGCGCGCCCCTCTCCCTCGTTCGGGTCAAGGGCCGCGACCGCTTCGTGAGCGAGGGGCGTCAATTGTCGGCCGTAGAGATATTGGCGAACGCGCTGATCGATGCGCGGGTCACGTCGCTGCAAATAAAGCAATGCGCGAACGATATTGACGTCCGGCTCTTCCGCACTGAACTCCGGTGAAGCAACGATTTCGTCAGAAAGTTTCAGGACGAGCCGTGCAAGGTCCGCGCTGTCCAGATCTTTTTCGCGCAGCGCTGTGAGGTCGGTTTGGGCCAACGACGTACATGTCGCCAGCAAGCGATCCGTCAGGCGTGTCAGTCCGCTATCGCTACTTTCATCCGGGTTATAGGACTTTTCCAGTGAATGAATCAGCCGGCGCAGAAAGTAGTCGGCGTAGTTGCTCACGTCCGGCGTCATCTGGGCGTAGCCGAAGTACGCCTTCTGTTGCCGGTGTGCGCTCGTACGTAGCGCGCGGATCAAGTGCGTTTTACCGGCGCCAGATTGTCCGTGAAACAAAAGGATACGCGCCTGCGTGGTGCCGTCCTTCGTGACAGCCTCGATGACGTCGGCGAACTTTTTGCGCGCTTTCGCGTGCACCTGTTCGACATCGACTGGGTCAGCCCGCCAGATATCGTCTTCCCAGGTGATCGAATGCTCGAAAGCCTCGGCCATCCGGTCCGGTGCGATAGCTTCTTGCGCCCGCTGCTGCATCAAACAATGATTCCTTGAATGGCCAATTTGCGTCGCTGTCACGAGTCCACGTCTTCGACGCGGACAAGATGCCAGACCGTATTTTTGTAGGTTACGGCAGAGGCATTGAGCTCGTCGGCATTGCGCTTGTCTTTAAGGTCCGCGCTGGCGAGAGCAAGGTGCCCCGCCCGATGGGCTTCCCCAAGCATGCATTTAAACTCGATTTCAGATAGCCCCCACTCGGGATGTTGTGCGGCTATTGCGTTCCAAACCCGCATGATGAGGGCCTTACGGTTCCCCGACCAGCCTTCTGCACATCCCTGCGCTGCGATCTGAACGTGGCGCGCAAAGCTTGCCGGATCAGGGCGCCTGTTTGCGGGCATCGCCGCGCCAGGCAATCCGGCATCATTTGCCGCCTGTCGCAATACCGGCGCGGGCACGTCGGTGTCTACGCGTTCGCTCAGGGCAGACTGCGCGAGACGGCGTAAAATCGCGCCGCGCAGTGATTCTAAGTCGGTTTGGCGCGCGTCAACGGCCTCTGCCGCCAGCGCCGCGACGAGCTTGGCATCAGAGCCGAAGTCGCGGGGACGTATCGAAAGTTGACCGGCGAGCATGCGCCCCGCTTGCGCCGAAAAACCAGAGCCTGCGCCGAGCCCTGTCTTGATCTTGTTTCCGAAAGCGCGTTCCAGCGCCACGACCGCCAACTGAGCACGCAGTTTGCTTACGGTTTGAGAGCCATTGAGCGGCAAACCGAAAGCCTTCTGGATAATCAAGGCACGAAGGCCATCTGGTCGCTGCAACTCCTTGATGCGCTTGGGACCGAGGTCATTGAGCCCAAGCGCTTTGGCGACCAGCCGCCCGTCGCGAACGTCCTGCCACGAGCCCGATGTCGATCCTTTGCGCCCGAGGAAGGTGTCTGCGGCTTCGCGACCGATCGAGCTTACCGTCATTCGCCCGCGCGACTGCACGGCAAGACCTTGCGCGAGGAGTTCAGCATTGGCGTCTGTAACGAGTTGCCGCCATTCGCCAGGAGAAAGCTTGTGTGTGAAGATTGGCCCGAGGTCGCGCATAATTTCCGCGCGGGTTGCGCCACCGCTGCAGGCAATCCGCACGAGCATGAGTGCGCGCTTGAACGGCACCGCCGGTGCGTTCTTGTCGCTATTGCGAAATGTGCTGCTGGCAGCTGTCATTCGCGTGGATCCCCGTCGACTCCTCAAGCTTTTTTCGCGACTGCTTCGAGGGCAGTTCAGGCGCAATCGGATCGGGCCGGACGCGCGAATCACCGGACGATTCGCCTGCATTGTCGTCGATTGACGCGGCTGTTCCAACCCCCCTGGGTTGCATGCCCTGTTTATTGTTGAGCTGTGCATCTTTCCTGTAGGGCCAGATGGCTGGGGTACGGCACCGAAATAGGTTGATCCTATTTTATGCTCGGTACCCAGGAAGTTAACGCGAGTTATCACGGGTTCAGTGCTTAGCTTCGTCGGCCTTTTGCCCGCTCTTCGCCCAATTCGCGACAACTTGTTACGGGTAAATACGCTGCCGAGAGGGGATTTGATCGCACGTGTATTGAGCTGCTCGCCAAGGTGGAGCCGGTAACGGTGCGGGTAACGACAGTAAACGTTGCATAGAACCTGAATTAGATTCCCTTCTATTTGAAATTATTAGCGTTAACGCGGCGTTAACAGCTAGCTGCAATGGTTGGCGGGTGTCACCGCGCGTACCAATGCGGGAGTTAGATAGATGGTTCGAGTAGCAGTACTGGTTCTTGTGAGCGTGCTGACCGCTAGCTGCGGCATCGGCCCTAGCGCCGTGTCTACGAGTTTCGCCGATACCGGCGACACTTCCTCCCTCACACCCATGTCGCCGTCCTTAGGCCTTGGCGGCAAATCAGCGACGGGCCGTCCCGCGCCGGGCACGCAGGTCGCCGCACACGATGACCGCATGCCGCCTGGTTCCTATGAAACGGCACCGAAAGGCGCTCTTGCTGACCGGGATTATTCCCACACGAGCCTGGATCCAGCAAAAGCGCTGGCGCTTATCAATCAGTATCGCGCTGACAAAGGCCTAAAGCCGCTGAAGCTCAACGCACAATTAACAGCAGCTGCTAAGGCTCATGCGCGCGATCTCGCGAAGTGGGACCGCATTTCGCACTTTGGTTCCGACGGTTCGAACCCCTGGGATCGCGTTAAGCGGGCAGGGTACAAGGCGAGCTTGGCGGCCGAGAATGTCGGCACGGGCCAGTCGACGTTTGACGAAGTTCTACGCGGCTGGAAGGAAAGCGCAGGCCACAATAAGAATCTTCTGCTGGCCGATGCGCGCCACGCAGGCGTGGCCCTCGTTCAAGATCCGCGCACGGAATTCAAGTCCTTCTGGACGTTGGTCATCGGCGCGTCCATGTGATTTCGGTCGGATAGGGCGCGCATCTGGCGCCCTGTGGGTCGGTCTGCCCAACACAAAAGCCAAACTCCACCTTTGAGAAAACGGCAACTTTCCCAAGTTGCGGATTGGGGATTGGCTTTGTTTCCCAAGTCGTAGCCGCGTCGTGTGCGCTCGGCGTCCGGCCAATTCCGCTAACGCGTCCCCAGACGCCAGATGGCAATATCCAATCCAAGCCGTTTGCGGACGATCATGTATTGCAACACAGACAGAAGGACGAGCGAGGTAGACGTTCCGATGGCCGCGCCTATCAATCCATAGCGTGGCACCAGGATCAGATTGAGCCCGACACTGAACGCTGCGGTCACCACCATCGCAGCCGCACAACGCGTCTGCTCCCCCAGCATATTGAGAAGAAACTCCGCTGGTCCCAGGGCCGAGCGGAAGAGAAAGCCGACGACGAGGATAAGCATCACAGGAAAACCGCTCGTGAACTGCGGCCCGAACAGCCACAAGAGCGGGTGTCCAAGCGCCAGGATGACGCCAGCAGCGGCAAGTGAAGGCCAGAAGGTCCAATGCACGGCATCGCGGGCGCAAGCAACAAGCGCGGATCGATCACCGCGTGCATTAAGGGCTGAAAACTGGTTCGCGACCGCGCTGCCCACCGCGTAGTGAACGAACATGATCAAGCTCATGGTCTTGGCGGCGGCAAAATAAATTCCAACCTCCGTCGGGCTCAGATACGTCGAGACGATAAGTACGTCAGCGTTCTGAAGCATCAACTCGCAGGCTGCGATCACAAAAAGAGGCGCGGAGGTCTTTAGCCAGCGCCGGAAGTCATACGCTCTGGGAGCAGAATGGTCGGCCGGGATCTCAGCGGCAACGCGCCGCCCGATCAGCACGGTTTGAAGGATTGCGGAAAACCAGGTCGCGAGAATGGCAGCACCTGCCGCGGTCGCGGCAGACATCTCAAGCCCGATATCATGCGCTACGACCATTGCGATGAGCAGCATCAGCGGGCGGATGATGTAGGGCGGGACCAACGCTGAACTCATCCAGCCGCGGCCACGGCCAAGCCCATCCTGAAGATCGCCGAGCGCGTAAAGAGGCACGCAGATCAGGGCCAGATAGCCAGGAAGCAAATAGTAGCTGGCGACGAAATCCTGTAAGAGCCAGAGCCCGGCGATACCCACGAGGGCCACGGTACTTCCGACCGTGAGTACGAAAAGACTGCAGCCGTGCGTGAGGCCGCGTAGTCGCGCCAAATCACCGGTCTCGCGATATTCAGGCACCATTCGTATGACGACCATATTGAGTCCGAGCGGCGATAGTCCGCCAAGCACGAGAACCCACGTCCACACGAACACGTAGATGCCGTACTCGTACCCGCCCATCCAGCGGGCGAGCAGGATCTGTGTGATATAAAGCAGGCCCGCGCTGATGACACGGATCGCAAAAGCGGTCACAGCGTTGCGTTGAGAACGCGCACGCTCATCCGTACCAGAGGCAACGCTCGCAACGAATGATTTACCACGCGCCACGATAGCGGCGACCGGATGCCTGTGCGAGATCGTATTGGCCGTGCCAACAAGCTTGCCGTCAGAGGCGAGTGCCGCTGACTGTGTGTCACGTGAAGTCATACAAGGTGTCTCGAATTAGGACGCGAGCAGGGCCGTTGTTTGGATATCCTGCCCCGTACGTTCCCTCGCCCGACGCCGGACAAGGTTGGCGACTCCAGCCCATGCCCAAGCCCGAACGGCATTTCCTTGCCGATGGTGGAGGCTGGAGAAAAAGTCTGCGACTTCAGCGGCATAGATGCCGTGCTGGGCTTCAAGAGTGGCCGCCATGCATTCATGTTCGCATGCGGACTCGTCGGCAGCTTCGCCTGATTTCCAGTTGGTCTCCATCCTGTGCTTCTTTCTGTTTGCTGTTCTGAGCAACGAAAAAGCAAGTTCGGAGCCAAAGGATCGCGGCGTACCGTGAATTGAGCGTAGTACGCGCGATGACATATTTTGATGTGATGATTCAAAGAAGTGCCCGCCGCCTAACGAATGCGCGTTCACCTGTTTAGCGTGCTAAGATTACGATTGGATTGCTTTGCTGCGCAGACAGCGTTGGACGGCGCATGCAGTGAGCTTTACAACTTGACATGTAGAGCCGGGCGTACCCTCGTGAGGAGGCGCCGTATGGAGGGCGAAAGCGTGGCCAGTGTCTTGAACAGAGTAAGAGCAGGGCACGTCATTTGTGCGGTGGTTGCAGCCGTGCAGATCAGTATTGCGGCAAGTCCCGCTCTAGCGGCGGATGCAAAGGCGATAACACAGATCGTTACGGTTCAATCGGTCGACGTGCCGCCGTCCGCAAAGAAAGATGACCCTGCTCCATCCACAAAAGTCAGCCCCGATGCTGACAGCGGCTTAGCCGGCCCCAACGGTGGCAGTGAGGCAGGCCGCTCCGACCAGCCATGGGAGTTCCCGGCGCCCGGTTGTCCCTATGAGGAAGGCCCGTTGGATCTTATTGTCTGAAGAGCAAATCCCGTCTCTGTCTCGGCAACCAGTAAGTTCTTCTCAATTGGCGACGGATGCAGCTTTTGCGGGAGGAGGAACGGAGGCCTGCACGGGTTTAGCCCTCTGTGCCGCCCTGGCCTGCTTGACTTTGACCTTCGCAGCCCGAAGCTTCTTCGCCTGCGCACGGTTGCCACACGTCCAGGCCGTCACGGTGTGACGCACGCTGTGCACCCCCTCCGCGTCTGCGGCGATAGGCATATTGTCGATGCTTGTGGTGTTGAAAAGTTCTTTCCAGCCGTAGTGGCGAAAGCCGTGCTCCAGGAGACTGGCCGCGCGGATCGTGCGGTCCTTTCCAGAAGGCTCACCTAGAACAACGGCCATTAATTTGCGCCCGTCACGCGTCGCACTCGCCACGACATTGAAGCCGGAGTCGCAGATGAAGCCGGTCTTCAAGCCATCCGCGCCTTCAAAGGTGTTGAGCAGCCCGTTGTGCGACCCGAGCCGTTGCTTGCCGAGCTGAAAGGCCGACATCGACCAATAAGCCGAATATTCCGGGAACTCTGTGACAATGGCGCGCGAGAGCTTAGCTAAGTCCCGCGCCGTGGTGACCTGCGCATCATCAGGCAGTCCATTCGGATTGTTGAAATGCGTCCGCGTCATGCCGAGCCGCTTGGCCGTGGTGTTCATGCGATTGATGAATTGATCGTACGTAGGCCCGAGCTCTTCAGCGAGCATCACCGCAACGTCATTGGCGGATTTGACGATGAGAGATTTAAGCGCAGTGTCGATCGTTAGTTCAGCGCCAACGGGAAGACCAACCTTGCTGGGAGGCTCCTGATAAGCGCGCTCGGTACAGGTGATCTTAGTGTCGAGCTTGATTTTACCAGCCTTGAGATCCTCGAAGACGAGATAGGCCGTCATAATCTTCGTCAGTGATGCCGGATGCCACTGGTTATCCATGCTCTCGGAATAGAGAATTTTGCCGGTGCTGGCTTCAAACAGCAGAGCAGGGCCGGCCGTCGCCGTCTCGTTCATCAGCGCTGCACTGACGAACGGCACCAATGCCGCGATGAGATAGCGCATAATCGAAATCCCAGAGCTTGCCAGACGTCGCAAGAGTGTTCCCATAAAATCGGAAGTAACACAGGTTCCAAAGGCCGGGCAATGCGTGCGCGGCGAACACTTTTACCCTTGTGGACATGAAGCCGCACTTCAAAACGGACGCAAACCTTCCGTGCGGCCCCAAAACTCAGGCTTTTTCTGACGCTGTTGGCCGAGCTGAGGCGATTAACGACAAGAGATTATCGCTCAACAGCCGCGCCGTCCGGTGAAAGCCCCGAAGTTGCGCTTCAACGTCAGTCGAGAGGCGGGCGGCCTTCTCAGGTCCGAGAGCCTCATTAAGACTAGCTTTATATTCCGGAATTTGTTCCCAGTCGCTGACGGTGCTGCCGGTTATTTCCATGTGGTACTGAAAGCCGTAAGCCCATTTGCCGCATCGGATCGCTTGCGTCGGGCATGCTGCATTGGCGGCAAGGACTTCGCACCCCGCCGGCAACTTCGAGACCTCTGCGCTGTGCCATTGGAAGGTTTCAAGCTCAGGCGGAACGCCAGCCAGAGCAGGATCGGCACGCCCCGCCTCGGTAAGGGCGACTGGGGCAAGACCGACTTCGGATGCTTTCATCAACGAGACCTCACCGCCAAGTGCATCGGCGAGAAGCTGATGACCAAGACAGATGCCGAGGTAAGGGCGCCCCATATCACGGACCCAACGGCGGATTGCAGCCTTCTCAGGAACGAGCCAGGGATGGGCGTCTTCCTGCCAGACATCCATCGGGCCGCCCATGACGGTCAAGAGATCGAAGTCTTCAAGCGCCGGGATCGTTTCTCCTTCGCCGAGTTCAACGACATGCTCCTCGTGTCCGGCTTGACGCCAGAAGTCACCGAGGACTCCCGTGTGCTCCACAGCGAGATGTTGAAACACCAAGATACGCATTTTCCCTCACTTACTCGTCTCCATCGCCGCAACATTGGCTCCAACCAAATGGCGGAAACTACCAAACGATCGCGGGTCTCGAGATCATCAGCCACAGGATTGTCAGCACCGCACCGAAGGCTGGAAACCCGAAAATGAACCATAGCCGAAACAGCGCGTGATAACGCGATGGCAATTCTTCACTACGCAAGGCCGCAGCACAGGCGAGGTCGCGCATCTCGATCTGCATCCAGACGACAGGCAGCCAGAAAGCACCCGTCACCACATACAGGAGCAAGGATACGACAATCCATCCTTCCAAGAGTGAGTACCCCGCCTGCCACGCGAGCGCAGCGCCGCTGATAGGCTGTGCAACGACAGCCGTTGCTGTGAACACAAAATCCGCAATGACGACGATACGCGCGACCGCAGCAATGGTCGCGGCGTTGCCGGTGCGATGTGCGGCGAGCATGAAGAACGCGATCCCCGCGCCCGTTCCGAGAAGTACGGCAGCACCGATGATGTGCAGGAACTTCAGGAGAAAGTAATCCATCAACGCTCCTCTAGGATCGCGAGCGCGACCCAGTGCAGCACGAAGATCGGCACGACTTTCACGAACGGCCCGAGCGGATCGCTCCATAAGTCCGGCAGTAGGACCGTTCCTGCTACGAGATAGACCGCAGCCAGTCCCATTGCCGCATAGAGCCCGCGTCGCGCCGTTGGACGATAGACAATGGCAAGTCCTACGCAGATATCGGCGAGAGCTCCCGCAATTGCACCGACCTCGGCGAGCGCTCCTGCACCGGCTCGGTACATCGTTTCCACGGAAGCAGCGAAACCCGTAGTCAGCGTTATGAGGCCTGTTGCAACCCAAAACATTGCCAACGCAACGAGTACAGCAACGCGTGGAAGATAGAGCCGTGCGAACCAGCGTTCCTGCACCGTCGACGGATACTTCGCGAGAGCGGCGGGGAGGGACGCTGGCTTGATGCCCGTCAGGTCACTCCACGCTTGCGCTTCACCCGCGACGCCGCGCGCCAACTCGCGCCGAGCGGTTGTGCGCAGGGGAGGCCGCCACCCAAGCCAACCGGCAAGATCGCCCAGCCAATAAAGCGGTGTCATCGTCCAGTCGGGTAACGCGATGGTTCGCGCCGGTGGCCATCCGAGCCATTTCCGATATAAGCCCACGACGTCTTCAAGCGATTGCCGCTCCGGACCAACAAGATCCAGTTCCACGCGAGACGGCGCAGAGGGATCGAGAAAGAATGATACGGTAGCGGCCACGTCTTCCAGTTGAACGGATTGTAGCGCGCCGGTTTGCGGCATCAGAGGTAGCAACGGCAAAGATGCGAGACCGCGCATCAGCGCGCTGGCGCCATACACTTGCCGCCCCAATACGACGGAGGGCCGCAAGACCACCCAGTCAAGGTCGCGATCCATCAACGCTCGGTCGCCGGTCATTTTACTTTCCGAGAAGGCCGACACTTGCTGGCGGTCGGCGCCGATCGCTGAAATCTGGATGACCTTGCGGAGTCCAAGTCTTTCGCACGCAGCGAACATCGCAATCGCACCGGTGACGTGAACATCGTGCGTGCTGTCGCGGATACTGTCTTGTAGGACGCCCGCGCAGTTGACGATGGCATCGATACCAGCCAGCGGCTCCAGCCAATCCTCCGGCGTGATCGCTTTTGCGACGTTCAACTCGCGATGCTGTTGGGCACTGGCCGGAACAATCTTGGTTCCCGGCCGGACAAGCGCGGTGACCTCGTGTCCGTCCGCTGCCAAGCGGGCACAAATTCCAGAACCGATCAGGCCCGCTGCACCGGTAACGAGAACCCTCATATGCCCCCCTGAGATATCGCGGCCCGTCGATAGAAGTCTAAGCGGCGATCTAAAACGTCAAACCTAATCGCTCGCTGTTCTATCCGGAAGAAATGCAACGCGATCACGAACAGGATTGCGGAGACGCATCGGTTGGCGGCCAACGCTCGGCGCAACGTGCCAATAAGCTGCATGAATTCCGTTATGATGAAAATGTGTGGGAGCAAAGCAACACTATACAGCATTCCGCCAATGCACGATTGCGGCGTCATAGGGGCACTGCATATCATGTCGAAAATTACATAAAAAATAAGGGTAGTGCGTACCATGCGTAAGTACGGCGTAACTGTCGCAACGCTCGCGGCTAATGTTTGTGTCCTGTCCCCGGCAGTTGCCCAAGAGCAATACGAACTCCCCGCGATCATAATCAGCAAGCCGACGGCCCCAGCGGCGGCGAGTTCTTCTGGCTCTTCTACCGCCGCTTCCGCCCAGCCCGACCAAGGTTCGTTCCCAGCCGCTCCCGCCACGGCAAGCAGCACAGAGCAAATTGGCCAAACGGGCTTTCGCCGCACGCAATCTGATCGAGTCGTCGAGCAGGTGACTACGGTCCAGGAAGTCACGGCTGAGGAAATCAAACGCTCCAATGCGCAGACTCTGGATCAGGCCATCGGCTTGGTCCCGGGCCTCTACGTCCGCAACGGTGGCGATGGTGTCCCCCGCATCGATGTGCGCGGTCTCCGCACGCGAAATGTTTTGTTGCTGATTGACGGCGTGCCGCTGAACTCAACCTTCGACGGTCAGTTCGACCCAAGGTCCATTCCCGTAGAAAACATCGCGCGCATCAAGATAACGCGCGGCGGCAGTTCAGTCTTATACGGTCCCGGCGGCAACGCGGCCGTTATCGACATCATCACAAAGAGCGCCGCGCCAGGCCTGCATGCCACGACCGACATCGGAGCGGGCTTCGGTCACGAGAAACATGCCCGCGCGACGTCGAGCTATGGGTCAGACTCCTTCCAGGCATTTATCTCAGCATCGGCCTATGACCAGAAGGCTTTTCATCTTTCTGACGACTTCGATTTCACGAGCCTGCAAACAACCGATCGCCGGGTGAACAGCGACCGCGAAGATCGCGCCCTTTACGGTAACTTTGTCTGGAAGCCATCGGATAACGTCCAATGGGGTGTCAGCCTCAACTACCGCGGCGGCGAATATGGCAAACCGCCAAACACGCAACTGCAGGGCAGTACGGGGCTGGGCCGTTTTGCGAATAGGACACGGTTCGAACGCGTCGACGACTACGATAATTTCAGCGCACAAACGTCTGGGCTCGTCAACCTCGGCAACGGGCTGACCATTCGCCCGACGGCCTACATCAACCAGCTCCGCGAACTCACCAACAACTACGACGATGCCGGGTTTAATACCCAGGCAAAGGCCAGAGCCTTCAGCGAAGATGCGACGACCACCATTGCAGGTGGCGGGGTTCAGACAGCGTATCGTTTTGGGGAAAACCTCCTCACTCTCGCGTTGGAGGCGCGCAATGAGTCTTGGCGTTCGACGGGCTTCTCCGTTGAATCTTCCGGCGGCGGCGGCGGCGGCGGCGGCGGCGGCGGCGGCGGCGGCGGCGGCGGCGGCGGAGGAGGAGGAGGTGGAGGTGGTGGCGGCGGAGCCGGCGTCACCGTTAATCCCCTCGACGAAGATCACGACCTGCAGGTCTATTCAGCAGCCCTCGAGCAAGAGCTTGCGGTAACCGACAGGCTGTCCTTTGTCGTTGGCGGTGGTTACGCAGCGCAACAGCGCTCGGGTGAAACCGACGGCGACTACACGTATCTGCTTGGTACGCGCTACGCGTTGACCGAAACAACGGCTCTGCGTGGATCGATCGCCCGCAAGATCAGGTTTCCAACGCTGCGCGACCTCTATGACGTGGATCGCGGCAATGAGGATCTGCAAACCGAAATCACACAGAACTACGAAGCTGCGATTGAACAGCAAATTCCGTTCGCGAATGCGTTCCTGAGCTTCGGTGTGTTCCAGACAGATGCCGAGAACTTCATTGAGAACAACAACAATCGCTTTGAGAACATTGCCGAGCTTCGTTTCAGAGGCATTGAAGCGACTGCTCACTATGCAGGTATTCCGGGGCTCGAACTCGTCTCAGGCTACACGTACCTTGACTCAGAAAATCTTTCGCCCGGCGCCACGACAAAGGAACTTCAGAATCGACCTGAGCACAAATTGACGTTCTCGGCTCTCTATCGTTTCGATACGGGGCTCAGCCTTTCGGCGGACTACCTCTATATTGCCGGCAGCAAGGCTCTCACGCGCGATAGCATCGTTCCCGCGGACGTTCTCGAACTTGACAACTATCACGTCATCAATCTCGGCGTGGCTCAGGAAATCGCGGATGGCCGGTTCGAAATCTACGGCAAGGTGGAAAACCTTCTCGATGAGAACTACGAGCACTCCTTCGGCTACCCGGAACTGGGCCGTACATTCTATGTCGGCTTGAGAACGAAGCTCTAAGCAGCCCCTTAAAATGAAAAAGCCCTCTGCAGGAAGTTCAGCAGAGGGCTTTTTCTTTTGACCACAACGAGTGGGATCTAGCTGTCCCGTTGGTTATGACTGACGCGCGCCCATGCGAGCCACATCAAGACGGCGACCAAAGCTCCGGCAAATCCGAACATCAAGTGGGTCGAAATCGGATAGAGCACGCCGTGCCGCAAAGACCCGAAGTGCATGCCGAGCCATTCCGCCCCCGCAAAGCGCATGAGCGGCTTTGTAGCAAACGCAAGGGCCACGAAAACTGGAAGAGCTAAGACCAGCCGATCCCGCAAAGCCGGAATTGCCATCACGACGAGGTCGACGAAAACACCCGGAGCAAGGTCTAAAATCGGCCCTGACCATCCGTCGTGACCGGATGATCCAAAGGCGAAAGCGGTGGTGGCAGCCGAGAAGGCGACAATCGTTGCAGACCATCTGTATGTGCAGATCAGCCGGCCAAACACCAACAGCCCCATCGCTTCGATGCCGTGCCGTCCAGGCAGGTTCAGAGGAAACCGAAAGGTTTCATGCAACACGACAATGAGCGCGCCGAGCAGCAGCAAGAACATCAGACGCGGCAACGTCAGCGGCCCGGAGGCCTCAATACTGTTTGATAATCTCTTTGGGGACGATTTTCCAATCGTGGTCGCCATGAGCTCCCTCCATTATTTTCTCGATTAGCAATACGGCCTTATCGTCCAGCAGGACCGGGCGCGGCCAAGGATCAACGAGCACGCGCGCATCGGCCGCTAAGATTTCGTCGTCAGGCGTTCGGATGATGTCGATGCCGGTTGAACCGAGCAGATAGGCGACGGTAGCCACGCCCGTCAGTTCGCGAACTCCGGCGACCCAGACGAAGCGTCCATCATGCCCGCCTTTGCGCAGCCCAACGCAAGCGAGCGCCCCGATCACGCCGCCTTCATCACCCGTAACGCCTTCAAGGTGGATGTCTGTTCGCCGCGCGAGCTCACGGGCCATGTCTTGATTTAAGACGGTGTTTTTTGCTCTCTTTCCGTATGTCACCACATCGTCGGGAATTTCGTCGAAGGGCGCGATGCAGAATGCAGCGTCTGAACCTGGCGCCGATTCAGCGCGCAAAAACGAACGGCAAAGCTCTGCAAGCTCAGATAGGGGACGACCGCCCCACGTAAGGTCGAGACATAGCGCGCTGTTGTGTGAGGTGTAGCGAATATCAGGATGCACGAAGAGCTGATGGCGTGAGATGCCGCGGACTTGTGCAAGCCCTTCACCCGCGAGCCGTAGCCCGAGTTGGCGCGCTCGATAACCGGTCCCCCGGCTCTCGAGATTATCCGTGTCATCGATCCCCAACAAGACGCGCATGAGCCACCCCGATCCGATACGCATTCAGGGTAATTCTTATGCATGAGTTTCAGAAAGTCGATATTTTTCGTCTAGCAGGGAAGTATACGAAGAGTTTGCCGCTCCCGTTTGTGTCAAATTTCGAGTTTCCACCACACGATAGGCGATGACCTCAGTCCAGGTTGAGCGAGGCTGATTTTTTCGCGCAAAGCCAACCCCGTCCACGAGTGGGGAGAACCGAGAAGGAAACGTGGTAGGGAAGCAATTTGCGTGGCGCTAGGTTATAGCGTCGCATGTTTTACGAAGGCGAGGCTCGCCCGATGGGTCGGAGCGCAGAGGCAATTTCTGTCGCCAAAAAAGGCGAGCAGATCATCGCTAAAAGATACGAAATTGCGGGCGCATTCGAACGCTACCCGCCGCGTGAGCGGCTCAATGAGCTGGACCGCCCTTAGCCCTGCATTGAAATAACCGAGCTACAAACGACAGACGCCCCCTCCACGCTTCGGAAGGGGGCATCCGCAAGTTCTATATATTAGGCTGCCTTGGATTGAGCTGCCTTGAGCGCCTCAAGAATATTTTCCGGAGATGATGCGCCGTAGGGATCAGTCTCACAGTTGTCCGAGAAGCCCTCTTCTTCGAACCACTGCTCGATGACGCCATTGTTCACGACGGCTGCATAGCGCCAAGAGCGCATCCCGAAGCCGAGGTTATTCTTGGCAACGAGCATGCCCATCTTGCGCGTAAACTCACCCGAGCCGTCTGGGATGAGCTTAACGTTGTTGACGCCTTGCGCCTTGCCCCAAGCATTCATAACGAACGCATCGTTGACGGAGATGCAATAGATCTCATCGATGCCCAGCGACTTGAACTCCTCATACATCTTTTCAAAGTTCGGAAGCTGGTACGTGGAGCATGTCGGAGTGAAAGCACCCGGCAGAGAAAACAGAATCACGCGCTTGCCACCGAAATAGTCGGCCGTCGTCTTCTGTTCCCAGCGGAACGGGTTGGGTCCACCAACGGATTCGTCGCGGACGCGGGTTTGGAACGTAACGTCTGGAACTTTTTTCACGATCATCGGATGGTCCTTTTTTAATCTTGGCTACAGTCGTCCTTGGGCCAATCGACCATGGCTACTGCAGTAATTTTGCGAGCACACTTCACCCGTAAGTAGCTTTCGACGCGCACCATTTTGGACGTGGTGGGTCGCAGTGCAGTCAATGTAACGAGGGTTTACGAAGGTCGACGACCCGATGTCGTCCTTTGCGTATCGACAGTCAAAGCCGTCGGCGCCGAACGGTGATACGTCGGATCGTATTGCTAGGGCTCCCCGCCACAATAGTATGACGCAAGCCATTGTAATGAATGGCGAAAGAAACGCCAATGATCGCGATTGCGGCGTTATGATGCACGTGCGGGACTCTGCGCCGAAGTTCTGCTGCCGGATTGCGCGAGATTTGCCCTAGAAAGCGATGTGACATTAGAAGGGGGCGTCTTGCTAAACATTCAGCAAGACTATGAGAGACCGTCGCGAGGGAAAGTCATGGTGCCCCTGGCCCGACTCGAACGGGCACGTCCTTGCGGACAACAGATTTTGAGTCTGTCGCGTCTACCAATTCCGCCACAGAGGCACACCGGCTAGCGGGCCGGGAAGGCGCGCATAATACTCAGCGCGACCGGTCCGTCAACGAAACGATCGCGCTATGTGCAACTTCTTATCATGCCGCTTTCGCGACGCCCATCACAAGCTTGACGATATCGGCCATGATGTCGTTGAGCTGAAAGTCCTTCGGGGTATAGACAGCCGCAACGCCCATAGCCTTCAGTGCCTTTGCGTCTTCCGGAGGGATGATGCCGCCTACGACAACGGGAATGTCGTCCAGACCTTCTGCGCGCATACGATCCATGACTTCTTTGACAAGCGGCACATGCGATCCGGACAGGATCGACAAACCCACGACGTGAACACTCTCGTCGAGCGCCGCCCGAACGATCTGCGCCGGGGTAAGCCGGATGCCTTCGTAGACAACTTCCATGCCGCAGTCGCGCGCGCGAACCGCAATCTGTTCAGCGCCGTTAGAGTGGCCATCGAGACCGGGCTTCCCGACAAGGAACTTGAGCCGGCGGTCGAGCTTTTCCGATGCCATTTCAACTTGCGAGCGCACGTCTTCCAGACCCGAGCGTTCTCCCTGAGGCCCGGCTTGGGCAACGCCCGTTGGAGCACGGTATTCGCCGAAGATGGTGCGCAATAAACCACCCCACTCGCCCGTCGTGACACCCGCTTTAGCACAGGCGATGGAAGGTTCCATGACGTTGCGGCCTTCGCGTGCGGCAGCTTCAAGTTCAGCAAGTGCGGCTTTGACCGCTTTGCCGTCCCGGTTAGCACGCCAAGCCTTAAGACGCTCGACCTGCTGTGCTTCCACGGCAGGATCAATAACCTGAATGGCGCCTTCTCCGGCCGACAGTGGCGACGGTTCGGTTTCCGTCCAGCGATTGACGCCGACGACGATCTGTTCGCCCGTTTCGATGCCGCGCAGACGCTCAGTATTACTCTCAACCAGACGGCGCTTCATGTAGTCAATTGCGTCGACCGCGCCGCCCATCTTTTCGATCGTTTCCAGTTCGGCGCGGGCTTCGTCTTTCAGCTCGGCAACCTTGCGCGCGATCTCAGTCGATCCATCGAAGATGTCGCCGTATTCCAGCAGATCGGTCTCGTAAGCCAGGATCTGCTGCATTCTCAGCGACCACTGTTGATCCCAAGGGCGTGGCAGACCAAGCGCCTCGTTCCAGGCAGGGAGCTGAACGGCGCGTGCCCGTGCGTTTTTGGAGAGCGTCACGGCGAGCATTTCAATCAGTATGCGATAAACATTGTTTTCCGGCTGGGGCTCGGTAAGTCCGAGCGAATTGACCTGCACGCCGTAGCGGAAGCGCCGGAACTTCTCATCTTTGACGCCATAACGCTTCTCTGTGATTTCGTACCACAGTTCCGTGAACGCCCGCATCTTGCTGATCTCGGTGACGAAGCGCAGCCCAGCGTTCACAAAGAACGACACACGGCCAACAACGGTAGCGAAATCGTCTGCCGGAACCTCACCGGACGCTTTCACAGTATCGAGCACGGCGATGGCGGTGGCCAGTGCATACGCGAGTTCCTGGACCGGCGTCGCTCCCGCTTCTTGCAGATGGTAGGAACAGACGTTCGTGGGGTTCCACTTCGGAACCTGCGCGTAAGAGAAGACGATGGTGTCCTTGATCAGGCGCAGGGAAGGCTCCGGCGGGAATACATACGTGCCACGCGAGAGATATTCCTTGATGATGTCGTTCTGGATCGTGCCTGTCAGCGATGTGCGGGGCGCACCCTGCTCATCGGCGACCGCGACATAAAGTGACAGGAGCCAAGCGGCCGTCGCGTTGATCGTCATCGACGTATTCATCTGATCGAGCGGAATACCGTCGAGCAGAGATCGCATGTCACCGATGTGGCTGACGGGAACACCAACCTTGCCGACTTCACCGCGGGCGAGTTCGTGGTCGCTGTCGTAGCCAGTCTGTGTCGGCAGGTCGAACGCGATCGAGAGGCCGGTCTGCCCCTTCGAAAGATTTTTACGATACAGCTCGTTAGACTTCGCGGCCGTCGAATGGCCGGCATACGTTCTGAAAATCCACGGCCGGTCGCGCGGAACCTTGCCCGTCGCAGCGTCACCGGACTGCTTGCCTGTGGTGTCCTTAAGCTTCTCGCCCATCCCATCGACTCTTCTAAGTTGATTGCATTTTCTATTGCCCGCTACACGATAATCGCTTTGTGCTGCAATGCGGAAGATGTCATTTCGCACATCGAGCATTGCGGGTTAATGGTGTTCAATATGCCAGATTTCAGCGACTAAAAAAACTGTGGGCTGAAGCTCTTTGCTCAATTAGGAAGGCTAAATCGTTGCTGAAAACGGAGGCACCCGGCTCTTGCCAGCCACGCTGAATTATGCGCCCATATGTTGCAACGCACATTAACAACAAGTGCAGCGGATGACAGCACAAGGAGAAAAGATCGACATGTCAGCTCAAGGCGCCGCAGAAAACAATAACAAGGGAACCAATACTGGGGCACCTGCGATCTTAGCGGCCAAGAAAGACCTTTATGAAGTTGGCGAGATCCCGCCGCTCGGTCATGTGCCGAAGGAGATGTATGCCTGGTGCATCCGCCGCGACCGCGAGGGTACGCCGGACGTTGCGATGCAGGTCGAAGTAGTTCCGACATGGGAACTTGATAGCCATGATGTGCTCATTCTCGTCATGGCCGCCGGCGTGAATTACAATGGTGTCTGGGCTTCGCTCGGCACGCCGGTCTCGATGTTCGATGTCCACAAGAACCCTTACCACATCGCCGGTTCCGATGCCTCGGGCATCGTGTGGGCCGTCGGCTCGAAGGTTACCCGCTGGAAAGTCGGCGACGAAGTCGTCATTCATTGCAACCAGGATGACGGTGACGACGAGGAGTGCAATGGCGGCGATCCGATGTTTTCGCCTTCCCAGCGCATTTGGGGTTACGAAACGCCAGATGGCTCGTTTGCTCAGTTCGCCCGCGTCCAGGATCGGCAGCTTTTGCCGCGTCCCAAGCATCTGACTTGGGAAGAAAGTGCCTGCTACACGCTGGTTCTCGCCACTGCCTATCGCATGCTCTTCGGCCACCGTCCGCATATCACGCGGCCAGGCGATAACGTTCTGATCTGGGGGGCCTCTGGCGGCCTGGGTTCGATGGCGGTTCAGCTCTGCGCGACCGCGGGGGCTAATGCCATTGGCATCGTCTCTGAGGACGACAAGCGTGATTTCGTTATGCAACACGGCGCCAAAGGTGTCATCAACCGCAAGAACTTCAACTGTTGGGGCCAGCTGCCAAAGGTCAACAGCCCCGAATATGCTGAATGGTTCAAGGAAGTTCGCAACTTCGGTAAGGCCATCTGGGATATCACCGGCAAGGGCAATAACGTCGACACCGTCTTCGAGCACCCCGGCGAAGCGACCTTCCCGGTCTCCGTCTTCGTCGTAAAGCGCGGCGGCATGGTCGTCATCTGTGCCGGTACGACGGGCTATAACCTGACTATGGATGCCCGCTATTTGTGGATGCATCAAAAGCGCGTCCAGGGTTCGCACTTCGCAAACCTGAAACAGGCGTCTCAGGCGAACCGATTGGTGATTGAGCGTCGCGTCGACCCCAGCATGTCTGAGGTCTTCCCGTGGCTTCAGATTCCGAAGGCGCACATGCGCATGTACCGGAATGAGCATAAGCCAGGCAACATGGCGGTTCTCGTGTCGGCGCCGACAACGGGGCTGCGCACGCTCGAAGACGTCATCGAAGCCGGAAAATCGCGTTTCGGTTGACGAGTTGAAAGTAGCGGCCGGCTCTGGCCGCTACGCCACCGTGAAGGGCTGAGGGTTTTAGCCCTTTGCGGTATTATTCATTAAACTATTTTAAGACGTGATCGTTTCGCCGTTCGCCGAGAGCTTCCGTAGCTCGATCAGCCCGCGGTTTAGCTCTGCGCCGAGAATAATGATGACTGCGGTGACCTGGAAAAAGATCATCGCCACCATCAATTGCGAGAGCCCGGCATAAAACCGGCTGTAGTCGCTGAACTCCAAATAATACGAGTACATCGCGCCGGCGCCGATCCAAAGCAGCGTCGATAACAAGATGCCGGGTAGGACATCGGCAAGACTGCGCTCTCCGGCAACAAGCCACAAATGCAGCGCCAACAATTGCGTCGCGATGACGATAGCCGCAAGCCCATAGCGAAAACCCACCGCCAACCAGGTCGAGTCGAGCAGCGATTTCACCCAAGACGGCTCGAACCGCGCAGCAACGGCAGGGCCTACGATAACGGCCCAGGTCAGAACAAGCATCGAAAGCGCCAGGATCAGCACGAAAAGCATGCTGCGCAGCAAGCACAGTGGATAGGTGAGAGTCTCGCGTACACGGTAGGCGCCGTTCAGAGCTGCACGTAGCGTTTCAATTGCGCTGGTGGCGAAGAACAGCGCGATACCGCCACCGACGGTGAGCAAGTCGATCCGGGTTGAGCTCATGATTGAAACCACCTGCGGAGCTAGGGCCTGGGCAACGTCTCGTGGCAGAACCTGAAAGAGTTGCGTGACGGCCTTGCCCGCGAGTTCCGGGCTGCCGATCAAACCGGCAAGCCCGGTTAAGAAGATGCAAAATGGAAACAGAGATACGACGAACGAAAACGCCACCGCGCCAGCCATCGAGAAGCCGGAGTGCTCGTAGAGCTCGTAGATTGCTTTGAGGAATGGCTGGTGCTGCTGCATCTCGTTTCTAACGTCTATCTCGTCATCAATTCGAACCGTCGAAGCTACCGAATTTCTCGCGGCAAACCATTCGGTGATGGTCGAAAAATGACCATCACGCAGCCGCCGGGCCTATACTGACGCAAATAAAGTAATGCAAAGGCCTGCGCCGTAGCATTGCCGTAATAGACGCTTAACTCTGTCAGTGTTTAAACTCAATGACGGAAGGCATTGGTGCCAAAGACTGATTATAGGTTGTGGTACATCTGCCGGACGAGTTTGACGCGTTTGTTCATCGTTCATGGAATGCCCGGTCGAAACGCCGCGTCGCCAGATCGTTCGATTGGGTAGGCCTTGGAGTTGAGTAACGATGTCTTCAGATCTTGCCCAAGCGCGCGGAGCGTTGGTGCGTGACCTTGCAAACCTTGAAGAGTTGTTGTCGGCCGATTCCGACTGGCAGGCTCTAAGGGATTTTGAAAAGCGTACCGGCCGCAACATGACGGCGAAACTGGATGGCGCCGCGGAAGCGGGTTTGCCGGAAGGTGTATGCAACGCACTCAAGGGCAACTCCTTATTCCTGGCACGTGCGCGCATTCTCGAAGCCTTAGATCTATTGCAGGCGGACACCGCCCGGGCTGATCGTTCTGCCGCCGACGAGCCTTTCCAGCCCAGCTTTGATCTTCCTGTGATCGAACCGGATGACCTCACGCGGATCCGCGGCATCACACCGAGCATTGCCACGCACCTGAGGGCTTTAGGGGCCACGGCCTATGAGAAGATCGCGGCCTGGAGCGCGGACGATGTCGCCACCGTCGCGGAGGCCCTCAATCTGGGCAACACGATCTCCCGCCAGAATTGGATCGAGCAGGCGGCGCTTCTGGCGATAAGGAATGGCCGTGCAATCGCCAAACCGCTTTCAAAAGCGCACCTCCAGACAACCGCAGCCCTTCAGCCGGTTGATAGAATTGACGACGCTTTAGCGCGCTTGGTTTGCCAAGCGAAAGCGCTGCCGCTGCCCAATATTCCCTCTCCGATCGAACTAACCAGCGCGGAGGAGACAGAGACATTTCAACCAGACGCGCCCGTGCCGAGCGCACCTCCAGCGTTTCTGCCCATCGTTGACGAAACGGGCGATGACCTGCGCCACATTGCGTTCATTGACGATAAAGTGGCGGCCAACCTGAATTCATTGGGAATACTCAAATTCTCGGACATTGCCCACTTCACGGTGGATCAGGTTGCGATGGTCAGCGTGCGCTTTGGCCTCGGCAATCGCATCTCGCGTGAACAGTGGATCGAACAGGCGGCCGTTTTGGCGACAGGCTGTGCCACAGCCTATGCCCGACGGGTGAAAGCGGGAGAAACCGCGTCCCTGCACCCTGCTCCGCCGCCTGTTCAGTTCCCGGCCGATGGCTCCGCTCAATCAACACCAGCGAATCCGGTGGTTTCCGAGGTAACGCCCCCACCCCTCCCTCAGCCACCGCCGCTCGCGTCTGCATCCACGGCGCATCTTCAACCGGCCGAAATCGAGCACATCCAGCCGCCGCCATTGCCTGAGTATTTCGCGGAATTGGCAGATCAATATCCGCGTCAAGACTATGAGGCATACGAGGAGGACACTGACGAGGGTGTCAGCATCATTTCGCGTGCGCAACCGGCCCCGCGTGTACGCAGAATGCCAACAGAACGACCCGCCAAACGATGGGCGCACGCCGATGGTCCGCTCCTGCGCAATCCATCAGATTGGGAACCGATAGAAGAGGCCGCGGTTGAGATCGTGCCGCGTTCGCCGCCGTTTCCAGGTGTAGGGCCCGTCCAGCATGCCGCTAGCCGATTGCAGTCAGCGGTAGACACGCCAGCGCCGGCACTATCCCGGCTTCTGCGGGTTTTGCAACGCCGCTGATCTGGCATGCCTTAAGACCACGGCACTCCTTGATCGTCTCCAGCTGCCACATGGGACAGTTCGACGCCCCCTGTATGCCAACCCGTATGGCAAAAGACGTTTGCCACGGAACGTGGGCTGCTTATGCTGCTATGCAGCGAAGCACGGCTTTATGCGTGTTCTCGCGCGGGCTCGCCACTCCTGAATGAGGAGCGGCGCGGAGCCAATTGCCAAATTTTAAAAATTCAAGAAGGGGATGATCGCCTATGACCACTGCAGAGCTCTCGCCTGTGTCCGACCTTTTGGCGGCCGACCCGGACACCCTGTTTGGGCGCGCGCGTGATGCAGTCGGCAAGGCCGAACACATCCTGACCCTCGCCAAAACAGGCGTCCGGGCTCGCGTTGAAGAGGTTGGCGGCGTCGACGCCGCCCAGCACGTCGCTCATGGCCTGGCTTGGCTCGCAACCACCGTCGAAGGGCTGCGCCAGATGACAGCCTGGGCGGAGCGGCTGAACGGCGAAGGCCGCTACGGCGAGATGGAGAAGCTACTGCTGGTCGCGGCGCTGAGCGAATACTGCGCGCAAATCGCTGGCGGTATTCCCATGAGCCAGGTGGAGATCATCCGGCCGGAAGCCTTGGGCGTCGCGCGCGACGAAATCCGTGCCTTTGAAGATGCGGTTGCGGACCTCGTTGCTGTCGGCTCCAGCGAGCAGGTGAAATCCCGCCTCGCCACTTTGATCGCGGATCAGCAGGGCGCGACGACGTTCGGCGATTCCGGGCTCGATGAACTTCTTGTTGAGATGCACGAGCAGATGCGCCGCTTCTCGGAAGCCGAAGTCGTCCCACATGCGCACGAATGGCACCTCAACAACGAGTACATTCCGCTGGATCTCATCACGAAGCTGTCAGAATTGGGTGTCTTCGGCCTGACCATCCCTGAAGAGCTGGGCGGCTTGGGTCTCGGCAAGGAGGCCATGTGCGTGGTCTCTGAAGAACTGTCTCGTGGCTACATCGGCGTCGGCTCGCTCGGCACGCGCTCTGAGATTGCTGGTGAACTTATCCTACACAATGGGACGGACGCTCAGAAGCAGGAATATCTGCCCAAGATCGCTTCCGGCGAAATCCTTCCGACCGCCGTGTTCACCGAGCCCAACACCGGCTCTGATCTCGCGTCCTTGAGAACGCGTGCAGTGAAAAACGGCGACACATACAAGGTCACCGGACAGAAGACGTGGATCACGCATCCGGTACGCGCAGACCTTATGACCCTTCTCGTCCGCACAAATCGCGATGAGAAAGGCTACAGGGGCCTCTCGATGCTTCTTGTGGAGAAGCCACGCGGATCGGACGACAATCCATTCCCTGCGGACGGCATGACCGGCGGTGAGATTGAGGTTCTCGGCTATCGCGGCATGAAGGAGTACGACATCTCCTTCGACGATTTCGCGGTACCGGAGAGCCAACTCCTGGGCGGCGTCGAAGGCCAGGGCTTCAAACAGCTCATGAACACTTTCGAAGGCGCACGCATTCAGACCGCAGCACGCGCAGTCGGCGTCGCTCAGTCGGCGATGGATCTCGGCCTTCGCTATGCGCTGGAACGCAATCAGTTCGGCAAGCCGATCTACTCATTCCCGCGCGTGGCCAATAAGATCGTCATGATGGCCGTTGAGGTCATGGTCGCGCGTCAGCTCACCTACTTCGCCGCGCGTGAGAAGGACCAGGGACACCGCTGCGATCTCGAGGCCGGCATGGCCAAGCTGCTCGGTGCACGTGTTGCGTGGGCTGCAGCCGATAACGCGCTGCAAATCCACGGGGGCAACGGTTTCGCGCTCGAGTATCCGATTTCTCGCGTCCTGTGTGATGCCCGCATCCTGAACATTTTCGAAGGCGCTGCCGAAATTCAGGCACAGGTCATTGCGCGCCGCCTCCTGGAAGGGGCAAACTAACAAAACTTCAAACGCACAGATCCGGTGCTGCAGTCTTGTGCGGCACCGATCGTCCGTTGAGACATGCGCACCGATCATCGGAGTGAGCGATGCACGATCATGAGCGGCCTCGCGTTGTTTCCCTGATCGCAAGCACGACCGAAATCGTACACGCGCTGGGCATGGGGCATTTGCATGTCGCGCGATCGCACGAGTGCGATTGGCCGCCCACCGTTCAAAACCTTCCCGCGGTGACACGGCCAAAATTTAAGGTCGAGGGCTCAAGCCGCCAAATCGATAACGCCGTTCGCAACCTCGTCGAGCAGGGTCTTGCCGTCTACGAGGTGGATGCCGACGCACTGCAAGCTTTGGACCCCGATGTGATCCTCACCCAGGATCAGTGCGAAGTGTGCGCGGTGTCGTTGGCCGATGTTGAGCGCGCTGTATGTACCTGGATTGGCAGTAAACCCCAGATCTTGTCGCTCCGCCCGCATACGATGGCGGACATCTACGCGGACATTCGCAACGTCGCGGCAGCACTCGGATGCGCAGACGCTGGCGCGACGTTGGTGGCCAGCATGATGCAACGCATCGCCGAGGTCTCATCCGTCGTCGCGAGACGCCAGCGTCCAACGCTCGCGTATATCGAATGGATTGATCCGCCGATGTCGGGTGGCCACTGGATGCCCGAACTGATCGAAGCAGCCGGAGGGATCAATCTCTTTGGCGAGCACGGTGCGAACTCGCCATGGATCGCGTGGTCCGATGCGGCCGATGCCGATCCCGACATAATTCTCGTTTCGCCCTGCGGTTACGACGTTCCAACGACCCTGCGTGAAATGGCTGTCCTTGAAGACAACGAGGTTTGGAAAGGATTGCGTGCCGTTCGCGAGGGGCGTGTTTTCGTGGCCGATGGCAATGCGTACTTCAACCGTCCCGGCCCCCGTCTTGTCGAAAGCACGGAGATAGTGGCCGAGATCCTTCATTCCGACATTTGCGCCTACGGACATCGGGATCGGTCGTTCGTGCGTCACAACGCAGAAGTCGCCTCAGCTCATGGCGTAAAGCAATAATGACGCAACGATCGATACTGATAACCGGCTGCTCTTCCGGCATTGGCTTGGCGAGCGCGCTGGTGCTCAAAGCGCGCGGTTGGCGCGTGCTCGCCACCGCGCGACAACGAGCCGATCTCGACCGCCTGAAACAGGACCACGGCTTGGAACCCATTCCCTTGGAACTTGGGTACGAGGGATCTGTTCAGACCTGCGCTACACAGGCCATGGATATGACCGGGGGCGATCTGTATGCGCTTTTCAATAACGCCGCTTTTGGACAAGTAGGCGCCGTTGAAGATTTACCCGCCGCGCTGCTGCGTGAGCAGTTCGAGGTGAACCTGTTTGGAACTCACGAACTGACGCGCACCATCCTTCCTCACATGCGTGCACGTGGCCGTGGACGCATTGTGCAGTGTTCGTCGGTGCTAGGACTCGTCGCAGCGCCGTATCGCGGCGCCTACTGCGCATCAAAATTCGCATTGGAAGGGCTCACCGACGCGTTGCGTCTTGAGCTCAAAGATTCAGGTATTCATGTCTCGCTTATAGAGCCGGGCCCGATACGGACGCGCTTCGTCGAAACCGCACTGCGCCGTTTTAAGGCCTCGATCGATATCGATCGGTCTCCCTACGCGGAGGATTACAGGCGTCGCCTAGAAGAAATGGAGGCTGGCGGGAAGCAGACCTTCAAGCTTGAGCCCGAGGCCGTTGCGGCGAAGCTCGTGCATGCGGTCGAGGCGTCACGTCCCAAGGCGAGATACTTTGTGACCACGCCGACATACATCGCAAACGTCTTGCGTCGCGCCTTGCCGACCATTTTGCTGGATCGCGTCCTGCGCAACAACTGACGAAACAATGTTATTCGCGGTGATAGGGGTGTCCGGCGACAATGCTCGCGGCGCGATAAAGCTGTTCTGTAAGTACGATGCGTGCCAGTCCGTGCGGAAGCGTCAACGTCGACAGAGATAAGCGTCGATGTGCGGCAGCTTTGGCTTCGTCACCGTGGCCATCAGCCCCGCCAATCAGGAATGCAATCGATTTAACGCCCCCGTCGCGATCTTCCCGAATCGATTGTGCAATCTGCAGGCTCGATATCGCTTTCCCGCGTTCATCGAGCAGTACGATCACATCGGCCGCTCCCGCGGCTTTCAGAAGGCGTTGCGCTTCGTCAGAAGTTCGCTTGGCAACATCGCCGCCCCGCGCCTCGGGAAGCTCTGTAACTGTCAACGGACCTATGCCGCAACCGCGGCCAAGACCGTCGAGGAGCGTGGCATAGCGCGCCATGAGTTGACGTTCGGGCCCGTCCTTGAGGCGGCCGATGGCAACAATCGACAGGCGCATGAGAAGCCTTGGGTCGGAGAATGCGATGACGCGCAGCCAACATGTCGGCAGCTTTTAAATCAGTCTAGCAAAAGTGGTTCGGCGGATAACAGAACCCACACCGCCATCCCGCGGATGGCGGCTAGCAATGCGTGAGAACGCGCCAGGGACCTGAAGCGATCAGTGGGAGATCGCTTCGCCCGGACGTTCGACAGACCACATTTTCTCGAGGTTGTAGAAATCACGAACCTCAGGACGGAAAACGTGGACGATGATATCACCCGTGTCGATCAGGACCCAGTCACAGGTCTCTAACCCCTCGACACGCACACGGCCTTCGCCGGCTGATTTCATCTTTTCCTGGAGCATGTCGGCGATGGCACCAACGTGTCGGTCGGTACCGCCGGACGCGATCACCATGTAGTCCCCGATGGACGTCTTGCCAGCGAGATCGATGGTGACGATTTCCTCTGCCTTTGCTTCGTCCAGCCAGTGGACGATCTGCTTCAGCAGTGAAGCCGAGGTGTGCCGTTCGGGCGGAACCTCGGAAGGAAGCTTGCCATTGTTGGCCGCTTCATGCGCAGTTCGCATCTTGTAGTGGTCGTCCTCTCGTCATCGAACCAATTGGGTTCGTTCCAAGCAATGGATCCGGCATCGCCGGCATTTGTCCATCGCTCAATTGCGTCGAAGTAGAACAAGTGCCGTTGCACTCATCAAGAATAGACTTGACCTGCGATACGGATCAACACCTATGCGCGATTTATATTGCTGCTATTTTTACAGTTTCAATGTCTGGTCGAGGCTTTTCTGCAACAATTGCGAGTCTACGAGACCGTAATTCGGTCGAAGACAGGGGGCTGAGCCGCGTGGTTAAGAAAGTCCAGGCCGGAGGCTGGCACAGCGGCAGTTCCGAAGCATGGGCCTCATCGATACGGTATTTTTCGAGAATGCGTGCCGCTGGGGAGGCTAATGCGCGAAGGCGCCATCCCGGTCGATCGACCACTGCAAAAGGCATGGCCGTCGCAACGTCGCGCCATCTCTGCCAACGGTGAAACGTGGCGAGATTATCCGCCCCCATGATCCAAACGAAGCGCGCGCTCGCGTAGCGTAGTTTGAGAAACGCCAGCGTCGCTGCTGTGTAGGGCGTAGCTAATTGATCCTCGAAGCTCGTGAGCACCATCCGCGGATCGGATGTCATGGCACGGATTGCTGACATTCGTGCGTTAAGCGGCGCAAGATCATCGTGCGTCTTGAGCGGATTGCCCGGCGTCACAAGCCACCAGAGCCAATCGAGCTGGAGCCGCTTCAATGCTGTTCGCGCAACAATGAGATGACCTTCATGCGGAGGATTGAACGATCCCCCCATGACGCCGATGCGCTGGCCCGGTACGACCAGAGGTGTTCGGACCCCGATCGATCCAAAGCTGTGCGGCTGAGATTTATGCGCCACGTTACTTCGGTCTCGTTTGGCCGCTGCCGCGCACAACGTACTTGAACGTCGTGAGCTGCTCGACGCCGACCGGCCCGCGCGCATGCATGCGCCCGGTGGCGATGCCGATCTCCGCGCCCATGCCGAACTCGCCGCCATCCGCGAACTGCGTCGAGGCGTTGTGCATAACGATCGCGGAATCAACGCGTTTCAAGAAACGTTCCGCCGTTCCGTGACACTCTGTGATGATGCTATCTGTGTGTTGCGAGCTATAGCGAGCAATGTGTGCAATCGCGTCATCCACCCCATCAACGGTTTTGACTGCGATGATGGAATCGAGAAACTCCTGCCCCCAATCCTCGTCCGTCGCCGCCACGACGCGTTCGTCCGCCGCTTGCGCGGCAGCATCACCGCGAACCTCGCACCCGGCGTCCAACAGTGCTTTCACGAGAGGCGATAAGTAATCGTCGTCGGCGTTCCGATCGACAAGAAGTGTTTCGGTGGCGCCGCACACGCCCGTACGCCGCAGCTTGGCATTGAGGATGATCTCAACGGCCATGTCGATGTCTGCTCCGCGATCGACGTAGGTGTGGCAGATCCCTTCCAAATGCGCGAAAACCGGAACACGTGCCTCTTCTTGGACGCGCGCGACGAGGCTCTTACCGCCGCGCGGAACGATCAGGTCAAGCGTTCCGCCAAGCCCTTTCAACATATGTCCAACGGCTTCACGATCCGTGGTCGGCACGAGCTGGATAGCATCGGCCGGCAAGCCTGCACTACGCAGACCATGCGTAAGACAGGTGAGGATCGCTACGCTTGAATGATGGCTATCTGACCCGCCGCGTAAAATGGCGGCATTGCCGGATTTCAGACTCAGCGCACCGGCGTCGGCGGTAACGTTTGGGCGGCTTTCGTAGATAATGCCGATAACGCCGATTGGCGTGCGCACGCGCGAGATATCCAGCCCATTCGGGCGCTGCCATTCTGCGATTGTTTTTCCGACAGGATCTTCAAGCGCGGCAATGGTCTCAAGACCAGATGCGATGGCTTCTATACGGTCAGGATCGAGCATAAGCCGATCAAGATAGGCACCGTTTTTGCCGGCTTCTTCAGCGGCTTCAAGGTCGCGGCGGTTGGCTTCGATGATCCCGCTTGTATGGTGACGCAGCTCCTGAGCGGCAACGCGCAACGCTTGGTCCTTCTGCCCCGGCTCGGCAATGGCAAGCTCGGCCGCCGCGCGCCGCGCAGCTTGACCGATCTCCAACATCGCGGCTTCGATCTTGTTGTCGTTGATTAGGGCATGAACGGCTGCCGTCATCGCATTGTTTCCGTTGTTGTCGCATCCAGCGAGATGAGGCTGAGCGGGAAGCTTATTAAGTTCTCTTGGCCGTATAAAGTTTCTGAGCCGACATTCCCAATATTTTGGTCAAGACTTTTTGAAGCCGTGGACGGGGCTGTCGGGTGAGTGCGGTAGCAAAAGCCTAACATGGGCAGGCCCGCTGCGCTCACAATGGGTTGGAGCCGGATGGTTTTGTTGCGGAGCGATGTAACGACATGTCGTCGCGATGCAAAAGTTCGTCACGACCGAGATAGCCTAAGATCGCCGTGATTTCACTCGTCTTCTTGCCAATGATGCGCTCGGCATCCCCGCGGGCGTAAGCGATGAGGCCCCGGCCCAGTTCGTGGCCATCCTCAGAGCGGATAATGACGCAGTCGCCGCGGTCAAAATCTCCGACGACCCTTACAACACCAGCTGGCAGTAGGCTCTTGCCCTTCATCAACGCGCGTTCCGCACCCGCGTCGATCACGACTTCGCCTCTGGCTTCGAGTTGCCCGGATATCCAACGCTTCTTTGCCGTCACCGGGTCGGAAGGAGCCAGGAACCACGTGCACGGACCTCCCTCGCTCAGTTGCCGCAATGGATGATCCTCTTTGCCAGAGGCGATGACCAGGTGACAGCCGGCTGCGCGGGCGATCTTCGCGGCCTCAATTTTGGTCTTCATCCCACCCTTGGAAAGTTCGGTCCCGGCGTCGCCTGCCATGGCTTCAATCTCGCGTGTGATCTCCGTGACGATGTCGAGCCGACGCGCTTCGGAACTCGAGCCGGGTGGCGCAGTGTACAATCCGTCGACATCCGACAACAGAACCAAGCAATCTGCCGAGACCATCGAGGCGACACGCGCGGAAAGACGATCGTTGTCACCGTATCGAATCTCGTTGGTGGCGACAGTGTCATTCTCGTTGACGACCGGCACAGCGCCGAGCTGCAATAACGTCTGCAGCGTATTGCGCGCATTGAGATAGCGTCGTCGTTCTTCCGTATCTCCGAGCGTCAATAAGATCTGCGCCGCGGTCAGACCGTGACTGTTGGCGAGCTCCTGGTAGGCATGCGCGAGTGAGATCTGCCCAACGGCCGCCGCCGCTTGGCTCTCTTCAAGCTCCAGAGAGCCTTTAGGCAGTTTCAATGCGTGCCGTCCCAACGCAATGGCGCCGGAGGAGACAAGGACAACATCGCGCCCTTCGCCTCTGAGCGCGGCAATGTCCTCGATCAGAGAAGCGAGCCACTCGGCCTTGAGCCGGCCGGTCTGCTGATTGGTCAACAACGCCGAGCCGATCTTGACCACGATGCGTCGGGCGTCACGCCATTCTTGGCGTGCTTTTACGGCAGGGAGTTCAGCTTCGCTGGGCAGGGACATCGTCTATTTCTTATCGTTGGTGCAGGCACCGCCCATAGCAGAGTTTCATCATTTTGGGCAGAGCGCTGAAGGAAACACGTGAGCAGAGGGGCGCAACCCGCCTGCGATCTATGGAACATAATGCCATGTCTAGTGGTTATGGAGCAAAGGTTAGATGTGCGTCTGAGGAGAAAAATTATGCCAACACCTTCTGGGCATACCATTGCAATAAAGTCTTCGCGTGTTGTTGGGACTAATGTCTACAATACAGGTGGAGAAAAGATTGGGACTATTGAGGATATTGTCCTGGATAAACTATCCCCACGCATCATGTTCGCCGTGATTAGCTTCGGCGGATTTCTTGGTATCGGTGAGAAATATCACGCTGTTCCGTGGGCGCTGCTGGATTTCCAGGAAGACAAGGGGGGCTATGTCGTGCCGCTAACGCGCGAGGTTTTGGAAAAAGCGCCGGTCTACGACATGGAAGACTTGATCGCGGATGACGGTATGCAAGCCCGTAAAGAGGCTTACGATTATTACCGCGTGAAAACCGATTGGCACTAACGCCGTTCGTTGAGAGCATGAGCCAAAAATAAGAAAGAGAAAGCAAATGCGCAGCGTTATCCTTTATCTGCTCGGGGTCCCGATCTCGATAATCATTCTGCTGAACCTCTTCGGCTGGCTCGGATAGAGCCAGCCGCTCTCTATCGGATTGCTAAATCTAAGGGCGCCACGGCTCTGCCGGCACGTTGGAATTTTCATCTCGAGATCGTTCGATCACGCGAGCCAGCGCGAACAGTGCTTCTTTAACACCGCTCCCAGACACGGCAGAGAGCAAGAGTGGCGGCTTTCCGCAAGCCGCCTCCAAGGCGTGCGATCGTTCCTTCAGCTCATCGTCCCCAATCGCATCGATTTTCGTCAGTGCGATGATTTCTTCTTTTTCATCTAGGTCCGCACCGTACGCTTCGAGTTCGCCGCGCACCGTTTCGTATGCGGTCGAGACATCTTCCTGCGTCGCATCGATAAGATGCAATATGACGCTCGTGCGTTCGACATGGCCGAGAAAACGCGTTCCCAATCCGGCACCTTCACTTGCGCCTTCAATCAGCCCTGGAATATCGGCAAGCACAAAATCGAAGTCACCTGCGCGCACGACGCCGAGGTTAGGATGAAGCGTTGTAAACGGGTAGGCACCGATCTTGGGCTTGGCTGCGGAGACAGCTGCTAGAAACGTTGACTTTCCTGCATTGGGAAGGCCCACGAGCCCCGCATCCGCAATAAGCTTCATGCGCAGCCAGATTGTCATTTCCTGTCCCGGCTGGCCTGGATTGGCGTGGCGGGGAGCTTGGTTGGTCGGGCTCTTGAAGTGTGCATTACCGAAACCGCCATTGCCGCCTCGCGCGATCAGCGCGCGCTGGCCTGGCGTTTGAAGGTCAGCGATAAGCGTCTCTTGGTCCTCGCTGAGAACCTCGGTACCGGGCGGAACCTTGATGACGCAGTCATCTCCCGCAGGACCGGAACGGTTCCGGCCCATACCGGGTGTACCGTTGCGAGCCTTGAAGTGCTGCTGATACCGATAGTCGATAAGCGTGTTGAGGTTTTCGACGCACTCAACCCACACATCGCCTCCGCGTCCGCCGTCGCCGCCATCCGGGCCGCCGTATTCGATAAATTTTTCACGGCGAAACGAGATGCTCCCGTCGCCGCCCTTACCGGATTGAATATAGATTTTTGCCTGATCGAGGAATTTCATGGTCGAGTCTTTGAAAATTAGAGCTTCGGGGAATCGCGAAGAAGGGGAGGCGTCCAGCGCCGCCGTCAGCTAATGCGATCCATCCTGACGAGTTAGGCACCGTGTAGTACGGCCGTGTCATCATTGGCCAATTCTGGCAACGACCGACGTTCACGCGGCGCGCGATGGTCCTTGGAAACGCAGCCACGCAGTCTGTGGCCGCTTGAGTTCATAGCGCAAAGCGTCGACTTCTGCATTCCGCGCCTCGCACCAGCACCTGTTGCGGCCGATCGGCGTGAAGCCCAGTTTGGCGATCACCCGTTCAGATGCTGGATTGTCTATATAGTGTCCACACGTAACATGCGAAAAGCGTTCGCGGCGAAAGCAATAAGCAATCAAAGCCGCAGCTGCTTCCGTCGCATAGCCCTGGCCCCAGTAGGATTTGCCGAGCCAGTACCCAATTTCAGCGCTCTGTCCGTCTTCGTCCGGTAGGTATCCGGTTACTCCGATGAGCTGACCATCGAGCGCGATGCCGCGTACGACTTCCTTGTCGTGAATGCCGTTGATCCATTGATCGGCTGCGGCCTCGCTGTAGGGATAAGGCATGCGCGAGGTCATGCTGGCGATATCCCAATCCGCGCCAATCTCGGCGATGCGCCGTGCGTCAGCTTGCGTCAGTTCCCGAAGTCGTAAGCGCCGGGTCCTGATCTCACTGCCCTGCATCCTCTTCATCACCAAATGCCACAAGCGACCGACCATGATCTTCTCGTATTCATTGATCCGCGCGCCTGTTCGTGCCGCCGATCGTTCAACAAGATCCTTGAAAATATAAAAACAGGAGGCACGCGGTGCGCCTCCTGTTGGGTTATTCGAATTTTACCGTATGTGATCGGACCGCTTTCGCACGCCGCATCATTCCGCCGCGGCCACACCCTCGCTGGGCTTGACCGAAACATAGGTTCGGCCATTGCCGCGCGTGCGGAATTCAACGGCACCTTCGACAACGGCAAAGATCGTATGATCCGTGCCCATGCCGACGCCGGTGCCTGGATGCCACTTGGTGCCGCGCTGGCGGATAATGATGTTGCCAGGGATAACCTGCTCGCCGCCATAGCGCTTCACGCCAAGGCGTTTCGATTCCGAGTCACGACCGTTCTTCGTCGAGCCGCCGGCTTTCTTTTGTGCCATTGCTCAAGTCCTTCCTTAGTCTGTCGCCCTGCATCGGGCGCGGGCGTAGTTCAATCAGGCGGCGGTGATGCCGGTGATACGGATAAGCGACAGGTCCTGCCGATGACCGCGCTTCCGCCGGGAATTCTTCCGCCGACGCTTCTTGAAGGCGATGACCTTAGGGCCGCGCGTTTGCTCGACCAGTTCTGCGGTAACCTTTGCGCCTGCAACCAGCGGCGCGCCGACCTTGACGCTTTCGCCTTCGCCGACCATCAGAACCTCGTCAAATTCGATCGTGGCTCCGGCTTCGCCAGAAAGTTTTTCGACAGTCAGGATATCGTTTTGAGCGACACGGTATTGCTTGCCGCCCGTCTTAATGACTGCGTACATTGAATTAAGCCTTTATCTCTTCGCCGGCAGCTTCCGCGTCCGGCTGGGTTTCCGCGCCCTGTGGCGCCACCGTATTGCCTTGAATTATCAGGCAAATTTGGCGGACTTAATTCGCATAAGCGGGCCAGAGAAAAAAATCGCTGGCGAGGGCCTCGGGCAGCGCCTCTTGCGCGGATAGGCTAATGCCCTCCGCGAACCGACGTCTTATGAGAGAAGAGTGCTCATTTGTCAACGATAACGACCGGCAATTTCGAGGCTCATAGGCCGTTAGCGGACATAACAGCGGCCAAGTGATGGGAACATGCTCGAGGGGTGGCCAACTGGGTCGGAGTGAAGGCGGAAACATGCGCGTAACTGAGGCTGACTTGCCTGAAATACCGGTTATCGAGGTTGGGGCCGACTTCCCCTGGGAGACCCTTATCCGTCAGGAAGAAAGGGCGCACGCGTTACTTGATGTGGCAACGCGCCGGGCTCCCGATCGCGTCCTGCAGGTTCTGGACTCGATATCGCGTCGTTGGATTGCGCGCCGAGAGGCCGATGACTTGGCCGAGGTTGACCGCATCGCCGTGCGTCTCGGAAGGCCTGGGGCCTACTTTTTGTCGGTCAACTATGAATGGGGCTGCACGGTCCGCGTGTGTCCCTCACCGGACAATGCCAGCGCCCGCCTCATCCGTGTGCTCGATTGGCGCACGCCGGGGCTTGGCGCTCACATCATCGCGGCAAAGGTCGAGGCTGCTGCTGGGCCGTTCCTCACGCTGACATGGCCCGGCTATACCGGCGTGTTGCAGGCTGTCGCCAAGGGACGCTTTGCTGCAGCGCTCAACCAGGCCCCCATGCGGCGGCCCGTGGGACTTTACCCGGTCGATTGGGCGGCCAATCGCGCACGCGTCTGGCTTATGCCCCATCCAACGCCTGCACACGTGTTGCGCGACGTGTTCGAAACGGCGGAAGACTTTACCGAAGCAAAGCGGATGTTAGTGGAGCGCCCCATCGCATCTCCCGGCATTTTTGCGCTTTCCGGTCTGGGGCCGCGTGAGGTCGCAATCATTGAGCGCACTGAAACAGAGGCCCGTGTGCACACGGGAGACCAGATCGCGGCGAACCATTGGCAAGCGGCTGGCTGGCACGGTACCGCGCGCGGCACGGACAGCGCCGGCCGAGCCTGCCAGATGGCGCGAATTCCAGCAGATCTGAAGCCGGATTTTGGCTGGCTCGCTGCTCCGATGCTCAATGATCGGACGCGTCTGGTGATGCAAGCTGATGCAACTGAGGGGCGTCTCATCGCCCAAGGCTATGAAGCGCAAGCCGCGGCGACCATGCCTCTGCAACTATCCCTGTGATGAGACCAATATCCTGGATGCGCAACACGAAGCGCATGGCAAACTCCAGAAACGCGAAAGGGGCCGCGTGTCCGCGACCCCTCCGTGAGACTGGCTGAAAACGCCGGTCCGGATAGAAATCCTGGTCAGCTAGCTTAGAACCGGAGGCTGCTCCGACACTGTGCCCGCAAACCCAGACCACCGCGTCAGTCCGAAGATCTCACTTAACATCGGATCACCTCCTTCCCGTTGTTGAATCTCAAATCAAAGATAGCAGTGTTCGTTTTGTTTTCAAGGGGCTGGCCAGGGTCCCTTGAAACGATGTACGCACTGCGAATCGCGCAATTTTCAAAGACTTGTGCAAGGGCAGGTGCGCATCAGACGCTTTCGGAATTCTTAGTGCTTATGTCCAAAGCCGAGCGGTTTGAGGCGCGTCATCAATCGGATACGCCCCCTTGCATCGCTGCGATCAAGACGCTACAAGCTCGCGTCCTGCCGGATCATTTTTTGGCGTCGGCGGGACTGCGGTCGCGGGTGTTTTGGGCCTGCGGCCTTGGGGGTAGGCGGAGCCAATTTTTCCCGTCATACATATTCGGTACGGAGAGGTGGCTGAGTGGTTGAAAGCACCGGTCTCGAAAACCGGCATACCCGCAAGGGTATCGAGGGTTCGAATCCCTCCCTCTCCGCCAGAACCTAGTTCACGGACGTTCATCAGGGTTCATTTCAGAGGCGATAACGCCTGAAAATACCGGCATTATCCGTTCACAGGAATTCACGAGCGGTCGCTGGCATTCAGAAAAATAGGTGGTATCTTTGTTGGTAGGTGCTTCGAAAGTACCAACACCAAGGGGGCAGATGCCGCTTACCGATACTGCTATTCGCGCGGCCAAGCCACGCGAATAGGCCTATAAGCTCTCGGACGGCGGCGGGCTTCATTTGTTGGTGCAAACCAACGGCTCTCGGCTGTGGCGCTTAGCCTATCGCTTCGCCGGCAAGCAAAAGACCTTTGCACTTGGCAGTTATCCGACAGTTTCCCTACAGAAAGCCCGAGAGGGCCGCGACGCGGCCAAACGACTCGTGGCTGAGGGGGGGCTTGTACCCAAGCGTTCAGAGGAGGCGTCAAAGGCTTGCTGAGAAGGTTTCCGCAGATTCTACCTTCAAGACCATTGCCCTTGAGTATCTCGGAAACCGGCGCCACGCTCGCTCGAATGTCAGCTTTGCGGCGCATCATCGTCGTTACTTGCGAAAGTTTCTCCCTCACCCAAAGCAGAGATATCATTCGTGCATCGCAGAGGGTGTCACTATCTGGGCCGGAGCAGCGCCCATCGTGACAGCCGAGCCGCTAGTGTCGTTCAGAATCCTGTCCACATGGCGTATTGGCCGATGGCGCCTCGTGTGTTGATGGCGAGTGCCCGGGCTGGGGCAAACTCGGTCAACTGTACCTGGATGATCTTAACCCCGTAGCCATCGAGTGCCTCGCAGCAGCGTTCGGTAAGTTTATCCTTGAAGGCTTGCCGATCCGCCTGGATCTCTTCCAAAGTGTGCTTGCTGATGACCTCGTAGATGGCGCCCTGTGATCGCTCCATGACGTCGGAGGCGAGGTCGGCGATCTGGGCCAGCGCGGCGATCACGTCGTCGATGTAATACGTCACCAGCGCGCCTGCGATGACCGTCTGCATATCCTTTGTCATGACGACTTTGGACTGGATCAGCTGCGTCTGGCGCACGACGGCGATCGTCTTGTACTGAGTTGCAACCGGCCAGTACCAGTGCAGCCCCGGCTTCCATCTCCGAATATGCCTGCCCCAAACGAAAGCGACTCCCTCATGTGTCGCCGGCACAATCACGAGCCAAGGAAACAACTTCATGAGGGTTTGGAAAATCTCGCCAATCCAACCGAATGCCCGCTCCACGCGTCTACTCCGTAGGTTTCCAATTCGCCCTGCCCGGCATGGAACCGGTCAGCAGCCTGTCAATAACTGCAGTCTCATTCATTCGATCAGTCGATGATCGTACGGCTTGCATCCTCACTCAGAATGGCGAGACCATAGCCCTCAATCGTGATCGTGTCCGCTGCTTGCACGCGGGTCACTCGTCCGCCTGTCGCAGCATCCAATCGTAATCCATCGTGGCAACGTTCAGCGCCCCCGCCTATTCGGGTCAACTCAATCCGCCGGGTCGTGGGATGTGTATTGACGAGGACCACGCTCGTCCGGCCATTTTCGCCTTGGGCGACAACGGCATCGATACCGCAAAGCTCCGGGTCCTGACTCGGAAAGTGGATCAGGTCGCCCCGTCTGACATGCTGGGCGATGATCTGCTTGGCAAGAGCTGGTGGAGTCGGCACGCCATCGTTGGTCAGGAGCCCGTAGGCGTCGTCACGTCCGAACCAATGCTTTGACGTCGCCGTCCAACGCATCTCGAGATCGGCGCTGCCGCGCATCAGGTTCAAAATCGCGGAAGCGTAATAGGCCGCTCCCAAAATATTGCGGTTGAGCCCACCGGTAAACTCATGCTCGTGATGCGCGATCGTGTTGAGTTCGCCGCAGAAATTGAGGATGTCACGCTCACCAATCAACCGCGCGACGGATCGGGCGCGGGCCTCATACTGGGGCGTACGCGCCATGACCAGGGATTCGAAGACAGGCCCGTTGGGTGAGGCTGGATCATCAACAAGCTTGACCTTGACGGTTTCGACTGGCGCGGCAGGACGCCAGTCGCTGTACATGTGCCAATTCACAAACGCGAGGTGGTCATCGTCGATGTCGTCGAGCAATTGTGCGATCCAGTCGAGCCAATACGCACGCTGCGTACCGTCGATAGAGGGGCCGCCGATGTTTACCCGTGCGGTCTTGGTGTGGGGTGCCAAAAGCTGGACGACCGGCTCGGAAATGGCGCGGTAGATCGTCAGATAATCGCGGTAGGAGAGATTGCCTCCGACGTCGGGGTTGTTGGGTTCATTCCAGACGCACCAATACCAGTCTTTGACCTCTTCTCCGCCCCACTGCTCAAGACAGTTCCAGACAATTTCGGTGGCGCGCTTGACGAACCGTTCGATGCGCACCGGATCGTGGTGGGGAGGTTCGAATTTTGCGAACGTGATCATCGGTTTTGCACCGCAGGCGAGCACGGCATCGACGACAGCTGCAAAAAAGTCCCATCGCTTGAAGGGATCGGGCACCGGCTTGTCAAACACGAACAGGCGGATGATCTCGGTATTCATCAACGAGAGACGGCGCTGAATTTCGGAGCGATTGTCGCTGAATGCGAACCCGGGCCAACCGTCGATCTCATTGAACCCATAACGCAGACGGCTAACCTGCCAGCCCGGTGGAACCGCACGCGCATCGGCCTCCACCGCCGCGTTGCTCCCGGATGCTGTGGCCTTCCCTGCCATCGACGCGCTAATCCTCGATGTAACCAATGAGTTCACGAAGACGGGCCTCCGGACTGTGGCGCTCGCGAAATTCCTTGCGAATGTCCATGACGATTTCTGCGTAGTGCTGTGGTCGCTCCAGAACGTCGAGGATCTTCTCACTGTCCTCTTCACCCCGGATCATCAGCTCCGTTGCACGTTCGCCGAAGACCTCGACCACGTACTCGTGGTTCAACAGAAACAACGGGATCGTGCCCGAAGCCGGCGTTTCAAACGTGCGGCACGTTACGAAGCCGAGTTGCTCGAATAACGGCCGGTAAACAACGGGATTGAATACGCCCTTCTCAATGGTCGTGGCGACCTCGTTGAACGGCACAGCGGGCAGTCCCTCGAAGCGATGAGTCTTCATGTACTCGCGATCGACGTAGTGCTTGAGCTTGGCTTCGCCGTGCTCCATCCAATCAATGATGTCACCCCAGCCTTCGCCGACAAGCCCGACGCGACCGACTTTGTCCCGCACCTTCGCGATCGCCTTGAATACCTGCAACATGCCGCGCCAGCGATGCTTTGTGTGGCCGACGTAGATCATATCGAACGGCTTCTTATCCGTTCGAATTGGCGACTCCCAGGCGGGGTCATAAATGTGAAACAGGAACGAGCGTACGTTCTTGCGGCGCGGGCGGTAGGTCGGCTGGAAGATTTTGTCGGTCAAGCTGTCGCAAAACTCGATCCATTCCGCGCTTGCCTCCATCGAGCGATGGTTGTAGTCGCCCATAAACCATATCGGCTCGTTGTAGTGGCCGTCGCAATCGATGATGATACGCCGCTCCCGCGGTACCGCGGTGAGGAGTCTGACCCAGTCGACATTGTCGCCAAATTGCAGGTCCGTCGTCCATTCGACGACAAAGACAACGGCATCAGCGTTGGAGAGGTCCTTCGAATAGTCGAGGGCAAACGCCCATTCCGGTGGACCGTAGACAATCACTTCGTGCCCGGCTGCCTTTGCCGCCCTCGCATATCCTCGAAGGTCGAGCATCGACCCGGCATTTTCATAGCCCCAGTAGACGAAGACGATTTTCATGGGCGGTGGTCCAGGTTCGCGCGCGTCAGCTGCAGCAGGTGAATCATGCGGGGAGAGACTCGAGAGTTTCAAATAGCTCGCGCGCACGCGCCTCGTAGGCGTGGTGGATTTTCAGATGGGTGCGCACGTCCGCGACGATGTCCCGATATTTGTCTTCATTCTCGAGCACATCGACAATTTTTTCCGCGGCCCGCCCCGGCAATGTCAACTCGCGTGCAGCCGGTCCATAGACCTCCTCGGCATGGTCTTCGTCGAGCATCAAAAGTGGAATCGTATCGGCACAGAAGATTTCGAAGTACTTGAGCGTGAGATGCTTGAGATGACGCAACAGGGGACGTTGCGTCATGATGTTGATACGCGCGGAACTCATCGTCTTGATGACGTCGTTATAATTGACCGCCGGTGGGCTCTCGATCCTCAGTCGCTTGAAAGCATAAGGATCGGCAAGGAACGCATCGGAGGGGCCGGCATCAGGTCCCTCATCCGGGGGCTCGTCCCACCACAGCCCCAGAAAACCGATCCGCCCTACGCGATCGCGGATCTTGTGGAACGCCGGCAATAGCTCGCGCTCCACCTCACGCCAGCGCCACCAATTGTGCCCGACATGAAGAATATCCCATACTTTGCCCGGAGTGGATGCAGCGTCGACCTCAAGTGCCGGATCGTAGCCGAAGAACGGTAGCGCCTTCGCCTTTGGAAATCGCGACTCGTCCATCAGTGTGTGCACGACTGTGTCGCCGAGTGAGTCCATGTAGGCGATCCATGCCTTCCGGTCGGCCTCATTCGCATGGTTGAAGTCGTAGCCATCGAGCTGGATGAGCTCGTGATACATACCATCGGTGTCAATGATCAGCCGTCGATCGCGCGGGAAGGTATTCAGCATGATCGCCTGATGCACCGGCAGGATACGGTAAAGATCCGTCTCGAACAGGTAAACGACCCGGTCGAAGTCTTCGATGTCCATCGAGAACTTTAGCTCCGGGATGTACCAAATCGGCGTTCCGAAGATCGCAACTTCGTGCCCGAAATGCGGAGCAAGCCGCATGTAGTTTGAAACAGCGTGCGTGCTGCCGGCCTTGCCGCGATGCTTCATCACGAAAAGTATTTTCATGAGGCCGCCTTAGCCGGTACGTCAGCCGACGCGAGTTCCTCCAACTGCCTTAGGCGTCCGTCGATTGAATGATGCTGCGCGAGATACGCACGCGTTTCGAGTACCGCCTCCCAGGCCCCTTCTGGATCGTCAAGAAGACTTTCGAGATGTGCCCCCACGTCCTCGCCCGGCACCAGACGCAACGCCGCCGGTCCGTAGATCACCTCGACGAAGTTTCGATCCAACATCAGTACCGGCACGCAATCGGCCTCGAACGTTTCAAACGTTCGGTTCGTGACAAGGGCTAGCTCTTTAAACAAAGGCCGGTGGATCACCGGGGCAAACAGCCCTTGACCCAAGAGGGGCACGACGCGGTCGAAACGAATGCCCATTCGCACTTCGACCCTAAGATCGGCGAGAAGATCTGGATCGGTGTCAACGCCAGCAATGCCCATATCGCGTGCCCAGCCGGGGCGTTCTGCCCAATCCCAACCCGCAAGACACATCTGTCCGACGCGTTCAGCCGATCGCCTGTATCCCTCAAGGAAAGGTTTCACCTGGCTCCAGCGTTGCCAATTGCTGCCGACATAGACGACACCGTAAGGTCTCGCGCCACGGTCTCCTGCCAGCCACGCTTCCGCTGCTTCTTTGGCACTATCGAAAGGCTTGTCGACCGCCTTGGGATCGAAACCATGGAATAGGAATGACCCCACGTCGGCGCGCCGGGGTTTGAGAGTCGGCTGGAGGATGGTGCCGCCCAACGCCGTCATCGCCTGCTTCCACTCCCAATCGGGATGACCGTCGAACTTCTCAAGGTGATTGAAATCGTGATCAATACGGACTGTCTCGTTGAAGCGCCCCCACAGGTCGAGCACAATCCGCTTCTCACGTGGAATCCGGTCCATCATCCGGGCGATCCCGGGCATTCCCGGAATGTCATGGGGCACCTGAACAAGGAACACGACGAGATCGGCGTCAGAGGTATCGAGCGTTGCCGGAAGTTGCGGCAACTCTGGGTTTGGTCGTCCGTAGACCGCAATCTGGTGGCCGAGTTTTCGGCCCCAGGCAACATAACGGTGAACCGTCGCGGTGCTGCGCGTCCAGGCGTCGTGCGCTCCGACGAGTACAATTTTCATGTTCGCTCCCCGATCGTGGTTTCCGCCTGAGCTGTTAGACCATTCGCGTCCTCGCCCGGACCTGTCCCGCCGGCCCACTGCATTGTTTCAAGCAGCCCCTCCTCGAAACTCGTTTTCGGCTGCCAGCCGAACAACTCGCGTGCGAGGCTGATATCAGCTTGGACGCGGCGCTGCTCTCCGGGGCGCGTCGGTGCATAGCGCACATCGTATTCGCCCTCGGGAATGCCGTGTGCGGCCAGGACCTTCGCGGCGAGTTCGTTGATCGAATGCGGCCGGCCGCTCCCCAGATTGATGATCCGTCCCGCCGTCGAGTCCGTATTCTCAAGCGCCCCCAACCAGCCGTCGATGACGTCGTCGATGAACACGAAGTCACGGGTCTGCTCTCCGTCGCCGAAGATGGTGATCGGCTCGCCACGCTGAATCCGTCCAAGGAAGATACCCAACACCCCCTGATAGGGATTGTCCCAGGCCTGTCCGGGGCCGAACACCGAAAACATCCTCAGCGAGGTGACAGCAAGCGGGCACTCAAGGTCAGGCCGTTCGGCGGTTGCGTGCACGTAGCGCTCCGCAGCGAACTTCGTAATCCCATAATAGGAGTCGGGGCGGCAGGGCTCGCTCTCCGGCGTCGGGACCACATCGGTGTCGCCGTAAGCTGTCATTGAACTGGCGTAAATCAGCCGCGGTACCCTATGTGCGAGACAGACGCGAACCACGTTGATCGTACCCTCTGTATTGGTACGCAGATCGCCAATCGGATTGTCGAATGCGCGTATGATCGACACCTGTCCTGCAAGATGACAGACGGCATCGGCGCCTTGCGAGAAGACCGGCTCCAGCTCTTCAGGTTTGGTGACGTCTCCGAAGACGAACCGTGCCCCGGCAGGAACGCTGGCGCGGCTCGAATTGGACTCGTTGTCAATAATGATAACGTCGTGGCCATGACCGACGAGCCGACGCGTGAGGTGGGTGCCGATGAAGCCAGCCCCTCCGGTGACGATGATCTTCAAATCAGAACCTTCCGAACGCGATGATCTTCGACTCCTGCCGCCGTCGACGGGCCTGGCAAGCTCCCCCGCCTGCGGACTATCCCGCGTGTTAGGAGAGAGCCGCAAGGCAAAATTTTGATCCGACGGCAACTTTTTTTACTTGGCGATGCCGAAAATTTGTTGTCCGTTATAGAGATAAGGGGATCTAGCTGGTTCTCCTGCCGGCACGAAAACGTGCCCGATCGACCGTTCAGTCGGCTGTGACCGTTGCGACAGGAACTGGGTATGGGCACAAAGAGTGTGTTGATCACGGGGGGAGCCGGTTTCGTCGGCTGCAATGCCGCCCGTTATTTCAGTGGCCGTAACTGGAGTGTCACGGTCCTCGATAACCTGTCACGCACAGGCACCGAACAAAACCTTGAATGGCTACGCGACGGCACGTCGTTTGATTTCGAACACGCCGATGTTTGCGACCGCGCTGCAATCGACCGTGTTGTCTCCGAGAAGCGCTACGATGCCGTCATTCACCTCGCTGCTCAGGTGGCGGTCACAACGTCCGTTGTCGATCCGAGAGCCGACTTCATGGCGAATGCGCTTGGCACCTTCAATGTGCTTGACGCCATTCGCCGGTTTAACCCTGAAGCGGTCGTCATCTTCGCCTCGACCAACAAGGTCTATGGCAAGATCACATCAGCGGTAACCGAACTGAAAGGTGAACGCTACGGCTACACCGACAGACCGCACGGCATTTCCGAAAGCGAACCTCTCGACTTTCTCTCACCCTACGGTTGCTCGAAAGGAGCAGCTGATCAGTACACTCTCGATTTCGCGCGCATTTATAACATCCCCGCAACTTCATTCAGACAGTCCTGCATCTACGGAACACGGCAGTTCGGCGTCGAGGATCAGGGCTGGATTGCATGGTTCACCATCGCGGCGCGGCTGGGGCGCAACATCACCATTTACGGCGATGGCCGCCAGGTTCGCGACGTACTTCATGTCGAAGACCTATTACGCGCCTACGAGGCCGCCATACAGGCGCCGGACCGCATCGCGGGACAGGCCTTCAACGTTGGCGGCGGGCCGGATCACGTCCTCTCTTTGCTCGATCTGATCGCAATGCTGGAGCGGCGGCTCGGCAAGACGATCCCGCTAAAGTGGCAGGACTGGCGGCCAGGCGATCAGCGCGCGTATGTGAGCGATATCCGAAAGCTGGAGGCGGAGTTGGGCTGGAAACCGGAAATCGGCGTCGAGAAAGGTGTTACAGGGCTGATCGACTGGGTCGACGAGGTGCGAGATCTGTTTGTTGAGGCGGTCTGAGGGCACTCGATATTGTCCGTACATCTGCAATTCAGGAAAGCTCCGGCAATATTGACCGACGTTGGAGCTGCTGGAAGAAAGGCTAGGTGACAGTATGGGTGGTCGCAAGCGTGTGGTCGTGACGGGCGGTGCAGGTTTTCTCGGATCCCACCTGTGCGACCGGTTGCTTGCAGCGGGTCACGTCGCGATCTGCGTTGACAACTTTCATACTGGCCGGCGCGCCAATGTAGATCATTTGAACGATCACTCCAGCTTCGAGCTTGTTGAGCACGACATCGCTGCTCCACTCAACCTCGATGCCGATGAGATCTTCAACCTCGCCTGTCCCGCTTCCCCTCAGCACTATCAAGATGATCCCGTCCGAACGACGAAAACAAGCGTGTTCGGCGCATTCAACGTTCTGGAGTTAGCAAACCGCACACGCAGTCGCGTTCTCCAAGCCTCGACATCCGAAGTCTACGGCGATCCGCTTGAGCACCCACAGCACGAGACCTACCACGGGAATGTCAATCCGATCGGACCACGCGCCTGCTACGACGAGGGCAAGCGCTGTGCCGAGACACTGTTCTTTGACTTCCAGCGCCAGTACGGGACTGAAATCAAGGTTGCGCGCATCTTCAATACATACGGTCCCAGGATGCAGCCGAACGACGGCCGCGTTGTATCGAACTTCATCGTGCAGGCGTTACGCGGCGCGCCAATCACGGTCTACGGTGAAGGCGCTCAAACGCGCTCATTCTGCTATGTGGACGACTTGGTGACGGGGCTGGTTGCCCTCATGGGAAGCCCGCCCGATTTAATGGGACCCGTCAATCTCGGGAACCCGGGCGAATTCACCGTCCGCGAACTCGCCAAACTCGTGATCGACTTGACAGGGTCGTCATCCAAGATGGTTTTCCGCCCTCTGCCGGCAGACGATCCGCGCCAACGTCGGCCGGACATTTCGCTGGCATCTTCGGCCCTCGGCTGGCGACCGGAAGTCGGTTTGCGCGACGGCCTCGTACGCACGATCACCTATTTTGAGTCCCTGCTCAAGTACGGCGCACCCCTTGAACCAGCACGCACGGCCGCCACACTGGTCAATCGTGATTGCTATGCAGGTGGCATCATCGAGGATCCGGGCACCGTGGAGGAAACCGCGCCATTAGGGGAGTAGCGAGCCTATCGTCGACGCTGCCGGATCTTTTCTGTCCCTCACACAACACGATACCGCCCGCGCGACCATCAACAGGCTGTACTGCGCCTCTCCTTTACCCAGTAGCCACCGTAGTCATCGATCCCCACGATCGGATCAACGATTTCTCGCTCGGCCCGAAAAATATCAACCGCACGCCGGTTGTCTTCGAACAGGTAGTAATCATCGAGGATGACGCTCCCTCCGGGGGAAAGCTTATCGTAGAGAGCTGCCAGCGTATCGCGGGCGCTTGAGAAGGTGTCACCATCAAGCCGCAGGATCGCAAGCCTCTCGACCGGCGCGTTCGCAAGCGTCTCGGCGAACGGCCCTTCCAGAAAAACCACTTGCCGGTCGAGAAGCCCATAGCGCTCGAAGGTGGCCCTCACCTCGTAAAGCGGCACGGCGAAGACGGGTTCTTCACGTAGGAAAGCGGCGGAATCCTCAGGGTCCGTATCGAGAGGCTGACCGTCAAACGTGTCGGCTGCAATAACGCGCCGGTCGGTGACGCCGTAGGCCTTTAGCGCCGCTCTCATCATCATGGCCGCGCCGCCGCGCCATACGCCTGCCTCGAGGAAATCTCCCGCGACGCCACCGGAGATGACGCGTTCGCACTCGGCCCTCAGATGGCGCATGCGCCGCGCACCGATCATTGAGGGGGCTACCGATGGCCAATCCCATCCGTTGAGGCGGTGGTTCTCATCGTAGCCTCCGATGTGCGGCTGTATCGCGGGATCGCGATTGAGGCGCCCGACGAGGCTGTCGCACATTAGGTCGAGGTAGGCCGCGCGAAGCCTGGAAATCTCGCTGGCTAAATATTCACCATCAATGTTCTCTAGCTGATCCGACCTATCCATCTCACACGCACCTGTCCGCAGATCACCCTTCATTACTACTATGGCGCTAGATCAGGACCTATAGAAATCGATAGACGCCGTTTGCACGTGCAGTCTTGCAACTCTGCTCCCTTCTATGAACTCGGTGTTCGGCAGAGGTTCGCTTGCGTCTTATCGGTGACGTGCAACGCTCAAGATATTTAGTTTGACGTCAGCAGAGAGTCGATAAGGTGATGCATTCTTTCGGCGACCCATTGAGAAGCTTGTTCCTGGTTGCAATGTCCGCTTTCTCGGCACAGCAGAAGTTACCAGTCGGGTGGTCGCGCGGATCATGATGTCGGCTGTGGGTCATTCGCGTCGCGTGGGATTCACTCGATGTCGGCTGTTGCCGGATGGCATCCAATGGTGAGAGGCCTGAATTATCGACCGCAATTCAAACTAAAAGCCACCAAGGATTGCCCCGGCAAGGATCCAGATAGGCTAAGATAGACTATATGTGTTCGTCGACACGATTGGTCAGGACGTGCACCGATGGCGTTACCAAAGCGACCTAAATTTGAGACCGAAGACAGTTTGAAGCACTACATAGCGGAGCTAGAAGTGCTCCCGGCTTCTCCAGAATTCCACGCGGCATTGCTCACCTCAAAGCTAGATTTGCAGCTTCTCGTCGACCTTCGAGAAGACAACTCGCTGTTGGGCGATCGTATGCGGGGTGATGAACCGGACAGCATCATGTTTCGACGACCAAAAGCAAATCCGAGGTGATCGCTAATGTCGTCACTTAACCCGCCGCGAAAATTTAGCTTCATCGATCCACCATCGCACTTTGCATCGATCAGCGAATGGCGCGAGTTCCTCGAGAGCCTTGAGGCCGAGCCCGATAAGACACATCAACTCAAGGAAGAGATCCTCAAGGCCAAGGAACACATTGCCGAAGCCGAAGCGTCGGGCGACCGAACCTGACCCTAAAGCTTGTGAGAGCTGCGTAAGGCGCCTGTGGGCCAAGCTGGGAAGTCAAGGTGACAGGTTGATATGTCCGGTTCGGTTCAGGCAGCTGCCGTGCAACTTGCGAGCTGCATCAAAGGATGGAGATTGTCAGCCGGCGCTTCAGCCGCGTTCAACCAAGTTCGCGATTGCCCGCGAAAGATCATTAGCCCCCCGACAATATGGCGCCTTCATCCAGGTGCCCCCAACGTATGGCTGACGGCGTACACACCCTCGTCTTTCCAGTCGATGAATACATCGACGGCCATAAACTGCTGCTCTGACATCTTGATCTCCATCTGACAGGCGAAGCCTCTGACGAAATGCGTGCACTCGGTACCAATCTGGTTCAGACTAGTCCGTATAGGAATAGTCCGAGGAGGGAAGGTGTGTCACGTCGCACGGTCCGAAGGGGTTTCGCAGTACTCCTCATTGCGGGATTGACGCTGCTGCCACAGCCCGCAGCCGCCCGTTGGGAGGCAAATATTGAACGCGACGACTTCGGCACCAACCATGTGGGGCTGGCCGCTACCATGTCAGGCGGACGCGGGCTGGTCCTACGCTGTGGGAATGATGCGTTCGCGTCGTGGCCGGCGGTGATCATGTGTTTCCTGTGCTCGAAGCTATTGCCAAGGCGAGGTCCCGCATAGCGGTTGCCGTCATGATCGCGGGCAAGCGTTTCGAAAACAGCAGGCTCGGCGCGCGGGGGAGTCAAGCGGCCTTTAAGCACATTTGGCAATTCTGCGGCTCGAAGCTCGGCGACTACACGAAACCCGACCTTTGAGGTTGTCAGCGGTCGCGCGCTCGCGGCCGCCAATGCCGGGCATCTTATCTCGACGGTCTCTAATAAAAGGTCTGTCCGGAACGGGCGAGACGTACACGACGGTCCAAATCATCTGGCGTTTGAGGAAGCTGGCATCCGCGAAACGGACGATTTTCCTCCCTGACAGGAACACCCTCGTCGACCAAACGCGGGCAATGATCTCAAGCGCCTTGAGCGCGGTGGTGACGAATACCCGCCGACCTTAAATCGATCGTCCAAAGGTTTGTAAATGCCTTGCCAGCCGGGTATCCGAGAGCGTATTCGGCGCGGTACCGCCAACGCGCGAGTAATACGACTGCCTCTATCCAGCAGGACAAGTGAATCCGACATGACCGACACCATCCATTGCGTGAAATGCCAATCACCGTACGCATACGAAGACCGAGGACTGTTCATTTGTCCCGAGTGCGCGCACGAGTGGTCGGGCGCGGAAGCGCATGAAGAGGAGGCGACGGAAGAAGCGGTTGTCCGTGACGCTAATGGCGCCGTGCTAACGGATGGCGATACCGTGATGGTCGTCAAGGATCTGAAGATCAAGGGCTCGTCGAATGTGGTCAAGGTTGGCACCAAGGTGAAAAACATTCGCCTTGTTGGCGGTGACCACGACATCGACTGCAAAATACCAGGGATCGGCCAGATGGGGTTGAAATCCGCGTTCGTGAAAAAGGTCGCGGACTAGCGAGCCCGTCCGGCGTCAGAACCTAACAGATAGTTTGAGCCGATTGCTGACGAAGCTGCGTTCGCCGCGTTCGATGATGTTGATGTCGACATCCTCCGCCACATCGCCTGCTTCCCGCATCCGCTCGCGCATGATACGGAACTGAGGCCCGCTCGGGATAAGTTGCCTCTATAGAATTCGCCTGTGCGTTTTCAGGCCGAGTTAATGGACAAAGGTCTGTGTCTCCTTGCCCTAGGCGGCCCTCACCTTATACTTCCCGCATGGATGATTTGACGCGGCGACAGCAATTCTATCAGTTTTCGAAAGGGCGACCGCGCGCGCATGTCTTCCAGACAGTCTCCTCGATCGATGCGCCTGAGCGCGAGCGCTACAATTACTGGCTCAAATCTGTCATCTATAATCTCGAAGTCCCCCGGCCGAACGCTGCGCAACAGCGCGATTTCGTGGCCTCGGTCACTTCGCTCGCAACGCTGTCGGGCGAAATGCACCATGTCGAGGCCGATGGCTACGAGGGGATCAGAACGCGCGGCCAGATCAGGGCGGATGGCGGCGAAGAACTCGCCCTGCTCTATGTCATGGATGGCCGTATCGAAGGCTCACACGAGCATGGAGCAGATGCCGTAGCAGGCCCGGGCGAGTTTTATCTGTTCGATGCCGCCCGTCCAGGAAAAGTCCGGTTCTGTGGTCGACATAGCATGATACAGATCGATCTTTCCCGGCCATTGCTTGCGTCGATCTTCACCGGATCGATCCCCGATCCGGCCTTGATCGGCAAGGCCCTCAATAGCTCACGGCTCTCCGGTCTACTTGGCGCGCATTTGGCACGGTTTCCCAAAAAGGCCAGCGCGCTCAATCCGATGGAACAACTCGGGCTGCTCGATGCCTCGGAAGCTTTCGCCATCACCACCATCGAAACCGCCTTCACCTCGGCCTATGGCGATCGAGGCAGCCGCAATGAGGGTTTGTTCGCAGCCGCGCAACGCTATATCCGGCTCAACCTGGGGAAGAAGACACTGGGCGCGGAGGAAATCGCCCGTGCCATCGGCTGTTCGCGGGCCAGTCTTTATCGCCTGTTTGCCACCTACCATCTGACCGTCAATGGTCAGATACGTGAACTGCGGCTTCAGAAACTCAAAGCCTTCCTCGAAGGCCCCGACCAGTTGGTGCCGATCTCGGTACTGGCAGAGCGCTGCGGGTTGTTCGACACGCCGAATGTCAATCGTGCCTTCCGGCATCGATTCGGCCTCTCCCCGAGTGAGCTGCGTGAGAGCCAGAGTAGCTCCGCCGACGGTGATACCGGTCAGAAATCGAGAGAATAGACTGCTCGATTATGCATTTGAGACACGCTGATTACCGCTTATTTTTCAATGAATTTATAGTGCAAACTCCGAAACTTTGCCCGGTCCCTCTCCCGGGCTGAAGGGTGTCGGCTGTTCAACGGCCGCGCCGCGAGGAGCTTGGACATTGAAGACCAGAATACGATCGAATTGTTCTGCGATTGCACGCGGGAGATTGCCTTGGGCATTTCTGGCCGGCGGTTCGGCGCTGGCACTAAGCGCCGCTAGCCCGGTTCAGGCGCAGATCGTCATTATCAACGGGCATGAAATTATCGATGGCGACGACCCCACCGGAACGACGAGCGGCACTCGGCCCAGTCCTTGGGACACCGGCCATCTCCTCTATGTCGGCGACCTTGGCGCCGGCGAGCTCACCATCAAGAATGGCGGCCAAGTGTCCAGCGCATTTAGCGCGGTCGGTTACCGCTCTAGCTCGAACGGCATCGTCACCGTGTCGGGAACGGGCGCCGATGGAAACGCCTCCACATGGGCAGGGGCCGGATTTTTCCGCGTCGGCAATGAGGGCGCGGGCACGCTCACCATCGAGAAGGGCGGTGTAGTAAACGTTGGAGAGTGGGCCGCGATCGCAAACGGTGGAGGAGCAGGCAGCGTAACGGTCGAAGACAACGGTTCGCAATGGAATATTGCCGGCGATCTTTTTGTGGGGCGGCGCGCTCAGGGCGCGCTGACAATTTGGGATGGTGGGGCGGTGACCGCTGGGGCAACCTATCTTGGTTCCGATGCACCCGGCGCATCGGGTATGATTGCGCTCGATAGCAATGGTGTTCTGGCTACCCGCGTTGTCGAGAAGGGACTGGGCCCCGGGGTGCTTTCGTTCGATGGCGGCATATTGCGCGCGACGTCCGATGAGGCCGACTTTCTGCGCAATTTCGGCGCCGGTGACGTGACGTTTGGAGCGGGGGGAGCGATCTTCGATACAGATGGGTTCGACATTGGTATCGGCACGGATTTACAGGGAGCTGGTGGCCTTACCAAGCTGGGCGGCGGCACACTGACGCTAGCCGGGGAGAGTACCTATACTGGCGAAACCACTGTTTCCGAAGGTACCTTGATCGTTGTTGGATCAATTGCCACTTCCTCCCAGCTCACGATCGATTCCGGAGCAATGCTTGGCGGCTCAGGCATTGTCGGCAGTACGATCGTGGAAGATGGCGGCACGCTAGCGCCGGGTAATTCCATTGGTACACTGACTGTGGATGGCGATCTCACCTTTATGGCAGGCTCTCGCTTTGCCGTGGAAGTGAACCCCCAAGGCACGGAAAGCGATCTTGTCAAAGTGACCGGCAAGGCGACGCTCAACGGCGGCAGCGTTGCCCATATCGGTGCTAACGGCAATTACGATCTGGACTCGACCTACACGATCCTGTCAGCCGTAGAGCTGGTCGGCGTGTTTGAGAGCGTCACCTCAGACTTCGCCTTTCTCAATCCCGATCTGATCTATGATTATATCGCCGACACGGTCGATCTTGTGCTTGTCCGCAATAGTCAAGATTTTGCTGCGTTCGCGCTCACCCACAACCAGATCGCCACGGCCAAAGGAATTGAGAGCATCGGTTTCGGCGCCGGTCATCGCGTCTATGACGCGATTGCCCAACTGGCCAACGACACAGATCTCATTCGCGCCAGCTTCGACGCGCTGTCGGGCGAGATCTTCGCCTCAGCGCAAACGGCCCTGATCGAGGATAGCCGGTTCCTGCGTAACGCTGCCAACGATCGAATCCGTGCGGCGTTCGCAACGGCAGGAGCGTCCTACGCCCCGGTGCTGGCCTATGGCTCGGGGCATGCGCCAGTTCTCGTCGCCGCCGACTATGCCGGGCCGGTGTTCTGGTCGCACGGCTTCGGGTCCTGGGGCTCAACCGACAGCGACGGCAATGCCGCGAGCCTCGACCGCTCGTTGGGCGGCCTGCTGATCGGCGCCGACGGTCTTGTTGGCGATTGGCGTATCGGCGTTCTGGCCGGCTACAGCCAGTCGAGCTTTGACGTGCAGGACCGCACTTCGTCGGGATCGAGCCCCAACTACCATGTCGGCCTTTATGGCGGCACCGAATGGAGCAATGTGGCTTTCAGGGCAGGCGGGGCCTACACTTGGCACGATATCGAGACCAATCGCACTGTCTCCATTGCGGGCCTCACCGATAGCCTTTCGGCCGATTACAATGGCGGCACCTTTCAGGCGTTCGGAGAACTCGGCTATGGCATGAACCTGGTAATCGGAATGCGCCTGGAGCCCTTCGTCAATCTCGCTCATGTGAGCCTGCGTACCGAGGACTTCACCGAAGATGGCGGCGCGGCGGGGCTGTCCGTCGAGAGCGGCACGACTGACGTGACGTTCATGACGCTCGGCTTGCGGGGAGAAAACAATTTCGCGCTCGGCACGGTCGACGCCACCGTGCGCGGCATGATCGGATGGCAGCATGCATTCGGTGATACGGCCCCCGAGAGCACGCATGCCTTCTCGGCAGGGGACGCCTTCACCATCACTGGCGTTCCGATCGCCAGAAACAGTGCCGTTGTTGAGGCAGGGCTTGACCTCAACCTGACATCCGAGGCGACCTTCGGCGTATCCTATACTGGCCAGATTGCTTCGGACGCCCAGGACCATGGCATCAAGGCAAGCCTCGCGGTGAAATTCTGAGAATGGCAAAGCCGCGCGCCTGACAATCTGCTCGGGCGTTCCGTCTCACCAAGCGCTATGCGGATTTAAGTTCGGACTTGTTCCTCCACTCTTCACCATCTGATGTGACCGCTTGGCACACGCGTGAACAAGGTTGCCAATGACAGCGCCGATTTTCTTGATTTTCTTGGACCGGAGCTGGCTGTGCTGAAACGCCTTAAGTGGACTAAGGCGCTGACGAGTTTGCCCCCCGGCAACTATTGAGCCTTCTTTGGCAGGTTCATTGCTGTGAGAGCTTTCGAGGTGGTGCGGTGGTTGAGGCTGACGAAGTCTTGGTTTGAGACGGGTGCACAAGGCGGGCAATATGTTCGGATTGGACGTTCGCTTTACGTGAAGCCCAGACCGCAATGGCGAAGCCGCCAGCGGCTACGGCAAGCGTAAAGAGGAAGGACAGCACGGACCCAACAGTGAACCAATCCATCATCTGGCAGACTCTTCAGAACAGAGTTGTGTCGTGGGATCCAGCGCCTGCGTGTCGACAGTCCTTGGGGCCAGCGTTCCAAAACCCAGAACCGGTTCGATCCAGTACGTCACATGACGCACTGGGATGCGCTGTCTGATTTCTTCGAGCAAGTCCTTCGCGCGAGGTAACGTCATCACAGCGGCGAGCAGTTGACGCCTGACGCGACCGCGTACGCGTTCCCTCATTTCAGAAGAGTCGAAATCGTGTCCGTGCCCATCTGCGGCCCACGTGGTAAACCCGGTAATGGGCGGGTCGGAGGCTTGCAGAAGTTCGACGACGCGATCCCCAATATTCTCGGGAAAAACCAGCATTAGCTTGCAAGCGGGTTGGTCCATACGAACTCCTCTTCCGCAGCCTGGACATCGCCTTTGCCGGCGACGCCGAAGCGACGGAATAAAATGGGAAGCAGGAAAAGGGTGAGCGCTGTCGATGTGACGAGCCCGCCGATAACGACGATCGCCAAGGGCTTCTGAATCTCGGAACCTGGACCGCTGGCGAACAGCAAGGGGACAAGGCCGAATGCCGCAATGCTGGCGGTCATCAATACCGGTCGAAGTCGCCGGACCGCCCCCTCGAACACAACACGATCAAGCGGTAGACCTTCAGCGATGAGTTGGTTGAAATGACTGACCAGGACCAGCCCATTCAGAACAGCGATGCCAAGCAGCGCGATGAAGCCGACAGAGGCCGGTACCGACAGGTAGCCGCCAAATGCCCACAAGGCGAGCATGCCGCCGACGAGAGCGAAAGGAATGTTGGCAAGGATCAGCAGTGCTTGACGTAAGGAACGCAATGTCGCGAAAAGCACGCCAAAGATGAGAAGCAGCGCAAGTGGAACGACGATAGCGAGCCGCGTCGCAGCGCGCTGCTGGTTCTCGAATTGCCCGCCCCATACCAGACGGTAGCCCGATGGTAGAGTAACTTTTTGGGCGACTGCTTGCTGAGCATCTTCGACAAATCCGACGAGATCGCGCCCCGTGACATAGGCCTGCACGAGTGCAAAGCGCGAAGCATTTTCCCGGTCGATTTTGACAGGCCCGGCAGTTCTCTCTATGCGGGCAACGTCACCGACTCGGACAAGGCCGCCATCGCCTGCCGCGAGCTGGCTATTTGCAAAAAGCTGTGGCGTTTCGCGAACAGCGGGCCCGCCCCGGATCAAGATATCCGTACGCCGACCCGGCTCAGCGACGATCCCAGCCTTGGCACCTTCGAGCAGGGCGCGAAGTTCGTCCTGGATCTCGGTAACCGACAAACCAGTGCGCCCGGAGTTCAATCGGTCGACGTTGATCTGCAGATAGTCGACGGTGTCGTTAGCGACCGTTGAGACTTCTGCAGCGCCGCTGACCGTCTCGATCGCGGCCTGGATCTTGCCCGCCAGTTCCGAGAGCACTTTGAGGTCGGGACCAAAAATTTTGACGGCCAAATCTCCCCGCGCCCCAGTCAGCATTTCCGCCGTGCGCATCTCGATCGGCTGGGTGAATGCGAACTCGACGCCTGGAATATCAACCATCGCCTGGCGCATCTGATTGAGCAGCCAGTCCTTGTCTGGAACGCGCCACTCCGTCTTTGGCCTCAGAACGAGGAACGTATCGGTTTCATTCGGCCCCATCGGGTCGAGGCCAAGTTCGTCTGAGCCAACACGGGCAATCACCTGTTCAACTTCCGGAATGGCGGCCATCAATCGGCGCTGAATGATGAGATCGGTTTCGATGCTGCTCTGGAGATTGACCGATGGCAGCTTTGTGAGCTGCATGATGATCGAACCTTCATCCATGGTTGGCATGAAGGTTTTGCCAATCGCGCCATAGGCAATAACCAAGGCTGCCATGCCGCCAGCTGCGAACAAATAAAGCGGCAATGGAAATCGCAGGCCGCCTCTCAGGAGAACCCGATAACCTCTGGTCAGCAATCGCATCAGCAACGGCTCGCTATGCTGGCCCGGTTTTAAAAAGAACGAGGACAGGACGGGAATGAGGGTCAGCGACAAGACGAGAGAAGCGCTCAATGCAAAGATGATTGTTAGTGCAACCGGAGCAAATAGCTTGCCTTCCAGTCCCTGCAACGACAACAGCGGCAGAAATACCAAGCAGATGATCACGATGCCGGAAGCCACCGGCACAGCAACTTCACTCGCTGCGCGGTAGACTTGATGCAGGTGCGGAATTCGTACCTGGTCGCCTTCATGATGCAGCCTCTCGACGGTGTTCTCGACGACCACAACGGCAGCATCGACAATAAGCCCGATTGCGATCGCAAGTCCGCCAAGGCTCATTAGGTTTGCCGACATCCCCAAGCCGTACATGATGACGAAGGTGGAAAGCGCTGCGAAGGGAAGCGTGATGGCCACGACCAGTGCCGCCCGAAGATTGCCGAGGAAGGCAAGGAGCAAAACCACCACCAGAACGGTTGCTTCGAGCAGTGCTCTGCTGACAGTTCCGACAGCCCGCTGGATCAGGTCGGAACGGTCGTAAAACACCGCAACCTTGACACCCTTCGGGAGCCCCGGTTCGAGTTCTGCCAGCCGTTTGCGCACAGCTTCAACGATCGAGCTTGCGTCGGCACCACGCAGCGACAAGACGAGGCCCTCAACAGCTTCGCCCTTACCGTCCTTGGTTACAGCGCCATAGCGGGTAAGGCTGCCGATGCGAACGGACGCAACGTCGCGCAGCCGCAGGACGCGACCGTCGTAGTTTTTAATAACGATCTGCTCGAGATCTTCAGGCTTCTTGATCGCGCCTTCAGCACGGACGACAAGCGCCTTTTCGCCCTCGCTTAATCGCCCGGATCCGTCGTTACGGTTGGCTTCCGCAATTGCGGTAATGAGGTCCGAGACGCCTAGACCCGAAGCCGCGAGAGCCGCACTGTCGGGTACCACTTCGAAGGTGCGCACCATTCCACCGAGCGCGTTGACGTCAGCGACACCCGGAATGGTTCGAAGTGCGGGACGAATTGTCCAGTCAAGAAGGCTGCGCCGTTCTTCGAGCGATAAACCTCCACCTTCGATCGTGAACATGAACACGTCAGACAGCGGCGTCGAGACAGGTGCCAGCCCGCCGGTAACACTGGCCGGAAGATCGCCGCGTATGCCGGCAAGCCGCTCTGCAACCTGCTGGCGCGCCCAGTAGATGTCGGTGCCGTCTTCGAAGTCGAGGGTGATGTCGGCAACCGCGTATTTCGCCAGGGAGCGCAGAATGGTCTGACGAGGAATGCCAAGCAGGTCCATTTCAATGGGCGCGATTACCCGCGTCTCGACTTCTTCCGGCGTCATCCCCGGCGCCTTCATGATCATCTTGACCTGAACCGGGGCGATGTTCGGGAACGCATCGATTGAGATGTTTAGGAAGGCGTAGGTTCCCGCCCCCGCAAGCAGCAGGGCGGCAAGCAGCATGAAGACGCGTTGCGTCAGGGAGAATTCGATTAATCTCCGCAGCATGGTCAGTTGCCCTCAAGAATGAATTGAAGCTGCGGAAGACCGCTTGCGGCAACCATCTCACCTGCAGTCAAATCACCGGTCACAGTTGCGGAGGATTGTGAGCGGCCGTTTACAGAGACGGGTGCCAGCCTGAACCCACTGTTTTGACGTACGAAGACGGCATGGTGGTCATTGATCCAACTGACCGCCGAAGCTGGGACCTCGAGGCTACCCATCGTGGCCTCCCGCATGACACTGATCGTCACCATCTCACCCCGTAGAAGGCGGGCGTCCGTCGGCAGTCGCGCCAATAGCTTTGCAGACCGCGTGAGCTTATCGAGACTACCGCCAATGGAGACGACGACGCCGATGGGGCCGTCGACCACCTGAACTTTGTCGCCAGGGCGGATCTTGGTCACGAGATCCGCTGAGACCTGAGCCTCGATCCAAATTTCGTCGCCGAGAACAAGTGTGGCAACCGGTGCGTTCGCTTCGACCGCGGCGCCGGGCAGTGCGGAAACCTCGTCGACGCGGCCATCGTTCGCCGCCACGATCGTATATTGACCTGGGGCGCCAAGCTTGATGCCACCCATCGAGACAGCTTTACGGTTTTGCTCAAGAACGGCGGCGATTTTGGCGACATGGGCTTCAGCTTCCGCCGCCATCGTCGGACTATAAATTTGTTTGTCTGCTAGCGTGCGTTTGCGCTCGGCTATGGCTCTGGCCATCTGCAGCTCAGCTTCGGATTGAGCAATTTGGCTTAACGTCTCAAGGAGCTCTCGGCTCGCCAGCGTGGCGAGTGCATCCCCTTTCTTGACGTACTGTCCTGGAAGAACGTGGTTTTGAACGACAGTTCCTGAGAACGGCGCTGTTGCTGCAATGTGCTGGTTCATGGCCGACACGATGGTGGCCGGCAGCAGCGCAAGTGCCTCGCTTGTCGCCGGCTTAGTTTCGGCAAGCTTAATTTCGAGGTTCTCGACCTGCTTCGGGCTAACGGCGATACTCTGCTCTCCAGCAGCAAACGCCGGGCCTAAAGCCAGTATTGAAGTGACCGTGGAACAAAGCAGCGCGCGCAGCATTTGCGGAGCCTCCTGAGGCGAACGAAAACCAATCTCGGGGAAGCGCATGCCATGCGAACCTGAAAGCCACCTGAATTGCGCATTTCCTGCGACGTCGGTGTTCAGCTCATTTTCAGCTTGGCGACCTATAAGCACCGGCAAACCAAGGAACTGGCATGCGGATTTTCCTGATTGAGGACGACCAAGAGATCTCCGAGCGACTGGTCTCAGGCCTCGAAGCGCTTGGATATGTCGTCGACCACGCTGACAACGGTCCCGACGCCTATGTGATCGGCAAGGACGAAAACTTTGACGCAGTAATCCTCGATCTTGGTCTTCCCGGAATGGAGGGTCTTGAGGTCTTGCGTCGCTGGCGCGCGGATGGGGTCCAGCTGCCCGTCCTTGTGTTGACGGCCAGGGGGATGTGGTCAGAGAAGGTTGAAGGCCTGAACGCCGGGGCCGACGATTACATCACCAAGCCTTTCCATATCCCAGAAGTCGATGCGCGATTGAAGGCGCTCATCAGGCGGAATTCCGGGCTTGCTACACCTGTCTTTACGAACGGAAACGTTTCTCTCGATACCGCCAACGGACGCGTCACCCTTGATGGCAAGCCAGTGGATATGACGGCGCGAGAATTGCGAATGCTCAACTATTTCATGCACCGGCTCGGGCGCATCATACCGCAGGCCGAACTGACCGAACATCTCTACACGCTGGATGAAAGCCGGGAGTCAAACACGATCGAGGTTTATGTCAGCCGGCTGCGGCGTAAGCTCGGAGCAGACATCATCAAAACCGTTCGTGGCATGGGTTACAGAATGGACGAGCGTAAATGATGTCGCTGAAAAACAGGCTGATCGGCGCTGCTGTCTTATGGATTGTCGTAGGTATGCTTTCCGCCGGTTTCGCACTCTCGGCAATTTTCCGCGAGCATGTCACCCAGCAATTCTACGATGAGCTTTATGTTCATCTCGACGAACTGCAGCGGCTTGTTAATGTCGGTAAGGGCGGACAGGCGAAAGTCGAGCGTCAGCTGAGCGACCCGCGCTATGATGTGGACAGCTCGGGGTTTTACTGGGAAGTGCAGCGTAACGATCACGTGCTTGCTCGCTCGGAATCGCTGAAGGGTGGAATTTTAAAAACACCAGTCGACGACGCTGCTGATGCCGGGGTCCACACCCACGAAATTGATGGCCCGACAGGCAGCTTGATTGTCGCAGAGCGTTCCAAATGGACCGCTCCCGATGGTCCACCCGTCCGGTACATCATCGGCACGGATCGGCGCCACCTAGAAACGGTGCTGGCGAGTTTCAACAACATGCTCATATTAGCGTTGGGCCTCCTAGGTCTGACAATGGCGCTGGCCGCCGCGGTGCTGATTACTTTTGCCATGCGGCCCTTTGCCGGAATGCGCGAAGCTTTGATGCGCGTTCGATCCGGTCAGGAAAAACGCCTTTCTGGGCAGTTCCCGCCTGAAGTTCAGCCCCTGGCTGATGATCTCAACACATTGCTGGCGTCAAGCTCGGACTTGATCCAGCGTGCGCGCACCCAGGCCGGGAACCTAGCGCACGGATTGAAAACGCCGCTCGCAATATTGACCGATGAAGCGCACAAAATTGCGGAGCAGGGCCTGGAACAATCCTCCAAGACGATTTTTGAGCAATGCAGCAGGATGCAGACGCAGATCAACTTCCAGATCACCCGCGCCCGCGCTGTCGCCATGCGCGCGGTCCCAGGCACAGTCGCTTCGGTTGCCAAGGCCGCGAGCGAGGTAACAAGTGCACTTTCACGCCTTTACCGGGATCGCATGCTCAATATCGACAATGATATTGCGGACCCTGCGAAGGTCGCGTGCGACCCTCAGGATCTGAACGAAATGCTCGCCAACCTCGTCGATAATGCGTGTAAGCACGCTAAGGAAAAGGTCAGAATCTCTGTGGCTCCGGGCTCACCTTCGGACCTGTTGCAGATCATCGTCGAGGATGATGGTCCAGGGCTTCCCCCGGAGGCCTATGACATTGTTTTCGACATCGGACAAAGATGGGATAGCCAGAAACCCGGCGGCGGACTGGGGCTTGCGATCGTGCGCGATCTTGCTCGGCTCTACGGCGGCGATATCAGCTTGCACCCCTCGAAGTTGGGTGGCCTTGCTGCGATCCTTGAACTCCCGCGGCTGCAGGATGCGTGCTAGGGCACAACCTATATCAGTTTAGACATCCGTGAGACCATCGTAGCAGATCGCGGGCCTACGGCTAACGCCGGTTCATTTCTACGGCCCGCGAGGCGATCGTATGTCTGTCATGCGGATTTTGAGGGATTGTCTAGCTGCCTTTCGCGGCGGCTTCCAGTGTAGCGATGTCGATCTTTTTCATCTTGAGCATCGCCTCCATCGCACGCTTGTTAGCCTCGGTATCATCGCTGCTTAGAAGCTCAATGAGCCGTCGGGGCACCACCTGCCAGGATAAGCCGAACCGGTCTTTGCACCACCCGCACATGCTTTCGCTGCCGCCATCGGCGGTAAGCGCACCCCAGTAGCGGTCAACTTCTGCTTGGTCTTCGCAGTCGATCGAGAACGATACGGCTTCCGTAAATTTGAATGCGGGGCCACCGTTGATACCGACGAAGCGTTGCCCGTTTAACGTGAAGTCGACGGTGATCACGTCAGCCTTCTTCACGGAGGGATTGTCGGCTGGTGAGTGAAGGACCTTCTCGATCCTGCTATTGGGAAAAAGGCGGGTGTAGAATTCGGCGGCCTCTTCGGCATTATTGTCGAACCAGAGGTTGGGCGTGATCGATTTCATGATGAATACGTTCCGCTTGTGAGTTTGTAGGATGGGCTCAGCCCGAGCCCGGCGATGCCAGAAGAGTTACTCGTCGAATTTGAGATCTTCCGCACGGAGGATTTCATCCAACTTGGGAAGGGCGGTTGGTCCGATGCCATGGAGTTTGGCGATGTCCGCGCGGCTCCACCTTGCAAGATCGTGGGGCTTAAAAATACCGTTGTTGATCAACGCCCGCTGCGCCGGCTTCGAGAGAGCGAGAAAAGATCGGCTTAGCCGGGAGTAATCAAAGTGAGCGCTCTTCTCCTTGTCACAGGGCTCCATGATCACAACTCCTTCGCATCCGTTGAACGCTCTCACGGTTTTGCCCTCGCCGAGCCGAAGTCAGTGCGCCAGTCAAAGCTGCTCACGTCGAATAATTGTCAGATGAGATACCGGCGCTACTGAGTGATTTCGGGTTCGACAAGGTTTGCCAGCTTTTGGAGACATTCCTGCCAGCCGAGATAACAACCCTCGACCGGGATCGTGTCTGGGAGCCCCTCCTGTACGACAGTCATTTCCGTGCCGACCGATACGGCGCTGAGCGTGACAGTGACTTTCATCTCGCCGGGCAAATTGGGATCGTCGAATTTGTCCGTGTAGACCAGCCGCTCATTTGGGATGAGTTCGAGATAATCGCCGCCGAAGGAATGGCTCTCACCAGTCGTGAAGTTCCGGAACGACATTCTGTGGCTGCCACCCACCTTGGCGTCCAATGCATGGACGGTACAGGTGAACCCAAAGGGTGGGAGCCAACTGGCGATCGCATCCGGTTCAAGAAACGCCCGATAGACCTTTTCTGGCTTGGCAGCGATGACGCGATGCAAGCGGACGGTGTTAGGCATGACAACTCTCCTGCCGTTTCGAGTTCAAGATGTACGTTTGGATGTGTCTGATCTGAACAGGAGTTCCAGATACCGGCGAAGATGGCCGATGCTGTCGGCGGCGACTGCTGCTCCGCCCTTTGCTTTGGCGAGGACGAACGACCCCTGGATCACCGCCTGCATGTGCAGAGCGAGGCTTTCAGTGGTCCAATCGCCGCGGACGCCATATTTCTTCATCGCTTCACCGATGTCGGCTTCGAGCGTCTTGGCATGGCCGCTGATATTGCGCGCGCAAGCCTCTACGATGTCCGGACGCGTCTGATAGGCTTCCTGAGTGATCATGCCGGCGAAGCAGGTGAAATCTGGCAGATCTCCAGCGAGAAGTTCCTTGCGGAAATCGACATAGGCGAGCAGGCGGTCGAGCGGATCGGCGTGGTCGTGATATTTCGCCTGCGCGAAAAGTCCGCCGGTCATTGCGTCCCAATGGGCAACCGCGGCGAGCGCCAGGTCATCTTTGCTTTTGAAGTGATGGAAGAAGCTGCCCTTGGTGACACCGGCTTCGGCGCAGATGTCTTCGATCCTGGTCGCCGTATAGCCCTTCGAGCGCACGATCTTCAGCGTCGCATTGAGAAGCTTGGTTCTTGAATCTTGTTGGGCCATTTCCGTTACCATACCAACTGATCGGTTTGTGTATACCTACTAGTTGGTATGGAGTCAAGGAAGGGTTAGCGCTGAGTTAGAATACTGAGATGGTCTGACGGATTTATCGTAGATGTCCCGCCCGACCCAAACGCGACGGTATTTAACATGGTGGTCTTGTGGTGCGAGGTATCCAATGAGTTTGTCAGCGCGGCGAAGTGCCGGTAACCCGCCCCGCTATAAAGCGGACAATTCTAGGCGCCGCGTAATGCGGATACCTTCCAGAAATGCTTCATCGTGACTGACAACCAGAAGCGCGCCGTCGTAGGCGCGCAAGCCTGCTTCGACAGATTCGATGGAGTCGATATCGAGATGGTTTGTCGGCTCATCGAGAATGAGAAGTGACGGCGGCTGGGGGGCGCCAAGAACGCAGGCGAGACCAGCGCGGAGTATTTGTCCGCCACTGAGGTTCGCGACAGCCTGAAGTGCTGCATCCGCGCGAAATCGAAAACGAGCAAGTACGGCGCGGCAGATGTTCTCATCGGTGCCGGGATTGAGGCGCAGAAAGTTGTCCCGGATCGACATCGAAGGGTCGAGGAGACTCACGCGCTGATCGAGCATTGCGAAATCGGTCGTGACGTTCACGGCGCCGCGCCACGGTTGCAACTGCCCCGTCACCATTGCGAGGAACGTCGATTTGCCCGAACCGTTCGGTCCAGTGATGGCGATGCGTTCCGGTCCAACGACTGCGTATGTCATATCCTGAAGGACAGGCCGGTCAGTATCGTAGCGGGCATCAGCAGATACGATCTCCAACACCGTCTTATTGGCAGGCAGATGCGTCGGAGCAATGTCAACCGAAAGAGGTTGGAGGATTTCGATCTGCTTGCGGGCAGATGCTGCAGCGTCCATGGCCTCAGCGCGCTTGTCCTCAGCCAGCCGGGCATTGCGGCCGCTCGTACTCTCGCTTCTGTCCTGCAATCGGCCCAGAATGATCCGGGGCATTCCGCCCTTGGCCGCGGTCTTTCGCCCAACACCGTCCTTGCGTGCTTTTCGCTCCGCTATCGTTTGAGTCCTGCGTGCAATGTCCGACAGACGGTTTTCAGCGTCGTCAAGTTCACGGTGCGCCGCCGCAAGCTCTCGGGCTTTACGCGCGCGGTACTGACTCCAGTTGCCCCCGTAGCGTTTTGCGCCCAGCGAGGTGAGCTCGACAATCGCGTCCATCGTTTCAAGCAGTTCACGATCATGGCTGATGACAATGGCACCCACACGCCAAGTTGAAAGAAAGGCCAAGACCGCCTCGCGGCCATCACGATCAAGGTTGTTGGTCGGTTCATCCAAGAGCAGAAAGTCCGGTTCGGCGAAAAGAAGTGCGGCAAGGCCCACGCGGGTGCGTTGTCCGCCAGAGAGAGTTGATAACGGCGTATCGAGAGAAGCAACGAGGTCGACGCGGTCGAGAGCGGACGCAACGCGCACCTCTAACGTCCAATCAGCATCTTCGAGCTCTTCGATGGTCGCCCCACCGGCCTCAGCACGTCGAAGAAGCGCAAGCGCATCCCGAATGCCGAAGAGGTCAGCAACTGTTTCGGTTGCGCACACCTGTACCGTCTGACGCAAAATGCCAAACGTGCCATTGATCACGAGGTTGCCTGACTGAGGCGAGAGCAGACCGGCGATGATCCGGAATAGGGTCGTCTTTCCGATGCCGTTCCGGCCAACAAGCCCGGTACGCTCGGGACCGAAGCTCAATGTGAGGTCGGAAAAAAGCGGAGAGTTATCCGGCGTGGACCAGGAAAGATTGGAAAGAGTGATTGATGCAGGCATGGTTATGAATTTCCCCGACGACAGAGCGAATTGGCATTGCTGTCGGGTTGAAATCCATTGCTACACACATCCTGTTTGACGTTGGTTAGGAGCCCCGTGAAAGTAAGCGAGCCGCTGCAGCTATTCAAGAGCGGGGGGATCATCGATAGGAGAACTGCACGACTACTCCTGATCCTTTGAGTTTGCGGCAGATGCACACCTCGCCTCGCTCGCGCCATACGATTCCTCCTTGAGGATACGGCCAAGCCTTGGCAAGACATCCCTGGATTAGATGGAGATTCGAATGTCCGACGGTTGGCGAGAGTCAGCACCGGCGTGGATTACGAGTATGGGCGATCGCGGCGACTTCAGCCGTGAGTTTGTACTTGATGGACCAATGATTGAAAGGGTTCGGGAAAGGAACTTCCAAAGTGCGTTGGATGTCGGATGTGGAGAGGGACGCTTTTGTAGAATGTTGCGGGCCCACGGAATAAAAGTCGTGGGTATCGACCCCACAGAAGCCTTGGTGGAGGCGGCTTGGCAACGTGATCCGCAGGGCGATTATCGCATCGGCCGTGCCGAGGCACTCGCATTTCCGAACAATACATTCGATCTCGTTATTAGCTATCTGACGTTGATTGACATTCCCGACGTGGCTAAAGCGATAGCCGAGATGGGGCGCGTGCTTAGGCCGGGCGGAACGCTTTTGATAGCCAACCTCACCAGTTTCAGCACCGCGGGTAAGAATGGTGGGTGGTCGCGAGATTCCAACGGCGAGCTCCAATTCTGCATCGATCATTATTTGGAAGAACGCGCTGAATGGGTTGAGTTGCGTGACATCCGCATCCGGAATTGGCATCGGCCTATGAGCAGCTATATGCGGCTTCTGCTCGCCGAGGGCTTGATCCTACGCGCATTCGAAGAGCCAGCCCCCGTGGGGGGCGATCCGGAAATAGCCGATCGCTGTCGACGTGTTCCCTGGTTCGTTGTTATGGAATGGGAGAAACCCAAAGCCTAACGCCGCGCCGGCGCAAGTGATATGTCTCGCACCTTTCTCCAGCGGTCAGCGTGGCTCCCCGTTGCTAGCAGCTCTGTGGCCGCGTCGACCTTGGTAGGATTGACTTCGCAGGATGTCACCTCGATAGTCTGGCCTACTGTTTTGCGGAAGAGATCGGGTTTATCCCGGCGCCGAAGGAGCAACCGCCCCGGAAACTCTCAGGCACCAAGGACCGCAAGGCTTCTAAAACTCTGGAAAGCGATCGGGTACAATCCGGTCCACCGACGAGGAAAAGCACCCTAGGGTTACGGTGCTAAATCTTTCAGGTCTTATGACAGAGGGGGCTCGCATCAGCGCACTGCCGTGCGTGTCAACGAGCCTATGGAGCCTCTGCCTTGAGCGCCACAACCCCAACTACATCAAGCGCCCCCCTGAAGAGAACGCCGCTGTACGAGCTTCATTTGGAGCACGGTGCACGCATGGTGCCGTTCGCTGGCTACGAGATGCCTGTCCAGTTCGCGTTGGGTGTCCTCAAGGAACACCTTCACACGCGCGCGGCAGCAGGATTGTTCGATGTCTCGCACATGGGACAAATCGTTTTGCGACCGAAGTCCGGTGACGTTGCCGATGCGGCACGGGCACTGGAGAGGCTGGTGCCTGTCGATATCTTGGGGCTGGCGCCAGGTCGGCAGCGTTACGCGTTCTTCACCAACGCGAACGGCGGCATCATTGATGATATGATGGTCGCCAATCGTGGTGATCATCTGTTGTTGGTGGTGAATGCGGCCAGCAAGGAAGCCGATGAGGCGCTTTTAAGGGCGGAGCTCTCCGACGATTGCGACATCGAGCGCCTTGATCGCGCGCTGATGGCGCTGCAAGGGCCAAGGGCTGAAGCCATACTGACACGGCTTGCACCCGATTGCGCCGGGATGCGCTTCATGGACGTACGTGAGGTCCAGATCAACGGCGCGGCCTGCATTGTTACGCGCTCGGGTTACACCGGAGAAGATGGCTTCGAAATTTCGACACCGATCGAGGCAGCACGGCCGATTGCGGAAGCGTTGCTTGGGGAACCTGACGTAGAACCGATCGGATTAGGCGCGCGCGACTCGTTGCGGCTTGAGGCGGGCATGTGCCTTTGCGGCTCCGATATCGATACGGAGACTACGCCGGTTGAGGCCGATCTTGTCTGGGCGATCCAAAAATCCCGCCGAATTGGCGGTGTGCGCGCGGGAGGGTATCCCGGCGCCGATACGATCTTGGAGCAACTTGAAAAGGGTACAGAGCGCCGTCGTGTTGGACTACGTCCGGAAGGCCGCGCACCCGTGCGTACCGGTGCTCCGCTGTTCGAGAGTCTAGAGGCGTCTGAGTCAATTGGCCTTGTCACATCCGGCGGATTTGGCCCGAGCGTTGATGCCCCCATTGCCATGGGATATCTGCCAGGCTCGTTCGGCACGCCCGGCACAAAAGTGTTCGCGGAAGTCCGGGGGAAGCGGCTCCCGGTAAACGTAACCGAACTTCCATTCATAGTACCTCGTTACAAACGTAGCTGATCCGTTTCTGCGCCAGGAGGATGCCCTAATGAAATTCACAGAAGACCACGAGTGGCTGAAGCTCGAAGGTGATGTCGCGACCGTCGGAATTACGGAGCACGCTACAACCCAGCTGGGAGATTTGGTCTTTGTTCAGCTGCCGGAAATCGGAACAAAGCTTGCCAAGGGCGACGACGTTGCCGTCGTCGAATCCGTCAAGGCTGCGTCAGATGTCTACGCGCCTCTCGACGGTGAAATCGTCGAGGTCAACGAAGCCGTCGCAAACGATCCGTCGATCGTGAGCTCAGATCCGCAAAACGCAGGTTGGCTTTTCAAGTTGAAACTCGCCGACATGAACGCACTAGAAAGCCTCATGGACGAGGCAGCCTATAAGGCACTCGTCGGCTAACGGGATATTCCATGACCGCTTCCAAAAGTTACGAGCCCTACGATTTTGCCAATCGCCGGCACATCGGCCCCTCCCCCGAAGAGATGGAGGAGATGCTGAAAGTTGTCGGGGTGAAAAGCCTTGATCAGCTGATCGAAGAGACCGTTCCGAAAGGCATTCGTCAAGCCGAACCCCTCGATTTCGGTAAGCCTCTCTCTGAGCGAGGTGCGTTGGATCGTATGCGCGAGACGGCCGACAAAAATCAGGTGCTGACCTCGCTCATAGGCCAGGGATACCACGGCACGATCATGCCGCCCGCGATACAGCGCAACATCCTGGAAAATCCCGCTTGGTACACCGCCTACACGCCCTATCAGCCGGAGATAAGCCAGGGGCGCCTCGAGGCGCTGCTGAACTTCCAAACGATGGTCTCCGATCTCACGGGGCTAGACGTTGCCAACGCGTCTCTTCTTGACGAGGCCACCGCTGCAGCGGAGGCGATGGCACTCGCGCATCGCATCACGAAGTCGAAGGCGTCGAGCTTTTTCGTCGACGAGGAATGCTTGCCTCAGACCATCGCCGTGTTGAAGACAAGGGCCGAGCCATTGGGCTGGCAGATCATAGTTGGCAATCCGTTCGAGGATCTCGAGCCAACCGAAGTCTTCGGCGCATTGTTTCAGTACCCCGGTGTCTGCGGAGCTTTTCACGACTTCTCCGCCGTCATCGAACGATTGCATGAAGCTAAAGCCCTGGCAGCCGTAGCGGCTGATCCACTGGCGCTCACACTTCTAAAACCTCCGGGCGAGATGGGCGCGGACATTGTTGTCGGCTCCATGCAGCGCTTCGGCATGCCGATGGGATATGGCGGACCGCACGCGGCTTACATTGCAGTCAAGGACGCCTACAAACGTTCTTTACCCGGCCGTCTCGTTGGGGTTTCAGTCGATGCGCGCGGAAATCGCGCTTATCGCTTGTCTTTACAGACGCGCGAACAGCACATCCGCCGTGAAAGCGCGACGTCGAACATCTGCACGGCACAGGTTCTGCCAGCCGTGATTGCGTCGATGTACGCGGTGTTTCATGGTCCGAAGGGATTGAAGGGAATTGCCGAGCGTGTGCATCGTAAAGCAGCCCGATTGGCTGACGGCTTGGAGTCGTTGGGCTTCAAGATCGCGCCTGAAGCCTACTTCGACACGATAACCGTCGAGGTCGGACCCTATCAGGGTCTTATCATGAAGAACGCCGTTGATAACGGCGTGAACGTGAGAAAGGTCGGGCAGGATCGCATTGGCATCACCATCGATGAGCGGACGCGCCCGGAAACGCTCGAAGCGGTTTGGCGTGCATTCGGTGGCTACGATCTGGCCTACACTGATGCGTATCCCGAGTACCGCCTGCCGAAGGATCTCATTCGTCAGTCTGATTATCTCACGCACCCCGTCTTCCACATGAACCGGGCAGAAAGCGAAATGACGCGCTACATGCGTCGCCTCGCCGATCGTGACCTTGCGTTGGATCGGGCGATGATTCCATTGGGCTCATGCACCATGAAGCTCAATGCGACCGCAGAGATGCTGCCGATAACATGGCCCGAGTTTGCGGAGGTCCATCCCTTCGCGCCCTCGGATCAGGCACTTGGATATGCGGAATTGCTCGAGGACCTGTCCGATAAGCTGTGTCAGATTACGGGCTACGATGCCTTCTCGCTTCAACCCAATTCGGGTGCTCAAGGCGAGTATGCCGGTCTACTGACGATCCGTGCCTATCATAAGAGCCGCGGCGAGGGGCATAGGAACATCTGCCTTATCCCGGCATCAGCGCACGGCACCAATCCGGCATCGGCTTCGATGTGTGGCTTTAAAGTTGTCGTCGTTGCAACGGATGCCAAAGGAAACATCGATCTTGCCGACTTCCGCGCCAAGGCAGAGGCGAACTCAAAAAACCTCGCTGTCGCGATGATCACCTATCCGTCGACGCACGGGGTGTTCGAGGAAACGGTTAAGGATATCTGCGCCATCACGCACGAGCACGGCGGACAAGTCTATTTGGATGGCGCCAACCTGAATGCGCTTGTCGGACTTGCACGGCCGGGGGATATTGGATCGGACGTTAGTCACCTCAATCTGCACAAAACGTTCTGTATTCCCCACGGAGGAGGGGGCCCAGGCATGGGGCCGATTGGCGTCAAAGCGCACCTGGCACCATTTTTGCCGGGCCATCCCGAAACCGGTGGCAACGCCATGACCGTATCGGCGGCGCCCTACGGATCGACGTCAATCCTGCCGATTTCGTGGAGCTATTGTCTGATGATGGGCGGCGCGGGCCTCACGCAGGCGACACGCGTGGCGATTCTCAGCGCGAACTATATCGCGAAACGTCTCGAAGGTGCTTTCCGTATTCTTTATACGGGCGGGCAGGGACGCGTTGCCCACGAGTGCATTATTGATACGCGCCCGCTTGCCGAAAGCGCTGGAGTGACAGTCGACGACATCGCCAAGCGGCTCATCGATTGCGGCTTCCATCCCCCGACCATGAGTTGGCCCGTCGCCGGAACACTTATGGTCGAGCCGACCGAGTCAGAAACGAAAGCAGAGCTCGACAGGTTCTGCGATGCGATGCTCGCCATTCGTGAAGAGGTGCGTGCGATCGAAGATGGCAAGGCAGACAAGCAGAACAACGCTTTGAAAAATGCGCCACACACCGTCGAGGACCTTATCGGTACGTGGGATAGGCCGTATTCGCGTGAAGCAGCCTGCTTCCCAACAGGGGCGTTCCGCGTCGACAAATACTGGCCATCGGTGAACCGGGTCGACAACGTCTACGGAGATCGTCATCTCATGTGCGCGTGTCCGCCAATCGAAACCTATGTAAAGGCTGAGGTCGGCGAGTAAAATCGAGAGCTAAAGCACCGTCAGCGTTGTGGGACGTTGGCGGTGCTCTTTCTGCGCGGTCATGCGTTCACACGATCTGATCGAGAATTTTCTTCATCTCATCGAAAGAGAAGGCGCGAAGCGTTTCTGAGCGAACATTGCCGCGCGATGTCACGCTGAGCGAAAGAGCGGTCACCGACTCGTCGTCGGGGGCTTCGCAAATGGCGACGACGTCATGAGACCCTAAGGTCCAGTACATATCTAAAACGGACGCGCCGACCTTTGAGGCCATCTTCTTGAAGGCTTCAGCGCGTTGCACCGTTTCTTTAACGTCCTTGATGCCTTTGTCTGTAAAGTTCGCAAGCACAACATATTTGGCCATCGGAAACTCCATCACTTGGTCCCCGGCCCGTCTTGCCTCTTTTGCTTCCGCGCGCTTAGGCGGAACATCTCTGCACAATATCATATGGCTTGGCGCGCAGCGTATATTTTCGAGCTGATTTCAAATGAGCCCTCTACTCATCAGTTCCGTGCCAAGGACCACGAGGCCAAGAAGGAACCATCGGCGAAACGCCGCTGCGCTGATCCTTTGGCGGATCAATTGCCCGGTCCACATGCCAACGAGCGCTGGAGCAATGGTGAGCGTTGACATACCCAGATCCGACACTTGCAAAGCACCTTGCAAACCTAACCCGATTGCGAGCGCGATGGTTGATACGGTGAAGGAGAGGCCCAGCGCTTGCACCAGGTCATCCCGTTTCAGGTCGAGACCCTGAAGGTAAGGCACGGCAGGAATGACGAAGACACCCGTACCGCCTGTGACGACACCCGTCGTCAGGCCAATAAGCGGAGAAAGCCATTTTTCTGAAGCATCTGGCACACGGAGCTGGCGAGCGATCAAGCTATAGAGCGCGTAAATCACCAGCGCCGCACCGAGTGCGGCGCTGGTGACCGCCATATCGCCGCTGGCAATAAAGGACGCCCCTGACACGGTCCCGACCACGATCCCAGCCATCATAAACTTGAGTCGATTGAGGAGGGCCCAGAAGCTCGGTCCCATCAAAAGTTGCCAAACGTTGGTGACAGCCGACGGCACGATCAGGAGCGAAGCTGCCGCGACGGGCGGCATGAAAGCGCCGAGGATTCCCATCGCGACGGTTGGAAGCCCCATGCCGGTGACACCCTTGACGAGACCGGCAAGGAAGAACGTAAGGGCGATGGGGCTGAAGAGCGAGGTCGAGAATTCTGCCATGCCTCATCTGGACGGTCCCGATGACGTCAGGCAATGCGGATGATCCAGAGACAGACTTAGGCTGTGCCGAAGGCTGCAGGTCTTGTAATATGCGCCGTATGCGCTTCGACCTTACAGACCTCCGCTTGTTTCTTACGGTTATCGAAGCCGGCAGCATCACCCACGGTGCTGCCGGGGCGAACTTGTCGTTGCCCTCCGCGAGCGAGCGTCTACGCGGCATGGAAGAGGCAAGCGGTGTAATGCTCCTTGAACGGGGACGACGAGGCGTGACGCCGACGGAAGCCGGAGAGGCGCTTGCTCACCATGCCCGTTTGATCCTGCGCCAAGTCGATCATATGCAAGGCGAGCTTGGAGAATTTTCCAAGGGTGCAAAAGCGACGATCCGGCTCCTGGCCAATACCGCGGCGATTGCTGAATTCTTGCCGGAGAGGCTTGGGCCTTGGCTAGCAGCGCATCCTCGGATTGATGTGGATCTGAGGGAGCGACAGAGTTCGGACATCGTTCAGGCTGTGACCGGGGGGCTGGCGGAGCTAGGCATCGTTTCCGATGCTGTCGATCCCGGCGTTTTACAACTTGAGCCTTTTGCGATTGATCGTCTGGTGATTGTCGCACCGCGAGGTCATCCATTGACTGCGTTCAAGCGCGTCGCATTTTCCAGTGTGCTCAAATACAAGTTTGTAGGCCTGTCAGCCGATAGCGCTCTGCAAGCTCATATCGAGCTTCAAGTCGCGCGCATGGCACAGAAACTGAAGTTTCGTGTCCGTGTCCGAACGTTCGAAGGCATGTGCCGAATGGTGTCGGACGATGTCGGATTAGCGATCATGCCGGAAGCAGCCGCCCGACGATGCCGCCGAGCACTGGGCATCGTGGCGATCCGTCTGGAGGACGCCTGGGCGACTCGACAGTTGTCGTTATGTTTTCGCTCGGAAATGGAGCTGACACCTGTGGCGCGAGCTCTTATGAGACATCTTGGAACTGGGAACCGGGCGTGAGCAGGAGCGGAGCAAAGCTACAAATGCGCGCCCGTCGCACCGTTTGAGCCGTTTACGTCATTGGCCATGGCAAGTCTCTGTGCCGTACTCTCAATGCAGGTGGGATAAACACCAGCGAGTACGAGGTCAAAATGGCGCTTGAGAGCATCATTGCAGCCGCATGATAAGGATGCCAAACGTTCAGCGTCCCGAATGCAAACGCTGCCGCGTCGTGTTTCAAGAAGTCCACTAGCCCTGAGCGACTGCATGACGCGGCTCACGTAGCTCCGCCCAACTCCGAGCATGCCTGCGAGCTGCTCCTGGGTAAGAGGAACCTGGTGGTCTCCAGTGCGGTCAATAGCAGCGAGCAGCCACTTCACCGTTCGTTGCTCAATGGAATGAGCAGCATTGCACGCGACTGATTGGAAGACCTGGGCCAAGAGACAATCAGCATATCTCGCAAACAAGTAGCGAAGCGTCAGTGACCTTGCCTTTGCGTATTCCAGATCACCGATGGATATACGCAGGAACGGTCCTGGAAATTGTACGATTGCGCGAGCATAAGCGGGCAGCCGGCCCTGACTTACTATTCCGCCAACGGCGCCCTCTCGCCCGATCAAGGCTGTTTCGACAGCGCGGCCATCATCCATGACGATGACAAAAGAGGCCAACGCCGGACCACAAGGGAAATAGGCATACTGCACGGGGTCGCCAGGCTCGGCTAGTATCGCGCCGGTTTCTCCATGCATTTCCTGAAGAAAAGGCTCTAAAAGCATAAGGTCATCACGCTTCAAAGAGCGCAAAAGATTATTTCGAATGGCGTAGGGTTCAGAAGCCCCCGTCGTTACAGAATGATCCACACGGATACCCCGCTTAGCAATTAACAACGCGGGCTAAACGCCGATCCCCCCCAAAGTGTTCACAAGTGGACAGACAAACTACTGAAGCTCTGTTTACAGTGCCGCGATTACGCGCCGCTAGACGAGGAATTTAGGGGTCGATAACGAGCCAGTGTCGCAACGCGCAAGCTTGTGCACGGACCGCTGAAATAAAGCGGGCAACACGATCACAAGGGATCGACGGGCATTCGCGCTATCTCGTTCGCGAGAGCCCCTCGGCCGTGCCCCACAAACGGAGCGAACGCGGCGATGTTCGATGGGCGCTCCAATTCAAGCGAAAGACTGCTTTCGCCAGATAAGGTTATTGAATGACAGCACCCTTGCGTACTGATGCAGCGCCAATCCCAACTGGTGTTCCAGGTCTCGATGAAATTTTAGTGGGCGGTTATGCCACGAACAGGGCACATCTCATTGAGGGACGGCCGGGTTCCGGCAAAACGACGTTAGGCCTTCAGTTTCTATTGGAGGGACGGGAGCTCGGTGAGACCTGCCTCTACATCACACTTTCAGAAAGCCGTCGGGAACTCCTATCTGTAGCGTCTCGTCATGGCTGGTCGCTCGATGGCATCGAGATATTCGAACTCGTTCCTCCGGAGTTGAGCTTCGATCCGAAACAGCAGCAAAGTCTCGTCTATTCCTCCGACCTTGAGCTAGGTGAAACAGTCCGCATGGCGATGGCGGAAATCGAACGAGTAAAACCCACGCGCGTTGTTTTCGATTCACTTTCCGAAATACGACTACTGTCTCAAGGCTCATTGCGGTATCGGCGGCAGGTGCTCGCCCTGAAGAGCTACTTCCTGCTGAACGATGCCACTGTCCTTATGCTTGACGACCTCACGTCGGATCATGATGACCTCAACCTGCATTCTATAAGTCACGCAGTAATACGTCTTGATCAGGTCGTACCGGCTTACGGTTCTGAGCGGCGCAGGGTTACCGTTACGAAGATGCGCGGAACGGCCTTCCGCGGTGGCTACCACGACCTGATCATTGAACGTGGCGGTCTACGGATATTCCCGCGTCTCAAGGCTGCTCATCATCATCGAAACTTCGAACTTGATGTGATCCCAAGCGGCGTTGCTGGTTTGGACAAAATACTTGGGGGCGGCCTGACTCGCGGTACGAGCACGCTGATTGTGGGCCCCTCCGGTGCGGGAAAATCCACCTTAGCCCTAAGCCACCTGTGGGAATCATTGCAGCGTGGCGAGCCCGCTTTGATCATCAGTTTCGATGAGACCACAGGAATTCTACTGCAAAGGGCTAAGGGCGTTGGATACGACCTTAGCCCCCACATTGACACTGGCCGATTGAAGATTGAGCAGATTGATCCAGCCGATGTCTCGCCGGGAGAGTTTTCCGGCCGCGTAAGAGCGGCGGTTGAGGAACGCGGTACACGCCTCGTCGTGATTGACAGCTTGACGGGCTACTTGAACGCGATGCCGGAGCAGCCGTTCGTTGTTCTGCAGATGCACGAGCTGCTGACATACCTGAATCAGCAGGGTGTCGTTACAATCCTAATTCTCTCGCAGCACGGCATGGTCGGACAAATGGTGTCACCGGTGGACCTCACGTACTTGAGCGACTCTGTAGTGATGCTGCGGTTCTTTGAAGCGAATGGTCGCATTCGGCGGGCCTTGTCGGTGTTGAAAAGGCGGACCGGATCTCACGAAGATACGATCAGGGAATTTAGGATCGATCATCGGGGCTTGCGCGTTGGTCTGCCTCTGGAAAAATTCCGGGGTGTGCTGACGGGCGTGCCGACGTTCGATGGCGAATCCGCCACGCTCCTTGATGATCGTGAGGTGGAATACAATGGAGAGCTATGACGCGCCTGTGCTGCTACTTGCCCCGACCGGGCGAGACGGTTCAGTCGCGTCAGCTATCCTACGTGAAGTTGCCATTGAATCCGAAGTGTGCTCCGAACTTAGTGATCTTGTCGCAAAGCTGGACGGGGCCTCTTGCGCGGTCGTCACGGAGGAGGCGCTTTTAAACGCTGATCGCGCAGCACTTGCGGATTGGATAGTGCGTCAGTCGGCATGGTCGGACCTCCCTTTCGTTCTACTTACCTTTCGTGGGGATACACCGGTCGAGCATCTCATTGAGTTGCTGGGAAACGTGACGGTGCTGGAGCGTCCGTTCCACCCGACTGTTTTAGTCAACGCCGTCAAATCGGCGGTGCGAGCACGTCACCGGCAACGCGAAGTCGAAGCGCATTTGCAAGAACGCGAACAGACACACGAACGCCAGGAACTGCTAATTCGCGAATTGCATCATCGGGTCAAGAATACTCTCGCCACGGTGCAGGGATTGCTCGGAGCAACGGCCCGCACTGCGCGATCCATTGATGATTTTCATCATTCCTTCGTTGAGCGGATCGTCTCGCTTGGCCGCACGCACAATCTGCTGACCGAAGACTATTGGCAGACGGCGTCGCTAATCGAACTTCTGAGGAACGAATTAGGCCACTATGATAATGCTGCAAAGCAACGGATCGTACTTGACGGTCCCCAGGTGGAACTATCAGCTGACCTCGCCGTGCCGATCGGTATGGCTGTGCATGAGCTAACGACAAATGCTGCAAAGTACGGCGCTTTATCTGCGCCTGATGGAAGCATAGAGGTTCTGTGGAGGGTCGCAAACGTCAACCCGGGGCGCAAACTCTCGATTAGTTGGACCGAACGCGGGGGGCCACCGGTCAAGCAACCACGTCGCAAAGGCTTCGGGTCAACGCTGCTACATCGGGTTCTTGCTGCACAGTGCGGTGCGGAGATTGAGATCGCCTACGAGCGAGAAGGACTTCATTGCCGGATGAATATTCCTCTGACCGAGAAATCCAGATCCGCGGAACCAACGCTGCACCCCGCGGCATGAAGTGCTTCCGCTTCGGCAATCGCCTCTAACTTTCCCAGATTTCGTACTTGGAATTCCTTAAACTTGCGCATAGTATGTTCCCATGTTTGGGAGCTTAACTATGGCATGACGATAGTGGGTGCATCAGTTTTGACGGACTACGCGGATAAGAATCCGCGAGCGAGGCCGGCATTGCGCGCGCTCAATGTTCTGCTGCAGCAAGCAGTGTGGACGAACCCTGATGGTCTTGCCCGTGAATGCGGTGCTCTCGTCGGTGCCGATGAAGGCACTCAGACAGTTCTGGAGTTGCGTGATGCAGGCTGTCGCGTCGTGCTCAACATCAACTATCAGCTCGGCGTGGTTCGCATCACGTCTGTTTCGGCGATGAAGGAGACTCGAAAGAGATGACGAAGTCCGCGATTCAAACCATCAGGCCGATTAAATCTGAAGCAGACCATCGCGCCGCTCTCGCTGAAATTGACCGGCTCTTTGACGCTCCGGCCGGCTCGGAGGACGGAGACCGTCTTGAAGTGCTCTGTGTTCTTGTCGCCGATTACGAGCGTAAATCGTATCCCGTAGAGCCGCCCGATCCGATTGAGTTTTTGACATTCGCGATGCAGGCTCAGGGGCGCACGCAGGCGGACTTGGCGCAAGTCCTGGGCTCCCGCTCTCGGGCCTCCGAAATCCTGAACCGGCGTCGACACCTTTCTGCGGAGATGATCGCGAAACTCTCCAAGGCGTGGAACATGCCGACCAAACCGCTTTCAGCACCCTATGCGATCGCGGGAGGCATGAAGCGAACGGTTGTCCGCGGTGTGGCGGCCCTTGGGCTTGTCCTCATGCTCGGTGCCTTCACCGTTGGCGGTGTTTTCTGGAGTTACGGTCGACAGCTGCCAAGCACAGCGGATATTGCCAATTACACGCCGCCGAATATCGTGCGTTACGATGATAGCGGTCGGTTGGCTGAGTACCGTCGCTTCATCCCGCTGACATCGATCCCGAAACACGTCGTAAAGGCGTTCCTCGCCGCTGAAGATCAGGACTATTATGGCCACTCCGGCTTCAGTGTGTCCGCGATTGTTCGCGCCACCTTCCAGAACGTCGGAGATTTGGGAAGTGGCCGCAAGCCCTCCGGTGCCGCCACGATCACACAGCAGCTCGCCAAAAATATTCTGCTTACGGGGCAGCCCCCATCGATCTCGCGCAAAGTGAAGGAAATCATCCTTGCTAGCCGTATCGAGGATGCGTTGGATAAAGACCGGATACTGGAACTCTACCTCAACCAGATCTACTTCGGCGGTCATGCTTATGGGATCGCTGCGGCTGCCGAGCAGTATTTTGGCAAGGACCCCGCTGGTCTTACTGTCGCGGAAGCGGCCTATCTCGCCGCCCTTCCAAAGGCACCGAACAACTACCGGCTCGATGTCCCAACCAATCATGAGCGCGCGAAGGAACGCCGCGATTGGGTCCTCGATCGTATGGCCGAAGACGGACTGATAACGGTATCGGCGGCGCACTTTGCACGAGCGGAACCGTTGATCGGAAACTAACGCGAGAGCACAGACGCGGAATTGCAATGGGAAGCGCTAGCCGCTTCCCATGTGAACAATCCAAAGGCTATTTCAAAGTAAGCGGTAAGCCGGCTGCCATAAGGATAACGTTGTCAGCAATCTCTGCGACGCGTTGATTGAGCAGCCCCTGCGCATCTCGAAACTCTCGAGCGAGCTTATTGTCCGGCACGATACCGAGCCCGACTTCGTTGGAAACGATGACCAGCGTTCCACGAGCTTCTTTAATCGCAGCCAACAGGGCGTCGCTCTCCCATTCCACCGAGCGACCTGCCAGCATGACGTTGCTGAGCCAGAGCGTAAGGCAATCAACAAGCAGTGCGCCATCATCCTCGCAGTTGTCGCGAACAGCTTGCGCTAAGTCGAGCGGCTCTTCCACGGTCGCCCAACGATCATCCCGACGCTCTTTATGAGCCTCGAGACGCTCCCGCATCTCGTCGTCGAAGGCTTGGGCCGTTGCAACATAGATCCACGGCGGGGGAAGAGCCATCACGAGGCTTTCCGCTTTTTTGCTTTTGCCGGATCGCGCGCCGCCAAGCACAAGCGTGATGTGGTTGTTAGGTTCTGAAGGCATCTTTTCGAATTCGTCGGTGAAGTTCAGTGCGCCCAATATCAGGACCGGAGTGTGCGCGGCAACCGCTTAAGCACGAGCGGTGCGGTGCGCGAAAGAAGTTTCCCGATCGCGCTGCCATGTTTCAACGCCGTCCCGCGTCGCCTGGTACACGGCTGCGCCAACCGCTTCACCGAGGGCAGTGTGCAGGCCCGCGAATTGTGCGACCGTACCGTTTGTTGGTGCTGCGACGACAATGCAGTCGGTCCCCGTTCCCGTTAAGGTGACGCCATCGCGCTGAACATCGGCCTCAAGTATCGCAGTCGTGCGCGCCTGCGTCACAACGGACATTGTTTCGAGGAAAGCCCCCTCTGAAAGCGGCCGCGACACATGCAGAAGCGTATTGATCGTGCCAGCCAACGGCACAGGGGTGGAAATACGTCAGCCGACGCGTTCGCCGTTTGAAAGTCCCGCTGTTGTGAGACAGGTGGCGGCATCGTCCTCGATGATCGATTGTGAGACGTGATGACGGCGAATATCGCGAGAGGTCACTAGCGTGACTGCGTCTGACAGATTGGCCTCTACCATGCGTCGGGAAATGTACGAGGCGGCGTCGGTATCTTGCGGCAGATCCGTGTTACACACCTCTATCCAGGCAACGCACTGCGCCACCCGTGCGCCCGGGTGCGTGAGAGACCAGCTCAGCATGCGTTGAGGTTCGAAGAACTTCGCCACCAGAAACGGGCGAAGGCAACTCACCGAAAAAGGAAGTGTCACAGGAATGGGCCTCAGGGCAGTGAAATTAATGTGTTGCTTTCGAGCACGCGGCTGCGCTTGACAAGCGGTCAAGGACATTCAACCTGCACCGCCAATTTCCAAGATCAAAGGGTAAAGAGTGAAAAGCGACGATTGGACAACCCTCTCCTGTCCCCTCCCTTCTCAAGAACATGCCGCAGCAGCCGAGAACCGCCAGAATTCATTGACGAAACCTCCCGGCTCGCTTGGCATTCTTGAGCGGCTTGCAGTGCGGCTTGCCGCGCTTCAGGAGACTGAGCGCCCGAAGGTCGACGACGCGCGCATCATTCTGTTTGCGGGCGATCATGGCATAACTCTGCACGGCGTCTCAGCCTATCCTTCGGCCGTAACGGTTCAGATGCTTCACAACTTCGCAACAGGCGGCGCGGCGATATCCGTTCTTGCGCGTGAACTCAGAGCGCCTCTTGAGGTCGTCGATGTCGGAACGCTGGCAACAACGGAGATCCCCGGTGTTGTGAGAGACAAGCAATGCGCTGGAACGCGGGACTTCTCGACCGAGCCCGCAATGACGATCGAGGAAGCCCAGTTCGCAATGGCAGCGGGGCGGAGAGCCGTGCAGCGTGCAGCCGTTGGCGCCGATCTACTCATCCTGGGCGAGATGGGCATAGGCAATACGACGTCGGCAGCCGCTGTCGCTTCTGCGCTTCTTTCAAAGTCCCCGGATGATCTCGTGGGGCGTGGCACCGGCCTCGACAATAAGGGCGTCGAGCACAAGGCACGCATGATCAACGCCGCGTTGAAGCTGCATGGACTAGGAGGGACGGAAAAATCTCCGCTCGAAACTCTGGCGTGTGTCGGTGGTTTGGAAATTGCGGCTCTGACGGGTGCGATTATCAGCTCCGCTCAATCGCGTGTCCCGGTTCTGATCGATGGCTTTATCGTTTCCGTCGCAGCGCTTCTGGCTGTGCGGATCAATCCATCGTGCAAGGAGTGGCTCGTTTATTCGCATCGCTCCTATGAACAGGGTCATCAGCAGGTTCTCGAAGCGTTAGATGCCGAACCGCTACTCGATCTGAAGCTGCGGCTCGGGGAGGGCTCTGGCGCTGCTTTGGCGCTCCCTATCGTGAAACTTGTCTGTGCCCTGCACGCCGGCATGGCAACGTTTGACGAAGCGAACGTGTCGGGGCGTGGCTGATGCGCCAGATCGATCTGCTCCGTCACGGCGAAACAGAAAGAAAAGGGGTGCTGCTGGGCCGCACCGACGCAGTCTTGTCGGAACTGGGTTGGCAGCAGTTCGAGAAGCAGACCAGAAATCGTGAGTACTGTATAATCCTGACATCGCCACTGAAACGTGCCCGCGAACCGGCCGAACAGCTTGCGAACGCGCGCAACGTGCAGACACGCCGCGATAAAGACTGGGCGGAACTCGATTTTGGCGCATGGGATGGGAAGCCGGTCGCGGAGCTCCGGAAGGATGCTGAGATCGCACAGGCGTTAGATGCCTTTTATCGTGATCCAAACGCCTCGGGGCCGCCTGGTGGAGAAAACTGGACGACGCTGAGCGATCGCATCGCTCTTGCACTTGGCAGACTTCTGGAGGCGCCAGACGAGGGCAACGCGCTCATCGTCACCCATGCCGGGCCAATGCGCGCGGCTCTCTCCCTCGCTTGCGATATTCCCCTAGATCGTGTTTGGGCACTTAAGATTGACTACGGGACCCGCATCACCTTGCGCTTCGGCCGTGTAGACGGGAAATTTTGGGGCGAGATTATCGAGATCGTGCAGCCATGAATTTGCAGACATTCGGCTACGCCCTTCAATTTCTGACGAGACTTCCAGCGCCGCAAACCGCGGAATTCAATCCGGCGGATCTATCCCGTTCGGCAGGGTGGTTTGCCGTGGTTGGGGCAATTATCGGGGCCATTGTCGCCGCAGGCTTTTGGGCGGGATATTTCATTTCACCCTGGCTTGGGGCGCTCGTAGCGCTCGTGCTGTGGGTATGGGTGACAGGCGGTCTGCATATTGACGGGCTCGGCGATGTGGCCGATGCGCTGGGCGCGGCGCATCGTTCTCCTGAGCGTTTTCTGGAAGTGCTGCGCGATCCCCATGTCGGATCCTTTGGCGTCATAGCAATCGTTTTGCTGCTCATCGCTAAGTTGGTGCTTTTGGCTCAACTTTCCGAAGGATGGCACACGCTGGCGGCGCTCGTCCTTGTTCCTGCGTGGGCGCGATGGGGCACACAAGTGTGGAGCCTCTACGTGCCGCCTCTGGCAAGCGGATCAGGAGAGCGCTTCTCTTGGCAGATCAACCGACCCGTTGTCGTTGTCCAAGGGGGCATCTTGGCGCTTTTGAGCGTCTGGCTGGCTCCCGCATTGTTGGCGGCCCTGCTCATCATCCCGTTGATCGCCGTCTATTGGCGCGTCCGTCTAAGGGGCATCACGGGCGATTGTCTCGGTGCGAGCGTCGAAGTGACGGAGACGCTCTTGCTGTTGGCAGTTGTCGTGGCTGCCGTCATCCTCGCAGGCTAGATGTTGGTGCCAATCGCGCGAAGCGCCTGCTCCAGCCGCCGCCAAGATTCTTCCGGTCCCGGCAAGCCAAAGCGCAGCCACGTTGGCGCGTAGGAGAACTGGCGCACAAGGATGCCGTGCTGCGCCAATGTGTCGGCCACTTGCGCCGCACGCGAATGCGTGGCGAGGCGAAAGAGAGGCGTTCCGCCGATAACCGAGCAGCCACCGCAGGTTTCCAGAAGTGCATCGAGCCTGCGCTGAGCGTTCTGCAGCCGCGTCACGGCTTTCTCGCGCCACGCGATATCGGCAAGGGCTGCTGCGCCGATCGACAAAGCCGGACCGGATACCGCCCACGGTCCAAAATAATCGCGCAGCTGTGAAGCAAGGTCTTCGTGCGTAATCGCAAATCCGAGGCGCAATCCGGCAAGCCCATACATCTTGCCGAAGGAGCGAAGTACGATCGTTGCGGGCGGAAGATCAGGAATAAGACTTACGTCTGGCGCCATGACATCGGCGAACGCCTCGTCGACCACAAGCAGCCCATCTCGGGACTGCAGCTCGGCGGCCACCCCCCGCAATCGTTCTGTAGGTATGACTTGGCCGGTAGGATTGTTGGGATTGACGACGATGGCCACGCGGGCACTCGCGATGGTCGTCAGGTCGGGAACTTCAACAACGTAATGGCCCTCGTGCCGCCAAGCCTTGGCGTGCTCACTGTAAGTCGGACTGAGAATAGCGATCTGCGAGCGAGCAATAAGCCGTGGCAGAATCTGTATGAGGGCTTGCGTGCCTGAGGCCGGGACGACCATGTCCTGGTTCTGCGCGCCATAGCTCCGGGCAGCAGCTTCGCGCAACGCCAACTCATGAGAGCGCTGCGGCAATCGCGACCATATCTCCGGGGTCAACGGTGGAATCGAATAAGGAAAAGGATTAATACCCGTCGACAGGTCAATCCACGGCTCTGGCGCGGAAGGAAAACGTTGACGCGCCGCGTCGAGGTTTCCGCCGTGCAATAGATGTTCCGGCTGCGTCGCCATCGTGGTAGCACCTGTCGGCTGTGCCAAGCTATTGAACTGCAAACCCGTGTACGCTCCTCTCACGCTGATCGCATTGTTATTCGAAGCAGCCTGCGGCTACCCGCAAAGGCTGTATCGCGCGTTGGGGCACCCTGTCAGTTGGATCGGCCGACTGATAACATGGTGCGAGAGCGCCTGGAATGGGACGCAATATTCATTCGAACAAAGGCGCTTCAACGGGATAATGGCACTCGTTGTGTGCCTATCAGCAACATTGATTGCGAGCCTCGCATGTGTGCTCATTGCTGACCGGCTTTTACCGCATCCCTTAAATGTCGTCATTGTCGGTATCGTCGCCAGTGCCTTTATCGCGCAACGCAGCCTGTATCAGCACGTCGAAGCTGTTGCCGATGCGCTCGAAAGTGAGGGCATAGAATCCGGCCGCAGAGCTGTTGCGATGATTGTTGGACGCGATCCGACGTCGCTTGATGAGCATGCCGTCAGTCGAGCCGCCATTGAGAGCCTGTCTGAGAATTTTTCCGATGGCATTGTTGCCCCGACCTTCTGGCTCCTTATCGCCGGGCTGCCTGGGGTAGCTGCATACAAGACCATCAATACCGCTGACAGCATGATCGGACATAAGAGCGATCGCTACTTGGCGTTCGGTTGGGCCGCAGCCCGTCTGGACGACATTGTCAACTTACCAGCATCGCGTTTGTCCGGCTTGCTGATCGCCGCTGCTGCGTTTCTTCTTCCGCAGATGAACGGACGCGATGCGTTACAGGCAATCGCCCGCGATGCGGGCCAGCACCGATCGCCGAACGCGGGCTGGCCTGAAGCGGCAATGGCCGGTGCGCTCGGCCTCAAACTTGCGGGACCGAGGATATATGATGGCCTGACAGTCCCTGATCATTGGATGGGACAGGGACGTGCTGAGGCCAACGCGGTCGATATCCGGCGCGCATTGCAAGTCTATCGCATCGCGTGCGTGATACAGGCCGTTGCTATTGCGGTTCTCGCGATTGCTATGAACGTCTGGATTTAGCTAGAACGGGTTGATGTAGTTCATGATCGCCGTCATCCGAAGCATCACGCGTCGTATCACATGCGTGGGCTTGAGACGCTCAGTGAAGATTGCCGCATCGCCAGCGGTGCCTGCCGGCAAGCGTTGTGCTGACTTCGCATCATCAAGTTTAATCAGCACGACGAAGGGATCAGAAAATACCTTCGGGGGGGCAATGGCTTGCCCCGATATTTGGGTCTGACCAGAAGCGATCGCCTGGAGTACAGATTCCACGCGACCTTTAAAGATCTTCCCTGGAAAGAACTTGAAGGTCGCTTCGACGCGCTGCCCAGGTTCAACGAACCGCGCACTGATTTGTTTGATCTCTACGCCGATGAGCGTCTCAGATGTATCGATAAACGCCATCGCGGGAGAGAGCGGTAGGGATGCGACGCGCGCCCCTTTACGAAGCGCGATATTCGTCACGTAGCCATTGGCGGGCGCGCGGACGACCGTCTTATCGAGGTTCCATTTCGCCGCTTCGAGTTGTGCCCGGAGCTGTTTGACTTCAGCCTCACGCTGCTGGACATCGAACAGCCTTCCGGTATCCCGGCTATGCAGCTCGGCCATTTGTTCGTAACGGAGCTGAGCAAACTTGAGTTGTGCATCGAGTGAGTCGACCTGCGTCTGAAACGGGACAGGATCGATGCGAAAAAGGACGTCGTTGGCCTTTAGCGGAACATTGGCCTCGACGGGAACTTCGATAACTTCTCCGGCTACGTCTGGTACAATTGGAACCGAATGCCGTCTGACGAGAAGCGGGCCCGAGGGTGCGGCCCAGCCCATAGGAATGAAGAGGAGAATATTGAGCAGGACAAATACGAGGATCGGAGAAAGTTTCCAGAACAGATTGAACGGAATGATCTTGATCTTGACCAGTATGAAAAGAATGAGAAGGTAGACGAGAACGAGAAATATGATCATCGAGCAGCCTCCCGCTTATAGGGTGCGGGGGCGTCGACAAAGGCCCAGACGAGGGCGAGTGGCCAGAAAACAAAACCACAGATCAGAGTAACCCAACCCGCCACTGCGACACCTTCTGCCCACGGATGATTACGCTTCTTCGCGATATACCCCGGCGCCATTCCCAAAGCGACAAAGATAGCGATCAATGTGCTGAGTAAGATGATTAGAATGAAAATGGCGAATATATCAATGAAATGCATATATTCCCTCCGGAATTTCGAAGTAGGACGCTTCTTCTCTGACGAATATTGTCGGCGTCATATTCAAGACGCGTGGTGGTACGAGCTGCGCGAGATACTTGCGCAGCCCGTAAAGGGACGTCACCTTGCGCCCATATTCTCTTTCAGTTGAGCTTCGATTTTTGTGAGATTGAAGGATCCCGGTGTCTGGCTTGGGGGATAGTCCTTCATGGTCTGTAGGAATTTGGCGGCGAGACCTTGCAGCGGCACGAGAACGAATGCCCGGTCGAGGAACCAGTCATTGTATATGTTCGCGTTGTGCTGCGCGCGTTCGAATGGATCTCGGCGCAGATTGAACAGCAGCGGAACGCGAAGCTCCGTGAACGGCTCACGCCACACACCGAAGGCCTGCCCGCGGTTCTCCAAGAAAACGGTTTTCCACGCATCATACCGTATCGCGACTACTTGACCGTCGTCGTTGACGTACATGAACTCTTTGCGCGGAGACTCCTCGACCTCTCCGGAGAGGTATCCCAGCATGTCGTAGCCGTCGATGTAGTTCCTGTAGGAACGACCATTGAGTTCGACACCTTGTAAGAGCTTTTCTTTTATAACTGGATCCCCTGCCGCCGCAGCGAAGGTTGGGAGCCAGTCTTCATGCGAGACGATTCCGTTCAGAGTGACGCCGCTTGGAAATTTTCCGGGCCAACGTACGAACGCCGGCACCCGGTAAGCGCCTTCCCAGTTCGAATTCTTCTCACTTCGAAATATCGTAATCGCCGCATCAGGCCATGTATTGAAATGCGGTCCGTTGTCGGTCGAGTAGAACACGATCGTGTTGTCGGCCACGCCAAGTTCGTCGATCAGCTGCAATAGCTCACCAACGTGCCCATCGTGCTCGACCATGCCGTCATGGTATTCGTCGCCGTCGGGACCTGAAATTCCCCGATGCTCCTGCCTTACGTGTGTACGGAAGTGCATACGGGTTCCGTTCCACCATGTGCACCAAGGTTTGCCGTCGTTGTGCTGGCGTTGGATGAAGTCCTTAGCAGCGGCGACGGTCTCATCGTCGACGGTTTCCATGCGCTTTTTGTCGAGGGGCCCCGTGTCTTCTACCTTCTGCGTTCCATCCGGGTTTGCCCATGAATGGATCACTCCGCGTGGGCCGAACTTCTTCCGGAATTCAGGGTCTTTCGGATAGTCCTCGTTCTCTGGCTCCTCCTCGGCGTTGAGGTGATAGAGGTTGCCGAAGAATTCGTCGAAGCCGTGCATAGTTGGCAGGTGTTCGTCGCGGTCACCTTGATGGTTCTTGCCGAACTGGCCGGTGGAGTACCCGAGGCTCTTCAAAACGTTGGCGAAGGTGACATCCGTTTTCTGCCAACCTTCCTTTGCGCCAGGTAAGCCAACTTTCGTCATTCCAGTACGCACCGGCACGTTGCCGCCGATGAAAGCGGCGCGACCAGCTGTACAACTCTGCTGCCCGTAATAGTCGGTGAAGCTAACGCCTTCCTTGGCGATCCGGTCGATGTTGGGAGTCGTGTAGCCCATCATGCCGCGATTGTTGTGGCTGATGTTCCACATGCCGATGTCGTCACCCCAAATAATAAGAATATTCGGCTTGCTATCGTCTGCGGTAGGAGCGGATTCCGGCGCGGCTTGCGCTTTTGCGTCTTGTTGCGACCCGTTCACTGCTGCCAACGCAATGAGCGAAGCTCCCGTCAGCAAGACATTCCTGCGGTTAGGGGTGAATGAATCAGTTGCCGCTTGATTATCGTGGTTCTCAACGTCTTGCATTGTGAAATCCTCACTATGTCATTGGCTCTCATCCCCTCGTTCCCCGTTCCAGTTTGCTCCTGTTATCTCTAGAGGCGCCTTCGCGCTAAAAGACCGCTGCTTCGCGATCAAAGTTCGGGCCTGAAAAGTTTAGTCATTTGCCTGAAAGGTCGAAGCCTTTCAGATCTTCTATTGTCGCTTCATCGCAGCCATCGCTGCCGCTTTGTGCTGCTCCTCTGCGCTTTGGGTCGACTTTCCTGAGACATCGACGGTGACTTTGAAAATGTTGCCGGTGAATGCGAAGGGCGGCGTATAGAGCTCGGAAACGGGAGATCCCGGATTGCGGCCCACCGAGAGGCCGCCGCCAAGGCCAATAAGGAGCGGAATGGTGACAGGTAACTCGCCTTGGCCGATGAGTGTCTCGTTGGCGAAAAGGCGGCCTTTTCCCGGGGTACCTTTGCCGTGTGCAAGGTCTGGTTTGCCTGTCGGCTCGAATTCGTAACGGAGCGTGAGTTTACCGGTCGGAATGCTTTCGGTTGACGCAATGTCGAATTCTTCCGCACTGACATAATTGTGGACGTAGTGAAGTTTTCCGTCCTTCACGAACAGCGTGTATCCACCGGTATTGCCGCCATGGCAGATGAGCACACCTTCAGCGCCTTCGGAGGGAACGTCCACGTCGGCACTAATAGTGTGCGCACGGTTTAGGACCTTGACGGCGACGTTTTCGGGCACGCTTTGCGTGCCAGGGTAATAGACGTAGGTATCGCGTTCTTTTGTGAGTTGCGGTCGCGGATCTGCAAAACGTGCAGTGCCTCGGCTGTCGAGCGGAAGCACATCATACCGGCCCGCCTCGACGTACCAAAGGGCAATCATCTCGATGAGTTTGGCGCGATGTGTTTCAGCAAGATTGTTCGTCTCTGCCGGATCTTCGGTGAGATTATAAAGTTCCCAGCCCTTGGCATCCAATTCCCGTAGCTTGTCTTCGGTAAGCGTCAGTTCGCCAAAAGACGCCTTGGCCTCCGCAAATGAGTCTCCGGGGAACGGACAGACCGCGCGCCAGCCGTCATGGTAGATAGCGCGGTGAGCGAACATCTCGAAATATTGCGTGTCGTGCTTCGATGCTGCTGCAGCGTCGTTAAACGTATGCGCGAAGCTCACCCCTTCGATTGGGGATTGTGTGACGCCGCGGATGTCTTTTGGAGGCGAGATCTCCAAGGCTTCCAAAACCGTAGGCACCATGTCGATCGCATGTGCAAACTGCGTGCGCACTCCCCCTTTGGGTTCGATGCCTTTTGGCCAGTGCACGAGGAATGCATCTGAGACGCCGCCGCGAAAAGTCTCACGCTTCCATCGCTTGAACGGCGTGTCGCCGGCAAAGGTCCAACCCCAAGCGTAGTGATTGAAATATTTGGGACCGCCGAGTTCGTCGAGCGCCTGCAAATTCTGCTGCAGATCGTCGGGCACGTTATTAAAAAACTTGTTCTCGTTGACTGAGCCGTGGGGCCCGCCTTCGGCGCTCGCACCGTTGTCAGAGATAAGCATGATCAGCGTGTTATCGAGTTCGCCCATCTGCTCTAGAAAGTCTACGAGACGGCCGATATGGTGATCCGTGTGTTCAAGGAAACCCGCGAACACCTCCATCATGCGTGCGTATAGTTTGCGCTCGTCAGCGGGAAGCTGCCCCCAGTCCTGAACATCGGGATCGTGACGGGACAACACCGTGTTCTGCGGAATGACGCCAAGTTCCTTTTGCTTGGCGAAAACCTTCTCTCGATAGGCATCCCAGCCGTCGTCGAACTTTCCTTTGTACTTGTCGGCCCACTCCTTCGGCACCTGATGTGGCGCGTGCTGAGCACCGGTCGCGAGGTAAAGGAAGAATGGTTTCTCGGGGGCGAGTTGCTTGGTATCCGCGATAAATCCTATGGCCTTGTCCACGAGGTCGGGCGTGAGGCTTCGGGTGTCTTAGGTGGTTCGACTTGCCGGTTGTCGTAGACGAGATCTGGATAGTACTGGCTCGTATCACCACTCAGAAAGCCATAGTAGCGTTCGAAGCCACGACCCAGTGGCCATCGATTGTAAGGTCCGGCGGCACTGATCTGCTCAGCAGGCGTCAGGTGCCATTTGCCGACTGCAAATGTGCTGTAGCCTTGCCCGACGAGCATCTCAGAAAGAAAGCCGTTCTCGAAGGGAATGAGCCCATTGGACCCTGGGTATCCCGTCGAACCCTCAGTAATGCACGCCATGGCATTGGAGTGATGGTTGCGACCTGTCAGGATGCACGACCGAGTGGGAGAGCACAGCGCTGTCGTGTGCATGTTTGTGTAAAGCAGGCCACCCTCTGCGAGCCTGTTGATGTTCGGCGTATTGATCGGCGATCCGTAACAACCGAGTTGGCCAAAGCCGGTATCATCTAGGACGATAAAAAGAACGTTGGGAGAGCCGGGCTTGGCAACGATGGGCGCCGGCCACGCGGGCTGTGACTCATCGATCGTGCGCCCTATACGGCCCGGGAAGGTGGTTCCTGGAGGGTATTCCTTCAACTCGGCATAACCGGCGTTGGGGAATGCAGTCGTCGCGACGGCAGACGCTGCGATAAGGGAACCGCCCAATAGGAGACCGCGCCTGTTTATGCCGGTAGTTTGTAAAGGGTCTCGGTTTTCGGAACTTGCGGGGTGAGAGCGCTTTTGGGTAACCATCTTAAATAACCTCCGAGTTTCTATTCCTCACCCTTTTCCCCAACGTCCTTAGTCCCCTTGATCGCGGATCACGCAGCGAAATCCGACGTGACTCGTCGACGTGTCGACGGGCTCCGGATGGCGTGCCGCAGGCCGGTAGCGGCGACAATAATTTGGCGCACAAAGATGCGAGCCTCCTTTGAGAACTTTCCGAGGAATTTTGATGTGTGGCTGGCACGGATCGAAGCTTTGATCGCGTGAAGGGCCGCGCGGATTTTCAGGAATGCAGCAAGCCTTTGGCGCGTCTTCTGGATGTTTTGGGGCAAACCAATCGGTGGTCCACTCCCAAACGTTTCCAATCATGTCGTACAGGCCATATCCATTTGGTGGGTACGATTTGACGGGAGACGTGCGCTCATAGCCATCAAGTTTAAGGTTCTCGTGCGGAAATTCCCCTTGCCAGGTATTGGCCATCTGCCGCCCAGAGGGATTGAGCTCATCGCCCCAGGCAAACTCAGCGCCATCCAGGCCGCCGCGTGCCGCGAACTCCCATTCCGCTTCCGTGGGGAGCATTTTTCCCACCCACGCGGCGTAAGCTTCCGCATCCTGATAGGCCACGTGCACGACGGGATGGTCATTCCGGCCGTTGATCCAACTTCCTCGTCCGTAGGGATGGCGCCAATCGGCTCCGAACCTGAATTCCCACCATTGCCCCCAGTCTCGCAGATCGACGCGTTCGCGCGGGGGGCGGAATACGAGGGAACCAGGCTTGAGCATGTGAGGAAGGGCACCTGGATAGTCTTCGGCCTTCGGGGCCTTTTCAGCAAACGTGACGTAGTTTGTGGCTTCGACGAACTTTCGGAATTGGCGATTCGTAACCGGGGATTCATCTATCCAGAATGCATCAACGGTAACGCGGTGGACCGGTGCCTCTTCGGGATAGTGGTCGTTTGATCCCATAGCGAAGGTGCCGCCGGGGACGAGCTTCATGCCTGCGGTGCGCGATCTGTTCAGTGTTGGATTTTGAACCGAAATTCCGCTGCCACGAGTTGCCACTGTCATGATGGTAACTCCGCGCAATCGGAGAAATGCTCGCGTGGCTCAAATCGCCTGCGCGTAATGAAATAGAGTTTTCGAAATTGACCGAAATTAAATGTATCGGCCAGACGGCATGACCACCAAAACACACGCATTTCCCGTTCTCCAGACTCAACTGGATAGGGTAGCTGCCAGGTCCCGTCTGCTTTATCGCAATGCATGAATTATCAGGCGTAAGGCAGTGGAAGTCAATGAACTTTCTGTCGTCCGAATAAGGCTCAGACTGGAAATGATTGGAGATTAATTCGGTTAAATATGCGGTGGATATTGCCAAGGAGGCACAATAAAAAGATTAAATTTGGGGTATTATGTTTCTCACTGTTCGGTGGCGGATGGCTGCTTTTGTGTGCGTGCAGATTATTTGAGTAAACGTCTTAAGGACTCAGTTTTTCCTTCCTTGGCCAATACGTGGCCTGCGGGAAGTGAACGTCTGTAAGCTTGCAAGTTTTAACGCGATCAATCGAACTGCGCGCATTGGGCCACAACGCCGAATAAGATTCGGGGAGCAAAAGTTAATGCGAAGGGGAGCGCTATCTCTGGCCGTACTGGGGCTGGGAATAACGGCCGCATGCCAGGATGTTTTGGCCGCAGAGAATGCTACGGGCTTTTACCTCCTCGGCAGCAAGACGGCGATGGCGGGGTTCGTTCCTCCGCCCGGTACGTATATGATCGACATGAACTATCTTTACTCTGGCGACGCCAGCGGGGCGGCAGCCCGTGGTATCGCCCTTAGAGAGACAGGCGCGCTTCTCGCCGCTCAAGCAGACGTGACGGTTGACGCCAACGCCTATATTAACTTGCCCGTCGCTCTTTGGATTGCACCTGAAAAGGTATTTGGCGGCAACGTCGGCTTCGGCATTATGGCCCCCGTCGGCCACAAATCTGTGGACGTTGGAATCGACGCTTTTGCTCAAGTGACACTTCCGAACGGCACCGTCATTAATGCCAATCGCAGTTTGGAGATTGACGACAGCACGACGAAATTTGGAGACCCGGTTCTCAACGCGCTGATCGGCTGGCATGAAGGCAACTGGCATTGGACCGTGGGAGCGCTCCTTAACGTCCCGATTGGGCCGTGGGAGAGTGACAGCATATCCAACATATCATTCAATCGCTGGGGGCTAGATACGACCGGTGCTATAACGTGGCTCGATCCCAAGCTGGGCCACGAAGTGTCTGTTGCCGCCGGCTTCACGTTTAATGGCGAAAACCCAGATACCGACTATAAAACGGGTACGGAATTTCATGTTGAGTGGGCTTTAATCCAACACTTTTCAAAGACATTTACTTTTGGGCTTGCTGGATATCATTACCAGCAATTAACCGGCGATAGTGGTTCGGGGGCCAGGTTTGGTCCGTTTGAAGGCAGGGTCACAGCACTTGGCCCCATCCTCACGTATAGCTTCACCGTCGGAAAAATTCCTGTCAGCACGCAAGTCGAGTGGTTGCACGAATTTGACGCAAAAAACCGATTGGAAGGAAACATGGGCATGATCAATATATCCATGCCGCTATCGGTTCCCCGCGGGCAATAGTTGCGCCGCGCGCGAGACGGCGGGCGATCTCCCATCCCCCCCAAGGGCCCGCCGTCCCGTGATGCTACCATATTGGACGAATTAGATGTCGAACGCGTCTCCGTCGTCCCAGTCATATTCCGAATCATAATCGGCATCCTGGATCGCGTCGTCGGCGGCCATCTTGTTATCGTGTTCGTTATTGCTCCCAGTCGTTGGCGTGCTGGCTTCTGCAGGCTTGCCGAACAGGCCTCCACTGTCACTGCTGCCGCCAAAAAGGCCTCGGATGCTATCAGCCAGAAGCATGCCGCCGGCCACGCCACCCGCGGTCGAGAGGGCGTTGCTCAAAAAGCTTCCCGATGACCAGCCGGAGCTTTGACGTCGCGCATCATCTGAGCCCGCGCGAACGCGATCAGCGTCAATAGATTGGCGTCTCCCCGCGGTGGGTACTGAGCCACCGTCAAGGGGTGGGGCGGTTCCGAGAAAGCTGCGCGAACTGGCTTCGGCCGTTGCTTGAACGCGCGCGTTTTCGAGTTGCTTAATGCGCTCATCGGCACGTTTCAGCGCTTCCTCCTGGACGAGGACGCTCTGGACCAGAACATAAGCGGCGTTGGGGTTGCGAGCTATTTCGTCGCGTATCAACTGCTCCGCTTCACGGTCGTTTTCCTGGGGCGACGTCGCGGCGATACGATCGAAAAGACCCAAGATGAGATCACGCTCTTCGGCTTTCATTGGTAAACCTCCCAAAATTCACAGATCACATGTGGGGAGCCTAGGGTTCAAGGCAAGTGCCGCCGTGGAAGTGCTCGTTCGTCTGCACCGCGCTGCGCGATGACTTCACGAAAAAGTATAGGCAACTTTTGCCCGTGGTCCACGTTTGCTCGTTGCCGCGGCCATGAGCCGTGGCATGTAGCATCTTCGATATTTCGAGGTTTCCCATGAAAACGTTGTTCGCGTCTGCAGCGCTCGCTCTGCTGGTCGCCGTTGGCACGCCTATCGCATTGTCAGGTCATGCCCACGCCGCGAGCGGTACAGACTCTAAGTCATCGTCTGCAACGAGCCCGACCAAGAACGGTTCAAAGACTGCAATGGTCAAAAAGGAGCGCAGTGAGGCTTCCATTACTTGCTCAAAGAAAGCAGACGCTAAAGGCCTGCATGGCAAAGCGCGTCAGGATTTCCGCAGAGACTGCATGAAACAGCATCCAACATCGACCCAGTGAGCTGCCGCGTGACGGTTCGTGGCAAGCTGCGAGCCGTTACGCTTTGTTTGTTGCAGTGAGCCGATAGCCGAGACCTCGAAGTGTCTCGATCGTAAAGGCGGGATGGTCAACCTTCCGCCTGAGGCGATGAACATATGTTTCGATGGATTGTGGGCCGGCATCTTCATTCAGCGAAAATACACGCGCTGCAATTTGATCCTTGCTGACGACATTTCCTCGAGCTCTCATGAGGACGTGAAGAACGCTGCGTTCGCGCGGCGTAAGATTGAGCGGTACTCCGTCCACGGATACGTCACCCTGCGTGATATCAATGCGAAGCGGACCAAATTCAGAAGACTCTCTTCCATTGGATAGATCTGGCGCGCGCGCAGATGCCTGTTGAATTCGAATGCGCAATTCATCGGGACGCACAGGGCGTAGAATAAAGTCATCAGCACCCTTCTCTATGGCAGCCACAACGATCTGGATCGTTTCATTGCTTCCGCAGATGAGAACCTGGGTTTTAGGAGAGCGTGCGCGTAAGTCCGGAAGTTTGTCTATGGCTTCTGGAGAGACGGCATCGACATCCCAGATTGTGAGATCGTACTTGTTGGCTTCCAGAGCATCCGCGGCACAGGCGATAGAGCCAACGGAATCGACAGAGACAACCATCGTCTTCAGTAACGCAGCTGTTTGGAAAGCCAGCGGACCGAAATCCTGAATATGAAGAATACGCATCGCTGAGAGTGATTGTCCGCATCATGACTATGTTAGGGAAGCGCGAAGGGCAGCAGAAGGCCGCGCCGTTTAGGACGTCGCTACAAGCACTTATGAAACACTTTTGTGTATCTTTCTTGAAACTCCGTTGTGTTTTGTTTGCCACGTAACTGACAGCGAATTGCGAGCTTCGAAAACTATGGTCCCCCTCGAGGTCGCGCCGACGTGTCTTTAGCGGCGCTTCGTCGGACGCGGCGGTTTCCGTCGGGAATGAAGTCTTCACTCTGGGGGATATGATGAGTTTTCGTGTATTTGGCGCGGCGCTGTTGCTGAGCACCGCTGCTGTAACGTCGAATGCGTTCGCTGCCGATTTGGGCGGTGACTGCTGCGCAGATCTTGAAGAGCGTGTTTCTGAGCTTGAAGCTACGACCGCACGCAAGGGCAACCGCAAGGTCAGCCTCGAGATCTACGGCCAAGTCAATACGGCCGTGATGTTCTGGGACAACGGTAAGGAAAGCAACGCCTACGTTGTCGACAACGACATTTCTTCGACGCGCTTTGGCTTCAAGGGTAAAGCGAAGATCTCGCCGGATTGGTCTGCTGGCTTCAAGATTGAAATCGAGACGCAGCTTGCAGCTTCTAACGAAGTTGATGAAAACAACGACGACGGCCCACAGCAGATCAACCTGCGTAAAGCCGAATGGTATCTGAAATCGAAGACATACGGTCAGGTAACCGTCGGTCAGGGCAGCTTCGCTTCTGACGGCGCTTCGCACGTAGACCTCTCCGGCACGAACGTCATCGCTCAGTTCGACGACCTCAAGTTCGGCGAAAAGATCGACCCGCGCTCGATCATGTCGGCCGGCGGTCAGGGCGATTACGACGACTACACACGTGGCGGCAGCTACGAATACAACCGCGGCAATCGCGTACGCTATGATACGCCGACCATTGGTGGCTTTGTTGCGTCGGCAGCCTGGGGCGAAGATGATGCTTGGGACGTCGCCCTGCGCTACGCTACGGAAGCAGGAGCGTTCAAGTTTGCTGCTGCTGTTGCGTATGGCCAGTTCACGGACGGCACGGGTAGCCTCAGCAACGACAACGTTTGCGAATCTCCTGCGCAAGGCGGCGAGTGTCAGGAAGCAGAGATCGTAACCGGTTCGGCATCTCTTATTCACACGCCAACCGGCTTGTTCGTCACTGCCGGCGCTGCGCGTCGTGAGTTCGACAACATCGAAACTTTGGGTGCTGCCAACGAAGAGAACACCTGGTGGGGTGTCCGCGCTGGTATCTCGCAGAAGTTCTTCTCGCTCGGTAAGACAGCGCTCTATGGCGAATACCAGATGCACGAGAACGACAACTTCCGCGGCACGCTCGGCCTGACGTCGGAAGCTGAAATCATCGGCGCAGGTATCGTGCAGAAGATCGATGCGGCGGCAATGGAACTCTACCTCGGCTACCGTCACGTCGAAGTTGACGACAATGATCCCGCCAACTCGTTCGATGATCTTGACGTCGTGACGGCTGGTGCACGCATCAAGTTCTAAGATCAGGGTTCTAGGCAACTACTTGGTTCCCCCGAGCCATACTGAAGCCTAGTGGGAAAGCTGGTCCGGTAATGCGGACTAGCTTTTCCTTCGTTTCTGCAGGAGAAAAACTCTCCGCTTGCCGCAGACAGAAAGTGCGTCTTGTGACGGCAAGAGAGAGGCTTCTTGTTCTCCGTCAATCGACGAGTGCGACAAATTCCTGTCGGAGAAGTGAATTGTCTCGGAAACAGCCGAGCATCCGGCTGGTGATCAAGTCTGAGTCCGGCTTGTGTACTCCCCGCGTTGTCATGCAATGATGCGTCGCCTTGATAATGACGCCGACGCCTCGGGGTTGAAGGACCTCGCTGATCGTATTGGCGATCTGCACCGTCATTCTTTCCTGAATCTGCAGACGCCGCGCGTAGGCGTCTACGACTCTCGCGAGCTTGCTGATGCCAACGACGCGGCCTTCGGGCACATAGGCTACCCAAGCTTTGCCGACGATCGGAGCCAAATGGTGTTCGCAGTGGCTCTCAAACCGTATGCCACGCAACACAATCATTTCATCGTATCCATCTATTTCTTTGAACGTTTTTTGCAGGATCTGTCCCGGATCCTGAGAGTAGCCTGCGAAGTACTGCTCGAACGCACGCGCCAGACGTGCAGGGGTTTCGATCAGGCCGGGCCGATCAGGATCATCACCAGCCCAGCGAATAATGGCTCGAAACGCCGTTTCGGCCGCGGCTCTCTCAGTTTCGCGTGAGGTTGGCAATCGAGAACAGTCGGCAAAAGGGTGCACCAGTGCATCCACGATTATGCTCCTGATTTTAAGGGGTTTCTGACTAGTTGGCCGAGACGTGAATCGAGCCAGTCATGTTGGGGTGATAGGCGCAGAAATAGTCGAATGTGCCTGGTTGATCGAATTGAACCCGCCCGACGTGCCCAACACCTAGGATGACATCCCAACCGCCATTGTTTGCAGTGGCGGTATGCTCAATGAAGTCGTCATTGGCCCACTCGACTGTGTCGCCAACCTGAACGCTGATTTCGGCAGGTTGAAAGGCAAGGTTGCTGATTTTGACTTGGACGAGCTGGCCTGCGAGCGCCATTCCGGCGCCCGCGATTTGCAGCAGAATGACTACTGCCCAACCATGTATGATGACCCGCATCCTAGACCTGCTAATTGAGCTTATCGGCGAGCTGCTCAGCATGATGTTTATGGCCCAAGAAAACCTTGAGCCCCGTCCGTAGCAGGCTCTTGAGTTCAGCATTGCTGGCGGAGGGAATGAGTGTCGTTTCGAGCGCGCCGTTGACCGTTCCGTGGAACGTGACCTCGTTATCGACGTAAGCTCTGTCGAAGGCTGCGCCTGAAAGTTTTGAGAGTTCGGCCCGCTTCTGTTCAGCTTGCTTGACGAGGCTTTTGCTCGTCTCGTTGTCTTCAGGTGTAACGTTGAGCTTCTTGACCAGCGCCAAGGCTTTTTCGTTCACAGCCGTATGATCGCGCACCATGTTGTCGGCGAAAGCGCGCACGGATTCATTCTTGGATTTTTTTAAAGCCAGCTTTGCAGCCTTCACATCGATATCGCCTGCGACGTAGGCGATATGGGCGATCTGGGCATCAGACGGCTTGTCTGCAGCAGAAGCGGATACCGTTGCCGTTGCCATCAGGATGGCGGCGGCCACGCCGCCCGATAGAGACGCATGCATCTTATAATGACCTCCGTGTTGTCGGGCCGCGAACGGCCACTCCTTCTTCACACTGAATTGGATGTCAGCGCGCAGCGGAGGTTCCCAACAATCAGGAGGTAAGATTTAGTTTCGCGACGACCCTCTCCATGACACGCTCACAGCGCTTGCCGGCGAAGGGAAAGATGTCACTGAAAAGCGGACCGATATGATCGGCGAGAGCCGCTTTGAGCATTCTCCTGGCGCGATGCAAACGGGTTTTCACCGTTTCAGGCCGGAGTCCCAAAAACTCGGCAGTTTCTTCTATGCTCATATCCTCAATAACACGAGCAACGAGAACGGAACGAAAATCGACCGGCAGCGTATCGACAGCGCGCTCCAGCAATACGCAAAGCTCCCTTTGGGCTGTGATACGTTCGGGGTCAGCGGGATTCGTTCCAGAGTGCGGGAACGGAAGGACTTGCGCGATCGGGCCGCGTGATTGGGTGACGTCGGCGACAGTAGGCGTGGTCCGACGTCGTAGCCGCTGCAAAGCTTCATTGAGAACGATCCGTGTGAGCCAAGTGGCAAGGCTCGAATCTCCTCGGAAATTGGCGAGCCGGGAGAATGCGCGTAGATAGCTTTCCAGCAGGACATCCTCAGCCTCGCCATCATCGCCCACGATGCTTCTTGCAACTCGGTAAAGACGACGGTTGTTAGCTTGAATTATTGCGCGAACGGCAGCCTCATCCTTCTGCACGGCGCGTTGGATGAGTTCAGATTCCGTAGATCCGTCGTACGTCTCAACTTGCGTCAGAGCCACCCTGAAACCTCCGGTATATTCGAATGGATATAAATGATTGGATGCAAACGGTTTGGATAGGTTCCCGCTTGGACAGCAAATTCGCAATCGTATGATCATCGGCCGCGTGTTCAAGCTGGATGCAAAGCATGTGCGAGTTGACGACAATGAAATGTCGCGCACTCGCTTTTTGCGCTTTTTACCGCTGCTCGCGACGGCACACTTTAAAAACTAGAGTTTTTGCGCGGCAAGAGACGCGCTGAATTGAATTGTTTTGCGGAGACATTTTTCAGTCCGCGTGTTCTGAGCGCAGATTCCGTGTTAGAACAGCTGTATTGTGAACAGCGAGCCCAGATTGCCCATATTTTTCTATGGAAAATGGGAGCAGGATTGCAATCCGCGCCGCGCAGGAAGAAAACACCTCCGCAAGAGACAATTAATTAGGTGAATAGGCAGCCCAATCTCATTGCCAGTGAAAGACGGAAGGATCGTCATGCATCGCTTAGTGGTGGGTTTTGTCGTTTGTTCAATGGTCTCACTCGTATCCGCATCGGCTGAAGAGCCAGGAGATGCCAAAGCCGGACTACAGTATGTGAGAGCGAATTGCGCCGAGTGCCACGAGGTCGAGCGGCATAGCAAGATTGTTCCTGATTTTGAGGCGCCGGGCTTCCTGGAAATTGCGAATATGTCAGGTATGACAGGTCGCGCTTTGGTTGTGGCATTGCAGACGTCGCATAAAAAGATGCCCAACTTTGTATTGCCCGAGAAGGACCGTAATGACGTGGTCGCTTATATCATGAGCCTTCGGTCTTCACGGCCTTGAGCGCTATCAGCAAAGAGAATATCAGCAACCCACGCGGGTATCAGAACATCTTATGAGAGCCAAAAGGCTTACTCGTTTGATATAAACACGAAAATGGGCAATCCTGAACGTGAGGCCGGGCAGGTGAGCCCTGTCGGGAGGCTGGCGCCGGGGGAGATCTTATAGGGGGTCGGCCTCCCCTTCATCACAGTCTGGGAAAGAGAGCTTCCGGATGAATCCGGAAGCTTTTTTTATTCTGCAGCGACGGGATTCTCTTCCGCTGTTTTTTTGCGTTGCGCAGCTTTGCCCAGCCACCGGCAGACGACATAGAAGACTGGTGTGAAAATCAGGCCAAACACGGTTACGCCGATCATTCCGGAGAAGACGGCCGTACCGAGCGCCTGCCGGAGCTCCGCACCGGCACCGGTGGCCCACACCAACGGAACCACACCGAGGATGAACGCGAGCGAGGTCATGACGATCGGACGCATGCGCAGTCGTGCCGCTTCCTTCGCGGCCGTAAAGCGATCTTCGCCTCGTTGTTCCAGCTGAGCGGCGAATTCGACGATGAGAATCGCGTTCTTGGCCGCCAGACCGATCAACACGATAAAACCGACCTGAGTGAGAATGTTGTTGTCCTGCCCACGCATGACGACACCTACGATCGAGGCGATAAGACTCATGGGCACGATAAGGATGACGGCGAGCGGAAGTGTCAGGCTCTCGAACTGAGCGGCCAACACAAGGAAGACAAACACAACGCCAAGCGCGAACGCGAATACGGCAGTGTCACCGGCCTTGATCTGCTGGTAGGCGAGATCCGTCCATTCATAGCTGAAGCCCGGAGGTAGCGTTTCGGCCGCTAGTTTCGCCATGATGTCGAGCGCTTGCCCTTGCGAATACCCCGGAGCCGCCGATCCATCGAGCTCCGCCGCTGGGAACAGATTATATCGCGGCACACGTGACGGCCCCGAGATGTCGGAAACGGTGGTGAAAGACCCCAGCGGAACGGTGTCGCCCCTGTCGTTACGCACACGGATCTTCAAAACGTCCTCGGGGCTGAGGCGGTACGAGCTGTCGGCTTGTGCCGTCACGCGGAAGGTGCGACCGAGAAGGTTGAAGTCATTGACGTACGCCGAGCCCAGATAGGCCTGAAGCGAGCTGAAAACGTCAGAGACGTTGACGCCGAGTAGTTGCGCCTTGGTCCGGTCGATATTGAGATAAAGTTGCGGTGTCGATGTCTCGAACAAAGAGAACACTTGCTGCAGACCGGGTGTCTGTGCAGCTTTGACCATCATGTTCCCAACGACTCCTTGGAGCGCAGCAGGCCCGTTCCCACCACGATCCTGGATCATCATGCGGAAGCCACCCGCATTACCGATACCGCGCACAGGCGGCGGCTGCACCACAAGAACCATGGCTTCTTGAATGACCGAGAACTTCTGAAATAGTGCCGCTTGGATTGCTGCTGCCGATTTGTTTGGATCCTTAGCGCGTTCTTCAAACGGTTCTAAGGTAACGAATACGGCCCCAGCGTTGGAGGCGTTCGTGCGCGTCGCGCCGGAGAAGCCAACGATGTTCACCGCATGCGCCACGCCAGGCACCTCGAGGGCAAGTTCGGCAGCCCTCCGGTTGACGGCGTCCGTACGTGCCAGCGAGGCTGCTGGCGGCAACTGGGTGACGGTGATCAGATAGCCAGCATCGACCTGTGGAATGAAGCCCACAGGCGCCTGTCGGAATTCGTTGAGGCCGAACGCGATCACACCCGCGTAAACGATCAGCATGAGAGCCGATATCCGTACAAACCGGCCGACCATCCACGCATAACCCGACGACAGCTTGTCGAAGCTCCAGTTGAACAGGCGGAAGAATGCATGCACCGGCCACATAAAGAATGGCGGCCGCGCATTATGCGCGTGCGGCTTCAAAAGCATCGCGCAAAGGGCAGGCGATAGCGTTAGAGAGACGACCAGGGAGATGATCGTCGCGCCCGCAATGGTCAGCGCGAACTGTCGGTAGAATTGCCCAGAGATACCTGTGATGAAGGCGGATGGCACAAACACGGCCGAGAGCACGAGCGCAATAGCAACAAGCGCTGTGCCGACTTCATCCATGGTTTTATGGGAGGCTTCGCGCGGGCTCATGCCTGCGGCCATATTGCGTTCAACGTTCTCGACCACGACGATGGCGTCATCGACGACGATGCCGATGGCCAGAACCAGACCGAACAGCGACAGGTTATTCAGCGAGAAGCCGAACAGATCCATGAAAAAGAACGTGCCGATCAGCGAGATTGGGATAGCCACAATCGGGATGATGGCAGCCCGCCAAGTCTGCAGGAACAGCACCACGACGAGCACAACGAGGATCACCGCTTCGATGATCGTCATGACGACGGCGTCGACGGACTGCTGAATGAATTCGGTCGGGTTATAGATGATGGTGTGTTTCAGGCCGGGCGGAAAACTTTTCGCCAACTCGTCCATCGTCGCGATGAGCGTTTCAGATGTCTCGAGCGCGTTTGAGCCAGGCCGCTGGAAAATACCGAGACCGACTGCCGGATCAGAATCGAGATACGAGTTCACGCCGTAGTCGAGCGCCGCCAGTTCAACGCGGGCGACATCCTTCACGCGCACAACCGCGTCTTCACTCTGCTTGACGACAATATTTCCGAATGCCTCGGGGTCCGCGAGACGGCCGAGCGTCTGCACCGAGATCTGGAAGGCTTGTTGCTCTTTGATCGGCGGCTGGTTCAGGACACCCGCCGCGACCTGCACGTTCTGCCGTTGCAATGCCGAAATCACGTCGCCGGCCGTCAGCGCCAAAGTCTGAAGACGGTCAGGGTCAAGCCAGACGCGCATCGAGTAGTCGCGGCCGCCGAAGACCACAACGGACCCGACGCCTTGAATGCGGCTCAGCACATCGGTAATGCTGATGCTCGCATAATTAGAGATGAAGAGACCATCACGCGACTGATCAGGTGAGTAGAGGTGGATCACCATCATCAAGTCGGGCGACGCCTTGTTGACGGTCACGCCAATGTTTCGCACGTCGGAAGGAAGACGTGGAGTCGCCGTGGCTACACGGTTTTGCACTTGAACCTGAGCCGTATCTAGATCCGTGCCTAGATCGAACGTCACAGAGATCGTGAACTTGCCGTCGGCCGTCGAGTTTGACGACACGTACAGCATGTGTTCGACGCCATTGATCTGCTGCTCAAGAGGCGCGACGACCGTCGAGGCCACCACTTCTGCACTGGCACCGGGATACTGACCAGTCACGGTAATGACCGGCGGCGCGATTTCTGGATATTGTGCGATGGGCAGACGCCCGACCGAAACAGCACCAAGAATGATGAAAACAATCGAAACGACCGATGCAAAGATCGGTCGTTCGATGAAGAAGTGTGAAAGCCGCATGCGAAGCGCCTGTTAGTTTACGGTTGCGTCCTGTGCGGAGGCAGAAGCTTGCGATGCCTCTTGCGGTGTAACCTTGGAGCCTGGGCGTACACGCATCAGCCCTTTGACGATGATCCGATCTTCGGGGGACAGGCCCTCTGTAATCACTCTCATGTCGTCGATCAGCGCGCCAAGCTTCACGTACTTGGGATGTGCGACATTCTCCTTGTCGACCGCCATGACGTATTTGCGGACTTGCTCCGTACCGATAGAGGTATCCGGCACCAGCAAAGCTTCCGCAGGTTCACGCGCTGCCAATTCAATGCGGCCGAACATGCCTGGCGTCAGTTTGCCATCGGGATTGGGAAAGTCTGCGCGGGCCCGGATAGTGCCAGACGAGCGTTCAATGACATTGTCCACGAAGTTCATCGTGCCTTCGTGTGTATAGTTGTCTTCGTCGATCAGCTTAAGCCGCACGCTGAAGTTTAATTCGCGGCTCTTCGGATCAGAGCCCTTTTCCGCGTGCCGCAGATAGCGAAGATACGACGCCTCATCGAGCGTGAATTCGAAGCGGATCGGATCAACTGACGCGATCGTGGCCAGCAGCGTCGTATTGCCGGACGTACCGCCACTGACGAGATTGCCAACGGACACCCGCCGGTCACCGATACGACCGGAAACCGGGGATTTCAGGTTGGTGAATTCGAGGTCCAGTTCCGCTTGACGAATAGCGGCTTTCTGCGCCACCACGGTTGCTTCCGCGGCACGCTCGCCTTGGATCCGCTCGTCCAGCGTCTGCTGCGTAATCGTCGTTCCTTCCACGAGTCTCTTGGCGCGCTTCAGGTTGGACTTTGCGAATTCCAGATTGGCCTCCGCCTGCACTAACGACGCGCGTTGCTGATCAAGAACCGCTTGGAAGGTTCGCGGATCGATGGTGAACAGTGGATCGCCCTTCCGGACAATCTGCCCGTCCTCGAAATGGATAGCGTCCAGATAGCCGGAGACCCGCGCACGGATTTCGACAAAATCGACAGCCACAAACCGCCCGACATACTCGTCGTGATCGGCGACGAGCTTCTTGAGAGGCTTAGAGACGGTCACCTGAGGCGGCGGTGGCGGAGACGACTTCCCTTGCGCTTTCAGCCCACTGTCACCGCATGCTGCGAGAAGGGAACCGAGAGCTGAGAATGCGACGAGGACGCGCCCCAAGTTTCCAACCGACATGGGATTCTCCAGAAACAAAAAAATTCGATCACTAAATTTAGCGCGTTCCCCGGCAGCTCCAGCGACAGCTATTTGTTGCAGTGCGAGAAAACGGGGTGTCTAAGACGAAGGACTCATGTTAAGCGGTACTGACTAGTAACACCTGCTGCGGCAGGTTACTTAACCGTAACATTTTCAAGATGCAATAGGTCTAGAGCTGAACATTTCGAGATCGAGTGCCGAAGCCACACGTCCACCTCCGCGGGAACGGATCATCTTGGCTGTCCGTGACCTATTTTACCGACTAGGCATTAATGCCGTCAGCGTCGATGCGATCGTGGAAGCGGCTGAAACGAATAAAATGACGTTTTACAGGCACTTCAAGTCGAAGGACCACGTCATCGCAGAGTATCTGAGAAGCCTTTCAAGCGAAGGCGACGCCGTGTGGGACGCCTTGGCGACGGAATATGCTGATGATGCGAATAAGCAGCTGGAAGGTTGGCTGGCGTACGTTGAACAAATCGTGAGCAGCATGGATGAACGCGGCTGCGCGCTGGCCAATGCCGCCGTTGAGTTGCCGCCAGTTCACGAGGGGCGTTCCATTATCGAGGCTTATAAAGCCCGCAAACGCGATCACCTCGTTAATCTGTTCAGACAGGCCGGGTATTCAGCGCCAGAGGTTTTGGCCGACGAGGTGTTTTTGGTGTTTGAGGGGGCCCGGATCAACATTCAGTGTGGCGGTCGCGGTGGTCCGGCAACGCGCGTCGTGGCGACGCTGCGAGCTTTGCTCGCAAGCGCGCCGCGCACCACCATCACGACTTCCGGCGTGGCACCACCATCATCGAAGTGAAGATCTGAAGCACATCTCCGTGTTGATTGCGCGTTTCCGTGCGGATTGAGATCCAACCGCGATCCGGGCGCGATTTCGAGGGGCGCACATCAACAACTTCGCCATGGGCTGTAAGAACGTCGCCGGCGCGCGTCGGTCTTGGCCATTTGACGTTCGCTTCCGATCCGATCATGCCCCCTGCGAGAGGAATTCCGCTTTCGACAAGAAGACGCATTGTGATCGCCGCCGTATGCCACCCGCTTGCCGCCAGCCCTTTGAACAACGAATCTTGCGCGGCGTCTGGATCGACGTGAAACGGCTGCGGATCAAATTGCTTGGCGAACGAGATGATCTGAGCTTCATCTAATGAGTGAGAACCCGTTGAGAATTTCTGGCCGACAGAAATGTCCTCGAAATAAAGGCGGTGGTCTTGATCCAAGATTGCGAACTCCCGTGTCACACGTCGTCAGAAGAACGGCGTGCCTGATATGCGGGGCAATATCTAGGACCTGAGAGATGGCGCCAAAACCCCGACATTTGCCGCATGCCCGCACACCGTAATAGCAAGGTGTGTACGAAGTAACGCATGGCAATGCATAGCTCACATGCGTAAGGGGATAGCAAAGGATATTGCCGGTTCGCCAAGCAACGGGCCGAGCGCTTAATAAGACCTGTGTGTGCGAGGAGAGGAACTGATCATGCGCATTTTGATCGTTGGAGCGGGCGCTGTCGGCGGCTACTTCGGAGGCAAATTGCTCGAAGCGGGGCGCGACGTCACGTTTCTGGTGCGCCCCGGACGTGCTGCCGCTTTGAAGGAAACAGGTCTGAACATTAGGAGCCCGCTAGGCGATGCTGCGTTGGGTGTGCCGCCGATGGTGCAGTCGCAAGAGCTGAACGAGCCGTTCGATCTCATCATTTTGAGCTGCAAGGCTTATGACCTCGAATCCGCCATTTCTGGGTTCTCAGCCGGTGTCGGCCCGCAAACAGCGATCCTCCCGTTGCTCAATGGAATGCGGCACATTTCGGTTTTGCAGGAACGTTTCGGTCAGGGTGCCGTCCTCGGTGGTCAGTGCGTGATTTCGACGACGCTCGATGAAGTCGGAACCATCCATCATCTCAATACCAAGAACCATCTCACCTTCGGCGAAGTCGACGGCAATACGACGAAACGCGTTGAAGAGATCACTGCCACGCTCCGCGATGCGGGCTTCGCTGTTCGTGCCAGCAGCAAGATCATGCTGGAGATGTGGGAGAAGTGGGTGATCCTGGCTTCACTTGCCGGCAGCACATGCCTAATGCGCGCCTCGGTGGGTGAAATCAACGCGGCGCCGGGCGGTGCAGAGTTTGCACTAAGCCTTGTTGAGGAATGCCGTAGTGTCGCGAAGGCGGCGGGCTACGAACCACGCCCAGCGGCGTTAGAGGCTACGCGCTCTCTCGTTACAGAGAAGGGCTCGCCGATGACAGCATCCATGTTCCGCGACATCGAGCATGGATCGCGCATCGAAGCCGATCAGATCATAGGCGACTTGTTGGCGCGCGCTGATGCCGCGGGTCTCGATAGCCCGGTTCTGCGCGTCATCTATTGCCATCTCAAAGCCTACGAGGCACGACACGGATACTAGATAGCCGCGTGGATCGGCATGGCATCTAGCAATCAGATCGCCAAGGCACGTTGTGTGCGGCAGAAGGCCGATCCGGACGACATCATTCGGATCATGATGAAACGAGCAAAGGGAACGCAATAATGATCAACTCAACGATGACGCTGGGCTCGTCCGCTCTCCGTCGCGGGGCTTTCGCCGTCGCGCTAGTCGCTGGCCTGGCGTTCTCAGGATCAACGTTTGCAGACGATCTGTCTTCTATGATCAAAGCCGGAAACTCGAAGTGGGACGCGGCCTTTAATAGCGGAGACGCCGCGGCCGTCGCGAAGCTTTACGCCGAAGACGCTCAGGTGCTTCCCCCCGGACAATCCCCAGTCAACGGCGCGGAAGGAATTGAAAAGTTCTTCGCGGGCGTCATTGGTGGGGGCTATACCGATCACAAAATTGAAACGCTTAAAGTGACTGAGTCGGGAAACTTGCGTGTTCAAACTGGCCGTTGGCAGGCGATGGGCCCGGCTGACGAAGGTGGCAAGCGCAAAGCCGCTGAGGGCTCTATCGTAACGGTTCACGAAAAACAGAACGACGGAACGTGGAAGATGCAGGTCCATATTTTCAACTAACAGGGCCCGCAATAGCCGATCATAAGAGACGTCGCATAAGCGTCTCTCCATCGAACAAGATACGCGCTCGCAAGTCGGGCGCGTATTTTCTTTTCCGTCAATCTAAAATGGAAACAGCGTTGTCGGCACCTCAAATGTGCGGAACCCGTGCGAAACCTTTGCCGACAATTGGCCCGGTGGGTTTGCCGGTTGGAGATCCACCTTCAGGCTCAATGGTGATCTCATAGAGCTGATCTGCTTTTGGTTCGGGAAGCGCTGGCCCCTTCAGAACAACGTCTCCCAGACGGTTCAGCAGTCCCATTGAAACGGGGCCAGTGTCCTTATCTGGAAGCGTCCAGACCTCAAGCGTTTTGCCGGACGGGATGTCTATCGGCCCGAGGGGCAGGATGCGGATACGCTGATTATCTAACGCTTCGACAATGGAAACTGGTTGCGCTTTTGAGTCGAGCAATACGACAATCAGCTTCGGCTGCATGGGTGCCATGAATTGCCATGCGGCGACCGCGATCAAACACGCAGCGACACCTGCGGCCGCGAAACCTTTCCAGAATGATGACCGCGATTGACGCGACAGAGCGGAGACCTCAGCTGGCTTCCGTCGCGCCCGGGCCTCTTTGAGCCCCACGACGTTGTCCTCTCCGCTATCGATCGTCTGAACAATTCGGTCCCAGAGCGACGGGGACACGGATGCTTCGGGAGCCGCGAGATCAAGTTCGAGAAAACGCATTCGTGCGGCCGCGACTGCAGCGCGAACGGTAGGGTCGGTCGCTATGCGCGCCTCGAATTCACGCCGCTCGCCGTCGTCCATCACACCGAGGACGAATTCGCCCGCGAGAACATCGATATCGTATGATCCATTGGCTGAATTGGTCATGACATGCAGTCCTTCAGCGCCGTCAGCCCGCGCCTTACCCACGACTTTGCTGTGCCGAGAGGCACACCAAGGACGCCGGCTATTTCGCCGTGAGAACATCCCGCGACGTAAGATAAAAGCACGCTATCGCGCTTTTCTTGCTCCATTCCCTCAAGGCAGCGCCGCAATCGGCTGCTTGAGTCCAGCTGCACGAAAGCGTCGTCAATGACGGCGCTCCGGTCCGTGAAGGCAGCAAGCGTAGCGGGGTCCATCAGGTCAATCCGGCCGCCGTCGCGGACAGCATTGAGCGCCCGATTGCGAACAATCGTATAGATCCAGCCACGTGCCGATCCGAGTTCGGGATCGAAGCTTCCCGCTTTCGTCCAAATCTGTACGAAAGCGTCGTGCACGATATCCTCGGCCAGCTCTTGGCGGCGCACGATGCGTTGCGCCACGCTCACGAGACGAGCCGCCTCCACGTCATAGAGCCGTTTCAACGCCTCTCGGTCACCCCTGGAACAGGCGTCGAGAGCTTCGACGTAATCGAACATTCCTTACGCCTTCTCGCGCTTCAATTCCTAAGAGCTGATCTCGGTATGACTACGCCGAGACATGCAGTTTGGATGCAATCTCTCACCGAAGCAAAATTATTGGTAGTGTCTCGAGACACTACCAAATTATTTTACAGCCCCTGCATCCAAGCGGACTCCCTGGCGTGTTCCACATATGCCGGCGGCGAATTCGCATATCCCCCTTGCGAAAAGTGGCACCGTCCATCGCCTGCCGGCACCGCGCAATTTTTGGAATCACCAGGGAGTTACAACATGAAGTTTGCGAAAGCTTTGTTTGCCGCAAGTCTAAGCGTTGCCGTGACAGCGACGGCGGCACACGCCCAGATGGCTGTCGGTCTCGTCGGGGATAATACCCTTGTTATGATTGACGGGAGCAAGCCGGCGGCCACCAAAACCATGAAAGTGGAAGGTGTCGGGAAGCTTCTGGGTATCGATGTGCGGCCATCGAACAAAATGCTTTACGCCATCAATTCGGATGGCGATGTGCTCACGATCGATACGGAGACCGGCAAGGCGACCAAAGGTGCAAAGCTTTCAGCCATGATCCCGGAGGGCACAGAAGCGATCGTCGACTTCAACCCCAAGGCCGACAAATTGCGTTTCATGGGCACCGATGGAACGAACCTCCGGGCGGATGTCGAAACCGGCAAGACCGTCAAAGACGGCAGCTTGGCATTCGAGTCCGATGATATGCATGCCGGCGAGAAGCCTGCCATCGTCGCTGCCGCTTACACGAACTCCCACGGTAAGCCGGAAGCGACCAAGATGTACGACATCGATGCGACGATTGTAGCCCTTATTCAGCAGACTAAGCCAAACGATGGCACGCTGAAAGCTATCGGCAAGCTCGGCATCGACGCCGCGAAAACATACGCGTTCGACGTCCATACCACGGCGGACGGCACAAACACCGCTTGGCTGGTTGCCGACAACACGCTTTATACGGTTGCGCTCGATAGCGGTAAGGCCACCAAGGTCGGTGAAATCTCAGGTGTAGACGGCGCAATTCGCGACGTCACCGTTCTCCCAGCATCATAAGAGGTGCAGCGGGGCTGCCGTCGGCGAGTGGACAAACCTCCGGCCTCCCACCGCCGGCGGCAGGCAACCCGACCAAAACGTCATGCGTCAAGCTTCGCAACCATGCGCGCCAGGATGGCGATCTGCTCCTCTTGCGTTTTCAGGAGCTCTTTGAGCTGAGCCGTCCGGATATCATCGAGTTTCTCGTGTAGCCCCGTGATTTCAAGTTCGGCTTTGAGGTTGACCTCGTAGTCGTTGGCTGCGGCCAGCCGATCTTTCGCCGCTTGCCTGTTCTGAGACATCATGATGATCGGCGCCTGCAAAGCTGCGAGCATCGAAAGAAGCAGATTCAGAAAAATGTAGGGGTAAGGATCGAAGGCGTGTGACCCGAGGGCCAGCGTGTTTCCAAACGTCCAGAACGCTAAGAAGACTAGGCTGATAATGATAAAAAGCCACGAGCCCCCGAATTCCGCTACTTGATCCGCGAGACGCTGTCCAAATGTGCGCGTATCGCCGAACTCCCTGTTGATGTTCTTGGTGATGTGGACGCGCTCGGCAATTCTGCGAATGACGCGGCGATCGCGTTCATCAAGGTCATCAAACCCAGTCTTCATGAGCCTCTGGGCTAACTCTCGTACATGAGCGTCCACGCCACATCCTCCAGTCTTCTGAACTTATAAGCTCAGCAAGAATTGCGATGGTCCATGGAAGCAGATCCCTTGGCATCAGGTAAGATCCCCCGACGCAAACCTTGGGACTCACGTTCCAAGGAACAGCACCCCTAGCTGCGCCGCGGTCGCGGGATGTCGACGGGAAGAAACTCCACGCCTGATTGCTGAACCGGCTGCGGGTAGTATTTCATCAGCTCCATGATCTCGATCGGCATGCCGACTTTCACAGGCAAACCAAGGGCGCTGGCTTCGCGCGCCGTCAGCGCGTAGTCGTGCGTCCAATGACCGCCAGCCAGCTTGTCGGCGAGCGCTTCCGCTGACGCGTGATCAAGACGTGGCGTAAGCAATTCGACAGCACCCTGTTTGACCTGGGCGATCGCCTTCTCACTGACCTCGGCAAGGACCAGCGTGAGGTCCATGACACGCGCGACGGGCTTCATATCGCGCGCCTTCACGATACCTGCAGCCGGCAATCCGAAGATTTGCGGATCGATCGGGCCGAGCATCGAGAACTCGCCCATCACGATTTCATCGGCGGCCAACGCGATCAGCGTTCCGCCGGACATAGCGTAAACAGGGACATAGACGGTAACCTTTGCCGGGTGCGCTTCAACAGCTCGCGCAATTTGCATGGCCGCGAGGACAAGACCACCGGGGGTATGCAGCACCAGATCAATCGGAACGTCATCGGGCGTTTCCATGATGGCGGCGATGATGGTCTGCGCGTCTTCCAAATCGATGTGTCGGGAAACGGAAACGCCGAAGAAGCTTCGCTTCTCTTGGCGGTGGATCATCGTGATGACCCGCGTGCCGCGCTCTTTCTCGATAGCACGTATGGCCTGCGCTCGCTTCTGGGTCAGCCATGCTGCCATGAGCAGAGGCTGCAGAACCATGACTGCTAGAAAGACCCAGAACAGAGAGGACAGGTCAAAGTTCATGGTAGACCTCGGAAGATGCGGAAGCGTACCCGCGCGTAGCAATGAGAGCGAAGTATATTCTACCAGATCAGAGCGTCAGCGCCTCGGCAACGTAGAGATGTCGGATATCGGCATTTCTCAGCGACATAGTAAAATTCCCGTTGAGTGGAGGAGCGGCCTGCAATCCTGCGATCGTTTGAAGGTCCTAAAACGACAAAGAGGAGGCTGGGCGCTCGACGGACATCCCTAAGGATCTGAGGTCGATGGCCCAGCCTCCTCCAAGAAGAGAAAGGCTAAGAGATGCCTTTAGTGAACCTGGCGAGGTGTGCCGTGAGACGCCAAGCCAGAGAACCGTGAGGCGAGCCACTTACCTGACTGTTTGAAGAGCCGGCGTACCTCGACGGAACGCTCCCGGCGAGCCCAACGAACGAGTGCGTCGATCTGCTGAGCGGTGGGAGGATCATCCAATTTGATTTCAGAATATTTGCTCATGGTTTTCACCCCTTAGTTCGTGTTGGCCGTAACATAGGGAGTGTCCTTCGCAAGCGCGAACAAAAAGATCGCCTATGCGAACGCGGTGAAACACGGCTATTCCGATATTCTATTTGATTTCAAAGCATTGGGAATGCTGCGATGCAAAATCACCCGGGGTGCTATGCGGTCATCGCATAACCGAAGGACGTTTAATGACAATCACAGTTCCCCAAAAAGAAAACGGCCGGCGAAATCACCGGCCGCAAACATGGGAATGTCGTCTGAGTAACCTCGCTCGCCCACTCCTCAATACTGGCGTGGAACGGTGGGAATGATAAGTCCTACCCAGACAGGAGCTATTTTAGAAGCGTTCCCGTCGCGCAGTTTCTTTGCGCGATGGACGAAGATCGATAAGGGTGAGGCAGACCGCAGCAAACGCGCCGGTCAGCAACGCGCCGATGATGGCGATAAATGTGCTCGTGATCATTTCCTAAAGTCCCTGCGTAACCTGAGACTTTAAATGTGTGAGCAACCAGAAAGTTCCACCCCGTATAACGGATCTGTGAAACGAGCTAACGGCCGCACGCCAAATGATCGAGGTCGCTAAGCCTGCTTGAAACGGCCTCTGCACTCCGCGCCATACTCCCACCGACGAGAATAAGGCATGGTTGCGAAGTGTCGAACTCAGCAAGACGTTCCGGAAGTTCGTGGATCGCGCAGTGCACGGAGCGTTGCCGTGGCGTCGTTGCCGCCGTGATTGCAACCGCGGTGGTTTGCGGGCTGAGGCCTGCGCCAATCAAGTGCGGTAGAATTTCACCGAACTTGCGAGCTCCCATGTAGAAGACGTTTGTGACGGATGGATCCGCAAACGTTGCCCAATCATGATCGGGAACTGAGCCCGCCTGAGAATGTCCGGTGGCGAATTGCACGCGTCCCGTGTGGGCGCGATCGGTGAGAGGCATCTGAAGTGCCGCGGCGGCACCGAGCGCAGCGGTGATACCCGGCACCACCTCGACCGAAACACCAGCCCTGCGGCACGCGTCGAGTTCTTCCGCAGCCCGCCCGAAGACCATCGGATCTCCGCCCTTGAGGCGCACGACCTGCTTGCCGCTCTGGGCCAGACGAACCATCAGCGCATTGATATCCTGCTGGCTGCAATGATCTCCACCGCCAGCTTTGCCGACCAGCATGCGCCGTGCTTCACGACGAGCGAGTTCCAGAATTTCTGGGCTGACGAGCCGGTCGTAAAGGATGATGTCCGCCGACTGAAGGGCTCGCATGCCCTTAAGGGTCAGAAGCTCCGGATCTCCCGGGCCCGCACCAACAAGAGTAACGAGTCCGCGGCGAGTCGGCGGGCTCTTTGCCAGGAGTTCTTCAACCTCGCCAGTGCCCGGCGCGGCGCGCGCTGTTAAGGCAGTGACTGCGAAACGCTGCCACAACGCGCGCCGTGCCGCCCCCATCGGCAAGCGCGACTTTATGTGCTCGCGCAAGCCGCGGCCTGCTTCGGCCCACGCCCCGAGACAAGGATGAAGCAATGCCTCGATCTTAGTCCGGATAGCCTGAGCTAGAACTGGCGCTGTGCCGTCCGTGCCGATGGCAATCGTCACGGGGGCACGATTGACGATGGTCCCGAAGCTGAAATCGGAAAGGTGCGGGGCGTCGATGATGTTGACTGGGACACCCTGTGCGCGGGCAGCTGCCACGAAGGCCTTCGCCTCTGCGCCTTCCAGGCTGCCGATAGCGATCTTTGATCGCACAAGGTCGGCCGGACACCATTCGCGGCGAACGACGACGACGCTTCCCGCAGGGGGCTTTGCAGCCATTGCATTGAGTTCCTCGCACGGCGCAGGGGCATACACCTCTACATCAGCACCGGCAGCCGCCAACATTTCCGCCTTCCATACTGCGGCCTCACCCTCACCGGCGACGATGGCGCGCGCGCCGCTTAAAGACATGAAAACAGGCAGGGCAGCCAGTGGCGTCAGCCGCGAGGGGCGAGTCGATTTCGGAGGGACGTGGGACATCGGTTTACTCCGCAGCGTCTAAAGACACGGAGGTCGCGTCGGAGAGAAGGCGGCGCAGCTCGGGGACGCAGGAGCCACAGTTGGTACCCGCACGCAAAGCGCATCCAATATCTTCGACCGAATTGCAGCCCGAGCGAATTGCTTCGCGGATACGGTGCGCGCCAACTTGGAAGCAGACACAAATGATATCTCCCTCGTCAGCCAAACCCTCGATGGGACGGCCCGCGAGTACGGAGCGTCGGTCGTTAGCCGTCAAGTCTGTACGTTCGAAGATGGACGCCAACCAGGCCAGCGACGGCAATTCCGGCTTGGAGGCAAAGTAGGCGACGGCTTCGAGGCGGCCGCTGTTCAAGGTGGCAACACGGAAAAGATTCGAGGAAGGATCTTCGAAGCTGACCTGCTCGCCGTCTGGCATAAATGTCTTCGACCAGGCGCCCCAATCTGTTGGACCTTCGCGAAGAGCGATATGGGTGGTCCAGCCAAAAGATGTCGCGCTGCGAGCCCAGTAAGCCAAATCATCAATTTGCGGAACGACACGCGACAGGACGACGCCGTAGTACGCCACCCCGAGTGGTGAAATCCGAGCCGGCGTTGCCTTGGCTTCCGGTTGCCCTGAGACGGGGTCAGTAAATGGATGCACCAAGGCTCCGATCCGTCCGGCCGAACTGTTCTGCCCGGACCAGTGAATGGGTGCGAAGATCGACCCAGGCGCTTGCCCCTCGTTGATAAGGGTGCGTAACACAGCCTTGCCCGAAGCAGTTTCGACTTCGGCAAGCTGACCTTGGACGAGCCCCATGGTTTCCGCGTCGCTCGGATGAACTTCTACGAACGGTTCGCTGATATGGCTCCAGAGACGCGGTGATAGCCCGGTCCGTGTCATCGTATGCCACTGATCGCGGACACGACCCGTGTTGAGTACGAAGGGCCACGCTTCGTTCACCTCTGCGGCAAGCTTGGGCATGCGGACTGTAACGAACCGCGCACGGCCGTTGGGGGTTGCAAACCCACCTTCGCCGAACAGCCGCTCCGTTCCCGATGCTCCCGGTTGAGAAATGGGCCATTGGACGGGCGCAAGCTGGTCGTAAGAGGCTGGAGAAAGGTCGGTCAGGACACCGAGGTCAAACGGGCGCGTGCCACCGTTTTCAAAATGCGATAGCGAGGCGTGCTCGCGGAAGATGTCGGAGACGGACTCGAACGCGAAGTAGCGTTCGTAGCCTAATCTTTTCGCGACTTCGGAAAGTATCCACCAATCCGGTCGGGCCTCTCCAGCCAAAGGAAGAAATTTGCGCTGCCGCGAAATGCGCCGTTCAGAGTTGGTAACGGTGCCATCTTTTTCACCCCAGGCGGCGGCGGGGAGCCGCACACCCGCTTCAGCAGCGGTGTCATTGCTGACAACATTTTCGGACACGACAAAGAGCTCGAGCTTGCACAAAGCCGCGCGGACGTAATCGGCTTGCGGAAGGCTGACCGCAGGGTTTGTCCCCATCACCCACAGTGCCTTGATGCGCCCGTCCGCGATCGCATCAAACATCTGCACGGCCTTGAGGCCTTCGTCGGTGATCAGATTTGGCGCCTGCCAAAAGCGTGAGACGCGTGAGCGATCAGCGGGGCTGAACCCCATGTGAGCAGCAAGCATGTTCGCAAGGCCGCCGACCTCGCGTCCGCCCATCGCATTAGGCTGCCCCGTTAATGACAACGGCCCGGAACCGATCTTACCAATACGACCTGTCGCGAGATGGCAATTGATGATCGCGTTGACCTTGTCGGTGCCCTGCGCAGATTGGTTGACGCCTTGGCTGTAGCAGCTCACGACCTTCGGGGCTTCGCTCCACCACGAGAAAAACGTCTCGATATCGATACCGTTGAGCCCCGTTTCGATCGCGATGGAGGCGATGCTGCCGGCCTGCCCTCGCGCTTCTGCGAGCGCTTCTGGAAATCCATCAGTGTGGTCGCCGATGAATCGCCAGTCGACGAGACCTTTATCAGCCAAGTGCACGAGCAGACCATTCCACAGAACAGAGTCTTTGCCGGGCTCGATGGGAAGATGCAGGTCTGCGCCTTCGCAAGTCGCCGTACGTCGTGGATCTATGACGACGACACGGACACCACGCTCGGCACGCGCCACCTGAATGCGTTGATAGAGAATTGGGTGGCACCAAGCCGCGTTTGAGCCCACGAGGACAATGAGGTCGGCAAGTTCCAGGTCGTCGTAGCACTGCGGAACGATGTCGGCGCCAAAAGCACGTTTGTGCCCGGCCACGGATGATGACATGCACAAGCGGGAATTCGTGTCGACGTGCGGCGTGCCGATAAAACCCTTCGCCAGCTTGTTGGCGACGTAATAGTCCTCTGTCAGCAATTGACCGGATAGATAGAATGCGATCGAGCCCGGCCCATGTTCTTCCTTGATGTCAGAAATCCTGGACGAGACATGGTCGAGCGCTGCATCCCATGTAACCCTTTGCCCGTCGATCTCGGGATGAAGCAGACGGGTCTCCAGCGCCAGCGTCTCACCCAACGCAGAGCCTTTGGAGCACAATCGGCCGAAGTTTGCCGGATGCTCGGTGTCTCCCGCGATGGTCGCCCCGCCATTGCCGTCCGGTGTCGCAATAACCCCACATCCAACCCCGCAGTAGGGACAGGTCGTGCGCACCGCTTTGCCAGTCTCGGTGTTCTCCATCAGTAGACATCCGCCTGATAGCGGCCAGTGGCCTTCAGATTGACGACGAATTCCTTGGCTTCTTCTGCTGACTTTCCGCCCTGGCTGCCAGCGATGTCGATGAGGGCGGTCTCGACGTCTTTAGCCATGCGCTTAGCGTCGCCGCACACATAGAAGTGGGCGCCCTCTCCCAGCCACGCCCACACCTCCGCCGCGTTCTCCCGCATGCGGTCTTGAACGTAGACCTTCTCGGTCCCGTCGCGAGACCAAGCCGTTGACAGTTTTGAGAGGACTCTGGTCGCGAGGAATGCATCGAGTTCATCACGATAGAAAAACTCGGAAGCTTCGTGCTGATGTCCGAAAAAGAGCCAGGAACGGCCGGGTGCTTTACTCGCGTGGCGATGCCAGAGAAACGAACGGAACGGCGCAATGCCCGTGCCGGGACCGACCATGATAACGGGAACGTTCGGATCCTCTGGAAGCCCGAAGCCATGCGTCTTCTGCACATAGACTTTGAGCGGTGTACCGGGTGCGATCCGGTCGGCCAGAAAAGTTGAAGCAACGCCGACGCGCTGTCGTCCGTCGATCTCATAACGAACCGTATCGACTGTCAGGTGAAGTTCGCCGGGCGTAGCCAGTGGAGAAGACGAGATGGAATAAAGGCGCGGATGTAATGGCTCCAAGCATTCCAGAAACGCTTCCGGATCTGGATGCATAGGGCCTAGGGATTCAACGGCTTTGAGGACGTCAAACGTGGCGGCATCGCCGTCAGGATCATCCCCTTTCGCGAGCGCTTTCGCCTTGCGGCGCCGGTCGCCTCCGACCATGTAGCTCGCCAACTCAAAGAGCATGTCTGGCGCGGTGCCGAGATCATAGTCTTCAATGAGGCTCTGCCGCAGTGTCTTATCGCCGATGGGAAAATCAGCGGGGGCATTCATTGCCGCTAGAACCGCATCGGCAAGCGCCGGATCATTCGTCGCGTAGACGCCAAAGCTGTCACCCGGCTCGTACGCGATGCCAGAATCCGTAAGATCGAAGACAACGTGGCGGGTATCTTTCGTCGAGGTCGCGCCCGTAATGCAACGAGTGCCCCTGAAGATTGCGGTGACGGGAGCTTCGCGGGAATATCCGGGCACGAGATCGACAGCCGGTGCCGTGGTCACCGCAACATCGAATTTAGGTTCCGAAATTGGGGCTGCTGGCGCCTCTTCCATGAGACGCTTCAACATGCGGCTGGTTTCTTTGCCGCCGGGTACACAGAGATTGAGACGCGCTTCTTCGCCGACCGCAACCTTTTCAGCGTAGCTCTCGCAAAGATAGCCGCACTGGCCACAGTCCTGCTGTGCCATTGCTGCGTAAAGTTTACGTCGTAGCGGCCGTCCATCGGCAAGTGTCATCCGCTCGTCGATCGCCATGGAAGGGTCGTGCCACGGATCGGCGCCATCATCGCCGTCGCCAGCAGCCGGCGTCGGGCCTCCAGGTAGTCCGCCCTCGAATTGAACGGCCGCAGCCCCCGCTGCATCAAGTGAAAGCAGGCCGGCAAAGAAGCCATTGAGCCACGCGCGCTGATCTGGATTGAATGGAGCCGTTTCCGGTATCACCGGAACTTGGCCGGGCTGGTACGCGTCGGTGCGCTCCTGAATGCTCATGATAGGCCTCCGGCGGCTTCCGCCATCGTCTTCAGGGTGTCGATCTCGTGACGGCGGGAGAACTCAGCGAAGCTTTCTTGCGTGCCCGCGCGGTTGGCCATGTAAGCCGCGAGAATGCGCCCGACGGTCTCTGGACAGTCAGCGATGCGAACCTCATTGAAAAGCTCACGCGCGATGGCCGCGTCGGCACCAAATCCGCCGCCGACCAGTATGTGGAATCCCTCTTCTGTGTCGTCACTATCGGGAATTGGAACGCGGCACGCGATAAGCCCGATGTCGCCGATGTAATGCTGGGCGCAGGAGTGGTGGCAGCCCGTCAAATGAATGTTGATGGGTTGATCGAGAGAGAGCCTCGGCTCCACCCAATCGGCAATCGCTAACGCAGTGTCCTTGGTATTGGACGCGGCGAACTTGCAACCTGTGTTCCCCGTGCAGGCGACCAAGCCCGCGCGGATGCTCGACGCCTTTGATGTCAGCCCGATAGACTGCAGCTGAGCTTCGACCTCCTCTGCCCGATCTGCCGAAACACCAGAGATCAGGAGGTTCTGCCAAACGGTGAGACGAATATCGCCATCCCCGAACTCGCGGGAAATATCAGCCAGAGTCCGCATTTGATCACAAGAGAGACGGCCGACCGGCAGCGCCACGCCGATCCACACGAGACCGGGTTGGCTTTGCGGGTGAACACCAATGTGTGCCTGCCGATCCTGGCCGTTGGGCTGGCTGACTTCATCGTCCGTAAAGCGTTGCAAAGGGCTGCCAAGCTGTTCTTCGACAGCGGTGAGGAATTTGTCGAACCCCCATTCGTCGAGCACGTATTTCATTCGCGCTTTTTGCCGGTTGGTACGATCGCCATTGGCGATGAAGACACGTACGATGGCATCGGCAACTGCGACCGCATCAGACGGCTTGACGAAGACTCCGGTAGGCCGGGCGAAATCACGATGCCCGGTTATGCCGCCAAGCCCCAGGCGAAACCACACGCCGCCTTCCGTCTCGGTGTTACCTTTGACCCTAATAGCGGTGAACGAAATGTCGTTTGTATCTTCAAGCACCGGAACGGCGCCACCACCGTCAAACGCAACGTTGAACTTTCTCGGCAACCCGTAGAGCGAGCGATCGTTGAGGATGTGGTGGTGCCACGCTTTCGCGTAAGGCCGTGAATCGATCAGTTCCTGCGGATCGATTCCGGCGGTCGGTGAGCCAGTCACGTTACGAATGTTATCGGCACCGGAGCCCTTCGGCGTCAGCCCGATTTCGGCCAGTCCCTCGATGAGCGGCGGGCCGTTCTCCGCGGCGATCTCCCTAATCTGCAAATTGGCGCGTGTCGTAACGTGCGTATAGCCGCCGCCGAAACGCTCAGCGAGATCGGCCACCGCAGAGAATTGCCAGTGGTTGAGAATGCCATTGGGAATGCGCATCCGGCACATGAACGAGTCCTGTGCAGGCGCCACATAGTAGAGGCCGTGAAAGCGCCAACGGAAATTGTCGACACCCTTTGGAAATGCGCCGCCAAGGGCCTCCCGCTTCAAGCGTTTGTAGGCATCGAAGGGATGCTCGTCGCGCTTCGCCTTCTCTTCATTGACGAGCTTTTTGCCATCGCGTTCGAAGCGCGCCATGGCTTCGAGGTGCTCGGCGTCCGGCCCACTCGCAGCGCCTCCCCCGCCAACTCCTGCCAGGGGCTTCAAGCCCGCTGCGGCACGCGAGGTTTGAATCCCTGAGACAAAGCCTTCCAGATACCGTTTCTGTTCGTCGCTGAAATCTTGAGCGCTCATCACGCAGCCTCCGCATAGGCACGGCCAAACGCGAGCGAATCCCGGAACGCCGTTATGTCCGCGCCGGATCGAATGAGGTCGAGATACCAAAGTGCATCCGTCGTATCGCCGACGAGCACGGCACCAACTAACTGGCCTTCGCGAACGCAAAGCTTGCGATACGTCTCAAGCCCTGCATCGCGCGTGACCAAAACCTCGGCGTCATCGCTAGAGAAATTGCCGACGGAAAAAACGGGAACACCGGAAACCTTCAGGTTCGCTGCCGGAACGGAGCCGCCATAGGCAGAGGTGCGCCCCGCGAAACAATCGGCAAGAACCTTTGCCTGTTCGTAGGCCGGTTCGACCAACCCGTGACAGATGCCGCGATACTCAGCGCATTCGCCGATCGCAAAGATGTTCGGTGCGGTTGTCTGAAGGCCCTCATCGACGATGATGCCACGGCCAATGACAAGTCCAGCGCTCACAGCCAATTTCGTATTGGCCTGAACGCCCACTGCCATGACCACGAGACCGCAGTCGATCTTCTGCCCGTCGCTCAGGATGACGCTTTCGACGCGTGTCTCGCCGAGTATTTCTTTTGTCTGAGCACCGAGAATGACGCGAATGCCCTTCGCTTCCAGCGCACCTTTCAAATAGAGAGCACCTTCCGGATCAAGCTGACGTTCCATCAACCGGTCCATGATGTGGACCAGGGTCACTGGAATACCTGCGCGCGCCAGACCATAGGCGGCTTCGATGCCGAGTAACCCGCCTCCGATGACAACCGCAGGCTGACCGATTTGGGCAAACTGGCTCATCGCGTCGACATCAGCCGTCGTGCGGAACGTGAGCACGCCGTCGAGCGTGTCCCCCGGCAGTGTCAGTCGGATTGGGTTGGATCCCGTCGCAAGTACGCAGGCATCGAAATAAATCTCCATGCCGCCATCGGCATTCTCGACGATGATTGACCGATTATACGTATCAAGCACCGTGACTGGCGCGCCGGTGAGCAGCGTCACGCCATGGGCCGCGTACCAATCGGCAGGCTTCAGCGATACGTCCTCTAAGCCGATCTCGCCCGCGAGCAGCGGAGAAAGTAAGACCCGATTGTAGGCAGGCTGAGGTTCTGCGCCAATCACTGTGATATCGAACTGGCCTGGTGCAGCTGCGACCAGCTCTTCGACAAACCTCAAGCCGGCCATTCCGTTTCCGACGACAGCAATTCGCTTTCTCACGCGGCATCCTCCAAAGACTTGTCGGGTTTGGATTTGCCCTGAGCGTCGGGTGCCGGTGTCGCACCGTGTTCGAATTCTTCAAGAAAGTTGAGGATGGATTCGCGGTACTCGTAGTAGCGCGGATGCCGGAGCAACTCCTGGCGCGTGCGCGGGCGTGGGATATCGATCTCGACCATCCGGCCGATGGTGGCGTGCGGCCCATTCGTCATCATGATGACGCGGTCGGCCAGCAAAATGGCCTCATCGACATCATGCGTCACGCAGATTGCCGTCACTTGCGTGCGCTTCCACACGTCCATCAGGACTTCCTGAAGCTCCCAGCGAGTCAGGCTGTCCAGCATGCCGAAGGGCTCATCAAGCAACAGGAGCTTGGGCGACAGAGAAAAGGCCCGCGCAATACCGACGCGTTGCCGCATACCGTTCGACATGTCCGCGGCACGCTTGTCCATGGCATCGCCGAGGCCGACACGGGTCAGGTAGTAGTCGACGATATCGGCGCGTTCGTTCTTTCTGGCATGCGGATAAACACGATCGACGCCGAGAGCGACATTCTCGCGTGCCGTTAGCCAGGGCATCAGTGAGGGCGCCTGAAACACAACGGCACGGTCCGGCCCGGCTCCCGTCACCTCCTGGCCATCGAGAACAATGCCGCCCGACGTTATGCTGTTGAGCCCCGCAGTCATCGACAGAACAGTTGATTTCCCGCAACCCGAGTGGCCGATGAGCGAAATGAATTCGCCCTTGCGCATAATCAGGTTGAAATCTTCAACCACGGTCAGAGGCCCCTTGAGCGTGGGATAAACTTTGCGCAGTTCGAAGAATTCGAGGTAGCGGTCGGGCGCCCGCGGCTTGGCGGCGTCGCGATAAGCTTTTGGCAGCGTCTTCATCCAGGAGATGGGCGCAATAGCCGGCAACTTGTCCTGCCCGACGCCGCGACCTTGAGAACCGCGATTGATCCCGGACGCAATCAGCGTCTTGGTGATATCGGCACGCAATTTTTTGTAGGTCGTGTCATGGTTGAGCGCGGTCCGGTTGCGCGGTCTTTCGAGATCGACCTCCAACGATGGCCCGAGCGTAGCGCCCGGACCAGGCGTGAGCGGAATAACTCGATCGGCGAGAAGCAGCGCTTCATCGACGTCATTTGTAATCAGCACGACGGTTTTCTTCTCGTGCCGCCAGATCTGCTCAATCTCATTCTGAAGCTTGGCGCGGGTGAGCGCATCAAGGGCAGAAAGCGGCTCGTCGAGAAGCAGGATTTCCGGGCTCATGGCGAGAGCCCGCGCGACCGAAACACGCTGACGCATGCCGCCTGAAAGCTCTTCCGGACGCCGGTCGCGGGCATGCGATAGACCAACCATCGCGATCGCTTTCGTGACGCGTTCCGCGCGCTCTTCCTTGCCTTCGCTGGAGAACACAGCGTTGACAGCGAGTTCGATGTTTCCTTCGACCGTTAGCCACGGCATCAACGAGTAGCTTTGGAACACGACCCCGCGTTCGGGACCGGGACCCGTGATCGCTTTGCCCTTCAGGGTGACCGTTCCTGTGTCAGGCGTGACCAACCCAGCAATAGCTGAAAGCAGCGTGGTTTTACCCGAGCCTGAGAACCCCAGGATCGCAATAAACTCGCCTTCTTCCACCTCGAGATTGATGTCGGTTAGGACGTTGCTTCGTGCCGCGCCCGTACCGTAGCTCTTCGATACGCCCTTGAGTTCGAGAAATGCCATGTTCAAAGTCTCCGGCGGATCAGCGCGTTGCCTGATAGGTGGTGAGCGACTGCAGCGCCAGCATGATGCGGTCGAGCAGGAAGCCGATGAGCCCGATCGTGAATACGGCCACCATGATCTTCGCCAGCGACGAGGAAGACCCGTTCTGGAATTCGTCCCAGACGAACTTCCCAAGCCCCGGGTTTTGCGCCAGCATTTCAGCTGCGATCAGCACCATCCAGCCCACGCCAAGCGACAGCCGGAGGCCCGTGAAGATAAGCGGCAGAGCTGACGGAAGGACGAGCTTGCGCACGGTCGTGAACCAGCTGAGGTTCAAGACGCGCCCTACGTTCATGAGGTCCTTGTCGATGGACGCGACGCCGACAGCCGTATTGATCAGCGTCGGCCACAGCGAACACAGCGTCACCGTAATCGCAGAGATCAAGAAGGATTTTGCAAACCAGGGGTCGTCGCTGACGTAGACGGCGGACACGATCATGGTGACGATAGGCAGCCAAGCCAGCGGAGAGACGGGCTTGAAGATCTGAATGAGCGGATTGAAAGCCGCATTCATCGTCGGCGAAAGGCCGCAGACAATGCCGAGGGGAACTGCAACGACCGTCGCGATCAGAAATCCAAGGAACACGGTCTGCAGTGACGTCGAGATCTGGTCAACGTAGGTCGGCGCGCCGGTATAGGTGCGGTACTTCACGCTGTCCGGCTGGCCCTGTGCGATCCACTTGGCGTTCCGCTCATCCTGTCGTTGATAGAACGCAGCTTCTTTCTCTCGTGCACGATAGTGATCGGCAAGAAGGTTGCCGGCTTGCTCCCAGACCTGCGCCGGGCCGGGAACGGCACCAAGGGACGTTTTGACCTGTGGTGCTAGGTAAGCCCATGCGGAGAGGAATATGATGATCGCCGTTAAAGGAACGCCTAGCATTCGCCACAGCGCTGCGAGTTCCGTTTTCGGATTTTCACCAGCCATCATCTTCAGGATGGGAGTGATCCACCCAAGAGCGAGAAGGTTTAGGATTCTATCGGTACGGGCGATACGCTGAGCGATCCGTGCTTTGCGCTCAGCCCTGGCGGCGTCGGTTTGTTCAGAACCGGAAAAATCGGCCGCAATGCTCATAATGATACCTCTCTGTGTCAGCCCTCATCGCGGCCGTTCCCGGCCGTGGCGTCACTGGGTTGCGACCTTGTTGCCGGTTACGGTTTCCTTGCTTTTCAAACCGATCGGCAGGCTGTCGATGTATGCGTTGGGTTTCTTGCCATCGAAGGGGATGCCGTCGATGAACTCGGTCTGGGGAGGCCGATAGCCGTCGGTGTCGAAGGGGAAGTCCGCTTTCTTCGCCAATCCGTCAGCAACGAGCATCTCCGCGGCTTTGAGGTAGATATCTGGCCGGTAGACGCTCTTGGCCGTGGTGTCGTACCACTCGTCTGACTTGGCATCGGCGATCTGGCCCCATCGCCGCATCTGCGTGAGATACCAAACGGCGTCCGAGTAGTAGGGATAGGTCGCGAAATAACGGAAGAAGACGTTGAAGTCGGGGACATCGCGCTTGTCACCCTTCTCGTACTCAAAGGTGCCGGTCATGGAGTTGGCGATGACTTCGGCGTCCGCTCCGACGTATTCGGAACGTGCCAGGATTTCGACGGCCTCCTGTCGGTTGGCGTTGTTGTTCTCATCGAGCCACTGTCCGGCGCGGATCAGCGCTTTGGTGATGGCCAGCGTCGTATTGGGGTATTTGTCGGCGAATTCCTTGGTGATGCCGAACACCTTTTCGGGATTATCTTTCCAGATCTCGTAGTCCGTGATCACGGGGACGCCGATACCCTTGAACACGGCTTGCTGGTTCCAGGGCTCACCCACGCAGTAACCGTTGATCGTTCCAGCTTCGAGCGTGGCTGGCATCTGCGGCGGAGGTGTCACCGACAGCAGAACATCAGCCATGATCTGACCGGAAACGTTGTCCTTCGAGTAGTAGCCGGGATTCAGTCCGCCCGAGGCGAGCCAATAGCGAAGCTCGTAGTTATGCGTCGAGACGGGAAACACCATGCCCATCTTGAAGGGCTTTCCTTCTGCCTTGAATTTGTCGACGACCTTCTTCAGTGCCGAGGCCTGGATTGGGTGCTCAGGTTTGCCGTCGGCGCCTGTCGGAATATGGGGCTTCATCATCTCCCAGACTTCGTTGGAGACGGTGATGCCGTTACCGTTCAGATCCATTGAAAACGGTGTAATGACGTGGGCCTTGGTGCCGAAGCCGATGGTTGCGGCTAGCGGTTGACCGGCAAGCATGTGCGCGCCATCGAGTTCACCCGTGATGACGCGATCGAGCAGAACTTTCCAGTTGGCCTGCGGTTCAAGCGTTACGAACAGACCCTCGTCTTCGAAGAAGCCTTTTTCCTTGGCAATCGCCAGCGGGGCCATGTCTGTGAGCTTGATGAAGCCGAACTTCAGTTCGTCCTTCTCGACATCGAGCATCTCCGCCTTCGAACTCGTCGCGGAAATGATGCTCCAGGTCAGCGCGGCCATAAGCAGTAAGCCCGACCCGATAAGCAACAGGGGAAAGTGAGAGACACGTGTCGCTCTGGCGCAGCCCGCGATTTTGGTCATTCCATCGTCCCTTCAGTTCCTGCGGATCAGCGAGCCGTTGAAGACATTCGGCCGACGACCGCAGACAAAAAAAGCGCCGCATCAAAGTGGGGATCCGGATGATCCGGAACCTTCCTCTGGTGGCGGCGCTGCCTCCTGCGAACCTTCATTGGACCGCAATGTCTACGTGAGGAGACGCTCCTTCACGCTTTCGCGAAAGGACATTACAAAAGTTGTGCCAATGAGAGGTGTTGAAGGAATTTAAATAAAAACAATGTGTTGAGTGAAAGTGGCTGACCGGCAAAAGCGGTATCGATGCTGCCTTTTTGTGCATTGCAATGAGCGAATGACAAAATGATCGGCAACGGGTCGATGATCAGTGTGAAGCGTTGAGACCCTTGAAGCGGGTCAGGTCGATCGACGGCGATCGTATCTTTTGCTGCTCGAGATAGTTCAGCACATGAAGCGGATCGAAGTGGTCAGACCCGAAAAAGCTTTGACCGCGTTTGGCAGCTGAAGATGCTGTTTCGGTGACGGCGTAATCACCTTCACGCTTCATATTCTCATGAGGTACTGAGATGCCGAGGGCTGCTGCGGCTTTGCGATAATATTCGGGGCGATAGACTTCTTCGACCACGGCGTTGAGATCGAACGGTTCACGCACCTGCCCCCAGCGGATCATCTGCGACAGGATCCAAAGAGCGTGCGAGCGCCATGGGAAATTTGCGGCATGGCTGTGAAACAGAACAAGTTCCGGGTCTTTATTCACGGCCAGGCGTCCGCCGCGTTCGAGAGTTCCAGACAAGACGTTTCGAATAATGTCGCGCGTTGTTCCGACCCATTGCGGCTTTGACAAAATGTCCGCAGCTTGGTCACAGTTGCGGGGATCTTCCAGCCATTGACCGGCTTTGATTATGGCCTTGATGAGGGCGTCCAGGAGCTGCGGATTCTGCTCGGCCCATGCGGCGCGAACGCCGAGCACCTTTTCCGGACTGCGAGACCAGAGTTGGCTCTTCGTCGCGACAATGCGCCCGGCACCTTGCGAGACCGCGACACTGTTCCAAGGCTCGCCCGCGCAGAAACCATCGATACGGCCGCTGCGGAGGTTCTCAGCCGTCAGAGGCGGCGGGATGACAATCAGATTGACATCGTTATCGGGATCTATGCCGCCGGCGGCCAACCAGTATCGCATGTCGTAATTATGCGATGAAAACGGAAACACCATTCCAAGTGTCAAAGGAGCCATTCCGGACTTGGCGTGTGCGTCGACAACGCGCTTCAAGGCTTTAACGGCGTTCATCCCGCCGGCACGGGTCGCCTCTGGATCGGCGGCCAGCATTTCCTCGAATATTGCTGCTGAAACCGTAATGGCGTTGCCATTCAGATTGAGAGCCATCGGAACGATGATTGGCGCGGTGGTTCGTCCAAGCCCGAGAGCGGTAGCGATTGGCATCGGAGCCAGCATGTGTGCGCAGTCGTAGGCGCCGACGTCGATTTTGTCGCGGATGTTGGCCCAGGAAACCTCGCGATAAAGGCGTAGCTGAAATCCAAATTGCGCGTCGAACCCTTGTTCGGCAGCGATGACCAACGGTGCGCAATCGATCAGCGGAATAAAGCCTGCATGGATTTCGTTGCGTACGTGTTCGGGCATCGGCGCCTCTATTTGTCGTTCAGGAGGTTATAGGTGCTAATCAGGGCGGCCGCGACGTCGGCAATCCGGTTGCCTGTCGACATGGCTTGCCTCCGCAAAGCTGCGTAGGCGGCCTCTTCTTCGAGACCTCGCGTCTTCATCAAGATGCCTTTCGCTTTCTCGATGATCTTACGCTCCTTCAATGCGCTCCTCGTCTCCTCCAGCTCGGAGCGCAACCTGTCAAATGCGCGAAAGCGAGAAATTGTCGTCTCGAGAATTGGCCGGACGCGTTCTTTGCGTAAACCATCGACGATATAAGCGGACACGCCGGCATCGATCGCAGCGTCAATGGTTGGTCCATCGCTTTGGTCGACGAACATCGCTATTGGTCGCCGGACTAGCCGAGAGACCTGGAACATTTGCTCGAGAACGTCCCGGCTCGGATTTTCGAGGTCGATCAGCAGCACATCAGGGTCGAAAGAGTAGATCTTCTCCACGAGCCCATTCATGTCGGAGACGAGTTTGATCTCGTGCAGGCCTGCCTCACGCAGGCCTTCCTCGATGATTGCTCTGCGCAAAGGGTTCTCGTCGATGACGAGAATTTTCAGCTCGGTATCGTCACGAGATTGAGGCAAGTTGAATGCTCAAAGCGGTTCTGCTGCACGCGCGCGGCAATGTCGCTCGTGAAGCGCCGTGGCGCAAGACACTCGATGACAGATTTCGAGCGTTTGATAGGGCACTTCGAGAGCTGCCGTGTGCGTGAGGCCTCACAAAATAAAAGAACCGCCCGGACGACCAGGCGGTTCTCATCAAGATTCTGGTTTTTCAACCAGTGATCTCAAAACGCTTCGATATTGCTGACTGCAATTTTGCCAGTGCGGCTGTCAGGCTGGGTATCAAAGGCGACCTTCTGGCCTTCAACGAGAATACGGATGCCAGCGCGCTCCAAAGCTGTTGCATGGACGAATACGTCCTTGCTGCCATCATCGGGCTGAATGAATCCATAGCCCTTTTGATCATTATAAAATTTAACAGTACCGTTAGTCATGGTAGTTCCTTTGAAAGGCAAGTAAGAGAGCTGCTGCCACATGACTGCAAGCTCATTGCGTCGATTTTTTGGAAGGAGTTCGATCGCGCGCCGGGCTTCGCCACAGCGGAACGGCCCAATGGTCCGGCCAAAGTCTCGATATATACAGATAGACCGGATCGATTGAGAGCACAAGAGGGCCCATCGATAATAGTCACGGCCCTGCCACGGGACCGTCGCGGGGCAGCGGGAAAGCCGCATCCTCGTAGAGTGATTTGATCTCAGCGTAGCAGAGGCGAAGATCGCCAGCCTCCAGAAATGTACCGGTCGCAAAATCCGGCGACAGTTCTTCTACAGCATACTGGATGGCGGCCGCGGCCGAATCGAAGCGCCGGTAGATGACAGATGCATGCCGTGCGGCACCAATCCGGCTGGCGAATACTTCCGCAGGCTCTGTGTAATCAAAGGGGGTCATTGAAGATATATGGATATTCGAGGATGGAATTTCACCCCCATCTACCCGAATATCTTGTTTCAAAAGCTCGATAACTTGATCTACTTAGCTTCCTTACAGAAGCGCAAATTGACGCCGAACGAAATGATAAGGACAAGATGTTTGCGCTTAGGAAAGGTTATTTTCCTGTGCGACCCGCTCGAAGGGTTCCCCCGTACTTTTTATGCGGTACTGGGGCTGACCACCTACAGCGGGCAGCAACCTAATGATTTTATATTCTCGCGACGTGATCGCCATATTTGATCGTCCAGGTCTGAAGTTTACTGTCTGGCCGACCTTAAATTTGTGTTGTTGTCTCATTTTCGCGCTCCCAGTTCCTAGGAACATTCGCGCGAAAAAAACGCACAAACGTTCTTCTGATGTCCTGGTGATCACGGAGAAGGATCAGTCGTACGGATTTTCAACTTTTGTGAAAAACTGACCAATCTGGCGAGTAGCGAGGCGGCAATAGCGGAGCACCACGATATTGACTACGCAACTAGTACGCTCTTCGGCTCTATAGGTCCACACAATTAAATCTAACGTTGCGATGTCATAGGCGATTACGCGTATTCGACATCACTGCGAATTGCATAGACTCAGTGTCGGCGGCAGATCATGGTCAGGCCATCGCCGGTCAGTTGCAGTGCAGGCTCCGAGCGACTGAGAGTGGCTGAGTGCTCCCGCCTGTTATCCAAGGACGAGAGCAATGTGCCCATTTATCGAACGGCCCCCCGGATTTAGTTCTGAAACACTGGAAATGTTGGATCGCACGCTGAGTGCTATCTGGCACGAAAAGAAACAGCCTGACAAAAACACCAAATATCGCGTTGAACCTGGAATACTGACAGTTATGGACGAAATAAAAGTGATAAAACGTTGAATAGTAACACTTTAAAGCGGTTATTCGAAAACCGCTGTAGTGACGGCTGCAAAATGACAAGCAGTTCCAGCGAGGACAAATAAGTGCCAGATCGCGTTCTGGTAGGGTAGGCTATCCCAAAGATGAAAGACGACGCCGGCGGTATAAAGGATGCCACCGGCTCCCAGTAATATAAGCGTGGTTAGCGAAACGGAGTTAATCAACGGGTGTAAGATAAAGATGCCCGCCCATCCGAGAGCGACATACAAAACAACCGAGACGTTGTCCCAGTTAGATGTCATCACCAACTTCGCCGTCGCACCCGCAAGAGCCGCAATCCAGACGACCCCAAAAACACTGTAACCCCAGGCGCCCCCGATTTTGATAAGCGCGAAGGGCGTGTACGTCCCAGCAATCTTTACGAAAATTGCCGCCTGATCCAGACGCCTTAAGATCGACTTCCAACTCGGAATAGGGATCATGTGATAGGCGGCTGAGCATCCGAACATGCCCATCATCGCGAGGCCGTAAACGGCGACCGACACGGTGGTCGACGTATCCAGTGTCGGAATGGCGATGACCAGCATTACCGTGACCGCGATAAGTCCGGCTAGTACACCAACGACGTGGATGCAAGCATCGGCGAAGCGCTCGCCGGGTGTGTAATTCGGATACATAGCGCAAATATATACATGGCACGCGGCGATCTCCCAAGCGGTGTCGCACGCAATGGTTTCTTATCCGCCGCGGCATAAACCAAAGTGGCACCGCTTCGGTTTATGACTATACGCAGAGGCTTAGTAGGGTCACTTTCCCCTAGTTATATCTCTAGATCCGACCTACTGACGGGCAACTCGGAGAGGCCCCAAAACGTCTCCACCGGCTGTTAACCGCGATTGATGCTTGTCTCGCTGAAGTGCCACGACATCAGCGGCATAGTAAGGTAATTGAAAAGTTGCACTGTGTAGGGGGAGAGGCGACGGAACTGCTCCTGTGCACGCGTCGCCATCCGTCCAAACGAAAGACACGGTATGCAACATCCCGGCTTTTTCGAGCGCGCCGGCCCATTTTCATTGCGTTCCATCGCGGATTGTGTGGAGGCTGACCTGGCTAATCCAGGGGACGCAACGCGCATGATAAGTGATGTGCGTTCGCTGCAGGATGCCGGTCCCGACGATCTCACGTTTCTAGACAATCGCAAGTATGCATCGCAGTTGGCCTCGACAAAGGCCGCGGCATGCTTGGTCGTGTCGAGTGCTGCTGACCAAGTCCCAATTGGAACCGTGGCGTTCATAACCCGGGCGCCATATCGGTCCTTCGCAAAAGCGCTGGCGATGTTTTATCCGGGGTCTCTGCGGCCCAAGCGTGTGGCTCCGCCAGCGGAAGGTGTAGCAGGCTATGTGCATCCCACGGCCGCCCTTTGTAACGATGTCGAGATCGAACAGGGAGCCGTCGTTGGCGCCGGCGCATCGATCGGTGCCGGCACTACGATCGCCAGTGGGGCTGTCATTGGGGAACGCGTTAGAATCGGAAGCGATTGCCAGATCGGCGCGTGCGCCTCGATCGGCCATGCCATCATAGGCGATCGCGTTATCGTCCATCCGGGTGTTCGAATTGGTCAGGATGGATTTGGTTTTGCGATGAGCGCCCAGGGGCACATCAAGGTTCCGCAGATTGGTTGTGTCGTTATTGGTGATGATGTCGAGATCGGCGCCAATACAACGATCGACCGAGGCTCACTAATGAATACGGTAATTGGTGAGGGGACGAAGATCGATAATCTCGTGCAGATCGGTCATAACGTCGTCATAGGCCGTCATTGCGTTATCGTGGCGCAATCCGGCATTGCCGGTTCGGCACAGTTGGGTGACTTCGTCGTAATGGGCGGACATTCTGGTGTGGTCGGGCACGTCAAGATTGGCGACGGCGCGCAGATCGCTGGCATGGCACATGTTAAGGACAACGTCCCCCCCGGCGCACGCATGGGCGGTACACCGGCGCGGCCTTTCAAGGAATGGGCACGCGAAATCGCCGCCATCAGGCGCCTGTCGCAGAAGGGTTTCAAACCGGAGGAAAAGTAACCTTCCCCACGGGTCCGCGAAAACCAAAGGTTATTCAACGCGACTACGGATGCCATATTTCGAAGTTCAAATATCTTTATTGTGACATAAAGTTTCGGTGCCGCTCTGGTGCCAACATCTGCTGGTGGGTAGGGGAGGGGGCTTGCACGGTTGCCCTACAAATTGAATGTCGAAGGACGAGATTGCTCCCAATAGGCCAGCATTGTTGTCGTTGGTCCTTGCTCTCAGTCTGACCATATGGTGCGGTCTGGTCCCATTCGCCGTCGCTGCACCGGAGCCCACCAGTCCAGTACCGCCCCAACCTGTGCCCGCAACGGAAGTCCGGCAACTTCCAGACGGTGAAATCACTTACCCAACCCCTGAAACATTCTCTGAAGCAGTCGAAGCCCTGCTCAGAAAGGAAGAGGGCGTACCCTTACCTGTACGCCAGCGCAAAGATGCGCTCCTAGCCTATTATGTGACTGAAGCTGCAGCTCCAATTTGGTGGCGCAATCCTGCGATGCGGGCCGACCTGATTAATGCGATGCGTCACGCTGAGGACGAGGGGTTGGGTGTTTCCGACTACCCCATAGAACCGCTCCAGCAATTACCGCAGAGGGATCGCTTTACGTTCGCTGTCGCAGCTGATCTCACCCATGCAGCGAGCATTGAGCTCTACTATTCCGCGTTCTTCTTGAAGTTTGCGTCCGACATCAAAGTTGGCCGCTTCTTGCCGACGAAAGTAGATTCAAAACTCTATTGGCAGAGCAAATCTATTGACCGGGTTGCCGCCCTGCGCCGGATAGCCGAACTCGGCAGCATGCAGAAGTTCATCGAAGTCTGGCAGCCCCAGGTACCCGGATATGCTGGATTGAAGCGCGCGCTGAAACACTATCGCGAGATTGAGAAGGCTGGGGGATGGCCGTTCGTTCAGCATGGAGAGGTGCTGAAACCCGGAATGACCGCTCCTCAAGTCACGGTACTGCGCGCGCGTCTCGGCGCCGTAGATCCGGCGGTGACAGCCGCCCCGCCCGGCGCAGAAACCCTTTACGACGACGCTTTACTGGCAGCGGTAAAGCGGTTCCAGGCGACGCACGGCCTCGACCCTGACGGGATTGTGGGCAAGCAGACGTTGTTTCAGCTCAACATCCCTGTTGAACAGCGCATCCGTCAGATAAAGCTGTCGATGGAGCGGTGGCGTTGGATGCCCGAAAATCTCGGCGACCACTATGTGATGGTCAACATTGCCGGATACGAATTAGTCCACATACGCAACGGTCAAAAGCAGGATCGGATGCGGGTCGTCGTTGGCAAACCTTATCATCAGACGCCGGTCTTCAGTGAGCGAATGACCTACGTCGAAATCAATCCATACTGGAATGTACCGCACTCAATCGCGGTGAATGAGGAACTCCCCAAATTACAAAGTCAGCCCGCCGCCGTTGCCGGCAAAGGCTTCGAAGTCATGGTCGGGGACACACCTACAAGCGTCATGTCCATTGATTGGAAGAAGTATAGCGCCAGCAATTTTCCTTTTCGCTTGAGGCAAAAGCCGGGCAACGGAAATGCGTTGGGGCGCGTCAAATTCATGTTTCCCAACCAGTTCAACGTCTACATGCATGACACCCCGGCGCGGGGGCTCTTTTCCTCGGCCGACCGTGCGCGCAGCCATGGATGCATACGGCTCGCGCGTCCTTTGGATATGGCAGAGCAAGTCCTCGCTCAGGCGCCAGGGTGGAGCCGCCAAAAAATCGACGAAGTCGTTGCCAAACAGGACCGCACCGTCGTCAGTCTAAAGCAGCCACTGGATGTCCACATCACGTACTCGACGGCATGGCGCGATGAGGATGGGGCAGTTCATTTCAGGCCGGACATCTACCAGCGCGACGCTAAGCTCCACCTCGCCCTGTTTGGAAAACCATCGCCGTATTGAGGCATGCCATCAGGCTTCGGCGAAAACCGCAAAGGCGCTGGCGTCGTTGAAACCCGCGTCGACGACGCGCACGACACCTCGCCCACCGCCACGTTTCTCGACGCGGATTTGCACAGCGATACGGTCAACCATCGCGGCGACGTGCGTGATCACACCGACCTTCCGGCCATGACCTTGCAACGTTTCCAAAGCATCGATGGCCATGTCGAGCGTTTCTGCATCGAGCGCTCCAAAGCCTTCATCGATGAAAAGCGTATCGACGAACGATTGCCGTCCTTCAAGCCCTGACAGAGCGAGCGCGAGGCCAAGCGAAACAAGAAAGCGCTCACCGCCTGACAGCGAACGCAGCGAGCGAACTTCATCACCCATATCGCGATCAATCACATGGAGCGCGAGATCCGATGTGGTGGCGCGCGCCAGCTGATACCGCGGGTTGAGCTCACTGATCTGTACATTGGCCAGCTGCACGAGCTGATCGAGCGTCACCCCCTGCGCGAAGCGACGGAATTTGTTGCCGTCGGCGGATCCGATTGCATCATCGACGCGCCGCCAGATCTCCAATTCCTCGCGTGCAGCTTCCAGCTGGCGACCAATATCTGCTGCATTGGCGCGCGCTTGGTTATCTTGCTTAAGCTCAGCCTGTATGGCTGCGACGCGGTTGCGGATGTCTTCGATTTCAGCGTTGAGCGTTGTCACAGCTTCTGTGAGTGCAAAAAGGTCCGTCTCTTCTTCCCGTTCGCCTTGGAGGCGCTCCACTTCCTGGCGGCGATGGGTAAGCGCAATCGTTGCTTCGGTGAGTTTGGTTTGGAGGGCATTGATCTGGCTGCGCAAAAGCTCGCGTTCCTCCTGTGAGATGGCGAGTAAGGCATAGATTTCGTCCCGATTCATAGCGGCGACGGAAATGGCGTTGGCGAAGACCTCCTGTGCCGTCGCGAAGTCTTGCACGGATGCATCAATAGCCCTGAGCGCTCCGTCCAGAAGAGCCTTACTGAGCTCAAGCTTCTTGTCTGCTTCTGAATGTGCTGCCTGAGCCGCCGAGAGAGCCACTTGCGCTTCTTTCGCAGCTTGGGTGAAACGTGCCCGATGCGTGTCGGTGGCTTCTCCGCCAAGCATCGACGCGCGCGCTGTCTTGGCTTCTTGGAGCCGCTGTTCACGTTGTGATTGCGCAAGCAGCGAGGAGCCGAGAGACGCCTTGGCCTTCTCCCATCCTAGGTGGATTTCCCTTTGCGACATCTCAAGCTTCTGCTGCTCAGCGTCAAGAGATGCGCGCGCATCCCGGAGCTTGGCGTATGAGGTCGCAAGGTCTGCGACGTGCTGCTGTGCAGCTAAGGAATCGCGGTCGAGATCGTCTAGCGCCAAGCCGGCAGTGCTAAGATAGGGAGTGAGTTCCCGAGCGATTGACGCGAGTTGTTCGGCCAGACTTGCAAGTTGCGTTTCCAGCTGTCCGCACTTTGCCCGAACGCTGGCCTTAGCATCTCTGTCTTTCTGGATTTGAGCGGCAACTCTTTCTGAATCTTCTGAGATCTCATCAAGCGTTTTCTGCAAAGCATCAGCCTCACCGCGCAAAGAAACCGCCTGCGCGAGGGGCTCTCGTAGACCGCGTTGGATGGCTTCAGCATCAGCTTTCAAACCGTCGAGCGCCGATGCCGCCTTTGCATCGATTCCGGGACCGATTGGAAGCGGCAGGTTCTCGGCCACGCAAAACTGGCTCAGTTGAGGAGCCAGCGCTTCGAACTTGTTCTGCGCGTCTAAGCATCTGGCCGTTGCGTCTTCACCACGTCGCGCTGCGACCTCACACTGAGCGCGCGCGCGCTCCTCCGCGCCTTGCCAGGTGGTTATATCTTTGGCTGTCGCGGCGATGGCTTGATCGAGCTCAGCACGCCGCGCACGCATCTGAGCCACCATCTCACCTTCGGGATGACCGGGTTCGGAATAGGGGTGGTCCAGGCCGCCACAAACGGGACAGGGCTGCCCGGTAATGAGGGCGCTCCGCAAGGCCACTGCGTGCTGCGATTGGGTTTTCTCGGCCAACTCGAACAGGCCGCTGACTTCGCTGCGCCGGGCCAGCCAGTCGGCATGTTGTGCTTGCGCCTCCCGGATCATGTCAGAGGCTTCTGCGAGCGCCTTTTCTTGCGCCAACCGCAGCACGTCCGCCTCAGAAACCGTCGCCGCCGCATCGCTGTGTTGGCGCGCGATTTCTCTGGCTTGCCGGAGAAGTTCGAGTCCATCGCGCAGCCGCGCATCGTGTTCGGAGAGAGACGTCTCATCGATCTGGGACAGAGCCTCGCGCAGCTCATTCAATTGAGCGGAAATCTGGCTGCGTCGGCTGGCGTATGCCGCGACTTCCTCCTCCGCCGCCGCAATCAAGGGCTGCAGGCGCGCATCTTCCTCTGTAGCCGAAAACAGCTCTTTTTTTGCAACGGCTTCCCGCCACCGGAGTTCGGCGCGGTCATCAATACGTGACGTGATATCTTCCAGCCGGTCCGCCAGCAACGCATGGGTCGAACGCGTCTCCAGCTCATTCAGCGTCTGCGCAAGTTGCTCGTTGAGCCCTGAACGCTGAACCTCGATCTTCTCGTGATCCCAAGCGCAGGCATCGGCCTGCCGTTGGGCCTGCGCGACCGCCGCCTGCGCAGCTTCAAGCTCGCTTGCAGCGTTAGCGATTTGGCTATCAGCTTGCTCGGCTTCACGCCAAAGAGGTGTGAATTTTTCGACGTCTGCATCAGCCTTTGTGGAGGCTTCGGACGCCTCTTTGAGTGCGCGCGCAGCAGATGCTGCATTTTGCTCAGATTGCCGTACCGCCACTTCGCAAAGTTCGGCGTGACGCCGAGCCTCGGCCAACTTGCGTTCGGACAACCGCTCCGCTTCGGCCTTAGCTCGCAATGGTTCGGCCGCATCGAGGCGTTCGAGCCGCGCAATATCGTCCCGGGCTTCGTCCAAACGCTGTTTCGCTGCGGCAAGTCCGGTTTCGGCGTTGTGCGCTTGTGCGCGCGCATCCTTCAGCCGCTCAGCGTGCTTTAGACGCTCGGTGAGGTCCTTCAGTTGGACACTTTGGCTCTCGCTTAAAGCGCTACGTTCCGCGAGTTCGCTTTCCAGCTTTGTGCGTACGTCCTCTTCCATCAAGCCGATGTCGGCACGTCTTTGTTCGAGAGCCTTCGTTTCGTTGGCCCTTTCTTTCGTGCCGGAGTTCACCTGTTCCGAGATTCGCCCGTAAATCTCGGTCCCGGTAATTTTCTCGAGAAGCTCCGCGCGCTCGTTTTCGGCAGCGAGCAGGAACGCGTCGAACTCACCCTGCGCAAGCAGAACCGTGCGCCGGAACTGCGCAAACGTGAGTTCGGTACACGCCTCGACGGCTTGGGAAACGTCCTTCTGCCCCGTCGCAATCGAGCTGCCGTCTTCGAGGGAATCAAGCCTGCGTTCGGCGTTCTGCAGATTGCCATCCGCTTTTCCACGTGCGCGTCGGACTTCCCATCGCGCGCGGTATTGCTTGCCATCCTGTCCAAGAAAATCGACCTCGGCATAACCTTGGGCGGCGCCGCGACGGAGGATCGCGCGTGCATCTTTCGCGGTTATGTCTCTGCCGCTGGGATCTCTGACGGACTCGAGTTTGTCGATCGAGACACGCGGAAACTGCCCATAGAGCGCCAGACACAGCGCATCGAGGATCGTCGATTTGCCGGCCCCGGTATCACCGGTGATCGCAAAGAGACCTGCGCTCGCGAGTGGCTCTGCCCTAAGGTCAATCTCGAATTCGTCTGCAAGGCTGGCGAGGTTCGCGCCGCGGATGGCCAGAATACGCATGGTTCAAACCTCCGCATTCGCATTGGCGAGCGCACGATGGAAGACATCGCGATGGGACGCGTCGGGCTCTCCTCCGTGGGTCCGCTGAAACGCAGTGACAAACAAATCTTCAGGAGCCCGTTCTGAAAGGCGCACGATGGGGCCGCTCGCAACAGTGTCCATCGGGGCGTCAGGACGCGGGCTGACCTTGAGATCGACGAGCCGCACAGGAAAGCTCTCGGCAACCCGATCTGCTTCAGCGCGGAAACCAGCGCTCAAACCTTCGTGGTTCAGCCGCACATGCACGAACGGACGTTGATTGATGGGAAGGTCCGGGTCCAGATCAAGGGCCTTAAAATGATCGCCGAGGTCGTCGAGCCGGATGTCTCCCTTTTCCGGCAAGCGCAAAAACGGAACGGGGCGCGTCAGTTCAATATGCTCGATTGACGTCACACCGCGATCACCGAGCGTCAAAAGCGTAACGCCGTGGCGATAGGGTTGCTCGGTGGCAGAAAGCGGAATGAGCGAGCCACTGTAGCGCACGCGATCGCCTTTGAAGGTTTGCGGCTTATGCAAATGCCCGAGCGCGACATAACAGGCATCCGCCGGAAATATATCTGGGGCTACGGCATGCTGTCCGCCGACCAGAATGCGTCGTTCCGCGCCTTCGGATTCGGTGCCACCCGCCACATGAAGATGCCCGGTCATAACCAGGGGCAATCCGCGCGTTATCGGCCGCGCCGCATCCATCAAGTCTTCATAGAGAGCCTGGGTCGCACGTGCGATGGACGAACCGTCTTCCTCTTTTTGGCGAGGTAACGTCGGAAGACATGCCGGCGTCGGATAGGAGACGGCGAGCACATGCGCCGCGATCTCGCCGGTCGTCGAAGGTAGCGGTACCACATGCCGCGCGATGTCAATCTGCCCGTTGATGCGTCGAACGTTGCCGACAACGTGCACGCCAATCCCGCCAAGGAGGACGCGCGGTGCTTCCAATCGGCCTGCCGCATCGTGATTTCCTGCGGTCACGACGATGCGCAGGCTCGGCCGTGCTTGATGTAACTTAACGAGGGTCTCATAAAACAGCCGCTGCGCCTCTCCAGAAGGGTTCTGACTATCGAACACGTCGCCGGCGATGATCAGCGCATCGACCTCACGTTCGGTGACGATCCCGACAAGCTCGTCGAGCACGGCGCGATGCTCATGATCGCGTGCATACCCTCGCAGCGTCTGCCCGATGTGCCAGTCAGCTGTGTGAATGATCCGCATAAGCCCTCTTGAAGCTACGTCCGACGAAAGCCCCCGTCTCTGCAGCAAGCGATTCAAGGAGAGAACAAAACAGAAACATGACGAAAAATTGGCGCTAAATCAAGCCCCTCACTCCTGTTCTTCCCAACTGTCTTTGCCTAAGCCGATGATTTCAGGGTTCACACGAGCGCACGCCTCCTAAGGCGCAGATACACCAAGCTGATGCAACTATTCAGGAAGCCTACGCACAGGTTTTAATCCCAGTTCGGCCTAATCACGCGTATATGAGGCTGTGGAGTCGCAGCAACCTCAAGCGGCCGTGGCAATGAACATCCTGATCTTTACATTCGGATCTCGTGGAGATGTGCAGCCGTACGTGGCGTTGGGCACGGCTCTGCGTCGTGGCGGACACCAAGTTTGTTTGTCGACCGGCCAGGGTTTCGACGACATGATTGCCGCGCATGGCCTCACCGCAGCGCCATTGAGCATCAATTATCGCGAACTCATCGATACGCCTGAAGCGCAGGCGGCCTTTCGCTCGATGTCCGGAAAATTCCGCGCCATGCGGGCTTTCAAGGATGTCGTTTGCGAACAATTCCGGGAAATGTGGGAACTCTCGCGCGAAGTCCGTCCGGATGTCATCATCTACCATCCCAAGGGTTTCATCGCACAGGACATAGCAGCAGCGCTGGGCGCGGTCGCCATCCCCACAACCTTACAGCCCAGTTATGTGGCGACGAGCGAGTTTCCCAATCCGTTCCTGCCATTCACGAACCTTGGTGCGTTCGGTAACAAGCTCTCGCACCATTTTATCGAGCGGCTAACGTTTTGGGCGCAGCGCAATATGGAAGGCCGTTGGCGAAAGGAAATGCCGGCACGCGCCAACAGCACGAGCCGCGGCACATTCTTCGGCGGCCACGATCCGGAGGGCCGAACGGTCCCGCGGCTGCACGGGTATAGTTCTATAATCGTCAATCGCCCCAGGGATTGGACAGCCCGAGAACACATCACAGGCTATTGGTTTTTCGAACCCAATACGGACTGGGAGCCCGCGGAAGATCTGCACCGTTTTCTGGCGACCGGTCCACCGCCTGTCTATGTCGGCTTCGGCAGCATGCCGGCAGCGGATGCTCAATCCCAAACCGGTATGGTCATTGAAGCGCTCAGGCAGGCGGGCCAACGCGGCATACTCGCAACGGGGTGGGGTGGACTAAAGCCCTTGGCCGGCTCAGCCAACGACGTGCTTTTCCTCGATGTTGCCCCGCATGATTGGCTGTTCCAGCGCTGCGCGGCGGTCGTTCATCACGGCGGCGCCGGTACGACCCATGAGGGTTTGCGCTGGGGGCGCCCGACCGTCATCTGCCCGCTTGGTGTAGACCAGCCCTACTGGGGCCGCCGCGTGAATGCCTTGGGCGCAGGGCCGCCGCCTCTGCCGCAAAAGAGCTTGAATGTGGCCGATCTCTCCCGAGCCATCGGCGAGTCTCTGAAGCCCGGGACGGTCGCGCGCGCCGCAAAATTGGGTGAAGCCATCCGCGCCGAAGGAGGCGCGGATGCAGCAGCAGCCGTTGTGAACGGATTTGTTGTTGGGGCCGGTCGTCCCCATGCGAGTTAAGAGGGAGTTCAGATGGGGTGGATGGAAATCGCAAGCTTTGCGGTGGTTGCCGCCTTGCTCGTTATGTCTCCGGGACCCAACGGTCTCTTGATCGCTAAGACTGTCCCCTCTTCCGGACGCAGCGCCGGATTCGCTAACGTGGCGGGGTTCGTGGCGGCCTTCTATGTGCATGGGGCCCTGTCAATTCTCGGCATCTCCATAATTCTCGTACGCTCCGCCGAGGCCTTCTGGACCTTGAAGATGCTCGGAGCGGCCTATCTGATCTGGCTGGGCTTGAGAGCGCTGCGAGATGCCTGGCGCGGCCTGCCGCCGGTGCCTGTCACAGACGCCAGCAGAAGGCGCGCGATGTGGACTGCCTTTGCTGAAGGTTTTCTGACGAACGCGCTTAATCCTAAAGTTGCGATGTTCTATCTTGCGGCATTCCCGCAGTTCATTTCGGCGGCGAATGGGCTAACGCCGAGTTCGGTCGTGGACGTGACGCTTCTTCTGGTCACCATCCATGCCGCATTAAATGTTGTCTGGTTCTCTTCGATGATTGTGCTCTTTGCGCGTATGGCTGGGTTGGCACGTCGCGGCTCAATCCGCCGCTGGCTGAAGGCGGTCACTGGAGTGGTGTTCGTAGGCTTTGGAGTAAAGCTGGCGCTGTTGAGGACCTGACCCCACAAGCCTGCGAGAGCCGATAGCTTCGCTAAGCCTCACAATCGCGTATTCATGCGCCGTACACGGCTCGCCATTTGCCGCATCACGTAGAGCGAGAAGTGAGGATTGTTGCTCACCAGCTTTACGAATGCGTTCGTATCGATGACCGCGACTTCGGTAGCAGCCTTCGCGATGGCATCGGCGCTGCGGAGGGCGTGTTCAATTAAGGCCATCTCGCCGAATATGCCGTGCAGCCCAACGGTCTCCAGTACTGTTTGTCCAAGCGTGATGTCGACCTTCCCTTCGAGCACGACATACATTGCCTGTCCGGCCTCGCCTTCTTGAAAGATTTTCTCGCCCGCACGAAAGCGCTTGAGCGGGATAAGGAACTTTTCAAAAAATCCGAAATCGAATGGTACGTCGGTCATGCTACCCTCGTATGCCATTACCGAGTTGAGAATAGCGTCGGAACTGGTGAGTGTCTTCCGACTCCGTTACGAGTGCAGTCCCTACACTTAATCGGAAGCAGACGAGACGATTATGAGAGCTATCAAATACGTCGTTGCAGTAGTTGTGATGTTGACGGCTTCGCAAGCTTGGGCTGCTGAAGATGAGGACGTCACGAAAGGCAGGCAGCTGGCTGAGCGCCTGTGTTCCCGATGCCATGCTGTCGGACCTCAAGGAGATAGCCCCTTCGAACCGGCACCACCCTTCCGCGCGCTTGTAGAGAAATGGCCGGATACTGAAGTTCTGGCCGAGGCCCTGGCGGAAGGTATCAATGTCGGCCATCCTGCTATGCCGGAATTCGTGCTCCAGCCGCATGAGATTGGCGACCTTCTCAGCTATCTGGAAACGCTGAAGAAGTGATCTTCAGACTCATGCAGTCGGCGGAAAGATCAAAAAGAAGATGGCGAGCGTCAGAACGGACAAAAGCGTGCTGATGAGAATGACGGACGATGTCCGCGCCACGTAAATCCCGTAAGCTTGGGCCATCACGAAACTGCCAGACCCCGTCGGCAAAGCCGCCATCAGAACGGCGACGTTTGTCCAGAGCTGATCCATCGGGAAGAAGAAAAAGATCAGGGCTGCGGTGAGAACGGGCTGAAGCAGCAGCTTCATAGCCGTCATTGAAGACACTTCGCCGAGGCCCTCGCTCATCGGACGGCCCACAAGAAACAATCCGATAGAGAACAACGCACAAGGACCGGCTGCCGCGCCGAGGATGCGTGTGAAAGCTTCGACAGGCTCTGCCATGGCGACGCCGGTCGTGGCCCAGAGGCCGCCGAGAACCGGAGCCACGAACAGCGGATTTTTAAACAGTGCCACGAAGACGTCCCGGACGATCGCGCCTCTGTCGTCCTTCTGGCCGATTTCGATAAGCGTTGCCGCGATCCCAATGACAACCGCGGTATTGATGACCGTGGCGAGAATGGCGGGAAGGGCTGCGGCCTCGCCATAAGCCGTGATGGCGAGCGGTATCCCCATGTAGCCGGTGTTGCCATAAACGCAGTTCATTCCATGCATGCCGCCTTCAGCCAGACCGCGGCCGAAGAAAACGCGCGCAACCACAAGCGCGAGGGCCCAAATCAAGAGCAGCCCAATGATGTATGCGGCCAGGAAAGCGCCGTTGAACAGAACGGCGAGATCTACTTTCGCCATGGCGTGGAACAGGAACACCGGCAGCGCGACCCAGTAAACGAAGCGATTGAGCGCTTCGCTGCTATCGGGGCCAAGCAGCTTGAAATATCCGCTGAAATATCCGGCCGCGACAATGGCGAACACCGGAAATAGAACGTTGAGTATGGGTTCCATGAGGCGGGCGTAACCTCTGCGTTTGCGTCAATGGCAGGAAGGCTACCAGCCCGCCCCGATTGGCCGTACCCGTACTTTAGAGGATAAATTTTGAAAGGTCGGAATCTTTCGCGAGTTCCCCCACGTGCTTTTCAACGTAGCTCGCGTCAACCGTAACGGTTTCACCCGGTCGATCCGAAGCCTCGAAGGAAATGTTGTCCAGCACGCGCTCCATCACGGTTTGCAAACGCCGGGCCCCGATATTTTCCACGGACGAATTGACGGCCACCGCAGTGTCTGCCAGCGCGTCTATGGCGTCGTCGGTAAAGACGAGCGTCAAGTCCTCCGTCGCCATGAGCGCCACGTATTGCTTGATGAGGCTCGCCTCCGGCTCCGTGAGGATGCGCCGCATGTCGTCGCGGGTGAGGGCCGTCAACTCTACGCGGATAGGAAGACGTCCCTGCAACTCGGGCAACAGGTCAGAGGGCTTGGCGACGTGAAAAGCGCCTGACGCGATAAACAGGATATGGTCTGTCTTCACCGGACCATGCTTGGTTGCGACCGTCGTGCCTTCAATCAGTGGTAAGAGGTCGCGCTGTACGCCTTCGCGGCTGACATCCGCGCTTCCACGGCCGCCATCGCTGCGCGAGCAGATTTTATCGATCTCATCGAGAAACACGATCCCATTGTCCTCGACCGCTCGGATCGCTTCCTGCGTGATCTCCTCTGTATCGAGAAGACGATCGCTTTCCTCGGCGACAAGAATGTCATAGCTGTCCGCCACCATCACGCGCCGTTTCTTGGTGCGCCCTCCGAAGGCCTTGCCCAGCATGTCGCCGATATTTATGGCCCCGATCGAACTTCCAGGCTGACCCGGGATCTCGAACATCGGAAGGCCGCCTGAGGTGTCGGTCACTTCGATTTCGATTTCTTTGTCATTGAGTTCGTTGTTGCGCAGCCGCCGCCGAAAAGCTTCGCGAGTGGAGGATTGCGCACCTGGACCGACGAGGGCATCCAGCACGCGCTCTTCTGCCAACTTGTCAGCTTTTGCCCGCACTTCCTTGCGTTTGACTTCGCGCACCAAAGCGATGCCGACTTCGACCAGATCCCGGACTATGCTCTCTACGTCGCGGCCGACGTAGCCGACTTCTGTGAACTTGGTCGCTTCAACCTTCAGGAAGGGAGCGCCCGCGAGACGTGCCAAACGCCGAGAAATTTCGGTCTTACCCACGCCGGTTGGACCGATCATCAAGATATTCTTTGGCAGCACTTCGTCCTTTAACTCGCCGCTGAGCTGCTGACGCCGCCAGCGGTTCCGGAGTGCAATAGCGACAGCGCGTTTTGCATCGTTTTGCCCGACAATATAGCGATCGAGTTCAGAGACGATTTCGCGGGGAGAGAAGTTTGTCATCGCGTGGGATGTTACTCCTGAAAGGTGTGAGCCAGGCCGTCAGTGAGTTGAGGCCAGCTTTAATCCGATGATCGAAAAAACGAGCACGCCAAGCAGCGCCAGCCTTACCGTACCGGTTGGCTCGTCGTAAAAGGCTGCGCCGATCAATGCCGTTCCCGCTGCCCCGATGCCGGTCCACACCGCATACGCGGTGCCAAGCGGAATGGACTCGGTGCCCGAGATCGACCGTTGCAAAAGATAGAGACTTACGAGGCCGATGCCGATGAAGCCAAGTGTCGGCCACAACCGGGTCATTCCGTCAGTGTAGCGAAACAGAGTTGTTGCTACGATTTCACAGGCGCCCGCCGCCATTAGAAACAGCCAAGCCATGGCTTGTTTACTCCTCGTGTGAAGACGAATGCCTCTAAACGCTGGATTCGAGGCTCTCGACCACAACGTTGTCGTTTGTATAGACGCAGACCTCAGACGCGATCGCCATGCTTCGGCGGCATATGGTTTCTGCATCGAGCGGCTGATCCAGAAGCGCGCGCGCTGCGCACAACGCATAATGGCCGCCTGAGCCGATGCCCATCACATGCTTTTCCGGTTCAAGCACATCACCGGTTCCCGTGAGCACCAGAGTCGTTTCCTTATCGGCAACGATCATCATCGCCTCTAACCGCCGGAGATAGCGGTCGGTACGCCAATCCTTCGCGAGCTCCACGCACGCCCGCATAAGCTGGCCCGGATATTGCTCGAGTTTGGCTTCGAGACGTTCGAACAAGGTAAACGCGTCGGCGGTTGCACCGGCGAAACCGCCGATGACATCGCCTTTGCCAAGCCGCCGCACTTTGCGCGCGTTGGCCTTGATAATGGTCTGTCCAAGGCTGACCTGACCGTCGCCGGCGACGACGACTCGGCCATCCTTACGAACCGTAAGGATAGTTGTTGCATGCCACGACATGGTACTGGGGGGATCTTTCGGCTGATCGTTCATGAGAAGTTTAACGCGATTAGGGGAAACTGACGGGGAGTTTCAAGTGGCAGGCTAAGTAAGGCTGCCCCAGCATGTGGCCTAGAAGAGGTGGCCACAAGCTGATAAACGCTTCACAAACCCGATGCAATGAGCCGCTGAAGAGGGGCCTTTTCCGTGACTGCAAAGACCAGGCGCCAGGCGACAATCTCGCGCAATACTAAAGAAACCGAGATCACCGCGACCATTAACCTCGATGGTTCGGGGGCCTATGACATTGTGACAGGTATTGGTTTTCTCGATCACATGATCGAGCAACTCGCGCGGCATTCGCTGATCGATATCACCCTGCGCGCCAAGGGCGATCTTCACATCGACTACCACCACACCGCCGAAGACAGCGGTATCGTTCTAGGCCAGGCCTTTGCCGAAGCTCTGGGCGATAAGAAGGGCATCACCCGCTACGCCGACGTCCACCTGCCGATGGACGAGGCGTTGACCCGCGTTGCCGTCGACGTGTCTGGCCGTCCCTTTTTGGTTTGGAAGGTGAATTTCACCCGCGACAAGCTCGGCGAGATGGACACCGAGCTCTTCCGCGAGTGGTTCCAGGCGTTTGCGCAGAACGCAGGCATCACATGCCACGTTGAGAACCTTTACGGCGATAATAACCATCATATCGCCGAGACCTGTTACAAAGGGCTGGCGCGGGCTTTGCGGCAGGCAATCACTCTTGATCCGCGCCAGGAAGGCCGCGTCCCCTCAACGAAGGGAACGCTGACCGCATGATTCTATCGTTGTGGCGTTTGGGAGAGTCTTCGCGCGTGTTGGCTTTCACCGTACACGAACCGCCCAATCCCCCCGCCGCCTCCATCGAGCGGGCGGAACGGCTGGTGTTCACCAAAGACGGTTTCAGTTTTGCTGCGCTACTCCTCGGCCCGATCTGGCTCCTTTTGAACCGTATGTGGATCGTTTTGGCGATTTATGTCGTCATTGCTTTCGGGATCGGTGCGGTGCTGGAATTGCTCAAGGTCCCTCACATCTGGGCAACTTTGACCGGCTTGGCTTTGAACTTCCTCATTGCGTTGGAAGGGGATTCGCTGCGGCGTTGGACGTTGGAGCGGCGTGGCTGGCAACTCGTCGGCACCGTCGTCGGCCGCACAACCGCCGAATGCGAGCGTCGTTTCTTTGAGAACTGGCTTCCGGCACAATCGGCGCAGCGCGTGCAGCCCACATCGGTCGGGAGCGTTCCTGCGATGGCGCCTCTCTCGCCTGCGGCACACGATCTGGGTGCAGCCGCTGTCGAACCACCGCCGCTCCCCATGATGGTGCCCCCGCAGCAAGACGATAGCCAGGACCGCCGTTGGCGGCTGTTCGGCCGTAGAAACTGATCCACAGAATGCAAAACGCTGTCATTATCGACTATGGGTCCGGCAACCTGCACTCTGCCGGGAAGGCCCTGGAACGTGCCGCGCGCGAAAGCGGATCGGAGTTCCGTGTGCAAGTCACGGCCAAACCCGACGACGTCGCCGCTGCAGACCGTATCGTCCTGCCCGGTGTGGGGGCCTTCGCTGATTGCGTGAAGGGCCTCATCGCCGTTCCGGGTATGCGCGAAGCGCTCGAAAAGGCCGTTATTTCAGAGGGTAAGCCCTTCCTCGGCATCTGCGTTGGTATGCAGTTGCTCGCAACGCGCGGTCAGGAGTTCGGCGTGACGGAAGGCTTCGGCTGGATTCCGGGAGAGGTCCGCGCGTTGGAGCCGTCAGACCCCGCGCTCAAGATTCCGCATATGGGCTGGAATACGCTGAACGTGCTGCGCCCGCACCCGCTGCTGAAAGATATCGAAACGGGCCCGAACGGTTTGCACGCCTATTTCGTGCACTCCTATCATCTGGTCCCGGAGCGGCCTGATGATGTGGTTGCCGAGACCGACTACGGGGGGCCGGTCACGGCTATTGTTGGCAGGGACAATATCGTCGGCACGCAATTCCATCCGGAAAAGAGCCAGACGCTGGGCCTGAAATTGCTGGCCAACTTCCTCAGCTGGCGGCCCTGAAATCAGCGAGCGTTTCCTCGGCACCGCCAAAACCTTCGACGATCGCGTCAGCCTCTGCATCACGCTGCGAGAAGGCGACCACATTGGCGCCGGTCCCTTCGGCTGTCACTGCAGCAGCGGCGCCACGGCGGCGAAACCAGCGGATCGAGGTGTTGGTCAGCACGGCGGGATCTTCAACCGCTTGGATCAGAAGGCCGTCTTCGTCGCCGAGCAGCCAGCTCAACCGAGCTTCGATGTCTTCCTGCGAATCGTCCGTCGTCAAATACCAGATCTGTTCCAGTGGACGCGCCCACCGCACACCGAGACCCATGATGATTTCAGCGAGAGCGTGCTTCTTGGCGTTCGGATTGGCGAGGTCGTAGGAGATCAGATAAGTGCGCATCGCGGGCTTCCTTCGGGGGCGGGGGTTGGGCATTTACGCGATACTGAGAGATGTTCCGTGTTCGAAGAACGTAAAAAGAACATCTCATGAATCGCGGACCTCGTCCAGAGAAAGTTCAGGATTTGTTCTCAACGTTCTCAAGCACGCTGAGAGGCACGCAGTCACTCAAACAAACCCAGCTGCGCGGGATGGTTGTTCGAACGCGGAATGGACCGGTGATTGCCGAAGTCGACGCGGTCGATGAGTTCGGGATAGCGCTCTGCGAAGACCTTGCGCGCCCGCTCGCGGCTGGCCGGAAAGCGCCTCCCCTCCCAGATCTCGTAAAGCCGTCGCGGGTCGCAGTCATAGCGGCGCAGAATATCCACGCGCCGAACTCTCAGCCAGCGCGCAATCCAGATGTCGACAGCATCGGCTTCGCTAAGCGGCCCCTTAGGGGCTAGCGGGAACGAACTGACGCGAGACTCAAGCAGGGTGGACATGACTCGAACTTGCGGATGAACGAAAGACTGGTAAGAAGCGCTCGGAGTTGCTGACTTCGATCATGAATAAAGAAGAACAAAATAGCAATTCAATGACGGACGCTGCATATCGTGGCGCCAACTCAAGACACTCCAATCTCCCGAATAGCGAAGGCGAATCCCGGTGATCCTGTTTCCTGCCATCGACCTGAAAGACGGCCAATGCGTGCGGCTCAAGCTTGGCGAAATGGACGACGCGACCGTCTTCAATGACGATCCCGCGGCGCAAGCCCGCAGCTTCCAGGATCAGGGGTTTGAGTGGCTGCATATCGTCGATCTGAACGGCGCCTTCGCGGGCAAGCCGGTCAACGCACCCGCAGTCGACGCCATCCTGGCCGCTTTGACCATCCCGGCCCAGCTCGGTGGCGGTATTCGCGATATGGCCACCATCGAGGCCTGGCTGGAAAAGGGGATCAAGCGAGTGATCCTCGGAACGATTGCGGTGCGCAATCCCGACCTGGTCCGCGAAGCGTGTCGCGCGTTCCCGGGCCGCATCGCCGTAGGGATCGACGCCAAGGGCGGCAAGGTCGCCGTTGAAGGCTGGGCGGAGACGTCAGAATTGACCGCCATCGAATTGGCATCCCGCTTTGAAGATGCCGGTGTGGCGGCGATCATCTACACCGACATCGAACGCGACGGCGTGCTGAAGGGCCTCAACCTGCCCGCGACGGCCGAGCTTGCCCGTTCCACGACGATCCCCGTAATCGCGTCCGGCGGTCTGGCGTCCATTGAAGATGTGCGGGCCCTGCTCCAGCCGGAATACGCCATCCTTGCCGGCGCCATCACCGGCCGCGCTCTCTACGACGGCCGCATCGACCCGGCCGAAGCCTTGGCGCTTCTGAAGGCGGCGTGATCTAGAACGCCGGGCGGCGCGCACAATGAGCTGGAGGCTGATTGTTAAGTGCAATCGCATTAGACATCTGCCCGCGGACTGGCCGATCCGTGTCGCATCAATGAAGCGAAGAGGTTGGGGCAGAGTGATTTTTCAGTATTCAGCAGAAGTGTTCGCCGATGCATACGAAGGTGTTCGTTGTGCTCGGCTGGCCGTGGAGACTTATTTAGACAAAGCCATTGCTACTTCATCCAGTCTCTCGGGCCTGCCGGTAACAATACGCTATGTACCGATCGCCATGCCTGAAATCACGCGAGGGCGTTATCCCGAGCGCTCGAAGTTGCGCAAGAAGGAACGTCTGTATGACTGCGCGCCTCAGCTCGACTATGATGTCTTTGTTCGAGGGACCTTTGAACAGCAGCTTCGAGAGTACCTGCGGGGCTTTGCGTTGTCGGTGCCGTACTTGGCCGATCTCGGCGCTACCCAAGAGCAGATCGAAGAGTTTGAGGCGATCCTAGCGGATGCGGTTGAGCGCATCATCGCCGAAAGGCCAGAGCAAACGCGGCACTAACGGTCCTCGCTGGTTAGAAATTCGAGCCAACCCCGGCAAGGCAGCGCTGATCAGGCGACAACCACCTCCCGAAATCGTAAAGAATGACGCCGCCGCGGCGCTGACGCCAAGGCAAGCCGTCGCGGCATCCGTCTTCATCTCTCCTGGGGCACCCATGTCCAGCATTGCCATTCCGGCCAGCGTTGCGCCGATCCTGCTCCTGACAATCTCCAATATCTTCATGACGTTCGCCTGGTACGGCCACCTCAACTATAAGAGCTGGCCGCTGTGGCTCGTCGTGATTGCGAGCTGGGGCATAGCGTTTTTCGAATATTGCTTCGCAGTGCCCGCCAACCGGATTGGTCACGAAGTCTATTCGGCCGCTGAATTGAAGACGATCCAGGAAGTCATCACGCTCACCGTTTTCGCGGGCTTCTCGATCTGGTTTTTGAAAGAGCCGCTGACCATCAACCATGCCGTCGGCTTTGGTCTCATTATCGCTGGCGCCTTTTTTGTGTTCCACGGCCCGATCCGTTGAGGTATGCCCAGCTCCATGACCTTGAAAACGCGCATTATCCCTTGCCTGGACGTTCATGCTGGCCGTGTCGTCAAAGGCGTCAATTTCGTCGATCTCATCGATGCGGGCGATCCTGTCGAAGCCGCAGCTGCTTATGACGAGGCGGGCGCCGATGAGCTTTGCTTTCTCGACATCACCGCAAGCCACGAGAACCGCGACACGATTTTCGACATTGTCGAGCGTACGGCTGAGCGCTGCTTCATGCCGCTGACCGTCGGCGGCGGCGTGCGCACCGTGGAGGACATCCGCCGTTTGTTGGAAGCCGGTGCTGACAAAGTTTCGATTAACACCGCCGCCGTGACGAACCGCCAGTTCGTCAAAGAGGGGTCCGAAAAGTTCGGCGCGCAGTGCATCGTCGTCGCGATTGATGCTAAGAAGGTCAGCGGCCCCGACGAGTCCCCGCGCTGGCAAATTTTCACTCACGGAGGCCGTAAACCCACCGGCATCGATGCCATCGTCTTTGCCCGCGAAGTGGTCGATCTGGGCGCCGGCGAAATCCTTCTGACCTCCATGGACCGCGACGGCACTAAGGCGGGATTCGACATCGGCCTGACCCGCGCGGTGGCCGATGCTGTCAGCGTGCCGGTGATTGCTTCCGGCGGCGTAGGCACCTTGGAGCATCTGGTGGAGGGCGTGCGCGACGGACACGCGAGCGCCGTGCTTGCAGCTTCGATTTTCCACTTCGGAACATATTCCGTCGGCGAAGCGAAGCGTCACATGGCCGATGCCGGCCTCGCCATGCGCCTCGACGGGATTTGAACGCTCTCCACGTCATCCCGGCATTTATTGCCGGGATCCAACGTGCAGCTAAGCACGGCCTCTTGGGGCCCCAACCGAGTGCCGCGCTGCGCATTCTGGGATCCAATACGCGCGTTGTGAGTTGACACAACGCGGGGGCACATCGCGTGCAATCAACCTAGCTTAAGAGCCGTGTTCGATCACAGGATTGTCATCGAAAGGAAATGCGTGTTTGCCGAGAATCCGTGCACTGCGTCAGGATGCAGCACGGCAAAAACACAATCTGATTAGGTTACTTGGTATAGGAAAGCTCGCGCTCGGAATTAACGAATTGAGTGCAGTAAAAATTAGTTCAAGCGAGGCAACAAATGATCAGAAAGCTATCCATCGCCCTCAGCGCATGCTGCGCCGTTGCTGCGACGGTCGCCACAGTTTCTCCGGCCGCGGTCGCCAGCGAGCCCACCTTTGACGATCGGCGCGAAATTGCATGCTCGATTATCGCGAAGCACGATCGCGATCGCGACGGACGGCTGAACATTTTTGAAGCCAAGCGCGCGGGCAAGAAAGCTTTCAAGACCCTCGACACCAACGGTAACTGGACGCTTCAGTATCCGGAAGTGGGTAATCGCATCAGCCCGGCTGCCTTCGATCGTTACGATCGCATCAAGATTCGCGGCATGGACCGGATCGAGTGGACCCGACTTGTCAAAGCGCGTTTCCGCGCCGCGAGCCAGGATCGCCGTACGGTAACTTGTGATGATCTGCTGATGAGCCGCGAAGGCCGCGATCTCTTAGCCGTCATCTGGTACTAAGAATTTGCGTCCGAACGGACTGACGAACCATCAACGCCGGCTCAACCGAGCCGGCGTTTTTCGTTTTCTGCCCCAGCGGGGAGTACGAGCCGAATAAAGACCTAGGGAGCCGGTGTCTTATCCTCAAAGAGACACAGATCGCTGATGGGGCAGCGCCAGCATTCCGGCTTGCGAGCCTTGCAGAGATAGCGCCCATGCAGGATCAGCCAATGATGGGCTGCGACGCCGTATTCCTTAGGCACAACGCGCAACAGGTCGTCTTCGACAGCCAGAGGCGTCGTCCCGGCCGATAACCCGATGCGGCGCGCGACGCGATAGACGTGGGTGTCAACCGCCATGGTCGCAGCCCCGAAAGCGACGTTCATCACGACATTGGCCGTCTTGCGCCCCACGCCAGGGAGTGTCTCCAGTGCATCGCGGTCCTGCGGCACCTCGCCGCCGAATTCGTCAATCAACTTCTGGCTAAGAGCGATGACGTTTCGGGCTTTGTTGCGATAAAGTCCGATGGTTTTGATCGCTTCACGCACCCGGTCCTCTCCCAGAGCCAACATTTTCTCTGGCGTATCGGCGATCTTGAACAGGCTACGCGTGGCTTTGTTGACGCCAGCATCCGTGGCCTGTGCGGAAAGCACGACAGCGACCAGAAGCGTGAAGGGATTGGAATGCTCCAGCTCACCTTTTGGCTCGGGGGTAATCTCGTGAAAACGTTCAAAGACTTGTTTGATGGCGTCCGGCGACAGAAGTTTTACGCTGCTCTTCGAGCGCTTCGCGCTTTTGCCAGCCTTGCGGGAACTTTTACGTTCCGCTTGGGCTTTCTGCGTTACGGCCCGTCGGGGAGCGGGCTTGGCATCGCCCGGCATATCGGCTTTCATAGGGACTCCTGGGGCAGGTCCTTGAGGATGAGCGCTTAGGCGCGGATGAGACACTGATGACCGAAGCAGCATCGAAAAAGCAAGAGCCGGGGACGTTCAAAGCTGTGCTCTTCCCCTATCGGTCGCTTAGCCCGACCGGTTTCCTTATATTGATGACGCTGATCGGGATTACGAGTTTTTCGTTAGGTTTAGTCTTCGCCTTCATGGGGGCGTGGCCCGTTGTCGGCTTTTTCGGCCTCGACGCCTTGTTGATCTACTTCGCTTTCAAACTCAACTATCGCGCCGGCCGAGAATACGAGATGGTTGACCTAGATCCGCGTCAGCTTGTGCTGACACGTGTCGACCCCAAAGGACGCCGTGAGATCTTTGACTTCAATACCTACTGGGTCCGAGTCAACCTTCTTGAGGAACATGACGGCCGTACAAGCCTGTCATTGTCCTCCCACGGCAACGAGATCGTCTTCGGCAGTTTCCTGACAGACGATGAACGCAAGGATTTCGCCGTCGCATTACATGATGCCTTGTTGACGGCACGCACTGTGCGTCCGGCGTGAGCGACGGTTCCTCTTGTTTATTTCGCGTTATCTGAGCGGGTCTTCGCTGTGAGGACCCGGGCCACACGGAAGCCTGTGTGGTCATTGCGCGTGGACGCCTTGAGGCGATTCCGGCTTGATGAGCGAAGTGACCGCGGAACATCTGGCCATCCCCCCCCACGGACGACCTTCGGACTTTGCCGGTCCCCGGCGAAGGCGGACCCGTCGCCAGGCGCATCGCTGTAGGTATCCGTCCAGGTATCCTGCACCCATTCCGCGACGTTGCCATGCATGTCGAAAAGGCCGAAACGGTTGTCGTCGAATTGGCCAACTTCAACAGTCTTGCCCGCGCACCCCCAATGGTCGAATGAGCAGTGAGCGGCCTTGCGGCCTAGATAGGAGCCCGTTGCATAAGTCGTTGTCGTGCCGGCCCTGCAGCAGTATTCCCATTCGGCCTCGGTAAGCAGCCGGTACGTGTGTCCCGTTTCTTCGCTAAGCCACTCGACATAAGACTGCGCATCCATCCAAGACACGTTGATCACGGGTCGCCGTCCGCGTCCCCAACGTTTGTCCGACGGCTGATGCAAAACGCCGCCCGCATCGTAGGCCGCATCCCATTCCTCGAAGGTGATGGGATAGAGGCCAACAGCCAGCGCCCGCGGAATGACAACGCGATGTTCGGGCAGCTCTGACGGGTGCGCCTTTTCTTCTCCTGAGCCCATCGTGAACGTGCCACCCGGCACGATAACAAGCTCTGGCGCGATATCGCTGTCCCGGAAGACGTGCCCGATTTTGAGGAGTTCCGTTTTGACGCCGTCGTCGACAGTCACATCGACCTGCGCCAAACCTTCGGAGCGCAGCTTGATGTCCTGCGCATCACCTTCCGCTCGTGCTTTGGTCTGACGGTGAACCTGCTTTTGACCCTCGTCGAGTTCCTGTAGTCGCCCGTGAGCAATGGACGAGTACCGCCCGTGCGGCCAAACTGCGAGGAAGCGCTGATAGGCTTCAACGCTGTCACGCTGGCTCGCCCAAAGCCAATTCGAATGCTCGCGAGCCTCTGACGACAATTGGTGCGCCCGATCACGCGCTAGCTCTCCATAGTAGCCAGGGAAGTGCTCAGCAAATCTTGTAAGCAGCGCGATGTCGCGGGTGTTGCGCAGCCGTTCCCATTCTGCTGCACCGAGTGCCAATGCAAGTTGCCCGGCCATTTCACCGATATTGTTGATGCTGAGCTGAGTGCCTGCTGGAAGCGTCGGTCCGATCGGTGCGTGCGCCGGTACGGATATAGGCGCGGGCGCCGGAGTGTCAGCAGGCCGTTCGCTGCTCACAGGGGCGGTCGCCGTCTTCACCCTCTCAGGGGAACGGGGTGACGCGGTGTCCTGGGCTTGCCGTTGCGGCTGCGAGGAAGGCTGCGGCGTCGGCGTGACGCGCGTCGCTGCAGGCGTTACGCGTAGCTTTGCCGCGACCGCGTGCCCTCCAACGGTGACGGACGGCCGATTACTATCGCTACGTGCAACGGGCGCTGAAGCCCGAGGGCCTTCGCCCAGGGAAGACATATAAAACGGACCCGGGAGATCGGAATGCATCCAGGGACGTTGCGCGCCGCTCGTTGCTGCAAAGACCCGATCCTGGACGTGCGTGAAAACGTCGGTGATCTCGCCTTCGTCGTCCGCGAGGCTCTCAAGCAGTGCGCTTGTGAACGGACTATGTTTGCCGGGCGTGTCATATGCAAGCTCGCCCGGGCTGGCGGCGAACGCCACAAACGCGCCCTGCGGAGCTTTGATGTAGGCAAGTCCCGAGCCGCTACGCCCACCAGACCGATAGTCCGTATTGAGCGATCGAGTTGCGCTACGTTGAAAAGGGTTTTCCTGACAGGCGTCAATGAGTGCGACGGAGACACCGGCGCGATCGACCATGCCCTCAAGGATGTTACCGAGGAAGAACGAACGCCGATGCACATGATCTTCAAATTCAATCCGTGCATCCACGGGAAGCAAATAGTTTTGCCCCCAAATATTGGTGCCATGACCCGCAAAGTAGAAAAGGGCCGCGGCGCAGCCCTCCATCTTAACGCGAAAGGCATCCAGAGCGTCTTCCATGGCGCCACGGTTCAGATTTTGCCGGACACTGACGTCCCAGCCCATGCGCTTTAGCGCGCGGCTGACCTCGACGGCATCATTGGCGGCATTGGCGAGAGGCGCCGTGCGCTGATACTCCGAATTTCCGATCACGAGCGCGCAACGCTTTCCGCCTCGGGCCGCTTGCGAACCTGCCATCGCCATACCATCCGTCTGTTTGTGTAATTCCCACTCTGATGACAACTCAAACTGCGATTCGTAATTCTGCGAAAGACGGCGACCTGGACAAGTCCACATGCCTGAAATTGGTGTGGGTTAAATTGGCTGAGATCATCTGCGTCCATTTGATGTCTCCGCCGGTTCGCCAAAAGATGAGTGGGTTTGGCTACGCTTGTCTTTGCCCTTTGTCCGCAAACGCGGCATTGTCCGACGCGGCGTAATCTAGCCGGTGGTCGCCGGCCCCACGCAAAGGGAGACAGAAACGCACATGCGGTTGGTTCGCTTTGGCGCACCGGGCGCCGAAAAGCCTGGTATTCTTGACGATGAGGGACGTATCCGCGATCTGAGTGGCCACACCGCGGATTTCGCCAGGGACGGGTTATCCCCCGAACGTTTGGCGCATATTGCCGGATTGGACCGCCAGAGCCTGCCGATGGCTCCTGATGACGCACGGATTGGTCCGCCGGTCGGCGATGTCCGCAATTTCATCGGTATTGGTCTGAACTACGCCGACCATGCGGCCGAAGCAGGCTTGCACATTCCTAGCGAGCCCGTGGTCTTCAACAAGTTGGCCAACTGCATTATCGGTCCCAACGACGAGGTTATGCAGCCTCGCAATGTGCAGAAGATGGATTGGGAGGTCGAACTCGCCTTTGTCATTGGACAGCGTGCCCGTTACGTCGAGAAGGCGGATGCGATGCGGTATATCGCCGGTTTCTGCATCTGCAATGACGTCTCCGAGCGCCACTTTCAGCTCGAGCGCTCCGGTCAATGGGCGAAAGGCAAGTGCTGCGAGACATTTGGCCCCCTCGGGCCGTGGTTGGTAACCCCGGACGAAGTCGACGTGGCGAATCTCGGCCTTTGGCTCGATGTCAACGGCGAGCGCCGTCAGACCGGCTCAACCGCAACGATGATCTTCGACGTGCCCTACATGCTCTCGTACGTCACACAATTCATGGTGCTGGAGGCGGGGGACGTCGTCACGACCGGAACGCCGCCAGGCGTTGCGCTGGGCATGAAAGAGCCGAAGTGGCTACAAGCAGGTGACGTTATTCGCCTTGGGATCGATGGCCTCGGAGAACAATGCCAGAGAGTCGTGCCCTTCAAGCTGTGATGTCGAGACAGCAGACGGCCCGCCCCGGAGATGCAACGGGGGCGGGCCGATAAACGCGCCGGTCTCGGGCCCTTGGGGTCATAGGGCTGGGCACCTGCGCACGACCATTGTCGGCACTGCCGGCGCGTTTGAGTGCTTCCGGAAAAGTGGGCACCGGTCTTCCGATAGGAAGCACGGTCAACAGAGCCCCTAGTAGGACTGCTGCCGTTTGGCCTTATGCTGCTCGTAACGCATTGTCTTTCGCGTTTTGCTCCATTCATCGCCATCAAGATTGCTGGCCGCCTCCGAATTTTGCGCTTCGAGTTGGTTGAGCGTACCGACGATCGAAGCGGAAGCTGCCCCTGGGCCGCTACCGTATTGCGCGCGCGACTTTGCGAGGTAAGCCGCGTTGTCCTGTAGCAACTTACGAGCGGCCTTCACGCCACCTTTGTCGCGTAATTCCACCGCTCGTTCGGAGGTCTCCGTTGCGATCTGAGCCGCGACCTGACTCATGACAGCTTTATCGATGCTGTCTTCCTGCGCTTTTTGATCGGTCGAAAAGCTGACGCTGACATCGACCTTCGCATCGCGTCGCGAACCGGCATCGAGATCGATATAATTCACCGAGACCTGCGCAACATCGTCCGGTTCTGCACGCGTATTGGCGTCGGCCTCCAGTTCAACCACGAGATAGCGTTCGTGACCGCCTGTCAGTTGATTGAGTTTGAGCTTGATACGATTGCCTTCGATATCGGCGGTTCTGCCGAGAATACGTCTGGGACGGAAGCCCTTACGGCATTCGATAATGATTTCGATATCCTGTGCGGCAATGGACAGCGCATCGCCAAATTCGGAGTTGAAGATCTTCACGAGGTCGCTCGGCGTTTCAGCAAATGCGTGGTTGCCGTCGCTCGCCAGCGCGAGCCTTTGCATCAGGTCCTCATTGTAGCCGAGGCCCAATCCGATCGTCGTTACGGAAATCCCTTTGCCGCCGAGCTTCTGGCCAAGCTTTGCAAGTTCGCCTGGGCTCGACGGACCGACGTTGGCCTGCCCGTCGGACATCAGGATCACGCGATTGATACGTCGCTCGGAAAGCTCTTTTTCAACTTGGCGGCCGCCTTCGACGACACCGGCAAAAAGCGCTGTCGTCCCGTCTGCACGCAATCGGTTTACAGCCTGCTGCAAGTCTTGATGTGAGGTCAGCCGTTCGGCAGCTTGCAAAATATCGACGTTATGATTGTAGGCGATGAGGGCCACAATATCGTCCCTGCCCAAACGGCTCAGCGCCATTTCCGTCGCCTCTTTGGCAGCCTCGAGGCGCTTACCACGCATTGATCCCGACCGATCGAGCACAAGCGCGACGTTGACCGGGGTGCGTGACTCTCGGACCTCCGTTTCGACGGGCTTTAAGCTGAGCCGCAAATAAACTTTGCCGCCCTGGGTGGGCAGCACCGATTGACCGAGATCCGCCGTAACGTTGACTTCTGCGGCGAAAGCAGGCGTCCGGATCGCCAAAAACAATCCAATGAAAAGGGCGAAAAGGCTAAGCCCCAGGACCAGGGCTGCTGCTTTCGCAGCCGCCTGAAAAGTGTCCAGTACGGACATGTCGGACGTCTCCTCGCTGATAATTAAAACAATCACGACAAGATGCCGCATCGTTTCGGCGGAAACGGGCAGGGCATTGGGCAAAACCTGGATCAATGGCGGCAGGAAAAAGTTCGCGCGCATCTGTGACCTTGGAGGCACACGAATTGTCGGCACACACAGGAACGAAAATGGGTCTGAGAACCAGGAGACCGTCGCACCGGCTTGTATGAAAGTCTCTCGGCGATCATAGTGACGCCGCTCTCACAAATCGTGGAGTCCATTCAGAGTCCCGCGAACTCAGAAAAGAAAGTCACGAGGAAATTTGCCCGGTGCAGATCAGTATGACGCTTGGCAGCGCTATCGCTTTGCTCGGGGCCATGATTGTTCTTGCGGTTGTTCCGAGCGTGAGCGTCCTGACGGTAACCGCGCGGGCGGCGTCGGCCGGTTTTCTTCACGGTGTCTTCGTCACGCTCGGCATCGTTGCGGGTGACGTAATCTACATCATGTTGGCGATCTTCGGCCTTGCGCTTCTCACCGAAACGCTGGGAAGCGCTGCCTATCTGATCAAATATGTCGGCGGCGCATATGTGCTCTGGTTGGGTATCAGCCTATGGCGTTCGACGGGACGCGTCACGGGCGAAAGGCACGAGGACGGATCCTCGCTTCTGTCGAGCTTTATGAGTGGCCTGCTTCTCACGTTGGCCGACCAAAAGGTCGTGCTCTTCTACCTAGGCTTTCTTCCGGCTTTTCTGAATCTCTCGAAAATAACGGGTGTCGATCTGGCGATCATCATCGCCATCACAGTCGTTTCTGTGGGAGGAGTGAAGCTCGGCTACGCATATTTGGCGGACCGTGCCGGATTGCTTTTGGGAGCTGGGGCAAGCGGGCTCCTGAACAAGGCCGCAGCCGGTATCATGATCGCCGCCGGCGTCTACCTAATCCTCAAGCCGTAGCAATAAAAACCTCCTAGCGCTCGTCCACGCTGATCAGAGCTTCCTCGACCATTTGCCACGCCTCGACTTCGCTGAGATCGAGATCCGCCATGACCTGCTGAACGTCGCGCAAGCGATCGAGAAGCTCTTGCTCGTCGACGGTCAAGCCATTGGCATAAGCGGTTTCCAATTCGGCGATGATGTAGGAGATGAGGCCGGTTTCTGGGAACAGCATGAGGATCGGGAAAAGTTCGTTCACGTCCCGGTCAGCACGATCGAGAATATCAGCGCGTTGGCCGTTTCCGTCGATCTCGCTGCGGAGACGGGAATATTCTTCACTCAGCGCCAAATTATGCTGGTTCTGGTATTCACCCATCAACTCGTGCAGCCGCTGGTTACGATCGGCATTACGCTTGAGCGCTTTCCAAGCGTCGATCGCCGCCTCGCGCACGCCTTCTGTTCCCAGACGTTCTTTGATGACGACATCCGTCAGGCCGAGCGCCTTTAGCAGCCGGCTCTCATAGTACGAGCGCAATTTCTCGGCTTGTTCAGGCGATAGGTCATCACTCTCTGCGGATTTCTTGTCGCGCGCATTATCGGCATACGTCAGATATGTCGGGAGATCCTGCGGCACACTTGCCGGGGCGGCGTTCAGCACGCCGCCTTCCCGCACTTCATCCTTGCCTCCTATCAGCAGCGGATGACCACTTTGCCAAGTTGCCGTAATGGGGTTCGCAGATGAGATTTTGGCGATCGTCTTGTAGAGGTCCTTGTGAACGTAATAGCGGTCGCGTTCGCCCGAACGGACATCTTGCATCACGTAGCGCAAGGTCGCTGCAGCGTTGAGCGCCCGCCGCACGATGGGGTGATGCGAGGGGCTAATTTCTTTAAAGAGCACTTCGGAGGAAAAGCCGTCATGTTCGTTTATCGGTTGAAGGTTGTGCAACACGATTGCCGCGTGATCACCAACATGAGGCTGCAACGCAACCGTGACCAGCTGCTTAAGCTCCGCTAGACGCCGATGCTCTTCGCTACTTTCATACTGCTTGCGTGCCACGATCGACAGGAACTCGAAGAGTTCCGGACGCACCAGATAACGGCGCGGTTCCATCGGATCTTGTGCCACCGCCCCGATTGTCGCCCCGGCGTTCAGAACTTTGCGAACGCTGGCCCTGTCACCTGTCTCATTGTCCGAGAGTATGACTTCTTGCGTAAACCCATCGACGGGCGTGATTGGCTGCATGGCCTCAATCACCGCATGCGCCGTCTCATAGGCATCGGGTGCGAGTGCATTTTCAATGATCGCCTCAAGCTGCTTGGCCGAACGTGGCTTGTAGCTCGGCACATCCTGCAAAGGTGAGCGCAGCGCATTGGCACCAAACAACCCGGTCATCAGAACCAGGAGATCGATCGCGATCGCATTGGCAAGCGCCAGATAGGCCAGCCGGTTGCCGTCCTGGAACGCATTCCAGCTCACGACGAAGTTGTGCGCTTTGTCGTCCCGGTTGAGTTCGGCGAAATTGATCCGCTTGCGCAATTGATCGGTGGTTTCGCTGGGCAGCCTGGAATCCGCGAGACAGCCGCGAGCGAAGTCGAACAACTGATCCGTTGTCGAATGCCGTTCGAGCTTTTCGCCGCCAACGCAGTTCTGCGCGAAGACCTTGGCGCCAGCGTTGAGGGTAAACAGTGCGGAAGCGGCATCCGTTGCCCGTTTGGGATCGCAGTCGACCGTTCGAATGCTTTCGCGTGTGGCTGGCGTGGCCGCCATGGCACCGAGCAACTGCGCACATTGCTGCTGAAGATCAGTGAGACGTTCCACAGTCGGCTGGCGGCGGAAGGCAGCCTTGGCGCGCTCAAATGCAGGAAGTACGTGCGCTGGGTCGACATTCAGCGCGGACTCTTCCACGCCGGTTGTGCGTTCGGCCGCGGAGATGCGTCGTTCCGCGGTGGCTGCTTCCCCCTTGAGTTGTGCAAGGGTGCCTTCGATTTGCGACAGCTCCGACTTGATAGAAGCGATGCGTTTATCGATCTCGCTGACGCGCTTTTGGGGGCCGCGCAGGCGTTCGTTGGCCACCTGCAGCTCGGCAGCGACGCGGTCAAGCGCGGCTTTCTCGGCACGCCACATCTGACCGCGACCGGCTTTGCCAGAGCCTTCTACGCCCTTCTCTTCAGCGAGGACCTTGGCCCGCTGCTCATCCATACGCCGCTCGATTTCCGAGACGACTTGCTGCTGTTCAATCACAGCCGTCATGGCGCCGGGACGTTCCGCTTGCAGCTGTGAGAGCTCCTCATTCAGCTGAACGTTCTTGCCTTGCAGTCCGGCTTGTTGGCTTTCCGCCGAGGCGCGACGCTCCTGCTGTTCGGCTATGGTGCGGCGGCGCGCTTCCATTTGTTCGACGAAGTAAGCTTCGATGGCAGATTGCGAGCCCTGGGCTTTTCCGGCGAGCTCGTCGAGCTGGTTCTCATAAGCGCCCCAGCCCTCGGATCGAAAGAGCGTTTCAGTTTCGGTTTGCTGCCGCGCAGAAAGCGTACGTCCGATATCGGCGACAATTCCGGCAACCTGATTCTGCGCCCGCAGCACGGATGCGCGCGTCCGTTCCTCTTGCGGAAAGATCGCGGTGAACCGCGAGTCGAAGGCGAAGAAGACAGAGGTCCCCATGCAGGCCAGAAACATGACCCAAAGAACGGCGTTTCGGACGATCACCTTCGCGCCCTGGAAGTAGGGTCGAACGAGATCGCCCTGCAGGATCGCAAGAAGCAGGATGAGCGCCAACCCGACGCCCGCGAACAAGATATGGTTGGTGGTGAGGGGGAGGCCGCCGGTTGACGCCAGCGCGATGACACCGCCGACAATGCCGAAGCCAGCAAGCATACCCACGATGACGCCAGTGAGACCGTAGACCCGGTTCCGCGAGCGGCTATGCATACCTGTTGCAAACGATTCACCGATCAGCCAGGCGGCAATCAGCATAACGCCCTGTATGCCGAAGGTGATCAAGCCGGACAGAAGCGGTTCGCGCGTGAAATTGCGCATGCCGTCCCACGTTGTCCAGCCAGAGGCCATAGACAAAGCGAACGCGGCTAAACCAAGCAGCGCCAGCCGCCAATTGGAAAGGATGTTGGCTTCGAGCGCGGCCCACATGCGCTTCCAGAAACCCTGCGTAAGCCAAAAAAGCAGAAAGGCGCTCATCAGAGCGAGCAGCGTCGGCCAAGCCGGGCCGATCGCATCTTTCAGCGGCTGCAACCACCCGGTGATTACGTCTGGGCTCAGATTTTCCATCACCAAATCCGTTTCAGCTCGTCCCCGCTTGCTGACACGGCTTTATCCGGAAGCAGTGTCGGGCGATAGGGATGCTGCGCTCCGATCCGCTGAGAGCCGCGTACACAAACAAATCAATTTGGGGATATTTGCTGCCGATCCTGGCGATAAAGCGACGAATGCGGCGGCAATGGACCGGCGCCGGGGCCTAATTTTGAATAATTGTTCGCGGACCCATCCACACGTGCCCCGACTTTATGCCGAGAGCCTGTCGCTCAAATTGCTTCGAACAAAGCGGCCACGCCGATCCCGCCGATCGCACCTAGCGCCGCAATTCCCAAATTTGGTTTTTTATCGTCGCGTTGACGCACCATGCGGGTGAACAACCGTACGACGAGAACAGCACCAGCTGCCGCCAAGGGATTTCCCCGCACGATCGCTCCACCGTCCGGATTGACGAGATCATCTTCGAGGCCGAGTGAAGATGAAAAAGCGATCGCCTGCGCAGCAGAGTTTTCGTTCAGCTCAACGAGGCCGATGTCTTTCGAATTAAAACCTTCGAGGCGGCCATAGAGCTTCTTCATCGCCTCCATTGGCGCTCCGGCCTCATTCCCGTGGACGACCCCCTGCGAGACGCTCGCCACAAATCGTAAGGCCGGGGGCTTGCCGAGCTTCTGCCAGACCGCCTCGGATACGATTGCGACGATGGCGGCGCCGTCATGCATGGCGCTGGTGTTGCCCGGTGTAAGGGTACCTGTGGGCGGAAGAAACGGAGGAAGTGCAGTAAGTTCGTCCAGAGACGGATCAACGCCGGCGCTCTGGTCACGGGCCTCCTCAGCATTGCCACGCAACGGCACGATCTCTCCGACAAACGTCCGCTTGTCCTGTGCCGCGTTTGCCTTCAGGTGGGACCGCAGCGCCCATTGGTCCTGCTGATCGCGGCTGATGTTCAGGCGCTGGGACAAAACCTCGGACGCTTCAAAAAGCTGGGCGTCCTCCCCTGTTTCTTCGCTCGCGGCCTCCAAGCCAATAAAATGTGGCGTTTGATAAAGGCTCTTCGGCTTAGCGATGCGCCATGGAGCCGTGGAGATGGATTCGGCCCCTCCCGCGATCACGACCTCGGCTTCACCGGTTTCGATAGCACGGCAGCCTGCAACGATGGCATCGAGGCCGGAGGCGCACTGCCGGTCAACGGTAATGGCGGAAGCTGTCTCTGGTAGTCCGGCAGCTAGGCCAATGAGCCTTGCCGGATTTCCGCCCTGCATCGTGTTGCCGAGGATGACTTCGTCAACCGCCGCGGCCTCAAGTCCGCTATCTTCGAGCACCGCAGCAACGACCGGAGCCACGAGGGCCTCAATACGACGGGAGCGATGCAACCCGCCGACACGCCCCAACGCCGTACGTTTCGCTGAAATGATATAAGAATGTCCCGAGCTGGGCATATTGGCTAATGACCCGACCATCGCTATGTGAATTGAGAAAGAGCGACTTGCCTCTGCTGTAAAATGCGCGGGAGGCCGCCGAAGTGCGCTCATGAAAATAGAGGAAAGTTTACCAAAGTAAGGCGATGCGGAGGGATTACGGACTGTGCATAGTAGGCGCGGCCTGCATCAGGTAATAGATTTGAACTAAGTTTATTGTATTGTGCGGTTTGGGGCAGGAAACAGGCAATGAACCACATGACAAAATCGACTGAAAATTCAGTGGAGTTGACTTTAGAGCCGAACGAACTCGCTAGACTGAACAAGACGCTTGAGCATGCCCGCGAGGCGTTCGACTCAAAAAATCTACGTTTCACAGACCTCCGCGAACAGGTGTTTACGGAGATCGCCTCAACACGCGGGTCCATTGGCGCTTACGACATTCTCGAGCGACTGGCCCAGAAGGGGACCCGGCTCGCACCGATTTCCGTTTACCGGTCCATCGATGCCTTGATGGATGCGGGCGTGATCCACCGCCTTGAAAGCAAAAATGCTTACTTCGCTTGCCGTCGCCATGAGCATGGCGGTAAAGGTCGTCCGATCTTTTTAGCCTGCGAGAACTGCGGCACAGTTACCGAGGTTTCCGCCCAGCCAATTTTTGATGCGATAAAGGAATTGGCTGAAACTGCTGGCTTTGAACCGAAAGTAAAGTTTGTCGAAGTTTCGGGTCTTTGCAGCGAGTGTAAGTCCAACAAAGGGTGATGCTGGGCAGGGCGCGCCCCGATGCCGTTCGTTCAAACATCGCGCCCTCAGTCCGTCGAGCTAGCTCATGCATCAGCCATCGTCGTCTTGCGATGCGCATCACGATCATCCGCCGATCGTTCTTCGCCCCGACGCTCTGCTGAGCGCGGAAGGTTTATTCTATTCTCGCGGTAGCCGGACGATCCTTTCCGACGTCACGCTGGATATCGTTGCTGGCGAAGCTATCACGCTGATTGGTCCCAATGGCGCTGGCAAGACAACGCTCGTGCGTCTCCTGTTGGGTCTGGATAAGCCCGATCGCGGCAGCGTGAACCGCCGCCCCGGCCTTTCGGTCGGGTACGTGCCGCAACGTTTTGATATCGATAGGGCGCTCCCCATAACGGTTGGCCGCTTTTTGGAATTGGGGCTTGCTCCGCGCGTGCACTCTTCCGTCATCACGGAGGCTTTGTCCGAGGTAGGGGCAGACGGTCTGGCTCAGCGGCAGCTATCGTTATTGTCCGGCGGTGAGCTGCAACGCGTATTGCTCGCTCGCGGCCTGTTAAGAAACCCGCAGCTTCTGGTGCTCGATGAGCCCGTTCGTGGCGTCGACTACCTGGGTGAGGCGGAACTTTATGCGCTGATCGGCAAGCTGCGCGATGAACGTGGGTTCGCTGTCTTGATGGTCAGCCATGATTTGCACGTCGTGATGGGCTCCAGTGATCGAGTGCTCTGCCTTAATCGTCATATCTGCTGCTCAGGTGTGCCCACGACCGTTGCCCGGCATCCTGAGTACGAGCGATTGTTCGGGCGACGCCTTGCTCCGGCGTTTGCTGTTTACGAACATCACCACGATCACGCCCACGACTTGTCCGGACGCTCCATAGAACCTGCTTCGGATTCATCAGGTGGCGCAGCTGACACGCCCACGCCACACAAGGCGCACCCTCGCGATGAGGACGTCGCAAAGTGATTGAGCCGTTTCTACTAAACGCGTTTCTTGCCTCAGTCGGCCTTGCCGTTTTAGCGGCCCCTCTGGGGTGCTTGGTTGTGTGGAATCGCATGGCCTATTTCGGTGAGGCGATCGCACATGCCGGTCTCATGGGGGTCGCACTCTCCCTCGCATTTCAAGTTGATTTGACGCTCAGCGTGTTGCTGGTTGCGCTTGCTGCGGCAGTTTTCGTTCTGGCATTAAGTCGTCAGCGCGTTGTCCCGATCGATTCCGTTCTCGGACTTCTGCACCACGGCGCGTTGTCTCTCGGTATCATCGCGACAGGCGCACTCTCGGGACCTTCGGTCGATTTGCGCAGCTATCTCTTTGGAGACATTTATGCGGTGGTGCCGAGCGATCTGTACTGGCTGGCTGGAACAGCCGTCTTGGTGCTTGGCGCATTGGTCTGGTTATGGCAGCCCTTGTTGCGTATCGCGGTTCACGCCGAGCTCGCCGCTGCCGAGGGCGTTCCGCGTCAACGAATACGTGCGGCCTTCATAATCTTGATGGCGCTTGCCGTCGCGATGGCGATTAAGTTCGTCGGCATTCTGCTGGCGGTCGCTTTTCTAATCGTTCCAGCGGTCGCCGCCCGACCATTCGCGACAACTCCTGAACGAATGGTGGTCATTGCTTTAGCGATCGCGGTTGCGGCCGTTGTCGCGGGGCTATACGGATCGTGGACTTGGGACCTTCCCGGAGGTCCGTCCATTGTGCTGGCGATGGCTCTGGCTGCTGCGACTTCCTTGTTCTGGGTCGGCGCACGCGACAACGGTTGAAGCACCGCTTTGACTGCTGACGTTGACAATTGGCCGGGATTGCCGATTTGAGTACTGCGCCGAAGCTGAAGAAGGCTTTGCGCGAAGCGAAGTTTGGGCGCGAAGGATTTAACATGACGGCATCACGCCGCCTAAGTGCAGCTGTAAACATCGATGGTGTCATCGTCGGAGGCAACGCCCCCGTCGTCGTGCAATCGATGACGAATACGGATACGGCCGATATCGCTGCCACGGTCGCGCAGGTCGCTGCGTTAGCACGCGCCGGTTCTGAGCTCGTCCGGGTTACGGTCGACCGGGACGAAGCCGCCAAGGCTTTACCGCATATCCGCGACCAGCTGCGCGCACAGGGCTGCCAAGTCCCGCTGGTTGGTGACTTTCATTACAACGGTCATACGCTGCTTTCTGAAAATCCGGCGTGTGCCGAGGCGTTGGCAAAATACCGCATAAATCCCGGCAATGTTGGCTTTAAGGACAAGAAGGACCGTCAGTTCTCAGCCATCATCGAGTTGGCGCTGCGCTACGCCAAACCGGTCCGCATCGGCGTCAATTGGGGTTCTCTCGATCAGCAGCTTCTCACGCGTTTGATGGATGAGAACGCCAACAGTCCCACGCCGAAAGATGCGCGCGCGGTGATGCACGAGGCCATCGTGCAGTCTGCGCTGCTTTCAGCAGCCCGCGCCGAGGAACTCGGCATGAAGCCCGAACACATCGTGATCTCCGCGAAGGTGTCTGCTGTACAGGATCTCATCAGCGTCTACACGATGTTGGCTGAAAGGTGTCAATACGCTCTGCACGTTGGCCTCACGGAAGCCGGGATGGGTTCCAAAGGCATAGTCGCTTCGTCGGCCGCGATGGGTGTGCTGCTTCAAAGTGGAATCGGCGATACGATCCGCTTCTCATTGACACCGGAACCGGGCGGTGACCGCACGTTGGAGGTGCGCGCCGCACAAGAGTTATTGCAGACGATGGGTTTGCGATCGTTCGTGCCGATCGTTGCGGCCTGCCCCGGCTGTGGTCGTACGACGTCGACGGTGTTCCAGGAGTTGGCGCGCGATGTCCAGGATATGATCCGGGACCGCATGCCAGAGTGGAAGACCCGCTATCCCGGTGTCGAGACGTTGAACCTCGCCGTCATGGGCTGCATCGTGAATGGCCCTGGTGAATCCAAACACGCTGATATCGGCATTTCATTGCCCGGCACCGGCGAGCAGCCCTCCGCACCCGTCTTCATCGACGGCAAAAAGGCCCTGGTGTTGCGCGGTCCCAACATCGCGGAAGAGTTCAAAAATATCCTTGAAGACTATATCGAACGCCGCTTCGGCGCTGCGAACCGTAAAGCGGGCTAACGCCGGCCCGGCGAGCATACCTTGTACTCTTGGTGGCTAATTCGAAGCGCTATGGAGCGCAACGATCCCTCGTGATCTTCCGCGTGCGGAGCCCACTGTTTTGCCATCTAAAATTGCGTCCCTGTGGGCACACTCCCGTTGAAATCCAATAAATTGAAGTCGCCATTCAGAAGCGAATCAACAATTCATACACATGCTGCTTGAGCGACGCTGTAAGCGGCGCAACGGAGCTTTAGCGATCCTGGACGTTTAAGCAGGGCGAGCCATGCGAACCGCATCCCGATGATGCGCATCTGCCCAAACCTCGAATAAGGGATGAAACAGCATGTTGTTCTCAAGAAGCTCAGGCGAAGAAGCAAACCAATTTCACGCTGATGTGACGGAGGGGCACACGGGAGCCTCTGCACCAGAATCTCAATCGGCTGGTAAGGAGCAGACGTTGAACAGAATCGACAAGGGAAAGTCCACCAGTTCGGTGATCGACGAATGGCTTTCGATCACGGGCAATCTGCAGACCGACGGTGACGTACTCGTCAACGGCAAGATTCATGGCGATGTGCGCTGCAAACTTTTGATCGTCGGTCAACAGGCCGAGGTTGAAGGTCTCGTCGTTGCGGATGAAGTTGTCGTCCGTGGCGCTGCACGCGGGGTTATTCGCGCTAATCGCGTGCGCATCGAGAAATCCGCGCGTGTCGATAGCGAAGTATTCCATCGCGCCCTGTGCGTGGAAGAAGGAGCGGAGTTCGTTGGTATGTCGCGACGTTCTGACGACCCCGTTAACGAACTGGCGTCCACCGAAAGCCAATCCGCTGCTTTGCAGGAAGTCGCTGAGAAAATGAAGAAGTCGGGCTCCAAGCCTGCAGCTGCGAGCAAGAGCGGCACAGACAAGAGCGCTGCCGTCGCCTGATCCTCTCGCTCAAGCGAATAGAACTGCTTTCAGCCTGATAGAGAATGCAATGAGGCCAGCAAATGCGCTGGCCTTATTTTTTGGTCATGCCGTCGCGGCGACAAAAAAAGCCCCGGCTCGAGCCGGGGCTTTCAAGGTGGCAGTAGTAACTCTTAGCGACGGTCGCCGCGAACGTGCGCCGCGCGGGGTGCACGATTGAAAAGGCTTGCACGCGGAGCACGTTCCGTGCGCGTGAACAGCGGACGTGCGGGACGCTCAGCGCGAACATGCGAAACACGCTCTTCGCGAGGAGCAAGCTTGAACAGCGGATCGCGCGGCGGAAGCTTGAACATGTCACGCGTGAACAGCGGGCGGCGGACGCGCTCAGTGCGAACGTGCGAAACACGCTCAGCGCGAGGGGCGAGCTTGAACAGCGGATCGCGCGGCGGAAGCTTGAACATGTCACGCGTAAACAGCGGACGAGCTGCGCGCTCGGTGCGGACGTGCGCAACGCGTTCGCGCGAGTGAGAGAACATCTTGCAGATACGGCATTCGCGCGCACCGTCGCCACGCGAACCAGCCTGCGAAGCAGCGGGAATAGCCACAAGTGCGGCGGTCACGACGGCCGCACGAACGAAGGTCTTCAGCATCTATAGTTTCCTCTTTCCAGTCTCTGGCGCGGACCGGTTCTCAGCACACGCCGCTGCCACCATTTAACCGTTTTCAAGCCTGGCGGCATGGGTCGCCTTTGAGATTGGTTAGGTCGAAAGGTTAACGCCCGTGAAATAGCTGTATCGACGGGGAGGTACAACAAGCGAGCGAGCCCGAAAACAGGCTTTGGTGCGTATGCATGTCAATGGTCGCGGCTGGCAACGAATTCCGCGGCTGCAATGAGGGTTTCTGCCCGCTTACCAAACATTTTAAGCTCCGCTTTGGCCTGGTTAAGAGCCCTGGTGAGAGCCTCCCGCGCTGCGTCGATACCCATAAGGGAGACGAGCGTCGCCTTGCCGGCCTCTGTGTCTTTGGCAACAGCCTTGCCGACGCGCTCAGCGTCTCCTTCCGCATCCAGAAGGTCGTCTGCGATCTGGAACGCGACGCCCAGATGCTCCCCGAACTGGCGCAGGGCCGCACGTTCAGGGCCCGTATGGCCAGCCAGAACTGCGCCTGCCTCGCATGAAAATCGGATGAGTCGTCCGGTCTTCATTGCCTGCAGGTTCGTGACGTGATCGACGTTGGGTGACGCCGGGATAGAGAGCTTTTCAGATTCAAGGTCGATCGCTTGGCCGCCGACCATTCCAGCCGCGCCCGACGCAGCGGCGAGTTCGCGCGTCAACGTTATCGCGCTGAGCCCGTCGCAATTGCCGGATATAGCGGTATCTGCCAGAACCTGGAACGCAAGGGCCTGCAGAGCGTCCCCCGCTAAAATGGCCGTCCATTCGTCAAAAGCCGCCCACACAGTGGGTTTGCCTCGCCGGAGCTGATCATCGTCCATGGCTGGAAGATCGTCGTGTATCAGGCTGTAGCCATGAACAAGCTCGACAGCTACCGCGCACGCCAGCGTGCGTTCTGAAGGCACATCAAACAGGGCAGCGCTTTCGATGACAAGGAAGGGGCGCAGCCGTTTTCCGCCCCCGAGCATCCCGTGGCGCATCGCCGCGACTAGGCGTTCCGGTGCGCCAGTTCTATTAACGTCGTTGAGCAATTCCTCAAGTTTACTCTCGACCAATTGGCCGTTGTGGCGAAGCTTCTCTGCAAAATTCATGGAAGAGGTACTCTTGAGCTGTCGACGAGGGCGGGGGATAACCCAGGGGTGGGCAGGTCACCGGCCGCGCCCGACACAGACGGGAACCCAAAGCAGCCGAGTGTCAAGGCCGTATGCACGACCGAAAGCTGACAGTCTGCGTTGATCGCGCTGGCCCGGAGATGACGAACGAACCTGTAAAGGAAACGTCGACCTCCGAACAGCCGCCGATGCCGCATGAGGCCGCGCGCCGCGATATCCTGGCGCGTTTGGTGCTGGCAGCCACGGAAGTCGCACAGGTATCACCGGAGCGCGTTGCCGAAACAGATGGGTCCGATCCTGCGGTAAGCGGGGACAGGGGCCTTCCCTCAGCGAGGATATCCGAACCGGCCCGAGAACTGCTTCCATCAGTCCCCGCTGCTCCTCTGCCGTTGGGTAGACAGGGAGCAGACGAAGAACCGTGCGAGGTGGGAAGCGAGCCGCTGTCGCAAGGCCAGTCAGAAGGAGAGGCTGTATCGGAGCCCGAGCCGGTTCTCCCCGCGGAACCAGTTGAAAACACAGGAGAGGGACAAGTCCAGGAGGCGCCGGCTACCGAAGTCGATACTGCTCCAGTAAGCTCCGAACCTGTCCTTCCGGCCAGCGCCGCCAACGTCGAAACCGGCCCCGAACCGGCGGCAGAGATGAGTGCTCAGTTAGAGGCACAGGCACTCCAACGTTCGGCCGCGCCGATGAGCCGATCCTATTATGCAGGTCCGACCGCTGGCGCGATGGACGCACCAGTTTCGTCTCAACTGCAACGAGAGACACGCACCGAACCGACGAAACTTCGCAAGATTACGCGAATAATTGGTCGTTTGGCTCGGTATATGATGCTCGCACTGGTTGCATGGTATGTGGTGATGGTGGTCCTGGTCGCGGTGCTTGGCTTCGTCAATCCACCCACCTCCGCCCTAATGCTGATCCGCGCAGCGCAAGGCGTCGACATCGATCAGCGCTGGGTTCCGCTCAACAAAATTTCCCCCAAACTCGTGCATGCGGTGATCGTGTCGGAGGACGGGCGTTTCTGCCGCCATTGGGGCATCGACCCGAGAGAGATTCTGGCGGCCATTCGGCGTGCGAACGGTGGTACACCGCGTGGCGCCTCCACAATGACCATGCAACTTGCTAAGAACATGTTCCTGTGGCCGCAGCAGAGCTATGTCCGCAAAGCACTTGAAGTCCCGTTGACGCTGACGATCGATGCGCTGTGGTCGAAGGCGCGTATTGCCGAGATTTACCTGAATATTGTCGAATGGGGACCCGGCATATTCGGTGCCGAAGCAGCAGCGCGTCGTCATTTCGATAGGTCGGCAGAGAAACTCACAACCCGCCAGGCCGCACTCTTGGCGGTCTCGTTGCCAAGCCCGATCAGACGCAAGCCTGGCTCTCCGAGCCGCCTGATGAATAAAATGGCATCCACGATTATTGCTCGTATGCGCACCATGTCCAATGCGGATGCCTGCGTCACCGAAGCTCGGTAGTGTCGGGCAAAGGCCCCGAAGGGACTGGCGTTTCCGCGATTTTACGCGTATATAGCCCGGCAAATGATCGGGGGAAGTCGCCATGCTGAGCGGCCGCCCGCGTGAAAAGCTATAGACAATCAAGCCTGTTAGCGGTCTGGGGCACACCTCCGACGCCAGCGGGTCATATGCACTTTGGAGTCGAGAAATGGCAGTTCCAACAAAGAAAGTATCGCGGACGAAGCGCGGCACCCGCCGTTCGCACGATTCGCTCAGCGCCCCGACCTATGTTGAAGACAAGGAATCGGGTGAGCGTCGCCGTCCGCATCACATCGACCTGAAGAGCGGAAAATACCGTGGTCGTCAGATCTTGGCCCCCCAATCTGACGTCTGATAGATTGACGCTACGCAATTTCCCCATGATCGTCTGACCACTATCGAGTCGCGGCCGAGCTGATATGAGCTTGGCCAGGACGTTCTGCGGGGCATGGACCTGATTGCCACGTGAAACGTTCAGCTGTCATGTACTGATGCTATTCCAGCCTGCCTCGGGCTATCACGGGAGATGTAGTAGATGTCGATCCGGTCCCTGCCGCTAATCGTTTTCGCCTTTATTTTCTATAATATCGTTGTGTTGCTAGGCGGCAGCGCGGCGCCTGACGACGTTCTGCGTCAAGAAATCTTCCAGTTGCCGTCCTTCCGCGGTGGCGAACGGGTGTGGAGCTTCAACTGGGGCGATCTTATTTTGCTCGTCACCATGCTGATGCTCTTCGCTGAGATCTTGAAGGCGACATACACGTCGACGGCGTCGTTGCTCGATCACGGATTATCGATGGTGGTGTTCATCGCGTGCCTTATCGAGTTTCTGCTCGTGGATGCGGCCTTCACCAGCGTGTTCTTCCTGATCATGGTTGCAACCCTGATCGACGTGGTCGCTGGATACACAATAGGAATTCGTGTGGCGCGCAGGGATATTGGCTTTGGTGGCTTAGACCACTAGTGACGACGGTCGTCCTTTAAGCGAACCGAACATCGACGCGCCAACATCTCGTTGGCGCGTCTTTTTTATCTTGAAGCGTTATGAATTCTGCAAAGGCGTTCGGCTCACGGTAGGAACCGTCTGAGTAACGGGGGCCAGCGTGGGGGATATCCGCCACCTGTTCAGCGTGAACTCAGTCCTGGTCGCGGGAGAGTTTCTCGATTTTCTGCTGCATCGCCGCCAACTGAGACTTCAGCTCGGCAATATCGTCGAGGGAAGCGCTATTTGTTGCTGACGCGGATCCACTTTCCGAGGACTCCGTCTCTGAGCCGGGCTGTGGGGTGCTTTGGGCCGCGTCCGCACCTTTCGGTGAAAAAGGCGTCCACATCGACATGGCCTGCTCAAAAATTGCCATGTTGCGCCGAGCTTGCTCTTGGTATGCCTCGAACGCAGCGGAAGGGTTGCCGAAGGCCGTTGCGAACTGACTGCGGAAGCGCTCTTGTTCCTTCACCAGTGCCTCAAGACTAAATTGCAGGTAGGTGGGCACCATCCGCGCAATACTGTCATCGTAGAAGCGGATCAACTGCCTGAGGAACGGAATAGGCAGCAGCGTCTGTCCCTTGCTTTCCTGGTCGACAATGATTTGCGTTAAAACAGAATGGGTTAGTTCATCGCCGGTTTTAGCGTCGTAGACAACGAAATCGCGATCGGAGCGCACCATGGCCGCCAGATCGTCGAGCGTTACATAGGTGCTCGTTTCGGTATTGTAGAGGCGGCGGTTGGCGTACTTCTTGATGACGACGGTTTCACGCTTCTCGCCGGACGCTTCAGGTTTGTTCAGCATATTCGAAAAATCCCGATGTCCTGCATTGTTGTGCGCTGCATGAAAGTAACATAGCAGCCGGTGCTCTTGAAAGCCGTTTGTGCTGATTGATTAGGCATACTGAGACAATTGACCCTCGTTAGTCCCGATTGCCGTCGTGATCGACTAACTGCTATCACCGCTAGAACGGGTTTCCAGCCAATCGTGTTACGACGCTTGGTCATCACGCCCCGATCCGATTAAATTTATCATTAAGCGGCCGGCATAGACCCGGCGAAGGAGACGCTACATGAGCCAAGATAATGAGACGATCGTAATTGCTAGCGCGGCACGCACGCCCGTCGGTTCGTTCAATGGCTCGTTAGCGGCGGTTCCAGCCCACGAACTCGGAAAAGTCGCCATTACGGCGGCGTTGGAGCGGGCTGGCGTTCAACCCAACGAGGTCTCCGAGGTTATTCTCGGTCAGGTTTTGACGGCCGGTGCCGGTCAAAATCCAGCCCGTCAGGCGTCCATCGCGGCGGGTCTCCCGATTGAAACAACCGCTTGGGGTATGAACCAGGTCTGCGGCTCCGGTCTGCGCGCCGTGGCGCTCGGCGCTCAGCAGATCATGACTGGGTCGGCTTCCATTGTTGTCGCCGGTGGCCAGGAAAACATGAGCATGTCGCCCCACTGCATGCATCTGCGCGACGGTGTGAAGATGGGCGACGCCAAGATGATCGACACCATGATCCGCGATGGCCTGTGGGACGCCTTTAACGGCTATCACATGGGAACGACCGCTGAAAACGTTGCCCGCCAGTTTCAGATTACTCGCGAAGAGCAAGACGCCTTCGCAGCTGCGTCTCAGAACAAGGCGGAAGCAGCCCGCAAAGCCGGTAAGTTCAAGGATGAAATTGCACCGGTGACGGTCAAGACGCGCAAGGCCGAGGTGGTCGTCGATCAGGACGAGTACATCAAGGAAGGCGTCACTGCGGAATCGATTGCGAAGCTGCGTCCGGCTTTTGATCCTAAGGAAGGCACCGTAACGGCCGCTAACGCATCCGGCATCAACGACGGTGCGGCGGTTGCACTGCTGATGACGGCGGCTGAAGCCAAGCGTCGTGGCTTGACCCCATTGGCGCGCATCGTGTCATGGGCAACGGCCGGCGTCGATCCGTCCGTCATGGGTACCGGCCCGATTCCAGCAGCCAAGAAAGCACTCGAAAGGGCTGGCTGGTCAGCGGATGACCTCGATCTTATTGAGGCCAATGAAGCCTTCGCGGCGCAGGCTTGCGCGGTCAACAAGGGACTCGGCTGGGACGTTTCCAAGGTCAACGTCAACGGCGGCGCTATTGCTATCGGCCATCCCATCGGAGCTTCGGGCTGCCGCATTCTCAATACGCTGCTGTTCGAAATGCGTCGTCGTGATGCGCGCAAAGGCCTGGCAACCCTGTGCATCGGTGGCGGTATGGGCATCGCTCTTTGCGTCGCCCGCGATTGAGGTTTCACGCAATTACTTTAGGGTTCCGGAGGCGCAGCTTTGCCCTCCGGCATTTTTCAGTTCGAAAAACATAAGCGTTTACAACTAGGAAGAGGAAGAAAACATGGCAAGGGTAGCCGTCGTTACAGGTGGTACGCGCGGTATCGGTCACGCCGTTTCTGTTGCACTCAAGGAAGCCGGATATCGTGTTGCCGCCAACTACGCCGGCAATGATGAGGCAGCTGAGAAATTCAAGGCGGAAACTGGTATTCCGGTTTTCAAGTGGTCGGTTGCTGACTTTGACGCGTGCGCCGAAGGCATCAAGCGCGTTGAGGCCGAGGTCGGTCCTGTGGATGTCCTCGTCAACAATGCCGGCATTACGCGTGACGGCATGTTCCACAAGATGACACGTGAGCAGTGGGACGCGGTCATCGGCACCAACCTCAACGGCTTGTTCAATATGACCCGGCCCGTCTGGGAAGGCATGCGTGATCGCAAGTTTGGCCGCATCATCAATATCTCGTCGATCAATGGCCAGAAGGGCCAGATGGGCCAGGTGAACTACTCAGCCTCGAAGGCCGGCGATCTCGGGTTTACGAAAGCGCTCGCACAGGAAGGTGCATTCAAGGGCATCACCGTCAATGCGATCTGCCCGGGCTACATCGGCACCGAGATGGTGCGCGCCATCGACCCTGCGGTACTTGAAAAGAACATCCTGCCGTACATTCCTGTCGGCCGATTGGGTGAGCCTGAAGAAATCGCACGTATTGTAGTATTCCTGGCGTCCGAAGATGCTGGTTTCATCACCGGTTCGACGATCTCGGCCAACGGTGGCCAGTACATGGTCTGATCGTTTTTTCTCGATCGAGAATCCACGTTGGAGGGAGCCTCAGGGCTCCCTCTTTTTTTGAAGGCGGCCTCGGATCTCACGGATGTGCGATGCGCTCTTCGGGAGGGTTGCGCTTATCGCCCCGTTGATTGCTTCTCCGGGAATAGGTGATCATCGCTTCGGGATGAACAATCTTCGCCTTAAGGGCGGCGACGAGCGCATCTTCCGCCTCAACGACAACGTGGTTCGCTTTCCCCTCAAGTTTGAGGCCGACAGTGAATTTCTGGGTCACAGGGCACCTCTTGATCAAAAGCATCGCCGAAGTGGCACCCGAGAGTAGATCAAACAGCCCGGTAGTGCATCTTCAACGTGCCGGAGCCGCGAGGGAGACTAACCGAGTCACGTCTCAAACAGTCGAATACGGACAACGGCAATCCCATCAATTTGGTTCGGCAGCCCGTGAAGCGTTGCTCAATGCGCCGCTTCCCAGTTGTCTGCAGCCTTCGCGTCGACATGGATTGGCACGCTAAGCCTGACCGCCGGTTCCGCTGCACCCTCCATCACAGAGCGCACGGTTTCGATTGTACGATCGACGTCCGCATCGGCAACCTCGAAGATCAATTCGTCGTGGACCTGCAGGAGCATGCGTGCGGAACGCAGGTTCGCGTTTTCGAGTGCCGCGGGCATGCGCACCATGGCGCGCCGGATGATATCGGCGGCCGAGCCCTGTATCGGCGCGTTGATCGCCGCACGTTCCAAGAAGCCACGCATGGACGGATTACGCGTATTGATCTCGGGATAATGGACATGACGGCCAAAGATCGTGGTCACGTAGCCATTCTCGTGGGCGAACTTCTTGGTCTGATCCATGTAGTCGCGAATGCCGGGGAAGCGCTCGAAGTAGGTTTTAATGTATTGACCGGCTTCTTCGCGTGAAATTCCGAGCTGATTGGCGAGCCCGAACGCCGAAATCCCATAGATGATCCCGAAGTTGATCGCTTTGGCGCGCCGCCGCACTTCGCCGGGCATGCCTTCCACAGGCACCCCGAACATCTCGGACGCAGTCATCGCGTGAATGTCGAGGCCGTCTGCGAACGCCTGCTTCAACTGAGCGATATCCGCAATATGCGCGAGAACCCGCAACTCGATCTGCGAATAGTCTGCCGAAATGAGCTTAGCCCCCTCCGATGAAATGAAGGCAGTACGGATTTCACGTCCTTCTTTCGTCCGAATCGGAATGTTCTGGAGGTTGGGATCCGACGAAGCCAGGCGCCCAGTCGTCGTCGACGCCATGGCATACGACGTATGAATGCGACCGCTTTCGGGATGAATGTAATTCGGCAAGGCGTCCGTATAAGTCGATCGTAGCTTTGAGAGCTGCCGCCACTCCAGCATTGTCAGGACTAGACGACGAGCATCTTCAGGAAGGTCCTCGTTGTTCGCGAGATCATCCAGCAGGCTTGCGCGCGTTTCCCACTGTCCGCTTTTCGTTTTCTTCCCGCCTGGCAACTTCAGTTTGTCGAACAGCAGAACGCCGAGCTGCCGCGGGGACCCGAGATTGAACGTATCCCCCGCCAATTCGTGGACCTCAGCCTCTAGAGCCGCGATCCGCTGCTGGAACGTGCCGGACAAACGCGAGAGGATCGTTCGGTCGACCTTGATCCCACAACATTCCATGTCGGAGATGATGCGCACGAGAGGTCTCTCCAGCGTTTCGTAAACACTGGTCATGCGTTCGGCGACGAGACGTGGCTTCAGCTTATGCCACAGCCGCAGCGTCACCTCAGCGTCTTCCGCGGCGTACTCTGTCGCTTTGTCGATCGGCACCGCTGCAAACGTTTTCGTCGCCTTTTTTCCGCCCGGCGCCGTCTCAATTACTTTTGAGAATGGCACGCAGCTATGGCCGAGATGGCGCATGGCCAGTTCGTCCATGCCGTGGCCGCCGCGGCCGCCGTCGAGGGCATAGGAGATCAGCATCGTATCGTCGAAGCTGTTCAACCGAATGCCGTAGCGCTGCATGACGAGGCAGTCGTACTTTAGGTTCTGCCCGATCTTCAGAATGCTGGGGTCTTCGAGCAGGGGTTTGAGCAGGTCGAGCGCCTCGCGTATGGGCATTTGCACGAGGTCGCTCTCACCACCAAAATCGAGCCCGCCGCCCGCCGCGACGTGACCCAGCGGCACGTAACAGGCCGCACCTGGTTCGGTGGCCATCGAAAGGCCAACGAGATGCACCTGCATGGCGTCGAGCCCTGTGGTCTCCGTGTCGAAGGCGAAATGGCCGGTTTCATAAGCACGTGTGATCCAGTCGGACAACTGTTCCGTCGTCGTCACCGTCTCATATTTAGTCCTGTCGATCGCGGGCTCTGTCGCGAGCAGATTTCCATGCGCAACCGAGGCGCCAGGTGTGCCCGCCCCACCTGGAGACGACGCAGCACGCGATGTGTCGTCGACCACAGTAACGGTCTTCACTTTCGCGACCGTCACGCCCACGGAAACCTTCAAAGCGGGCGGTGGCTCCGCACCGAGCTTCTCCGCGATGCGCCGCGTCAGCGTGTTAAATTCCATCTGCTGGAGGAAGCCGAGCAGGGATCCCGCCTCAGGATCACGAACGCCAAGGGCTTCCAGCTTGACGTTGACGGGAACATTAGCGTCGAGCCGAACGAGATCGCGGCTGACCCTGGCCTGATCGGCAAACTCGGTGAGCCGTTCACGCCGCTTTGGCTGTTTGATCTCTCCTGCACGTTCCAACAAGGCATCGAGATCGCCAAACGTATTGATCAGTTCGGCCGCCGTCTTAACACCGATTCCCGGCACCCCCGGAACGTTGTCGACGGAATCCCCTGCAAGCGCTTGCACGTCGACGACTTTGTCGGGCGGAACGCCGAATTTTTCGCGCACCTCGTCCGGACCGATGCGCTTGTTTTTCATGCCATCGATCATGACCAGGCCGGGTCTGACGAGCTGCATCAGATCCTTATCGGACGAGATAATCGTAACGTCGGCACCTGCGTCGAGCGCTTGCCGTCCGAATGTCGCGATCAGGTCGTCCGCCTCGTAGCCTTCCTGTTCGATGCAAGCGACATTGAAGGCCTGCACCGCCGTTCGGATAAGCGGAAATTGCGGGATCAGCTCTTCCGGCGGTGGCGGCCGGTTGGCCTTGTAGTCGGCATAAATATCGTTGCGAAACGTCTTGGCGGAATGGTCGAACACCACCGCGATGTGGGTCGGAGCCTCCGACGCCTTGCTGTCGGCGAGCAGCTTCCACAGCATTTGACAAAAACCGTGGACCGCTCCGACCGGCAACCCGTCCGAGGGACGCGTCAACGGCGGCAAAGCGTGAAAAGCTCTGAAAATATATCCGGAGCCATCGACCAGATAGACGTGGCTGCCCTTGATGACCGGCACCGGCTCGCCTTCCGGCACCGTACACGTCGTGGTGATGGAGTCTGCTATTTTGGATGTGCTCATGGGCCGGGACTATAGGCTGAAACCGAAGCCCCGGTCACCTGCAGTCCGCTAAACTCCTGCGTCAAATCGTTGGACCCTGTTTCGCGGCCCCTCGCTGGCCGCGAATCGCTCTGGAGAAGACGCCGGATTAGCGGTTTGATCCAGCCGGGCGGTCGGCGTCCAGGGCTTCGCGCGCCACTTCGGCGACATCGGACCAATTCATCGGGGCATAGCCCGGCACACCTTCGGCCGCAGTCAGGATACGTTGAAGCGCGCGGCGCATGCGCGTTTCACGTGCCCGGTTGCGGGCAGCTTCAGCCTCGATCAGGCTACCTTGGACAGAGCGGAACTCCATCATCGTCGTCGTGCTCCCTTAGCTGTCGCGTAACAGTCGCGATAAGCCAAGTGTGACGCAAAAAGGCTTGCTGCATGAAGATGTTAGATGGCAACAGTGGACGGTCTGTGAACATCCTGTTGGCAACTGATCCGCAGCCCTCAGTCGATTCTGACGATGTCTCCGATCGATAGTCGCCATGTGTTGACCCTATAATGATGACAGGGTTCATTTGAATCGTGGGCCGAATTTGACAAGGTGACGATATGGTCGGCTGCTGCCAACACGATACCTGCTCGTCCAGCAATCCAAACAATAGTCCGCAGTGGCGGCAGGCACTTTGGATAGCGCTTGCTGTCAACGCCGGTATGTTCCTCGCAGAGATCGTGGCCGGCGTCGCAGCCGGCTCGGCCTCACTCCAAGCTGATGCCATCGATTTCCTGGGAGATTCCGCCAACTACGCGATCAGTCTCTGGGTCGCGGGCATGGCACTCGCGTGGCGAGCACGTGCTGCGCTGGTCAAGGGGTGGTCGCTCGCGGTACTGAGCACCGCCGTGCTGGCCTCCACTGCATGGCACTCATATGCGGGGACGTTACCTGAAGCCGGTACCATGGGAGTTGTCGCCGTTCTCGCGCTCCTTGCCAACGCGGGCGTGGCGGTGATGCTTTACCGCTTTCGGACCGGGGATGCGAACATGCGGTCGGTCTGGATCTGTTCGCGCAACGACGCGATTGGCAACATCGCCGTTCTGGCTGCCGCTGCAGGTGTTTTCGGGACCGGCACGGCATGGCCAGATCTGATCGTCGCAACAATCATGGCGGCACTTGGCGCCAGTGGCGGATGGCAGATCATCCGGCAGGCGCGAACAGAGTTGCGCCAACCCGAACTGACACCGGCGCAAGCGGCGAGCTAGTCGCCTCGCGTAAAATTCACGCTCTATACAACATGCCCGTTAGGGTCGCTGTGCGTCTGGATAGCTGTCCGTCGTCGAGAAGTAGGGTTTGAGATCGAGAAGAGGCGTCCCGTCGGCGCAATCGATATTGCGGATGGTCAAAACGTTGTCCGCGACATCAACAAGTTCGATGACGGACAACCCGATAGGGTTGGGTCGTACAGGCGATCGAAGCGCGAAAACGCCACGCGGGGCATCGAGATGGCTCGGCGATTGGACGATCAGATCACGTCGTGACTGGTCAAGCAATAAAGCGCAATGAGATGGTCGAACAGCGCAATATCTTTCAGGCCGGGCGCGAACAGCGGCGACACTTCAATTTTTGCCTCCACATCTTTCCGTTCCGCGGAGTTCTTCGGGCAGTCCGATGGTGTGGGCCACGGGGTCCGGATCACCCCGATGAACTGCAGTCCGGCATCGATTTCGGGCGGCAGTTCGATTTTCAGTTCACCCGGCCGCAGCGGCTTGAATTCTGGCATTGACGCTTGTCTCCTGCGCTTTTTGGCCCGTCCGGGCCAACCCGATTTCGGCTGGAGACTATTTACCGGCATCTGCTCAATTGCGCACGCGGTCCGGATAGGCTATCTACGTGCCTTCAAGCACCCGTAGCTCAGCTGGATAGAGTGTCGGATTCCGATTCCGAAGGTCGCAGGTTCGACTCCTGCCGGGTGCGCCATCGATATTTCCTGCCCTTTGGGCCATATCTCCCTTCCCCCCCATCTCAAATCGCGACGTTGGGACGGCGAGTTCGTGTCGTTCTCATAATTCGGACGATGTAATCCCTCGCGCCGTGAGCTGACGTATGGCTCGCCGAGCGAAGAAAGTCACCACTGCACGTTGCATTATGGCAACCACCGACGAGCACCTTCGGGATATAAGCTAAGCAGTTGGGAATATTCAGTTTCGTGCGTACCCGGTGTGTTTGCAGTGTCAGTTTTGCGTCAGTTTTGGATCGCAAATGCCGCTTTTATTCTCGGCACTCTCGTGCTGTCAGCTAACGCGACAGCTCAGGAGCCTGACTGGACGAAGCCCTATATCGGCGGCCAGCTCGGATACAGTTGGGACAATATCGACGTTTCCAGCAATCCGCCCGGAGCTTTCAGCAACCTCGGTGATTTCGGGGGAGCGATCGGTGGGATTCAGGGCGGCGGCAACTTCATTCAACAAGGCGGCCTCGTCTTCGGCCTCGTGACCGATTTCAACTGGCTCGACGGCAGCGCGCATGCGTCAACCTCCCAGTCCGCCATGGCGATTGTAGATGTCTGCGGTGACGGCTGCCTTGAGGAAACAACGGTCGAGGGCCAAACTGCGGTTGGGTTGGATCTCGAATGGAAGGCCAGTGTTCGCGGCAAAGTCGGCGTCCTCGCTGCCCCCAACGTCCTCCTCTACGCCACCGGCGGCATAGCGTTTGCCCGGCTTGAGGCAAACGCTTCACAATCCACCACTGTCACGACCATTTCGCCTTCGCAAACAACGACGTCAGCGGGCTCCGATAATGCGATCCTGACTGGCTTTGTGCTGGGCGCAGGAGCAGAAGTTTTGGTGACCCCTGCCATCGGCGTGTTTGCGCAGGTGCTGCATTACGAGTTCGAAACCGAGAGCTTGGATCTGCTCGGATCAACCGTGAATGTTGATCTCGATGAAACGATCGCAATGTTTGGCGTGAGCTTCTATCTCAACTGACGGCCGTCCGCCGGACATACGACGGAGTGAGGCTCCTGGGCCTCCTCAGAATTCACTCAATTTCTGAGATGGGCCCGACGGCTCCCGCAATATCAAACACTCGCATTTTTCACGCGTTACACTCGGAACAGAAACTCTCGGATATCTGCCGTATGAGCGCCCTGTACAAACATTTGGGAGCGCTTATGACGAATTTTGGCAGATTGCACATTGGCTCCCGCTCCGTCGCAATGCGCCGCGTTGCGACGCCGATCAGGAGGTCATGCTGATGGATCTGAAACTTAGGCCGGGCAAACGAGAAGACGCGGACGTGCTGGCCAAATTGGTCAACTACGCAGGCGAGGGGCTTCCTCGCTACCTCTGGGAGCAATTGGCCATGTCGGGTCAATCGGCGTGGGATGTTGGCCTTGAACGCGCGCGGCGCGACGACGGTAGTTTCTCCTATCGCAACGCCACGGTCGCTGAGGTGAACTGGCGACCGGCCGGATGCCTGATCGGCTATGAAATCAGCTCGGCGCCAGAACCGATTCCTGACGACATGCCAGCGATGTTTGTTCCCCTGCAGCAGTTGGAGAACCTTGCCCCGGATACGTGGTACGTGAATGTCCTGGCGGTGATGCCAGAGTACCGAAATCAAGGTCTCGGGTCTGCGCTCCTCGATTTCGCCGACACCTGCGGTAAACAGAGCCTTAGAAGTGGCATAAGCGTAATTGTATCGGACGCCAACCCATCCGCACGTCGATTGTACGAACGCCATGGCTATGTCGAGAAAGCACGCCGGCAGATGATCAAGGAAGGTTGGCAGAACGACGGAAGTTCGTGGGTGCTACTCGCGAAATCTTTCGGCGGAAACTCGACGATCTAGGTTCGCAGACAAAATGTGCCGCGGTGGTGCGATCTACGCGGCCCTAATTGCCGCCAGGACCCAGGCTGGAGGACGAGGTGCTAAACGTCTCTTGGATCAGGCGCTGGGAAGGGCAAGGGGAGGCGACCGCTCGTCCAGTATGCGGATCAGGTTGGTCGAGGGCGAAATGTTGTCGTACCTGATCCTCGAACACATAGGCACAAGCCCATACCGGCGAGGCGGAGTCCACCACCAGATCAAGGTTCAGCTGAGAATTGCAGGCTCGGGGAGGTGCAACGTTGCCGACAAGACGTCAGCCAATCGCTTTGGTGGAAGCTCGAAGAACGAGTTCTGTATCGAACTGATTATGGACGAGCGGCGTGCTATCCGGATCGGCGATATGTGCCGTGAGCAATCTTCCGGCGACTGACCCAATTCGGTTTGCGGGAATGCGGACGGTGCGGCAATGACGTTATCGCCCACGCTGCAATCTATGCTGCACAACGCGCCGGTCTCCACATCCCTGACGACATCTCCATTATGGGTATCGGGGACTATGCAGCCTCATCGGCTATAATGAAACGGTTGGGATTGGATTACGATACGGCTGCCAAGATTAATCCGCGCCTCATTTATTGCTCGATTTCCGCATTCGGGCAGACGGGTCCGCGCGCTTCGCAGGGCGCTTTCGACGTTACGATGCAGGCGATCGCGGGCATCATGAGCGTCACTGGCCATGAAGGTGGCGAGCCCGTAAAGTGCGGTGTGCCGATTGCTGACTTCGCCACGGGCCTCTACGCGGCCTACAATATTTCCACGGCATTGCTGGCGGCACGCGAAACCGGCCAGGGGTGCCATATCGATGCGTCGATGCTGGGCTGCTCACTTGGCATTGCGGCGCTTCAGACCAGTGAGTATTTCGCGAATGGCAAGGCTCCCAAGAAACTTGGTTCAGCCCATCCGAGAAATGCCCCTTATCAGGCATTCCGCGCGCAAGACGGATTTTTCGTTATCGCAGCGGGCAACGACCGCCTTTGGGAAATGGTCTGTGACGTAACCAATCTTCCGGAACTGAAAAGCGATCCGCGTTTCACCACCACGACGGATCGCGCTAAGAACCAGGAAGCACTCAAAGAACTTCTCGAGGAGAAGTTTGCTGCCGATACCGCTGAGACATGGTTGACGCGTTTCTCTAACGCTGGTGTCCCGTCGGCGCCGATCAATGATTATGGGGCCGCGCTCGCAGATCCTCAGGTCGACGCGATGGGATGGATCGAAACGATCAGCCTGCCGTCGGGACGAGAGATCAAAACCTTCGGACCGCCGGTCGCCATGTCCGGGCAGGATTTCCGGATTCGTCGTGGTCCACCAGCGCTCAACGGCGATCGCGACGCGCTGCTGCACGAAATAGAGACACAGCGGTCACAACAACTGGCACCGCAGTCTTCCTGATTTTGGTACGTGCGTAATCCGCCGTCGCTGTTCGCGACGGCGGATTTGTATCGTCCTGCGTGCGCCGCGAGACCAAGGCAAGCACTCACAAATTGAACTGATAGCTGGCTGGTACCCAGCGATAGCCTTCAGTCGTCTTCTCCACGAAGCCAACGGCTGGGAACGGCATGTGATAGCCAATGGCCGGGATAGCATCGGTCGCGACCATATCGAGGATACGCCTGCGTGTAGCAACGGCATCCTCTTTGGAGTGGTCAAAAGACACGTGCCACTCGGGTTTCATGAGAGACATCACGTAGTGGTTGGTGACGTCGGCCCAAAGCAAGAGGCGTCGCCCCTCGCTTTCAATGTTGTACGCTAGCATCCCCGGCGAATGCCCGAAGGCATCGACGGCGGTAACGCCTGAGACGACGTTTTGGCCTGGAGCGATGAACGTGGCCTTATCCGCAATGGGTACAGCAACCTTGAGAAAAAGCTCGCGGTTCTTCTGGCGGGCTTCGGGGACATCTTTACCGGCCTTCCAGTAGTCGAACTCGACTTGGCCAAAAACGTAGCGCGCGTTCGGGAAGGTCGGGCGACCGGCTGACATCAACCCGCCGATATGGTCGGGATGCCCATGCGTTATGACAACGATGTCCACCTGTTCCGGCTTATAACCCGCTTGAGGCAAGAGCTCAGCGAGCATGCCGACATCGCTGCCGCGCGCGCCACCGTTCCCCGTGTCGAACAGCACAAGGTCGTTGCCGGTGTTCACGAGCGTAACGATGTAGGGGTTCTCTAGCGTCGTGTCGGGAAGCTGGTTGGCCCGCGCGAACTCCTGGACGACTTGCACGGGCTGGTCATGTCCGAAAATGGGGTGCGGACCCGAGCGCTGCAGGACACCGTCCAGAATATTCGTGATCTCGAACGCGCCGAGTTTGAAACGGTAGATCTTTGGCCGTTTAACGCCGAGCATAGGCGCGGCGGCAAAGGCGCCGGTCTGCTCCCAACCCAGAGTGCACAGAGCTGCAGATGCCATGCCGAGCGAAAGGGCGCGACGCGTGACGTGAAGTGATCCTCTTTTCATGAAAGCGATACTCCAAAGACCAATAATTCCTCGTCGGCCATTTGGGAATGCTCAACTCAATGCGCAAACGCCGACGCGCTATTGAGTAGCGCGTCGCTGGTTTCATCTGGGAGCAGTTTTTCCGAAGGGCACTCAACCCTTGGCCCGTTCAATGACCACAGGCACCGGTCGGCAGACGGTATTGCAAACCGGTGAATGCTGTTGGGCATAGGTCATGAGGTCTTCCAGATCCTTCTCAGAGCAATCAGCTTCGACGTGCATGCGGATGCGAATCTGTTCGTAGCCCGGCGGCACACTTTCATCGATCCCTAGCAGGCCTTGGAGATCGATATCGCCTGCAAGCTCCGTCGAAAGGTCGCGGATGTGGATGCCGCGCGCCATCGCATGCAAAACGAAAGTCGTCGTGACGCAACCGGCGAGGGCATGCAGCAGGAACTCAACCGGGTTTGCCCCCTCGTTGTCACCGAGTAGAACGGGCGGCTCTCCGTTGGTGAATTCGAACGTCATAGTACGTGAATCGTCTTCCCGCCCTACTCCATAAAAATCCCGGATCGTCGAGCGGTTCTCGCCGCCGCTAATCCACGTGTTGCGCGCACGAAATTGAAACCGTGCCAAAGATTTGTCCGCCTGGATGGCTGCAATAGTGTTCCGGGCGGCCGTAACGTCCAATCCGTTGATGAGTAATGCTTCCTCGGCGATCATCGCATGCTGTTCCATGGTCATGCTCCTTTGCATCTGGATCACAAATCGCGCAGCTCACTGGAAGGAGGGCAGCGCTGATCCTGAAACATTGCGCTTGACACCGTCGCGACATCAGATCGAGTTTCGCCAAAAGCGATCTTTTCATGCCACGAACGCGGATGAAACGTGGAGCAGCCTGAGCCGATCGAAGCATTCATAATAGCTTTGCCGGAGACGGCCGGGTCCGCGCTCTATGGGATGGTCGACGTGCTTTCAGCCACGGGAACGCTCTGGCAGGAATTGGTTGGAGAAGGGGCAGGCGGTACGTTGATACGCCCTAGAATTGTTTCGCTGAACCGAAAGCCCTTCTGCTGCGGCAATGCCATTCCAGTCAGTCCCGATCTAGACTTGGCGACCGCCGCCACAGCCGAGCTGATAATACTGCCCGAACTTTGGCTCGCCCCAACTGACGACCTTAGCGATCGCTACCGGGAGTTAAAGGAATGGCTCGTGCAGCGTTATCACGATGGCAGCACGATCTATTCGGCCTGCTCGGGTTCCGTTCTGCTCGCGGCGAGCGGTTTGCTTGAAGGTCGTGAGGCGACGTCGCACTGGGGCTATGAGGATCTGTTCCGCAGAAGTTTCCCACGCGTTCGGTTCAAACCCGATCCCAATCTCGTTTTCGCCGACCCGTCAGGACGCATCGTTACCGCAGGCGGTGCCACGTCGTGGCACGATCTCGCCATTCATATCATTTCTCGTCATTGCAGCCCGGGAGAAGCAATGCGGATAGCGAAGGTCTATCTGTTGAAATGGCACTGCGAAGGACAGCTTCCCTATGCGAGCCTCATGCGCCTCCAGCCACACGCGGATTCAGCCGTACGCCGCGCCGAAGACTGGCTCGCCCGTCATTTCCGCGAAGCGAATGCAGTTTCAGGAGCGGTGGCAGCATGTGGGATTCCCGAACGGAGCTTAAAGAGGCGCTTCAAAACTGCCACGGGCGCCACCCTCATGCGTTATGTCCAGAACCTGAGAATTGAAGACGCCAAACGATTGCTCGAAACCGAACGCGGCCCGTCCGAAGATGTTGCCTCCGCAGTTGGATACGAGAACGCTGCGTTCTTTCGGCGACTGTTCAAAAGGTGCACGGGGCTGACGCCGGGTCAGTACCGGCAAATGTTCCAGCCGGTGGCGCATGCGGCTAACGCTGCAGCGGATTAACCAAACGCGCTCCACCTGAGTTTCAGGAGCTTGAACACCAGCAATGTCCATTCGGCATGGGTAAACGCATCGCCAACACAAAACCAAAGTCGGCAGCGTTCAGCTTTGCAAGTTCCGGCGCACCACTGCATAATCTACCACGCTATTGGTTCGAGAGCTTCGATGCACAGATACCTGACCACGAAAGAAGTCGCCGATTTGCTGCGCTTGAAGGAGCGCAAGGTTTACGACCTTGCCGCGTCGGGTGGCATTCCATGCACGCGCGCAACAGGCAAATTGCTGTTCCCGCGCGACGGGGTGGATGCCTGGCTGTCCAATAATACGGACGCCGGGGCTCTCGGAGCCGCTGGCCAACGCCCGAACGTGTTCCTTGGAAGTCATGATCCGTTACTGGACTGGGCATTGCTCGAGTCCCGCTGTGGTATCGCGACGTTTTTTGATGGCAGCAGCGATGGCTTGGAGCGGTTTTGCAGCCGCCAGGGCATTGCAGCGGGTATTCACCTTATCGACGCGGCGACCGGCGACTGGAATGTTCCGATAGTCAATGCGCGCCTTGGTCTTGCCAGCTGCATCCTTGTGGAATGGGCTTGGCGTCGTCGTGGCTTGATCGTTGCCAAAGGACAGGCGGAAAAGTTCGCAACGATTGGAGACCTCAAGGGACACCGAGTCGTTCCGCGTCAGCCTGAGGCCGGCAGCCAGATCCTTTTGGAGCACGTGATGGCCGAGAACGGGCTATCCGACACCGACGTCCAATTCATCCCCGCTGCGCGGTCGGAAACTGATGCGGCCGTCGCCGTTCTTGAGGGCAAGGCCGACGCTGCGTTTGGTTTGGAAGCCCTGGCTGCCAAGTATCGCCTCGACTTCGTACCGATTTGTAACGAGCGCTACGATCTTCTTGTCGACCGTCGCGCTTGGTTCGAGCCGCCGATGCAGAAGTTGCTTGCGTTTTGCCGATCATCAACCTTCACCGAGTGTGCCGCCGATTACGCAGGCTATGACGTAAGCGGTTTTGGCCGCGTCCACTTTAATGGTTTGAGCGCCTGATCGGCCCGAATAGAAGCAAATAGAAAAAGCCTGGAGCTCCGCGAGGGAACTCCAGGCTTTTTGGATTGAGAGATCAGTGCTCGCCGCGATGTGGCTTAGCCAGCCTTTTGCATGGGTTCGGCTTCAGCGTTAGGGAAGAACAGCTGCTTGCCATCGAGCTGGAATGAGCGGATCGTGTTCTGCCCGTCAGCCGACAGGACCCAATCGATGAAGGACTGGCCGGCCTTTGCCTTCACGTTCGGGCACTTTTCTGGGTTCACGAGCATGATGCCATACTGGTTGAATAGCGACTTGTCGCCTTCAACGAGAATTTCGAAATCGCCTTTGTTCTTGAAGCTGATCCAGGTGCCGCGATCCGTCAGGGCATATGCGCCCATTCCTACAGCGGTGTTCAGTGTCGCGCCCATGCCGGAGCCCGTTTCCCGATACCACTGACCACTCGAATCTTTGATGTCGACGCCTGCGGCCTTCCAAAGCTTGATCTCCGCTTTGTGCGTACCGGAGTTGTCACCGCGCGAGGCGAAGTTGGCTTTGGCCCCTGCAATCTTCTTCAAGGCGTCGCCCGCTGATTTGTCACCTTTGATTTTGGCTGGATCGGAAGGCGGGCCGACGATGATGAAGTCATTGTACATGACGTCACTGCGCTTCAAGCCGAAGCCGTCGGCAACGAATTTTTCTTCGGCTGATTTGGCGTGAACGAGCAGCACGTCGCCGTCGCAGTTCTGTGCGTTCTTGATCGCTTGGCCCGTCCCGACAGCGACGACGTTGACCTTGATGCCCGTCTTCTTCTCGAAGATTGGCAGCATATAGTCATAAAGACCGGAGTTCGCTGTCGAGGTCGTTGACTGCACGATGATCGATGCATCGTCGGCGACAGCTGGTACTGAAATACCTGCTGCGAGGACAAGGGCCATTGCGAAGCGCATACCCGCTTTTGTTGTGGTCATGAGGACGTCTCCCTAACGTTGATTGATTTAAAGGACGATGCGGCCCGCCAGGAAATCGGCTCCCTTGGCGGTCTGGGGTTTTTCGAAGAACTTCTCAGCTGGCGTGTGCTCAAGCACACCACCGCGATGCATAAGGACAATGTCGCCCGCGAGCCTCTTGGCCTGTCCGAAATCGTGGGTGATGAAGATGATTTTTGTGCCGCTCGCGTGTGCACTCGACACAATTTGCTCAATCCGCAGAACTGAAGCTGGATCAAGACTTGCTGTCGGCTCGTCGAGAAACAGAACGTCGGGTTCAAGCGCCAGAGCACGAGCGAGGGCCAACCGTTGCTGCTCTCCGCCCGACAGCAGTCGGGCAGGTTGCTTCGCGTGCTCCAGTAACCCGACATGCTCGAGAATGTGGTCGCGTTTGGCCTTGTCGGTGGGGCCGCGCAAACTCAGCACAAAGTCGACGTTTGCAGCCACGGAGCGTCGCAAAAGCACGGGCCTTTGGAAAACCATAGCCTGGCGTCGCCGCATGCCTTCATTCAGCTGTTCGCCGGACCACGTTATGGAGCCGGAGGTCGGCGTGATCATTCCATGCAGAAGCCGGATGAGTAGACTTTTGCCGGCGCCGTTCGGCCCCATGATCATTGTGATGGAGTTGGCGTTCAGATCGAGATCGACGGCATCGACCAACCGTTTGCCGCTAATCGCCAGCGTCAGGCCGCGAGCCTCCATCGGCAACAAGCCGCGCGGTGCGGCCTTTGACGCAATGATCCGTTCCCCCGCGGTTGTCCGGTCCACCGCATCAAGCATAGGCATGCCTCGCAGCCGTTGAGCGCAAGGCCATGACCGAGGCGTTGACAAGGATGGCGATCGTTAGCAGCACCATGCCGAGTGCCATTGCGAGGGCAAGATCACCTTTCGAGGTTTCCAGGGCAATCGCCGTGGTCATCACCCGGGTAAGATGAGCGATGTTGCCGCCCACGATAATAACCGCGCCGACTTCGGCGACGGCGCGCCCGAAGCCGGCAAGGGCCACGGTTAGGAGGCTGTAGCGGGCATCCCACAACAACGCCCCAATGGCGGTATGCGTTGGCACGCAAAGGGAACGGAACTGTTCGGCGTACTCAGAATAGAGGTCTTCAAGAACCTGTCGGGAGAGCGCTGCGATGATCGGCGTGATGAGGACCGACTGCGCGATAATCATGGCCGTGGGTGTGTAGAGAAGCTGCAAGAAGCCAAGCGGTCCAGCGTTCGACAGCATGAGATACACCACAAGGCCGACGACGACTGGCGGCAAGCCCATGAGCGAATTCATGAGGACGATTACCGCGCCCCGCCCCGGAAACCGCAGTACAGCTACGGTCGCCCCGATCGCGAGTCCGAAGGCGCAGGAAATCAGCATCGCCGAGAGACTGACGCGCAGCGACAGACCGATAATTTCCAGAAGGTCTGGATCTCCGGATAGCACGAGTGTGAATGCTAGCCGAAACGCTTCTGCAAAATCCTGCAAAATTAATCTCTTTATTGCAAAGTTGCCATTTCGATTGGAACTTTGCATGAAATAAAGAAGCGTATCAAGCAGGATTGCCTACCTTGCAGGCGTTTGCCTGCCACGATAGGGGCGCCCCGAAAAAGAAAAACCGGATCGCGTCAAGAATCGGGAAATATTGCAGAAATATGCAGTTTTGGGGCGCCGGCGGAAAAGCGGTCAAGCCTCCGTCATCAAACGAGACCGCGCTTAGCTCGCGTGACCGACCGGGAAGCTCTGTTGCCAGCTTGCTCCGTCGCTATCGCTGATCGTGACGTCCAACGCATGCGCCCCGTTCGCGCGATAATCGAAATCGATTGACGGATTCTGAGAAAGCGTCATGGAGCCAGCCATGGAGAACACGAGTTCATCGCCCTGCCGCACATCGACCTGGCTGACGATGCGCAACGGGATGTAGAGCAGCGAGATCTGATCCAAGACCATGCCGGTGTGGTTCGGATGCGAGATGTCGAGGCGCGCCTTGGCCTCGATCTGGCTCATCGCTGCGGGAGCTGAAGCGTTGGCGAGCTTCATCTGTCCCATGGTGGCCCGGATTTCCTCTGGGTCACCTTGCGGCGGGGCCGAACAAGACGCCTGCCCCCCTGCAAATTTTACATGGCGTTCCACCATATAGAGCTGCCCGTCGCTCGCTTCGATTACGGCACGGACATCCGTCTCGGCATTAAAGCGGAAATTGGCAGCGAGTCGAACATGGGGCCGTTGTCCTCCAATGGTGAAGACGGCTGCCACCGGCGAGGGGTTTTCATCGACAATAATGCTGACGGATTTGATCGTCCGGCCGTCCTGGAAGCGGGCATTGACCGCAACAGGCACCGCGCTTTGGTCGTCAGGTCGCGTCGGTGCGGAAAGTTCAACAACCTCACGGCCATCGAGGATCGCGCGATCGCCAAATACATCTGGCTTTAGGCCATCCCACGTCGGTCCGGCGAGTGCGGCGGCTGGCATAAGCAAACACGCGACAGTCAAGCCCCAAGCGCTGGTCCACACGGAACGTCCCTGCCATCCTGCCAAGTGCGCGCTGCTAGCCATGATCCAATCCCTGCCGCATCCTTGCAATTTTCTGCATGTGTGCGGAGAGTCGTGGAGTGCGGATAATTTGTCAACGTCCACGAAGGAGCTATTCGAACCGCGCAGCACGCCATCCCGCCGCGATGGCCTCTGCCTCATTGCAGAACCAGCGTTCGCCGCGTCCTGTGTCGATGCTTACCCTGTCGTACCAAGGGCTCCACGGAAGGTGATAGATATGGCCCGCGTGTGAGATGTTGCCCTTGATTGCGCAGCCGGCCGGCGCGGTTTGCTGTGCGCTTTGCCAGCGTTGTTTTCGATAGTCCCAGGCCGGTTTGACGGGCTTATCAGCCGTCCAGATTCCGACCTTTGCCGCCTCGGCTTCGCGCTGTTCTCCAGCATAGACGTCCGAGTACTTGGTAAAGGCCCAGGCATAACCCGCGCGCACCATCTCGGCGTTGATGTCCCGCCCTTCCACAAAACAGGTTCCAATGAGACGGCCATAGCTGTCTCGTTCATGCCCCTCACACGTAACCGTGCGCATCTGTATGATCTTGCGAAGTTGATGGCCAGCGGCATCTCCGCAGCGCCAGCTGCCAAGCCAGCGGCTAGGGCAGGATTGACTGGTTTCCGGCGCGTCTATGCCGTTAAGACGAATGCGTTCGCCTTTGATTTCGATCGTGTCGCCGTCGATGATTCGCGCGGCGCCAGAGATCGCTTCCGTTCCGGAGACACGCGCTTTCAATTTCGCAGGCAAAATCTGCAGAGTGAGACACGCGATCAGTGCGCAAGCGAGCGCAAACGCCACCCGCAAAGTTGCGCGACGAAGAAGAACAATTTCACCCATAGGTTGAAATTGCTTGATTCGTGGGTCAGTTTTGCGGCGAAGGATGGATTATAAAATGACATAATTGAATCAGTTTTTTGCGCGCTCTTTCGCGAGAGAGGCTGGAGGTATGTGTGCAATTAACAGTTGCATAGGGAGTATTGCTTAGGGCCGTGTCCGATCCGTTGTGATACGAAGCGGGCTCAGACGCGCCGGTGGGTTCTTAACCCCTAGTTTTTGCGGGATAGAGCGGGACCGTGACATAGTCCGGTCCTACCATGATGGTATCCCGCGCCCGCGTTTGCACGATCAAGCACCCATCTAAGGGAAATCCGAGGCCGACCATGACCAACCGAAACCCGCCCCCGAGTTTCCAGGATTATCGGCCGAGTTATGAGCAGGATGGCCAAACGCGACGCCGCCCACCGGCGCCGGGCGCCGGTCCATCGCGCAGATCGCCGCAACGCCAGCGCCGGGCACATCAGCGGTCATCCGGTGGCTTCGGCACCATTCTCGTTTTTGTCCTCGTCGCAGTCGTGGCTGTGATCGCGGCAGGACTCGCGTTTGTCGTTATTGCACCGCCAACGGACTTGATCCGCAGTCAACTGGTGGCGCAGGTCAAACAGAAGACCGGGCGTGATCTGACGATTGCCGGTCCGGCATCATTTAAAATATTCCCGGCGCTTGGCGTATCACTTGGTGACGTTAGCCTCGGTGCCCCGCCACAAATGGGCGGCGAACCGTTGGTCACGATGGACAGCCTCGATGTCCGGGTGAAACTGCTCCCTCTGCTGTCGGGAAAAATCGCGGTTGATACACTGGTATTGACCAATCCCGTCTTTGCTCTGCGCGTGGATGAGAATGGAGCCAAGTCCTGGGAGTTTGCCTCACAAGAGCGATTGCGTCCTGTGCAGTTGGCTCAAGCGTCCACCAGAACGACCTCTGACGCCCCTTCGCTTGTTCCCGACAGTGCACGAGGGTTTTTAACTGGTGCGTCCCCTTCGGAAGCGGCGCCGATATCGATGTCCGAGATCGAACTTGGCGAGGTGCGCATAGACAACGGCACGATCCACTTCGCTGACGCGCGTACAGGCGCGCGCGATCAGGTCGAGCAGATCAATGTCGCTTTGGGTCTGACGTCCCTTGCCGATCCGCTTCAGCTGCGGGGTGATTTTGCCTGGAAAGGTGAGAAAGTTGCGACGACAGCGACATTGACGTCGCTTGATGCAATCCTGCGGGATGCACCCGCTGATCTAAAAGCTACCGTTGAGGCTGCCACGGTGCTGGCGGGCTACGACGGTTCGATCGCTTTCTCCGATGCTCTCGCGCTGGATGGTGCCACGATTTTGGAAGCTAAGTCGCTGCGGGAGCTTGCGGCTTGGCTCGGCACGGCCCTACCGCAATCCTCTGGCTATGGTCCACTGAGTCTTCAAGGGCGGCTCAAGGTTGCCGGCAACAGCATCTCTTTACTGAATTCCAAGTCGACTCTCGATGGTTCCGAGATTGCAGGCGATATTGTTGTGACGAAGCGGCCCGGGCGTCCGCACATCAAGGCGAATTTGAAACTCGCTGAACTCGACCTCAACAAGTACATCGGCAGTCCGCAGTCACCTAGCGCTATCAAAGTCCGCCCCGCATCCACGCAAACAACAAAGGGGAACTCGCCGCAGTCCATAGAGGATCTGCTTCGCGAGCCGGGGCCACGGGTCAAAGGCTACACAAAGCGCAAGGGGTGGAGTAGCGAGCCGATCGACCTCACATTGTTGTCCGCAGCCGACGCTGATCTGGCGCTGAGCGTCGATCGTCTTCTTTTCCAGGGCCTCAAGGCGGGACGCTCACAGCTGGCCGTCGCACTCCAGGATGGGACGATGCAAGCCGATCTGCAGGAGGCCGTTCTTTATGAGGGCACTGCGCGCGGCGTCATCACGCTGAATGCGGCAAACCCGACGCTAGGTTTCAATGCCAACATCGTCGCCGATGGTGTTTCAGGCCAGCCCTTGCTGACGGATGCCGCAGATATCGATTGGCTGGCAGGACGCGGAAACCTCTCACTTGCCATTGCAAGTCAGGGCGGCAGTGAACGTGAGATCGTTGAAGGGCTGTCCGGGACTGCGGATTTCCGATTTACGGACGGTGCGCTTGTCGGATTTAATTTGGCTCAGGCGATCCGTGGATTAACCCAGGGTCGGGTGTCGGACTTCAATCGCGTCCCGACCCAGAAAACCGATTTCAGCAATCTCTCTGCAACATTTAAGATCAAAGCCGGCGTCGCCGAGAGCGACGACCTGAATATGGCGAGCCCGCTACTGCGTCTGACGGGAGCAGGCAAAATCATGCTGCCATCGCGCGAAGTCGATTTTACGCTTCGGCCCAAATTGGTCGCTAACCTGACGGGACAAGGCGGCCAGACAGGACTTGCCGGTATTGAGGTCCCGGTGCGCGTCCACGGTCCCTTCGACAACTTGAATTACACGCCCGATCTCGGCGATGTCCTGAAGGATCCCGATAAAGCCGCTGATGCAATCAAGAAGGTTGGAGAGCAGTTTAAGGGCAAGAGCGCGCAGGAAATCATCGACGGCTTCGTCACCGAAGATGAGACCGGCAAGAAGAAGATCGACACCAAAAAGCTACTGAACGGGTTGTTCGGAGGTCAGTAGATGTCGACATTGACCCCCGAATTTTAGGGCAGGGATTGATTCGGGGGACCGCGGGACCATATGAACGCGTCGGGTTGGCCATTAGAGCGCCTTGTGTGCTGGCACGTCCGAAAGTAGCCGGAACGCCTCTCGTGAACCTATTGTTTAAGCAAGAGGAAACACGAGAATTTTTTTTTCTCCGCGACCTCGAATTTTTCTTGCATGCAGGGGGCGATCCAGACATAAAGCCGACTTCCGTTCGTCCACCTGCCCCAAAGGTATCAAAACAACCCCTAAGGTAAGGAGCGGACGGGTCACATCTATCTACTGGTTGGGGAGGGTCCGATGGCCTATGACGACACCCTCTTCCAATTGGGGATGGACTTGACTCGTTCAAGCACCGCCCAAAAGGAAGATCTGAATGAAATTGCGCCCGTAGCGCAGGATGAAAGAAAAGATTTCTTCATCGAGCGTGACGGCGTTCGCTTCGCTGGTACCCATTTGATCATTGATCTATTTGGCGCCCGGCGGCTTGATGATCTCAAGTATGTAGAGCAGACGCTGAAGCGTTGTGTTGAAGTTGCTGGTGCTACGTTGTTGCACATTCATCTTCACCACTTCACGCCGAATGGCGGTGTCAGTGGTGTGGCGGTTCTCTCAGAGAGCCACATTTCGATCCACAGTTGGCCCGAGGCGGATTACGCTGCTCTCGACGTCTTCATGTGTGGCGAGGCGAAACCGCATCTCGCGATCGATGTGCTTCGCAAGGCTTTCCACGCTGAAGATGTTGTCGTGAAAGAGCATCTTCGCGGCGAGGAGCTGGAAGAGATGAAGTGGCAGACAGCCGCTTCGCGCAAGGCACCCGTCCGCCTTATGAAGGTGACGGCAAAGCAAGCCGCCTAAGCTGCAACAGATTTTTGACGAGCGGGGTGGCCGGTGTACGCACCGGCCACTTTCATTTTGAAACCGTGCAGGTGACTGTGCGGTGCTCCTGCTCGTTTCCGGAAAAGTGGGAACCGGTTTGTCGATCAGAAGCACGACCAAGCAGAAAGCCAGGAGCTTTCCGTCTTTCAGTGACGATCGGAAAGACCCTAGTCCACTGCGACTGTCATCGTACTATCATGTGAACGCAGTTTAACGCCGCCAGATTCTGATCGCTGATCGTCAGCACCGGAGAGCCAAAAAGATGAGTACCCGCTGGATTGAGGAAACCTTCCACCCCCACTGGCGCGTCGCGCTTGAGGCGTCGGAAGTGTTACATGAGGTCAAGACCGAGCATCAGCATCTCGTAATCTTCCGTAACGAGACCTGGGGCACGGTGCTGATGCTGGACGGCGTCTGCCAGCTCACGACCTCGGATGAGTTTGTGTACCATGAAATGATGGCGCACGTGCCGCTGATGGCGCTCGAAAAGCCCAAGAATGTCCTCGTGGTCGGTGGCGGAGATGGTGGTGTTCTGCGCGAGGTGCTCAAGCACGATTGCGTCGACAAGGCCACCATGGTCGAGATCGATCGCACCGTTATCGATACGGCCCTCGAACACTATCCCGAGATTCCGGGTGCGGCGTTCGATGACCCGCGCGCCGATGTCGTGATCGCCGACGGCCTCGAATACGTCGCCAAAACGGAAGAGAAGTTCGATGCTATCATCGTAGACTCCTCCGAGCCGATAGGGCCATCGGCCGTGCTTCACACACGCGAGTTCTTCGCCGATTGCAAGCGCGCGCTCGCCAAAGGCGGCGTTCTCGTTACGCAGAATGGTCTGCCGTTCTTGTTCCCGGATCATCTCGCGGGAACGACGCGCGTGTTTGCATCGCTCTTCAAGCGGGTGGCACCATATATGTGCACCCAGCCTTGCTATTTCGGCGGCCCCTTCGCGCTCAATTTTGCGACCGACGACAAGTCGATCCTCAACCTGGAGCAGAAAGTTCTGGCAAAGCGCGTGCGCAAGCGTGGTATTTCTGACCTGAAGTACTGGACGCCTGCGGTGCATTCAGCGGCGTTCGCGTTGCCCGCTTATGCAGAGGCGGTGGTCACCGAAGCAATTGCGGCGGCAAAAGCCGGCGACGATAGTGCATACGCAAGCACCCCCGCTCCGGCACCCACGAAGCTGGCAAGCAAAACCAAAAAGAAGCCCGCTGAGAAGAAGCCTGCGGCAAAGCCCACGCGCGCGAAATCCGACTCGCAAGCATGATATTCGACGGGGGTCGGCTGCATGATCTAGCCGACCACCACGATATCAGGCGGTGGGCGTGTCAACCTTAGGCGAGACCCCTAATAGAGAGTTTTTTGGATTCGATCCGGAAGCTCGGCATCGTAGGCTGTGTCATCGAAGCCGGTCTCTACACCGGCGAGAATTTGGCCCGCTGTGGGGAGCGCTGATGCGTCCCGATGACCCGCCGCATCCCACAACTTCGCACGTGTCAAAGCCCGAGCACACTGAAAGTAAACTGAGTCTACGGCAACGATCAGCACAGTACGTGGAAGCTTTCCATCGATTGAAAAGCGCGCCAGTAGATCCGGGTCGATTGAAATTTCTGCGCGTCCGTTGACGCGCACGCACGCGTTGAGACCGGGAACAACGAAGAGCAGCGCGACCCGCGGATCCTCAATTACGTTGCGCAGTGTGTCGATGCGATTGTTGCCCGGCCTATCCGGCATCAGCAACGTTTTGTCATCTGCGATCTGCACGAAGCCTGGCGCATCTCCCCGGGGCGAGCAATCAAGCCCAGTCGCCCCGGAGCTGGCAAGAACGGCAAAGGGAGAAGCTTCAATCCAGGCACGGTATTCGGGCGTAATCCGGTTGACCTCTTTGATGAGGGAAACACGGCGCGGTGAACCATAGATTTGCGTCAGCTCTTCGAGAGATCTGATTTTGTAATCGCCCGTCAACGTCTATCCTCTTTTCAGGCCTTTCTGTTCCAGTTCTGACAGATACTCTGCCCACCGCGCATCTTTCTCGCGTCCGAGCAAATCGAAATAGGACCAAGTGAATAGACCTGTGTCGTGCCCGTCGTCGAAGGTGATCCGCGTCGCGTAGTTGCCGACGGGCTCGAGCTTTGTGATCTTCACATTCTTTTTGCCGCCAACCGTCACGCGCTGATCCGGCGAATGTCCCTGCACCTCAGCCGAAGGGCTCATGACGCGCAACATTTCCGCACTCAATGTGTACGCAGCGCGGTCATCGAACGTGACATTGAGCGCCGCGCCGCCATCAGCGATGTCGAGCTTGGGAGGGTTGAGACGGTTGCCGTGAGTGGCTTCGAGCTCTGACCAGGTTTTGGCGGCGATATCTCGGTAGATCTGCGCATGTGCGCTCTCCGGGCTCGTCGCCGTGATCGGCTGGCCTGAATCTGATTTAGCGCGGATATCCATGTGCAGAGGGATGCCACCGAGGAACGGCAACCCGAGCTTTGAGGCTTCTTCCTCTGCGCCGCCATGACCGAAGATATGGCTTTCTTCCCCGCATTTCGGGCAGATGAAGGTGCTCATGTTCTCGATGATGCCGAGCACGGGCACGTCCACTTTGCGGAACATGTTGAGCCCTTTGCGGGCGTCGATAAGAGCCAAGTCCTGCGGCGTCGAGACGATAATCGCCCCTGACAACGGCACCTGTTGCGCCATCGAAAGCTGCACGTCGCCCGTGCCAGGCGGCATATCGATAACGATCACGTCAAGTTCGCCCCAGGCCACATCGCGCAGCATCTGGTTGAGCGCCGAAACCACCATGGGGCCACGCCAGATAATCGGGGTGCCCTCATCGACGAGGAAACCCATGGACATGACCTTGAGGCCATAACCTTCCATCGCCTTCAGCGTATTGCCGTGCGCAACGGAGGGACGTCCCGTAAGGCCGAGCAGGCGTGGTTGTGAGGGGCCGAAGATATCTGCGTCGAGAATGCCCACCTTCAGTCCGAGGGACTGGAGGCCGAGCGCGAGGTTGACGGTGGTCGTCGATTTGCCGACGCCCCCCTTGCCGGAAGCTACGGCAATGAGGTGCTTCACGCCGGGCAAACCCGCGCCTCTTGTCCCGCCACCTGCTCCAGCTTGCGGACCTGCCGGAGGTGCATTGCCGGCCATACGCTGACGGGCTTCCGCTACACGCGGATGTTCGTGAACGTTGCTGCCCGATTGCGGCGGCGGTGCTCCGTTGGCAGTCGGCGCACTCTTAGTGTTCGCCTCGGCGGTCAAAACCGCTGTGACGCCTTTAACGCCCTCGACGTCCTTGACGATCTTCTCGGCGGCTTCCCGTAACGGTTCGAGCTCCTCAGCGCGTTCGGCCGGAACGGTAATGGAAAAATACACTCGGTCATCCTTGATCAGGATTTCCGACACCAATCCGAGATCGACAATGTTCTTTTCGAGGTCCGGGCCTTTAACCCGCTTAAGCACTTTGAGAACCCGGTCCTTGTCAACCGACATCCAAATTCCTCTCCCTGGGATTGCGGTGCGGCCTGCTCCGTTGAGCGGCGCCAAGCGGATCTTAACTGTCCGCCTCGGCGGCACAGATGGTCGACGCGCGAGTATGAGATACGTCGATACTGGCAGACGATCGCGGTAAAGTCACGGGGCTTGGCAAAGAGAATTGCAATAAGGATTGCAAGGCAATAGTCGGATGCTCTTTACGAATTGGGCCAGGCAATCGAAATATTTGTGGCGCATCAACGAAAGCTGCGCCCATACACCCGGCTATGGGATTGAAAACCAAGGTACAACGCCTGTCCAAGGACCGCAGAATTCGGTCCTCACTTCTGCAGGCCCTTTACCCGCAGCGGACGAACCCCCATTGTCGAGAGATCCAGACCGCGACGACATGGCTGGTCAAAAAACAGGTCCAAGGAGGCCGCCAACGTGAAGGAATTCCAGGTTCGACCGACTCCTGACGATCCACGTCTGTCGGTCCCTGTCACCGGCATCGATCATGAAGGTCACTCTGTAACCACCGATGTGGTGGCGGAACGGCCTCTGACGTTGTTTCTCAACGCTCGCGAAATCGTGACGATGATGACCATCGGCGATCATCCGGATTTGCTGGCAATCGGCTTTCTGCTGAACCAGGGCATGCTGCGACCAGACGATGAGATTACCGGGATCGACTACGACGACGATATTCAAACCATTGTTGTCCGCACGGCACGTGAAACGAATTACGAAGACAAGTTGAAAAAGAAGGTGCAGACGTCCGGTTGCGCTCAGGGGACTGTCTTCGGCGACTTAATGGACGAACTGGAAGGCATCGAACTCCCCGCCGACGCGCGCATCACCACGACATGGCTTTATCAGCTAACACGAAAGATCAATACGGAGCCGAGCCTCTACCTGAAGGCCGGTGCCATTCATGGTTGCGTGCTGTGTGAAGAGGATCGGCCCCTGGTCTATATGGAGGACGTCGGTCGCCACAACGCCATCGATAAGATTGCGGGCTACATGTTCCTCAATTCCGTCGAGCCCGGAAACAAGATCTTCTACACCACCGGCCGGTTGACCTCCGAAATGGTCATCAAATGCGTGAAGATGCGTGTACCGATTCTCGTGTCCCGTTCAGGCTTCACGGCCTGGGGCGTGGAGTTGGCGCGTCAGTCAGGTCTGACGCTGATCGGCCGCGCGCGTGGCAAACGTTTCGTGTGCCTGTCCGGAGCGGAGCGTGTCGTCTTCGATGCCGATACGACGACAATGGATGAAGAAGATCGCAAACATAGCCGCAAGGGCAGCATGAACATGGCCGACTGACCAGTCCACCAACGCGACGACAATGCCAAAAAACCAAGCGGGTGCTGGATTAATCCGGCACCCGCTGGCGCTAGGGGACGAGGAACGAGGTCTTAAATTAGTTATTGAAGGCCCTGCGGAAGATGCGCTTCGCGACGCGCTTCTTTTTCCAGTGACCATGGGCGTGATGCCGCTTGGTGAAGCAGCGACCGATGCGGGTCTTCGAATAGACACGCCCCGTATGGCGGTTTTTGCGGACGAGATACTTGCCGCTGCCGATGCACTGCTGAACCGTAACGACGCGCTTGTAGCCGCCAGAATGAGCCGAAGCCGTTGTCGCGGTGCCTGCAGCTACTACGGTGAACATCGCTGCTGCGATCAGAGTCTTACCAAGCATGTTGCTTATCCTTACCCGTTTCAGTTTGTTGATCCGTTCTGCAATTGCTTGCATGACTGAACAGATCGCATGGCGTGGCTGAACCAATTTGGAAGGACTTGTTCATGCTGAATTCATCGAGCGAGACCAGACAGATAACGGGTGCTGATAGCTCCATATTTGCGCACTACCTGACGGCTTGGGCGTTGACGCCGGACGGCAATCCCCTCCGCACGCGCAGTGGTCATCTCCTGCCGGTCCGACATCGAGGAAGCGCTGCGATGTTGAAGGTCGCCGTCAAGGCGAAGGAGAGGTTCGGTGGCCGCCTCATGAAATGGTGGGAAGGTCAGGGTGCGGCACGCGTACTGGCTCATGATGGAGAAGCGATTCTCTTAGAGCGTGCGGAAGGCAGCAGCTCTCTAATCGAATTTGCGTGCTCGGGACGCGATGACGAAGCTAGCCGAATAATTTGTCGTGTCGTCGCAAAACTGCATACGCCTCGCAACAAGCCACCGCCGGAACTCGTGCCGCTTTCACAGTGGTTTAGCGAGCTCGAAACCGGAGCCAATACACATGGAGGGATTTTGCGACGATCCGCCGATACGGCGCGCGCCTTGCTCGCAGAGCCACAAGACATTCGCGTGCTTCACGGCGACATTCACCACGACAACATCCTCGATTTCGGTTCGCGGGGCTGGCTCGTGATCGACCCCAAGGGATTACTTGGAGAACGCGGTTTCGATTACGCCAACCTCTTTTGCAATCCAGATGCTGGCGTTGCGCTCGCGCCAGGTCGTCTAGAGCTGCAAGTCTGCGTCGTCAGCGCGGCAGCTGGACTTGCCCCCCAACGCTTGCTGCAATGGATATTGGCTTGGGCAGGGCTTTCGGCTGTGTGGTTCCTATTCGACGGCGAGGATCCGAAGCTTCAATTAGCAATCGCTGAACTGGCCGCTGCCAAACTCGACCGCTAACGATCAGCGCTTCGTCCAAACGGCGAGTTCGTAGCCGTCAGGGTCAGTGAAATGAAAACGTTGGCCACCTGGAAAATCGAAAACAGGTTTGACGATCCTCCCGCCGGCAGCTTCAACACGATCCCGCATAGCGAGGAGATCGTCTCCATAAAGAACGACGAGCGGGCCACCATGGGTCGGCTTTGTTGCCGTAGTGAACCCGCCGGTCATGCGACCGTCGGAAAACTCACAATAGGTTGAACCGTAGTCGGTGAACGTCCATCCAAACGCATCGCCGTAGAATGTTTTCGAGCGCGCAATGTCGGTGACGCCGAATTCAATGTAGTCGATACGGCTATCGTTATCCGATCGTGTCATAGGTGTGCGCTCCTCATGGATCTGCTTAGCTGACCTTGTCGGCTACCCGCTTGATTGTTTGATACAGAAGCTCGAGATCCTGTGGTCGTGACATGCGGTGCTCGCCATCAGGGACTTCGGTCAGCTCTGCCCATCCGCTTTGGATGAATTCGACGAGCTTACGGGAATGAGCAGCAGGCACGTCGGGGTCGAGCAATCCCTGCAGGATGACGACAGGCCGCCCTGGGTCAAAGGGTTCTCCCTTGAACAGATGATTGCGTCCTTCCTCGATGAACTTCTGCGTGATCGGATAAGGATCACCGTATTCGGAAGGCCGATACGTCACGCCTTTCTCCATGATTTCGCGCTGAGCCTCCGCAGGAAGCTTCTTCCACATCAACTCTTCCGTGAGATCCCAGGCTGGTGCGATAAGAACGATTGCGGCGATACGATCCGCTGCTGCGGGGGCACGACGCATCAGGTCGCGCAGAAGCAAGAGCGCTAAGTGGCCACCCGTCGACGAGCCGATAAGAATCTGGCGGCCATGCGTGACTTTGGTGAAGATGTCTCGAGACTCTTCGAGCCAGTCGCCAATGGTGGCTTCGGTGAATTCACCGGACGACGAACCATGCCCGGAGTACTCGAACCGTGTCAGGCCGAAGCCGTTGGCGGGTGCCCACTCCGCGAGTGCTGTCGCCTTGGTGCTCACCATGTCGGACTTGAGACCGATCATCCACACCAGCCCAAGCCCGTCGGCGGAAGGAGGCGGGATTGTCAGATAGGCGATTTTCCGCCGTTTGCTTCCATCACCCACATCGAGGAATTGCGGTTCGCCTGAGCTCATCCTATTGAACGTCCTTAAAGTCTGAATGTCTTGCCGTAACACGAGAAGGCGACCCTTTGGCCGCGACCCGCCCGACCATACTTCAAATCATCCCTGAACTCGACACCGGCGGTGCCGAGCTTTCAACCGTCGAGATTGCCCAGGCAATTGTCGAAGCGGGTGGCCGAGCCTTGGTACTGTCTCAGGGCGGACGCCTCGCCGAAGACCTGGCGCGAGTGGGGGGCGAATTGATGCTGTTTCCCGCAGCCACGAAGAATCCGGTACGCATTGCTCGTAACGGCTATGAGATCGCGCGAATCATAAAACGCGAGAACGTCGATCTGATTCACGCGCGTTCCCGGGCTCCGGCGTGGAGTGCTCTGATCGCGGCGCGCCGAACAGGCATTCCATTCGTGACCACCTATCATGGCGCGTATGGTGAAAAGGGGCGTCTCAAGAAGCTCTACAACTCGGTGATGGCGCGCTCGGATCTGATTATAGCCAATTCGCATTATACGGCGGGGTTGGTTGCGAGCCGCTACCGGACGCCTTCTGAAAAGCTCCGTGTGATCCATCGTGGTGTCGAGGCAGCGCGCTTTGACCCCGCCGCTGTCGCCCCGGAACGCGTAATGGAGTTGCGCAAGGCGTGGGGTATTGGCCCGGATGTGCCCGTTATTCTCCAGGCGGCCCGCCTCACGAGCTGGAAGGGTCAGGATGTCGTAATCGAAGCTGTCCGGCGGCTCGCTGATGAAGAGCGCCTGGGCGATGCCGTCATCATCTTGGCCGGGGATCATCAGGGCCGCGCGGCTTATCGGGACGCGCTTCAGGCTCAGATTGCGGCGGCGGGCCTGACTGGGCGTGTCCGTATGGTCGGTCACGTCAGCGATATGCCCGCAGCGCTGGCGACATCTCTTCTGGCGATCGTCGCATCCGTTGAACCGGAAGCTTTCGGGCGGACGGCTACGGAAGCGCAAGTCATGGGATGTCCAGTAATCGCCACCTCCATCGGGGCGCCGCCCGAAACGGTTAAGGGAGGCCCTGACGTATCGCCGGGGCAAGCGACTGGGTGGCTTGTCCCCCCGGGAGATGTTTCCGCCCTTGCTCAGGCAATTGCCGAAGCCCTGGGGTTGAGCCCCGACGCACGGCGGGAAATGGGTGAGCGGGCCCGCGCGCATGTCATCGCATCTTTTTCACTTAAAGCCATGAAACGATTGACGCTGGCTGTTTATGACGAACTGCTGAACAAGGGGATGGTTGATACTTGGTCCGAAACAAGTCGTTCATGAGTTCCCCATCCATGATTTTCAGCGCTTGACTTGGAGACACTTGTTATCGATTCTTCGATCGCTTGTGCTATTGCCGGGTGACGATCGCCTTCATTGGGTTTAAGTGAGCGCCCCAGGCCGTTAATTGGCACAGGAATTTTTTTGAGGCATCCAAGGGAGACCAGCCATCCGCCGCCCACACCGAGCAGCGCCCCAGCGCGAAGATACAGGCCCGAAAATCAACGACGCCATTAGGGTCAGAGAAGTCCGTTTGATTGATGAGAACGGAGAAAATGTCGGGGTGGTAAACCGCCTCGAGGCGCAAGATCGCGCCAATAACGCCGGCCTGGATCTCGTTGAGATTTCTCCGGATGCTCAGCCGCCGGTCTGCAAGATCATGGACTACGGCAAGTTCAAGTTCGAGCAGCAGAAAAAAGCCGCCGAAGCACGCAAAAAGCAGAAGACCGTCGAGATCAAGGAGATCAAGATGCGTCCTGCGATTGATGAGCACGACTACGACGTCAAGATGCGGGCCATCAAACGTTTCTTCGACGACGGCGATAAGGTGAAGGTTACCCTGCGCTTCCGTGGTCGCGAAATGGCGCACCAGCAACTTGGTATGGCTGTACTTCAGCGGGTCAAGGGTGAGCTGGAAGAGATTGCAAAGGTCGAGAGCGAACCACGCCTCGAAGGCCGCCAAATGGTTATGGTTTTGGCGCCGCGCTAACGTCGGGTTTCCGGATCGCGCGCTTTTTGCGCGATAGGAAGAACCCGAACGTTCACGAATTGAACACCGAAACGAGGCCGGCCTTTTGGGCCGGCCTTGCCGCTTCTAGAGTGCTTCCGGAAAGCGGTTTCCCATAGGAAGCACGATCTCAACAAGGACTTAGCGCAACGCGATTGTGTAGTCGCGCAGCACGTTTGCCTGCAGTTCCAATTCGCCCATCCGGCTCTTGAGAACGTCGCCGATACTTATCACGCCGACAAGTTTATCCCCGTCCTGAACAACCGGAACATGTCGGATACGGCGCTGGGTCATAGTCTTGGCAACGCTGGACACGTCATCGTTTGGCGAGCAGGTAATGACGGACTTGGTCATAAGATCGGCGACGGTAAGTTTGTCGATCCTTCCGGCGTTTTCGGCGAGCCCACGCACCACATCCCGCTCGGAAATAATGCCATCTATGGTCCGCCCGCTTCGGCTCACGATCATACAGCCGACGTGCGCATCAAAAAGACGCCTGGCCAAGGATGTAATCGGCTCGGTCGGAGCGATCATTAGGATGCGATATTTTTTGTCCTGCAACAGGTCAGCGACAATCATTTGAGTGCCTTTCGTTGAGGTATTTTCCCCCCACATCGGCTTTCTCAGTCTCACCCCTTTTCCTCTAGAACCAGCCCAGCCTGTTAAGCCGGACCATCCCTCGAGCAGCGATTAAATATTATGGTGACGTCGGTTGCCGCCGTCCAGAGCGCGTTGGCGCTTTTCCGATTTAATCGGAAGATCTTGTTGGAAACGCCCCCGGTGGCTAGATTTATAAACATCTGTGTGTGCGGCGTACGACCGAGCCAGGCAGGCCTGAGCTTAACGTCGTTCATGCCTCCCGCCCCCGAAGCAGTTCGGCACGTGAGGTTCATAGGTAGAGGCCTGCTCTAGAGTTAATGTGTTTCCCGCTCCGGTCGGCTGAGCCGCGATTTGCGCGACAACTGCCGTTTGTCAGGAGGAAACCATGGCTATCTCATTGACTCTTCAACAATATCTAGACGACAAGCATATCAAGTACGATGTGCTGACCCATGATCGCAAAATGACTTCATCGCAGATTGCAGAAGCGAGCCACGTCCCGGGAGATCGTCTAGCCAAAGCGGTCATTTTAAGCCGAGAAGGTGGTTTTGTGGCTGCTGTCATTCCCGCCTCATGCAAGGTCCGCCTCGATGCTGTGGGAGAACTGATCGACGGGCCCATCTGCCTTTCGACTGAGGATGAAATCGAAGTCCTCTTCCCGGACTGCGATCTTGGAGCTATTCCCGCGGTCGCGCCTGCCTATGGGCTGGATGCCATCGTCGATGAGCGCTTGGGTCAGGTTGACGATGTTTACTTCGAGGGCGGTGACCACTGCAGCTTGATACATCTGTCGGGAGATCAATTCCGCCAATTGCTGAACCAAGCCCCGCAGGCCAGCATCGCCGAACATGCCTGATACGTGGGCGAGGACATAGATGCATTAACCGTTTTCTGGGCGATGGGTTTATCGGTTCCGTATCCTTCAACGGGATGCGCCGACCCCATTGCCATAACGGTCAACGGCCTGTATAACGCGCGCTTCTGAGCCGCCCGGCGGGGCATGCCGTGGCGGTTCAAAATGCTTTGCAAAAATTAACTCATGGGCTTGTCGTCCAGGCAAAGCGCCCCTCCCAAGACAATCTTGGCCCGTTGGGTCGAGAGCGTGGCCACGCTTTTTGTGTGTGCTGTCTACAACGAGGGCCAGCGTCTCCAAAAGGCGCGGGACAGTCCGTGAGTGAACCAGGAGAAGCAAAATGCCCAAGTTGAAGACGAAGTCGAGCGCCAAGAAGCGCTTCAAGTTCACAGGGACTGGCAAGGTCAAAGTTGCCGCCGCCGGTAAGCGCCACGGCATGATCAAGCGTCATGCGAAGTTCATCCGCAATGCGCGTGGAACCATGGTGCTGTGCGAAGCTGACGAAAAAATCGTCAAGAAGTACATGCCGTACAATCGCTGAGCTAGATCTCAGAGATTCTATCCCGAATACTTGAACACTTCTTAGTGGAGCACGACCATGGCACGCGTTAAGCGCGGCGTTACCGCCCACGCCAAACACAAAAAAGTTCTCAATGCAGCCAAAGGCTATCGCGGCCGGCGCAAGAACACGATCCGTATTGCGAAGCAGGCTGTCGAACGCGCCCTGCAGTATCAATATCGCGATCGCAAGAGGAAGAAGCGTACCTTCCGGGCGCTCTGGATCCAGCGTATTAACGCGGCAGTCCGTGAGGCAAGCGCCAACGAGCTGACATACGGTCGATTTATCGACGGCCTGAACAAGGCTGGAATCGAGATCGACCGCAAGGTGTTGGCCGATCTCGCCGTAAAGGACGCGGCAGCCTTCAAGGCGCTGGTAGACCAGGCTTCGGCTGCGGTTGCCAACGCACGAGCTGCCTAAGGCGAGCGACCTGCGATAGTCCGTTAGACTCCGTACCGAGGGTCAAGCCGCATTTTTGGGCTTGGCCGGAGGAGTGGTCGCCGCGACGGAACGCTTCTAAGGAGAGGGCGTCGGTCCGTGGTAAGGCCGCCTCGCCCACCTGATGTTGGCGAATGCGTGGACTAAGGGACATCAGTCATGGCTGAAACCATTGATCTCGAAGAGCTGCAATCGGAGCTCTTGAGCGAAATTGCCGCCGCGAAAGATCTCGGGGCGCTCGAGCAGGTGCGCGTCTCCGCGCTTGGCAAGAGCGGGCGCGTATCCGCCGTGATGAAGCGGTTGGGCTCGCTACCTGCCGAAGAACGCAAGACGTTCGGCGCGGCCGTTAATGCCGTCAAAACGCGCGTGAGCGAGGCTCTGGATAGCCACAAGACGATCCTTGAAAGCGCTGCGTTGGAAGCACGGCTCGCGTCGGAGCGGGCGGACATCACACTTCCTGTCCGCCCCGGTCCGGTCTCGGAAGGGCGCATCCACCCTGTCAGCCATGTTATGGATGAGCTGGCGGAGATCTTCGCCGATATGGGCTTCGCGATCGCCGAAGGTCCTGATATCGAGAGTGATGACTACAACTTCACAAAGCTGAATATTCCGCAGGAGCACCCGGCTCGGCAGGAACACGACACGTTCTATTTCCATCCCGACTCTAACGGCGAGCGTCTGGTGCTGCGCACCCATACGAGCCCGGTCCAGATCCGCACGATGCTGTCGCAAAAACCACCGATCCGGATCATTGCTCCGGGCCGCGTTTATCGTTGCGACAGCGACCAGACACACACACCGATGTTCCACCAGATCGAAGCGCTGGTGATCGACGAGTCGACCCACATGGGGCATCTCAAATGGGTGCTCGAAGAAATGTGCAAAGCCTTCTTCGAGGTCGATGAGGTAAAGATGCGTTTGCGCGCGTCTCACTTCCCGTTCACGGAGCCGTCCGCCGAGATCGATATCGGTGCGGAAGCGATCGGCAAGCCGGGTCAATGGCTTGAAATCGGTGGCTGCGGCATGGTCCATCCCAACGTGCTGGTGAACTGCGGTCTGGATCCGCAACGCTACCAAGGGTTCGCCTTCGGCATGGGCATCGATCGCATGGCGATGCTGAAATACGGCATCCCCGACCTGCGTGCATTCTTCTCAGCGGATCTGCGCTGGCTGCGCCATTATGGATTTTCCATGCTGGACGTACCGACGCTCGCCGGTGGCCTGTCGTCGTGAGACAGGCTCTGGACCACCGATCCGCCACGACACAACAATGTCGTTAGGTTTGGATGATGCCGGCGCTGATAAATATGTCCGCGTCCGTCATCATGGCGATAGCTTTGTCTATCGCCATGATCGTCATGGCGATCCTGACGTGGTTTTTTCACGACACCAAGCATCGCGATCTCGACGATTGGATCCAGTACGGATTCAGCGGCGACACGTTGCGTCACGTGCTCATCTACTACCGGTCGATGGGCATCTCGATGCTCGTCTTCTACATTCTGTTCGTCGTCAGCTGCCTGTTTCTGCAGTCCGATGGAATCGGCCTTTTTGTCGACAGCGACAACAATCCGATTTCGGCAGGTCCGATTGGCGCGGCGCTGTTTGGCCTCGACCTTGTCTTGCGGGGCGGTTTCTTCGACATCATGGAGCACTTCGAGATATCGGTAACACCGATACTCATGGATCGCTCCAACCAATGGTTCGTAATTTATTGCTTCGTTTTCCGAATTTACTACGGCTTGACGCTCATTCGCATCGCGCTGTCCTTCGTATGGATCTGGGCACGGATGCGCCGCGTACGCAGGACACTGTACGGAGAGGTGCGACAGCCGCGGGAAAGATCGAAACGTCATGGCTTTCGGTTGAGGCTGCGCGAGCGCTTGGGCGGCCGGAAAGAAAGCGAAGACAACTGAAAAGTGCTATGACACCAAGTGGTGACTGGGAAAGGCAACCGGCATGAAGTTCACGCTCTCCTGGCTCAAAGATCATCTTGAGACAGACGCATCGCTGGATCAGATTTCCACGACACTCTCGGCAATCGGCCTGGAGGTTGATGGCATTGAGAATCTGGGCGAACAGCTCGGTGCCTTCCGCATTGCCAAGGTGCTTGAAGCAAAGCCGCACCCCGATGCGGATCGCCTGCAAGTGCTGCAAGTTGAAACCGAACCTGGCAAGCCACCTCTTGAGGTCGTTTGCGGCGCGCCCAACGCGCGCGCTGGCATGCTCGGCGTGTTTGCGCCCATCGGAACTTACGTGCCGGGCTCGGGCATTACGTTGGAGAAACGGCCCGTCCGCGGTGTCGTGTCCAATGGCATGATGTGCTCCGCAGCCGAGATGGAGCTATCCGACGATAGCGAAGGCATCATCGAGGTGAGCGAGGAATTCGCGGGTCAAGTCGGAACAGCTTATGTCGCGGCGCTGGGCCTGGACGATCCGGTTATCGAGGTTGGTTTAACGCCGAACCGGCCTGACTGCACCGGCGTTCGCGGGATTGCGCGCGATCTGGCTGCCGCTGGATTAGGCGAGCTCAAGCCTGAGCCCAAGCTGGGGGGCGTCGAGGGTGATTATGATTGCCCCGTCGCAATCGATCTCGAGTTCTCTGAGGCCGACGCAGATGCCTGCCCGGTATTCGCCGGTCGCTACGTGCGCGGCGTCAGCAATGGCCCGTCGCCTCAGTGGCTGCAAAACCGGCTGAAGTCGGTCGGCTTGCGTCCGATCAATGCCTTGGTCGATGTCACCAACTACATCTCATACGATCGCGGTCGGCCATTGCACGTCTACGATGCCGATAAACTGACAGGCGGTGTTCGCGCCCGTCTCGGCCGCGAGGGCGAGAGCTTCCTCGGTCTGGACGGGAAGACCTATGTGGTTGATGACACCATGTGCGTGATTGCCGACGACAAGGGGCCGTTAGGTTTGGGTGGCATTATGGGTGGCGAAGATACCGGCTGCACCGAAGCGACGCAAAACGTGCTGATTGAAAGCGCGTGGTTCGATCCCTTGCGGACAGCCGCGACGGGCCGCAAGACCGGTCTCGTAACAGATGCGCGCTATCGCTTCGAGCGGGGTGTCGACCCCGCGTCCGTCCTGCCCGGCCTCGACCTGGCAACCGACATGATCCTCAAATTGGCAGGCGGTACTCCGTCACGTGCCAACGTGGCAGGAAAGCCGCCGGAACCCGACGTTAAGATTCAGTTCGAGACAGCGCGCGTTGCTAAGTTGACAGGGTTGGAGCTCTCCGATGCTGCGATCAAAGCGATCTTGGATGCGCTAGGCTGCGAGGTCTCGGGCAAGGGCGGCAAGCTGACCGTAAAAGTCCCGTCCTGGCGTCCTGACATCTTCGGTCCCGCAGATCTCGTCGAAGAGGTTGTCCGCATCGCCGGTATCGATACCGTGCCGTCGACACCGCTTCCGCGCATGCACGGCGTTGCTCGCCCGGTATTGACCAGCAACCAGTCTCGCGTCCGCCGCACACGGCGCACGCTCGCTGGCCGTGGGCTCACAGAGGCCATAACCTGGTCCTTCATCACGAAGGAAGAGGCCGAAGCCTTCGGCGGCGGTGATGAAACGCTGACATTGGCCAATCCGATTTCGGTCGAGATGTCGGTCATGCGCCCAAGCTTGCTTCCCGGGTTGCTTGCTGCTGCGCAGCGCAACCGCAATCGCGGCAATCCCGATCTGGCGCTCTTTGAGTTGGGCCAGGCCTATGCCGGACCTAAGCCTGATGAACAGATGCTTATTGCGGCAGGCGTGCGCTCGGGAACGGCACGACTGATCGGCGGAGGACGGCACTGGGACGGCGCGGCAAAGCCAGCTGGTGTGTTCGACGCTAAGGAAGATGTCGCCTCTGTCCTTGCAAACCTCGGGTTGGACGTCACAAAGGTGCAGGTCACGCGGGACGCGCCCGCGTGGTATCACCCTGGCCGTTCAGGTGTATTCCGGTTGGGACCAAAGGTCGTGCTTGCCCACTTCGGTGAGCTTCATCCGGGCCTGCTCAAGGGGCTCGATGTTGAAGCGCCTCTGGCGGCCTTCGAGTTATTCCTCGATCGCCTGCCACCGGAAAAGAAGCGCTCGGGCCTGACGCGTCCGCCCCTGGCGACGGCTGATCTGATGCCCGTACGGCGCGATTTCGCGTTCGTACTTAACGCAGACGTTGCTGCGGGAGATGTGGTACGCGCTGCGCAAGGTGCCGATAAGAAGCTGATAACGAGCGTCAACGTATTCGATGTCTTCGAAGGTGGAAATCTAGCGGCAGAAGGTAAGAAGTCTCTCGCAATCGAGGTGACACTTCAGCCGATGGATGCAACGCTTACGGATAAGGAAATCGAAGTGGTCGCCGAAAAGGTTATCGCGGCGGTCGGAAAGGCAACGGGCGGAGAGATCCGCGGCTAGAGGGGAAGGTATCGATGAACGAGACGGCAATCGCCACCTCCGGTGATCCAACCGAACCTATGATCGTGCCGGGCCCCTCCGACAAGCACCGCATCGTCGTTGTTGGCGGTGGTGCGGGCGGCCTCGAACTCGTCACGGGGTTAGGCCGCAAACTCGGCAAGCGTGGCCGGGCTGACATTACGTTGCTAGATCGTGCGCGAACCCACGTATGGAAACCACTGCTGCACGAGATCGCCGCTGGCAGCATGGACATTTCACGCCACGAACTCGATTACCTCGCGCACGCGCACTGGCACGGCTTCCGCTACCGCTACGGTGAGCTGACCGGCCTCGATCGCGAGAAGAAGCTGGTTTACTGCAGCGCCACGTATGATGAAGACGGCCGCCAGATCACGCCAGCCCGTGGCTTCGGCTACGATACGCTTGTGATCGCCATCGGCTCCGTGTCGAATGACTTCGGAACCGAAGGTGTGGCGGAGCACGCCATCATGCTCGACACCAAGGAGCAGGCGGTGCGCTTTAACCGGCGTCTCGTCAACGCGTGTTTCCGCGCCAACGCGCAGCCGGGCCCCGTTGAGCCGGGCCAGCTCCATGTCGCGATCATCGGCGCTGGCGCTACCGGGACGGAACTTGCTGCCGAGCTTCATCACACTGCGCGTGGTGTCGTCGCCTTTGGCATGGATCGCATTGACCCGGAAAAGGACATCAAGATCACTTTGATCGAGGCGGCACCGCGCATTCTGCCGGCGTTGCCGGAGCGCTTATCGTCGGCGACGACGAAGATCCTCGAAAAGCTCGGGGTGGAAGTCCGCGCGAACGCGAGGGTGACCTCCGTTAGCGAAAAAGGCGTGTTGCTGCAGACAGGCGAGTTCATTCCGTCGGCGCTTGTCGTCTGGGCAGCAGGCGTGAAAGGCCCGAACGTGTTGGCAGATCTCGATGGCCTTGAAGTCAGCCGCTCAAACCAACTCGTGGTCAAGCCAACCCTTCAGACGACGCGGGATGACGACATTTTCGTCATTGGCGATGCCGCGTATCTCGTGCCGGAAGGAAAGACAACGCCGATCCCACCGCGCGCGCAGGCGGCGCACCAGGAAGCCTCGCACGTCTTGCGTCAGATCCAGAGGCAAATGAAGGGCGAACCTCTGCGTCCCTTCAAATATCAGGACTTCGGTTCACTAGTCTCTCTAGGTGAATATTCGACCGTCGGCAGCCTGATGGGATTTGTTTCTGGCCGCAGCATGTGGATCGAGGGGTTCTTCGCCAAGGTGATGTATCGCTCGCTATACAAGATGCATCAGTGGGCACTGCACGGCCCCTGGAAGGTCATGCTCGATACGCTGTCGCGCACCATCACACGGCGTACCGAACCCGAGGTGAAACTTCACTGACAACGACAAATGGCCGTTGTCAGTGAATGCGAGCTGCTGATCCCGTGCTTCTTAGGGATCAGTGGTGGTGCGAATGATTGTGGCCGGAGGCGCCAGCCTCAATCTTGACCTCGACCTGAACATCGCCCTGTTTCTCGAACGTGAGGGTCATCGGAAACGATTGGCCCTCTTCGAGTTTTGATTTCAACCCCATGAGCATGACGTGCATGCCGAGCGGTTTGAGTTCGGCTTCGCCATCGGCGGGAACGGGAATGCCGTCCTTAAGCGGCAGCATCTTCGCGACGCCGCCTTCGTCAACGCTTTCATGCAGTTCCGTGCGTTCCGCGATGTCGGCTTTTGCCGATACCAACCGGTCTGCAGCCTTACCCGTGTTCTCGATCTTGAAATACGCTGCGCTGTTTTTGGTTTCACCGATCGACGGTCGCGCCCAAGGATGGTCGATCTTCAACGCGCCGGCCTCGTAGTCATGGGCAACCGCGATACCGGCCAGGGCGGAAGCCGCCAGCGTAGCGATCGCAAGCAATCGGAGTTTTTTCATCGAAGGCTCCTGTTGAAAGTCTCGTGCCCCGTTGCATTGGACCGCAACAACACTGGAGGCACTCGGGCATTCAAGATCCCGCGTGCCTCCAGGTAGAAACGGCGTTCACATCAAGCGGCAAAAGCCAGTTGTGCCTTCTCCATCGCCTGCGCCGGGCGTTCGGTAATATAGAAGTCCCCAAGAACGAGAACGTCCATTTCCGTTCGGAGGTAACAAGAGATGGCTTCTTTCGGCGTGTTCACAATCGGCTCTTGACGATTGAAACTGGTATTTAGAACGACCGGAACGCCCGTCAACTTCGCATACTGTTCAATGAGCGCGTAGTAGCGGGGGTTAGCCGTCCGTTCTACGGTCTGGAGCCGTCCCGTGCCATCGACGTGTGCCGCAGCTGGAATAACATCGACCTTGTTCGGGCGGAGTCGCGGTGCCATCGTCATGAACGGGTCAGCCTGATCGAACTCGAAGTATTCGCTGACCTTCTCGACGAGCACTGCCGGAGCAAATGGCCGGAACGCCTCGCGGTGTTTGATGCGCGCGTTGATCAGATCCTTGATCTTCAGGCTGCGCGCGTCTGACAAGATCGAGCGATTGCCGAGTGCGCGCGGGCCGATTTCTGCGCGCCCCTGGAACCAGCCGACGATCCGGCTGGCGGCGAGATCTTGCGCGACCGTGCGGAGCAAGTCCGACTCGCTGAGGCGCTTATAAGGTAGTCCCGCAGCATTAAGGGCTTCAATGATCTGATCGTCAGTGAACTGGATGCCGAAGAACGGATGGTTCATCGTATACTCCCGGCGATGGCCGAGGGTTTGATGGTGATAGTAGAGCGTGGAACCCAGGCAAACGCCCGAATCCGAAGCGATGGGTGGCACCCAAACGTTTTCATAATCAGTGTCGCGCAGAATCCGAGCATTCGCGACGCAGTTCAAAGCGACACCGCCCGACAACACCAGATTGCGCGACGGATGCCGCCGCGAGAGCTCCCGCACGATGTGGATGATGGCTTCTTCCACGACCGCCTGCAGAGCAAACGCGAGATCGCGGTGATGGTCCGTTAATGGATCTTCGCGACGGCGCGCTGGTCCAAACAAGCCGACGAACTTTTCCGCAAACGGCCGCATGAAGCCATGCGTATCATAGCCGATGTAGTCGCGGTTGATCGCGATCCGCCCACCGTCGAGCAAGCGCACGACATCCCGGAACTTATCGAGATATGTAGGACCGCCACAAGCCGCCAGGGCCATGACTGTGCCTTCTTCGAATACCTTGAAACCGAGATGCTCCGTGACGCACGAATAGAGCATGCCGAGGGAATCGAAGAAATCGTCCTGCCATAGCTTTTCGATACGGTTACCTTTGCCGGCATAGGCGCTGGTCGCGGATTCGTCACCGTAGCCATCCATAATGAGAATGGTGGCTTCTTCGAAAGGCGAAACGAAAAATACGGCAGCGTGAGCGTTATGGTGATTGATCTGCACGAGCCGTGGCAAATTCTGGAAACCGTAGCGCCGTCCGAGCGCTGTTTTGAGCCGGAGCGGCATGTTCGCAGCGCCGAGCGCTGTTGTCTTACGCGCTTCAGGCCAAAGCAGATTGAGGCTATGAGGGAGCTTACGCGTAAGAATGCGTCCGATCGTGCGCCGATAGGAATTCATATTCCACGGAACGGTAATGACGTCGATGTCGGAGAGCTTGAGCCCGTAACCGTCAAACGCTGCAGCCAGCGCCTGTTGCGGGAAGCGCTTGGTGTGTTTCTCTCGATTGAAGCGCTCTTCCTCGTAAACAACGAGAGGCATCCCGTCGCGCAGGATCGCCACGCCGGTATCATGCGTTTCTGTAGTTATTCCGAGTATATGCACACGTAATCATCCCAACTATTATTCAACGCCCCAATCAGCACGTTCCGCGATATGGTTCAGCGAGACGAGCCCTCACATTTCGCCTGCGGATGCGCCGCAAGGCGCCAGCTAGAAGTAACTTGCTGGGAATTCGACTGGCGTACCGGGGGAATGCAAGCCAGCCGCTGCTTAATTGCCTAAACGAAACCTTTTTTCAACCATGCCAATAGGTTTCAGAATTTAGATCTAGCTAAAGATGAGATGAAATATTGCGGGAATAAGGCGTAGACAGTAGGTCTGGAACGACTTTTTCGTTGAAGTCTCAGAACCTGCGCTAAAATGTAGCTCACCAGTTTTCTTGGTCGATATTTGAATAACGGCAGCGGCGAGGGGTTAACGATGATACTTTCGTTTACCCCTCGAAAATGCGGTGCTTAGCCCCCCAATTGTCTCAAAAGATCGATCGTTGGGTAGCTATCGGCGGGCAGGTTGAACTTCAACTGCATTTCTTTCACCGCTGCGCGCGTCTTGGCTCCGAGAATGCCGTCGATTTTACCGACATCATAACCGCGGTCCGTCAGGCTGCTTTGCAGGGCTTTCATTTCCTGACCTGAAAGAGAAGGTATATTGCGATCCTGTCCTTTCATTGGATCCGCGCCGCCAATGCGCGTCGCCAAATAGGCCGCGGTGGTGGCGTAGTTGAGCGATTGGTTCCACTCTAGGTAGATATCGAAATTATTATACGCGAGGAAAGCTGGTCCGGTCCGCCCCATCGGGAGCAGGAGCGAAGCAGGCAGATTGTCGTTGGGCAGCGCTTTTCCATTTGCCAGCTTCACGCCCCAGCCAGCCCACTTTGATCTAGGATGCTTAATAGCAAGATCAGCCTCTTGCCACGGCAGATCACGAGCAACGACGACCTCCTGCAGCCAGGGCTCATTAGGTCGCCAGCCGAGATGCTTCATGTACGCTGCCGTCGATCCGATGATGTCCGCATCACTCTTGAACAAGTTGGCATGTCCGTCGCCATCGAAATCGACGGCGTGATTGAGGTAGTGCGTCGGAAGAAACTGCGTCTGACCGAGTTCGCCCGCCCAAGACCCGATCATCTCACCGGGATCCAGATCACCACGGTCGATGATCTTCAGGGCGGAGAGCAACTCCGCGCGGAAAAGTTCGTGCCGTCGGCAGTCATAAGCCAGCGTCGCGAGCGCCTGTAGGACTGGATAATCACCCATGCCCACGCCAAAATCGCTCTCCAGCGCCCAGAATGCGGTGATTACTTCCGCTGGTACGCCGTAGGTAGCTTCCGCGCGTTCGAATGTTTTTCGGTTCGCGGCGATCTTCTTCCGACCGGCTTGTAATCTGTGGTTTGTTGCGAGCTTCTTGGAGAAATCATTGAAAGATTGAGAGAAGAACCCTTGCCGGCGGTCGCGCTTGATAATGCGTTCATCAAGGGACACACCATCCAGAGCCCGCGAAATCGTGCGTTGGGAAACGCCGTTCTGTGCGGCTTCTTGTCGAAATTCTTTCATCCAAGACGAGAAGCTGCCCCGGTTTGTGCAACTTGCCTCCAGCGACCCGACCGGCAGGGCCGCGGCACACAGCAACCCCAAAGCAACTCCGGCCAACGAGCGCTGATATCGCATATGAACTCTCCCCGTCTATATGATTGCAAAATGTGGGCGGCGGCACCTCGCCTGATCGCTCAAGATCAGTCAAGTCCACCGAGTGCCTACACGTGCGAGCACGTGGGCCTTCGTGTAGGCAGGTAACCTCGTTTTTGGGTATTAATCGGGCAGGTCGGTAAGCTGCCCCGAGGCGGGGAACGATCAAAAGCATCCGCCTTCATGGGCGGATGCAAAGATCACTCGGACAAGAAACCGGCAGTCACTCAGCGGTTGCGTTTGTCAGAGGCGCCGCCGGTCCACATCGACATCGCGGAAGCCATATTCCGCTGCCACATTTCGGCAGCCTGCATCCACATCTGAAACGGAGCCATCGCCATACCTTCGAACCCACCGGTTCCTGGCATGTTGCCGAAGCCCAAGCCCGACGTGCCGGCGTTCATAGCGCCAGCCTGCATCCGTTGAAGTTGCTCCATGAAATCTGTAGGGGTCGGCATGGCAGCTGTCGGAGAATTAAGCTGCTCCGACCAAGCCTCCATCACCTGATCCATCATCTGGAGCTGCATTTGAGATGCGTTTTGCATCTGCATGCGAGTTGTTTCGATAACGTTGTCCGGCCAGCCCATCGCCCGTGTCGCTTGGGCCATTTGATCGAACACCTTTGTCGAATAACGCTCGTTGGCCGCCGCCATATCATCGCGCCATTGCGCAAGGGCATCGAATGCAGCCTTTGCCGCTTCCCGGGCCTCCTCAGTCAGAGCATGGTTCTTGGATTTAGATGAGCTTGCCATGTGGGGCTCCTTGGCTCGGCCAGAAAACTCTGGGGGATGAGTTCTCTCCGCCGGAAATCAGTCTAAGAAACGAACCAAACCGTAGCGTGCCAGAGGTAGAAACGCGAGCCCCAACTGTCGGGGTCACCCGCAAACTTGCACGTTCTGAAAGATTTCAGGCCTTCAGATCTGCCTCCGGCCACCAATATTAACCATTCGGTAGACCGCATCTCGCGTTCGACAAGGGCAAGAGGCACGGAAAAAATGGATATGTGGCCTTGGATGCGGCTTCCAATCTGCTTGGCACCGCCACGAAGCCGGTGCTAATGAGCCGCCATGACAGATACATCGTTGATCCGAAACTTCTCGATCATCGCTCACATTGACCACGGCAAGTCCACGTTGTCCGATCGGCTGATTCAGTTGACCGGCGGCCTGACCACGCGCGAGATGAAAGAGCAAATTCTCGACTCGATGGACATCGAGCGTGAACGCGGCATCACAATCAAGGCTCAAACAGTGCGCCTTGATTACAAGCATACCGACGGCAAAACCTATCAGTTGAACCTGATGGACACGCCAGGCCACGTGGACTTCGCTTACGAGGTCTCGCGTTCATTGGCGGCCTGCGAAGGCGCTATTCTGGTCGTCGATGCATCTCAAGGTGTTGAGGCACAAACGCTTGCCAACGTTTATACCGCGCTCGACAACGACCTTGAGATTCTGCCTGTCCTCAACAAGGTCGACCTGCCTGCAGCCGACGTCGATCGGGTTAAGGAGCAGATCGAGGATGTGATTGGACTGGACGCCTCTGATGCGATCCCCATCTCCGCCAAGACCGGTGTGAATGTCGAGGCCGTGCTAGCGGCGGTTGTCGAACGCTTGCCGGCTCCTGAAGGCGATGCGACGAAGCCTCTGAAGGCGATGCTGGTTGACAGCTGGTACGATGCTTATCTCGGCGTCATCGTGTTGGTCCGCGTCATTGAAGGCACGATGAAGAAGGGACAGAAGATCCGTCTAATGTCGACGGGCGCCGTGCATCCGATCGAGCGTGTCGGCGTCTTCCGACCGAAGCAGGAAATGTTAGACCAGCTCGGTCCGGGCGAGATCGGCTTCTTCACCGCAGCGATCAAGGAGGTCGCGGATACCCGAGTTGGTGACACGATCACCGATGACAAACGCCCGTGCGCCGAGCCATTGCCTGGCTTCAAGCCGGCGCAGCCGGTGGTGTTTTGTGGTCTGTTTCCAGTTGACGCTGCTGATTTTGAAGATCTGCGCGACGCCATGGGGCGCCTGCGCCTTAACGATGCCAGCTTCTCATTCGAGGCGGAAAGTTCCGCGGCATTGGGGTTTGGGTTCCGTTGCGGTTTTCTCGGCTTGCTCCACCTGGAGATCATTACCGAGCGATTGGAACGAGAGTTTAACCTCGATCTCATCACCACAGCTCCGTCCGTTGTCTATCAGATCCATATGACCGACGGGACCATGATCGAGATGCATAATCCAGCGGACATGCCGGACCCCGTCCGCATCGACCGGTTGGAGGAGCCCTGGATCAGCGCCACCATCATGGTGCCGGACGAGTACCTCGGTTCGGTTTTGAAACTTTGCCAGGACCGGCGAGGCCGCCAGAAGAACCTGACATATGCCGGCTCGCGGGCCATGCTGGTATACGAACTGCCACTGAACGAGGTCGTTTTCGATTTCTATGATCGCTTAAAGTCTGTCAGCAAGGGGTATGCGTCGTTTGACTATCAAATGATCGGCTATGAAGAGGGCGACCTCGTCAAAATGTCGATCCTGGTCAACGCCGAGCCGGTCGACGCGCTTTCGATTATCGTCCATCGCTCACGGGCCGAGAGCCGCGGCCGCGTCATGTGCGAAAAGCTTAAGGATCTCATTCCGCCACATATGTTCCAGATCCCCGTGCAGGCGGCGATTGGCGGCAGGATTATCGCGAGAGAAACGATCCGCGCTTTGCGCAAAGACGTTATTGCCAAATGTTATGGCGGCGACATCACGCGCAAGCGCAAGCTCCTTGAGAAGCAAAAGGCCGGTAAGAAGAAAATGCGCCAGTTCGGCAAAGTCGAGATTCCGCAGGAAGCTTTCATTGCCGCTCTAAAGATGGACGAAAACTGACGCCGTGAGCATCCGTGTCTAGAAACGGCTAAATGCTCAAAATATCTGAATATAAAACAACCTCGGTATCGTAAGGCAGATACCGAGGTTCATAAGGCAGATGTTCGCGCTAAGATCTCAGTGGTGAACCATTGTCGCTGTATCGAGCCCGTAAAGGGACGCGCGCAGATCGAATTCAATGAGTTTCGCCTGCTTCAGCGAACCGGCGAGCATGTGCACATGGACTTCATTAGCCCCGAGAAGAGCGCCCCTCTGGCGAATTTCCGCGAGGTTGAGAGATGGTGCGTGGTGGGTGGCAAGACCAACGCCAAGCACCGTGCGCTGCCCGCTAATCTCGTCGCGCTTTACGAGCAAGTAGTTTGTCTTCGGAAGTTCTGGGCATTCGATCAGGGAATAGATCGAATGAACATACCGGCTGCCTGAGGCGCCGCGCCAGAAATAGAAATTTTCGCAATGGGCGACAGGTTGGGGAGCAACCTTCGCGGGGCGCGAGCGACGTCCAGCGCGTTTTGCGCGGACTTCAGCCAGCTCGATAATGCGCGCACTCATTACAATACATCCTCGGACCACGCGGTCACAACGACACCAAGGGTAGCGCAACAATAACAAGTTTAGTTTGATTATCGCGCTGAAATAAGGCTAGTGCCTACTCTTTTCAACAATCGGTAAACATCACGTTATCTGCGCAAACCAAATAGCTTGTTCTTAGCGTAACTTGCACGAAAAAACTCCATGGACGGACTTGTCGATGCCATCCGGCGAGAATTTTGCTTGTGCCGATTTCCCGCAACAAGTGTACGAGTGTCAAACCAGCGACCGGGTAAACCGGTTCCACGTAAGATGAAAAAGAATTGTTAAAGAATTCGGGTGTTTGAGCTGTTGTGTTACTGCACTCAATCACAACGGGAAAAGCCGCACCGCTGACATTCCCAGCAACCTTCCAAGCGGACGTATTGGGCCGAGCCGCACCGCGGGCATTGAGCGGGAGTTTGATGGGCTGAGAAGCCGGAGGGGGCATCGCCCATCTCCGAGCGCGACGTTGGTGTCGCCATATCAGTGCCCGTTGGACCTTCTGACCCGGCATTCATCAACTGAGCCAGCCCCAGCGAATGTTGCTCCTGATCGCCCGGCATAAAGTCGATACGGCGCATGTGTTCCTCTATGATCTCGCCAATAGCTGCGATGAGGCTAGGCACGTAGCGCCCGCCGATCCAGCGGCCGCCCTGGGGATCGAAGATGGCGGTAAGTTCTTCCGCCACAAAAGATACGTCGCCACCTCTCCGGAAAACAGCACTGATCATCCGGGTCAGTGCCACCATCCAGGCGTAGTGTTCCAGGTTTTTCGAATTGATGAAGATCTCGAACGGCCGACGGCGCCCATCTCGAACGATGTCGTTGATCGTCACATAGAGCGCGTGGTCGCTGCCCGGCCATTTCAACTTATAAGTATAGCCCTGAAGCGCTGGCTCGCGTTCGAGGGGTTTGGCCATGTAATGGACTGCGGCGGCCTTGACCGGGGCCTGTGGTGCCCCGGTCCTGGCAGTCGACCCGCTGACTTCGGTCTCGGTTGGTGCTGGCGGTGACTGTTCCACGCTGCGGCTCAAAACGGCACCACGCAATGCGCTGGGCCGGTATGTCGTGCAACCCTTAAGCCCCAGCTCATAGGCTATCGAATAAACATCGCTGAAGGCTTCGAACGTCATCTCCGCGGGGCAATTGATGGTTTTTGAGATAGAGCTGTCGACATGGCGCTGGATGGCAGCCTGCATTTCCAGATGTGCTCTCGGAGTCAACTGGTCGGCACGTACGAAATAGTCCGGAAGCCCTACATCCTCGCCGAATTGGCGCCGGAAGACAGCGTGGGCGTAGTCTTCGATGGTTTCGCTGCGGGTCCCGCCATGCCGGTCAAGCACATTGCGCTGGTAGATAAAATCGAACACCGGCTCGATGCCGCTCGAAACGTTCCCAGCGAGCAATGAAATCGTACCGGTTGGTGCCACCGATGTCAGGCAGCCATTCCGTAGGCCGTGAGCTTCAATCCCGCGTTTGATATCGTCAGGGAGCCCGATGATGTTGGGGCTTTGTAGGAGCGCCTTCGCATCGCAAAGTGGAAACGATCCGCGTTCTCGGGCCAAATTAACGCTCGTGCGATAGGCCGTAACCTCGATGGTCCGCAGCCAGCTTTCGGCCAGTTTCAGGGCGCGCGTACTGCCGTAGGTCTCTCGGCACATGATCAGCGCGTCGGCAAGCCCAGTAACGCCAAGGCCCATGCGCCGCTTCGCCTTCGCCTCCTGCTTTTGGGCGGTCAGGGGATAGCGGGTAACATCGATCATGTTGTCGAGGAAGCGCACCGCGACAGCAACGCGTTCTTGCAGACTATCGATGTCGAGATGGGCGTCTGCCGTGAACGGATCGCGGATGAACTGCGTCAGGTTCAAAGAGCCAAGCAGGCATGCGCCGAATGGCGGCAGCGGCTGCTCACCGCAAGGGTTCGTCGCCCGGATCGTCTCGCAATAGGAAAGGTTGTTCCGTGCGTTGACGCGATCAATGAAAATGACGCCCGGTTCGGCTTGAGTGTACGTGGCGCGCATAATGCGCTGCCACAGGTCCCGCGCCGGTAGGCGTCGGTAAACCTTCCCGTCAAAAACCAGATCCCACTCTGCATCGTCAGCGACAGCCTGCATGAGTTTGTCACTGACCAGAACCGACAAATTGAAGTTTGTCAGGCGCCCAGCTGTGGACTTTGCTTCGATAAAGTCTTCGATGTCGGGGTGATCATCACGCAGCGTTGCCATCATTGCGCCGCGACGGGCCCCAGCTGACATGATCGTCCGGCACATGGCGTCCCAGACTTCCATAAAACTCACCGGACCTGAGGCGTCTGCGCCGATGCTTTTGACAAGCGCCCCCTTGGGTCGGAGCGTTGAGAAATCGACGCCGATGCCGCCACCCATTTGCATGGTGAGCGCACCATCTCTGACGCTATCAAAGATGCCCCTGAGATCGTCGGGCACCGTGCCCATGACAAAGCAGTTGAAAAGCGTGACCTCGCGTTGCGATCCTGCACCCGCGAGGATGCGTCCAGCTGGCAGAAAGCCGAAGTCGGCGAGCGCCTCAAAGTAGCGCTTCTCCCAGCGTTGGCGCTGCTGCGCACCGCCCTTTTCGACGGACGCTGCCGCGCGAGCTACCCGCGCAAAGGTATCGGCGAGCGATTTGTCGACCGCTGCGCCGTCCGCATCTATCAGACGGTATTTGCCGTTCCAGATCGCTTCGGCGATTGCTGCAAAAAAACCCGGTGTCTTGGCGTGAGGCATCGGTTTTTACTGTCGGTCCAACTCATATAGCGTGCGACCGAAACAGCCGCGCGAGAACTCCCGTTAAAATAAGGTCGCTCTGTACGCGCGTCAATAAATGTTCTCTAAATATTCTTATTTTGTTTCTGCTGTGGTTGGATTTGGGATAGGCGGGGCGTAGCGCTTTCAGCCGCTTCAGCCATCAGCCGCTCCGATGCTGTTTCAATGTCGGAGATAAGCCGTTGACGAAACTCGGAGCGTGGGAGGCCCGGCGGAATAGGGTCTAAAATCTCCACAATGATTGTGCCGGGATACCGGATCATAGAGCGGCGGGGCCAGTACAGGCCGGAGTTGAGCGCCAAGGGAACACAAGGAAGGTCCAGGCCGTCGTAAAGTGCCAGAGCCCCCGGCTTGTAGTCAGGCGCAGCTCCCGGTGCGCGACGTGTTCCTTCGGGAAAAATAACGATCTCCCGCCCCTCTTCGGCGCGGGCTTTGGCATCCCGGATCATCTGGCGTAATGCCGCCGGGCCGCGCTCGCGCTGTATGAGGACGTGTTCGAACTTGCGGGAAAACCACCCGTAAAGTGGGATATTGCCGAGTTCCGCCTTCATTACCATCGCGGGGTCGCGAAACAATGGGATCAGCGCGAAGGTATCCCACGCAGATTGATGCTTGGCGCAAACAAGGACAGGCCCGGACGGCAGGCGTTTGAGCCCCCGCACTTCGAGCTTGGTTCCGACAATCACCCGCATCCACCAGAGGGAAGCGCGCGCATGCGCTTTCAGGCCCATCATCGCCCATCGGCGCGGGCCGAAGAGCAGCGGTGAGCCCAGAATGAGGAACACAGCAGTGTTCAGGTAGAACACCCCGGTAAACAGGATCGATCGGAACATGAGAGAACCGGTTTAGATTTTGGCGGGAGTTTCAGGCTGGCTCTGAGCGACAGAGCCATCCTCCCATCCTGAAAGGACACGTGTAACCGCAAGGCGCATCGCGGCCGGGATTAATTTGACGTATTCGGAAAGCAGGACGCGCGCGGTACGCGGGTTAAGCCACCACTCGTTCTGCTGCAAGCTTTTCGGCATGACTCGGTGCGCCAGCAACGTGACATTCGGAAGTTCGCGCGACAACTCAAGCAGGCTGCGTGGCATGTGATAGCTGGCTGTCACTATGATCAGCGAAGTGTATCCGCGCGCACGCGTCCAGCCTGCAGTTTCTTCGGCGTTGCCCTTGGTATTGAGCGCCTCGTAGCCAAGATCGACGCAACAGTCGAGTTCCTCCTCGGTCAGCCCGCTCAGTCGGCCGATGTCGCGGCTGCCCGTCTTCGGATTGACGCCGGTGATCAGCAGACGGCCGGCCCGGCCTTGGCGCAATAGCTTCGCCGCTTCGCGAATGCGGGATTCACCGCCAGTCAGCACGACGATGGCATCGGCCTTTTGATTGTCTGGCTCCGGGTCGCGCATCACGATGCTGGCAAACAACACGAAGCCGAACACGACGAGCCCCGCGCTCATCGCAAACAACCCGATTAGCCATTTCAACCCGCGGGTCATTCTGTCAGGCCACCTGCAAATCGAAAGCGCCCAGTGATGATGCCAAACAACAATCGGGCCCGGTCGTCTGAAGACCCGGGTCCATTCGGTTCATTGACTTCGCTCTTGGGCGTCGCCCCTTATCCCCCGAAACGTGCCGAGCCTGCAACCGCCCCGTCCCGCCACGCTTCTGAGTGCCAGAATACGAAGCTGGCAGTGTTGCGGCAAGCACGCGCTCTCCGGCGTTACTAATCGTTGCGGCTGTTGAGAATGCGATAGACCCCGAAACGTGACGTCAGCATGCAAAGCGCGGCAATCACGACGATGACGATGCCTAACAGAACGTAACCAGCAGCATCGAGCGTGCCGGTGCCGATCAGCCGGTTGAGTTCCACCATGGTCATGGAGCCGCCGCCCAAGAGCAGCGTCACGATGGGCATCAGCAAAAACACGAGCATGGCGCACCCGGCGCCAACGACGCCGGCACGAATGCCCAGACGAAGGAAGTGCTTTTCAAACTCACGCGCGATAAAGCCGTCGGTAGCGCCAACAAAGTGAAGAACTTCGACAATCTCCCTGTTTGAAGCCATGGCGCTGCGCGTTGCTGAGACAATGATCGCTGTCGTGGCGGCGGCAACAAGAAGCAGGATGGCGATCCCGCCAAGAGCCAGAGAGCGAGTCACCGTCCGGATCTGTGTCTGCCACTGGCGATGGTCGTCGAGTGTGACGCCTGTGAACCGCGTCTGGAGTTCGCGCGATAGGGCTTCAAAGTTGGGTGGAGCGCCGCGATTCAGTTCGACAGCGATGAGCCTTGGCACGGGCAGGGATTCCAGTGCGTCGGACTTTCCAAGCCAGGGCTCAAGCAAATGTGTTGCGTTATCAAGGCTCAATACCGTGGCGGCTGCGATACCCTGCTGAGCACGTAGATAAGCAGCCACGTCATCCACGACCTTGTTGATGTCGCTGCCCTCGCGGGGCTCTACCTGAACGGTAACTTCGCTGGCGACATCACGCAGCCATGCATCCGCAGATTGATTGATCATGTAAACGGCGCCTGCTGTCAGGCACGCAAGGAAGCACATGATCGTAATAACGAGGTTGAGTGAGCTACCCGTCACCGACCCGGCAGGTACGACCGCACCCTGGCCGCCGTTCTTATCGATCCGGATACTGCGCGACGGACCGCCGGACGGTTCGCGGCGTCGCTGTGGTATGAGGCGTGGCCGCGCCGTCCGTGTGGGCGGACCTGTCACGACATCATCCAGCGCGTCAGCGTCCGAGAACCGCTGACGAGCCGGTCGGCCTCCTGTGGTGTCAAACGATCCTGACATGACCGTCGTGCAATTCCAATCTTGGCGCCTTGAACTGGCGCATGAGTTGATGGTCGTGCGTTGCAATCACGACCGATGTCCCAAGCCGGTTGAGTTCGATAAACAGCCGCAGAAGCCGGCGGGCCATCTGCGGGTCGACGTTACCCGTCGGTTCGTCGGCCAGAAGCAGTTCCGGCTTGCCGATGACGGCGCGGGCAATAGCGGCACGCTGCTTTTCACCGCCCGACAGAATCGAGGGATAGGCATGCATGCGATCGCCGAGCCCGACCCATTGCAAAAGATCCGTCACGTCCTCGCGATAATCGTCGATCCGTTTGCCGACGACGCGCAAAGGAAGTGCGATATTTTCCCAGGTGGTCAAGTGATCGAGCAGACGAAAATCCTGAAACACGATGCCGATGCGGCGCCGATGTTGCGCGCGCTTGGCTGTCGTAATCTTACTGACATCCTGGCCGAAAAGATGAATTTGACCCCGCGTCGGATGGATGGACATGAACAGGAGCCGCAATAGGGAAGACTTCCCGGCGCCGGAAGGACCAGTGAGGAAGTGGAACGAACCTGGACGCAGGTGAAAATTGACGTCCGTCAGGATGTCAGGTCCACGATCATAGCGCAAAGCAACATTGTTCAGTCGGATCACGTGCTGTGCTCAGTCAGTTCTGCAAGAAGGTTGCATGCATTGAAAAGGCTTGGCGCAAGGCGCGCCAGACTAGGCTAGCGTTCAATCAAGGAGGAATGTGGCCACCTCGTGTACGCAAGTGTTAATGTGGGCCCCCATTGTGTACGCAATTGCGTGACTATCATATTCCGTCGATACCTAGAGACTGGATAGAAGCGAACCGCAGGTCTGTGCAACAGCCCAGACCACAGTTTCTGAAGACAAGGCAACGAGAAAATGAGCCAACCCACGTCCGCGACCAAAAACCAGACGGCCACCAATCTCGAGGTTGTCCTCACCTCTGACCAAATTGCAACCCGCCTTCAGTCGCTTGCGGTGGAAATTGCCGCGCGCAAGCTTGAAAATCTAATCGTCGTCGCGGTTTTGAAAGGCAGTTTCGTTTTTGCGGCTGACCTGATCCGCGCATTAAACGCCGTCGGCATTGAGCCGGAAGTCGATTTCATAACCCTGTCGAGCTATCGCAAGAGCAAGGTTTCATCGGGCACCGTTGACATCCTGCGTGACGTAGAATTGGACGTTCGCGGACGCAATGTTCTGATTGTCGACGACGTCCTGGATTCCGGTCGCACGCTGGCGTTCGCAAAAGACCTGATGAGTGCGCGCGCCGCGCGCAATATTCTGACCTGTGTTCTGTTGGAAAAGCTCATTCCCAGGGCGGTGCAACTCGAGGTCGATTTTCGCGCTTTCCAGTGTCCCAACGAATTTGTCGTCGGCTACGGTATGGATCTAGCGCATCGCTACCGTGAACTTCCCTATGTCGCCAGGATGGCACGTGGATGAAGCTGGCGCGCGCCCTGGTGCCCTATCCCATATGGTAAATATTAGCGTCCTGAGGTGTCCGAAGATGCAGATCCTGTTGGCCGACGACGACACCGCGACGCTAAATTTTTTAAAGCACGCGCTTCAGGGTGATGGCCACGATGTATCGGTAGCTGAGGATGGCAACGTAGCGCTCGAACAACTTACAGCGCCCGGTGCGACCTTCGCATTGCTGATCGCGGATGTTGATATGCCTGGCTTGGACGGGATCACATTATGCCAGCGTGCTGCTACTTTCGCAGCCGATATGCCGATCCTCTTGATGTCGGCGCATCACGCAGAATTGGAACGCGTTAACGGATTGAGCAACGCACGTTACGAGTTTTTACTCAAACCGTTTGCGCTTGAGGATATGCGTGCTGCCGTCCAGCGGCTCTTAAGCTGATAGATTGAGCCGCGCAAAGCCAAACCCGCTCCCGGCCCATCCATTTCTAGCCGCCGGTCACGCTCATATGACGTGATACGGCTGGGCGTTTTGTGCGCCGGTCGATAATGAAATCATGCCCCTTCGGTTTGCGCGCGATGGCTTCGTCGATAGCTGCGCTGAGGACGTCATTGTCATCGCTGGCCCGTAGCGGCGCGCGAAGATCTGCCGCGTCGTCCTGTCCTAAGCACATATAGAGCGTGCCCGTGCAGGTCAGACGTACGCGGTTGCAGCTTTCGCAAAAATTGTGCGTCATCGGAGTGATAAAACCGAGCCGCCCACCGGTTTCCTCGACAGCGACGTAGCGAGCCGGGCCGCCAGTCTTGTAGGGGATGTCATGCATCGTCCAGCGGTCCATGAGCTGAGCGCGTACGAGTGAAAGCGGCAAGTATTGGTCCGTGCGATCGCCTTCGATATCGCCCATTGGCATCGTTTCGATGAGCGTGAGGTCGGCACCACGGCCATGCGCGAACCGCATCAGATCGTCGATCTCTTCGTCGTTGACGCCTTTCAGGGCGACCGCATTGATCTTGATCTTGATCCCGGCGCGTTCCGCGGCGGTGATACCTTTCAAGACCGTTTCTAAGTCCCCCCAGCGGGTGATGGCCTTGAACTTGTCCGGGCTCAGCGTATCGAGTGAAACGTTGATCCGGCGCACGCCGCAGTCATAAAGCTCAGTCGCGAATTTAGCGAGCTGGCTACCGTTGGTTGTCAGGGTCAATTCTTCGAGGTCGCCTGCGTCCAGATGGCGTGACAAAGCTCGAAACAACCACATGATGTTCTTACGGACCAAGGGTTCGCCACCTGTGATCCGAAGCTTGCGGACACCCTTCGATACAAATGCGGAGCACAGCCGGTCGAGTTCTTCGAGCGTCAGCAAATCCTTCTTCGGCAAAAACGTCATATGCTCCGACATGCAATAGACACATCGGAAGTCGCAACGGTCTGTAACCGAGACGCGCAAGTAGGAGACGTGACGACCGAAGGGGTCGATCATCGGCGCAGTTTTTTCAAGCGCGGGCACATGCTGATTGTGACTTTCGGCAGCCATCTTGAGATATTTCTTTCCCTACTTGCCGATCCGGCGCATGATTTTGATCCTAGATTGAACGCATCCAGCGAGCATGATCGGCGATCCAATTGGCCGTTTGCTATATGGTCAGCGCAGAATGTCAGAAGCAGGGTCTGCGCACCGTTTAGGCGACCGTACCTCAGCCTATCGGTGCACGCCGCAAGTGCAAGCCTCAGCATGAATGCGCTGCAGCAATGTGAAAATGCAAATTTGCGCGTTCAATTGATAAATTTACCAGACCTTAGAATACGACGAAAAAAACAGCAAACAGAGCATAATTTATGCATGCTGTGATGCGAGATAGCTTTGAAAAATCAGTGCTTTGGTTCCTGGCATACCAATGAATCTGCCTTGCAGATCGGCATATTTCGTCGCAGTCTGAAGCGGAATTGTTCACACACCTAATGCAGGCGCAAGGGAGGGGTCGCGTTGGTCGCGAAACCGCTGCCCAGGGATAGGCAACAAGATTTCGCAGACAGATCCGAGGAGGACCTGCGAGCCGATCTGTACCGGCTCATATGTGCATACTTGACGCAAACAGTCAAGAAATCGGAACTTCAGCACGCAGCACAACTGACTGGCGACGAGAGCCCATTAGGTCAGGCAATATCAAAGTTTGCTAAGGCGGCTGCTGCGACGGATGAAGTCGCTGCCGATGACGACTTCCACGACTTGTTTATCGGTCTTGGTCGCGGCGTACTGGTTCCATTCGCCTCCTACTATTTGACCGGCTTTCTACATGAAAAGCCACTTGCCAGACTGCGTCTGGATATGGCTGCGCTCGGCATCGAGCGCGATCCGTCGGTCAAGGAGCCGGAGGACCATATCGCGAGTGTCCTCGAAATTATGGCAGGTCTCGTCGACGGATCGCTCGTAGGTCCAGTCGACTTGGAGCGTCAGCGGAAGTTCTTCGAAACGCATGTGGTGTCTTGGGCGCCATATTTCTTCAAGGATCTCTCTGAGACAGATCAGTCTTCGTTCTATGCCGCCCTGGGCCGCATAGGCGTCGAGTTTATGGAGATTGAAAAACGCGCGTTTGAGTACGTCTAACGCGCTTTTTCCTAAGGCCGAAGCTGACCAGTGTCTCTGCAGCTTCAACCCTGATGCCTCTGGGCGTCGAGAGGCACGCAATGCACGAAGGAGGCCCGGTTGTCGGACCGGGCAAAAGGAGGAGCGGACGATGCAAAATGACAAGAAGGCCGCGGCAGCCGACCGGCGTAGTTTTCTTAAACTTGCCGGCGCGAGCGTGGTCGGTGGTGGCGCGGCAGCAGTGGCTGCGGCAAGTCCAGCACTGGCAGCTGAGGTCGAGGCTGAACCAAAGCCCGGCCAGACCTACCGTGAGAGCGAACACGTAAAGCGCTACTACGAACTCGCAAAATTCATGTGATGAATTGAGCTCGGGAGCACGCGTCGCGCGAACCCTATCGCGAACGCGCGGGCTTCCGCTCATGGGAGAAGAGATATGCTCAGGAAAAAGGTTTCCGGTGTAACGCCTCGCCAAGGTATTACTGCGGTGCTGCGTGATGCCGTTCCCGGTGGCGCGATCGACCGTCGGTCCTTCCTCCGCAATTCTGGACTTGCCGTTGGGGGCGTTGCGGCCGCGACTTCGTTTGTCGGAGGGCGCGTTCAGCGCGCGCACGCGGCTGCTCCAAAAGCAGCCGGCAAACTTGAAACGCGTAAATCTGTTTGCACCCACTGCTCGGTGGGCTGCACGGTAATTGCTGAAGTCTCAAATGGTGTTTGGATCGGGCAGGAGCCCGGTTGGGACAGCCCGTTCAACCTCGGCTCGCACTGCGCCAAAGGCGCGTCGATACGTGAGCATGCTCACGGCGAACGACGCTTGAAGTATCCAATGAAGTTGGAAGGCGGAAAGTGGAAGCGGATCACATGGGATCAGGCGATCGACGAGATCGGTGATCAGATGATGAAGATCCGTGAAGAGTCGGGTCCAGATTCTGTCTACTGGCTGGGTTCCGCGAAACATTCTAACGAGCAAGCTTACTTGATGCGCAAGTTCGCGGCCTATTGGGGCACGAACAACGTCGACCACCAGGCGCGCATCTGCCACTCGACCACGGTCGCAGGTGTTGCCAACACCTGGGGCTATGGCGCGATGACCAACTCCTACAACGATATGTTGAATTCGAAGGCGATGTTCTTCATCGGCAGTAACGCCGCCGAAGCGCATCCCGTCGCGATGCAGCACATCTTGAAGGCCAAGGAACAGAACAATGCGCCGCTGATCGTCTGCGACCCGCGCTTTACCCGCACCGCGGCACACGCCACCGAATATGTCAGGTTCCGCCCCGGTACGGACGTCGCTCTGATCTGGGGTATCCTGTATCATATCTTCGAAAATGGCTGGGAAGATAAGGAGTACATCCGCAAACGCGTCTGGGGCATGGATTCCGTTCGCGAAGAAGTGAAGAAGTGGACCCCGGAAGAAACCGAAAAGGTGACCGGCGTTCCCGGCTCGCAGTTGCATCGCGTCGCGCGGACACTCGCCACAAACAAACCCGGCACGTTGGTCTGGTGTATGGGCAGTACACAACACGCGAACGGCAACGACAACACACGCGCTTACTGCGTGCTCCAGCTGGCGCTGGGCAACATCGGTGTCGAAGGCGGTGGCGCCAACATCTTCCGCGGCCACGATAACGTGCAAGGTGCAACCGACTTCGGCGTGCTGATGGACAGCTTGCCGGGCTACTACGGTCTGGCGACAGGATCCTGGAAACACTGGGCCCGAGTCTGGGATACCGATTACAACTACCTCCTCTCACGTTTCGAAAATAAGGAGATGATGGAGGCCAAGGGTATCCCCGTCAGCCGGTGGTTCGACGGTGTACTCGAAGATAAGGAGAACATCGAGCAACGCGACAAGGTCCGTGCGATGGTTTTCTGGGGTCATGCTCCCAACTCGCAAACGCGCGGGCCGGATATGAAGAAAGCGATGGAGAAGCTTGATCTCCTCGTCGTAGTTGACCCCTATCCGACGGTAACAGCAGTGATGCATGGCCGCAGCGACAACGTTTATGTCCTGCCGGCAGCCACGCAGCTTGAAACGTCGGGTTCCGTGACCGCGTCAAACCGCTCGCTGCAATGGCGCGAAAAGGTTTTTGAGCCACTCTTCGAATCCAAGGTCGATCACGAGATCATGTATCTCTTCGCCAAGAAGTTCGCATTCGACAAAGAGATGTTCAAAAACATCAAAGTCGAAAACAACGAGCCGAATGTCGAAGACACGACTCTCGAGTTCAACAAAGGCATGTGGACCATTGGTTACACGGGCCAGTCCCCTGACCGGCTGAAACTGCACATGGCCAACCAGCACACCTTCGACAAACGAACGTTGAAGGCCAATGGTGGCCCATGCGACGGCGATTACTACGGTCTGCCATGGCCATGCTGGGGCACCGCCGAGCTGAAGCATCCTGGCACGCCGGTGCTCTATGACACCTCGAAGCCGGTTGCCGAAGGTGGCCTCTGCTTCCGCGCCCGGTTCGGTGTTGCTGCGCCAGAGAAGTGGGCGAAGGGGAACCCCGACGCCGACAACTTGCTCGCAGTCGAATCTTACCCCGAAGGCTCGGAGATCAAGGATGGGTATCCGGAGATTACCTATGCCATGATCGACAAGCTCGGCTGGGCAGGTGACCTGACGGCAGAGGAAAGAGCTGCCATCGAAAAGGTGGCCGGAAGCAGCGATCCGGAAGCTATGGGCAAGGTCAACTGGAAGGTGGATATGTCCGGTGGCCTCCAGCGCGTTGCAATCAAGCACGGCTTGGCGCCGTTCGGGAACGCTAAGGCCCGCACAGTGGTTTGGACCTTCCCCGACCCTGTTCCGCTTCACCGCGAGCCACTGTATTCACCGCGGCCAGATCTTGTCGCCTCTTATCCAACGTTCACGGATCGTAAGCTGCATCGCCTACCGGTCCTGTTTGAGACCATCCAGAAGAAGGCGATGGAGGAAAAGCTCTACGACAGCTATCCGATCGTCCTCACCTCAGGGCGCCTCGTCGAGTACGAGGGCGGCGGCGACGAGACCCGTTCGAACCCGTGGTTGGCCGAGCTCCAGCAAAACATGTTCGTCGAAATCAATCCCAAGGACGCCAACAATCTCGGCATCAAGGACGGCGAGACTGTTTGGGTGGAGGGCCCTGAAAAGGGCAAGGTCAAGGTTATGGCTTTGGTCACCGAAAGGGTCGGGTCTGGCGTCGCCTTCATGCCCTTCCACTTCGGTGGTCACTTCCAGGGTGAAGACCTCAGGTCGAAGTATCCTCCGGGTGCAGATCCCTACGTATTGGGTGAAGCCAGCAATACAGCGCAAACCTACGGCTATGACGCCGTCACGCAGATGCAGGAATCAAAGACCACGCTCTGCAAGATCTGGAGGGCCTGATCCATGGCACGTATGAAGTTTCTCTGCGACGCTGAACGCTGCATCGAGTGCAACGCTTGCGTCACCGCTTGTAAGAACGAGCACGAAGTGCCGTGGGGCGTAAACCGTCGGCGTGTCGTCACAATCAACGACGGCAAACCGGGTGAGCGGTCGATTTCGGTCGCGTGCATGCACTGCTCTGATGCACCGTGCATGGCCGTCTGCCCCGTCGACTGCTTCTACCAGACCGACGAAGGCGTCGTTCTGCATAACAAGGACCTGTGCATCGGCTGCGGCTATTGCTTCTACGCGTGCCCGTTCGGTGCGCCCCAATATCCTCAGGCGTCTAACTTCGGATCACGCGGCAAGATGGACAAGTGCACGTTCTGCGCAGGTGGGCCGGAGAAGGCGAATTCGGACATCGAGTTCAAGAAGTACGGCCGCAACCGTCTCGCCGAAGGCAAGCTGCCGCTCTGCGCAGAGATGTGTTCGACCAAAGCGCTGCTCGCAGGTGATGGCGATATCGTCTCCGATATTTATCGCGAACGTGTCGTGGCCCGCGGGTTCGGTTCCGGCGCCTGGGGTTGGGGTAAGGCTTATCCTGGTCCTCAAGGATAGGTCGTGCCCATCCGACAGCATCGAAGTAACGATCGGGGCGGCATAAGCCGCCCCGTTTCGTGCCCGAAACCAGAAACATTACGGGATCATACTTTTTGATCTGGCCGCCCGCGCACACAACTATGGAAATTCCTGAACGCTTGCGCGATCATGAAGCAGAGCGATCTATGGAAAGCCCAATATCGCTCGCAGCCGATCGGTATGACCCATCATGAACGACATTGAGCGTGGGGGAATTCGGCAATGAAGTCGGCGACGTATTTGGCACCATTTATTGCGGCAGGGCTCGCGCTGTCGTTAACTGCGTGCCGCGAGGCGGAGCAGAACCGCCCCCTCATGCACACGCCTGGCGTTTATGCCGGCAAGAAGGATGAGAAGCTGAGCAAGCAGCAGGTCGAAGAACTGCGGGCACGTGCTCAGAACCTACGGGGAAATTGAGGGGTGTGAAGGAGCGCAGGCCAACAGCCGGCTGCGAGAACAAGAATAATTCAGCGGCTGCGCAGCTTGGTCTGAGGAATAGGTGGAGAAGGCTCTAGGGAGACAGCCATGGCTGAGTTGAAAAATAACGGGGAGCGTGGGGCTGAGCGTTGGGCATTGTGGAATGCGCTGATCGCTCTGCTGGCACTATTCATCGTGGCCGCGCAACCGGCTTTTGCCCAATCCTCCTCGGGCAATCCCAACGTGCGCCCGCCGGCCGGAGCAGTAAACGGTGGCGCCACAGCTCCTATGGTCGTTCCTGAAAAAGGTGGAAGCTACGACATCGAGCTTTGGACGAAACTACGCCAGGGCGTTCAGGGTCAGGTCTCGATCATGGACAAGAAGGCCGGCGTGCTGGTCGATTCCTCTGGCGAAACTTGGCGTGCCGTACGTAATGGCCCGTTGCCCACTTATGGTGCCTACGCGATGGCCGGAATCCTGGGCCTTCTGGCGCTGTTTTTCCTCATCCGTGGCCGTATCCGTATCGAACATGGCAAGTCGGGTGCCACGATCGAGCGCTTCAACTATCTCGAGCGTACAGGCCATTGGCTTCTAGCGACGTCATTTATCATTCTGGCGTTGACCGGCCTGAACGTGCTGTACGGGCGCTACGTACTGATCCCTGTCATGGGTAAAGAAGCGTTCGCAAGCATGTCGATCGTCGCCAAGTGGTTGCACAACTATGTCGCCTTCGCATTCATGGCCGGCCTCCTAATCACGTTCGTCCTCTGGTTGCGCCATAACTTCCCAAGCAAGGAAGACTTCATTTGGCTGGCCAAGGGCGGCGGTATGTTCTCGCGCGGCGTGCATCCACCGGCCCGCAAGTTCAATGCAGGTCAGAAAATTCTCTTCTGGCTCATCATGTTGAGCGGCATATCAATTACGCTTTCGGGCCTCTCGTTGATGTTCCCGTTCGACATGCCGATGTTCTCAAAGACGTTTGCGGCATTGAACATGATCGGCTTCGATTTGCCGACGCAGTTGACCGCTAATGAGGAGCAGCAATTGGCCTCGTTGTGGCACGCGATCATGGCGCTGTTCCTGATCTGCGTGATCTTCGCCCACATCTATATCGGAACGCTTGGCATGGAGGGTGCGTTCGATGCCATGGGAACCGGACAGGTGGATACAAATTGGGCCAAGGAACACCACAGCGTTTGGGCGGAAGAGGAACTGGCAGCCGGAAAAGCGCACCGTCCGTCAGGTCAGCCAGTACCCGCCGAGTAGCCGGCTATGAGGCACAATAGCCTGCAAGCGCGCGTCCTGCGCAGCAAACGGCTGGCCATTTGGTCGGCCGTTTGGATGCTGGTGGCGCTGGGAACGTTGGCAGGACCGGCCGTCGCAACGGGCGGGGCCGCCGACTCTCCCGCAACAGGTACATCCTCCGCGAAGGCTATGCAGGCTCCGGCTCCAAAAGGGTTGCCAGATGCATCGGAACGCCGATCCGCGCATGGCAATCTGGTCGGACATGGCGGTCCCGTCAAAGCCATAAGCGTCGACCGAGCGCATGAACGCGTCCTTACGGGTAGCTTCGACTACGCGATGATGCTGTGGGATGTCTCCGGCGAGAAGGTTGACGAGGGACGGCGGTTCGACGAACACGACGGTGCCGTCAATGCCGTTGCCTTCGTAGGAGAAGAGGGCAAAAAGGCGCTCGCTGCGGGCGACGACGGTGTGCTCGTCCTGTGGGACCTCGAAAACGGTAAGGCGTTGCATCGCTTTTCTGGTCACAAGGGAAAAATCGTGGGGCTTGCAGTCTCGCCGGGTGGCCGCTGGGCGGCGACGGCGAGTTGGGACCATACGGCCCGGCTTTGGGATCTGGAGCGGCTCGTGCCCGGCCCCGTGCTCGAGGGGCATCGCGGGCCAGTCAACGATGTCGAATTCTCCGCGAACGGCGCAGACGTCTATACGGCTGGCTATGATGGCGAGATCCGCCTTTTCAAGGTCACGGACGGCGCGTACCAGCGTCCCATCTACAGGCTGGGCTGGGGGATCAATGTTCTCGCGCGTCTTCCCGGCACTGAGAATCTGGCCTTTGGCGGTCTGAACGGCACCGCTGGCGTCGTATCGGCGCGCACAGGGGAAGTCGTTGCAGAATTAAAGAGCTCCGAACGCCCGATCCTGTCTCTTGCTGCGACAGACAAGCCCGGCCTTTTGGCGACGGGGGGCGCTGACGGCACTGTCCGGGTCTATCGCTCAGCGGACTTCACGTTGATCGAGGAATATCAAAACCCCTACGGTCCAATCTGGGCCATGAATTTCGCGTCCGATGGAAAGAGAATATATCTGGGCGGTCTGGATGATTTTGTGACGGCTTGGCAGATCACGCCGCGTCAACCCTTCGAGCCCATCGACAGTCCCTATCCGCGGCGGTTTCAGTTGAGCGAAGCCAGCGACGATCCTCTTGCCCGCGGCCGTATTCAATTCGCGCGGAAATGCAGCGTCTGCCACACGCTGAAACCTGATGGCAAAAATCGCGCTGGTCCAACGCTCTACGGCATATTTGGGAGAAAGATCGCAGCGCTCCCGGGATACCCGTACTCGGAGCCCTTGAAGGACCTCGACATCATCTGGACCGAGGAAACCGTCTCCAAGCTTTTTGAACTCGGACCGGATGTCTTCACGCCGGGCTCAAAAATGCCGCTGCAGAAGATGACCGACCCTGAACAGCGCGATGATCTAATTTCATATCTTAAAGAAGCGACCCGCCCCGGCGGATCGGATAAGCTTGACGAGAAAAATAGCGATCCGAAGAAGCCGAGTGCGCCAGCAAACGAATTGGGAGTAGACAAGCCATGAAGGCATTTCTTTCGAGCCTCGTTATCCTTGCGGTCATTGCAGCTGCGGCCGCAGTGACGTTGAATTACACACGCGTCTCCTCATCGGATGCCTACGCGGATCGCAACGTTCGTTTGTGAGGCTGATTATCTGGACCGGACAAATGCCTGACCCCGCGTATCGTCACTGCGCAGCAGGCCATCGAGATGATGTCAAAGACATCATACGCGAGAAAGCCCGTCGTTCCCGCGTGCCGATAAGGCGCAGTGTCTCAATCATGCAAATGAGAGACAAGTCCCGATCTCTACGTATAAGAGGATGTGAAATGGACGAAGAAAAGTTCAACCTATCGATGCGCAAGTTCCTCAAGCAGGTTGGCGTAACGTCACAACACGAGATCGAAGCGCTCGTTCGCGAGCGCGGATTGACAAGTGGCAAGTTGAAGGTTCGTGTTGTTTTGACTTCGGAGAATACCGATCTCAATCACGTTGTTGAGGGTGAGATCGATCTAGGCTGATCGATGGCCTTATCCGGAGCACGTCCCACCGCGCGAGAAGAGACATGCATTTGCCGGATCCAGAATTTCCCCCGATCTTGACGGGCCATGCCATCAAGGCACCGGCCGAAGCATTCGAGACAGCCTGCCGTCGCGCCGCTAGTGGCGAGCTTGGCGCGGCGGACATCGTTTGGGCGAGAAGTACGCAACGGGCCGAAATGGCTTTAATTTTGGAGCCAGAGGTTTCGCGCCGTGTGGCATTACAGATCAAGCCGCTGTTTTTTTCGGCCATTGCAGACAGCCTCGGCACACTGATGCCGCCGAAGACTGCAGTCCACCTGCGCTGGCCCAATAGCATCCTGCTCAACGGTGCATTTGTCGGACAAGTGAAATTCGCGCTCGCGCAATCTGGTCCGGATGATGTTCCCGATTGGCTGGTCGTCGGCGCGAGCATTCAGGTCGCAAGCCCACACATAGACCGTGAACCAGGAGAAGCAGAGCAACTGACATCAGTCTTTGATGAAGGGGGCGGGGATGTCGACCGTACCCAGATTCTGCGTTCCCTGAGTGCGCATATGCTTTCGTGGTTGCAGGTTTGGCAGGATGACGGTTTCAAAGCTGTCGCGGGTCCGTTCATCGGCCGCGTCGAGGGCTATGAACACGAAGCCGCTTTTAGTATTGGCGGCCGGCTGGTTCGCGGGCGCGCATTAGGTATGTCAGATGAGATGCAATTGCTTGTTCGGCTCGCTGACGGCAAGACAATAGCGCTTGAAAGCGAAGCGGGCGCACCGGCAGCTGGGATGGATTTAACAGGATGAGCGGCCACAAACTGCTGCGTACCATCAACTTCGACATGAGTGATGCGCACGTGTTCGAAAAAGCCGCCGAACCAGACGAATGGGCGATCTCGGGAGCGTTTGAGTTCGCTGATCTCGACAAAAGTGCGATTGCCGGGAAGCTTCGCCAGGCTTTCGCGAATGGCTTCCTCGGTCTGACAAGTTTTGGCCGTTCCACATTCGCGGTCGTAGCCCAGGCGCAAAGCTCGGACTATGATGAAGCTGAGTATCGGCTCGCGCAGCATTTCGTTACCCGATACGGTGCGCCCGACATCGAAGCGGCGCTTCCAGCGGCACGCGGAGAACTGTTTTTCATAACCGACCTCGTACAGGATGCGCCGATAAACACGGTATTCACTGTGCGTCGCGTTCTGGATGCCGACGGAGCCATAAAAGAAGAGTTCCGCACCATTCGCCCGCCGACGGACAAACCTTTGCACGCCCGTGTCTGGAAAGTTGAGCCTGATGAAACGTGATTTTTGGAAATCAGCCGGAATGCACCTGCTGAACGTAGGTGAAGAAGGCTGGTTGGAAGTCACACCAGATTTCATTCGGGCCTATCTGACGCGCCCCGAGATTCATCCGATTGATGAAAGCTGCGCCGAGGAGGTCAAGCTCCACGACGAGCTTATGGAAGATCCCTTCCTGGTCGTTTCCGATGCGCGTCTTGCGACTCTCGCCGATCGTGATGCAGCGGAGAACTATGCTGTCGTTCTCGCTTATCGTGACCTGCTGAAGAGTGCGCGCACGATCGAGGGGGCTTACCTCGCGTTGATGCGCCATCCCACGCCGGTCGTCCCGCCCGTCTTCGTCGATCAGATGGTGCATCTCATTCTGCGCAATATCTTGAAGGATGTGCGTGATCCGATCCGACTGCGTGCTGCGGAGATTTTTTTCCGCGAACAATCAGTCTCGACTGACGATGGCCGTTTAATGCTGGCCGATGAAGAGATCGTCGACATGCATGCGCGCACTGGCACGGACACGGGTCTCGGGCAGCTTTTGGCTGAAACGGGCACTCAGATGAAGAGTGTCACGCTCGACGTTCTGAGCGAGGACAATAAGGACATCTACTGGGGCCGATCCGACCGTTTCGATACCGTCGTCGATTTTCGCTTTGAACAGCCAGCGTTGGATGCGTTCGCCCGTGTGATCGAAGGGTGGTTGAACCACCTTGTCCGTATCGAAGTCACAGTCGAACCGCGTCCGCGTATCGAGGATAGCGATTGGCGTTGGCATATCGGCCTAGACCGCGAGGCTACGGAGATTCTCAATGCGCTCTATGAGGGAAATGCGCCTCCGGCCGACAGTATGACACGCCTGATCGGTTTGTTCCGGATGAAAATACCGGACGAGCGCTTGGTTATCGAGCGCGTGAAGGGGCGACCCATTTATCTGGCATTGGCTCAGACCGCTCAAGATCGGGTCAAGATGAAGCCGCAGAATCTTATCACGAATTTACCCCTTCTCACCTCCGTTTGATCTTCGACGTAAGAAATCTCTGATCAAGGGATCGGGGAGAGGTCCCAGTTGGTGCTGCTCACTGAGACCTCTACCCGTTGGACGCCGGCTCGGGGGGAGGGGGAGAGAAGGCCGACGTCGTTTCTCATGTTTCCTGTGTTGGGCTTCGCCTCACCATGCATTGCCGACGAGCCGCGTTTGCGGCTGGTTGTTTCCGCGCTCCGGATCGATTGCGGCAATAACGCCAGCGATCAGCAGCAACCCAGCAGACAAGATAAGCAGTTTGGAAGCCATCTGACTTGTCTCCGAGGCGATTTCTCATCTTGCCTTAAATGCACACGTCAAGCGCCAATGGAAAGGCCCTCTCACGGCCTGTTGAGCGGACGTGAGAGGGCGTGCAATTGAGCCGTATCTGATGAGGCCCGCGGGGCTAATTAAGGAAGTCTTCTGGCGCTTTGCCGGTCCGTGCCGCCTCAGCCTCGGCTGATAGATAATCGTCCGTTGTGCGAACTCGTGGCCGTTCACCTCCGGCAAACGGATCATTCCCGGAGTTGGCGAGGGTTTCGATGCGGCACGTATCGCACATCTGGATGAGGTCAAGTTGCCCAGCATCGCGGAACATCGAGTGCCCTTTCAAGCGCTCGACAACCCGCTCAACAGAAGAACGGGCGCCGAAGGGGGTTCCGCAGCGAATGCAATTGAACGGTTCCTCGAATTTGACCACCGTCGGGGTTAGGGCTTGCGGCGAGAAGTCATAACGCGGCTCGAGTGAAATGACCTTTTCCGGGCATGTGGCAACGCAGACGCCGCATTGCACGCACGCAGCTTCGGTGAAGCTGAGTTCCGGACGTTCCGGATTATCACCGAGGGCATTGGCGGGGCATGCACCCACGCACGACAGACAGAGCGTACAGCCGCTAACATCCACCACGATGCGGCCATATGGAGCGCCTTCTGGAAGCGCCACGAGCTGGGTTGGTGTCGGTGCCCTTTCGTGAAGCTTGGTGAGCGCGATGCGGGCGACTTCGCGTTTGCTACCGAGTGCCGAGAAAGCATTCCGCGTCATCGCGGTAAGCTCGGTCTGGTCATGCAAGCTATTCTCGAGCGAGTCGGGATCATGCTCGTCGATCATAACGATACGGTCGCCCTCGTAGCCGAGTGCCGAAACAATCGTGCGAGCCAGCTGGCACTGCGCACGGAGTGTTTCCAATTCCTCTGGATGCTCAGGTGAACAAAGAATGGCGACCTGATCGGCGCCGAGCGCCAACGCAGCCGCAATCGTATCGTGTCCGATCATGAGTGTGGAATTGACACGAACCGGTATTACATTGGCCGGCAAGCCACGACCGAAGCGGGCTATGGCGCCAATCAATTCAGTCCCGTGTTTCTCATCATGAAACATGATCCTGGGATGCGTTCCCCCGGCGCCGATATAGGTGTCGAGAATGATCCCAAGGCGGTTCACGAGATCACCGCGCCGTGGAACCGCGTAGCTCGCGGCACCGGTCGGACACGCAGCCGCACAGTTGCCACAGCCGCCACATACGGCTGGATCGATCAAAACGCTGTCACCGTTCGGAGAAATTGCTCCCAGTGGGCAGACGTCCAAGCAATTGGAGCAGCCGACCTTGCCGGAGCGGGCATGCGCACAGATACTGGCGTCGTACGCAATGTAGCGCGGCTTTTCAAAATCGCCGACCAGATCCGAAATTTCAAACATCGCGCGTGCGACAGCACCTGGGTTGTTCGGATCTGCACTGATGTAGCCGTCGCGGCGTCCGTGACCTGTAAAGAGTGGGTGCCCTCCGGATATGTCTAGGATCAGATCACACTTTGCGGAAGCTCCGTCTCGCGGCATCGCAAACTCAAGCGAGCCACGCGAAGACGGCAGCACCGGCGCATAACCATCGACGACCACTTCAAAACGGCCCAACGCACCTCGTGCCGCCCGGATCTTGCCCTTGTAAATCGGTTGGGCAACGACGTTCGGTGGTATCGCATCATCAGCATCGCTCAAGAGAACGGTAACCGATAGCCGGCCTTCGAGACTGGCAGCCGTATCAAGTGCCGCCTGTCCGGAACCGTAAACGAGGCACATACCCTTGGATTCAAGGGTGAGCGTTGTCGCCGGCTCTGGTTCGTAGCTGGCATCGGCAAGTAGCGCTGCCATTTTCGGCATGACAGAACTTTTTGCTTCCGACCACCCAGCCGTTTCCCGAATATTTATAAATCGCAATTCCGCTTCGGATTCATGTTCGGATGCGATTTCGAGAAAAAGGGGTGCTTCCTGCGTGCATGCAACATGGAGGGGGTGGCCACTGGCGAGACCGGATTCGAATGCGGAAATTCCGGAGCGGCACAGTTCCTGGTGAACCACTATTTTATCCGAGAACCCCAAAGCCTTGCTCAAGCCTGCCGCATCGATGTCCATCGAGCGCTGGCAGTTGCAGACCAGCAGCTTGGAATCGTTGGTTTTTTGCGTCATATGGGGGCACCGCCGTATGTTATGTGGCAAGGAGCAGCAATTATGACCTTAACTGCTGTAAAGTGCACTTGCGGAAGGTTCAATTGGCAATATACAATTTCTTTTGTCTAGGAGCGTAGGGAGCTGTCGAATAAATGAGCCTTGCGGTCTCCATTCCCCTAGGGGTTGTGATCGCGCGAGAGCGCATTTCGCATCCATGGCAGGAATATCGTTGGCGCCCGATCAGCGTATTTCTCGACGCGCCGTCAATTGACGATTGGCGCGAGCTTCGTCGTACGGATGATGTGGTGCATTACCACGCTGCGACCCTTCCACTTGAATTACATCGGAAGGAAACGACCGCCTACTGCGTAAACCTGGCCAACGGCGAACCGTCTGTGTACGTGGTGACGCGGGAAGATCCAGAATCCGGAAGCGAACACCCGCTGGACGTTCACTTGGTCACGGCCTCGCCTTTCGAGGCGCAACCGCATGCGAGCATGGGGCTCGATTCCGTAGACTGCGTGGCGATGCCGGAGCGGTTGGTCTTCATCATCCGGGATTTCATTGATAAGCACCACGTTGAAGAGACGTTCAAGAAACGTCGACGTGAGCCGCACCTTGAGCCGGAAAAGCATCTCTTTGGACAAGAGCCGATATTCGCTTTGAGCGAGCGGCGTGCCATGATGGGCAAGGTGAATGGTGCAAAGGGTGCCAAGCAAGGAAAGACGGAAAACGAATGAGCCAGGAACGGATCGAGGGCTTTCTCGGACGCTGGTCACGATTAAAGCAGGCGGACAGGACCGGCGAAGCTCAGGTAGATGCTGATATCTCTGAGGCCGAGGCCGGACGTAAATCCCCTGCTTCCGAAATTGACCAGCAGACTTCAGCTGCCCCCTCAGAGGGTGAGGTCCGCGGGGAAGCAGAGGCACAAAAGCCGGAAGTCCGGGACTTCTCGAAATTCGATTTCGACTCGCTCGGCTACGATTCCGACTACGAGCAATTCATGGAAGCCGACGTCCCGGATGACGTTCGCAATACCGCGCTTCGCAAATTGTGGGTCTCCAACCCTGTCCTCGCGAATATGGATGGTCTTGATGACTACTGCGAGGACTATACTGATGCCGCCGTTTGTCTGCCAAAGGGGATGATGAAGACGGCTTATCGGTTTGGCCGAGGGTTCCTCTCGGACGAAGAGGTGGCGGAGTGGGAGGCGTTGGGCAAGCCTGTCGAAGAGACGGAAGTTACAGCGGTTGATCCCGAGGCTAAGCAAGGGGCAGAGGAAGCAGTCGCCTCAAAAACCTCCCAGGACGACTGGTCTGATACAGCGGCCACATCAGGGGCGGCTTGCGCAGCGGCGTTGAAGGCGGAAGAAGCGGAAGCTGAGGCCGCTGACGAGACTGCGGACACCGAAAGCACCGCGTTACCTCCGTCGCAAAAATCGTAATCGTGCCTACGCTGTACGAAGGAAGGTCACTCTGGCTTTGCTGCGAGGTTTGGATCGGCCAGATTCTGCCGTAGCATTTCGGCGTACTGCTTCACCATGGTCTGGACAAATTCCTCATGGTTCTCGACTTCGAGGACCGTATTAGCGACGAAGGCGTTATAACGCGCGGCTGCATAGAGGAACGCATTGTGCAGGTCAGTAGCCTTGACGCGCGCATTTTCACGGTTGGCGAGATCGATGAACTTGTCGGCGACCTTGAGAAAAGCGGCGCTGTCGAGATGACCGGCTTTACGTGCAGCGCGACGCTCTTTGCGATTCATATTGTCTTCGTCCATCACGCTTCCTCCGCGGCTGGCCATCTATACGGCTTTCTTACGGTGATGGCTTGGGCTCGTTGTTTTGTTCGCAAACGGTATCGTACACGTTCTTCGGGCCGTTATCTCCAACCGATGATGCGAACTCCTGGAGGGCCGCCTTCGCAGCGGCGACCTGAGTAAATTCGCGACCGCGAAGCACACAGGTCGTATAGCCGCCAAGAAGCGCAGCCGCCTGCAATCCGTCTGACGGTACGACAACGGGTTGGTCGTTGACCTGCGTTTCGCGCGTCTTGACCCAGACATCGGCCGGGGCCGCGCCTTCCGCCGTATCATTTTCTGCGGAACTGGGCGTCAGCGGAGCCACGGTCAGGATATTCTCTAGATTGAGCCCAACGGGATAAGCCTGGCCGCCGAGCGCTTCATCCGGCATCCCGGCGGGGACAAAGAACAGCACATTTTTCGCCGCAGCGCTGGCTGCTCCACCGAAGCGATCCCATCCATCCTGTTTCTGCGGAAATGTCCCGACAACGGCAACGGTTGCCGGCGTGCGCGCGATGAACATTACGGCCTTCGCCAGGGAGTCTGGCTCGTTTCGCGTTACGCGCACAACGATGAGGCGCGCCTTATCATCGGTCGCTAGGATCAGCTTCGCGAGTCGGGTCCCATCGTCGGTACGGTCGGAGGGAGCTGCAAAGGGTTTGAGATCGTTGTCGACGAAGTCCCACGCGATGGGTTCGCCCTCGCCATCGCGTGCCAAACGTGAAGCGATCGCAGGATCGGTATAATCGACGCCGGTAGAGATTAGCGCAATTGCAGGTCCTCCGGGATCAAGCGCTGCGGGCGCTGCAGGATTCTGAGCCAGCGCCGATCCGCAGGCAAATGTAACAACCGAGAAGATGGAAGCGGCGAGAGATCTCAGAGAAATATGCCCGTTCATTCAGGGTCCTGCATCTGCGCTCCGGCGGAGCTTTCGCTGTTGGCCTGCCTCGGCAGTGGGCCGAGTATCCGTTCAATCAAGTCGGCAATCGCTTCGATATCGTCGAGATCAAAGACGGGCAACCCCTTGCCATCGATCGCATGATCGGTAGCGATCCCGATAACGAGCGGATCATCGTCGGCGAGGGGCTTCGTTGTCAGGGATTTGACACGCCGCGCTTCGATCTTTGCGATAGGAGATGATTTGTAGCCTTCGACAATGATGAGGTCGGCTGGCTCCAGAGCCGCGATGATTTCCTCGAAGTTGGGCTCCGGCGCGCCGCGGAGTTCTGTCACCATGGCCCAGCGTCGCCCAGAAACAACGGCAACTTGCGAGGCACCGGCACGACGGTGACGCGCCGAATCCGTTTCTCCATTGTCGACATCGAATGCGTGATGCGCGTGTTTAACTGTCGCCAGCTTTAGACCGCGCTTCACGAATTCCTCGACGAGACGAACGGTCAAGGTTGTCTTCCCCGACTTCTTCCAGCCGACAATTCCGATGATCGGTGTTCCGTTTGGTGCGCGCAGCATGGCGTGGTGGTCATCTTGAATTCGCACGATGCGTCTCAGAGCTCACCCAAAATCAAGCGGGCTTCGTCTAGTTCATCGGGCGTGTTGGCGTTGAAGAATGGATCGATTTCGCGTTCTCCAATGCGGAAATATGCAAAATCTACAATGACCGTACCATGTTGATCCGTCCAGTGCAGCACCTTGCGGACGCCGTCCCGGAGCGACTGTTCGAGATCATCAGCCAGTGCAACCGGCCAGAGACCAATGACGGGGTGCAGGTTTCCACCTGAGGCGGCTAGAGCAATGGCGGCATCAGGATCATCTCGCAGTTTCGCTGCGAGCTGGGTAACCAAGTCGGCGGGTATGAGTGGCGCATCGGTCGAAGCGGTGACGATGTATCCGTCGCCACCGACGTTGGCCGCAGCCCAACGCATCCCCGCGAGGACGCCGGCCAAAGGCCCGGCATGTCCTTCGATTGTGTCGGCGAATACGGGAAGGTTAAAGGCGTCGAAACGGCCGGGATCGCCGTTGGCGTTAATGACGACGCGGTCAACCTGACCCTCAAGACGCGCCAGGACGTGGGCGAGCATCGGCTTGCCCGCCAACTCCAGCAAACCCTTGTCACCGCCCCCCATGCGTCGGGACTGGCCGCCAGCAAGCAGCACGCCCGTCACTGATTGTGTAATACCAGCGTATTTTACCGCGCTTTGCGCAGGTTCGTTCAATCCAAACCCTCCAACCCAGATTCGAGCGCCATTTCCAGCGCGGCCGGCCCGGCTCGCTTGGCGACGCTCTCGGGTACGATCCACGCGCGCCAGTCGGTGGTGCCGACCGTATGCCCGCAGACTAGTTCGCCTCGGATCAGATCGCACGTTTTGTCGGCTCGGATCAATTGGGTTTCCCGACGATCGTGACGCAGGACCCGCAGATCGACTGGTTGCAGGATCGCCTCAGCAGTTTCCAAATCAATATCCCGGAAAATGCACGATGGTGAAGAACGGCACGAAACGCCCCGTTTGACGAGCGCCACGGTCGGGCCAAAGGCGGCATGCCGAGAGAGCTTTTCGGCGGGCAAATCCGATCCACGGCTCAAGAAACAATGCTCATGCAAGCAGAGCATTGGATCAGCCGTTTTGCTGAGACGTCGCCAGCCTCTTTTGCCAACATCCATGATCAGCAAGATGGTGACATGCTGCTCGGCGCGCGCGGTTGGCTTAGACGGTTTGGTTTCCATTCTGATTGCGGCAGGTGTCACCGTCACCGGCTTGGCCCTGGCCGGTACCGACTGAACGGTAGGCCCGCCGAGAGCGCTGTACTTGTGTCGCGCCTCTCGAAGCCGCTCTGCTAACTCTTGCGCCTCGCGGTCGCTGCTATGATTGGCGTGGATTGGCTCGCGTGCGGCCAGTTCAGCTTCTGCCTCTTTTGCTGTTGCCTCGGCTGCCCATCGCGCAGCTTCGCGGATCCGACGGTCCGCTTCCGCCTGTGCGGCGCGCTTCGTTTCACGGGTAGCTTTCTCCAGAGCGACGCGGGCAACTTCGTCAGCCTTGGCTTTCGCCTCAGTCTCCGCACGCGCTTTGGCTTGGGCGACTTCCTTTGCGCGGCGCGCAGCCTCGACTTCTGCGGCGCGCTTCTTTTCACGCGCAGCTTTCTCCTGAGCGACGCGGGCAACTTCGTCAGCCTTGGCTTTCGCCTCAGCCTCCGCACGCGCTTTGGCTTGGGCGATTTCCTTTGCGCGGCGCGCAGCCTCGACTTCTGCGGCGCGCTTCTGTTCACGCGCGGCTTTCTCCTGAGCGACACGGGCGACTTCGTCAGCCTTGGCCTTAGCCTGTGCTTCCGCGCGTGCTTTGGCCTGAGCGCCTTCTTCAGCTGCCGCCCGCCGGGTCGCTTCCGATTCTTCGCGCGCCCGCTCTAGTAACTCCTGCTCGTACAGGCGGCGGCTTTCAGTCTCTTCTGCTTGGCGTTGGGCGTTCGCGCGCGCACGGGCCTCATCAGCTTTCTTTTTGAGTTCCGCCATCGTGCGCTGAAGCTCTTTTTGTTTCGCGTGCTCCTCATTGGATGCGGTGTCTTCTGCGAACTTGTTGGCGATGGTGTGTGCTGCATCCTCGGCCTGTACCGGGAACCCGAATGTCAGAGCAGCACTCACACATGCGGCCAGCGCCGCTCCATTGAAAATTCGCTCAGCAATAAACGACATCGTTTTAAAACCAATCCTGCATGTCCGGCATCTCTCACCCAGCAAGCCTGACAGCCTCCTGAACTCCGACGCAATAATTCCGGAGCTCAACACCTCGGCCATGGCCTAGCCTGGATGACGGTGAAAATAGGCCTCGATTTCGGCATTATCACGTTCTCTGATTGAACGGCGCCTGAACAAGTTCACTTGTATCGGCGCGCAGCAAGAACGGCTTCGAGACCTGTCCGATAATTGGGGTAGGAGAGATGGATACCCAGATCATTCTTGACCCGGCCGTTGCGCACGCGTTTGCGCTCGTCATAGAAACTCCGCGCCATTGGCGAAAGCTCTGCGTCTTCAAAGGGAACTTCCGGTGGCGGTTGTACGCCCAGCAATTCTGCAGCGTAGGCGACGACGTCTTGTGGTGGCCCCGGTTCGTCATCGGCGACGTTGTAGACGACGTGACTGCCAGCGCCAGTCATTCCGGCTTTAACAATTGTGGCGATATCACCGACATGGATCCGGTTGAAGACCTGATCCTTCTTGATGATACGCCGGGCCTTGCCTGCCTCAATCTGGTCGATTGCACTGCGACCGGGACCGTAGATCCCGGCGAGTCGGAAAATCTGCAAACGCCAGGGTTTGGCGCGTGCGAACTTTTCCCAGGCATGTTCGGCTTCGACCCGCAGTTTTGATCTACGCGACAACGGTGCCGGGGGCGTCGTTTCATCGACCCAATCACCGTCATGATTGCCATAGACGCCGATGGTCGAGAGATACCCGATCCATTCGAGATGTTTGAACCGCGCGATGTCCTCAGCGTGATGATGGAGGATGCCGTCCCCGGTCTCACCGGGCGGAATTGAAATGAGGAGATGCGTGACGTCGCTAAATGCACCTGCTGGCTCTGCGCGCAGAACGTCCCCACCCCGCTCAGCATCGAAGATCTCACCGTGCCAGCCGCGTGCTATCAGTGCGGCCACCTTTTCGGCACTTCGCGCCGTCCCGCTGATCTTCCAGCCTTCGCGCGCCATCTCGTGGGCAAGCGTGCTGGCCGAAAAACCCATGCCAAGACAGACGAGGTGTTTCATGCGGATTGTGCCTCCCACTCGTTTCGGACATCAGGATCAGCTTCTCGCGGCAAATACGCTTTGCGTAGATCGGCAAAGTGATCGGGATCTGCAAGCTGAGACAAAGCCCAGACGGCCATCGCACGCACGAGTTCTGATTCGTCTTTTAAGCGTTCCTCGACAAGCGGGATCATCGTCCGGTCTTGGGAATTGCCGGCTGCGATAAGGGCGTTGCGCACGATCCGGTCACGCCCCGTCCGTTTTACAGGCGTGCCCGCAAACCTCTCGCGAAATGCGCGGTCATCAATCGCGATCAATTCCGCAATGGGTGGATTGTCTGTTTCAACGCGCGCGGCGAACTTTGCCTCCCGTGCGGCCGAGGCGAATTTATTCCATGGGCATACCGCCAAGCAGTCGTCGCATCCGTAGACGCGGTTGCCCATCGGCTTGCGAAACTCAACTGGGATATGCGCCTTCGACTCGATGCTTAAGTAGGCAAGGCATCGCCGCGCGTCGAGTTGGTAGGGAGCTGGAAAGGCTGCTGTCGGACACACATCGAGGCAGCGTTGGCAGCGTCCGCAATTGTCGCGACCAGCCGTGTCGGGGGGGAGCTCCGCAGCTGTTAAAATCGCCCCTAGAAAAAGCCACGAGCCATGTTCGCGCGATACGAGATTGGTGTGTTTGCCTTGCCAGCCAATACCGCCAGCCGCAGCCAAAGGCTTCTCCATGAGCGGCGCAGTGTCGACAAAGACTTTCACGTCTTCCCCGCTGCGCGAGGCCAGATAGCCCGCGAGTTGTTTCAAGCGCCCCTTAAGGACATCGTGGTAGTCACGGCCCTTGGCATAAACTGAGATAAGTCCGCGGGATGTCTGGGAGAGCGCCTCCATAGGATTTGTGTCGGGCGCATAGCTCATGGCCACAGCAATGACGGAGCGTGCGTTGGGCATGAGGGCTTTGGGGTCGCGGCGACGTTCAAGCGTCGTTTCCATCCATGCCATGTCGCCGTGGTGTCCCGCCGCAACATAGGTCTCAAGTCGCGCTCCGGCGAGAGCGATAGCGTCGGGACGGCTTACGCCGAACGCGTCGAAACCAAGCTCACGTGCTCGCTTGCTAACCGCCTCCTTCAGAGCGACCGCTTCGGCAGGCGCAACGTCAGTTTGCTTAGAAATCGAGGTCTGTGTAGTGCGCGGGGGGAGCAGCGCCGGGGACGCGGTCGCTGAGGATCGCTCGAAATGCCGGTCGCGATTTGACACGCGCATACCACTCCTTGGCTTGCGGAAACTCGTCCCAAGCGACTTCACCGAGGTAGTCGACGGAGGACAAATGCGCAGCTGCGGCTATGTCGGCAAACGACAAATCTTCGCCGGCAAGCCAGCGCCGCCCGTGGGCGAGATAGCTGATATAACTTAGATGATAACGCAGATTACCGCGAATTGCCCGCACGATATCGGCGTCGGGTCCTGATGACGGGTTACCTTTAAGGCGCGCATAGACCTTCTCAAAGAGGAGCTCTTTGGTTACCTCGCGATTGAACTTCCCATGGAACCAGTCGACAAGCCGCCGGACTTCGGCGCGTTCTTCACGGTTGCCGGGAAAGAGGGGAACTTCGAGCCCATCTACAGGATGCCGCTTCAGTTCTTCTGCGATGTACTCTGAAATCGCATACGTGCCGCACAACACCGGGCCTGCATCGATTTCCAATACGGGAAGCTCGCCGGCCGGGTTTAGCTGTAACAGATCATCGCTTACATCCCACGGCTGTTCTTCCACGACCTCAACTTGGAGGCCGAGTTCCGCCAGCGTAATACGAATGGAACGGGACAACGGGCAAAGCCTGAAGTGCCAGAGCCTATGCATAGTGTTCGCCTACATCTCGCCGTGGCAGGAAATTCACAGAGCTTCTCCTCCGCGTCGGTTCGCTTCCTTCAAATTCTGGAGCCTTGATTGCATCAAGGACAAGCAGTTGGCGGTACCGCATCTCGCGAACGAATGCCAGTGTGGCCAAGGTGCGGCAGCCTAGAAAGCTTCCTGTTCATCTCTCTGCCATTTGTCTTGCAGAAGCCGCCCAGCTCGTGGTCATTGCCCTGAAGACGACGAAAGATCCCCACATTCTTCCCTGCTGGAGTTCCGATCCGTACGGATGTGCTCTTAAGGGCCCGGCTCCAAGAGCATCTTTGTAAGGTGAATAGCCAGCGGATGGGCACCCCATCAGCAGAGACCTCTTCGGCGCCATAACTGGAGTTCGTGATCATGTCCACATGGCAAGTGGTCCTGCTCGGGTTGATCGAGGGGCTGACCGAATTCATTCCGGTCTCATCCACGGGACACATTCTGCTTGTCGGGCATTTCATTGGCTTTGATTCACCGGGCAAAACCTTTGAAGTGCTCATTCAACTTGGCGCAATCCTGGCCATCCTCAGCGTTTACTTCGCGCGCATTCTGCAAATTCTCTATGACTTGCCGCGCGATCGGAAAACACAGCGCTTTGTATTGGGTATCCTGATTGCTTTTCTGCCCGCCGCTGTGATCGGGGCCTCAGCGCATTCAATCATCAAAGGCGTTCTGTTTGAGAGCCCGATGCTGATCTGCGTGATGCTGATTATTGGTGGAATAATTCTTTTGTACGTCGATCGGTTGGATCTGGAGCCGCGCTATCACGACGTCATGGACTTTCCACCGTCACTGGCCTTGAAAATCGGCTTGTTCCAATGCCTGGCCATGGTCCCCGGCGTATCGCGGTCCGGAGCGACGATCGTCGGAGCTCTTTTAATGGGCACGGACAAGCGATCAGCTGCCGAATTTTCGTTCTTCCTTGCCATGCCAACGATGGCAGGCGCCTTTGCCTACGACCTCTATAAGAATTGGTCTGTCATCGACACCGCAGATGTAACGAGCATCGCAATAGGTTTCGTGACGGCGTTCATCTCGGCCGTCTTCGTTGTGCGATATCTCTTGGCTTTTGTAAGCCGCCATGGCTATGCGCTGTTTGGGTGGTGGCGGCTGATTGTGGGCGGCCTGGGCCTCGGCGCTCTTCTCGTACTCGGTTAAAAGGCTGGCCACCAAAAAGGCGACAAATCTCAGGTTTGTCGCCTATGTCTCCGCGCCATCCTCTTGGCTGCGGACGAAGTCTTAAGCCTAGACTTTCTTTCAGGCTGCGTGTGACGCGGCCGGTGTCGTCAGGATTTCGCGGATGGCGGCTGCATCTTTGGCGTGCCGCAGGCGCTCCAGCATGGTGGGTTCGCGCACAAGCCGAGAAATGCGAGCCAGGGCCTTCAAATGATCTCCGCTGGCATGCTCCGGGGCCAGCAGCAAGAAGATGAGGTCGACGGGCTCGTCGTCATGAGAATCGAAGGGGATTGGCTCGGGGAGCCGAGCGAATAACGCCACGATCTCATTGAGCGCCCGGAATTTGACGTGCGGGATTGCGATTCCGCGGCCGAGGCCGGTGGAGCCTAAACGTTCACGCTGCAACAGCGTGTCAAAAATGTCCCGTGCCTCAAGGCCGGTCACATCTGCGGCGCGTGCAGCAAGCTCTTGCAAAGCCTGCTTTTTACTCTTTGCCGCCAAATCAGGAATAATCCCGTTCGGCGCGAGTAGATCACCCAGATCCATGGTTCTATCCCACCGTGTCATATGACGTCCGTTGAACCTTTAAGCACAAATCGTGCCGCTCTAAGGCCAAAGGCTGTTAACTCACTGGTTTATACACTCCGACAACTTATCGGAGAGCGTGTCCGGTCCCGTTTAAGGACTGTTTCGATGAGTCCGTACTTGGGTCGACCCAGCCGACATTTCCATCGGGACGTCGGTAAACAACATTCAGTTGGCCATTTCCCGCATTTCGGAAAATGAAGAAGGGACTTTCAGCGAGGTCCAAATGCATAACGGCGTCACTCACTGTTAACTCTCGTATGCCGCGCTGGTTTTCCGCGATGATAACCGGGTGATCGGCGTCCACAGCCGAAATGGCTTCTTCGTCGGTAACCTGCAGTACGTAATCTCGCGCCATGACTTCAGCTGGCAACGCACCGTTGCCATCATTCCGACGCTGATGATGATCTTTCAAGCGACGTTTGTAGCGCCGTACGCGCTTATCCAAACGATCCACGGCCATGTCTGCGCTGGCATAAGCATCTGCCCCGGTTCCATGGGCTTCAACAATCAAACCTGTGCGCAAGCGTATCGAGCAATCCGTCCGAAAGTGGCTTTTTTCCTTCTCCAGACGAACATGCCCAGAAAACTCAGGTCCTATATACTTGTCCAAAACGGACGCTATCTTATCGTAGATATAGGTCTGGAATGCATCCCCTGCATCGACGTTTTTGCCGGTGACTTGCAGTATCATTCTGTCGCCTTCGACTTTTCTTTAGACAACCCCAGCCGTTCGGCCGAAGACATCTGCCATTCGGTTCGAAGTTATGAACTGACCAATATCCCCTAACGTCTTCCCCAGGTCTACTCTGATTTAAGCAGAACAGAAGTGACGGTAGAGCCACCATCAAAACGTGTCAATGTGGAGGACGGTTCGCTTTTTTGCAATGCAACATTAAAAGAAAATTGCTTTTGATTAATCCGATCTAGGCGGTCCTAGAAAGATACAAAATATCAATACCGTATTGAAAAATATGAATATATTCTGAAATTCGCGACGTCACGTCGCACGTGCGGTAACTCCGCTCAGCCTTTTTTCACGCCGCCGCTGCACCGACGAAGGGATTCGCATCGCTTCCCGGTATTTGGCGACGGTGCGCCGGGCGATGTCGATGCCGTCACTGCGCAGCAGATCCACGATTTTATCGTCAGATAAGATCAGGTTTGACGTTTCGCCATCGATCAATTGCTTGATCCGGAAGCGAACGGCTTCGGACGAATGTGCCTCTCCGTCGTCGGCAGCTGAGATGGAGGAGGTAAAGAAATACTTGAGCTCGAAGATGCCGCGTGACGTCGCCATATACTTGTTGGACGTAACGCGCGACACCGTCGATTCATGCATCGAGATCGCTTCAGCGACGGTTTTGAGATTGAGGGGGCGCAGATATTGAACACCGTAGGTGAAAAAGCCGTCCTGCTGGCGGACGATCTCCTGTGCCACCTTGAGAATGGTGCGAGCGCGCTGATCCAAGCTCTTCACAAGCCAGTTTGCCGTTTGTAGGCAGTCGCTGAGATATTCCTTGTCATCACCCGTAGAGGCCGCTTTTGCGACCCGCGCATAGTAACTTCTATTGACGAGCACACGCGGGAGGGTGTCGGAGTTGAGCTCAACAAGCCAGCTCCCGTCGGCTGCCGATCGAACGAGCACATCTGGAACGACAGGTTGAACCTGGACAGACCCAAACATGAGACCGGGTTTTGGATTTAACCCCTTGATCTCAGTTATCATATCCGTGAGTTCGTCCATATCGACGCCCACGACGCGCTTGAGCTTGGCAAAATCGTGCGTTGCCACTAGCCCAAGGTTATCGAGCAAGGCGGCGATCTGAGGATCGTAGCGGTTGAGCTCTTTAAGCTGCAGCTCCAGACACTCACCGAGTGAACGCGCAAAAACACCGGGAGGATCGAATTTCTGCAACGCCTCGAGAACCTCTTCGACCATAGATTCGGGCGCGCCAAGTTTTTCGGACAACTCATCGAGATCCGCGTTGAGGTACCCGGCATCATCGACAAGATCGATGAGATATTGGCCAATGATCCGATGCGCTGGCTCGGTAAGTGCGAGCGGCAACTGCTGGCTGAGATGGTCTTTCAGTGAAATACTGCTGGAGACGAACGCTTCAATGTTGGCATCGTCATCCGACATGCTACCTGGCCCACGACCTTTGAGCCCGGCCCAACCGGAACCGAACATGTCCTGACTGACGTCGGCTGCTGAGGCGTCCGGATAAACGTTGTCGAGGTCGGTGTCGAACGTCCCATCAGGGTCGGAGCGAGGTTTATCGAGGTCGAGCCAATCATCGTCGAGACTGGCGCCGTTAACCTGATCGCCATCACTTCCGGGGCTTTCACCGTTCGCGTCCCCAGAAGCGCCCTCTTCGCGCTCAAGCAGCGGATTGCGCTCCAGTTCGCCGTCAACATACTGTTCGAGTTCAAGATTAGACAGCTGCAAGAGCTTAATGGCCTGCTGCAGCTGGGGTGTCATCACCAGCTGCTGGCCTTGTCTCAGCTCTAATTTGGCCGTCAGCGCCATGCCCTAACCTTCGAATGCGTTCCGAGGTTGGGTATACTCAACGCCCATTAACGAACATATCCCCGAGATAATGGCGACGGACGTCTTCGTTCGTTATGATTTCTTGAGGGTTACCCTCTGTCAGAACTTGACCCTCGTGAATGACATAAGCTCGCTCGACGAGGCTTAAAGTTTCACGAACGTTATGATCCGTGATGAGAACGCCGATACCGCGCTGCGTCAAGTGCCGCACCAATTCCTGAATGTCGCTGACCGCCTTCGGGTCCACACCAGCAAACGGCTCGTCGAGTAGCATGAACGACGGTCGCGAGGCTAGTGCTCTGGCGATTTCGCAGCGCCGGCGTTCACCACCTGACAGGGCGACGGAGGGCGATTTCCGCAAGCGGGTAATGTTGAATTCGTCGAGAAGCTGATCGAGCTGTTCATGGCGTTTCTTCCGGTTCGGCTCGACGATTTCCAGAACGGCCATAATGTTGTCTTCAACAGACAGCCCACGGAAGATCGATGCTTCCTGGGGCAAATAACCGATGCCGAGACGTGCACGCCGGTACATCGGCAGGCGTGTAACATCCTTCCCGTCGATAGTTATTTGACCGGAGTCTGCCGGGACGAGGCCGGTGATCATGTAGAAGACGGTCGTCTTACCCGCACCGTTCGGGCCTAGCAGGCCGATGGATTCTCCACGTCGAACATTGAGGCTGACACCCTTAACGACGGGTCGCTTTTTATAGGTTTTTTTGACGTCAGTTACCGTCAGCCAGCCAGATGCACCGACGATAGGGGCAGGATAGTGCTCAGCGCTGTTAGCACGCGCACCGCGGACGGCGCCGTTTCGGTGATCGCGCATGTTTGCACGATCCGCCCGCGAGTGCGGCGGAGGGGCATCGTTCCCCGTGCGCGATCCAAATGGCAAAAACTTAACCAACGCTCATCCTCATTCCCAAGGCTGTGCTTCCCGCTAGCCCACCAGTATTTTTGACTCATATCGAATGCAGCCGATTGGTCGCTTCGACAAGTCACAACGTTTTCGCACCCACGACGATGACGCGTCGAGAGTGCTAATTGCCTGGAGCAGTCGTCGCGCCCCAGCTGCTTGACGACGGGCTCGAGCCACTCTCGCGTTTTGAGGTGCCGCCGTTTTTGCCGGATTGTTTGAACTGAGTTGGATAAAATACGGCGCTGGGTCTTCCGCCGCGTGCTCCAACCCCGCCGGGAATCGGGACTGACGCCGCGGATCCACCATCGGGCTTCATTGTGGAGGCCCACCCCGCGCCTGCAGCTTCCGGTGCAGTCTCGATAATGCTATTGCCGCTCGTCATATCGATCTTCAAGCGGGTACCGCGAACAATATTCTTCCCCTGGGTGAGAACCACATCGCCACCGAGTGTCACGCTGTTCCCAGCCACGTCGAACTCGGCCCAGTCTCCCGTCGCGCTCTGTCCGCCCGACGAAGCAACGAGCACTTTGCCTCGCGCGGATATCCTTGTGAGTTGAGTGTTCGATCCTTGGTCGCCGCCGGTCTTGTCGTTCGAGGCTGGGTCGAGCAGGCCGCCGTTCCCCGAGTAGTGCGCGATCAGTTTCGCAGTTCGGATTGAAAAGCCACCTTGGACGGCGTGCACGTTGCCGCGAAACTCCGCCGTCTTTACGGCATCGTTGACGGTCAGTTCATCGGCCTCCAGAGCGATTGGTGCGTCCGGGTCGGTCTTGAAGGTGACGGCAGTGAGGCCGGAAACCGCGTTCTTTTCAGCCTCCGGTGCTGCGGCTGCTTTTGGTTTCGCCGGGTCCGCCTGCCGTTGGAGCTTGGCAAAGATGCGGCCGTCTTCCGTGCCAGCCGTTTGAGCAGGGCTCGTCAGATGACTTGTGCCGTGCTTCCGGTCGATCAAAAGCCGTTCGCCTTTGATCTGATTTTCGCCCTGGGTGACAATAACATTGCCGGTAAGCAGAGCCGTATCGTTTTGCGCATTGATCTGGGCCGCATCGCTGCGTGCGCTGCGCGTGAGACCGGACACCATTTCGACGTTGCCTGTCAGCAAAGCGACCTCATTGATCGCGTCCACATCCAGACGCTCCGCCGTAATCCTTTCGCTGTCGCCGCGTGTGATGACAATCGGTGTTTCAGACACCATTCGGGTGACTTGCGCCGAGGTCGCAGCATCGCTGGCAGACGGAGCCGAGCCGCTGTCTGCGTCGTTGCTTTGATAGAAGACGTCGAGCCGCTGACTGTGCAGGGCCTGGTCGCCCTGCACGGCTTGAACGTCTCCAACGAAGCTCGCAGTGTTCTTGAGATCCTCGACCCTCAGTATGTTTGACGTGATATCTACGGGACCGTTGGAGCTTCCTATCAGAGCGGAGGAGCCTTCCTTCTGAGGAGAGGCGGCTTTCTCTTCGCCCGGTTGCGGCGTGAGGCGTGTCTTGACGTTGTCGACAAACGTGACCTTGCGCTTCTTCTGCCAAATCATGAGACGGTCCGCAGAAATCTCACCTTGGCGAACGTTCACAACGGAGCGCTCTTTGCTGAGAATGACGCCGCGTTTCGCGAAAATGCTGGCACTTTTCAATTGAGCTGCCATGCCATCGGTCGAGTTGATCTTGATGCCGTCAAGGAGGTTCAATTCGTTGGTCTTGGTGTGGAAGATGCCGCGAGCGGCGGTCAGCTCTGTTTTCACCTTCTTGGCGCTGAGCATTTCGCCGGAAATTTCGTTGAGGTGGATCAGCTCAGTCTGCTTGAAGTCTTGTCGAGCGGTGCGGGCTTGTACGACATAGGACCCGCCGTCTTTTGTGAAACCCTCGTAACGTGGATTATCCATCGTCACGTTTTCGGCGGTTATCGTTGGCACGGGCAGCTGTGCCAGTTTCTCGACGAGATCGAGAGATGTCATGGCTGAGGCTACGTACAACCCAACGACGGCAACGGTGACCACAGGCAACATCACACGCAGCGTACGCACCATCCAAGTGTGACGACGTGCACGCGCAAACTGCCGGCTGCTATCCACCGGTCCCGTGACCGGACGTTCCGATCGGCGCCGGGGCTTGGTAGTCGCGTCGAAGGGGTGGTCGAGTGACATTCGCTAAGAGGCCGCTAGAGCTTAGGACGGGTCCGCGCGCTTACGTGGGGTACGGGCAAAGAAAATCAATCTTCGGCATCATCGATTTCCCCGACGCAACCTGGGCGCCACAGAAGAAACCCAAACACCGAGGGTGAAGAGCGCCCTGACATGCGCCAGGATCCAGCCGGCATTCCGCCAGCCAGCTGCGCGAAAGTGTCAATGAATTGGGGTGATATTGGGACTGATCGAAGGACGTAAGGCGCCTGATTAGGTAGTTTTACTCAAAATTGTGCTTAACGCGCTGCGTTGCCAGGAGGGTGTTGCAACTTTACGCCGCGAGCGAGCGTCAATGTGAGAAGATGTCCATCTCCCCATAACCAGCGAGGTCGAGCTGCGCCCGGATAGGAAGAAAGCCGAAGGCGGCCGACGCGAAGTGCGTGCGCCCTTCCCGTGCGAGCATCTCGTCAAGTCGCGACTTTAACGCATGCAGGTGCAGCACGTCGGAGGCCGCATAGGCCATCTGTTGCTGCGTGAGGGTTGGAGCTCCCCAATCTGAACTCTGCTGCTGTTTAGACAATTCAACGCCGAGAAGTTCTGAGGTGATGTCCTTGAGCCCATGGCGATCCGTATATGTCCGCACGAGCTTGGATGCGATTTTGGTGCAGTAGATGGGCGTCACCACCACGCCGAGATATTTGGCAAGCACGGCGACATCGAAGCGCGCGAAATGAAAGATTTTGAGGACGTCCTGGTCCGCGAGCAGCGCCTTGAGGTGTGGTGCCGAATAATCCTTGCCGTCAAACTGGACAAGATGCGCGGTGCCGTCGCCCGCCGAGAGCTGTACCACGCAGAGGCGGTCGCGATGAGGGTTGAGGCCGAGAGTTTCGGTATCGATCGCAACGCTTGAGCCGAAAGTCACACCCGCAGGCAGATCGCCTTTATGCAGTTTGATTTTGCTGTCAGCCATACCGCCACCCCGCCATGCTTCGCACTGCACATCCCAGATCAAACGTCCTTCTAACGAAGGAACGAGGGGTATGGGGTGGCAAGCTCTTGATTATCGAAGAAAATTTTGCGCAACGGCCACGTATGTATCACCCATGATATACAGTTTCAATGGCTTAGGCAGTACTCCGCAGTTAAGCGTGAGCTCAACGCATCAAGAGCCATTCAATCCTGCTCCACCCAAACCGTTTCGTTAAAAACGGACGTCAGATGAAGCCTTGGAAGATTGGCACAAGCTACGCCGTCGCCATTTCGCCAGATGGACAACGACTTTCGACGGTCGGGCGAGATGTGTCCATGTGGGATTTGCGGACGAGATCAAAGATATGGCGAGCCTCCCCGCTCGCCGATCCTGCTTGCACAGTCTTCTCTCCGGACGGGAGCACCTTGGCTGTGAAAGGTTCATCAGGACACATCATCGTCGCCGACGTGAAGTCGGGAAGACGTCTTGTCGATTTTAATAATATGACAGATGGCGAGGGATCGAACCTTCGCTATTCGACTTGCGGTGAATACATCGTGGACGCCACTTGGAATGGACGTCTGATGGTAAGAACTGCGAAATCGGGGTGTACCGAGTTTGCGCAGGATTTTCCCGATGAGATGATCCAGAGCATCCACCGATCTGCGGACGGGAAGATGTGGGTTATCGTACACGCTTGCAAGGCGATATCAGACGATGCGCCGCCGGCGCCCGACTATTTCTCCCTTTGGTCATGGCCGTTCCGCTCTGGAGAATTTCGAGTGCTGCCCGAGCGCGTAGCTTTCTCGCGCACGTCGTCCCTTTTGCCTGACGGATCATTATTAGCAGTCGTTCACGGTGCGCCACCTGAAAATCTCTCTGTATTTCAGCTAAGCGACGGTGCGTGTGTGGAAACGGTTGCCATTCAGAGCGGTGGTACGGGACACGCAATTGGATGGTCGGCCGATGGTCAGCTTATCGGATCTGTTCAGGACAATGTAGTCGTGTTCTACGCGTGGCCAAGCCTTGCGAAATGCCATGAGATTGAGTTGGCCTGTCCGAGCGATCTGGCATATTCGCTTCGCGGCGATGTATTAGTTCTCGGCTCTTGGGAAGAAGGCTGGGTGATGTCTCAGAAAGCACCAGACGCCATGAACCTACCTCGGTAGAGGTTGCTTGAACGAAGCCTGCTCCGATGCAGTCTCCTTAAGGCGTTGCGCGGCCTGCGCGACCGCCTCGCCCCTTCGCTTCAGCATGCCCTCGGCGTAGCTACGGAACTCACTAACGACGGCAGGCGGGGCTGTGTCTGGGGAGCCTGCAGTGAAGGGCGGCTCAGGGTTGTACTCCATATAGAGTTGAATCTTTTCGGCGGTCATGCGGTCGGAAAGCGCTTCCGCCAGGAGCAATCCAAAATCAATGCCTGCGGTAACTCCACCGCCCGTTATGCGGTTGCGATCGATGCAGACGCGCGTGTTGACTGGCGTGGCACCGAACGACTCAAGAAAATGCATGGATGCCCAGTGCGTCGCTGCCTTGTAGCCCTGAAGAAGACCAGCGGCTCCCAGTACTAACGCACCGGTGCATACTGAGGTGACAAAGCGCGCATTGGCTCCTTGACGGCGCACGAACGCAAGTACTTCCTCATCATTAAGCAGGTCATTCATTCCTGGACCGCCAGGAATGCAGATCACATCGAGATCCGGACAGTCCGTGAATGTCGTGGTCGGTAAGATCCGCAGGCCGACATCGCTCAGGACCGGATCTAGGTCCTTCCAGATGAGATGCACCTGGGCGTCGGGAAGCCGCGCCAGCACTTCGAAGGGACCCGTTAGGTCGAGTTGCGTCAGTTGCGGAAAGAGAATGAGGCCAATCTGGTGCTTGGTGTCATCCATGACATTTCCCTTACCCTAACTACGCTCTTTCTGAGGTCGGTTCGTCACCCTCAGCGGCGAGCGAAGGGGACGCTACCTCAATGTATCTCGCGGGCTCGCGCGGAGAGCGATCAATCTCGAGATCGAAGATGTCGAAGCGATTGTAATAACCGACGACGTCGTGAAATTGCTTCGGCTCGACGGAGAGCGCCGTATCGATGTCGGCATAAACGATGCCTTCCTCGTCACTGAGCACGGAACTGATGACCGAGCCCGTGGGATCAAGGCACATGGACACGCTCTTCGGAGACCGTTCGATAATCTCGCGGATTCGCTTGTCCTCCTTAGAGACCGCTGCGATCAATGCCTCGTCGGCAAAGGCTGATGAGACGATATTGAAGACTTTCGCCTCAAAAGCGTGCGCGCCCGCCCGGATTTCGATAGCGCGGCGCAGATCATATGCGCCATTGTCGGTTGGTGGGCGTGTCGGCCACACCGGCGGGTAAGTCGAAATATGAACCTGCTCACCTTCAGCCATGAGCGCGTAGCGCGAGAGCGGATTTGTGTTCTCACCGCAAATCAGCATGCCGATGCGGCCAATGTCAGTCGGGATAACCCGCAGGCCTCGAGCATCGCCGTTCGCCCAGACCAGCTTCTCATAGAACGTGGGAACAAGCTTGCGATGGTGATTAAGGATGCTGCCATCAGGACCAATCAACAGGTTCGCGTTCCACAGGCAGCCGACGCTTGCATCCGTGCCCTCACTGATGCCGACGGAGACGTATACGCCGTGATCGCGCGCCGCCGCCGCGAGCCGCGCGATCTCAGGGCCGTCTCGCCGTATGGACTGAGTGGCGAGCGCACGAAAGAAGTCATGGTTCTCGATCGGCGGGCGCAGCGCAGCCCACACCGGAAATCCCGGGATAAAGCTCTCGGGAAACGCAACCAGTGACGCGCCGTTACGGGCCGCCTCGCTGATATAGGAAATCCCCTTCTCCACAGTGGCCGTACTGTCGAGGAAGACGGGCGCGATGTGGCAGGCAGCAGCCTTAAAGCGCGGGTAACTTAGTGGCATACGCGTGTCCCAGTTGGTTAAGTTATTTCTTTCGTTGAAGGTCGATGATCTTGCCGCGGCCGGATCGCTTTCCCGCCGCTGCCGTTGGGCGGCTCGCCGCCCAGAGCGTTTCGAAAAGGCCCGTCTGCATGGCAGCGAACTCGGCGCTCTCGATGGTCATGGCGAAGTTCTCCTTGCGTGAGGAGATGAGCGCCACTTTGTCGTCGTAGATGTACGTCGTCATCGAGAAAGTGAAATCATCTGGAGCGTAGCGCACAATACGCAGGTCGGCTGGATTGTCCGCCCAGAAGGGATGCAAGTCTTTCGTCGGCGAGCGCACAACCCGCAGGGTAACGCCGGCTTCGATGCGGCGACGGACGTTGTCGTCCATCCACTCGCGTCCCGGCACCTCATAGAGATCGCTCATAGAGAGTATGCCAAGAAGCACCTTGCTGCGGCACGTCAGTGTCTCGTCAAGCACGGCCTTTATGCCATCCGGCCCCTGGAAATAGCGCACCTTGGGTTTGGCTGGCGTGCGATTGTGTAATGAGAGTAATTCCGGCATCACCGCGTCGAGCTTTTTCCGGCGCTCATCGACAATCTCCAGCACGCGCTCCGGTGACTCCGCCATGATCAGCATCGAACGATCTGTCGGCTGTGGAATCTCGTTGACGAGCCGCTGCGCCAGCAGGCGTGAGAAGACGTCATAGGCATTCGTACGACTGATCCCGGCCTTGCGCGCGATGTCGCGCATGGGCGCCTGCCCGAGTTCGAGCGCCGCCAGATAAAAGCGCACTTCCGTCTCGTGCAGACCTATGTCCATCAAAACGCGATCAATAGCCATCGTGAGATTTTTCCGTATCGCAAGGCCCGCTTTTTTGGGCCGGGAACACCATGCCACAACCTAGATGAACTGTCGAATAAGATTGACAGCAATTCGATAATTGCCTCAAAAATTCGCTAGTAATGCCGTTATTATCAGCAAAAACTCGTGTTGCATTGAGTGTCAATTCGTGTTGAACTTTATCGGCATCTGGCTGCAAAGCCTCTGTTAATTGTTCGCGGCGCGCTGCGATCGGTCGGGGGAGTTTCTGTTATCGAACTCGTGCTGGCACTTGCCGTGAACGGCCTAGTTTGGGGGTTGATTATTGCGCTGATTGCGCTTGGCCTCTCCATCATCTTTGGGCTTCTCGACATCATCAACGTTGCGCATGGCGACTTCTTCATGCTGGGCACCGTGGCGGCGCTCACGCTGACGGTGGCGAGCGGCTCGTACTGGATTGCCCTCTTACTTGTGCCGATTATTGGCTTTGCTGTCGGCATCGTGCTTGAGCGCCTGGTTATCCGACCGACGATCCGCCAGGCCTCGCTCACTATCGTCACGACGTTCGGCCTCTCGATGATGCTTCAGGAGGGTGTGCGTGCGATCTACGGAGCGCAGCCGCGGCGGATGGAGGCGCCGATCGAAGGCACCCTTCCGCTGTTCGGCATCGATTACGATGTCTACCGCCTGTTTGCCGCGGCATTCGCCGCACTGTGCCTGATCGCATTCTTCGCTTTTCTTACGCGCACGAAGCTCGGCACTTGGATCCGCGCCGTGCGTCATGATCCGGAGACGGCGACGGCGCTCGGTGTGCCTGTTGCGCGCATCTGCGCCATAACGTTCGGTCTGGGCACGGCTATGGCGTTTCTGGGCGGGGTGATCGCAGCGCCCATCACGACCGTCGAATTCCGCACGGGTGTCGACATCCTACCGTTCTGCTTCATGGCGGTGATCATCGGCGGACTGGGCAATTTGCAGGGCACCGTCGCCGCTGCCGTATTGCTTGCGGTTCTGGAAGGACTGGTCACAAGCGTCACCGATCCGACGATCGCTAGAATTATTTCGCTCGCGTTCATGAGCGTGGTGCTGCTCGTTCGACCCAACGGGCTCTTTTCAGGGGCGACGCGATGACAGCAACAAATATCTCTCGTGTTGCGCTCGTGGTCTTCGCCGGCCTCTTGTTGGCTGTTCCCGTCGTTATGCCGATGTTCGTCAGCCCGTTTTGGATCGACATTATTGCCGAGATCCTGATCTGGTCGCTGCTCGCCGCGAGTGTAAATCTTCTGCTCGGGTACGTCGGCCTGCTCTCTTTCGGACAAGCGCTTTTCTTCGGCGTCGGCATGTATGGAGCTGCGTTGTCAGTTATTCATTGGGGTGCTGACTTCTGGGGCGGACTTGCCGTCGGCATCGTTGCTGCAATGCTCATGGCCGCCATAGCAGGTAGCGTCGCCGTGCGCCTGACCTGGCACTACTTTGCAATTATCACCGTGGTCTTTTCGCTCATCCTGTACTTTGCGGCCATGAGCGCGAAGCCGATCACGGGTGGCGATGATGGTATTTCGTTCAGCACGCCCAAAGTCTTTTCCTTCGGCGACCTGGAACTCTCCCTCGCCGACCAGTCCGTCCAGTACTACACGATCCTGCTCGTCGTCGCTGCTTGCTACGGGCTTTTTGGCCTCATTGTCCGCAGCCCGTTGGGGGTGCGCTTCATGGCTGTGCGTGAGAACGACCGGCGTGCCGCGCTCGTCGGAATCAATGTCTACCTGACGCGCTATCTCGCATTCGTTCTCGCCGGTGGACTCGCCGGCGCTTCTGGCGCGCTCTTCGCCTTCTTCGGGCGCTATGCGTCGGCATCGTACATGTTCTACCACGTCTCGGGTGAGGCCGTGGTCTGGGCGATCGTTGGCGGTGCTGGAAGCCTGCTCGGTCCCCTGTTCGGCACCGGTTTGCTGATCATATTCCGGGAGCTCATCTCCACCGTCTGGGAGCATTACCTGTTTGTCGTCGGGGCCATCACTGTTCTCGTTGTCATGTTTGCGCCGCGCGGTCTCGCTGGTGCTTGGAGCGACTTCATGAAGGTGATCGGGCGTAACAAACCCGCCGAGACGCCAACTTCCAATCCGGGCCTGTCAAAGCCGGCCGCGGACACCAAGTTGGGGGGCTGACGTGCGCAGTGGGGGAGAAGACATCGTCGCCTTGAGCGTAGCAGGATTGACCCGGCGGTTCGGCGGACTCGTTGCCGTCGATAACGTGAGCTTCGAGCTGCCAGCGGGGCGTTTGAACGCGATTATCGGGCCGAATGGTGCTGGCAAGACCACGCTCTTCAATCTCATAACCGGCGAGATCAGACCAGACGCTGGCCGCGTACGCGTGCACGGCCGGGAGATCACGGGGCTCAAACCGCATCAGATCGTGCGTCGCGGTGTCTCGCGCACGCTTCAAATCAAAAGCGTGTTTTCTGGCCTCACCGTCGCGGAAAACATACGCACGGCGGTCATGGTTCATGAGGGCCTCGCTTCACCGTTCCGGCCCGCCTCCTCCTACGTCGCCGTCAATCGCCGCGTCGAAGAGCTCGCTGCGCAGGTCGGTCTTTCGGCGCATTTGCAGACATGTGCCTCGACGCTCTCATATGGTGATATCGCGCTTCTTGAGATCGCCCTGGCCCTCGCCAACGAGCCGCGGCTCCTCCTACTCGACGAGCCGGTTTGCGGGATGGGCCCGCGAGAGACCGAAGAGACCGTCGCCACCATCCGCAACATCGCGCGAACTGTCGATATCGTGCTCATCGAGCACGACATGGAGGTCGTATTCGCCATCGCGGACGAAATCATCGTCATGGCGCAGGGCGGTCTACTCGCCCGTGGGACGCCCGATGAAATTTGCAATTCGCCCGATGTTCAGGAAGCCTACCTCGGCGCGCCGGAGGAGGAGGACCTATGACGGCGCTCGCGATTGATGATCTCAAAGCCAACATTGGCAAGGTTCCGGTACTGCGCGGCGTCAGTCTCAGAGTCGAACCCGGCGAGACCGTAGCGCTGCTCGGGCGCAATGGCGTCGGCAAGACCTCGACACTTCGCGCAATTCTTGGCCTTTTGAAACGCACCGGCGGTACCGCCAGCTACAACGGGGTCAATCTCGAAAGCGTCGCGCCCCATAAACTGGCCGCGCTTGGTCTCGGGTATGTTCCCCAAGGGCGCGGCATGTTCCCGCTGCTCACGGTGAAGGAAAATCTCACACTCGGCCTGACCGGTACTCCAGATCCGGAAATCATTGCTGACGTATTCCGCCGCTTTCCCCGCCTCGAAGAACGTCTTTCTCAGCCGGCTGGCACACTCTCCGGCGGGGAGCAACAGATGCTTGCGCTCGCGCGCTGCCTCGTCATGAAACCCTCTCTCATTATGCTTGATGAGCCGACGGAAGGCATCATGCCTAAGCTCGTCTCCCAGATCCGTCACGAGATCGATGAGATCGCAAAGCGCGGTATCTCCGTGCTGCTTGTTGAACAGAACCTGCGTACGGCGCTGCGCCTTGCCAACCGCGTCTATCTCATGGAGCGCGGCACCATCGTACACGAAGCGACGCCGGCCGCGTTGCGTGCCGATCCTTCGACTATCCACCGCTACCTTGGCGTTTCTCTCTAGGTTCATCAGGAAGGAGTCTTCAGTTATGACTAAGCACCCCCCGAAGGTCCGCCCCAAGAAGACTGCTTCCGACAAAGGCACCACAAGCGGCGTGACACGTCGCAGTTTTCTGCAAGTCGCGCTAGCCGGCGGGACGGCTGCCGGTGCCTATATCAGCCTCGGCCGCGACATGTCGGCGTTCGCCCAGGCGAGCGGGCCGATCGTGATCGGGCATCACTGCGAACTGACGGGCGGCTTTGCGTCATGGGGCTACTGGCACAACAAGTGCGCGCTCGCCGCGACGAAGGTGATCAACGAGGCAGGCGGTATCGCCGGCCGCAAGCTTGAGCTTGTGACCGAGGATACGGAATCCAATCCTGCTGCCGGTGCACGCAAGCTGCGTTCGCTCATTCAGCGTAGCCGCGCGTCGTTCATCACCGGCTCTGTGCATTCCGGCGTGATGCTCGCGTCGATTCCCGTCGCAAGTGAAATGAAGACAGTCTACTTCTCAACGGGCGAGGCGACCGAGGCGACCGGCGAGAAGGGGACGCGCTACAGCTTCCGTACCGGGACGGACACGTATGGTCTAGCTGCGGCCGGTGCGCCGTGGGCTTATGAGAACCTCGGCAAGACATGGACGATCATCTCGCCGGATTATGCCTGGGGTCATAGCCACTACAAAGAGCACAAAGCCGTCATCGAGAAGCTCGGCGGCAAAGTCCATGAGCCGATCTACGTCCCGCTCGATGCCAAGGATCTGGTTCCTTATCTTGCGCGCATCCCCGAAGACACGGAAGTGCTCTTCTCGGTGTTCTTCGGTGCGCTCTCGGTCGCCTTCTACACGCAGGCCAAGTCCATGGGTCTTGAGAAGACGATGAAGATGTACTCCGTCTCGGGCACCATCGAGGCGATTGCGCCAGCGGATCTGAAGGGCGCCGCTGAGGGTGTTTATATTGTCGAGAACTTCCCGCGCATGCTGAAGTACAAGGACGATGAATTCCATAAGGAGTTCATCAAGCAGATTGGCATCGACGGCGTAAACGCGCGCGAAGAAGGTTCTGACAAAGTCAATGCCAAGAGCCACTCATGGCAGAGCTGGGAAAATCTCTTCGCGCTGAAGCAAGCGATTGAAGGGAGCGGCTGGAAGCAGAAGAGCGATGACCAGGGTGTTATCGAAGCCCTTGAAGGCCTCCAGATGGCGAACTCGCTCGGCTTTCCGCAGGGCGCCAAGACACTCCGTAAGGAGGACCATAGCGGCATGATCGACTGCTACATCAGCCGCATCGAAAACGACGAATTCCACGTCAAGAAGACAGTTGCTAAGGAAGACATGGCTTCCATGCTGACCCCGCGCTACGACTTCTCCAAGCAGGAACTCTGATTTCGCGCCGCAGACAGCAGGCGCGGACTGCCTTGGTCCGCGCTGTCCCTATATTCGGATGAGCTTGAAGTCGCTTGTCGAAACCGGAAAAAGGACTTCCTCATCCCAACGACGTCCCGATCACCATTTCGTAATGACGCATCATACTTTGAGGCTTGACCGCACGCCACAGTCTGGATCAACTAGCGCCCGGTGAAACGGACTAGTCTTGCAACGATGCGCGGACGCAAAAAAATCCTGGGATGCGTGTGCTGTGCCATCCTGATTTGGATGAATGCCATCGCTGGGCTGTTCCCGGCGGTGACCGCGCACGCCGACCACACAGCGCACAACGCGGCGACCACCGCTGAAACGATCCATCACGCCCACGCGGGATCGGCTGGCCTACACGATCATAGCTACGTGGTGCAGGAGGTTTCCCACCACCAATCCGATAATGAGGCAGACTGCGTAGCGACATGCCTCGACCGGATCTCGGACAAACTCGTCCCTAAAATATCTGACACCGAACCGCGACTGGACTGGAAAGTGGTCGCAGTCCATCCGTTACGCATCCAGGCAGTGTGCGCGGACGGATGCCAGATCAACGCTTACTGGCCTGCCGGTCCGCCAAACTTCGGCGGCCTCACAAGAACCGGCACCGAGCGGCTTGTCGCGTTCAACGCCCGCCTGCGAATTTAAGAACCTTTGAAGAGTTCATTGCGCCGCCCTCGATGAAGCGATGGGGCGGTCGAGCCTTGGCGTTTGCACGCCTGGGGCAGGACCCTCTTCAAGGAATTTCTCATGAAATACCATCGGCTTGTGATCGCAGCCTTTCTGGTCATGTTGCTCCCGCTCTCCAGCGGCTTACCAACGTACGCGACGGAAACCCCGGGTAGCCAACCGTCGGACGCAAAGAAGGGTGACGTCAAATGGACGTGCCCGATGCACCCCCACTACATCGCGTCCGAATTCGGTGCTTGTCCTATCTGCGGCATGGATCTGGTCAAACTTGAAAGTGATGGTGCAGCCGAAGCGGCTTCCGAAGGTCAGCAGCGGACGGCGATCGTGGTGGCTCCAGAGACACTTCAAACCATGGGTGTCCGGATAGCGAAGGCCGAGCAAACGAGCTTCGGACGAATCGTCCGGAGCTTCGGCCGCATCTCCGAGAATGAACGGCTGCAAACGGAAATGTCTGCGCGTACCGAGGCCTGGATAGAGGATCTGCGCATCCGGGCCATCGGCGATGCCGTGAGGAAAGGCGACCTTCTGTTTACGCTGTACGCACCGGAGTTCATCGTATCTCAGCGAGACTATCTCGAAGCCCTGAGCGGCCAAAGCCGCACGCGGATCCAATCTGTAGAGACCCGCCTTAAAGCGTTCGGCATGCAGAAGCGCACCATCGCCGAACTCAGACACAGCCGCGAGGTGATGGAGTTTGTGCCCTTTTATGCCGACCGTGACGGCACGGTGACAATGATCGATTTGCGCCCAGGAAGTTACGTGAAGCGCGGCACGATACTCACCAGAATTCAGGATTATTCGCAGGTCTGGCTAATGGTCAGCGTGTCGGAGAAAGACCTCTCCTTTATCGAGCCTGGCATTCCAGCGCGCGTGACCTTTCCCAACATTCCGGGGCGCGAAGTTTTCGCCAAAGTCGAGTACGTCTACCCGACGATTGATCCAGCGACCCGGACAGGGCAGGTGCGCCTCGTTCTTGATAACAAGGACGGGCAGTTACGGCCGGGAGCCTATGCCGATGTCGCCTTTGAAGTTGGAACTGAGCAGCGGCTCGCGGTTCCGTCGGAGGCCATTCTGAAGAGTGGCGGTGCACGATATGTCGTAGCGTCCCTTGGCGGAGGACGATTTGAACCGCGCACCGTGACGACGGGGCTCATTTCGGGACGTTGGACGGAGATCGGCGGCGAGATCGAAGCCGGCGACGATATCGTCGTATCAGGGCAATTCCTCATCGATTCCGAAAGTGCCCTGCGTGAAAGTTTCCGGAAACTTGAGCGGCTGCAACTGCCACTGTCCCTACTCAAGCTCGATTCAGCGCAATTTGCGATGGTCGATCATTTTGTCGATGCCGCGCTCTATCTCCATGAGACGCTAACGGATGGCTACCAGGTTGAGCCGAAGTTTCTAGATCCAGCGATCGAAGTGAAGACGCTTCTGTGGCCAGCTTTCCAGCACACGAGGCTCGCCTTCGTTATGGAAGATGCCGTGAAGGCGATCCGCGATGCGCAGGCAGCCAAAACAGACAGCGAGGTGAAAGCGGCGCTCGCAACGCTTGTCGACGCTGTTGCGCCCTGGATACGCGAAGGGGCGCCGGACCATTATCGCGAAAAGAAGATCGCGCTCTGGAAAGACGACGGATCTGCCCGCATGTGGCTTCAACTCGAAGGGCGCGAGTTGAACCCTTACGGCAAAGGTTCATCGTCAATGATTTCCTACTCTCAGCCTGCACCTGAAGAGGGAGCGGCATCGGCGAATGCCGCTGCGGAAGAAATGCCGTCCACCAAACCCAAGACCATGCCGGGTCATCAGCATTGATCGCGTCGACGCGAAATGGAGGCGCAGCAATGACCACGCGACCTGACGATTTTACAGGCCATGATCCGACGGAGTCTGCGGTCGCGCGGGTCATTGATTGGTCCGTCAATAACCAACTCCTCGTTCTGGTGGGGGCATTGGCGCTCATCATCATGGGATGGCTTGCAATAGAGAAATCGCCGCTCGATGCAATCCCCGACCTCACCGATACGCAAGTCATTATTCGCACGGAGTTTGCCGGCCAGTCGCCTCAAATCGTTGAGGATCTCGTTACATACCCACTCTCAACAACACTGCTCGGACTGCCGCGCACCAAGGCCGTACGTGGCTTCTCGCTGTTCGGAACAAGTTTTGTCTACGTCATTTTTGAAGACGATGTGGACCAGTACTGGGCGCGCTCCCGCGTCATCGAAGCCTTATCGTCGGTTCAAGGATCGCTCCCGGAAAACGCCAATCCACAACTCGGGCCCGACGCGACTGGCGTCGGCTGGATCTTTCAATATGCGCTTGTTGACCACACCGGCACGCGCGACCTGGCGCAGTTGCGCACACTTCAGGATTGGTTCTTGAAGTACGAATTGGCGACGGTCCCTGGCGTATCGGAAGTGGCGTCCGTCGGCGGGTTTGTGAAGGAATACCAAGTCCTTGTCGACCCCAACCGGCTCCGTGCTTACGACGTGCCTCTTTCCCGCATTCGGGAGGCGGTTAAAGCTGCATCCAGTGAGGTTGGCGGCCGGGTGATCGAGCAGGCGGAAACTGAGCTGATCATTCGTTCGACGGGCTACATCCAGAACCTCGATCAGTTGAAGGACGTGGTCGTTTATTCGGCAAGGGGCACGCCGGTTCTTCTGTCTGATATCGCCAACGTGGTGGAAGGTCCGGAACTTCGACGTGGTGTTGTTGAGCTTGGCGGTGACGGAGAAGTCGTCAGCGGTATCATCGTCATGCGCTCAGGTGAAAACGCCCTCGACGTGATTGAGGGGGTAAAGAAGAAGTTGGCCACCCTTCAGGCCGGCCTTCCAAAAGGCGTGGAGATTGTCACGGTCTACGACCGCGCACCGCTCATCCAAGGTGCCGTGAAATACCTGACGACGAAGTTGGTCGAAGAGGGCATCGTCGTCGCAATCGTCTGCTTCCTGTTCCTGCTTCACGTCCGCTCGGCGTTCGTCGCGATCATCACGCTGCCGCTCGGTGTACTTGCTGCATTCATCGTCATGGCAGAGCAGGGCATCACAGCGAACATCATGTCACTTGGGGGTATCGCGATCGCCATAGGTGCGATGGTTGATGCGTCTATCGTCATGGTGGAAAACGCCCACCGGAAACTGTCGGCACTCCCTCAAGAGACATCTGCGCGAGAACGCAGAGACGCTCTCGTTCTGGCGGCAAAGGAAGTGGGGCCGGGGCTGTTCTTCTCACTTCTGATCATCACCGTATCCTTCCTGCCTGTCTTCGCACTCACGGGGCAAAGCTATCGTCTCTTTGCACCCCTCGCCTACACCAAGACTTATGCCATGGCTTTTGCCGCGTTCCTCTCCGTGACGCTGGTCCCAGTGTTGATGTTGTGGCTCGTGCGCGGGCGCCTCCTTCCCGAGATGCGTAATCCGCTGAACTGGGTGTTCGTTTCAGCCTATCGGCCGCTCTTGTCGATTGCACTCAAAGCACGCTGGCTTGTGATCCTGCTTACGTTGGCGGCCACGGTGTCGATTGCGTATCCGATCTGGAACACAGGCAGCGAGTTCATGCCCGCGCTCTATGAGGGTGAGTTGCTTTATATGCCGACGACGCTTCCTGGCGTTTCAATCACAAAGGCGAAGGAGGTGCTGGCTCAGACCAACCGATTGATCAAAACGGTTCCTGAAGTGGAGCGTGTTTTCGGAAAACTCGGCCGCGCCGACACGGCAACAGATCCAGCGCCGATCTCCATGATCGAGACCTGGATCAAGCTCAAACCACAGGACGAATGGCGGCCGGGCCTGACGAAGAACGATCTTATCGCTGAGCTTGATCAACGGACGAAACTTCCCGGCCTCGTCAATTCCTGGGGATACCCGATCAAGATCCGGATGGACATGATCTCAACCGGGATTCGTACACCGATTGGCATCAAAATCTCAGGCGACAATCTGCAGACGATTGAGCGTCTCGCCTTGGCAATTGAGAGTGCCGTCAAGGATGTGCCGGGCACGCGCTCCGCATTTGCTGATCGCGTGCAGGGTGGAAAGTACCTTGAGATCCGGCCGGACCGACGAGAACTCGCCCGCCGTAATATTGATCTTGCCGTCTTCCAATCCGTTATCCAGACGGCGCTGGGCGGGATGAAGCTCGCCGAAAGTGTCCAAGGACGTGAACGCTACGACATTATCCTTCGCTACGATCGCCCGTTCCGCGAGACGACTGAGCAGATTGGCGACATTCTCGTGCCCACACCTGCTGGACATCACATTCCACTCGCGGAACTCGCTGAAATTGCGTACGTCGACGGCCCGCCGCTCATCCGCTCCGAGAATGCGCGACTGACTGGCTGGGTCTTTGTCGACATCGCGGATCGCGATATCGGCGGATACGTAGCGGAAGCTCAAAGCATCATTGCGGGTTCGATCGATCTGCCGCCCGGCTATGCGATATCCTGGTCCGGTCAGTTTGAGCAAATGCAGGAGGCGCGTGAACGGCTGACGATCGCGATCCCGGCTGTGGTGCTCATTATCTTCGTCCTGCTGATGCTGCACTTCGGTAAGCTCGACCGGACGCTCATCATCATGCTGTCGTTGCCGTTCGGGCTGATCGGCGGCCTCTGGGCCGTTTATCTCGCAGGCTATAATTTCTCGGTCGCCGTTGCCGTCGGGTTCATCGCGCTTGGCGGGATCGCGGTCGAAACAGCCGTTGTGATGTTGCTGTACATTGATCAGCAGATGCGCGAGCGCCCACCGAAAAGCTTCGCTGAACTTCAGGACGCGGTCATTGCCGGTGCCGCCATGCGTGTGCGCCCCAAACTAATGACGGTCCTCACAATCGTGGCAGGTCTCGCGCCGATCTTTTTCACTGAGGGACTGGGCGCCGACGTTATGCGGCGCATCGCGTTGCCCATGCTCGGCGGCATGGCCTCCACCACGCTCCTCACGATGTTCGTCATTCCAGTCGTCTATCTCATTTGGGAGGGGCGGCGTTTCAACACGAAATCCAACGACATTCAGCGCGATAGCACTGAGGTCCGTCCTCTCGCACATCCCGCTGAACAGCACGGCGGATTTCCAGCTCGTCTCAATCCAAAGGAGGAAGTTTAAATGGTTAGAACGTTCGTTTCCGCTGCGGTACTGGGCCTCTTCATCAGTACGAGCCCTGTCGCATCGCAAGACATGAAAATGGATCATTCCGTCCATGGTCAAATGGAGGTGAAGCCGGGCACGGAAGCTTCTGGCGTTGGTGTTATCAATTCGGTTGATGCTGACAAAGGCCTCATCAACTTGACTCACGAACCGATGCCGGACGTAGGCTGGCCGACCATGACGATGGACCTACCTGTAACCAAGCATGTGGAACTCGGCGGCATCAAAGCGGGAGACAAGGTCGATTTCAAAGTAAAGCTTGGCCGGGACAAGCAATACCGCGCAATCGAGATTCTGCCCGCGAAGTAGCGCCAACAAGCGTCTGGACACGGCACGTGTCTGGACGCTTTCTTTAGGCCGAACAGTCATCCCATGTTACGGGCGATCAAGAAGCCCGCTTGAGAAAACTACGGAGCTGGAGAAGCTCTTTACAAGGGGGCTCCCCTCAAAGGCGATTTGTCTCTAGATTAGGAACGCCTAGGCTTTGTCAGCAACTGGAATTGCAAACCCCAAATGTTGGATCGTGACGAGAAAACCATTTCGATCGATCCTCAGGACATTGCGGTTCTGCCTGACCTGAGCGTTGAGGCTCGGGAAGCGCTATTCCGCGCCGGAGAACTGCGCATCCTCCCTGCAGGAAGTCAGCTATTCGAGCAGGAATCTACCCATACCCATACCTCCTTGATCCTAGATGGGCTCGTGCGGGTCTACTACGTCTCCCCATCTGGGAAAGAATCGACGCTGTCCTATTGGAGCGCAGGAGATCTTGTCGGTGGGCCGGACCTATTCGAGAGGGCGGGGCACGTCTGGTCAGGAAAAACCCTCAGCCGCACGCGACTATTGTCGATCAGCGGTGAAAGGGCAGGGAGTGTGGCGCGGGCCCACCCGGAAGTTCTCTGGTGGTTTCATCGCAGCCTGACAGCAAAGCTGCGTTGGGTATCGATCCTGTATCAGCTACTCGGCACTGAAAACGTCCGAGAGCGGCTCGCGCGGTTGCTATTGCTCCTGTGTGAATCCTACGGCGAGCAATGCGGTCAAGGCACTCTCATCCGTTACTGGGTGAACCAAGGCGATATCGCGACGCTCATTGGGTCGTCACGTCAATGGACAAACCGGGGACTCCAGGATTTCCGGCGCGTGGGACTGATCGATATTCAGGATCGGCACATCATCGTGATCGATATCGAAGGTCTGCAAGACCTCATCGAAGCCGACGACGGCCCCTGCCTCTAGCGCGTTTCTTTTTCGACGAATTCATGCAGCTGTCATCCAATTGACAGGAGCATACCGCGCCATCTGCTAGCTTTTCTTTGCCAAAACATAAGCGCTGAAATGAGCGCATAGAGGAAACGCAAAGAGGAGCGAGTAACCGTGCTCGGCTATACGTCTATTCGACTGCTTCGAGACGCGACCATAGCCCTGGCAATAGCATATCAACTTGCTATTATTATCTATCCAATCCATGGCGCCCTCGAATTTTACTACTTCCATCTCGGACTGGTGCTCGCAGTCGTGGGGCTATCGCTCCTGACGGAGTGGTCAGCTTCCGACGCTTCCCCCAAAGCACGCTTGGGGCGATGGCCGCTCATCGCTGTCCTTATCATTGGCTTGGCGGCCACCGCCTATCTTCACCTGATCGTTGGCGAGTTAGAACTGCGCCAGCCCTTCATCACCCAGACGGACTTCATTGCCGGCTTTTGCGTACTCGCAGCCGTTATTGTGTTGGTCTATCTCGTCTGGGGCAGTGTCCTGGCAGGTTTGATATTCCTGTCCACGCTCTATTTCGCATTCGGGGATCTGCTACCTGGTGCGTTCAACTACGAATCCCCCAGTAGCGACGTCATCATGAGCTACCTCGCTGGCATGGGCGGCGCGCGTGGCGTGCTCTGGGGGATTCCCGTTTCCGCCGATACGTTGTTCCTGATCATCCTCTTCGGTGGACTGCTGAAGGGAACGCGTATTCTCGACATGTTCAACGAGGTCGGGAAGCTGCTCCTCAGCGTAAGCCGCGGCGGGATTTGCTATTCGAGTATCCTGGCCAGTTCGGCTATCGGCATGGTCACGGGACAAGCAGTCGCCAATGTCGCCTTGTCAGGCCCGGTCACGATCACCTCGATGAAGCAACGAGGGCTAAGCGGGGCCGCGGCGGGTGCAGTTGAAGTTGTCTCGTCGCTCGGCAGTCAGCTCATTCCACCCATCATGGGCTTGGGCGGATTTCTAATCGCCGTCAATCTTGGTGTTCCTTACGTCGAAGTCGCTGCAGCTGCGATCATACCCGCGTTCTTGTTCGTTCTGACGGTCTTCATCGCGGCCTATTTCCTGGCGGAAGCCACGCCAGGCCTCGAGCGCTCCAACGAGCCGGTCGATGTCGCAGGGATCTTGTGGACGCTGCCGTCATTCCTGATTTCGTTCGGCGTGCTCGTTACCCTTCTCTACCTGCGCTATTCGGCTGGTTATGCAGCGTTCTGGGCGCTCGGGCTATTGCTTACGCTCTCTTTCCTGCGGCCGGCGCAGTATCGCCCCAGTTGGACAGAGCTTTGGGCTGGCGCGACTTACGGTACGATTTCCGCTCTGCAGCTTGGTCTGATCATGGCAGGCATCGGTATTCTGGTGCAGGTCCTGATCACGACCGGAGCGGGCTTCGAGTTGGGCCGCACGATCATGGTCGCGGCGGGCGATAACGTGGCGCTCGGACTGCTTCTTGGCATGGTCTTGTCCATGCTTATCGGCCTCGGCCTGCCGACGCCCGCAGCCTATGCGCTGATCGCCATCGTGATGATCCCGTTCTTGATTGATCTCGGCGTCCCGGCAATGGCCGCGCACTTCTTCGGGTTCTACTTCGCGATCTTCTCCGCTGTTACACCGCCGGTCGCCGTCGGCGTTCTGGCGGCGACCCGGATTTCGGGAGCCGGGTTCTACGCCACCGTACGTGAAGCAGCCCGTATGTCGCTTGTCGCGATCCTGATCCCCTACACGTTCGTCGTCTTCCCCTCGATCCTGGCATTCCCCGATGTCGGGCTGAGAGCCACGTTTGCCTGCCTGTCACTGATGGCAGCAATCGTGATGTGGGGCGCCGCGATTTATGGGGTCATGGGACGGCCGTTGCGTCGGATCGAGCGTCTGGCTCTGCTCCTCGGCCCCGCGCTGCACTGCGCCTACCTGGCGACTCAGTGGGTTCTCGTCGCAGCCATCGTCATCGCTGCTGCGATCGTTCTGATCCTCCGTACCTGGCAGGAACAGCGCCGCAAAGAGGTCGGTTCGTCGCCGGTCGCTCTCGGCCCCTACTCGATTTCCAAACCCAGTTCACTCAAACCATAGGAGACTAATATGACTAAGACACTTCTCTTCGATACCTGGGGTACCCTCGTCGATAACTACTCGATCGCCGATGTCATCGAACAGTACGTCCAAGAATCCCACTTGGCCCATCGGATCGCTGCTGATTGGCGCTTCCAACAGAAATGGGCGATGTTCTACACGACCCTGGCCGACAACTTCGTCCCCCACCCAGACCTTACCGAAGCTTGTCTCCGCTGGGCTCTGGAACATCAGGGCGTAAAGCTCAGCTGCGCCACGATCAAAGAAATCAACGGCGAGTATCACCGGCTGCGGGCCTACCCGGATGTCATTGGCGCCCTCAAGTCGTTCAAGGAGCAGGGCCTGACGGTCAAGATCGTCGCCAACCCGACCAAGAAGATGATCGAAGATCACAGTCGCTTCGCGGGAACGATCGACTACATCGATGAGATCATAAGCTCCGGCGAGGAGGCCCGCGCGTTCAAGCCTTCACCAAGGGTTTTCCAACTTGGAATTGAGCGTGCCGGATGCGCCAAGGAAGACATTCTGTGGGTCACGGGCCACTTCTGGGAAGTGGTTGGAGCCATGCGTCAGGGCCTGCGCTGCGCTTGGACCAATAGAGCCCGTCAGCCCATGCTGCAGATCGGCGTACAGCCGACCTACATCACCGCGAACCTCCAGGAACTGGCTGACACGCTCGCCCAGGAATCCAGAAAGGTAGCTTAACCCCAAAAGCAGGTGCCCGGCTTTACCGGGCGCCTGCTCACGCACGACCAAACAATCAAAAATCAATTTGGGAGGAAGACGTTATGAAACAGGTGACCCTGCGGACGCTACTCTCTGCGGCTGCGCTTTTGCTTGTCGCCGCTCCGGCGACCGCTCAACAAACAGTCCGAATTATGACGTCCCCCAGTGGCTCAGGCCCCTACAACGCCTTCGCCGCTATCCAGACCCACATGGAGCAATTTTCAAAGACCCTGCGTCTCAAAGTGGAAGAGACGTCCGGCTTCAATTTCAACGTCAAGGCAATGGCGACACAACCTAATCGTCACAAGGATACGCTGTTTGGGTCCGGTAGCGTTCTGGATTGGGCAGCGAAGACAGGGTTGGCGCCCTTCTACCTGAAGCCGCTTCCCAACGCTGAAGACTTCCGTATCGTTGCGGTGCTGGGCCTTTCCTACAATGTGTGGGTCACGCTCAATCCGGAGATTCGCACCCCTTCGGATTTCGTCGGACGTCGGGTCGGAATCGGACTTCTCACGCAAAACGAATGGGGCATGCACCAACGCATGCTACTCGACGGATGGAAGCTGACGCCCAAGCTCACGAGCTTGGATACGCTCGGTACGAGCCCGAATATCGAAGCTCTACTCGATGGACGGACGGACGTCGGAACGCTGTTCGGTGTAACCAGCGCGGATGGCAAGCATACCGTGGTCAGCGGTCCGCACCGGCAGATCGAAGCGTCGAACCGAGACTGGCGCTATGTACAGGTGCCGGCTGAGATGACGGAAGAGTACAATAAGAAAACCGGCGCACCCTTCCGCATCGTTAAATACGAACCCAATGTTCTGCCAAATCAACCCGATCCCCTCGTTACTTTTGGGGACCTGCTATTGCTGGAAGCGCATGTTTCCTTTCCAGAGGAACTCGCAGCGGAACTGATCCGGGTGATGGTCAAGAACTACGACAAGATCGCCCAGTATAACGCGTTCACGAAGGCATGGACGCCCGCGACGCTCGCCTATGGCGCTTCCGAAAATCCAGACGCTTTTCATCCCGGGTCGCTTCGTGCGTTCCGTGAGCTCGGCCTCATGGAAACGGCAGTGCGATAGGCGGTGGAAGCGGGGGGGATTTGCTTCGCATGGCGTGGGATGTTGAAACGGAGAGAGGTAAACGTGGTGCTCCCAGTCGTCCGGCGGCTCACGGATCGGCACTTCGTTCGGCCTTCTCCTGGCATGTGGTGAAGCGGTCTCTTCTCATCGCTACAGCGGTTGGGACAGTTCTCAACCTCATCAATCAGGGGGACGCTATTGCCGGCAACGCAGAGGTGGAATGGGGCAAACTGATCCTCACGTTCTGCGTCCCATTTTTTTCCGCCACGTTAGGTGCTTACGCCGCGCAGGGTGACGTTCAGTGCGAGGGTCGCCTTCGTGACGTGACTATGTCGCACGAAGACCTGGGCTAGGTGGTTATCTGTTCATGACAAGCATCATTTTTTCCAGACCAACCGGTTCCCGATACGTCGTGTACTACGCAGGGACGGGCGATTGGGTGCGCGACATACGTGAAGCCGCGCTGGCCCGGAACCGAGCCGATCTCCTCAAAATAAAAGAAGCCGCGCAGAAGGACTGTGACGCGCAGATTGTCGACAATGTCTATGCGCTCAATGTCGACGTGGTCGACGGCCGCCCTATTGTGGCGCCGTTTATCCGCGAGCGCATACGGATACTCCTTGGCTCCGCACAATAAGCTCAGAGTGTGGCTATCCATAATGCTGGGTGGCGGAAAACGTTGATGCGAACGCATGTTCCGCCATCCACGGTTTTTCCATCAAAAAACTGGACACATTGTCTCAATAACTGCAAGAGTAATGCTGCATAAAAAAATGGCAGGAGGAAACGTTCCTTATGGACGCTAATAAAAACAAGGGCCTAAATCGGAGAGACGTGCTTGCCGGGGCGACTGCTGCGGCTGGCATCCTTGCGGTTGCAGGAACGAGCACGCGAGCGCTTGCGGGTGCATCAGCCGGGAATGAAGGTCTTCCGAACTCGGTGGTTGAGGCTGGAAAACGCTTCCGTTCCGGCTCTCTGACATCGAAGCAGCTCACAAAAGCCTACCTTAGCGGCATCGAAAAACTTGAGCCGCAGTTGAACGCGTTCATCTCGGTCCTGAAGGAGGAAGCGCTCCGCACTGCCGCGGAACGCGATGAAGAACTTAAGAATGGCAAAGACCGCGGGCCACTGCACGGCATTCCGATTGTCATCAAGGATCTCATGGATGTCGAGGGGACCAAGACAACGGTCGGGTCCGAGGCATTTAAGGATCGCCAGTCGACGTCTGACGCCACTGTCGTTCGCAAATTGAAGGAAGCCGGTTGCATCCTCCTTGGAAAGACGAACATGAACGCCTTCGCGGCAGGCGTTTCAGGAACGAACACAACATTCGGCGATGCTCACAACCCTTGGGATCTTGATCGTTCGCCGGGTGGTTCCTCCAGTGGAACCGGTGCCGCCATCGCCGCCAATCTCTGCCTTGGCGGACCTGGCACCGATACCGGCGGATCGATCCGCGTGCCGGCCTCTTGGGTTGGCATAGCGGGTATCCGGCCAACGTTCGGGCTGGTCAGCCTGAAGGGGCTCTATCCGCGCTCGCACAGCCTCGACACGACGGGGCCACTTGCGCGTAATGTGCGCGACCTCGCGATATTCATGGACGCAATGGTGGGCTTCGATCCTGAAGACAAGAACTCGGCGCTCGCGCAGCCTCGGGTCAGCTACACGGCGGCATTGAAGGATGGCGTGAAGGGCCTGCGTATCGGTATCGTTGACAACTATACCTATGCGGACATCGACGAACCGGTCGCTGCTGCAGTCAAGGAGGCAGAGAAGACGTTCAAGGACCTAGGCGCCGAAATCGTGCCTATCAAGGTCAAGCCTCTGGAGGGGCAACTCGATTACGCAAAACTCTTCAGCGAAATCCTTCTCTATGAGTTCAATCAGATCCTTGGCGATCAGTTTCGCTCCACACCGGACGCGGAACGGCTCTTCGGGCCGATCGTCACCGACAACATCGCGAAGGGATCAAAGGTTACGGCCGAGCAATACGAAAGCCGGATTCGCGAGCGTCCCTTCGTGATCGCGGAAGTCAAAGAAGCCTTCCGATCTGTCGATGCATTTCTGACGCCTTCCCTACCGACAACCGCACCGCTGCTCAAAGCCGCGGCTAAGGACTTTGGACGTGGACGCCAGTTCACGATCCCCTTCAGCTACACAGCTCTGCCGTCGGTCGCCATTCCTTGCGGTTTCTCGCCGGAGGGGCTTCCTATTGGCATGCAGCTCGTCGGCAATCACTTCCAGGAAGCGCTGTTGCTCCGGATGGCTGCGGCGTTCGAGGATGCCACTGCGTTTCACAAGCGTCGCCCGCCTATCTTCTTTGAAGCTTGAGTGGAATTTTTATCGACCCGTTGATGCTTAGCTAGCGGTATACTTTGGGGGAAGGCGACACCAAGCGCCTTCCCCACCTCCAACGCGTTTGTGAAACATGGGCTGCGCTTACAAGATTATGGGTTCGCCTGTCGGACAGCTCAAGCTGGTCGCAAGCGATGATGGCTTGGCTGCGGTTCTTTGGGAAAACGACGATCCTCATCGGGTCAAGCTCGGAGAGCTTTCCGAGCGTGTTGATCACCCACTCCTGTTACAAGCAGAGGCTGAGCTGACCGAATATTTTAACGGGAAGCGGACAGCGTTTTCCGTTCCGCTCGATCTGGTTGGTACTGATTTTCAGAAAAAAGTTTGGGGTGCACTTCAAGGTATCCCATTCGGAGAAACACAAACATACGCGGACCTCGCGAAAATTATTGGCAGTCCCAAAGCGTCGCGCGCTGTCGGTGCAGCCATCGGCAAAAATCCTGTGTCGATCATTACGCCGTGCCATAGAGCCATCGGCTCCGACGGCTCATTGACCGGCTTTGCGGGCGGTCTCGATGCAAAGAGATTCCTTCTCGCTCTCGAGGGCTACCGGTTCTTAATTTGAACTCAGGGATGCTGGCTTGTGCTGCGGCGAGTTTGATCTCGTTGCGGCTCGTCGCCGAACGCCCGAAATCACGAGTCATCTGGCTGACCGAGGCTGTTAGGCGCGTCAGCCAAACGATCAAAAGACCTCAGGCGTCGATAGAATTTGGAGTTCGGCTTGCCGTTCAAGGCGAGATGGGCGCGAAGGGGCAGGGCTGAAATTTTGCCCGTAACGTGGTGATCGAGCCGAGCAGCTGGTCGAGCTTGTTGACCGAAGCCGATCTATCCGAAGCCGCTGGAGGTCATTCCCTGTTGGGCGGACAGCGTGCTACGCCGAGCCCTCCGCAAGATCCCTACCGCGGTCTCTCCAGTGTACCTCATCGTTGAGCGTGACAGGCGCGAGTATAGGATCGTCGCTACTCTTTGAAGACGGAGGCAGTAGAGCAATGCGCGGGCTCCGATTGATCTTCAAACGGCAGCTGAAACACGCTTTCTGAACTGATAACTGGATGGGTCTGAACGCTCGTTGGCCGCGCCATAAGCAGCACCCCTGTGTAGCAGTGGGGCGACCGATTTCTCAATGATGCTAAAATCGTACGGCGTTGCAGACCCTGAAGAAAGTGATGGTGCCAGGAGAGGCATTTAATTAATGGTCTTAGCTATTGTTATTATTAGATTATGTTCTTGGCGTCGCGATCCAATACCAACCATTGTACCAACTTTCTGGGTACGTCCTCCGTCAACGGCCTTGCTCGTTCGAGTGGTTCTGGCTACGTCGTGACAATGGCTCACGACGACCCTCCAGACGACCTCCACCTCCTGCACATCGACGCGCATGGGGTGCTCCGTCACCGCATCGAACTCGACCGCATGCCGGCGCCGGGGCAGCCGTGGCGTGTCGAGGGGCTGGCAGCAAAAATCCCCTGGCGTATCCCCATCTCAGTCAACGAAGCAAGCTTGTACGCAGGGCTGGCTGTTCTCCGAGCCCATGAAGACGCACGTGCCGCTCTCAACAGGGTACGCGGTAGACGCGAACGAGAACATATGGCGCGCTATGGCCCATTGAACTTGCGCGATCCTGTCGCCGCTCTAGAGCGAGGCGAAGAAAGCACCTATACGACCGTCGCGGGTGGCGACCTCGCGGCTGCGCTGGGCGTCACGAGGCGTCCCGACGAGGATGCCGCAAGCTTCGCTGCGCGGGTCAGGGAGGCAGGCCGCTCAGGCTCTGGTCGAGCCGAGGCAGCGGACGTCCGGGCCTTCATTGAGAGCTTGGCGAATTGGTGGTGGCGCCAGACACACAGGCGGCCGAACGGCCGCACGAGTGCCGTTTCGGCTCGGGCGGATCGGACGCGCAGACGGCCCGTGACATTTCTTGAGTTTGTGGAGGCTGCTTTCCAGGATGCGGGCGGCCGGGGCAGCATTGCTCGAAGCGTCCGCACTGTCCTGGACGAGCTGAACCGGGGCGACCCCTTACCGCCTTGGACACGCTAGCGCGATTTCTGTCCACAAAAGCTTGGACCGGAAACGTCAAGGTCCTCCCACGTCCTGCAACGGGCAGGCGTGAACTAGGAGGACCCATGACAGAAAAGAACGCCTACTCACCTGCTGAGATTTGCCGTCGTAACGGCATCGGGAAGACGACACTCTACGCCGAGATCAAGGCCGGTCGCTTGGAGGCCATCAAAGTTGGCCGCAAGACACTGATTACCGCGTCGGCGGAGCAGACGTGGCTGACCACTCTGCCGCGCCTGTCGGCTCAAGCGTAGGAGGTGCGGAATGGCAAAGTGCAACACGCATCGGCTGGGGAACACCGCTCCGGGGCTGAAAGACACTAACCTAGGTACCGTCGCTCATCTCAGGTACGAGCCATTGCGAACAGGCATGTGGATAGTCTTCTTGGGGCTTCAACGGCTGGCTGTCCTTATATCATCAGGTGCCAAGGGTTTCTCAGTCTACCGCCAGAAGCCTGAAGGGCTGCGGCTGCTGGGAGACTACCACGCGACCGTTCCGGCCGCCCTGGCAGCTCTTCTGCGCGAGGTGCGCTGGTGACCCAAGCAGACAAGTCCACTCGCCGGAACAAGGGAGGTGCGCCGATGCACCTCCGGTTCCTAGACGATCCACCACCACCGCCGCAGGAATGGCTGGTTCACGGACTATTCCCCAAGGGCTGCGTCACAGTTGTGGCGGGCGCTGCAGGTTGCGGAAAGACGGCTCTTGTCACCAACCTCGTAGTAGCTGGATGCACGGGTGGCTCATGGCTTGACATCCCAGTGAACGGCGGGCCGACCTTGTGGCTCGCCGCTGAAGCGGCGGCGAGCACTGAGCGACGCCTCCGCGCGCTGGCCGACACTGGGTCCCGGACCCTGCCGATCTCGATCGCGTCTCCGGTTCCTAACCTTCTGGACGAGGACGCCTTCGAAGCGATCAGTACTGCCATAGACGCGGTCTCGAAGCGTCTTGGAGTTCCGATCGAGATCGTCGTCCTAGATGCCCTCGCCAGTTCCATGCGTGGCGCTGACGAGAACGCGGCTAGAGATATGACGCGCGTCATGGGCGTGTTGCTCGATCTTGTCGAGAAGAAGAACGTCACGGTTATCGTGCTGGCTCACACGGGCAAGTCGGGCGACGCCAACGTCAGGGGACATTCATCGGTTATAGCCGATGCAACGGCCGCATTCGCCATCACCGAGAAGTCCGGCTGTAAGCGGCTCATTTGCCTTAAGCAGCGCGACCACGAGATGTCGAAGCCCATACCGTTGCACATCGTTGCAGACTGTTCCGCGTTGCGGGTGGAGCGCGTCGCTGATGAGCGAGGCGAACCAGCAGAGCGTGAAGGCGGCGTAACGTCAGCAGAAAGCGTCAGCCCAGCACCCCCTTTGGGGGGTGCGCTGACGCACTGACGCGCCATCGCGGGCGCTCGAGCCGTCAGGATGACAGTCGGCGTTGGTACTGGGCCCCTGCCATCGCGCCAGTGCGCGCCGCAACCGAGCGAGGGGGGGGTTACCCTCTGGGTCCTTCCTAGCCCCTACCACCCCTTGCGGGGCGCGGCACCGCATAAAGTGCACGTTTTCCGGCTTTCAATTTATCGTTTTTGTTTTGATCTCGGAATTATTCGCCTGACGCACGGAGGGTCAATCTCCCGCTGGCGGAGGAGCCCAGCTGAGAGCGCTTCGGTACGAGCAACGAGAGGGTCGATCTCCGCATGGGCGGAGGAACCAATTGGTGCACTTTTGTCAAGCGTGGCCTGATGGGACCATCTCCGCGTGTGCGGAGGAGCCCGAGACGTAAACTCGCTTGGGTCAAACAGCATGGGTCGACCTCCGCGTGGGCGGAGGAACCGCACTTTCAAACGTCACTGCGCCGATGATATTGGGACGACCTCCGCGTGGGCGGAGGAACCGTGCCGCCGCTTGAACGGCTGCGGCTTCGCTCGGGACGACCTCCGCGTGGGCGGAGGAACCGTGCGCGCGACGCGGACAACTTCATCAAAGCAGGGACGACCTCCGCGTGGGCGGAGGAACCCCCCT
>NZ_FNJC01000001.1:0-609227 GCF_900104305.1 Filomicrobium insigne | reverse complement strand
TCGTTGGGGGACGACCTCCGCGTGGGCGGAGGAACCGCTTCAAGCAGCCATACACCCGGTGGCGTCCCGGGACGACCTCCGCGTGGGCGGAGGAACCGGAGGGCCGCAGCGCCATTTCTGGACCTTCCAGGGACGACCTCCGCGTGGGCGGAGGAACCTATCGGTATAAGCCTAGTATGATTACTGGTACGGGACGACCTCCGCGTGGGCGGAGGAACCGTGATCATGCGGCGTTATCAGACGCATGGCTTGGGACGACCTCCGCGTGGGCGGAGGAACCTCTACCCTCTAAAGAACTGAAATTGCTTCACTTGTCAAAGAACACTCAGCAACTGCCACGTAATGCCCGGCGAACGAGAAGGGAACCCTCATGCTTGACGAGGTCCTTCGGCGGCTCCCCCAAAGATTGCACGCGGATGCCACCAGGAGCGCTGCGATCGCGCCACGCCATGACAACGCTGCCGGTTTGAAGGGAAGCGTGCCAGTCTGAGACCACGCTCCAGACGCGCTCACGCACGCCCTTGCTGAGATTAGGTCCGATATAAAGTCCTGGGGAGAGTTCGAGCATCACGGACCCCAGGAACCCGCGGTAACGCATTTCGACATCGCGGGTTACGACAATGCATAGGGGCATACCCAAACCTCTTACGATTGCGACGTAGAAATGTATCCTGAAACCTGCTCCTCCAGGAGCGTCTTTATGTGCTCGATAAGCCTCGCCACGACCTGCTCGCGGTTGAATATCTCAGCCGCCCGTGTACGAACGAGGCGTTCTAGGTTCTCTCGTTCATTCTTCATAAATTGCTTAGCTGCGCCAAAGGCGATGGGCAGGGTTACGTCGTGTCGGACAAGGTCAGCGATGTCCAGCACAAATGACTGGCCGCTATCTTCGTGGACGAAGCCTAGCTGGGGGATGGTGGCCGTCGAAGCAACGGCGATCGCAGCCGCAGCTTCAACGGCGCTGGCCGCATGATTTATCGCCTGGTTTGGCACGTCAGTAGCATTTGGATTGGCACGATCATAGCGTCGGCCGTGCCATGGGACACCGTATTTCTGAGCTGTAAGTTCATAAAGGCGCTTGAGGCGTGCGCCCTCCATCCCCCGTAGCATTTCGATCGTACGGGCCTTGACCTCTTCGCCAAAGCGAATGGCATACATCTGGCGCGCAACGGCAATGCGTTGCTGGCTTGAGGCCCAAAGTGTTACCTGGCGACGGGCAAGTGCAGATGTGTCGGGCAATAGAGGCGGGGCCGTGTAAAAGCGCACTCCATCATTGCCAATGGCTGCAAGTGCGCAGCCGTGCGCGGCGAGAATGCGCAGCGCATCATGGGTGACGGAAGAGCCGGGTCCGAGCAAGACGATCGACACGGATTGATGAGGTATTTGATAATCGCCGGCATCGAGCATACCTCCGCCAGCGGTCATGAAACGTAGGCATCCGTCCTCCACCTCAAGCCTACCGCGGTCGAGAAAAATCAGGCCGTGCCGGTCGGAATGTGGAATGCGGGCTTTATCGAGGCCCAGACGCCCAAGCAGCATTGTCCTACTCCGATGGTGCGGGGCGCAGGAGGAGCATGCCGAAGCCGAACGCTCGGTGGCGGCCAACGCCGCGACCAAGCAGACGTCGAAAGGCATCGGGACATGTTACCTTCAGTATGCCTTCAAAAACGGCGTCCGGCCCTTCGATGTCACCAACCAATTCTCTTTTGCCGTTTCGTCGGCTGACGCGGGTGCGACGCAACGCGAGCGGCCGAGCCTCGATCAGCCTAGCTCCATAGGCCCCCAGACGGCCGCCGAGCCATTCCGCATAGACGGTGGCGCGATCGAGACCTGTGCGGGTTGCGCGCGGGCCGGCTTTTTCAGCTGCCGCTAGAAAGACATCGCGTTCGCGGTTCCTCGTGCGGTCATCCGCCAAGTGTTGGCGGATCGTTGGCCGCACGCGAACCTCGAAACCGAGGCGCTGGTCGGTTGCGAAACAGTCCGGCATGCGCTTGGCAGCAAGGCTGTCAAGGCCCAATGCGGCGGCGACAGCCGGTTCAGCGAAGGTTTCGGCGTGGTCGCGCAGCGTCGACAAGTTGGCTCGTGTATAGCCGAGAAGTTGCGGAGGCTTTCGCGGATGATCGATAATCCGGAACGGTTGCGGCGCCAGCTCGCCGAAGGCGGCTTTGAGCAGCGCGTGCCAACCATAGCCGTCGTCGGCTCCACGCTTCGAGAGCCCTTCTCCCGCGATCCACAAGCCCGCCCGGACAGGGTCGGGCTGCAATTGGATCATAAACAGCGGCTCCGCAGTTGCGTTCTCGGTCATAGCCGCGTCCCTTCGTGGGGCGGGAAGGATGCGCGAGGAAGCCTAAAGACGTACAGTTCACTCTCTCCTGCGTGTACGCCTGATATCCAATCGCGGTGATCGGTCAGCCTTGTGGCGCGGTGAGGTCCCGCGGGCCGGGGTTCGGCTGCGGGTATTACGACCGTGATGCTCTCTTCGGGCGTTGCATCGCGCCGCGTTCGTCCCTGTGTGGTCCAAGCCAGCGGCCAAGCACTCAGAGCAGCGAGCACATTCTCAGCCTCGGTCGGGGGCGCAGCTAGGATCGGGCCAGAGGGCAGGCAAGGCTTGCGACCGATGAATAGCGGTCGCGCGGGATACTCGAAAGCGGCCGATATATCTGCAAGTGTTGGGAATTCATCGGCTGGTTCTAGACGCATAGCGACGATCACACATGCGTCGGCGCGATGATAGCGCAGGCGGATATGTGGAGATTTGTAGGTCGCTGCCCCGCCAGCCCGGCGTTCGGGCTCACCGCGTGTCGTCCACCCCTTATCGCGTGCAGAGAGTTGGGCGGTTTGGAAATCACGCAGCTCCGTTCCTGGCCGGTCGATGCGTACGCCCATGACAATACGCTCCTGCAAACGCTGGTGCGCCTCGCGTTCTTCGCGCCGCAACCCGAGAGCGTTGGCGATCAGGCCCGTGACAAGCGAGACCAACGGAAACTCCAGCGTCGGCCCGTTGGCATCGATCATGGTGCCGCCAAAGGCCATTAGGGGAGCTTCGAGCCGCAAAATCAAATGGTCGGGCATCCGCTTCATGCTCCTGCAGGGTGCGCAGCAACCAACTCGCGCGCCCAGGAGGCCAGTTCGGGGAGGGGCGAAGCTTGAGAATGCGGCGGAGTACATGGCTCCACCGACGTATGACGGCGCATTTCGCTGTTCCCGTATGCTGCGTCGACTTTGCCAAGGTAGCTTGCGAGCGCGCTTGTCGCGGCCTCGACGCGAGCGGCGCAAGGAGTGCGAAAGCCGTTCGCGAGGGTTCGTGGCTGACGGCTGCCAGCCTCGATTAACATCAGCTCGGCATACGCATAGGGAGCCGTAGACCCCTTCTTTGCCCCGGGGGAGACACTGGCGATGAGATGGACTAGGTGCTCGACGACCTTTCCGGCGAGCGCCGGATCATCAGTCAGGTTGGCAATTAGAAGGGGCACGTCAATTACGACGTAGCCGTAGAACAGGCCGGCTGTCAGTTCGGTATCGAAGAGGCCTCCGGCCCCTGCTTCGCCTGCCTCGTAAGTCAGATCGTCGACAACGGTGAAGTAATCACTTTCCGAGGCTTCCGTGTGTACTGTGAAAGCATGTGCGACGTGGATCGCGGCGTCGGTGATGGCCTCTCTGTCAGACGTAATCATGCGTCCAAAGAGCGCCGCCTCAAGGCCCGCCGTCAATGCGCCCCGCTCGCGGAGCGCGGAAAGGTTTGCCTTCTCGCTCTTCGCAAAAAGCGCCTTGACTGCATCAGAGGCAGCATTTGGGTCTTGATGACTTTCGGCAATGGTAATCGCCTTCTTAGTGAGATAGTCGATTTCCGGTTCCCCCAAGAGCAGCGCCTGCCTGTCTTTCACTTTCGCCGATTTTTCTCCATGAAGGCTGAGAGCCATGGCTTCACAAATGGCTTGATGGACTTCCGGCGTGCCAAGCTGCGCAGCCGATAGCGCCGGTAGGATCCGGCGTTCAGGGATTTCGCGAGAGCGCACCCCCATGGGGGCACCAACATTCTTGAGCGACCAATTATCTTCTGCGGTCCGCCAATGTCGCTTCAGGCATTGTGAGGAGATGCGCGTACGGATTACCCTCGCGTCGATGGAGAGAGAGCGCGAGGCGCAAGAAGCAGGCTGGCGATCCGCATCCGACCAAGATCTCGCTGCCAAGGCTGGAATATTGGATGCTGCCGCCTGGGACGCACACGAGAGCGCCCGAAAGAAGAAGGCGGCTGAAGAGGCGGCGGAGAGACAGGCGGAACGGGAACGTCTTCTGAAACAGCCCACTGCGCAAATTGCGTTTTTGAAGGTGGTAGAGAACGCTCGTATTGAGTTCGCCGCTGCTGACACGGATTTCAAGCGTGGAGCAACTCGTCCGGCACGCGCCAAGGCGGTCTGCTCAACGTTGAATTCGCGCACGATCGGAGGATGGGTCGGACGGGTGGCGACGCTCAGCACCAACGGGGACGGCCTCGGCGTTCTCAGCGTGGAAATCGCAGACTACATATATCTATCGACCTGGAACAATTCCTTTTCTGATTTCGCAGATAACACGCTAATCCCCGCGAACTCCCCGCTGTATCAGACCATGTCCAGTCTGAAGATTGGCGATCATGTGCGATTTGATGGTCGTCTATTCCGGAGCGACACCAATGTCAGCAGGATCGAGCTTCCAAGGGATTGAAGGCTCTTGACCAGACCATCCAATACCTAGCGGTTAGCCGCTAAGGGCAGAAGCAATTCCGTCGGATCACGAAGTGTTCCCGAGACTGGCAGGAGAAATAGGTCAATGAAGATGGTACTCTCCATCGCAGGCGCGGTTGCTCTGATGCCGAGCACCGCTCATGCACTCTCCGATATGGAGCGGTTTGAGATCGCTAGCAACCTCGCGAGGGTTATCGCCGCAGAGGAAGCGTGCGGGTTATCCTATGACCAGGCAGCTATTGCGGCCTATGTCGATAAGATGGTGCCGCCGGACGACATGAAGTTCCCGGGGGAACTCGCGATGAGCACGAGTGGTGCACGCTTTGAACTCGAGCAGATGAGCAAATCAGCCAAAACAGCTCATTGCCGACAGATAGAGCGGGTAGCAAAATCCCACGGCTTTACCAAATAGTCGTTGAGGCGCGCCACAATACGGTTCGTTCAAGTTAAGCATTAGGCTGCGCCGCCAAAGTCGCGCCTGATGACCTTGGCACCTTCGCGCAACGTATCCAGATGATCCGCCCAACGCTGCATAAGCTCGACGCGCTGGTCCCAATAGGTCGCTCGGTTATAGGCGCGACGCACCGCGTCGCCGTCGACATGGGCCAAGGCGGCCTCGATCACGTCGGGGTCGAAGCCCAGCTCGTTAAGCATAGTGCTGGCGCTGCTCCTGAAGCCGTGAGCGGTGGCCTCTTCCTTCGCGTAGCCGAGACGCCGCAAGGCGGCATTCAGGGTGCCATCGGAGATGGGGCGCCGGGGCGTGCGCACACTCGGGAAGACGAGGCCCTTGGGGCCGGTGAACTCGTGCAGCTGCCGCAGTATCGCTGCCGCCTGCCGTGGCAGAGGCACTCGGTGTTCCTTGCGCATCTTGGTGCGGCTGGCCGGAATGACCCAAATCGCTTTGTCCAGGTCGAGTTCTTTCCAGTCGGCCTGCCGCAGCTCGCCGGGGCGCGGGAAGAGCAGCGCCATCAACTTGAGGGCTGCATGTGTTGCTGGCTGGCCGTCGTAGCCGTCGATCGCGCGTAAGAGGCCACCGAACTCCTTCGGGTCGAGGATGGCGGCGCGGTGTGTCACTGTGGGGGCCGCAATTGCGCCGACCAGTGGCGCCGCGGGGTCGCTTTCTGCCCGGGCCGTAGCAACGGCAAAACGAAAGATCCGGGACAGTAAGCTGCGCATACGGCGGGCGGTTTCTAATTGCCCTCGACCGGCCACTTTCTGCAGAATGACGAGAAGCTCTGCAGGCTTGATTTCTGCAATGGGCCGCTCGGCCAACGTAGGTCTTGCTAAGTCGATGAGCCACCGCGCCTTGTCGAGGGTTACCGGCGCCCGGCCCTCAGCCTCAATCTTGGCGACGTACTCGTCGGCAACGATGCCAAAGGTGTTGGCCCCGGCGATCTTGCCGGCAATCTTGTCCAACCTCTTTTGCGTGGCGGGGTCGATACCGTTCTTCAGCAGCGCGCGGGCTTCACTGACCTTGGCGCGCGCTTGCTCAAGCGAAAGCCCCTCGCTGCCGGCACCCGCATAGGAGCCGAAGGCGATCAGCTTCTGCTTGCCGCCGAACCGATACTGCATCCGCCAGAGGCGGGAACCGGTAGGGGTGATGAGGAGGTGAAGCCCGCGGCCGTCAGAAAGCTTATAGGGCCGCGCGCGTGGCTTGGCCGCCCGTATCGCGGCATCGGTCAGTTTTAGCTTTGCCATCCCCGGTCCTTGTTGGTATCGCGCTGACACGCTGTTGGTACTTGCCAACAATTATACCAACAATTGCTCCGGATACCAACGAATGGCGCCGGACGTCCGAGGGCCGCGTTCGGTCAAAAGTCCCTATTTGCAAAGGGCCTTGCGAATGTCCGGGAACTTCGGCGAACGGGAAAATGGTGCCCAGGAGAGGACTCGAACCTCCACGGTGTTACCCGCTAGTACCTGAAACTAGTGCGTCTACCAATTCCGCCACCTGGGCATTGGGTGGGTCAGGGCGCATGAGTTAGTTGGCGCCGCGGCCGTTGTCAATTGGTACGTGACCTTTCGCAGGCTTTCCGGTTGTCGCGACGTCGTGTAAAGCCACGAGTTCGGAGTTCGCCACGACATCAAGTATAAGATAAACACAGCAATCAAACTATCACGAGCGGGATCAGACGATGCAGCTTCTCCACGGTGGCTTGGTCACGATCTTTGGCGGTTCTGGCTTTGTCGGCCGCTATGCAACGCGTCAATGCGCTGAGCGCGGATGGCGTATTCGGGCAGCCTGCCGCCGTCCGGACTTGGCTGGGCATCTACAACCGATGGGCGTTGTCGGGCAAATTCACGCAGTCCAATCGAACCTGCGTTATCCCCAATCGATCGCCCCGGCGATCGAAGGTGCTGAGGCAGTTGTCAACTGTGTCGGCATACTGTCGCCGACCGGCCGCCAGACGTTCTCCGCCGTGCATGTTGAGGGGGCGCGTGCCGTCGCCCGGGCGGCGCGTGAAGCGGGCGTGCGCCGTTTGATCCATGTCTCAGCGTTGGGGGCTAATGCCAAATCGCCCTCGCAGTATGCGCGAACGAAAGCCGCTGGCGAACAGGCAGTGTTGGAGGAGTTCCCGAGCGCAATCATCTTGCGGCCATCGGTTCTCTTTGGAGCCGAAGACGAGTTCTTCAATCGCTTCGCGGGCATGGCACGAATTTCGCCGTTTCTGCCGTTGATCGGCGGTGGGCGGACGCGCTTCCAGCCGATTTTCGTCGGTGATCTCGGTACGGCGATTGCGAACGCCGTTGAGGGCGCCGGAGCCCCAGGTGAGGTGCATGAGCTTGGCGGTCCTGACGTGTTTACGTTTCGCCAAATTCTCGATCACGCCCAGCATTGGTCAGGCCGCCGCCGCCGCTATCTGAACCTGCCTTTCTGGCTCGCCAAACTCATGGCAGTCGCAACTTGGCCGCTACCAAATCAGGTTCGGCCTTTGACGCTCGACCAGGTTCGGCTACTGCAAGTCGACAACGTTGTAAGCGAGGCGGCAGAAAACGAGCAGCGCACGATTGAAAGTCTGGGCGTGGAGAACATCCACGCGGCGGGCATCATCGTTCCCACCTATCTCGAGCGCTTCAATCCAAAGGGGCAGTTCGCTCACTATCGCGGTTGAGGCGGCCAAAAACCGAAAGGCCCCGACATAGGGTCGGGGCCTGGAAAGTTTCTCAATTGTTGCGAGATTGCACCTTAGTGAAGGCTGGCAATCTCCAGTTCGTCTCCAAGTGCATGGCCAAGCGCAGCCTGCATCGAATCGGTAAGGGCCAGCGGCGTGCCATCTGCCGCGTGCAGGGCATAGAGATTAATACCCTCAGGCAACCCCTCGATCGCGGGAAACATCTTGTGAGCTTGATCTGAGGTGAGCGTTTTAATGTACGCCACCTCGCCACCACCGAGTTCTGCGAACTCACTGGTAGTCATAGATTTCTTCAGTTGGTCCCGATGTTCAGTCATGACGCAACTCCCTTCATCCGCCTTTGCCAAATCACCATGGCTCCAAGGCCATCATGCCCGACTACCGCGGCGGGACTGGAGCGCGTATCCAACCGCTCGACGCCAATAGCCTACATGATTGCGCGATTCGCGTGATCAGGCCACGCTACTTGCTTGCTCTACTCTTGATCTTAACGGTCGGGGCTAAGGCTTTCCGTTGCCGATATCGATCTTTCGGATCGTTTTTTCCGGCTCTAGCCTGACCAGATCTATTGAGAGGAGACCGTTCACCAAGTTGGCATTCTTCACTTCGATCCCTTCGGCCAGGACGAAGGTGCGTTGAAACTGCCGGGCAGCAATGCCGCGATAAAGATAGTCGCGGGCTTGGTCGTCCTGTTGACGGCCGCGAATGGTAAGCTGGTTGTCCTCTAGAGTGATCTCAAGCTGGTCGCTCGTGAAACCCGCAACCGCGAGCGTGATGCGAAGCAGCTCAGCGCTGCCGTTATCTCTCACTGCCACGCGTTCGATGTTGTAAGGCGGGTAGCCGCCATCGGCACCCTTACCGGCTCTGTCGACCAGACGTTCGATCTCTTCAAACCCAAGCAAAAGCGGGTGGGAGAGCATACCCATGCGTGTCATCTTTGAATCAAGTCCTTGTATTAAGCGACTTTTTTTTCCGGAAAAAAAACCGGCCCTTCCGTGGAGCCCTGACAGTTGGGCCTCCATGCCTCTTGAGTGCTTCTCTAAAGCCACCCGAAAAGCATCTTTAAGCAAACATATGGGGGGCAGCAGGGTGAGTTCAAGCAGATCTACTGAACTCCACATGCGCATAGCCGCCCTGCACTGAGCGGCGTCCTGAAGGGGAGTTAACTTGAATAATCAACCTGTGTTCCTTATATGTTCATGCAAGAGAAGGAACACAAGAGAAATGAGAAAGAAAAAGCAGCAGCAGACGACGACGTTGGCACCAGGTGAAAAGGTCAGGCATTGCCTCGTATGCCATGAGGAGTTTGTCAGTGCCTGGTCCGGAAACCGTGTATGCAATCGCTGCCGGTCTACGGCGGTTTGGAAGCAGGGTGCGTAAAAAACGGAAAACCCGCGAGGCCGCTTGTCCACGCCTCAGGCGGCCTCGCGAGTCAGCCTTCCAGTTCCTCTCGCTTCATTTCCAGTTCCAGCCATTCTTCCTCAAGCTGGGCGAGTTGGCGTTCGGCTGCGGCCAGCCGCTCGCTTGCCTGCGTAAAGCCGCCGGGATCCTTCGCGTAAAAATTGGCATCAGCGATGCGCGCATGAAGGCCCTGGATCTCACCCTGTAGCGCATCGATTTGGCCGGGAAGCTTCTCCAGCGCGTGCTTTTCCTTGAAGGACAGCTTGCGTTGCGCCGCACCCCGTTCGTTACCACTCTTCTCAGAGACTGATGATTTTTCTCGCCGCTCGGGTGCAGGCATGCCTTTGTCAGGCGCAATATCCATTGCCCCACGGCATTGCGCGATCATATCCGAATAGCCGCCCGGATATTCCCGCCAACGGCCTTCTCCCTCTGGAACGATAACGCTGGTGACCACGCGATCCAAAAAATCGCGATCATGGCTGACGAGCAGGATTGTGCCCGGATAATCCGCGAGCAGTTCCTGCAACAGATCGAGAGTCTCAAGATCGAGATCGTTTGTCGGCTCGTCCAGCACGAGAAGGTTGGAGGGCTTCGCCAATGCACGTGCCAGCATCAATCGTCCACGTTCGCCACCCGAGAGCACATATAGGGGGGAGCGCGCCTGCTCCGGCAGGAAAAGGAAATCCTTCATATAGCTCGCAACATGCCGAGCTTTGCCGTTGATGATGACTTGGTCGCCACGTCCGCCGGTCAGAGCATGGGCGACGGTGGCGTTGGGGTCGAGGTCGTCGCGCTTCTGATCAAGCATGACCAGTTCCAAATTGGTGCCGAGGCGAAGATCGCCACTGTCTGGCGTGAGCTCGCCCGTAAGCATGCGAATCAAAGTCGTTTTGCCCGCGCCGTTCGGTCCTACGAAGCCGATCCGATCCCCTCTCAGCACACGCAATGAAAAGTCCTGGACGACCGGGTTGCCACCATATGACTTCGTCAGGTTCTTTGCCTCGATGACGAGCTTGCCCGACAGCTGACTCTCCGAGGCCTCCAGAACCACATTGCCTTGTGCGCGGCGGAATTCGCTGCGCTCATTTCGCATTGCGCGGAGTTCCGCGACGCGGCGGACGTTACGCTTGCGGCGCCCTGTAACACCCCCATGCATCCATTGCTCTTCTCGAACGATTTTGCGATCGAGCTTATGTCGCTCGGTCTCCTCCTGTTCGAGAAGTTGATCACGCCATGCTTCAAAACTTGCAAAACCTTGATCGAGCCGACGCGCAATTCCCCGATCGAGCCAGATAGTCGACCGGGATAGGTTCTCTAGAAACCGCCGGTCGTGGCTGATCAGGACGAGCGCCGCTTTCGTCGTCTTGAGTTCGGCTTCGAGCCACTCAATGGCAGGGAGATCGAGATGGTTTGTGGGCTCATCAAGCAGAAGAACGTCAGGTCTTGGCGCCAAGACGCGCGCAAGTGCCGTCCGTCGCGCTTCGCCACCGGAAAGTTGCGCGGGGTCTTCCTCACCCGAAAGCCCGAGTTCAGAAAGCATGACCTGACCACGATACGGATCATCCGTCGGGCTCAATCCCGCTGCGACGTAGTCACTGGTTGTTTGGAAGCCAGAGAAGTCAGCTTCCTGCGGTAGATAACGGATCACCGCTCCTGGATGTGCAAAACGGGTTCCGGAATCAGGTTCGATCTGGCCGGCAGCGATCTTCAGCAAGGTTGATTTACCCGATCCGTTGCGCCCAACGAGACAGAGCCGGTCCCCTGCGGCAACGCTGAGTTCTGCGCCTTCGATCAGTGGAGTTCCACCAAACGTCAGATGGATATCTTTGAGGGTGAGAAGAGGTGGATTTGCCATGTGTAAAATTATGCGTTGTGCTGAGCGAGGAGCGCGCTGTAGGCACTGCGAATGCCTTCCTGCACGTGTTCCAGTGTGAAGCCGGACAAGACGCGCTCCCGCGCTGCCTTGCCCATCTCCACGCGCAAATTAGGCTCGCGCACGAGCCGGGCCAAAGCCGTTGCCAAAGCCTGTGCATCGCCTGCGGGGACGACATAGCCTTCCACCGCGTTGCGAACGAAGTGCCGGCAGCCGGGAACGTCGGTGACGATCAAAGGCCGAGAGCAAGCTGCGGCCTCTAGAACTGCCCGCGGCATACCTTCCCGCGTGATCGCCGGCAGAACGCATATATCAGTATCGGCCCAGACGTCGCGAACGTCCGAGACATGGCCGTGCCAAACAAGGAGCCCCTCGCGTTGCCACTGCGCGACCTGCGCCTCTGAGATGGCATCAGGATTGTCATGATCAATCTTGCCGTAAAGCTTCAACGTGATCTTTGTTCCGTCATGGCGCAAGATACGAGCCGCTTCGGCGAGTGTTTCCAGTCCTTTGGAACGGATAATCCGGCCCACAAAAGCCGTTGATGCAACTGTCGAAGTTGGAGGAGGAAGAGCGGGGTAAGCTTCAATATCTATGCCCGCTCCGCCCAATACGGTCGAGCGCGTTCCAATCTTTATGCCGTTGTCCGTGAGATAGGCGCGGTCATCGGGGTTTTCCGCTAGGAGCCACGTGTCGGGCCGGCCGAGAATACCGCCGAGTGCGGCAAATGCCGCCGGTCGAATAACCCGAGCAGCCATGCCTTCGGAAATTCCGAGGAAGCCAAGCCCTGTAAGGTGCATAACGACGCGACACCGTGGAGCCATTCTCAGGGCAAGGGCGGATAGCACCATGGGCTGCATCGCGACCACATGGACGACGTCAGGCTGCTCTTGCGCAATGAGCTGCGCTAGGCTCCGCACCGTTCCGGCCTGACGAAGGGGAGACAGCGAGGAACGACGGAAGTCGAACGGCACAACACGGGCGCCAAGCGCCTCGAGTTCATCGAAGCGCCCGGAGGATCGGGTCGCAATCACGACCTCGTTGGCAAACTCTCTCAAGGTCGCAATCAGCGGCTTGAAATGAGAAAGCGCGAACCAATCCTCGCTGATAAGCAGGAGGATCTTGCCGCTGTGCTGGTCGTTACGATGCCGTTGCATCAAATTTAGGTCATCCCCGATTGCCATTCTCCGAGCGTTTCTCACACTCGGGGCGACCTATATCAGATATTTGGGCCTGTGCAGCGCCCGCGCTGCGATGCCGCCACCAGGTTCCAGGTGGACAAGAACAAGCGGATATCAAAGCGAAGGGGCGTCTTAGATATTTGTCCAAACCAGAATGATCCCGGACACGCCCAGCAATGCCAAAATGATCTCTTTGAAACGCTTATCGTTGACGCGGGCATACAAGGCAGACCCGAGGAACGCACCGGCGAATGTTCCCGGCAGAGCGGCAGCTACGGCGATGCCAAGTTCCTTTGTCACGAGCCCGGCGGCAAAATGCGACGCCAGAGCGGCGCTGCATATGGTGATATTGAAGACTTGGAACACACTTCGTCTTTGGTCCTTCGTCCAGCCTCGGACATCAGCCCATATCGTCGGCAGTGGACCTGACAGCCCAGCCAGCCCGCCCAAAATTCCACCTCCGAGACCAACCGCTCCATCAGCCAGGCGACCACCCCACGCGACGGGGCTCCGAGACCGGTGAAGAAGCGAGTGCGTGGCGTACAATAGCAGCAAGCATCCAATGCCAAGCTTGAATGTTCTGACATCGATCGACGCAAGGAGTGCGGTGCCAAGGGGCACGCCGATCAGGCCGGGCACGATAAAAGGGACAACACGCTTCAACTCGATGGCGTGACGAATTTTGGGAAGAGTTTGAAGTTGAGCAACCAGAGAGCACACGATGACCAGTGTCGCCGCGACGGTTGGTGAGACCGCATAGAGCCAAATCCCCATTGCAGTGATGCCGGTCCCGAAGCCGGCAAGCCCGTTGACGAACCCGCCGGCGAGGGCCCCTGCGACCAGAATGACAACAAAGGATTCTAATCCCAATAGGGCAACTCCCGGTAAGCGGCCCTTATTGGTCGCTCAGACGCCAAGTTTTTATTGGTGCTCACACGTGAATCCGCGCGCGACCTTCCGAGCCGCGCGCGGACGTGGGGGCACTTCGGCCCTTATCTATAAACATAGACCGGGCTGGTCCATGCACGCGTGCCATCCTCTTGTGTAACGCGGATGTAGATGGCGTTGTCGCCGTTCGCATGCAGTGGAACATCGCGATTAAAGCGGAAGCTGCGGTGTGGGTTGTCTCCCGGCAAGCGGAAGACCTTGACGAAACGTGGCAATTGTCCCGACGCGTCGTAAACACGGTCTTCCATTCCGATGTCAGCCACCGGCAGTTCGAACGAGACAAGCGGTGTCTTCAACTCGAGAACGCCTGCCTTCACATCATTCAGCGTCACATCGAAGCCGCCGAAGTTACCCGTCGTCAGCGCCTTCCACGTCAGCCCGTCTGTGCCGTCCTGCTCCAGTTTCTTGTCCCGGTTCAGGAAGTTCACGGGGCGCGCTTCCACGACCCCGTTGCCGTTAAATCGTGCGCTTCCATCCCAGATCACTTCCCGGAAACGCCCGCGATATTCAGCGCCCTCCCAAAGCACCCGGACACGGGCGCCGAGATCGGCTTCGCTATAGGGACGCAACGTCTCTACAAGTTCGCGGCCGTTGAAGATGTCGATTCTCTCGATAGGCGAGTTCGAAGCGACCGACACATCGAGGTTAAACGTGCCGTCCGGCAAGTGTACGATGTCGCCCATCAGGGCTTCGGTCGCAGAGTGGCCTTCCGCCGGTCCGAGCTTCGGATCGTCATGATAGAGCGTTCCCGCTGCGCTGAAGCGCGCTTTGAGGTCGATGATCATACGGCCGCCCGGACCACCGGTCGTGCCGTAGTGGTGGCGCTTTCTCAGGCAATCAAGCAGTGCAGACCGCGAGAGCTCTTCCATCAGATAGCAGGAAAGTCCACCGATAGCGCCGAACTTTCCAGCACCAGGATAGCTTGCGCCCGGGCGCCCCTTGTGTCCATCCGAGTTTGTCACAACACCGACTCGGTAGCCTAAGTCCAACGCATCATGCAGCAGCCACTCGAACGTGCCCCATGATGAGTGAACTTCGACCGACCGTTCGAAACGTCCGTCATGCGCGACCTTGATATCAGCGTAACGCCCGCCGCAGTGCGCAAAGCAAACGACGTCGAATTCACCAGCTTCAGCAAAAGCTTCAAACAGTTTGCCTGCGGTCGTGCAGTCGTATTTGGCCGTCGCTTGGTCTTCGATCAAAGCATGCGAGGATCGGCGGATGATACGGTCTTCGACAGGAAAATAGACGTTACGGTCGCCACCAAGCGAAGTGTTTCCCGACCATTCGTATCCGGGCAGGGCAATAAAGCGGCCGGGTTCGTCGAACTCGGCTGTGATACGATTGAGTTCTGCCCAAAATTCGTCGGTAATCTGGAAATCGTTGCCCTGGTGGCCGCAGGCATCGACGAACGCGCGGTCGCGGGCAAAGGCGAAGTATTCGCGCGCGCTGCCCGTGCCGATCGTTTCTTCCGACTGTCCGTGCAGATCAGCCCAGAAATGGACGAGCTTCGTATCCTCGATGATGAGCGGATTGGTCTCCGCAACGACTGCGCCGGAAACATCGCGAACGAGGACGGAAACTTCCCCCGGTTTAGCAACAGAAAGTCCGTCCAACTCGAAGGCAAAACGACCGGGTTTCATTTCGAGCGTCTTTGGAAGACCGTCGATGGCGCCGCGTGCCTCCAACGTAAGCGCGGCGTCGCACTGATCTGAGGGGTTACCCCACTTGTCTTCGCCCTTCACTTTCAAAGCGAAACGCTCGCCGGGGCGCCGCCGCGTCGGCAGTACGGCGACATAGCGTTCCGGCGCGCCCGGAACGATCGAGATCATTGGCTGATCTGGAAGCGTCTGAAAGTTGAAGGTTGCGATCGGGTCGACCAGTACGCGGAATTCGAACGTCTGCTCACAGAAGGTCTGAAGCCGCATGCCGGGACCGCCATGATCCGTCACGCCAAAGCGGATCACAATGCGATCGCCCTCCTTGAGGTATCCCTTCACGACCTTGATCCATAACGTACGATCCCAGGGGCGCACGTTGGCCTTCGGATCCCACCGCACCTGGAGTACGGCGCCGTTGGAGGCTTCGACCGTGCAGTAGTTAGGGCCTTTAGGGTCGTCGAACTGCGGGTTACTTTGGTCCGAAGCGAAACGGAAGCAGACGCGGAGGCTTCCGGAATCATCGACGCCGAACACGCCGGCAGTGTAGGTCAGCGTGAACGATGCATAGGAACCGGCTTCGAAACGGCCTGACGGTGAGATCTCGGCGTGCCCGAGTTGATTGTCGGCGATCGCACGCCGGATAACACCGCTGTCCATTTCCTCCCACGGACGGTTCGAGGTCACGTCGGCGTTTGTACTTGTCATGGATCTTCCAGTCCTTCTTATCAGTAGATTTGGGCGCGCCGTTTTTTGCATCAGCGCGCCAGTTTCCTTGTGGATCGGTCTAGCGCGACCTCACTTGAAGACGTTCACCAGGAACGTGGAGAGCGGCGGGCAATAGGAGATCAAAAGGAGGTCGATGATCAGCACCAAGATGTAAGGCCAGATCGAAACGACGATCCGTTCCACCGAGACTTTCGTGATGGCGGAAGCAATGAACAGATCGACGCCAAGCGGCGGTGTGACAGTGCCGATGCTCAGATTCACCGCCATGATCACACCAAACACGATGGGGTCGATGCCGAAGCTCATCGCCGCCGGGTAGAGGATCGACGTGAATATAACGATGGCCGCGGCGGCGTTCATCATGCAGCCCACGAGCAGCAAGAAGACGTTGACGAATAGAATGTAGAAAATCTGATTGCCGGCAGTTGCCGCGAGATACGCAGAGATGCTTTGCGGAATCTGGTTGATGGTAATCAACCAGGCGAAGACGCCGGCCGCGTTCATGATGAACATCACGATGGCAGACGATATCACCGCCTTGAAGAACGCCTTATAAAGCGAGTTCAGCGAGAGCTCGCCGTAAGCCCAGCCAACGATCAGCCCGTAAAGTACGGCCACGACCGCAGCTTCGGTTGGCGTGAAGATACCGCCATAGATGCCCGAGAGAATGATGACCGGCATGAGGAGCGGCCAAAACGCCGCTTTGAACGTTCGGACGATCTCGCCAGCACCTTGAAACTCCGCTTTCTCAACTTTCTCCCGAGCAGAGAGGAACCAGTTAAGGAACAGCATGCTGACGCAGATCAGGACGCCCGGAAGAATTCCAGCGAGGAATAGATCCGCAATCGAAACGCCAGTAACGACTCCGTAAAGGATGAGCAGAATGCTCGGCGGAATAATCATGCCCGTGACGCCGGCGGCGGCGATTGTGGCCGCGGTGTACTGCGGGTCATATCCCTTCTCCGCCATTGGTCCGTTCATGACACTGCCAATGGCGGCTACGGTCGCAGCATTAGAGCCCGAGAGCGCAGCGAAGAAGCTGGAGCCGAGAATGGCGACTGCGCCCAAGCCTCCGCGGAAATGACCGACGAGAGATCCCGCGAAATCCACGAGGCGGCGCGACATACCGCCTGTCGACATGATCTCACCGGCAAGAATGAAGAACGGGATAGCGAGCAGTGGAAATGAATTGTTCGTCGAGAACATGCGCTGGGCAACAATCTCGAAGCTGATGCCGCTCAACGCGAGACCTGCGATGCTTGCCAGCCCGAGTGCAACAGCGATCGGCGTTCGGATCATCATCAAAGCGATGAGTGTGATAAAAATTGTAGCGGTCGTCATGTCGGAGGTCCCTCGTAGGCCGCTTTCGGCGCAGGTCTGAAAGAAGTGCGTCTAAGAGCTCAGCTTCCGCTCGAGACGAGTTCGGAAGCTGGGGCCGTGAGTTGCCGTACGAAAAGCTCCACGACATAGATCAGCATGAAGGCTGCACCGACCGGCACCGCCGCATACACCCAAGCCATCGAAACCTCGAGCGCAGGTGAGATTTGCGGCATCACCCGGAGGGTAAGTTCTCCGCCCTTTACGACAAGGATGGTGAAGAAGAGCGCGCTGGCCAATGATGCGAAGAGGAGCGCGACACGCTTGGCCCCATCGGGAAGTTGATCAATGAAGATTCCGATTGCAGCGTGGGAGTTGCGCCGAAGCGCAACAGCTGATCCTAAGAACATCACCCACACGAACAGATAGCGTATGAGTTCGTCGGGGAAAGCCAAAGAGCTCTCCACGACGAAGCGAAAGAACACCGTAGCGACGCCAAGCACAAACATCGCGGCGAAGCAGACGACACAAATGGCCGCCAGGATATGCTCGGAAAAGTCTAGGATTTTCTGGACGATTTTCATGATGATTTCTCCGGTAGTCGTTCCTGGCGGCCCATCCTTTCTCACTTGGTTTCGACAACGCTCGAGATCAGCTCACTGCCGAGCTTGCCACGGTACTCGTCCCAGACCTTTTTCATCGCGGCCTGGAAGGCTTTGGTCTGTTCGGGCGTCAGGCGGGTCACGGTCATGCCGCCAGCTTCCATTTCGGAAAGATATTTTGCCTCTTCTTCGTTGAGCGTTTCGCGTTCCCAAGCCTGCGTGTCTAGCGCGGCATCCTGGAAGAGCTTCTGAACGGCTTCAGGCTGCTTCTGCCACATCTTGTCGTCGGCGAGGAACATGATGCCGGCCCACTGGTGGTTGGACAGAGTGATGAACTTCTGCACCTTGTCGAAGCCGAAGGCCTTCACGTTGCCAACGGGGTTGTCTTGACCGTCGATGGTGCCCTGCTGAAGCCCGGTAAAGACTTCTGAGAGCGCCATAGGTGTCGGATTGGCGCCGAGTGCCTTGAAGGTCGCAACGTTCAGCGGGTTGTTCACCACGCGGAACTTGACGCCCTTCATGTCGTCCGGCTTCTCGACTTTTGTGTTGCGCGTCGTGATGGTACGGAAGCCGCTTTCATACATCGCGAGTGTACGAATGCCGGTCTTTTTCAACATGTCTTCATAGAGCTTCTTGCCGACAGGACCGTCAGCAACGGCATAGGCGTGCTCACGATCACGGAAAATGAATGGCAGATAGAAGATGTCGAGCGGAGCATAGAAGCTGGCGACATTGGTCGTGGGCACCAGTGCGAAATCAACAACGCCGCCAATCTGGAGACTTTCAACGAGATCGCGCGACGAACCAATGGTGCTGTTGGGGTAGACAGTGACAGTGATCTTGCCGCCGCTCTTTTCCTTCACGATATCGGCGAACTTCTGTGCACCGCGAGACAGAGGGTGAGCCTCGTTGTAGGGATGCCCGAATTTCAAGCTAAGCTCCGGCATGTCTTGTGCGGACGCAGGCAGGAAGGACATCGACGCCATACCGACGGCGCCCACCAAGGCAGCGCTATATCGGGCGAATTTGCGTGCGAGCCGCAGTGGATTGGGTGTCGTCATATCTTCTTCTCCTATGCTCAAACTTGAAAAGGGTTCCGGCTCAAACCGGCGAATGCTCTGGCAGACTTTGTCCGTCTGCGCTTGTTTTTGGCCCGTGCTCAATCCCCCGAGTTTCCGAGCTGTCTGCGACCGTCGAGACCTTCGGGAAGAAGAAATAAAAAACGCTATTTTGTAGAAGCTAGCCCCCACTCTTGCTGGCCCCCTCGTATGGTGCTCCGCTTGCGATCTCCAACATTCGATCGCTTGGAGGCAGGAAGATGCGTTGCCATGTGATGGGCACGTCGCGGTAAGTCATCCCGCAGATCGTCCAGACAATTCCGTATTGCCCAGCAGGCACTCCGATAATGCGCGTTACGCGCGGAGGAAGGGCCTGACAGAGCATTGTTTGACGCGAGTTGAGTGTAGGCGCGTTGAAGCGCTCGGCGAGCATGTCGCGGATAGAGACACCGTCGAGGTTTACCCGCTTCATACGCGCGAGCTGCCCGAAGCGGTCTGCCGGCAGGTAGACCTCGCTAAAAGCGTCGAATTCCTTGTTGATTGATGCGAGCCGCCGGATGCGGATGAACCGGTCCTCTTTGGCCTGGAGGAAATCCCGCCAAGGCCCGCTCTCCTGAGTCTCTTCAGCGTCAAGAATGGTGAAATAGACAGGCAGGAGTTGTTCCCCGCCGTCGGCCTTGAAACGGAAATGGCGCAGATGGCGCTCCGGTGCGCGTGCGCCGGATACGAAAGTCCCCCGCCCTTGGTGGCGTTCAACAACACCCATGTCGACGAGATTGCGAAGAGCACGCTGAACGGTGCCAAGGCTCGCCTTGGCTTCCTTGGCAAGTTGCTCTTCGGACGGAAGCTGACCGCCGGGCTTCCAGCGCCCGGATTCGATCTCGCTGAGGAGTTGCTCCGCGATCAACCGATGCTTCGACTTCGCGGATTCCTTGGGTTCCGAAGGTCCCCTGTTGTCGTCCTGTGCGTTCATTCTCGGGACCCGCATCAACACGATGTCCTATGGTGGACTTGCTGCATATTGAGATTAATGCCCCAGAGAATGGCGTCAACTCCTATATAGGAGATGGGCATAATTTCTACACAACGCCAAAAAATCAGGCTTGCGCGCTAGAAAATCCGGCCACAGCTGGTTTCCGCGATCTGGTGACAGATTGGGATTGACGGATGGCTACATTTCTGGATATCTCGATATATGGATCAAAGTGATGCTCTGCTCGCCCTCGCCGCGCTTGCTCAACCGACACGGTTGGACGCCTTTCGCCTGCTCGTTCGGCATGAGCCTGAAGGGCTTCCTGCTGGAGAGATTTCACGTCTTCTGGATGTTCCGCAAAACACGATGTCCACGCACTTGGCGCATCTTTCACGTGCGGGACTTGTCAAGTCCGAGCGGCATAGCCGGTCGATAGTCTATCGGGCCTCTCTCGAAGGCTTGCGGGCTTTGACGGTGTTTATGCTTAAGGATTGTTGTGGCGGCAGTCCGGAAATTTGCACGCCCATCATCAACGAAATCAAAAAAAGCTGTTCGCCGAAGGAGAGACGGCGTGCCTGATAAGAACTACAACGTGCTGTTCTTGTGCACGCATAATTCCGCCCGTTCAATCCTCGCAGAAAGCGCAATGAACCGGTTGGGGCAGGGCAGGTTCTTTGGATACAGCGCCGGCAGCCAGCCAAGCGGACGCATCCATCCCTACGCGATAGATCTCCTCGGAGAACTTGGCCATGACGTAGACGCTTTGCGTTCCAAATCCTGGGATGAGTTTGCCCAGCCAGGGGCTCCGCAGTTCGATTTCATATTCACCGTTTGCGATGCCGCTGCCGACGAGGTTTGCCCAGTATGGCCGGGTCATCCGGTGAGTGCGCATTGGGGAATAGCCGATCCGTCGCGCGTCGAAGGCGCACCTGCGGCCCAACGCCGTGCGTTTTCTGAGACTTTGCAGATCATGAGCGATCGCATCCGGAAGTTCATCGCTTTGCCGTTTGAAAAGCTCGATAGCGAGACGCTCAAAGAGCAACTTCGGGAAATCGGTAAAATCAAATTATAGACTGTAGGGCTCATGAACTCTTTCGAACGATACCTGTCTCTTTGGGTTGCGTTGTGCATGGTGGTCGGGATCGCTCTGGGCCATGTCATGCCCGAAGCGTTCCAGTCGATTGCTGCGGTTGAGGTGGCGCAGGTCAACCTGCCTATTGCCGTGCTCATTTGGCTGATGATCATTCCGATGCTCATCAAGATCGACTTCGCTGCGCTTGGACACGTGAAAGAGCACTGGCGCGGCATCGGTGTGACGCTCCTGGTCAATTGGGCGATCAAGCCGTTCTCGATGGCTGCGTTGGGATGGCTCTTTATAGGCTATCTCTTCCGGCCCTATCTGCCAGAAGATCAGATAACATCTTACCTCGCCGGGCTCATTCTACTGGCGGCCGCGCCGTGCACGGCCATGGTATTTGTGTGGAGCAATTTGACGAAAGGGGAACCGCACTTCACGTTGTCTCAGGTCGCACTCAACGACACCATCATGGTGTTCGCATTTGCGCCGATCGTTGGACTGCTGTTGGGCCTCTCAGCAATCACCATTCCGTGGAACACCTTGGTTTTGTCGGTGGTGCTCTACATTCTGGTCCCGGTACTGATTGCGCAAGTCTTACGAAGATTGGTCTTGGCGCGTGGAGGCGAGCCGGCTCTCGCAGGTTTACTTTCTGCGCTGCAGCCGACATCGCTGATTTCTCTCCTCGCGACGCTAGTGCTCTTGTTTGGCTTCCAGGGCAAACAGATTCTGGAGCAGCCGTTGGTCATTGCGCTGTTGGCGGTGCCTATTCTTTTCCAAGTCTACTTGAATTCCGGTTTGGCCTATTTGCTGAATCGCTTAGTGGGCGAGAAGCATTGCGTTGCCGGTCCCTCCGCTCTGATCGGAGCCAGCAACTTCTTTGAGTTGGCCGTAGCTGCAGCGATTAGTCTCTTCGGGGTCAACTCGGGCGCGGCACTTGCGACAGTCGTCGGCGTTTTGATCGAAGTGCCGGTGATGCTGTCCGTGGTCTACATCGTGAACGGAACGAAAAACTGGTACGAACGCGATCTGAATCCGGCGGCCGATGCGCGCCCGACGCGGCAAGAACTATGATACCTGCCGGAAAGAGAGATCTTAAACTAAACTGAAATTGTTAGCCATGCCGCCACGTTGAAGTGGTTGTCATTCAGCACCGATGAAATAGTCCCGCTCTGCGTCTCAACGACGGGGCTAAACAATTCATAGGTGGCAGGTATGAGGTTCCAACAATCCGTCTTGCGTCGCAGCGCCGACCGCAAATTATATCCCGCATTGGCACTCATTCTGGCGCCTCTGTTGATCACCTCCTCCACTGCGGAAGCTTGCACCCGCGCCGTATATTTGGGTGCAAACGGACAGGTCATTACAGCTCGGTCCATGGATTGGAAGAATGATGTTGGGACCAACCTCTGGATTTTTCCACGCGGTATGGAGCGTACGGGAAACGCTGGTCCTAACTCGATCAAGTGGACGTCAAAATACGGAAGCGTCATTGCCTCCGGCTATGATGTGTCCACCACGGATGGTGTCAACGAGGAAGGGCTGGCTGCCAACGTCCTTTGGCTCGTTGAGTCCGAATATCCGACGCGCGACAAATCAAAGCCTGGCTTGACAATCGCCGCGTGGGCTCAATACGTGCTCGACAATTTTGCGACGGTCCAAGAGGCGGTCGACGCATTGAGGAAAGAACCCTTCACGATCGTCACGGCGAACGTCCCCGGCGAAACCCGGCTGACGACCTTGCACCTGTCGTTGTCGGATGCGAGCGGTGATAGCGCAATTATCGAATACATTCAGGGAAAGCAGGTCATCCATCACGGAAGAGAATATCAGGTGATGACCAATTCACCGATATTCGAACAGCAGCTGGCCTTGAACGCATACTGGAAGCAGATCGGCGGTACGGTTATGCTCCCCGGGACCAACAGAGCGGCCGATCGCTTCGCGCGTGCTTCGTTTTACATCAAGGCCGTCCCGCAGGAGCAGGAGCCCAATCGCGCGGTTGCGAGCGTGTTCAGTGTCATTCGGAATGCGTCTGTGCCCTACGGCCTAAACACGCCCGAGGAGCCCAACATTTCCTCAACGCGCTGGCGCACTGTCGTAGATCACAAGCGTAAACTCTACTTTTTTGAATCCGCTTTAACGCCGAACACGTTCTGGGTTGAGCTGAACCAGATCGATTTTTCCGCCCCAAATTCGGTTCGCAAACTTGATCTCGGCGCGAACCAGGATCGCACGTATTCGGGAAATGCGACGAGCGAGTTCAAGGCGGCAAAACCGTTTGAGTTTCTTGGACTGCCGTAATGCTAGACGGTCGTCTCAGCCGCGTTTCGAGCTTCACTCATCAAGTCGAGAAAAGCCTGCGCCGCCGGATTTTTGGGCGCGCGGATGTGCAGATTGCCGGCAAAAGCGACGACCAGCTCCCAGCAGATTTCGGGCTCTTTCAGTTCCGCGTAGCCGATGCTGATGCCACTGGCTTCCGCAGCAGACGCGATCGCGATGGGTTCCGGCAGCAGGGCGACGCCGAGGCCGCGCGAAACAAGTTCCAGCATGACCTGAAGATCACTAACCTCGAACGCAGTCTGCCGTAAAACGCCAGCTTCTGCGAACGTACGGTCTATGAGGCGACGCGTTCCCCAGTCGGCCTGAAAGTCGACGAACGGTTCTCGTGCGAGCTCGTGAAGTGAAACGTCACGGCGTTCGGCCAGAGGATGCGACGGAGGACACGCGATAACGAGAGCTTCACAAGTGATCAACTCCGTCGTGATGCCTTTGGGAGGTTCGACGAGAGGCATAAATGCTAGGTCAACGCGGCCGTCCTGTAGTTTTTCCATCAGGGTGCCCATGCCGCTCTGACATAACTTGATCTCGATGGAAGGATGCTGCGCATGAAAGCGGCCCAACAGTTCCGGAAGATCAATGAAGGCGCTCAAGCTTTGCACCGTGCCGATCGCAAGAACGCCGCGCTGGAGACCGTTGATCGCCGCGACTGCCTCCCGTGCATCTTGCGCTGCAGCAAGAATGACCTTGGCCTTTTCATAAAGAACCTGGCCAGCAGCGGTCAGCTCTACTTGTCGGGTATTGCGAAAGAAGAGCTTCGTGCTGAGTCCCTCCTCAAGCGCGCGAATAGAGGCGGAGAGGCCGGATTGCACGATGTTCATGCGGCGCGCAGCCCGCGTGAAGTGCTGTTCTTCGGCCGCGGCCACAAAATGTTCAAGCTGACGGAGATCCATGCTCACCATCTCTAATTCAGAATAATTTGATCTCAAAATTCTATTAGAAAGATCAGTATGGCGCTTCCATATACGCACTGCAACATGATGGAGGTTCCCCGTGGGTCAGAGCGCATCCCGTCCACACGCAACGACTGCGCTTCCGACGCGCAGACTCGGGCGGACGGATATGGAGATTACCCGCGTTGGCTTCGGAGCGTGGGCGATTGGCGGTCCTGATTGGGCCGTTGGGTGGGGCAAGCAAGACGACAAGGAATCGGTCGCCGCAATCCGTCATGCCGTCGATGTCGGGATCAACTGGGTTGATACGGCAGCCATCTATGGGCTTGGCCATTCCGAAGAAATCGTCCGCGAGGCGTTGGCCGAAATTCCTGAAAATCGGCGACCGTACGTTTTCACCAAATGCGGGCTTGTCTGGGATGAGGCTGATCGGCTTGCTCCGCCACGTCGTGTGGGAGCACCCGACAGTATTCGCCGCGAAGTCGAGTTCTCCCTGCGCCGGCTCAATGTCGAGCGCATTGATCTTTACCAGATGCACTGGCCGGCTAACGACGGCACGCCTTTGGAAGTTTATTGGGAAACGCTGCTGGATCTGAAAAAGGAAGGGAAGATCCGCGCGGCGGGATTATCCAACCATGGCACGGCACAATTGGAAGCCGCAGAACGTATTGGCCATGTCGATACGCTGCAGCCGCCGTTCTCCGCAATCCGGCGCGAGGCTGCCAAAGGGGAACTACCTTGGTGCGCGGCTCATGAAACAGGCGTCATTGTCTACAGCCCGATGCAGTCAGGCCTATTAACGGGTTCGTTCTCCGCGGAACGTGCGGCAGCACTGCCTGCGGACGACTGGCGTTCCCGAAACAGCGAGTTCTCTGGCGAGCAACTGCAACGCAACCTCAGGCTCGCCGATGCATTCGGGGCGATGGCGGCCGAGAAGGGCACAACCACTGCAGCTGTTGCCGTGGCTTGGACGCTGGGTTGGCGTGGGGTCACTGGCGCCATCGTCGGCGCCCGGAACCCGGCACAAGTTGATGGCTGGTTGGACGCAGCCCGACTCGAATTGATCCGCGACGACATGAAAACAATCGCGAAGGCGATCGGAAAGACAAAAGCAGGAAGCGGTCCGGCTGGGCCGATGTGATGGCGCTTGGTCGACATGCTGCCGCTTACCGGCGGCAACGAACAACATCGCACCTTATGAGCAGGAACCTCGGATGACGACAGTCACAGTAAACGGCAAAGAGATGCAGTTCGACGGTGATCCCGAAATGCCTCTCCTGTGGTTTCTGCGCGATATCGCAGGCATGACAGGTACGAAATTCGGATGCGGCGCAGCGCTTTGCGGGGCGTGCACGGTGCATCTGGATGGGACGGCTGTTCGCTCCTGTCAGACCACGTTGGCCGATGCGGCCGGAAAGCAAGTCACGACAATCGAAGGCCTGGACCCCGAGGGTATGCACCCCGTTCAGGTCGCATGGCGAGAGTTGAACGTCGCTCAGTGCGGCTATTGCCAGTGTGGTCAGATCATGCAGGCAGCATCGCTTCTGAAGGATACGCCACAGCCGACGGACGATGACATTGATGCCGCTATGAGCGGGAACATCTGCCGGTGTGGCACCTATCCACGCATTCGCGCCGCCATCAAACTTGCCGCTTCCAAGCTGGGAGATGCACGATGACTACAGTAGCCAATGACGTCCTATCAGACATCACGAACGTCAGTCGTCGCGCGTTCACGTTGGGCTTGGGTGCTAGCGTGTTTGTCCTTGCGGCCGGCTTGAAGCCGTCTTTTGGGGCTGACGGGCAAGCGTACGGTGGCGATGCGATGCCACACGGTCTCAAGGAAGATCCGCTTGTCTTCCTCAGCGTTGCCGAAGATGGGACGGTGAGCATCATCTGCCATCGTTCGGAGATGGGTCAGGGCATCCGCACGAGTCTGCCCATGGTGATGGCCGACGAATTGGACGCGGATTGGTCCCGCGTGAAGATCGTGCAAGCGCCGGGCGATGAGCCAACGTACGGCAACCAGAATACCGATGGTTCGCGCAGTATGCGCCATCACTTCCAACCGGCGCGACGGATGGGAGCTGCCGCCCGTCGCATGTTGGAGGAAGCTGCGGCGAAAACCTGGAATGTCCCCGTCGAGGAAGTCGAAGCGGTGAACCATGAAGTGATTCACAAAGCGACCGGCCGCAAGCTCGGCTACGGTGCGTTGGCTAAGTCCGCAGCAGAGATGTCCGTTCCTCCCCGCGAGAAGATCAGCCTCAAGAAGCCGTCTCAGTTCCGGTATATTGGGAAAGGCAAGATCGGGTTGGTCGACAACTTCGACATCACGACAGGGCGCGCGAAATACGGCATCGATACCCGGTTCGACGACATGCTCTATGCCGTGATTGTTCGGCCGCCCGTATACGGTGGCAAAGTCGCAAAATTCGATGCCACTGAGGCCCTTAAAGTGCCCGGAGTCGTCAAGGTTGTCGAACTTGAATCGCCGCCGCCACCTTCAGAATTCCAGCCGCTCGGCGGCATTGCCGTCATTGCCTCAAACACCTGGGCGGCAATACAGGGGCGAGACAAGCTGGACATAACATGGGACCACGGTCCCAACGCATCGTATTCCACCGATATCTATCACGCGGACATGCGAGCAACGGCACAAAAGCCGGGCAAAGTCGTTCGCAGCTATGGCGACGTTGATGCCGCGATGAAGACGGCGGCTAAGCGCATTACTGCGGACTACTACATCCCTCACCACGCGCACGGCACGATAGAGCCGCCGGCAGCGGTCGCGCGCATCGTGGATGGGAAATGCGACGTGTGGGGGCCCTTGCAGGACCCGCAGGCGGCACGCGATCGTCTCGTAAAGCTTCTGGGCATTGCCTATGAGGACGTTACCGTGAACGTCACCCTCCTGGGCGGTGGCTTCGGCCGCAAGTCCAAGCCGGATTTCGCTTTGGAAGCCGCACTTCTCTCGAAGGCGGTGGACGGGCGTCCCGTCAAAGTCACCTGGACGCGTGAGGACGACCTCATGCACGATTACCTCAATACGACGGCCGTAGAGCACCTGGAGGCTGGGCTAGACGCCGATGGTAAGCCGGTCGCCTGGCTTCATCGCAGCGTCGCTCCAAGTATTACGTCGATCTTCAAGCCGGGCGTAAAGTATGAAGCCCCATTTGAGCTCGGCATGGGCTTGGTCGATGTTCCTCTCGACGTACCAAACCTTCGCGTTGAGAATGGAGAGGCTGAGGCGCATACGAGGATCGGCTGGTTCCGTTCGGTGACCAATGTCCCTCATGCATTCGCGATCCAGTCCTTTGTGGCTGAATTGGCGACTGCCGCGGGACGTGATCCAAAGGATTACTTGCTCGAGCTCATCGGCCCGCCGCGACGGATCACGCTCAAGTTGCCCGAATTAAAGACGGATGATCCGTGGTGGAACTACGGTGAACACCCTGAAACATATGCAATTGATACTGGCAGATTACGTCGCGTCACGGAGGTCGTGGCCCAAGCGTCGAAGTGGGGGCGCGAGTTGCCGAAGGGGCGGGGACTGGGCATTGCGGCACACCGTAGCTTTGTGACCTACACGGCTGCGGTCGTAGAAGTAGAGGTCGACGGTGGTGGGCGGATAACGATCCCACGTGTCGACATTGCCGTCGATTGTGGACCTCAGATCAACCCGGAACGGATACGCTCTCAAATGGAAGGCGCCGTCATCCAAGGCGTCAGTCTCGCGACGGTCAGCAACATCACATTCCGTGACGGGCAGGTCGAGCAAACCAACTTTGACGGCTTTGAGCTGACACGGATCGATGCGGCGCCGCGCGAAATTCACGTGCATCTTGTTGCACCTGACGAGACATACGAAGAGCCATTAGGTGGTGTTGGCGAACCGGGTGTGCCTCCAATAGCTCCCGCCTTGGTCAACGCAGTATTCGCAGCGACGGGAAAGCGCCTGCGTGAGCTGCCGATCCGGGATCAAATGGCAAGCTAAGGGGAAGCAGCGCCGCTATAACGCGGCCGGTAGGAAAGCTCCCCAATTGTACTCGTATATAGAGGCCGCTGGTGTCGTCACCGGCGGCCTCTCACGTTTCGAAGCACACAAATGCGCCGTACCAGATCGCATCAGCAATCCATGATCGCGATGTGCGGGTGAGCCGACCGGCCTCGCTACCCTGACGATCGGGCGCCGAAGGTGCTGGATTAATTATTCAGCATAACGCCTAGCAGTTAAGCAGCAATGGGTTTTCAACGAGCGCTGAAGCAGCGCGAATAATATCTGGCAACCCGCTGATTTTTATCGTGAAAAAATTACCTCAGCGGTCCTGGCACGCATGTTGCTGAGAATTTATTGGTCCGCATCGTCGGCAGACGAAAAGTTCTGATTTATCCGTATGTTGCCGCATTTTCAGGGAAGGCCTCCAGACCCGTTGTGAGCGAAATTGTTCAATCGAGCTGGAGGCCATTCGAATGGCCTCGGGGTTCTGCTCAGGAAGACGGCAAATGAGGGAATTTCGGTCGGAACTAGATCGGAACGAGGGGCTAGAAGCGAATGAAAAATCCGAACTTGAGACGATCGATTTTCGGCGCCGTTGGAGGGTGGCGCTGAGGGTCGCGTAGCGACTCGAGAAAGAGTGGAAGCTCGTTCTGCAAACGGAACAATTCCGCCGAGAATGAAAGTCAGCCGTGTCTGGAGGAAGCTTTATGGTTTTCCATACGTTACGAAAGTTCGTGCGTCTTATGAGTATTGCGTTGCCGATCGTCGTGTCGGCAGCTCACCACGCAACAGCCGAAGAGACGATCAAGGTCGGCATTTTGCATTCGCTCTCGGGCACGATGGCCATCAGCGAAACGACCTTGAAAGACGTCATGCTGATGTTGATTGAAGAGCAGAATAAGAAGGGTGGTTTGCTCGGAAAGAAGCTCGAGCCGGTTGTCGTTGATCCCGCGTCGAACTGGCCGCTCTTCGCCGAAAAGGCTCGTGAACTCATTGCTGGAAACAAAGTCGCGGCCGTCTTCGGTTGCTGGACATCGGTATCCAGAAAGTCTGTCCTTCCGGTTTTCAAGGAACTCAACTCTATCCTCTTCTATCCCGTGCAGTACGAGGGTGAAGAGAGCGAACGTAACGTCTTCTATACGGGTGCGGCTCCGAACCAGCAGGCAATTCCCGCCGTTGATTATCTGATGAGCGAAGAGGGCGGCTCAGTGAAGCGCTGGGTGCTCGCCGGAACAGACTACGTCTATCCGCGCACGACCAACAAGATTCTGGAGGCATACCTCCTCGCCAAGGGTGTGGCGAAGGAAGACATCATGATCAACTACACGCCGTTCGGTCATTCCGATTGGCAAACGATCGTGTCGGACATCAAGAAGTTTGGCTCCGCTGGCAAGAAGACGGCTGTCGTCTCGACGATCAACGGCGATGCCAACGTTCCCTTCTATAAGGAACTCGCCAACCAGGGCATTTCCGCAACCGACATTCCCGTCGTCGCTTTCTCGGTCGGTGAAGAGGAGTTGGCTGGTGTCGATACGACGAACCTTGTCGGCCACCTTGCCGCCTGGAACTACTTCATGTCCGTCGACACGCCGGAAAACAAAGAGTTCATCGAGAAGTGGCAAGCCTTCACCAAAAATCCGAAGCGCGTCAGCAACGACCCGATGGAAGCTCACGTCATCGGCTTCAACATGTGGGTGAAGGCCGTCGAGAAAGCAGGCACGACCGATCCTGACAAGGTAATCGACGCCATCGTAGGCGTTGAAACGCCCAACCTCACCGGTGGTGTGTCCAAGATGCTGCCGAACCATCACATCACCAAGCCGGTGATGATCGGAGAAGTTCGTTCTGACGGACAATTCGATGTCGTCTGGGAAACGGAAGATCTCGTGCCGGGTGATGCATGGTCCGACTTCCTCGACGGTTCCAAAAACCTGGAGTCGGACTGGGTTGAGCTGAAATGCGGCCAATACGACGCCGTGAAGAAGGCGTGTCTCACGCAATAAATTCGGAGCCACCGGGTGCGTTAAAACTCACTCGGTGGCCTTCCAATAGAAAGCGGTGCGATGCGGGAAACCTTCTTCTTTCTTCTAATGCTTTGCTTGAGCTTGGCTGCCGGTCACGCGTTAGCGCAGGAAGCCGACAGTTTCGAAACAGGCTTACAGCGGCTGTCTGCGAATTCGTTTTCAGAAACCGAGAGAGCTATCGAGGAAATAGCGGCCTCCGGCCATCCTCAAGCGTACAAAATTCTTGATGCAGCTTCTTCACGTCGTTTGTTCTACAGCAAGTTGCAAAACGTCGTTGCCTGGAAAAAAGATTCCGGCGCCTATGTCGATGCCCGAACGGGGGACGCGACCACTTCTCCGCCAGACGATCTGAAGGCGGTCCGGCTGAACAATAAACTGCGCGGCCTCGTTGACGCGGCCATGGGTGGCCTATCGTTACTTGCCGATGATCCGGGCAAGCGCCGTGATGCGGCGGCGAGCGTTTTCAAAACGCGCGATGTAAAGAATTTGCAATCAGTCAACGCGGCGCTCGCGAAGGAGAAAAACGCTGAAATTGCGAAGATGCTCACCGAGGCAAAAGCCGCGATCATCGTAACAACGACGGGTTACCCCGACGCCGAAGTTATTGATGCAATAAAATCGCTGGAAGCACGTGGCGATCAAGAGACCCTCGGGCTGATACGCGCAGTACCGGACACGGCATCAGAGGCTGTAAAGAAAGCAGCCGCCAGTGCTGAGGCATCGGTCGAGACGAAGCTCGCGCTCTGGGAAACAGCGCAAAATCTTTGGTACGGGCTTTCGCTGGGTTCTGTCTTGCTGCTCGCCGCGATTGGTCTGGCCATCACCTTCGGCGTCATGGGCGTCATCAATATGGCCCACGGCGAAATGGTGATGATCGGGGCCTACACGACCTTTGTCGTTCAAGAGTTCATCCGGTCCTCCGCGCCAGAGCTTTTTAATTATTCCCTGGCGATTGCTGTTCCTCTTGCATTCGTTGTTGCGGGCGTTGTCGGCGTCGCCATTGAGCGCGGTGTGATCCGCTTCCTCTACGGACGCCCCCTCGATACGCTCCTGGCCACATGGGGTATCAGCCTGATCCTCCAGCAGACCGTGCGTACGATCTTCGGGCCAACCAACCGAGAGGTAGGCGCTCCGGATTTCATGTCGGGCGCTTTTGAAATCGGACAGCTGTCCATCACATGGAACCGACTCTGGATCTTCATCTTTGCCGCGTTGATCTTTACGGGACTTCTTCTTGCCCTGCGCTACACCAGCATGGGACTTCAGATGCGCGCGGTCACGCAGAACAGACGCATGGCGGGCTCGATGGGAATTCGGACGGGACGCGTCGATGCGCTGACATTTGGTCTGGGTTCGGGCATCGCAGGCTTGGCAGGGGTTGCTCTCTCCCAAATTGACAACGTCTCGCCGAACCTCGGCCAGAGCTACATCATCGATAGCTTCCTCGTCGTGATCTTTGGCGGCGTCGGCAACCTCTGGGGCACTCTGATCGGCGCAATGTCTCTCGGCATCGCCAACAAGTTTCTCGAGCCGTTTGCCGGCGCAGTCTTGGGCAAGATCCTGCTGCTCGTCCTCATCATCCTATTCATTCAGAAGCGGCCGCGTGGGCTCTTCGCGCTAAAAGGGAGAGCGATAGAGCAATGATCTCACGGGCGATATTTGAAAACAACGTTGGCGGGACGATCTTCCTAGGCATCCTGGCAATCCTTGCCGTCATGGTCCCGGTCCTTCATTTGGCTGTTCCGGAGGATTCGTTTTTCCACGTCTCCACGTCGACGGTCGTCGTCTTCGGCAAATACTTAAGCTTCGCGCTCCTTGCCTTATCCCTCGATCTGATCTGGGGTTATTGCGGCATTCTCTCGCTCGGCCATGGTGCGTTTTTCGCGCTTGGCGGGTATGCGATGGGTATGTACCTGAAGCTGCAGACCAGTGGCGGTGCGCCGCCGGACTTCATGGTCTTCCTGAATTGGAAGGACCTCCCGTGGTACTGGTGGGGCTTTGACCATCTCTCGTTCGCCCTCCTTATGGTCCTCTTCATCCCGGGCATCCTCGCGTTTGTCTTCGGCTACTTCGCGTTCCGCTCTCGCGTAACCGGTGTCTATCTCTCGATCATCACGCAGCTCCTGACCTACGCCTTGTGGCTCTCATTCTTCCGTAACGACATGGGATTTGGCGGCAACAACGGACTGACGGACTTCAGCACCATTGCCGGCTACTCGGTGCAGGCTCCGGAAACACGAGCGGCTCTCTTTTCCACAACAGCCATCGCGCTGATGGCCGGCTACCTGATTGCCAAAGCGGTCGTGGAGTCCAAGCTTGGAAAAGTGCTCGTCGCAATCCGCGACGCCGAAAGCCGCACACGCTTCATCGGCTATCGTGTCGAGGCCTATAAGACGTTCGTCTTCACGCTTGCTGCCATGATGGCCGGTGTCGCGGGTGCCCTTTATGTGCCGCAGGTCGGCATCATCAATCCCGGCGAGTTTCATCCGGCGAATTCGATCGAGATGGTCATCTGGGTTGGCGCCGGTGGGCGCGGCACGCTTACCGGCGCCGCGCTGGGGGCGGTCCTGATCAACTATTTCAAGACGATCTTCACGACAGGTTTTCTGGCGCCCTACTGGCTGTTTGCGCTGGGTGGGATCTTCATACTTGTCACCGTCTTCCTGCCGAAAGGTATCGTTGGGACGCTGGCTTCGGTTGATTGGCGTCGATGGATTCCCGCGAAACGCGCACCGGCGGACGAAGCCCAGTTGAAGCCGGAGCCGGCAGAATAGGAAGGGCGATCTGTGGATCAAGTTTCTGGAAACAAGATCACGCGCGCTTTGCTGTACCTAAGCGGTGTCAGCGTGAGCTTCGAGGGCTTTCGCGCCATCAACAACTTATCGCTCACGATTGATCACGGTGAGATGCGCGCGATCATAGGACCCAATGGTGCCGGTAAAACCACGATGATGGACATCATCACAGGCAAGACCAGACCGGACGAAGGCGACGTTTTATACAACGATGGGAACGTGGACCTCACCCAACTCGACGAGACCTCGATCGCGAATCTGGGCATCGGACGCAAATTCCAAAAGCCGACGGTTTTCGAGCAGCACACAGTCGAGGACAATCTGCTGCTATCGTTGAAGGCAGACCGTGGCGTTTGGCCAAACCTCTTCTGGCGTACGACGGAAGCCCATCGCGAGCGTATCGACGAAATTCTTGAGATCACGAAATTGACGGCGCATCGCTCGCGCATGGCAGGTGCCCTCTCGCATGGCCAGAAGCAATGGCTCGAAATCGGAATGCTTCTCGGGCAGGACCCGAAGCTGCTGCTGGTTGACGAGCCGGTTGCTGGCATGACCGATGCGGAGACGGCACAAACGGCCGATCTGTTGCGCGACATCGCGAAGGATCACTCCGTTGTCGTCGTTGAGCACGACATGGATTTCGTGCGCGCCCTCGATGTGAAGGTAACGGTGCTGCACGAAGGGTCTGTTCTCGCGGAAGGCCGCCTCGATCAGGTGACGTCGGACGAACGTGTCATCGAAGTCTATCTGGGTCGGTGATCAACGAAGGAAGAGGCGCGCGATGCTGAGCGTTGAAGATATCGATCTGTCATACGGAGCAGCGAAAGCTCTTCGAAATGTCAGCATCACGGCAAATACGGGCGAGGTCATGTGCGTGCTTGGCCGCAACGGCGTCGGCAAGACGTCTCTCTTGCGCGCCATCGTAGGCCAGCATCCCATTCAATCCGGTAAGATCATGTGGGAAGATAAGGACATCTCCACGTTACCTTCCTACGAACGCTGCCGACGTGGCATCGCCGTCGTGCCCCAAGGCCGTGAGATCTTCCCGCTGCTGACGGTGCGCGAAAATCTCGAAACGGGTTTTGCTCCTTTGAGCCGCGGCGAACGTAAGATCTCAGATGAAATCTTCGAGTTGTTTCCAGTGCTCAAATCGATGCTCCACCGTCGCGGCGGTGATCTGTCGGGTGGCCAGCAGCAGCAGCTCGCCATAGGTCGCGCCCTCGTGACCAAACCACGTCTTCTGGTGCTTGATGAACCGACCGAAGGTATTCAGCCGTCGGTGATCAAGGACATCGGCCGCGCCATCGCCTATCTGCGCAACAAGGGAGAAATGGCGATCGTTCTCGTTGAGCAATATTTTGATTTCGCCTGCGAACTTGCGGATCGCTTTGCGGTAATGGAACGCGGAGCTATCGTCATGTCGGGCGGTAAAGAGGAGCTACAATCTCCCGATGTTCGGCAGCGCGTCTCAGTTTAGCGCGCCCGCGAAAGACGGAATTGATGTTCCGTCTTATGTGCGCGCCCACAGCGAAGTACAGGCTCAATTCACCCGTGTTGGTCACGCGACGCGGCTCGCGGATTGCTTTGAGACCGGTGGCCTGCGCCTCAAGCTTCCAAACGCCGAAGCGGTCTGCGAGGGCGTTCTAATCAACACCGCAGGTGGTATGACCGGCGGAGACACCGCGCGCATTACCGCCGCCGCGGGCGCCCATACACGCCTGAGAATTACGACGCAATCCGCTGAAAAGATTTATCGCGCCGAAGAGATCGCGGCGTCAGTAGATGTCGCTATCAGTTTGGGAACGAAGTCGCGTTTCACATGGATGCCACAGGAAACGATCCTGTTTGATGGCGCAGCATTGTCACGCACACTTACCGTGAACATGACGGAGTGTGCATCGGCCATGTTGTTTGAAATGACCGTGTTCGGGCGCGTCGCACGTCACGAGCAAATGGGGCTGGGTATTTTTCGCGATCGCTGGCGCGTACGGCGCGGAGGCAAGCTTGTCTTTGCCGAGGACACGCACCTCGATGGGAATATGTTTGAAACGCTGGCGCATAAGGCTGTCGGGGATGGCGCACGTGCCGTGGCGACGTTTCTCCTCGTAGCGCCCGACGCTGAGGCACGTTTGAACCATGCGCGGGAACTGCTACGCAACGCCGGATCCTATTGTGGGGCGAGCGCGTGGAACCGAATGTTGGTGGCCCGCTTTTCAGCGCGAGATCCGCACGACCTTCGCCAGGATGCGGCACAATTCATTTCAAGATTGATGCGTACAAAGCCGCCACGGGTGTGGGCATGCTGACGGGTGGAAACAGGTAATCTGGAAGCGCAATGAATCTGACGCCGAGAGAAAAGGACAAGCTGCTGGTCGCAATGGCAGCGATGGTGGCGCGCCGTCGTTTGGAGCGAGGCGTGAAACTGAACCATCCTGAGGCTATCGCGCTCATCACCGACACGGTTGTCGAAGGCGCAAGGGATGGCCGCACAGTAGCTGAGTTGATGCAACTTGGCGCGCAGATTTTGTCAGCGGACCAGGTCATGGATGGCATCGCGGAGATGATCCATGACGTCCAGGTCGAAGCGACATTTCCCGATGGCACCAAGCTCGTCACGGTCCATGATCCAATACGTGGCATGAAGAAGGCCCCATCCGTCGTGCCTGGAGAGATCGTGACACCCGACGGCGAGATCGAGCTCAACAAGGATGCTCCAACAATTACGCTAACCGTCGCGAACACCGGCGATCGGCCGATCCAGGTCGGCAGCCACTACCATTTCTATGAAACAAACCCCGCGCTTGAATTTGATCGGGAACAGGCGCGAGGGATGCGGTTGAACATCGCCGCGGGCACTGCCGTGAGGTTCGAGCCGGGGCAATCGCGTGAAGTTTCGCTGGTGCCGTTTGCGGGCGGACGCGAAGTCTACGGATTCCGTCAATCGGTGATGGGGAAACTTTGATGGCAACCCGTATGTCCCGCAGCGCCTATGCCGACATGTTTGGCCCAACGACAGGCGACAAGGTGCGTCTGGCCGACACCGCACTTTTCGTAGAAGTCGAACAGGATTTCACCATCTACGGCGACGAGGTCAAATTCGGCGGCGGCAAAGTCATTCGCGATGGTATGGGCCAGTCGCAGCGAACGCGAAGCGACGGCGCCGTCGATACGGTCATCACCAACGCGCTCATCATCGATCACTGGGGCATCGTCAAAGCCGACGTCGGCTTGAAGGACGGTTTGATTGATGCGATTGGCAAAGCCGGAAACCCGGATATCCAACCCGGCGTTAAGATCGTCATCGGTCCCGGCACAGAGGTCATCGCCGGCGAAGGTAAGATCCTTACCGCTGGCGGTTTCGACGCGCACATCCACTTCATTTGCCCACAGCAGATCGAAGAAGCCTTGATGTCAGGCGTCACGTCGATGCTCGGGGGTGGCACGGGGCCTGCCACCGGCACGAATGCAACGACGTGTACGCCTGGACCTTGGCACATCAGCCGCATGATTCAGGCAGCCGACGCCTTCCCGATGAATCTCGGATTTGCCGGGAAGGGTAACGCGTCACTGCCCGGAGGTCTCGTAGAACAGGTTGAGGCTGGCGCTTGCGCTCTGAAACTGCACGAAGACTGGGGCACGACACCGGCAGCCATAGACTGCTGTTTGACCGTCGCGGATGACCACGACGTTCAAGTCATGATCCACTCCGATACGCTCAACGAGAGCGGCTTCGTCGAGGATACGATAGCGGCCTTCAAAGGCCGCACCATTCACGCGTTCCATACGGAAGGCGCCGGTGGCGGGCACGCACCGGACATCATGAAGGTAGCGGGACTGAAAAACGTTCTGCCATCCTCAACCAACCCAACCCGGCCGTTCACCGTCAATACACTCGACGAGCATCTCGATATGCTGATGGTGTGCCACCATCTCGACAGTGCAATTCCCGAAGATCTCGCTTTCGCCGAAAGCCGCATCCGCAAGGAGACGATCGCCGCCGAAGACATACTTCATGATCTCGGCGCGCTGTCGATGATGTCGTCCGATAGCCAGGCCATGGGCCGCGTCGGCGAGGTCGTCATGCGCACGTGGCAAACGGCCGACAAAATGAAACGACAGCGTGGCCAGTTGCCCGGAGAAAATGGCAACGACAACGTGCGTGCCAAACGCTACGTCGCCAAATACACGATCAATCCGGCAATCGCGCATGGCGTGTCGCGATATGTTGGTTCCATAGAGATTGGGAAGCTTGCCGATCTCGTCCTCTGGACGCCTGCGTTCTTCGGCGTGAAACCGGACATGGTGATTAAAGGAGGGTCGATAGCAGCTGCCGCGATGGGAGATCCCAATGCGTCGATCCCGACGCCGCAGCCTGTGCACTACCGGCCAATGTTCGCCTCCTATGGAAAATCCCTCGCCAAAAGCGCGTTGACGTTCGTCTCCAAAGCGGCACTCCATCGAGGCATGGCGGGAGAACTAAGCGTTGAGAAACAACTCGTGGCCGTCGAAAACGTCCGCGGTGGAATTTCCAAAGAATGCATGATCCACAACGGCGCGACTCCACACATAGAGATAGATGCCGAAACGTACCGCGTAACTGCAGATGGCGAATTGCTTGTGTGTGAACCCGCCAAGGAGCTGCCGATGGCGCAGCGTTACTTCTTATTCTGAGGGAACTATGATCCGGGCAATTCGACATGAAAGCCAAGGCGCGGACCACGAGCCGGTCGATGATGAGGTGACACTGGATTTCGACCAGCGCCATCGCCGGCGTATGACATTGATGGGAGCTGCTGGACTCGAGTTTCTGCTTGATCTTCCAAAGGCCGAGCGCCTTCGCGGAGGCGACGCACTGATCCTTGATGATGGCAGGCGCGTTCGCGTCAACGCGGCACCCGAGCCGTTGGCCGAGATCGCCGCACCATCTGCGGATGCGCTCGTGCGCATCGCATGGCACCTCGGCAACCGTCACTTGCCGGTGATGCTTGCACCAGGCCGTCTGATCATACGGCAGGATCACGTCATAGAGGACATGGTGCGCGGCCTCGGTGCGACCGTCACTCAAGTAGAGTCACCCTTCGATCCTGAGAGCGGTGCTTATGCGGGTGGTGCGCATGGTCACCACCATCATCATCACGATGAGGGCCACGGCGATCAGCAGGCGTGAGCGGACAGAGGCCGGTCCATGGCCCACCCGGTGGGAGGATGCTTCCATTAACGTGCCTGCGGCGGAGACGTCGCAAGGCCATTCGGCGTTGCCCCTCTTTGCATGGCTGTCTCCGTCCTTCCCGGTGGGCAGTTTCGCATTCAGTCACGGGATGGAATGGGCCGTACATCAAGGGACGGTACGCGATCCGGAAACCACGAGGGCGTGGATTGGCGCACTGTTGACCCATGGATCGCTTCGCAATGACGTCATTTTGGCGAGTTGCGCGTGGTCATCCGTTCGCGCGACGGATGCAGCAGGATTGCGAGAGGCTGCAGAACTGGCGGTGGCGCTTTCTGGGTGCCGAGAGCGCCATTTGGAAACGTCGGCACAAGGTACGGCGTTCGTCACAGCTTTGAAAACAGCATGGATGACGCCGAAGATCGCTTGGGCTCTTGAGGCATTGAGAACGGAAGAGATTGCTTATCCCGTTGCACTCGCGATAGGTGGCGCGGGACATGCGATTGAGCGTCATCCGCTTTTGGAAGCCTTTGCTCTAGCCCTTGTGCAGAATCTCGTGTCTGCTGCGATACGATTGAGTGTCATCGGGCAAAGCGACGGTCAACGCGCAATAGCTTCATTGATGCCGTCCGCGCGCAGGCTTGCTGCTGAAGCGGAAGTCGCAACTCTCGACGATCTGGGCGGTGCCGCGTTTCACTCCGATATCGCCGCCATCAAGCACGAAACACAATACACGAGGCTTTTCCGCTCATGACACAAACGACAAACGGTCCTTTGCGCGTCGGCATAGGCGGCCCTGTCGGATCGGGCAAAACGGCGCTCATGGAAGCGCTCTGCAAAACATTCCGTGACCGTCTCGATATCATCGCGATCACCAATGACATCTACACCAAGGAAGACGCCCTCATCCTGACACGCGCAGCAGCGCTCCCGGCGGAACGTATCATGGGGGTCGAGACCGGCGGCTGTCCGCATACCGCCATCCGTGAGGACTGCTCGTTGAACCTTTCGGCGATTGCCGAGATGTACGCGAAGTTCCCGAACGCGGATATCGTGTTGATCGAATCCGGTGGCGACAATCTCGCGGCGACGTTTTCACCCGAATTGGCTGACCTCACGATTTACGTCATCGACGTTGCCCAAGGTGAGAAGATCCCCCGCAAGGGCGGTCCAGGCATTACGAGGTCCGACTTGCTCGTCATCAACAAAATCGATCTGGCACCACACGTTGGCGCCGATCTCGAAGTGATGGATCGCGACGCCAAAAAGCAGCGCGGCGAACGTCCGTTTGTGTTCACCAACATACGCGACGGCAAAGGCGTCAATGACGTCGCGGCGTTTATTGCGCGCGCGGGCGGTCTGCCTGACGCGTGAAGACTTCAGGTGGGAATTGCTACAAGGGGTGAAGAGATGAAAAGTCACGTGAACAGGATCGTCGTGCTGGGATTCGCCGGATTGCTCGCAACCACGGTTCCGGCATTGGCTCATGTCGGCACCGGCGTCCATGACGGATTCGCGCACGGCTTCATGCATCCGTTCAATGGGCTGGATCATCTGCTTGCGATGGTCGGCGTGGGATTGTTTGCAGCACAGCTTGGTGGCCGGGCGCTGTGGTTGGTGCCATTGGCTTTCGTGTCAATGATGGTTGCCGGAGGTGTCTTGGGCTTCAACGGAATTGGGTTGCCATTCGTTGAACTGGGCATCGTTGCTTCGGTAATTGCTATCGGCGTGCTGCTGGCCTTTGACGTGCGGTTGCCAGTTGCGATCGCCATGGCATTGATCGGTGTCTTTGCCGTGTTTCATGGGTACGCCCACGGGGCTGAGCTTCCTCCGGGCAACGATGCCATGACCTATGTCGGCGGGTTCGTTCTCGCAACCGCGCTATTGCATGTATTCGGCGTCGGTATTGGACTGGCGTTTCACAAATTGCCATCCGCATCGCGCGTATTGGCAGGCCGGGCTATGGGTGGAGCCATGACCGTTGTTGGTTTAGTCCTCCTGTCATAGGGAGCAACAGATTGGCACAGAATGAGAGCGGCCGGATTCTGCATCTTGCAGCCCGGCCGTCTTGTTATCTTTGAACATTGGCAGGATAGACGGCGTTCTCACGCTTGCGCAGATCGTCCGACAATCAAGTCATCCTCCGATGTCGTAGGCTCAGCCGTTTCCCGAGGTCGCCGCGTATCTTGCGTTGTCAACAACGGAGCCTGACGGGTCTGGTTCAAGGAAACAGAAAAGACATCGAGCCTATTATAGTAGCCCGCCATGTCGTGATGTTGCTTGAGCTCCGTGAGATGCGACATGTCAAGGTCGGCGACGACGAGCCCCTCTTCGTCGTCGCGAGATTCAGCGAGCGATGTCCCGGCGGGGGTGACAATCATGGATGCTGGCCGAGACGACCGCCGAAGGAGATCGGCGGATTGCCCGTCCTCCCCGCAAATCGCTGTCACTGTGGCGTCATCGAGAACGCCTGCCGAGACAATAGTGTAGACCTTAGCCTCGAAACAGTGGGCAGCAGCACGGATGCGAATGGCTTCGCGCAAGTCATACGGTGGCGCGGCTGGATCGTCACGGAACGGCCAAACGGTTGGATAGTTGGCGCAATGGATCTGCTCACCTTGCGCCATCAGCACATACCGAGCGAGTGGATTGCCGTTCTCGCCGCAGATCAAGCCGCCAACCTTGCCGAACCCCATATCGACGACCTTGAGACCAGCACCATCGCCGCGATTCCAGGTCAGCTTTTCATAGAACGTCGGCACGAGTTTACGGTGGTGGTTGACGATGTTGCCGTCGCGATTGATCAGGACCGTGCTGTTCCACAAACAACCGGCACTGTAGTTGGCTACCTCGGAGAAGCCGAGCGAGACGGCCACGCCGTGCTTGGCGGCAGAAGCTGCTATGGCGGCGATAGCAGGTCCATCGACTTCCAGCGAGGAGGCCGCAAACCGACGAAAAAGCGCGTGGCCATCAATAGGGCGAAGGAAAGCGTTCCAGATCGGAAAGCCGGGAATGAAGCTTTCCGGGAAGACGAGGAGCTCAACTCCGCGCGATCCTGCTTCCGCGATGAACTTACAGGCCTTCGCGACCCCTGCTTCAGGATCGAACATGACGGAAGCCACGTTCGCTGCGGCCACCTTGACCGAAGTAGCCGACCTGCCGTTGAGGACGTGGGAATTCATTGATGTCTCCATATTGAATGAGGCGCGCGATGCTACAGGTGTCAGCCTGTTTCGACGGCCGTGCGTTCGGAGCTGGCCAAGCGGCGGCGATAGGCAATCCAGAAGATGAGGACTGCGATGCATCCGAGCCCGATCGGCATTAGATGCGTGATGAGGTAAGCAAGGAAGAGCGCCGGTCCACAGATGACGAAAATCGCGCGTTCGATTCGGCTCAGCGAATATCCGAGATCCCCGTAGATCGCGCCGGCCAACATCGCCGTGGCAGCCAGATAAGAGAAAATTGCGACGACGGCTTCAGCTCGGATCTGTTCGGGATCGAGCATGGTCGGCAAGGACACAAAGAGGAAGGGCACGAGCACACATATGCCTCCGAGCTTGATCGACTCTTTGACCGTGCCAGCAAACGACCCGCCGGAAATTCTCACGGCCACGAGTATGCCAACGGCGACCGGTGGCGTGAGAGAGGAAAAGATCGCGAAGTAGAATCCATACATATTCGCAACCAGCGGCGACAGGCCGGCATCGATGAGACCTGGCACCACGACAATCGCGATGAGAGCGTAGGCGGCGGGTGTGGGCAGCCCCATACCGATGATCAAGCAAACCACCATCCCTATCATCAGGGATAGGAATAGAGAGCCATCTGAATAGAGCGTAACGAGGCGGCCCGCCGAAACGCCGAGCCCCGTGGTGCTCAACGATTGGACCGCGAGGCCGATGGCCGAAAGAACGACCGCGAGTTGAACGGCTGTTGCCAGTCCTGTAAGGCCACCGGAGAAAATCTCGGATAGGTTCGGGCGGAAACGCTTCGGCCGGAGTAGTGAAAAGCCAACAACGATGACACACGCCCAGAACCCGGCGAGCGCAGGCGAATAGCGCAAGACGAGCAGGACAATGAGCGTGAGAAATGAGAGTGCGAACGCAGGCAGGGTCCACCACACCATGTCCCAGTTCACGGCCATCCGATCCGTTTTGGGTCGTTCGCACTGACCCACCATGGCATAGACGCCGATGGCGACGGCAGCCATGTAAAGCAACCCGGGAATGAAGCCGGCGATGACGATATCAACGTAGGAAACGCCGAGGTTCACCGCCATGAGAAACGCACCCAGACCCATGATGGGGGGCAGCAACTGACTGCCGGTCGATGCAAGAACCTCAACGGACCCAGCTTCTTCCTTCGTGAAGCCGTTGCGCGCCATCGTCGGTATCGTCATGACGCCGGACAACGCGATGTTGCTTACCGCCTGCCCCGTGACCATTCCGATCAACGCGCTCGCCACGATCGCTGAAAACGCCACCCCGCCCCGCAGTAGGTTGCCGAATGCGGTGCCGATTTCAGCGAACATGTCTATGACACGTGTGCCGTGAAGTAGCCCGCCATAGATCAGCAGAAGAAAGATCATGTCTGCGGATAATGGCATGTACGTCAGGACGCCGCGCGGCCCCCCGATACCGGACAGGAACGTAATGACGACGTTAAGCGGCTGGCGCTGAATTCCAAATGGACTAGGCAACAGGTGACCAGCCAGGAAATAGAGCGACGCCAACAAACAGACGAGCGCAATGATGGCACCCCACCATCTCCAAGCAGCGAGTAGAACGGCGACGATCAGCAGGCTTCCCATAACGAGCGGCACGGCGCCGACGAAGGGTTGCATGATTTCGAGCATCTCAGCGTTGAGATAGAGGTAGCTGCCGGCGCTGACGGCAAAAATCCCGCAGACGATCCCAGATAGAACATCGGCCCAGTTGATCTGTCCTGACTCAGAATGGAGGCCGCGCCGCGCAATCATAAAAGCAGCCAGAACCAGCACGCCGACGAGATGCGACATGTAGTGCTGCATAGCGCCGTGGACGCTCCACCATACGGTGATCATTTGGTAGAGGACGAAGACCGATCCGAACACGGCAATGGCGAAATCGATCGGCACTTTCCTTGCGGTATGGCTTTCTGATTGCGACATTGTGAAGGCCTCGTTCTGAAGGGCACGACTGTGAAAGAAAAAGCTCTTCAACGGCTCTGCGGAACGCGATGCGCCTGATAGGCGTAGACCCGAGCAAACAGGCGCATCGCATGACGAAGAACTTCTAAGAGAGATGATCCAAGTCCAGGGAGCTCGGTCTCACTTCTTGACCAAGCCGGCCTCGACGTATGCCCGCATGGCACCAGGATGGATGCGTTCCGGAGATGTCCGAGCCATGATTGAAATCGTCTCCGGGTCCCAGATTTTGGCGATGGCGCTATATTTGCCGAGGCTCGGACCGGAAGAAATCCAAAGCTTGGCCATTTCATATGCGAGATCGTCGGGAAACGATTTGTGCGCTGTCAGGAGTGTGTAGTTTCCAAAGCTGGTGAACTCGCCAGTCTGGCCCGATAACGTTTTCGCTGGAACTTTGCGAATGGCGAACGGAGCTCCCTTTGAAGAATTGTATTCCTCAATCTTTTCTGCGGGAATGTTGATGTAATGCCATGGCCGGCCAGCGCTCTCCAACGTCTTGAACGGAGCCGCTTCGAGGTTTGATCCGAAATTCAAGCTCGAGTGCACGACGAGCGTACCGATGTCGGAACGTCCATCGAGCATCGCATCTATATTCTGGCCCGGCCCCAAGGCATCGAACGAACGAAGCTTGGGTGTGATCCCCCAGGCGTCGAGCAGCATCCGCTGATGCATGCCCCACTCATTTTGCGTCAGGAGACCTACGGCGACACGTTTGCCAGCCATGTCATCGATCGTCTTGATCTTGTCGTCCAGTGTGACGAACACGTTTGTGCTTTGGCTCATGACGCCAATGACGCGGAAATCTTCAACAACCTTGAGCGGTTCTGGAAAAAATGGCTTTACGCCGTTGGCTGCTGCCCATTCGACCACTTCGCCGGAACCGATGAGCGTGTTCTTCCAAAGCTCGGGAGAGGACGCAAGAAAGCGGACGTTATAAGTGAATCCTGGCGTCTCGACCGCAATCGGTTGGATAGCTTTTGAATAGTCCGGTGCATAATTTTGCATGGTCGCCCAGGCCAAATACGGGCCCGAACCTGCTGGAGACACAAGTATATCAACCTTTGCGGGGTCAGCTTGAGCGGTAGCTACAGTCATAAAGGAAAAAGCAGCAGCGATTGCCGAGCATACCGAGATTCTATTCATAAGCTTTTCCTTAAGATGATTTCAGTTCAACTCGAAAAAAGCGGTAACGCCTAATTTATAAGTCAATTGCTCGCCAGTTGTGCACAGCAACAAGCAAGACAAGTCTTGAATTAGACTACCTGTTCGTGGTCAATTGGGTAAATATTGTTTTACGTTCTAGTGGATAGGAAAAAGCTATGGATGTCTCCATTCGCTTCCTTCGCTATTTCGTTGCGACGGCGGAATGCGGCAGCGTCACGAGCGCCGCCACCAAGCTGAACATCTCCCAGCCGAGTGTGTCAGCTGCCATAGCCCAGCTTGAAGCTGACCTGGACATGCAGCTCCTTGTCAGGCGGCCATCACGGGGCGTCATGCTGACGCCGCAAGGCTCGGAAGTTTTGCGCGCCGCACGGGAGCTCATAGAGCGCGTAGAACAATTCAGGGCGGCCACCGGCGCCGTAAACGTCGAGATGCGAGGCGAACTTTCGATCGCCTGTTTCATCAATTTGGGCGCCACCTATCTTGGCCAGCTCATACGATCCTTCGGAGAAAAGTATCCCAACGTCGACATCCTGTTTCAGGACATCGATCAGCAGGACATTTTCTCAGCTCTGACGAGTGGAAGGGTCGAGCTGGCATTGACATTCGATCTCGATCTGCCGTCAGGTCTCGACGCAACGATCGTTGCGCAGCGACCCGCCATGGCCATTCTGGCAGAGAACGACCCGCTGACGCGTCGCAAGACAGTGACCATGGAAGCTCTGTCGGAACGCCCGTTCGTTTTGATGGATCTGCCGCACACGCGTGACTATTTTCTCTCGCTCTTCACGGCCAAAGGTTTGAGCCCGAATATTCGACATAGGACGCGATCCTTCGAAACGGTCCGCAGTCTCGTCGGAAATGGTCTTGGGGTGTCGATCCTGAATTTGGAGCCGAAAACGCCTATCACCTACGACGGCTGCGCGATTGTCACGCGGCCAATCACGGGATCGCCGAAGCCGTTGCAGGTCGTCATTCTTACGCCTCAGCGCCTGCGTCAGAGACGACTAGCCCAGGCCTTCACCGAGCATATTAGCGATTATTTCTCCGCTCCGTCAGGTAGCCCCGTCCACTGATCATTCTCATCGACTTGCGGCGATGGAACGTCGGAACAGCAAGAGGCTGGTGCCCAGGAATGCTGAACCCAAGATGACGACGGCCAGAAACTGAGGCCAGACTGTTTCGAAGCCTGCCCCGCGAAATATGATGGCCTGCGCATAGGCCATGTAGTGCCGCGAAGGTAGAAGCAACGTCAAAGGCTGCAGCCACTCGGGCTGGCTCTCGATGGGCGTCACGCCGCCTGACAGCATCATCATCGGCATGACGGTCATCAGCAGCAGGAGTGAGAATTGCGCCATGGTGCGCGCGACAGTGCCGAGGAATATGCCGATCGCTGCGGCGGAAAACAGATAGATCGTCGTCCCGAGCAAAAGCAGCGCGCGAGAGCCAGCGATCGGCACGCCAAGGATGTACTCGACAACAACGGCCATCGAAATGGCAAAGGCGATCAGGATCACCAAGCCGTTGGCGAGAACCTTTGCCATTGCGATTTCGAAAGCCGTAAGCGGCATGACGAGCAGGTGTTCAATGGTGCCATGTTCTCGTTCGCGTAACAGGGCAGCCCCCACGAGTGCGATCGTGAGAATCGAGAGTTGGTCGAGGAGCGCGACGACGGACTGAAACCAGATCTGCTCACCGTTGGGGTTGAATGCCCGCCGAGACACAAGGTCGATCATTGATATGCTCGCGGCATCGGAGCGTTGTGCGAAGTTCGCAATTTCCTGAAGAAGGATTGCATAGAGATACGACGCACCGGTCGCTGCCTGCATAACAGCGGTCGCGTCGATGTTGAGTTGGAGTTCAGGCTCCAATCCTTTCGCAATGTCGGCCTCAAATCTTGGTGGGATGACAATCACGAAGGTATAGAGGCTCTCGTCCATGCCTCTATCGATCTCGGCGGCGGAAATGATCTTCGGCGTCTGGAAATAGGGAGGCGTGATTGCGTTGCGCAACTTGCGGGAAAGTGCGGAGTGATCTTCGTCGACGATGGCCACACTCGCGTTGTTGACGGGCTCTTTAAAGCCGCGCGCCCGTTCGATGATGCTCGGGCCAAGCGCCCACACGATTAGTACGATCATGAGGACGTCACGCATAAGACTGCGTATCTCCTTCGTCCCAAGCCAGAAAATGTTGGAGAGCATCTGCACGCGGTCACTTCTCCTGCTTGCGGAGGCCGACGACCGCGATCGCAAGGAACACGGGAACGAACAAAGTGAGTGTCAGGATGTCCGGCAGAAGTTCATGCCACCCCAGGCCCTTCGTGAAGGCGCCGACACTCATGTGCATGTAGTACGTGGTAGGCCAAAGCGTGCCCATGATCCGCGCGCCACCTTCGAGAGAGGAGACCGGCTGCAGAAAACCTGAAAACTGCATCGTCGGCATCATGGTGAGGATTGCCGCAGCAAACACAGCCGCCACTTGGCTTGAGGTGAATGTTGCAATGAGCAAACCGTAGCCAGTCGCTGCAGCGGCATAGATGAGCGCGCCGGCGGCTAGAGCGAAAAAGCTGCCGTGGAGTGGCACATTGAAGATGAAGATCACAACAAACGTCATGATGAGAAAGTTCGCCATCGCAAGCCCGATATAGGGAAGTTGCTTGCCGAGCAGGAATTCCAGCCGCGATGTGGGTGTCACATAGAAATTTGTGATTGTGCCGATCTCTTTCTCTCGCACCACGCTAACGGCCATGAGAATTGCAGGAAACAGAATGAGCAGCATCGCCGGCACCGCGGGGGCTATCGCGTAAATGCTCTCGAACGTGGGATTGTACAAATAGCGCATCTCAATTTCCGCAGGTAAGGCGGCAGTGGCCATTCCCGTCTCATTGATCCTTTGCTTGATGAAAAGGTCATTCACGCTGCTGACGTAGCCGGACATTGTTGACGCGCGAATCGTATTGGCGCCATCGATCCATGCGGACACCTTTGGTCGGCTGCCTCGCTTCAGGTTGCGTCCGAACTGCGGGGGGATTTCGAGCGCAAGGGAGATGGCGTTGCCTGTGAGCCGGGCCTCTAGGTCCTGAATGTTTCGCAAAGGCTTAGCTTCGCGAAAGTAGCGCGATCCCCGAAATTCCTCGATGTAGGCGCGGCTTTCGGGGCTTCGGTCGTGGTCCAATACAGCAAACGTCACGCGATCGACGTCGGTCGTGATGCCATAGCTGAATATGAAAAGAAGAATGGTGCTGCCGATGAAAGCAAACGCCAGCCGCACGGGATCGCGCAAAACCTCCTTAGTTTCGCGCAGACTGTAAGCAAAGAGCCGGCCGAGGCTGAGTGAATGATGGGATGCTGATTGTTCCGTGCCTTGAGGCTCAATAACAGGAAGAGAAGTATCTTGCACCTTCTCGGAAGCCACGCTTTCCTCCGTTGCTCCTTCGCGAAGTGCGCCTTCCATGTAACTGATAAATGCATCTTCCAGGGAAGACGCGCCGCGCATATCGATGAGTTCTTGCGGCGTACCCACAGCAAGGACTTTGCCCGCATGCATGAGCGAGATGCGATCGCACCGCATCGCTTCGTTCATGAAGTGAGTGGAGATGAAAATCGTGACATTGTCCTTCCGGGACAGATCAATCAGGAATTTCCAGAATTCGTCGCGAGCGATCGGGTCAACGCCTGAGGTTGGCTCGTCGAGAATAAGAAGTTCGGGCTCGTGGAGCACAGCAACCGCAAGCGATAGCCGCTGACGAAGGCCAAGGGGAAGACCGCCCGCCAAGTCGTCGATATGCTCGGCCAGGCCGAAGCGGGAAACGAGGTCGCTGATCCGTGCGTTCGCCTTCTCCGTACCGAGATGAAAAAGCCGAGCATGGAGGTCGAGGTTCTGGCGCACGGTCAATTCGCCATAGAGCGAGAACGATTGCGACATGTACCCCACGCGTTTGCGCATGCTGAGACTGCTTGCGTCCATGGGTTCGCCGAACATGAAGGCCGTCCCCGAACTCGGAGGAAGCAACCCCGTCAGCATTTTCATGGTCGTGGTCTTTCCGCAGCCATTTGAGCCGAGAAAGCCAAAGATCTCACCACGGAAAATAGTGAAATCCACGTTGTCTACGGCGACGAAGTTGCCAAATTTTCGCGTAAGACCCTCAGCGCGAATTGCCGGTCCACCATCGTCCACAGTCCGCGGTGGAATGACGATCTTGCCCGTTTCCCGGTTAAGCGATTCCGGAAGAAGACCGACGTAAGCGCCTTCCAAATTATCGCTGCCGGTTCTCTCCATGAGCTGTTGGGGTGTGCCGGAGCCGATCTCGCGCCCATCGTTGATGGCAATAAGCCAGTCGAAAGCCTCTGCTTCGTCCATATAGGCCGTCGAAACCAGCAAACTCATGCTGGTTCGCTCCGCCTTGATGGAAGCAATGAGTTCCCAGAATTGACGGCGCGACAAGGGGTCGACGCCCGTCGTTGGCTCATCGAGGATCATAAAGTCGGGCTCATGGATCAGCGCGCAACACAGCCCGAGCTTCTGTTTCATCCCGCCCGAAAGCTTGCTAGCTGGACGGTCAAGAAAGGGATGCAGTCCGGTCGCACGCGTGACCCGGTCAATGCGTGCTTTGCGCTCTGCCGCCGACAAGTTAAAAAGCCTTCCAAAGAAATGAAGGTTCTCCGCAATGGAAAGATCGCCATAAAGGTTCTTTCCCAGGCCTTGGGGCATGTACGCAATACGGGGGCAAACGGCGTTGCGGTGGGCAGCCTCAGCCATGTTGCCGCTGAGCACGTCCAGATCACCTAGCTGTAATTTCCGCGCGCCGGCAATCAGTCCCATCAGCGTCGACTTGCCGACCCCGTCTGGACCGATAAGACCCACGGTAGCTCCTGCCGGCACGTCAATATCCATGTTATCGAGCGCCAACGTCTTTTTGTAACGGTGCGATAAAGCCCGCGCCCGGGCCACGAGCTCAGGCCCAGTGTCCATGATTACGATCCGCTGACCTTTGGTTCGGGGGGCACAAAGCGCTTTTCAAGCCAAGCGGGCCACGGCGGCGGATTAATCCCGGGCCGGACATATGCAACGCCACGAATGCCCGTTTTCACGACATTAATATGCTCTTCGATGAGCTCCGGCGGGATGCGCACCTTAACTCGAAACATGAGTTTTTCGCGCTCGCTGGACGTCTCAACCTGCTTCGGTGTGAATTGCGCTTCGGGCGATACGAAGGTGACCTTCGCAGGAACCGCGAAGTCGGTGCCATCAACGATGATACGGGCCTCCGAACCGATAGAGAGCCGATAGGCGTCCTCCGCCGGAATAAAGATCTCCATGTAAACGTCGGCGAGATTTACAAGTGTCAGCACCTTGCCGCCAGCCGCCATAACTTCCCCTGGTTCGGCAAGCCGATAGAGCACGCGGCCAAGCGTTGGCGCGACGAGGACGCAGTCATCAATCTGCGTTTTCACCTCTTTCTTGACGGCCACTGCAGCGTCAACTCCACGCTGTTTGGAGACGAGCGTTGCTTGGGCCGCTGTAAGATTGGCTTGCGCAACGTCGCGCGTATTTTTGCGCGTGTCGTAGGCCTCCTGGCTTGCATGCCCTTGCTCCAGCAGTCGGCTGGTGCGGCCGAGCTCCGTCTCTGCAAGTTGGAGCTGCGCCTTCGCTTGGGTGATTTGCGCTTCAGCCTGAGCGACTTGGCTTTGAGCGCTTGCAATATCAGCTTCCGATCGCGCGAGCTGAGCCTGAAGTTGTGAGTCGTCGATCTTCGCGAGGGCATCCCCGGGCTTTACGAGGTCTCCCTCTTGCGCCTGAATGCTTTCCACGCGTCCTGGTATTTTCGTGGAAATATCGACCTGGACAGCTTCGATCCGTCCATTTCCGGAGACGATGCCGGACGGCAGTTGATTACTCCCGCCATGGAAGAACACAAGATATCCAAATAGCCCGGCGAGCCCGAGCACAGCAGCCAAAACTTTAATGTTGAAGCTCATCGGCTCCTCGTAGCTATCCAGCAATAAATAGCCTGACATCGCGGAAACGCAGCATAGTCTATATCGCAAGGGGAGACGCAATCGACCTGTCAAAAGGCGTATGCGGTGTCTTCGTCGGCTCACGCAGTAACGTAGACGGATATTCTCGGTCCGTTATAGCGTCAAAGCTATCTGACTAAATAGGAGATCCCGATGTTTTAGGGATAAATTCTGGACATCGTAATATCCGACAAGATATATCGAATGAGGTGGCGGAGCTTCTATGCATCTGCGGGAGAATGCCGGGAGTTGAGCTGACGATGAGCCCTCAAAGGCGAAAGTGCTCAGTTTGTAAAGGAAGAGGCTACCTGGACGGTCCATCGCTCATTGCTGGAATCGGGACCGATCCGGACTTCTGTCTCCAATGCAAAGACGTGGCTCCCTTTGAGGGAAGTCGTATTCTGAAACTGCCCGGTAATCACATCGGACGGCCTATTCTTCGGATCGCGGCAGGCGCCTATCTGGCTGCTGCGTTGCTCACGCTCGCGGGGCTAGCGTGGAAGCAGTGATGGCCGCTCTTCCAGTCAGACAGGAACTGAACGCCTACGTTGACGGGGAACTTCCACCCGAGCGAGCGGCTGAGATTGCTAAAATCGCTGAACGTAACGCCGATATCGCACAAGCCATCGCCGTGATCGCAAGCCTGAAAGTAGCATTACACCAGATGTTTGAGCATGAGGTGCGCGCGACGAGCGCCAGCCCTCTGCTCATCGATCCGGAACGTTCATTCTGAAAGGAAAGGGCTTAGGGTGACTAAGCAATTTCAAATCTGGTGGAGCCGAGGGGAATCGAACCCCTGACCTCTACAATGCCATTGTAGCGCTCTCCCAACTGAGCTACGGCCCCGACCGGTATTGGGAATGTACTCTTACAAGTAAGCCAAACGGAGCTAGATGACCGAGTCTCCGTTTAGAGGGCGTTCAATAGGGCGAGCCGACGTAAACATCAAGCCAAAATTGAATGCCTTGCACTTTCCAGGGCAAGAGCGGTTTTTCCGCGCCTCGCCCTGGGTGGTTTCTGGCCCCGCCTAGCCACGTCGCAGGCTTAGGTTTCGTCCTCGTCCCCATCGTGGGCGCCGCCAATAATATTGGAGACATCACCGCCGTCGGTTTCCTCATCTTCAAGGAAAGTATCATCGTCGGCATCGGCCAGATCATCGTCGGCTTCGACATCGACGAGATCTTCCTCCTCGTCCTTCTCATCCGCTTCACCATCGGCGCTGGCGAACTCGGACTTCTTGGTCTTACGTGCAGACGCTTCGTCGACTTTGTCGATCACCGCGCCCGGAGGGGCATGCGCGATTTCGTAGATCGTGCCGCAAATCGGACAAACGATCGGATCGCGATTGAGATCATAAAATCGGGAACCGCATTCGCTGCTCTGGCAGGTGCGTTTTATCCCGCGCGCGTCCTTGACCATGGGGTGTTGTGCCTTTGTCGTCTGGAAAAAGAGCGTGCCCTCTGCCATACCACCGTCGCTCTGTCAAAACTAACCTTCGGTGACAGCGAAAGTTCTCTAATATAGATGCGAACGCAAAAGGGCGATCCGTTCGCGTTCAGGGGTGAAAAAAGATCCCTGAGCAACGCCGATTGACATGAGCATGGCCGGCTTGCTCTAAGACGCCAAGATTTGCGCGCTTCCCGATTATAGAGCCCGGGCTGCTGCGTCCCCAATCCCGGCAATCCCAGCATAACCGGTGCCAAGCCGATGTCTTACGTTCCGAAGCCGCTTTCGTCTACTCGATCCGGACCATTGTCCGGCCAACTCACTGTTCCCGGCGACAAATCGATTTCCCATCGTGCGCTGCTCTTCGGTGCGCTCAGCCTGGGAACGACACGGATCACGGGATTGCTCGAGTCGGAAGATGTGCTCAACACGGCCAAGGTCGTCAGCGCGTTGGGCGCGCCTGCAACTAAGACAAAGGACGTATGGCAGGTGCAGGGCCGCGGGCTCGGTGGGTTCCAGCAGCCTGATGTTCCGCTCGATTTCGGCAATTCGGGAACTGGAGCACGTTTGGCCATGGGCGTCGTCGCCGGCCAGGCGGTTAGCGTCGAAATGATTGGGGACGAGTCTCTTTCCCGTCGTCCCATGAGCCGCGTCCTGAACCCACTCAAGCAAATGGGGCTCCAGGTCGAGAACAAGGATCGCGAGACGCTGCCACTCAAATTGCGCGGTACCGTCGATCTCGTACCGATTGAATACGAACTCCCCGTTCCCTCCGCGCAAGTCAAATCTGCGGTTCTAATCGCGGGCTTGCAGGCGACAGGCACGACGACGGTCATAGAGACCGAACCGACCCGCGACCATACGGAGCGCATGCTCCGCTTCTTCGGAGCCGAAATTACAACAGCGGCCGGGGGCGATGGGAAAACGCGGATCTCAGTAACGGGCGGTCAGCAGATGCAGGGCCGCGAGGTTGCGGTGCCAGCTGATCCCTCTTCAGCAGCCTTTCTCGCCGCCGCTGCGGTTTTGGTGCCGGGATCAGACGTCACGATCGAAGGCGTCCTTATCAACGATACACGCATTGGCTTCTACAAGACCCTCCAGGAAATGGGGGCCGACCTCACGTACGCGAATAAGCGTGAGGAGGGTGGCGAACAGATTGCCGACATCCGTGTGCGCCATTCCGCGCTGAAGGGCGTTCGGGTGCCGCCGGAACGTGCTCCGTCTATGATTGACGAATATCCTATCCTGGCCGTCGTGGCAGCTTTCGCTGAGGGCGAGACCGTCATGGAAGGCTTGGCCGAGTTGAAGGTCAAGGAAAGCGACCGGTTGGCGGCAACTGCGGCGGGCCTTGAAGTCAACGGCGTTAACGCGCGCGTTGAAGGAGATGCTTTGATCGTGGTTGGGTCGGACCGCGTTTCAGGGGGCGGGGTGGTCGCCACGCATCTCGATCACCGTATCGCAATGGCGTTCCTGGTCATGGGCTTCGCGTCCGAAAAGCCGGTCAAGGTGGACGATACATCCATGATCGCCACCAGTTTCCCGGAGTTCATTGGTCTTTTAGAGAAGCTGGGAGCGCGGTTCGACGCGGTTGCGGAGTGACCGTTATGATCATCGCGATAGACGGGCCAGCGGCATCGGGAAAAGGAACTCTTGCCCGGCGTCTCGCCGCCTATTTCGGTTACCACTATCTTGATACGGGCCTTCTTTATCGCGCTGTCGCCCGCGATTGTCTGGAGCTCGGCCACGATCTTAACGATACGCGCGCAGTTACCACGCTAGCCTGTTCGTTGGACCCGGTGCGGCTGGACGATGCAGGGCTGCGCGCCCCCGGTATCGGCGAGGCAGCTTCAATTGTCGCGAAAATCCCCGAAGTTCGGGCGGCGCTGCTGGAATATCAACGCAGTTTTGCGAACCGGCTGCCGGGGGCCATACTTGATGGACGGGACATAGGCACCGTGGTTTGCCCGGATGCGGACGCCAAGATCTTCGTCACCGCGTCTGTCGAAGAACGTGCCAAGCGCCGGTTCCGCGAGTATGAGGCGGCGGGCGAGAGCCCGGATATGGAGAAAATGCTGGAGTTAATCCGCGCGCGCGATGCGCGCGATGCTGGGCGCGGCGCGGCCCCGATGCGCCGCGCCGAAGACGCGGACTTGCTCGATACCACCGAAATGGATATAGAAACGGCATTCGACGCCGCCGTCGGATTGATCAAGAGGAAGATCGGCCAATAGGGTGTATGCAAGACGTACGCCCCAAATCTTATTGGCAGGGTGCGATACTCATCGCGGCGGCAACAAAATTCACCAATCGTATGATCGAGCCGGACGTGCTTGTTGCGGCGGCGGGAACGCTCCCGCTGGGCCAGCATTAATCCGTTGGGATCATTGACTAAAGCAACCGATGCCACGACCCGGATTTTATCTACGGGGCGGCATCAACCCCCTATTACTCAGGAGCGCAACTGCGTATGTCGCAAACCGAATTTTCAAAAGATCTTAACCCCACTCAGGACGAGTTTGCCGCCCTTCTGGCCGAAAGCCTAGCCAAGGACGACATTTATGAAGGTGCCGTCGTCACGGGTAAGGTGGTCGGCATCGAGAAGGATCTGGCCGTAATTGATGTTGGTTTGAAGATGGAAGGCCGCGTTCCTCTGCGCGAGTTCTCCACCAGCGGCAGTTCCGAAATCAAGATCGGCGATGAGGTCGAAGTCTACCTTGAGCGCATCGAAAATGCGCTCGGTGAAGCAGTTCTGTCCCGTGAGAAAGCACGCCGCGAGGAAAGCTGGAACCGTCTTGAAAAGCAGTTCGAGGCTGGCGAAAAGGTGACGGGCGTCATCTTTAACAAGGTCAAGGGCGGCTTTACGGTCGACCTCGATGGTGCAGTGGCCTTCCTGCCGGGCAGTCAGGTCGACATTCGCCCCGTCCGCGACATTGGCCCGCTGATGCACCAGCAACAGCCTTTCCAAATTCTCAAAATGGACCGTCGCCGTGGCAACATCGTCGTGTCGCGCCGCTCCGTTCTCGAAGAAACGCGTGCCGAACAGCGCGCCGACATCGTCGCCCGCCTGGAAGAAGGTCAGGTTATCGACGGTCTGGTCAAGAACATCACCGACTACGGTGCGTTCATCGACCTCGGTGGTATCGATGGTCTCCTTCACGTCACCGACATGGCTTGGCGCCGCGTCAACCATCCTTCCGAGATCCTCAACGTCGGCGATACCGTGAAGGTGCAGATCATCCGCATCAACCCGGAAACGCAGCGCATCAGCCTCGGCATGAAGCAGTTGCTGTCCGATCCGTGGGAAGGCATCGAAGCCAAGTACCCCGTCGGCGGTCGCTTCACCGGAACCGTAACGAACATTGCCGATTACGGTGCCTTTGTTGAGCTGGAGCCAGGTGTTGAGGGCTTGATCCACGTCTCCGAAATGAGCTGGACCAAGAAGAACATCCATCCAGGCAAGATCGTTTCCACGAGCCAGGAAGTGGAAGTTCAGATCCTTGAGGTCGATTCCAACAAGCGTCGTATCTCGCTGGGTCTCAAGCAGACGCAAGATAATCCTTGGGAAGTCTTCCTGGCTCAGCACCCGCGCGGTACGGAAGTCGAAGGCCCGATCCGCAACATCACAGAATTCGGTCTGTTCATCGGTCTCGAAGGTGGTGTCGACGGTATGGTCCACCTCTCCGACCTCGACTGGAACCGCGCTGGCGACGAAGCCATCAAGGACTTCAAGAAGGGCGACAATGTCAGGGCTGTGGTTCTCGATGTTGACAGCCAGAAAGAACGCATTTCGCTCGGTATCAAGCAGTTGGGCGGCGATCCGGCCGAAACCATTGGCGGATTCAAGAAGAGCGAGATCGTAACCTGCGAAGTGATCGGCGTTCAGGAGAACGGCATCGAAGTCAAGCTGGCCGATACCGACCTGACCACGTTCATCAAGCGTTCGGACTTGTCGCGTGACCGCTCCGAACAGCGCCCTGAGCGTTTCAGCGTAGGCGACAAGCTTGATGCTGCCGTTATCAGCCTCGACAAGGCGGCGCGCCGGATCAACGTTTCCATCAAAGCGCTGGAGATCGCCGAAGAGAAGAAGGCTGTTGCTCAGTACGGTTCGTCCGATTCAGGCGCATCACTCGGCGACATCTTGGGCGCTGCGATCAAGAAGAGCCAGAGCGACGACGACTCCGACGAGGAAGAGCAGGACTGAACGCACAATGCATGAACGTCGGGGTGTCTTAAACCGCCGTTCTGTGATGTGAATAAAGTTCGCAAGACAACTTTGGAAGGCGCACGATAGGGCTAGCCTATCGTGCGCCTTAATTGTAAGATTCCGGTTTCAGTGACCCGAATAACGATTATTGAAGACGGCCCGATACTTGCCTAACGTGAAAGGCAATCAGAAACAGCGCGTAAGTCCACCTAGCGGGCGACACGTGCGCACCGGAGTCTATCAATGAGCGTTGAGACCGAAGTCGTCCTTGATCGCCGCCGTTTGCGCCGCAAGATGGCTTCCTGGCGTATTCTGGCCGTACTCGCCCTATTGCTGGCAGTCGGCGCGCTACTTATGAGCGACAAGAGCCTATCGGGCTTCTTGAATAAGCCCCAAATTGCACGGGTTTCCATAGTTGGCACAATCCTCGAGGATCGCCGCCAGCTTCAATTGCTACGCGAAATCGCTAAAGCCGACCATGTCGCCGGCGTCTTGCTGTTCGTGAACAGCCCTGGTGGGACGACTACTGGCGGAGAAGCGCTTTACACGGCCTTGCGCGACGTGGCCGAAAAAAAGCCAGTGGTGGCCCAATTCGGTACAGTTGCCGCGTCTGCAGGCTACATCGTTGGGTTGGCAACCGATCACATCGTTTCCCGCGGCAATACGATCACGGGGTCCGTCGGCGTCCTGATGCAGTGGCCTGAGGTGACCGAACTCCTGGGCAAGATCGGCGTGAAGATGAACGAGGTCAAGAGCGGTGCGCTGAAGGCTGAGCCCTCTCCCTTTAAGGTAGCGGATCAGGAAGCTCTCAACGTCACGGCCGAGATGATCGATGACGGCTTTAAGTGGTTCTTGTCTCTTGTCGAAGCCAGGCGCGGTATTACCGCTGCAGAGGTGCCAGGATTGAAGGAAGGCCGCATCTTTTCGGGGCGTCAGGCTCAAGATTACAAACTCGTTGATGAGATCGGCGGAGAAGACGAGGCGGTTCGCTGGCTGAAAGAGAAACGCGGCGTTCCGGCGAATGTTGAAGTCGTCGACTGGAAAGTGAAAGACGACTCGGGTTGGGGGCTGTCCGCTTCTCTCTCTAATTTGGCGGCCGGATTGGTCGGTGCGGGCGTGGCGGGACTGACCCAATTCGCCAGCCGTGACGGAAACCTTTCTTCACTAAGTCTTGACGGTCTTGTTTCTGTTTGGCAACCTGCCAAAAATTGAATAATTACAACAACTTTCCTCATGGGAGGCAGCCGGTGATAAAGTCCGAACTGATCCAGCGGATTTCCGCTGCAAACCCTCATCTCTATCATCGCGATGTCGAGCGCATCGTGAACGTGATTTTCGATGAAATCGTTGATGCTCTGGCACGCGGGGACCGGGTCGAACTGCGTGGCTTTGGCGCGTTCACCGTCAAGCACCGTCCGGCACGTGAAGGCCGGAACCCACGTACTGGAGAGCCTGTACCAGTCGAGGAAAAATTCGTTCCGTTCTTCAAGACTGGCAAAGAGCTGCGTGACCGCCTTAATGTGCCAAAGAAAAAGGGTCACTAACCTTCTCTCACGCGGGCTGCCGTCGCCGGAAAAAAAGTCGTATAGATTACCGCAAAGGAAGGTTCACTTGCTGTGTCGGTTCGCAGGATGTGGGCCGTTATGGGAATCTACAACGGCCAGGGCACTCCGAATTATGATCCGGGGGCGCTGGTAGTTATCCGGGGCGCTGACCGTGCTGCAACGAATATTTACGATCGTAATCGCCTTCCCAATGGCGCTGGTCTTGATTGCACTAGCCGTGGCTAACCGCCATGATGTGCGTCTCGTGCTCGATCCATTTCGACCAGACACTCCGGCACTATCTCTAGTGCTTCCCTTTTATGCCTATCTCTTCGGTGTCCTGGCGTTGGGTATCATCGCGGGCGGTCTGGCTGTATGGTTCGGACAAGGCCACTGGCGTCACGCAGCGCGCGTGCGAACCCAAGAAGCGCGACGCTGGCAGGCTGAAGCCGACCGGCTGACCCGTGAACGCGATGCCAATGCAACCGGTGGCAGCCGACAGCTTATTGCCAATTCGCGATAAGTGTTCCTCGGCGTCCGTTATCTCAACGGATGGCATGGACCTAAGCCAATGCAACCAAAAGTAAAAATCTGCGGCTTGACCACGCAGGAAGCCCTCGAAGCTGCGATTGCCGCTGGTGCGGACTTCGTTGGTTTCGTGATTTTTCCGAAAAGTCCACGCCACGTAGATATCGCCGGTGCGAAGGCGCTCGCGAATACGGCGCGGAATCGTGCGCGCTCGGTTGTTTTGCTTGTTGACCCGGATGATGAGCTGTTTGATCGGGTGTGTGCAGAAGTGGCCCCCGACCTTATACAGCTGCACGGGCATGAAAGCCCTGAACGCGTCGCCAAGTTACGGGCGCGTGGCGATACAGCCATTATAAAAGCGATCGGCATCAAAGCTCCAGGCGATGCGGAAAAGGCAGAGCCCTATCGGCGGCCTAGTCGCGCCGACTTGATATTGTTCGATGCTGCTCCGCCCCCGGATGCAGGCGATGCCCTGCCAGGTGGCAACGGCCTCAGTTTCGACTGGAAAATTCTAGACGGCGTTGCGCGCCGATTTGACTTCGCGTTAGCCGGCGGGTTGAACGCTGAAAACGTCCGCGAAGCAATCCGCCTGACCGGAGCCGCGATCGTTGATGTGTCCTCCGGCGTCGAAAAGGCGCCAGGCATCAAAGACCCGCAACGTATTGTGCGGTTCCTTGAAACGGCAAAATCGACTAGCGTCGCGGCAAGATAGCGAGGCCATCGGGAAGATCTGTCGGCCGGCATGATGAAAAAGCGAACGGAGAGGTTCGCTTGGAGCGTCGCCGGGAATAGGCTACCCATCGCCGGCACCGGCAGTGTGAACCGCGACGGCAGGCACGACCAACAAGGAGCGTATACCAACGATATGGCGACCACCAACCAGCCTAACAAACTCAATAGCTACGTGACCGGTCCAGACGAGCGCGGACACTTTGGTCTCTTCGGCGGTCGCTTTGTAGCCGAAACCTTGATGCCGCTAATCCTGGAGCTGGAGAACGCGTATAACGCTGCCAAAGCAGACCCGGCATTCGCGGAAGAGCTTACCTACTTGATGACCTATTACGGCGGCCGTCCGAGCCCGCTGTACTTTGCCGAACGATTGACCGAGCATTTGCGAGGTGTAGCAGGCGGCGACAAGGGCGCGAAAATTTACTTCAAGCGCGATGAGCTGAACCACACAGGGTCCCATAAAATCAATAATTGCCTTGGCCAGATCCTTTTGGCCAAACGCATGGGCAAAACCCGCATCATCGCTGAGACAGGCGCTGGCCAGCACGGCGTCGCGGTCGCAACCGTCTGTGCGCGTTTCGGCCTGCCTTGCGAAGTCTACATGGGCAAGACCGACGTCGAACGGCAAAAGCCTAACGTCGTGCGTATGCACATGCTGGGGGCGAAGGTGAACCCCGTGACCAGCGGTGCGGGCACTCTGAAGGACGCGATGAACGAGGCGTTGCGCGATTGGGTCACCAACGTCCATGATACCTACTACATCATTGGTACCGCAGCAGGACCGCATCCCTACCCGGCAATGGTTCGCGACTTTCAATCCATCATCGGCCGCGAGGTGCGCGAGCAGATGATGGCAGCAGAAGGTCGTCTGCCGGATACGCTTGTCGCTTGTATTGGCGGCGGCTCCAATGCCATTGGCCTGTTCCATCCATTCCTGGATGATGAAGGCGTCAAGATTTATGGCGTCGAAGCCGGAGGATACGGTCTTGAGGTGTCGAATGGCCATGCTGCTTCGATGAATGGAGGGCGCCCTGGCGTACTTCATGGCAACCGCACGTATCTCTTGCAGGACGGCGACGGCCAGATTCTCGAAGGGCACTCAATCTCTGCCGGACTCGATTATCCCGGAGTGGGGCCAGAGCATTCCTGGCTGAAGGATACAGGGCGGGTCAAATACGTCTCGGTAACGGACAAGGAGGCGTTGGATGCATTCCAGCTTTGCACGCGTCTGGAAGGCATCATTCCGGCTTTGGAGCCATCGCATGCCCTTGCACACGTGGCCAAGCTTGCGCCGACGCTTCCTCAAAATGATCTATTGGTCATGAATATGTGCGGACGCGGCGATAAGGATGTTTTCACTGTCGCTGGCCATCTCGGCATGGACATCTGAACCTTGCCTCAGAAAGGCATTCGCTAAAAAGATCGAAGACACGATCCTTGATGCAAAAAATTGAGCTCGGGTTGCTGAAAATGCAACTCGAGCTTAATATTTTTTGAGTATCTGATTGTTTATTCCCCGCAATAGGGAGGAAGATTGGCGGATTTGATTATTGGTTTCCGAATAGCAGTCGGTAAAAATTTATAAAAATGAATTTCTAAATATTGTATTTTAAGTTTTGGCGTTGAGTGGTGCCCATGAAACGACGAACGTTCTTAGCCGGTTCCGCCGTCGGATTGGCGACAGCCTCCGTAGCCGGGTTTGTTGGCGGATCGAGTTCTCGCGGAGCCAAGCAAGATAGGGTTGCCAACATCAAGGCCCCCGCGGTGGTTTCAGGTAGAGAAGTTGGCACCACGTGGCGGGTCCAGACGTCATGGCCGGCCGGCATCGGTCTTCAGATCTTCGAGGACTGGTGTAACGGCATCGTCGAAAAGACGGGCGGTGAGCTTGCATTCCATCCCTTTGCGGCGGAAGAACTCGTCGGCGGCTTCCAGCTCTTCGACGCACTCAGGGACGGCACTTTGGATGCGATGAACTCGTTCACGCTCTATTGGGCTGGGCGCATGCCGACGGCTGTCTTTCTCTGTTCGTACCCGTTGGCCATGCGACACGCTAACGAGTGGGATGTCTTCTTCTATGGGCTTGGAGGGCTGGAACTGGCCCGCGAAGCCTTCGCCGAGCACGGGATGTTTTATGTCGGGCCCATCCAACATGGCCCCAACATCATCCACTCCCGGGTACCCATCAGATCGATTGATGATTTCCGCGGTCGCAAGATACGCATGCCCGGTGGCATTGTAGCCGAGGTATTTCAGGCGGCGGGAGCTGCAACGACAATGATACCGGGTAGCGAGATCGTTGAAGCGCTGCGTTCCGGCGTCATCGACGCAGCGGACTACGTCGGACCTTCCGTCAACTACGCGCTGGGCCTGCAGGATGTGACGAAATACATATCCATGGGGCCGCCCGGTTACCCATCAATCTACCAGTCGGTGGACCTTATGGATCTCACTGTGAGCATGAAGCGCTGGAATGAGCTGCCTGACCATTTGAAGAAATTCATCGAGTCAGAGCTGCGCTGCTATTCGGACTTCCACCACGCAACGATCCAGGCGGCTGATGTCGCGGCGTGGAAAAAATTTGCAGAAGCGGGGTCGACAATCAATCGGCTTGGCCAGGAGGATGTCGAGAGGTTTACGAGACTCGCGATACCTCGATGGTTTGCCTGGGCCAATAAGGGGCCGAAAGCGGCGCACATATTCAAAATTCAATTGGATTATATGATGTCTAATAGCCTCGGATATGTAACCCCAGACATGATCAAAGGCCTGCGCCTGAATTACAGCTAATGTGAAATTTAATCGAATTTCAATAAAAGTGGCTCATTGAAAGTTTCCTTTGAGATGTTCATGCATCGGTACAAGTGTATTGGATTTTGGGATCAAGGAAATAAATAATAATTTGACCGTAGGCTGCACGCCATGAGGTTGAGCCAAGACGCCAAACTACTCCTGTCTACGTTGATTGTGATTGTCGCGGCAGTCGCAGCAAGCTGGGTTGCGCTGGGCAAAGCCCGTCATTTCATCCTCAAGAAGGAGGGGCGGTATACGGCTGTACACTGGGCGCAATACCTGGAGAATAATCTTCGAGGGCTGGATGGCCTCCTATCGGCGGGCCTCATCACCAACGAAGACCGGATGACGTTTGATTTTGCGACGGCAACCGGCAATGTCCTCAATTATCAAATCCTCGATGAACGCGGTGCGGTTGCATTCTCCTCATGGTCAGGAGATTTCCGCCTGAGCATTCCAACGGATCACGTGCAAGCCGCCATCCGTAATGACAAGAGCTACACCGAACTCATTGAATACGAGGGTGGCGAATCCAGGCCCCGCCTTGTCGCTGAGGCCTACGTTCCCATCGAAAGCACCGCGGGTTACAAAGGGGCCGTCAACGTCAAAATTGACCTAACCGAACGTGCTGTGGAACTCGAACGGCGCAGCATGTTCGCCTTCCTCGGGCTCTTGGGTTTCGTAACGTTGATTAGTACGTTTTGCGGCGCGCTCGTGTGGCGCAACATCCGAAATAGGCAATGGGCTGAAGATCTCCAAAATAGCCGGAGCGTCGTACTTGAGCAGCTTGCGACAGGAATGCCGCTCAAGCAGGTGCTTCTGACACTCGTCCAATCTGTTGAGCGATTGAAGCCGGATACCGTCTGCTCCATCTTGCTACTGGATGAATCCGGCACCCGCTTTAAGGACGGTGTCTCCCCCAGCCTTCCCGAGTTTTTTAGGAACTCAATTAACGGAGTTCAGATCGGGCACGGCGTGGGGTCATGCGGAACCGCTGCTTACACGCGAGAACTTGTGATCGTATCGGATGTGTTAACTCATCCGTATTGGGCCGGTATCCGTGACCTCGTGGCGCGAACCGGCCTTCGCGCATGTTGGTCGCTGCCGGTAATCTCTTCCGACGATGAGGTTCTGGGCACAATTGCCCTTTACTACCGCGAGCCGCGTGAACCGACCGATGCCGAACTCGAATTCTTTCGGACGATATCGCATCTCGTTGGGATCGCCGTGGAGCAACGCCGTTTTCAGGCGCGTATCGCGCATCTAGCACATTACGATACCCTCACGGGGCTCCCCAACCGCCGAAAACTTCAGGCGCGTCTCCAGCAGTATGTGAGTGAAGCGCGAATCGCCAATGGAACCATGGCGCTCGCGATCCTCGACATCGATAAGTTCAAGACGATCAACGACACCTATGGGCATCCTGTCGGGGACTCCGTAATTCGCGAGGCGGCGCGGAGAATTGCTGCATGCGTGCGCGAGGACGACATCGTCGGCCGGCTGGGCGGCGACGAATTAGCGATCGTATTCCGGAAGGTCTCGGATGTGCGTGAAATCGCTGAGGTCTCCGATCGTATCGCGGAGGCCGTTCGGCTCCCGATGTATATCGATGGCAAGAGCATCGCCACCTCTTCGAGTATTGGCGTGAGCTGCTTCCCTCAGCACGCATCCGACTCGGATGAGCTTTTCATCAAGGCAGATCATGCGCTGTATCAAGCGAAGCAATCCGGTCGCGCGACGTGTGAAATATATGACGAAGAATTGCACGAGTTGATCCGCGAAAAACAAATTCTGGAACGAGACGCGGCTCTCGGTATCCAGAAGGACGAATTCTCGTTGGTCTATCAGCCGCAGATCGACCTCAAGAGCGGCGCACTGATTGGCCTTGAAGCACTGGCGCGTTGGGAGCATCCGGTTTTAGGCCAGGTGCCGCCGAATAAATTCATTCCGATCGCCGAAACTTCGCCGATTATCATTGAGCTTGGAGAACGTTTGCTGCGCCAGGCCTGCACGCAAGCTGCGCGTTGGCGGCAGGGCGGGCTGACCAACGTCAAAATCGCCGTAAACGTCGCTGCGAGGCAATTTAAGGACCCGCTGTTTGTCGAAAAAATAAAAAACATACTTGAGCAAACAGACTTGAAGCCTTGCGCGCTGGAACTTGAGATTACTGAGACAATGCTCATTGACGACTTCGATGTTGTCGAGAAGACGTTGGGCGAGCTCAATGCGTTAGGCACCTCGGTTTCGATCGATGATTTTGGTACGGGCTATTCTTCGTTGTTGTATCTATCGAAGCTGCCGTTCCAAAATCTCAAGATTGACCGTTCTTTCGTGCATAACTTGCCCTCTGACTCCAACAGCGTGGCGATTGTGACATCCATCATTGCGATGGCGCGGCAGCTAAATCTCTCCGTTATTGCTGAAGGAATTGAGACCTGCGAGCAGGCGGAATTTCTGCGTATGAACGAGTGCGTCGGAGGCCAAGGATATCTCTTTGCGCAGCCGATGGACGCGCTGCAGCTCGAAACGTGGCTGCGCGATGATTTCGTGAATACGTTTCACGGTCGGCTAGGTGCGATGAACGGACAAATGGAAGCTGCGCGCGTCGCGTCTCTGAAGCACAGTGAGCTACGTTCGGCCTGAGATTTGTGGCCGGAGGTACGGTCCGCGCACTTCTTTCTACCACTAACCTTCCGGGAGTGCTAAGGGAGGGAAACGACGGTCGCGAATTGGCCGCATGCCCCCGAATTTCGGGTTGCTTTTCCCGCAAATCGACGCCGCGCCGCTGCAATCCCGCAGTATCGTCCCGCCATAATTGATATACACGAAACATGACCGAAACACGCATCGACAAACGCTTTGCAGCGCTGAATCAGGAAGGCCGAGCAGCACTCGTAACCTTCGTAAGCGCAGGTGATCCCGACCTGGAAACCGCACGTCGCATCCTGTCAGGTCTTCCTGAAGCAGGTGCTGACATCATCGAGTTGGGTATGCCATTTTCTGACCCAATGGCCGATGGCCCTGCAATTCAGGCCTCTTCACTACGTGCGCTGAAATCTGGCCAGACCATGAAGAAGACGCTTGAATTGGTCGCAGACTTCCGCAAGCAGGATGCCGATACGCCAATCGTTTTGATGGGATACTACAACCCTATTTACGTCTATCCTGCGGAAAGCTTCCTCGATGACGCGAAGGCCGCTGGCGTGGATGGACTGATTGTCGTCGATGTTCCACCCGAAGCTGACGAAGAGCTTTGTCTGCCGGCCATCCAGCGGGGACTGAACTTCATCCGTCTGGCGACCCCCACAACAGATGAACACCGTTTGCCCGCGGTCCTCGCCAATACATCAGGTTTCGTCTATTATGTGTCCATTACCGGTATTACCGGCGCCGCCGCGCCAGTTGTTGACGAAGTGCACGCACAGGTAGCGCGCATTAAAGCTTCAACGAAATTGCCGGTTGCGGTGGGCTTCGGAGTTCGCACGGGCGAACAAGCCAAAGCCTTGGCGAAGGGGGCCGATGCCGTCGTGGTCGGTTCAGCACTTGTCACGGCCATCGCGCAGAGCCTTGACGATAAGGGTGGAGCAACTGACGGGACGGTACCAGCCGTCTTGAATCTTGTGAGGGATCTAAGCGCGGCTCTGCGTAACTGAGTTTGGTCGCGACAATCTGGCAATATATTGCAGCTTGTGACCTAGAGGCCGTAAACCGGCCAGGCGACGATGTCGCACTTGCGTTACCTTATCTAGAGGGATCGGCTAAGAGTCAGGATAAAGCCGTGCTAGGATTTGAAAGACCGTCAACCCATATGCTCCAATAAGCGAGGAGCCGTTTAGCGTGAACTGGATTAACAACGTCGTCCGCCCCAAAATCCGCAGCTTCTTAACCACGAAGCGCGAGGTGCCGGACAACCTGTGGCGCACATGCCCGGTAACGGGGAACATGGTGTTCCATAAGGATCTGGAAGCCAATCAGTTCGTCTTTCCTGGGTCGGACTATCATGAGCGTGTGAGCGCCGTCGATCGCATGAAAATGCTATTCGACGCGGGCGTTTATGAAAAAGTGCCGGTTCCCGGTGCGGCGACTGATCCGCTCAAATTCCGTGATGGCCGACGCTACCCGGACCGTTTGCGGGATGCCAAGTCCGCGACGGAGTTGGATGATGCTGTTGTCGTCGGCGAAGGCCTGCTCGACGGCCAGAATGTTGTGGCCGCTGCACAAGATTTCCGATTCATGGCAGGCTCTCTCGGCATGGCAGCTGGTGAGGCCATCATCGCCGGTATGTTGCGTGCCGTAGAGCGAAAAACGCCCTTCATTCTGTTCGCAGCATCGGGTGGAGCGCGCATGCAGGAAGGCATCATGTCGTTGATGCAAATGCCGCGCACGACCATTGCCGTTCAGGCGCTGCGAGACGCCAAACTGCCTTACATTGTCGTCCTGACCGACCCCACGACAGGGGGTGTAACCGCGTCCTATGCGATGCTGGGCGACGTTCATATTGCTGAGCCGGGCGCATTGATTTGCTTCGCTGGGCCGCGCGTGATCCAGCAAACGATCCGCGAACAGCTTCCGGAAGGCTTCCAACGCTCCGAATATCTACTTGAGCATGGCATGATCGACATGGTCGTGCATCGTCACAAATTGCGAGCAACCATCGCCCGCGTTTGCAGGCTCCTGATGAAGCCCGCCTTGGACAAGGCAGAGCGAGAGAAAGCCCCAGCTGCCCCTAAGCGTATGAATGGGAAAGCATATGCCAAGGCTGACGCTGTAGCGCCTAATGAGCGCATTGAGGATCCTGCCGCTTCCCAAAATGAAGCCGAGAGTGTGGTCGAAGCCGAACCGGTGACGGAGGCTGAGCGTTTCGAGCCGAAACGTACGGGCACCAAGGCGCAAAAGTCCGAGAAAGCAGCCGAGCAAACACAGGCTCAGCCTCCGAAATCGGACGCTTGATAGAGGGAATGCTCATCGTCGCATCGCGGGGACAAGCCTAGCCTTCTCACAAATAGATTTTTTCGATTGGCACTATTTCACTATGCGAGCGCATATAGATGTGGCAGGTGAAAGTGCGATCTCACCTTGAGAAGGCCACAGGACGAAAGTCATAACAAGGCGGTTCAGCCGCAGCTCGGAAACTCCAGCGCGCAAGAAAACCGGCGTGGGCACCAGATGAGCGAGAACTCCAGAAGCACGCAACTCCTTGCCGAGTTGAAGTCTCTGCACCCAAAACTGATCGATCTGTCCTTGGGGCGGATTGAACGCCTTTTGGCCAAGCTCGGAGATCCCCACAAGCGATTGCCTCCCGTCGTCCATGTTGCCGGCACCAACGGCAAGGGATCTACGACGGCGTTCCTGAGGTCCATCTTCGAGGCAGCGGGCCTGCGCGCTCACGTCTACACGTCACCGCACCTTGTTCGGTTCCATGAGCGCATCACGTTGGCTGGGCGTTCTGGTGAACCGGCGCAGGCGATCTCTGAAGCCGATCTCGTGGACGTTCTGAGCCGGACACAGGCCGTTAACAATGGCGATGACATCACGCAATTTGAGATCACGACCGCTGCTGCGTTCCTCGCATATGCTGAGAATCCAGCGGACATTCTCCTTTTGGAAGTAGGCCTTGGCGGTCGGCTCGACGCCACCAATGTGATCGCCAAACCCGAAATCTCTGTCATCACGCCGATTTCGCTGGATCACGCTGACAAGCTGGGCGACACGCTGGCTCAGATCGCGACCGAAAAGGCAGGTATTATCAAACCAGGTGTTCCGGTTGTCGTCTCCATGCAGCCCGACGAGGCTCTGTCCGCAATTGGGGAAACGGCCGAGCGTGTAGGCAGCCGGATGATCGCGTGGGGACGTGATTTCGATGCCTACGAACAGCGTGGCCGGCTGGTGGTGCAGCGTCATGAACAGCTTTTGGACCTGCAGATGCCGAGCCTGATCGGCCCGCACCAGATCGTCAATGCCGCGACGGCCGTGACAGCCGCGCTGGAAATGCCGCGCTTCGCGCTGTCAGAGGAAGCCATCGAGCAGGGGGTGATGAACGCCGTTTGGCCGGCCCGCATGCAACGGCTCCATGATGGTCCGCTCCCGGATATGCTGCACAGAGGATCGGAACTCTGGCTGGATGGCGGCCATAATCCAGCTGCTGGGGCAATGATCGCTCAGGCTCTGGCCGATCTGGAGGAGCGCAGTCCACGCCCACTCTATCTCGTATTGGGAATGATGGGTTTGAAGGACGTGACCGGCTTCGTCGCGAATTTCCGCGGCCTTGCGCGCCAGATTTACTCGGTTCCTATTCCCGGCGCCCATGAGGCACCGCATACGCCTCAGGCCGTTGCCGAATCAGCACGTTCTGCGGGGATCTCGGCGGAAGAGCAAAGCTCTGTCCCTGCCGCGCTCGCAACCATCGAGCGCCTGCATCCCGGTCCCAAACGCGTGTTGATTTGTGGATCCTTGTATCTTGCGGGCCAAGTTCTGGCCTTGCAGGAGGGCGTCGAAGCCCAATCAAACTAATCCCCGAATGAAAAAGCCGCGCACTTATCGTACGCGGCCTTTTCAAGGTAACGCCGGATGTAACTTACGCGGCGATTGACGCGTTCAGCCACTTCTCGAGAGAAGCGCGCTGCGTAAGCGCCCCAACGTGCTGCGCCGCAACTTCTCCACCCCGGAACAACATCAGTGTCGGCATGGCGCGAATGCCGTACTTCTGCGTGATGCCGGGGCTTTGGTCGACGTCAACCTTCACCACGGTAACGCTGTCCTTCAGGGCTTCGGCGACCTGCTCGAGCGCGGGTGCCATTGCCTTGCAAGGGCCGCACCATTCGGCGAAGAAGTCGACGAGTACCGGCTTATCGGACTTCAGAACAACCTCGTCGAACGTGGTGTCGGAAACGGTCACGGCCATGTATCGATTCTCCAGTTGGATTAATTGCGCGGGCGTAGGACACGCCCCCACGGCGCCAGAAAAGACGCAAGACTTCAGTTCGTCGATAAGTAGGTGTCTGGCCCTGAGGCGTCAAGATGAGGTCGCAGACAGTTCCCAAAGTCGTAATTCAGCCTGTGCAACCTGAGCGTCCGGAATCTCGAGGATGCGCGGGCCGAATGTCCACAGGAGGGCCACCCTAAGCTTTTTTCCAGGATAAATAGATGTGAGCGCCAGACGGTAGGCAGCAAGCTGCAAAAGATAGGTTTCAGCCACGTCCGTGACATCGTCGGGAGCCGTCCGGTTGGACTTGTAGTCGACGATCATAAGATCGTCGCCAACCTCCGCGAGCCTATCGATCTTGCCCGTCAGTCGCAACGTTGGGCCCTTGCCATCGGGGCGCGGAATATCTGCCGCAATCGCGACTTCTGCGCGGCTGCGGGGGCCGAACAACGGTGCAAAGCGTGCATCATTCAAAATGGCCAGCGTCTCTGAAATGATGCTGCTTTGCACACCAGGCGGCAAATCTGCCCCACGCAAAGTGAGATAGCGCTCCGCCATTTCCGGTCGTCTGTATTCCGGCACCAAGGGGAGATGCTCTAAGAGCGCATGCGTCAGCGTACCTCGCAAGAACCGGTAATCCGGCTGCGCAATGAGTGGCGTTGGCGTTGGAGGATCATCGGGCACCTCGTCCAGAGATACGGCTGGCTTTCCCGGCTCTGGATCGCCAGCCTCGTCGACATCATAGGGGGTGAGTTTTGAGGGTGCCAGGGGCAGGCTGACGACAGCATCGCGAGCGGGGGCACGGGGCGCCCATTCGGGCATCGGGACATTTGCTACGGCCCCGGAGCTTTCTGTCTTCGCTTTCTCAACCGGAGCTGCCTGAGATGACGACACGCGCCGAATAAGACGCCCTTCGGCATCGTTGAACTCGTCACTTAGCTCCGCGAGCCCATCACAGATGATATCGTACCAGCAGTTATCGTGACGCCCGTTCTTGCCCTCAAAACCCGCGATGTAGAGACGGTCTCGCGCCCGCGTCATTGCGACGTAAAGAAGCCTATTCTGCTCTTCCAAATCGGCTCTTGCCTTGGCTGTCCTCGCAGATTGGACGGCCTCGATTTGACTGGCGCCCTTAATGCGCCACGCGCGTAACGGTGGCGCCTTCTGGGAGGGAGATATTGTGATCAGAGGTTCCTTGTCAGGCCCGGAAGCAGCGCCACGACACGTGTCCGCGAGGAACACGATCGGAGCTTCGAGCCCTTTTGAGGCGTGCACCGTCATCACACGCACCTCGTTGCTCCCCTGCTCCATGTCTCGTTTGACCTGGCGTTGCCCGCTCCGCAGCCAGGTCAGAAAGCCGGTAAGGGAAGGAGCGGCGTCATCGTCATAACTGATCGCGAGATTGAGAAACTCGTCGAGAGGGTCGGCCGCTTCGGTGCCCAACCGTGCGAGCAATCGCCGGCGCATGCCATCTCGATCAAGCACCTGCGCAAAAAACTCGAACGGCGGTTGGAAGTCAGCGCGTTGCCGCCAACCCTTGAGAAGGCTGGCCGCTTCCAGATAGCGCGCATCGCGTCCCTGCGCTTCGATCAAAGATCTCCACAACGAGCCGGACCGCTTATATGCGAGATCGAAGAGATCATCGTCATCAAGACCGAACATTGGACTTTTGAGGACGTTGGCGAGCGCGAGATCATTGTCCGGCAAGGTGACAAAATCGCCGAGCGCTACGAGATCCTGAACGGCAAGCTGATCATTAAGCTCCATGCGGTCGGCACCCGCCACAGGGATGCCGAGAGCTTTGAGCGCGGCCACCATGGGCGCGGCAAAGGGCCGTCTCTTAGAGACGAGAATAAGGATATCGCCAGGAGTAATGGGCCGATCCTGCGAGACTAAGCGTTCCCCCGCCTCAAGCCAGCTCTTGATCGTTCGTGCGATGCGGCTCGCGAGTTTGTCGGCAGGCGCGACCGCAGCCTTCTCACCCAGCGGTATCCACGCGTCGGTCGTGTCAGCATCTTCTGGTGTCTCGGTCGGCCAGATTTCGACGAGGCCGCCGTGGCCAACGCGCGCCGCGGCATGACGGATCTCCGCGCCTATTGATCCCAGGCCCGGCGTCCGGCCCGGATTGGCGAACACCCGATCCACCGCGTTGAGAATAGGTTCTACGGTACGAAACGACAGATCAAGTTCGACGCTGTGCCAAGTCTGACCAGCGGTCTTGGACATGTCGGAAAATTGTTTGCCCTTCTGCGCGAACATTTCCGGCGCCGCGCCTTGGAAGCTGTAGATGGATTGCTTTTCATCACCCACCGCGAAAAGCGTCCGCACGTCCTCCCGCGCCCCTTCTCCTGAGTAAAACTCCCGCGCGAGCGTCTCGACCACGTTCCACTGCGCCGGGCTGGTGTCCTGCGATTCATCCACCAGGATGTGATCGATACCGCCATCGAGTTTGTAAAGAACCCAGTCGGCTGCACCACCGCTCCCTGCGCCAAGAAGACGGGCGGTCTTTTCGATCAGATCGTCGAAGTCAAGCGCCGCGCGCCGTGCTTTGGCATCGCTGTAACGCTGTAGGACGTCGCTCGCTAGAACCATGAGGGCGACCGTTGCTTCAACACACGCGAGCCCCTTGCGCTCCGTATCGAGCTTCGCAAACTTATCGCGAGCGTCTGTGAGCTGATCGCATAAACCGGGCTCGGTATCCTGGATGGCCTTCGTCGCAATGCGCGCACGGGGGCCCCCCGTCGACGTCAAAAACGCACGTTGAAAGCCGCCCAACGTCCCACGGATATCTTTCGCCCCCTTAGCCTGAGCCAAGGCTTCCGCAATCTTTACGTCGGTCGATTTGCCTTGTGACCAGACTTCGACGATGCGGCCTAGTGTGCCCGAACTCAGGACCTCAGCCATATCCTTCTCGATATCGCTGACACGTCCCTTTCGCCTGACGCCTATAGCAGTCCGTAGGTCGAGATCTGCCGCTGCGAATGCGGCTTCCGCGTCTTCAGCGTCCATTCGGCTTGTACGATCGATAGCAGCCAGCAGCCAGTCACGTGCGGCAATCGCTTCGCTTAAGACTTTGTCGAACCGGTCTTCGGCAGCATATGCGATTGCGGTCTTAAGCGCTTGCCCGATGCGACGATCGTTATGCTTCACGGCTTCCCGCAAGGTGCCGTCGATGGCTTCGCGTTTCAGCAAGCGGCCAAGGTCATCATCCAGTGTCGAGAAGCCCGGCGGGACGCCAGCCTCCAACGGAAAGCGTTGCAACAGGCGCTCGCAGAACGCGTGGATCGTCTGGACCTTGAGCCCGCCGGGTGTCTCGATAGCCCGCGTGAACAGGGTGCGTGCACGCGCTCTTTCCTCGTCGGTCGGCGTACGTCCCAGAAGCTTTTTAAGACTGGCATCAAGATCACTGCCCGTCGCCGTCACCCACTCCGACAGTCTGTCGAAGACACGTGTCGACATCTCTGCCGCGGCCGCCTTCGTGTAAGTGAGGCAGAGGATGCGTTCAGGGGCCGTGCCTGCAAGCAGCAATCGCAACGTCCGCATGGTCAAGACGTGCGTCTTGCCCGTGCCGGCATTAGCGCTGACCCACGCGGATACGCTGGGATCGGACGCCTGACTTTGACGCCGAGACGTGCTTTCGAGTTCGGCGACGACGTTTGACAACATTACGCAGCCTCCCCGTCCGCTTCACCGAACTGCGCCCACTCAGCCACGCGGGCGAGATGCGCATAATCGTCATAGTCATAAGAGAAGGCCCCGCGCCGAACAGCAGCATAAGCCATCGTTGGATTGTCATAAGCAGCCACCAGCCGCTTGAGACCCTCAAGAGCACCTTCCGCGAGCTTCGGCAGGTCGTCGGTTTTGATGATGCGCTCTTCCCCCGGCGGCTCACCGCCTGACGCACGAATATAGCGAAGCAGAGAGACGTTCTGTTCGGACACGCCGACAAATCCCCCTTCCAGTGCGATAGCCGCCTCGAGCGGGAGCTGCGGTCGCGTGTTGTCTAACACCGCTCTGTCGTTAGGCGGTGCGCCGGTCTTGTAGTCGGTAATGGCGACGCCGGCGTTGGTGATATCGAGACGGTCGGCGCGGGCGGTCAGCTTGAATGACCCACCGGCGCTTTCAAATGAGAGTTCACCGCCGATCTCAGCGAGCGTCTTTTGCAGGCCGTCGCGTCGCTGCGGCTCCGTTTCGGCAAACCACGTCGCAAACCGTTCGAAACGTGGCAACCAGAAAGCCGCGATCCTCGGATGGCTTGCGTGTTCTCGCATCACGTCGTTTGCGATGCGGAAGAGTTCGCGCGCTGTGTCATCTGGCAGACGAACCGGATAAGTCTTGGCGAAACGGGACATCGCTTCGTGGATAATGGCGCCACGCAATGCCGCATCCGGTTCGGCGCCGAGGAGCTGCAGCGGCTCCAAGCGCAGAACATGCCGTGCGTAGATCGCATAGGGATTGGCGATCCAGCGCTCGACGCCTGACACGCTGATCTTCCGTGGGCGAGCCTCAACGGGCGGCGTTGGGCGCGGCGGTTGCGCGGGAGCACGCGGAGGCGCGAAATCACGCAGGCGCGCCCAGGCAAGCCAAGGCTCGTTCGGCTCCAGCGCATCGTTCAGTCCCAACCCAGCGACAAGAGCCTTGAGTCGCAGGAGCCAGCGCGAGGGCACACTTGGCACGCCGTCCACCTTGCGCGCACGCGTCATGATGACCTTTGGGGCCGCAAGGAAAGACCTAAAGTCGTGCGCCGCCCGGCCAATGGCTTCCTCAGGCTGAGGCAGGCCGAGAGCCGCGCGCATGGGCCGGTTAAGCCAAGGTCCCGGATCGGCGGCATCCGGCCACGTCCCGTCATTGAGCGAAGCAAGGATCGTCACGTCGACTCTGAGAAGGCGCGCCTCCAGAGGCCCCCAGATTGAAAGCCGCGGATGCGGAGGTACCTTGGCGACGACATTGAGCCCAAGAATGAGACTGCGGTAGAGGTCTGGATAGTCGGTCGCTTTAACGTCCGGCGCGTCGTCACCGCTCGCCAGAAGTTTTTCGAAGAATAGCGCAGCCGTCTGTCCGGCTTCGCCGGCAAAGAGAGGTTCGCCAGGAGCTTCCAAACGTTCTTCTTCCGGCAGGCGCGTTAGGGCGAGGGCACACTTTAGGTGCGCTTCTGCTAGATCGGTAAGCGGGAGCTCCCCTTCCATGGCGGCCGTAGCCGTGAGCGGAGCGAACGCTTCGGTCAGGCGTGCCACAAGGTCTCTTGCACGCTCCCAGTCCTCATCCCAAAGTCGCTGTGCGGTCCGGGGCGCTTCGCCGCTTGCTGCTTCAATGCGCGCCTTTGTGAGTGCGGCTTCAATCCCGGGGATGCCATCGCCAAGATAGAGCTTTCGAAATACCGCATGCTCCAGCGCGTGTGCCGCAAAGCGGACTTCTCGAGCACTCAAACCAAGGCGTGCCAGCGGGTGCTTGAGCAGCGCCATGGTTTCCGGAGGTGCGAAATTGCGGGCAAGGCAATTGATAACCAATTCGAGAAATGCACCGGCCGCAGTCTTCGCGAAGGGGCGGCCCGCACTGTCGTCGACCCGGATACCCCACGCTTCAAGTCGAATAGCAACGCGTCGTGCCAGCAACCGATCAGGAGTGATAAGTGCCGCCGTTTGGTTCGGCGTTTCGAGAGCATGGCGCATGATCAGCGCGATGGCTTCGGCCTCGTCCTGCGCGGCCGGTGCTTCAACGAGGCTGACACCCGATAGGGCCTCAGCGACGTCCGTCCGATCAGCCGTCGCAACCCAATGATGCCAGGCACCTGTGGTTGCTGTCGGTCGCATGGACTCGCTGATAAGCGTTTCACGCATCGCGAGGCCGGGCGTTAGTTCGGAACCCGGCAGTTGACGCACGTCCGAGCGATTGAGACCCAAGCCATCCAGAAGCTTTCGCAGTGCGAACTGCGGGTGCTCAGGGTGCTCGGGGATGACATTCCAGCTTGCATCATCCAATCCAAGATCAAGCGCAGGCAGGACGATAGCACCCTGCGGCAATTGCAGGACCGCGCGCATGAGCTCAATCGTTGCCGGAATGGAACCGGTCACACCCGCAACGATGACGGGATCGGCTGGTGGCAAGTCGGTAAGGCGGCGTGCTTGCGCCAAAATCAGTTGGTTCTCGCGATCCTTTGGAGAAAGACGGCCACGTGCAGCCAGGATCGCCGGCCAGTATTCCGTGATGATCTTGAGGAAATCGAGAGATTTCTGCCAGTGCTCGGAGAAGGTGTCAGGCACCAAGTCCGCAATGCCATCGAGGGAGCACCCTTCGCGCTCCACAAGGTCCATGAGATTTGCGAGGTCGCGCGCCATGTTGGCGGCTTGCGCCGGTGTTCGGGCCCCGGCTGATGGCACCATCCCGAATGCGAGTTCGCCGGTGGGATCGCTGCCGGGCTGGCGCATCGCAGCCGACCATTTCTGCACGAGCTGCGTCAGCAGCAGAACCCGTTCCATCTCGGCGATGGCGGGGGGGATTTCCAGTTCGTCCGGGTTCGCTCCGACGGCCAAATCCGAGAACAGCGCTCCGTCGTCATCACCCTGAGAAACAGGCTGAATTCGAGGTAGCAAAAGCGCGCGCGCCTGTCCTGCCCGCATAAAGGCTTCGCCGATGGCGCGTTCGGCTCTACGGGTTGGAACCAGAATGGTAAGAGCCGTAAGATCTAGGGGATCGGGTTTCGGTCCGTGAACGTGTGGCAGGTCGCCATTCAGAACCGCTTGCGCGAGAACATCAAGAAAACTAGCCGCCGCGGGGACCGTATAAACTGCTCCCGGCTTGACCACCCCATCGGACATCCCCACCCCTCATTTTTTAAACCCGCTTCGCCGCATCCTCGATCCACGCTTCGGCGTCGTTCAGTGCGTCGGGTGTCCCAACATGCATCCACCAACCGTCGAGGCGAAGGCCGTAAAGGCGACCCCGCGCAATTGACGCGTCCCAAAGCTTATTTAGGGAAAACGACCCTTCTGGTGCGCCTTCAAATAAACGCGGGTGAGCGATGGATACGCCTGTGAATACAAAGGGTGAGACATCACGTTCAGGACGGCGCTCCAACAGCCCGTCCGGTGACATCGAGAAGTCCCCAAATCCATGATAGCCTAGAGAATGCGAAGCCAGCGCCACAAGCAATAAGCTATCCATGCGCTCAGGGTCCCAGGCTTTGATGAGCCTGTCTAGGTTCCGGCCGACACCTTCGATCCAGGTAGAATCTGAATTGTGGATAAGAAAGGGCTCGTTCCCAATCAGCGGCAGAGCCCTGACGATGCCCCCACCGGTATCAAGGAGACCATGGCGCTCATTGGAAATGATAATTTTAGGCGTTGTGCGGTGGCTAAGATGGTTTTCGAGGGCATCGGCGCAATAATGCACATTGACGATCGCACGCTCGACTCCCGCCTCGTGGAGCCGATCCAAAACATGATCGATCAACGGTCGCCCTGCCAACTTCACCATCGGTTTCGGAATTGAATCCGTAAGGGGGCGCATGCGTTGGCCAAGGCCAGCGGCCAAGACCATTGCAGTCGAAACTTTTGACGTCATGTCAGAACTCGGGTCATGAATGCTGAGAAATGGTGCGAACGAGGGTGTCTAACCTAAGTTTCAAAAGGCTGGAATTTTCTCACGGATATTAGGTGGGAAGGCCGCATCATACCATTGCGCCAGCGCCGCAAGTTCGGGATGGGCCAAGTCTCGGGTTAAATATCGCCAGACGCGGGGAATGTGAGCCAGATAACGGAGTTTGCCGTCGCGCTTCGCGAGCCGCGCGAATATTCCCAGGATCTTGGTGTTTCGCTGCGCGCCGAGCGCGGCATAGGTGAACCGAAAAGCGTCGGGATCAAAACCGGGCTCCGACTGCTGAACTTTCGCGAGGTAGTGTGTCAGCAAACGCGCTTCGATAGCCTCATCGACGTCGATACGTGCATCTTGCAGAAGAGAGACCAGATCATAGGCCGCTGGCCCCGCCAGCGCGTCCTGAAAGTCAATGAGCCCGACACGCTGCACGCCGGGGCGATCTGCCAGCCAGATTAGATTAGGTGAATGGAAGTCACGCAACACCCACCGGTGGGGCTCACGCGAGAGCGTATCGAAAATCTCAGACCATGCAGCCTGATAGGATTTGCGTATGTCAGGTGGGGCCTCTGTCCCGCGAATAGCGGGCCAATACCAGTCGAGAAGCAATTCCGTTTCGATGTCCAGAACACCCGTGTCGAACGGGGGCAGGACATGGGCCTTATCGGCGGTAGCGGAAAGCTTGCTTGGGATGGGGACGCCACGTAAAGCAATCAGCACGTCTGTCGCGGCACGCCACAACTCCTCCTGACTGCTCCCCTCCATCATGGCATGTTTGAACTCATGCTCCCCAAGGTCTTCCAGCACGAGAAATCCGTTGTCGAGATCGCGCGCAAAGATCTGCGGTGCGCTGAAATTGGCTGCGCGTAGCGCCTCCGCGATGGCAACGAACGGCATCGTGCCTTCGGCCAAATGTGCAATCTGACTATAAGCCAGCTGGTCACGGATTGGCGGCCCGTCCGGCTGGCGCGGCCAATCCATAACCAACGCCCGCTTATCACCCGTGATGGACGTAAGCCTTGCATAGTGGCGCGCGGAAGCATCGCCGGTGATCGGGGTGAGGCGAACATCGTCGTCGACGAAACCAGCTTCCCGCACGACCCTGTGGAGGGCGACGAGGCGTAAAACGCGCGTCTCCCAACTCCCGTGGCCTTCCAAGCGGAGAGAACGCGTTTCGCAGTCACTGACGACGGCACCGTCGTTGAGGAAAATGTCGAGCCGGTCTGCAGGTAAAGCATCCTCGGCACGCTCTGGCCACTCGATCAGGGCCGCGCCATGTGTGAGCGCGTGCTCAAGTCCCAGCTCATCGATCTCCTCAGGCGCACCGAGCCGGTAGAGGTCGAAATGTGCAATGCCGAGCCGTGCGGTTTCGTAGTTTTGCACGAGGGTGAAAGTGGGGCTCGGAATGTCGAGATCATCGTCATTGGCCACTGAGCGGATCAGGGCCCGTGTGAACGTGGTTTTTCCGGCTCCGAGATCGCCATGGAGGCAAATCGTGTCTCCCGGGCGCAGCAAAAAGCCCAGTTCCTGCGCCAAACGCAGCAGTTGCGGTTCGCTGAGGTCAGGCAAGGATTGAGTTTCAGACAAGCAAGTTTCCATGAGGCACAGCAAAGGTCGTTGAGCAAAAAAGCCCGAAGGTTGGCCAATGTGACCCAAAGACCGGCGCAAAAATCAGGCGGGACCGCGGTAGTATTAATTCGGCCTGATGGAAAATCCGATTAAAGCGTCCTTAGCGTTGCCTTTTTCTCGCTTCAACAGCCGCGCGTGCCTCCGCCAGCGGGTCGATTTCGAGATCCTGCTGCAGGCTGCCAACACCATGTTCCGGCAGCCGTACGGTCACGCGAGTTCCCTCTCCAGGCGCCGACTCGAGGGAAATCTCGCCGCCATGAAGCTCAACGAGGTTCTTGACGACTGCCAGCCCCAAGCCAGCGCCACGATGCTTGGAACCCCAGCTGTTGCTCTCAAACGGCTCGAACACCCGCTCTAGAGCGTCCTCGGGGATGCCGACACCGTTGTCCTCGACCTGAAACACCATTGTTCCGTTTTCTCGCCAGCAACCGATCAGAACGGTCCCGCCGTCGGGAGAGAAGCCGACGGCATTGGACAGAAGATTGTAGAGCACCTGGCGCACGCGTGCCTTGTCGGCCACGAACGTCTTGGCGTCGTCTGCGATTGCAATATCGAGGATCAGGTTGGAACGCACTGCGCGCTCGTGCACGCCCAACGCCGCAGCGTCGATCAGCTCGCGCACGTCGACTTCTTCAAGCTTCAGTTCCAAGGATCCCGCATCGATCGTTGCGAGGTCTAAAATACCGTCGATGATGTTCAGCAGAGTTTTCGACGACATGGAGATATCGCCAACGTACTCGCGCTGCTTGGGCGTCAAGTCGCCAAAGAGCGTGGTGCCGAGCAACTCCGTAAAGCCGATGATGTTGGTCAAAGGTGTGCGCAACTCGTACGAGACGCGGCCGATGAACTGGCTCTTGAGACGATCGGCAGCGACAAGCGCTTCGTTCCGCTCAACGAGCGCCCGTTCGTAGCGCTTGGAATAGGTCACATCGGTAAACGTGATCAGCGTCGCGCCGTCCGGTAACGGCATCGTCGCATAATCAATCACGGAATTATCGACGCGCACCATCTGGCCATCGATGGGAAGCCGTTCATCGCTCAGTGCAGTAATCGCAAGCTTGAGCTGCTGCCAAACGTGCGTGTCCTGATAGAGCGCGCGTGCATCGGCAATAATGTCATCGATATGCGGACTGCTATCGAGCTTCTCGCGCGACAACTGCCAAACGCTGGCGAAAGCTGAGTTGAACAGTTTGAGACGGCCATCAGTCGCAAACACCGCGACACCCTCTTTTAGGCTGTCGATCGTTTCGCTCTGTACGCCGATGAGCTCGTTGAAGCGGCTTTCCAAGGCAAGCCGTTCGGTTTCGTCGACGAGCAGCTGGGTCATACCGCCGTCCTGACGCTGCTCGCTGACGACGTGAAGCACCCGCCCGTCCGGTAGATGCCACCAATCCTCGCGTTCACCACCTGTACTGTGCATGGCGAGCACGCTGGCCCGCCATTCAGGATAATTCACGACTTCCGGAAGACGTCCCAGCTCACGAAGCCGGTCCAGTATATCAGTGTCCTTCGGTGCCGTTTTCAGCCACGTCTCATCGAATTCCCAAAGGTTGCGATAAGCGAGGTTGAAGAACACCAGCCTGCTTTCGGAATCAAACACCGCAATTGCCGAAGAAACGCGATCAAGAATACGGTCGAACGTTGCACTTTGCGATCCGGGTGCGCTGTCCGAGGTTGCCAATGCCGTCAAATCGATGGCTGCGGCGGCAGAGGCATCGTCGAGCTTGTGAACGATCACCTCGTGGATGCGCCGATCACCTCGCGTGATGAGGTTAAGCTGGCGGCGGAAGGTCGGCGTGGCGCGCACCGCGCGGGCGACGGTATCGCGTTGACGCAATTCAAGCAGCTCGATCTGCCGGTCGATAACTTCGTCGTTGCTCGTTGCTTCCACGGCCTCAACATAGGCAGCGTTGACCCAAATGATCCGACCTGCAGCATCCATGAGCCAAACCGGAAACGGGAGCGCGTTGATCAGCGCGCGACTTGAGCGGATATCGCGGGCTAGGCCTTCGTGGCCGTCAATGATGCGTGAGATATCGCGCTTGTATCCGGCGATATCCCGCAGCCGTAGCACAGCGCGGCCCGAGGATGCGCGTCCGTCGGCTTCCAAATGGCCGCCCACGGACGTCCTGATGATCATGTTGAAGGGACGGCCAAGACGCAGCAGCTTATCGACGGAGAGCCGCAACTTTTCGGCTGATCCGCGCTCCAGCCAAGACCCAAAGCCGAGAAGCTGCACATTGTCGTGCGGAAGACCGCGAATACCACGCAGCGTGTTGCTAACGACCGTAGGTTGCAGCCCTTCGTCCCATAGAACGAGAATCTGAGGCTCGCCGCCAATCACGGCTTCTGCGACGCCCAGTTGCTTTTTAAGCCTTTCTGATTCTTCACGAGCGCGACCAAGGGCGTGCCGGGTCGTCGTGAGAATCCGCCAAAGAGCCAGAATCGATCCGCCCGCAGCGCCTAAGAACACGGCAGCCGTCAGGAACATCGAAAGGCTCGATTCGGCAAACAGCATACTGCCGCCGTAAACGACGCCGGCAGTAATCATCACTGCGCTGGCTAGGCTAGCTACCAGCAGCACGACAAGTTCCGCTCGCGCGTTGGTCTCCCTGACATTTACCGGTGAAGACATCGCGTTCCAAATCAGCCGAATTCGTTGGCCTAGTTTGAGACTAGGTCGAAGGCAGCCTCCCACCCCGCGTGGACTGCGCCGAATCGGACAAAATTATGGAGTGTCGAGAAGGACCTGACTATAGGTTAACGAGACGTATACATGGCAAATTATGCACGAAAAAGCGCCGCAAGGTGGTTGCGGCGCTTTTTAAAGTTTGACCTGTGGCTAAGCTGCAGGATTCCCCTGTACAACGCTTAGTAGCGGTAGTGCTCAGGCTTGAACGGCCCTTCCGATTTCACACCGATATAGGAGGCCTGCTCATCCGAGAGCTTTGAGAGCTTCACGCCGATCTTTTCGAGATGCAACTTGGCGACCTTCTCATCAAGAAGCTTCGGCAGAGTGTAGACCTGCTTTTCATATCGGCCACCATCACGATGAGCCCACAGTTCCATCTGAGCCAGCGTCTGGTTGGTGAAGGATGCTGACATGACGAACGAGGGGTGACCCATGGCGTTGCCCAGGTTCACGAGGCGGCCCTCGGAAAGAAGGATGATCCGCTTGCCGTCGGGGAACTCGATTTCGTCGACCTGCGGCTTGATGTTGTCCCACTTGAAGTTCTTTAGGCCTGCGACTTGGATCTCGTTGTCGAAGTGACCGATGTTGCAGACAATTGCGCGATCCTTCATCGCCCGCATGTGGTCAATGGTGATGACGTCCTTGTTGCCGGTCGCGGTGCAGAAGATGTCGGCCTGTGGTGCGGCTTCTTCCATCGTGACGACTTCGTAGCCTTCCATGGCGGCCTGAAGCGCGCAGATGGGGTCGATCTCAGAGACCATAACCCGGCAGCCGGCGTTACGCAGGGAAGCCGCAGAACCTTTGCCGACGTCGCCGAAGCCTGCGACCATGGCAATCTTGCCGGCCATCATGACGTCGGTGCCGCGACGGATACCGTCGACGAGCGATTCACGGCAGCCATACAGGTTGTCGAACTTGGACTTCGTGACGCTGTCGTTGACGTTGATAGCAGGGAACAGCAGCTTGCCCTGTTTAGCAAGCTGATAAAGCCGGTTGACGCCCGTCGTCGTTTCTTCCGACACACCCTTGATATTCTTGGCGAGTTCAGCGAACCAGCCTGGCTTTTCGCCGAGCGTGCGCTTGATGAGCGCAAAGAGAATTTCTTCTTCTTCCGAACCTGGCTTCTCGAGGAAGGCCGTGTCGCCCTGCTCGGCGCGCAGACCGAGGTGAACGAGCATCGTGGCATCGCCGCCATCGTCCAGGATGAGGTTGGGCGTGCCACCGTCAGACCATTCGAGGATCTTGCGGGTGTACTCCCAGTAGTCGGTAAGGCTTTCACCCTTGATGGCGAATACGGGAATGCCGGCAGCAGCAATCGCTGCAGCTGCGTGATCTTGTGTCGAATAGATGTTGCAGGAGGCCCAGCGAACGTCGGCTCCGAGCGCTGTGAGCGTCTCGATCAGCACAGCTGTCTGGATGGTCATATGCAAGGAACCGGCGATGCGCGCGCCAGCGAGCGGCTTGGAAGCGCCAAACTCCTCACGGGTCGCCATCAAACCCGGCATTTCGGACTCTGCGATGCGGATCTCTTTACGTCCGAAATCTGCAAGCGAGATATCCTTGATGGCATAGTCGATGGCATTGGTCATACACAAATTCCTTTTTCAGCGGTGATTGGCCGGCTGGCACAAAAAGGCGGCCAGCCTCAGAAGGGCGCGCTCCATAAACCGAGCACACCGAGGCGTCGCGCCGGCAGAAATCCATCTGACTGCGTGCGACGCGCCACTCCCCGCCCTTATATCGAGGCCTCGCAAAAATCGCAATAACATATAAACAAGTCTTTATGTCTCTCTTTTCAAGCGTCAAACGCGGAGAGCACGCTTGGGGCGCGTATGGGAGCGCCTAACGAACTAAAATCGTTGGGGAAGCTAGCAAATGAAGGCGGCTCAGCTCGGCCTAGTCTTAAATCTCTTCGCACATATCTTCGCCGAAACCGGCCTCAACGAGTGCGACCAAGGCCTCGATGGCCTCTGGGCCTTCTGCCCCTTGCGCGCTCATATGGAGCGTTACGCCGGGTCCGGCGGCGAGCATCATCAAGCCCATGATTGACGTGCCGCCAACACTCACACCGTCGCGGGTTACCGTGACGTTTGCCTTGAAGCGCTCAGCGCATTTCACGAATTGGGCGGAAGCGCGTGCGTGGAGCCCCTTGCGGTTGCGGATTGTGACGACGGCTTCAGGATGTTTGCTATCGATAATTTCAGGCATGGTCAGATCAGATCGTCCCGCAATTCAGAAAAAGTGAGGGCGGGACTATGCACGAATTTAGGACTCACCAGACAATTCCTGGCTTGCGATCTTGATGTATTTGCGGCCGGCATCCCGCGCAACGATCACAGCTTCTTTAAGCTCCATTTCCGAGCGCACTGTCGCGAGCCTGATCAGAATGGGCAGATTGATACCCGCAATGACCTCGGTATCGACTTCATCCATCACTGAAATAGCCAAGTTAGACGGCGTTCCCCCGAACATATCAGTAAGAATGACGACGCCATTGCCGCTGTTGGTCGCCTTGACTGCGTCGATGATTTCCCGGCGTCGCTGCGCCATATCATCGTCAGGACCAATAGAGACCGTCTCAAGTTGTTGCTGAGGACCAACGACGTGCTCAAGCGCAGAGCGAAATTCCGCAGCGAGGCGACCGTGGGTCACGATAACAAGTCCAATCATCGCACTTGTACCGATATCCTGTCCGTTTCCAATCGCCGACCTTTCGTCAGGCCGGTGTTGTAATCGCGGGCTGTCGTGAAGCGAAACTGCACGAATCAGTCCCATGGCCCGGTGCGGGGCCGCCAAAGTGGCAAGGGTTTGCAGCAAGCGCAAGAGTCAAAGTACGAGATCATCCTTTTTGCCGTTCGCGCAGCCAAATTGTGCTAATTCTAGCAGTACCTTGCATGCCGCCGAAGCTTCAAATCCGGAGATCTGCAGCAGCGGGAGCGATATTCCGGCGATTTCGCGCCGCGGCCTTGGATCCGGCAGGCGTTCGACCTGATCCGCCGACACAAGTTCAACGATGAGCACAAGCTCGGCATTATCAAGAGCTGGGACCGTCACAATGCCGTGCCCGCGCACCTCAAGTTGGTCGCGTATTGTCTCAGGCGCGCTCAGGATTACCGTGCCGTTAACGACCTGGACTACGGCATAGTCGTCCGCCACGAGACGGACGTCACCCTTTACCAGCGAGTTCGGTCCCTGCATGAGGCAACGTAGTGCCAGATCTGATTTGCCTGAGCCTGATGGCCCGCAAATCAGTGCGGCTAGACCGTCAAGAGCGATAGCGGTCCCGTGAATGACATTAAGCCCGCCGGCCACTGGTCTTGCCTCCGCGCGCGGGTGGCTCCTGAGTAGGTAGCCGCACGGTGAATCGGGAGCCGAGCGGTCCGGCATTGGGATCGGCAGAGGGGCGGTTCTCGGCTGAGATCGTTCCGCTGTGCGCCATGATGATTTCGCGCGAGATGCTCAATCCGAGGCCGGAATTGCTGCCACGGCTCGAATGCTCTGTCGGCCGGTAAGTGTAAAACCTTGAGAAGATTGTTTCCAGCTTGTCTTCTTCTATGCCGCAACCGTCGTCTTCGACCCGGATTTCTATCTGGCCTCCCATCGCAATGGCCTTAACGACCACGCTGCCACCAGAAGGTGAAAAGGAGATCGCATTGTCGACCAGGTTGGTAAAGACCTGTGCGAGCCGACCGGCGTTGCCATTGACGATAAGACCCCGCGCTTCTGGATCATCCAGGATAAATTTCAGCTTGCAGTCGTATTTCTCGGCTTTGTCTTGGAAGATGGAGAGAACCTGACTCAGGATCTCCGACAGATCGACCGGCTCCTGCGACTGCAAAGCGAGTTCCGCATCAAGCCGAGACGCACGCGAAACGTCGGTTATGAGTCGGCTGAGGCGCGTGAGTTCACCTTGGATCTGCTCAACCAACATATCGCGCTGTTCATCGGTTTTGGCGTACGTGAGCGCCTGCGCTGTCGAACTTGCGGCGGTTAGAGGGTTTTTGAGCTCGTGCGCGACATCTGCCGCAAACTTTTCGCTGGATTCAATGCGCCGATAAAGAGACTCGGTCATTGCCCCGAATGCTGAGGCCATTTGCCCGACTTCGTCTTTACGCCCTGTGAAGGCTGGCAAGGACTGTCGTGCTTTAATATCGCGGCTGACGTGCTCGGCGGATTCCGACAACCGTTTCATCGGACCTGCAACGGTGCGGGCGAGCATGAAGCCGGTCAAGATGCTGGCAACCAGGGCAATACCCGCCAGGGGCCAGAGCCCATCACGCCAATCGCTGAGGATCTTATCGACCTCGCCTGGCGGCGAAGACAACAGCAAGACCCCCAATACCGTGTTCATGCGCTGGATCGGCACGGCGATGGAGACAATCTGTTGTCCCTTCGCATTCAGCAGGAGCATCGCGGCGTCATCGCCCTGCAATGCCTGACGCACCTCCGGATAGTACTTGCCGTTGGCTGAGCCGATTTCTTTGTAAACCTGTACTTCTTTATCGATCAGCCAATGCTGCAGCCGCGTCCAGAAGTCTTTAGTCGTCGGGCGCTCAGCCTCGGTTTCGGTTGTCTCCTGGACGGCGAGGCGTTTGATCTGGCCCGGCTTTAGAAGGTCATCTGTATCGACGACGAGATTGCCGCTGCGATCATAAATGCGCGCGCGTGTACTGGTGGGCTGCGTCAGGCGACGAAAGATGGGAGCGACTTTTTCCGGACTGATGGATAATTCGAGAGCGGCGAAACCGTCGTCGCGGAAGGGTATCCGTGCATTCTTGTCCGTTGGCAAACGATCGGGGTCGACGACGATCATGCCCCGTTCGATCTTGGCTTCCCCCGCTATAGCCGCAGCGATGATCTGCCCTTGGATGCGCAAAGCCTCTCGCTTGGCATTGATAAGCCAGCCGCTGTTGAAGCTAAGGTACACCATGCCGCCGAACAGGATGACGAAGCCAAGCAGGTTCGACACCATGATCCGTCGCAAGAGCGACGCCGAGATGAAGCGGACGAGCGGCTGGCGATTGAACCAGTCGACAAGCGCTCGGCGAACCGGGCCACCTTTCCGGAATGCAGCAAAGAAGCTTTTAACTCGTCCTGGAACCGGGATCGTGTTTAAGCCGGAACGTTCTGGTAGGTTTTCGAGCGCGGGACGAGCAAGATCGGGCAGCGACATAACGTGGCGCTGGACGCTATCACGAACGCCCATGAGCCAGTTACCTGAAGCCTCGCGGTCGCCCCCGAACGCCATTTCGTCTCCAAATTAATGGAGGAACCGATGAAGCGAACATACTTACCACCGCGGTCCCTCATACCCCCTTTATGGCGGTTCGGTCTCAGGCTTCTTTGAAGCGATACCCCACGCCGTAAAGCGTCTCAATCACATCGAACTCTTCGTCCACCTGCTTGAACTTCTTGCGCAAGCGCTTGATGTGGCTGTCGATGGTCCGATCGTCGACGTAGACTTGATCATCATATGCCGCATCCATCAAGGCGTCTCGTGTTTTCACGACGCCGGGTCGTGCGGCAAGCGCCTGAAGGATAAGGAATTCCGTAACGGTCAGCGTGACAGACCGGTTATCCCAATGACAAGTATGACGTTCCGGATCGAGCTTCAGCTTGCCCCGTTCCAGGACTTTCGCGGCTTCCGTCGGCGTCTGTTGACCGTCTTTGACACCAAAGCGGCGCAGAACCGCTTTAACGCGCTCGACAACGAGGCGTTGTGAGAAGGGTTTGGCGATGTAGTCGTCGGCACCCATCTTGAGGCCGAACAATTCATCGATTTCTTCATCCTTTGAGGTCAGGAAGATAACGGGCATGTCCGACTGCTGTCGCACGCGGCGCAGCAATTCCATCCCATCCATGCGCGGCATCTTGATGTCGAAGATGCCAAGATCGGCTGGATCTTCACTGAGGGCCTCCAGCGCCGAGACCCCGTCGTTATAGGTTCGGACCTTATAGCCTTCGGCTTCAAGCGCCATCCGAAGCGAACTGAGGATGTTGCGCTCATCGTCAACCAACGCAATCGTGCTCTTTTCTTTCATCTTTGTTTCTCGCCTGTAACCGAGTGAGTCGGCGATCCCTGCCTGAGGCGCTGTATGGCGCTATGTTGTGTGAATTGTGGCAAGCGGAAAAGTGCGCGCTGGCGTCTGAACATAATCTGAATGGCTATTTCACCGAGTGAGGCGAGGTGCCGTACCGAAATTCGCTCGACGAAGTCATGGGAGCGTCCGGAGCTGTCCCGCTTGATCAATCCTGAACACAAGGCTCCTGAAGGTAACAGTCAAGGTGCTTTGCATGGGCGTGGGTGTTTGATCAACAGTTTTATTGCGATGTGCCGAGATATACTGGCATCGGTGTTTGTTGCGCGCCTCGGCCTAGCCTGCCTAGGCCTGCCCCGTCCGTTGAAAGACTAAAGTATGCCTTCCCTTGGCAGCTATGAAAGTGCCTCAATCTTGCACCCACGGCTGCCGGAGCGTACCTTTTGGCAACACGCAATTTTTTGCGTGCTTTTGCATCGGTAGCCGGTTTCTCCGCCAGGGAGCAATCGAAGATGCGAGAATGTCCATGAAAACTTTGAAGTTCGCCCTGAGTTCAGAAGGTAAGGGACGCACCAACAATTCGGCGGCAGAGCTTGTCGAACACGCTGTGCGCCGGAACGAGGGCGCGCTTGCGGCCACGGGCGCCTTTGCGGTCCAGACAGGGCAGCACACAGGCCGATCGGCCAATGACAAGTACATCGTTTCTGATGACGAAACCCAATCTCAGATCTGGTGGGAGAATTCCAAAGCGATTACGCCTGAGCAATTCGATCGTCTTCTGGCGGACTTCCAAGCTTACGCCAGCGGGAAAGAGCTGTTCGTTCAGGACCTTTTCGCTGGGGCTGATCCAACCTATCAATTGCCAACCCGCATCGTTACGGAATTGGCCTGGCACGCACTCTTTATCCGACACCTTTTGCGCCGCCCTCTGAAGGCGCAGCTGGAAGGATTTGATCCGCAGTTCACCGTTGTTAATTTCCCGGGCTTCCGTGCTGATCCGCAAATCCACGGCACGCGGTCGGAGACGGTGATTGCATGCGATTTCACCCGTCGAATGGTTCTCGTGGGCGGTACGGGGTATGCAGGTGAAACCAAGAAGAGCGTATTCTCCTTCCTGAACTATCTGCTGCCGTCCAAAGGCGTTATGCCGATGCACTGCTCGGCGAACGTCGGAAACGACGGCGGTTCTGCCGTGTTCTTTGGGCTATCTGGAACCGGGAAGACGACGCTATCGGCAGATCCCAGCCGGACGCTGTTGGGCGATGACGAGCATGCCTGGTCTCCGGACGGCATCTTCAACTTTGAGGGCGGCTGCTACGCTAAGACGTTGCATCTTTCGGCCGAAGCAGAACCGGAAATCTTCGCGGCGTCCAACCGCTTTGCGACGGTTCTCGAGAACGTTGTTCTCGACGAAGATCGGATGCCGGACTTCGAGGACGGCAGCCTTACCCAGAACGCGCGCTCTGCTTATCCGCTGGAAGCCATTTCCAACGCGAGCGAGACTGGCCGCGCCGGCCATCCTAAGTCCGTCGTTATGCTGACGGCCGATGCATTTGGCGTTATGCCGCCAATCGCCAAGCTAAATCCCGCCCAGGCGATGTACCATTTCTTATCTGGTTACACCGCGAAGGTTGCCGGGACGGAGCGTGGCATGGGCAGCGAACCCCAAGCAACGTTCTCGACGTGCTTTGGTGCGCCCTTTATGCCCCGTCACCCCTCGGTCTACGGCAACTTGCTGCGCAAGCTTATTGCTGAGCACGGTGTCGCGTGTTGGCTCGTTAACACCGGTTGGACCGGTGGCAAGTTCGGTGATGGCAAGCGTATGCCGATTAAAGCAACGCGCACGCTGCTGAATGCCGCGTTGTCAGGTGCGTTGGCGAATAGTCCGATGCGGGCAGATCCCGTATTTGGCTTTATGGTTCCGACCGAATTGGAGGGCGTGGATCCGAGTATTCTCAACCCACGCCAGACTTGGTCAGATCCGTCGCTTTACGATGCTACGGCTGCGCAGCTTGTTGAGATGTTCAACAAGAACTTTGCGGCCTTCACTGACTACGTCGACCAAGATGTCTTGGCTGCCGGGCCTGTGCTGTCCGCCGTCCGGGCCGCGGAATGAGCCTATAACGAAAGAGATTTTAAGCACTTTCGCCACCTGCGTTCCAAGTCCACTTCAGAATTGAACCAATTGCGCGTTTGCGCGTTGTTCGAGTCTTCGAAGGGACTTCGGAATGCAGGTGGCGTGCGCGTTTTTATGATGCGTTGCGCCACAAATTTTGCGGGCCTGCCCATAACGTGCTACGTTCTCGAACCTAGCTAACAACTTAACAAATGAGGTCAGACGCACACGATGTGCGGAATCTGCGGCGAAATTCATTACTCAGGCGGATCCGCAGATCCGTCTGCGCTCGCGCGCATGACAGACGTCATGCGTCCCCGTGGTCCCGATGCCAGCGGACAATTTGTGCGCGGCTCTGTTGGTTTAGGCCATCGACGGCTCAAGATTATTGATCTGTCGGAAAGGTCTGCGCAGCCGATGATCGATTCCGAACTCGGACTCGAAATCGCATTCAATGGCTGCATCTATAATTATCCCGCGCTCCGCGAGGAGTTATCCGGTCTCGGTTACCGCTTTTTTTCTCACGGCGACACCGAGGTTATCCTCAAGGCCTTCCACGCGTGGGGCCCGGCTTGCGTCGAGCGCTTCAATGGCATGTTCGCCTTTGCGATTCACAATCGCGAAACAGGCCAAGTCATTCTCGCGCGCGACCGTTTCGGCATTAAGCCGCTCTATCTCTCGGAGACTAACGGTAGATTACGGTTCGCATCGACGCTCCCGGCGTTGGTCGCAGCGGGCGACGTTGACACCTCGATAGATCGCGTCGCGCTCGCTCACTACATGTCGTTTCACGCCGTGGTTCCGCCACCGCGTACGATCATTAATGGGGTCAAGAAACTGCCGCCAGCGACGGTCCGTGTCATCGAAGCGGACGGCAGGTCGACAGAGCATCGATATTGGCAGCCATTCCTTGCTCGGCACACTGAAGACGCCGGTTTGACGGCGGAAGACTGGACCGACCGTGTGCTGGACCAGCTTCGCAAGGCGGTCAGCCGTCGTATGGTCGCTGATGTCCCCGTCGGCGTGCTGCTGTCTGGTGGTGTCGATTCCAGCGTCATCGTGGCGCTTCTAGCCGAGGCTGGTCAGCACGGCCTGATGACGTTTTCGGTTGGCTTCGAAGAAGCGCACGGAGAAAAGGGCGACGAGTTCATCTACTCGGACTTGATCGCAAAACGTTTCGAAACCGATCACCATAAAATCATGGTGCCGTCCGAACGTTTGATGGAAGCGCTGCCGGGCACCATCGCTGCGATGTCCGAACCAATGGTTTCCTACGATAACGTTGGCTTCTACCTCCTATCGCAGGAGGTCTCAAAGCACATCAAGGTCGTGCAATCGGGACAGGGCGCTGACGAAGTCTTCGCCGGTTACCATTGGTATCCGCCCCTCGCCAACTCCAATGACGTGGCAGGCGATTACGCCCGTGTCTTCTTCGATCGCGACTATGCGCGCCTGAAAACCCACTTGAATGAAGATTGGCATGCGCCCCGGGATGAGGCCTTGGAGTACGTCGCCACTCACCTCGCCCAACCAGGTGCGGATACTCCGGTAGATCGCGCACTACGGCTTGATACGAACGTGATGCTGGTCGACGATCCGGTGAAGCGCGTGGACAACATGACGATGGCTTGGGGCTTGGAAGCTCGCGTTCCCTTCCTCGATCACGAGCTTGTCGAACTCGCCGCGCGCATTCCCCCTGAACATAAGCTCGCGGATGGTGGCAAAGGAGTTTTGAAAGCGGCCGCGCGGCGTGTCGTGCCGTCAGAAGTAATTGATCGCAAGAAGGGGTATTTCCCCGTTCCTGCGCTCAAGTACATCGATGGCCCTTATCTCGACATGGTTCGCGATGCGTTGACATCTGACGCAGCAAAGCAACGCAACCTGTTTCAGCAGAATTACTTGGACCAGCTATTTGCAGATCCAAAGGCGCACATTACGCCGCTCAGAGGTTCCGAACTCTGGCAGGTTGCGCTACTGGAGATGTGGCTGCAGGCCCACCACCTTTAGACCCAAGATGTTCTAGGTAAAGGAATGAGTCGTGGCGCAGAGTATACAACTTTCGAACCGCCCCCGCGAGGATGCGCAGGCTCCTAGCGGGGTGGAAGCCTCCGGTGCCATCTCTGAACAGAGCGAGACAGGTTTAGCCCCAGAAGCGAAACCCATTAAAAATGCACTGATTGATTGTGGCTGGGGGCGTTTGCTGTTTGGCCAGACTTTTGAGGATCCAAGTGCCCTGGCCGAGGCGATGCGTGCAGAGCGCCCTGATCGGAGAGATATCGCAGCCTACGTAGCCGACCCGCATGTCGTGCTTTCGACCGCACCACAAGAGCTGTTCCTCGACCCCTCCCATACCTATCGGCTGGACCTGACAAATTACGAGTCTCCACCGACCAAATATGCCGGCTTTTTCGTGCGCCGGCTTACATCCCTGCACGACGCGCAGCAGGTTAATGCGATCTACTCAGCGCGCCACATGGTTCCTGTTCCGCCCGAATTTTTCTGGTCATTGCGGGACAGCCGAAGCCTCACAGTCTTCGTTGCTGAAGATGAAGTGACCGGAGATGTCCTGGGATCGATCACTGGGGTAGACCACTCCCGCGCCTTCAATGACGCCGAGCGTGGGTCGTCGCTCTGGTGCTTGGCGGTTGATCCCCAAGCGCGCCACCCGCGCATCGGAGAGGCTTTAGTACGTCGTCTCGCTGATCAGTTCCAAGCGCAACGAGCGCACTATCTCGACCTGTCCGTACTTCATGACAACGAGCAGGCTATTGCACTGTACGAAAAGCTCGGCTTTGTACGCGTCCCCTACTTCACCATAAAACGTAAGAACCAGATCAACGAAAAGCTGTTCATTGGATCCGAGCATATCGAAGGGCTCAATCCCTATTCAGAAATCATCGTCAACGAGGCTATGCGGCGCGGCATCAACGTGGAAGTGACGGATGCCGAGGGCGGTTTCTTCCGCTTGACGTTGGGAGGCCGCAGTATTCGTTGCCGCGAAAGTTTGTCGGATCTCACGAGCGGTGTCGCGGTTCAAATCTGCGACGACAAATCCGTGACGCGTCGTGTTGTGGAAGCGGCGGGAATTTCTACACCCGCACAGATGTATCAACGCAGTAGCGACTCTCTGAAAGACGGCCGATTGGACGGGTTCTTGAAGGACCACAAATCCGTTGTCGTGAAACCGGCCCGCGGTGAACAGGGACGGGGCGTGGCCGTTGGCCTGACCAGCCGGGAGGAAGTTGAGGACGCCATTACCGCCGCACGCAAGATCTCGGACGGGATCGTTATTGAAGAAATGGTCGAAGGCGTTGATCTGCGCATAATCGTGATCGGCTTCGAAGTCGTCGCTGCGGCAATACGCCGACCGGCACGTATTGTCGGGAACGGTGAATGCACAATCGAAGAGCTGATCGAAAAGCAAAGCCGCCGCCGCGCCGCCGCGACACACGGCGAGTCAAGCATTCCTCTCGATGCAGAAACATTTCGCACGGTTCGTCGGGCAGGCTTCAATATGGATGACGTCCCAACTCAGGGGCAGGAGCTTGAGGTTCGTCGGACCGCTAATCTGCATACGGGTGGCACAATTCACGATGTTACCGACGAATTGCATCCTAGGCTGATAGAGGCGGCCGTTGGCGTGGCCCGTGCAATTGACATCCCCGTTGTTGGCGTCGACTTTATCGTGAAGTCGCCGAACCGGCCCGACTATGCTTTTATCGAAGCGAACGAAAGGCCGGGGCTCGCTAACCACGAACCGCAGCCGACAGCTGAACGCTTCGTTGATCTGCTTTTCCCCCACTCAATCCCAGCCGCCGCTCGCGCGGTTTTGGCCAGAGGGACAGATGCCAAGACTTAACATCGACACGGAATACCTAGGCGACACACTCGCGAGACTACTGCAAATACCTAGCCCGACGGGCTACACGGACATGATTGTCAGGATGGTCTGTCGTGAGCTCAAAGAGATTGGCGTACCCTTTGAGTTGACGCGCCGGGGTGCAATTCGCGCCACCTTGAAAGGCAAAAGTCCTCATGGCGCGCGCGCCATTATTTCTCACGTCGATACGCTCGGAGCACAAGTCAAGCAACTTAAGGACAATGGGCGACTGGAGGTCGTGCCAATCGGCTGTTGGTCGGCGCGCTTCGCGGAAGGTGCGCGCGTTACGATATTTTCAGACGCGGGAAGCTACCGCGGCACCGTCCTGCCATTGAAAGCATCGGGCCATACCTACGCTGACGAAGTCGATACTGCGCCAGTCGGCTGGCAGCACGTTGAGGTCAGGATCGACGCTTTATCCCGAAATGACACTGAGCTCGAAAAGCTTGGGATTGAGGTCGGCGATATCATCGCGATTGATCCTCAACCTGAGTTTTTGGAAAACGGCTACATCGTTTCGCGTCATCTCGACAATAAGGCTGGCGTCGCTCTGATGTTGGCGGCACTGCGCGCAATGCGCGAAGAAAAGATAGAGCTCGAGCTTGATGCGCATTGGGTATTTACGATCGCCGAGGAGGTCGGCATCGGGGCCGCATCTGTGCTGACGAGCGATATCGCATCGATGGTGGCCGTGGATAACGGCACCTCAGCACCAGGCCAGAACTCGTCCGAATTCGGCGTGACAATCGCTATGGCCGATCAAAGTGGACCTTTCGACTATCATCTCACCAAGAAGATGGTGCGGCTTTGCCAGGAAAACGACATCCGCTATCAGAAGGACATTTTCCGCCACTATCGCTCTGATAGCGCATCGGCTCTTGAAGCAGGCCACGATGTTCGAACGGCTCTGATAACTTTCGGCATCGACGCCTCCCACGGCTATGAACGCATCCATATGAATGCGCTACGATCCGTGGCGGAACTGGTGACCGCGTACCTGTCCAGCCCAGTCGAAATCAGGCGTGATGCCCACGAAACCGGCAGCTTGGCAGGATTCACGACGCAGCCGATGACAGAGGCTGAAGCGGACATCGAACTGCCTGAGAAGGCGGAAGAGGAAGCCTGAACGAGAGCTCGGCCGTTTTTATAGCGAATACGCAGTAAAAATGGGCTTGTGTTGCCACTATTGCTCGTGCCAAGCCTGAGCGAGAATCCGGTCTCGCATCCCTTGGTGATCGGCACGACAGCACTCAGGCGAGGACACTGCCTCTATGTTCGATCCCGAATCTCCACCAAAACTTGATGTCGCGGGCTGGCTGAATGTCGACGACGAACCGACGCTCGAAAAACTGAAAGGGCGCGTGGCTGTCCTTTACGTGTTTCAGACTCACTGTCCTGGGAGTCTGAGCCATGCTTTGCCGCAAGCTCAACGACTCGCAGAAGGCCTTGATCCTTCGCAGGCTGTTGTTCTCGGCCTCAATGCCCCGTTTGAGAACAAGGAGGGGCAAACGCGCGAAAAGCTTGAGGAGTTCGTCCAGAACCAGGGGCTGATCTTCCCGATTGCGCTTGATCGTGACGTACCAGGCTCGGAACGCACCGCAACGATGGCGGCCTACGAGCTGCAGGGAACGCCCTCAATTTTGATTTTTGACCGCCAGGGACGCCTCCGCAGAGCGTACCTTGGTGAAGCAACCGATATCCGGATCGCTGCCGAGGTCATGGGGCTGGCAATTGAACATCCCAACGCACCGCGCGAGACGTCGATCGCGATCGAACGGATGCTGCGTGCCACTCTGGTGGAACCGCATCAACACCATGATCATGACGGCAATTGCTGCGGCCACGACCATGACCACCATCATCATCACGACCATGCGCACCACCATCACCATGATGGGGAGTGCTGCAATGATCCCGATTGTAAGGGCTGAAGCCAGCTCAGGTGGATAAAGGACGTCTTCATTCCGCCCTCCGAATCGGATGAGCTTCGGGAGGCGGTTCACTGAAGATACCGGATGCGGGGGCGAGCAATGACAGAACGCGCGAAGGACGACATAGATTCGCACGTGGCTGGCGAAGCCCCCGAGCGGCCTCGCCGCGGCAAGCCGAGCGCTTCATCCAAATCGGCATCCAAGGCAACCTTTTCCAAAAAGATCATCGCTCTCGTCTACGACTTCGATGGTACGCTCTCCCCGCGCCCCATGCAGGAATACGCGTTTCTCCCTAAGATCGGAATTGATGCGGCGGAGTTCTGGGCCGAGACGAACCGGCTGGCGCGGGAGCATGGCGCGGATCCGTTGATCACCTACATGCACCTGCTCTACAAAAAGGCGAAGGCAGCTGGCGTCAGGATTGATCGCGAAGATCTCGTGGCGCAGGGCAAGGATGTCGAACTTTTCGAGGGCGTCGCGGAATGGTTCGCCGCCATCTCCGACTACGTTTCCTTGCGCGCCGAGAGCAATGGCGTCACGCTTCGTCATTACCTGATTTCTTCAGGCTTGACCGAGATCGTAGAAGGCACGCCGATCTATTCGAACTTCCACAATGTATTTGCGTCCGAATATTGGTTCGAAGCTTACGATCTGCCCTATCCGAAACGCGTCATCACGGACACCGGCAAAACGCAGTATCTGTTCCGGATCAACAAGGGCGTCGAGGATCTTGGCGAAAACATCAATCAGCACATGGACGAGGACAGCCGTCCCATCCCGTTTTCCAATATGATTTACTTCGGCGACGGTGACACCGACGTGCCATCGATGGCCGTGATGCGGAAGAATGGTGGTCACGCCGTCGCGGTCTATCCGCCGGGGAAATCGCGCAAGAAATGCGTTGACCTCTTCAAGGCCGGGCGGATCGACTTCTTCGCCTCGGCCGATTATCGGCGAGGTTCAGACCTGTTCAAGAGAACATGCCTGTTGATTGATCGGATGCTCGCCGACATCCGCGTGCAGGAAGAAACGTGGCGCTTGAGCCGTCTCATTGAACGGTCCTGACGGCACTCACAGCCTCCCTCTCCAGTCCCGGCCAAGCTTAGGCCGCTGCCGGCTGCGTCTGTAGGTCCTCGGTCGTCGGCGGCTGAGGTGTAACCTCTTTTAGCCAGCGCAGCGTCGCCGCATATTCCGGATCGTTGCGGAGGACTTCGTTGGGTTGGAAGCCATCGAGCTGGCTAACGGTGACCGAGACAAACTTACGGAATTCCGGAACGTCGAAATACGATGTGTGAATAAGTTCACGCCAGGTCAGGAAGTCGAGCGCCTTGGCAATTTGCCCTTCGTTACCTTCTGCAAAAGCCAACTCGCTGATGGCGTTACGGAACTTGCCGAGCGAAGTCATCATTTCACGGTTGCTGCGTTCCGTTATCTTTCGGGCCAGCTCAGGGGGAAGCGTCCGCGGCATACGGTCGATCCAGGACGGGTGCGCATTGGCCCCAACGGCGATCTCGGCTTCGGCATCATTGCCAAGCGCTGAGCGCTGCACTTCGAACCACGTTAGGTCATCGAGCCGCCGGCTGGCGAATGAGCTGAACAACCCCGCCAGCAACTGCACCAGCAGCACCATCAAGACCGCGACGATACCGAACACGACCGGGACCAACACGATAGGCATAGCAAAGCGTATAAGGTTGCCGAACGCGCCTTCCCGAACCTCTTCGTCGACCAGCCAACTCGAAGCTTCGTCAGTGACGAGGTGATACATCAGCCTGCTGTTAAGCAGTATATCATGGCCGCCACCGCAAAGCGTCCCGCCCTCGCAGGGTTTTCCGTCACGTTCAAGGAAGCGTCGATGAAAACGTCGGGTGCGTTGCACTTGTACGAGGTTGGGATAGTCCTGGTGCAGTTCCTGCCGGATACCCCGAAGCTGCTCCCGCAACTGCTTGATTTCAGTCCGGGCATTGAGAACGGCCCTAAGGTCCGTATCAGCGTTATCCAACTTGTCCTGTGCCTGCCGGATCTGGCGTCTTAGATCTCGTATTTTTCTTCGGGAATCCATCATCGCGGCTTCGGTGCGCTCGAAGTTTTCGGTCGCGTAGACATTGTCCCGCAGAAAGTTGGTAATCCCCACCATGTGGGTCGGGGAGGCGATCAGATAAAAGTACGCGATCGGAAGAATGAACACCGAGGCCAGCGAGAAAAATGGCACCGCAAACGTATTGTGAAAGATGTTGAACTTCACCGTGCGCAGAGAACTAAGCCCATGCACCGCTTCATCGTCCGGGTGCAGAAGTGGCAGCCAGCGTTCGCTGAACTTTTCCCGCGCCCTCTTGATGACCCCCGGGCGATAAAAGAAAAGTTGCCGCCTGTCCAAATACTTTGTGATCCCGACAAACACGACAAACGGCAGAGCCATCAAGCCCATGGAAATACCGTATCGCTGTAATTGACTCTCGAGCGTGTCTTCCCACCCGCCGTCGAAAACCTCGGCCACGCTCGAAATGGAGAACATGAGCAGCAGCATCAGGGAGGCGATGAAGATCGCCTTCAACAAGATGGGAAGCCGGAGGAACAGCAGCCGCTCTTTGCGCAATTCCACGAACGGCGTTCCAACAGTGATCCATTTCTTGAGGTGTTCCAGAGGCACGCGTTGCGCGGCGCTCTCCATCAGCGCTGATGCGATCACCGATCCGCCATGGCTATGTCCGATAACACAATAGGGTTCCTGGCGATCTTCCAGTTCTTTCATCTGCTTAAGCAGCCGGGTGCCAGCAGCGCGCCGCGTTAACTCACTGTTGTCGCCGCTCCAGACGAACGGTGTGAACGTGACATCGCTGGAATCACTACTGACAAGCTGCTGAGCGTGCTTCGCAAATGTGCTGCCGGGTTGCCACCATTGCAGGCTGTCTGCCGCCGTCGCAGCATCATGCTCTAAGCCCGTCGTGTAATGAGCAAAGGTGCCATGCACCGTTATGATAGTGGCCATACCAACGATCCCCCCGGAACTACGGGCTAAGTCACGAGTGTTCTAAGAAAGGAAATGCTCAAATCTGTGAGGCGCGGGGCTCGAGCTGTCACGCGAGTCCAGTTTTTGCGCGTCTGAAAAAAGCGGGCATCGCACGTGCACCTCCGGCGTTGGAGTGTCAGATCCATCGATACACACGGCCCGAAAAGAGGCCCCCCGATTTATGCTGCAATCCCTGTAGCGTTATAGCTGGGCAACAAATTGAACAGACGCACATCTCACGGGACAGTGATAGGCGCTGCCCCCACCCAGCGGCAAGCGGACAGACGCGGATTTGCGGTGCGATTTTGACTGAAGCATCTGTATTTCTGATCAGAAAGAAGACAGAAGTTCAAAGTAAATGCGCAAGTTATTATGGTCGCATTGGTCGATAATCGGTGATAAAGTTATTTAAGAGAGCACTTGATGCTGAAGTGAGAATCCAGAGTACGTAGATTTGATCGCATGTGCGGGAACTAAATATACATACAGAAATTGAAGATAAATTAGCCGTGCAGGGTTGCATGCTCGGTTGAATTGTTAAAAACTTCACCGGATATCGAAATTTGTTCGAGAAAGTTAGCTTCGGTCCGATCCTAGGTGGGGCGGACTCACCCTCGCCCGTCCAACGTCGCCCAATCACATGTGGACGGATGGTCCGGGCTTGGTCATGCGCATCTCGCCGGCGAGGCGAGCCTTTTGATGGAGAACCCCGCATCCATGAGCGAAGAACTGACCGAAGACGATTCTGGCACGGTCACCTATGACACGGATTATGAGGTGGGCCAGGACAACGTCGAGGTCATGGGATTCGACGTCCATAATCCCGTTTTCTTCGTCTCGGGTGTGGTGGTTGTGGCGTTTGTTGCGTTCTCGCTGCTGTTTCCAGAACTCAGCGTGTCCGTGTTCGAAACCCTGCGCAACCGCGTTACATCGGACTTCGATTGGGTTTTCGTTTTCACGGGCAACGTTTTCGTTCTTTTTGCGCTCTATCTAATTGTTTCGCCGTTCGGGTCCATCCGCCTTGGCGGCCCGGATGCAACCCCCGATTTCTCCCGAACCGCTTGGTTTGCCATGCTGTTCGCGGCGGGCATGGGCATCGGTCTGATCTTTTTTGGTGTATTCGAACCGGTCGCTCACGCGCAAAATCCCCCGCTCAACGTCTTACCTGAAAATATCGAGGCAGCGCAAAGCGTCGCGATGGCGGCCACGATTTATCACTGGGGGCTGCATCCCTGGGCGATCTACGCCATCGTTGGCCTGTCGCTAGCGTTCTTTAGCTACAATCGACAACTCCCACTGACCGTACGCTCGGTTTTCTATCCGCTCTTTGGAGATGCCGTATGGGGGTGGCCAGGGCACATTATTGATACACTAGCGGTCTTCGCGACATTGTTCGGCCTCGCGACATCCTTGGGATTTGGTGCTGAGCAAGCTCTCGCTGGCATGAACTATCTCTTTGGAATCCCCAACACGGATCTCACGAAAGTCCTGCTGATCGCGGTTATCACCTCCGTCGCCACATTGTCAGTCGTGGCCGGCCTGGATGCCGGCGTGAAGCGGCTATCGGAAATCAATATTGTGCTTGCCGCGGCGCTACTTGTGTTCGTGATTGCGGCAGGGGCGACGGCAGAGATCTTCATCGGCTTCCTGACCAATACGATTTCTTACCTCACGTACTTGCCTGCACTTTCGAGCCCGTTTGAACGAAATCCAGAATTCCTTCACGGTTGGACAACATTCTATTGGGCGTGGTGGATCTCATGGTCACCGTTCGTCGGTATGTTCATCGCTCGCGTTTCGCGAGGAAGGACGGTGCGAGAATTTATTCTATGCGTATTGATTGTACCGACTTTGATTTCCATACTCTGGATGACCACATTTGGCGGTACGGCACTGCACCAGATCGCTGTTGACGGCTACACCGGCGTCGCCGCAACTGTCGAAAACTGGCGTCCGGAGCTGTCACTTTTCAGAATGTTGGAGCCGCTTCCATTCTCGGGAATCCTGTCCTTTCTTGGCATCGCGCTCGTGCTGATGTTTTTCGTCACTTCGTCCGATTCAGGATCGCTCGTGATCGATACCATCACCGCGGGAGGGAAACTCGATCCGCCCGTAGCACAGCGGGTCTTTTGGGCTGTCTTGGAAGGACTTGTCGCGAGCGTCCTATTGTTGGGCGGAGGATTGGGGGCGCTGCAGGCCGCGGCTGTGACAACGGGCTTCCCCTTTGCGTTTGTCCTTCTCACGATGTGTGTCTGCGTCTATCTGGGGCTGCGCCAAGAGCTCAAATTCTTACGCGCGTCGACGGTCTGATCATTAGGATCGGTCCATGACGGTCCAAGAACCCGTTCCGCATAGAAAACGTTTTCTACTGCTGCACAATCCTGTCGCGGGCGTGCGACGCCGCACGCTGGCCCGCCGCGTGGCGGTCGAACTCGAGCGGCGCGGCGCTGAGATCGTCATGTTGCGTTTTTGGGGTGCCACCTCGACAGCCCCTGGTGCCATTGCACGTGATGTCCAGCTTGACGGGTTCGATGCCGTCATTGCAGCAGGGGGTGATGGTACGGTCAGAGCGCTGGCGACAGCGCTTGGCGAGAATACCACCATACCGATCGGCATCATCGCCACGGGCACAGGCAACGTTCTAGCGAACGAAATCGCAATGCCAAAGAAGCCTACGGAAATTGCCGAAGTTTTGATGACCGGCCCTGTCGTCAGCGTCGCCGGAGCCCTTGCAAACAAAGACCCTTTCTTCCTGATGGCCGGAGCGGGCTTCGATGGCGAGATCGTTGCTGGCCTCGACCTCAGCCTCAAACGGCGTATCGGCAAACTCGCTTACGCCATGCCGATCCTTAAGGCGCTGGCGAAAAGGCCGAAAATGTTCTCCCTAACTGTTGATGGAAAAGCCTTTGAAGCCTCATGGCTCGTTGTCGCCAACGGTCGCAATTACGCCGGAACGTACGTTATTGCCCCGGAAGCCAGCCTTTCTGAAACCGGCTTTCAAGCGCTCTTGTTCGCGGCGCGAACCCGCCGCGGACGCTTGCTCGAGCTACTGTCAGTCGCTGCTGGGCTGCACATGCGTTTGCCGAGCGTCAAGATCATCCCGTGCCAGCACTTGACCGTTGCTGGCTCCGATATTGCTGTACAGGCTGATGGGGATCAGATCGCAGATAGCCCGTTGACTGTGACGTCCGCAGGGCCTCGTCTGCGCCTGATCGCGCCGCCTGCATTTGCAAATGGTCTGGTTGTCGCTTGAAGCGTATCGGGAAAAAAGAAACGAAAGATCAGGCGGAACTTGCTGGCCGCGCTAGGGTAACGCGTCGCTTGGGTGTGCCTTGCCCCAGTCGCGCAAAGAGCGCTGTTTCGATGTTGGCGATGAAGAGCCGAGCCGCGGCTTCCCAACTGTAGTCGAGCGCGCGCTTTCTGATGATGTCACGATCCAGTGACATGGCAGCCTTAGCAGCGGCAGCTAGATCCTCTGACAAAAATCCCGTCTCCGCTTGGCGAACAAGGTCGAGCGGACCCGTGACAGGATAAGCGGCAACAGGCAGCCCCGAAGCCATTGCCTCCAGCAATACGATACCGAAGGTTTCAGTCTGGCTTGGCATGACGAAGACGTCTGCCGAGGCGTAGCACTCCGCCAAATCCTCACCGATCTGTTTGCCGGTAAAGGTAACGTCAGGATACTTGACCCGTAGTTCTGCAAACTGCGGTCCGGACCCAACCACAACCTTTTTACCAGGTAGGTCCGTCCTCAAAAACGCTTCGATATTCTTTTCGACAGCAACCCGCCCAACGTAAAGGAAAACAGGCCCCTCTCCGAAGCGGCGCACGTTGCGTGGTCGGAAAACATGCGTATCGACGCCCCGCGTCCAGGGCATGATGCGGTCAAAGCCCCGTGAGTCGAGTTCCGTTGCGAGGCTCGGCGTCGCGACCATGATACCCGCGCCCGCATTGTGAAACCGACGCAGGATTGACCAGATCCAGCTCTCAGGAATGCCAAAGCGCCGGGACAGATAGTCGGGAAACCGCGTGTGGAAGCTGGTCGTAAAGGGAACACCGCGCCGGATGCAGTGTGAGCGCGTCATCCAGCCCAGCGGTCCTTCGGTCGCGATGTGAACAGCGTCCGGTCGGATCAGATTCATGCGTTCGATAATGTAGGCATAGCCCGGGAGAGCCAGACGAATCTCCGGATACGTGGGGCACGGCCATGTCTGGAATTCCGCCGGCGTCAAGAACGTGAGCTCGACGTCCAACTGCGCAGCTTCCTCCGCCAGACGCTCGTAGGTTCGCACAACACCGTTGACTTGCGGTCTCCAAGCGTCGGTGGCGATGAGGATCTTCATTTACGCCGCCTTTAAGTCTTCCTTCACGAGGCTCGCTTCCGATGCGGCTGTCCGTGCCTGTACGACATCCATCCACCGAATAAGCTCGAAACGGCCATCTTCTGTTTCACCGATCGCCGTGCAACTCTCGACCCAATCACCTGTATTCAGATAATGGATATCGCCAAAGTTTCTTGAGGCGGCATGGTGAATATGTCCGCATATCACCCCGTCCGCATCTCGCCGCTGTGCCTCGCTTGAAAGCTTGCGTTCAAATTCTCCGATGAAATTGACAGCGGATTTAACGCGCAATTTCAGATAGTTGGAGAGGGACCAGTATTCGAGCCCTAGGCGCCGACGTACGAAATTCACCGGGGCATTAGTCCACAGGGCGAGCTGGTAGCTGCGATCCCCGAGCAACGCCAGCCATTTAGCATAGCGCACCACGACATCGAATTCGTCGCCATGCATGACGATGTAGCGTTTGCCATCCGCCGTTTCGTGGATGAACTGCCGCTCGATCTCAATGCCGCCGAAGCGCTGTCCGCAATACTGTCGCAGGCCATCGTCGTGGTTGCCGGGAATGAATACAATCCGGGCGCCCTTGCGTGCCTTGCGTAAAAGCTTTTGCAATACGTCATTGTGTGACTGAGGCCATACTGCACCGCGCTTGATGCGCCAGAAGTCAACAATATCGCCGACGAGGTAGATCGTATCGGCGTCATGTTCCCGAAGAAAATCGAGTAACTGCCCAGCTTGGCACGCTCGAGTGCCGAGATGGACATCAGAAATAAACATTGCGCGGTATCTGGTCATCCTCAGCTTTCCTGCAGACCGGTGGCCGATAGACTAGTGTATCCCCCGATCGCACCATGAGAAGATTCAAGTTTCAGGAGTATGACATTTTAGAGCTTGATAACCGCGCAAGGCGATCATCGTAGGGCAAAGTTGTGTATCTGAACCGTTTGTGCGCATGCAACCTGCGGTGTCAATAGATACGGAACGGGAAATAGCGTGTGACAAGTTCGACAAATCGTCCGCTCGAGCGAACCTGCTTCAAGGCGTCATCGAGTTCAGCCTTAAGCTGACGATCCCCTTTCGCAACCGCTATCGCGACGCCATCCCCAAAGAACTTGGGCTCGAGAAACGCCTCTCCTTTGAATTCACAGCACTGGTTGGAGGCGGTACCGTTCAACCAGAAGGACAAACTGATAGCGTCACCAAATATGGCGTTGACGTCCCCCTTTTTGAGGGCCTCACGCGCGGCATCCGCATCCTTGAACGTGACGATCTGACTGCCCCGGAAAAATTGCCGGATGAACGCCTCGTGCGTGGTGCCTTGCGCTACACCGACCTTCCGCCCCGATAAAGCTTCGGGCGTAGCTTCCAGCCCTGTGGCATCACGACGTCCAGCAAAGCGACCCGGGGTATGAAAGTATCGGTCGGTGAAGTCATAATTGGTGAGCGCTTGAGCTGTCACCATCTGCGAGGCGATAACTGCATCACCTTCCTTCCGAAGGAGGGAGGGCAGCAAATTCTCCCAGGGCTCGACCTTGATCTCGCATGTAACGTCCAGATCCAGGCATATGGCGCGCGCCAAGTCGACATTAAAGCCTGTTAGCACGCCGTCTTCGTCATAAAAGTTAAACGGGGGAAAGTCGCTGGTCGTGAGAAAGCGCAACACGACCCGGCGCGCTGCTTCACGTTCTGCTGCAGCGGGTTGTTCCTGCGCCTGAGTCCCTTCGTATGAACCCAGCAGAACCAAACTCAGGCAAAGCCACAGCGCAAACACAGCCAAGTGCGACCGAGGTCGGACCTGGCACCATATCGCCGTATCTATTCTCATCTGGATTCTCAACTTCCAGTTGTTTTAGCAGGGCCGCAAAAGGCAGTGCCTTGAAATCAGATTCTTTCAGCGGATCGCAAAACCCAAACTTTGCCGGTATTGCCATTTCCGCAACACAACTCAAAAATTGTGTGGATTTTATCTAACGGGTGCCTACCTGCGGGGGAGGTCAGCACAACTCTACAACTGCACACCGTGCTTGTGATCCTGATTTAGCGTGCATTTTCAGAGAAATACACACGTTTTTAATGGGTTCTCTCTATCCAGGCATACCAACTTTTGTCCTGGAAATTATCGTACATGTATAGCGTTCTCTCGTGCATCGTCGGCCAGCACAATGTCTGGCTCGTCGGATTGGCTTCGTTGGTGTGTCTAGCCGGCGTGGGCGTCACCTTGAGCCTCCTTCACCGGGCCGCAACCACCGGGGGATTGCAGCGGTACGGCTGGAACTTCCTGACCGGCGTTGCTGCAGGCGCTGCCATCTGGTGTACGCATTTCATCGCAATGCTCGCCTATAATCCAGGCGTCCCCGTGACGTTTATGCCGGTCTTGACGGTCGTCTCACTGCTTGTCGCGGTTACGGGGGCTGGATTGGGGTTCGCCTTCGCGACCAGCGGCCTGACCAGTGCAGCACCTATGATTGGTGGCAGTGCGGTGGGACTAGCGGTCGCAGCCATGCATTATACGGGCATGCTGGCTTACCGTATCGATGGTATCGTTGCCTGGGATGAAACCTACCTCCTCACTTCAATTGCATTATCGATCATTTTCGCTGGCGCTGCGACTCGCTCCGCTTTGCGCGCAGACACGATGACGGGACATTTATCAGCTGCTGCGCTTTTCGTGGTTGCCATCGTGAGTCTACATTTTACGGGCATGACGGCGCTACAAATCACTCCCCTCAATGGAGCGGTAGAAGTTGCAGACGATCCGTCGACAGCCATGGCGCTTGCTGTTGCCGGCATGGCTTTGGTCATTATTGGAGCTGGTATCTCCAGCTATCTCATCGACGATCGCGCCCGTTATGATAGCTATCAACGCTTGCAGCACATGGCTTTGCATGACCCCCTGACGGGGCTGCCGAATCGCACGAGCTTCACGAATTATCTCGAATTCGAACTCGACCGGGCGGAAGGCGCAAAGCGGAAAGTTGCGGTCCTTGAGATTGACCTTGATCGGTTTAAAGAGGTCAATGACCTTAGAGGTCACCAAGCCGGTGATGAAGTTCTCAAAGTTATCGCAGACAGAATGTCCAATCTTCTCCGAGAAGGCGAAATGGTCGCTCGCGTCGGTGGAGACGAGTTCACGGCCGTCAAAACGTTTATAGATCCGGTGACGCTCGTGGAGTTTCTAGAGCGGCTTCAGAAGGTCATCTTCGAACCAATAGAGATATCCGATTTCGAGGTGTCGATAGGTGCCAGCATCGGGGTGGCGATTTATCCTGATGATGCAAGGGACCGCGAAAATTTATTGAGCAATGCGGACTTGGCGATGTACCGGGCCAAGGCAAGCGCGACGGAAGACATCTGCTTTTATGAGTCCTCGATGGACGAACGCGTGCGGGCACGCCGGGTTCTGGCGAGCGATCTTCGCGATGCCGTTAAAAAGAATGAGCTTTCCCTGCATTATCAAGTTCAGACGTCGATCTCGACGGGAGAGGTCATTGGCTACGAGGCCCTTCTGCGTTGGCATCATCCTGTGCGTGGGGCCGTTCCTCCCGTAGAATTCATACCCATTGCTGAAGAAACAGGGCTCATTCTGGAGCTGGGCGAGTGGGTGTTGAAAACGGCGTGTGCCGCCGCCGCAAAGTGGTCACAGCCGTTGAAGATCGCGATCAACCTTTCTCCCGTTCAGTTCATCCATAGCGATCTGCCAAAGCTTGTGGAGGATGCTCTTAAAGAGAGCGGCTTGGATGCCAAAAGGCTTGAGCTTGAACTGACGGAGTCGACCATTGTCGAAAATAAGGAACGCACACTCGCGATCCTGCAAAAGATCAAGGAGCTCGGTGTCTCGATCGCTTTGGATGACTTTGGAACTGGATATTCGTCTCTCGAAACTCTGCGATCTTTCCCGTTTGATAAAATAAAACTCGATCGCTGCTTCATGCAGGATATCGAGGTGAGCCCTCAATCTAAGGCGATTATTCGCGCCGTCCTTGCACTAGGAAAAAGCCTTTCAATTCCGATCCTCGCTGAAGGCATAGAAACGAACTGCCAGTTTATGATCCTCAAGGATGAGGGCTGCGACGCAGCTCAGGGTTATTATATTGGTCGGCCAGGTCCCTCCATCTCCATAGAGACCGAGCAAGAAGACCTTCTCACGGCTTAGTTTGGAAGGAGCATGCGGTATATTGCGCCGTGGCAACACCGTTGGCGCAATATGCGTTAATCCCCTGGAGACGAGACGTATACTGTATTTCAGACGGCGTATTTGATTTACGATAATCGTCGCTTTGTCGAAGGTGCCTTGCGACGGGCTCGCGTAGCTTAAGCTTCGTCGAATGTTGACCGGCCTTGCTGGTCACGGATGACATGAGCGATGGATTGGCAGCGCGACCATTCTGCAGAGGCGATACGCCAAGACGTGTCGCAATGCCCTGGTGGAACCGACACAGGTCGGCCTGATGCTGAACCAGAGCTTCAACGGCTAGACCATGCCGTCAATCATCTGCGGCGAACAAGACCTGAGCTGTCATCTGCCTACAGTGTTGTGGGATGGCAAGCCGCCACGCTTGTCGTGCTGACGGTAGCATTGGTCATCGGCGCGGTCGCGATGCCGTCGGTAACGCACACCGTTGTCTTCGCGACAATGGCGCTGTCTTTCTTTTGTATCGTAGCTATCCGTATTCTGGCGATCGCGACCCTGCTCAGCGTACGCGCGCCTGCACCTGAATCCCCTAACGAAAAATCCGGGCTCGACGAGGTGTTTCCGCGTTATGCCATCCTGGTGCCCCTCTACAAAGAAGCGGAAGTTGTCCCGGCCTTGATTGAGGCCCTGTCGGCGCTCGACTATCCGACCGATTGCCTGGAAATCTCGCTTATAGTCGAACGCGAAGACCGCGCGACGCGAATGGCGCTTGAGGCGCAAGTACTACCAACGCACATGCGCATTGTCGAAGTTCCGGAAGGCCAGCCTCGCACGAAACCCCGCGCCCTGAACTACGCGCTGGCCAGTGCCCGCGGCGATTACGTCGTGGTCTACGATGCAGAGGATATGCCCGAACCTGACCAACTGCGCCGGGCGCTCAAAGCATTTCGTTCCGCCGGCCCCGAACTCGGCTGCGTTCAGGCTTGCCTCAATACGTACAATCCGGAAGAGACGTTTTTCACGCGACAGTTCACGATCGAATATACCGCTTTGTTCGACGCTATCGTGCCGACGTTGGCGCGGCTCGATCTACCAGTCCCGCTCGGCGGAACATCCAACCATTTCCCGCGCCGTATTCTGGAAACCTCTGGCGGCTGGGATCCCTTCAATGTCACCGAAGATGCAGACCTTGGTATTCGCCTCGCGCGACAAGGTGCGCGCGTCGCAGGTTTGGCGTCCACGACATGGGAGGAGGCGCCCGAAACCTTTCGGATTTGGCTGGGCCAGCGTACGCGCTGGCTGAAGGGCTGGATGCAAACTTACATCGTGCACATGCGTGAACCTACCCGCCTTCTGCGAGATCTGGGGTTGAAGCGTTTCGCAGGCCTGCAGGTGCTCATGGGAGGAATGATCCTCTCGTGCTTGGTTCATCCCTGGTTCTATGTCGTCCTAGGGGCCAGCCTGCTCTCTGGCCGTTCCGATCTGCTTGTTCCTTCGGACGAGTGGCACGTTCTCTATTGGGCTGGATTGTTCAACCTGTTCGCCGGATATGTCTCGGCGATCGCGCTGGGCGCGATCGCTGTCGCACGCCGTGGCCGCCCGGAACTTGCCATATCGGTCTTAGCAGTGCCGATCTATTGGCTGCTGATTTCCTGGGCCGCATATCGAGCACTATGGGAACTGGTATCGGCCCCGCACCACTGGGAAAAGACGCAGCATCACGCGAGAAACGTTGTGGCCAACAGCAACCCGCCCCTTGTTACTTGACCTGATAATGGATCGGCAGGGTGAATTCGAACGCGTTCCCAACGAGCTGAGACGGCGGCGTCGGAAGTGGTGACGCGCGCTCAAGAATATCGAGGGCAGCATCATCGAGAATCTTTGCGCCCGAGCCGTTGACTACGGCGTGCGCTACGACGCGGCCTTCGCGGTCAATGCTGAAGCTCACGATGACCTTGCCCTCAATGCGATTCCGTCTCGCAGCAGAGGGATAGCGTTTATGACGATGGAGGTGGTGAGCGACTTTCTTCTGCCAAGTCGCAATCGTCTTTTTATCGGCTTCGGAGAGCCCGGGCGTGGGGGCAGCGGCCTTCTCAGCGCGCGGAGCCTTGATTGGCGGAGGAGCCATCTCCGGCGCAGCCTTAGCTGCCGGAGTGGGTTCCTGTTCCGCTTCCTCGACTTCTTTCTCCGGCTCTTCCTTTTCCTCTTTTTCCTCGACCTTTTCTTCGGGTTTGTTTTCCGGCAACTTCAGGTCGGGGTCTTCCGGTTCATGCTCAGTTTTTTCGACTTTCGGCGTTTCTTCCGCAGCAGTCGGTTTGGCTTTTTCCTGCGTCTCCATCATCTCCGGAGTCGCGTCAGAACGAGGGCCGATGATGGGAGCTTTCGTGTCCTTGGGAGGAGCAACAGCAAGCGGAGCAAGGTCGAACAAGAGAGGCCCGGAATCGGCGGTCTCTTCTTCGTGGGGCTCAGGCTGCATCAGGACGAGACTGGCGGCGCTCGCGTGCAGCACAACCCCGAAGAATATAGCGACAGCCCATCTGCTGGTGCGCGTAAGGCGCGACTCGAAAGTGTATGACATACGGCTAAGGCCCCGCGGCGGGAGAAGCTGATGCCGGAAGAGCGTTGGTATCCGCAGACTCCAAACCCACGAGCCCAACCTTCAAGTACCCCCCGATGCGCAGCGCGTTCATGAGCTTCATCAGCTCACCGTAGGGCACATCCTTATCCGCCCGTACGTAAAGCCGCGTGTCTCTCTTCGACTCCGTGACGTCATCCAGGGCCGACACAAGTGCGTCGCGCGAAATCGTCTTTTCGCCGATCGAAAGCGTCGTGTCGGACTGCAGAGTCAGAAAGACGGGTTTGGAAGGGCGAGGCTGCGGCTTCGCGACGGCGACGGGCAATTCAACGGGAACATCGACCGTCGACAGAGGGGCGGCAACCATGAAGATGATGAGAAGAACCAACATGACGTCGATGAACGGCGTGATGTTGATCTCATGGTTGTCCGAAAGATCGTCGTCGTCACGAATTCGGCCGGCCATGACCTACTCTCCCGCTTTCAGATAAGGTGTTCTCGCGGCTTGGCGATCGAGATCGCGCGATACGAGCCGCTCCACCATTGCAGCACCATCTGCGAGTTTCGCTTTGTAGCCCGATATCGAACGCGCAAGTTGATTGTAGAAAATGACGGCTGGAATAGCGGCCACCAGACCGATGCCGGTGGCGAGCAGCGCCTCCGCGATACCCGGCGCAACGACAGCAAGGTTTGTGGTCTGGGCTTTCGAGATGCCGATGAAGCTGTTCATAATGCCCCATACCGTGCCGAAAAGGCCGACAAACGGAGCCGTCGCACCAATCGTAGCGAGAAGGCCGGTGCCGGATGTCATCGCGCGACCAGCGGTTGCCTCGATACGCGCAAGGTGTGATGTGACGCGCTCCTTGATGCCGTCAGCTGGCAAGAGGCCATTGTCAGAACGGATAACTTCATCGCGCGCCGCCGTGACCATTAAAGAGAGCGGATCAGAGGACGTCTGCCGTCGATCGGCTGCAGCCGCGAGGCTGGCGTCTCGCTGCAGGCGGGACATTTCACGCCGAAGGCGACCGGAGGCGAAGCCGAGGTGCGCCAGTTTGGCAAACCAGATTGTCCAGGAGAGCACGGATGCAATGGCAAGCAAGATCATCACGCCTTTGACGATGATGTCGGCGTTGAGAAACATATTCAGCGGCGACAGATCGTGCGGAAGATCCTGCCTGTCGTCCTCACTCGCCGGGGCTGCGGCAGCGGTTGCTGGATTTTGACCCACCGCAGTCGGCACGTCGATTGGAGCTTGATCTGCACCGGCAGATTGGTTCCCCGCCGGAGGAACATCGTCATTCGCAGGTGCGCCCGGGGACTCTGAGGCTGGCGCCGTAATAGTGCTGTCCGTCGCAGAGGGCGAAAGTGCCGGTGAGGTCTGCTGGGCTAGGCCTTGAGCCGGGGACATGGATGGCTGAGCCGTCGCCGGCGGCGTGTTGTCAATTGTTGGAGCAGCCGGAGATTGCGGCTCAACGGCTAAGGGAGCAGGCTGATTTGGCTCGACTGGTGGTGTTGGCGCAGAGTCCACAGCAGGGGGATTGGCGGGCGTCTGAGACGTGCTAGCCGGAGCTTCTTGGCTTAAAGCCGAGGGAGCGAGGCCTGCCGCAACAATGCAGATAGCCGCGAAAAGCGGCCACGTGCGCGCGGCAAACATCGAAGAACGGCTCAATCTCATCTGTATCATCGTCCGCCTTTTGCTTTGCGGTCAGAGTTGGCGGAAAGAATCCGCGGGGGGCGCGTGTCGCGCCAGTCTGCTGCGTGAGTTGGCAAAGTCTCGTTGCGAAGGGCCACCGCACGCTGCGGGAACGTGGTCACGAACGCAGGCCACGAACATGAGCGACACCGCGCGCTCTCAAGTGGCCACGATTGACATCCGTATAAGTATAGCCCCCGTAGCCGGTCCTCACATCTACAATGATGATTTTTTCTGTCAAGAATTAAGCCGGGAGTGTCCTCGAACGATGAAAGGTTTTTTGCGCGACAATATGTGGGATGCGGAGCAAGAATTGCGGCGTTTCGCCACGCAAAGCTCAACCGTAGGACCTCGTCGCATCCCTTCAATGACACTTCTCTGACGTTAACACGAACCATCCGCAGGCCATTGGGAAGTCGGTAATGACGGCCTTCAGGCAACGCCCCAGACGGGCAATCTGAAATATCGTGCAGTCGCTAAATGGCAGTGCAGCCCGACCTGAGAGATTGATTCTGCTAAAAGAATCGTTGCCGATTGCCGCATGATTGAGCACGCCATTCTACGCGAATCAGATAACCACAGAGCCTGTGGACAAATATATTCGCAGGCGAGCTATCCAATGACCGGCAGCATCTCAATCAAGTCGCGCTTGGCGTTCAATCAGATCGACGACGCGACCGCCACGCTCCTTCGAGAGAATAAGGAGTTGATTATGGGGGCGCTGCCCGCGGCTCTTGACGCGTTCTACGCCCATCTCAGTAGGTTTCCTGAGACGGCAGCATTTTTCAAGACCTCGGATGTCTCGGCACGGGCCAAAGCGGGTCAGATCCGGCATTGGTCTGTTCTACTCGATGGACGCTTCGATGACGCCTATGTGGCATCGACGGATCGCATCGGGCAAACCCACCACAAAATCGGCCTCGATCCCAAATGGCATATCGGCGGCTATAGCGTTCTGATTTCTAATCTTTTGGGCGAGCTCTCGAGTCGGATGACGCCGCAGGGATCCACGGTAGTCAGCTATCGCGGCGCGTCCAAGCCAGCCGAACGCAGAGCTCCGCTTGAAGCCGCGATCTTCAAGGTGGTAATGCTGGACCTTGAACTCTCGATCGCTATGTATCTTGAGGCAGGCCGCCGAGACACCCAAAGTCTCGCCTCCACCGTTGTCGAAACGGCAAAATCCGTTGCCCGGACCGCTGACGAACTTCGGACCGCCGCTGAAACGGTAGCGTCCGCGGCGGATACCTCGAGCAGCCAGACCTCCACCGTTGCCGCCGCAGCCGAGCAGGCCTCGGCCAATGTCCGCACAGTTGCCATGGCGGCCGATGAACTAAGCGCTTCGGTCAAGGAGATCGGACGGCAGGTGGCAAGCTCAACGGAGATCAGCCGCAAGGCAGTCAAAACCGCCGATCAGACTTCGGACAAGGTGCGTCAACTTACGCATGCGTCGCAGAAGGTTGGTGATATCATCGAGATTATCAGCAACATTGCACGTCAGACAAACCTGCTGGCGCTGAACGCCACCATCGAAGCCGCGCGTGCCGGTGAGGCTGGCAAAGGCTTCGCGGTTGTCGCGCAAGAGGTGAAGTCGCTCGCGAACCAGACTGCAAAAGCGACCAGCGAGATCAGCGCGCAGATTGCGGACATCCAGAGTTCTACGGCCGACGCCGTAACCTCGATCGCATCGATCGGAGACATCATCAAGTCGATGGACGAGGTCGCAACCATTATCTCGTCCACCACCGATGAGCAGAACGCAGCGACGATGGAAATCGCCCGCAACGTTCAGGAAGCCGCTCAAGGTACGACGGATGTCGCTACGAACACCGTGGGGCTTAGCCAATCTGCGGCATCGGCGGAAATGGCAGCGAGCCAGATGCTGAATGCTGTTCTCGAACTTGGGGCCAAGGCAGACGAACTTCGCAAAAACGCTGAAGGGTTCTTGGCGAAAACACGCAGCGCAGCCTGACGGAGACTAACTCCGCCAATGACTTGAGCTGCGCCAGACCTCGATGAGCTGGTCACCACGCTGATGCGGATTCCGATCCGCGTCAGCGGCTCTTCGCAGACACGCATAACGAAGCCAGAAAGCGTTCCGGGACTATTCCGGGACCGTCCTGGTGTCGTTGTCCGTTCGTTCGCGCTATGTCTGATTTTCGACCGGCTGAAAAATGCTCGCAGAGCACTAAAGTATGGAGCGGGCGAGGAGAATCGAACTCCCGACATACAGCTTGGGAAGCTGTCGTTCTACCACTGAACTACGCCCGCATCGCCAAGAGCGTTGATCTAGCACGCCGGCCCGAACTGGAAAAGAGGTCGTTGCAAGTCAGCCGGGTGCAGTTCACTTCGCCCTGATGCTTTTGTGACTTAGGTTCCGGCAGAACGGCGTGATAGGTTGTCCCCAACTGCGTACCCCACAGATGAGCCCCTCAGATCAACGTGGGAACGCGCCCGGATGACGACGAGGACGCCGAATTTGTCGACGACATTTGCTACGCCATCGGCAACGGAGCCACTGGCCAAGTTTACCGATCCCGATGTGACCGCGACCGGCGAACCCCGCGCGCGTGTCGCACTCAGGCAGCTTGAAACGCTTTGGTTCAATACGGGCACGCTCTGCAACATCACGTGCCGCAACTGTTATATTGAATCGAGCCCGACCAACGATGCACTGGTCTATCTGACGGCGGCAGAAGTCTCGAGCTTCTTGAACGAGGCAAAGCAACTCGGAACACGTGAAATCGGCGTCACGGGCGGTGAGCCGTTCATGAATCCGGAAATCCTGGCGATGCTGGGCGAAGCTCTCGCAATGGGCTTCGACGTCCTGGTTCTGACCAATGCGATGACGCCGATGCAACGTCCCCGCATCAAGGAAGGGCTGATGGATCTCCATCGGCGTTTTGGCAGCAGGTTGTGTTTGCGTGTCAGCCTTGATCACTACACGCAAGCTCACCATGAGAAAGAGCGCGGATTGAACACATGGCAGCCAGCCATTCTCGGCCTGGACTGGCTCTGCGCGTCCGGCTTCCGCACGGCGATTGCCGGGCGAACGTGTTGGCACGAAACCGCAGACATGGCACGTCAGGGTTACGCGCAATTGTTCAAGGAGCGTGGCTGGTCGATCGATGCCGATGACGCGGGCCAGTTGATGTTGTTTCCCGAGATGGCGGGAAGCGACACAGTTCCCGAAATCACTACCCGTTGCTGGTCCATTCTCGGCAAGTCACCGGACGAAATGATGTGCGCGTCTTCGCGGATGGTGGTGAAGCGCAATGGCGCCGTCGCACCCGTTGTGTTGCCCTGTACGCTGCTGCCGTATGATACGGCGTTTGAAATGGGAACGACTCTTGCCGACGCCGGAAAGGCAGATGGCGGCATGTTTGACAGCGGAGCGGTCAAACTCTGCCACCGCCATTGCGCGGAATTCTGCGTGCTCGGCGGTGGCAGCTGCTCGTAGTTTTTACGCGTTTTTCTTACGGAGTTCGTCGCGAATTTCAGCCAGCAACGCTTCCGTTGCCGTCGGAGCTGCCGGGGCGGCTTCCTGCTGCTTCTCGAAACGCTTGCGCAGCTCATTGACGGCTTTGACAAGCATGAACACCGCGAAGGCCACGATCAGAAAACTGATCATATTGTTGATGAACAGCCCAATGTTCATGGATACCGGTTCGCTTCCAGCTTCAGCGGCTTTAAGCGGAATCTTGATGTCGGAAAAATCAACACCGCCGAGCAGGAGCCCGATCGGGGGCATAATGATATCGTTAACCAGAGACGTTACGATCGTGCCGAACGCGCCACCGATGATGATGCCGACGGCCATGTCGATCATGTTGCCCTTAATGGCGAATTCGCGAAATTCTTGGATAATTCCCATTTTTCAAAGTCCTCTTCGCCGCATCGCTGAGGGCCATTCAGAATGCGGAAATCTTGAGTGGTCAGCGCTCTGAACAACCGAATTTAATCTATACGGTAGGCCATACGTGCCAGCAACGGTGCGATGTGCCAGACAAGCGCCACTTAGAGGGCTTTCCCCATTTTACGGCGGTCTTTGCCGGACATAGAATAGCGCTGCCGGTACTTTAGTTCCTGTGCGCCATATTCAAGACCGACACCATGCCTGTCGGAGCTTATGGACAAATCCGCTCAAGGCTGGCCAAAGTAGGTTTCCGTCTCGCGAAATTGGCATGTTGCAAGGGCGCTCCGGTACTCGATGCCCACTTCGCCAGCGGCGTATTCTTCGTTTCGGAGTGTTCGACCGTCGATGCTTGATGCCACGATGCTCATCGTTATTGCGCTGGCTTACGTCGGCGGCTTGTTCGTGATCGCCTGGATCGGTGACCGCGTCCTGCTGCGTTCTCCGCCCGGCAGCGGCGGGCGACCACTTATTTATTCGCTTTCGATCGCTGTCTACTGCACGTCGTGGACGTACTTCGGCAGCGTTGGTCTGTCGGCGCGGACCGGCTACGATTTCATACCGGTGTATCTCGGTCCCATCCTGATGTTCACCCTCGGCCTGCCTGTGCTTATGCGCATCGTCCGGGTCGCTAAAGGTCAGAACATCACGTCGGTCGCCGACTTCATTGCCGCGCGATACGGCAAGAGCCAGACCGTCGCCGCGCTTGTCACGGTCGTTGCCGTGGTCGGTTCACTCCCCTACATCGCGCTACAACTTAAAGCGATCGCCGTAACGATGGAAACGCTGATCGGCAACCACGCGCTGCTGCCGGTAGATCTGCCGCGGTCTATCTTCAACGACACGGCGTTCCTGATCACGGTGGCGCTGTCCGCATTCGCCATTTTGTTCGGGACCCGCCATGGTGATGCGACGGAACACCAGCAAGGTTTGATCCTCGCGATTGCGACCGAATCCCTCGTGAAACTGGCGGCGTTCTTGGCGGTCGGTCTCTTTGTCACGTTTGCGATGGCCGGTGGACCTCAAGCTCTGCTAGCTCAGGCTGCCGCGCATGAAGAAATAGCAAAGATCTTCGGGCAGTCATTTCATGGCGGCACGTGGTTGACGGTCGGTTTGCTAAGCGCGGTATGTATCGTGCTCCTGCCGCGCCAATTCCATGTCGCGATCGTCGAGAACAACTCCGAGTCCGAATTGCGCCGCGCGGCTTGGATGTTCCCGCTCTATCTTGTGCTCATCAATATTTTCGTAGTGCCACTGGCAGCGGCCGGATTGTTGTTTGTCGGATCCCAGGGCAACGACCCTGACTTTTATGTGCTGACGCTGCCAGTGAGCGCCGGCGCGGAATGGATGTCGCTGGTAGCATTTATCGGCGGGCTATCGGCGGCAACTGCGATGGTCATCGTCGAATCTATTGCGCTCGCGATCATGTTGTCGAACGGCGTCATCATTCCGCTGCTTGTGAGGTATCACGTTGCGGATATCGTTGCGCATGGAGACATGGCGCGGCTGTTGCTGACGATCCGCCGCGTCGCGATCGTTGGCGTCCTTTTTCTCGCCTACCTCGTCTTTAGCGCCCTCGGAGAATCTCAGGGGCTGGCCGCCATCGGTCTGGTGTCATTTGCCGCCATTGCCCAACTTGCGCCCGCTTTCTTCGGAGGTCTTTTCTGGGGCAAAGGGACCAGTAGCGGTGCTCTCGCCGGCATCTCTATCGGCTTTCTCGTCTGGGGCTATACCTTATTATTGCCTTGGGTCGCGAAGGCTGGACTGATCTCGCACGGCATCGTTGAGAATGGCCCGTTCGGGTTTAAGTTCCTGCGTCCGCAGGCACTGTTTTTTCTGGAGTTCGAACCGCTCACACACGGCGTTTTGTGGAGCATCGGCGCGAATATCATCGCTTACGTTATGGTATCGTTGGTGCGCGCGCCCACACCGATCGAACGTATCCAGGCCCAGCAATTCCTAAGCGACGAGCAATTTCGTTCGACGCTGCATTCTTCACCGTCGCTGCGTATGTGGCGCTCCCCCATCACGATCGATGATCTCCAGTCCACGGTCGCCCGCTATCTGGGAGAGGAACGTACCGTACGTTCGTTTAGCGACTATGCATCCGCAAACGGCGTGATGCTAATCCCGTCGGCCAAGGCTGATATTCAGATTATGCGTTTTGCCGAACGGCTTCTTGCGAGTTCCATCGGGGCGGCGTCATCCCGTCTTGTGCTCGCGCTTCTCCTGGCGCGCGCGAATGCGACTGGGCCGAACGCGTTGCGTCTTCTTGATGATGCCTCCGAGGCGCTTCACTACAACCGTGACCTGCTGCAATCCGCGATTGACCAGGTTCGCCAAGGGCTGAGCGTCTTCGATAAGGATATGCGTCTGATCTGCTGGAACAGACAATTCCGCGAGATGTTGGATCTCCCCGCGGATCTTGCCCAGGTCGGCATCCCCCTCGATCGTATTCTGGAAGTCCTGGCAGAGCGCGGAGACTTCGGCCAAGGCAATGTCAAGGATCTGGTGAGCCAGCGTCTCATTCGGCTGGCGGTGACCCGGGAAACCTTCCAGGAGCAGGTTGATGGCGGGCGCCGCATCGTCGAGATCCGCACGAGTACGATGCCGCAGGGCGGTATCGTGACGACATACTCCGACGTGACGGATCGGATCGCCGCAGCCTCTGCGTTGGCGCGCGCAAACGAAAACCTGGAACGGCGCGTGCGCGAACGGACAGCCGAGCTTCTGGACGTCAACGCAGCTCTAGCGGTGGCCAAGACCAAGGCTGACGAGGCCAATCTCGACAAGACGCGCTTCCTGGCGGCAGCAAGCCACGACATCATGCAGCCTCTGAACGCGGCACGCCTCTATGTCCAGAGTTTGTCCGAAAGCTCTATCGATCCTCAGTCAATGAAACTTGTGAGGAACGTTGATGCATCCCTGAATGCTGTCGAGGAAATCTTCTCCACCCTTATCGAGATCTCGCGAATGGACGCGCGTCGCGTTGATGTCGACATTACGGATTTCCCGCTCTCCGATATCTTCGAGCAGCTTAAGCTTGAGTTCGAACCTGTCGCGCGCGAGCGAGGGCTGGCGTTTACGGTTTTACCGACCAACGTTTGGGTCCGCTCCGACCGGCGCCTGCTGCGGCGCGTCCTGCAGAATCTCGTTTCAAACGCCGTGAAATATACGCGCACGGGTAAGGTCGTTTTGGGGCTGCGCCGGCGTGGTGAAGTTGTGAGTTTGCAGGTTCTCGATACCGGTCCGGGCATTCCGGAAGATAAACGCCGCCTGATCTTCCACGAGTTCCAGCGCATCGAGGGCGCGGGCAGCCGCGAGCATGGTCTCGGGTTGGGCCTGTCCATCGTCGAACGCATCTGCTTGATGCTCGGTCATCCGTTAGAGCTGAATTCCGAAGCGGGCAAAGGGTCAATGTTCTCCGTGGTCGTTCCGCTGGCGGTGCCGGTGAAAGAGACGAGAACGACTGTCGTTCCAGCCCGCAAACTGGGATCGCCTAAAGGAAGTTACGTCCTGTGCATCGACAATGAGCCGGCGGTCCTCGCAGGAATGGAAGCGCTGCTGGGAGGTTGGGGGTGCAAGGTGACCACGGCGACCAGCATCCCGACATCTGTTCAGGCCGCGTCGTCCATGCCGGCCTTGCCGGACGTGATCCTTGCCGACTACCATCTGGATCTTGGCACGGGCTTGGCTGCGATCGCGGCCGTGCGGGACAAGATGAAGGTGGATATTCCAGCCGTCATAATCACTGCCGATCACTCGGCAGAGGTCGAACGCCATGTCCGCGAGGCGGGGCACGCGATTCTGCGCAAGCCGTTGAAAGCAGCGGCACTGCGCGCACTGATGACTCGCCTGCTCATGCAGACGCCAACAGCGGCGCAGTAAGAGAGCCGAGAGCGAAAGGCGAACTATCGGGTCGCCGGCTGGCGCCAACCGTCGTCGATCTTGTTGATCGCGATCACTGCTTGAGTGCGGCTGTCCACGCCAAGTTTCTGTAGGATTGCCGAGACGTGTGCCTTGATGGTGGCTTCGGACACCGAAAGCTTATAAGCGATCTGCTTGTTCAGCAGTCCCTCGCCAAGCATCATCAACACGCGCACCTGCTGCGGCGTTAGTGTGGAAAGCCGCGCCGAAAGCTCTGAGGTATCGTCGTCCGCCCCGACGGAAAGATCTGTGCCAGAGGGCATGTAGATTTCACCGCCCAAAACTTGGCCGATGGCCTTGCGAATAGCTTCAGCCGAATGTGATTTCGGAATGAAACCCGAGGCACCGAACTCGATACAGCGCCGTATGGTCGTGGGTTCTTCGCTGGCCGAACAGACAACGACCGGTATCTCTGGGAATTGAGCCCTCAGGAACAAAAGGCCGGACAACCCCTGAACTCCAGGCATGGAAAGGTCCAGCAAAATCAGGTCGATCGCCCGATTGGGCATCAGGCGCATATTAAGTTCGTCGAGGGATCCCGCTTCGTCGATTGTACAGTTAAAGGCTGCGCTCAGCGACTCGCGCAGCGCACCCCGAAACAGCGGATGATCGTCAACGATTATGAAGCTATAGGCTGACATGCGGATTTCAAATACTACCTGCAGCGATTTTGAGCAAACACCAATCGTCGGCGGGTCAGCTATTTGGTCTAGCCGCCAGCCTTGGCCTTTGATCAAACTGAAGTTTCCATTCTGGTCTTAGATCTGACACATGCCGCTAATTAAGCAAGCACGGGTTAAATCAGGCAACGATCTTGTGGGGACTGCCGCACGATAGACGGGCCCCGGGCGTCCATTGCCTCGATTTTCCTGTAGACTGGTTAATGACTGAAAGACGGGAGAGGGGTGAACAGCCATGATGGAACGTAAGGAACGCAAGCCGTACTGGCGCCATACCAAATGGCAGATGCTGGCTAGCCTGGTTCCGTTCCTGTTCGTGATCATCGTGCTTCCACTTTACGCCGAGGGGCTCAATCACAACAAATTCCTTGGTTTCCCACTGGGATATTTCCTGACAGCCCATGGGCTCGTTGTCATTGCTTTGGTGACTGTTGCCAGCTTCGTTAATCGACAAGACGCCATTGACCACTGGCACGGCGCTCATGAGGACAGCTGACGTGCAGCCTTATTCAGCCGTCGCGGCGGTGATGCAGCAACTTTATAGTTTCGCACGGGGTTGCCCATGAGCTTCACACCGCGTGCACGCCTCATAAACCCCCGCCTCGGGACGTACTTCGCCATCTTCGCGAGCGCTTTTGCCGCTCTGGTTCTGATGCTGCTGATGCTCGAGCAGCTTGGCGCCGACGATGGATTGACGCGAGCTGCGCTGCTCTTCGGTATGCTGACAATGGTTGTCGGCATCGGTTTGCTCAGCTTTACGCGCGATCCCTTGGAATATTTCGCTTCAGGACGCCGTGTGCCGGCCGTGTACTGTGGAATTGGTCTGGCGATCTCTACGTTCGGGGCAACGGGTATAGCCTGCTTGACCGGTGTGCTTTTCATCATCGGGTACGATGGCCTCTGGATAATCAACGGGGCGATCGCGGGATTTGTGGTTACCGCCGTGCTGTTGGCGCCGTTTCTCCGTAAGTTCGGTACCTTCACGATTCCCACATACCTCGGTCGACGCTTCGACAGCCGCATGTTGCGCATTGTGTCGGCGGCCCTGTTGGCCGTTCCGACGCTCCTGATGTTTGCTGCCGAACTGAGTATGGGATCGCGGGCCGTCGCGTGGCTTTCGGGGGGAGGCCAAACTCTCGCGATGCTTGTAATGGTACTCGCCGTTTTTATCGGGCTCGTGCTGGGAGGTATGCGTTCGCTCACCTGGAGCAATGTCGCGACTGCCATTGTGGCCGGCGCAGCGCTGTTCGTACCTGTGGCCATTATCGCCGTGTTGCTTGGCTACCTGCCTTTACCCCAGTTGAGTCACGGGCCGGTGATCCGAGGGGTGGGGCGCGTAGAGGCCATCCAGGGGCTGCCAATTGTCGCTCAGTCGTTCTTGACCCTGAACCTTCCGCCCGATGCGATGCAGCCGATTGCAAAACGATTTTCGGAGCCGTTCGGAGCCATATCTCCGCTGGCGTTCGTGCTGGCAACCCTGACCACGATGGCGGGCGTCGCGGCGGCGCCGTGGCTGTTGCCGCGCATGGCAACAGCGCCGGGTGTCTACGAAGCGCGGAAATCTCTCGGCTGGGCGACATTCTTCTTCGGCGCCATCATGCTGACGTGCGCGACCATTGCCGTATTCATGCGGCACTACCTCCTTGATGTCACCGGGGCGTCGCTAGCGAGCCCGCCCGAATGGTTGCGGACGTTGAGTGCGGAAGGCTTTGCCGAAATCAGCACGCGCGGCACTCAACTGGCCATGACAAGCGTCAACTTCGATCGAGACAGCATTCTTCTCGCCCTCCCGATGGCCGCCGGCTTGCCCATGGTATTCGCCTATCTTGCTGCAGCGGGCATCGTAGCTGCGGCATTCGCCGCCGCAACAGCAACAGCGCTAACGCTGGCAAACTTGCTGTCGGAGGATATCGTCAGCGGCCTCAGCTGGAAGCCGCCCGGCGATGCCTTTCGGCTTGGGGCGGGCCGCATCATGTTGGCTTTGGTCATGACGTTTGGCGGGGTGGTCGCGGTTGTTGCGAATAGCGACGCTCTAAAGCTTTTGATGTGGGCACTCGCACTAACGGGAGCCAGCGCATTTCCGGTTCTGATCGCGTCGATCTGGTGGAAGCGCATCAATGAGTTCGGCGCCTTTGCCGGACTCGTCACAGGTTTCGCCGTCGGCGTGTTGATTATTTTGGCGGGCGAAGCGGGTCTGATTTCTGTGTCCAGTGCCCTGGCTGCGGTCTTCGCACTGCCCTCTAGCGTTCTCGCCATGGTCGTCGTCTCGCTTACGACCACGCCACCGTCTCGTCACGTGATGGAGCTTGTATTGGACCTGCGTGTTCCGGGCGGAGAGCTACTTTATGATCGCGAGATGCGGATCATGAAGCAGAAAGAACGCAAGCGTCACTGAACACCCGCGTCCGAGAAAAACGTTCCGAGATAATGTAAAGCAATCTCGCGGCTATGAGGCCGCGATCGATGCTCAATGACGTAAAGTCCTTGCCACGTGCCAAGGACCATGCTGCCGCCCACCACGGGAATGCCGAGTGACGTCGACGTCAACATCGATTTGATGTGGGCGGGCATGTCATCAGGCCCTTCGGTATCATGGACGTAGTGGGGCCCCTGCGGTGCTAGTTGATCGAGCGATCGAAGCAGATCCACTTGCACGTTGGGATCTGCGTTTTCCTGGATCGTCAACGAGGCTGAGGTGTGCCGTATGAAGGCCGTCAATAAGCCGTTCTCAGCCCCGATCTCCGTGAGCCAGTTCGCGAGGTGCCGGGTCACATCCTGAAACCCCGCACCATTCGTTTCGACAACGATATGGCCGTGGGCCTGCGACAGCGGGTGGCGAACGGTGTCCTGGGTTGCCAACATCGTGACTGCTCTAAAGCTGTTCTTACAACGGGGTGCCGCCAGGCTTCGCGCCTGGGAGCGAGTTAGGTGTCGGCGCCGGCGTGGAATCTGGAGACGGGGTTGGGTCGGGTGTAGAGTTGGGGGGCCTATGGTCTGGTTGGGTTTTGTCGCCGAAGTGTTCGAACCGTTCCCGAAACTTTTTGATCATGCCCTCTAGATAATCGACGGCCTGATCGACTTCCTCTTCGCTGGGGAGCTGAAATTCCGGCTTCGGTGCGCCGCTGAGCCCGCGTTTCCCGTCGATGAATTCATCCTCCAGGCGCCGCAATTCTGCGCGAAGCTCAGCGTTTTCCGATTTCAATTTATCGATGTCGCTTTGGGGGTCTTTGCCGCTGTTCTCCATGGGCTTGCAGGACCAGCCTGCATCTCCTTTTGAACAGAGCGACATGGCACCCGTAACCGTGTCCAGGCGCACAAAACCGTCGTCTGTCGGCGCCATAGTGTAACGAGTGGAATCCGATTGGGCGAAAACCGCTGGTGCGGTAAGCGCGACGAGGGATATGGCCCCTGCCCGAAGAATAGCTCTGTGCACGGCCAACCTCCTTTGTGAGAGCAACAATAAAACGGCGGCTAAGAGCTTTCACGCACGGCCTTCGCCGGTCCGCCGTGTGGGCCGTCATGCCCACCTTTAGGTGCGATAGCACGGGCTGCGTTCGTACTTATGGCAATTCGCGCAGATGCCCGCTCGTTCCGCCCGGAGAGTACGGAAACGGCTGCGATTTTATGGTGCGCCAGAGCAATGTCCAAGTTTAATCCGATATTTAACCGAACATTTACTGGGGGATGAGAATTTTAGTCTGAACGGTTCCCAACTTGTGCCGATTTTTGGACCGGCTCGCGCTCGCCCCTTGCAGATTATCGAAGGATGGCTGCACCCATCGGCCATTCGCCGCAGTAGTCGGGCGCGCGAGCGCTTCTTGATTAGCCAAGTGAATGGATGTGAGATGTCGAACCGCGAACAGCGAATCCCGTCGCCTGTGAACCAGCAGGGTGGCCGGTCGTCTACGCACCCAGCAGGTTTGACCGAAGAGCTGACGGCGGTCCTCAAGCTCATCGCAACGCAAAACGCCAAGGCGCGCGACGCAGAAGGCCGAATTCCGCCGTCAGACAAAGACGAGCGCGGCTCCGAAGGCGCGGCGCACGCACCCGCTGCCTGGGATCATTCGTCGGCGATCGACCGGATACAGGACGAAATTGGCGCACTAAGCGAGCGGTTTGCGGGCGCAGGGCCCGATACCGCTGGCTTTGACGAACCGCTTGCGCAAGACAACCGACAGGTGGCCCCAAAAGTTGCCGAACCTTCGGCGGATGACGAGCCGTGGGACCTAGCCACGGCTGAAGCGCTGACGCGCGTCTACGAAGTCGCGGCACTCGCCGGGGCACCGGCTACGCACGGTGACGCCATAACCAATCATCCCGCAGCGGTAAGCGATACGACGAGCGAAACCAACCGCGCAAAGCGAGATTGGTTGGAAGAACGCTTTGCAGGCATCGCTGCAAAATTGGAAAGCTCGCTGGCGGACGAGCATGAGAATAAGACCGTTGAACATCTCGACAGCCGGCTCGAGCATCTCGAAATTCGAATCTGCAAAGCCCTCGAAGGCCTAGTGACCCGATCTGATATCGAGCACCTACGTCCAGCTAGTGCACAATTCGAAACGGTTGCGGATCACTTGGACCGCACGACCGTCCAACTTTCGCGGCTCGACACAATCGAAGGCAATCTCAAAGCCATATTGGATCGTCTCGCCAATGAACGCTTCGACAACGAAGGCGCGGTAGCGAGCGAGCCCGTTGATATCCAGGCCGTTGCTGATGCGACGGCGAACAACATTGTCGCGCGCCTGTCCGACATGGGGCTCGGTCATGTCAACAGCAAAGAGCTTGCGGAAATCCGTCAGTCTATTGATTTGCTGATCGAAGAGCGCCGCCGTCACGACGAAGAGGCGGTCACGATTCTCGATACGTTGCAACAGGCGATGATTGGCGTGATTGATCGCGTTGATGCGCTCGCTCAATTGCAGAACACAATTGCTGAATTCGAAGATCCTCTGCCCGCCTATCCCGATAAGCTTATGGACGGCGACGAAGACGCACAGTACGGCGAAGCGGCAGGCATGGTGGATCCATACGCCGCTATGCCCGAACGGGAGAGCGACCTATCGCATTCGGCCAACTCGCTGCATGCAGCTTCGTCCTTCACCGACGTGCCAATGCAGCAGGCATCCTCAGCGTCCCAGGAACGTCTGCCGTCCCAGTCGGGTCCCCACACGTTTGAAGACGCGGACGACACCAGGTTCAGTGATGCAGCTCCTTCTGACGTGAGTCCTGTCGATCGTATTCGTCAGGAACTGATCGCGGACGCAAAGCGCGCCCGGCAGCAGGCGAGCGAACAGGCATCGAAGTCGACGATGGCGGGCATTGTCGATAAGATTCAGAAAACGGCCAACGCTCGCATCAAGCGCGGTGATGGCGATAAGCATGAAGCGAATGCCAAACTCGCGGCTCCCAAGGCGGTAAAGCGCAGCAAGAAGCCCGCCTCGGCTGCCGCTAGCGGAGCGTTGTTCGGTCGGCGGCGCAAGCTTCTGGTCGGCGCCGTTATCATTCTATTTGCCACGGCCGGTGCGCTGATGATGTTGCGCGCGACGAAAACCGATGCCCCTAAGGCTCCAGCTGTGAGCATTGAGCAGAATACGGGGTCTGCGCTTTTTTCAGCTCCAGAAGCATCAGCTCTGAACGAGAGCGATTTGGAAACCGATCGCGCTCAGCATGAACTGGAAAGTCCCGCTTCAGTGCCGGGTCAAACGGGCGAACTCGAAACGGCACCGCTTGAATATGATGGTCTCGCGGCTGATCCGGCCCGCCCTGTCGCGTCCAGCCTGCACGGAATAAAAATCCAGAATTCGGCCCGCGCTTTGACGCCAGACCAGATGGCGCAGCTCGATGAAAAGCGAGCCATGGCGCAACTCTCAACCAAACTTGGCGAAGCTGCCGCCCACGCCGTTCCGGCCGCGCTCTTTCCCGGTTCGGGAACGAGCACCGCCGCCGTGGCACCGATTACGAAAGCCCAAACGGCAAATGCATCCGGCGGAATGGTCAAGCGCACGCCTCTGAACCTGCCTCCGGCAACCGTTGGGCCGATGTCTCTCCGGATGGCCGCAGCCAATGGCGATGCGTCAGCCGAATTCGAGGTCGGAGCTCGTTTGGCCGAGGGTAACGGGACCGATCAGAATTTCGAAGAAGCAGCCCGCTGGTATCAGCGCTCCGCTGCGCAAGGTTTCGCGCAGGCGCAATATCGTTTGGGCACGTTCTATGAGCGCGGCCTCGGCATGAAGAAAGATCTGGCGCGTGCCCAAATCTGGTATCAGCGCGCCGCCGAGACCGGCAACATCAAGGCGATGCACAACCTAGCGGTTTTGAGCACCGGAGGGGACACAGGAACGCCGGATTACAAAACGGCAGCCAAATGGTTTTCTGAAGCGGCCGAACGTGGTCTCTCTGATAGTCAGTACAATCTCGCTGTTTTGCATGAGAATGGCTTAGGGACGGAAAAGGATTTGCGTCTCGCCTATCTTTATTTCTCGCTAGCCGAAAAATCTGGTGATGGAGAAGCGAAACGCCGTCTTGAGATACTCCGCCCACAACTTTCGCCAGATCAATTGGAAGTGGCTGAAGGGATGGTGAAATCGTGGCGCCGCAAGCCGACGGATCGTCTCGCCAATGATGCACGTGCGGCCGGTGAAGATTGGAAATCACGTGCTGATGTAGGCTACGGGGGTTAACCTGGAAAATTCAGGTTAGCCGATTTTCGTCGCTGATTTTTGCTGCGCTCATCGCTTCAATTTTAATGCGAGAAATTCGAAAAGATGTGCTCAAAAAATTTGCCTGTTCCGATTGGTCGCACGTCTTCCTACCGTTTAGTCGGGGAATGCGTCTAGCCAACGCGGTTGCGATGTCTTATTCAGACGGCCCAGCATAATTAGCTCAACAAAAATAACGAACTCGATCGGCGGGAATGGATCTCTATCTGCCTATTGCCGAGTTATCGGTAAACGTATTCGTATTTCTCGCCATGGGGGCCGCAGTTGGGTTCCTGTCGGGGATGTTTGGGGTTGGCGGCGGGTTCCTAATTACACCGCTCTTGATATTTTCCGGGATACCGTCAGCCGTTGCGGTTGGCACAGGAGCTGCTCAGACAGTCGCCTCATCCGTATCCGGTGCGATCGCTCAATATCGCCGTAATAACGTAGACGTGAAGATGGGCTTCCTCCTCCTTATGGGAGGTATCGTCGGTGCAATCATCGGTGTGCAGGTCGTGAAGCTGCTACGCCAGATTGGCCAGTTCGACCTGTTCATTTCGCTGGCTTACGTGTTCTTCCTCGGAAGTATTGGCACCTTGATGATGATCGAGAGCCTGAATGCTGTCCGTCGCTCATTTAGTGCGAACCAGGCCACAACGGCCATTAGGCGAAGCCACCACAATTGGATTCACGGGCTGCCGCTGAAGATGCGCTTTCATCGCTCGCGGCTTTACATCAGCGCCATACCGCCCGTAATGATCGGCGCCTTCGTGGGGCTGCTGGGTGCTATTATGGGCGTCGGTGGCGGGTTTATCATGGTGCCCGCGATGATCTACCTGCTGCGTATGCGCACCGGGCTTGTCATTGGCACTTCGTTGTTTCAAATTTTATTCGTTACAGCGGCCACAACCGTTCTTCAAACGACGCAGAACTATAACGTAGATATCGTCCTTGCCTTAATTTTGATGGTTGGAGGCGTGATAGGAGCTCAGTTTGGCGCAGTGGCTGGTGAGAAGCTCAAAGGCGAGCAGCTCCGCTTTCTGCTCGCGGGACTTGTCATACTTGTCTGTCTGCGCATGGGCTGGGATCTTGTCGTGATGCCGACCGAATTATTTTCCATTAGCGGCATCACGGGAGGGAGTCACTGATGGGGTTGAGGGAGCTGAACGAGAGCGTACGCGTTTGGTGGACGGAAGTCCGTGCAAGCGAGGTCGGCCGCATTTTTACAGTACGTAATATCGCGCTGGCCGTCGCCGCGGTTTTGATCGTTCTCGCCATTGCGTTCAGCTGGCCCAAGAGCGAAAAAGCTCCCCAACCTAAATCTCCAAGTGAGAGTGCGGCGAAGGCACCTGCCAAACCGCAGCCTGCACCCGAAACGCAACCTAAAGCCAAATCCGAGCCCGGTACCATCACGACGACGCCACCGCTGGCAACTGCGCCAGCCCGTCGTGGAACTTCGGTGGGGCGTGAAACGGTTGAGGCTGACGTCTCGACTCGGTCGGTATCGATTACCTCGAACTTCTCCGGCACGGAAATCGTGGTGTTCGGCGCAGTTGACGACTCGCATCAAGAGACGGCCGAGGCAGGCATCTACGATGTGGTCGTGGTGGTCGAAGGCACCCAGGTTCCACTCGTTGCACGTCGCAAATCCAACGTCGCCGGTATCTGGATCAACACTGAGTCCGTGAAGTTTGAGAGAGTGCCGAGCTACTACGCAATTGCGTCGACACGGCCGATCGAAGAGATCGCCGATGAGCGGGTTTTGCGAACCCAGCAGATCGGCTTCACGCACGTGCCGATGATGCCGGATCCGACCACAAAATCGCAGCTCAAGGAGAAAGAGCTTGAGCAATTCCGGGATGCGGTCATTCGCCTGAAGAAAGACGACGGCCTGTTTATCAAGAAGCCCTATGGCGTGGCTTTTATCGGAAAAGCGCTCTTCCGGACGAGTATCGATCTTCCGGCAAACGTGCCGGTCGGACCGTTGACCACGAAGGTTTATCTGTTCCGCGATGGGAGCCTTCTGGCCGATTACGAGGCGCATGTAACGCTGCAACGTGAGGGCATGGAAGCGTTCCTGCACTCGTTCGCCTTTGACCGTCCTTTTCTATACGGCTTGTTTGCGGTTTTCCTCGCGGTGACGGCCGGCTTAGCGGCTTCCGCATTCTTCCGGAGGCGTGGAGGTGCACACTAGGGGCAATCGGCGGGTGCACCGCGATCAATCTTCGCGAAGCATGGCCACCGGAACAGGATAAACCCCATCCTGACCCAGCATCCAAACGCTAAAGCCTGCCTCTTCGGTCCACAGCGGTAGAAACGCCGGATCGAGGACGTTGAGACCACCCGTATACGCGCCGAAAGCTGGAAGGACGAGCCGCGATCGGTCGCCGACAAAGCAGGGGCGGCGGATCGAGCATCCATGCTGTACAATTCTCGCGGCAGGATGCAGATGTCCGGCGATTTCGTAAAAATCACGCTCTGGAGAGGGGGCGTGACGGAGCACCAGTCCGCCGATTTCCACAATATCGGTGACCCGCCCGCCCAGGCTGATATCGACGACCGGGTCGTGGTTTCCACACACCCATATCCAGTCGCACACGGCCTGCAATTCGCGCAGCATTGCGAGATCGTCAGGGGCCAAACGTTGATGTGCCGAACGGTCATGTAAGCTATCGCCGAGGGCGATGAGCGTGCGCGCGTCGTTGTAGCGCTTAAGGAGAGCTGCTAGACGTTGAAGGGTGTCGCGAGTGTCGTAGGGCGGCAGAAATTGGCCATGCCGGGCGTAGGACGACCCTTTCTCAAAATGAAGGTCGGCGACAATAAGTATTTGGCGAGCAGGCCAGTAGAGTGCCCCGGAAAGGTCTGCGATCAAGGTCTCACTGCCGATCACGATCGGTTGCCTCCCGAACGCATCCGCGCTTGCATTCCGTGCCGCCACCCCAGGCATGCTCCCCCTCCAAAACTAAGTTCGTCCGCGCGATACTGTTAGGCTGCCAAGCAATGCCGCCTGAATTCAAGCGATATTGAGGATCGCGAGGTCGGGCTAGTCGCGGGCCGGTCCTTCTGTCGCCTCGCGGATCAAGGCTTCCGCAGCATCGCGCAGTATATCCTCCCGTCCAGCTTGTCCGGCAGGCTCCCGGCCGATTTCCAAAAGAATTGGTACGGACAGCGGCGACACGCCCCCCAGCGAGCGATGGACGATATGTCCGCGTACCCGTTGCAGGAAAGCCCCGAGACGCGCAATGTCGAGAAGGCCCGAGGCGGCATCTGCCCATGCCGCTTCCAGAAGAACGTGGCCAGGCTCAAACTTGCGCAAAACATCATAAATCAGATCGGTCGACATCGTAACTTGTCGTCCTGATTTTCTATGTCCGGGATGGCGTCGTTCTATAAGTCCGGCAATCACGGCGCACATGCGGAAGGTGCGCTTCATGAGACTGGATTCTGCGAGCCACGCCTCCAGATCATCTCCGAGCATGTCTTGTTCAAACAGCTGGTCCAGGCTGAGCTTGCCGGCCTCAATCATTTGGGAAAGCTCGCCAAGTCCCCATACGGCTAACCCGTAGTCGTTCGCCACAAAGCCAAGGGGACGCGCACCGGCACGCTCGAGCCGCCGTGTGAGCAACATGCCGAGCGTCTGATGGGCCAGTCGTCCCTCGAAGGGGTAGGCAACGAGATAATGGCGGCTTCCGCGCGGAAAGGTCTCGACCAGCACTTCATCGGGGCTGGGGATCAAGGAGTGAAGATCCTGGAGGCCCAGCCATTCCGCTACAGGAAGCGGTAAGTCAGCCCACGCGCGTCTATCATGAAGCATCGCACGCACGCGCTTCGCAAGGTGTGTCGAAAGTGGAAATTTACCGCCAGGGTAGCTGGGTATCATGGCATCTGTTGCGGTGGCGCGTGATACGAAGGCTTCCGTGTCGCGCAGTCCCTCAAAGCGCACGATCTCGCCAGCGAACACGAAGGTTTGGCCAGGGCTCAACTGGTCGATGAAGTCTTCATCCACCTCGCCGAGGACGCGCCCGCCCATGAGGGGGCGCTCTCCGCCGGGCCGACCGGTTTTGCCAGCCCGGGGCGTACGTCCGCGCCCAACGAGGCGAACTGTAATCAGTGGGCTTTCAACGATGGTGCCGACGTTGAGGCGGTAGGCTTGCGCGACACGGCCGTTGGCGATGCGCCAGCGGCCGTCCCCCGTTGGGCGCAACTTTGCAAAACGCTCGTAGGCTGCCAGAGCGTAGCCACCCGTGGAGACGAAGCTGAGGAGGCGATCGAAGGTCTCCCGTTTGAGCGCGCTGTAAGGAGATGCCGACCGCACTTCGCGATAGAGGTCATCGGGGGCAAAGGGCGCCTGGCAGGCCATCCCCAGAACGTGCTGCGCCAGAACATCAAGCCCTCCCGTTCGCGCCAGAACCACGTCCTGTTCGCCAGCACGGGCGGCGTCGAGCGCGGCGCGGCATTCAAGAACCTCGAACCGGTTCGAGGGAACCAGAAGCGCATGCGAAGGTTCATCGAGCCTGTGGTTCGCGCGTCCGATCCGCTGCGCTAGCCGACTTGCTCCTTTGGGGGCGCCGACGTTGATAACGAGATCAATATCGCCCCAGTCGATGCCGAGATCGAGCGTGGAGGTCGCGACAACCGCATCGAGACGTCCTGCCGCCATCGCAGCTTCCACCTTGCGCCGTTGCCCGACGTCCAGCGAACCATGGTGGAGCGCGATGCGCAGGTTGCCTTCGTTGATCCGCCAGAGTTCCTGGAAAACGAGTTCGGCCTGCATGCGCGTGTTGACGAACACGAGTGTCAGCCGGTGCTGTGCAATCGCGTCGTAGACAGCCGTCATTGCATAGCGCGTGGTGTGGCCCGACCAGGGGACCGGGGTTTCGAGTTCCAGAATTTCAATCTGCGGTTCAGCGCCTCCTGCCGCGACGACGAGATCTGCAAGCTCTAGACGCGCGTCGGGTTTATGCTGGCCCGTTAGATAAGCTCTAAGTTCACTGGGCCTGGCTACCGTCGCTGAGAGCCCCAGGGCAACAAGATCCGGAGCGAGCGAACGCAGGCGCGCGAGATCAAGGCTGAGCAAATCCCCGCGTTTGGAACCACAGAGTGCGTGCAACTCATCCAGTATGACGGTTTTCAGATCTGCAAAGAGAAAGCCAGCATCCGGGTGCGCGAGCAAAAGAGCCACTTGCTCAGGTGTCGTCAAAAGAATGCTGGGTGGTCGGCTGCGCTGCCGTGCGCGGCGGCTGGCTGGGGTATCTCCTGTGCGGGTTTCAGCAACAATGTCGAGCCCCATTTCCGCAATGGGAGTCCCGAGATTTCGCGCGATATCGACGGCGAGCGCTTTGAGCGGTGAGATGTAAAGGGTATGCAACCCTGAACCCTTCACGTCTTCCGGTGTCCGCTGGGAAAGTTCGACGAGGCTGGGCAGAAAGCCCGCCAGGGTTTTGCCTGCGCCGGTTGGGGCAATCAGGAGCGTCGAAGTACGGGCGCGCGCCTTTTTGAGTAGAGCGAGCTGATGGGGCCGGGGCGTCCATCCGCGTGTCTTAAACCACGTTTGAAAAACTTGAGGTAGTGAGACGTCGCGGCGTGTTCGTCCGCGGCGGGCCGGGGGCTTCGAAGAACGCTTGAGAACTCGGCTGGGTTTCCGCTTGTCGTTCATTGATCACTATAAGGCGGTGGACCAGAACCAAGCAGTCGCTTAACCAGGACAAGTATGCTAGAGGCGGCCCGGTAGCTGAAGCCGATGCTGCGTTGAGCCTGTTCGTCTGATAAGGCACCCGTTTTATCGAGAAGTGAGACCAAGATCATGGACCGTAATACGCTTTTCGGGGGCAACCCGATCAGTGTCATCATCCGGCTCGTTGTACTGTCGATCGTGGTAGGCATTGTCCTATCGGCCATGGGCATTACCCCACAGAACTTTCTCGCGCGCCTCGACGCATTGATCCGCCACATTTATGACCTCGGGTTCGGCGCCATCGACTGGATCCTGGGCTACTTGCTCCTCGGTGCGCTTGTCGTTGTGCCGATCTGGCTGATTGCGCGTGTGTTCGGCCTCCTGGGTACGCGCTCGTCAGATGACCGCAACCCCTAAGGCGGCGCAAGCGTCGATCAACGTAACGCATACCAGCGTATTAGCGATTGCGCTGCCGATTATCGCGTCCAACGTCTCGACCCCGCTCATAGGTCTCGTCGATACGGCCGTCGTCGGTCAGCTTCCTGCGCCCCATTACATCGGTGCTGTCGCACTCAGTTCAACGATATTTACTTTTCTGTACTGGGCGTTCGGTTTCCTGCGGATGGGCACGACGGGGCTGACGGCTCAGGCTGATGGTGCTGGCGATTCCGTCGAGGTAGGCGCAGCCTTAGGCCGCGCGCTGCTAATCGCTGCGGTCGCGGGCAGCGCGCTGATCCTGCTTCAGGCGCCGCTTTCCTGGTTCGCGTTCCTGATGGTGGAGGGGTCCAAGGCCGTAGAGGGCGAAGCCCACAATTATTTCGCCATCCGCATCTGGAGCGCGCCGGCTGCCCTGGCAAACTATGCGCTACTTGGTTGGTTTATCGGCCTTGGTCGCGCCCGTATCGCTTTGTTGCTTCAGGTGCTCTTGAACGGGCTCAACGCCATCCTCGACGCGTGGTTCGTACTCGGGCTTGGCTGGAATGTAGCTGGCGTTGCGCTGGGCACGGTCATCGCCGAAATCGCAGCGGCTGTCGTCGGATTGGTCATCGCGACGCGGGTATTGGCACGTATTGGCGGATTTCCGGATTTCACCGCTGTGTTGGCTCCAGAACACTTGCGTCGTGCGATTGCGGTCAACACCGACATCATGATCCGCACGCTTTGCTTGCTGACGGCGTTCACCTGGTTTGTCTTTCAGTCCGCAGCGTCTGGTGACGTAGTCCTCGCCGCGAACGCCGTACTCATGCAGTTCGTGAGCTTTATGGCCTACTTTCTGGATGGCTTCGCTTTTGCCGCGGAATCGTTGGTCGGTCGTGCGATCGGAGCGCGCAATCGCTCTCAGTTCGACGCTGCTGTCAGGCTGTCGAGCCTATGGGCGGGACTGATCAGTCTGGCTCTTGGCACGGCTCTGATGCTTTTGGGCGGAACGCTCATTGATCTCTTGACGATCAGTCCCGACGTACGTGCGGCGGCGCGGGTTTACCTGCACTGGGCAGCGCTCGTTCCGGTCGTCGGTGTCGTCTGTTTTCAGCTTGACGGCATCTTTATCGGAGCCACGCGTTCTGTCGATATGCGCAACATGGCTTTAATCAGCCTCGTCGTGTTCATGGCGGCTTGGGCGATATTGCATCCAGCCTTCGGCAACGACGGGCTATGGCTGGCGCTTATCATTTTGAACGTCACGCGCGCGATTACGCTAGCAGCGCGTTACCGGTCCCTCGTCGACGATGCGTTTCCCGTCGAACGTGCGGCGCGTCAAGCGATCCCAAGCTAAGCGTCGAGTGGTCGGTTAGCCCACGTTTCCGCCTCTATTCCAACAAGCCCTTGGATCGAACTGACCTGCGCTGCCTCGCACGCCCGCGCCAACCGCTGCGTGATGCTTTTGATCAGTCCTGGGCCGTTGAATATCAATCCGGTGTAGAGCTGAATGAGCGTGGCGCCGGCACGTATCTTGGTGAGAGCCCGTTCTCCGCTGTCGATTCCGCCGATTCCTATAAGCGGAATTTTGCCTTCAGTCGCAACGTAGACACGCCCGAGCATAGCCGTCGACCGGTCGAAAAGAGGTCGCCCCGAAAGCCCCCCGCCCTGGCGCGCGATCGCACCGGAAATGCCAGGTCTTGCGAGCGTGGTGTTGGAGACGGCGATGCCATCCACATGGTGTCGGACAAGCTGATCGCAAATTCCGGCGATATCTTCTTCTGCGATGTCTGGCGCGATTTTTACAATCACCGGTCGTCGCGGCTTTCCTTGAGCGATGAGCTTGGCCCGCATGTCCATGACGCGCCCGACAAGGTCGTCGAGAGCCGCCGGGGCCTGCAATTCGCGTAAGCCCGGCGTGTTGGGGGACGAGATGTTGACCGTGAAATAGTTCGCCACATCATAGAATTTTTCAATTCCTGCGACGTAATCTTCGGCGCGGTCCTTCGTGTCCTTGTTGGCACCGATGTTTACGCCAACGATGCCGCCATCCCGCCGTTGCTGCAGACGCTTCAATGCCGCGTCGTGACCGCCATTGTTGAAACCCAGGCGATTGATAACGGCACCTTCTCTCGGCAGCCTGAACAATCGCGGTGTCGGATTTCCTGACTGTGGTTTTGGAGTTACCGTGCCCACCTCCGCAAAACCGCAGCCCATAGCCAACACGGCGTCAACGACGCGGGCATCCTTGTCGAATCCGGCGGCGATCCCCAACGGGTTGGGAAATTTCATTCCCCAAACTGTTTGTTCCAGTTTTGGATGCACATGGGCGACATGACGGGGGTAGCACCCCATCTCCAACGCCCGAAGCGTCGTTTCATGAGCGACCTCAGGCGGTAGTGCCAGCAAAAGCGACTGGCCGGCACCGAACAGAGTTTCCATCATGATACAACGACCTCCGGCAAAACAGGGATGCCGTCGGCATCGAGCGGCAATGCATTCTGCTCCCGCGCAAGAACCGTCGGCAGAGAGCCGTAAAAATGCGGGAACAATTCTCCGCCCCGTGACGTTTCCCATCGCAATCTCGTGCCGAGATCGCTGGCCTGGAAACGCACAAGTATCAAATTACGCTGATCCTTAAAGTGCTTGCGGGCTGTACCCGACAATTGGTGGGCTGCGGAAAGATGAATGAACCCATCGCGCTTATCGTCCGCGGATCCCAGATAGACACCGGCGCGGCATGCCGCTGCCCAGTCATCCTCTCGGACAATCTTGTAAACCGGGTCGGTCTGCTGATGATCGTGCGACTGCATGTCTCTGCCTCTTGTTCTCGCCGGCGTCACAATTCCGATGTGTCCAATCCGCAATCCTTCGTGGATATTCAAACTCGCACATCGCGGACGTCAGGACAAAAGATTTGGGGGCCATCAAAGGGGGCACTATGCTACATTACGGAACGGTCCGTGAACCTCGCCGATCTAAGGGATCCGGCTTACGGAGAAATTGCCTCGGACGGGGACGACCTAATCGCCAGGAGGCTTTCGTTCGATGTTGATATGGCAGAATACTCCACCTGCGTCGCTACGCCGTTAGGGAATTGTCTACCTTGACATTGTGATTTGGTGTTTTGTCGCGTGCCCCTTTTAGGGTGCTGTCGGCCCGCGTTACTTGTATGGCGTGACGGTAAAAGGAAAAATTGATGAGTTCGACGCCGAGTGGTCCGGCGGATGCTTTAAGCGACCCGTTCCCCCATCCACGATCCGCATCGAGCGACCCTCCCGTGCGCGTTGAGCTGCTGGCCGTAAGCGAGTTGCTGTCGGGCCGCTACACATTTCGCCTGCCTTGGTTTCAGCGCGCTTATGCATGGCAGACGCAGCATATCAGCCGTCTGCTAGCCAACGTCGTCGCTGCAATGCGTGGAGGGGCTAGCCACTACATGCTCGGCAAAGTGATGTTGGCGACCAGCGGAACGGGCACCGACACCGCGTTGGTTGACGGTCAGCAACGGCTCTTGTCTCTGACGATCTTGTTTGCAGTACTCCGCGATCTTGAAGCCGATGCTAACGAGCAAGAATGGCTGCAGGCTCTGATCGCCGATCCGATATCTGATGCGGATATGACGCGTCCGGCGTACCGGCTTGCGCCGCAGGCTGCGTTGTCTGAGTTTCTGGAAGCTCATGTCCAATGTCCTGGCTCAACCTCCGTTGAGCCCGAAGAAGACCGCATGAGCCTCTCCGAAACCGAACAGAACGTTGTCGAAAACCGAGACCATCTGAGGTCGGAATTGACTTCAGGCGATGTGTCGGATGCTGAGCGGCGGGACTTGGCAAGATTTCTAGCCAGCAAGTGCTATGTCGTTGTCTCCACGACCGATGGCGAAGAACAAGCCTGGGAAATGCTCCGCGTCGAGGAAGAGACGCGTCTCGCATTTAATGAAACCGCATACGCTAAAGCATCGTTGCTTGGCGTCATGCCGGCCGATCAGCGGACGCGCTCCAGCGTTCTTTGGGATGAATGCGAACATATTCTTGGATCGGCTGACACACACGCGCTCCTGGGTCACGTTCGTACGCTCCATATGCGCAAACGCTCAAGTGCGCCCCTGGAGACCGACATCTGCCGGAACTTTGCGCTGAATCGTGCAGGCGCGGCGTTTATGGAAGATGTGTTCCTGCCGCACGCACGTAGCCTTGCTGCGATAAGGCTGCCGAATGCGGCCGCGCAGGCCCTGGCGCCAAAAATCGTTGCCGCGATTACGAAGATGTCGTGGGTCAATGATCAGGTGTGGGTGCCGGCGGCGTTACATTGGATGTCGACACGGGGCGTTGATGATCCGGCGGCAGAACTATTCTTCCGGCGTCTTGAGCGTCTCGTCTGGGTTATGCGTCTGGCAGGCGTCGATCCTGATCGGCAGGAAAATCGAATAATCCGCCTCCTCAGGCAGATAGATACCGTCGCCGATGTGACCGCGATGCGCGAATTGGATATTGAAGGGAGGTTACGGAACCCGGCGCTCAAGGCTCTGCGTAGCGTGAGCTTCCGCGCTAAGAAATTTTCTCCCGTCGTGCTGCGTCGTCTCAGCGTCGAACTAGGTGACGACATTGTTGAGCTGTCTAACGATGAGACGCTGACGATAGAGCACATCCTGCCACTCAGTCCGCCACCGGATCGGCTGTGGCATCAGGATTTTCGCTCGCGGGCATTCGTGAAGGCTTACACGAACAGGCTTGGAAACCTCACTCTGCTGACATTCGATGAAAATCAGCAGGCGGGCTCGTCGGATTGGGACGTGAAGCGGACGGTTCTGGCAAACTCTCGCGTCGCGTTGTCCCGCCAGGCGGCTGAGCAAGCGCAATGGCGGATTGCCGAGATTGATGCGCGCACAGAGCGCCTGATAGCGACACTGTTCACAGCTTGGGAACTCCCATTTTGACCTGTTATGCTTGACACATCGCATGCATCGCCGCACCCATGCAGAATGGCGGGGCTGCGAACTGCGATTCTCCAAGCATGAGCTACACGCTTAAGTCAGAAGATACGGCCATTGGCCGATTGCTGAGCGGTCATTCTGCTTTTCAGATTCCCGCCTTCCAGCGCGATTATTCCTGGCGCGAGGAACAAGCGGATCGGCTTCTCGACGACATCATCGCCGCTGCGGAAAATGCTGCGGAGGTACAACCCGCGCTGCCGCTATTCCTTGGCACCATGCTGTTTGTCGGCTCGGATGATCCGGAAGCGTCTGTGCGCACGAGCCTCGTCGTTGATGGCCAACAGCGTTTGCTGACACTCACGATCCTGATCGCGGTCCTGCGAGACTTTGCTCCGCTTGAAGAGCAGCCTGAACTACACCGGCGCATTGCATTGCTCCCGGGTGTCGGGCGATTGCAGACCGATACGTTCCACGTCACGCCGCGTGAGGCTGATGCAGCGTTCTTCCGCCGCGCCATTCAAAGACCGGGCGCAACGCGCAGCCCGCGAGGACGCCCCGTCCTCGAGCCAGGCAATGAAGCGCAATCGAATATGGAGGAAATACGCAGCTTCTTTGTTCGGCGCATCCGGCCAATGTCGGCTGAGCGACGTGCAGGCATCGCCGAGTTTCTATTTGAAAGCTGTAGAGTTCTGACTCTCTGGACGCACGATATTGACTATGCGCACGGGATATTCCTCAGCATCAACAAACCCGGCCTTCCGCTTACCGAAGAGGATGTCATCCTCGCGGAAGTCATTGGCCCCCTCCATGCTGAGCAACGCCGCCGCTATCAGCCAATCATCGCTCAGATGTCGCGTTATCGCGAACCGCGCAAAGCTGGTCGTCGTCAGGGCAAGACGTTCTTTACACACCTAGGGCTCGCGCAGGAATGGTCTAACGACCGCATGATCACGCAGTTGCGCCGAGCGGTCGCGCGCGCTGGAGGTCCGCAGCGTTTCGCGCAGTCAATCTTTGAGCCGATGGCCGACGCCTACGTTGTGACCCGGGGTCGTGAGGACGGACATAATACAATGCGCGAGGCTGGCGAATTGTTGGGCCGTCTGCGCGTGTTGGAGCGTTTCTGCGATGACGAATGGGTCCCCGTCGCAATGCTGGCATTGATCCGCTTCAAGGAGGATCAGACGGCCCTATGCGCATTTCTGAAAGCCCTCGATCGTTATGCCCTGGCGCTCTCCGTGCTGCGCCCCATCCAGAGTGAGCGACGCGCGTCTTACCGGCGGATTATCGCAGAACTGCATGCCAGCGACAGCGTCCGCGATCCCGAAAGTCTGTTTGCGCTGGACGACCATCAACAAGCCGCGCTTTTGCGGCGCGCGGCTCTGAGACTCAAGGATGCAGCCAATGGTGCGTCGAAGGCCATCCTGATACGCCTTGATGCGCATTTCAGCGGTCTGCCGATTTCGCATTATCTTGGCTTGCTCGAAAACACTGCGTACACCGTCGAGCATGTCTTGCCGAAAGGCGAACGTTTGGCGCGTGCGAGTGGCTGGAATCAGGCTTTTCCGGGTGCGGAAAATCGTCAGGCATGCGCCTGGTCCATTGGGAACCTTCTCCTGATGGAGGAAAGCCGCAATGCCGATGCGCGCCAGCATGACTTCAGGGCCAAGCATGACATCTATTTCCCCGACGCGGAGGCGCATGCACTGCATCTGACTGAAGAGTTTCGCAGTCTGGAGGATTGGACGCGGGCGACGCTTGAAGCGCGCCATATTCGATTGATGGAGGCGTTCAAAACAATTTGGCGGATTGACGGACCGATCCCAGAACTCCCCGAGCGTGGCCCGTCGATCCAACGCATCCGTGCGGCACGTGTACGTCTACCTCAAGCGAATGCCGAATACGATGAAAACACCGCCGTGGGCGATGACACGGCTGAACATGACCCCCAGACATCTGCAGACCGGCCCGATACCACAAGACCGTCCTCGGACAATTCGTGAGGTAAAGGGGACGGCATTGTCCTGAAATCTTATTTGATCAGTTCGCCGTTGAGGCCTTTCGCGATCAGAGTACGGGTGTTGTCGATCCCGTAGAGTTCGACAAACGAACCGAAGCGCGGTCCCTGTGATGAGCCCAGCAGGACTTCATAGATCGCCTTGAACCACTCGCGCAGCGTTTCCTTCGTGTAGCCGTTTGATTTGCCCGCCTCGTAAACGAGATTTTGCAAATCGGCCCCGCTGGCATCGGCAGGGGCAGCTGCCAACGCAGCATCGAGAGCACTGAGCGCTTGCCGTTCCTGCTCGTTGGCCGCTCGGAACTGCTTGGTCGGCGCAACAAAATCTCGATAGTAGGTGAGCGCATAGTCCGCGAGCTCGTCGAGTAGAGGATGGTTTTCAGCCGTCGCCCCGGGCGCGCGCCGCCGGATAAATCCCCAGAGCACCTGTTTATCCTCGGCATTGGAAGCGGACACAAGATTGAGCAACAGCGCGAAGCTGATCGGCAGTTCTGCTGCTGGCGGATGCCCGTCGTGCAGGTGCCAGACCGGGTTTTCAAGTTTCTGCTTCGCGTCCTGTCCTTCGTAGGACGCGAGAAACTGCAGATACTCATCCACTGTCTTCGGAATGATATCGAAGTAGAGCCGCTTTGCGGTCTTCGGCTTCTGGAACATGAACAACGCCAGACTCGCTGGCGATGCGTAAGTAAGCCATTCATCAATCGTCAGGCCATTCCCCTTGGACTTGGAGATCTTCTCTCCCTTCTCGTCCAGGAACAGCTCGTAGTTGAAGCCCTCTGGCGGCGTGCCACCGAGTGCGCGTGCGATCTTGGACGATAACGTGACCGAGTCGATGAGGTCCTTCCCTGCCATTTCGTAGTCGACGCCAAGCGCGACCCATCGCATCGCCCAATCTGCCTTCCACTGACACTTGACCGCGCCGCCGGTGACCTTGGTTTCAACATTCTCCCCAGTCTCGGGATCGACGTATGTGACTGTGCCCGCTTCGACGTTGCGCGCGATCATCGGCACCTGCAGGACTTTTCCGGTACGAGGACACACAGGCAGAAATGGTGAGTACGTTGCCCGACGTTCTGCCCCGAGTGTTGGCAGGATGATGTTCATCACGTCGTCATAGGCGGCGAGCATGCGCAGCAGTGTCGCATCCATCATGCCGCTCGTGTAGCATTCGGTCGCAGAGTAGAATTCGTAGTCAAAGCCGAAGCTGTCGAGAAAGGCTCTGAGCCGCGCGTTATTGTGCGCGGCAAAGCTTGGATGCTCACTCGAAAATGGATCGGGCACACGCGACAACGGCTTATCCAGATACTCTTTCAGCATCTCCTGGTTCGGCACGTTGCTGGGGACCTTCCGCAAACCGTCCATGTCGTCCGAAAAGCAAATCAGGCGGGTCTTGCGGCGCCCCTCTGTCAGCACGTTGAAAGCATGCCGCACCATGGACGTGCGTGCAACCTCACCGAACGTGCCGATGTGCGGCAGGCCCGAGGGACCATAGCCGGTCTCGAAGATGACCGTTTTTTCTTGCCCGTCCTTATTCCGCTCAAGCCGTTTGATCAGGCGGCGCGCTTCTTCAAATGGCCACGCCTTAGCGGTACTGGCGGCTGCCAGCAGATCCGGGTCAATGTCGATGCTCATAGTTCGCTCTGGTAGGTTTTGGTCCGGGTGAAGAGGCGCGCTGGGCTGTCGCGCAAGACGTCTGATACGTAGGGTATTAAGCCACCGAAACGTTCGCCGGAACCGGAAAGAACACGAAGTCAGCGGCAACCTAGAGTGCTTCCGGAAAAGTGGAAACCGGTTTTCCGATGAGAAGCACGATAAAAACAAACAACTAGGGTCATTCCGTCATTCAACGAAAAGCGGAATGACCCTAGTTGCCAGCGATCGTATTCGTCAACGCATCTAGCATTAGCTCATGCAACTTTAGACATTCTTTGCGATAACGAGCCGGTCAGCTACATAGAGCCCCGTCGGGGAACAAGAGGGATAACCATGAGCCAAAAAATTTCGCCCCAAGCCGCATTGATCTACACCATGATTACCACCTCGGCGGTGGATAATCTTATGTCGGACCCCGAATTGAGACGCATCGGCTGGATCGTCAAGGAGTTGCCAGTTTTCCGCGATTTCGACGAGACGAGCCTGATTGAGCACGCTCAGGCCTGCGGCAAGTTAATGTCAGGCCCGGATGGGTTGATCGCAACACTCGAAACAATCGCTTCGGCGCTCCCCGAGCATCTTCGCGAAACGGCGTATGCGCTTGCATGTGAGGTTGCTGTAACCGACGACGTCGTAATTGAGGAGCGTCGCTTCCTGCAATTGCTCCGTCAGCATCTGCATCTCGACAAGCTAACGACGTCCGCGATCGAACGCGGAGCCCTTGCGCGCCACCAGCCGCTGTGACGTTTAGTCTGGTCGCACACAGGTGAACCGGCCGGTCGTGGTTCACTTGCTGAGGCACGCTAGGAACGAATGTATGGCTTCGGCGGCGGTCTCCAGATTGCCTGTTCGCGTGAACCCGGATTTGACTCGGGGCGAGAGGTCATGATCGCCGTCGCCCATCCACGCGATCTGGATCGCCGGCGATAGGGAATAGCTTGAGACGTCGTCACGCGTCCCGAATGGATCGCGCTCGCCCTGCACAATGAGTCCGGGCGTTTGTAAGTGTACGAGGTGAGCGGTGCGCAGCGTGTCGGGCTTCTTCGGCGGGTGAAAAGGATAGCCCAGACACACTAGGCCGGCGATGGCGCCCTTAGTGAAAAGATCATCTGCGATCATGCTGGCGGCGCGTCCACCCATCGACTTGCCGCCAATAACGATGTGTGGCTTGGAACCAAGGATCTCGCGCAACGTGGCTACGGCGACGCGGTATTCATCCAGAAGTACCGGCATCCGGGGCGGCGGTCGTCGTTTGCCATCCTGCTGGCGCGCCGCCATATAAGCAAACTCGAAGCGGGTAACGCCGACCCCGCCCGACACAAGCAGGCCAGTGAGCGTTTCGAAGAACGGGCTTGCCATGCCTTGCCCCGCTCCGTGTGCCAGTAAGAGATGCGGCAGTGCGGAACGAGACTTGCTCGATTTTTCCGGGGCACAGGTCAGTAGATTGATCATGGTATTGCCTGTTGGCCGAAGTGACACGCGCACCATCCCCGAAAGGCTTTTCACAAAGCTTCGTGAGGGAATGTGCGCAATGGGGTGCGCCAGTGTAGTCTCAACACTCATTCGAGCGAGGCAAAGCCAGTGGACGTTTTTCCCGGCATTTCTGAACCAATATTTCGCCTTTCGGCATTCATTTCGATCCTTGTCGTGCTGGCAGCTTGCGAGCTATGGGCGCCGCGCCGGAAGCTGGTGGCCTCGAAGGCTCGGCGCTGGCTGACCAATATCTCGATCGTTGCTCTCGGTAGCCTCGTCGTACGCGCGATGGGAGCCTTGGCCGTTCCGCTTGTTGCGGTTGCCGCGGCGATATTCGCGGCCAGTCATGGCTGGGGCATCCTGAACATGGTTGCGTTGCCGGGATGGCTTGAGATCGTGATTGCCCTTCTGGTGCTTGATCTGGCCATCTGGTTCCAGCACTTGATGTCGCACAAAATCCCCGTGTTCTGGCGCCTGCATCGCATGCACCACGCGGACCGAGACATAGATGTCACGACGGCGTTGCGATTTCACCCCATCGAGATCGGCCTGTCGATGCTTTGGAAAATCGTTTGCGTCCTGGCGTTGGGCGCGGCGCCTCTGGCTGTCATCCTATTCGAGGTCATTCTCAACGGATGCGCCATGTTCAACCATGCGAATCTACGTTTGCCCGCTTCGGTTGACGGGTTTCTCCGTCTGTTTTTGGTGACACCGGACATGCACCGGGTCCACCACTCTGTGCTGAATCGCGAACACGATTCCAACTACGGCTTCAACTTGTCGATCTGGGATCGGTTGTTCGGAACTTACGTGCCACAGCCGAAAGGCGGCCATGAAGGAATGACCATTGGTCTCTCGCAGTATCAAACCGAGGATCCGACGCGGCTATGGTGGAGCCTGAGACTACCCTGGAAGCCACTTGCGCGCCGACATGAACCACCCAAAGATCAGCCAAATCCCAACGTGAAACGTGTCTGAACGAGACCACAGAAAAGGCTTGCCTCAATTTCGTCGCACCAGAGACTAGCATTTGCTAACCTCGTTCAAAATTGGCCTACGGGGGCTGAGAAATGCGAGCTTTTCTATTGACACGGCTCGTTGCAGCCGGTGCGATCGTCGTTTCCTGTGCAGCAGGTACGGCTGCATTTACGCCTGCCGCCATCGCTCAGACGGCCGTTGCAGACGTGATTGTGCCTCCGGCCCCTAAACCAGCCGTGCCGAAGCCGACACCGGCAAAACAGCTGTTTGGTTCCAAGGATCGCCCCGCTGACCTCAAGCCACGTGCCATTGGGTTTTACTCACGCGGTTGCTTAGCGGGCGGTCAGGCCTTGCCGATTGACGGGCCGGCGTGGCAGGCGATGCGTCTGTCACGCAACCGCAATTGGGGCCATCCAAATCTCATCAAGCTCATTGAAAGGTTGGCGACGGACGCCAAGCGGGAGGACGACTGGCCTGGCCTCCTTGTGGGCGATCTAACACAGCCGCGCGGCGGACCGATGCTGTCGGGTCACGCGAGCCATCAGATTGGGCTTGATGCTGATATCTGGCTGACACCGATGCCGGATCGGCGACTGAGCTGGGCGGAGCGCGAAACGACGTCAGCCGTATCAATGCTGGCCGACACCTTGTCAGTTGATCCCAAGGTATTCACAACCAAGCACGTGAAACTTATCCAACGTGCTGCTTCCTATCCCGAGGTTGAGCGGATTGGTGTGAACCCTGCCATAAAACTCGCCCTCTGCCGGGCGGAAGGCGGAGACAAGCCCTGGCTGCAAAAGATTCAAGGCTGGCCTGGGCACCATTATCATATGCACATTCGCATCAAATGCCCGGAAAATTCAGACGGATGTACCGGACAAGGGCCACCAACCCACACGAGCTGTGCGCATGCCGAAAAATGGTATCGCGACACAAAGGCGTGGCTGGAACAGCCGAAAAAGCCAAAGTCGAAGACTGAGGCCAAGAAGCCGTCGAAGCCCAAGCCCGAGGTCACGCTGACGGATCTGCCGAACGCTTGCGAGGATGTTCTCGCCGCGGCATCGGCCGGTAGCCCCAAAAACCAGATCGAACATGTTCTGGCGCCCGCACGGAAACCGGTGTCACGGGCTGCGGCCGTATCCCCCACGCGTTGACCGTCGTTTTTTGCCCGCGCGAAGCGCAGGTTCATGCGCCCTGCGACACCCCTGTGCCGATCGGACAGCTGACGCCCGTGCCACCCAGTCCGCAGTATCCGTGCGGAAGTTTTGCTAAGTATTGCTGGTGGTCAGCTTCGGCGAAGTAGAACGCAGGCGCGTCCTTTATCTCGGTTGTAATCGGCCCATATCCCTTCGCCTTTAGCGCGGCTTCGTACATTTTCTTCGAGGAGTCCGCCGCGTCTCGCTGCGCTGGCGTGAATGCGTAGATGCCGGAGCGATATTGCGTGCCAACGTCGTTGCCTTGTTGCATCCCCTGCGTTGGATCGTGGCTCTCCCAGAATGTCTGCAGCAGACGTTCATAGGAAATGATCTCGGGCCGATAGACAACGAGCACCACCTCGTTATGCCCGGTCAGGCCCGTACAGACCTCGTGGTAGGTCGGATTCGGCGTAAATCCGCCCGCATAACCAACCGCCGTAGCGTAAATCCCTTCGCCCAGTTCCCAGAATTTCCGTTCTGCGCCCCAAAAGCACCCCATGCCGAACAAGGCCTTCTCGGTGTCGGTAGGATAGGGCTCTTGCAGCTTCGTGCCGAGCACGTAGTGGGTTTCGGCTGTTGGGATTGGGTCGGGACGACCCGGTAAAGCCTTCGACGGCTGCGGCATTTCAATCTTCTTTGAGAACGAAAACATGATCGCAAATCACCTTCAGATTGCCTTTTCCAATGATATAGTCCGCCCGGCCACCGTGCGAAGGTCAACGTGCGTGAGAATAGTCTGTCGGACAACACGACTTCGCGAACTCGGGGCAAATGCCCCGAAAATATGGGCATACCAGCGTCGTCAGGGGGCGTTTGAGGTAACGGTGTAGGAGGGATGTGATGGTTGAGGCGACATCCGGCGCGGAAAATGCGCCCCAGAAAGAGACTGCCAAGGCGTCACGCCCAAAACCCACAGGGGCTCTGACCGAGGGGCGAGAGAGGTTCCAGGCAGGCGCTGGGCGCACGATCTCCTTCTCGTTGATCTTCCTTCTCCTTTTACCCTTCTTCGTCAGTCTCGGACCTATGCTGTTCTGGCGTGTGTCCCAAGGGCATTGGGCAGGCACTGTCGGTCTCGCCATACTTGCCGTCGCGTTCACGGCAATCATGTATTTAATCTTCGTAGAGCTGATCTTCTCGATCCGTTCACGCGTGGTGTTCGGCGAGAAGACGGTCCGACTGAGCTTGCCCCAGGGGCGGGGGCTCATGTCGCCGTTCAGCTATGAACTCCGTGACATCCCCTATGAAGATATCGCCGCGATTGAAATCAGACGCGAAGTCTACGGTGGTACTTTGGCCCCCGTTATGATGAAGGGCGCACGCATTCGATTGAAGGACGGCAGTTATTATCGTCTCGGGTATGTCAACGAAGCCAATGTGGACCCCTGCTTGCCGTTCACCGAGATCGGCGAGAAGATCGCCGCGCGAGCCGATGCGGAAATTATCGACGGCGGCGACGTGCGTCGGTCGGCCATGAAGAAATTCCTTGGTTTGATGGCTGTGGGACGCGAAGTCGCGCCGATTGAGCCCGAAGAAATCAAAGCGCTCAATGCCCGCCATAACCTCATGATGACGATCATGGTCGGCAGCTTGGTACTGTTGGTTGGCCTGGGTATCGCGTCTGAGCGGGATGACAGCCATATCGGCCATGCAGCCTTGCTCGGCAGCATCTGGTCTGGCCCCGCGACCGTGCCACCACCCTCGACAGGCAGATAAGCTCCAAGAAGAGAAAGCTCAGTTGGCGTAAACGTCGATCTGTTTGCGTCGACGGCCTGCATAAGCGGCCCATGTTCCAGCGAGCCCGAAAAGCAGGAATGTTGGAAGCCCGATAAGCAGGTTTACACCGTAGGTCCAGACCCACGGATAGGTGGCTTCCGACACGGCCTTCTGGGCCGCGATCAGCGATTGTGGTGCAAGCTCGGCAATGTGCTCCGAAAATGGTGTTCCGCGAAACGCGCTGATGCCGCTCAGCGCAGGAGTCGCGTCCGCGACGAAGGCGATAGCGGCGACGAGCAGCAGAACATAGGCGAGGAATCGCAGCGCGGTGCGCCCAATGTTGCCGATCAGGCGTACAAGCAGCGTTGCGAAACGCACCACGAGCCGCACGAGGTAGGTCGCCACATGCACCGGGATCATCAAAATCCGCGAGATGAGGTGAGCAAGCTGGCGTATGAGCATCATTGGGCGGGCACCTGCCGACAGTTTTGTCCCCTCTTGGCTAGCGGGGAGATGCGGCGCGCGCAAGGTCAACAATGGCGAATGCTATCTTCAACACAAGAGTTCGCCATCCTGCGCCCTGTCGCCTCTGGGCATTCCGATTCGACGAACCTCTAAATTCCGTTGAAATCATTGAGGCAATCAGTGTATTGCGCTCGCTCACGATCTCGCTATAGTGCGCGCCTTCTCTTGCGAGATCAGTCCGGAGGGGTGGCCGAGTGGTTGAAGGCGCACGCCTGGAACGCGTGTAGGCGGGCAACCGTCTCGAGGGTTCGAATCCCTCTCCCTCCGCCATAAGACGCCGACGCAAACTGACGGCTCTTCTCTTTGCCTCATAAAATTGGCACCTGGGACACTATTGTGTCGCGAGACGTGGTTCTCGCGCCCGCAATTAGGCGGGGACAGCGCTCGACTACAATTACCGATCACATGCTGCAGACCGCCTCCGCTCGTCGCGGAAGGCGCCCACTGCTTCAAGGGTGGGGTGCGCCAGTTCAATAACACTTAGCAAGTTGACGAAGTTTCTCTTGCGCGAACAGCCGCGCGGATGATAGTTAGTCATATGACTAAGCATTATCCGGAACTTTCGCTGCTCTTCCACGCTCTGGCCGATCCGACCCGTAGATCGATCCTGACACGGCTTGCGGAAGGGCCTGCGCGGGTCACGGACCTGTCGGAGCCCACCGGCCTGCGCCTGCCCACGGTGATGCGGCACATTTCGGTACTTGAGGAGGCAGGGCTGATCGCCACCTCCAAGGATGGGCGGGTACGCACCTGCGCCATCGTACCCGAGGCCATGGAACCGATTCAGACATGGCTCGATGAACAGAGAGCCATATGGGAAGACCGCCTTGACCGGCTGGAGGCGTTTGCGATGAAAGCGATGAAGGAGCGCAGGGAATGACATCGAACTTCAATCCGGATGGGATGCTCGCCGCGGCGCGCGATCCTGCGAAGGGCCGCTTTGCAACTCTGACCTTCGAGCGGGACGTGGCCGCGCCATTGTCGGTGCTGTGGCAGACATGGACGGCCCCAGCCGCGCGCGCGGTCTGGTCTGCTCCAACGCCCTCGGTCATTGTGGAATTTTTGGAGGCCGACAGCGGAGTGGGTGGGCGCGAAGTCTCGCTCTGCAAGGTCGAGGGCCAGCCGAATATCCGCTGTGAGTGTGGCTGGCTTGAGTGGCAGCCAGCGCTGCGCAGCGTGAATTACGAAGTAGTCTCGTCTGAAGGAGTGACGCAATCGACAGCGCTGGTGACGGCTGATTTCTCCGGCACGGACGAACGCAGCCGACTGGTCGTGACGGTGCAGCTTTCCTCGCTGGCTGACGGTATGGAGGTGGGCTACCGACAGGGCTTTGACGCGGGGCTGGACAATCTCGCCCGAGCGGCCAAGCGAACCATGGTACTGCAGCGCGTGATCCAGGCACCGCGAACCACTGTCTGGAACACTTGGATGAATCCTGAGGCGCTGCCGCAATGGTGGGGGCCGGACGGGTTTTCCTGTCGCACCAAGAGGATCGACCTGAGAACGGACGGCGAATGGGTGTTCGATATGATCGCCCCTGACGGCACGGTGTTCCCGAACCACCATCTCTATACCGAGGTTCGGCCTGAAGAGCGGATCGGCTATACACTGCTATGGGGCGAGAACGGGCCGAAACACGCCGACGCTTGGGCCTCGTTCGAGGATCAGAATGGAGCGACGAAGGTGACGCTCGGCATGGTGTTCAGCACAGAGGCCGAGTTTCAACAGGCGAAGGGATTCGGCGCAGTCGAACTGGGCTTGCAAACGCTGGGTAAGCTGGAACGCTTCATCAAAACCCGAGGGAATGCTGCGGCTTAGCAACCGAGTTCATGGATTACTCGAGAGAGCAATAGCGTAGACGTAGTTCGACGTTTCGTCTGTTCTGGTAGAGCAAGGTTTAAAGGTCAGTCAGGCCCAAGGCTCGCTTTCATTCGCGAAATCATCAGATCGAGTTCGCTGGCGCGCCTGTGGTCTTTCAACCTGACGGCCCAGAAGGCGGGCATCGCAAGACTGTGTTCACTGACCTGGACCAAGTCGCCCCGTCCGATATGGTCTGCGACCAGACACTCCGACAGCAGCGCCACGCCAAGACCAGAGACGGCGGCCTGAATGGCAACGCTTTCTTCGCTGAAATCGCCTGCCGACGAAAGATCGCCTGGCGCGCATCCTGCTTCGGCAAACCACCTCTTCCATCCGAGCGATTGGCGGTGATCCAACGTCCAGCGATAATGAATAAGTGGAACCCGCAGCAAATCCTCTGGCCGGTTTGGATGCCCGTGCTGGGAGAGAAAGCTCTTCGTTCCCACCGCGATCAGGCGATCGTCGAACAGGTGGAACCACGCCTCGTCCAGACCGCGTTGTTCCCGAGACCGGATCGCCAGATCGACGTCTCCGGCACGGAGATCGACCGGGCGATTGTCGGCATGAACGGTGATGTCGAGCTCGGTTTCCGATTTCAACCGAGCCAGGCGAGGCGTGAACCACTCGGCCGCGAAGGCCATCGTCATCGAAATGACCAAGGGCCGACGTGTGTCCTGTCTGACCTCTTCGCTTGCCGCTGCCATCCGGTCCATCGCGTCCCGCAGGACCGGGAACAGTTTGGCACCCGCTTCGGTAAGCCGCAGAGGACGGGGGCGCCTGTGAAACAGAGAAACCCCGAGCAGATCTTCCAGCTTCCGGACCTGATGGCTGATGGCTGTCGGATCGAGGTGCAGTTCCTCTGCAGCTCGGCCGAAATGCTGATGCCGCGCAGCTGCCTCGAAGGCCCGCAAGGCGTGTAGCGGCGGCAGTCGACGCATTACGTTTTACTCCGCTCTTCATGAATCTTATTCATCATATGCATGAGAGATCGCCCTTCGCCAATAGCGGCCGCCAACACTATTCCGTTGATCAGACGAAGAAAGATACGTCTCCAACCGATGAGGCTAGCCCATGAGCACGTTGCTGAAGATCGACGCGAGCGCGCAACTCCAGGATCGATCGCTGACCCGAAAGCTGACCGCCCTTTTCGAGCGCACGTTTGTCAACGTCGCTCCCCATACGCAAGTGGTCTCACGCGATGTCGGTCAAACGCCGCCGCCTTTCATTGATTATCGCTTCATCCATGCCGCGTTTACGCTTCCGCAGGAGCGTGAAGCCTGGATGGGCGATCACCTCGCCATATCGGATGAACTGATCGATGAGGTCATCGCGGCCGATATTATCGTGATGGGTGTGCCAATGTATAATTACGGGATGCCGGCATCCTTGAAAGCGTGGTTCGATCAGGTTGCCAGGATCGGCAAGACCTTTTCCTTTGATCTCAATCGCGGAGACTTCCCGATTGAGCCCATCCTGAGCGGAAAACATCTCGTTGTGCTGTCCGCCCGCGGGGAGTTTGGCTTTGTTCCCGGCGGTGTTCGCGCTGACAAGAACGCGCTCGATCCGGCTCTGGCCGCCTGCGCCCATTATCTCGGCGTATCGTCCAAAGCGATCGAGACCGTCACGATCGAGTACCAGGAATTCAAGGATGACCGGCATCGCGCTTCAGTTGCCGAGGCGCAAACACGAACCGCCGAGATCGCTCACCGTTTGGCATCGAGTTTTGCGTTTAAGCCCTCGTCTGAACGAGGCGTTTCCCATCATTCTTGTCAGTAAGTCGACAGCCGCTCATTCTTACGGCTCTGACCACTTGGGTGGAAGTCGGCAGAACACACAATTGGCTAGCCTCTTGCACGAGCCGTAGACTGCAATGTGGAAGATGCGCATCACGCGCGGATGGCACGGCCTGAAGCAGCCGTGCCAATGTCAGGCATCGTTAGCCGAACCGCTTAGCACCCGTGGCGCACCATGCAGCGGCGAAAGCGCCAGCCGCCACCCCAACGCCAGCGGCACTCACGCCGCCACCGGCGGCAGTGGCGACGCCAGCTTCCTCCCCATTGCGCTTTTTCGAGGAGCGATGGGCGAAAGATGGTTTGCTGCGTAGTTTGTGGTTGCGATAACGGTGCGGCCTGAGCGGCGGGCATCCCGACGCATAATGAACCAGCGATCGCGATACCGGCTGCGATGGAGGTTAATCTCATCAAGAATTCTCCTTTAATGAGCCCCGGCAGCAGCAGCAACTCGTGAGCCCCAGAAAAGGTTCAATCGAACAGCAAGGATGCCTAAACTTTGATGTGAGGGGTACGCGCGATGTACCCAGAATGTGCCAAATCCCAATAGCGCAGCGGGAGACATTTCCGCTGCACTGTTGTTTCCTTAAGCCCGGATCAAATGCGTGACGACGGGCGGGTCTGAGCCACGATGCAGTGCGAGGATGCGGTCTTGTACGGCGTGGTCTGCGCCGGTCACGCGCTCGTGGTGACGCAGATGGTAGAGCCACGAAACCTCGCACCAGGTTTCGACGAACCGGGACGGGTCGGCGGCATCTTGCATGAGCGTCCAGCCATATCCCCCACCCCGTCGCCGTGCGGCCGAGAGTTCGTTCATGAGGGTGATGAAGTTGGCGCGATCTTTTTCCGCGATTTCGTAGGTCACCTGGATCATGACCGGTCCGCGATCGTGTGTGGCCTCGTCGGAAACGAGCGGTTGAGGCCAATGCATCGATGGCGTGAGGTCGAGCGTCTCACCTCGGTTGAGTTTTGCCCGCCATGTCAGTGGGATCATGAGCAACGCGCCTGCAGCCGCGACGAGGAGGGTCGTGGGAATGCCGACAAGCGTTGCAACCTTACCCCAGATCAGACTGCCCCCGGACATCGCACCAAAGAAGACGGTGAGAAAAATCGAAAGCCCGCGTGCGCGCACCCAGTTGGGCAAAGCGGTCTGCGCTGAGACCTGTAAACTTGAGAGAACAGCAATCCACGATACCCCAGCGAGCCCACAGGCGATCGCCGCAAGAATAGGATTGTCGGTGAACGAGAGGATCGCGAGGACGGCAGCGGTACCGATAGATCCCGCCGCGACCGTGATGTCTGGCCCGAACCGTGCTTTCAGTTTTGGTAGAGCGACCGCTCCGGCGACTGCGCCCGCGCCAAGGCACCCGAGAAGAATGCCATACAGAGTGGGGCCGCCCTTTAAAACGTTGCGTACGATAAGAGGAATGAGCGCCCAAAAAGCACTGGCGAAGATGAAGAAACCCAGAGCCCGAATAAGCGTCCACGCCACGGGCCGGCTGTTGAGTGCATAGCGCAGGCCGGCAACAATCGCGGAGCCGACTTGCTCAGGGGGCAACTGACTTTCAGCGATGCGCGGCTGCCGCCACCATAAAAGCGCAGCAATGATGCCGACGACACTCAGCGCATTGATAAAGAAGGGTGTCGCAAGGCCATACGCCACAATAAGAAAGCCTGCCAACGCCGGACCGATTGCGCGGCTGACGTTGATCCCCATGGAATTAAGTGCAATTGCCGCCGTCAACTCTTGCCGTGGCACGAGCTGCGGCACGACGGCCTGCCACGCCGGGGCCATGAAAGCGGCGCCCGTACCCATGATGAACGTAATGAGAAGAAGCAGTGTCGGGGTCACCATCCCGAAGCTCACAAGGAAGGCGAGAATTCCGGCAACAACTCCTAAGATCGCGTTGACGATGAGCAGCAGTTTGCGCCGGTCAACGATGTCAGCAAGCGCGCCCGCCGGAAGGGCAAAGAGAAACACCGGCAAAGTCGTGGCGGCCTGCACGGCCGCCACTACGAGCGGAGACGGTGACAAGTCCGTCATCAACCATCCCGCACCCACGTCATGCATCCAGGTGCCGATGTTGGACACGATGGTGGCGGTCCACAGGACGGCAAAGGCCGGTCGTGCGAGCGGGGCCCACGCCGACGGAGCCTTCGCGGATTCAGTTGTTTTCTTGGCATCCATTGCGTTGGCTCCGAATGTGAGGGTTCCACCGTCGACCTAGACCGCGAAGCAGGAGCAGCCCAACGCTCCCCAAAAGGCCTTCTTGTCCCCGACCGGGATCGGCGTGTTCCAGGCAATGCCGTGATCGTGGCCGTGGACACCGCAGCTATGACGGCATCCGTCGTGGCAGGAATGAGCGAAGTGTGTCCCCTCGCCAGCATCTGCACGTTGGGCAGGACTTGGTATCGCGCCGACCGGGCTCCACGACGGTGATGCCGGTGGTACGGGAGGCGACAGGTCCGCGTAGTTGCCTTCTCCGTAAACAACCTTGCCACCGACGATCGTGAGCACGGAATTGATCCGACGGATCTCCTCAGGCGGAACGCTCATGTAGTCGGCGGAGAGGACTGCGAGGTCCGCGTATTGCCCCTGTGCGAGCGTTCCTTTGACGTCGGCCTCGCCCGAGAACCACGCCGAACCCTTCGTCCACAGTCGCAAGGCGGTTTCACGATCGAGAACATTGTCCTCTCCGTAGAGCGGAAGGCCTCCAAGCGTCTTTCCGGTTGTTAGCCAATAAAGTGCGACCCACGGATCGTAGGAGGCAACACGCGTCGCATCGGTACCTGCACCAACCGGCAATCCAGCCGCCAGCATCTTGGAGATCGGCGGCGTGTTCCGCGCGGCTTCTGCGCCATAACGGTTGACGAAATACTCGCCCTGAAATGCCATGCGATGTTGGATCGCAATGCCGCCCCCCAACGCTTTGATGCGATCGATATTGCGATCGCTGATGGTCTCTGCGTGGTCAATGATAAAGCGTGTTTCAAAGGGGGCTCGGCCGTTGACGCGTTCGAAGACCGAAAGAAAACGATCGATCGACTCGTCATATGTGGCGTGGATTCGGAACGGCCATCTGTTGGTGGCAAGCAGCTCGACAATAGGCTCGATCTCGCTTTCCATCGTGGGGACAAGGTCAGGGCGCGGTTCGAGGAAGTTTTCAAAGTCTGCGGCCGACCAAGCGAGGTTTTCACCTGCACCGTTCATGCGCAACATCGCATCACCGGCGCCGGGCTTCGTGAGCGTAAGCCAGCGTTCATAGTCATTGAGTTCGTCACCGGCTTTTTGCGCGAAGAGATTATAGGCGATGCGTACCGTCAGCTGATCGTCATCATGCAAGCGTTGAATGACATCGTAGTCCTCGGGATAGTTCTGACCGCCACCGCCAGCATCAATCACGGACGTGATGCCGAGCCGGTTCATTTCGCGCATGTAGTGGCGGGTGGAATTGATCTGATCTTCGATGGGGAGCTTGGGGCCACGCGCCAGCGTCGAATAAAGGATCAGTGCTGAGGGCTTGGCGATGAGCAGGCCCGTCGGGATTCCCTGCGAGTCCTTCTCGATAAGTCCACCGGGAGGATTGGGGGTGTTCTTGTTGATTCCGAGAACGTTGATCGCCGCTTTGTTGAGAAGCGCCTGACCGTAAAGGTGGAGAATAAAGACCGGGGTATCGGGCGCGGCCGCATTGATCTCATCCAGAGTTGGCAGACGCCGTTCTGAAAATTGAAACTCAGACCAGCCGCCGACCACACGAACCCATTGCGGTGCCGGTGTCCGTGCGGCCTGTTGCTTCAGAAGCCGCAGCGCATCGGCCACTGAAGGAACACCTTCCCAGCGTAATTCCATGTTGAAGTTGAGCCCGCCGCGGATCAGGTGGGTATGGCTGTCGTTCAAGCCCGGAATGACGCGCCGGCCGTCGAGGTTGACCACCTTCGTCTTGGCACCCGCTGTGCGCATGACGTCGTCGGTTGTGCCAGCCATCTGCACGAGCCCATCCTTGATGGCGATGGCCTGCGCTTCGGGGACGTTGCGATCAAGTGTCGTGATGCGCCCATCACGCAAGATGAGGTCGGGTGCGTCTGTCATTGGCTGGCTCCACGAGGTTCGCGGTGTCACGGTGGCGAGAGCGCCCACGGAGGCGAGGCCACGAACGAAAGTGCGGCGGCGAATATTCACGGCGCGTATCCTTTTGGAAGGGCGGGCGCCGTAGCGACGCCGGCTAAAAGCTCTTCGAAAGTCGCGACTTAGGTGGCCGGAACGGGGGCAAGTGTTGGCCCATGTTTCGCGCGCTCTTCAGCCTTGTGCACCATCGTGTAAGCGTAATCGATGCCCATGCCGTAAGCACCGGAATGTTCTTTCACAACGCCGGTAACAGCATCATAGGTGTCGCGGTGCGCCCAATCACGCTGCCACTCGAGCAGGACCTGCTGCCAGGTGACAGGAACCACACCGGCCTGCACCATTCGCTGCATGGCGTAGTTGTGAGCATCGAGCGAGGTGCCGCCGGACGCATCAGCGACCATGTAGATCTCATAGTCTGCGTCATGCATTGCTGAGAGCGCGAACGTCGTATTGCACACTTCGGTCCAGAGACCGGAAACAATGACCTTGTTGCGACCGTTCTTGGCAAGTGCATCGCGCACTTTCTGGTCATCCCAGGAATTCATCGAAGTGCGTTCCAGAATGGGGTGTTCTGGAAAGACGCTCAGGAGCTCCGGGTAGGTGTGGCCGGAGAAAGATTCCGTCTCAACCGTCGTGATGATTGTCGGGACGTTGAAGACCTTTGCAGATTTTGCAAGCGCAACGACATTGTTTTTGAGCGTTTGGCGGTCGATGCTCTGAACGCCGAAGGCCATCTGCGGCTGCTGGTCGATGAAAATCAGTTGCGAGTTCTGCGGCGTGAGCACTTCAAGCTTCTGCTTGGACATGATGTTTTCTCCCGGTGAGCGATGTGGCTAGAGCGACGGTGAATGCGTCATGCCGGCAAGCTATATCGCAGCCTGTGGAGTGACAATTGTGAAAATAAAGGCCAAACTGCATCCAAAATGGAACCAATAAATTTGGGGTTCAGGGCAGCATGGGGAGCGCGTGCGGTGGGACGACGGACCCCACCACGTCTGCGCACGTGTGGAGGCGAAATAGGAAGCTTCGAAAAATCATCCAGATGCGGGGGGACTGCCGCAGCTCTCCATAAGCGCAGGGGCAAGCCAACTAGAAAATATCAAGAATCGTGGCGCTGTTCTTTCAAGGTCTGTCCTCGTTGAACAAGCCTGCGGTTAAAGTCTTTGGAGAGAGATGCAAGCGTCACGGCTTCCAAGTGGGCCAGAAACACGGACTCCACTTCGAGAAAGGCGCTATTGAGCGCGCGGTTGACGGATTGCTCGACGAGACAAGCCGGCATTTCGGAGCGATGGCCCATCGCGACGAGCGTCGGTTCACCTACGGCTCTATAAATGTCGGCAAGCGTGACCTTTGTTGGATCGCAGGCGACGGTCCATCCCCCGCCATGGCCTTTCGCTGACGTCACAAATCCTTGGTCTCTGAGGCCGGCCATGATGCGGCGCACGACGACAGGATTTGTGCCCATCATCCTAGCCAGCTGTTCGGAGGTCGCCGGCTCATCAGAGCCGAGCATGTGAAGAAGAACGTGGAGGACGCCCGAAAGCTTGCTGTCTCGTTTCATGTAACTTTATATGTCGCTGTCCGAACGGATTGCAGACTGATCTCGGAAACGGGCCCAAATTTAAGCTGTCCCATCCTTTCGGAGAGCCTTGCGAATTTTGCGAATATGGGTCGCCGCAGCTTCCGCTGAGAGCTTTTGCACGGACCTGTAATGCGCAACGATTTCCCTGCCATGATCTGTCAGTTCCGCGCCGCCACCTGCTTTACCGCCATGCTTTTTGACGACGACGGGCTGCTCAAACATCTCGTTGATTTCATCGGCGAGATACCAGGCGCGCTTGTAGGACATGCCCATGGCTTTGCCCGCGGCGACAATCGAGCCGTATTTCTCGATACCCTCAAGGAGCTCCACCTTGCCGGGCCCTAGAAAGCTGCCTTCTGAGAATTTAAGGCGAATGAAAAGCTCAGGTTTTGAGACATCACCAGAGCGTGCAGGTCGCAGTGATTTCGGCACGAGATAGCCTCCCCACATGATGGCGTTGACCCGCCGATCAGAAAGCTGGGTACCGCGCCGATCACGGGTTCCCGCCCCGTGCGGGAACATCGAGATAGCATACAGGATACAACGTCGAATCACGGAAGGGAAAGGTCTCTTCAAGCCGGTCTGGAGGTCCGGCTTGAAGAGCGCGGTTTCGCGCGTGATAGCACCCTAGAACTTGGCTTTCACGTTGGCGAAAAACTGTCGACCGGGTTCCGGAAATCCTTCGGCCAGTTGATAATCTTGATCGAGTAGGTTTGTAGCGCCGATTGCCGCGGTGAAATTCTCATTGAAGGCATACTCGGCCTGCAGGTTGAGCAACGCGTACGACCCAATTTTGACGTAGTTTGGCATCGGGTTTGATGCCAAGAGCGTGCTCGTCGAGTTGGTCACCAGGCTGTTGCGATCGCTGGCGAGTTCGAGACTAGGGGTTAGCGTTAGCTTGTCCGTCGCCTGCCAAGCCAAATACAGAAATGCTTGGTGACGCGGTGTACCTTCTGGGCGCGGACCTGCCGACAGATAATCCAACTCGCGTTCGAGATATGTGTAGTTGCCGCCGATCCTGAGACCCGGCTGGATATCCCAATCGAACGAGAATTCCACACCGAAGTTCTCACCCTTTATGTTTTGGTTCTGGATTGCATTCCTGGCGACGAAAACGGGCTGAATCGAGTTCTTCAGATCCGAATAGAAAATGGCCGAAGACAGCTTGAGCTTGTCGATAAAAATGTCGGCCCAGCCGATTTCATAGTTGATCGTCCGCTCTGGGGCGAGGTCCGGATTTGGAACCGCGAACCCAAAGCGCGTGCTGAACCGCTCGAAGACTGTTGGAAACCTTGTCCGGTCAGAGACAGACGCGTGCACCTTGCCGGTATCGCTGAAGCTATAGATGGCCGCCGCTTGGCCATTCCAGGCATCGTTGTTCGGAGTATCGTTTTGGATGATGACGCCGTTGTCGAAATCCTCAGCTTTATGCACGACGTTTTTGTCGTAGCTGATGCCGGTCACGATATCGAGACGGCGGGTCGCGTGAAATGTGTTCTCGACGGCGAACGACCAAGTGTCTTCGATGTTATGATGCCACGGCTCACGAACGCTGCCCGGGAGATCCGGACGGCCGAGCTGGGCTTCAGCGTGATTATCGCGGCGGAAATGAACAGCACCTTTGAGTGTGTTCATTGGAATGAGGTTTGTGCCAGCTTCGAGAAATCCCCCGATGGCATAGTCATCGTAATAGCTGTCGAAAGCCCGCCCCATCGTTCGTGATGAATAGCTCGCGTCATCGTAGGTCGAAAGAAGGTTTTTGAAGGTGTTGTAGTAGGCGTTCGTCTTGACGTACGAGGCCGAACCGACTTGCGTTTTGGACAGCCACGACGTGCTTTGAATGTCCCAATAGGGCCACGTCCAATAACGCGGGCCTTGCACTTCCTGCCCAATAACATGAAGGGGCGCACTCTTCTCACCGGACTGCGACGTATAACTGAGGCTGTACTCATCGGTCGCGTTCGGCGTGTAGCCGGCCTTGACGTTGATGCGCCAGTCACGGATATCCGAGTGTTCGCGGTCCCCGCCATTCTCGTTGGCGAGGTTGATGGGCGTGAATCTGTCTGACAAATTCCAGTGGTCCTGATCGAGAATCGTCCCAGAAATTTGCGCGTAGTATTCGTCCTGGCGTGTGCCGGCGTAGCCGTAGCTGTTCCATGCATTGAGCGAACCGGAGTTGCCGTTCAACACCGCCCCCAAGCGGGCTTCTGTTTCCATGGCTTTCGTCGGCTTCCGAGAGACGAGATTGATCGCACCGCCCATGCCGCCGGGACCGTCCAAGACCGACACGTAGCCTTTCTGCACTTGTACTTCGGCAAGGTCAGACGTGAGAAAGCGGTTGAAGTCGAGGCGATTGTCGGCTGGCAGATAAATGCGCACACCATCGATGGATAATGGAACGCGAAGCCGGTCGAAGCCTCGCACGGATATATCGCGCTCGTTTCGGCTGCCCCCGGTGTTTTGCATCGTAACGCCGGGCAAAATGCTGACGGCCTGATCGAGCGAGTTTTTGTTGAAGGTCCACATCGCCTCGTTGGTGATGGTGCTGCCTCCGATGGCATCCAGCTGCCCGAGTGTGAAGACACCGACGGCACCTCTGCCCGAACCGCTCGAGGCTGGCAGAGGGCCGATGGGTGCTCCGTCGACATCGGTCACAGATGGAGCGGGTGCAACCTTGCGAACGGGCTTGGAGAGGGCCTGCGATGGGGACACCACAACTATAGGTGGGAGCACTGTGGCGTCGGAAGCTGTCACGTCGGCACCGGGTGTCGGAGCGGCGTCTTGAGCAAAAACCACGGAAGATTCAAACGCTATGACAGCACAAGCAAAGGGCGCGATACGCCTCGTTCTAATCACTGATGTTCCCTCCCACATGAACGAGTATTATGCCAACGTTATAGCCGTTAAGCTATATAGCTAGTCAAACAATAATGCACAAAAAGGCCTCACGTTGCGCCATGCGTGGCGCAAATGAGTCCATCAATATATCCTATCGAATATGTTGAATGAGTGCGGCGGCGACGGCGTTAATCCAGTCCATGGTCGGGATTGCCGGCTCGCATCTGAGGTTGAAGAAGGAGTGTCGAAGTTTATCTACAGCACAAGGAAGATCAGCTTAAAAATTATGCAAAGGAACGTTCGCATTGAGCAATCTATCCGGCGTATGAGCCGGACGGCAATAAAGTCAATAGATAGAAACGCATGAGATCAACGAGCGATGCTGGGTTAATCAAACGCTAAAAAGATAGTTTGCCGCTTCACAACATTGTGAGTATTATGTTAATTCCAACACGGATGTGTGGAGCATTGAGGTGTCAAAAATTTCTGTGGCGTTTATCGACGGTCATCCGATTATGATGGATGGCCTTATTAGTGCATTTTCTCGAGTTCAAGATTTTCAGGTTGTAGCAAGGGGAACTTCCGCAGCCGACGCGGTGAATAGCGCCGTTGTGCATAAACCGGACGTTCTCGTGCTGGACTTAAATATTGACGGCAACGCATATGAAGCGATGTCGAAAATCAACGGGAAATGTCCAAATACAAAAGTCGTCGTTTTTACGGGATTGGTCGGGGTCGAGTACGCATTGCGAGCGCTTGAGCTGGGTGCGAGTGGTTTCGTTTCCAAAGGAAGCACAGCTGAAGAGCTATGCAAAGCGCTGGTCGCGGTCGTGGGCGGTGAGACCTACATCACGCAAAGGTTTGCGACACAAGTGATATCCGCGTTGCGCGATGCGTCGCTGCGCAAGCGTGCGGCAGCTGCTATCAAGCTGAGCATCCGGGAGGAGCAGATCGTCCGTTTGTTGCTGCGTGGTAAAACGAATAAAGAAATAGCAAATCAACTCGCAATCAGCGAAAAAACGGTAAAGCATTATATGACAATTCTGATGCAGAAGCTAAATGCTCGCAATAGAATTGAAGTCGTATTAGCCGCTCAGAATTTATCTGTAGAGCATAAGTGCGGCCCCACAGTCTACCGGAATTAATTCCGGAATACGGCAAAAAACTATTCAATTTTATTTCTCGATGAAAAGGGAGGCCGTGCCTCCCTTTATTGGTTTGCGTGCGCCTACGGTGGAAGCACGGAACCATCATTCTCTCGCATGACAAAGTACGGGCGCGACTTGACGTTTTAAGATCTCAATTGCGGCACGCGTGCCGGCGTTCGGCGCAGCAAGGTCTACGCTGTCATAGAGAAACTCAGACGATGGTCTGGTCACCCATCAGCCTTTAGTCCGATTGGTTCCCGCCCGATGGTCCAATGTCTAGTCGGATCTTTGGTCGGACCCCAAGCTGGACCCAAGTCCGAACATTGAGTCCGACCTTCTCCCCTACTTGCGCATCGATTTCCCATCCATCCTGGAGCTCATGATCGCAGGTCTGTCTGCAGACCGCATTGCTGTCGGCATCGTCGACAGCTTCAACCGTTGCCGATGGAGACCGAGATGGGCGTCACGTTGAATCAGCATGATCTGGAATTCATCCTGAAGCAGATCAAGATCGCCGAAGCGCATTCTAATGGTGCGGCCCTAACGGAGATCCGTCTCGACGCGAACGGCAACGTGATCACAGACCCAGCCCTGTACGGGCCAGATGGCGTCTATCTTGGCGACCCCGCCGCGCCGCGCGCGATACCTGATCCGAAAACACCGTTCGGTCTGCGTACAGTCGATGGCAGCTATAACAACCTCGTTGAAGGACGCGAACTTTGGGGTGCTGCGGACCAGGTCATGCCGCGCATGCTTGAAGGAAGCTTCCTCGATGACCAGGACGGTGATCAAATGCCGCTTGGTCCTCCGGGCGGGCCAGTCGTCACGAACACCGATTACGGGCAACCGGGTAACGTTGCTGACGCAGATCCCCGGATCATCTCAAACTTGATCGTCGACATGAGCATCAGCAACCCGGCTGCCATCGTGGCCTGGTTCAACAATGAATTGGCTACAGCTGCATTTATCGAGAAATACGGCAAGGAGCCGGCTGCACCGGGTACTCTGGATGTACCCGCGGTGGACGGCATCGTTGAGACTGCGACCCACCGGGAGATCACGAATGAAGATCTTTCGTTGATTCCCAACATAGCGCCCGACGAGGGTATTTCCGCATCGTTCAACGGCTGGATGACGTTCTTCGGCCAGTTTTTTGATCACGGTCTCGACCTGATCACGAAGAGCGACAACGGTACGGTCTTCATTCCCCTAAACGAAGACGATCCGCTCGTGCTCGGCGCGGACGGCGTGTTGGGCACCGCCGACGACTTGCCCACTCACTTGCGCTTCATGGCGCTCACACGCGCTCAACCTGTCGAAGGACCCGACGGGGAGGTCAACCACGTCAACACGACGACGCCATTTGTCGATCAGAACCAGACGTATACCTCGCACGCGTCGCATCAGGTCTTCTTGCGTGAATATGCGATCGTCGACGGAGTACCCGTTGCCACCGGCCGCTTGCTGAACGGCGAGAATGGCGGGCTCCCCACGTGGGGCGACGTCAAGGCCCAGGCTCTAGAGAAGCTTGGGATCGTTCTGAGCGACATCGACGTCTTGAATGTCCCGCTCCTGCGTACGGACGCCTACGGTGAGTTCATTCGCGGCGCAGATGGATTCCCGCAGGTTATCGTCGGCATTGGCGCAGACGGCATTCCAAATACGTCAGACGACATCGTCGCGAGCGCAACCGTTGACATAAATGGCATCGTCCAGCCCGTCGTCATTGCAGATGTGAACGGTGGCCTGGGCCCGGTACGCACAGCGCACGCATTCCTCGATGATATCGCGCACAACGCAGCGCCCGGAATGTTTGACAGCAACGGCGATGGTGTCCCGGATAGCATGAAGGTCGCTGACAGCGACACCGATGTCAGTGGACCTGCGGACGCCCAACCAGCCGGAACCTACGATGATGAACTTCTCGATCGCCACTTCATCACCGGCGATGGGCGTGGAAACGAGAACATTGCTCTGACCGCAGTCCATCACGTATTCCACTCGGAACATAACCGCCAAGTAGCGCTCAACAAGAAGACAGTTCTTGAATCGGGTGACATCGATTTCATTAACGAGTGGCTGCTGACAGATCTCACGCCAGCTGAAGTTGACGCGATTCCTACGGACCCGGCAGCGTTGGCGGCCTATGCTGAAACCCTCAATTGGGATGGCGAGCGGCTGTTCCAGATGGCGCGGTTCGCGACTGAGATGCAGTATCAGCACCTCGTGTTCGAAGAGTTCGCCCGTAAAGTGCAACCAGCCATTGATCCGTTCGTATTCAACAGCGTGACGGACATCAACCCAGCCATTTTCGCGGAGTTTGCCAACACCGTTTACCGCTTCGGCCACTCCATGCTGACGGATACGGTCGGGCGCATCTTCGTCGATGAGAACGGCCAGCCGCTGGTGGACCCCACGACGTGGGAATCCGAAGCTGATCTGGGCTTGATCGAAGCCTTTCTCAATCCCGTGGAATTTGACCAGAACGGCGCCATCAGCCACGAAGAGGCCGCAGGCGCCATTGTTCGCGGCATGACATTGGTCCACGGTAACGAGATCGACGAATTTGTCGTCGGTTCACTCCGCAACAATTTGCTTGGGCTTCCGCTCGACCTCGCAGCTATCAACATTGCACGTGCCAGGGATACGGGCGTTCCCACACTTAACGATGCGCGTGCTCAGCTCTTCGCCGCGACAGGATCTAGCTTCCTCAAGCCATATGAGAGCTGGGTAGAGTTCGCCGCAAACTTGAAGAATCCGATCTCGGTGGTCAACTTCCTGGCCGCTTACGGCACGCATGACACCATTCTTTCCGCGGGAGATAGTCTTGCGGGCCGCCGCGACGCGGCGATCAAACTTGTCTTTGGCGACCAGTCAATCACAGATCCGACAGAGCAGGCGGCTTTTGACGCTGATCGGAAAGCGTTCCTCAATAGCACCGGCTCATACAGCGCCGAGAATACGGGCCTTAACACCATCGATCTCTGGATCGGCGGTCTCGCCGAGCGGATTCTGCTGTTCGGCGGCATGCTGGGTTCGACGTTCAATGCCATCTTCGAAGCACAGCTAGAAAACCTGCAGGACGGCGATCGCTTCTACTATCTGACGCGTACCCAAGGCCTGAATTTCCTCAATGAGCTTGAGAACAATGCATTCTCAAAGCTCATCATGGCCAATACCGATCTCATTCAAGATCCCGGCCCTGATGGCATCAAAGGTACGGCTGACGACACCGTAGCCCACCACATCGGTATCGATGCATTCCTGAAGTATGACCACATCCTCGAAGTCAACCAGGCTATGCAGATCGGCGACGATCCAGTCGGAAACGATCCGGTGCTTGAGGCTCTCGGTCTCGGCAAAGTCGTTCGAGAAAATCCAAATGGATCACCTGGCAACTATCTGCGCTTCTCTGGCGGCGAGCACGTCGTGCTCGGCGGCACCAATGATGCAGACACGCTCATAGGCGACCTTGGTGACGATGCGATCTGGGGCGACGGCGGCGATGACCGTATCGAAGGTGGCCAGGGCGTCGACCTCATTATGGGTGGTGCCGGTGACGACATCATCACGGACGAAGGCGATACCGGAGACTTTATCAAGGGCGATGAAGGCGACGACGTAATCGCCAATTCGAACGGTTTGGACATCCTTATGGGTGGCGACGGCAAGGACGTATTCTTTGTCGGCGTGGACGATACCGAAGTGTTCGGTGGTGAAGGTGACGATTTCATCGTTGGTGGCGATGGCGTCGACTTCCTGTTGGGCAACGAGGGCGATGACTGGATCGAAGGCGGCGGCGGCTTCGATACGATCGCTGGCGACAACTCGGAGCTCTTCTTTAACTCGACCATCCTTGGCCACGACGTCATGTTCGCCGGATCCGACGAGCAGGATTTCGACGCTGAATCCGGCGACGACATCATGGTCCAGGGCGAAAGCGTTATGCGTAACGAAGGCATGTTCGGCTTCGACTGGTCGACCTTCCAAGGTTCGCAGATCGACGGCTACGCCGATATGCGCATCAAGATCTTCACCACGGAGCAGCAAGACATCCTACGCAACCGCTTCGACAAGGTTGAAGCGCTGTCGGGTTGGGAGCGAAATGACACGCTGATCGGTGATGATCGCGTTGCCGCACTGCCGGATGGTGAGGGTGGCATCGAAGGCAACACGACAGCGGCGAATGAAGCGGTCTTCTTCAACGACGAACTGACCCAAGCTGGTGTCAACCGCATCGATGGATTGCGCGAACTGCTTGGCAATCTAATCGACGCAGCACCGCCTGGCGCGACTGCGGCAGAACTCGAAGAGATGATCGCATTCAACAGCGGCAACATTCTCTTAGGCGGCGGCGGTAGCGACATTCTTGAAGGCAACGGCGGCGACGACGTCCTCGATGGCGACAAGTGGCTGAACGTTCGCATCAGGATCACGGGCAACGGTCAGGAGAACTTGGCGGAAAATGAAATCGCCACGGTGACGAGCCTAAAACATACGTTTACGGATGATTTCGCGATCGTGGCTTGGCAGGGCAAATCACTCTTCGATTTGCTCATCGCACGGGAGATCAGGCCGAACCAATTGCACATCGTCCGTGAAATTCTCGATGGCGGCCATGAGGGTGATGTTGACGTCGCCGTCTTCAACGACGACTTGGCGAATTACACGATCACCTACAACGACGATGGCAGCATAACCGTCACCCACGTCACTGTGACGGCTGAGATCGATCCGGCAACGGGAACCAACATCGTTTCCGACGGTGTTGATACCTTGCGCAACATCGAGATCCTTCGCTTCCGGGATCAGGACGTACAGGTAAGCCAGCCGGCCACGGGTGTTCCAGTCATCAGCGATCTCACGCCGACCGAAGGGCAGACGTTGACGGTGGACACTAGCGCCATTCAGGATCCTGATGGTCTGGGGCCGTTCTCCTTCCAGTGGCAGGTTTCCGAGGATAATGGCACGACCTGGGTCGATATCCCTGCTGGGCTCGGAGGGACCGGCGCGTCGTTCACGCCGAATGAAGGTGTACTCGGATTTGGAAGTCAGGTCGGCGATATCCTTCGTGTGGCCGTCAGCTTCACTGATGGGTCAGGCGAGCTCGAAACAGTCTTCTCAGAACCAACCGGTGTCGTCGGTGACAATTGGAACGCTGTGCCCTTCCTGGCGAATACGTTCAACGGAACGGCGGGTGATGACATCGCAACCGGAACGAACGGGTTGTTCAATATCGGTGCTCTTGGCGGCGCCGATACGTTGAACGGCAACGCCGGCGATGACATTTTGAGCGGTCTCGGTGGAAACGACACGCTCAATGGTGGAGAAGGTAACGATACGCTCAACGGCGGTGGCGGAACGGACGTCGCTGTCTATTCTGGTAGCGTTGAAAATTATGCCTTCTCGCTAAACGGTGCCAACCAGCTCACCGTGACGGACACCGTCGGTGCGGAAGGCACGGACACGCTGACCAGTATTGAGCAGCTCCGTTTCGCAGGCACGACCTACACCTTGTTTAACGGTACAAACGGTGGCGCGACCACGGGCGGTACTGGCGGCTCAGATATCCTGCTGGGACATGGTGGTGTCGATACCCTGAATGGTAACAATGGTGCGGACGTCCTGGTTGGAGGCGCAGGCAACGACACGGTCAATGGCGGCGGCGGCGACGACCTGACGCTTTGGCGTGTCGGCGATGGCCGGGATTTCGTGAACGGTGGTGCGGCCACGGACACAGTCCACATCACCGGCGATCAGACCGCGGAAACTTTCCGTATCTATTCGCGAGCTGAAGCGTTGGCAGCGGGCATGACCGGGCTTAATGCCGCCACGGAAATTGTCATCACCCGTAACGGCACCGATAACGCATCGATTATCGCCGAACTCGACAACATCGAAGAGATCCACATCACGGGAGCTGGCGGCGGCGACACGTTCATCCCGATCGGAGACTTTACTCCAACGAGCCTGAGTACCAGCACGATCACAATTGATGGTACGCCTGGGGATGACACAATCGACATGTCGACCCTAAGTTCGGCCCATCGGATTGTGTTCAAGTCGAACGGCGGGAACGATACGATCCTCGGCATGATGCGTCCGCAGGATGTAATCGAACTGCCGCCGGGCGCAAATCCATCCGACTATAACATCGTCGATAACGGCGACGGCACCGTGACGATGTCGAATGGCAGTAATTCGATCACCTTCTCGGATGACAACATCACGCAGGTCGTTCCCGGTGGTTCGGGTCAGGGCAACTTTACGCTCACTGAGAGCGACCTGGCGGGACTTAAGGCTCTGGTCAACGGACTAGAAATTCCTGGTGACGACGATTCCGTTCCTGGCGTACGTACCGTATCGGGTCATGGCAACAACATCGCCAACCCCGATTGGGGCGCAGCAGACGAGCCGTTCATTCGGCTTACCGGAGCTCGCTATGGAGATCCCGATGCCGATGGAAATCGCGCGATCAACCCGATCTTCGATGGCCTCGATCCGCGCTCCATCAGCAACATCCTGGGTGAACAGGAAGCCAATCTGCCGAAAGCTCAGGATGCCAACATCTTCTTCATGGCATTCGGTCAGTACTTTGATCACGGCCTCGACTTCATCCCGAAGGGTGGGAATGGGATCATCGAGATTGGCGGCCCCGGCGCCGAGCGCGCACCAGGCACGGACAACCCGGCCGACCTCACGCGAGGCACGGTTGCTGGATTCGACGAGAACGGCGTGCCAATTCACATCAACAAGACGTCGCCTTACGTCGATCAGAACCAAGCCTATGGCTCACATGAACTCGTCGGACAATTCTTGCGCGAGGGCGACGGTTCAGGCGGTTTGGGTAGCCACCTGCTCGCAGGAGGACCAGATCCGTCGGCACCAGAGTTCAATCTCCTCCCCACCCTGCGTGAGCTGATCCAGCATCACTGGGAAAACAACACTATCTTCTATTCGGACTCCTTGCCGAACGGATCGATAGCTTTCCGGGATTACTATACCGACTATCCATTGGAAGGCGGTGCCACTGGCACGCTGCTTAATGCAGAAGGTGCCTTCGATCCGATGGTCGTTTCATCTATCGCCTCCAATTTCATGGGCAGTGGCCACTCCTTGCTGCTGGACACGAACCCCTTCATCAATCTGCTGGATCACTACGTCGCCGGCGATGGGCGCGCGAACGAAAACTTCGCCCTAACCTCGATGCATACGATCTGGGCCCGTAACCACAACTTCCACGTTGAAAATCTCGAAGCACATGGCTTTGAAGGCACGCCGGAAGAAGTGTTCCAGGCCGCAAAGATGATCAACGAAGCGGAATATCAGCGAGTCGTCTTTGACGAATTCGCAGACACCCTGCTTGGTGGTATGCGAGGATCAGGATCGCACGGACACGACGGGTACAACCCGCAGGCCGACGCAGGCATCTCTCACGAGTTTGCTGCCGCAGCGTATCGGTTCGGCCATTCACTCATCGGTCAAACCATGACGGTCATCGATGAGAACGGCCAACCTACGCAGGTTGCCCTGTTCGATGCGTTCCTCAATCCGAGCAATGAAAGCGGTGTGTTTGCCGGACCATTGCCTCCAGGCTACGTGCCTCAGCCAGGTTACGAACAGTTAGGCGTCGACTCCATTCTGGGCGGTATCGTTCAACAGACCGCTGAAGAAGTTGACTTCAACATCGTCGATGCAGTGCGGAACGACCTCGTGCGCATCAACGCCGATCTCTTCTCCTTCAACGTCGCACGCAGCCGTGACCTTGGCCTGGGTACGCTCAACCAGATCCGAGCGGATCTGATGATGTCCCAGAACCCATACGTCATGGAGGCGGTTGGGTTCGCAGGTGATCTGTCGCCGTATACGTCTTGGGAAGACTTCCAGGCCCGAAACGGACTGAGCGATGTGGTCATCGCGCAATTTAAGGAGGCATATCCGGATCTCGTTTTGTCACCTGAGGAGGTTGCGGCCTTCCAGGAGGTCAACCCGAATATCCAGCTTCTGGATGGTGCGAATGGATCCAAGGTTGTCAAAGGAATAGATCGCCTCGACGTGTGGGTTGGTGGGCTGGCCGAGAAGCACATCAATGGCGGTGTCGTCGGACAAACCTTCTGGGTCGTGATTCATGAGCAACTTGACCGTCTGCAGGAGGGCGATCGCTTCTACTACACCGATCGTTTCGACAACTTCGACTTCTACGAGACCTTCATCGATGGTCAGGAGTTCTCAGACATCATCGCGCGCAACACGGGGCTGACCGGCCTGCCGGAGCACATTTTCGAAGTCGATGATGAAGATAACGGGACCGACACCGGAACGGGTGATGGCACCGGTACTGACACTAACAACAATGATGACGACACCACCGGTAGCGGTGATGACGACGACAGTGAAACTGTTGACGATAACGACGACGTACAGACTCCCGCTCCCACGGCACACATCGGTGGCGAGGGTACGGATGTCCTGACCGGTACGTCGGGCGCTGACACGCTGCTTGGTTTCGGCGGTGATGATGTTATCTCGGGTGGCGCTGGCGCTGATATTATCAGAGGTGATAGCGGCAACGACCTCCTGAGCGGCGAAGACGGGCGGGACGTCATATTCGGCGGCATCGGCGATGATGACATCTTCGGTGGCAAGGGCGCCGATATGCTCTACGGCGATGATGGTAACGACCACATCTTCGGCGGTGCAGGCGGCAACCTCATTCAGGGCGGTGCTGGCAACGACACCGTTTTCGCGGGGGCTGGTGACGACCGGATCGTCGCAAATGCAGGTGACGGAAACGACACCTACTACGGTGACGAGATGTCGGGCGGAACGGGTAATGACACCCTCGACATGAGCGCGGTCTCGGCCGACGCGACCGTCGATCTCGGCAGTGGCTTCATGGGTATCGGCAGCGCGTTCAGTGCTGACAGCGGCCAAGATACGCTCTGGGGCATCGAGAATGTCGTAACGGGTTCTGGTGACGACGTCATTACCGCAAGCAGCGCCGCCAACGTGATGGACGGTGGAGCTGGAGCCGATACGTTCCGCTTCTTGTCTGGAGGTGACGCCGACGGCGACACGATTATGAGCTTCCAGCCCGGAGACAAAATTGATCTGAGCGCAATCGACGCCAATGGTGGCTCAGCTGGCAACCAGTCGTTCACCCTCGTGTCCGGTGCATTCACCGGTGCCAGCGGGGAATTGCTGGTCAGCTATGAAACGAGAGACGGTGAGGAATTCACCGTCGTGGAAGGCAACACCAGCGGCGGCACCGATTCTGACTTCAAGATCAGCATAAAGGGAACGCAGAACCTCACCGAGAGCGACTTCGATCTGTAACGCCTGTTGCCCGCGGGCTCGGCGAGAGCCGGCCCGCGGGAGAGTTCTCGCATAGGCAGTTAACCCGAGGAATAGTTCTCCATGCGCTCCGAGGCTGCGAAGTCAGCGAATAAAAGAAAACAGGCCGAACAACTCACGCAAGGGTTTCGCGGCATACTCGTTTTCCTGTTCGTCATGTCCGGGATCATCAACATCCTGGCCCTGACCGGCGCTTTCTACATGCTGCAGATCTACGACCGCGCGTTGACGAGCGGCAGCATTCCAACTCTGGTCGCGATATCTGCAGTTGCGATCGGTCTTTATCTCTTCCAGGGAATGTTCGACATCATCCGTTCGCAGATCCTCGTTCGGATTGGTGCGCGGCTCGACAAGAACATCGCTCCGATCGCTCATCAGGTGGCAATAGACATGCCACGCTTCGGCTTTTCGACGGCCGAAGCACTCGAACGCGGACGCGACGTTGATACGGTGCGCGGCTTTCTGGGAAGTCAGGGACCACTAGCCCTCTTCGATCTGCCTTGGATGCCCGTATTTCTTGTCTTCGTTTATATGCTGCATCCCTATCTCGGCGCCCTGACGATTGGTGGCGCTGCAGTCTTGGCGCTCCTGACGATCCTTGCTGAGATCCTCACCCGTCGCTTGACCAAGTCAACGCAGCAGGCTGTCGTGGCGCGCAATGCGGTAGCCGATTCCAACGCGCGCAATGCCGAGATCCTGAAGGCTATGGGCTTCGCGAAACGAGCGGTCGCACGCTTCAACGAGGCGAACGACGAGCATCTCGAACTGCAAACGCGGGCCACCGACATCAGCGGCACGTTCAGCGCAATATCGCGGGTATTGCGGATGCTTCTGCAGTCCGCCGTCCTCGGTCTGGGCGCGCTTTTGACCATTAATGGAGATCTGACGGCAGGCGCGATTATTGCGGCTTCTGTCGCGTCTGCGAGAGCATTGGCTCCGATCGATTTGGCAATCGCAAACTGGAAGAATGTGGTCGCGGCGCGTGCTGCGTTCGGACGTTTGAAAGAGACGGTTGTTTCGCTCGCGGGAGCGGCACCGAGGATGGCTCTGCCGGATCCAACAAAATCGCTCAAGATCGAAAATGTCACCGTGGCGGCGCCAGCGGTAGGCCGCGTGCTGCTCAGCGAGGTTAGCTTAGAGCTCAAAGCCGGAGACGCACTCGGCATCATCGGCCCCAGCGGTGGCGGCAAGACGACGCTGGCCCGGGCGCTCACCGGACTTTGGCCTGTGCTTCGCGGGAATGTTCGGCTCGACGATGCTGATTTATCCCAGTGGGATGACGAAGCGTTGGGGCGTCATATCGGATACCTGCCGCAGGACGTCGCACTGTTGGATGCCACGATCGGTGAAAACATTTCGCGACTGAATCCCGATGCCGATCCTTCGGAGATCGTCGCAGCAGCGCGTGCTGCCGGCGTTCATGAGATGATTGTGCGGATGCCGGATGGCTACCAGACCCAACTTGGGCCGCAAGGGGCATCGCTATCGGGCGGCCAGCGTCAACGCATCGGGCTCGCGCGCGCGCTGTTCGGCAACCCATTCCTGGTGATTCTCGACGAACCGAATTCGAATCTGGACGGCGAAGGCGAGGCGGCACTCACCCTGGCGATGCGAAGCGTGCGCGAGCGCGGCGGCATTGTGATTGTGATAGCTCATCGCCCAAGTGCCTTGGCCGCCGTCGATTTGGTGGCTGTCGTTCAAAATGGTCGCGTGACGTCCTTCGGTCGAAAGGAAGATGTTGTCGCGAAATTTGTTCCACGCAGCGTAAACACCGATCCGCAGCCCGTCGAAAAGCCGCTAGAGCGGCAAGCGCAAAGGGTGCCGGCATGATCGAAATCAAGGGTACGAAGACATCACCCCAAGAGAATGATCCTCACGAGCGTTATGTCCATAAGAGCATGGACAAGAACTCAAAGACGCCAGCGTATGTCGTGGTGCTACTCGCTGCCGTAGGGCTCTACCTCAAGTCAATCTTCCCGAGTGCGAGTAAGACGCAGGAAGATCCCCCGGCCGACACCCCTCCTGAGCAGGACGAAACGGAACTCGCAACCTCACAAACCACGACAGGTCAGGTCGCAGGCACGCCCACCGGAGAAAACACCGAGAAGGTGGGATCGAGCACGTCCTTGGCAGTGCTGGATTTGCCGCGTCCATTAAGTTTCACGCTATCTGAGTCTCCAGCATTTCAGTTTATGGATCCTTCACCGAAACTAGAGTGGTTCTCGCCGAAGACCATTATTTTCCAACCGGTAGCGGCCAACGACAACCCCAATGTGAGTGGCAAGATCTCCGCCTCGGGAGGCAGTGGTATTGGAGGTGGCGGCTCCATTTCGACACCCGGATCATCTGGACCTGATGGTGGTAGCGATACGGAAACAGGTAGCGGTCCTGGTGCCGGTAACGGTGGGTCGCAACAGGCCAACAGAGCACCCCGTTTGAGCGGTCCGGTCTACCTGATGGATATCGCGAGTTGCGCCACGCTGGCAATCGGCCTCAGCGACCTCCTGCGCAATGCCGTCGATCCAGACAACGATCCGTTGACGGTTCAGAATCTGCAGGTATCAACAGGAACCTTGAAGCCTCTTGAGAACGGCTGGCTGTTCGAGACGGACACGTTTGAACTTGGTCCGGTGATCGTCTCGTATGCGGTCAGTGACGGCCAGTTCGCCGTTGAGCAATTTGCGTATTTCTGGGTGGTCAAAGAGGCTTCGATCATTGGGACCGATGATGCCGACATGTTGCTCGGTACGAAGTGCGCCAACGAGATCGATGGCGCGGGCGGCGATGACATCATCGACGCTGGTGCGGGCAATGACGTAATCACTGGAGGGAGCGGCAACGACCATATCGTCGCGGGCGATGGTGATGATGTCGTCTACGGCGGAACCGGCCATGACATCATATTTGCCGGCTTGGGCGACGATTATGTCTCAGGCGGCGCTGGCAACGACCGCATCTTCGGCGAAGGCGGCAGCGACGCGTTGTTTGGCGACGACGGCCATGACCTGATCTTTGGCGGCGATGGCAACGACCGGCTGTTCGGCGGAACCGGAAACGACACACTGTACGGCGGTGCCCACAATGACATCTTGTTCGGCGAGGCCGGACACGATGTGCTCCACGGCGATTCCGGCGACGACAGGATCGACGGTGACGCAGGCAATGACGATATCCATGGTGGGGACGGCAACGATATCGTTATGGATGGCTTCGGCAACGATACCGTCGCAGCGGGCGATGGAAATGATATCTTAGTAGCGGCAAGCGACGGTGACGACGACCACTATGACGGAGGCGAAGGTTTCGACCGGCTGGATTATTCCAGCGCCACCGACATGGTGACGATTAACATCATGTCCGGTATGGCGAGTGGGGCCGAAATCGGCAGCGACAGCTTCAGTAACTTCGAGCATTTCCGCACAGGTGGTGGTGACGATCACTTCATCGTTGGCAGAAACAACGGTGTCGTCATGACCGGCGGAGATGGGAGCGACGTGTTCGAATTCAGCGCGCCAGAGAGCACCCCGTCAACATTGATGACAATCGCCTTCGAAATTACTGACTTCCAGCATGGAGACCGCTTACGGATCTCCAAACATGACTTGTTCAAGGAGGTCTTGGATGAAGTCGAGGACCGGTTCGAGAAGGTTTATGGCGAAGAGGTGGACGATGACGGCATACGCCTTCGCTACCACGATGAACGATCCGAAGAACTGGGCCACACAGTAATTGAAGCTGATCTCAATAAAGACGGTGTCTGGGAAACGACCATAGAGATCGCGGAACTGCAAGTGCTTGTCACTGTCGAAGGCGTATAGGAACACAGAGGAATTGCCGTGAGCAACAAAGCAGACAAGGCGCGCAAGTCCAGGTTGGATGATGAACAAGCTTTTCGCGTTGGCACACGCATGGTGACAGGTGCCGCCTTAAGCATGCTGCTCGTTCTTGGATTGGGCGGATGGGCTGCGACAGCCGAACTTGCAGGCGCGATCATCGCGTCAGGTTCTGTCAATGTTGATCGCAACTTGAAGGCGGTTCAGCATCGTGATGGCGGCATCGTCGGCGAGATCGCTATTCGCGAAGGCGATTTTGTTAAAGCTGGCCAAATACTTCTACGCCTTGACGACGCCCAGACGCGAGCGGAACTCTCCATCGTTCGATCGCAGCTCGCGGAGCTGGCGGCGCGTCGCGCGCGCCTGAGCGCAGAGAGAGATGGTTTGGCTACGCTCGACTTTCCTGACGGCTTGGAGCACGAAAGCGAAACCGCATCTGGTGCTATTCGCGGCGAAACTCACTTATTCTCCGGAAACCGCACACATCGGGATAGCCAGAAGCAGCAGCTCGCGTTGCAAGTCGATCAAATTGGTGAAGAGGTGAGAGGACTGGAGGCGCAGCGTAAAGCCAAGGGCGATGAACTTGCACTGGTCGAAGTGGAGTTCACAAAGATCAAAAAATTGCTGCAGAAAGGTCTTGTCGAGGCACCGCGCCTTTACACGATTGAGCGTGAAATGACAAAATTGCTGGGAGAGCGCGGAGAAATTGATGCCGGCATCGCCCGAGCTAAAACGCGGGTTGGAGAAATCCGCCTTCAGATCATGGCCATCGATGAAAACGCGAGAACCGAGGCGCAACGGGAACTGAGCGTGGTCAACACCAGGATCTCCGAACTCCAGGAACGTCGTACCGCAATTGAAGATCGCCTGGCGCGTACGGATATTCGCGCGCCGATATCCGGCACCATCAACGAACTGAACATTCACACAATCGGTGGTGTGATTTCTCCGGCTGCAGTTTTGGCCACCATTGTGCCGGAAGGCGCCAAACTCAAGATAGAAGCGAAAGTTTCCCCGGTAAGCATCGATCAGGTTGCGGAAGGGCAGCGTGCAAGGCTACGCTTCTCAACGTTCAATCAGCGCACGACACCTGAATTGGAAGGCCGCGTGGCACGCGTGTCACCGGCAACGACGCGCGATGCGGCCACAGGTGAGGTCAACTATATGGCAGACATCGAAGTGCTGCCTGACGAACTCGCCAAGCTCGGGGATAAGACGCTGCTTCCGGGCATGCCAGTTGAAGTCTTCATCACGACAGAAGACCGCACGGCCCTATCTTACATCGTGAAACCCATCACCGATCAGTTCACAAAGGCGTTCCGCGAAGAGTAAGCGGAGGCGGAAGTTCCCACGCTATACAATTGTGGGCCATTGCGCTTGGGCGGTGAATTCCGAGGTCGGTTCGTAGGCTGAGGCGGCCTCGAACAGCAGGGCATCGTCGTGGGCCCCGGCCACGATCTGGAGTCCAACGGGCAATCCATCACTCGTCAGCCCGGCTGGGATGGAAGCAGCAGGCTGTCCCGTCAGATTAAAGGGATAAGTGTAATACACCCACGAAACGATGCTTCTGTCCTCGTACCCCGGCGGCGTATTCAACCCGACCGGGAACGCTGCCGTCGGCAACGTCGGTGAAAGAAGCAGATCGTAGTCCTCAAAGAACTCACGCATCTTTTCACGGAATGCATACCGTGCGAACACGCGGTCGTAGTAGGACCGCATATCTTGAGAAATCGCCTCTTTGAGAACTTCCAAAACGGCCGGATCAATCAATTCGGGTGCTGTTTCAACGGTTGCACGCAGGCGTGTCCCCACGCCGGCATAGAATTCTGCCGTCCAGATATCACCAGGGTCGTCCATGACGTGATCGACAACATCCACGTGGTGACCGAGAGCTTCAAAAGATTTCGCGGCTTTTTCACAGAGCGAAAGGACTTCCGCATCGGCTCGCGCATAACCGAGCGTTGGGCTCCAGGCGATCCTTAGAGGCCGCCCGGCGGGTTGACCTGGCGCAAAGTCAGGCACCGGTCCGGCTACGGTGAACGGATCACGGCGATCATATCCGCAAATCACCGAAAGAACGGCCGCCGCATCTTCGCAGGTCCGCGTCAATGGACCAACGTGCGCCAGCGTCGGTGTTGCGGAAACCGGAAAAATGGGAATGCGAGCAAACTGCGCTTTGAAGCCAACGAGGCCGCATAACGCGCCAGGGATGCGTAACGATCCTCCGCCATCGGTTCCAATCGTATAGGGAAGCAGACCGGAGGCAACGGCCGCAGCCGCCCCGCAACTCGAACCGCCGGGGGTCATATCAAGGTTCCAGGGATTCCGCGTTATCCCTGTGAGCGGGCTGTCGCCAACAGCCTTGCAGCCAAACTCGCTGGTTGTCGATTTGCCCAAGAGAACGGCGCCTGCGTTGCGCAAGCGTTCTGTGACGGGAGCGTCAAGCGCGGCCGGGGTATCCGCCGAGGCCTTCGACCCGGAACGAAGCGGAAGCCCCTGCATGGCGATCAGGTCTTTGATCGACGTCGGGATGCCATCAAGTATGCCGATGCGCTCGCCACGCATCATTCTTTGTTCAGAGGCTTGGGCCAGTTTGCGTGCGCCCTCAAGATCGAGGCACGCAAACATATTCAGTTTGGGTTCGAGCGTTGACAACCGGCCGATGACATCATCGAGCACTTCAATTGGCGAGGCTTCTTTGCGGGCAAAAAGGCCCGCCATTTCGCGCACACCCATGAAGGCAAACCCGGTCGCCATCCGCTCTCTCCCATAGTGTTTTGAGATTTTTTGCGGGGGAAGCGCGCCGCCTCCCCCAGCGTGTAAGAATTACTCTTCCAGGATCGCCACTGCACGAACTGGAGAACCCGATCCGCCTTTGAATTTGATCGGTAGGCCGATGAATTCAAACTCGCCTTTGCCGACGAGTTCTTCAAGATTGACGAGCCACTCAAAGTGCGAAATGCCGAGGTCGCGGCACAGCCTGTGCTGAGCGAAAATATTGTCGGAAGGCTTGTCCGTTGAAGGGCCTTCGACACCGTGCATGCGAGAGCCACGGTCGTGGAGCCAGCGAGTAGCCTCGACCGTGAGGCCGGGGTTACCCCACACGATCTTGTTGCGATCTCCCCAGTTGCGCGCATGGAAGCCCGTGCACAGAAGCACGATGTGCCCATCAACCTTCACACCAGCTTTTTGCTCGGCTTCGGCCATATGTGCTTCGGTGATGTCTTCTAGGTCTCCGATGTGACGCAGGTCGAAGCAAACCGCCTTGCCCATGAACAGGTCAAGCGGCATCTCGTCGATGGGCGCGCCCTTGGGATTAACGTGCAGGAACGCGTCGACGTGCGTGCCGACGTGATCGAGCATTCCGATGTAGTTTGTTTGGAACGTCATGGCGTCGCCGGGCACGCCCAGGCCCATTGACTGAGTCGCTTCGTGCGACAAGGCTTTCAAGTAAATGGGGCTCTGGAATAGCTTATGAGCCGGCATATTATCTTCGACGGTCAGACTCAGATCGACGATTCGGCGTGCCACGGGCGTACCTCCGGTAGTTGGCGTTGATAGTAAGGGGGGGCGGCTGCTCACTGCATGAGCGATGGCAGCCATGTTGCGAGAGCGGGGAAGGCCGCGACCAGGAACACCAGGATCAAGAGGATGATCCAGTAGGGGATCGAGCCTTGGAATATCCGCCCGAGAGTGGCATCGGGATCGTTGACGCAGCCTTTGACTGTATAGACGCACAGGCCGAGCGGCGGTGTCAGGAGGCCTGCCTCGATCGCGACGATTCCGATAATGGCAAACGCGATAGGATCGTACCCGGCGCTCAGCGCGAGGGGCGCGAAGATGGGAACCGTGAGCAGAATGATCGAAACGGAATCGATGAACATTCCCAGCACGAACCAGACCGCGACCATGATGAGGAGAATCGTCAGTGGAGAGTCGCCGACGCTGAGGAACAGCGTCTGGATGAAGTCTACGATTCCGCCGAGTGCAAGAAGGCGGGAATACATCTGCGCTGTGATGAGCAAGAACAGAAGCGGCGCGGAGATACGTCCGGTTTCAAGCACAGCCTCTTTTAGCCCCGTAAGCGGAACGCCTTTTAGGACTGCGAGGACGAGAGCAAGCAGTGCACCGATGCCAGCAGCTTCCGTTGGCGTAAAGGCGCCCAACCAAATTCCGCCGAGCACGGCAAAAATGAGAAGCGCAACGCCGAGGCCACCGAACACTTCATTGAGTCGGCTTTCGCCGTTTTCATCTTCCGCGATCGCCGTATTCGCGTGAGCGCCGCCGAATGCGGAAGGCCGAAGTATGGCGAAACCAATAATGAAGACGAAGAACATGGTCGCCAATAAAATGCCAGGTAGGACACCTGCCACGAAAAGGCGGCCGATCGACTGCTCGGAGATCACACCCCAGACAATCAGCAGGACACTCGGTGGAATGAGCATGCCGAGAGAGGCACTGCCCGCGATTGATCCCAGGGCAACCGACTTGTCGTAATTGTGCCGAAGCATCTGCGGGTAGGCGATCCGCGAAAACGCAGCCGCCGATGCAATGCTCACACCCGTTACGGCACCAAAGACGGCGTTTCCGCCAACGGTCGCGAGCGCCAGACGGCCGGGCAACCGCTTAAAGCCGCGGTTGACCAGATTGTAGAGATCCGACGCCGCGCCGGATCGCGAAATGAATTCACCCATCAACACGAAGAGCGGAATGACGGCGAACACGTAGTCTCGGATCGCTTCATATGTCGTGTTGGCCAGAAGCGAACCAGCTATCTCGAGGCTACCGGTAAGATAGGCAAGCCCGAAGAAGCTGCATAGCCCGAGTGCCAGGACCACTGGAACGCTGCACATAACCAGCAAAAGAAGGACTGCAATGATTGCAATCGCGAATTCAGGCCCGCCCATTAGTGTGCTCCCACTTTGCTGCTTTCGTCTGCAGGGACCTCATGGGAGGTGTGTGCGGTTTCGCCTTTAAGGACAGCCTTTACGGCGAGAAGGACGTAGTTGACGACTGCGAAAATAGAACACGAGACGATGATAACGCGCAGGGGCCACGTCGGAAGCTGGAATGAGGCATGTCCTTCGAACTCGCTGGTCGCAATGGCGCGCATCATCGGCGCATAAGACGACCAGGCGATCAGGCTAAAGAGACCAATGCCGAGGATGGCGATTACAGTCTCAAGTACGATCTTCCCGCGAGGCCCCAGCCAATTTATGAGTAGTTCCGAGCGCAACATCGCGCCGATACGCACAGTATAGCTGAGCTGTAGATAGGCGATGATGACGATGCCGTTCGCGACGATTTCGGCGATGCCGATGATCGGTTTATTCAGGAGAGAACGCATCACCACGTCAGTGGTAATGAGCCCCGCGATCAGAAGAAGAAGGATCGCAGCCAGATATTTCAAAGCTTCGCTGATGCGCTCGACGACTGTGTCGATGGTCTGCAACACCTGGCGTCACTCCTTGGAATGTAAAAGAAGGGTGTGGGCGTCACGAGGTGGATGAAGAACCCAGTGACGCCGCAAACGTATTATTTTACTTCGTAACGGTAGGGCCACTTGTGGCCGAGCTCTTCGAGCTTCGTCATGTAGAAGTTCATGACTTTGGCACCTGATAGCCCGCGTGACGCCGCATCAGTGGCCATGCGCTGAGGGAAGTCCTTCAACGCTGTTGCCCATTCTTTGCGAGCCTCATCGGAGATTTCGCGGACGTCGACCTTGAGCGCCTTGAGCTGTTCAAGGCCACTTGCGTCGTTACGCTTGCAGACCTCGGCCGTAACGCCGGCCCACTCCTCACCCATCTCTTTGAGGATATCCTGCACTTCTTTTGGCAGGCGATCCCACTTTTGCTTGTTGATGGTGACGGCGTTGACGTACTGCGCACCGAAATCAGCTTTTGTGAAATACGGAGCGACCTCATTTAATTTGAACGCTTTCCACCATGTCGAGGCGCTCACATAGCCTTCGTATACGCCGGATTGGATGGACTGGTACGCTTCATTGAGGTTTGAGGCGACAGGAGTCGCTTTGACGATCCAATCGAGATTGGTGCCTGCGCCAGCGATTTTATGACCTTCGAGATCCGCGAATTTTTCCCAGGCGAAGTTCGTGCCCAGGCCATAATTAGCCAAGCATGACCCGCCGAGATAAACTTGATTGTGCTGCTTCTCAAAGACGTCCTTCATCTCAGGGAACTCTGCGAAGGTCGCCTGCGCCGCTTTGGTCACCACTTCGGCGTCCGGGCTGCCGAACGGCAGAAACAGCGAGAACGTCTGCAAGAAACCGTTCGAGGGTTCAAAAATCAGGCTGATAAAGCCGATGTCGAGAAGCCCATCGCGCGTTGCTTCCAGAACCTCGGTCACCTTTGCGACTTGACCGGCGTGCAGCTCCTGGATTTTGACTTTGTGCTCTGTACGCTCTTCGATGCGTTTCTTCAGTTCAGGCGCGAACCACTTGTGCGCCGTCTCCGTGTACGCGAGAAGGCCTATGGGGTGCCCTGAGCCCATTCGCAGGCTGATCGTGTCAGCATGAGCAAGGCTTGATAGAGCCATTAATGGTAGCGATAGGCAAACAGCGGTAAACCCGCGCCGCGCGATCATAAGATACCCCCGTATACTGTTTAGATTCACAACAAAACGGCATGTGGCACGGTTATTACATCGGCCATCATCGTTTGATTACGCTATTGATTAAAAAGGCGTATTGACAATACGAAAAATAGATATGTTAGGTATAAACAATATTTATATCAAAGAAACGATGCTATAATTATTTGCAGTACTTGCAACTGTGTTGTGCAGCACAGAGGGGGCATATGGAACTGCGAGATTTAAGGACGCTTATCGGCATCGCGGAGTCGGGGAGTCTTTCGGGTGCCGCGCGCAAACTCAATCTAACGCAGCCAGCGTTGAGCGCCTCACTAAAGAGGCTGGAAGATGAGCTTAAAGTTCAATTGGTTGCGCGGCATTCTCGCGGAGCGGACGTCACAGAAGAGGGGAAGTTCGTTCTGCAGAAAGCCTATGCGATTCTGCATGATGTAGCTGATATGACCACGGTCGCGCAGGACCTCATCGAGGAGCCGATCGGCGACGTCCGTCTCGGCCTTCCGACTACTGTAGCGGGCGGCATTACGGCGGAACTTGTCCATAGATTGTGCACACGCCACCCGCTCGTGCGTCTTCATGTCATTGAAGCGATGAGCGGCGTGCTGGTCGAGCAGCTGCAGTTGGGGCGGCTCGACATGGCAATACTCTTCGACATTCAACCCATGGCGGGTTTGCGTAGTGAGCCCATCCTAATCGAAGAGCCCAGGCTGTTGGTTTCAGGCTCGCATGAATTGGCGTCGCGCAAGCAGATCCGTCTCGATGAGCTCGACCAGTTGGAACTCGTCATGCCGAGCCAGGTCCACAGCATTCGGGGACTAATCGATCGAATATCGAAGTCCGAGGGGGTCAGTCTCAAGATCATAGCCGATGTGGATTCGTTTCCTGGCATCGTATCGTTGGTGCAAAAGGGATATCCGACAATCTTTCCCACCTACCTCGTCCGAGAGCACATTGAACGGGGGACGATCGCCGCGATACCGCTCGTTCAGCCGCGGATAGACTGGACGCTTCATCTCGCTACGAGACAGGATAGCGTTCGGCCACGGGCCAGTCTCGCGACGGCGCGATTGCTTATAGACCTCTGCTCGGAATTGGTCGTGAATGGAATTTGGCCAGGTCGGCTACACCCACGCCGCGCGCCCTAGGTCTTGCGCGCCAGCGCTTGGAACGCCATAAGCCAAACAGCTTCCAAGTTTACGAACTGCATCGTCCTTCGTCCTGAAACACTCAGAGGAGCACGGAAATTATGAGCGGTCTGCTTGCCCTTCTCGACGATGTCGCGGCCCTCACAAAATTGGCGGCTGCTCAACTTGATGACGTTGCGACCCAGGCCGCGAAGGCTGGCACGAAAGTCGCCGGCGTCGTGATCGACGATGGCGCCGTAACGCCGAAGTATCTGCACGGGCTCCCCGCCGCCCGGGAAATTCCCATCGTGATGAAGATTGCGCGCGGCTCTCTTTTCAACAAGATCGTTATTCTTCTGCCCGCTGCACTGCTGTTGAATGCGTTCTTTCCCTGGCTGTTGACGCCGCTGCTGATGTTGGGTGGCGCCTATCTCTGCTTCGAGGGTGCCGAAAAAATACTACATTGGCTCGTACCGTCGAAGGATCACGGCCCCAAACCCGAAACACTGGATGCCGCGCGTCTGGAACGCGAGCGGGTCGCTGGTGCGATCAAGACCGACTTCATCCTATCAGCGGAAATCATGACGATTGCGTTGGCGACTGTCGAAGCTGAAACTATCTGGATGCAAGCCGCCGTGCTCGCCCTCATCGCCGTTGGAATTACTGCCCTCGTCTACGGAACGGTTGCGATTCTTGTGAAGGCGGACGATTGGGGTTTAAAGCTCAGCCGGACCGGCGATTGGTCGGTGACCCGTGCCATTGGTCGAGGAATTGTGAGAAGTATGCCCGGCGTGATGGCGTTCATCTCGACAGTTGGCACTGCGGCAATGCTATGGGTAGGCGGCTCCATCGTAATTCACGGAGTCGAGGTGTTTGGCTGGACCGGGATAGGACACATCATTCATGACGCAGCCACTGCCGTCAGCCATACTGTGCCGGCGGCTGGTGTAACGCTGGAATGGATTGTGAAGGCAACACTGGACGGCTTGTTTGGTCTCGCAGTGGGTTTCGCGGTTATGCCTATCGCGCATTACGTGGTCACACCGCTGATCGAATTTGGGAAAGGCCTGTTTCGTCAGGGGCGTCCACCTGTCGAAGGGTGACAGGCGGACGCAATAATCAAGCTGATACCGTTGGGCTGCCGTGCCACCGACTGCCTTTGGGCATCGTCTCACCCTTCATGAGCAGCGACAATGGACCCAGAACCGCACCCGGTTCCATAACGGTGTCGTAGAGAACAATGCTCATGTTGCCGATTGTGCAACCTTCCCCAATGTGAAGCTCTGACGACTTCATCACGCGATCTTCAAACAGATGGTTCTGGACCACGGTGCCGGCGTTCAGTGACGCGTGATCGCCGATGTTGACCAGATCGAACTCTGAGAACAGCGCCGTTTCGATGTAGCAGTAGCGGCCGATCTTGCAGCCCATAAGCCGAAGAAGTACGGATGCGAACGGCGTACCGAAGAAGTTCGTGATGAGCGGCGCCAAGAGCGTTTCGTAGAGGCCGTTGATCAACTCGTTCCACCAGACATAACGGCTCCAAAGTGGGACAACCTCGGGTTTGAAGCGTCCCATCACAAGCCATTTGAGGCCGACGACGGTTCCGATGCAGGTCATCAGCGCGAACCAGGACATCACCGGAATAGCGGTATATGCGCCCCAGACGCCGTACCAATTGTAGACGGCCACGACCACGAGCAGGCTCGCAATCCCGATGCCGCCAAAGACGTATCCCGGCAGAACGACGCGGAGGCCGTCGATGAGTGCACGCTGGAAGTACAACCAAAACGAAGGTTTATATGTCAGCCGCTGATCGAAGCACGTCACTTTCTGACGGTTCGGCAGGCGGAAACCCGGTGAACCAAGCCAGTCCGTGCCGTCAGGGATCGCATCCGACGTATGCGGCGATGATGAAAGGACGCCCAGAAGGCAATCGCTGCCGAGATTCACGCCGGTCGATAAAATGGCGCTGTTTCCAAGGAAGGAGCGGTCGCCGATTTCGTTGGTCGCGACTTCGAAACGGCCAAGGTGCGTCCGCGTACTTCCCGTCATGCTTCCATCGGCGAAGAATACGCCGTCACCTGCGATCAGCATGTCAGGATTGACCCGCCAGACCGTCGACATCTCGGTATGTTTTCCGAGGCGTGCTCCAAGGTAGCGCATCCACGCCGGCAGATAGAGGGTCGTGAAAATCGGCATGCCGATAACTTGCGCAATTTGCATCACAAGGCTGGATAGCCAATGCTGCAGATAGGCAATTGAGTAGACTTTATAAACGCCCGGCTTCGGATTGGGATAAACAAGGTTCTTGCAGAGCCCGACCCAGAGAGCGAAGAAGGTCATCGTTGCGGGTATGATCGCAAGAAAGCCCAAGGCGGCGACATTCGCAGGGTAATGCAACACCAACATCGCGGTGAGCCATGCTGACACGGCGACGGGGGCCACTGTCACAAGCGTGACGATGAAACCCAACGAGAGTTGCAGCAATGTGAACGTCGTAAGACGGAACCAGCCAAACAGGACGGGAGCGCCCTCGGGTGTCGCAACTTCGCTCTGCTGAGCTGGCGAGCCACGAAAGGCAGCGCTAGCCGGGACGATGGATCCGTCGGGAAGCATCGACTGATCGTCGAGGCGAGAATCGGCACCCATTTTGACGTTCAGGCCGAGAGCGGAGTGGCAGCCGATGAAACAGCGTTCGCCAATCTCCACGTTGCCGACGACGAGTTCGCCATCCTCCATTCGCAATGCAGGAAGCTGCGCGTCAACGCCGATGCTGACGTCATTTCCGATTTTGATGCAGTCCCACGCGTAGATGAGGCTCGGGTTGAGGACGCAGCGTCGTCCAACGCGTGCACCCATGAGTCGCCACATGACAGGCGCTAACGGCGTACCGTTGAGAGCCGACATCCCGCTCAGGTGCTGCAGACGAGAGACAATCCACCAGCGGAGGTAATAGCTGCCCCACAGAGGATAACGACCTGGGCGGAACCGTCCGATAATGGTCCACTTTGCGGCGATTGCGATAACAACCAGCGCCAGCCAGGTGGCCAGGACGACCGCAAGGCTCGTGATGGCCAGTTCGACAACGGAGGCACGTTTCTGTAACGCCTCCATGGCGAGCGGCAGAATATAGACGATCGGCAAAGCCAGTAGCGGCACAATCGACAGCATATAAAGGACTTGAAATAGTACGGTTGACCAGGGGCGCTTCGGGGCGATGGCCTTGGCTGGAACAGCCGTAGCAGCCGTGGCCGCCGTTTTGGTCTTGGCCTGAGCGCTGACCTTTTCAATATGGGCCGCTAACTGCCGAACGGTCGGATGCGCATAGGTGTCACGAACCGGTACGCTTACGCTTAAGTCAGCACGCAGCGCCGTAACGAGTTGAGCGGCAAGCAACGAGTGTCCGCCAAGATCTGTGAAGAAGTTCTGCTCAGGCCCAACCTTGGGGACCTTCAGAAGCTTCGCCCAGACCGCAGCGACGCGCTCTTCAAATTCCGACATTTCAGCGTCGGTCGAAGCGTCCTCTGTCACCAGCGCGCGCGTTGGTGCAGGCAGACGATTACGGTCCACCTTGCCGCTGGTCAGCATCGGGAACTTGTCTAAGACGTCGAGATAGGCGGGCACCATATAGGTGGGAAGCCGATCCCGAAGAATGGCAAGCAAGTGCGACCGGTCCAGGGCGCCTGCGCCTTCTGTTAGCAGCACATATGCGGCAAGGCTTTGAACACCATCGGCATCATAGACTTTGACAGCAGACGACGTGATCTCTGACTGTTCGACGAGAATTGCTTCGATTTCAGACAGCTCGATACGGAAGCCCCGCAGCTTGACCTGACTGTCGATGCGGCCGAAGAATTCCAGTTCACCGTCAGAATTCCAGCGGACCTGATCGCCAGTCTTGTAGAGGCGGAGCGTCTGAGAGGTCGCTAGCTCATCGGAGACGGCATCAGACGGCGGCGCCCACGAGATGAAGGCACGCCCAGTGAGTTCCGGTTGATTGAGGTAACCGCGAGATAAGCCATCGCCGCTGACGTAAAGCTCGCCCTTTTCCCCATGCGGAACAGGCCGCATCTCGCTATCGAGAATGTGCAGGTTATAGCCCGGGAGCGGACGCCCGATGGTTACCGGCTTTCCGGCCTCAAGTACGCTCGCCGTCGTGTTGACCGTCGCTTCCGTTGGGCCATAGACGTTGCGCATCGTAAGGCCTGGACGGCACCAGCGGTTCACGAGGTCAGCGGGGCAAGCCTCTCCGCTAACAACGAGCTGTCTCAGAGAAGGAATGTTCTGTGTCAGAGTGGACAGCAACGTGGGAACAGTCGACAGGAAGGTTATCTTCCGGGACTTGAGGTAGTCCGCGAGATCCGCACCGAAACGCGGCGTGGCCTTGTCGCCGCAGACGAGCGTCGCGCCGTTCGAGAATGCCATCCACATCTCTTCCACGGAGCCATCGAATCCCAGAGCAAAACCCTGGTAAACGCGATCGTCGGCCGTCGTGCTGCACACTTCATTGAAGGCTTCAACGAAGTGAACGACATTCCGATGTTCCGTAACGACGCCTTTCGGACGCCCTGTCGTGCCGGAAGTGAACAAGACGTAGCAGATGTCGTCCGCTTGGACGCGCGACTCGCTACGCGATAAGCGCGTGTCACTATAGCCACTCGCGGACATACGATACTGCTCGACGGTCACGACTTTGCCAGCGCTGATCTCTGACAAGCGCGCCTCGTATTCAGCCTCTGTCACGACAATCGCCAGATCTGCGGCTTCCGCGATATAGCGAATGCGGTCGTTTGGCAGTGAGGGTTCGATCGGAACGTAGGCGCCGCCTGACTTTAGGACAGCCAGAATCGTAATAATGGGCCACTGAGACCGGTCGAGTGAAATCCCTACAAAGCGTCCGGGGGTAACACCAAGAGCGCGCAGGTAGCGCGCCATTCTATTGGCTTCCTCTTCCAGCTCGAGATAGCTCAGAGCCTTATCGCCGCATTCAAGAGCAATTGCATCGGGTGTGCGGTCAGCCTGCCGCTCGAATATTTCGTGGAGGCAGGGCGCCATCCGCGTTGGCTTCCATGATCGACCGGAACGAGACAATTGATCCAGTCGAGACATGAGAGAGTCGGATTTGGATTGAATGCGCGTTTCTCGCGATTCAGTCCGTGCGTCGATACCAAAATCAGCAGCGGCGAGCGTATCACCGGCCGCAAGTGCCGCATCACGCCATTTATTCTCTTTAAGAACAGAACTCATGAAAACCGCCACATGCGCGAAAAAAAGATTGGTGCGTGTGTCGGAACGCAAACTTCGTGCCGATTATAGCCAGAAAAAAGCAAACGGATCTGTAAATACTTTTTTAACCACTAAGAGGAGGAGCGTCGAGCTTAACCAGGAATCGGTCTGTGATTTGCGCAGGGTATGGCCAGTTGTTCAAATTTGATACGAATTTGAGGCGGAGTTGAACCATGCCCCACACCGACATCCTGGGCTTTGAGAATACGTCGGGGCTCTATGCTGCGACTGATAAGTCAGAATTTCTTGATCATAAATGGCAAGATAAGAATTCGGTTTTCCGAATTGATCAGCTTGAGGCAGCGCTTGGAAATGTCGCGCCGGAAAGCTTTGTTAACGAAATGCGCGAGGGTTTGAAAAAGGTCGGCATGTCAATCCGGCTTAATCCATACATCCTCGACTTGATTGACTGGCGCAATGCAGAAAGCGATCCAATTCGCCGGCAGTTCTTGCCGATGCTCTCCGAGCTTGAAGAAGATCATCCATGCACGTCAGTAGACTCGCTGGACGAGCGTAAAACATCGCCGGCTCCGAACCTGATACACCGTTATCCCGACAAGGTTCTGTTCCTCGTCACCTCTGTTTGCCCGGTATATTGCCAATACTGCACGCGCAGCTATGCCGTAGGCCAGGCGACGGAGTCGTTGCAAAAAGATACGGTTACAAGTGCAAGCGGCTGGTTGGCCGCCCTCAACTACATCCGCTCAAACCCAAGCATTGAGGACGTTGTGGTTTCCGGCGGCGACATCGCCCGCCTGAAGCCAGCGAATATCAAACTCATCGGCCATGCGCTCCTCGACATCGAGCACGTAAGGCGTATTCGCTTCGCAACCAAATCGGTTTCCGTTCAACCGATGAAGTTCCTTTCGGATGATCCTTGGTACGAAGCGATCAATGAGGTGGCGCAGCGTGGCCGCTCCTTATTCAAGAGCGTCTTCGTTCACACCCACTTCAACCATCCGCGCGAGGTCACGCCGCTGGTTGAGAAGGCTATGCGTCGGCTCTTTTCGGATGGCATTCACGTTCGCAACCAGGCGGTTCTCCTGCGCGGCGTAAACGACAATCCCAGCACAATGATCGAACTGATCAAGAAGCTGAGCGCCGTGAACATCCAGCCTTACTATGTCTACTCATGCGACATGGTCATGGGTACAGAGCACTTCCGAGTTCCAGTAAGTGACATGCAAATGCTGGAGCGTGAGGTGCGCGGAGCGACCGCCGGATTCAACACGCCATTGTTCATCGTGGACACCCCAGGTGGCGGTGGCAAGCGCGACGTCCACAGCTTCGAGTATCAGAACTCGAAGTTCGGAGCGACGGGCTACCGGTCGCCGTCGGTCGATCGGAACCGGATGTACTTCTACTTCGATCCGCTGAGGACGCTTGATCCCGCAGCGCGTGCCGAATGGCGTGCTCCAGGTGGCCGCGATGCCATTTTGGCACGTCTTCCTTCGGTACTCCCCACGGCGAAGCCTTCCGTGATGGCCGCCGAGTAACAACCCCAAAGGACTGGCCCGCGCCCGGCTTTCAACGCGCGGGAGTGAGCCATGACCCAAATCCGTGTGTACGGGGCGGACCTCTGCCGTTTAACGGCAGAGGACTGCTATCCGATTCTGGACTCCAGTGAAGCGCAGAGAGCTGCCTCGATCAGCCATCTTCTGGTGCGAGAGGAGTTCGTCAAAACCCGTGCATTACTCAGAACGGTTCTCGGCGCATACACAGATAGAAGTCCGAGAGATTTCACGTTCACCACAGGTGTGAACGGAAAGCCGCGCCTTGTCGGAGACGATCAAATCCATTTCAACGTATCGCACGCGGCCGGCCGTGCCTTGATCGCGATTGCTCCGGGCGCTGTCGGAATCGACATCGAGCGCGCCGACAAATCCATCAATCATTTGGCAGTGGCGGCTGAGATCTTCAGTCCCGAGGAATATGCAGCCGTCGAGCGCGCTCCACGGCTTGACCGCAGCGAAATCTTCTTCACCATCTGGACCCGCAAAGAGGCATACCTCAAAGCGACGGGCTGTGGTTTTTCTGCCAATCTTGAGCGGATTTCCTCGATGACGCCGGACCGCGAGATCGAGGATACGAGCATGCCTCAAGGATCGGAACATTGGTTCGCTTATGACCTGCCCGCGCCGGAATTCTTTCGCGCGGCGTTGGTTACATCATCTGATAGCTTGGAGATATCGATGTCAGATGTGTCCGGCATTTTGCAGGCTCACTAGGCCAGCAATTCTAGCCGCGTCAGCTTGTAGGCTTCTCGTCAAGAACGCCCGTCCGACGCAGAAAAGCAATGATGTCGTCCGTTGCCTGTTTCTTAAGAGACCATGAACCACCGCAACACGTCACGCCTTGGATCATGCAGGAGTCTCTGGCCCAAGAGTGCCAATCATCCTCGGGCAGGAGCTCACCCGTGTGCGCGGAGTACATTTTGCCGTCATCCTCAATCCAGACACGACATTTCGAGTAGTTCTCGGCCTCAGGATCGTGTTCAGGCCACCAGCCAAGTTCCTCCCACGCGTGATGCGCTCCTTTATACACTTTGGTTTCAATGCGTTCGTTTCCCGCGTTCTTTATGCGCAAGGATTCTGCCAGGCAGGGTTTGGCCGGCGTCTGATCATCAAGTTCAGCCAACATAAATAGTATGGGCGCCCCAGTTGTCTGCGCGTTGCGCGTAATCCAAGTGCAGTCGGGAGAAATGGCAATGTGTGCTGCAAAGGCGATATCGTCTACGCCCATCCATTTGCGCCGGATCGTCAAGGCAGTATCCATTGCGACGGTGCCGCCTTTCGATACGCCCATAATCGCAATGCGATCCGGAATGAAACGCTCGTCTGCGACCAGTTTGGCAAGGCCAGCAATAGCGTCGTTTTCGACATCCCATTGCTCCAACACGCTCTGGTCATAAAGAGAATCCGTCAGGCCGCGCGATGCGAAGCTGTCGATGATAAGCACCGCAGCACCGACCTTTGTTAGCTCCCGCGCGTAGTACACCTCACGCGTCTCTTCGACACCACTGCTCGAGGGCGTGATCACGACCGCGGGAATGGGAAATTCTACGGCCTTTGGAATGTAGAGCGTAGCTTGGACTTCGACGGGTTCGTCATTTGTCGTACCCGGCACAACATTGGTGACAAACCTCATTTGCTCGGTCGTGAAAGGCTCCTTTGCTGGGCCCCGTGACAACAAAAAGCTAGCTAATATCAAAGTGACAATGGAAGCCAGCACTAGGCTTCCCCACATGAAGCGCTGTCTGCTCGCTGTCGTCCAAATGCGCTTCGCAAGTGGAAAGGTCATGCGATGAACTCTGTCTTGTCGCAGAGGAAATTTATCGGGTAATCAATCCAGCCTTTTTTGCGCTCTCGTCGTAACCAGAAACTCGCTGTTTGCTGGTCTATATCGACGATAGCTCGCGCGATGGTATTGCGATTGAACAGGCTTGAAACGGCGCCCCGGCTTTCGTCACTCATCAGCTCTTTCATCGAGGCCATGTCCATGCCCGGCCGGGCGAGATCGCACGCGCTGTCGTAACGTCGGAATGTACTTTTGCCGTCGGTCTCGTCTTGGAAACATCTTAGCGTCGGAGAGAGTAGATGATTTGTATGAATGCTGGGAGTGTCTGGATACCGCACGCTGTGTCGCATAGCGGTACACTCCACAACGCAAACATCCCCATCGCTGCCTACGAGATTGTGAGCAAAGCCTGAAGAGCGCGGAACAGCAAGAACACCGTTGAGCTCTGCATGTAAACTACGAATTTCGGCCATTCTGCGGGCGATCACGAGCTTAGGAACGCCGATCTGCCAGTCCGTATGATCCAAGCTGTTGATGGCTTGCACATAACCGTTCGAGCTGATGGACAAGGCCGTCCCCCCTAAGGGGCAGCCATAATAATAAAGCTCTAGAGTTGTCGTGTCTCCGCATCTCTTTTTCAGGATGCAGATATCGTCGGATGCATCCGGATCCCAATCTTCATTATGAGCGATTAAGCGGCCGTTGTTGGTAACGACCGTCGTGCATTTCTCATAGTCGTCATCGCCAAGTTCATCCTCGATGCTCATCGCCCACAGTTCGATTAGAGGGACACCAGCCGCATCGGCATAGGCGTCCAATTCCTCGACATAAGCGGGAAAGTAACGAGCGGTTTGCTGGAGCAGCGGCTTGGCTTCATTCAACAGCTCCTGCCAGTCCTCGTCTTCACGGGATTCGGCGAGGTAGCCCCTAATGATAGATCCAAACATTTTACCAAGCGCGCGACCGCAGGCCGAAGGGCTGTTGGCATCAATTTCGTGATAGTTACGGTGGGCCATTTCGTCAGTGTGTCTCGTGCTGGAATGAGAGCAGTTCGATGCAGAGGTGTTGGGTGCGAAGCGACGAATTATTTACTGAGCAAACAAAATACCAAACCCAATTGGCATCACAGGGCACATTGTAAATTTTTTATTACCGCAGCAGGTCATGCATTTATTAAACGACCGAACTCACGAAACCCGTCGTTCTGCACCTGGCATTGGAATTGCTTCTGTCCCCTCATTGGCTCTCAAAATTGTAAAACCTGCCTTTAGAGGACAGTATGTCGAATCCGATTATGATCCAGACGCCCCAAAATGGTGCCCGTCTATTTAAGACTCTTAACCTTCGTCAGCACGTTAAGTTGGTGGCGTCTATGGCCTTTGCGGGGCTCGTGTTGGCGTGTGCGCCTGCGCAAGCCGTCGAGGCAACAACAAATACCACACCGAACCGAGGTTCCTGCTCCGGTGTAGGCTTTATCTGGTGGAGTGAATTGCTCGCCCCAGAAACGGAAAAGCTGACGGACTTCTATTCCAAGGTAATGGGTTGGAATACGAAGGTCGTTGATGCTGATGATCAGACCCAGGAGCCCAGCTCTCCCGAGGATCGCTATACTATTTTCCTGAACGGCAACCAGGAGGTCGCCGGACTAATGCGAGCCAATCATCCGGTTGCGCCGCATACAGGATTAGGTTGGTTCACTTATATGGAAGTTGAGGACGTGGCCGCGACCATCGAGAAGGTGGAGGCTAATGGTGGCACCATCCTGCGCGATCCAATGGAGACCGAGAACGGTGATGTCATCGCAGTTGTGAACGACCCGATGGGCAACGTCTTCGGCATCGTGACGCCCGCTCAAAAGCCCAACTGCTGAACCGAGCGCTCCAGCAAAATACGCGTTCAGGAGGAAGCAATGAAGGCCTACTTAGTCAAGAATGAGAATGGCGGCGTCGCGAGCGGTTGGCTGCTTCGCGAGGGAGTATCGATAAATTCGGCCATGTGCCGGCCTCGTGGAACGCAAACGGAGCCGGTCAAGGTCGAAGAAGCGTCGGTCGAAACTGTTTTGCGTGGGGCGGCATCTCCCCAAAACGCAATCAGCCACCAAGAACATTCCTGAGTTTTGAGAAGATTAGGATCTAAAAAAAGCCGTGGCGGTAAGCCACGGCTTTTTTTATTTGTAAAGGCGCAAGTGAACTTGCGGATATGTCGCTAGGTCACTTCATAGGAAGGCCGCGACGAGGTTCACCAAGAGCCATCCGGAACTCAATGGTGGCATAACCACCTTCTTCACCGAACTCACCTGCAAATCCGTCATCAGCAAACTGGTAACCGCCAGAGCCGATGATCGTGGTAGCGACAGTGCCAATCTCAAAGTCTAGCTTCAAGAAGCCGCCAAGGCGCTGTGCATCACCGGAATCGTCGCCCAGAGCCCAAGCCTCAGGCCCAATCGTGAAACGGTCGAAGCTGTAGCCAACCCGGGCAAGAGAATAATAGTTGTCGAAAGCTGTCGAGTAGCTACCGCCGAGAGCGAAATACAGGGGCGAATTGCTCAGGTCGTTGGATTCGATATCGGCAACAACCTTGAACCCGAATTCATCATCCTCATCACGACCACGGAAATTGGGGTTGGGATCAGACGTAACAGATTCACGATCGTAGTATTCAGCACCAACAAGCACCGAGAGGTCGAAACCGTTACGAACCCACAAATAGCCGAACATGATGTCGCCGGTCCAATAGTCACCGTCAACGGAGCCGGGTCCATTACCGAACGGTCCTTGCCCAGGGCCATAGTCATAATCGTAATCGCCGATCGAGCCGTAAATCCGGCCAATCCAGCCGGACTGGCCTAAATCCCGATTGAAGCCATAGTAGATGCCGGAGTAACCCTCGCGAGCGCCATTGGTCAGTTCACCACCGGAAAACGTGACGATCGGGTATGCCAGATCGCCGTACGACGGTTGATAAAAGCCATCGTCACCTGCGAATGCTGAGGTTGCGATGAGGCCGGCAGTAAATGCCGAGGCCAGAGCGATCGTCGATTTCTTTATTGCCATAGCTGTTACGGCTTCCCCCTTGCCGGAGCCAAAATCCAAGAAACATTGCTAGTAGGATTAACTGAGTCGCGGGTTAACAGCACATAAACAGGTGCGCATACCTGAGGCATTGTTGCGAATTTGGTACAGTTCGCCACCGTGAAGCCGACGTAATGGTGATTCACAGAAAAATTTGGATGTGAAGAAACGCGGAACCGTATCGCAAAATGCTTTTACTTCAGCGCAGTAAAGCACGAAAAACGATTCGTTAAAATGGACCCAACAGAATGTGCGCTGAGGCCGGATGCCGCGACGCATGGTGCTGATGGTCCCATCTTAAGGGCCGTTTGGACACAGGACACGAGCGGCTCAAACGGTTCACGTATGACAGCAAAACAAGGCGAGTAAGGACGGGCTTGGATGACAGCCGGCTTGGCAATCATTGAACATATGTATGCCGGGGTTTCACGGCCGTTAGGGCCATCAGGGGCGCTTAGTGCCATCGATAAGTCAGCTGTTGCCGGTCCCTGGCGCGTTACCCGCACGGGGTTGGTTGGCGACGAGCAAGCTGATCCCCGGCATCATGGCGGGCCAGAGAAGGCGCTGCATCATTACGCCCGGGATCACTATGCGACGTGGTCAGCGGAGATACCCGAAATTTCGCCATTGCTCGATGAGCCTCCTGCCTTCGGTGAAAACATCTCCACTTATGGATTGACTGAAGCTGATGTCTGTCTGGGGGACACAATGCGTCTGGGCGCTGTGGTGTTACAGGTGTCCCAAGGCCGGCAGCCATGTTGGAAATTGAATGCGCGCTTCGGCGTGGCGGACATGGCCATGCGCGTCCAACGTTCAGGGCGTTCGGGCTGGTACTATCGAGTTCTCGAAGAGGGGAGCATTGAGCCGGGCGACACGCTTTGCCTGATTGAACGCCCACATCCCGAATGGCCGCTCGCTCGCGCGATTTCGGTTCTCTATCAGCGCACGCTCGCCTTCGAAGAACTGACCGCGCTTGCCGCAATCCCAACACTTGCAGAAAGCTGGCGCCGCCTGATGCAACGCCGCCTTGAGACGTCCAAGGTTGAGGACTGGAGCAAGCGGCTCACGGGCGTCGATAAAGAAGAGACATCCTGAGGTCTCCGGTCTGAGCGTCATCTAGGCGGCGGGAGGGGCTCAGAAGGACCCAAACAACGAGCCCAGGAGGATTACGGCGACGAGGGCGATAATGGCGCCGACGATCGCCACCATGACGATATCTCGATAGCTGTCCCCGTGCGTGGTCCCGCACACGGCAAGCAGGGTCACGACGGCGCCGTTGTGCGGGAGGCTGTCGAGAGTGCCCGAGCCGATCACCGCCACACGATGCAGCAGCTCCGGGTTGATACCCAGTTCATGGGCAAGCTGCATGTATGTTTCGCCAAGCGTATCCAGCGCAATCGTGAGCCCACCTGATGCGGAGCCGGTGAGCGCAGCCAAAACATTGGTCGCGACCGTGAGCGAGACAAGAGGCCCGCCCTCGATAGAGAGGACCCAATCCCGGACCAACGCAAACGCCGGCAATGCGGCAATGACCGCGCCGAAGCCCACCAGGCTTGCAACACTGACGGCAGGCAGCACCGCGGCGTTGGCGCCTGCGTCCATGCTTTCGCGCAATGCCGGCAGCCGTTGCCTGTTTGTGAGGATCAAAATCAGTGTTGCGGAAGCCAGTGCGACGGCAACAGACCAGACGCCACCCACCGCTGACAAAGACGTTGCTCCCCAACGCTCCTCTGCCAGGAATGAGAAATCCAGCGACGGCAAGATAAAGGTTGCCATAAGCAGGTTGATGCCGACGACCGCAACAAGTGGCAGCACTGCGAGTCCAATCGGCGGAAGGCTGTCGCTCTGTTGCCCATGTCGCAACTCTGCGGGGTCAAACTCGCGCGCGGTTGTTGCCCGTTCTCGAATAAGCTGATCGTCGGCCACTGTATCAAGCGGGCTCGCATTGTCGCCGCCAAAGCCCTCACCTGCATCTCGCGCCGAAGCCTCCACGCGGTTGAGCCACCACATCCCGAACCCGAACATGATGAGCGCGGCAACAATTCCAAGTCCAGGTGCCGCAAACGGGGTTGTTCCGAAGAACGGCATCGGAATGGCATTTTGAATGGCCGGTGTTCCCGGCAACGCCGACATTGTGAAGGTCGATGTCCCGAGCGCGATGGCTGCGGGCATCAGCCGCCGTGGGATGTTCGCCGCGCGAAACAGTTCCTGCGCCATGGGGGCCAGAACAAAGAAGGCGACAAACAGACTAACGCCGCCATACGTGACCATCGCCCCAGCAAGCACGACCGCCAACATGGCGTGGCTCGGTCCAAGACGCTCAGTCATGAAGCGCGAAATGGCTCGGACCGATCCGCTGTCGTCCATCAACTTGCCAAACAGCGCGCCGAGGAGAAATAGAGGAAAGAATTGCGCGAAGAAGTTTGCAGCGCTGCCCATGAACGTTTGCGTCCAGTGAGCAAGTAACGGCTGATTTGAAAGGGCGGCTGCCAGGAGCGCCGCTGCCGGCGCCAACAGAAGAATGCTCCAGCCCCGGTAGGCAAACCAGATCAACAATCCCAGGGCGATCAGGATTCCGAAAAGCCCCATGACCTAGCACTCCGCCAAAAGAACATCGAGATCGGCCGTGGAGCTCTGCCCGATATCGTTTTTGTGCACATCGAGAAATTCTGAAGCGCAACGTCGCCCTTCATCCCGCAGCATGGTGAGGAAGGCCCATTCGGCGTTTAGCTTTGACGAGTAACCCAACGTCACCATCATGTCGCTCATGATCCGATGGGTTCGCATACTAGCCCAACGCGCACCTTCTCCCGAGCCAGGGTCGGCCACCTGACGCAAAAGCGCGATCATCCTCAGCTCTTTCATGAGCGTCGCATTGAAGGAGACCTCATTCAGTCGATTGAAAATCTCCGCTGCGGTCCTGGGCGTTCCCGGGCGCTCCCGAGGGTTGATTTGTACGAGGATCGTATCCTGCGCATCGCTTTCACGGACCAGGGGCGTAATTGTCGGATTTCCCGCAAATCCACCATCCCAGTAGGGTTCACCGTCTATTTCCACGGATTGAAACAGTGTTGGCAGACATGCGGAGGCGAGTAGGACCTCCGGCGTAATTTCCGCGTTCCGGAAGATGCGGCCGCGCCCGGTTCGGACGTTTGTAGCCGTAACGAACAGTTTGATCGGCGCGCGGGAGAGCCTCTCAAAATCGATACTCTCTTCCAGGATCCGGGTAAGTGGATTGAACCCTTGCGGATTGAGGTCGTAGGGCGAGAAAACTCGCGACATCAAATCCATCGCGATGAAGGCTGGTGACGTATCAAGCGTCCAACGCCCGAGCATCCGATCGATTGGAGTTCGTTGCAGGGGGCTTAAGGCGGCGGCCCGAGATACGCGATTCCAATAGGCATCAAGAGCCGCGCGTGCACCAATCGCGCCGTTGTCTGTCCAGCCATCGGCGAGGACGGCAGCATTCATCGCGCCGGCCGATGTGCCAGAGATGGCGTCAATCTTGAGGTCAGGCTCTTCGAGAAGCCTATCCAATACGCCCCAAGTAAATGCGCCATGAGACCCCCCACCTTGCAGCGCGAGGTCAATGAGCTTCACCGTCGTTCGACGGCGGGAACCAGATCTGTTGGTCGTCTTGCCCCCACCCGATGGCATCCGTTGCTATCCCTACTCCCAACATACCCTTCTGGTTCGGCAGAAGTCCGGAAACGTCACGCTGGAACGGCGCGATGGTCATGCCGCATGCGCCAACCAAGCGAAATCCACCAGAACCCATGGATGAGCAGATCCACGCCCACGACGAGGCCAAGCACCCATAGGCCACTGATCGGCCACTGAGTGAGGATGACTGCACCAGCGGCGATGCCGACGACTCCGGAAAGTAATAGAAGCCATCCGGCCCAGTCCCAGTATTGAAAGGCTTGGAAAAGACGCACGATACCGGAAGCGATCAACGCGATCCCGAAAACGAGCGTGAGGGCGATCGAAGCGCGCAGCGGGTCGGCGACAAGTAGGACACCACCGGCTGCGTACAAGAAGCCGACCAACAGCCTCAGCAGGAAGCCGCGCCAATGCTGTGCGGAGAAGGAATGAATGATTTCCGCGATACCAGCAACAAGCAGAACGATACCGATCAGCACAGCACTGATAACCGTTGCAAGGGCCAAATCTCCGAGAATGAAAAGCCCGGCGATAACAAAGACGACCCCGAGCAGAATAGCGCCCCACCAACTCGCACCGCCAGAATCGGTATAGGTAATTGATTTGTCCGCCATGATTTAATCTCCAGGAATTGGGGTTGCAAAACCTTATCGAGTTCGCGGCCATGCGATTGCACGACCGCGTCGAACACCATTATTTTTCCGGAGTGGTCATCTTTGGGACCGCACCGCTCATATTTCCGGTTGCAGGAAGTTTCCCGGCTTCGTCGCCCATGGTCTTAGCGGGGCCTTTGGGGCCGACAGATCCGGTTTCCATTTCGGGGGAGGGGCGAGGAGTAGCTCCCATTTCTGGGAGACGCTCGCTCATGGTCCCGGTCGCAGGCAGTTTTCCGGCTTCATCGCCCATGGACTTGGGCGGACCACCTTTCGTATTGTCCTGAGAGATCGCTGGTGAGGATATTGCGCCGGCCAAGAGAATAAGAAGTGCCGATGTCAGATAAGGTCTCATTTTTAGGTCTCCGCAGTGAATGAATCCGCTATGAGACCCCCCATTCTCAGTGCCCACTATAAAAGAAAATTTTGCTTTGGCGTATCAATTAATTTTCGAGGCGCGGCAATAGTTAATGGATAGCTATAGAGATAATTTCGAAATTCATGCGGTGGGTGCGGAGTTGCAAGGTGTTGATTCATTGCGTTTTGCAAAAGTGGCAGGAGAAAAATAGTTCAGCCGACGGAATATGATGGGCGGAATTAAAAATTAAAAGGCGCGTGAGGCGCAAGCTTGAGTAACGTGGCTAGGGAGCCGCAAAAGACGCAGAGCATCATGGAGGCGTCAATGCAAATGGTAAGGCTCGATGCTGCCGAACAGAGAGCCGCTTAAGAGGCGCAAATAACACTTAAAATTGAAGGCCCTTAATAAGATGTCTTCCCCGGCCTGATGACCGGGGAAGCATATTTGCAACTCGGTATGCCGTGGTTAGTGTCTGGCCAATTTCTCCTTACGCTCCACGAGAATACGCTCAGCAGCCTCGAAGGCCTCGCGCACGGCTACGTTGACATCCTCAGCGGCTTCACCGCGACTTGCCTCACCTGTGACGTTAATATCCGGACCAGGAATTGAGAGTTTCAGGTGGACCTTGAACTCCCGGCCTGTAACTTTCCGTTTTTGAGGAGCTTCTATCACGACTTCACAGGCAACGATCCTGGGATAGAGCTTCTGAAGATCCGTGAGACGTTGTCGGACTTGGTTCTCGACCGCCTCAGAAGACTCTAGATGCCGAAACGTGATGATGAGTGGGTCTTGCATAGTCTTGCCTCGCGAAGTGAAGCCTACAGCGTCAAAGCTGGATGCGACGGAAACGGATGGATTATGTAAGTGAAACCCCCGCCGTGAAATGTTCCAAACTCTTTGCACTGCATCAAAGCCAACGAGTGTTGGTCCTATTTATTTAGGTATGGAAGCGGCCACGGCCTAGACCGTCAACAGCGAAAAATTGACTGCAGGGTGTGCGCATGAAGGCAATGATTTTCGAAAAGCTTGACAAGCCTCTGCAACTTGTCGAGCGGCCAGATCCAACGCCCGGCGAAGGTGAAGTACGTGTAAAGATAGAAGCATGTGCGGTGTGCCGGACCGACCTTCATATCGTTGATGGTGATCTGTCAGAGCCAAAGTTGCCGTTGGTGCCAGGGCACGAGATCGTCGGCATTGTTGATGCCGTCGGACCGGGTGTTTCCGCAGATCGAATTGGACACCGCGTTGGCATACCCTGGCTGGGCCAGACTTGTGGGCAGTGCGGTTATTGCCGGAGCGATCGTGAAAACCTCTGTGACCATCCTTTGTTCACTGGTTACACGCGCGACGGAGGATTTGCCACGCATACGGTGGCCACGTCGGACTTCGCGTTTGACCTCGATCCCAACGCTGATCCGATAGCAACGTCACCTCTCCTGTGTGCAGGTTTGATTGGATGGAGGTCGTTGCGCCATGCTGGTGAAGGCAAAATGATAGGGATCTACGGTTTTGGTGCGGCGGCTCATATCATTACTCAGATATGTCTGTGGCAGGGGCGTGCCGTGTACGCCTTCACCCGCCCCGGAGATACGAAATCGCAAGAGTTTGCGCGAAGCCTTGGGGTCACATGGGTGGGCGGTTCAGATGAACCTTCGCCGGAACTTCTCGATGCTGCGATAATTTTTGCACCGGTGGGCGCGCTCGTCCCGGCCGCTCTTGCGGCGGTCGCTAAAGGCGGAAGGGTCGTGTGCGGTGGCATTCACATGAGCGACATTCCGCAAATGCGCTACCGCTTGATCTGGGGCGAGCGCGAGCTTGTATCGGTGGCAAACCTAACGCGTCAGGATGCGCGGGAGTTCTTCCCTGTAGCCCGCAAGGCTGGGGTGAAGACGCATACCACGGTTTATCCCCTGGACGCGGCCAACGACGCGTTGGCGGATTTGCGCTCCGGTCGACTTAATGGAGCAGCGGTACTGGTGCCGTAATGTTCGGCCGATATGGGTACCACCGATCCAACAAAGCTCTTTCCAAAAGAGCATGTTGTCACGATGGCGAGGTGAAGCTCAATGACAATCCGTAACCTCGAACATGCGGTTCGCCCTAAGTCGATTGCCGTCCTGGGGGCCTCCAGTCGCGAAGGCTCGCTCGGCCACATCTTGATGCGAAATATTATTGAAGCGGGGTTCGCCGGAGAAATATGGCCGGTCAATCCGAAGTATGATGAAGTCGCAGGGCGTCGTTGCTATGCACGGGTGAGCGACATTTCTAGCATTCCCGATTTTGCAGTCATCGCCACGCCGCCTGGAGCTATTCCCAGTCTCATCCACGAGCTTGGTGAGAAAGGTACCCGCGCAGCCGTTGTGATAACGGCGGGCCTTACGCGCGAGAACGGTTTGCGACAGGCGATGCTCGATGCTGCCAAGCCGTTCCTTTTCCGCATTATCGGGCCGAACACGGTGGGGTTGATCGTTCCAGAGGCTAAGCTGAATGCTAGCTTCGCGCACATGTTTCCGCGCCCTGGCGGACTGGCACTTCTCTCTCAATCCGGGGCAATCGCGACCTCCCTTATCGATTGGGCGGCTGACGAGAATGTCGGCTTTTCACACATCGTTTCTCTTGGTGACATGGCGGATGTCGATGTTGGCGATTACCTAGACATGCTTGCGGGGGATGGGAAAACACGCGCCATCCTTATGTACCTTGAGACAATACCCAACCCGCGCAAGTTTATGTCTGCTGCCCGTGCTGCAGCCCGCATAAAGCCTGTCATCGCGATTAAGTCGGGTCGGCATGAACAGGCGGCCAAGGCGGCCGCAACGCACACGGGGGCATTGGCAGGCGGGGATGCCGCGGTTGACGCAGCCTTGAATCGGGCCGGCATTCTTCGCGTGCACGATTTAGGCGAGCTCTTTGACGCGGCAGAGGTATTAGCGCGGTTCAAGCAGTTGAAGCGCTCTCGGGTCGGCATCGTAACGAATGGCGGCGGCGCAGGCGTGCTTGCTGTAGATCGTCTGGTCGACTGCAAGGGAGAGCTTCCTGAACTTTCGCCCGAGACCATCGCAAGGCTAGATCGGGCGTTGCCGTCCAACTGGTCGCGCGCCAACCCGGTTGACATTATCGGTGATGCACCCCCCGGCCGTTACAAGGAAGCTGTTGCTGCCGTGGCTGCGGACCCCAACATGGACGCCCTGTTGGTTTTAAACTGTCCGACAGGACTGGCGTCAGCGAGTGATGCTGCGAAAGCGGTAGGGGCACTCGCCAGCAGCGGCACGATTGCCGGGAAGCCGGTTCTGACGTGTTGGCTAGGCGGTAAGTCCGCCATCCCGGCGCGGCATATTCTGCAAGATAGCGGACTGGCGAGTTTCGAGACGCCGGACGATGCGGCCGTCGCAGTCTCATATTTGAGCGACTGGTCACGAGCGCAGAAGGCGCTGATGCGTGTGCCGACCCACGGCAGCGAGGACATGCACGTCAATCGAGAGCGCGTCTTCGAGATCTTCCAGAAAGTTGCCAATGAAGGTCGCAGCATACTTACCGAGCCTGAAGCCAAAGCAGCTCTGGCAGCCTACGAAATTCCAGTACCGGATATGGTCGAGGCGCCTTCGGTCGATGACGTCGAAAAGCTGGCATTGAAGCTGCTGGAAACGTCGGACAAGATCGTCGTCAAGCTACTATCGAGGCAAATTTCCCACAAATCCGATATCGGAGGCGTTGCGCTCAACATCGAAACAGCTGCAGCTGCGCGTGCTGCTGCAGAGAAAATGGTGAAGAGAGTTGCAAAAGAGAGGCCCGACGCCACGATCGACGGCTTCACCTTGCAGCCGATGGTTGCCCGTAAAAATGCGCAGGAACTGCTGCTCGGGATGAGCCGTGATCCGGTCTTCGGACCAGTCATCTTGTTCGGCGCCGGCGGGACGGCCGTCGAGGTCGTCGCCGACACCGCGACCGGCCTGCCTCCATTGGATGACGTCCTTGCTGGCGATCTCATAGATCGTACGCGGATCGGCCGCCTTCTGGCTGGCTACCGCGACCGCCCGGCAGCCAACCGCGAGGCGATCAGCCGTGCGTTGAATGCGCTTTCACGCATGATCGTTGACTTTGCCTGCATAGTCTCATTGGACATAAATCCGCTGATTGCCGATAGCGATGGCGTCGTAGCTCTCGATGCGAGGATCGAGATCAATCCAGAAAATATCGATTGCCCCACTCCCAATCCTGATCTTGCCGTCCGTCCTTATCCCTCAGGTTGGGAGAAAGATCTGATCCTCCACGGCACGCGGTATCATGTTCGTCCCATCAAGCCCGCGGACGTCGCCCTTTATCCGACTTTCCTGGAGAAGGTATCGGCAGAAGATTTACGTTTGCGGCTCCTTGCGCCGCGCAAGCACTTTCCAAACGAGATGCTGTTGCGGCTTACACAACTCGACTACGAGCGGGACATTGCCTTCGTCGCGATAGACGTAGCATCTGGCGAATTGGCGGGCATAGGCCGTCTGTCTTCGGACCCGGACAAGGAGATGTCTGAGTTCGGCCTCGTTGTGCGAACGGATCAACAAGGACGAGGGTTGGGATACGCTCTTCTGGAAGAGCTCATCCGCTTTGCAAAGGCTGACGGCATTTCGCGGATCGACGGGTTCGTTCTGAGAGACAATACGAAGATGCTGAAGTTGTGCCACGAGATGGGATTTCAGGCGCATCTCGATACGGGCGATCCGGGTCTCTCGATCGTGTCTCTCCAGCTGAAGTAGGCGGAATACTTTAGTGTACGGCAGCGCCAGCGCGTCGCAGTTCACGTTGATCAAGATCAACGTGAACTGTTAGCCGCGGTGACTACTCTAACATTGAGTTGGGAGCTTCCAGATCGCACGAAACAGTTGCTCTTGAATAGCAAGTGCAATGCACCTGTGAGGAGAGAGGCTTATGACAGCGAGATTGTCGAAAGGCGGAGGCCGATCCAAGATTGAGATCGGGAACCTGGAGGACCAAATAGTGTTAGACAGACCAGATGGAACGAAGCCGCAGAGAGCAATGATGAATAGAATGAACGTTTTTACCCAGCCGCAAACAGCCTTATTCGGTCAGCAGGCTTTTCTGGCACTTGGCCGACTCCAGGGGCATGCGTTCAAATCCATGATGAGCTACCAGATTGAGGCTTTGGCGTTCCTCAAGCATCGTTATGAGCAGGATGTGAAGCTGCTCGAAGATTTGAATGCTAGCAAGGAAATCGATGACGCCGTTCATATCTACACCGATTTCTTCCAGAACGCCCTGAACGATTATTCGAGCGAAGCCGGGAAGATGGCGAATATAGGTTCGAAGTTTGCGTCCGAGACAGCCGATCGGATCCAAAGGGAAGCCGAAGCACTCGCCGACGAGTTGTCTTCGCCGAAGGCGGCCTGAAATCATATGGTGGCAGGCGTGGTTGCCAATTTGCGCAAGGTGAGTGCGCAGAGGAGGACTAATGGGGGCGCCCGTTCCACGGGAAAGTGACGTTGCGGACCTGTCAGTTGATGCGCAGCTGCCTAAAGACATGAGCGCAAAGGATCGACGGCAAGGTGGGCTTGTCGCGTATCCAGCATCCGAGAGCGTCGTTGAGAGCCGCACAGCGCAAGAGCAGGAAAGTGTCTTTCGGCTAGCCGATCGGCAGTTTCATGCGGCGTGGGCCCCACTGACGTTTGGCCTATCTCCTATAAGCTTGGCAGGCGCTTGGTGGGACTGGGCTTTGCACTTGGCCACGTTGCCTGGCAAGCAATACGAGCTTCAGGTCCGAGCAGTCGAAAACTGGTCGAAGCTTTTTCATTATGCGTGGGAATGCACATGTCAGGGTCAAGGCGCGACGCCGTGCGTTTGCCCACCACCTCAGGACCGGCGCTTCCAACATCGCGGATGGCAGGTCTTCCCGTTCAATATGCTCCATCAGGCCTTCTTGTTAGGACAGGACTGGTGGCATGATGCCACCACAAGCGTACATGGTGTGACGGCTCGGCACGAACGGCTCGTCGAATTCTATAGCCGGCAGTTTCTCGACATGATGTCGCCTGCGAACTTCGTTGCGACGAACCCCGAAATTATCGAGCAGACCGTCAAAGAGCACGGCGCTAATTTTATGCGTGGCTTAGGTCATGCGACAGAGGATATCGGCCGATCCGTCAGCGGCCAGCGTCCAGCGGGTGCCGAAGACTTTGAAGTTGGGAAACGCGTAGCCGTTACGCCGGGTGAAGTCATTTTCAGGAATGAGCTTATCGAGCTCATCCAATATAAGCCGAAGACCGAAAAAGTCCGGCCGGAGCCGATCCTTATCATCCCGGCCTGGATCATGAAGTATTACATACTCGATTTGTCGCCTCACAATTCGCTCATTCGCTATCTTGTTGCGCAAGGGTTCACGGTCTTCTGTATTTCCTGGCGCAATCCAGGGCCCGAGCTACGCGATATGTCGATGGACGATTATCGCAGGTTGGGAGTTATGGCAGCTCTCGATGTGGTCGAAACAGTAACCGGCAGAGAAAAGGTGCATGCCGTCGGCTATTGCTTGGGCGGCACTCTGTTGTCGATTGCTGCGTCAGCCATGGCGCGTGATGGAGATGATCGTCTCGCCAGCTTGTCCTTCTTCGCGGCGGAAGTGGATTTTGAGGAGCCGGGGGAACTTGGCCTTTTCATAGATGAAGGGCAGGTTTCGTTTATCGAGGACATGATGTGGCAGTCGGGGTACCTCGATCAGCGCTACATGGCCGGGGCATTCCAGATGTTGAGGTCGCAAGACCTCATCTGGTCCCGCATGGTTCACGAGTACCTTATGGGTGATCGGCCGGACATGACGGACCTTATGGCATGGAACGCCGATGCGACCCGCATGCCTTATCGGATGCAGTCGGATTATCTACGAAAGCTTTTCTTGGGCAATGATCTCGCGCAGGGTCGTTTTCGCGTCGATGGGCGTCCCATCCAACTCGAATGCATTGAGGTCCCGGTGTTCGCAGTCGGCACAACGACTGATCACGTGGCGCCCTGGCATTCGGTGTTTAAGCTCGTTCATCTTCTCGATGTCGAGGTCGATTTCGTCTTGACCTCAGGCGGGCACAATGCCGGTATCGTTTCAGAAATTGGTCATCCGCGTCGTTCGTATCAGGTGCTCCGCCACCCACGTGCAACGCCAAGCCCAGACCCGGATGCTTGGGCCGCCAGCGCCCCGCGAAAGCCCGGGTCCTGGTGGCCGGAATGGACGGCTTGGCTCAGCGATATCTCGGGAAAACCCACCACGCCGCCGCCACTCGGTCGAGTGCCTTATAAGCCTATGTATCCAGCGCCTGGAACTTATGTTCTGGAACGCTGAGATCGCGATCCGTAGGGAAGCCAGCGTCCTTACGTATTGTGAGGAATGGCCGGCTTCTGATCACCCTTTTGAGGCTTGGGGAGCAGTGCCGGTCCCGACTTAGCATCACGCAAAGAGTCAATATAAGCGATCAGATCATCCATCTCGCCACGTGTAAGCTGCATGTCCGGCATAGGAACGTGAGGCATCATCAAGACGTGCCGGATATTGTCGGCGGTTTGTCCCTTACGATTGGCGATGGCGCGAAATGTTGGCACGCCGGCCGGGACGGTTGCGTTGCTATCGCTTGCTATTACGTGGCAACTCACACACCAACGTTCTGCGATTGCTTTGCCACGCGTCATATCGGGAGGGCTTTGCGGAGCATCTGCTGCAAAAGCCATTTTAGCGCAAGCTGATGCAAGCATGACGCCGACCAAAATCCAAGTTGCGCGATGAGCGTCGGTCATGGAAATCATGAATCAGGCCTATGTGAAGGGATTAATCGAGATCTGAAACAGCGACGACGTAGAATGTCCGCATTTCTCCGTCGCTCTCTCGGAACGATATATATTCTCCTGGCACGAGCTTGTGTTTGTCGAGTTTGAAGCCTGCCTCGTCATCGTCACTGCGCGTTGTGTCGTAGTCGAACGCCCAGACACCACCTGGCTTATGGACCAGATGGCCAATTGGAGAAGGTTCGTGGGGCCAGATGCGTTTGACGCGACACCGATCCCGATTCTGCCGCCACTCTTTGGCATCGAGATGTCCATTATCATCGAGCGGAGCGACAAACTCGTAGCCACGGTCTCGACTGCCGTTGGGAAAATCTGGGTCTCTGGCGAGTTCCAAGCGAACATGCTTCAGCGCCATTGGCGTACCTCACAATAATATTTATGACGCGCTGGGCATGGCAGGCGTCTCCAAACAGATAATCGAGACTAGCAGAGAAGGTTTTCTGTTTCGAGACGGTGGACGATCTCTACGTTGGCTGCTTGCGTGAGATCTGCGGCCACTTCAGCGATAACCTTGACACGCATCCCATCGTCGAACGAGGCATGCAGATCTGCGATCATAGAAGGCGGCGCAACAATCAAAAGCCTGTCAAAGTCTCCCCTCGTGGAGCGCTCCTGCAGGAGGTCGGCGAGCTTACAAGCAAACTTCGTTTCCGGAGAGCAGGGTCGCCGGCACAAAGGAACAGCATCGTAATTCGGATCATCTGCGCATTCGCAAGGAAGTTCCCGGCAAAGTGGAACATCTTCGTCAAATCGGTATGGCTCAAGAATACGCGTGTTCCGCCCCGTCCCGAGCCGTTCAACAATGCGGGCCCTTGCGTTACCCGCAACTAAAATCCATCGCTTAATCCGCTTCATGACGTTCCGCACCCAGATCTTATCGTTAATCTTGCGGACTACGAGGCTATGCGGAATGCTGCGTGCTCGTCCTTGACTTGGGTCAAACCAGACCCAAGCCTTCTCTCTCTACCTATTATTTAAATGCAAACTGAGCCGGCGATGGTCCGTCTCACAGGGGGCGTTCGAGGCAGTCTTCGAAGACCGACGGCAGCTTTCCAGCAGCGAAATGATAGGGCAGAACGCGGCGGGCTCACCGCCGTGAGGCCAATTCTCAAGCCATTCCAAACACTCGGCTGCGTTGGTGCAATGCAAACATTTTGTACGAGCCTCCGCATACGCATTGCCCTGACGCAGGCGAATAAGGCTTAATGTGTCGACATCGAGTTTCTCGATCATATCGCTCAAACGGCGGGCTTGCCGCTCGACGTGGCGGAACCTCGGCCAATCCATGATATCCTCCACAACTTGAGTTCATCCTGCGAAATGGCATAGAGCGATTTCGTGCGGCGTTGACTTGACGCAAACATGCACGAGATGCCGCACTCATCTTGGTGCGACAGATTAGATGCGTCCTTCACCGACGAGGTCTGTTGCTATGTATACGTCAGCGACCGCTGCTTTGAGTGCAGCACGTTGCGCACGGTCCAGACGCGCCGTTGCGACCTTGTTCCCCGGCGGTACGCCATCCGCAATGTCGGTGATCTGCTGTTCAAGAATAGATCTGATGATCGTTTCGTGTGCGACGAGTAGACGTTCGATCGCATCAGGCGAAGCCGCGCCCTTGGCCGCAATTTTGCGAAAACGCTCAGGGGTGCTCCTCGCACGCGCGTCATACTTGATCGAAAGAACGCGTGCGGCTGTGATGATCGGAAATAAGCCGACCTTCTTAAGATCAACGCGACCCTTCTCATCACGCCTGAAGCCACCAAAAAGCGTAAAAGCCTGACCACCTGGTATCCGAGCAGCCTCGGTCAGCAATTTGATGAAGGGGGTGGATTGAGATCCGCACGCATATGCGTGCTCCCATATAGCTTCACCGAGAGCGACATCACCAAAAACTGGGATGCCGTCAAAGAAGATGTCGACGTTAAGCAGGTCTTTCGGGCGCTGCCGGCGCACCCAGCTTTCGATCATGCCTTTCCAGTCAGCGAAACTCATGCGCCAGGCGGCATTGCGTGCCATCACGCCCCCTTTGCAGTAAGGAACGCCGACCTCATCAAGAATATCGGATAAATGCCTTCCAAGTTTTTCGAACCATCTGTCTTCAGGTCCGCCAGGCTCGCCGCTGTTGAAGATGATGGCGTTGTCTTGATCTGCCGCGAGGAGGCTTTCCCCGCGCCCTGCCGATCCTAAAACCAGAACGGCATAGGGAACTGGCGGCGCACCATGCCCAGCGTCCTTCATTCGTGCTTCAGCAAGTTGCGAGGCGCGTCGCGTCAAAACCCGCAATTCAGAACTGATGACATTTGCGATCGTGAAGGCACGAACGTCTTCGGCGATCAACTCTTTCGCAATGACAGGTAACTTGGCCCAGGCCTGACTGAGTTCGCCAACGGTATTCGCGACGTCGATTTCATCGCCAAGTGCAATAGCGGAGGAGGCGCGGTATCGCAGCAGATCGCGCATGGTCAAAGCGCCAATGATCTCGCCATTGGCATTATGTACGCCGAGGTGACGGAAGCCGAACCGCTGCATGCGCGCGATCGCGCGATAGAGAAAGGCTTGGTCGGAGATTGACTGCAGCGGTGTATTCATAATGTCAGCGACCGGTCGAGCAAGAGCGTCGGCTCCGCGGGAAGCGATCGCGCGCATGATATCGCGTTCCGTCACGATCCCATGCCGGCCATCGCCAATTTCTACGAAAGCTGAGCTCACTTTGCGATTAATGAGCGTGCGGGAAACCTCGTGCATGGTGTCGTTTGGAGAAACGCGCACCGGTGGCATGCCCATGACTTCGTAGACGCGGTGACGATAGGGATAAGTGTCGGTCCGCATCAGTGGACCTTGAACCTTGTCATCAGGCTCGTCGGTGGCCTTTCCGGTCGGAGCATCTTCAAACGTCGCCATGAGCCCGCCCGCAGCTTGAGCATCACGTTCAATGGCGTGGCGTGTCGCGGCTTCTGCTTCGGCAAGGGTCCGCACATTTTTCGCGCGGAGCAGCGGAAGTAGCGCTAAGAATGCTCTCGCTGTGGCGGTGGCATCGCCGAGCGCCGTGTGCCGTCCCTCGATCTTGATATCCAGCCATGCACATAAGCTGTCGAGACTATGTCCGGCGAGAGTAGGGGCAGCGATTTGCGCAAGTGTCCGGATGTCTAGGGCGTGTCGTGGCCGCCATTCGATTCCGGCGAGTTGGCACTCGCGCTGCAACACGGCAAGATCATATGCAGTAGCATGCCCGACAAGTATGGAAGTCCCGATAAAATCGCGTAATTCAGGCCACACGTCTTTAAACGGAGCAGCGGTGGCGACGTCGGCATCTGCGATACCGTGAATGGTCGTCGAAGACGGGGGGATCGGGATGTCCGGATTGACAAGCCGATTGAAGCATCGATACTTGTCGATCACGCCGCCGTGAACTTTAATCGCACCTATTTGCACAATTCGCGCGGTGGTTGAATCAAGACCTGTTGCTTCAATGTCAAGAACGACCGCGTCCAAGCCGACAAGCGGCGTGCAATAACTGGTTTCGGTCATGGGAGCAATATTATCTCCTGATGAGAGGAATACTGAGACGGCCGAAAATTATTACGAACTGGACGTTTTTGCTGCAAAATTACCTTGCCGCAAATGGTATTAGATGACGCCGAAGATTTACTATAGAGTAATTGAAGTAGTTGATGCGGGTATTATTGCGGTGCACACTATTTAAGTGTGGTAATTATTCAATTATGCATAGAAATACGACTTAAGTTCTCTATGCGTGGCGTTTACTGAAGATTAATCTCCCAATTTGGGGCGGTTTGCCTGAGCCGATAGCGCTGCGGGCTGCTTACATCCGTCCTGTATCCCGCGCGATCGCGCGATAAAGGGAGAAACGACCATGCAACAGGACGGAGCAAGACACTGGCGCAGAACCAGTAGGCTCATGTGGACGATGTTCGTGTTGTGGCTGTTCTTCAGCTTCATCATCCACATGTTCGTTATTCAACTTAACACCATCGTCATCCTCGGCTTCCCGCTCGGCTTCTACATGGCCGCGCAAGGGTCGTTGATCGCGTTCGTCATCATGCTCTTCGCGTTTGCGAAATTGCAGGACAACATCGACCGCGAAGAAGGCTTCGCTGAGGAATAGGGGAGGTGTCGATGGCACAAGTCGATTCAAACAAAGGCGGTGGAGACTTTATCTCCAACCTAGGCCGAATATATACACTTTATACGGGCGGCTTTTTTGCGTTCGTTGTAGTTCTCGCAATCCTTGAACAGATGGGAGTCCCGAATAAGTTCATCGGGTACGGCTTCGTGTTCTTGACGATCGCCGTCTATGCTATCATCGGGATTATCTCACGTACGGCTGAAGTCGGCGAATACTATGTTGCCGGCCGGCGCGTTCCTGCGTTCTACAATGGTATGGCGACAGGCGCCGACTGGATGTCGGGGGCTTCATTCGTCGGTATGGCCGGAACGCTCTTCTTGCTCGGTTACGATGGCTTGGCTTTCGTGCTGGGATGGACAGGTGGCTACGTTCTCGTCGCGATTCTGATTGCACCATTCCTGCGCAAGTTCGGCGCTTTCACTGTACCGGACTTCTTCGCCGAGCGTTTTGGCGGCAACTTCGCACGGTTTCTCGCCGTTATCGTGCTGGTGTGCTGTTCGTTTACTTATGTAACAGCGCAGATCTACGCGACCGGTATCATCGCATCCCGCTTCTTGGGGATGGACTTCACCGTTGCGGTTTACGTCGGTCTGTTGGGCATCTTGCTCTGCTCGATGTTGGGCGGCATGAAGGCCGTGACCTGGACGCAGGTGGCACAGTACATCGTTTTGATCGTTGCCTACCTGTTGCCCGTGGTTGTTCTCTCGACCCAGAAATACGGCATCCCGATTCCTCAGCTGACCTATGGACAAGCCCTGCAGGATATCACGGCACTTGAGCAATCGATGGTCTCGAGCGGTCTGGCGGACGCGGCAACGCTGAAGCCGCACATCAAACCCTTTGTGACGTATGATCCTCTCAACTTCTTCGCTCTGATCTTCTGCTTGATGGTCGGTACGGCATCCTTGCCGCATATCCTCATGCGCTACTTCACGACACCATCCGTGCGTGAGGCTCGCAAGTCGGTGGCTTGGTCGCTGTTCTTTATTTTCCTCCTGTACTTCACGGCGCCGGCCTATGCGGCATTCGCGAAGCTTGAGGTCTATTCCGACGTTGTGGGCCGCGATCTGGATAGTATCCGTGAGTGGTTGTTCAACTACGGAGCGATCGGGCTCATCAAGGTCTGCGGCGTGGACGCCGTGAACCTCGAAGCGGTTAAGGCCGCTTGCAGTAATATCGCTGGTCATCCCGGCGTGTTGCGGCTTCAGGATCTCACGATCAACCCTGACGTGATCGTTCTGTCGACTCCTGAGATCGCGGGGATGCCTTATGTGATCGCAGGTCTCGTAGCAGCCGGTGGTCTCGCCGCCGCGCTGTCGACAGCTGACGGTCTGCTTCTTGCCATCGCCAACGCGCTTTCACACGACATCTACTACAAGATGATTGATCGGAATGCGCCGACGTTCCGCCGACTTTTGGTCGCTCGCATACTGCTGGTCATCGTGGCGGTGTGCGCGGCATACACGGCATCGACGAAACCGGCGGACATCTTGTCGATGGTGGCGTGGGCGTTCTCGCTCGCGGCGGCCGGCATATTCCCAGCCCTCGTGCTCGGAATCTGGTGGAAACGCGCCACGACTACGGGAGCGGTACTTGGCATGATCTTTGGTTTCGGGATCTGTCTCTACTACCTCGTCGGAACGCGCTACTTCGCTCCGGGCTTCTATGAGATGTGGAGCTTCCTGTCGAATGCGACGCCTGATCAAATCGCAAAGTTCGCGCAGCTTCAGGCCGCGTGTGCTTCGGATGCGGCACAGTGCGCCGCCTTTGATAAGCATGCGCAGTCGATCGCCAACTGGTGGGGTGTGAGGAACATTTCCTGTGCTCTGTTCGGTCTGCCGATTGGCTTCCTGACCATCTGGATCGTCTCCTTGTTCACGCCGGCTCCCAGCCAGCGAATCCAGGATATGGTCGACGCCACACGTCAGGCATCCGGCGAAGCCATCATCCGTGATAAGGACGCGTTGAACTTGCCTCATTGATGGGCAACAACTTGATTAACGAAGACGGCGGGGTCTCGCACCTCGCCGTCTTCTGTTCGCCGAGCCTCCCTTCCGCGCCATAGTAGGACCTGCCATGACCCCGGCCGATAGTTTCCTGCAGAACTGGTGGTTTCACGTACCCAATCTCGTGATGTCCGCCCTCATCTACACTTTGATCGGTCGGTATATTCTGGATCTCATCTTCGGTTCCAATAGCAAGGCCGTCGTTCTTCACGTATTCCGCCGCGTCACGGACCCGGTCCTTAAGCTTGTGCGCTACATTACGCCGGCGATCGTTCCCAATGGACTCGTTCTGGTCTTCGCTATTGTCTGGTTGATGGCCGGGCGCATGTTCTGGTTTCTAACCGCCGTGGCGGCGGGCATGAGTGCGTCGGTGGGGGCCTAACGGATATGAACGATCTGCAAGACCGCGAAGAGCTTCTCCGCAAGGACGTCCTTCTTGTGGCCACCGCGGCATTGTCACTCGTCAACGGGATGCATTTCTCCCCTTGGTTCGATCTGGTGGCAATTTTGCTTAGGCCGTTCGTCGCGGGGACATTCTTGGCGTCTCCGTTGGCTTTTCTCTATTTGACGTCGGTATTCATCTCTGCATGTACGCTGATTACTGCCGGCGTACCCGCTGCGATCTACGAGCGGATTCGAGGAGAGAAGTCGAGCACGTCCATTTCGCTGGGCATCTGGTTAGCGGGGACGGCCCTCCTCACGGCACCTGCCTTCATGGCTGCGGCTGGGGGCTGATTTCTGCGCAAGCTGGGGTAGCTTGTACATTCAGAATGAAAATCACATACTTATAGCTTGGCCAAGAATGCAGCCTACCTGTTCTGGCGTCGGTTCAGGACAAGCAAGATGTTGAAGCGTATTCATTATCTCGCCGGCGTCTCCGTGGGGCGGGCGTGCGGTTTTGGATTCCTGGGTCTCGCGACGACGGTTGTCGGCCTGTCGGACCAGATGGACCTTGCATTGTCGGCGGGTGGCTTCCTTAGCCTAATCGCATGTCTGACATTGGCGCTGAAGGCTCTGTACGCTGACAAGAGACCTTACAAGAACACCGAACTCTGGCTCATGCTGGAGCCTAACGAGCGTCCGCATGCGGCGATTGCGCAGCAGATAATATCAGCGGCTCGGCGACAGGCGTTTTATTGCTTCGCGCATTATGCCGCTTGGCTGGCGGCTGGCATGCTTGTCGCCTCCTTACTATGGCGCATTCTGACCCTCCGCTAAAAATATCACCGGACAGACCGGCAGCCGCATCCTAGCGAGTATTGTCGTCCGTATTTTGTGACTGTATGTTGACGAAAAAAGTAATGTTTGCGGGGTCGCAGGTGCAGAGCAATCATTGTAACGGCATATGGCCTGCCGCTCGCCATGTTAGGCTCAGCCTACGCATTTTTGGCGACCTATCCTGCTGGTGATCCGGTGTCATGGACACCGCTCGCGTTCGTCATTGTCTCCGCCGTGGTCATTTTAGCGGGGATCCTGATCTCTAACCCTGGCCGTCTCGGTAGTCTGTTTGCCTGGCTCATGGGCCCCGCACTCTTCGCCCTACCCATCGTGCGAATGACCCTTTCCGGGCAAGGTTGGAATGAAGCCCTGGCGGCAGGCAAGGTGGACGTGATCGCAATCGATCTATGCCTGATGATCGCAGGCCTGTGCGGACTGTGGTTCGCATGGTCAAAGAGCGCACGCAGGCAGGTTAAACCGGCTGGACAACAAGTGGGTACTCTGAGCGAGGGGCCGGCCGAGTGAACATCCAATCTATTGTTGCGGTCGCAGGCATGATCACCATCGCAGGGCTTATCGTCCTCGCGCTGACGGACTCGAAACGACGACGGACGCGTCATAGGCCCAGAGCTGCGGCGACGGTTGTCCGTTATTTGGTATCAGCTGTAGCTTTGCTGCCGGGCATATGGCTGCTTGGCACGCTACAGGCCGCATCTCTGTTCATCTGGTTGGGCGTTGCCGCTCTGAGCGGGTGGGGTCTCACGGTGATCCTGCCGCGCACCAGCATGAAAGAGTAAGAAGACCGCCTCCCGTCGGGAGCTTATTGCCTCGGCTAAGGTAATAAAAAATGGCGGCAAGCGCGTTGTTACCACGCTTGCCGCCGCGATGTTTGTGCGAGTGCTTTAGCCTGCGAGCGGTGCGTATCCGCTAACATAGGTCGTCGTTGTCTGTGCCTCTTCAGGCGTACGTGCGATGCCGTGACGTCGCATCCAGGTCCCAAATTGCGGAGAGGACGTCAGGACGGCAAATGGTATCGCCAGAAGGAGGCCGCAGAGAACTGGTGCAGCCCAAGGCAAAGCCTGCGGAGCATAGTGCGCGAACACAGCAGTCAACACTGCGCCGAACAACGTCTGCGGCCACATAGCCCGTGCGGCTTCTGCCCAGCTGAGCCGGTAAGCATCCCGGGTCTGCCCGCCCCATGAGATGCGCGCGCCAAACAACAATCCGACCATGAAAATGGAAACGCGGAAGGCAACCACCGGAGCCATCAAGAGAGAGAAAAGGAACTCGACGAGAAGCCCTGCGGCGAATCTCATAGGCCCGCCAAGCCGCGCCACGCCGTTCGGCTCCAGTGCGATCTGGATGGCGCCTACGATTTTGGGCATGAGGCTTAGAATGAACATCGAGACGTAGAGACCAACCGCGAGTGTGGGATCGAACGTCTCCATGGTTTCCGTCGCGGCCTTGACCGCCGCCAGCGTCATCATCAGCATCCAGGCTACTGGCGCGATATACATCGCGATCGCTTGCGCTATCTGAAAGCGGCTGACAGTGGCCAGCCCCGGCATTCCGAGAAGCCGCCAGTACTGCATGTTTCCATTACACCAGCGTTGGTCGCGCTGCATATAGTCAAGGATTGTGACTGGGTTCTCTTCCCAGCTTTCCGTCTCTTCTGGAATAACACGCACTTCATAACCCCCGCGGCGCATAAGAACCGCTTCGACTTGGTCATGAGAGAGCAGATGACCGCCCAACGGAGCGCGACCTGGCAATACCGGCAGGTCGCAATGACGGGCGAACGCTTCGACCCGAATAACGGCGTTGTGGCCCCAGAACGGCCCGCAATCTTGCTGCCACCACGCACTTCCCAGCGTGAAAGCGCGCATGCCCTGCCGCATCCCGAACTGGAAGATCCGAGCAAATCCGCTTTCAGTGGGAGCACCAACAACAAGACTTTGCAGGATGCCGATTTCAGGATGCCGTTCCATCGTGGTGACCATGCGCACGATTGTGGAGCCGGACATCAGACTGTCGGCGTCGAGCGGGATCATAAGGTCATAGTTGCTACCGCGCGTCTCAACGAATTCCCAGACATTCCCAGCCTTGAAACCCGTGCGGGCGCTCCGTCTGCGATAGTAGGCATTTCCAAGCCCGGCAAACTGGTGGCGCTTGTCGGCAAAAAGCTGCTCTTCGCGCTCGGCAATCGCCGGGATGTCCGTATCGGACAGTACAAACAGATCGAAAGCCGCGCTCTGCCCCGTCTGTTCGAGGCTTGCCCGTATGGCCTCCAGCCGAGCGAAAGCCCGATCAGGGTCTTCGTTGCGAACAGTCATGAGCAGTGCGCAGCGTGACTTGATAGGAGCTCGAGGTGAGGCGTCAGACCAGAAGGGAGCGACAATCTTCGCCGGATCCCGGTAGGCTAGAGTTAGAAACAATCCGATAATCGCATTCCATGATGCAAGTACGGTCCAAGGCGCGCTGAGCACCACACATGCCATGATCAGGACATCGACCAGTGTCCAGCCGTCGCCGCCTAGCACTGTTGCTACGCCGGCAAACAACGCAGCCAGTGTCGCAATGTTCAGCCCGACCATGGAGAGGCGCCGAGCCGGCACAGTCCACCAACGAGGGTTGGATCGCGTATCTCGCGCAGAGAGACGCTCGCGCAGAACCTGCACGTCTTCCGAAGTATATTGCATTGTCGCTCTGATTAGCTGGTGTTTCGGGACGAATGATTGCCGCAGAAAGCGCCTCAGCGCCAAGTTGATTGCGAAACTCTAAAAGCCTGCGCCTAAGACCGTTTACGGTGTGCCCGGCAAGTCTGACGGCAAATCACGGTGGTAACTTTTGCCACCGCTTTGGACGGAAAGATGACAGAAAAAGGCTCTTTGCGCTCAGCGACATATTTGCACCACCGCTAAAAAGAAAATGCGCGCTTGTAGCAGGCCCTTTTTGATCGCCGGGCGAGTAATTTTTCAAAACGCTCAATATCAGCAATGTGCACTATTCCGCACTGCGACATTTGATACATACGTTTTGTGTCAGCTTATCTGTTCCTGCGCTCTTTCTAAGTTTACGCCGGCCTTCCGCGAGACAGGAAGTGGCGAAGAGAATTCGTTAAAAATTATGTAACAACAGTGTGTTGGCGGGAGACTTGTAGCTTGCACAACTTGGCCGTTATAGAAAGGTTGCTGGGATCGCCGGCGGAAAGAGATGCACCGGCAAACACGCTTTTGAGTTCAAGCCGTCCTGGCCATTCGAAACACGAAACAGGCGCTGCAAAAGTATCTGCTCATTTATTGTATTAAAAGAAGAAGACGCGAGTTTGAGGGTAATCTCAAAAGACCGCGAGACAGTTTTTTATTTATATTTTCTGGGGTGTGACTAGTTATCGTTTTAGATGTCAAACTATCGCCGTTTTGCGGAGATTGTGCAAAAATTGCGGCGGTCGAAACGTGTATTCGCCAAGGGACTACGCCGGCCCAGATTAGCTTCTACAAACGGCGACACAACAAAACGAAGATTATGCTTCGCCAGTTTAAAAGTGCCGCCGGCCAAGCAGCAAGATCCATACTTGGCTTTCTGCAAGGGCTAAGTAAGGTCTGGCCACTACTTAACAGTCGGCGGTTGTCGCCAAAGCCTTAAAAAGTTCCGCATGCTGATCTACTCAGTTCGAGTGAATTCAAGAGGCGAAACCTACGTTCCATCAGTCAACTGATTGAAATCATGCGGAAAATCCACTGAGATTGCTCAAATCGGCAACCCGTGGTTTAAGATTAATCGACCGACCGCCACGGCGAAATCCAGCTCAGATAGAGGTAATGGATGAGCGAACACGCTGCGTCCCAGAGTTTCACCAATGTGCCTTGCCCGTTTTGCGGCATGCTGTGCGATGACCTGGAAGTTGCTCGCTCGGATGCGGGTAGCTTGAAGGTCATAAAGAATGGCTGCCCGAAATCCAGCAGTGGTTTTGCCCGGTCTGTCTCCGGAGCAAAACCACAAATCTCCGGCCGCGACGTAGAGCTGAGCGAAGCTATCCAAAAGGTGTCGGAGCTGGTGCGGGCCGCGAAGCAGCCGCTCTACAGTGGGTCAGCGACCGACGTGGACGGCATGCGTGCCATCATGGCGCTGGCGGATCGCAGTGGGGGTACCGTTGACCATGCACTCAGCGCAGCTCTGGAACGCAATCTGAGCGTGCTCCAATCAGCCGGCTGGATCATGTCTACGCTCACGGAAGTCCGCAACCGGGCCGATGTGATCGTGATCGTCGGGACCGATGTGCAGAAAATGCATCCGCGGTTCTTTGAGCGGATCGTTTGCCCGCCGGAGTCGATGTTCGACACCACGCCCGAAAAACGGACGATAGTTTTCATTGGTGAGGGACTCGATACGTCGGGCGCAGTCGGGCCGCGCATCGGCGATGTCATCACACTGCCCTGCCCGAGCGACCAGATTGGAGATGTTCTGTCCGTCTTGCGGGCCCGCCTGCGAGATTTCCCGGTTTCAGGGCAAGACGTGGCGGGGATCGCGATAAGCGATCTTGAATCGTTGGCCGCACTCCTGCGAGACGCTCATTATAGTGTATTGGTCTGGTCTCCTGCGGCGTTTGATTTCGCCAACGGCCACCTCGCCGTGCATACGATCAGCGAAATCGTCAAAGACTTGAACACGACAACGCGTTCAGGCGGTTTGACGCTCGGCGGCAACGAGGGCCTGACCACGGCCAGCTCGCTGTGCAGCTGGCAAAGCGGCTTCCCGCTCCGCGTAAGCTATGCAACCGGGAAGCCGGACTACGATCCGGCGATCTATTCGGTAGATCGTATGGTGACCGATGGAGAGGGGGATTTGCTTGTCTGGGTCGCCTCCATATCCACTCAGCTAGCCCCGCCTGAAACTAATATCCCTACGGTAGTGCTCGGTACGCCGGGACTGCAAGTGAAACGCCAGCCCGAAGTGTTTATTCCGGTAGGTACGCCGGGTGTAGATCACGTTGGGCGCTTGATCCGCGTCGACAGCGTCGTTTCGCTTCCGCTGCAGAATTTGCATCGCTCCGAACTCCCGCGCGTCGCTGACGTACTACAGGCCGTGCGTGCAACACTCTAATCTCCGGGACGCTTAATAATGCTGATAAAGCTCGCTAACGCGAAGGTCTACGATCCGGCTAATGGCATCGACGGAGAAGTTCGCGACATCTATATCCAAGATGGTCGGATTGTTTCGCCGCCGGCAGATGCGCGCGTCGATCAGGAATACGGGCTTCGTGGAAGGGTCGTAATGGCTGGCGCCATTGATCCCCACACGCACATCGGTGGTGGCAAGATGACCATCGGCCGGATGATGCTGCCCGACGACCATCGTGGTCATGAGGTTGCGCACACCGACATTACACGAGCTGGCGGCGGTCACGCGGTTCCGTCCACGCTCACGACCGGCTACCGGTACGCAGAAATGGGCTACACCGCCTGCTTTGAGCCCGCCATGCTGCCTGCCAACGCGCGCCAGGCCCATATGGAAATGGGCGACACGCCGATGGTCGACAAGGGCGCGTTCGCAATGCTGGGCAGCGATGACTTTTTCTTGCGCCAGCTCGCGGGACGGCAGGATTTCGCAGCCATCAAGGATTACATCGCTTGGACGATGCACGCGTCGCAGGCAATCGCTGTCAAGGTCGTCAATCCGGGCGGGATCAGCGCGTTCAAGTTCAACCAGCGTAAGTTAGACCTGGACGAACAGAACTCATACTATGGCGTCACGCCACGCGATATCCTCGTCACGCTTGCGCGCGGATTGAAGGAACTGGGCGTCGCTCACCCCCTCCATGTCCATGGCTGCAACTTGGGCGTTCCTGGTAACGTCGAAACGACCCTCAACACCATCCGGGCAATGGAAGACCTGCCCGTCCACCTGACCCACATCCAGTTCCATAGCTACGGCACGGAAGGGGACAGGAAGTTTTCCTCAGGTGCGGCACGCGTTGCCGAAATGGTCAACCAACACAAGAACGTCTCGATCGACGTCGGGCAGGTCTTGTTCGGCCAGACGTGTACGGCCTCCGGCGACAGCATGCGCCAGTACGGCAATACAAAGAGCGCGCATCCCAACAAGTGGGTCGTCATGGACATCGAGTGCGATGCCGGTTGCGGTGTCGTTCCCATGCGTTATCGCGACAAGAGCTTCGTCAACGCTCTGCAATGGGCGATTGGCCTTGAGACCTTCCTCTTGATCGACGATCCCTGGCGCATCTTCTTGACCACAGATCACCCGAATGGCGCACCGTTCACGTGTTACCCGCATCTTATCAGGCTGTTGATGGACAAGGGCTTCCGCAACGACATGATGCAGAAGATCAATCCGGATGCGGCCGCGTCCAGCACGTTGAGTACGCTGGATCGTGAGTATACGCTTTACGAGATTGCGATCATGACCCGCGCTGGGCCTGCACGGAGTCTGGGCTTGCGGGATCGCGGCCATCTTGGCGTTGGTGCATGTGCGGACATCACCGTCTATGAGGATAACCCAGATCGCGAAGCCATGTTCGCGACACCACTCTTCGTGTTCAAGAACGGCGAATTGATTGTTCGCAACGGCAAAGTCGTCCACGTCACGCAAGGCGCAACGCATGTCGCGCGGCCTGACTATGATCCGGGGATTGAGCGGTCGTTGAAGGACTACTTCTCACGCTACGGCACTGTGGCGATGGAGAACTTCAAGCTGTCAGACGAAGAGATCATTGGCGGCGATCATGGCAGCATCATCATCCAGCCGACGGGCGCGCGCGTTTAGCAACGCGTCGCCGCTTACACGTTCGGACGTTACGATAGTCCAGACCGCCGTCTTAGGCGGTCTGTTGCGCCATTTCGTTCAGTGAAGCGAGAAGACCGTCTTCAATGCTGACACCGTCGCGAGCGGCGGCTTCACGCGTCTCGCGACGGCTTGCACCCGGCAGGCGGGTCCCTATATCGGCTTCGATCGTGCTCGCAAGAAGCTCGATTTTCTGAGCAGCCGCCGGACCTCCAAAAGCTCCCGGATCAATTGCGATGAGGAATTGCCCGATTCCGGGAGGATTGCCCTCGCCGTCAAAGAGGGAGGTCGCTTCGAAGGCTTGATTGGCGCCGGTCAATGAGCCCGCGAGGATTTCTACCATCAGCGCGAGAGCCGCACCCTTCGGGCCTCCGATCGGCAGAACAGTCCCCTTAAGCGCGGCTTTGGCGTCCGTCGTCGGGCGGCCTTCGGCATCGTTGGCCCAGCCCTCAGGAATAGGCTCGCCGCGTTGAGCTGCAGAGAGGATTTTGCCGCGCACAACTTGCGAGAGAGCCAGATCGATAATGATGGGCGCACCGTTGGCGCGCGGAGCCGCGAAGGCAATGGGGTTGGTTCCGAAAACGCCGCGCTTGCCGCCCCAGGCTGTCATCGCGTGCGGGGTATTGGCGAACATCATCGCCATCATGCCGGCATCAGCGAGCCGTTCCACCGCTTGCCCGAGCGCACCGGCATGATGTGAGCGTACGAAGCCGGCCGCCGCGATCCCGGTCTCATGCGCGAGTTTGGGCAGTTCCTCGGTCGCCAACTCGAAAGCGCGAAACGCAAAGCCGTTCGCGACGTCGATCATGAGACTGCCGGGGCGCGTTCGCGTCATCTTCGGCTTCGCGTGACCATCGACCTTACCGGTCCGCGACTGGGCGCTGTAAGTCGCGACGCGTACGACGCCGTGTCCCTTCTGCCCGTCGATGTCCGCTTGCACCAAGGCTTTGGCAACGGATTGGGCATTCCATTCGCTGGTATTGGCCGCGATGAGGCAACGCTCGGCAAGCGCGCGCAGCTCCTCGACTGGAACTCGGGTGGTTGTCATGGTGTCTCGTTGTTGTTCAGGACGTTAAGAACGTTTTCGACCGTCACAGCGCTGATGCGAATATTAGCCTCGCGTGTCACGCCGGCGATATGCGGCGTTAGAATGACGTTCGCAAGTCCTTTGAATGCAGCAGCAGAATCCTTGTCTATCGGCTCAGTCTCGAACACATCCAGCGCCGCGCCGGCCAAATGCCCGCTCCGCAAGGCTGCAGCAACGGCGGCTTCGCTGACAATCCCACCCCGCGCGGTATTGATCAGAATAGCACCGGGCTTCATGGAATTGATTTCACGCTCTCCGATGAGGCCGCGCGTGTCATCCGTTAAAGGGCAGTGCAGACTGACGACATCGGATCGCGCCAGCAGGTCGTCCAACGAGACGTGTTCCGTTTGCGCCCAGGCGGGACTGTCCGCTGGCACGAAGTCATCATAAGCCAGCGTGACAAATCCAGCATTGCGCGCAAGCTCGCCGGTTGACTGGCCGATGGACCCGAAGCCGATCAGGCCGAGAACCTTACCGGAAATTTCCTGGCCCTGGCTCATTTCTGCGCGCGGCCACTCACCGTTTGCGAGCCGCTGCGAGCCAAAAAATGCGGTCCCTCGCAAAAGTAACATGGAGGCACAGAGCACATACTCCGCCACCGAAACGGCATTACCACCGGTTGCGGGAAGCACGGCGATATTGCGGGCACGGCAGGCGGCAAGGTCGATGTTGTCGAGCCCGACGCCAAGGCGTCCGACCGCGCGCAGCCGGGGTGCCGCCTCAATGACCTCTGCGGTCACCTGGGTGCGGTTGCGCACGATAATGGCTACGGCGTCGGTTAGGGCAGCCTTAAGTTCTGCAGGCTTGTCCCACAATGTCTCGTCGGACAGCACGTCGTACTTTTCTCGCAACGCTGCCACGGGAGCGGCGTCGATGAATTCGGAGATAACGATATCTGGCATGGCTTAGTAGTCCAACAGGCGGCGGATCTCGCTGTACATCTTCGGTTTCAATTCGATGCCCAGGCCGGGATCTTCAGGAAGGGTGGCATAGCCGTCGACGATGGGAAGTTTGTCGGCAAAGCCACCATAGGGCTGGAACACGCCCGGGTAGCTCTCCGAGCCGCCCATCTGCAGTCCGGCAGCCATATTCAGCGCGAGCTGGTGCCCGCCGTGCGGGATGAGACGCCGCGGCGACCATCCATGCGCTTTTACGACGTCGAGGAAACGGAGATATTCGCTCAGGCCGTAAGATAACGCCGGATCGACTTGGATCCAGTCGCGATCCGGACGCATGCCGCCGTACCGCAGAAGATTGCGCGCATCCTGATGTGAGAACAGGTTTTCACCCGTGGCGATTGGGCCCGCGTAGTGTTCGCACAAAACGGCATTGAGCCGGTAATCCAACGGGTCGCCAGCTTCCTCATACCAGAACAAGCCATAGGGCTCCATTGCCCGCCCGTAGGCGAGGGAGGTTTCGAGATCAAACCGGCCGTTGGCGTCGACAGCCAGATGGCTTCCGTCGCCGACGACCTCAAGCACAGCTTCGATCCGCTTCACATCGAGAGCTAAATCGGCCCCGCCGATCTTCATCTTGACGTGCTTGTAACCTTGCTCCTGGTAGCCGTGCATCTCGGCCTTGAGGCCGTCGAGTTCTTTCCCAGGGTAATAGTAGCCACCACCCGGATAGACGAGTACACGCTCATCAAACTGTCCTCCGTTGTACCGTTCGGACAGAAGGCGCCAGAGGGGCTTGCCGGCAATCTTCGCGGCAGCGTCCCACACGGCCATGTCGAGCGCGCCGGCGGCGTGAGCCCGATCTCCATGGCCACCCGGCTTCTCGTTTGACATGAAAGTACGCCAGACAGCTTGCGGATCAATTGTTCCGTTTGCTTCATCCGCATAGGTCGCCGGGTCCGCCTCCAGGATGCGCGGGATGAAGCGCTCCTTGATGATGCCGGTTTGCGCATAGCGGCCATTCGACGAGAACCCGTAGCCAATGACGGGCGCGCCATCGCGAACGACATCTGTTTCGACCGCGACCAGATTGATGGTCATGGTCGAGAAGGAAATGTACGCGTTGCGTATGTCGGACGCGATCGGTCCGATGCCCGTTCGGATATTCGTGATTTTCATTGCGTCTAGAAGCCTGTCCAGAGTCCAGTGGGGAGGGGAACTTGAAGTGCGCGCGAAAAGAGAAGGTAGAAACCTCCAACGATCACCGCGCCGGCGACGGGATAGACGACCAGGCGATAGGGCGTCCAGGGATCGTACATCGCAGTAACGAGGATCACCGCAAATGCGATGAGGCCAGCGAGCAGAAAGCCGAGATAGGGCATCGCCAGTGCTCCGCCCAACATTGCCGCGGCAAGCACGATCCGCCGGAATGTTGAGGCGCCGGAGGCGGCTTGTCCATTCGTTTTACCAAACCCGAAAAGCCACTGCAGCGCGAGGACGATCGAAAGCGCCATAAGCACGATGGCAATCGTCCGTGGGAAAACGAAGGAATCGGCATCGGTGTAGCTGGTCGTGTCCCACAGGACTAGGGTGGCAAGACCGGCAAAGGCGGCAGCCATAAAGGGCGTTGCGGTATCTCGGGCCTGCGACTCAGCCGTCATTTGGGCGCTCCTTCTTGCCGCGAATGAATCGAACCAGAGAAGGTCCGAACAGCGAGAGGACGATAAAGAGGATTATTGCTATCGAAATTGGCCGGCCAAAGAATATGCCGCCAAGGTTGTGCGTGGCCGCCCCGATGGTCCAGGCTTGGACGAAGCCTTGCTCGGCAATAGACCCAAGGATTAGGCCGAGAACGATCGGTGAAGCGGAAAACCCGAACCGGCCGAGAACCCACCCGATGCAGCCGAGAATAACCATGATTGCCACGTCGGAGGTCGAGTTCCGTATGGAATAAGACCCGATCAACGTCATGAAGGCGACCGTCGGAACCAACAGAGCCTTCGGAATGGTAATGATCGTTCGATAAGCGTAGCGACCGATCAGCAAGCCGACCGGCAGCATGAGAATCGTCGCGAGAAACAAGCCCCATATAAACGTGTAGACGATCGAGCCTTGGCTCGTGAAAAGGTTGGGCCCGACTTTCACACCTTGAACCAGCAATGCACCGAGGATAACCGCGTCAGGTGGCGTTCCGGGAATGCCGAGAACCAATGTCGGAATGAAACCTCCGCCGACAGTGGCATTATTTGCGGATTCGGAAGCCTGGATGCCCTCAGGTGCACCTTTGCCGAATTTCTCGGGATTTCTCGACGAGCGCATCGCTTCCGAATAGGCAACAAGACCTGCGATCGAACCGCCAGCTCCTGGCAGGATGCCGACGAACGTCCCGACAATCGATGAGCGCATCAAGTTGAATTTGTGTTTCCAGGAAAGCGCGAGGCCTTCGCGCAAACGCAAACCCTTGCTTTCTTGAGTCACCTTAAGATGACGCGCTGGCGTTGCGACCAGGTCAATCAAAACCGGTATACAATACAGCCCGATCAGTGCCGAAACAGTCTCGATGCCGCCAATAAGCACCTGGGAACCGAAGGTCAGCCGGATATCCGCGCTGACTTCAGCGACTCCCACCGTTGAAAGCAAAAGCCCCAGGCAACCACCCATAAGCGCCTTGAGCAGGTTCCCCTCGGAAAGGGAAGCAATCAGCGACAGACCGAAGACAGCGAGCCAGAAGTATTCCACCGGACCAAAGGCCAAAGCCACACCGGCGAGCGGCGGGGCTAGCACCATTAGGAACAGGGCGCCGACCAGGCCGCCGACAACCGAAGCGAGACACGCAATCGTCATAGCGAGATCGCCGTCGCCCCGCTTGGCCATCGGGTAGCCATCGAAAGTCGTGGCGATGGCGGAAGGTGTTCCGGGTGTGTTGAGAAGTATCGCGGCATACGCGCCGCCATAGATGGCACCCGTGTAAATCGCACCCATCAAGATAAGTGCCGAAGCGGGCTCCATCGAGAATGTGATGGGAACGAGAACCGCCACGGCCATCGTCGCGGTCAGCCCTGGTAGGGAGCCGACAATTGTGCCGGCTATTACGCCTCCCAAGGCCAACAGGACATTGAAGGGGCTCAACGCCGCTAGCAAGTGCTCTATCGCGGCCATGAGTACCCCCTCAAGCCTGCTATTGGACTAGACGCAAAAGCTATTTGATAACGTCGGCTTCCTTCGCAGCTTCAGCATATCCTTTGGCCTTTTCTGCGAGAAACGCTTCCATGCCATCGACGCCGACATCAACGAGCGAAAACCCGTCAGCTTCCATGCGCTTGCGGAATTCCGGATCGGCATTGATTTTGCCAATCATATCCGAAAGCTTCTTTTGGATTTCTGGTGGGGTAGATTTGGGTACTGCGATTCCGCGATAGGCACCGGAGACGATGTCGAACCCGAGTTCCTTAAAAGTAGGAACGTCAGGGAAAGCGGGGTGGCGCTCTTCCATGGCGACGGCAAGCATGCGGGCCTTGTCGGCATGTTTGGCACCCACGGATGTGTAGCCCCAACTTGCCACAACCTGATTGCCAAGCAGGGCCTGAACCGCTGCACCCGTCCCCTTAAACGGTACGTAGGTTGTTTTGACACCGGCAAGCTTATCAAATGTCACCTGTGCCAAGTGATTGGCCGTGCCCTTGCCCGATCCGGAGAAGGTCAGCTCACCCGGCTTTTCCTTGGCGAACTTGATGAGGTCGTCGAGCGACTTGAACGGGCTATCATTTGTGACGACGATGGCATCCGGCGTGTAGTGGAACATATAGAAGCCGGCGAGGTCTTCTGTCTTGAAGCCAACATCCTTCTGCATCGGCTTGATGATGATATGCGGAAGGTTGATGCCCATGATCGTATAGCCGTCATTCGGCATCGAATTGAGCTGGGCCCATGCCGTTGCACCACCGCCGCCGGGTTTATAGGAAATAACCAGGTCCTGGCCGAACATCTTCTTGAAGAACGGCTGCTGATGCCGTGCGGTGATATCGGATTCACCGCCGGGTCCGAACGGAATGATGTAGTTGATGGGTTTAGAAGGAAAGTCGTCAGCTTGGCTAGCTATCGTGCCGAAGCCGAGAGCCAGTGTCGCCGCAGCGATTGTCTTGAAAAGAGATTTGGATCCAGACAACATTTTGAGTTCGTCCTCCCTTGGCTATTCACCTGGAGAAGCTAGGAAGCGATATCGCCGAGCCCAAATAAGAATTCCTGCTGAGCTTTTTCGCTTCCCAGAACCTGGTGAAGTCTTATTGGACAGGAGAACCGGCCGTATCGGCTCTTATTTCTCCCGCGTTTCCTCAAAAGTGCTCGTGAACTATGCGCTTCTGTACAGTTTTGTCATGACAAATTCACGGTGGCCGAGCGCTTCTGCCGCCGTATTGCGCCCGTTCGCCGTGCGCACGATCATTTCGATGAGCGCATCACCTGCATCATCAAGCGTCATGTCACGACGAAGAATTCCCGAGACGTCGACATCGATATGTTCGCTCATCGTCCGTACGGTTCTTGGGTTGGCCGAAATCTTTATGACCGGAACAATTGGATTGCCGACCACATTGCCCTGACCCGTTGGGAACGTATGTACCGCATACCCACCAGCCGCCATCAGTGTGACGCATTCCGCCGCCGCTGAGGATGTGTCCATATAGTAGAGGCCGGGGCCGGAAGCTGGAGCTTCAGCAGGCTTCAGTATGTCGATGTAGCGGCTCGTGCGTCCGATCTTCTCAAGGTTGCCGAGTGCCTTCTCTTCAATCGTGCTCAGGCCGCCTTCTATGTTTCCCTTTGTCGGCTGGCTTTCAGACAGGTCATCGACCTTGTTCGCTTCGATGACGTCATCCAGGTAAGCCTTCCACATTTTGTACCAGCGCTCGCCAACCTCCGGATTGATTGCACGGGCTTTGCAGATATGTTCGGCACCTGTGATTTCCGACGTTTCGCCGAAGACACCGTAGATCCCTTCTGGCAGAAGTTTGTCGTACATGTTGCCGACGGTCGGGCAAGAGCCAAGCCCGGTTGTGGTGTCGCTTTCACCACACTTCGTCGACACCCAAAGCTCGGAAATACCGCACTCCTCACGTTGGAGTTCTGTCGCATAGTGGACAAACTCCTTAGCTTGGCGCGACGCGTCCATGATCGTCTTGAAATCACCATTCTGCTCGATGGAGAAGCCCGCTACGGGTTTCCCTGTCTTCGCGATTCCGTCGACGATCCGCTTGGTCCAGCCAGGCTCGATACCAATAACGACACAGGCCGCTACGTTGGGGTTGGAGCCTGTGCCGATCAGAGTGCGGAAATGAAGCTCCAGATCTTCGCCAAACTGAAGCCGTCCGTAAGAATGCGGCAGGGCGAGCGTGCCCTTGACGTTATTGCCGACAGCTTCGCAGGCGGCATTTGAGATATCGTCAACCGGCAGAATCACCACGTGATTACGGACGCCGACGCGGCCGTTGTCACGCCGATAGCCTTTGAACGAAAGATTCGAATATTGCGACGCCATTCCCTTGGTCCTCACCAGCGCTTGGTCTTTAGGTTGTGAACATGAACGTGACCGCCACAGCTGGCGTCTCCGACCATTTTTCCGATGTCCTCGCCGTACTTGATGACGGTGCTGCCAGCTGCGAGATCGTTCAGGGCGACCTTGTGACCGATCGGAATGTCATGAAGCGCGGTAAGATTGAGAGTCGTATTCGTCTCAGTGATTACGCCGAGCATGTCCGTGCCGGCTTTGAGCCCTTCGATGACAACGACGCCAACGTTGTCCTTTGGGCTGTGAACCAGGAAATGGGGAACTTCTGCCACTGTCCGTCCTCTGTTTCGCTATGTGAAATAAATTGCACACACATCGACCTCTTGTATAAGACATAAGACATGAGCGCAACCCGCAAGCCGAATTCGAAAGAAGCTTCCCCATCGGGCGCCGAACTAACGACGGCGCTCGCGGCACAGCCTCTTTACGCTCAGGTAGAGGCGATCTTTGTTGATCGCATTCGAACGGGAGTATGGCGGCCAGGTCAGCTCATTCCGAGCGAGTTCGAACTGGCGCGAGAGATAGGTGTCAGCCAGGGGACCGTGCGTAAGGCGCTCAATGCCTTGGCCGTCGATAATCTCGTAGAGCGCCGTCAGGGCCGCGGAACCTTCGTGGCGGAACACACGCCGGACAAGATGCTCTTCCGCTTCTTCAACCTGTTTGAGGATGGGGGGGGGCATATCGAGCCGGACTCGCAAAACACACGCATGAGTATTGCGCGTGCCAACAAAGAAGAGCGGGAACGGCTAAAGCTCGATGTGGGCGCAGAGGTCATCCGGGTCTCACGCGTGCGTACCCACGCCGGTAAGCCTATGATCTACGAAACGATCGTGTTGCCACGCCAGTTTTTTCCTGGGCTCGTCAAGGAAAAGACCATTCCCAACACGCTCTATGATCACTTCCAAAAAGAATACGGTTTAACAGTTTCTCACGGTGAAGAGCGGATTACGGCCGTCGCTGCGGGGGAGCGAGAAGCGAAGGCGTTAGAAATTGCGCCGGGCCTTCCTTTGATCCGGCTCGATCGTACTATGTACGCTTTGAATGAGGCTCCGATCGAGTGGCGCGTGAGCATTTGTTTGCTTTCGGGCGCGCATTATTTGGTGCGCCTTAGGTAAGACGTCGCAAGCGCCTAAATTGGTATTTTTTCGAAATTGTGCGGGAGGCCATACAAGCGTCCGCATGCGGGAGTCTGTGCAACTTATATGGTTTGATATTGTCCGTGGTTAGAGATGTTTGGCGGTAGATATCACCCGGACTTCTGCTTGGGTGTCAACGATAGGCACCAAAAAGATATCGACATTTTCAAAATTAAATACGTCGGCGAGAAATAGCTCTCGTTTTGAAGTGGGGCTGTGCACCGTACACCTCGAGCCTCAATTGAATCGGATGCAAAAGCCCGCGATTACGGGAGTTTAGCCGGTAATGGTTTTCCTTATGGCCGAACGTTGAGGATGTAGGGAGTATTTCGGTTGCCTAAGCCACAATGAGAGCAGAAAAGCGTAACTACCTATTTTCAATATGCATATTAAGTCATTTTTTATCGTGATTCCTGTAGTGATCAGGAAAGGGAAGGATTGGGGGAGAGTGATGATGAGAAATTTCGCATTTATTCCACTCATGTGCTTGGCTGCATCTTCGTCATTGGCTCAGGAGTTTCCGGGGCGTGTTGAAAGCCTGATTACGCCGGATGTGATCGAAGAGATCAAGGGTTGGTCAAGTCAGCCCATCGTCAAGCTGGCTGTCGAGGCCCAAAATCAGCGCCATGGTGTCTTGACGCAGGATGAGATTGACGAGCTCGATAAAACGTGGCGCGAGGAAGCGCAGGCTGATGATAAGCCGCTGATTTCGGCAACGATCGCGAGTCCGCTTTCGAATTATCTCTTGAAACGCCAAGCTGCATCCGTTGGTCTTTATAAAGAGATCTTCATAATGGATGTGAATGGACTCAATGTAGGCCAAAGCTCCATTACGACCGACTACTGGCAGGGCGATGAGGAGAAGTTTCAAAAAACCTTCGCCATTGGGCCGACAGAAATCTTTATTGACAAGCCGGAGTTCGACGACGGTCTGAAGATCTGGACATCTCAGGTCAGCATGACGCTTGCCGACAAAGACAGTGGTGACGCGTTTGGCGCGATCACCGTGGAAATCAATCTGACGGAGCTTTCACGGCGCCGTACCCCAGCGTTCTGATAGGCAATGCCATGCTCAACAATATCTCAGTAACAAACAAAATGATTGGCGCTTTCGCGGCGCTATCGCTCGTAGCTCTCGGGTCGTTTGCGGTCGTGAAGGTTCAGACCGACGATGTCGATAGCGCGTCGCAAGTAACGTTCGACGTGATCGCGGCACAGTCTAAAATGACGGACCTGCGAGATCGCTCTAACAGGCTGATAGCGGAGCTGCGTCACTTCCTCATTACGGGGAACCGCGAAAAGGTGAAAAACTTCGAGCAGGACGTCAAAAGAGTTTCTGCGGATCTTGAAAGTGTTCGCCGTTTGACATCGACGTTCTTTGCGGGTGTTGGTGCGTCCTTGGACAGGTTTGGCGATGCGTGGAGCACGTGGGTAACGGATGCGGCGAATCCGCAGATCGAAGCCATGCGAGATCCAATGACTGTTGATATGGCGCATACCATCGAACTTCAGGCCCACACGATGGCTAGCTTGGATGAGATTTCGTCTGCCTTGAACGAAGCTGAAATGGCGCTCTCCGTGATGCTAAGAGGCGCATCGAAGGGGGCTGCGACCGCAGCAGAACGCCTGAACTTGGCGGTCGCTGTAGCAGCGTCAGTCATTTTGTTAGGCACCATTCTCTCCGGCGTACTCGTTTACTTGGGCGTCTCCAGGCGTTTGAAAGCTCTAGCGAGCGTGACCGAACGTTTGGCAAAGCATGATATGACTGCTGAGCCGAAGGGTATAACGGATCGCGACGAAATCGGCCGCATGGCTGCCTCGCTCAAGGTCTTTAAGGACGGCATCATCCGGTCTCAGGAACATGAGCGTGAAGCCGCTGCGGAGCGCGAGAAGCTGCAGGTCGAGAACCGTAAGGCGATGATGCATCTTGCCGATGAGTTTGAAACCAAGGTTGGTTCCATCATCGAGTTCGTCGCCAGTGCATCCTCTCAGTTGCAATCGGCGGCAAGTACGATGGCGGCGGCTGCGGAAGAGACAAGCGCTCAATCGTCGTCCGTTGCCGCAGCCTCTGAGCAGGCCTCGGTAAACGTCAGAAGTGTCGCTAGCGTCACGGAAGAGATGGCAGGCGCTGTCCAGGAAATCGGTCGTCAGGCTGATGCGTCGTCTCGCAAGGCAAGCCACGCTGCCAAGGAGATCGACAATACAGTGGAACGCATTACGACATTGTCGCAAGCGGCCCATGAAATCGGTTCCGTCGTGACACTGATCCAGGAAATTGCGCAGCAGACGAACCTGCTCGCACTCAACGCCACGATCGAAGCAGCACGTGCGGGAGAGGCCGGCAAGGGCTTCGCCGTCGTCGCTCAGGAAGTGAAGGCTCTCGCCGAACAGACTGCGAAGGCAACTTCGGATATCTCCACGCAGATCCAAAACATCCAAACGGCAACGGAGGGCTCCACGGTGGCCATCAGTGCCTCGACAAATGCGATTGGCGAATTGAGCGAAATCGCGGCGTCGATTGCTGCTGCGGTCGAGGAGCAGGCTGCAGCGACGTCGGAAATCTCCCGCAACGTCATGCAGGCTGCGGAAGGAACGCGAGAAGTTTCCTCCAGCATTATCGGTGTCAATCAGGCTGCCAATGATTCTTCGTCAGCTGCATCGCAGGTCTTGAGTTCGTCGACCGAACTGTCGCGCCAGGCGGTGCATCTGAAGACGGAAGTCTCGAGTTTCCTCGATACGGTCCGTTCGGCAGCGTAGCTCCCTCGAAGAGATAAAAGGCAGAAGCTATCGGGAGGACCCGGCCATAGGCCCGGGTCCTCTTTTCGTTGGGGAACATTCCAGCCAGACGCCAGACGTGTGCCCTTTCCGCCAGTCTCGAAGCGAGACTCCACATGTTGCGGCCTCGCGCAGATTGACTCTCCTACAGCCAACTGATTTGTTGCCTGCGCTATTGGTGTTCAGCGGGCTGAAGCCCACTGAATGAAAAGGGAACGCGGTCTCGCAAACATTTGCGATAAGCCGCGGCTGCCCCCGCAACTGTAAGCGGCGAGCGTCATCCTCAATCCACTGGGCTCTCCACTGTGTTTGGAGAACTGGGAAGGAAGGACCTGATGCGTCTGAGCTGCAAGCCAGGAGACCTGCCAGTGGCGTGTCGCCCATTCCTCGCGCGGGGCGCGCTTGGGAGCGGATGTCCGTTGTGGCGACCCATGTGAAGAGAAGCACGGGTTGAGCAATGGTTCTGCGGAGCAAGTCCGACTAGCGTGAATCTCGACAATGCGGCGTGAGCTTTGATTGCACCGACGCACGACGAGATATTTGTTGCCGGCCGAGAGCCGGATACCGATGACGTAGTCCACTTTCGATCGCGATTTCATTGATTGGCTCTGCCGCTTTTCGCACCGATCCAATGCGGGAAACGGAGTGGTCACGATGTTGATGAGAAAGAGTTTTAAAGGCGGAACAACAAGCGCCAATACGCTCAAGTGTTCTAGTTGGTTGGCGCTTACGGCGATAGTCGTTTTGCCAGCGTTAGCCAGTGAAGCGGCTCTCGCCCAAGAAGGCGAAATCATGCTGCCCGGAATCGTCATTTTTTCCGCGAACCGTACACCGACTGATGCAGCCGCTGTTGGTTCGTCGGTTTCTCTTATCACGCAGGAGGATCTTGAAAAGCAGTCGCGACCGTTTCTGCAGGACTACCTGGAGACGGTTCCCGGCGTGAATTTCACCCGCAATGGTCCGGCGGGATCCACCACCGGTATAACGATGCGCGGCGCCAATCAGAACTATGTAAAAATTCTGATCGACGGCATGGATATTAGCGACCCCTCCGCACCGCAGACGTCAGCAAGATTCGAGCACCTTCTGGTGGACGATTTTGCACGCATTGAAATCCTGAAAGGTTCGCAAAGCACGCTTTACGGTGGCGATGCCGTAGCTGGTGTCGTGTCCATAGATACGCGGCGCGCGACGAAGCTGGGGTATTCTCAATCGGTTGCGGCTGAATACGGCACCTACAACACTTGGCGCGGCGCGACCACCGCGGGCTATGCGACAGATCGCGGAGATATCTCGTTCAGCCTTTTGGGAATTGATACCGAGGGCTTTTCCGCAGCGGACAATGCGCCGGAGGACGACGGCTACAATAATCTGACATTTTCCGGCCGCGGTGAAATGAAAGTCGCTGACGGCATCACAGTCTTCTTCGCAACGCGCGCCTTTAACGCAGAAGGCGAATACGATGCCTCTGGTCCGGTCGACAGCCCCATCGAGGAAGGTAAGACGTCTCAGTTCGCCGGTCGGGTCGGCACCAACATCGAGCTGTTCGAAGGACGCTTCAAAAATACCTTCGCGCTGCAAGGTATGAAGATCGAACGCGATGATGTGAGCAGCTCGGTGTTTGCCCCGGTGACTTGGTACAATGGTGATCGCGTTAAGGCCGAGTACAACGGCGTCATCAGCTTTAACGAGTCTCTTTCGCTTCTTGCTGGCGCCGACTGGGAGGAAACCGGAGCGGAGTCTTTTAACGCTCCTGGAAAGCGCGACGAGGCCAACATCTTCGGCACCTTCGCCCAGCTGATGGTCGAACCCATCGACAACTTGACGCTCACGTTTGGCGGCCGCATTGATGACCATAGCGAATTCGGCAACTTCAATACACATCGGCTCACGGCCGCTTATCTCTTCACAGAGACCGACACCAAAATTCGTGCCAGCCACTCAACGGGCTTCCGCACGCCCAGCCTTAATGAACTCTACGGTCCATTTGGCGCTAATCCCGATCTAAACCCGGAAGAAAGCGTGAGCTGGGATGCGGGCATCGAGCAGGGCTTTTTCGATGGCCGTGCCACTCTGGGCGTGACCTATTTTGAACTCGATACCGAGAACCTGATTGCCTATACGACCGGATATATGAACGTGCCGGGCGTTACTTATCGCAACGGCGTGGAGATTGCGGCGAGCGCCTTCCTGACAGATCGCGTGGCCATCAGTGCGGCCTATACGTTTACGGAGACGGAGCGGGAGAATGGACTTCCGCTACCGCGTGTGCCACGTCACAATTTTGCATTCGGCATCGATGCGCAGCCGCTGGATAAGCTTAAGCTCAATGTCACAGCGAAATACGTGACGGAGAACGTGGATGAGATCTTCGGATTGGGCATCGTGCCACTCGATGATTACCTGCTGCTGAATGCAAAGGTGTCTTACGAATTCCGGCCTGGCATGGAAGCGTACATCCGCGGCGAAAACCTGCTCGACGAGGACTATCAGACCGCCTATGGCTACGGCACATCCGATCTGGCGATTTATGGCGGCTTGCGCATGGACCTTTGGCCGGACTGAACGCTTGGGGGCAACCATGCGCTTGCGTCAGCTAAGCGCATGGTACGCGGCGCTCGGTGTGCTGCTAGCTCTTTCCTTCCCGCTCCCGGGAATAGCGTCCGCTGAGAGCGATAACCGTGACCCGACGGCACCTCGTCGGGTCATTTCCATGAACCTCTGTACAGACCAGCTCGCGATGATGATCGCGGCGCCGGGACAGCTCTACTCAGTATCGAATTTGGCCTCCGATCCCAGCATGTCGATGATGGCCAAGCAGGCGCGCGCCTACAAGCCTAACCATGGCCTGGCTGAAGAAGTCTTCTTGATGCGGCCCGATCTCATACTCGTTGGTGCCATGACGACACGAACCACAGTGGCGATGCTGGAGCGGCTGGGTTTCCCAGTTGTCGAGTTTCCCTTCGAAAATTCGTTTTCCGACATGCGTGCCAATATCAAACGAATGGGCGATGCTTTGCATCGTCCCGAACGAGCGCGCGAGTTGCTCGCCCGGTTTGATGCCGATCTCGCCCAGCTTCGAAAGCGTCCGGGACCCCGCCGAACGGCGGCGCTGTTCCACGCCAATAGCTATACATCTGGCGTGGGTACGCTAGCCAATGAGGTCCTGAAAGCCGCGGGCCTGGATAACATAGCCGTCCAATTCGGCTTAAGCGGCACCGCTAAGTTGCCCTTGGAGAAGCTCGTCATGGCTGCACCTGATTTGGTCGTGACCGATACCACTTGGGAAGGAGCGCCAGCCCTCGCGCAGCAGGTATTTGCCCACCCGGCTCTGCGTGCTCTCGAAGCGACCTCGGCCAAAGCGATGTCCGCAACCAACAGATGGATCTGCGCCACACCGCATTTGATTGATCTGATCCGTGATCTTTCCGCTGCCCGTGCCGCCGTCACCACGATTCATGATCGGAGTGCGACGAGGCAATGACCGTGCCGATGCCCTACCCAGCCCTCATCGCGATACTCTCTGCACTCGTAATCCTCCTGTTCGGAGTATCGTTGTTGACCGGCCCAGCCGCCATTGGCTTTACCGATAGCCTCGTAGCGCTGGTTTCGGGAAGCTCTACCGACGCAGTGACACTTGTCATGCGCGAGATTCGCCTCCCACGCGCCATATTGGGGGTGATGGTTGGTGCGAGTCTGGGGCTGACGGGAGCCGCGCTTCAGGGCTATCTGCGGAACCCGCTCGCAGAGCCGGGTCTGTTAGGTATCAGTGCGTCCGCCTCCCTCGGTGCCGTCTTGGCGATCTACACCGGTCTTGTAATTGTTCTGCCGCTCTCTTTGCCGGTGCTTGCGCTATCAGCCGCCATCGTGGCCGTCTTGGTTGTGCGCTTGTTGGCAGGAGGAAGGAGCGACGCCGCAAGCTTAATCCTCGCAGGTGTAGCGGTCACAAGTTTTGCTGGTGCGATGACGGCGCTCGCACTCAATTTGTCACCGAATCCGTTCGCGGCACTTGAGATTGTATATTGGATGCTTGGCTCCCTGGCGGATCGCTCGATGAGCCACGTGTGGCTTGCCGGACCGTTCATGCTTGTCGGCTGGGGCATGATCGCCATCCTAGGTCGGTCCCTCGATGCTCTGACCCTTGGCGAAGCGACAGCGAAAAGTCTCGGGATACGTCTTGATCGCGTTCAAGCGTTGGTGGTGTTCGGTACGGCTATTAGCGTGGGCGCTGCCACTTCTGTTTCCGGCGCGATCGGTTTTGTTGGCCTTGTGGTCCCCCATCTCATGCGGCCGTTGGTCGGTTCCCGGCCAAGCCGTTTGCTCTTGACTAGCGCGTTGTCTGGCGCGGCCTTGCTGCTCACCGCAGACATCGCCGTCCGCCTCATAGCTCCTGATAGCGATCTCAAGCTTGGCGTATTGACCGCACTTGTCGGCGCACCGTTCTTCCTTTGGTTGATCATCAAGACACGGCGGACCCTATTATGAGCCGTCTCTCCCTAGACAATGTCACCGTCACGCTCGGTGACCGCAAAGTGCTTGATCGCGTTTCGCTCAACATGGAGGGTGGTGAATTCGTTGGCCTGCTCGGCCCTAACGGTGCGGGTAAATCGACACTTCTGCGCACGATCACGCAAGAGATTCCTTATGAGGGGAGGATCACGCTAGACGGCAAGCCGCTCGCCGATCTAGGCGCAGAAGGCCGCGCGCGCAGTCTCGCCTATCTCCCGCAGATCCGTGATATTGCCTGGCCGGTGTCAGTCACGGAGATCGTTGCTCTGGGCCGCCTTCCCCATTGCCGGCCCTTCGCGAAAATGACGATGGCCGACGGTGCAATTGTTGCTGACGCCATGGAGCGCATGGATATTACGGCACTTGCCCATCGCCGCGCCACAGAGCTGTCAGGCGGCGAGATGGCACGTGTGCTCATGGCACGCGTGTTGGCTCAAGAGACACCGATCATCATCGCTGACGAGCCGGCAGCAGGTCTTGATCCCGCACATCAGATTGCCTTGGTAGAGACGTTTGCGGCGATTGCGAAGAGTGGACGGACTGTCATCGCGTCCCTCCATGAACTCCCTCTGGCGGCGCGCTGGTGCCAACGCATCATCCTCATTTCACAGGGCAAGATCGTCGCGGACGGGCCGGCGTCTAAGGTTGTGACCACAGAAAATTTATCTTGCGTCTATGGGGTTGAGGCTATGCTAATGGAAGACGCGCAAGGTTTGATCGTAGCCCCTATCCGACTGACTCCCAGGACGTCCTAAGCCGTTACCATCTGAAAACCTATCCTTGCTGAATGGAACCGTTCGCTCCGTTGTATGGTTGTCGTCAGGGTTATTTTTGCTCAGGGTCACATCAATCCTCTGGATTGGCGCAATTTCCGCAAAAGTTAAACTCCACCTCAAAGGAGGGGACCCATGGCCATCACATTCAACGTCAATGGAGAACCGCGGGAGGTCGATGTCGACCCTAATACGCCGTTATTGTGGGTCCTGCGCGACGAACTCGGACTGACGGGCACCAAATTCGGCTGTGGCGTGGCTCAATGCGGAGCGTGCACCGTATTCGTTGATGGTATGCCGCAGCGTTCGTGCGTCACGCCCGTCGAACTGATCAACGGCAGCGATATAACCACGATTGAAGGTGTCGAAGGCCCGGAAGCAAGCGCCATTCAGAAGGCCTGGGTGGAAATCGACGTCCCTCAGTGCGGATACTGTCAATCCGGACAGATCATGTCCGCAGTCGCCTTGCTTCGAGACATTTCCGATCCCACTGATGAAGACATAGACGGCGCCATGACGGGAAACATCTGCCGATGCGCCACATACGTACGCATTCGCCAGGCGATCAAGAACGCTGCGGCTGAACTCAAAGGCTGAGGAGGGCGTAGAATATGTTGAAATCCGTGATCGAGGCCGATCGCCGAACAGTTTTGCGTGGGGCCGCCGCAACTGGCGCCGGTTTGGTTTTAGCAATGGTCCTGCCGATGCGTGCGCGCGCCCAATCGGGGGCTGCTGCCGTCATCAAAGGAGGCGCTACAGATACTGCATTCGCACCAAATGCGTTCGTGCGCGTCGCACCCGATAGCACCGTGACCGTTCTCGTCAAACATATAGAATTCGGCCAAGGTCCCCTGACGGGATTGACGACATTGGTTGCTGAAGAGATGGATGCCGACTGGTCGCAAATGCGCGGAGAGCTGGCTCCTGCGAATACGGCACTTTACAAAAATCTCGCTTTTGGCATTCAAGGCACGGGCGGTTCGACCGCCATGGCCAATTCCTACGAGCAAATGCGCAAGGCCGGCGCCGCCGCCCGCGCGATGCTTGTCGCGGCCGCCGCTGAAACCTGGCAGGTCCCTGCGGAAGAGATCACCATCGAAGCCGGCATCATCTCCCACAAGGTATCAAACAAGACAGGAAAGTTCGGAGACTTCGCGGACGCCGCGTCCAAACGGTCGCCCCCGGCTGAACCTAGCCTGAAATCGCCCTCTGACTTCAAACTCATTGGCACGGATCGGCCGAAGCTCGACACACAGGACAAAGCAACGGGTAAAGCGGTATTCACGATGGACGCCACGCGCCCTGATATGCTGACGGTCGTCATTGCGCGGCCACCGCTGTTCGGCGCCAAGGTGAAGTCGGTGGACGATACGGATGCCCGCAAGATCAAGGGCGTGGTTGACGTCAAGAAGATCCCGCAAGGCGTCGCAGTTTATGCAAAAGGCTTTTGGCCCGCAAAAACCGCGCGAGATGTGTTGAAGATCGAGTGGGACGAGACGGGGGCCGAGACTCGATCTACCGATGAGATCGTTGCCGACTATAAGAAGAAGGCCGCGACGGTCGGGCGCGTCGTGAGAAAAGAAGGTGATGCGGAAAAGGCGTTACCTGAAAATGCTAAGACGCTTCAAGCGGAGTACGTCTTTCCCTTCCTCTCACAAGCTCCAATGGAACCCCTCGATTTTTTAATCGAGGCGGATGCGTCGGGTGGTGAGGCGTGGGCCGGCACTCAGATGCAAACCGTCGATCAGGCGGTAGCGGCTCAGATCCTCGGTTGTCGCCCAGAGGAACTGAAGCTGAACACGATGATGGCGGGTGGAAGTTTTGGTCGCCGCGCAACACCGAATGCGGATGTGGCTTCGGAAGCGGCGGAAGCGGCGAAGGCGCTGGGCAGAAAAAAGCCTATAAAACTCGTCTTTACACGCGAGGATGATCTCCACGCCGGATACTACCGTCCGCTCTACGTTCACCGATTGAAGGGCGCGGTCGACCAAGCCGGGAACATCGCACTTTGGGACCAAGTGATCGTCGGCCAATCGATCATCGAAGGTACGCCGTTCGCCGCGCAGATGAAGGATGGCATCGATCCAACAGTCGCCGAAGGTTCCGAAGATATACCATATCAAATCGGCAATCTTCGCATCAGTACGCACCAGACTAAACTCGCTATCCCGCCGCTTTGGTGGCGCTCCGTTGGTCACACACACAATGCCTACGTCGTCGAGACATTCCTCGATGAACTCTTGGCGATGGCCAATAAAGATCCCGTCGAAGGCCGTCTGGAGCTTATTGGGGAGAAAAATCCCCGTCATGCTGGCGTGCTGCGGGCTGTCGCCGAACTGGCCGGGTGGGGAGCCGCGGTCCCTGAAGGCAGGGCACGCGGCGTTGCCTTGCACAAGTCTTTCAACACATATGTCGCTCAGGTCGCCGAAGTCTCGGTTGGAAAGGACAAGCTTCCACGTGTTCACAAAGTTTGGTGCGCCGTTGATTGCGGTGTTGCCGTCAATCCCAATGTGATCCGTGCGCAGATGGAAGGGGGCATCGGGTACGGTCTGGGGCATACACTCTACGCCGAGATCACCTTGGACAAAGGGCGTGTCGTTCAGACCAACTTCGACACCTATCGCTCTCTGCGCATCAACGAGATGCCGGACGTCGAGGTCACCATCATCAAGTCAGATGAAGCTCCGACAGGGGTGGGTGAGCCGGGAACGCCGCCCATTTCTCCGGCCGTCGCTAACGCGTGGCGAAAACTCACCGGCACACCTGTGAGACATTTGCCGTTTACCCGCCATGTGCAGTCATAAGCGACAGGAGAATGTCTGACATGCGTCCGTTTACTGTTCCGACGCTTTGCGGATTATTCGCGACAGCAATGCTGGCCGCCGGCGCAAGCGCCGCTGAGCTCAAAGACAAAGCCACATTCGAGGCCATTCCCAATGCTAAGGAACGGGCCGTGGCGATATTTGAGGAAATGGGCAAGGTCCTGCAGCATCCTCGTTGCGTGAATTGCCATCCGGTTGGCGACAGTCCTCTCCAAGGCGAAGCCATGAAAGTGCACGAACCGCCCGTACAACGCGGCGAAGCTAACTTTGGCGTTACAGGCATGTACTGCACGGTCTGCCACATGTCGCGAAATGTCGAACCTGCGGGTGTGCCGGGTGATCCGGCGTGGCATCTCGCGCCCAAGAGCATGGCCTGGGAAGGCAAGACGCTGGGTGAGATCTGCCATCAAATCAAAGATCCGGAACAGAACGGCGGGAAGGATCTAAAGGCCCTCCACAAGCATATGGCGGAAGACAGCCTCGTCGGCTGGGGTTGGCACCCTGGAGGTGACCGCGCTCCGGTTCCGGGCACACAAAAACAGTTCGGCGAACTGGTCGCACTCTGGATCGAGGCTGGAGCTGAGTGCCCTTCTTCCTAACGGGGCGGCGATGGATGTGTTCAACTGATCCTTGCTCTGACAGCGATTTCGACGAGTTTTGCCATTTAGTCCGGCGTCACGTCCAACTCCATGGATGAGGCTACGCCGTGTTCTCCTGGTCTGACATAGCTTAATATCCCCATTCCCTGTCATGCTGGCTCGCTTCGAGCCATCCCGATACACTGTGAGGCAGGGGCCGTTTCGGCTGCTTGTCGGCAATGTAAAGTTCTGGAGATCAGCTGCCTGAAACCCGCCGTTGGTCAGGCCCGCTTGAACAGACAAAGGGGACGGCTCTCTTGGTAATCGCTCTCGTACTTATCGCTGGTGTTTTCGCGCTTGCCTATCTGCCGCAGCTGTGGGTGCAAAGGGTGATCGAAGCCCATTCCGATGAGCGGTCCGATTTTCCCGGCACAGGAGGTGAATTTGCACGCCATCTGCTCGATGAGATGAATCTCACGCATGTTAAGGTGGAGCCGACGAACCATGGCGACCACTACGATCCCGCCACGAAAACTGTAAGACTTGTGGCCCAGCATCTGAACGGACGCTCGCTTTCAGCTGTGGTCATCGCCGCTCATGAGGTTGGCCACGCGATGCAGGATGCCACCGGATATGCCCCGTTAGCTGCGCGCACACGGATGGCCCGTCAGGCGCAAGCCGTCGAACGGATCGGCTCCATCGTTATGCTGGCCGCGCCTGTTGTTATGATTCTGACAAAGGCGCCGTTTCTTTTGCTGATGCAGATGGTGGCGGGCGTGCTCATCCTCGGAAGCACAATTCTCATGCACGCCGTAACGCTGCCGGTGGAGTTCGACGCTAGTTTCTCTCGCGCGTTGCCGCTCCTGAAAGCCGGACATTACGTTCGCGAGGAAGATTTAGGCTCCGCGCGTAAAATCCTAAGGGCCGCCGCCTTCACCTATGTCGCAGCGGCAGCCATGAGTGTCCTTGATGTGATGCGATGGTTCCGCGTCCTGAGGTTCTGACGCAGTTACTGCGCTGGCCTCAATTCAAGTGCGGCTATACCCGCTGCGATGTTGAGCCCTTGTTGGGCTTGCACGCTGAGCGGTTGCAGCACGATCGACTGAGACGAACCACCGATGAGCGCATTGGCACCGACGCCGACACCCACGGTCGCTACTCCCGAGACGCCACCATAATTTCCTGACAGTGCGCCCCGATTGACCTTGCTGGTTGGGGCGAGTACGGCCCAGGCAATAGTGCTCTGCGTGGTCGATCCGATATCAATCCCGTATTTTGAGATCTTGCCGATGTAACGTTCGTCGGCGCCGGGACGTTGGAATCTGCAGTCGAGACGTTTCGTCGATCCGAAGATGAAACCAGATCCGCCGGAGACATGACAATTCAGCACTCCTACCTCGACCTTTGCGGGCTGCGCCGAAACAGGGATTGCGATGGCACTGCAAATGAGCGCTGCCACCCCACATGCCGTCAGGTTCCTCAGGTCATGGGCGATACGGTAAATCGTCGACGTGGCAGGCATGCTGTCCTCCCGGTTGGGCTATCGAGCGGTCGCGCCGGTTGGCGCAAACCCACTGTGGTGCTCTTCGTCATTTGCGGCCTAACTAAGGCTGGTTGACGGCAGCAGCTCTAATCCTTGTGCCGGTGCGAAAAGACAGAGCGAGAGATTAGTCGGCGCGCTTCAGCATAACGCTGACCGTAACCGGGATATCGAGCGACACCCAGGCCCCATCGGCGTCCGATCCCTTGCCGATCCCGAAATCGAGCCGTTTCAGTGACGCAGTGCCCTCAAGGCGGGCGTCCTGTCCTTGATCGATAAAGTTGAAAGTCAAGGTGACCGGGACGTCGACGCCCCGGATGGAGAGCAAGCCTTCTGCGTTGAACGAGCGTCCATCCGCCGCTTGCGAAATATCGGTGGTCACGAATTTCGCCTGCGCTATCTGGGAGACATTAAACCAGTCCGTCGTCGGCAAGGTTTTGTCGTAAGTGGCGTCTCCAGTGATAGCAGAAGCCAGATCCACGGTGACCTCGGCCCGCGAGGATGCGAGGTCTGAAGGGTCAAAGGAGATATCAGCCTCCCATGATTGGAACGTTCCGGTAAACGGACGCCCGGCGTGCGTGCCTGCAAAACCGATGGTGCTTTGATCGTCGATGACGTCCCAGTTTTGTGCAGCGAAAGAGGGCGCTGCCGGAAATTGCGCTGCGGCGACAGCAACGACGCACGCCGCAAGCGCGCGTGCTGTGCGTTTGAAAATGTTCATTGAGTTTCCTCGTTTGGAACGCGGCGCGCCGGCAAAAAGGGCAGCATTCGCGTCAGCACGTGATCGCGGTCCACAAAGTGGTGTTTCAAAGCCGCCAACACGTGCAGGACGAGAAGCGCTATCATAAGATAGCCACCGATGCTGTGCGCTCTTTTGAGAGCTGTTTCCACCGGCGCCTTGTTTTCAAGCTCGGCAAACATCGGCATATGCGGCCATTCGAATAAGCCAAACACGATGGTTGGGAGGCCAAAGACACTCGCCGACACCATGGCCCATCCGAGCAGCGGCATGCCGATCATAAGAACGTAAAACACGACATGGGTCGTATGCGCTGCGAGCCGTTCAAGCCGTCCCATTTCAGCGGGAAGTCCCGGGGGCGGATTTATCAAACGCCATGCGAGACGAGCGAAACTAAGCACCAGAACAGTCAGGCCGAGCGACTTGTGCCATTGATAAACAGCAAAAGCGTCGGCCCGAGTATCCGGCACCTCGATAGCGTCCGTCATCCACAGACCGCTGATCAATAGGAGCAAAATCGCAGTGGCAATCGCCCAATGTAAGGCTATGGCCGCTGCACTATATCGCTGCCGCCCGGGATCGCGCATACCGGCACCCATCGCGTTCCTCGCTTTATTCAGTCTGGAACTCGGTTTCGATCAGCAACTGAACCTCGTCCCCGACCAGAGGGATGTACTTGAGCATGCCGAAATCGGAACGCTTGACCATGCCAGTCGCGGAAAAGCCGATCGCGGGCTTTTTCGTCATGGGATGTTCGATGGCGGCGTTGAGCAAGACATCCAGAACGACGGGCTTCGTTATGCCGAGCATTGTGAGATCGCCGGTCACCTTTGCAGTTGTATCGCTGGTCATCTCGACGCCGGTGGAGTTGAAAGTGATTGAATCGTACTCGCCGGCGTTGAACCAATCCGCGCTCATCGACAATTCGGTGTCGAAATCCTTCTTGTCTGGGAAAGGATAGTCGGTCTTGATCGATTTTGGGTCGATGCTCACGCTGATTTTCGACTTCGATTTGTCGTCGGGGTTGTACTCAAGGGTGGCGTCAATTTTCGTAAACCGCGCCGTATAGTTTGAAAGCCCCATATGTTTGACCTTCCACGTGACACTGGCGTGGGTGGGGTCGAGCTTGTACGTTGCTGCTGGAACTTGAGCGTGCGCCGGCGCAATAAGAGCCACGAAGGCAAGCGAGAGAGCTGCTGCGGTGAGCGCGGACTTGATCATCTGACCTCCAGAAGGGGGATTAGTTCGACAAATCGGACGTAGTGAACATGATTTAGAATTGCGGCGGGCAACGTCCAGATCGGCCACAATCACGCATTGTTGAGGCGGAAAAGGAGCGGCAAAACGTCAACCGCGGGCTCGGGCGAGCCCCTCGGCCGAGTGCCGAGGTGTCACGCTGTATCGGCGGGGCATTTGCGTTACAGCCATGTCCAGCCGCGAGCTCAGGATTCCGCAAGAACATGAGCGGTGAGGCAAGCACCAGCCTGCCGCGCCAGACAAGTTGATCCAAGGTACATTTTTATGACAACGAACGAGGCGCCTGCCGCTAAAACTGTCGCGATGCCTGAAAAGCTCGCAAACCCACCGAAGGTTGGTTTTGTGTCGTTGGGCTGCCCGAAGGCTCTCGTCGACTCAGAGCGTATCATCACGAAACTGCGGTCTGAGGGATATGCCATCGCGCCAAATTATGAAGGGGCCGATGCAGTGGTGGTCAACACCTGCGGGTTCCTTGACTCAGCTAAGGCTGAAAGCCTCGAGGCCATCGGTGAAGCCTTAAATGAAAATGGCCGCGTCATCGTAACAGGCTGCCTTGGGAACGATGCGGATCGCATTCGCTCAGAGTACCCCGATGTCCTCGCAATCACCGGCCCTCACCAATACGAAGCTGTCGTTTCTGCTGTGCACGAGGCGGTGCCGCCACTGCATGATCCCTACCTGGATCTTGTGCCGCCTGAGGGATTGCGCCTGACGCCGCGCCACTATGCTTATTTGAAGATTTCCGAGGGCTGCAACAACCGCTGTACGTTCTGCATCATTCCCGGCATTCGAGGCGATCTAAAGAGTAGACCCGCATCACATGTGCTGACCGAAGCCGAGCGTCTCGTTGCCGCTGGGGTTAAGGAGATCCTGGTAATCAGCCAGGACACCTCAGCCTATGGTCTGGACATCAAGTATGCTGAAAGCAATTTGAGAGGCAGGCCTGTCAAGGCGCGTTTTTATGATCTTTGCGCTGAACTGGGAAAATTGGGAGCCTGGGTCCGGCTGCACTACGTCTATCCCTATCCGCATGTCGACGAGGTAATCCCGATGATGGCGGACGGCTTGATTCTTCCGTATCTCGACATCCCTTTCCAGCATGCCTCCCCATCGGTGCTCAAGGCCATGCGCCGTCCTGCACATCAAGAGAAAACGCTCGAGCGTATCGCGCGCTGGCGAGATATGTGCCCAGATCTAGCACTACGCTCGACGTTCATTGTCGGCTTCCCCGGTGAAACGGAAGAAGATTTTTCGCTCCTGCTCGATTGGGTCCGTGAAGCACGCCTCGCGCGTGCAGGATGCTTCCGGTATGAGCCTGTCGCCGGAGCCATCGCCAATGATCTGCCTGGTGCTGTGCCGGATGAAGTCAAGGAAGAACGTTGGCACCGCTTTATGGCGGTCCAGCAGGAAGTATCCCGAAAACTTTTGGCAAAGAAGGTCGGCAAAGAGATCGAAGTCCTGATCGATGAAGTGGACGAGGAAGGCGCGCTGGGCCGATCGAAGTGGGATGCGCCAGAAATCGACGGAAGTGTTTTTCTCAACGGTGATACGGATGTAGCTGCCGGCGATATCGTAACCGCGCGTGTTGCTCATGCCGACGAGTACGATTTGTGGGCGGAACGTACCCCCTGACTGCGGCCCCGCTATCCGGTAAAGAGCCAAGAGTGCTTTTGACCTCTTCGCTACGCGTCGAGAGTATTTTTTTAACCTCAGCCACAATAATGCGCGAGACACGCCCAATACTGGGCTAAGCGCAGTCCGATTTGCGTCGAACGCTACGGATTGACGAGATCTTGCCATGGTTGGAAGAGGCCACGCGGCCGGTTTGCCGGGCAGCGTATTATCGGGGGAACGAGCTTGCCAACCCTTGAGTGTATGCTTAGCAGTGTAGATCGCGCGGGATGGCGTTGGCCTGTGCCGCACGTGGCCGATACGGTGAGGGGCGGCACGTATGAACAAGCCGGATAAGTCCAGTACAGATGATCTCAAGCGCATGCTGCGTCGTCTTGAACGGATCGAGGCGGAAAAGGCTGAGCGGGCGCAGACACGAACAAATGCGTCCTCGCGCGTGCGCGATCTTTCGTCATTGCCTGCTGGCAGACGGCGAGCAGGGCTTTCGGATGGAGAGGCCGTCTCAGATCCCGCCCAGATAGTCCAAAGAGCGACGGCCTCTTCAATTGCAGTCGCTCCGGAATTCCCCAGACCTGTTCCAACACCAAGCGAACCTGCACCAGCGGATCGTCAGAGGGTTGGAGCCCCTGTCGTTGCAGCCGCGATCACAGCCGCGATTGTCTCAACCTTGGCCACCGTAGCTGTCACGATGTGGCTTATGGGTGGCCTCGACCGCTTGCCATTCGACAGTAAGTCTACAGATATGGCGGCATCCAACACGGATGGTGGAGACAGCGCGGGCCCCACGTCCGCGCCATCAGCGGCCCTTGAGCAAACGACGCCGCCAGAGGCCACAACGACGCCATCCAAGCTTCCACAGGATGACGGAACGACGAGCCAAAACGTTGCCCGGTTCAGCGGCGATGCCCGCATCGCGCCGGAGGGCGAGCCGTCCAAGTCTCCGGAATACGTCCTGACGCCATCCGCCCCGGCCCCAGCAAACGAAGCAATTCCTGAAAGTGCTGCTTCTGCTCCCGAAACCAAGACAGAGAGCGAACCTGAGGTGCAGGCACCCAGCCCGGAAGCAACTGAACAGACACCGCCGGTTGCCAATTTGCAGGAACCACAGCCGTTGCAGTCGGCGCCCGCGCTAAGAGCCTCTCAGCCAACTGCCCCATCGGCACCGATCTCTCCTGAAAGCTTGAAACTCGAAACGCCGGCAAGCGTGAAGGCTGAACCGGGTGTGCCCCTCGATTTTCCGGTCACCGTCGGTGCGGATCCCAGCCAATTGACGGGCTATTATCTTGTCGTTTCAGGATTGAAGCGCGGAACCAAATTCTCACATGGCATCGAGCTGTTGTTTGATACTTGGCAGATTCCCGCACGCTATCTTTCGGGCCTGAAGCTGACTGTGCCCCCCGGTTTTGCAAGACGGATGAAGCTAAATGTCGAACTGCGCGGTCCGCTTGGCGACACCCTAACGCGTAGCATTTTGACCGTAGAATTACCGGGAGAGGCACGCCGCGCAGTGGGCCTCGAAGGATCTGATGATGGCGATGGAAGTTTCGCTGCGACTGACGCACAAGATCTGATCGACAAGGCTGAAGTTTTCTTGGACAACGGAAGTCTGCAAGGCGCGCGGCTATTGTTGGAACGAGCGGCAGGTCATGGTTCGGGATCTGCGGCGATGCTGCTGGGTGCAAGCTACGATCCAAAATACGCCGGACACTTTTCTTCTGATGCTCCCAATCCCAACGCCGCCGAAGCAAAGCGCTGGTATGAACGCGCCGTGGAATTGGGAGTGAACACGGCTCAAGAACACCTAAATGCGATCAGTACCACGCCTTGACGCTTGAGGAAGCGCGCGTGAGAGCTCCATTGAGCGGGGTAGGAGTGCGTCTTCTACGCCGCTCCCAAACCCCATCCAGCGAGCAAGCCGTCGACGCACTTTCCAACGTCTCGCGCATGCAATCGATTAATACTCCGCGTGATGACATTGCGGCATAAGAGCTTTAGCGAAAAAGAATAGATTGATGGGCAGCCAGCGTTGCTCACTGTGGGGTTCGACCGGTTGGTCCGAGCCCGTGATGCAAAAAGAGCGGACTCTCTCTGCCGTTAACCGGACCGGTTAATTTTATTAGCGAATTTGGATTGCCGACATAGGTTCGCCGCTCGTGTTGATGGCAGTCGAATCGGCGCAACGCGGATTAATGATTCGCTTTGACAAGATGCATTTCTGCCGCAATTAAAGCTATCCTTCGCCGTCGTCGAGTGGGGGAGGCAACCTAGTATTGCGGGGAATATCGACGATGGGGGACAGCGCGCACGTGATTGAGTTGGCGACCGCTCCTGGCGACGCGAAAAGCGACGCTCCAATGTATGACCCGCGACGCCACGGTGGCATCGGTAAACGCCTTGAAAGCCTGAGACGCGAGCTTCTCGAAGCAGGAGAGCGTTTGCAGTCGATCGTGGAACCGGCGGGTCAAACGCTTGTCAGTGAAGCATCCAAGCTGCTCGAGAAGCAGGTTTGCCGCATCGCAGTGGTCGGACAGATCAAGTCTGGCAAGAGCACCTTTGTGAACGCATTCGCGCAGATACCTGCGCTTCTGCCGACAGACGTCAATCCTTGGACGACTGCGGTTACGAATTTGCATTTCCGCCGGCGTCAGGATGGTGACCCCGCAGCCAAGTTCAACTTCTTCACCGAAGAGGAGTGGCAGCGTATAGCGGACGGCGGCGGTCTTCTCCGTGAATTGACCGAACGGCTTGTTCCGGGATTCGAACCTGATCTGCTGCGTCAGCATGTGGTAGCGCTCAAACAGCGCGCCGCCCAGCGTCTTGGTAACGAATTCACGAACCTCCTCGGTCAGTCGCACAGCTTCTCCGAGTTCGACGCTGGTCTGATGCGTGGCTATGTTTGTTCCGGCGATATGCCGCGTGGGCCTGTCGACAATGATAGCGGCCTGTTCCCCGGCAAATATTCTGACATCACGTGTTCTGCCGATATCCATTGCGACGGCGGTCCGTTCGAATTTCCTGCGATGTTGGTCGACACGCCAGGCACCAACGACCCCTTCCTGCTGCGCGATGAAATAACGCGCCGCAGCCTAGAGGCCGCTGACCTTTACATCGTCGTGCTTACGGCCCGACAGCCGCTATCGGAAGCCGATGTTGCGTTGCTGCGGATTTTGCGCGGACTGCATAAAGAGCGCATTCTCATCTTCATCAATCGCATCGATGATCTGTCCGAGATTTCAGCTGATCTGGCTGATGTCACAGCGTTTGTGAGGAAGCGGATTGAACGCGAATTCCCCGATTCCGACATTCCTATCATTTCGGGCAGCGCGCTTTGGGCGACAGCGGCGCTTCGGGCTGACACGCCGACGACCGAACGCGCTTTTGAACATCGGTCGCTCTCCTATTTCCTCGAACGCGGTCTCATCCGGCGAGAGGAGCTGCTCAAGCCTGCTCCGGCGGACGGAACACAGCGCACCGATCTGCTGAACGCGCAGTTCGTCTGTTCAGGAATGCCGGCAATTTATTCCGCCATCAACGACATGATGGGCGCGAGCCACTGCGCACATGTTCTGCGCCAAGTAGCTCAGTGTTATGTGGAGCTGGCACGTGCTAGCGAAAATTCCGCGCTTAGCGAGCTGACGCATCTTGAGCGGCTGCACTCCGCAGCGATTACGACGGCAGAGCGTGCTGGTACGCAGATGCGCCAGATCGATGCGGAGCAGCATCAGCTTGAGGAAATCGCTGAAATCATCGAACGCTCCGGGCGTTCGATTGAAGATCAGATGGGCGAGATCGTCGCTGAGGAGATCGGTGACCTGCGCTCCCGTCTGTTCGCCGAAGTCGACGTGCACGCCGCAGAAGAGCGCGATGTACTCATCGATACGCTTTACCGGGGGCGTGCTCCGCGCGAGTGGCAATGTGAATCGATCGAGCTGCGTCGGAGCTTGGCGGAAATTTTCACCGAAGGGTTTCAGAAGTCCGCTCGGCGAATTTCTGACTTGCAGTCACGCGTAACCCCAGAACTGCGTCAACTCATGTCCATGATTGCGCCACGGGAGCGTGCCCCCCGCGAGCCGGACTGGAGCCAGTTGACGATGCCGACGCCAACGTTGACCTCACTGTCAACGTTCGTCGCCGTTGATCTCGAAGTTTCCTGGTGGGCCGCCTTTTTCTCAAAACGCCCGACGCCCGAAGAGCGTGGTGCTGAGGTTGAAGCTCTCATCCGTTCGGAATTCGAAGCCGTTGTCGAAGAACTCGTCAGCGGCGCCGAAACCGAGTTGCTGGCATTCAGCTCGATGATGACGCGATGGTCCTTCGGCGTCTGCAACAGCATCATCGAAGCTTTGCATCGGCGCCGTCAGGAGCTAAGCCGCACACACGAGAGTCTCTCCAAGACAGTGGATGGCACGGCCGACACAGAGACCGTGACGCACCAATCTTCCGAGATCGCACGACTACGCAGCCGCTTGGCACAATGTGAAACCCTGAATAGGCAACTCGAGCAGATCGCGACCTCCTTGGCGCGGTCGGCCTCAGCCACGTCTTCCCGAACCGGCGAGTAAGTAATCATGACCGCAAGGCTTGAACTCACGATTCAATCGATTGAGGCAGCCCGCCGCCAATTGTCGTTGCCGGTATGTGATGTAGCGGACCTGAGCTTCACGCGCCTGGCATTGGAACGGTTGGCCGACGCGTTGCGCCGTGTTCCGTGTGTGGTCGTTATGGGAGAGGTCAATTCGGGCAAGACGTCTGTTGCCAACCGGTTGATAGCCTCTTCCGTACTGCCTGCCGCCGTCATAGCTAATACGGCCATTCCCGTGCGCTTGCATTACGCAACCTCTGTTAGCGTAGCCATGCTGACAGCAGACGATCGGCGCGTGATCGATCCACTCGATCCGGTCCTCGATCTAGAAGACTTCAATGTGAAGGCGATCGAAGTCGGATTGCCCGAACCAAGGCTCAAATCCTTCGACCTGATTGACACACCTTCAAAGGGCGATCTGACGGCCCTTGCTGATGAGTCAGACATTCTCATCTGGTGCACCAATGCGACACGCGCTTGGACCGAAACCGAACGTCGAAAGGTCATGGAATTTCCGGCGCGTTTCCGTCGCTCTAGCGTTCTCGTCGCAACGCATGCGGACGCATTATCCGCCGAAGAATGTGATCGTGTTCTTGAGCGCCTGAACGAAGCGACCGCCGACCTGTTTTCAACGGTCGTGCTCGTCAGTGCTGCCGAAGACGTCCTCCCACCTCTCCAAGTCGCGGGGCACGCTTCACCACAGATCGCGGCCCTGCAGGCACGTCTCGATTTCTTGATCTCTCGGTTCTCGAACCGCCGGGCGAGAGTTGGAGAGCAACTTCTACGGCGCGTCGCCCGTATGTCACTGAAGACGCTTCCGGAAATCGATGCGAACTCAGCAAATCAGCAAGCCAATCGCGAATGTGAACTCGCACACGCTCTCTTGAGCCGACTGGCCAATTACACGGCTCTTCACCGCCGCGTCGCATAGATTAAAGCGTAGCGCGCGTTCTACCGTGGACAACGTCTGTACAGGATCGGCCGACCGTTTGCGTAAGTCATGACGATCGCATTGGCATCTATCACATCGATCACAAAGCGACGGTGTTCTTCTCGGTGTCCCTCGCCCTGGCAGGTAGCGTCAACCGAGTAGCGGCGCGCATCATTCCTATCGATTTTGACGAACCGGCACATGTTCTCCAGCCCGTGCAGAGCACGATCTTCAAGTTCTATAGATTCGTCCTTACAGGAAAGGTCTGCCGCGGCCCATTTGCCGACATAAGGGGCATCGGCGTGCGCCGCATCTGACAGGATGCCTACCAGGGCTACGATGGCAAGAGGCGAGACAAGGCGAAGCATCATGAGGCTTATCTTCCGCAGATAGCTTATTCCAACGCGAATCTAAGGCTACCTTGGCGATTGGGCCAGCCATATTGAGTTATCCAGCCCCCATCACGCACAGAACAGTCCGCACTCTCCCCAAAACGAAGCGAATCTGCTCGAAAGTGAGAAGTGGCGCAAAGCGCGTTTGGCGCGAGCGACGTCGCTCGGCACGGATTGCAGAAGCTGGCATTTTTACGCGAGGATGAGACCCATGGCGAACTATGCCACCCATATCGCCGTCGGCACCGTGGCATCGGGTGCGCTTGCCACCCTGACGCTCGCCGCAAATGTCATCGACCATTCGAGCCTGATCGCCGTCACCCTTGCCGGGGTCGCAGGGTCCGTGCTTCCCGACATTGACCTGAAAGATTCACGAGCGAGCCGGATATTGTTTTCGGGGATCGCGATTTTCGCTTCTTTCTGTGTGTTGTTTATTGGCGCGACGCGCTACTCAATTGCAGAACTCTGGATACTCTGGCTCGGCGCACTGATTTTCGTGCGCTATGGGGTGCATAACGTCTTCCACTACTTTGCAATCCACAGAGGCGTTTGGCACTCGATACTGGCGGGTGTGTTTTGGGGCTTCGTGACCGCTATTCTCTATCGTTACATGTTAGGGTTTCACGAAGGAGTGGCTTGGCTTGGCGCGGGCTTTATGCTGGCCGGGTATATTGTTCACCTCGTTCTGGATGAGATGTTTTCGGTCGATTTCATGGGGAATCGATTGAAGAACTCGTTCGGTACGGCATTGAAAATCGTCGATAAGCGATATCCAGCGCAGTCGACTGCATTGGCTGTTGCAACGCTAATGATTGCCTTTCTAACCCCTTCCACGTCGGCTTTCGTTGAGCACATTACGTCGCGTGATATGTGGTCAGGACTGCATGAACGCATGCTGCCGCACGACAAATGGTTCGGCCTGATCAAAGGGCCATTGCTGCTGACAAGCGCCGGATACGAAGGTACTTCTGACGCACTGCCATCTACGAAAGATTCGCTCGTTACAGGCTCTGTGATGCCCGCGGGAGCGGACACGCCATCCCGTCAGGCGCCGAACGCGGAAACGGAGTGAGATCCGGCCGCAGCCACTTATTGGCAGCTTACCGCGCAGTTATTTCCTTGGAAATCGACGCAACCGTGCCGCGGGCTGTGTGTCGCCGTTTGCTCCCACGTCATGGGCGGAAAAGCCGTTTTGGTAACGGCCATCGGAATATATCGGTAGGATGACTTGACGACGATGGCGGTGCTGTCCTCAGTAACGATGCCTGGCGGTAGTTCGTAGGGTGTGCACTTAGGCTTCGAGACTGTGATGGACCCGTCTTTTTCACGTTTATAGGCCGGAGCATAAGTGCGTGTATCGGTCCCGTCGGTGCCAAAGCCCATGACCGGGATAATCTCAACTTCCAACGTATCGCCTTGTCCGACGCCCATCACATGATCGATGACGTTCATGATTCCTTTCACAGTTGCGGCCGGGTCTGAGCCCATGTCCTGTTCGCGCGATACGAGGTCACCCGCCATCGACGTAACGAGGTTGAAACGCCGGTCGAGTTCAATTGCGCGACTGCCTTCCACCACAACCATGAGCAACACGAGCAAGAGTGGCGCGATGACAGCGAATTCGACCGCCGCGGCGCCGCTGGTGCTTAAGCCGGCCTTACGGAATAGCGCCGTGATAGCGCGTATAGGTGCCCCGGCAGCGCTGCGGCCTCCAAGCAGTGAAACAAACCGTTCAAAGCCAGGCATCATTGGTAGGGCTCCGTTCTGAACGTCGTCGCGGTACGGATCAACGACGACCCATTCGCCATGTTGCCGAATCCCAAGAACGCGAGGGGCTGCGCTAGATCCCACTCGTAGCAAGCCGTAACGAGAATGACTTCACCGGCCCCACTCGCGTAGTCCTGGACACTGTCACTAGGGCTGCCGGTTGGCGGCGTCAGACGTCCACGCCCGTCGAGACACGCAACAGGAACAAGGTCCGTCCAATCGGATGATTTCTGGATGTGAAGATTGAGATGTCCCGACTTTATCAGGCCCGTGCCTTGATCAGTAATCATCTCTTTGAATTCGGCAAGGGTGACGCCGTCTGTCTGAGCTTGTCCGGTGCGAATCTTTCGAGAGGCGCTTTCAACGGCTTGCTCGAGCGTGCTTACGGTGAAGAAGTGTAGGCTCGTACCGATGATGCCAAAAATGAACAAGAAGAACGGTACCGCAATAATCGCGAATTCAATGGCAGTTGCGCCCCGGACGTCAGTGCCCCATCGCTGGAGCCCCGCCGCAGGGCGTCGAAACAGCCTATGCAGACGATTGTCGCCACGCATCACATTGGGCTCGCTCGGTTAGAAGGTTCCCCTCAAGGTGCTGAATGTGGATGCGAAGAATGAAATAAATCTTGAAAAATCGAGCAGTGACGACGCTTGGTTAAAAAAGTAAGAGCACGGCCGGTGGCTCAAGCCAGCTCTGGCGTAAAGCTCAAGCTCAGCGTCCCCAAGAAACGCAATGCTCCGCGTTCTTACTGCAAGCTGTCGGCGCTCGCCCCGAGACTTTGCTCGGAGAATTTCATCTTATCCTTCGCATGTTTTGAAATCGTTTCGAAGTAGTCGCTGTCGTCGCCGATGGTGATCGTCGGTGTGCAGTTGGGTGAGCACGTAAACGATTGCCGTTGGCTGCCCTTATGTAAATTGACGACTCGGGCTTCATCGCGCTGGACGATGATGCGCTGATCTTGAATGACGTTGCGTTGCTGATCCAGCGCGATGACGTTGGTCACACCGAAGGTCTTGCCGGTCACGACAAGCAGATCCGGCCCCTGGACGGCCACGTCTGCGATCGACGGATTTCCAATGATCACCTCACTCACAGGCCTAGGCAACCGCAGGAGTTGCGATTGATCATAGCGAACGATCAAATCGCTACCGGCCCCCGCATGCGGAACGCTGATCAGTGCCGCCAGGCAAAACGCGACCACCGCCCCCATAAAAAGAAGCGTTCTCTCAACCGGCGATGCTGGCAGTGACATGATCTTTAAACCTCCGCGGTGCTAGCGCGGATTAGAGCCGCAAAAAGTGAAGGATTAGCAAATGGGCGTCTCAGGTTGGACCGCATCTCGTAGATGACGACGTGAGGGAACATCGAGCTCATCGTCGAGCGATCGGAATAGACCGATCTTTCCGATGGCATGACCACGCGGCGGTCTGGAATTGCATCAGGCAAACATCGCTGCCATTGAGCGAAATATGTATTTAATTTGAAGCTTCATGAAACACCATCGTGGATGATCTTACTTATTTCCTCGCTTAACGAAAAATTATGGATGAAATTGCGGAAAAAACTAGAATTTTTATGTAATGGCCATGAATATGATTTGATGCCGAGGTTGGTTTTAATGAAATTACAGCGTTGGTTAATCTGAATACTTGATGTGTTATTATTTAACAGGCGTTCATGTATTTGATATGCTGTGATTTTAACTTGGGATTAAGGGCGCGCCGGTTAATGTCCCAGAAGTTCGAACGCAACAGGCATCGCCTCGTTCGGGCACAAAATAGAGAAATGAGCATCTGTACAGTTGGGAGAGTAGTCATGAAGAATTTTGTTTCGCGCTTCGCGAACGACGAGTCCGGCGCCACGGCCATTGAATATGGTCTGATCGCAGCCCTCGTTAGCGTCGGCATCATCGCGGCGCTGAACCTTCTGCAGACAGAACTGACCGGAATTTTCGGACGGATTTCGACAGCGTTGCAGGGCGCAGGCTGATAATCTGCGGGAGCCTCCTATAACGAGGCTGCCGTCGGTTGAATGGGAGCCATCCGCCCCGCGGCGGGTGGCTCGGTGATCTACAGATCGATGAATAGGACACAGCATGATATTGAAGTGCCTAAAGCAGTTCTGCAGATCGACCGAAGGCGCTACGGCCCTCGAATATGGTTTGATTGCCGGGATTATTGCAGTCGGAGTCGCCAGTGCTATGTCGCCGCTTCGTCAACTCCTTGCAGACATGTACGGAACAGTCATTGCCGCATTTCCTGGCTAACCGGTTTCCAACGTCGATGGCGACGTGTTGAGCATAGATTTTCACGGAGTAGATTGAGGTGTCCATCGCGTACCTGATGTTGCTCGCTTTCCCCGCGGCCATGATTCTGGCAGCGTTGAGCGACCTGTTCACGATGACCATCCCAAACCGTATTTCATTGGTCCTGTTTGCCCTCTTTCTGGTTATCGCTCCGATTGCGGGCTTGAGTCTGGAAGAGACATTGATGCATCTGGCGGCTGGCTTCGCCGTTCTCGTTCTGGGCATCATACTGTTCGCCACGGGCACCTTTGGCGGGGGCGACGCAAAGCTGATGGCAGCCGGGGCGCTGTGGTTGGGCATCGGTCAAATAGTGCCATACTTCGCTTACATTACAATCCTTGGTGGCGTACTTGCCGTTGCAATACTTCTCTATCGCCGCATCCCGGAAATGCTTTTCCCTCCGCTTGTTCCTGTATGGGCAACACGCTTGCACCAGCGCGATTGCGGCATTCCTTACGGCATAGCCATCTCTGCGGCGACGCTTATCGCGTTCCCCTCGACCAAGCTCTATGCATTGATCCTCGCCTGACGTTAACCCGGCGTTTACAGACACATAGCCCTGGCCGGTGAGCTGATGCCGATCGCTTCGAAATAGAGCGACGCTTAATCCTCCATTGACGTTTGTGGCGCAAAGTCGGCCTTGAATCGAGCTCAAGCTCGTCGGCCGAGAGGATCCACTGCGCAATGAAGAAGGCTCAGATTATTGGTATTGCGATTGCGGGTGTTGCCGGCCTTACCGCCTTTATGATGATGCGCGGAATCGTCAATCGTGAGCCGGAGACCAGGACCAAGGAAGTCGCGATCAACACCACCCAGGTGCTCGTCGCGCGCAATGATATACGTCTCGGCGACATCGTGAACGAGCAGAGCTTCGAGTGGCAAGCCTGGCCCGCCGACGGAGTTCGTGAAGGCCTCATCACAATTAGCAACAAACAGGCGAAGAGCGAATTCTCCGGATCCGTCGCCCGCATGCCGATCATTGCCGGTGAGCCGATCACCGCGAAGAAATTGATCAAAGTCGGCGAGGGCGGTGTGTTGGCAGCGATCCTGCCAGCGGGCATGCGCGCGGTCTCCACCAGCATTCAGCAGAAGACGGCGGTGGGCGGACTGATTCTGCCTAACGATCATGTCGACGTGATCCTCATCCGGCGCGTTCGTGGGCGTACCAACACGGATGAGCACGTCAGTGACACCCTCTTCCGCAATGTCCGCGTCCTGGCAATCGGCCAGCAGCTTGAGCAGGTCCCCGGCAAGAAGACGGCGGAAGCAAGCAACAATACGACTGCGACTCTGGAGCTAACGCCCAGGCAAGCCGAGCTTTTGGCTCTCGCCAACTCGATGGGCGAAATCACGCTCTCCTTGCGATCAATCGCGGATCTCAATTCGGAAGGTCAAAATTTGACGGGCAATGCCCTCAATCGCGACCGTTCCAACTCAGTTCAAGTGCTGCGTTACGGAGTGAAGTCACGTGCGTATGGCGTCAACTAGTCACCCCACCGGGGAGCTCGTGAAAAGGCCTTGAGAGAATATGCAAGTAACGCTGAAAGAAAATTTGAGCTCAGCTCTGACGGTGTTGGTGGCACTTGTTGCCGCCTGCTTCGTCGTTGGAGCCATCGGTGATGTGCAAGCGAATGGTGACTACGCGAACGGAGGTTTTGCGCACAGCTCCGTCATTAGTATTTCTGATACCGACGTGGGGCCTGTAAGACGCAATATTCGGCTTGGTCTCGGCAAGTCGGTGCTCGTTGAATTTCCCCGGGACGTTCGCGACGTACTCGTGTCCAACCCCCAGGCCGTCGACGCCGTTGTCCTTTCAAGCAACCGCGTCTTCTTGCTGGCACGGCGTATTGGTGAGTCCAACGCATTTTTCTTTGATGCAAACGGCGAGCAATTCGCCACGCTGGAACTCTTCGTCGAGCGCGAAACCGCTGGCCTTGAAGACATGCTCAACCGCTTGATCCCAGGTTCGGCGATCAAAGTGGAAATGATCAATCAGACGGTAATTCTCACGGGGCACGTCCGGGCTCCCACCGATGCATCACGTGCCGCCGATATCGCCAGGCAGTTCGTAACGGCTCAGTTCGACACGACGACGATGTCGAAGGTAGAGGGCACGACGCAGACGTTTGTGCAGAAGAACGACGAAAAGAGTGGTGTAATCAACCTTCTCCAGGTCGAGGGCGAAGAACAAGTGATGCTGCGCGTCGTTGTGGCGGAAGTGCAGCGCTCGATGCTGAAGCAGTTCGGTATCAACATCGGTGCTGCGATCAACTCCGGAAATTTTTCGACCAACATTCTCACTGAAAATATGCTGCCGTTGACGGTGGCTGCGGGTCTTGGTGGGTTGCCAATTCCCGGGTTCTCAACTGAAGGGGACCCGAGTAAGCCGGATGTGGCGTGCGGTGTCGGTGCGCTGTGTAATTACGCTACCAACGGTCCCATCAACGGTGCTTACACCAACAATGGCGTATCAGGTGGCTGGTCGGCTGGTGGTAACCGCATCACACACGCTTTGCGGGCTCTCGAACGCAACGGGCTGGTCCGCACATTGGCGGAGCCGAACCTGACCGCGATCTCCGGCGAGCCAGCGAAGTTTCTGGCGGGCGGCGAATTTCCGATCCCGGTCGTTGATAGCCAGGGCCAGACCAGCGTCGTCTTCAAGGAATTTGGTGTTGGTGTCTCCTTTACTCCAACGGTTCTGTCGGAAGGCCGCATCAGCCTCAAGATTGAAACCGAAGTTTCGGAGCTGAGCAACCAAGGGGCTGTGGTAATCTCTGGGCTTCAAATCCCAGCCTTGCAGAAGCGCCAAGCGAATTCGACGGTGGAGTTGCCGTCGGGTGGGTCGTTGGCACTGGCCGGCCTGTTATCGGAGAGTACCCGTCAGAATATTGATGGCTTTCCCGGTCTCAAGGATGTGCCGGTCCTCGGCACGCTGTTCCGCAGCCGCGATTTCATCAAGGAAGAAACCGAGCTCGTCGTCATCGTTACGCCCTACATGGTGCGTCCGACCGCACGGAAGGACTTGGCGCGTCCGCTGGACGGCCTAGGCGACGCAACGGATCGTCGGGCCAACTTCCTTGGACATGTAAACCGTATCTACGGCCGCGGCCCCGAGATCCCGTATGGCGGACTGAAGGGCGATTACGGGTTCATCGTTGAATAGTGGGCACGCGAGGAGAACGACAATGACGTCTTTCAAATACACGATGCCCCGCGGTGCCGGCGTGGCGTTGGTCGCAGCGATGGCGACGCTGGCGCTCGCCGGGTGCCGGCCGAGCGATCCCGGCACGCGTATCGCCGGGTGGGCAATGATCGATTCCGCACAACGTCATCCAATTATGGTGTCGCAGGAACCAACGAGCATGAGCATCCGCGTTCCACGCGGCTCGTCTGGCCTGTCGCCAACACAGCGGGCGCGCGTCCTGAACTTCTATGCGCATTTTCGCGCTACGGATGCCGGTAACAGCCGCCTCGTCATAAATGCTCCGAGTGGAGCACCCAACGAGGTGGCCGTTATGAATGCGGTTCAGGAAATTCGCTACATTCTTACGCGGGAAGGGATCCCCGACAGCGATATTTCGGTCGAGGCGATCCACGTTGAGGGCAGGGGCGATCCGCCGATCCGCTTGTCATATCTTCAGTATGTCGCACACGCACCGGAATGCGGAGATTGGACGACGAACCTGGCTCGCGAACCCGCCAACCTGCCGTATCCAAACTTTGGCTGCGCCACCCAACGCAATTTCGCTGTCCAGGTCGCTAACCCAGCCGACCTTCTGGGGCCGCGGAATATGACACCGCGTTCTTCCGAACGCCGCGATACAACGTGGGCCAAATACGTCAAGGGCGACACGACAGCCGCGAAGAAGTCGGAAGACGAAAAAATCTCCACCACGGGTGACAACTGAGGCGTAACGTTTATGTCGAACCAGGCCCATTCTCTGCAACAACCGCACGTTTCTCTGGATATCGACGAAGTGTTGGATGCAGCGGACCGCGCTCGTGATCTGCTCGCGGATCGCGCGCGTCCCATTCCACGCATTTCGATCCAGGCATTCTGCGAGAGCGCGTTGGTTGCCGAGACGCTCCAGACCGCAGCAGAAGATCGTCGCCTGTCGAAGGCGCACGTATCGATCAACATGGGTGGTATTCCCGCCGCCATTGCGCACTTCGAGGAAAACCCGACCCCGAACCTGATCATCATAGAGTCGGGCGCGGAGGGCGCCCAGCTATTGGCCGAACTCGATCATCTTGCCGATAGTTGTGACGCCGGAACAAAAGTCATCATCGTTGGTCAGCTTAACGACGTCATACTGTACCGCGAACTCCTCAAACGCGGGGTCAGCGAGTACCTGCTAGCCCCCATAGGGGCGCTACAGGTGATGGAGAGCATCTCTAATCTCTACAATGATCCTGACTCCGATCCCGTCGGCCACGTCTACGCGTTCATTGGGGCCAAAGGCGGCGTCGGATCTTCGACCGTTTGCCATAACACAGCGTGGGCATTGTCTGAAGCGCTGCAGTCGAGCGTCATCATCACAGACATGGATTTGCCGTTCGGCACCACCGGCCTGGATTTCAACCAGGACCCTATGCAAGGTGTGGCCGATGCGTTGGTGACGCCGGAACGTCTCGATGAGGTTTTGCTCGATCGCCTGCTGACGAAATGCTCCGAGCATCTTTCGATTTTCTCAGCACCAGCGGTTCTTGATCGCGATTTTAATCTGAACGCGGAGGCCTGCGATCAGGTCGTCGACGTTGTTCGCCAAAACGTTCCTTACGTCGCCATCGACATACCGCACACTTGGACAGATTGGAGCAAACGTCTGTTGTTGCAGGCCGACGAGGTCGTCATCACCGCTTCGCCCGACCTTGCCAATCTACGCAACGCTAAAAACATCGTTGAACTGCTCCGTGCCGAACGCCGTCACGACAGCCCGCCGCAGCTTGTCCTCAATATGACGAAGATGCCAAAGCGTCCTGAGATTTCTACGCGTGACTTCGAACAGGCCTTGGAGCTCGTCGCGACGGCTGAAATCGAGTTCGATACCGAGACTTTCGGTCAAGCAGCGAACAACGGTCAGATGATCGAGGAAATGAACGCAAAGGCAAAGTCCGTGCAGAACTTTCGCGATTTGGCCATGCGGCTCGCCCACCGGCAGGAAGTGCGTCACGAGCGCAAATCGCCTTTCGCCCCACTGTTGGAAAAGCTCAAGCTCGGTCGCTGAGACCTGAGTGCCACGTGAATCCCAAGGAGAACGACCGGTTATGTTCGGCAAGCGGAACCATGATACGCCAAGTACGCAGCGCAAGATCGCGCCGCAACCGGCGTCGCCCGTGCCGCATGCACCAGCGCGCCAGGCGGCGCCTTCCCAAACTGCAAAGGTGGCACCTGCGCCAAAGCCCGCCGCACCAGCCGTCGATATGGAAACGAAGCAGCGCCGGCATTCCGACGAGTACTACGATGTCAAGACCACGGTCTTCAACGCGCTGATCGATACCATCGACTTGACCCAGCTCGCCAAGCTTGATGGAGCCGCAGCACGAGAAGAAATCCGCGATATCGTTGCCGAGATCATCCAGATCAAAAACGTCGTGATGTCGATCGCCGAGCAGGAGGAATTGCTCGAAGACATCTGCAACGACGTGCTGGGTTACGGCCCATTGGAACCGCTCCTGGCGCGCGATGATATCGCCGACATCATGGTCAATGGCGCGTCGACGACGTATATCGAAGTCGCCGGCAAGGTGAAGATGACCAACGTTCGCTTCGCGGACAATTTGCAGTTGATGAACATCTGTCAACGCATCGTCAGCCAGGTCGGACGTCGCGTCGATGAGTCGAGTCCGATCTGCGACGCGCGTCTGCCGGATGGCTCACGCGTCAACGTTATTGTGCCACCGCTGGCGATCGATGGCCCGGCACTCACCATTCGTAAATTCAAGAAGGATCGTTTGCGGCTTGAGCAGCTTGTTCAATACGGTTCGATCTCTCCTGACGCGAAAACCATTTTGGAAATCATCGGCCGGGTTCGCTGCAACATCCTCATTTCAGGCGGCACGGGCTCCGGTAAAACGACGTTGCTGAATTGTCTAACCGGTTCCATCGATCACGACGAACGCATCATTACGTGCGAAGATTCAGCAGAGCTTCAGCTCCAGCAGCCACACACGGTACGTCTCGAAACGCGCCCGCCCAACCTTGAGGGCGAGGGTGAAATCACCATGCGCGATCTCGTGAAAAACTGCCTGCGCATGCGCCCCGAGCGCATCATCGTCGGCGAGGTGCGCGGCCCCGAAGCGTTCGATTTGCTGCAGGCGATGAACACCGGCCACGACGGTTCTATGGGAACCCTCCACTCCAACTCGCCGCGCGAGGCGATTTCCCGACTGGAGTCCATGATCATGATGGGTGGCTTTGCGCTGCCGATTCATACGATCCGTGAGATGATCACCGGTTCGATCGATATCATCATCCAAGCCTCACGCCAACGCGATGGTTCGCGCAAGGTGACCCATATTACCGAGGTACTCGGCATGGAAGGCGAGGTTGTCACACTACAAAACCTCATCGTCTACGATGTGCTGGGTGAAGACGCCAACGGCAAAATCACAGGTCGTCACAGATCGACGGGTATTTCCCGCCCGCGCTTCTGGGAGCGCGCGGAATACTATGGAGAGCACCATCGCCTCGCAGAAGCTCTAGCCAATTCCGAGGTCAAGGATGAGCATGGGGCTCCTATGGGAGACGCTCATGCCTAGTCCGGATCTCGCAATTCCTCTGATCGGTGGCGTGGCCGTCGCCGCGTTGATGTTCGTCTTTCTCTATCCGATGTTTGCCGGCGACCGTAAGACGGAAAAACGTTTCGCGACCGTTGCGGAAGGCCATGTCAACAGGATTGGGGTGCGCAACGCAGCTGAGCAGGCGGCCAACCGGCGTAAACAGGTGGCCGAAACGCTCAAGGAGTTAGACGAACGCCAGAAGAAAAAAGAGAAGATCTCTCTCCGCCTGCGCTTGCAGCGGGCCGGTCTCGACATAACCCCGCAGACGTATTGGATCACAAGCGCCGTCGTTGGCTTGGTTTGTGCGCTTGCGGTGATCTTGTCATTCCGCATGACCCTATTGATGCAGATCGTTGCCTTAGTTGCAGGGTTTGTCGGATTGTTCGGCATCCCGCGCTGGTTTGTCTCCAAAATGACAAGCCGGCGTCAGCAGAAGTTCCTTACGGAATTGGCCAACTCCCTTGATGTGGTTGTACGCGGTATGAAGTCCGGTCTGCCACTCAACGAGTGCCTTCAGATCATCGCGCGCGAGAGCCCCGAACCAATCGCAGGTGAGTTTCGTGAAGTCGTCGAGCAGCAACGTATCGGTGTCACGCTAATTGACGCCCTGGAGCGTTTGGCGGAGCGCATGCCTCTCCCTGAAGTTCGCTTCTTGACGATCGTTATCGGCATTCAGCAACAGGCGGGCGGAAACTTGTCCGAAGCGCTAGGGAATCTGTCGGGCGTTCTGCGAGATCGCATCCGCATGAAAATGAAGGTCAAGGCGCTATCGGCAGAGGCAACGACATCGGCTGCGGTTCTTGCGTGTCTGCCGCCCGGTGTCATGATCATGACCTACCTCGCATCGCCCGAATACATTCAACCGCTTTTCACCACCAGGATAGGCAATTTCTTCATCATCATCGGCCTGCTCTGGATGTCGTGCGGCGTGCTCGTCATGCGCAAGATGATCAACTTCAAATACTAGAGTTTTCCCTGCGGACTACGAACGACAAAGGACTTTGATTTCGCCATGATGGATTTCATTGATGTCGTAGCGCGCCCGCAGTTTATCGTGACTGCGCTTGCGGCCATCTCAGCCTTTGCAACGGTCCTGACACTCACATTGCCGATCTTGTCACGCGATCGCACGTCGCAGCGCATGAAGGTGATGGCAGTTGAACGGGATAAAATGCGCGCGCAGCGCATTGCCGACCTGGGCAAGGACCGCCAGGGCGGCGCAATGCGTCGGCAGGCCCCGAAAACTTACATGCAACAGATTGTTGACCAGCTCAACTTACGCAAGCATTTCGATAGCGAAGAGCTACGCGCCAGATTGAAGATGGCGGGCCTACGAGGACAGGCACCACTGGTGACCTACATGTTCTTCCGCGTCGCGATGCCGATCATTTTGTTCCTGGTCGCGCTGTTTTACATCTTCATTGTGATGAAGCTGTCATATCCGCCAATGGTCAAGTTCTTCATTGCTCTGACCATCGGATTCATCGGCTATTACGTGCCCAACCTCTTCGTTCAGAACATGATTCAGAAGCGTCAGCAGGCGATCAAGCTTGCCTTTCCCGATGCTCTAGACATGCTTTTGATCTGCGTTCAATCCGGTATGTCGATTGAAGCCGCCTTCGGGAAGGTTTCTAACGAGGTTTCAGCCACGTCGCTCGAGTTGGCGGAGGAATTGTCGCTCACGACCGCGGAATTGTCCTATCTCGGTGAACGTCGGCAGGCCTTCGAAAATCTCGGTAAGCGCACGGGGCTGCCCGGTGTGAAGGCCGTTTGCACCGCACTCATCCAAGCTGAACGTTATGGTACACCGGTTGGGCAGGCGCTTCGTGTGATGGCGAAGGAAAACCGCGATATGCGAATGTCCGACGCTGAGAAGAAGGCCGCGTCTCTGCCACCTAAACTCACGGTGCCGATGATCGTATTCTTCCTGCCGGTTCTGTTCCTCGTCATTCTCGGCCCTGCGGGCATCACGCTGATGGAAATGAAGTAGGTTCGGCCTTCGCTAGGCAAAAACAGGAAAACCGACAGGAAAACCGAAAGGCACCCGTTGCTAATCATCGGGTACCTTTCGGCTTGGATTGTTAAATACGGTTTCTGAAGCGCAATACGCTCAGCGTAGAAACTTCTATTGGCGCGCGTCCGCCGCGACGACCTGCGAGTTCCAGCCTGATAGCGCATCGTTGGGCAGAGCGCTTCCCTTGAATTGCACCTTGGCAACCTGCACATCGCCACCTTTGGAAGGGGCTACAGGCGCTAGCTGCGTAAGCTTGCGTAAATACGCCGTGTCGGCTGCTGCGGTATCCGCTGGCATGTCGCGGGAAGCGATCTGTGTGGATTCTTGATATTTGCCCTGAAGGCCCAGGACCAATGCGAGATTTTGCCGGATCTTGGCTTCGCTAGCACCGGCATCGGCGGCTTGGCGCAACAGCCCCTCGGCCTTATTCGCATCGCCTGTCATAGCGTGGGCAAGCGCAAGGTTGTTAAGCAGTGAAGGGTGATTCTGCTTGAGCGTCAGAGCGCGATCGAAATAGGGTATTGATTCTGCATACTTACCCTGTTTGGCCAGCACCGTACCCCGGGCAGAAATAACGCGCCAATCAGGTTTTGCCGGATCATCGGCGAAGGCCAGCAATTTTTCGGCGACGTTCATCTGGCCAAGATCGAGCGCGAGCCGGCCATATTCACCGGCGAGTTCCCGGCTATCGGCGTGGAACATGCCTGATTGTTGCAGCACGGCGAGGGCTTGCTGCTTGCGGCCCATCGCCTTCAAGTTCTTGGCATAATTTAACGAGACTTCCAGATCGGTGGGAGCTTTGGCGTAACGCTCGCCCCAATAGCCCGTAGCTTCCGCAAGTTCCTTCTCAGTGACGACCCCATCTTGCGCAGGTTTGGGCGCAGGGCGTGTAAAGGCCGTTGCCTCACCCAGTAAATCGGCCCCTGGCATTGCACCGTTCTGAGCGCATCCGCTCACTAAAAGTCCGGCCGCAACGGCGCACAGAATTGAGCCGGTTGGGCGAGGTATGATCAGCCCCCAGGGGTGCACCATGTACTTGATCCTTTGATGAACATCACGCAGATGCGAATCACTGTGCTTGTTCGTCAGGATCTGAGACGCCGGTCAACAAAGGCTTAATTGTACTCGGGGCGAGCATGGCCGCGTCCACATGCCCCTCTGCCATTGCGAGTCGTGCTAAGACTGCGCGCTCGAAACAAACCGCAGTGGTCAGCGGTAAAGGCTCAAACAGAGAAGCCGGAATACCGAGGCTACGAGTTAAGGCTGGAGCACGATTATGAGCGCAAACGAACTTGGCGGGTGGCAAATCCCTGACGTTGATGGGGTTTTTTCGGCGGAAGGTGCCGAGCTCACGCCAGGAACGCCGATTTGGCTGACTTCCGATGATGCTGCGTTACCCGATAAAGTGGCGTCCAATGCGGCTCATGTCCGATGGCTCGAAGCGCAGCGCTTTAAGGGCACCGTGCGGCGCCAAGCGTTGCTTCCGGCGGACAACGGATCACTTGCGGGCGTCGTACTTGGCACAGGAAAAGCCGGCGGCAAACCGGGAGAGCCGTGTGGCCCCGCGGATCTTCTCGTGGGGCAGCTTGCGGCGAGTTTGCCGCCAGGTGACTACGCGCTAGCGGGCACCGGCGAGGCGGATGAACTAGCGGCCATCGCCTGGGGTCTGGGGGCGTATCGCTACCGGCGCTATCGTGGTGGTGAGTTTGATCCCGCACCGCGTCTGCAAATTCCGGTCGGCGCGGACGCTAAAAAGGTGCGCGCGATCGTCGAAGCGGTTTGGTTGGGGCGGGATTTGATCAATACGCCACCCAGCGATTTAGGCCCGGACGAACTGGAAGCAGCCGCACGCGCTCTGGCCACGCGCCACAAAGCTGAAATTTCAACGACCGTTGGAGATGACCTTCTTTCCGCAAACCTGCCGATGATCCACGCCGTTGGTCGTGCAAGTACACGAGCGCCACGGTTGATCGATCTGCGCTGGCAACCGCCCACCGCTGGCTCCGACACACCGTTGATCTGCCTGGTCGGCAAGGGCATCTGCTTCGATACTGGCGGCCTCGACCTCAAACCGGCAGCTGGTATGCTGTTGATGAAGAAGGACATGGGAGGCGCAGCGACTGCCTTGTCCATCGGCCATATGATCATGTCGGCAGGACTCAATATTCGCCTACGCATCCTTATTCCCGCCGCCGAAAACTCTGTTGCAGGCAATGCCTTTCGCCCTAGCGACGTACTCACAAGCCGTTCAGGTCGCACCGTCGAAATCGGAAATACGGACGCCGAGGGGCGACTCGTCCTGGCCGATGCCTTGAGTCTCGCTGACGAAGAGTCGCCGGACCTCACTGTTTCTCTTGCGACTTTGACCGGCGCGGCGCGTGTCGCATTAGGGCCAGATTTGCCGGCATTATTCTGCAATGATGACAGATTTGCCCAATCCGTGTTGGCTCAAGGGCAAGCTTTGGGTGATCCTGTTTGGCGCATGCCGTTCTGGCCGGGTTACGAACGCAACCTCGAAAGCGAAGTTGCCGATATGAATAACGTCTCAGATGGGCCCTTTGCCGGAGCAATCACGGCGGCTCTGTTTCTGAATCGCTTCGTTTCCCGGGCCCGTCGCTATGCCCATATCGATCTGTATGGTTGGCGGCCCTCCGCGCGACCATTGGGACCGAAAGGCGGCGAGCCGCAATCTGCACGTGCTGTGTTTGAAGCTCTTAGACGGGAGACGATCTCGTGAGCACGACGACCACCACCGATTTGGTTGTGAAGCCGGAACCTCAGGTGCCTGCATCCGGTGAGAACATGCTCGATCCTCGTCGCAATGCTTATCGCGAGGATCTTGCGGCGAACAACATACGCAATCTGGTCCAAGCCCCGCGCTACGTCGATGGCGACTGGGCCCAGGTCCGCCACACCAGCGTAATGGTGCGGCGCCATCCGCAGCCGAACGCGCCGGTCGACACAGAAGCGCTGTTTGGCGAAGTGGTCGTCGTCTATGACGTTGCGGATGGTTGGGCGTGGGTGCAACTCGTGCGCGATCGTTATGTGGGCTATGTGCGCGCCGATGCTTTGTCCGAGAACGTCGAATGGCCTACGCACAAGGTCCGTGCGCTTGGCACGTTCATCTATCCCGAACCAGACATCAAATCACCGCCGTTGACCCATCTCAGCCTGAATAGCGGTTTCGCCATTGCCGACATGGACGAACAGTTCTGCAAGCTGAAAACGGGCGGCTACGTAGTTTCGCGGCACGTTGCCGAAGAAGGTGCATTTTCACGCGATTTCGTCGAAGTCGCCGAGCGCTTTATTGGCACGCCTTATCTTTGGGGCGGCCGAACGCGATTGGGAATTGATTGTTCGGGACTGGTTCAATTGTCCCTTGAAGCGGCAGGAATATCCGCTCCGCGCGACAGCGACATGCAGCAGGCGGAACTGGGTGCCAACGTTTTGGTCCCGGAGGATCTTGATGGTCTTCTGCGCGGCGACCTGATTTTCTGGGCAGGCCATGTCGGCATCTTGGTGGACGGCATCATGCTGCTGCATGCCAATGCGCATCACATGGCGGTCACCGTCGAAACATTGCCTGAAGCCGTGGAACGGATAGCCAGAGGCGGTTCGAAGATTACTGCCATCAAACGCCTGACGTCTGTCACGGCCTAAACGCTCACTCAGCCGCGAGCTTTGCCAACAACGTTTCTTCTTCCGCCGTGGTGCGGGCATACTTCGGCCGTGCACGAACGCGCGCAACGTAGCTGCTCAAAACGGGATCCTTAGGAAGCAGCCCGAAGTCGCTTAGGTATCCAACACCCGCGCCAAGCATGACGTCGGCAGCCGTAAAACGCTCGCCCAAGATGTAGGGGCCTGAACCGATAATGTCTTTCAGTCCCTCGATCATCGATTCAAATGTGCCATAGCCGACTTGGCTAGAAGGTCCCGGCTCACGCTTCAACGCACGATCCCCAGCGGCCGGTTCGACACAACCCGAATAGAAGAACAGGGCTCTAAAATAGCGGCCCCGTGCCGGATCATCCGTAGCAGGTGCTAAGCCGGCAGCCGGAAACGCATCAGCGAGATAAGCACAGATTGCTGGGGCCTCGGTAATAACAACCCCCTTGTGAACCACGGTGGGCACCTTGCCCATCGGATTGATGCCCAGGAACTCTGGCGTCTTATGGTCTCCTTTGGCCAGATTCATCAGCTTGAGGTCGTGCGGGACGTCCAGTTCTGCGAACAGCCAACGGATCGCCCCCGATCGGGTTCGCGGGGCATGGTAATGGATTAAATCACTGCTATTCCCATCCATCGTTATCTCCGGCGGCTCATCTACGAAAACTGCGGAGCAAGCTTAATTGTCGCTCAAGGCTTCTTCGTGAACGACTTCAAGATTGAGCGCTGCAGCGAGAAGCGCACGGGTGTAAGCTTCCTTTGGTTCTTTGAAGACCCGCTCGGACGGCCCCTCTTCCACCACTTTCCCGTTGCGCATGACTATGATGTAACTGCACAAAGCCCGAACGACCCGAAGGTCGTGGGATATGAAGAGATACGCGAGATTGCGCCGCTTCTGAAGATCTCGAAGCAGATCAACAATCTGTGCCTGCACGCTCATGTCCAACGCGCTCGTTGGTTCATCGAGCATGACGAACTTCGGTTTGAGCACCATGGCCCGCGCAATCGCGATGCGCTGACGCTGCCCGCCTGAAAACTCGTGTGGGTAGCGGTCCTGGCTGTTTTCATCGAGGCCGACCTCTTCCAGGGCTTGCCCGATACGCTCGCGCCGCTGGTCGTAATTCAAACTCGGCTGTTGAATGAGCAGCCCTTCTTCGATGATTTGGCTCACCGAGAGGCGCGGTGATAATGAGCCGTAGGGGTCCTGGAAAACAATCTGCATGTCTTTACGAAGGGGGCGCATCTGGCGAGAGTTCAGCCCGTCAATCCGTTTGCCAATATACGCTATCGGGCCTTCAGATGAGATGAGCCGCAGCAACGCCAATCCCAAGGTCGTCTTGCCGGACCCTGACTCCCCCACGACACCCAACGTCTGGCCTTCGCGCAGTTTCAGAGACAGCCCATCGACAGCCTTGACGTGGTCAACGGTGCGCCGGAGCAAACCCGACTTAATCGGAAACCAGACCTTGAGGTTGTCCGTCTCTATCACCACCGGAGCACGCTCGTCCGATGGGGCGGGTTCACCTTTGGGTTCGGCGGCGAGCAGTTGCTGCGTGTAAGCGTGTTGCGGATCATTGAACAGAGCTTCGGTAGGGCCCTCTTCTACGATCTTGCCAGACTTCATAACGTAGACGCGCTGGGCCATCTTCCTCACGATCCCAAGGTCGTGGGTGATGAGAAGCAGGGCCATACCCATTTCCCGCGATAGGCTCTTCAGGAGTTCGAGGATCTGGGCTTGAATCGTAACGTCGAGGGCGGTCGTTGGTTCGTCCGCGATCAGGAGGTCTGGCTCGTTAGCTAACGCCATCGCGATCATGACGCGTTGACGTTGGCCACCCGAGAGCTGATGCGGATAAGCGTTGAGTCGTTTTTCCGGTTCGTTGATCCCGACCTTGTGCAGTAGCTCTAGCACGCGGGCACGCACCGCTTTGTCATCCATTCCACGGTGAATCTTGAGGACTTCGCCCACCTGCTTTTCGATCGTGTGCAGCGGATTGAGCGAAGTCATCGGCTCTTGGAAGATGATGGAAATACGGGCACCACGAATGCCATGCATTTCATCTTCGGAGGCAGCCAGCAGGTTCTTGCCGCGAAAGAAGATCTCGCCCGTCGGATGCGATGCTGCCGGGTAAGGCAGGAGGCGAAGAATAGACAGTGCCGACACCGTTTTACCGGAGCCGGATTCTCCAACGAGCGCCACGGCCTCGCCCTTACCAATCTTGAAGGAGACGCGGTCGACGGCGACCTTTGTCTCCTCTCCGGACTTGAAGGCAACGGAGAGGTGGCGGACCTGAACAAGGGTTTCGACGTGGTTCATGTCGTTGGCCACTACCTGAAGGTTTTTCTAGGATCTAAGGCATCGCGCACGGCTTCACCGATGAAGATGAGCAGCGACAGCATGATGGCCAGCGCAAAGAAGCCCGTAAGTCCCAGCCAGGGAGCTTCCAAATGCTTCTTGCCCTGCAAGAGAAGCTCCCCGAGCGAGGCAGAACCCGGTGGTAGTCCCAAGCCCAGGAAGTCCAGCGCGGTCAGCGCCGATATTGATCCGGAAAGTTGGAACGGAAGGAACGTGAGCGTTGCGACCATCGCGTTGGGCAGCATGTGTTTCCACATGATGCTGACGTTCGAGAGCCCAAGCGCACGCGCGGCTGTGATGTATTCGTAGTTTCGGGCCCGCAGAAACTCGGCACGCACCACTCCCACCAGTGACACCCACTGGAACAACAGCAATGTACCAAGAAGCGTCCAGAACCCGGGCACTAGAACCGACGAGATGATCAACAGAACGAACAACGATGGGATCGACGACCAGATCTCCAGCATGCGTTGAAAAATGAGGTCGACTCGGCCACCGAAATAGCCTTGTGCCGCGCCGGCCCCCACGCCAATCGCGGACGATAGGATGGTGAGGATAAGCCCGAAGAGCACTGAAACCCGGAAGCCGTATATGACGCGCGCCAACACGTCTCGCCCTTGGTTGTCGAGCCCCAGCCAGTTTGTATTCCAAATATTATTGAAGCGCGCGAGCTGCTCCGGCGTCGTCTCACACAAGGGTGCGCGCGACGCCCAAGGCGGAGGTGCGGGGTATCCGAGGCAGAGGCCGTCTGGGCCCTGACGGCGCGGATAGTCCCGATTGATGGTGTTGTAGGAATAGCGGATCGGCGGCCACAGCATCCAGCCGTGAGCTTCGATCTCTTCGATGATTACGGGGTCTCGATAGTCGGTGATCGCCAAGAAGCCCCCGAACTTCTCTTCCGGATAGTCGATAAAGATCGGAGCCAGCAACTCGCCTTTGTAGCTGACGAGGATCGGTCGGTCGTTGGCGATGAACTCTGCGAAGAGCGAAATGAAAAACAGGACCAGGAAGAGCCAGAGGCTCCAATACCCGCGTTTGTTGGCTTTGAAGTTCTGCCAACGACGGATGTTGACTGGCGTTGGCTTCAGCCGTCGCGAGATCGGCGCGAACAAGGCGAATGAGCCGCCCGTTGGTGTCGCCGCTGCGACGTCGCGTTCTTCTTCGTTGAGTGCATCCACGGCCTATACCTCCCGGCTTTCGAAATCGATGCGGGGGTCGACCATGGTGTAAACGAAGTCAGAGATGATGTTCACCACCAATCCAAGCAAAGCGAAGATGTAGAGTGTCGCGAACACCACTGGGTAGTCGCGTTTGTCGATGGACTCGAAAGCTAAAAGGCCGAGGCCATCCAAGGAAAAAATCGTTTCGATCAGCAGGCTGCCCGAGAAGAACGCGTGAATGAACGCACCGGGAAAGCCAGCGATGATCAAGAGCATCGCGTTGCGGAAGATATGCCGGTACAGCACCTGATGTTCGCTGAGGCCCTTCGAGCGCGCGGTCAGCACGTATTGCTTTCGGATTTCATCGAGGAACGAGTTCTTGGTCAGGAACGTCATCGTCGTGAAGGCGCCAATCGCCATCGCGATGATTGGCAGCGTCAGGTGCCAGAAATAGTCTAGAATTTTACCCCACAGCGAAAGCTGAGCCCAATTTTCCGAGAACAGCCCCCGCGAAGGGAACCACTGGAAGAATGAGGAACCGGCAAAAAGAACAAGCAGGAGAACGGCAACCAAAAAGCCCGGCACGGCGTAGCCGATGACGAGAACGCCGGAGGTCCAGATGTCAAAGGGTTCGCCGTCTTTCACAGCCTTACGGATGCCGAGAGGAATGGAAATCAGATACGTCAGCAGCGTCATCCAGATGCCAAGCGAGATCGATACCGGTAGCTTTTCAGCAATCAGATCCAGCACAGGTACATCGCGGAAATAGCTGTTCCCGAAATCAAACCTCAGATAGTTCCACATCATCATCAGAAAGCGTTCATGCGCGGGCTTGTCGAAGCCGAACTGCTTCTCAAGGCTCTTGACGAATTCGGGATCTAACCCCTGCGCACCGCGATATTTCGATGAAACGCTTTCCGAGGAACCGTGCCCCGTCTGGGTGCTGCTGGCGCCACCCAACCCATCTCCGCCGGTTCCCGAGATGCGCGAGGTCATCGACACATCCGTTCCAGTCAATTGCGCAATCACCCGTTCGACTGGCCCGCCAGGAGCGAACTGGATGATGACAAAGCTAATGAACATGATCCCGAACATCGTCGGCAGGATCAGAGCGATGCGTTTGAGAAGATATGCGCCCATCGTCTGTGATGCTGTCCTTCGAATGAGGGTTGGAGTTATTTGCGCTGCAGCTTGGCAGCTTTCTCGGCGTCATACCACCACGTTGCGATAACGCCTCGATCGTATTTCGGTTTGATTTTGGGCCACGAGTATTTGTCCCAGAAGGCTAGGTTGTGTTCGGCCTTGTACCAGTGCGGGACCCAATAATGATTGGCGCGCATGACCCGGTCCATGGCTCGCGTCGCCGCAACCAAATCTGCCCGCGACTTGGCGGTGAGCGCTCTGTCGATCATCGCATCGACAACCGGATTGGCTATGCCCGCGAGATTGGGCGTTCCTTTGGTTTCAGCGGCTTGGGAGCCCCAGTAGTTCTTGATTTCGACGCCCGGCGTGAGCCGCAAGACAAGACGTTGTGTCGTTATATCGAAATCGTAGTCCTCGATACGCCGCTGATATTGCGAGCCGTCCACTAAGCGCGTGGACGTATTGATCCCCAGCAGTTTCAGATTTTCGGCATAAGGGCCGATGATCCGCAAAAACGCTTCCGAGAATGTCAGGAATTCAATTTCCAGCGGTTCACCCTTGGCATTACGGCGGACACCACCCTGGAGCTTCCATCCGGCTTCATCGAGCAATGCCGCGGCCTGCCGCAAAAGCTTGCGGTCCTTACCCGATCCGTCACTGACGGGTGGGACGTAAGCCTCCTGGAACACCTCGGGCGGAAGCTGGGCTCGGTAGGGTTCAAGGAGATCGAGCTCCGCAGGGCCTGGCGGTCCAGACGCCTTCATGTCCGAGTTCTCGAAGTAACTCGTGGTGCGTTTGTAAAGATTGTAAAACAGGTTGTTGTTGGCCCACTCGAAATCGAAGGCCAGTGCTATTGCATGTCTGGTTCGCGGGTCGGAAAATTTGCTCCGTCGCGTATTGAAGAAGAAGCCCTGCGTGCCGGAAGGCCGGCTGTCTTCCGGCGACATGCGTATGATCTTGCCCTCTCGCACGGCGGGAACATCATAAGCCGTTGCCCAGCTAACGCTCGTAAACTCTTCGCGTAAATCGAAAGAGCCGTTGAGAAGAGATTCAAGCTCCGCTTGCCGGTCGCGATAATACTCGTAGCGCAGTTCACCGAAATTGTACTGCCCGCGATTGACGGGCAGATCTTTGGCCCAATAGTCCTCGCGCCGTATGTACGTGACGAATGTACCGGCCTTGAACGGACCGATCTTGTAGGGGCCCGAGCCAAGCGGCGGTTTGAGCGTCGTTTGGTCGAAGGGTTGTGTCTCGTAGTATGCCTTTGAAAAGATTGGCAGCGCCGCGACTGTCATGGGCAGATCGCGCGTGAGTTCGCCTTGGAACGTGTACTTGACCGTCAGCGGATCGAGAGCCTCTGCCTTCGTAACGTCGCGCAGGCTGATGCGGTAGCTGGGATGCCCTAGCTTGGTCAGCGCTTCGAAGGAGTACACAACGTCTTCGGCCCGGACAGGGGAGCCATCGGTGAACTTTGCTTCTTCGCGAAGATGGAAAACCACCGAGAGATTATCGTCGGCGACCTCGGCGGATTTCGCTACCAGTCCATAAACGGCGTCGGGTTCATCAAGGGCACGCGCCATCAAGCTATCGAACAGGTATTCGAGCCCTTGCGCCGGATCGCCCTTCAAAATGTATCCATTGAAGCTGTCAAAGGTGACGCGCGCGGCCGTGCCGATCATGGCAAGGCGCCCCCCCTTCGGAGCGTCGGGATTGACGTAGTCGAAGTGTTTGAAATCAGGCGGATACTTGAGCTGGTCGAAGGCGGATAGTCCATGGGTCGGACCGCTGGCGCGGGCCGGTTCCGCAACCGCGGTCCCAATCACCGCGATCAGAATGGCGAAGCTTACCCACGTGCTGTGCCGCCCAGGTCGCCTCCAGTTTGCCCTCATCCGTTCACCTCTTCCTGTGCCCGTGTCCTGGTTTGGAGATAACGATCTTCACATGCCGCGTTGCGAGGCCAGAGCCTTCGCCTTGTCGGCATCGACCCACCAATTTGTGGTCGCAGCCGGGAACTGGGAGGGAAGCACCTCAGGTCGTCCGAATATGTCCCAGAAAGCAACGCGGTCGAAGGGGTAATGCCACTGCGGCACAACGTAGTAGTTCCACAGCAAAACACGATCAATCGCGCGCGTCGCGGCGACAACCTCTTCACGGTCTTTGGCCTGAACCAAATCCTCGATTAGCTCATCAAGGGCCGGATTCTTGATCCCAATGATATTGCGGCTACCGTTCTTATCGGCCGCAGCTGAGCCCCAATATTCACGTTGCTCATTGCCCGGAGAGTGCGACTGCGGGAAGGACGCGACAACAACGTCAAAATCAAACTCCTCAAGCCGTCGCGTGTACTGCGTTGAGTCAACGAGACGAACTCGGGCATCGATACCCAACTTTTTCAGATCGTCGATATAGGGCAGCAGCACCCGCTCAAAGTCAGGGCTGACGATGAGGAACTCAACGGAGAGCTTATCGCCTTTGGCGTTGGTAAGAACTCCGCCGTTCGTTTGCCACCCGGCCTCCTTCAGCAGCTTAGAGGCAGCACGCAAGTGGTTCCGATGGGCCGTAGCGTCTGGTGACGATGGCATTTTCCATTCTTGCGTGAATACTTCCGGAGGAACCTTGTCTCGAACCTTTTCAAGAATTTCCAGCTCACGCCCCGTCGGTAGTCCGGTCGCTTTCAGCTCCGAATTATCGAAGTAGCTGCTAACGCGAACATACATCTCGTAGAACAGCGACTTGTTCATCGCTTCAAAGTTGAACGCGAGATTGAACGCTTGGCGGACACGTGGGTCTTGGAACTGCGCTCTGCGCAGGTTGAATGCGAACGCTTGCATCGGTGCGACGCGTTTGTGCGGCAGAGCCTCTTTCTTGATCTGCCCGTTCTTGACAGCGTCGACGTTGTACTGAGTGGCCCAGGCGTTGGCACTGGACTCCGTCCAAAGATCTATCTGCCCTGCCTTAAAGGCTTCGAAGGCCGGTACGCGATCCCGGAAGTAGATGTAGCGGATCTCGTTAAAGTTATTGAGGCCGCGCGCTACGGGCAGATCCTTGGCCCAATAGTCGTCGACCCGTTCGAACGCGACCTGACGACCGGCATCGACCGATTTGATTCGATAGGGGCCGGAGCCCAAGGGAGCTTCGAGCGTAGACTTGGTAATGTCGCGGGGCTGTCCGTTCGCTTGCTTGCCTTCCCAGAAGTGCTTGGGAAGCACGTAAAGCTGCCCAAGGATCTGGGGCAACTCGCGGTTGCCTTTCATATCGAAGCGGAAGGTGACCTCGTGATCTCCGGTCTTCTCCGCACTCGTGACGTTTTTGTAGTAGAGCGCGAACAATGGATTGGCCGCTTTTAAGGCCTCCAGACTGAAAATCACGTCCTCTGGTGTGATAGGCTGGCCGTCATGAAAACGCGCGCCCTCACGCAGCTTGAATGTGGCGGAAGAATAATCTTCCGGGTATGAGACCCATTCAGCGACCAAACCGTATTCGGTTGATGGCTCATCAAGACTTGTCGCCATCAGCGTGTCGTAGACCAGCCCGGCAACGCCATCCGCAGTCTCTCCCTTGATGCTGAAAGGATTAAGGGTGTCGAAGGATCCTAGGGAAGCACGGCGCACCGTCCCACCTTTAGGGGCATCGGGATTCGCCCAGTCGAAGTGCTTGAAGTCTGGCCCGAATTTCGGTTCGCCAACCAGGGACAGCGCGTGGTGATGAGCATCCTGAGCGGACACGTCGAGCGAGAGAGGGCCTGAGATCAGGGCCATGAAGGCTGCTGAGATCGCAATCGACTTCGAAATCCAGGTCATGGCCGTCATATGCGCTTCGGCTCCATGTGTTTGATTCGGCGACATGCGCCCCGAGACTCAGTATCTCCGTAGTCTGTCCATACAGATCTACACCTGCTGTAACGGTGGAGAGCGCCGAGGGCGAGTTAAGTCTTCTTAAGGTTCGCCACATTTGGCCAGATGTTTAAGGCTCAAAGAAGCACCTTGGTCTCAAAATAATCATAACAGAACGGCCCCGCTGGCAAAGCAGCGAGGCCGCATTAATAGACCGTATGACGTACAATCGGCGGATGCCGAACGTCATTGGGATCGTTACTTCAGGCTATTCAGGTAAGCCAGAAGGTTGGTGAGGGTTTTTTCATCCGAAACACCCGGAAACACCATCTTGGTTCCCGAAACAAAACTTTTAGGCTTGTGCAGGAAATGCGCGAGATCTTCCAGCGTCCAATCGCCGCCCTTTTCCTTCAAAGCAGCCGAATAAGTGAAGCCTTCGTGGCTCGCTTTCGGCCGTCCGACGATGCCCCAGAGGTCCGGACCAACCTTATTGGGGCCACCCTTTTCGGCGGAGTGGCAGGACATGCATTTCTTGAAGGTCGCTTCGCCGTCCGCAACATCGCCAGCGGGTGCATCTGCCGCGACTTTGGCAAAATCGAACGCTGGAGCAGCTGGTTCAGCCGCTCCGCCACCAGCTTCTTCAGGCGCAGGAGCGGGCAAAGTATAGCCCACAATGGCGTGCTCGCCGTGGTCACCGCCGTGTCCTTGGCTCAACTCAATCAGTGTCTTGCCACCAAAAATCAGTAATAGCGCCGTCAGTACGGCCCCCGCGATCTTGCTCAGCTCAAATGAGTCCATCGATAAACAACCCTGCTGTAGAAGGCCCTTGCCCCGGCGTCAGGACCGACCGACGGGCGCGCCAGCCAGCCTTTGGATTCGGCCGTCACTATAGGAATTCCGCCTGTGCTTGCAACACGGCTTGCCTACCTATAACAGCGTTGTCTCCGAGACTATTTGTCACCATTGCTCCTTGTGACCCGTGAAAGGCCCTATGTCCACCAGCACTTTGATCGTAATTCCGGCTCGCATGCAGGCCTCGCGGTTGCCAGGCAAACCGATGGCTGACATCGCTGGCGAACCCATGATCGTCCACGTCTGGCGGCGGGCTCATGCCGCGGGCCTTGGGCGCGTTGTTGTTGCCACCGACAGCGAAGAGATACGCGACGCAATTCGCTCAGTCGGCGGCGAAGCGGTCATGACGCGCGCTGATCACGCATCAGGTTCTGATCGGGTGTATGAGGCAATCAACAAGGTCGATCCGGACAGCGAAGCCGAGTACATCGTTAATTTGCAGGGCGATCTGCCAACGTTGGAGCCGCACCTCGTTGACGCGTGTATAGCGCCGTTGCGCAGCAAGGGGCCGCACATCGTGACCCTGGCTGCCGAGATCAGCGAGGAGGCCGAACGCGACAACCCCAACGTCGTTAAGGTGGTCGCAACGCCGGTCGGATCACCTAACTTGCTGCGAGCACTATATTTTACCCGAGCGGTGGCTCCCTATGGGGAGGGTCCTTTCTATCATCATATCGGTATCTACGCTTATCGCCGTTCGGCGCTAGAACGTTTTGTGGCTCTGCGGCCTTCGCCGTTAGAGCAGCGCGAACGCTTGGAACAATTGCGAGCCCTCGAAGATGGCATGCGCATAGATGTCGCGATCGTTGACACGGTTCCGCTCGGTGTCGATACTCCCGCCGACTTGGAACGTGCACGCCAGCTTTTGAACAATCGTGCGGCCGATATCGCGGCGCGTGGGTCTTAATGTTTCGCGCCGCCCGCTCCAGTCTGTCTTTATTCCTACTTCCAGCTACGTTTGAACATGGCCCCAACTGAAAAGCCTGCGCACTCCGCGCAAAACGAGGATAAACCAGCCTCGGCACGCGTTGCATTCCAAGGTGAGCCAGGGGCCAATTCGCACCTTGCTTGCAGCGAAGTCTTCCCAAACTTCCAGGCCGTGGCCTGCCCGACGTTTGAAGAGGCCTTGGTCTGCGTCAAGAACGGTGACGCGGCTTACGCGATGATTCCGATCGAGAACTCGGTCGCTGGACGCGTTGCCGACATCCATCACCTTTTACCTGGTGCGGATCTCTATATCGTCGGTGAGCACTTTCTGCGTGTGCGTCATCAGTTGATGGCAAAGCCGGGTGCCAAGCTGTCGGACATCGAGAAGGTTCTGAGCCACACGCATGCGCTGGGTCAGTGTCGCAAGACATTGAAAAACTTGGGGCTCCGCCCGGTTCCGGAGGCGGACACCGCCGGGTCAGCGCGTATCGTATCCGAGTCTTCCGAGAAGGGGCTTGCAGCTATAGCCACGACGCTGGCTTCTGAAATCTACGGTCTCGAAATCCTGAAGAGCGACATCGAGGACGAGGTTCACAACACGACGCGGTTCGTCATCCTCTCGCGTGATCCCGATGATGCCGAACCGGAAGACAGCCCTGTGGTTACGACATTCATCTTCCGGGTCCGCAACGTGCCGGCCGCCCTTTATAAAGCGCTGGGCGGCTTTGCCACCAATGGCGTCAATATGACGAAGCTCGAGAGCTATCAGCTTGAAGGTTCTTTCAACGCGACAATGTTTTACGCGGACATTGAGGGCCATCCAGCGGATCGCATGGTGCAGCTCGCGCTTGAGGAGCTGTCGTTCTTTTCAAGCGAGGTAAAGTTGCTGGGCACCTACAAAGCGAGCCCATATCGCGCCGAGGTGGCAGCACAACAAAACGGTCCGGTGACGCTACATCAGCCGGGGTAACATCGGCAGGACGTATCCGGATGGGGAGGAAAAAACGCGATGCCACGTCTTGAAGGGAAGATAGCTGTCGTCACCGGAGCCGCCTCTGGCTTCGGACGGGCTATAGCTGAACGCTACGCCGAGGAAGGCTGTAAGGTTGTAGTCTCTGACCTTAACGGAGAAGGTGCTGAAAGCGTTGCACGCGCGATCGGATCATCAGCGCTCGCAACGCGAACGGATGTCACCCAACGCGCAGATGTCGAAGCCATGGTTGCTGCCGCTGTCGAGGCTTTTGGTGGCCTCGACATCATGGTCAATAACGCCGGTTTTACGCATCGAAATCAGCCCGCGCTAAATGTGACGGAAGACGACTTCGATCGCGTCTACGCCGTCAACGTCAAAGCGATCTACCTCTCGACACTAGCCAGTGTTCCACACATGGAGCGGCGTGGAGGCGGTGTCATTATCAACACTGCGTCAACCGCCGGCGTACGGCCGAGGCCCGGTCTCACTTGGTACAATGGTTCGAAAGGTGCAGCGATTACCCTGACCAAGTCGCTAGCGGCCGAGCTTGCCCCAAAAAACATACGCGTGAACGCCATCAATCCGGTGATGGGCGAAACGGGCATGCTGGAACAGTTTATGGGGGTGCCGGACACACCCGAGAACCGCGCGAAATTTGTTTCAACGATCCCGTTAGGCCGGATGTCTAAGCCTTCAGACATCGCCAATGCTGCGGTCTTCCTCGCCGAGCCAGCCTCTGAATTCATCACCGGAGTTGCCATGGAAGTCGATGGCGGCCGCTGCGTCTGAACGCGCTCGTTTGAGAGAACCGTACCGACGCAGCACACGCGGCTGTCATCCCGGGGCTTGTCCCCGGGATCCAACGTTCATCGAGCACCAGCGGGTTCTCATTAGGAAATCGATCGTACCCTACGCCGCGGGCGCAAATGTCTTTACGCCTTGTCCCCGACAAGGCGCTTGATCTTCGCCTCGCGCGTCGCTCCGTCTTCCTGCCAGCTCAGCGTCGATTGTAGCGCGCCATTGGCATCGAACAGGAAGACCGTCGCCGTGTGGTTCATCGTGTAGTCACCGCCCTCTTGCGGTACCTTTTCGTAAAAGGCGCGATAAAGCTTTCCGACCTTGGCGATCTGCTCTGGCGTGCCGGTCAACCCGATGATCCGTGGGTCGAACGAAGACATGTACTGGGCCATCAGCTCTGGCGTGTCGCGCTCAGGATCAACCGAAACGAACAGCACCTTGAGATCCTTTGTGGCAGATCCGATTGATTCAAGATGCTTGGTAATTTCAAGCAAAGTCGTCGGACAAATATCGGGGCAGTGGGTGAAGCCGAAAAACAGAATATAGGGGTGGCCTTTCAACTCGGAGCTTGAGAAGGTTTCTCCGTTCGCCCGTGTCAATGTGAAGTCGCCGCCAAGTCGCTTGGCCCCCGGCAGCTCAGCGCCTTGACGCACTGCCTGCTGCGCCTCTCCTAAGAGTATCGCACCGCCTACAATTGCCGCAAGAGCGACGGCGCCCCAAAGCACGAGTCTGAGTTTCTGAAGAGACGACTTGCCCGCCATCGATCTGTTGATCTCCGTTCGGTGAAAATAGGTTGGTCTAAGCGCGGCGCGGTCTTTATGCGGTCGCGTTTACAAACCGTGAGATAAGCAGGTGTGCCATCGTTTGCGAGCCTGGCAGCCACAATCCGTCGGGGTGCTTACCCGCCAACATTTGCGCTGCCTCGGACCGCGTAAACCAGCGTGCTTCGGCAACTTCACGCGTATTGACCTTGAGGTCGATGGATGGTGCACGCGCCATGCAACCCAGCATGAGCGAATGCGGAAAAGGCCAGGGCTGCGCGCTGACCAGTTCGACGTCGGTAACGTCCAAGCCGACTTCTTCCAAGGTTTCACGCCGTACGGCGTACTCAATGTCGTCACCCGGTTCGACGTAGCCGGCGATGGTGGAGAACATCTTGTCTGGAAAGCGCTCTTCATGAGCGAGCACGATGCGTTCGCCATCGTTGACCGCCATGATCACCACCGGATCCATGCGCGGAAACACTTCGTGTTTGCAGGCCCAGCACCGCCGTTTCCAGCCGCCATCCTTGTTCGACATCGAGCCGCCGCAACGTCCGCAGCAGCGGTTGTTATCGTGCCAGTTCGCAAGTGAGATGGCTTGCGAAACCAGCGACAACTCCTCTGGCTTCATGGTGCCTTGCGCGGCGAGAGAGCGTAGATCCACGATCGGAGTGAGAAGCTCCTTTGCCACGGGAGCATTGCGTGCGTAGTGCTCAGTTGTCGCAACGGCAAAGTGCCCGGCGCCGCTTTTTGGATCGATGCCCATGAAAATGGCCTCATGCACGGCCAGCCCCATATCGGCGATTTGCTTTCCAGAAAACCACCGGATCGAGGCCTTTGTACGCTCCGCATCCGACACAACCACGGGCTTGCCATTGGCCATGACGAGGAAACGGACATTATCGGCGCCCAGCAGCCCGTCAATGTACTCGCGGTCTGAGCGTCTGTCGCTCGCCCGGTCGAGTCCGGTTGCAGGTCCGAGTGTTGGGGTCATCCGGGTCTCCCTCCTAATGGCCACGGCGTCATGAGCGCCGAGCCCGGCCGCGGTTGGCCGTTTGGCATTCTTTGCCGATCCTTATATCGTCGAGATAACGGGGAGTTGCCAATATTGCAACGGAGAGCGAAGCTTCCCTCGCGAGACAATCGGCTCGGCGCACAGTAGACTGACACTTTATCTGGATTTGTGGGACGATGCACCCTTGCATACAGAAGCCCAACCCGTCATATAGCAGATGGGCTGGCGGCGGACGCATCCCTCGCCAACCGGGTCAGGTCGGGAACGAAGCAGCCCTAACGATTAGGACGCGGGTCGTCCGCCAGCCTTAAATCTCCCTTTGCGGTCGCGTTCTCCACAAGCGCCAGGGCACGTGTGACTTTTGGCGACGTGACGCCGGTACGTGCATCGCGATCATTCAGCGGCTAAACTCCCGCGCGATGACGCAAAAGAAAACCGGCATTATGGCAAGCGACGGCACTCCAGCATCGGAAACGGCGACCAAACCCTACGTGGTGTTGGCCCGTAAGTACCGTCCGCAGACGTTTGACGACCTGATTGGGCAGGATGCCATGGTCGCGACCCTGAGCAATGCTTTTGAGCAGGGCCGGATCGCGCAAGGCTATATGCTGACCGGTGTCCGCGGGGTTGGTAAGACCACGACGGCGCGCATCATCGCCCGGGCGCTCAACTTCGAAGTTGACGGCGTCAGCAAGCCAACGGTCCGGTTACCGACCGACCCTGCGGCGTTCGGCCGCCACTGTCGGGAGATTATGGAAAGCCGGCATGCCGACGTCATTGAAATGGATGCGGCGTCGAATACCGGCATCGACAACGTACGCGAGATCATTGAAAGCGCCCGTTACCGGCCACTGGTCGCGCGCTACAAAGTCTACATCATCGACGAAGTCCACATGCTTTCGAAGGCTGCCTTCAACGCGTTGTTGAAGACGCTCGAAGAACCCCCGGAGCATGTGAAGTTCATCTTCGCGACGACCGAAATCCGCAAAGTACCGGTTACAGTGCTCTCTCGTTGTCAGCGGTTCGATCTGCGCCGCGTCGACGTGCCCCAACTCAGTCAGCACTTCAAAAAGATCACCAAGGAAGAGGGGGCGAGCGCTGAAGATGAGGCGCTTATGCTTATCGCTCGGGCTGCAGGGGGATCGGTTCGCGATGGCCTGTCGATTCTCGACCAGGCGATAGCGTTCACCAACGGTGAGGTGAAGGCGGCCGACGTCCGTGCCATGTTGGGCTTGGCGGACCGTGGTCGGATCTTCGACCTTCTTGATCTGTTATTCGCCGGGCGCGCTGGAGATGCGATCAACGCATTATCGGCCTTGCACCGCGATGGGGCCGAGCCCGTTCAGGTGCTCACCGATCTCTCCGAGGCTGTGCATCTGGCGACGCGGATTAAAGCGGTGGGCGCAGAAGCCGCGCGCGATGCCCTTTCGGCGGAAGAACAACGGCGTGCCGGCAGCGTGGCCGAGCGACTTTCAGTGCCGCTTTTGTCTCGCGCTTGGCAAATGCTTCTCAAGGGCATCGAAGAAGTCGGACGCGCGCCAAGCCCGATTGCCGCCGCCGAAATGGTGCTGATCCGAATGGCTTACACCGCGGATCTGCCTGGGCCTGAGGAGGTTATCAAGGCGCTGGGCGGAGAGAGCGTGCCGGCACGCCGTGCAGCCCCGGCGCCCGCAACAGCCGATGCAGCCGCGCCGCGGAGCCAATCAGATTATGGCGATAGAGCACCCGCGATCCCCTCGGCCGCGACCGGCGGCACTGACCAAGGGTTCGTGGGCGAGGACCCAGGTTTCGCAGGAGGCGGGCTCGATGAGAGCTGGCTGGAGTCTGCCGAAGGTTTTTCCGACGAGTTCGATACCGATGATCCGGCAATTGCCTCGGACCTGATGCCCGTTAGCGGCGGATTGCGTCCCGATCCCGGCTCGTTCGAGGAAGCTCTTGATATCATAGGTCAACATCGTGATCTGAAGCTCAAGGTTTTCCTGGAAGAGCACGTCAGTCTCGTGAAATTCGACAGAGCCACGCACAGCATCGAGTTACATCTGCTCCAGGGTGCGCCACCAACGATCGCCAACGAATTACGCGAGCGGCTCAACCAGTGGACCAGTCATCACTGGATGGTAGCGCTTTCAAAATCGCCGGGCGCTCCACCCGTTGCCGTGGTGCGGCGAGAACGGCAAGCTGCGGAACTCGAAAGACTTAAAGCACACCCGACCGTAGCAGCGGCATTGCGGGCTTTCCCCGATGCGGAGATCGCCGCAGTCCGGCCAATTGACGGTGCGACGGATGAAGACGACGACACGGGCACGCGCACCGGTTGACCCCACGTAACTTAAGGAACCTCAAATGAAAGATCTAATGGGCATGATGGGCAAAGTTCGGGAGATGCAAACCCGGATGCAGGAGGTCCAGGCCGAACTTTCTGAAATGGAGATCGAGGGCCGGTCCGGCGCGGGGATGGTCCAAGTCGTCTTGAACGGCAAAGGCGACATGCAGCGGATCAAGATTGATCCAAGTCTCGCTAAGCCCGAAGAGACCGACATCCTTGAAGATCTGATTGTGGCAGCCTTCCAGGACGCGAGATCGAAAGTCGAAGCGACAGTGCAAGAGAAGATGGCCTCTGTAACAGGAGGCCTGCCGTTGCCTCCAGGCTTGAAGCTTTTCTAGGCTCTACGGCTTCGCACACCGTGTCACCGAGCGAAGTCTCAATTTTAGATCGTTCGATGCGCCGAAATCCGCTTTGGCGCATCGCGATACTGATGGCCCTCCTGTTTGCGATATCTGCTGTGGGCCAAAGCAATCCGAGCTTCGCACAAAGCCTTGTAGGCGGTGAGGCGAAAACCGAGGCAATTGTAATCCTCGTCCCGGCAGACCTTTCGGAAGCCGTTGACCTTCCCGCCACCTCATCCGGACATCGTCCGACCGCCCGAACGCTCGGATCGGCATTAAAGCTTGCGAGAACGCTGCGGCGGCAATCTGCCGAGCCCGTCTCCATCGTTATCGAGTTGAGCGCCGGTGTTCATCGGCTCAAGGAGCCAATCGAACTTACGTCCGATGACGGAGGCACCGATGCGGCCCCATTGATCATACGCGGAACAAGCTCCGGCACCGCGACCCTGCGCGGCAGCGTTGTCCTCGAGCTGACGAGCCTGCCGTCCAGTCATCTCACGAAGTTGACGGACAAAGCCCGGGCCGCCGTCCAAGCCTATCGGCTCCCGGAGTTCGTCCGCAGCGCCACCCGCGTCGATGTCCCGCGTGTCCATGATCGGCTGCCGGATCTGATCCCCTTCGAGGTTTTCGACGCGGCAGGTCCGCTGATCCCGGCACGATGGCCCAATGAAGGATTTGCTCCGGCAACCAGCCTGTCTGTCGACGGATCGGGCACAAAGTTCGCATTGAAGGGCGCCAATTATTCAGCCTGGGCGGACGAGCCGGACCTCTGGGCCAATGGCAACTTCCGCTGGAACTGGAATTATCAGACGATCCCGATTGTCCGGGCAGCACCCGCGGACGCTGCCCTCGAACTCGCGGCTCCTCCGCAATTCGGATTTGGCTCCGATTTTCGAATTTTCATCTCGCACGCGTTATCCGAACTCGACATGCCTGGAGAGTGGTACCGCGATCGGGACACGGGAACGCTCGTAGTCTGGCCGCGCCCCGAAGGAGGACCCCCGCTTGAGATATCTCTCGCACCGCACCTGTTTGAAATACTCGGTGCGCGAAACATCCAGATTGAAAATCTCGCGTTAGAGCGCGTGCGTGGAAGCGCGATCAAAATTGAAGGCGGCGCCAACATCGCAATTCGAGACGTCACCATCCGCGATACGGGTGGCGTTGCGGCAAGCATCAACAACGCAAGAGAGAGCGGCATCGAGAGCTGCAACATCGCGCGCACTGGCGAAGGCGGTGTGGTCCTGAGCGGCGGCGACAGGCCGAGCCTTACACCTGCGAACCTTTATGTGCGCGATTGTCGTATTCGGGATTTTTCCCGATTGGGGCGCATGTACCGGCCAGGCATTCGGCTTGATGGCGTCGGCAACACCGCGCGCGGCAATTACCTTTCTGATGCACCGCACACAGCCATCTCATTTTCCGGCAACGACCACCTGATCGAACTCAACGAGATCACCTCAGTCCTCACGGATACCTCCGATGCCGGTGCGATAGATACGGGACGTGATTGGACTGGGCGGGGCACCATCATACGCAATAACTTCCTGCATGATCTCCGTGGTCAGGGGGAGGGCTTCGAGGTCAAGGGCGTTTATCTCGACGACTTCACCAGCGGCACCACTGTGGAAGGCAACGTATTCCTGCGCGTCGAGCAGCCCGTGTTCATCGGCGGTGGCCGCGACAACGTTGTGCGCAAGAATGTGATGATCAACTCAGAGCCGGGCGTGCACATCGATGGACGCGGCATGACGTGGAATGGCGAGCTGGTCTGGAATACGGACCGTGAGTTGCGGCAACGGCTAGCCGCGATGCCCATCAGCTCGGCACGCTGGATGAAGCGCTATCCGCATCTGGCGGATATTCTCAGCGATGATCCCGCTCGCCCAAAGCGCAATACCGCTGAAGGCAATCTCTTTGTCTCAGGCGTTCCATACCGGATTTATCCCGAGGTCGAAGAGTCCGGGCAGGCCCTCCAACAACCGTTGACGCCGTCTGAAATAGGCGTGTCATCCCCTGCAAAATCACGCCTGGATGCTCTCAAGACTGCACGCGATATCCCAACCATTCTCGGAGAGGATATATTGAGCGCCGCACAACTGCAGGGCCTTCCCTACGACCGGATGGATCGCGGAATCATCTTGCCGCAAATTAATGCGGATGAGGGTTCAACCCGCTAACGGATCTACAACCCGTTTCCTGTAAAGCATGACGACAGGCGGAGTGTTGTGTGCCGGTGATCACCCTGGGATAGTGAGCTGCTGGGCACGCCTCGCACTGCCAGGAAGCACCTTTTTCTCAAACGCGAACCGTCCGGACCCATGTCCCTTGCTATCGTCACAGGCTCAGTTGCGCCTTACACCCATCGGCTCTACGAGGCATATGCGGAAGCCTCAGGCGAAGAGGTAACGGTCCTAGCGTGCGCCGCGATCGAACCGCAGCGCGCCTGGCAGATTCCGGAAGCGAAACACTACAAGCTCGAGGTTTTGTCGGGATGGCGCCGTCACGCCAGCTACACGAGCCATGCGTACTTCAATCCGTCTGTGATCACGGCGCTGCGGCGTTTGAAGCCTGACATCAGCATCCTGTGGGGTGGCTTCTCTCCAACGATGGCGCTCGCCGCCGGATATGCTCGTGCGACTGGGATACCCTACGGCGTCGCCACCGATGGCGCACTCGCAACAGATCCCGGCGAGACTTCTCGGGTGCATGGCCTCATGCGGCGTCTTCTGGTGCCATCGGCATCATTCGGTGTTTGTGCGAGCCAAGCCAGCGTAGATCTGCTCGCGCGTTGGGGCTTGTCGCGTGAGCGCGCTGTCGTCGTCCCTATCGTCGTGGCTTGGGACAGTCCGGTGGAAAAATTGAGCTATGAAGAGCGCCCCTTCGATATTCTGTTTGCCGGCGCGCTTAACGAGCACATCAAGGGAGCGCTTTTTTTTGCAGACGTAATCGATTGCTGCCGCCGGAAGGGCCTGACTCCCAAAGTTCGGATTGTCGGGGATGGCCCGCTCCGCGATGAGCTACAATCACGATTGACCCGATCCGGTGTCACAGCCCAATTTGATGGATATCTTCAAGCCGATGCGTTGCCCGCCGCATACGCGTCCGCAAAACTTTTGATGTTTCCATCGCGTGGCGACACGTGGGGCTTGGTCGCCAATGAAGCCGTCCTTTGCGGAACGCCCGTTATCGGCTCGCCGCACGCCGTCTCATCTCAAGAACTGATTGAGCCATTCGGTGTCGGTCTCGTTCGCCCGCTCGATATCGAAGCGTGGGCATGTGCAGCTACCGATATCCTCTCATCGCCGGAACGATGGGCGCGGTTCTCGCGCGATCGCGAAGATGCTGTGCGCTGGTTCAGCTTGGAGAAGTCTCTCGCGGAATTTACGCGCGCTGTTTCATTCGCGCGCCGTCTTCCCGGCCTCGCCGCCAACGTTGAACAAGCGACCTGAGCCTTGGTTTAATCGACAGGACCCAGGGCAGTTGTTGAACACTTTCGTTGGTCATGACCACGCGATACCAGATGTCTTTCGCGGGTCGCTCGCTATTGTGCCGCGCATGTACGAGGAAAATGCCTCGGTGATCGCTCGAACGGATCGCGGCGAGCGCTTCTGGGGTGGCGTCGTCTTCGTGCCCCCACGGAAACGAAAAACCACGAACCGTTCGGCCGGACATCTCTTCCAGCTCGTCTTTTGCGCTGACAATTTCCGAGTTGAGCTCACGGGCGTCGAGGGCTCTGCATCGCACGTGTGAGCGCGTGTGGTTTCCGATCTCTATGCCAAAGTCCGCAAGGCGTTTGAGGTCGTCAGGCTCAAGAAAAAGACCGAGGTCGCGATGAAGCTGCGCTTGAGTTTGGCCCAGCTTTGCAAGGATCACCGCACTCATGTCCTGCAACTCGGTAGGGGCGAGCCGCGAGGCATAGCCACCGATCAAGTCTAAGAGCGTTTCAGCTTCGAAGCGCCCGTTCGAAACGAGACGGCTCAAGTCGTCGATCCCCCACTGTGCGGCACTTAACGCCAACATGTTCTCGGGTGGCACGAACGCATCGCGAATCGGCCTAGCATTGGCGAACATGACAGCCGGCAGCCTCCGTTCGGCAAGCATAGGCGCGGCATTGGTTAGTACCGACCGGTAAGCATCGTCGAACGTAATCAATAAGGGCCGTTCAGGAAGTTCGCCTGCAAGGACGGCATCAAGCCCAACGACGTTGTAACGAGAGGTGAAATAATCGAGATGCTCGGCAAAGGTGGTGGGAGTCGTTGTGATCCCAAGTCCGGCTGTCGCAGCGCTCTCGCGGGCGGCGATATCGTGATAGCACACGCACGTCAGTGCAGGTCGTCGCGCGGATTTCATGAAGCAACTCCCGCAATTCTACACTTTTTATTCTGAGCAGCAGTGACAAGCCGTGCGTAAGTTGAGGTCATGAGATCACAAACGGCAGGCTCGCTATACTCTCGTTCAAAGATCTCGCGCGCCCGCTGACCCATTCCAGCTAAGGTGTCAGGAGCAGAGAGCGCGGCAAGCACCTCGGTCTGCATGTCGATGGGATCACCTGGCGCAAACAGGTGACCCGTTTCGCCGTGTCGAACAATCTCAGCCAGACTGCCGATGCGTGAGGCCAGAACCGGAAGACCAGACGCGTAGGCTTCCGCGATAACCATCGGAAAGTTCTCGTAATAGATGGACGGGATGATGAGGAACTGTGCCCGTGCCATTTCCCGCCGCACCTCATCGGACCCGATCCGCCCGACAAATGTGATGTTTTCCCTCGCCTGCGTTTCCAGCTCTTCGCGCAGCGGCCCGTCGCCGCAAATCCTAAGAGGAACATCAATACCGGCCCAAGCAGCGACCAGATCGCGGACACCCTTTTCCTCGCTTAGCCGCCCGACGAATAGCGCACCATTCCGCGAGCCGTGAGACGCCGGTCCTGGATCAATGGCGAAATTGGGTTTTACGACAATACGCTCTGCGGGAAGCCCCGCGGCGATGAACCGGCTCTTGGCGAAGTCGCTCAGCGCAAAATAGAGGTCGACTTTCTTCGACCACGTCCCTGCGCGCTGGTGGCTGTCGATCATATGCGCGACGGCCAGCGATCCGAGGAGTGAACCGCGATAGCACCGATGTCGTACGGCCCAATAGGGTGAGCCGCCCAGACATTTCTCGCAGACTTTATTATCGCGAAGAAAGAATCCGCCGGCGCAACTGACGCGAAAATTATGGAGCGTCTGTACGACAGGCACCCCAGCCTCCGCACACGCATCGTATACGGCGGGTGTCAGCAAGGGAAAGACGTTGTGGACCTGAACGATGTCAGGCTGAAACGTGGCAATCCTCTCTGCCATCCATTCACGGCCGGCAGGATTATAGCTGACGCGGCGCGCAGTCGCGAGCTTCGCCATCGTTCCGGAAATAGAGTCGTTGGAGATCGTCTCCAGTTGAACGCTATGACCTGCCCTGCGCAGCATAGCGCACTCGTTCTCGGCGACGATGTCTTCGCCGCCGAGTTGCTGGTATTGGTTATGGGCAATCAACACCCGCATGCTTGCGTCCGATACTCTCAGGATCTGGTCAGCGCTAACGTGACCGCGTTACGCAAAACCGGATTTTTGCAGTAGAGCCAAAGCGGATCGGATTGCTCGAGTTTGCGGGAAATTCGCCGTTTAAACTGGAATGTCCCGTAGTTGCCGAAGGGATCGATGCCCGACAGGTCGAAGGAGGTTAGCCCCTCCGAACAAGCGTATTCGAAAAGCGTCCAGATCGCGAGATAGCTTGCCTCGTTCGCACGCGCGAGTTCGTTGGAGGCGGCGACCAGACCGATCATGCGTTTCGCAGCCTGATGTGCAATGTAAAGGGAAGCCACTTCGCCATCGACATGTGCCTCGGCGATAACGTATCGATCGTCATCCCCGACGATCTTGCGAAACGCGCTCGTATTGAAACCCTTCTCGAAGTTCTTTCGAGTGGCGAGATCGTCATACATGGCGGCAAGCCGGTCTATGGCGGCGCGCCGCTCGCGCGCGCCGCGCACGATATCGCAACTGAGCTTTGGGTTCTTCAGCCCAAGTTTGACGTATCGCCGTGCAGTCTGATTGAGCTGAGCGCGCACGTCATCCAACCCCTTGGACAGATCCATCACTAGTGTGAAGTTCCTCCGGTTGAGGATCGGCGCAAACCCTGAGGCGAGGATCCCCATGACCGTTTCATCGGTGCGAAAGCCGTAGAAATTGATGCCAACGACCACGTTCCATCGCACATCGATCTGCTTGAGCATGACCTCCACGATCTTGGAGATCTTGCTGTAGGTCTCGCAATCGAAGAACAACGGTCCGCCCTGAATAAGCACCCGTCGAATTCCGCAGCGTTTCTGGGTTTGTGTCTGATACAGCGCGCGCGTTACGCCGGCCGCATCGACAACTCGAAACCTCTCGACGTTCCATCCCGAGCCGCGCTTATATTCACCCCACCCCCACGAAGTGTAGGCGCTGCGCAGCGGATGCCGGGCGAGCAAATCTTCCCAAACGTACTCATCGAGCACGCGCTCGGCGCGATATCCGTCCACTTCGGCTTCCACCGCAGGCTCAGAAAGAAGATCTTCAGCCCCGCGAAGTCTATTAAGCATTAGGGTCCCCAAAATTTCCGCCATTTAGCGCGTTAGCCTTGGCGAGACACCCACAGAGTAAAGGCGTTCGCATGCGGCTATGGCACAGCAAGAACCGGGCCTTAACTTGCGACCTAAGGATCGGCGTACCTAGAACAATCAGTGGCCTCACAAATACCCGTAGTTTCGGGGGATCTGGAGAAATTCGTCCAGCGCCGTAAACGTCGGGGCAGCTTGGCTAAGAGCTAACGACTACTTGCTGCCCCGATTTGGAACACAGCGAACGATCACGGGTGTTCCGCCACGAAGTTGAGATCGAAAAATCGCAAAGGCACTAGAGTGGCGGCCACCCAGATGTCCGGCTGCTAGGCTTGGAATACGGGTTCCGCGACGTGGCGCTGGATTTCGTAGATGCCGTGTATCGCCATAACGAGATAGGCTGCGAAGATGGCCAACGGCGCTGACATTTCACCCAAGAAGGATTGGGTCCCAAAGTAGGTGCTCATCGCGGCGATGCCTCCAAAGACCGACTGAAGCATGATCGCACGCGATTTGCGTACCGTATTGAGGTAGTGGCTGGTCAGCGAATGAATGATCATCGCCACGTGTGCCAGTGCAAACATGAAACCGAGGTCTGCCGGATATTCTTTGTTGGTAAGCCATGGATAGAGCGGCTGAGCGATAAGCCAAAGGGTCGTGGCAACGGCAACGGTGCCCAACAGAGCGCCAACGGCCAACAGCGGCACTAGTTTGCTGCGGTCGATGCCGGAGTCGTTTTCGAGTTGATAGATTGCGCGCGGCAAAAAGTAATTCAGAGACTGTTTGACGGGATTGAGTGTGCTGAAAGGCAGCTCTGCCGCGCGCAGGTGCCCCGTCGCGTTCAAGCCAAACCTTTGCGCGACGAGAAGCTGCACGGCGTCGATATGAAAAAAGGAGATGAGTACCGACGGCAGCAGATGCCGTGCATAGAAGAAGTGAGTATGCCACACCCAAGCCAGGCGGTTGAAAGTCGCGCGCCATCGCAGCAACACCATGAGTGCGCCACTTGCAGCTAAGCCTGTTACCCCGTGGACGAGAAGAAGCAGATAGACGTCGATATGTCCGCTCCAACCGAGGTAGGCGACGGCGCCGACGAGGACAATCTGCCGTGCAACCTCGATGAAAAACATGGCTTGGTGCTGATTGTTCGCGGTCGCCTGCAGCTTGATGTTCTCGACCGTGGTGAGTGCAAAGACGAAAATTGGGATGGCGAAAAAGCCAATCGTTTCTTTGACTGGCACGAAACCGAACGTCGCCGCGCTGAACAACAGCGAGACCACGGTAACGGTGATGAGGTTGAGACCATTGTAAGCGCATTCGTATACGCGCTTGATGCGGGCGAAACGCGGTACGCACAGATGGAACACAAGGCCCGTGATCGACGAGGTGAACGCTGCGCTGGAAGCGCCGATCACATAAAGCAGTCCCCACGTGCCAAATTCGGCAATGGGCAGAAACCGCAACAACAGCACCGACACGACGAGGTTGCCCGCAGAAGACAGCGCCTGCGCGCCTACCGAATAGCCGACAGCCTTGATCATCCGCTCGCTACGGCGGATCAGATCAAACAGGTTAATGCTGCGTACACGTGCGAACAATCGGTGCATGTCCCTGCATCTGGCCCAGATGAATCCGGAGCCATGAAGTGTGTCGAAATAGACAGCGATCAGACTGGCTGGCCCCCGTCAGGTCTTCTTAAGCAAGATCCGAACCATTCGATACAAATCGTTTCAGATTTGGTTTCTTGGAGCCGACCTCAGGGGAGCGAGGTCGAGCGCATCCCGATGCCACCCTTGAAACATGTAAGTGAAACTCAGAATGCTGTCCAAACGCATGCCTCTGCCCCAAGCTGTGGCCGCTAAGTCTTTGCCGCACAAATTAATTCTAGGTGTGCCGGTGGCCGTAACGACGATGTCGGAGGCGGTGGATACCATCGGCAGGTGGATCGCTGGAAGGGAAAGCCGCTACGTGTGCGCCAGTGATGTGCATAGCATCATGAGGGCCCAGGAAACCGCCTCGCATATGGAGGCGCTCAATGCTGCCGATATGGTCGTTCCCGATGGCATGCCGGTTGTCTGGGCCTCACGTCTCTATGGAGCAGCGAAAGCGCAGCGCGTGTGCGGTCCTGATCTTATGCTCGCTGTCTGCGAGCGTTCCTTAACCACCGGTTGGACGCACTATTTTTACGGCGGCGCGGAAGGTGTCGCGGAGGCGCTCGCCGAAAAGCTGAGAACGCGTTACCCAGGACTGAAAGTGGTCGGAACAGAATGCCCACCCTTCCGGCCTTTGACGGACGGCGAAACGCAAGCTGCCCTGCAACGTCTCAATGATGCCGCCCCTGATATCGTCTGGATCGGTTTGGGATGCCCCAAGCAGGAAGCCTGGATGCTGAAGCATCGTCCAGACCTTCCAGGCAAGACCCTCGTTGGCGTTGGTGCCGCCTTCGACTTTCATACGGATCGTGTAAAGCGCGCGCCCGTCTGGATGCAAAATTCCGGACTGGAGTGGGCGCATCGCCTAGCCAGTGAACCGCGTCGGTTGTGGCGGCGATATCTCCTTCAGGCTCCCCGTTTCGTATTTGCCAGTCTCCGCGAGTGGATCAGCGGCAGCGCCCGCGCTTGATGCTCAATCTTACCCGTAAGCGCGCGATGGCCGCCAAGAGAGCGCGAACGCAATCATAAGTGCGACCGGTATCTGATAGAACAGATAGATCATGACGTTATCGGTCATCATCAGCACAGCGGTGGCGAGTCCTAATCCAGCGGCTAATGCTGACGTGGCGAAGATTGCGGCCAAGCCAATGGTCAGCACGATCGAGCCGATCGATCCGTAGTCGACCAGGATTTTGAGCCAGTCATTGTGGGTGAGCGGCACACCGCCCGCCGTGACCTGAACCGTGATCGTATCGGCACTACCCGCGCCTGAGCCGAACAGAGACATCAGGATCGGACGGGCAGACATCTCATGATAGATCGCAGAAGAAATCTTGTAGCGGCCGGCCATGAACTCTTCGATGGGCACCGTAATGTGCGCGGCTCGAAATACTGTCTCCACAATCCAAACCAGATAAACGGACAACACATTCAATCCTGCAAATGCAAGCAATAAGATGACGAACCGTGCCTTTGGTCGGTTCAAACTCGGTGCTCTCAGTAAGAACCAGATCGTGAGAACGCCAACGAGCATTGCCGCAAGTCCAATGCGCTTTCCCCCGAGAAGGCACATGGCAAAAGCCAGCACGGTCTCAATCCGCGCGCCGATGGCGAAAAAGAAGATGACGTAGATCGCGCCAATCAGCCCTTCATTGCTGTCGAACGATTGAGACAGGGAGGCCGACCGTAGAAAGTGCAAGCTGAACCCGCCGTGGTCGATGGTGGCGTAGCGAAACGCAAAAAGCACCAGCGAGACATAGAAGATGAAGCGGATATGCTGTTCCCGCACGTAGGGAACAATCGCGTAGCAAACAAGCACACCGCTGATGATGATGTAATCCCGCAGGAAGAAATCCGACAGCCCGGGTGACACCATCCAACCGATGCCGCCAAGCGCCAAATAGAAGAGCAGCAGCGCGAGGATGTTAGGTTGCAATCTCGTGTTGTGAGAAACGAGCGGTGAGACGAGCAGAATCGCGGGAACGAGGTACATCACGTACCGCAGCGAAGTGAGCTGATCGACAGTCGAGATCCCAATATATCCGATCAGGTAGACGCCGATCAGCAAGCCGGTGAGAACCGGCTCGCTGCGGTGAACTGAGGTGGGATAGACGCTGGCCATCGAAGGTGTTCTTGGATCCAAAGTTTCGACGCGGACTTAGGCTGCCACGATCACGGCTCGCCCTTTTTCAACATGCCACTTATGCAAGGCCTGAAATGCGCTCCGAAGTTGGGGTTTGTCGGACTGACCTTCCCGGGCGACGACAACGATCTGCGAAGCCAGTGAAACGAGGCCCCGCAAGGACCGCTCGCGCATCAGGATGCCGCCGTCCAGAACGATGAGATCGAAGTCGTCTTCCGCGGCCACAATGACCTTACGAATTGCTTCCGGGTCCAATGCAACGCCCAGGCCTTGTGGTCGTTTGCCCAGAGCCAACACACTGACCGAGCCGATAGCGTTCGCGTTGATAGCCTTTCCAAGCGCCAGATCGCCCTCGGCTACCTCGATGAGCCCGTTCCGATCGGCGAGCTGAAGCCTTCGGCTGAGCAAGGCAGTATCAGGGTTGGCGTCGATGAGCAGGACGCGATCGCCATCCTCTGCGGCAGCGACAGCCAGATTAGCCGCGAACGCGGATTTCGTAAGACCGGCGTCTTTATCCGCATCTGCGGACGTAACGAGTACAGCAGCACCACGATGTGGCCCGATGGCAAATCGGATCTCGCTCGCAAAATCGCGCAAGCGCGAAGCCGCATCCGGGCCTCCGTCATCGTCATTGGTTGAAGCCGTTTGACCATCCTGCGGAAACACTCCGGCTGCGTTGGGTAATGGCGCAACGGTCCAGCCGTCCGATAAGGTTGCGAGCTGCGTGTCGCTGCGCAGCTTCTTATCCGCAATATCGCGCCACAGCGCGGCACCGACGCCCAACCCAAGGCCGGTGAGAAGACCAGCTATGCCGACCAGTGCAAGCGGTAGCCCCTTGTGGCGGCGCGGCGGCACGGCTGGAGAGATGACCGTCACCATGGACGAGTCGACGCGCTGCTGTTCAGACAGCTCACGCGAGCGCAAGAGGAATGCGGAGTAGACTGAGCGACGTGCCTCGGCTTCCCGTTCCAACTCGCGCAACTTTACGAGACGATCATTAGTTTCTGACGAGATCTTTTTGGCCTCAGCCAACTTGATTTCCAGCTTGCGCTCGTTGCCCATGGCGCGATCAAGGTCAAGCTGCGCCGTCTGCTCGATACGTTTTAATTCGTCATCAAGCTGCCGCTTGGCGATAGCCACCTCTTGACTGACTTGCCGCATGGCCGGGTGCGACGGAAGCAGTTGGCTGCCGAGCGCGGCTTGGCGTTGACGGACCGTCGCATAGTGCTCTCTCAGTCGCCGGATATTCTCTGAGCTTAGAGCTTCTAATGTTGCGTCCGGTCCGAGGCCCGCAGATGCGAGAGAGCGGATTTGCTCAAGCCGGGATCGGGCGCGCAGCGTTTCCGCACGCGCGTTTCCTAATTGTGTATTGAGCTCACTGAGCTGCTGTTCGGTAACGAGCTGACCGGAAGCGGTGAAAATGTCGTACGCGCGTTTGAAGTCTTCGACTTTGCTTTCGGCAACTTCCACATCATTGCGCAATTCATCGAGCCGCCCGACGAGGGATTGCCCAGCCCGTGCCGTCGCGGTCGCCCGCGTGCTAAGACGAGTCGTGAGGTATTCCTCGGTGATCCAATTGGCGATATCGGCCGACTTTTGCGGGCTCTTGGTCGCGATGCCGATATCGACGGTGTAGCTGGTTGGTTCCCGCATGGCGAAGATCGATTCACGCAGGCTCTGCAGCGTAATCAGTTCCGCAGGTGGATTGCGAGCCTCCATACCGAGAGCAGATTCGACGCCAGCACGAACGGTGGCGATGCTATCGGTGATGAAGGACAATGGCCCCCCATCCGTCCCATTGAATTCAGGGTCGTCAACCAAATTGTGCTTGGCAATGACTTTGGATAAGACACTGTCAGAACTGAGAAAATGAACCTCGCTTTCAACGAGCGCAGACCCCTGTTCTACCGTAGCCGGACCAGGCGTAACACCTTTATCAATGACGTCGAGGCCCCGCGGGTCGATGAGCATCCGCGTCGAGGCTTCATAATATTTAGGAAGAGCCAACGCTATGGCGGTGACGACGACGGCTGTGCCGATCGTCGTCATCCCAATCATGCGCCAATGCCGTTTTGCAAGACCGACGAACTCGCGTGGGTCGAGCTTCATAAAAGACTCTGCCGGTCCCGCAGCGTTTACATTCGACGGTCTATGTCCCGCTTGAGGGTCGCGGACGACGACATCCCAGATCCGTGTCTCATTCTGACGCATTTGCTCACCAAGAGTGCCGCTGCTGCCATCCCAATGATGGCGGCACTTGGCAACGGCCCAGCCGCTCACAGTTGTTCTGCTACGCGATTGTCAGATCTGATGAAGCAATCACCGTGCCAGCAAATGCACGGAATTCTGGAACACATGAGGCTGTTCAACTCCAAGTGGAGACGTCATTTCAATGACAGCACAAAATATGAGCAAATTAACGTAAGTTTCTAAAGTGAAAATAGAAAAACGGAATGTCGCAATTGATCAAATTCCGTAACGTGTTATTCAGCACTGTGTGTGTGGCCCTCGAACTTGACAAGACAATCGCGAACCGCTGCTGAAAATCAGCACGCGGGGAGTTGGCGCGATGTTTGCGTGTTGGTCGTTCAGGTGTTGCACCGCAGTGTTAGCGTAGCGGGAATTACAGATGAACATTCACGCTTCTGTGAACCAGGAAGGCTTTGAAAGCACTCCTGATACAGACGATTGTGCAGAGCCACGCAGCGGCCTCTCCGGGCTGGCTGTCGGTACGCTAGCCTGCGCGGTTGAGATCCTCGCGATCCTCGCGACGTCGATCACAACCGACCTCATCTATCACAGCACGGTTTACGGGACGTGGGGCAGACAGCTGGACGCAACCGCCGTCGGGCTCTTCATAGCGCTTATCGTCACGCTGCCATTCATCTTTCGCGGAGATTACCGGCTACACGCATTAATTGAAGGTGCTCGCCGTCCGAAGGATGTTTTTCTCACCTGGAACTACGCTTTCATTTCGCTCGTTGTGCTTTGTTTTCTCACGAAAACAACGACGATCTATTCCCGCGGCTGGTTGATCCTGTTCTACTTAACGGGATTAATGGTTTTGCCGATGGTGACGAGCTTCACGTCGTACGCAGTGCGTCAGGCTATCCGCCAGGGACGCGTTGGGCGCAGGCGTTTGATGTTAATTGGCGAGGACGAGCCGATACGAGCCTTTATGCGCCAGATTAACGGCAGCGGGACCAGCGTCTCCATTACGTCATGTGTGAATATCGACAACTGCATATCCGGAGATCAGGATCTTGCCGCGACGCTGACGCAAGCTATCCGTACCGCGCGTGAGCGTGCCATAGAGGATGTGATTATCTTGGTCGATTGGACGCGTATCGAACTTGTCGATCGCATTTCCGAGCGGTTTATCGAACTTCCTGTTGCCGTGCAGCTTGCAGCGCCGGCACCGATGGCGCGTCTTCTCCGGTCACGCTCGATGCACTACGGCCGGGCGGCAACCTTTGCTTTGTCCAATCCTCCGCTTCAGCCCTATCAGGCGTTACTCAAGCGAAGCTTCGATGTCGTGGTGGCAGGATTGGCATTGATCCTGTTGCTCCCAGTTTTCGCGATCATCGCGCTCGCGATAAAGCGGGATTCACCCGGCCCCGTTTTTTTTCGGCAGCATCGTCGCGGCTACAATCACAAGGAATTCCTGATCTGGAAATTCCGTACCATGACAGCGTTGGATGACGGCGACACCGTCGTCCAGGCGCAACGCAACGACAGCCGCGTCACGCGGATCGGACGGTATCTGCGCAAGTTGAACCTGGATGAGCTGCCCCAGCTGATCAATGTGCTGCTCGGCGACATGTCTCTGGTCGGGCCACGTCCCCATGCTGTGGCTCACGACCGCCATTTTGAAGAGCGCATTCAACGGTACGGGCAGCGCCTAAATGTTAAACCCGGCATCACCGGATGGGCTCAGGTGAATGGGTTCAGGGGGCTGACGGAGACGGAGAACGACATGAAAAATCGTGTCGTTCATGACCTCTACTATATCGAGAATTGGTCGATCGCGTTTGACGTGTACATTCTCGTTCGGACCGTTATATCCCCGCGGGCTTACCGGAACGCATTCTAGGGCAGCGCCCCGTCCGGCCCTTAAAGTGCGGCAATCCCATAACTTTCTTGGGATAGGCACGAGATCTATCTCGCGGCCCCTTGAAAATACATTCAAAGAAACGAATATAAATAGCGCTTGGCGTTGCTGATGTCGAACCGATCACCGGGCCGAGCGGTTATGCTGACAGACGATTGAAGGCTGTCAGATGATAAAGGGGCTTTGATAGTAATGACGGAATTTACGCCCGTTTCGGCCTTGATAGGCGGAACCCTAATTGGCCTAGGCGCAACGATGCTCATGTGGTTTCTCGGACGTATCGCCGGCATTTCCGGCATCGTGTCGGGAGCGGCGTTTCCTCAATCGTTTTCGGACTGGTCGTGGCGCGCCGCCTTTCTGATCGGGATGATTGTCGCGCCGTCGCTTTATGCGGTTTTCATGGGACATCTCCCGGACGTCACGCTGTCGTCAGATCTGCTCAAGACCGTGGTGGCGGGACTCATCGTTGGCGTGGGCGTTACCTTCGGCGCCGGTTGTGCGAGCGGCCATGGCGTCTGCGGGATCGCACGGGTCTCACCGCGTTCGATCGTCGCCACGGCAACGTTCATGGCCGTAGCTCTCGTCACGGTTTTCGTCACCCGGCATGTTGTGGGAGCCTAAGCCATGCCAATCATCGCTGCTCTGTTCGCCGGTGTAATTTTCGGCCTGGGAATCACGGTTTCGGGGATGATCAATCCAGCCAAGGTTTTGAACTTCTTCGACGTCGCAGGGACTTGGGATCCCAGCTTGGCACTCGTTATGGCGGCTGCGCTGATCACTACGGCTATTGGCTACCGGCTCGTGTTCGCGCGCGGAACTCCCCTGGTGGAGCCTCGGTTCCTCGTCCCAACCCGGAAAGATGTTGACGCCCAACTGCTCCTTGGATCGGCAATCTACGGGCTCGGATGGGGACTGATCGGCTACTGCCCAGGTGGTGTAGTTCCTGCCCTGGGCCTGGGACGCATCGAACCATTCGTCTTTGTCGCGGCGCTCGTAGGCGGAATGGGGCTTGCCCGGCTGTTGAGCCGTTTACGCACCACATCGCAACCGGCGTAAAGGCCTGAACCACGTTTGCGCGTGGACTAGAGGGAATATATTCTATTCCTGCGACAGATTTTGAAAAATCAGACCGCCAATCGGTGTCGAAACAATAAAACTGAAAGGGAAGGCCAACAGATGTCTAAGGATTATCCAGTTGATTTGTCGGTCCGACCGGAGGTGAAGGGCTTCTTTGATGAAGCCACCAACACGATCAGCTATGTCGTGAAGGACCCCACCTCCAATGCTTGCGCCATCATAGATTCAGTGATGGACATCGACTACGCGGCGGGGCGCTTGTCGCATCAGTCCGCCGATGAGATTATTGCTTACGTGAAGGAGCACAACCTCAAGGTTGAGTGGCTAATCGAAACGCATGTCCATGCCGATCACCTGTCGGCGGCACCTTATCTGCAGCAGGAACTCGGCGGCAAAATCGGGATCGGTGAGAAGATCACCGTCGTGCAGGACGTTTTCGGGAAGGTCTTTAACGAGGGCACCGAGTTCCAGCGTGACGGCAGCCAATTCGACAGGTTGTTCACTGATGGTGACACTTACAAAATCGGATCCATGACGGCGTTCGCCATGCATACCCCTGGCCATACCCCGGCATGTATGACGCATGTCATCGGCGATGCTGCTTTCGTGGGCGACACGCTCTTCATGCCGGATGGAGGCACCGCGCGCGCTGACTTCCCCGGTGGCGACGCACGCGAACTCTATCGTTCGATTAAGAAGGTTCTGGCGCTCCCGCCGGAAATGCGCCTGTTCATGTGCCATGATTACGGGCCGAACGGCCGGGAAATCCGCTGGGAAACGACAGTCGCAGCCGAACGCCGAGACAACGTCCATGTGCGCGATGGCGTGACGGAGGACGAGTTCATAAAGATGCGGACCGAGCGGGACGCGACCCTCTCGATGCCGAAGCTCATTATCCCATCTATCCAGGTCAATATGCGCGGCGGCAATCTCCCCGAGGCCGATGAGACAGGGAAGCGCTTCCTGAAGGTGCCGCTAAATGGTCTTTGATCGCGGAAGCGATCTTTAAGAAAGACTAGGATCAATGCCCACCGCGTCTCGGCGTGGTGGGCATAAAATTATAGGGACACGGCCTGAGAGCTCCGGCGATTGCCAACCTCCGTGACAGCGCGCCGCTGGCGTGCCAATGTCCCGCGTTTGCTAGAGAGAGTCGGGGATGAAGAAGGACATATGTCGGCATGAGCAAGGCGATAGCCGGCCCGGAAATCGAACGCATGATCCAGCTTCTGAGCCGATTGCCTGGGTTAGGTCCGCGATCGGCGCGTAAGGCGGCGCTATCTCTGCTCAAGCGACGTGAAGATTTGCTCATGCCGCTCGCCGATGCGCTCAGCGCCGCTGTTGACCGCATCACCCATTGCTCCGAGTGTGGAAACGTCGACACGGTTTCCCCATGCAGCCTGTGCCGTGACGGACGTCGTGATCGATCAGTCGTAGTCGTCGTCGAAGAGGTCGGAGATCTGTGGGCGCTGGAACGGGCCGCGGCAATTAACGGCGTTTATCATGTTTTGGGCGGGCATCTGTCGCCCTTGGATGGTGTCGGTCCCGACAATCTGAATATTCCTCGCTTGCTGGAACGGGCCTCGTCGGGCGAAGTGAAAGAGGTGATCCTTGCCCTCAACGCTACAGTGGAGGGCCAATCCACCATGCACTACATAAAAGAAAGATTGGCGCCAACCAATGTCGCCGTCTCTGAAATTCAGAAGGGCGTCCCGATCGGCGGCGAACTCGACTATCTCGATGACGGCACGCTGGCCGCCGCTATTAAATCTCGTCGCCGCATCTAACGAAAATTCGTCGCCTGACGAGCAGGGCTAGCCGCTTGGTAGCCAACCCTGCCGCCGGGCTTAAAATAAAGAAACGGTTCGAGGGAATGGAGTCCATAACGCCTGAGGTGGCCCGTCATCCGCGGGTGCCGCCCCGCCGTGTCGCGGTGGAGCCACCCAAGTTCGTTAGCGGCTCCCTCTTGCGCCACATCCTAGTCATGACAGGCGCTGGAGCACTTGGGCTTGTCGCAATTTTCGTCGGCGACCTCGCAAACATTTATTTTCTCAGCCTGCTCAACGATCAGGCCATCGTGGCTGCGATCGGCTATGGCAGCTCAATCGTAGCGCTCACGATCTCTATCGGTCTCGGCTTGCTCATTGCAACGATGTCACTCGTGTCGCCCGCGATAGGCGCAGGACGCTACGTGCGTGCGCGTCGCGTTGCGGCGAGTGCCCACTGTTGGACCTTTATTGTCGCGACCATCCTTGCCGTTATCATCTGGTTTTTGATCCCCACCTTACTGACGCTTCTGGGGGCGACCGGCCGAACTCACGAACTGGCAACAAGATACCTGGAAATCCTCGTGCCCGCATTGCCGCCGCTGGCCGTCGCGATGGCATCGACGGCCGTCCTCAGGTCAGTCGGCGATGCGCGGCGTTCGATGAATGTGACGCTCTACGGTGCGGTGGCCAACGTCATCCTTGACCCTGTTTTGATCTTCGGCTTCGGTCTCGGAATCGAGGGAGCGGCCATCGCCAGCGTTATTGCGCGCCTCGTGATGCTCTGTATTGGCCTTTACGGGGTGATCCGCGTTCACCGCTTGATGAGCCGGCCACGCTGGCGCGCAATGGTATCGGATGCACGTCCCTTGGCCATGATCGCCGTCCCAGCCCTCGCCACAAATATCGCAACGCCCTTCGCCAACGCCTACGTGACGGCCGCGATGTCGGGGTTTGGGGATGGCGCAGTCGCGGGCTGGGCCATTATTGGGCGCATCATGCCAGTCGCATTCGGCGCAATCTTCGCGTTGTCCGGCAACGTAGGGCCCATCATCGGACAAAATTTCGGAGCGAAAAAACCAGACCGGATGCGCCAGACCTTGACGTTGGCATTATGCGTCGCGGCGGCCTTCACGACATTTTCCTGGATTGTGCTCGCGATCCTGGCGCCATTCATCGTGCAGGCATTCAAAGCCGAGGGGCAGGCCGCCGAACTCATTTTGATATTTTGCTACTATCTGGCGCCGCTCTTCTTCTTCCTCGGCACCTTGTTTGTGTCCAACGCCATACACAATACGCTCGGGCGGCCCCAAGTTTCGACGGCGCTAAATTGGGGCCGTGCCACGATCGGGACCATTCCATTGGTCTGGATCGGTGGCGAGATCGCTGGGGCCTACGGGGTGCTGGCTGGCAACTTGGGTGGGGGGATCGTGTTCGGCTGCATCGGGGTAATCTTGTCTTACCGGCTCATCGATCACATTACGCAAGCGCCGGTATCGGGGACCTTTAAACTCGCCCGCGCGCCTCGAAGTTGGTGGATTCGCCACAGAATTCGGCGCCGAATGGATGAATGATGCCTTCCGGCAACGCTGTCGGCTCGTGTCCTGCCCTTGCGATGATATCAAAGTGTGGATATCGGAGTGTGGTTTCGTTACTGACAGGGGAATTCCGTTACGGAATTTGAATACATGTGCACCGGGCTTTCCATGTATTTATAACGGGCATCTAAAGGGCTGAATCATGCCTGTAATGGATAGCTGGATACGACCGCGCGAGGGGCGCGACGGGGTGGAGAGGGGAGAAATTGGCGGACAAGGGTAACGAGGACGCGCGCACAGCTCACGTGCGCAAGTGGCTCATTGAACTGCCACGCTCTGCAAAGCGGGTGGTTCTTGTCTTGAGCGACTTCCTGCTGTTGACCGCCGTCCTCTGGACCGCGATGTCGGTCCGCTACCAGACATTTTACGTTCCCGATGATTGGCTGACAGCGGCGTTGTTCTTCTTGGGGCCAGCCATCACGATAGGCACCTTTGGGTCCTTCGGGCTTTACAGGCTTGTGACGCGCTTCATCGGCTATCGTGGCATGCTGCGCATTTTCTTGTGTGCAGCCCTGTCGATGCTGATTTGGGCAATGGCTGTATTTATGCTCGGACAGCACGGCATCCCACGCACGGTTATCCTGGTTTATGGCGTGTTGGGAGCGCTTGCGGTAAGTGCGAGCCGCCAGATTGCGGGTCTGTTCCTGCAAAGCATTGGCATTACCATTCCAAAATTGCCAATTGATATGGATCGCAAGCTCGTGCTCATCTATGGCGCGGGCCAAATGGGCGTCGAGCTGCTGTCTGCGCTGCGCCGCAGGGTTTACGACCGCGAGCCCGTCGGTTTCATCGACGACGAGCCGTCCATGTGGGGTCAGTACGTCGGTGGGCTCAAAGTCTATCGGCCGGAGAAGGTGGGCTTCTTCATTGAACGCCGCGACATCAAGGAAGTGCTGTTGGCAATTCCTGAATCGCAGCGCGGCATGCGCCGACAGATTGTCCAGAAGCTGGAAAACTACCCCGTTGTGGTCAAGATCGTGCCTGCGATCGATGAGATAGCGTCTGGCAAAGTCGGCATTACGGATGTCCGCCCTCTGGAGGTCGAAGATCTCTTAGGCCGTGAACCCGTACCACCGGATGCTCAATTGTTGACGCGCGTCATTCGCGACAAATCAATTCTGGTAACGGGGGCTGGTGGGTCGGTCGGGTCGGAATTGGTCCGGCAAATTCTCGAGCAGTCGCCGGAGCGCTTGGTGCTCATGGATATTTCGGAACCGGCCCTCTACGAGATTGAGCTCGAAATTCGAGAGACGATCGCAGCTAACCCGGGTCAATACGAGGATACAGAACTGGTCGCGGTGCTGGGCTCCGTGCTCGATGAACGGCTCGTTCGCCACACGATATCAAGCTACGATATCCAGACAATCTACCATGCAGCGGCCTATAAGCACGTGCCTATCGTGGAGCAAAATATTGTTGCTGGGATCAGCAACAACACGTTCGGATGCGCCGTTATGGCTGATGCCGCACGGGATTTGGGCGTTGAACGCTTCGTGCTGATCTCGACCGATAAGGCGGTTCGTCCGACGAATGTTATGGGAGCTACCAAGCGCCTTGCTGAGCTTGTCCTGCAGGCGCATGCCATGGACGAGGACGTCAACACCGTCTTTACGATGGTTCGCTTCGGAAATGTGCTCGACAGTTCTGGATCGGTCGTTCGCAGGTTCCGGCAACAGATCAAGCAGGGCGGACCGCTGACGGTGACCCACCCCGATGTCATCCGCTATTTCATGTCGATCAGAGAAGCGGCCGAACTGGTCATCCAGGCAGGGTCCATGGCGACGGGCGGGGAAGTCTTCGTTCTGGATATGGGAGACCCCGTCAAGATCGACGACCTTGCACGCCTTATGATCCGCCTCGCGGGTCTCGATCCGAGGAGTAGCGAAAACCCTGGTGGCGATATCGAGATCGTCTACACCGGCCTGCGCCCGGGCGAGAAACTCTACGAAGAACTCTTGCTCGGCGCCAATACGACCGGGACGGAACATCCTCGCATTATGCGTTCCGGAGAGCCCTGGTTGCCATCGAACGAGCTCTGGCATGAGCTGGATGGTTTGAAGGAATCCATGAAGACGCGGGATCTCGATGCCATCCGCGCAGTGTTGATGCGCACGGTAGAAGGATATCAGCCCGGGCCCGTGCTTCCCCCTGAAGCCGATCAGGACGGCGAGGAGAAGGCCTGGCCGCCTTTGTCTCGTATGCTGCATTGAGGCGGGCTCAAATGAGCCGTCTATAGCGTCGTCGATAAGCTCTTGGATTTCGACAACACCATGCCGCCGCGTATTCTGATTACCGGAGCTACAGGTTTCATTGGACGCTTTCTGACCGAAAGCCTTCTGGCTAATGGCTTCGAAGTCCGCGCCGCTGCGCGTGACGTATCTCAGATCTCGGCCCGTCCAGACTTGGACATCGTTTCGTTGCCCGACATGTCGGAGCCGCACGATTGGCACGCCCTGTTGGGCGGCGTGACCCACGTGGTCCATCTCGCAGGCATCGCCCATGCGACCAGTACAATTCCCGAAAGCCAGTATATGGCTGTGAATTGTGAGGCCACGCGCGCCCTCGCGATTGCTGCCCGCGAGGCAGACCTGAACCGGGTCGTGCTCATGTCCTCTGTGCGCGCGCAATCCGGCCCTTCCGCGGAAGGTGTCCTGACGGAAAGATCGCCTCCTCATCCAACAGATGCGTACGGCCGCTCCAAGCTCGCCGCAGAACAAGCACTTGCTGAAGAGCTGGCCGATAGCCGGACGGATTGGGTGGCACTCAGGCCAGTGGTCGTCTATGGCCCAGGCGTGAAAGGGAACATGGCCGCGCTCGTCCGGCTCGCCCGCCTTCCGATCCCGTTGCCGTTGAAGACCGTCGCCGGACGCCGCTCGCTCCTCCACATAGATAGCCTCATGACCGCAGTCCGGCATGTGCTGACCAGTCCGCAGGCCAGCCGGCGAGTTTTCCTGGTCGCGGACGAAGAACCGGCCACCGTGCCTGAGATCCTGGCGGCTTTGCGTAGCGGCCTCAGCCGCAGCCCCGGATTGGTCCCGATCCCAGCGGGAATCCTCGCGAGTCTGGCCCGGCTGGCTGGGCGTACAGGCCAATGGCAGCGGCTTAACGCGGACCTTGTCGTCGATGCAGCCCAATTGCAGGGCATCGGCTGGCATCCCTGCCACGATACAGCAAAGGCATTAGCCAGCTGCCTAAACGCAGAATGAAAAGAGCACACTATGGGGTGTACGCAGCGTTTCGGGACCCTACATGTCTATGGCTCGTGTACGATGCGGCCGCGCACGAGTGCGCCTCGAAAGTAATAGCCGCGTTTGTGCGGACCTGCGCTGGGAGATGCGAATGCGTAACGGCTACGCTGTCGGCGTTGTTATTCCGGCGCTCAACGAAGAAGCGGCCGTTAGTAAAGTCATTGCCGCTATTCCCAGCTGGGTCGACGCCATTGTCGTCTCGGACAACGGATCACGAGATCGAACGGCCTATGTTGCCCGTGCTGCCGGAGCCCGCGTCATAAGAGAACCGCAACCTGGCTACGGTGCGGCTTGTCTTGCCGGGATTGGTGCCTTGCCTCCGTGTGACATCATCGTTTTCCTCGACGGTGACTATTCCGATCACCCTGAAGATATGCCGAGCTTGGTTGATCCAATAATCGCGGATGAAGGAGAACTCGTCATCGGGTCGCGTACGCTCGGGCGTAGGGAGCTAGGAGCCCTGACGCCTCAGCAAATTTTCGGTAATTGGCTGGCGACGTGGTTGATCAGACTAATCTGGGGGGCACGATTTACCGATATTGGACCATTTCGCGCGATTAAGCGTTCGGTCTTGGAGAGACTGGCCATGGCGGATCGCGACTACGGTTGGACCGTCGAAATGCAGGTTAAAGCGGCACAGCTAGGTTTGCGCACGCTAGAAGCGCCAGTCCGATATCGCCGCCGCATCGGGATATCGAAGATCTCCGGAACGCTTGTGGGATCAGTGAGAGCGGGTGTCAAAATCCTGAGTTTGATAGGCCGTGAGGCTTTGGCACGCCCTCGCCAGCCATGCCCCGAGCGCCCATTGCAATAGCCACGTGTCGCGCCCTATACATCTCAAGATAACGGACCGCGACATTGTCCCCTCAGTGTGCCGATTGACCAAGCATCGGCGAATGCGTATTTCAAATTACTATGGCAAAGTTGGAAATTATAAAAATTCCGGATCCGATACTGCGCGTGGTCTCTGAACCTATTACGCAGGTCGATGATGCTACGCGTCGCCTCGCCGACGATATGCTGGAAACTATGTACGCCGCCCCCGGAATCGGTTTGGCCGCTATCCAGGTCGCCGTGCCCAAGCGGCTTGTGGTGGTTGATGTCGGAGACGAAGACGCACCCGCGCCGCTTTGCCTGATCAACCCTAAGATTGTCCATTTCGGCGACACTCCAAACGTACATGAGGAAGGCTGCCTATCAATCCCGGATGTGCATGTGGAGATCGAACGACCGGGTTCCCTGACGCTCCAGTACATCGATCGGGATGGAAGAGAGCAGGAGCTTGAAGCTGAGGGATTGCTGGCGACGGCGATCCAGCATGAACTCGATCATCTTGATGGCAAATTGATCATCGACTACCTGTCGCGGCTGAAGAGGGACATAATCGTTCGCCGTTTCCGCAAGCAGCAGCGTAGCGTGACGACCTCGTAAGCGCTCGGACCGCCGTCGCAAGGCGAGTTCGTGGGCAATCGAACAGACATCGAAGTGGGGACAGCAAGGTGCGCATCATCTTTATGGGCACGCCCGATTTTGCCGTGCCAACGTTGTCGGAAATTCTGACGGCAGGGCACGACGTTGTGGCTGCTTATTCGCAGCCTCCGAGACCTGCTGGTCGCGGGATGCATGAGCGGCCATCGCCGGTACACGCCTTTGCCGCAGGCCGGGACATTCCGGTCCTGACGCCGCTAAGCCTGCGTGATGACGCAGCGTTAAGCACGTTCCAGGACTTCAAAGCAGATGCCGCCATCGTCGTCGCTTATGGCCTTCTGCTGCCGGGTGCAATTCTGTCTGCCCCATGCCACGGCTGTTTCAACCTGCACGCCTCCGCGTTACCGCGCTGGCGCGGAGCAGCGCCGATTCAGCGGGCCATTATGGCTGGCGACAGAGAAACCGCCGTCGCCATCATGCACATGGAGGAAGGTCTCGATACCGGACCAGTATGCATGAGCGCACCGGTGACGATCGGCGATGAAATGACAGCGGGCGAACTGCACGACGTGCTTGCTGAACGCGGCGCGGATCTGATGGTCCGCGCACTGGCGGCGCTCCAGCGTGGGGAGTTGAGCGAGGCGCCTCAGTCCAACGACGGAATTACCTACGCGGCAAAGATCGACAAGGCTGAATCGCGGCTCGATTTCGCCCGTTCTGCGATTGAGATACACAATCAGATCAGAGGGCTATCCCCCTTTCCGGGAGCTTGGTTCGAGGTCGAGCGCGAAGGCCGGCGCGAACGTGTGAAAGCGTTGCGTTCGCGCTTGGTCAGCCAGAACGGCGCTCCGGGCGAGGTACTTGGTCCAGGCCTCACGATTGGCTGCGGTGACGGCGCGGTGGAGATGCTGGAGGTTCAGCGGGCGGGTAAGCGCCCTTGCTCCGCATCGGAGTTCTTGCGCGGCTTCAGTCTGCCGCCCGGCACGCGCCTCCCGTAACGTGTATTAAGCATGCCCCGCGAAGCTCTGGCAAATGCATGCCGCTTGTAGTTTAGTGAGCAATAACAGGCGCATTGCTAGGGAGAATTGATGTGTCGAGTAAATTTGCGATTGCCGCGCTCGTGGCTGCATCTGCGTTGATCGCACCCGTAGCGTTGGCGCAGCAATCTCATACGACCCGCATCGAACCGCGTGCTTACTATGGTGCCGTCGTTACCAAGGAAGCTGGCGTTCGCGTATTCCGGCCGCTGCCGCCTGATCGGCACGTCATCATCAACCCGGGTGGGAGAACGCCGCTCGCGCTCGGTGTCGGGGAAACGAATGTGTACGACTATCCCGGCTTTTACAACGATCCCCGCCGTAGCAGCGACTACTAAGAACACGCGTCTTTTATGACGAGGGTTGAGCAACCGCGGTCGACGCGATAGGGATTGCGCCCCTTCCCGTTATACGGCCCGACCTGAATGCCCCGATACCGCATTACGATAGAATACGACGGCACGCCGTTTGTCGGCTGGCAGACGCAGGCCGTGGGCAAGACTGTGCAGTCGAGCCTGCAAACCGCAATAGCATCCTTCTGCGGCGAAACCGTCAGCATCCGTGGGGCTGGCCGCACGGATTCCGGCGTGCATGCTCTGGGGCAAGTTGCGCACTTTGACCTTGCGCGTGAACAAGATCCTTACCGCATCCGCGAAGCGCTCAATCACTTGCTTCGGCCAAATCCAATCGCAGTCTTGGAATGTGTAGAGGTCGGTCCTGAATTTGATGCACGGTTTAGCGCCACCGCGCGTCACTATCTCTACCGAATATTGGACCGTCGGGCTCCACCGGCACTCGACCGCAACCGGGTTTGGTGGTTACCCGTCGGGCTGGATGCGGAAGCTATGCATAACGCTGCCCAGTGCCTCGTTGGCCACCACGATTTCACGACCTTTCGCGCCTCCGCCTGCCAGGCAGCGTCACCTGTTAAAACGTTGGATCGGCTGTGCGTTTCGCGTGTGGGGGAGGAAGTGCACATAACGGCGTCTGCGCGTTCATTCCTGCACAATCAGGTGCGCTCGCTCGTGGGCACGCTGAAGCTTGTCGGAGCCGGCCGCTGGACGCGCGCCGATGTCGCCGAAGCGTTGGCCGCACGCCGCCGCGCGGCATGCGGACCGGTAGCGCCGCCCACGGGGCTCTACCTCGTGGGCGTGGACTACGATAAGCCGGAGGCAATGCCCGGCTCAGTCGACCATTGAAAGAAATTCCTGCCGGGTCTTGGGATCGTCGCGGAATACACCGAGCATTCGGCTTGTGACGAGGTCCGTGCCGGGCTTGTGGATGCCGCGCGTTGTCATGCAATGATGCTCGGCCTTGATGACAACACCCACACCTTGCGGTTCCAGAACGGTCTGGATCGCATTGGCGATCTGCGCCGTCATTTTCTCCTGGATCTGGAGGCGCTTCGCATAGACGTCGACAATCCGTGCGAGTTTTGAAATCCCGACGACGCGACCGTTGGGAATGTAACCAACCCAGGCATGACCGATAATCGGCGCCATGTGGTGCTCACAATGGCTTTCAAAACGGATGCCGCGCAGAGCGATCATCTCGTCGTAGCCTTCAATTTCCTCGAAGGTCTTTTGGAGGATGGCCTCCGGGTCTTCTGCGTACCCCCGGAAATACTCCTCGAACGCACGCACAACGCGCGATGGCGTTTCTATGAGGCCATCGCGTTCCGGATTTTCTCCCGTCCAACGCAGAATCGTACGGATAGCGTCTTCAGCTTCACGACGATCAGGGCGCTCAGCCGCCGGTAGCGGCTGTGAATCTGAGGCATTCTTTTTCAATTGCGAAGGGGCTTTCGTTGACTAATGAGCGGGCGTCTTTGCCACACCAATAAAAACTTCACCGCGCTCAGCAGCACGGCTCGCATAGGTGACCGAAATAAAGTGCACATAGCGATATTTGGAGGCCAGATAATAGCGGATCGGCGCGCCGCGGCAAGTCACGTATAGAGCCCGTTGTCGCAGAGCCAGTCACGTGCTTAATGACGCGGGGCGCTCGCATACGGGCAACAACTGAGGGTGAAAGCACATGCATTCAAGCGAAAGCGATGCCGTCCGCGGCCCCTTTGCGAACCGCTTACCCAGTGCGGCTTTGGGGACTGTCATTCTCGTCGCCGTCATCGTTTCACTCGTCAGTGCCCGCACGCTTCCTTTTCTGCTCGGCATCGTTTTTATCGCATTGCTCACGTCTGCCGCTTTGTCTGGGCATTTGCGTTATGGCTTGCCACGTTGCGACGTCCTGACCGGTGCTTTGAGTGCGTTTGCGCTATGGGCCGCTGCCACGGCGTTTTGGGCTGAGTCCCCCACTCTCGTATTGGCAAAGTCCGGCCTCACTCTCTTCATACTGCTGGCAACGCTTGTCATGTATCGGCTGATCCGGCGCGAAGGCACAATGAACGCGCTTCACCTTGCGGACGGGGTCTGGATGGGGTTGTCGATCGGGCTAACATATTTCTTGATCGAACTCTTAAGTGACCAGTCCATAAAGATGTGGATTTACAATACGATCGGCTTGGGGCCGGAGTCGATCAAACCTCTCCGTCATTTCAAGTGGGAGGACGGCCGCATTATCGCGATTTCGCCGGTCGATCTAACCCGCAACACCGCGCCCATTTCACTGCTTATGTGGCCGGCGGCGGTCACGGCGTTTGCCACCGCGCCACGCAGCCTGCGCACGCCTATAAGCCTGGGCCTTCTTGTTCTGGCAATTGTCGTGATCTTCCTGTCGACGCATGAGACATCGAAGTTGGCGGTGGTGATCGGCCTGTTTGGCTACGCGTTTGCACGCATATCTCACACATGGACGTACCGTTTGATGGCTGTAGGGTGGGTGGCTTGCTGTCTGCTCGTCCTGCCGGCTGCGATGCTCGCGCACAAGGCCGATCTTCACAACGCATCTTGGCTGCAGCGTTCGGCTCAACACCGCATCATCATATGGAACCACACCGCTGAGCAGGTGCTGCAACACGATCCGCTGATCGGCATCGGCACCAACATGACCTACATTCTCGGCCCGCGCATGCGCGCGACGACGAACAATGCCGAAGGGGAAAAGATCGAGCGCACGTTATCGCGCCATGCCCACAATGTATTTCTGCAGACTTGGTTTGAATTGGGGGCTGTCGGCGCTGCGCTGTTGGCGGTTGCCGGTGTGGCGGTTTTGGGTGCGGTTCGTTCAATCGACCGTAGGGTACGCGCGCCTGCATTCGCGATGTTTGCGAGCGCATCGGTCATGGGGTTGGCGAGCTACGGTATGTGGCAGGTTTGGTTTATGGCGATGTTCGCCTTTTCTGTCGTTATGTTCGCCATCGCCCACCGTATAGTCTGTGGTCCAGATATAGAGACAACTCCGGGAGGTTCTACTCGGTTGTGACCAAAGACATGTTCTGCTCAGTGAGCACAGAACATCTTGCCTCCTCATTCCAAGACTAGAAAAAACACATGCGATTCGTTCCGCGTCACGCGCCATTTCTGGAACACGAGGAGGAGTCCCCAATGAAGATCTTGTGGGCCATGCGCACACTGCTCATCGCGATAATTGCCTTTGTGAGCTTGCCCTCAGCAAGCTACGCAGACAGCGGAACCGTTAGACTGACGATCTACAAGGCAGGATGGATTATCGGCGGCTCCGGCGGGAGTGGCACTCTCAATTTTCACGGGAGGCGCTACGCGCTGTCGGTCGGCGGTCTGGACTACGGGCTAGTGTTCGGCGGCTCAAAGACGGTACTGCGCGGCAGGGTAAGAAACATTGATCGCCCGTCAGACATTGCTGGTGTCTACGGCGCCGCAGGAGCGGGCCTTGCGGTCGGACATGGCGCGCGCGCGATTGTGTTGACCAACCAGAAAGGCGCTGTGCTGGAACTGACCGGACGGCAGGTTGGATTGCTAGTGAACGCAGACCTGAGCGGATTAGCAATCACGCTGGATTAGGGCTGCTCTACTCTAGATTCTAGCTCAAAACATTGGAGAAGCTTCCGCAGCGTCCCTAGCCAGAACCTTCCCTCGGTGGATACCTGCCAAGAGGTTCTTGATCCGCACCTCAGATGAATTATCTTGCCACTGATAGTTTTATGCGTTTGGTGGGGGGTGGGTCGTGTTTGAATTGGTTCTCAAGACTTTTTTGGAGCTAATTACAAAGGTCGCGGACGCTTTATTTCTCGATGTCTATTTAGGGGCCGGAGTTCTTTATTGGATTAAGGCGGTCACCATCGTTGTCGGCCTCTGTGGTGCATTATTTTATGCATACTATTGGGGTAAGAAAGCGATCCGTGAAAAGATCCACCAAGTGCTCGTTGATCCCGAGGCGTTCTGGAGCAAGGGCACATCTCGGAACGCGCATAAGAAATATGCCGATCGTCTCAAGAATACGATTCCGATAATCGCCATTGCGAACTACAAGGGTGGCGTTGGTAAGTCGATGATTGCCGCCAATCTGGCCGCATATTTCGACAAGTCCGGATATCGCGTTCTCCTGATTGATTTCGATTATCAAGGGTCGCTCACGGATATCGTGCCCTATGCTGATCCCAATCAACTGACCTTTTCGGCACACGAGATACTGAGAGGCGAGAAGCCCCCAGCGGAGATCACCAAGCCTCACAGTCTGGGTCGGTCATTTCAGACAAGCGCCATTCATCCTGCTGAAGCAAATCTCAGTCGTATAGACAGTAGCTTGGTCTATCAGTGGCTGACCGGAGCAAGGAAGGACGATATCCGGTTCAATACGCAGGCCTATCTTGCAAGCGACGAAATTCAAAATACTTACGATATCATCATCATTGATACGCCACCTCGCATCTGCGCAGCTACCGCCAACGCGCTTTGTGCTGCGACGCATGTCCTGATGCCGACCATCCTCGATACCGTATCCAGCCGAGCGGTGTTTCGTTCCGTGGAGATGTTTTTAGATTTCCGCGACAAGCTAGGCCTGGGCTTCAAGATGCTGGGCGTTCTTCCTTCGAAAGTTGCCCAACGCAGCGGTTATAATGATCGCGAAAGCAAGGCTTTATCCTATCTTCAGGACGAGCTTCATTGGAATTACAAAAGCCGGGTCAATCACTTCTACGGCAATGTCGAACCCGTTGTCGTTCTCGATCACCTGCCGATCATGCATAAGGTGGCCCTTCTTCACATCGAGGGCGACGATCTCGCAATTTTTGAGCCGAACCCTAGTTCGAACAATGCCGTAATACATGAGATGTTCTCACGCCTCGGCGACTACATCCTTAGAAGTGTTGGGATGCCCGTCGAAACTGAACCGGAGATCCTTAGCGATGCAGGTTTCAGAACTACGCAAACTGTTGTTGAGCTTCGCCAAAACACTGAAAGAAGCACAGGCTAACAAGACAACAGTATCTGAGATCGAAAAACTCATCGAAGGTCTCGGTCCAGTGGACGACCTCTCGATTACACAGCTTGTCAAACTTCTTGAAAAGCGTGATGGGCCCGCAAAGAAAGCTGGGACTGCGAAGCAGATAGACGAAGATGTCGTATCACGTTACGTAGATATGCTTGCGAAGAGCCACAATGATCCATCCCGCTTTGACCTAGTTTTTGATGAACTACAGACTGATAAACAAGTCAGGCTACCGGAGATCGACGCAATTGCTCGGCAATTTGTAGGCGGTACGAGAGCTTACAAGAAGAGAGCCGATGCCTTGAAGGACATTCGGTTGAGATTTGACGCAGGCCTCGCCGCCCAGAGGCGACGCGAAGCGTCATCTGGGATATTCTGAGCATAACGTATTCTCATTGCGTCCTTGATCATTCTGTCGCGGCCCACATCAAGAAGGCATTGAGACCGGCCCTTCAAAGAAGACCGCTGCAAATGCTTGCGGTCTTTCGGGCCCTGTGGCAGTAGTGTGCCCCTCGCACGATTCAGGGTTGTCGAGGTCACGGACACTCCCTTGGTAAGGGAGTGCCGAGATTGGCATTGAAGATTACAGCCGGCTCCAGTATGGAGCTTCGATATTGGCGATCCGCTGCCGTAGCTCAGGGGTAGAGCACTCCCTTGGTAAGGGAGAGGCCGAGAGTTCAAATCTCTCCGGCAGCACCAGTTTTCGCGATATGTGCTTGAGCAGACTTTTTACCCGCACACTTGGCGCTTTACGGCCTCTGCGAGGGCTCACACGCGTTTCCAGAACGTGGTGCATCAGCCTACGAGCGCCGCGCCATCACAGCGTACGCCATGCACTGTGATGTCTGCCTCACCCAGCGAAATACCGAGAGCGTCGAGAACGCCGCTGAGCAGTCTGTCGAGAGCGGGCGTTGCGGCAGATAGAAGGTTCGCGACAACGGTCCCCAAATTACCCGGCAAGCCTATTCCAAGGCCGAGAACTTCGACCCTTAGATCCAGATCGCGGAGTAACGAGTTTAAAAGCGTGGTCGTCGGTTCTCTCGTGGACGTGGACTTGGTTTCCTGAGCCTCAATCTCAGCCCAGTTAAAACTCAAGACCGTCTCTGACGTGTTGGTGATCGCAGCGTGCGCCTTGCCCGAGACCTTGGCGAGGGGTGTTTGTACGAGGTTTGCGTTCTCGACGGGCAGAGTTCTGCTGAAATTGTCCAGATTGTTGACGTCAACCTCGCCAAGCCAGAGTTCGGCAACCCCGGGCAGGGCGGCAATGTCTACGCGCGCGTCGCGAGCAACGTCGTTCCCGCACACGATATTGTCTAGTCTTCCTTCAGCATACGCGACCTCAGCATAAAGTGGCACGCGCACCGAAACGAGACCCTCAGCGCCAACCGTTGCAAGCAGTCTGATACGAGTTTGAGCTGTGCGGACAATTACGTCGCGCTCACCCACGGAGAGCCAGGGCGAGTCCTGCTGAGGTTCCCCGATCGCGACGTTGACCTGAACGTTCGTTAGCCCAGGAATTGTGGCGCCGAGATTGAGGGAAACCTGATTGGAGCCATTTGCGAGAGAAGCGGCCGTCGTCACCATTTGCATGACGTTAATCGAAGGGTCAAAGCCTGGTGCCGATGAGCCCGTACTCAGGTTGCCATAAGGGCCGAGATCAACCAACGCACCGAGGGAAACCATCGCGTCCGCGGCGTGAGTCGTGGCACCGATGGAACTAAGAACATGCGCGGCCGCACCTTGTCCGGAATCGGCACTTACGTTGGTTAGGGCTTCAAGCACAGCGCCAACGCTGGCGTCCATAGCGAGCACATCGTTATATGAGGCGCCATCGACATCGAGCTCTGTGGACAGAGCATTCATGAACTGGAACAGCTTTACGTTGGCGTCCACCAGTTGCTCATAGTCCATGACGGACAGGTTCACGCTCCCGCCGAGTAGGCCCTCCAATAGGGCATTCAGCAGCCCACCCTCGAGCCGTAACAGACGGGAACCGATGGAAAAGGCAGCCTGCGCGGTCGTAACCGCGATGGCCTGCGTCTCGATCGTCATGTTCCGTTGCCCCGTTAGAGCACCGGCCAAATAAAGTGGTGCGTTCTGCGTGAGCTGTACACGTACGGCGTTGAAAGGCTCCACATCTGCAACAAACCGCTCATCGGGGGCCTTTGAAGGATCGGCACTGTAATGTCCCGGCGTCACGACCAGGCGCTGTACGTTCCTGATGTTGTTCGCTTCAATCGTAGCTGTTGCGGCAGCGTCTGCCGAGGCAATGTTCTGTGCTGCAGCAATAGCAGCAAGATCCACAGCACCTTGAGCCGTACGACGTTCGAAATAGAGAGAGCCGAAATCCACAGCGAGAGCGGCACACCACAAGAATACAATCAGGAAGACAGCGCTGAGGATTGCAACAGAACCACTCTCCTGCTCCTTCACGTTCTTCAGCACGCCGAGGAGTCTCTGACCACAATGACGCAACTCAATACCCCCCGCGTCGAATGGTGGAAGTTCGACGGATTGTCGGAGATGGGACAGGCACGAGACGGTCTAGGCCAAAAATCGGAAGCTCCGAAGCGTCGTACTCAACCGTGACCTCGAACTGATCTGCATCCGCCTCCAGTGGCCCGGCCTCGACAGTGACCTTATCGGGAGAAATCAGAGGATAGCTGGTAGCGTTGGTCGTGATATGCGTTTGGGCGATCGACGCGCGTTCCGTGTCGCTCAAGCCGGCGACAGAAGCCCGTGCAGCATCAGCGGCAAGTTGTTGAACTGAGTGTGCCGTTCCAAAATAGAGTCCGTAGACAAGTATGCCCATGGCCAGAACAATCAAAACTGGGGCAACAAGAGCAAACTCGATGGCACTGGCACCGCTGTTGTTGCGCGTCAGTGATGTGAAACTTCGGGTTGCCTCGGATACAATTTTTGCGAACAAGTTGAACCACGCTGGACCAAGCGGTCCCCTAACAAAATCTATTAATGCTCAGTGTTGCACAAACTTCTAAATAAAATGCAACCGTAGGGATGCAATCTTGGCGATATACTCTGGCTTTAATGGTGGCATACCAGGTGCATATCACTGAGTGGAGCACAATGGGGCGAGGCACGACATGGCAGGAGATGAGACAAATCGGGCTAGTCGCAAAGACGGGCGCAATCAACGTCTGGAAGCCCAGCTTCGCGACAACCTGCGAAAGCGCAAAGAGCTGGCCCGGGCTAGAAAAGGCGCGGGTGCAAAGGCGGTTGATCCCTCTTTGGACACGCCCGAGGCTCGTCGGGAAGAAAGCTGAGGATCTGCCGGCGCGAGATGGCTTCCCACTTGCCGCGCCGTACTTTTAACGATTATTGAGACTATTCGCTTTGCGCCGGGAACAGGGGCCCGGCAAACAGCAACGCCATTACCACTATTCCGCGAAGTCAATGCGGGTCTCTACGGCACGCTCCACCATTATTGCGTGCAACACGCGATAGGACTCCACGACAGGGCAGGCAGATGGATCGTATTAAGATCGAAGGTGGCAACTCGCTGAACGGCGAGATTCCGATTTCCGGCGCCAAGAACGCGGCTCTGCCGCTGATGATTGCGAGTCTCCTGACGGCGGACCGCTTGACACTGAAGAACGTACCCAATCTCGCGGACGTCAATCTTCTTGCCCGTATTCTGCGCAATCACGGTGTTGATTTGGCGGTTGATGGAAAACGTGCCGGCCCGGCTATGCATTTGGGCGAAACGTTTCACCTGACCGCACGCGATATTGTCGATACGACGGCGCCCTACGAAATGGTCAGCCGTATGCGGGCCAGTTTTTGGGTTCTGGGGCCTCTGATCGCGCGCATGGGCGTGGCCCACGTCTCTTTGCCTGGCGGCTGCGCAATAGGCACGAGACCCGTCGATTTGCACTTGGAAGGCCTCAAGGCGCTGGGCGCGGACATCGACATCGACGGCGGCTACGTAATTGCTAAAGCGCCGAAGGGTTTGGTCGGTAACCGCGTTACCTTTTCTAAGGTCTCTGTCGGAGCGACACACAACGTCCTGCTGGCTGCCGCCCTCGCAAAGGGTGAGACGCTGATTGAGAATGCCGCCCGCGAGCCTGAGGTTGGCGATGTTGCCGAGTGTCTGACGAAAATGGGTGTCAAGATCGAGGGCATCGGCTCATCGACATTGCGCATCCAAGGGCGCGACAGTCTGGAAGGTGCCGTACACACTGTTCTACCCGACCGCATCGAGACTGGCACATTTGCGCTGGCCGTCGCGGCTTGCGGAGGCGATGTTCTGTTGAATGGCGCGAGGCGGAGCGATCTCAGTGCGGCATTCGACATTCTCCAGAAAACTGGGACCCATGTCACGGACACGAACGAAGGCGTGCGTGTGACGCGCAACGGCGGTGGAATAGAACCGGTGACGGTTGAAACGCAGCCGTTCCCGGGCTTTCCGACAGATCTTCAAGCGCAAATGATGGCCTTGATGACGCGCGCCAATGGCACCAGCGTTATACGGGAAACGATCTTTGAGAATCGCTTCATGCACGTTCAAGAGTTAGCCCGCCTCGGCGCTGATATCCGCCTGCATGGCGATACCGCAACTGTGGTTGGGGTATCTGGATTGAGAGGCGCGCCCGTGATGGCGACCGACCTTAGGGCCTCAGTGTCACTGGTGATCGCAGGCCTAATGGCCGAAGGCGAAACCGTTATAAACCGCGTCTACCATTTGGATCGCGGTTTCGAACGTCTGGAAGAAAAGCTGTCGCGCTGCGGCGCCAATATCGAACGGGTTTCCGCCGGCTGAGTACCCTTTAAGGTGCGCTCGCACCAGCAGCTTGGAGCTCATGTCGTTAACCCGTGGTGTCGAAAACGCACCCGCCGGGCGCGAACTCTTTGATAAGAGCTGGGGCGTTTTGTTGCACTTCGCTCGACTGCTCGCTATCACTCGCGATAGGCCGGAGTTATGCCGTTGCCGCCTCTTATGCTGGGTAGACCGTCAAAAATGGCAGACCTAAAACTGATTGCGCTCGATGATGAGGACTTGAGTATCCTGTCGGCTCATCTTCAAGATGCCGTCGTTCGCGTTGGAGACATCGTCTACGAAGCGTCGCAGCAGCGCTTTTTGTTATTGCTCAACCGCTTTGACTGGTCGGAGCCTGCGAACCAACCGCGAAAACTGCTTCGAACCTATAAGCGTTGCCGTACCGGTCTACGTCTGCAGCGTGTCTCCGGCGTTCGTAGCCTCAACATCGACCGCGCAAGCAAGGACGATGTCCTGTCATTGCTCGCCATAACGTTTGATGAAGGTGAGGCTCCTTCCGGCACGATCACGCTGCATTTTTCCGGCGACAAGGCGATCGAGTTAAGTGTCGAGTGCATCGAGGCGGAATTGCGTGATCTCGGAGCGGCCTGGGAAACAGATAAAAAACCGAGGCATCCAGGCGGCGTCGACAGTTCGACGCGATGAACCCATATGACGTAAGCCCGAGCCCCCAGAAAAAAGAATAATACAGATGGCAAAACGACTGAACGATGTTGACCCGGAATTCTCTTCCGCGTTCGACTCAATGTTGGCTGAAAAGCGCGAGGTCTCCGCTGACGTCGATGCCGTGGTTCGCGATATCATCGACCGGGTGCGTGTGGAGGGCGATGTTGCCCTCGTCGACTACTCGCGCCGCTTCGATGAGATCGACCTAACCGCTACCGGGCTGGAGATCACGTCAGCCGAGGTCGACCAAGCGGTCGAGACAGTGGAAACGCAGACGCCAGATGCGCTCGAGGCATTACGCATCGCGCATGACCGGATTGAAGCGCATCATCGTCGGCAACTCCCCGAAAGCCGGACATATAAGGATGCAGCGGGAGTCATCCTGGGTGACCGGTGGACTGCAGTTGATTCCGTAGGGCTCTACGTTCCCGGCGGGCTTGCCTCCTATCCAAGTTCGGTGCTGATGAGTGCAGTTCCGGCCAAGGTCGCCGGCGTTAAACGTATTGTGATGGTGGTGCCCGCGCCACGCGGAGCAATTAATCCGCTTGTGCTCGCGGCAGCGAGGATGGCAGGCGTGTCGGAAATCTACCGTGTCGGTGGAGCACAGGCTGTCGCCGCGTTAGCCTACGGAACCAAGACCATCGCACCCGTGGTCAAAATCGTCGGGCCAGGCAATGCTTATGTTGCGGCGGCCAAGCGCCAGGTGTTTGGCGTCGTCGGAATAGACTCTATCGCGGGCCCTTCCGAGGTGCTCGTCATTGCCGATGCGAACAACGATCCGGAGTGGATCGCGGCTGACTTGCTCGCTCAAGCCGAACACGATACGGCCGCTCAGTCCATATTGATGACAGATGACGCGGCTTTTGCTGACAAGGTGGAAGCCGCAGTTGCCCAGCAGCTCGCAACTCTGCCGCGTGGCAATATTGCCGGTGAGAGCTGGAACGTGTTCGGCGCTATCATTGTGTTGCGATCGCTGGACCAGGCCCCCGCGTTGGCTGATCGGATCGCGGCAGAACATCTTGAAATCGCCACGGCCAATGCCGACGAACTGGCGGACCGGATCAACAACGCAGGCGCGATATTCATTGGTGCGCACACGCCCGAGGTGATCGGAGACTATGTTGCGGGCTCCAATCACGTTCTACCGACGGCCCGCAGCGCGCGCTTTTCTTCAGGACTGGGTGTCTTTGATTTCATGAAACGTACCTCGATCCTGAAGCTCGATGCAGCAGCGTTGGAAGAGCTGGGGCCAACAGCAATGACGCTTGCGCGTTCCGAAGGTCTCGAAGGCCACAGACGGTCCGTGGAATTGAGATTGGGAGGCTCGCGTTGACGGGGTTGGCACATGTCTGAATTTCTCCCTTCGCCGCATTCGACCTCGCGTCTCTACGAGATCACGCTCGATGAAAAATCGATCGCGCGGAACAATTCAAATGTCGATCATGAGCGCGAAGTGGCCATCTTTGACATTCTTGAATGCAATGAATTCAAGCCGGTTGAAGTGGATAACGGTCCCTACAGACTGCACCTGTCGATCATTGATGACCGTCTGAATTTCAACATTGGCAACGAGGCGGAGCACAATCTGGTGGTGCACGTCCTCTCTCTCACGCCGTTCAAGCGCATCATCAAGGACTACTTCCTTGTGTGCGATAGCTACTACGCAGCGATCCGCAACGCGCCCCCTTCACGCATTCAGGCCATCGACCAGAGCCGCCGCAATCTGCATGATGAGGGCAGCCGCGTTCTTGCGGAGCGCCTTGAAGGAAAGGTCAAGGTAGACTTTGACACCGCACGCCGCCTGTTTACGCTAATTTGTGCGCTCCATTGGAAGGGCTGAGAGTGTGCCGGAACCGGTCGCCGAGCTGCCCGGATCGGTTTTGTTCGCGTGCAGCCTCAATGTTATCAGATCTCCCATAGCCGCAGGCATCCTTGAGCATCTCGCCGGCAATCGTCTGCGGATTTCGTCCGCGGGCGTGCGTGCGGGCCCGCCGGATAAATTCGCCGCCGAGGTCATGCAAGAGATCGGTATCGATATAACCAAGCACAAACCCCGCGCCATTGCGGACCTGGAAGACGCATCCTTCGATTTGATTATTTCGTTGTCGCCGGAGGCCCACCACCAAGCCCTCGAATTGACACGCACCATGGCCGTGGATGTCGAATACTGGCCGACCTTTGATGCAACGGCTTCAGCCGATTCACACGACCATGAAAAGACACTTGAGGCTTACCGACTGGTGAGAGATCAGCTGTTCCGTCGCATCAAGCAGCGCTTTCCTTTAAGCACTTTGCCTTCAGTCTAAGCTTTCGCCCTGATCGTTGACGTCTCTCTCGGTTCCTCTTCCATTGCACGCTTCCGCATGTCGGGAACTAGAAACCAAGTTTCTTGCAAGCCCACGCCCTTGATCTCAATTTCACCGTGGCTTTCGAAATGGAATTCGTCTTCGAGACGCGTTCGACATGTGGGGCAGATCAGTATTCTTCCGGGCCGGCTTTTGTTCTCAAGCCGCGCGGCGAGGTTCACCGCATCTCCCCAGATGTCGTATGAGAACTTCTTGGTACCGATCACGCCTGCTGTGACCGGCCCCGAGGCGAGACCAACTCGCATCTGGAGATCGTAGCCGGTTTCCGCTCGGACACGCGCGACCACATCCAGCATATCAAACCCCATACGAGCGAGCCGCTGGGAGTGATCACTGACCGGCGTCGGAACACCCGCCGCCACCATGTAAGCGTCGCCGATCGTTTTAATTTTTTCGACGCCATGCTTTTCGGCAAGCGCATCGAATTCAGAGACAATCCGATTGAGAAGAGAGACGATCTGCGAAGCACCGAGCTCACGGGATAATGCGACGAAGCCGGAAATGTCGGTGAAGAGGATGGAGGCCTCCGGAATGCTGTCGGCAATAGCCGTGCCCGGATTGGCCTTGAGACGCTCGACAACATCATCAGGCAGGATATTCCGTAAAAGAACGTCCGTTTCAGCCTTGGCAGCTTCAGCCAAGCTGAAGGCATAGTAGATGGCGGCCGCAATAAGAGCACCCGTTGTAACGGCGGCCTGAATGTAGATACCGTCCAGAATGTCAGACGGTGCATCAATCAGCGCGGCTTCGCGCGGAAAATTGAACCATGCGTAAAGGTGCAGGGCGACCGCAATGATGACTAGCGGCAAGATGAGGCGCCAACGTTTGACACCGAACACGACGAACGTCGCCGCCGCCGCAATGAAATATTGAAGATGCAGGCCTGATGTATGTCCAAGGTAGGCAGTGAACGCCAACAAGGCCACATACTCGGAGCCGATAATGAGGAAGGCCCCGGCAAGTTCGTTGAGACGGTGAGAAAATGGAACAAGGCAAGCAGTCAGCAACAGCGCCAAGTTCAGCCCAATGACCGGCCCATATTTTTCAAAATCAAGAAAACTGTGTTGGATCGCATATCCGGCCGTCGAGAACGCGATCAGGTAGGCGATGAGGTTCATAACGACGAGGCGGCGCTTAGTATCGGGCGGATAGCCCTGCGTCCCGGCCTCGACGATCCAACGCACCGAACTTCGGAGCCGGGCCAGTCGTTTTGCGCCGAACCCTTTGCGAAGAGCGGCGCCAGCCCATTTCAGAAAATTGCTCAACCGGTCCATCGTGCGCCCAGCCTGCAAAAAGCAAGGTCGTGCTCGGGCGGTTCTGCCGCACCTCCTGCCGATGCGCCTTCGACACGCTGCCCGATCGCGTCCGCAAGCTTCCTAGCCCAAGCCGGCGATGTTCTCTAGTTCATCGACGTTACAGAAGATCGAATTCTTGCCCCGCTTGATGGCACCGCTGGCTTCAAGCAGGGACAAAGCCGTGTTGACCTTCGGTCTGCTGGCGCCGATGAGCAACGCCAACTCGCTTTGTGACATCGTAAATGCAACTTCGACGTCGCTGTCCAGTGCGTCAGCCTCCTTGGCGTTGACGGCGGCGAGGAAGAAACGAGCCAGCCGCATCTCGATCGGACACAATGCAATGGCTTCCAACTGCTGATCCGCCTCGCGAATCCGCCGGCACAGGAAGCGCATCATGGCATCGCCTACGGCGGCTTCCTTCTCGATAACGCGCAGGAACGCGCTGCGAGACAGAGAGTACGCAGAGACCTTTGTGGCTGCGGTAGCATCAGCAGATCGGGGTCCTTCGTCGACCATAGCAATTTCGCCGAAAATAGCGCCGCGCTCGGCATGCGCGAAGGAAAGTTCGCGCCCCTCGGCGGTGAGCACGGACAACCGCACGCGTCCTTCCGAAACGAGGTAAGCATCGCGCCCTTCATCACCACGCGTGAAGATCAGCTGTCCCGAATCGAATGACACAGGGCGCATTTCCTGAGCGATAGCCTCTAACGCCGCCTCGCCGAGGTCCTCGAACAGATAGGTGCCGGAGATTAGCTCGGTTAAGCTTCCTTTTGCGCCCATGGCTCCTCCTTGGAGGCTCGATCTTTATGTGAACTGATTTTATCTGGTCCTGAAGCCCGGATGGCAACGAATTTGTATGCCACTTGCTTTTCGGTAAACCGCTTTGCATTCTCCGCCCGCCATAGTGGATGCTCAAAGCGGGCATTTAGGGGCTGTGCACGAACTCATCGGGAATATCAGATCATGTCGTCATCTATTAAGACGTCCCTGTTCACAGCCATCAGCCGTACCGACGGGCCTCGGCGCGATACGCTCCGCCGAGAGTTGGCGCGCGCGAACGCAGCTTCCAAGCTCGATGCCGGCCGGCCTAAGCTTGTTTTGGCGAGTGGCAGCCCACGGCGCATGACGTTGCTCGCACAAGTTGGGATAACGCCCGACGCATTACGCCCCGCGTCGATCGATGAAACCCCGAAAAAAGGTGAGATGCCGCGCGGCTTGGTGTTGCGCCTGGCACGCCACAAGGCGGAAACAGCTCGCGATCAGATCGCCAACGATACCGACATCGCCGATGCTTACATCCTTGCCGCCGACACGGTCGTTGCCGTCGGACGCCGCATCCTGATGAAGCCACAATTTATGGAAGAGGCTGTAGCGTCCCTGCAGCTACTCTCCGGCCGCACACATCGCGTTTTGACGGGCGTCTGCCTGTTGACGCCAGACGATCGCGTACGCACAAAGATTGTCGATACGCGGGTGCGCTTCAAACACATCTCGCGGGCGGAGATCGAGGCTTACATCGCCTCTCGTGAATGGCGCGGCAAGGCCGGTGGCTACGCCATTCAGGGGCTCGCTGGCTCATTCGTGCAAAAAATCATCGGCTCCTACACCAACGTAGTCGGGCTCCCGCTGACAGAGATTGTGGGCATGCTGACCAGTGAGGGCTTTCCGATTCATTATGCATGGTTGAAAGCCGCCGAAGGTCGCGATGAGATGTAACCCCGCGCGTGGACATGACCCGTGACAGGGCCGCGCGCAGGTATGTAAAAAGCACGTGTGACCTGTAAAACTCGAACCACCCTGATCAGAACCGAAGGAAAGTAATGTCGAGCCGCGTCAAAGGTCAGCGCAAATGCCCAATTTGTGGCTCTGCCACGGAAGAGCGCTGGCGTCCGTTTTGTTCGCGTCGTTGCGCCGATATTGATCTGGCGCGTTGGATGTCAGGCAGGTATGCGATTCCTGGTGGGGATGCCGATGCCGACGAGGACGGCGACAAGGTCCCACCGGCCCCCCTGCCGCGCGACGAAAACGCCGAGTGAAACCTGGCGGCTCTTTGCATGCGGTGTGGAAATCGAAGGGCTTTCTGCCGCAGCCAGGGCCGACAATGTCCGTAAAATGGGCTTTGGTGGGTGTCACATAGGTTTCGCACTTGACTCCATTCGCGCGGAACGAATACACGTGTCTCGTCAAGACGGCGCACTGGCCGCAAACGGCCATCAAGAGCGCGCTATCCTCTTGAAAGCCCAGGTAGCTCAGTTGGTAGAGCACGTGACTGAAAATCACGGTGTCGCTGGTTCGATTCCGGCCCTGGGCACCATCCCAAACATGTAATGATTCCCCCCAATTGTCTTGGTGCATGGCGGGGCGGGTGTTCCCGCGTTAATCCGGTGGACGACGGAGCCGGTCGAGGTAGCGTCCGAGGGGCAGCATCAATCCAACACTCTCTTTCCGAGTAGATGTCATTACCGCCGAGGTGGGGCGATTACGCCCTGTGCCTTACGTGTGGCCCAAGAGGCACATGCGTCTACCATCCGTTGTTCCGAGTTCGTCCCAACGCTTGCTTAAACTCTATATTTAATTTCTGTTAACGCTCGACGGTTTCCTCAAAGGAATGAAATGGGAATCCGGACGGGAGAGATACCCCAAAGCCGGAGCTGCCCCCGCAACTGTGAGCGGTTAGCTTTCCATCAAATGCCACTGGGATTTCTCCTGGGAAGGCGATGGAGCGTAAGTCCGCGAGCCAGGAGACCTGCCGTCAGTCGTGGTCACGCGCGAAGCTCATTGGGCGGGGTGTTCCAAGGGTGGCACATTTTTTCGGCATAGCCGGAAGTGTGCGGTCTAATTCGCGCTGACGTGCCACCTACGAATGCACGCAGGTATCAATGTTTCCGGGATCAGTATCGCTCCTCAAGCGAGCGGATAATTGCGGCTGGATAACGCCGCTCACCGTCACCTTCATTTCTCTCATCGCCAGCCACAATACTGCCTCCGCCCAAGAGGCGGTTTCACAGTCGGCCACGCTACCTCCTGTAACGGTTATTGCGCCTGCCAGCCAAACTCAGCAGCCCTCTCCATCGGTCAATGCGACGAGTTCCGCGAGCACAGCAGCTCCCACGCAAAGCTTTGACCAGATCAACGATTCTGGTCTCTCAAACACTGCACCTCCGCAAAATCGCAACGACCCAGGGACCTCGGGATTCGTCGCGACGATGAGCGGTGTCGGAACAAAGACGCCAGGATCGGTTCTCGACACGCCGCGCTCCATTTCAACGGTGAGTAAAGCGGAGATTGAAGAACGCAACGCACAGAGCGTGTTAGAGGCACTGCAATACACGTCCGGTGTGAATAGCTATTATTTCTCGGGAAATTTTCTTACCCGAGAACAAGCTCTCGTCCGGGGTTTCCTCGTCTACCAATACCTCGATGGCCTGAAGCAGCATGATAGCAATTGGGCTATTGAACCTTATGGTTTGGAACGCGTGAACCTCCTTAAAGGACCCGCGTCGATGCTCTACGGACAGGGGAGCCCCGGAGGCTTGCTGGACCTGACGAGCAAGCGGCCAACCGATGAGGCTTTCACGGAGGTCGTCCTACAGGCTGGGACTCACAGCAAGTTTCAAACCGGGGTCGACTTCGGTGGTCCGATCGGAAACGGCCGTGTGCTCACCTATCGTATGACCGCTCTCGGAAGGCTGGCCGATGGTGAGGTCGACTACACGGAAAACGATCGCCTCTACGTCGCTCCGGCGCTTACCTTTAGGCCGAACGCGGACACGAGCTTCACGCTGCTTTCAAGCTATCAGCACGATCCGAGTCTGACGGTGCAACAGGCGCTGCCACGCGAAGGCACAATCCTTCCTGGACCGAACGGCCAATATATCCCGCGGGAACTGTTCCTCGGTGAACCCGGATATCACGACACCAGCAAGACATCCTTCAAGATCGGATACGAGTTCAAACACCGCTTCGATAACGTTTGGTCGTTTGAGCAAAATGCAGCCTACCGGCACATCGACATCGCATTGTCCGAAGTTATGGGAATGGGCAGCCCGAGCGGCCCAACGTCAACACGTCGGCAGATGTTTGACGCTGATTACGTGATCAATACCTATCAGGTTGACAGCCGCCTGCATGGTAATTTCTCGACCGGTCCACTGGACCACAAATTGCTGGTTGGATTCGATTACGCGGCAATCCCGAACTATCAGGGGCAAGGCGTAAACCGGGCAAGTCTCTATTCGCTTGATCTATACAATCCGGTCTATGGTCAGCCTCTGCGATCCAATCCGATTACCTCGAAGCGTTATCAGGATCTCACGCAAGCGGGCCTGTATCTTCAAGACGCCATTTCCGTCGGTGGCCTGACAGTCACCGCAGGTATTCGCCATGACTGGGCTGAGCTCAATCAAGAAACCCTGGCGAGAGATCCCGTAACAGGCAACTTCGGGGCCCCGATCCACACTCCAAAAGAAGATAAGGCGTTTACGCATCAACTCGGTGCCATCTACCGCTTTGCGAACGGGTTTGCGCCATTTGTCAGCTATTCAGAATCGTTCTTTCCCCTCACGGGGTCCGATGCTGGGGGCAATCCGTTTGAACCGACAACGGGCGAACAAAGCGAGGTGGGGATCAAATTCATGCCACCCGGTGTGAACGCTCTCTTCACCGCGTCGGTGTTCGACATCACGCAACAGAACGTACGAACGCCGGACCTTGCGAATCCGGGGTTTGCGACGCAAACCGGCGAAGTCGCGGTGCGAGGGGCGGAACTCGAAGTCCGCGCATCCCTTGAGAGTGGTTGGAATTTTGCTGCCGCCTACACCTATCTGGACAGTGAAGTCACAAAGACAAACCAAAAAGGGGCAGGCGGTAAAAGCTTTACCTCCGTTCCAGCGCATCAGGCGTCACTATGGGGATCGTACACGTTCTTCGAAGGGGCATTCCGTGGCCTGACAATTGGAGGCGGTGTCCGATTTTTCGGAGAAGCGGCAGGCGATACTCTCAATACGTTCTATGTGCCCGCGTTTACGCTCTATGACGCTACGGTGCGTTACGATCTCGGAACGATTTCTCCAGAGTTCGAGAACTGGGAATTCGCTGTCAATGCCAAGAACCTGACAGACGAGCGCTACGTCACAAACTGCGATTCCACCTACTCTTGCTATTACGGGGTTGGCCGTACCGTCGACGCGTCACTTCGGATGCGTTTCTAGCTTCTTCGCGGGGCGAGCGTCCAAGGTTCGCCCTGCGAACGTATGTGAGGATGAGGCGGGCAATGACGGTATTGAATTCACTTGAAACGTTCGGCAAATCTCTGGACGCCATTTTCGTGGGCGATCTGGAACACCTACGTCCTCACCTTGTCGTCGGGCGTTCGGAGCAAGCGAGCCGTTCAGTACGGGACGCGCTGGACGATTGCTGGTTGGATGCGATCGTAGAAAGTTTCAACCAAACGTATGGGAACACCCCGCGCACAGCCGTTCTTTCGATTTGGTCGAAATGGTATTTTGCGACCGCTCTCCCGCCCTTGATCTGCTCCAACATTCTTCTGGATCAAACACCACCGCTGGAGCTCGAGCATTTCCGGATTGCCTTTACTCCTGACCATAAGATCGACAGCGTTGCGATCCCCGAAGGAGAAGTCGCGCCGGTGCAATCACGCCCCGGAAACCGGCTGCTACCGATTGTCGAGAAGCACCTCTATCCGTTTGTAAAACTCTATCATGCGAGGACCGGCGTCAGCCGTCGCATCCTTTGGAACAACGCCGGAACTCTCGTGGAAGGTCTTCTGACGTATTTGGAGCGGGTGCAGATCGGGGGAGCGGCCCGAGACGAGTGTAGCGACTTCCTCCAACTACCTAATCTTCCGAACGGCAAGCGAAATCCCCTGTTCCAACCGGTCGCATACGTGTTGCTTGACGAGGTTCCCGCAAGACGCCGCCGTGTATGTTGCTTGAGGTTTCAGCTTCCAGACGGAAAGCTCTGTTGCGCGTGCCCCAAGCAAGAAGAACGCGTTGAAAGTAGCTCCGTGCCCGACGTGGAGGACGTGAAGGGGTGAGATCGGTTTCACGCGCAGGGTTGCGATACGCCTCCTCATATTTTTTGGAAACGTGGAAACTCGTACCGCTCATCTTGCTAGCAGCGGTCATTGCCTGCCAGCTTGGCGTTGTCGCCGCGCAAGTTGCGATGAACTATTGGCGAAACGATTTCTTTCAATCTCTACAGGACAAAAATTGGACGGAATTCGTTCGGCAGTTTTGGGTTTACATTCTGATTGCCGCAGCGCTGATTACAGCAACCGTTTATCAGAAGTATTTTGCGCAATGGTTGACCATTCATTGGCGCGACTGGCTTACACAACGTTTCCTTGATCTCTGGCTGGCGAATGCAAACTTCTATCGCGCGAGATTGAAACCAAAATCTGAAGACAACCCAGATCAGAGGATCGCAGAGGATACCTACAAGTTTGTATCGCATGTGATTTCGATCAGCGTCGGTCTGGTCGGCGCGACCGTCACTCTTGGGTCGTTCGTCACCATATTGTGGATCATATCACAGTCAGTGCCTGTCACATTGTTTGGTGAAGAACGTGTAATCCCGGGACTTCTCGTCTGGATATTGGTTTTGTACTCCGCTGCCGGGACGCTACTGGCGCATATGATTGGTCGACGACTGATCCCATTGAACTTTGAACAAGATAGAAGAGAAGGGGATTTCCGGTTCGGATTGATGCGCGTACGCGATAATGCGGAAGAGATTGCACTGCTAAACGGAGGAGCCCCTGAAAGGAGAGAGCTCAATAGCAGATTTAAAATGCTAGCTGAAAATTGGTATGCGCTCATGGCGCGCCAGAAGATGCTGAATTTTTTCACCGAGGCCTACAAACATTCCTCTCTTTATATTCCATACCTGTTGCTCGCACCATTGTATTTCTCTGGGGGAATTCAATTCGGAGCCTTCATGCAGGCAGGCTCGGCGTTTGCTCAAGTTCGCGGTGCGCTGTCATTTTTCGTAACCGCCTATGAGGAATTGAGCGAGCTGATTGCCGTGACACAACGGTTGAGCCGACTAGAAAATGATCTCGGAACGGCCCAGGAAATAGAGCCTTGCATACCATCGGAGAATCGCGAGGGGGATGTCCCTCGTCTGCATATCGCTCAACTGCGTGTGCTGGATCCAACAGAACGAGACACCCTCGGCCAGCTTGAGAGCCTAAATCTGGCAAGGGGAGAAGAATTCAAGATCGCGGGGCCGTCCGGCAGTGGAAAGACGAGCCTCGTGAAGGGGATTGCAGGGATCTGGCCATATGCACGCGGAGACGTTGCCTCGAATTTAGAGCGCACTTTGGTCCTTCCACAGCGTGCATACATGCCTCTCGGAACATTGAAGGATGCCGTCTCTTACCCGATGACGCGTGACGAAGTTGACGACGACATTGCGCAAGCGGCACTGCGCGATGTTGGGTTGGCTGCTCTAGTGGATAACTTGCACGATAAGACGATTGTGGAGCGGCTTTCCGGCGGCGAACTCCAACGCTTGAGCGTCGCACGTGCCCTGCTCTACAAGCCGGATCTACTCATACTCGATGAAGCAACATCTGCCCTTGAATGGACGGCTCAGTGTCAACTAGGCAACCTTGTCCGCGAGCGTTTGCCAGATACGATCATCATCGAAACGTCTCACGCTGAATAAAAGAATTCCCGCTGATTGAGATTCGGAGAAGCAGTCATCCTGAGACCATGACGGATATGCGCCGCGATGCGGATGCGTAAGCGGGTCTTGCCTTGGAGAACTCTAGGGTTGAACTGCGGAAACGCTGTTGCTCCATCTGTCACCATCTTGGCTCGGCGGCGAACAGGCAACCCGCCAATATGACGACGGAGGTCTCCGTTAAGCTTAATAAAATGTAAAAGCTCGCATCGATAAAGAGCGTACTAACAATTTGCCCGTGGGGCTTGTTGGTGTGTGGCAAATGATGAACGAGCAGGCGACCCCTATCTTCGCAGACCCGACAGGGCGACGGAAACGCGTAACGAACCTGTTTGGAGGCATGCTGATCATTGCGGCCACGATGGCGCTTATTGGTTTGCTTGTCGCACTGATCCACAGTCCGGTTCTACCGTCATTAGAGCACGCGGCAGCTGTCGTCGAAGATGTACTAAGCGCAAAAGCTCCGGCTACGACGGGCGGCCTGAACGTAACCTCCCAACTGCCGACGCTGTTTGTGGCGTCTTCTCTCTCTCAAAACGCACTGCGATTTGCATTTGTCCAGTCCGGCGATTCGCGCAGTATTGGCTCATTGAAGGAGAACGCATCTCATCTCGACGCGATCATCGTTGACTGGCTAGGAGCTGTCTCACCAGATGGTAAAATTGCATTGCGCAATTCTGCCTCCATTGCGACTCTCAGAGAATGGATGCGCCAAACCACGCCTCATCTCGCAATTTTTCCACTGATCAGTGAGGAGTTCGTCGGCCGGAAGTTGGCGGCGGTCCTGGCGTCGGCAGATCTGCGCCGCAGGCTCGTGGGACAGATCGGCGAGTTTGTAAGGTCGCACGATCTTTCGGGTGTCACATTCGCACCGGGCCAAATGCCGAGCTCAAGCCACTACGCGATCGCATCGTTTCTCTCGGACCTTCGCGCTGAGATGCGAACCTCCGGGGGGAAGGTTATCATTCAGCTGCCGAACGCGGATGTTTCCTCACACGATGTGGAACTTGCAAATATTGCCGACTATGCGCTCCTGACCCTTTATGAGGATACTTACGCTACACCAGCAGCGCAGCCTCTCGCGCCCCAATCATGGTTTGAAGCCAAGCTGCATGCCGCGATCCGGAGGCTGGATCGCACAAAGCTGATCGTCGGTATTGGCGCATACGCAAAGGACACGAGTGACGCCGGGATTGCTCAAAGCATATCTATTCAAACAGCCTGGGATTTAATGGCCAGGTCCGGGGCGGAACTGTTGTTTGATGCCAACTCGCTCAACCCGCATCTTATGTTTGAAGACGGCAGAAGGACCAAGCACACTGTTTGGCTTCTCGATGCCGTGACGGGGTATAATCAGGGGCGGGTTGCGCTATCCATCCATCCGGCAGGCATTTCACTGTGGCGCCTTGGCCTCGAGGAGCCAAGCGTTTGGGATGTAATTGGTCGCTCGAATTTGCCGAAAGAGCAGCTCCTAGATCCCATCAAAGTCCCTCAACCAGCCAATGACGTCGTCGATCACGATAAGGGAGCTGTGTTCTCGATCTCCGATGAACGCAAGCCCGGGAAGCGTAACATCACGGTTGATCCCAGGCGGAATCTGATTGTCGACGAAAAGCTTATCGATATTCCGAAATCCAGAAAGGTCGAAAGCTGGGGCCAGAAAAACCAGCGCCGCGTCGCCCTGACATTTGATGACGGACCGGACGCCGTCTATACGCCTGAAGTACTGGATATCCTCAAGGAAAAGAAGGTCCCCGCAACGTTTTTCATCATCGGGCAGAACGCGTTGCAAAACCCAAACCTGATGTGGAGGCTCTATGCCGAGGGCCACGAGATCGGCAACCATACCTTCACACACCCAAACCTTGCGGGCCGCAGCACGTCGGAAGCGGAATTTGAGCTCAACGCCACGCAACACGTGATCGAATCCCAGCTGAGAATTCGTACAGCGCTTTTCCGTGCCCCGTACAATATCGACGATGTGCTTACCAACCAGGACGGGCTTGATGTCCTCGATGTTGTTTCAAAGCTTGGGTACGTCAATGTAAGGGTGACTGTGGACCCCAATGATTGGGCCAATCCGACGTCAAAGCAAATCGTAAACCGGATCTTGAAACAGATCGCGAGCAAGGAGGACGACGAAAGCCTGGTCGTGCTCCTGCACGACTCGGGCGGTAGTAGGCGAAGCACGATCACGGCGCTGCCGATGATTATCGATGAGCTTCACAAACGGAATTACAAGTTCGCCTTGGTCAGCGACCTTCTGGGTGTTTCGCGAGACGAGGTGATGCAGTCCATCCATGCGAAGGGAATCATGTCGGTTGCCCTTGCAGAATTAACCGGAACAGGGCTGGGCTGGGTCTCCTTTTTTGTGCGGAGCATGCCGGTCCTGGCGATTGTTACCGCAGTGATCGGGATTTTGCGCCTGGCCGTAATTATCGTCTTCGCACTTCATCATTGCGTGCGCGAAAGAGATAGGCGTGCCTTGAAGTGGCGACCGAAAAGCTTGTCGATCCTCGTTCCCGCTTTCAATGAAGACAAGGTGATCTGCAAGACGATCCGTTCTTTGCTCGTCTCGAGATGGAGAAAGTTCGACATCATCGTCATCGACGACGGCTCGAGCGACGAAACGGCGGAAGTCGTGCGCCGGATGTTTTGGAAAACGCGGCGCGTCAAGGTCTTCAAAAAAGAAAACGGCGGGAAATCGGCGGCGTTGAATTTCGGACTGCGCCAGACCAATGCTGAGATTGTTATCGCACTTGACGCCGACACGATCTTCGAACCGGGCGCTATCGAGAAGCTCGTTCGCCATTTCGTTGATCCCAATGTCGGGGCGGTAGCAGGCCGCGCCGTAGTCGGTAACGAGGTATCGTTAATGGCCCGGTTCCAGTCGCTGGAGTATGTCTCGAGTCAGAACCTCGACCGAAGGGCTTTCGAGCGGTTCAATGCTATCGGCGTGGTTCCTGGTGCCATCGGGGCTTGGCGACGTGAGGGGCTCATCGAGGCTGGCGGGTTCCCGCACGATACACTTGCCGAAGACGCTGACGCTACGGTCGCGCTGGAACGCAGAGGTTGGAAGGTTCTCTACGAGCCCGCAGCCGTGGCGATGACGGAAGCACCGGAGACGGTTCGGGCATTTCTGAAGCAACGCTTTCGCTGGATGTACGGAACGCTTCAAGTGGCTTTCAAGCATCGCGGAGCATTGAAGGACCGCTCAGCGCCCGGCGTAAGATTCATCACCATTCCAAATATTATCATCTTCCAATTCCTGTTTACGCTCTTGGCGCCAATCATGGACTTACTGTTGGTGATGACGCTGCTCGTAGGGCTACGAGAGTGGGTTCTAACTGGAGGTTTGATCGTTTCTGACAGCCTGATCAAGGTGTCAGTTTATTGGGCGGTGTTCCAAAGCATCGATGCCGTCCTTGCGGCGTTGGCCATTCGCCTCAACGGGGAGAGGCGGGCATGGTCGCTCTTTCCGCTGATATTCATTCAGCGGTTCTGTTATCGGCAACTTCTTTATGCCGTCGCCATTCGCACGCTGCTCGCCGCTATAAAGGGGCAGTTTGTGGGATGGGGTAAATTGCTGAGGACCGGAAACGTGCAGGAAATTGCGCGCCGACCGGTCCCCATGTCTGAAGCGGCAGCGCCGGCCTGACGCCCTGCGCAAGCTGTGTCCGTTTTTGATTGATTGCAGGAGTTGCAAATGTATTCACGTAAGTATTGCACGCACTGCGGCTCTCGCTCAACACTGCGCGCTAGATTTGCTCATTTCGCACGCTTGAGCCGCGGGCTATCCTTACTCACAACGATTCTGGTTCTGGGATCCATCGCAAGCCCTTACGCGAAAGCCGCGGGGCCGCCCATTGATGGGACGCCGTCAGATGCTGTCGAACTTAGTGGAGATAAGGTTTCATTCGGGGACAACTTGAAGCTCCTGTTTTTGGAGCAGATTGGCGGCGTCGCCGCCGACCAAGACCTAGGCTCTTTGAACCTGGTGGAACGAACAGAACTTTCAGGCGAATATACCGTCCAATTGGACGGCGACATCATGCTCCCAATCATGGGGCCGCAGAAGATCGCTGGAAAGACTTACCTTGCCGCGCAGCAGCAGCTCCAGGAGGCTTACAAAACGCTGTTCGCCAAGAACGCACGGGTAAGCCTCACGATACTCAACCATGAGCCGATTTACATTCTGGGTAGTGTTGCGAAGCCGGGCACCTACGATTTTTCTTCCGGCATGACCGTGCTTCACGCGATCGCGCAAGCCGGCGGAATCAACATAGGCAACAGATCCGACATTTACGATCTCGTGCGCGAAAATCAGAGGCTTGAACTTTCTCTTCAGAAACAAAGAAAACTACTTGCGCGACTTGACGTGTTGAGGGCTGAGCGGGCTGAAACAAAACCAAAGCCTTCCGACCGACTTGTGCGGCTGGCGGGAAGCGACGCTGAAAAGCTCGTTGCCGAAGTGGAACATATCCGTGAGCTGGCTGTTGCAGAGCGAAAATTGCGGCTTTCGAGCTTGGACACCACGATCGAGTCCGCCGAACGAGAGCTCGCCGCACAGCGCGAACGTATCACGCACATCCGATCCAACTCGGATAGCAAGTTCGAACGAGCCAATATGCTCAAGGATCTCGCCAAGCGAGGCTCTGGCAATGCCTATCAGTATCTTCAGGCAAAGAGCGAATTCAGCGACGTGCAAGAACGGCTTACGGAGGTTAACGCGCTGATCGCTCAGATCGAAGACCGGCGCGCGCAATCCATCAATGAAAAATCCAAGATCGAAACGGAAGAGCAAATCAATCTAGAGCGGGAGATCCAGTCGGCAGAGGATCAACTCGTCGAGGAAAGCGCCAATGCATCCGCAAGCATGCGAATTCTCGGGCTATTTGATGGAGGAGTATCAAGTTACACGGAAAAGCAGGTAACCCAATTTTCCATCCTGCGCCGGAGTGTTGACGGAACGCACGAAATCGTTGGCGGTGAACTCACAGAACTCAGGCCTGGAGATCTCTTGAAGGTTCAGCTTCTGGCTCGCCCTGGTACCGCAATGTTGGGGCGAGTGGTTCGCTAGTCGCCGCGAGTATTGGCAGGTGAGCGATCCGGCTGCCGAATTCGGGCTGGGCATTCCAGCTCGAAATCAGTCAATGCGTCGCTGTGAAACTTGGGAGCCTCGATATCGTTTGCTTCGGTCGTAAGGAGGCCTGCGAGATCGGCCAACTCAGTATCCGAAAGGCCAAAGGTACGAACGGCCGTTATCGGAATGTGATGGTTCCAACTCCGGACCTCTTTGGCGGATCGCGCGCCGCTGGGAAAGGCATCGATATAAAAGGCCACGTCTCTCGCAAGCCGATCCTGTGGCATCGTTGGATGGGGATGAAGCTGGGCGAGACATCGGCGCGTTGCAGCGTTGCGGGTGGCGGCTTTGTCCTGCGTCTCGATGCAGCTTAAAAGGCTCGGCATTATATCTGCGCTGTCTGGCGGGGCGCCGATAAACGTCGCCCGATCATGAAAGAACGCGTAGTCCAACTCGGTGGGCTCAAGTCCGACCGACCTCCAGAGATCGATATAGGATTTGATCTTATAGCCATCGAAATCTTCGCGCGCGTACACTTGACGATAGGTATCGCGAACCGACTGATGACGCCCGAGCTCGGTTAGGCCATCCTCCCAAATCTTTCTGCGCATGGGATCGACCCACACCGCGCACATAAAGTGTTCGAGCGGAGAGGTCCCGTCGCAGGATTCAATCGGCGGGGGGACAAGCTCTAGAAACCGTAAGACATTTGGGAACTCAGTTCCGAAAGCTTGCTGGGTCAGTCTTGTGTTTCGCCTTGTCGCATTACCGACGATCCACTGCAACTCCCGGCCCTGCCCCGCCGTCGCCCCGCGGGGGCCCCAGGTCAACATCGAGCACGGATCTGTCGAGTTGCGGCACGCAAGAGATGAGTCTTCGGGGGAGGCCGCAACCGCTAACGGGTTTGGGCTATCCTGGCAAAAGTTCCATTCTGGTTTCCGCCCGAAGTCGGTTGCTTCGAATGTGAGCGTCATAGCCTCGATCTTGTCTTCGAGGTTCGGCACGGGCGTGCTTTTAAGAAGGGCGTTCCAAACGGAAACCGTCAACGTGCCTTTGACTGCTTCGCGGGACATCTGCAGTTGTTTGAAGTTCGGACATGCGGCGAGCGTCCGAATGGCATGAGCGGTTCTAAGGCTGAAAATACCTTTCTCCTCCCGATCAAGCTCCTGAACGGCCTCTTTGCGGTGACAATCGATCAGGGCTTGTCGTAGTGGTTCACGCAACTCAGCAAACGTCGAGTACGCACCGACACGAACTGGCGTGCGATCGACGTGTAAAATTATGGGATCAGACTGCTCGGCTAATGCGATGGGCGAAACGAATAAAAAGATGGCGCCAACCAACGGAAGCCACCGAACCGTCTGACACAGGAACTTTCGCGCGTACATTCATGCAATATAGCGGATTACGGGTGGCCTCGGAGCATCTTTGCCGACTTTCTAAACGGACGGTTTGGGACGCTCACCAAACCTCCATTACGGGATTGTTGAACGTAGGTTTGGGGCCCATATCCCAAGCAATCGCTCGCTCAAGCATTTCAGGTCATCGCCATAATCCTGTGGGCATGAGGCGAATAGGAGTATTGAGAGGGGGCAAGGTACGATGTTGATCGGACGCAGAACTGTCCTCCAAGGTGTTGGGGCGGCCGCGGTAGCTAGCGTCACTGGGTTGAGTTCGTCGCGAGTGTCCGCGGATCCGATTTCCAAGCCACTTACGAGGACCATCCCCTCAACAGGGGAAGACATCCCGGTGGTCGGACTTGGCAGTTGGATCACGTTCAATGTCGGCAACGATCCCGTACTTCTGGATACATGCGCGGACGTAGTCGCCGCTTTTTATGAAAGCGGAGGACGGCTTATCGATTCGTCGCCGATGTATGGCTCGTCCCAAGCGACCATAGGTTACGCCCTCAAGAAACTCAGCCTCCCAAATCCCATCTTCTCTGCGGATAAAATCTGGACGTCTTATGACTCCGAAGGAGCATCACAGTTCGCGGAAACGCGCGCCTTGTGGGGGCTCAAAACGATGGATCTCATGCAAGTGCACAACCTGCTTAGTTGGCGCGCGCATATCGACATGCTGCAAAAGAAGAAGGCGTCCGGAGAAATCCGCTACGTTGGGGTCACAACATCCCATGGCCGCCGGCACGAGGACCTCGAAGATATCCTGGCCAATCATGATATCGACTTCGTACAATTGACCTATAACGTGCTCGACCGTGAACCTGAGCAACGTATTCTGCCGCTGGCGCGCGAACGCGGAATTGCTGTGATTGTGAACAGGCCATGCCAGCGGGGAACCCTGATCCAGCGCTTTTCCGGTAAGCCGTTGCCGCCCTTCGCTGCCGAGATCGATGCCGGTACGTGGCCGCAGCTTCTATTGAAATTCATCATTTCTCATCCCGCGATCACATGTGCGATTCCTGCAACCACACGTGTCCCGCACGTCCAAGAAAACCTCGCGGCCGCAGCAGGACGCTTGCCGGATGAGGGTATGCGCAAAGCCATAACCGATTACGTAGCGGAGCTATGAGGTGGCGGATTGGTCCAGCTATTCGCTCTCCGATTTCCTGCTGTTCTCACCGCAGGTCTACGAGCGTTTATTCGTTTTGCTCAATCGAGATATGTGGCCCTGGCAGCTTGCCGCGCTGGTGGGTAGCGTTGCCGTTTTGGCACTGACGCTTCGTGGGACACTATCGGGTTCACGCGCAGCTTTTGCAATTCTCGGAGCAGCGTGGATCTCAGTGGCGTCCATATTCTTCCTCGGACGCTACGAAACAATCAATTGGCTGGGCGCGTACATCGCCCCTGTGGCCGGACTAGAGGGAGCAATGTTGATCCTGCTCTCGTTTACCGAGCGGGTTGGTCTGGTCGATCCGCGCAAGAACAGATTGGCCTTTAGCATTGGCTTGGCCGTCCTCGTGTGCGGCCTTTTCTTGTATCCGTTATTCGAGGCAGCCTTCGGTTTGAGCTTCGAAGGTGCGCAGGTCTTCGGGCTCACTCCGGATCCAACAGCGGTCGCAACACTTGGAGGCGTAGCGCTGCTGAGCGGTAGATTACGGTTTCTGGCAGCCGTCATTCCTGCCGCTTGGTGTATCTTTACAGCGCTGACGTTATGGACCCTCGAGCGGGCAGATTTCTTTCTCGCGCCGGGACTTTTGATCATAGCGCTCATGGCAATCTTTCTGCCGAGAAGCACTGACCAATCTCAGTAGTCCCACTCGAACCCAATGCCGACCTTGCTGTTCCCGTCGGCGCCGACCTCGCCGCGTGCTTTAAGCGACTTCGTTAAATCATGGTCGATAACGACGCGGCTTGAATCCATCGATGTGCCCCCGCGCACGCCGATATAGGTCTTCTCGTCGACATAGCTGCCAGCCGATACCGTTGCTCCGCCATTTTGATCGGTCCCAACGTCGAGTACATCAATACCAACCGAACTCTTGAGTTGATCGAGGACGCTGGGGCCACTCGATAACCCACCGATTTTGTCGATTTCGCTTGCGAGTTGTGCGAGCTGCAGCGGCGAAAGGCCTGCCAGTTCTTTGTTGAAAAGGAAGCGCGCCACGACTTCGTCTTCGGGGAGCTCCGGAATGGATGAAAAATTGAAAGTCGGTTTGGATGCCGCGCCCGTCACAGAAACGATGACCGTCACATCTCCGGCTGGCCCGGACGCCTCCATATCGAGCTGCGGCTCGACAGAGCCGTTGAAGTCGAGGTTGCCACGTTTGAAGTCAAGCTGCCGGCCGAGAATGGCCAAGCGCCCCCGCTCCATGGCGAACGCACCGACAGCCATGGGGCGGGCCGCGGTTCCCTGCAATCGCAAATCGCCGCCAAGCTGCGCATCCAGCCCGCGGCCGCGAACGAATATCCTGTTTGCGGCCTCGATCCGGATGTCGAGCGCCACGTGCATGGGTTCGCCTTCGCTACCCTCTCCCGAGCGCGCCTTTTCACGCTTTTGAATATGGGTGGGCGCGTTGACATGCTTCAGCTCAAGTTCGGAAACGGAACGTGGTAATTGGTTCGGCACGGTGACATCGAGACGCTTGATGTAGATCGTTCCGCCCGCCGTGAGGGCCGAGGGCGTGCCGCGAATATCCAGAGCCCCGTCCACCTCTCCAGCCATGAGCTGGCGATCGTCAAACTTGAAGCCCGACAAGCCGAGGGCAAGTTGAATGTCGACAGGAGCGCTACCGTCGATCACAACATTACCGTTGGCGTTTAGGGTGCCGCCCTTGGCGCTCGTGGCTTCGAGCTTTTCTATGGAGATCTTGCTTTGGGTGAAGCGGACGATCCCCTTGGTATCCGTTAGTTTCAGGCCCGTTCCGGGATCATCCACCGTAACGTTGGCGAGACTAAGCGAGCCTGCAATTGCTGGCGCTGCGATGGTGCCACCAACCTCAGCCGCAAGGGTTGCGCGGCCACCAACACGTGTCGCCCGCGCTCCTAAAATCCCGTTCGCTAAAGCTAGTGGAAGGTCGCCCGTGATCTGAGCCTTAACCTCTCCCCGGTCATTGGTTATGGCGGACCCATCAACGTTGACCTGAAGGCGATCGGGTCCACGAACCGTAACGACACCACTCGCCTTCTGGCCGGCAAACCGGCCCGTCAGGTCGATGTTAACGGGAGGCAGGTGCTGCGCTCGGCTGGGGCCTGCCGAGGCATTGCGCCAACTAAGCTTCGTTTCTGCGACGGGTGAAGCCGATGAGCCGCGTACAGCAACCCTCCCGTCAATGACGCCCTCAAGTCGGAGGTCCTCAGTGAAGGCATCGGAAATATTCGCGGGAACGGCCTTGAGAACAACGTCTAAAGCGAGAGCGTCTGGCCCCGTGCCTCCCGCGATCTCAATGAGGCCGTCTCCTGCCGAGATCGCGATCTTCTGAAGTTTGGTTGCGCCATCAGCTATAGAGATTTGCGTAGGAGTCTTGAGGCGGAGTGAGCGCGCGCCCTTCCTTAACTCAGCCTCGCTAATCGCGACATCAAAAGCCGTGTCGCGCTGGGTAAGTCCGCTGACAAGACGGAAGGTTCCGCCATTGATGGTGCCCGCTCCGGTCACACGAACTGAAGCGTTCTCTGTGTTGTGCGCATCAACGCGCACGTCACTCACGTTCAGTCCATCGGTCGTAAGATCCTGCAGCCGGAGTTCAGCATTGACCTGCAGTGCTGCCAGATAGTTCTGCGCACTACCAACGGCTTTGAAGCCGCGCAGCTGCATGCCCTCGTAACGGACACGATCAGCTTCCGCCCGCAAGACAACGGCGGGGGTGCCGGAGTTTTCAGAAAGCTCCAGGTGCGCGGCAAGCCCACCTTCAACGGGCTTGCCCATAATCACCGACAGGTCGGAAAGTGACGGTGCGGTAACCGACAGCTTGCCGATGGGTACGCCACTTGCTGTCGTGAGGATGTTGCCTTGCGCCTGTATCGCCCCAAACGAGATCCTCAAATCGTCGACAGCCGTAGCACCGTCCGCCGAAAAGGCGAGCCTGCTATGCCCGGATAAAGCGCGCTTCGCAATCTGCGCACCAATGGTGAATGTACCGGCATGTGCCGCAAATGAACCCTGCCCCGCGAACTTAGCGGTCGGGCTGGTCACTGGCTGTCCGTGCAGTGTGACCCCTTGCCCATCAAGTGAGATATTCGTGGTGAAGCCGTTTCGCGGCCCCTTCAACTGTGCGATGAGCCGCGCTTGTCCTTTGAGTGCGTTGTCGAGCGAAGACAAATCTGCGACCTGGGCCTCGAAATTCACGTCGACCTTGGTGTCGTCGATTGCGCCGCTTGCTCGGCCGTTCAAACCCGCAGCGGTGAGTGACACATCGTTGATGGTAAGTTTGCCCGACGTCGCACCGTCGATTTTTCCTGAAAGGCGCGTCGTTCCTTTTAGTGCCTTGGCGAAACTTGGATTGACGGCCGCAAGGTCCTGGCCCGTTGCATCGAGCGCAACGGAAAAGGAACCGGTGCTCGGCGTAAATGATATCTCGGATTGTACGGTGATCTGCCCACCAAGTGGTTGCCCGGCAAGTGCGGACGTTTTGGAGAGATCTTGGGCCTCCAATTCAGCGGAGGCCGACAGGATGCCTCGTTTAAACGTGCCGCGTCCCCGAACAACACCAGCGGATGTGACGATACGTAAACCGTCAATCTTTCCTTCAGTTGAGGATAAGCTGCCCGTCAATTGCGCTTCTGGAGTTGGGCCGATTACATCTGAAAGACCCGGCGTGAGCGGCTGAAGGCCCTGCGGAACTATGCGTACGTCGATACGCCCTAGCGCGAGTTCGGACTCGCCAGCCGGGTGTTGCTGGATGCCTTGGCCTGTAACGTCCAGGCGTTCAAGGCTCCCCCAATCGCCAGCCAGATCTTTGGCAATGAGCGAGGTCTCGACGCGGCGCTCTGACTTCGTCTCGGGCAGCAAGAGATGAACTTCGAGATCACGAAAAGAGAGCGGAGCGTCCGGGCCGAGCGCGATCTGAACGTTTTGACCGTCAGCCCGCGTCACACGCGCATCAAGACGCCCAAACGCATAACCTTCGTCCGGTTCAAATCCACCAGCAGCCGTCACGCGCAACGCGTCGCTCGCGAGCAGAACACTTTCAGCATCAAATCGCTTAATCCCGGCCCAGGCTCCCTTGATCGTGCCTGTAGTTTTTCCGGCAAGTAAGCTGGAAAGCGCTGGCGGGACGAAAGCTTGCAGATATCCCTCAAAGCGCGCATCGAGATGATGGCGTTCGCCGTCTCGATCGATCTGAACCGTACCCGCCGCAAACGGCTGGTCCGTCGCCGCCATTGACCACTGCGCACGCCATGCGTCCAACAAACCAGTGCCATTGAAAACAAAGCTGAGCGGTGGTGCGCCAGGGATGTCGAGCAGCGTCGCCACGAGCCCTCGCCCCGGTTCGGAAGCCTGCGCGACCAGATCAAGAGAGCGCTTGTCGGGACGGTAGGATAAGTGCGCCTCTAATTTGCCGCCGGGTACATCGAGCCGTCTGATCTTGATCTGAGCAGAGAGCCCACGCTCAAGATCAACGAGGTCTGCGCGGCCGGACACATGAAGGCGAGCCGGAACATCTGTAGCCTCGCGGAGCACGATCTCCTTGATTTCTAATCGCTGTGCGGTAAGCGCGACGAGCGAAGAATCCGATGAGGTCGAATTGGTTGAGTGTTGAGACGCGGGTAACGGAGTGCGTTGAATATCGACCATCCCAACCGTGAGATTGAGGATTTCCAAGCGTCCGTGGATCAGAGCCAAGGGGCGCCAGGAGAATTCGACATTGCGAACGTCGAGCCAAGTTCCATCCCGGTCCTGAACGCCGATACGGTCGATGCGGCCTTCCGACAGCAGCGATCCCTCAAGCGTGCCGAAAGTAACGCCGCCGTCCGCCGAAGCGATGGCGTATTCGGCAATGCGTAGCGCAAAACGCTGCCCCGTGGTGGTCATCAGCGTCAGAAATGTCACCAGAGCGACAACAATGAATCCGGCGAGGATCCGGCCGGCCCATATGGCGGCACGGCGCATCAGAACGCCTGCCCGAGACCGACATACAGGCCAAAGCCCGGACGGTCATCGCGTTCGGTCAGGGGCACGGCAGCATCGAGCCTGATCGGCCCGATAGCCGAGAAATAGCGCAGTCCAATCCCCGCGCCGACATAAAGGGGATCCGAAAAGTCGAACGTGCTTTCGGAAGAAACCGCTGCAACGTCGATGAACGGCACGAGCCCAATTGTTTCTGTCACGCGGAGCCGCAACTCAGCCGAAGCCTCGGCAAGCGCGAGGCCGCCAGTAACTTCGCCGCGGTATTCTGGTCCGAGACTGCGATATTCGTAACCGCGAGCCGAGCCGCCGCCACCTGCAAAAAATCGCGACGTTGCCGGGACATCGATCAGGGAGGCGCCAGCAACGCTGCCGACGACAACCCGACCTGCAAGAATAGCGCGGCGTTCTTCGGTAAGCGCAAGATAGCTGGCGAGTTGGGCACGGCTCTCGACAAACGCATTTCCCCCGGCCACGTCGACCGTAGGTGCACCGCGTAAGAAGATGTGCACGCCGCTTGCCGGGTCGAGTTTGTTGTCGCGTGTATCGTAATCAATCTCTGTTGGCAGGGAGATAAGGGTGAAGTCCCGGTCGCCGAACGCATCCTCAACGTAGGCCTGACGTCCTTCCAAAGCGATCGTTCCAGACAAGTGGTCGTCAAACCGGCGAGACAGCCCTCCCTTAATGCGTCCGGAATAACTGTCGTACGTATCGGGGGCTTCCCGCTCAAAGCGAAATTCGAGAAAGAGATCCGTGTCGATATCGAGAATGCCCGGCTTCGAGAACACAGCGCCGGCGTTGTACTGGAGCTGATCAATAGAATCGGCACCGAGCCGTGAGACTGACCCATCCACGCGCAGTCGCTCACCCTCGCCGAATAGGTTTCTGTGTCCCCAGAAGGCTCCAACTTCCGCGCCATCGAGCGTGGAAACGAAAGCGGTCGCGCCAAAAAAACGAGGTTTGCGTTCGGTGACATCGAGCGTGATCGGAATGCCCCCGCTTGCGTCGACGTTTTCACCCTCAACAATGCGGACGCTCTCGACGGCTTCAAGCTTGCGCAAGCGCTCCCGCGTTGTCTTGAGATCCTTCGGGTCGAAGCGTTGCCCGGGCCTCAGCGCGCTTTGGTCTGCGATGGTGTCGCTACTCATGTCCTTCGTACCGACAACACTAATCCAGCCGTAGACAGCCGGTGCGCCGGGATCGACGGCAACATGGAGGTCGACCATGGAGCGTGCGTGATCGGCGCGGATGTCCTTCTGCGCAACGCGGGCGAAAGGATATCCGGCCCGGCGCCACTCCTCCACAAACCGGTCAATTGCAGTGATGATGATATCCGACCGTGCAGGCGCGCCACGCACAAGTTTGTAGAACTCGGGCTCTGTCGGAGGTTGAGCGCGGGTCGGGGCGGTTTGTGTGAAAGCCACCTGCCCAAAGTGGAAAACCGGCCCCGGCGCGATGCTTATCTGGACAACGATGGGAGCTGACGGTGTTGCTTCGATTGCGTCCGGGTTGAAGGTGCCGAGAGGAATGCCAGCGATGCGAACATCAATTTTCGCGCCGTAGTGCGCTTCGGCGTAGAGCGCTGCGGTTAGCTGTTCGATATCAGCCTGGGCACGTGCGGCAAGAGCGCCGGTATCAGCCGCGCCTTGTTTGGCGTTCGTTACGAGCAGGGAAATCTGCGAGAGTTTGTCTTTGAGGCTGCGGTCTTCTCCATCGATTTCGATGGCCGCCGTATAAGCCAGCGCCCCCTCCGGTACAGCATTCTGTTCACCGATAAGTGACACACCAAAAAGGTCCACGGCATGTGCATAAACCGTAGACAACATCAGCAGCAGCGCTACTGCCCCCAAAACGCGGGTCAATCTGAAAAAGGAAGAGAACAATAGTGATCCGATTTGCGTTTGTTTTCAGGTCTTTACGCAAATACACCTGCACAACGACTCTGTGCACAGCCACTATACAAGGGGAACTGATTCTATCAATGTTTTGAGCTTGTTGACTGTGCACAGGCCCTGCTGCGCGGTACCGATCCACAGACCACAAGTTTTAGGTTGAGCATAAGCGGCGCAAGGTTGTCCTGCGTGGGGTGGTCGAAGAGCCATCAACCTTGCCGAATTCTAGCGAGAGGGAGAATTCGGAGCGGCCAGAGCACTGCCAGATTTCGCAGCGATCAACGCGACGCTCTTGATTTGCGCGAATACCTGCGCGCCTTCGACCATTTCGAGGGCTTCTTTGGATTTGCGGGTAATGCGGCCGACGATACGCGCGCCGTTGCCATCCTCCCCGAGTCCGGCAATGACGTTGACTTGTGCGGCGTTGCCACCACCATGGCTTGTGATCGAGAGAATGCGGGCGGGCAAGCAATTCAAAATTGTCGTCTCGCGCGGGATAACTCGAGTGAAACTTACATCTGACGCGCTGATACGCAGGCGCCGAAGACCGCCGGCCGCGCCCTGATGGCCGGGCACCACCAATTCTCCGCCCGCAACGGCTAAGGTCGTGAGGGTGTAGGTTTCATCAAACCGCATAACCTGCCCCTCGATGGTAACCGATGCCTCCGGAGCTTGTAGGAGAGGCAACTCGGGATCGGACTGAAGCGTGTAAAGCGGCCCAGCCGCAACAACGCGGCCGTCTTGCAAGAGGACGAGTGTATCGGCTAGGCGCTCCACCTCCGTGATATCGTGACTGACATACACGATCGGGATGAGCAGGCTTTCGTGCAAAGCTTCGAGGTAAGGAAGGATTTCTTCCTTCGTCATGCGGTCCAGCGCCGCCAACGGCTCATCCATGAGCAGAAGTTGGGGTTGGGAGAGAAGCGCGCGGCCGATGGCAACGCGCTGACGTTCACCGCCAGAAAGAGCCAATGGCGCCCGCTCAAGCAGATGCGAGATGCCAAGCAGAGCGACAATATCGTCGAACTTCAATGCGTTTGCGTTGGCTTTTTTTGAGGCGCGCCGCGCTCCGAAAAGAAGGTTGGAGCGGACGGACAAATGTGGAAATAAGCTTGCTTCCTGGAATACATACCCGATCGGTCGGTCATAGGGTTTGCGGAAGGTATTCGTCGCGTCATCTTGCCAGACTTCGTCGCCGACCGTGAGTTTTCCCGTCAGCCGATTAAGCCCGGCCATACACCTCAGAACGCTTGTCTTTCCGCACCCCGAGGGTCCGAATAACGCGGTGATGCCCTTCGTGGGGGCTTGGAAGGAGACATCGAGAGAGAATGCTCCGAGCGTGCCCGCGAAGGCGACGTCTATGCGAGCTTCACCAGCGTTCACAATCCCGGCCGCCCCATCCTTTTTTCCAGCACCATCATGGTCAGGATCACGCTGAAGGAAAAGACCAGCATGCCCCCCGCAAGGATGTGGGCCTCCGTCCATTGCAAGGTCTCGACATAATCATAGATCGCGACCGACAGGACTTTGGTTTCTCCTGGAATATTGCCACCGATCATAAGTATCACGCCGAACTCCCCCACCGTGTGGGCAAATCCCAAAACGGCGCCCGTCATAAAGCCGGGGCGAGCAAGCGGAACGGCCACCGACCAGAACGTATCCCATGGTGTCGCTCTCAAGGTCGCTGCAACCTCGAGCGGCCGCTCTCCGAATGCTTCGAACGCGTTGCGGATCGGCTGAACAACGAAAGGCATGGAGTAGATCACCGATCCGATTACCAACCCCTCGAAGGTAAAGGCTAGAGACCGCCCCCCTGCCAACCCGGCCAGCCAACCGCCGGGGCCGTTGGGCCCCAGCGTAACGAGAAGATAGAAACCCAGCACAGTCGGCGGAAGAACGAGCGGCATAGCGACAACAGTCGCCACCGCCTCCTTCCACCGCGCCTTCGAACGAGCAAGCCACCACGCGATGGGTGTTCCGATGATGAGCAGCATCACCGTCGTGATAGCCGCGAGTTCTAGCGTGAGCCGGATGGGAGACCACAGTTCCCCAAGATCGAGCATGCGTTAGAGCGCCTTTACTTACCCGCGCCGTACCCGAATTTCTCCTTAACTTCGAGCGCCTTGGGGCCTTTCAGGAATTTCACGAAAGCAACAGCTGCTTCGTTCTTTTCACCACCTCTTAGCAGGACGGCGTCCTGCGCGATCGTGGCGTACAGATCTTCTGGAACAATCCAGCGGGATCCTTCCGTCTTGGCGGCCACCTGTGAGAGCGCAACAAAGCCGAGTTCGGCGTTATCGCTGTCTACGAACTGATACGTCTGGGCGATATTATTGCCCTGTACGATCTTATCGGAAAGATCATCGTAGACACCAAGAGCTTTCATCGCTTCGACTGCGGCAGCGCCGTAAGGTGCGGTTTTGGGATTGGCGATGGCAATTTTGTTGAACTTCCCGTCCTTGAGTGTCGCTTCGCCCTTCACAAAATCCGGGTTTTTGCTGAATAGGACGATTTTCCCGGTCGCATAGGTGAAGCGGCTGTCCGGAACGGCAAAGCCCTCCTTCACCGCCTTTTCAGGACGCGCTTGGTCGGCGGCAATGAAGACTTCAAAGGGAGCCTGCTGAGTGATCTGCGTGTAGAGCTGACCGGTGGAGCCGAAGCTGAAGACCGCTTTGTGCCCGGTCTCCTTCTCGAATAGATACCCAATCTCCTTGGCGGCTTCGGTGAAATTGGCCGCCACTGCGACCTTCACGTCCGCAGCCTTCGCAACCGTTGAAAGCATGACGGCAAACAGGACTGCGGGGAACCACGTGGCCGCAGACCATATGCGCGTACGAAGTGGTGATTGGGGCATCGAGAGTCTCCCTCCGTTATTTTCAATCAGACATACCGCTCATATCCGTCTGGGCCCCGTTGGTGCAAGCTTTATTTTCAACGGGAAATATCGATTGATAGTGTGGCCGTCTATCGGCAGGACAAATTCATCGGCAATCGTCATATCATCGACGTGCCCAAGAAAGCTGTCGCATCACAGGATGCTCCAGCGGCACAAAGGAGGAGGATGCCTAACAAGGAGTTTGAACGAGAAGCGGCGTTGTCTCAGCTGGCGTAGGTCGCTCTCTCAAGCGTTACCGTCGATACGGCATCGACACGACCATCTGTCCCCGCCAGACCAAACTCGTTGCCACGAAGCGTCGGCGCAATCGGTCCCTGCCGAGAACCCGGAGTAGCCTGCCTGACGATCTCGCGCAGAAGTCACAGTCAGCGTGGACCGATTTTTGGAAACGGTAAGAAAAAGAGTGGGGACCGCTCAAGTCTAACGAAAAGCGTCAGACCACTTCCAGCCCATCTGTGACGCTCCGGATGACTCGAAGACGGGCTGGAAGAGTAAGTTAGGTTTCAGACGTAGCTCGGCGGGCTGATCACAAGCTTGTCTTGAACCGCAACAACGCCGGGCGTGACTTCCGCGGCAATGCGCGCAGCCCTCTTCTCATCTTCATTTTTGACGATACCCCAAAGGTCGACCTGGCCTTTGTGTACGACGACATTGAGCATGAAGGGGCACCACGGTTCAGATTTGAGGCCGGAGAGCACGCGCTCGCGAATATTGGCGTCATCGGGATTGCCCGTAGCGAGCAGGTCTTTGGCTCCCGCCGCAAGAGCGCGGACAAGATTAGACCGGCTGACGATGCCGACGAGCTTGTCGTTTTCGACGACCGGAACTCGTTTGATCCGGTGGCTTTCAAGAAGGTTTGCAATCACATCAAGTGATGCGTCAGGGCCGACGGTAACGACGTTCTTCGTCATAATGTCACGAGCGCGCTGTCCGTGCTCCTTGATATATTCCCGCGCCAAAGCCTCTGGGCTCGAAAACATCTCCAGCCACCAGGAATGGCGGCTTTGCGTGCCGATTTCGGCGCGACGGACGAGATCGCCCTCGCTCACGATACCCACCAACTTGCCTGAGCCGTCGACGACAGGCACGGCGCTGATGTGGTTTTGCAGGAGCAAATTGGCGACATCCGCGATGCGGCTCTCGTCATTCGCAGTAACCACCTGCGTGGTCATGATATCGGCAGCTTTCATGGCGTCCTCCTGTCGCTATATGCCCTATAGTACCTACCAAAAGACGTGGGTCTGGCCTTGATCCGCATCAAGATGGAGGCGTGATTATCGGGGGACGGAAACGCGGTGGTGAAGGGGATGCTTCAGGAGAAAAACAAGCAATTACAAAAAGAAAGAAGAATGCCTGACTCGCAGATGCCGCAGGAGACTAATCATGCGGCAGCGCGAATCCAACATGCCGCATCAAGTTTTGATGCGTGTCAAATCTCGTCCGCCAACAATACTTTAAGTTGTGAAGGCTACCAAAGCCGCCCACCCTCGGCGGCGAGCCCTCACCCCCCGGGGCCTGTAGCAAAAGTGGACGCTGGCTTTCCCCCCGGGCCAGCGTCCCGCTCGTTTCTCAAGCTAAGACAATTTCAGCTCAGTCCTGACTGATAAAAGTCAAGTACATAAGTGTGAGGTAGACCGCTGGAATAACAAGAAGTACGCCGAGCTCTACAAAAAGTGGTGCAGAACACTCGCCCGCGTACATTCGTCCGCCGACAAAGGCAACAGCGGCGAGAGTTATAACCAGCCCAATATACCAGGGAGTAAGCCGGTTTCTTTTCGGGGGGCGCTCCATCGCGAGGTCTCCTTTACTCAAACATCATGTGCGATTTCGGATTTTGCCATAAATGGTCGGTTGGTGGTGAATACGGAGGCTATGGGCCTTAAAGGCGCGATTTCCGAAAAGGCACAGCGCGCTTAGGCAACATCCAAGACAAGTTTCAAAGAAGAGTATGAATTTGGGAAAGTGATGTTGAAAAAAATAAGTTAGCCCTGCTGAATTGTGGGCAGGCTCCGAAGACCTCTTCAGGTCTGCGCGCCTGCCCGACAATGAAGCCATTAGCCGACTGTGAGCGTGCCGGCGGCTGGGTCTACGGCGACAGGTTCGCCGTTTTTGATAGCGGTCGTGATGTCAACATCGAACCGGTCGATTAGAGCCAGGTCGGCGAAAGCCGCGCCCTGAACCATGATCGTATTCGCGAAGTTCAGGATGAGGGCCGCCGGTGCGCGGCCACAGGCCTTCATATCTCTCAACATCCACGCCGTCGCAACGCCACCCTTGGCGGCGTTCAGGATCAGGATCTTGCCTACATAACTTTGCCCATGCAGAGCATGTGTTGGGCGCGAGAAAATTCCGGCAACGAGATCCAGATCGTAACGTGCCGAAAAGTTGTCGCTTGCTACGAGCGCTTCGCCCGTAACGGGCGCGCCGGTGCCGACGTGACCTTTGTAAACCCGAGTGCTCATGCGCCGATCCTCCCCGCAACAGCAGCATCCACGCAGGCGGCCATATCCGCCAGGTGAGTTTGATATCCGTATCCGCCAAGAATGTTGACGAGCTTTGCTGAGTTCGAAAGCAAATTGCGCCAGCCGTTGGCTTCGCCGATCTCACGCGCATGCATCTGATAGAAGCACACGCCCTGCAGAACGATGCCGCCGGCGCCTTCAATCATGGAGGTGAGGCCCATGCGGTCCGCCGCAGACTTCATCTCGGGCGATGTCGTGGCAATGAGCGTAACTTTGTCATTAACCTTGCGGCCCTGAAGTAGCCGCGCGAGAGACTCAAGCTCGAACAATGATAGCTGCGGTGCTGCAAACACCACGACATCGAGCTTGTCGTCTTTGGGGCCGAAGTCTTTGTAGAATTGCGCGAGGTCACTATCGCCAATGCGGCGCGGTTCAGGCGCCGGACCATCGAAGACTGCGCCGAGATCGGGAGCTTCCGGCGTCACCCCAATCATGTGGAAGAGCGGTGTCGAACCAAAGCTTGCGAGCGCTGCGCCGAAGTGTTTGATCTCGTCAGAGGTAGGTGCAGAGGTAACGCCCTCAATGACAGGGACTTCCCAATAGGACTTCATCTGCCGGCCGATAATACCACCTAAGGCACCCCAGTCGCTAAGGCCATTAGGCTGAACGTCGATGACGAACCGTGTCGAGCCGCGGCGGCAGGAGTCCAAATGGAAACCGTAGCGCGGGACACGGCCTGTGAGCGCCGCGGCGAGTGCCGAAGGGCCGCCTTCAAAGTTCGTGCGCGCGCCCAAGACGGAATTCGCATAGATCGAAGAGCCTGTATCGCCGAATGCGAGGTGCTCTCCCTGAACAGGCGGATTAATCGTCTGATAGTTGATGCAGGTGTCTGTCATCATAAAGCCGAGCGCACGAAACGCGGCGTCAGCCCGCCGTTCGAGTTCGATGAACTTTTCCGGCTGTTTGATCCGCTTATATCCGGTGAAGTCGGCACCGCGGGGATCCGTTACGGCCGGAACGCGCACCATGGATTGCGAAGGCTCATGTGTGCCGATCCATTCGACGAAGCGTACGCCCTCTTCGCCGGTGGCTTCCGTGTCCGCCATGAGATGGACTTGGGAAATCTCTACCAGGTCTTCCGCGTCGAACACGGTCCCGACCTTCATGAGCATTTCCATAGCCCACTTGCGCGGTGGTCCGTGGAGCCCTGCGGCCATTTCCTGCTCATGCTCCGTGAGGCGCATTGTCATTTCTGGTCACCTTCTTCGTTATTGCCAGGATTGAGCTGTTCATTTCATGGAGTGGGGGAGCCAAAGGACGATCTCGGGGAAGAAGTAGACGATGTACAGCATGCAGATCTGAATGAGGATGAAAGGGATCACCCCGCGTGCAAGCGTCCAGAGACCTATTCCCGAGATGCCATGGATGGTGAAAAGATTGACGCCGACAGGAGGCGATATCTGCGCGATCTCCATGGCGATGACGGCAAAGATACCGAATACGAGCGGATCCATGCCGGCTGCTGCAGCGACAGGTGCGAAAATCGGAATGGAGATGAGCAGCATTGCCGCGCTCTCCAAAAACGTACCGAGTACCAGATAGGCTAGGATCATCAGCGTGATCGCCCAAACGCCAGTGGCGTTATCGGTAATCGCGTGAGCGATCGACTGTGGCACCTGCTCGAACGTCAGGAAGTGCGCGAAGTACTGACCAAAAACGATGAGCATGAACAACATGCCTGTCGTTGCTGTGGCGGTACGCAACGCAGCGACGAACTTGCCAAACGTTAGTCGTTGCTGAGCGAGACCAAGGATCAACAAGTAGATTACCGAGAGCGCGCCGACCTCTGTCGGCGTGAAGATGCCAGTATAAATTGCGACGATAATAATGATGGGCAGTGCCAAGACACCGCTGCAACGCAACGTCAATGAAAGACATTCGCTCCATGAAACGTCCTGCGTTCCTTTGATCTGGGGGCGGGAGAAGTAGACCACGAGCGTAAATGCCGTGAGCATGATGATCCCGGGAACCACGCCCGCAATGAACAACTGACCGATAGAAGTTTCGGTTAGTACGCCGTAGAGGATGAGCGGGATCGACGGCGGAATCACAATGCCGAGCGTTCCCCCGCCAGCCACAAAACCGCCCGCACGGGTTTTCCCGTAGCCTTCTTCGAGCAGAAGCGGGATAGCGACCAAGCCAACCGTCGCGGCTGTTGCGATACTGGAACCGGAAATCGCAGCAAAGATACCGCAAGCGACGATCGTTGCGACGCCGAGCGAGTTCGAGATCGAGCCGGCCCATGCTTTGGTCACGGCAAACAAGTCTCGCCCGGCATCCGTTTGCTGCATGATCGTGCCCGTGAGGATGAACAGGGGCAACGCAACCAGTTCGAAAATTGAAGCGCCCTGCCACACGGTCTGGATGAACGTCCGCGCCACAAGCTGGAAGTCATCGATGAGTAGTGCTGCAGCAAAGGCCGCGAGGCCCATCGAAACAAAGATGGGCACAGCCAGGAGCATCATGAGGAAGAGAAGGGCGATCGAGATGTAACCCGCCCAGTCGATAAGATCCATGGGGGGCTACTCCATAATCACTTCTTTGCCTTCCGGCATCTTGCCTTCACAGATGTGAATCAGCGTCTGCAGGAACAGGCCGACGCCGCCAATTGGAATGGCAAGTTGCGGAATCCAAAGTGGAACTTCGAGCAAAGTGGCCGACAGGATGTCGTTCGACCAACTATACCAGACGAAATATGAGCCGGTTCCGATCAGTAGGATCGAGAACAGAAGAGTGAGGATCAATGCGAGCCAATCGAGTGCGGGCTTCAAGGAGGGGAAAGCCTGAGCGAGGATCATGACTCGGAAGTGCGCACCCGAACTCATGGCCAGCGTATTCGCCAGAAAGCCGCCTGCGATGAAGAGATAGAGCGTTGTTTCGAACACCCAGATTGTGGGTTTTCCGAAAGCGCGCATCGTTGCGTCGTAAGCAATTGGAAAAGCCAAAAGCCCGAGCAAAATTATCGAGACAATTGACATAAAGCGGCACATCGGTTGAAGCACCTGGATCAGTCCGCGCATGCTAGACCTGCTTGATTCCTGGATTGGTAGACGCGGACGGGCACTGGGCCATACACCTCGTATGGGCGCCGGTGCCCGTCACAGTCATCGGTGGAATCGGACGATTATTTCGTCTCGATAAGCTCGACGAGTTCTTTGGGATACGTGCGGCGCGCTTCGTCGTTCACGCCCTGAAGGGCGTTGCGCCACTCGTCATAACCTGGTGTCCCCGCCTCGAGCACCGTCACGGTGTTGCCGTGCTTGCGCACCTGGTCAACAAAGTCACCATACTTATCGATGATGTAACCCTGCATGGCGTCCCGAGCTTTCGCGGCAGACTCCATAACGATCTTCTGCAAATCCTCCGGCATGCTTTCGAACTTGTCTTTGTTCATGACATACGCGTGGATCAGCGTTCCCAGAGCACCCATGGGAGCGAGCATGTACTTTGTTACTTCGAAGTGCTTAAGGCCGACAGCGCCCTGGAGACCGCCAATAGCACCGTCAACCGTGCCGCGCTGCAGAGCCGAATAGACTTCGCCCACGCTCATGGTCGTCGGGGCGGCCTTGAGTGCCTGCATCATTTGGCCAGCGCCCTTCGAGTACACGCGGATCTTTTTGCCCGCGAGGTCGGAGGGATGCTCGATCGGGAAGCTCGTCGATAAAACCGGAGGACCGATATCAAAGGCGCAGAGCAATATCGCGCCTTGTTCGCGGAGTTTCTTGTCGAAGTAGTCATAGATCGGTTGGCCCGGCTTCAAAGCCCCCAGCGTGTCCTTCATGGACCGAGTCCATAGAGGGGTCGTCAGGATCGTCACATCGGATGTGCGGCCCGACCAATTATCCAGCGTCGTCAAGGAGATGTCGACGGTTCCTTGAGGCACGGCCGTTGGCACGAACTGCTGCTTGACCATCTCGCCGCCTTCGAACGTGCGGAACTTAATCCGTCCATCCGAACGCTCTCCGACGAGTTTGGTAAATTCAGGAACGAAGTGGCTAACTTGTGGATGTTTGGGGCTGCCCCAAGTGGACAGCGAAAGGCGATATGAGTCCGCAGCTGCGGGCCCAGCTGCCAATGTCAGGCCGATTGCAGCGGCAGCTAAAGGAAATATACGCATTTTTTGTCTCCTCCTCCTTTATAGTTTTATGAAGACGTCTCTTTGCGAGAGCCGCGACCGGCCCACGTCGGAATCGCCTTATTGAGTTTCTTGCTGATGAGAGATCTCCGGCCTGTTCGTTCCGCTGAGGCCGTTCACGCTCACTAGCCGCTCCAAATGAGAAACTGTATAGTTTGCCCCATGATAGATGACCACAGGCCAAAGATGTCAACAGTGAAGTGCCAGCCGGACGACACGGAATCTGCGACTTTTAAGCAACCGAGCGGCCGCAAGAAGCGTGGTCGGAGTCGTCTTGAAAAGTTTTTGCAGAGTGAACTCAACAGGGCCGCTACTGCTAAACTTCCCAAGCATAAGTTGCTGTCAGAAGTGCTGGCTTCAGCCATAGCTAAAGGCATTTTGGCGGAGGGCGAGCGCCTGCCTGCTGAGGCGGATCTCACCACGATGACGCCTTACAGCTTGGGTACTGTCCAGAAGGCTTTAGCCACGCTCGTGGATCAAGGCCTCGTGCGTCGGCGAAAGGCTCTGGGCACTGAGGTGCAGTCCTGGCGCGGCCGTCTGGAGGACCCACTCCATTTTCGCTTTGGCGATTTCGACGGACAATGGCAACCCGTCTATCCGCATTTGTTAAGCCGAAAGCCGGTTGAACCCGGCCCGGCCATTTACGAGTTGCTTGGTGAATGTACGAGCCCGATTTGCCTTGAGCGTAAGATCAACATCGCTGACCAGTTCAACGTCCACAGTCTGTTCTATGTCGACGCCGATCGCTTTCCGATATTTCTAGATCGCACGGATGCGGAGCTTGAGGGCGTAAACCTCAAAAAGCTCATGCAGAGCGAAACGCCGTTTCGGCGGATCACACAACGCCTTCGCTTAGTCCAGCCTGAGCGTCGCGTCGCAAAGCATATCAAAACAAAGCCAGGGGAGACTGCGTTGTTGCTCCGTGCGACGGTGTACGGCGATGCAGATCAGATCATTTACGTCCATGACGTAACCATCCCGCAGTCTGCCAGCGACCTGTGGATCGAGGGCAAGCCGAGCACTCTTCCGCACTCGGGAGAATTTTTTAAATTTTAGAATTCAAGCGTTAGACGGTGCAGTCGACGTGAGAGTTTCGGAGTACACGTCAGGCCACAGCAACGTTGACGATGTGTGGTGCGACGGGAGCGGCCTACGGCAACGTTGGTCCACGCGACGCTGGAGGGTGATAACGCGAAGCCTTGGGTCCTCCTCTCGCGCACAGGAAGAATATCGCAGTTAGGCCAGACACCGGAACTCAGCGCATCGGCATAGCCCTGCGGTAGGTTTTCCAGTTCCATCATGCGAGCCGCAGTCTGATGGTCATAGTCGAGCGCGCGGTGTTCGATCCGCAGCCCGGAAGTCTCTGGAATAAGCAGGCTGTACCACACACGCGCCGTGCCGTCGTTGGCGGGCATGCCAATCACGCCAGGATTATGCCAGAGCCGCCCACCGATCAGTTCTGTAAACGGCAAACCGCAGTGCCCACCCAAAATGCCATCGCATCCGACGAGATCCAGTTCCTGGCGCTTAAGATCGCTCGGCGATGTCGCGAAAATAAATTGATTGATGGCGCTGGGAGTGCCGTGGACTACGGCGAGGCGGCGACCGCCGATCAACAAGTCAATCCTGTATGGCAGATCACGAAGCCAGTGCCGGTCTGTCGTGCTTATGTGACGGTTTGCATACGAATACCAAGTGTCGGAAAGGCGTTCACAGGCGCTGCCCTCAGCAAAGCCACAGCCGCATGTGTCCGCGCCCTCACCTAACTGCTCATCGCAGTTTCCTTGCACAACTACGATACCGCTCTCGCGCATAAGGGCGATCGTCGCGGCAGGCTCAGCGCAATAAGCCGCCAAGTCGCCCGTGCAAACGATATGTTCAGCCGGAATGCTAAGGCGTTTGGCTTCAGCCAGCAGGGCTCGCGTAGCCTGCAAATTACTGTATGGGCCGCCAAAAATGAGAGCTGGGCCATCAGCTTTAATCTCCGGGGGCGTATTTTGCATTTTGTTTTAATCCCAGCGAGACGGGGCTCAACGTGCGCGTCACTGCACATGCGCCAGTTCAATTATATGAAACACTCAGTGAGCTGAATCGCTCTAGCGCAGAGACTGGCGCGACACGCGCCGAGCTTCGAGCCGTATTACTTTCACATGCTCACCCCCGATAAGCGGAACTTTTTCCCTCTATTTGCGTTGCAGCCGCGCGGAGGATGACTCTGCGTTAGCCACTCATGATTTTATTGTCTGGCCATGTGAACGGGAGTCTCCGGCCGTCACATCGGGTTCCTGACACGAAGGAAGCCCGTTGCGCGACAGTAATGTACTGCGTCAATCAGGAGAAAGAGATGGCACGTTATTCTCTCACGCCTTTGCGTAGTGGAGCGATGAGCAACGACCCCTTCCAGTCGTTCCAGCGTGGCATGAATAGGCTTTTCGAGGACGTCTTCCAAGGTGTGCCGATGTCGGTAGGCGGCGATCTGGAGCAGAACGGCGGTGTATTGATGCCCCAGATTAATGTCTCCGAGACCGACAAGGAAATTATGATCACCGCAGAATTGCCCGGCGTCGCGGAAAAGGACGTCGACGTAACGCTTGACGATGACATGCTGACAATCAGCGGCGAGAAAAGGCTCGAAAAGAAAGAGGAAAAGGAAAACTACCATTTCGTCGAACGGTCATTTGGGCGCTTCCAACGTTCGTTACGCATTCCCCATTCCGTGAACCCGGATCAAGTTAAGGCGCAAGTCGAAAACGGTGTACTGACGATCACGATGCCCAAGAATGCAGAGCAGGAGCGGGTGCGCCATATTCAGATCGAGGGAAGCAAACACTGACGTTTCCGTTATCTGAACTAATTTTCGTGTCCGGAGGAGCGGTAACGCATAGCGCTCGGTGCATTATAAGCCGTCATTTTCTGCCTCCCGCGCCCTCCGGATCCGACTTAGCTTCCAATGAGGTCGACGATGACAAAGACCATGGTGAAATCCGTGAAGCGTGGCGATGCGCGCCGGGAAATGAGCAGTCAGCCGTGGCTGCACCAACACGGTCGGGAAATTCAAAAATTTGGGGACGTCAGGCAATTCCCGTTAGGGCTCTCTTTTGATGCCCGCGGCTACGCGTGCCAGCGTTTGAACCAGCTGCTCTGCGACACGGCCATTCTGTACGCGCTGTATAAGAAGCATCATTGGTTGGTGAGGGGTCCCACCTTCTACCAGCTACACCTGCTTTTCGATAAGCACGCAGGTGAGCAGGCGGCACTCATTGACGCAATCGCTGAACGTGTCCAAACCCTCGGTGGCATTGCTGTCGGCGATCCTCGTCATGCTGCGGAGATCACGCACATTCCTCGCCCTCCCGATGGCTGCGAAGAGGTCCCAGCAATGCTCTCGCGATTGCTTGAGGCGCACGAAATAATCTTGATCGACGCGCACGAGGCAGCCGCGAAGCTGGCGGATATGGGGGATGACGGCAGCAACGATCTGATCGTGTCCAGTCTCATCCGCACGAACGAGTTGCAAGCCTGGTTTTTAGCCGAGCATCTCGTGGACACCCCCCTCGTACGAGCGTAAATTGCTCATCAGTGTGCACACGAAATAGTCGAGCTTTTGAATGGAAAATATGCAAAAAATAAAAGCTGCATATTTTTTGTTCATAAATTCATCTGCGTGGCTACACACCTACGCGTGCAAGATGACGAAACTGGGCCAGTTTCAACAGCTTGAGAAGCCCTGTATCGAGATGGCATAAGTTTTGTTTCTTGTCGGATGGAGTGCGTCGCTCTTGAAGCATTCTTGATGTTCTCGGCTGAGAATTCGGTAGGCCCCGAGCATTGTCCGTTTGACCCTGAAAGGGTGGTGCGGAATGAAATTGGTGTCCGCGATAATCAAGCCGTTCAAGCTCGAAGAGGTGCGTACTGCACTTTCAGACCTCGGCATTCAGGGCATGACGGTGACAGAGGTCAAAGGCTATGGCCGCCAGAAAGGCCATACCGAAATCTACCGCGGCGCGGAATATGCCGTGGACTTTCTACCCAAGCTCAAAATTGAAATTGTCGTCCAATCTCCCGATGTCGATAAGGCCGTCGAAGCGATCATTGACGCTGCGAAAACGGGCCAGATTGGCGATGGCAAAATTTTTGTGTCGAGCATTGAGCACGCCGTCCGCATCCGCACCGGAGAGACGGACGACAGCGCCCTCTGAGAGCCCGTTTAGGACTCCCACCAATCCAGCGCTATTCCAAGATTAAGGAATATTAGAAGATGCGATTCGTTTCCTTTGGCCGGATTATTCCGGCTCTAACGTGTGCGGCTGCGCTCGCTCTCGTGAGTGAGCCGGCATGGGCTGCGGAGACCCCGAACAAAGGGGACACCGCCTTTATGTTCATCTCCACGATCGCCGTCCTACTCATGACCGTGCCGGGTTTGGCATTGTTTTATGGTGGCCTTGTCCGCACCAAGAACATGCTGTCTGTTCTGATGCAGGTCTTCACGATCGTCTGTATCGTTGCCCTTATCTACGTCACCTATGGATACAGTCTGTCGTTTACTAGCGGCGGCGTTTGGAATGACTGGGTCGGAGGGCTCTCGAAGGCCTTCCTGTCAGGCGTCACCCCGGAGTCGGTGGCGGGCACGTTCTCCAACGGTGTTGTCATCCCGGAATACGTCTACATGGCGTTCCAGATGATGTTCGCATGTATCACGCCGGCTCTGATCGTAGGAGCAATCGCCGAACGCGTTAAGTTCTCTGCAGTCATCCTGTTTGTCGTCCTCTGGGTAACGTTTGTCTATTTCCCCGTCGCGCACATGGTCTGGTATTGGGCTGGCCCAGATGCCGTGGCTGACGCGGCGCGGGCTGCAGCCCAGGCCACAGGCGATGCGAAAGCGCAGGCCGATGCCGCACTCGAGGCGGTGCTGGCGGACTCCGGGAAGATCTTCCAGTGGGGAGCGATTGACTTCGCTGGCGGCACGGTTGTTCACATCAACGCGGGTATTGCCGGTCTCGTTGGCGCCATCATGATCGGAAAGCGTACCGGTTACGGCAAGGAGACGATGGCTCCGCATTCGCTCACCATGACGATGATCGGTGCTGCGCTTTTGTGGTTCGGCTGGTTTGGCTTCAACTGCGGCTCGAACCTGGAGGCGACGGGCGTCGCGCTCCTTGCGATGGTCAACACCATCGTCGCGCCAGCCGCCGCCGCGTTGTCGTGGATGTTCGTGGAATGGATCACGAAGGGTAAGCCCTCCCTGCTGGGTGCTGCGTCGGGTCTGGTTGCCGGACTTGTTGCCGTCACGCCGGCGGCGGGTTTCGCCGGACCAATGGGCTCCATCCTGCTCGGGATCGCGGCAGGCATCGTCTGTTTCATCTTCTCGACAGCGATCAAGAACACGCTTGGCTACGACGATAGCCTCGACGTTTTTGGGATCCATGCCGTTGGCGGCATCCTCGGCGCGATCCTCACTGGCATCTTGGTGAATCCGGACTTTGGCGGAACGGGTATCGGTGATTACGTCGCGAAGCCTGGCGAGGTCGTTGTGGCCGCATATTCCATGAGCGCGCAGGTGATGGCGCAGTTGTCTGCGGTAGGTCTTGTGGTCTTGTGGACCGGTCTTGGCTCGCTGATCCTCTACAAAATCGTAGACCTCATTGTCGGCTTGCGCCCATCTCAGGATAAAGAACGCGAAGGGCTCGACGTTTCGGAGCACGGCGAGCGCGCATACAACTACTGACGAGGGCTCCGGATCGGGCGCGCACGCCTAGCCCGCTGGGAATGCCATTAGCCAGGTGAGGGACCAAATTGCGGGAAGGACGGAATTTCGCCCTTCTCGCAAATTTTCGCCTCCCCAATAACGTTTCTGCCAGCATTTGCGATAAATAAAGAGACGCGAGCCGACGATAGGGTCCCTGCAGCTCCAGGGAGCAAAGGAGCTCATTTTTCATGCCCCCACTCTTCGATCCGCGCCTTGGTGATATCGAGGACGACGCATCCAGTCCAAAGCGTCGCTCGCTCTTTGCTATCGCGGGAAGCCTGTTGGCGGAGATCAGTTTACCCAAGCTTCTTGCCGCTTGGTTACTTCTGATTGTCGTGCCTGGCGTGCTGCTAGGCCTTGCCCCACTCGTTGCCTCCGGATGGGTGGCACTTCTTTCTCGAAAGATCATCACGCCCCTTGACGGTATCTGGCCGCTTTTTCTGATTGTGCTTGTCATTGCGCTGGGCTGGCTCGGCTGGCGGCCTCTTTTTCGGATCGCGGAACGAGGGTTTTGGTCACTGAATTCTTTGGTCGTTCAGCCTAGCTATGCGCTCTGCCGTGAAGGCCTTCGCCACTTGGTCGAGCACATGTTGATGCGCGACGCTGACGCCGAGAGCCGGGCGCGCCTCCGCGCAACGACCGCCGCAGGTGCTGGAATTGTCTTATGTGGACTGGGTATATGGATTGTCATGCTTGCGTGGCCATCCTCCCGTTGGGTCGGAGACGTCGCCGACCTCACCTCGCCGCATCGACTCCTCGTCCCGGCACTTGCCAACACGGTCGTCGTGCTGGGCTCATATTTGGCGGTGAGCGCTCTGGCGTGGGGAATTGCCGACGCTGTCATGGCCCAACCCCGTGATTTGCCAGCCTTCGATGAGATGCCTGAGGAGGGCCGGATATGGCGCGTTGCACATCTCTCGGATTTGCACGTGGTTGGGGAACGATTTGGGTTCCGGATCGAAAGCGGACGGTCTGGGCCGCGCGGCAATGACAGACTGGAACAGATCCTCGAAGAACTCGCCAAGATCCATTCTCAAGAGCCGCTTGATCATGTGCTCATTACAGGTGACATGACCGACGCTGGTCGCTCCGCCGAATGGGCGGAGTTTTTCGCGGCACTGTCTCAATACCCGGAACTGGAGGCGCGCACGCTTGTGCTTCCAGGCAATCACGACGTCAACGTTGTCGACCGCGCCAATCCGGCGCGTCTCGACCTTCCAACAAGTCCTGGGCTACGCCTGCGCCAGATACGAGCCTTATCGGCGATTGCCGCTGTTCAAGGCGAAAAGGTTCACGTGGTGGATTCCGCGACGGGCCGGATTGGCCAAACGTTATCCGCGACGCTCGCTCCCCACGCCATGTCCATCGCTGACTTCGCTAACTCCGGGGCGCTTCGCCATTCGTCAGTCCTGTCGAGGATTTGGACGGATGTCTTTCCGATGGTCCTCCCGCCTGACGACGAGGACGGCTTGGGCGTTATCCTGCTGAACTCCAATGCCGAAACGCATTTCTCGTTCACCAACGCGCTTGGCTTCATGTCCGCCGAACAGGCAAGCGATCTAGCCGCTGTGACCAGTCAATTCCCGCATGCGCATTGGATCGTCGCCCTGCACCATCACATTGTGGAGTACCCCGAGCCGGTCACTGATTTCTCGAAGCGAATTGGGACCGCATTGATTAATGGCACTTGGTTTGTGCGACAGATCCAACCTTTGGCGAGCAGGATTGTCGCCATGCATGGCCACCGGCACATGGATTGGGTCGGAGAATGTGGTGGTGTACGGATCATATCGGCACCTTCACCGGTCATGGCTTCGACGGGTAACAATACCGTCCATTTCTATGTCCATCTCTTCGGGAAGGGGATGGCCGGGCGGCTTAGCCTGCTAAAGCCCGAGCGTGTGGAACTTCCGGGGATGAAGACTTAATCGAGCCTTGTCGGTGAGTGCGGCGCTCAGCCTTCGGGAGTTTCAACCGGTGCGCCGAAGAGATCTGATACCCAGACGGTGGAAGGATGCTGCGCGCATAGCGTTAGCAGCGCTATTGTAATCGGCACGCCGATGAAGGCGCCAAAAAAGCCCCACAGATAGGTCCAGAAGAAGACAGAGAACAGGACAAGGAAAGGCGAGATGGCGAGTGCGCGACCGGCAACCCGAGGTTCGATGTAGCTGCCGATAACAAACTGGATAATGTTGAGGCAGATAAATACGAGGACCGCAGACTGCCACCATTCGAATTGCGCCAGTGAAAATAATGTTGGAAACATCGTTGCGATGAACGGGCCGATAAACGGTATGAAATTCAGGGCAAACGCAATGACGCCCCACTCCTTCGCGAACTGAAGGCCAGCCGCGGCTGCCAGAGCCCAGACAAAAGCGCCGGTCGCGATGCTCATCGCCGTTCGGATTAGCATGTAATGCCGGAATTTTTCGGCAATGGAACGGCTGCCTTCTATCAGGACGCGAGCAGCTTCCTGATTTTTTAAATGCCGGATCTTTTCCGTCAATTCATCAACTTCAAGCAGGCCGAGAAGCAGGTAGATCAGTACGACAAGCCAAAAGGTAACAGTCGTATTGAGGTGCGTTGTGATCCCCTGCAAGACACGCATCAGCCATCGGACATCGAGATTTTTAGCCCATAGGCCGGCAATTATGATCCCGTGACCTTCAAGCCATGTGGCGGTCTGTTCGTAAATTGCTTGAAAACGGTCGGCTTCCGCGATCAGCGATCGGCCCACGCGTCCGACCCCCCAGGAAATGAGAGACCCAAAAACGAGGAAAACGATAATCGTGGCAAGGAGCACGATTGCGAGCGCGAGAAGCTTCGGCATGGTCGCCTGAAGCCGCTTCTGGAGAGGCCATACCAGCGCGATAATAAATAACGCGCAGACCACCGGCGCAAATATCGCGTTGGCGTAGTATAGCGCGGCGAAGATCAAAATCGCTGCGATGAGCCACGTGGCAACGCCAAAGTGAGGCTGGGTTGTTGATGAAGGAGCCGCGGACGGCTGGTCAATATTAGAACTCATCGCTCAGATTCGTTGATTGGGGGCAAACTTCACTATTCTAATCCGCGGCCATAATTAAATTGTATTCCTTTTGCGCGGAACACCAATAAAAACTGTAGTAATATAGAAATATACCCAAGAGATTTTGATGGCTGGAGAACGGTTTCGACAGTTGATGAAATTTGACCGCATGGCGTCAATGATAGCGTCGCCGAATTTAATAAGAGCAGAAATTTTAGAAGTGTTTCTAGGTGCGATTAATCATGAAGCAGGATTTCAAGTCGGGTGCGGTTCGAAAGTTTCTCCAGCCATCCTCTCTGGGGTATTAATGGAGAGTTGGAAAGACGCGTTGATGGAATTTCGTGTGCGGGGTTTCAATAAAGGGTGACCTGATGAACGCTTGCGCCCGTCGCAGGAAGGTAGAACTTGGCTTGGGTTCGTGCGGGCTAATTGCCCTAGCTACGACCATTTTGCTTTCCGGATGCGGCCAGGAAGCCGAAACCGCGACCCCAAAAGTGCGTCCCGTTCGTACAGTCACAGTTGAGATGCGTGAGACAGGCATGCCCGTCTCGTTCACGGGACGCATTGAAGCCGAAGACGAGGTCACGCTTGGCTTCCGTATTTCAGGAAGACTCCTGAAAAATGACGTGAACCTAGGGGATCGCGTCAAGCCTGGTCAGGTCGTGGCGCGCCTTGAGCCTCAGAATGAGACGAATGCTCTGCGAACGGCCCAGGCCAACCTAGTGGCGGCACAAGGTCAGTTGACCCAAGCGCGCAACACCTTCGAACGCCAGGATACGCTCCTCAAGCAAGGCTGGACCACACGCGTCAATCACGATCAAGCGCAGCAAGCACTGCAGACGGCGGAATCGCAAGTTGAGGCGGCCGACGCCCAACTCAAGAAAGCACGAGATATGCTGAGCTTTACGGAGCTCAAGGCAGACGCGCCAGGCGTTGTGACAGCGACCGGCCCAAGAGCGGGGGAAGTTGTCCAGACGGGCCAGATGATTGTTCGGCTCGCGCGCCAGGACGGACGTGACGCGGTCTTCAACGTGCCCGCGCAATTGATCCGATCCGCGCCAAGCAATCCGGAGATCACCGTCACCTTGACGGAAGACCCTTTCGTCAAAGCCGTGGGCAGGGTGCGCGAGGTTGCACCGCAAGCCGATCCAGTCACGCGGACATTTGAGGTGAAGGTCGGTTTGACGAGCCCACCTGAGGCCATGCGTCTTGGTGCCACCGTGACGGGCACGATGCAGACGGCAGCGGTATCGATGATCGAGATCCCGGCGTCTGCCCTAACCCGTTTCAATCAGCAGCCGGCGGTTTGGGTTGTTGATCCGAAAAGCCAGACCGTTTCGATACGCAATGTCGAAGTGCTTCGCTATGACCAGTCACAAGTCGCCGTCGCCTACGGGCTGGTGTCAGGTGACATCGTCGTCACGGGCGGGGTGCAGGCATTGCATCCCGGTCAAAAGGTACGCGTTCCTGGATTGGAGCCATGACAGGGTTCAATCTTTCAGAGTGGGCACTGAAACAACGTTCGCTCACGATGTATTTCATGATCGTCGCAATCGTCGCCGGTCTGTTGGCCTATCACCGCCTGGGTCGCAGCGAAGATCCGACCTTCGTCATCAAGACGATGGTGGTGCAGGCCGCGTGGCCCGGTGCAAGTGTTGAGGACACGCTCAAACAGGTCACCGAGCGTCTGGAGCGAAAACTTCAGGAAATTCCAAACCTCGATTTTCTACGCAGCTTTACACGCGCAGGCGTGACGACGATTTTCGTCAATCTGAAAGGCAGCACGACAGCCGATGAAGTTCCGGACATTTGGTATGAAGTCCGCAAAAGCATCGGAGACATCCGCCATACACTGCCCGATGGGATCGTTGGTCCCGGCTTCAACGACGACTTCGGCGATACCTTCGGAACGATTTACGGCTTCACAGCGGACGGCTTCACACATCGGGAACTGCGCGACTACGTCGAGGACGTTCGCTCAAGGCTTCTTCACGTGCCGGATGTCTCCAAGATAGAGATCCTCGGTGCGCAGGATGAGAAGATCTTCGTCGAATTTTCGATGCGAGATCTGGCGAGCCTGGGGATCGATCGTTCGGCTCTGATCGCGGCGCTGCAAGCACAAAATATCGTACAGCCTGCCGGCACAATACAAACAGACCATGAGGCGCTTTCCCTGCGCGTATCCGGGTCCTTCGAGACTGAAGAGGACGTCCGCAATATCAACTTCGCCATAGGTGGGCGGATGCTCCGACTGAGCGATATCGCACGCGTGCGCCGTGGCTTCTCAGATCCGCCGCAACCCCTGTTTCGCGTCAACGGCACACCGGCTATCGGACTGGCCATTGCGATGCGCGAGGGCGGCGACATTCTTGCGTTGGGCAAGAACATAGAGAAGTCCATGGCGGAGATAACCGCTAATCTGCCGATAGGGATCGAACCTAAGCTCGTCGCGGATCAGGCAGTGACGGTCGAGAGCGCTATCTCGGAATTCATGACCTCGCTCTGGCAGGCGGTCGCCATCATACTAGCAGTCAGCTTCATCAGTCTTGGCGTGCGCCCCGGTCTTGTGATCGCGACCGCCATTCCGTTGACGTTGACCATTGTGTTTTCCGTGATGGACCTCGCCAACATAGATATGCAGCGCATCTCGCTCGGTGCGCTGATTATAGCCCTTGCGTTGTTGGTCGACGATGCGATGACAACGACGGACGCGACGCTCAGCCGTTTGGCAGTGGGCGATACCAAAACGGAGGCGGCGGCGTTTGCGTATCGCACTTACGCGTTCGCGATGCTGGCTGGAACGCTGGTAACGATCGCTGGTTTTGTGCCCGTTGGCTTTGCTGCGAGCTCCGCAGGTGAATACACGTTTTCGCTCTTCGCTGTCGTTGCGATCGCGCTGATCGCCTCTTGGTTCGTTGCGGTCATTTTTGCTCCGCTGTTGGGCGTGGCGATCCTCAAGCCGCCGAAGGCTGAGCAAGACAAAGAACCCGGATTTGTGTTCCGCACCTACCGGAGTTTTCTCACGCAAGCTATGCGCGCGAAGTGGCTCACGTTGGCGGCGACAGCAGCGCTCTTTGTCGGCGCGGTCTTAGCTTTGCCGCTCATACCTCGCCAATTCTTCCCCTCCTCCGATCGCCCTGAGCTTCTGGTGGACCTGAGCTTGCCGCAAAACGCCTCAATCTACGCCAGCGAAGACGTTGCCAAGCGCTTTGATGACCTCCTCGCAAAGGACGAGGATGTCGCGCGCTGGAGTACATATGTGGGCCGTGGGGCGATCCGGTTTTATCTTCCGCTCAATGTGCAGCTACCGAATGACTTCTTCGCGCAGTCCGTGATCGTCGCCAAAGATGTCGCCGCACGAGAACGGCTCAGAGACAAATTAGAAAAGGCTCTCGCAAACGATTTTCCCAGCGTCGTAAGCCGGGTTTATCCGCTTGAGTTGGGGCCGCCCGTCGGTTGGCCAATTCAGTACCGGGTCAGCGGCCCAGATGTCTCCAGAGTGCGCGAGGTTTCACTCCAACTCGCAGAAGTTCTTGCGAAGAATCCGCAGACGGCCAACGTCAACTTCGATTGGATGGAGCCAGCCAGACAAGTACGCATTCGCATCGATCAGGATGAGGCTCGTCTTCTGGGCTTAAGTTCTGAATCCCTCGCCAGTACTCTGAATACGGTCGTCTCGGGGATCCCGATCACCCAGGTGCGCGACAATATCTATCTGGTGGACGTCGTCGTGCGCGCGACCGAAGATCAACGTGTCTCATTGAACAATCTACGCACGCTTCAAGTGCCGCTGCCCAACGGCAGCACAGTTCCATTAAGTCAGTTTGCAACCTTCGAATACGCTCAGGAATATCCTCTTGTCTGGCGCCGCGATCGCGTGCCCACACTCACGGTGCAGTCCGATATCACGCCAGGCGTTTTGCCCGAAACCGTAGTCGCAGCACTTGCACAGCCGATCGCGGATCTCTCCGCATCGCTTCCTCCATCTTACAGCATCGACGTTGGTGGCACAGTTGAAGAAAGCGCAAAATCACAGGCCTCCGTCGCTGCTGTCATTCCGGCAATGCTGTTGATCATGCTGACGGTGTTGATGATCCAGCTTCGGAGTTTCGAAAAGTTGCTCATTGTGCTGAGCGTCGGACCGCTCGGACTAATCGGCGTGGTTGCGGCTTTGGTCTTGTCGGGCAAGCCGATGGGCTTCGTTGCGATCCTGGGTATTCTCGCTTTGCTGGGCATAATCACGAAAAACGCTGTCATACTGGTCGGCCAGATCGATGCCGAGCGGGCCCAAGGCAAAGACGTAACGCAAGCCGCGATCGATGCCAGCAGCGCCCGTTTCCGGCCCATTATGCTGACGGCCGTTTCCACTGTTCTCGGCATGATCCCGATCGCACCGACAGTGTTCTGGGGCCCCATGGCGTTCGCCATCATGGGCGGTCTCTTGGTTGCAACGATCCTGACGCTCGTTTTCCTGCCGACACTCTACGTGACGTGGTTCGGTTGGCGCGAGTCGCGGGCAGGTCCCGCTGAAAATCCAGTTTGAGAAGATACGAGAGAAAGAAGCCACGTCCGAGTTTGCTGCAAGTCGTGTGAAGCCCACGAGGTGTGAGTAAGCGTCATGCAAGACAAGAGCGATGGTCTAAGTGAAACCCTACGAAGCGGGAGTGTGCGAGCTGCGTTGTTCTTCATTCTCTGGCTGATCATCACCGGAGCAGCAACGGGCGACATGTTGATTGGCGTGATTGCGTCACTCATTGCAGCGGTCGCAAGTCTAAAACTGCTGCCGCCGCGACGGCGCGCGTGGCGTCTTTCCGAAGCAGTCAAATTGGGAGTGCGTTTCCTCCGGCAATCGATCGTCGCAGGAATTGACGTCGCCCGGCGCACGCTTGATCCGCTCTTGCCTTTGCGTCCGGGCTTCGTGTCGTACAAATCCAAGCTTCCACGTGGCCCTGAGCGTGATGCGTTCTTCACCATGACGAGCTTGTTGCCCGGCACACTTCCTTCGGGGCCTGGCCGGGGCGAGGACGTCCTCGTTCATTGTCTGGACGTCGAACAGCCTGTGGCCGAACAACTCGCGATCGAAGAGCATCTCTTTCATCAAGTTGCGGGAGGTGTGAACCGCGATGAATGAATTTCTCTATCTGGCGGCGACCGTGGTTCTTGCGATGGTTGCGTTGGGGCTGTTCCGAATTCTGTATGGGGCCGGAGAAGCCGATCGTCTGATGTCGGCACAGCTCATCGGATCGGGTGGCGTGGCCGTGCTGCTTCTGCTTTCCGTGACAATGGCCAGTTCGGCAATCGTCGACGTCGCGCTTCTGCTTGCTCTGTTGGCCGCATTCGCATCCGTCGCCTTTGTATCGACGGCCGAAGAACTCCGAGCATCTGTATCCGAGAGTGAGGCCGGCGATGACCCTGATTCTTGATGTCTTCACCATCGCCGCTGTCACAGTAGGCGTTTTCTTCTTCGTGATCGCCGCGCTGGCGTTTTTGCGTTTTCCAGATGGGCTGACGCGGCTGCATGCGTTGACCAAAGTCGACAACGTAGGACTGGGACTCATTGTCTTTGGCCTGTTGCCTCAAGCCGGAAGCGTGATGGGAGCTTTGAAGCTGATCTGTGTGTGGCTGCTGGTCCAGTTCTCTGGCGCGATCGTGACGCAACTGATCGCCCGATCAACGCGACGCGAAGGGCAGGAGGCATGACGATGGCTTCCGTCTTTGACGTGACGCTTGTCTGCTTGATCCTCGCCGTCGGAGCCTGGAGCACGTTCGCGCGGCTCACCTTTTCCGCTATCGTGATCTTCATCGTCTATGGCCTGCTCCTGTCGCTGGCCTGGGTACGACTGGCCGCTGTAGATGTTGCCCTTACCGAGGCGGCCATCGGTAGTGGCGTAACAGGCATGCTGCTGCTCAACGCCGTTGCCAGATTGCGATCAACTGATGCTGCGCCTACCCCGTCCAGATCGTCTGTAAATATCGCCGCAGGCGTCTTTTGCACATTGATCACCGCCAGCCTTGCCGGATTGGTCCTGGTTCCGCCACAGGTACCAGTATCATTGGCTCCGTCCGTGATGGAGTCCCTTGGACAAAGCGGCCTCGGCAATCCGGTTGCAGGCGTACTGTTCGTCTACCGCTCGCTTGATACGCTGCTCGAAAAGGTCGTGCTGGTCCTCGCATTGATTGCTGTTTGGTCGCTTGCGCCGGACGGCCTCTGGGGAGGCAAGCCTGCCCTTCGGCCGTTCCCGCAACGCGATAGTGTTCTTATCTTTCTTGCGCGAACCGTCCCGCCCATCGGCATCATGGTCGGCATCTACATGTTTTGGGTCGGTGCGGATGAGCCCGGCGGAGCTTTCCAAGGCGGAGCCGTTCTTGCTGCGATGTGGATCCTTGTGATGATCGCTGGGCTCGCTGCGGTGCCACCCACGAGTTCGCATGCGTTACGTTTGGCTTTGATCGTGGGGCCGGTCGTCTTCCTTGCGATCGGCATACTCGGAATTTTCCTGACGGGGACTTTCCTTGCCTATCCAGAGGGCTACGCCAAGCCTCTCATCATTGCCATCGAAGCGACGCTCACCGTCTCCATCGGCGTCACACTTGCGATGCACGTGGTCGGTCCGCCGGAGAAGGAATGGCGATCATGAACGCGATTACGATATTCGGGCTCTGCGCTGCAGCTCTCGTAGGCTTGGGGATATTCGGCCTGATCGTGAATCCGCAACCGCTGCGCAAGATCCTAGCGATCAATATTCTCGGGTCCGGCGTGTTTCTGATGTTCGGAGTGATTGCCCGGCGTGGTGCCGCAGCCGGTTTGGGAGGTGATCCGGTGCCACAAGCCATGGTCATCACGGGAATTGTCGTAGCCTTCTCCGCGACTGCATTGGCCGTCGCACTCTTGCTCCGGTTGGTTCTGGTGTCGGGTGCAGCCACTCTTGAGGCCGAAGCTGAACCCAGCGAGAAGGACGGCAGGTGATGGCGGCCGCGGAGACTTCTTCCATCGCCGGCCTCCTGCTCGTTTCAGTCCTGATTTTGCCGGTGGTAGGGATACTGGCTCAGCTTGCGCTCGGCGGCCGTTTTCTTAATTGGATTTGCCTTGCTGTTTTCCCAGCGAGCTTCGGTGTGTCCGCAGCGACATGCGCCGTTGTCTGGTCCCATGGCGAACCGCTGATCTACATCGTCGGCGGCTGGCAGCCGCCGCTTGGAATTGCACTGCGCGCCGATGGAATTTCGGCGGCGATGATGCTTGTCACCGCCATCATTATTTGCGCCGTAGCCATATTTGCACGAGTGGAGTTTACGCAGCCAAGTGGAGCCCCCGAGGCGCGCGCGCCATTCGTATTCTGGGCACTTATCCTTGCGCTCTGGAGTGCGCTCAACGCCCTTTTCCTCGGCTGCGATCTGTTTAATCTCTATGTCGCGTTGGAATTGCTGACTTTCGCCGCTGTACCCCTCGTATGCCTCAAGGGCGGAGAGGCGACGGTCAAAGCAGCACTTCGATATCTTCTTTTCGCGCTGCTCGGGTCGATGCTCTACCTCATGGGAACCGCGTTGCTGTACGGCGCCTATGGCACCTTGGACATAACATTGCTGGCGCAGCGGGTTCACCCTGAACGCGTAACCTGGATCGCAGCAGCATTGATGACGGTAGGGCTCCTGACCAAGACGGCGCTCTTCCCACTGCATCTATGGCTTCCTCCAGCCCACGCTGGCGCGCCCGCTGCGGGAAGCGCCGTGCTGTCGGCGTTAGTGGTCAAAGGCTCATTCTTCCTCATCGTTCGCCTGTGGTTCGATGCGATGCCCGGATTGGGACATACCGCCGGTCCGCAACTGCTCGCCAGCCTGGGCGCTGCCGCAATCCTGTTCGGCAGCGTCATGGCATTGCGGCAGCAGCGACTAAAGCTTCTTGTCGCGTACTCGACCGTGGCTCAGATCGGCTACCTCTTCCTGATGTTTCCACTCGCTATGGCAGCGGAGCAATCGTGGACGAGTCTGGCTTGGACCGGTGGATGGCTTCAGTTGTTTTCTCACGCGTTCGCCAAAGCGGCGATGTTTCTGGCCGCAGGGCTGATTGCCGACGCACTGGGTCATGATCGAATTAATGATCTGGGTGGTGCCGGTCGCTTGCGACCATTGACGTTCTGCACGTTTGGATTGGCGGGTCTGTCGCTGATCGGCGTTCCACCAAGTGGTGGTTTCGTCGCCAAGTGGCTGCTGCTCTCTGCATCTGTCGCAGAAGGACAATGGATTTGGGCGGCGGTGATTGTCGTCGGTGGTTTGCTGGCGGGAGGTTACATTTTCAAAGTTCTAGGTAGAGCGTTCACGGCAGGCAGCGATGCTCCTGTGATCGTCACACCCGTGTCACTATCGCGCGAGGTTGTGGCCTTCAGCCTTGCGGTAGGCGCGGTTCTGCTTGGCTTCTTTCCGTTGGAGCCGGCTGAAATTCTCCAGATTGGCCGCCCTGAAATTTTAGGGAGCACCGTGCCATGACACTGGGCGAAGTCCTGCTTGTCGCAACGCTCGCCGTCCCGCTGGTGACGCTCGTCCTCGCCTTGTCATCCGGATCTCATCGCCGCACGACGATTCTTCTGGTGCTGGCTGCCATCCCCGCTCTGCTCACGGCGCTTTTTGCGGAGAGCGGCACAACCGTTGTTCTTCCCCAAGCTTTGCTTAGCTTGGTGCTGTCGCTCGACCTCCCCGGACGATTGCTATTGGGCGCCGCCGCCCTGCTTTGGATCGCGACGGGCGCATATGCTGTACTGTCCCGCCGGGGACGGGAGAACGACAACCCGTTCCCCATCTGGTGGCTGGCGACGATGACAGGCAGCTTCGGCGTCTTCATCGTTGCCGATCTGGTCGGCTTCTACCTGTTCTTCACCCTCGTTAGCCTGTCCGCATATTGGCTGGTGGTCGATGACGGAGCACCACCGGCAAAACGCGCAGGCGCGGTGTATGTGTCTTTCGCCCTCCTCAGCGAAGCCTTTCTGCTCTTGGCGTTCGTGCTCCTAGCCGTCGCGACGCGAAACGACAGCTTCCTCATCCGTGATGCCGTGGCGGCGATTTCCACGTCACCGCTCCGTGACCCCGCGATGGCGTTTTTAGTTCTCGGCTTCGGAATAAAGATCGGGCTCGTCCCATTCCACGTTTGGATGCCATTGACCTACGCGTCTGCGTCTATTCCGGTCGCTGCGGTCCTGAGCGGCGCGACTGTGAAGGCAGGAGTGATCGGCCTGATCCGTTTTCTACCATTCGGCGTGCCGCTGCCGGGGTGGGGTGAGACATTGACGGCCCTCGGATTCGTGTCAGCGTTTTACGGCGTCCTCATCGGCATCACACAAACTAATCCAAGAACAATTTTAGCCTATTCAAGTGTGAGCCAGATGGGGCTCATTGCAGCCGTGCTCGGCATGGGTCTCGCCACAGGAAATTCCATCACGCCAGCGGCCGCCGCCTTCTACGCGATGTTTCATATTCTCGCCAAGGGCGGACTCTTCCTCGCGATCGGCGTGGCCCAAAAGACGAGGCATCGCACCGAATGGACGGTGCTGTTGCCTGCCGCCGTAGTTGTGCTGGGGTTTGGCGGCTTTCCAATGACAGGCGGTGCCATCGCGAAATACGCGATCAAATCCCCGCTGGGTGATGGCGACGTAGCGATGCTTGCTATGGTGTCGGCTGCCGCCAGTACGCTGTTAATGCTGCACTTCCTGCGGTGTCTGCGAGCCAGCAGGTCACACGAAACGCGAACGACTTCGGCCGCGGAGCAATCCTTTATCTGGCTTGCGATCGTGGTCGCCGTCGTAGCGCTACCGTGGGCGCTCTATCCCGCCGTGATACAGGCGTCCGCGCATGATGCGTTATCATTTGATGCGCTGTGGAAGGCCACGTGGCCCGTATTAATCGGCGTGTTACTTTTTGGAGTTCTTGGTCGCGCGCCACGCATTCTTCCGATGATCCCACCCGGAGATATAATCGTACTTCAAAGCTGGGCTTGGAGCGGCGCTAAAGCGCTGGGTGATGCTACGGAGCGCATTGACGAGTATTTGCGGCGATGGTCCATAGCTGGGAGCTTACTGCTCGTCGTGACACTAGCTCTCATCGGCTCGTTCTACGTCGGTCGCTAACGAGCGAAACGCCATCAAAGTGTAACGTTTGAATTGAGAGACGGGGACCGTTCTCGACGCATAAATCCGTGTGCAGCACGAAAATGTGAACTCATTTGCAGAAGCATTGTGCAGGTTCGAATTTTCGCACTTGAAGATGCCGATACGTTCCCCACGTGCCTCATGCTGAATAACAGCTGCCAAGCGGCTCCAATGCATGTCGAGGTATTCTTATGAAAATTGATCTTTCCGGAAAAACTGCGGTCATCACAGGGTCTACTGCGGGCATTGGTTTCGCCATAGCCGAAGGGCTTGCGAAGGCCGGCGCTACGGTGGTGCTAAATGGTCGGAAACAGGAGGTTGTCGACGCAGCAGTTAAACGTCTTGCCGGGCTTGGAGAAGGTGCGCAGATCCGCGGAGTCGCAGCCGACCTGGGCACGCAGGAAGGTTGCGAAAAGCTCATCGCAGCCGAACCGTCGTGTGACATCCTTGTAAACAACGTCGGCATCTTCGGCCCTCAGGATTTCTTCGAGACTCCAGATAGCCAATGGCAACGCTTCTTCGACGTGAACGTGATGTCAGGCGTACGCATGTCACGCGCTTACCTCCCCGGAATGTCCGACCGCAAATGGGGGCGGGTGATCTTCATATCGTCTGAATCCGCCCTCAATATTCCCGCCGATATGATCCACTACGGTTTCACGAAAACGGCAAACCTCTCTCTATCCAGAGGCCTTGCCAAACGCATGGCGGGCACGGGCGTAACGGTGAACGCGATTCTGCCGGGCCCGACACTTTCGGATGGGCTGGAGGAAATGCTGAAGAAGGCGGACACGGGCTCTGGAAAACCTATCGAAGAGCAAGCGGCAGAATTCGTAATGGAGCATCGCCCCAGCTCAATCATCCAGCGCGCGGCGACCGTCGAAGAAGTTGCCAATTTGGTCGTCTATACCGCTTCCCCACAAGCCTCCGCGACCACCGGTGCGGCCCTCCGCGTTGACGGGGGAACCGTCGAGACGATTGCCTGATCACGACGTAGAGAACGATAAAAGAGATGAAAATGCGCGGTCTAAAAATTCTGCTTGCATGTCTGGCGTTGGGAGCGGTATCGCCTGCCGCCGCTGATCCAATGCTAACGGGTTTCGCGTATCCCTTCCCAGTCAAGCGATTCACGTTTGAATCTCAAAAGCAAGAACTCTCCATGGCCTACATGGACGTGGCGCCATCAGGGATCGGCAATGGTCACACGGCCGTCCTGTTGCACGGAAAGAACTTCTGTGCTGCGACGTGGGAATCCACCATCCGCGCGTTGCGCGAAGCCGGCTTCCGCGTCGTTGCTCCCGATCAGGTGGGATTTTGCAAATCCACAAAGCCGCAGAGATATCAGTACGGCCTCCATGAGCTTGCAACGAATACACACAGGTTGTTAGAGGCAATCGGTGTGACCAATCCCATCATTATCGGTCATTCGATGGGCGGAATGCTCGCATTCCGCTACGCGCTTATGTACGGCGACGAAATGAGCGCACTCGTCACGGTCAATCCCATTGGCCTTGAGGACTGGAAAGCTAAAGGCGTTCCGTTCGTATCAATCGACGAACTCTACGCCGGCGAATTGAAAAAGACGGGCGCTCAGATCAAGGAATACCAGCGGACAACCTACTACGATGGGCAATGGCGGCCTGAGTTCGATCGCTGGGTGGACATGTTGGCAGGCATGTATCAGGGCGAGGAGGGCGCAGCTGTCGCGTGGAACCAGGCCCTGACCTCCGACATGGTTTTCAATCAGCCGGTTGTTTACGAGTTCCCGAATATCCGGGTCCCGACGTTGCTGCTCATGGGCGCCAAAGACAACACAGCAATCGGGAAAGCGCGTGCGTCGGAAGCCGTGAAGGCCGAGCTCGGCAAGTACGAAAAGCTGGGGCCGCGTACGGCAGAAGCAATACCCAACTCAACGCTCGTCATGTTCGACGACCTTGGGCATTCCCCTCAGGTACAAGAGCCTGAAAAGTTTAACCAGACGCTCATCGAGAACCTCGAAAAGATTCTAGCTCAAAAAGAAAAGTCGAAGACTGCAAAGTAGCTCGCACGATCAGATTAGAATGCGCGCATGAGTGTCTGGACGCGTTGAGCATCCTGACGTGAGAGTTCAGAACCAATTTGCTGTGAAAGCCTTGCTTCGCGGTCGATAGGCCAAAGCAACATGAGTCCAGCGACGGCGATGGCGACCAAGACGGCAGCAAGCACACCCTGCCGATCGATTGTGGCCGTTTCGTTCGCGAAGGAGGCTTTGCTAAACATGGGTACGAGTAACTCCGTGAATTGTCCCGCCAGATGCCTGACGGCTTAAGTGCGCTAGGCAACCTTCCCGCCTGCGGGTTACCAAACTATTAATTTTTCAAAATGCGCCGTTCGGGCTGAATGAAGCGTGGCTTGAGGTAGACCTCTCAGGCGACGCTCGAAGTGCTCGATGTCTTGCTGTTCCATTTGGCGAAGAGCGGTTCGAGTTCGCCTGCTGGCAACGGACGGCTGATGTGATAACCCTGAGCTTCCAGACAGCCGAGCGTGCGCAAGTATTTGAACTGCTGCGCGGTTTCGACTCCCTCGCCCGTCACCGTCATATTGAACACTCGACCGATCTTGATGATCGCGCGGACAATGACGTTGTGTTCTGGACGCTTGTTGAGTTCAGAGACAAAGGAACGGTCGATCTTGATCTTGTCGAAGGGAAAACTCATCAAGTAAGCCAACGACGAGTATCCCGTTCCGAAATCATCCATTGCTGTCCGAATGCCTGCTTTGCGGAGCTTGTGCAGGATTGCCAAAGTATCGGTACTGTCATCCAAAAGCAGAGACTCGGTGATCTCGAGTTCCAGTCGTCCCGGGCTGATGCCAGCCTCGAAAACAGCATCAAGGACCGTCTCAAAGAGATTAGGATCTTTGAACTGCTCAGCGGAAAGATTGACGGCAATCTTGATATCGTTTGGCCACTGCGCCGCTTGCTTGCATGCCTCGCGCAATGCCCAGGCACCCATCGGAACGATTAGTCCCGTTTCTTCGGCAACGCTGATGAACTGATCCGGTGGAATTAGCCCCTTCTTAGGATGGCGCCACCGCATCAGCGCTTCGAAGCCGCAGATCTTGTTCTGACGGAGATCGACGATCGGTTGATAATGGAGTTCAAGCTGGTCTTGCTCCAGCACACTGCGAAGCTCCAACTCGAGCCGACGCCGCACCTCAATCTCATCCGCCATCTCTTTGTGGAAGAAGCGATATGTCCGGCGACCACCCGTCTTTGCGGCATACAGCGCAAGGTCGGATGCGATCATTAATTCGTCAGGATCTAGTCCGCTCTCAGAGCCAATCGCGATGCCCACACTAGCAGTGACAACGATCGTATGGCCCTCAACCTCGAAGGGCTGCGTGATAACCTTGATTAAGGTCTGCGCCAACGCTTCTGCGGAGGAGCGGTCTTTGACTGAAGGTACGAGAATAGCAAATTCGTCACCGCCAAGTCGGCAAACGAGATCAGCCTCGTTTACGACGGAGCGAATACGGTGGCCAACTTCAATGAGAAGCGCGTCACCTACCGGGTGCCCCAACGTGTCGTTGACCGTCTTGAAGTGATCCACGTCAAGGGTAAAGATTGCGAATGAATGGTCGGTGCCGTTGTCGGATCTGCCAAACAGTGACGTAAGGCGTTCGAGTTCGTCTCTGAAAACACGACGATTGGGAAGCGTTGTCAGAGTGTCTTGAACGGCCAGCCGCGACACCTCGAGCTGATTACGCACGTTTCGTGCGACAGCGGCGCCAATGCCCAGCGTTAGGATGAGGCCGAGCAGGAAGTTGCCCACACGACCGTTCCGAATGTCGGCATAGATTTCATTCTCTTCGATGCTCATTGTGACAGCGAGGGGATATCCACGAACTTTGCGGAAGGTCACGAGCCTGCCGGCCTCGCGATCGATGAAATCTCCCGCGCTGCGTTGATGCAGATTCCGAAGGAGCTCGGAATGCGAGAGGTTTTCTCCGAGTTCGTAAAGGTCTGATACCGGCCCGCCGCTCGCACGTACAATCCCATCCATGCCCACGATCGAGATGAAGGTCGTGTTTCCGAATTTGATAGACCGATAGAATTCCGTGAAGTGCTCGGGGTTGAGCGAGGCCACAACAACGCCCCCAAAGGAGCCGTCCGGCTTCAGAAACTTCCGGGTGATCTGAACAGACCATTTTTTACTAACGCGTCCAACGACTGGTGCGCTGATATAAAGCTCGTCATTCAGGTTATTGACGTGCGCGCGATAATGCGCGCGATCGCTCAGATCCTGCTTCGGTGCTGGCTGTGGCCCTGCGCTTGAAGCATGCATGATGCCGTTTTCATCCATGATTGCGACCTGCACGATGAGGTCGCTCAGGATGTCTTTACTGGCTACAAGATTGTGCAAGTCGACCGAACTGTAGTTGTTCTCGATCACGCGGCGCATATACAGCACAGATTTGTCGACTTCCTTGATCGAGCGTAGGACGTTCTCCTCGAACAGTCGGATGATGTTGTCCTGGATCCTTCGCGTTTCTGCGTAGGCGCTTGAGGACGCCTCGTAGTCGCGCATGACGAGGCCGCCCCAAATCACAGCCACCATTGCAAGACCGAGAAAGGTTGGCCCGCGCCAAGCTGCCTTAACGAAATTGCTCGCGAGATTTGATTTGCTCCGCGAGCGAGCCACTCCGCCTGATGTCGAGGGGTCTGGGCGTGACAGATCAGCACTCACCGCGCTGCGATCGTCGGCAGGGCCAATATTGATCGGCTCCTCCGGCTTTCTCCCCGTGGGATTTTGCTGTTCAGACATAAGACTGCCACGTTCAAATTACTTCCAACTCACAAAAGTAGGTCTCAAGGATTTGAAAGTAGTGAATACTGTGTTGCTATCGGAATTATAGTTAATATTGAATTTACAAACGCGTCAGTCTGGTTGAACGCCATGGCGAACGGCCAGGATATATTCGATTATTCGGGGTTTTGTATGATTTGATGATAAGTTCGAGTGGGGCGCTGTATAGCTTCACTAGAACAAGTGAGCATCTACAATACAATGCCTCTCTCGCTCCGAAATAAATACTCCCTCTTGTAATGAGGTCGGTTTTTATGCAGAGGTCCGCCATCACGTCTCAACTCGTATGACGTGGGTTGCGTTGGGGGGAATGAAGCGGAATGGATCCGGTCTTGTTGGCCGTAGCCGCGTTCGGGTTGTTCTTTGCAGGGGTCGTAAAAGGCACAACGGGGATCGGCTATTCGTCTTGCGCCTTGCCGTTTCTTGTCCCGGTGGTGGGTCTGCAGACAGCGATTGTTTTGATCGTGATGCCGGCCATTTTGAGCAACGTGTTCGTCGCGCTCAACGCAGGTCACTTTCGCGAGATTGCCGCGCGCTTCTGGCCGCTCTACCTCGCAACACCAATCGGTATAGTTGTTGGGATCGCCTTCCTATCGTCCATAGATCAGCGTCTTGCGATCGCGGTGCTCGGCTCAGTTATCGTCGCGTATGCGGTCATCTCTCTCGCTCAACCCAACCTCTCGCTGAGAGAACCTTGGGATCGCATTCTCAACGCGCCTGTTGGTTTCTTCACAGGCCTGCTCACAGGCTTGACGGGGTCCCAGGTCATGCCGCTGCTTCCTTACATGATGGCACTGCATCTGGAGCCAAATCGATTGATACAGGCGATTAATCTCGCCGTCACGATTACGTCCATCTTTCTCGGAGCCGGTCTTATGCTGTCCGGCCTTATGGACATTCCAACTTTGGCTCTTTCGCTGTTTGCCGTAATTCCCGCTTTAGTCGGAGTTTCGCTGGGTAACCGCGCGCGCAATCTTCTGCCCGTGCTTTTCTTCCGAAGGTTGATGCTTCTGGTTTTGCTCGCAATAGGGATTATGTTTATTTTGCGAGGTTGAACTCATTTCGGCATCTGAGGTAGTTAACAATTCATGAACCACGGCTTGGTGCTCGTCCCTTTGCGGACTGAATACATATAGAAAATGGGTAGATTTGAAGGGAAAAGATCCCTTACATCACTGCCGTTAAACGTAACAAAAATAGAAGATCCAAATTCCTGTTCGACGGCTTGTCGCTCGATCATATTCTGCCAATAGTATTCTTCCGCGCCTTCCCGGACGGAGGCCTCACCCTTATACCACTTTCTAGCACTTCTTTCGAGTTTCATAAGAAGATCATCAGAAACGGGTGGCGTTTCTATCGGCGGCTCAAGTCCGAATTTTGCGACAGCGTCGCTCAGTCTGCTGGTTGTAAAGGTTTGGAATGACGATAAGGCTGCGTCTTCGACTTCGAGAAAATATGCATCGATCGCGTCCGGATCATGGCCATTCAGTGTAGCGTGCGTGTCCGTAAATAGCAGGTGGATCCGCCCTCCTGGCGCATAAACCGCAGAAATTCTTTGACTCATACGATCGAGGAAATCGAGGCACTCTCGCTCCGAGTCCGTTATGTGATTCCGTAAACCTTTGCCCCAATATAGAACGAAAGGTATTGGCCGACGTTTTTCCACCGCAAGAGCGATGAAGTTCAACATAAGATCGGTATTCGACGGTTGTTCCCGTTTGAATGACCACGTGTTGAAAGTCTTTAAAATTTTTTCGGCATTCACGATTGTACTCATTACGTTTGATAGGGTGCTCAGAAGTGTTTCCCAATCGATTGGCACGCGTAAACAATGGTTACCCCAATTGCAAGACCATAGAGGTGTGTATTGCAAGAGCGCGCTGGGAGGCGCTATTTGTCTAAATTATCGATTGAGGGATTGGATCACTCACTTATGTGATGTTGATGGAGTAAGATGCGAGCTATTGTCGAGTTTTCTCGCCCTTAAGTGAGCGTCGTCGGTCAATGATCCTAATCACCGCACGTGTGCTGAGCAATAGGATAAAGAAAAACTCAGGCTTGCTTGACACCGTGGGCCAAGCGACTACGGTCGCTGCCGCAGGAACTTATGTACACATCGGTTCATGACTGAAGCATAAAGGTCTTGGTGCGGCTAAAGGCCATCGATGAGCGTGCCCAAATATCCCCGTGTCCTGCCATGCGGCGATGCCGCAATCACCGTAGAATTCGGCGACATCATCGACGATGAGGTGAATGCACGTGTATTAGCATTGGACGTAGCGCTATCCGAGGTCCGACTTCCCGGTGTGACGGAGACAGTACCGACCTATAGGTCGCTGCTCGTTCATTACGATCCTATAGTCATTGGGTTCGATGAGTTGAAGGCGCGCGCCCTCGCACTCGCTGGTGAGAGGCGTCGGTCGAACCGACCCACACGTAGATGGCGTATACCAGTGGTCTACGGTGCAGAATATGGCATCGATCTCGAATTCATCGCCAATAACGTCGGACTTTCTGTAGACGAAGTGGTCGCCTTTCATTGTGCCGGGACATATCGAGTGTTCATGCTCGGTTTCATGCCGGGCTTCGCATACCTGGGTGGTCTCGATCCTCTAATCGCAATGCCGCGACGGCGAGAGCCACGTCAGAACGCCCCCCCTGGCACGGTTTCGATTGGCGGCATACAGGCCGCTGTGCAATCTGTCCCTGGTCCGAGCGGCTGGCACTGGATTGGCCGAACTCCGCTTCGGGTTTATGCACGTGACCGTGAGCCCATGTGCCTCTTGGAGCCGGGTGATCATGTGCAATTCTTCGCCATTAGCGCCGAGGAATGGGACACATACGCTGGCCGGTGTGAGCAGTTCGTAGAGTACGAAGTCGCATGATCGGTCTTCGTGTAATCGATCCCGGCTACATGTCCGTGCAGGATGCTGGAAGGTTCGGAGCGCAGCGGTACGGTCTGTCTCCAGCTGGAGCAATGGATCTTTTTTCGTTGGCGGTAGCGAATGCCTTGCTGCGCCAGAAGGCAGCATCCGCGGCAGTCGAGATTGGTCCCTTTCCAGCAACTCTGTCGGTTGTGGGAGGCCCCGTTCGGCTCGCGCTTGCCGGAGCTGACCGCAAGATTCTCATCGATGGTGATGAGGCAAAACTCAACACGACACTTTTGGTTCAGGAGGGGACCAAAGTCAGCCTTGGGGCGACGCGCTTAGGTATGTTTTCTTACCTCGCCTCAGAGGGCGGGATCGATGCGCCTGCACAACTCGGGAGCCTCTCGGTAGAGGTGCGCGCGTCTTTTGGAAGCCCATATCCTCGCCCGTTACGTGAAGGGGACTTCATTCCGTTGCACGCTGCGAGCCTAGCGCACGCTGAGCAGTACATTGCGCTCGAGGCTCCGCCCCACGCGCCGATTCGCGTCGTCCTTGGGCCGCAAGACGACTACTTTTACAAGGAGACCATAGAAAGTTTCCTACGATGCAGATGGACCGTCTCTCCAACGTCAAACCGCATGAGCTATCGTTTGGACGGCGAAGCTTTGGCACATGCCAAGGGTTATAACATCGTCTCTGATGGCATTGTTATGGGGCACATCCAGGTATCAGGCGCCGGTCAGCCGTTGGTCATGCTCGCGGACCGAGGCACCACCGGCGGCTACCCTAAAATCGCAACGATCATCACTGCGGATCTTGGCCGCTTCGCGCAAATTCCTATCGGCGGGGGCGTCACTTTTGAAAAGGTTTCGGTTGACGAGGCACAACGTGTCGCGCGGGAGTTCAGTCGCGAAATGCAGGCGCTGCCAAGCCGGGTTCGTACGCAAAACGCAACAATCAGCGATTCAAAACTCCTGTTGAGGCTGAATCTGGCTGGTGATGCTGTTGATGCCTTAGCTGACGCTGCCGAGCAATAATCGCACGACGGGACGGAACAGCCTCCTTTATCTTACAGACAATGTCGTGCTGAGACATGTGAGTCCTTGGCGTTACAGGGGACACTCAAAATTGAGACATACCCCGGTATTTTCATTTTCTTAGATTGCGTTTGGGGCCCGTGTTTCAACAGGCTGTCTGTTGCTGGCGGTCAATTTGAACTAGTGTAAGAACCTGAATGCTGAGTCGCTTAAGAGCGACAGGAGACATGTGCGATATGTCCGCTCAAAGACTGCTATGATCTCTACACTATGTCAGAACCGACGTGCGAAACGTGAAGGGCCCGTCCGGTGGAAGAAGGGCGTGGCCGTTGCTTGCTCGCTCGTCCTATTCCCTGTGTCCTTATTTGCCGAACGCTCTGGAACCAAACTCGGAATATTGACGACGAACCCAGGTGTTTCGATGGCTGATGCTGTCGCATCGATCGGACAGGTGACCTTCCGTGATTGTCCGGATGCCTGTCCTGAAATGGTCGTGGTTCCTCAGGGTAGTTTTGCGATGGGCTCTCCCGCAAAAAAACGAGAAGCCTTGAACAGCGAACTAGGTGAGTTCTTCGCCAACGAAGGCCCTCGCAAAGTTGTAACTATCGCAAAGCCGTTTGCCGTGGGCGTCTTTGAAGTGACATGGGCCCAGTGGGGAGAGTGCGTGGCTGAAGGTGCCTGTAATGGCGCCGCGCCAGAGGCAACCGGCGGCGATAACGGCTGGGGTAAGGGAAAACACCCTGTAATCGAGGTCTCCTGGCATCACGCGAAAACCTATACTGCTTGGTTATCGGAAAAGACGGGTTACAAGTACCGCTTGCTGACAGAAGCGGAGTGGGAATATGCGGCGCGCGCGAAAAGTCAGACGAACTTTTCGTGGGGTGAGAAGGTTGATCGCGCTAAGGCGAACTGCAACGGTTGTGGTAGTAAATGGGATAATCACCAGACTGCTGAAGTCGGCGAGTTTCCCCCGAACGATTTCGGCATCTATGACATGCATGGAAATGTCGCAGAATGGGTCGAAGACTGCTGGGAGGATAGCTACGAATCTCTCCCGAGTGATGGATCCGCGCGCACAAAGGACAAATGTTTGTTGCGCGTCGTGCGCGGCGGCGCTTGGAACCTTCGGCCCATGTATTTGCGGTCAGCCGCTCGGGACTGCTACCACCCGGGCGATCAGTTGAACACCGTAGGCTTCCGTGTGGCCCGGACGATTTCCACAGAGAACGACTAGGATTGCTTGAAGGTGGCAAGTTATTTCATGTCTTTGATCGCGCGGCGAGCTCCCGCCTCAGAGCTTTAACTGTTTCGAATTGCTTCGTAGCGTCGCGCAGGATTGCAGCGATGCCGATCATTCTTCCTTGGTCATCGAAGTACGGCAACATCGAAAATTCAACGGAAATACGCGAACCATCCTTCCGTAAGGCGGGAACCGAGAGTAGATCACCCGACCCGTAGCGGGTATGCCCGGTAGCCACCGTTTTTTCATAACCATCCCAATGCCGTTGCCGCAGGTTTTCCGGAATGATAATATCGAGAGATTGTCCCAACGCTTCAGATGCAGTGAAGCCGAATATGCGCTCCGCGCCAGCGTTCCAATAGACAATGCGGCCGTCTTTCCCAGCATAAAGGACCGCATCCGGAATATTTTCGACGAGCGCACGTGAAAAGTGGTCGAGGTCGAAGCTGTCGAGCGATTGATCGGTCATGAGGAGATCCGCCCTAGTTGAGGGGTGTCGCAATCGTTCGTGCTACGCGTCTCCGTTATTATGGTGTCCATGGCTATATCGTGTGGTTGCGCGACAAAGTCTGGACACGCGAACATGTCAAAGCCGATACCGATCGCGTAGGGTCGCGGCTTCAAGCTGGCGAGCGTGCGGTCAAAGAAACCGCCACCATAACCCAGTCGGTAGGAACCGCTGAATCCCACGAGCGGAGAGATGACAACGTCTGGCGTTATCTGTTTCTTGATTGCAGGCACCGGTATGTTCCAAACACCGCGCACCATCGGATCTCCCATGGCCCACTCCCAATATTCCAGCGGTGCTTTCTTCTCGACGACGACCGGTAAAGCGAGTTTGATCCCGGAGGTTTTCGAGAGCTGGTTGGCCCAGTGACGGACATCTATCTCGCACTTGATGGGCCAATAAAGGCCGAGAACACGACAATCGAGCGTGCGGAACTCACGGTCAAGATTTGCGATAACGTGCTCGGACAGTCGCTCACGCTCAGCCACGGAAAGTGCATTGCGCTGGGCGAGAATCCGTTCCCTCGTTTCGCGTCGCCATGCCCGAGTTGGATCTGTTGTCATCATCGGTCCTGTTACTCAGGTTGTTGGGAGGCAGGCGCTAACGGTGCCCGAAGTGGAGGTATAACGCTTTCACCGCGATGCATGGCTATGCCGAGTTGAAGCGATTGCGCGATGCGTTCGGAGCGATCCACGAACAATGCAGCCGCCGCTGGCGGGCAGATCATTTCCGCTGAGCTCTTGAAGAGCTCAAGCCAACGCGCAAAGTGGGCTCCTGTAATTTCAGGAATGCCCGTGTGGACAACCATCGGTTGCCCTTTGTACTTTCCGCTCATCAAGGTGACCGAGGACCAAAATGCGCTAAGCTTGCGCAAATGCTCGGGCCAGTCGTCGATGGCCTTGTTGAAGATGGGACCGAGCATTTCATCGCGCCGCACTCTTGCGTAGAAGTGCGACACAAGTGCCTCTATCATTGTCTCGGTAATACCCACCGCAACGCCAGGAGCCATCGGATTCGGTGATTTCTGCATGGCTTTAACGTCCACAATAAGATATATGTGAGATGCATCTTATAGCGTGAGCCAGCCAAAGCAATCGCTCTACGACAACATTTACGGATCTCCCCATGCGACTAACGGTCATGTCGGACTATTCATTGCGGGTTCTGATGTACCTCGGCGCGAAGCCGGAGCATCGGGCAACGATCCAAGAGATCGCGTCGGCCTACGGAATTTCCGAAAACCACCTGATGAAGGTCGTGCATGGACTTGGGCGACAAGGGTTCGTTGAAACAGTTCGTGGGCGTGGCGGCGGCCTGCGCCTAGCAAGGCCGGCGGACAAGATTAAAATCGGAGACGTGATAAAAGCCGTCGAAGATGACTTCGCATTAGTCGAGTGCTTCCGCGACGAAAATGTTTGCCGCATATCGAACGTCTGCCGCCTTCGAGGCGTACTCAGGCTCGCACTCGAAGCGTATTTTCGGGTGCTCGATGATTGGACCGTTGCAGATCTCGTGACAACACCAACGAATTTGTTCGCATTGTTAAGTGATCTGCCATCGTCTTCGGAACCTGCGACACGCCGATGACGGGGGGCGACGCGCCATGACGCTTGAAACACGGTTGACCCGTAGCCTGTCTTTGGAAGTTCCGATCATTTCCGCGCCGATGGCATTTGCCGCGGGCGGTCGGTTGGCCGCTGCAGTCAGCGCCGCAGGTGGATTGGGGCTTATCGGTGGAGGTTATGGGGACGAGGCATGGCTGCGCAAGCAGCTCGCATGTGTGCGGCCCAACAGCATCGGCTGCGGTTTTATAACGTGGTCGTTGCAAAAGCAGCCACACTTGTTGGATCTCGTGCTGGATCACAAGCCGAAGGCGATCTGCTTGTCCTTTGGAGATCCGGCGCCATTCGCCGAGCATATCAAGAAGGCGGGCGCGCTTCTGATATCCCAAGTACAGACGCGTCGCGATGCCGAACATGCCATAGAGTGCCAGGCTGATGTCGTGATCGCTCAGGGTTCGGAAGCGGGAGGACACGGCCAACTACGAGCAACTTTCACCCTTGTCCCCGAGGTTGCGGACCTGATCGCGGCGAGATCGCCGGAAACCCTGTTGTGCGCGGCAGGCGGGATTGCCGACGGGCGTGGCTTGGCAGCTGCGTTGATGCTTGGCGCCGATGGTGTTTTGATCGGGTCCCGGCTTTGGGCATCGTCCGAGGCTGACGTCGGCCCACGTATGCACGAGGCAGCGCTTGCCGCAGGTGGTGATGACACCGTACGCTCCCAGCTCATGGATATGGCGCGTCGCCTTGAATGGCCAAGCCGCTATACAGCACGTGTTCTCAAAAACACGTTCATCGAACGTTGGCAGGGGCGCGAAGATGAACTGATGGCGGTCGCCGAAGAGGAAGCCGACCGCTATCGAGCGGCCTGGTCCAACGACGATCCCGATAACGCCAACACCTTCGTCGGTGAAGTCGTCGGATTGATCGATCGGGTCGCCACGGCTGGAGAGATTATCCAAGATTTAGTGGCAGGCGCGGAGGCTCGATTGGCTTCGGCGGTGCAGCATATCGGCGGTCAGGCCGCCTAAGTTTTAACAGGCGGCCCTTCGATGCGGGCCATGCTGACAAATCAGCGCGGCCTTAGAGTGCTTCCGGAAAAGTGGGAACCGGTTTTCCGACAAGAATCACGGCTAAACAGAGAGTTAGGGTGTTTCCACGTTTCAACGAGAAGCGGAATTACCCTAAGGACGCCCATTGACAGTGCAACCGCACTTCGCCCATGCTCACAAAATGTTCTGTCCAGCTGCTTTCCATTTGAAGCTTCCTGCCGAAGGTTCCGCCGCCGCGGGCCTCTAGCCCCGGCTTGGCCGCCGTGCGTCGCTTTCAGGCCGGGGCATGTCCTCAAAATTTCCGCACCCTTAATGACAAGCTTTCCGAGCGCTAATCGCCGCTCGACCTCCTCCCCACCTTGTCCGAACGTCCTGGACTGCAAAACACGGAATTCTGGCGAATGTCGAACTTAATGCCCCATCCCGGCCGTTCCATTCAGTTACTGCCCGGCCCAACACCCGTGCCTGAACGCATTTTGGCAGCGATGTGCCGTGATGTTCTCGACCACCGAGGTCCGGTATTCCAGGAACTCGGGTTGAGTGTTCTCAAGGAGATGCAGACTGTCTTTCGCACGAAAGACCCAGTCATCATCTATGCCTCGTCAGGAACGGGCGCTTGGGAAGCAGCAATCGTAAACACGCTGTCTCCCGGTGATCGGGTTCTGACTATCGAGGGCGGCCACTTTGCTGCGATGTGGACCGGAATGGCGAGGGATTTCGGCCTGATCCCAGACGTAATCCCGACAGACTGGCGAACGGGGCCAGACCCGCAAAAGATTGCCGAACATCTCGCGAAGGATAAAGAGCACGCCATCAAGGCGGTCTTTGTCGTTCACAATGAAACCTCGACGGGTGTTCGTGGCGCGATCGCCAAGGTACGGGAAGCGATGGATGCCGTAGGGCACCCCGCGTTGCTCATGGTCGATGCGGTCTCCTCGCTTGCAGGTATGGACTACCGGCATGATGAATGGGGCGTGGACGTTTCCGTAAGCGGATCACAGAAGGGGCTTATGCTTCCGCCAGGGCTCGCCTTCACCGCAATCAGCGAGCGCGCACGCGCGGCCACAGAAACCGCGAAGATGCCGCGGTACTACTGGTCGTGGACGAAGATGCTTGCACAGAACAAGGAGGGCTATTTCCCCTTCACCCCCGCCACCGGCCTGCTCCACGGCCTCGCCGAGAGCATCGCGATGCTCAAGGAAGAGGGCTTTGATAACGTCTTTGCGCGTCATGAACGGAACGCGGAAGCCGTGCGCCGTGCCGTGTGTGCATGGGGTCTCGATGTCTGGTGTCTCGATCCGGAAAGCTATTCACCAGCCGTCACAGCAGTAGGCATGCCGGAAGGGCACGATGCGACAGCGTTCCGCAAGCTTGTCTACGAGCGCTTCGATGTCGCCTTGGCGATGGGCCTCGGCAAACTCGCGGGCAAGGTCTTCCGGATTGGCCACCTTGGGTCCGTCAATGACGTAACGTTGCTCGGCGGCTTGACAGCTATCGAGCGTGCTTTGGCGATCGCAAAGGTTCCCCACAGTTCTGGTGGTGTTGCCGCCGCGATGGATTATCTCGGCTGAGACAATCACGCGCACAGACTTTTTCTTGTGCGTCCTCTAGCAAAAGATGTATCGAATAAGCATCTTTAATGGGCTGGCTTGTGCGTAAACGCGTCGGCCCATACGTGGAGGCAGGATCAGATGACCTATGTCGTCACCGAAAATTGCATCAAGTGTAAGTACACGGATTGCGTAGAGGTCTGTCCCGTCGATTGCTTCTACGAGGGCAAGAACATGCTCGTCATCAATCCCGACGAGTGCATAGATTGCGGCGTCTGTGTCCCCGAGTGCCCCGCTGAAGCAATCTTTCCAGACAACGATCCAGCGGCCACGGAGCACTGGCTCAACGTCAATCAGAAGTACTCCGAAGTCTGGCCAAACATCACGGCCAAAAAAGACCCCATGCCGGATGCTGATGCCCAGAATGGCCAGCCCGACAAAGCGGCGGACCTGTCACCCGAAGGTGGTCAAACCGTCGAAGCTTGACGATAAAATCTTACCAATTTCGGAAAACGTGAGGCCGCGAAGCGACCCCTATTTGGGCATCGCGGCTTTCGCTTATTCGTTGTCGCCTTTAGTGGCCCGCATACAAGCACACTTGGCCTTTCGGCGTTGTCTCTCCATAAATGGATGATATAACATCCGTTGCGAGTTGAGCGACAGGGCAAAGCACTGCGAAAAAGCAGGCAAGTCAGCGGTGGGCGGATTGGCTTCCGATGTCGGTTTGAAGAGGTTCACCGGGTTTCCAAAGGCCGGCATACCCCTGTCGCATTCCTCGTCTTAGTCTTCAAACGCCTTGAGCCAGGAGGAATACCTTTATGCGCACTTCGACGATCTACGGCGCCACGATCTTATCGGCAATGGCCGTAATGGTGAGCAACGTGCACGCACAGCACCGTGAGTTGGGCGCGCATGAGCACGGACAAGGCATCTTGAACATCGCAGTCGAAGGCCAGCGCGTAAGCATGGAATTGTCTGCCCCCGGTGCCGATATCGTAGGGTTCGAGCATGACGCCACGACGGACGACCAAAAGGCAGCACTCAAGACGGCAAAAGAAAAGCTATCTGAGGCCCTGTCATTGTTCCGTCTGAGCGGGAAGGCCGGGTGCAAAGTCGCCGAGACGGAAGTCACCTTCCAGACGGAAGAAGACGGTGATCACACGGACCATCATGAGCATGCAAATGATGGTGTCGCAGGGCATGATGATGCGCACAAGCATGAGGCCCATGCCAAGGAACATGAGCACGACCACGATCACGCGGATCACAACGACAAGCAGGCACACCACGCGGAATTTCGCGCCACATACAATATTAAGTGCGAAACCCCTGCGGCTCTAACCGGCATTGCTTTTGGCTATTTCGACGTGTTCAAGAATGCACAACGCCTCAAAGTGAATGTCGTGACCGATAAGGGGCAAACATCATTGCAGGCGACACGCGAAAAGCCGGAAGTTAGCTTGAGCGGTCTGATGTAAGCGAAATTGAGCGTTTGCGACTTCCAAAAAAGGAGAACGACGTTGAGCAATGCGACGCGCGAGCCCGCCGAGCCGGACGTTGTCCGGATTTCAGGGCTGCACTTCACGTGGCCAGGGCGTCATTCATTCTCCCTTACGATAGAAAATTTCTCGGTTTCGCGCGGCGAACGCCTCATGTTGATTGGGCCGTCGGGAGGTGGGAAGTCGACATTTCTCAGCCTGCTTGCCGGGATACTGACGCCGCAGCGCGGCAGCATCGAAATTTTAGGAACGGATATCACGCGTCTGTCTGGACCGGCGCGTGATCGTTTTCGCTCGGAGCACTTCGGCATAATTTTTCAGATGTTCAACTTGCTCCCATATGGGTCGGTGATCGACAACGTCCTCCTACCCCTGCACTTCTCGAAGAGTCGCCGTGAGCGCGTGCGTCGTACCGGCAAACCGGAAGTGGAAGCGCGACGTCTCCTCGAGCACCTTGGACTGGAGCCCGCGCTCATCAGTGGAACGTCGGCCGCGAGCCTCAGTGTAGGTCAACAGCAGCGCGTCGCGGCGGCGCGTGCGCTGATTGGCATGCCGGAGGTGGTCATCGCGGATGAGCCGACGTCGGCGTTAGACCGAAGCCGGCAAACCGATTTCCTCAAATTGCTTTTCGCCAATGCCGAGGCCTCCGGTTCCACGCTCATCATGGTTACACACGACGAAAGCTTGAGTCCCCACTTTTCGCGTGTTGTGCGTTTGGATGACATCGCCCAGACAATGCGGGAGGCGGCATGATCATCGCGCGTCTCGCATTTCAGTCCCTCAGAAACCGGTGGCTCACGGCAACGCTGACGGTTCTCGCGATCGCCTTCAGCGTCATGCTACTCCTTGGCGTTGAGAAAATTCGCAACGGCGCACGCGACAGTTTCGCCAATACGATTTCCGGCACGGAGCTCATCGTTGGCGCTCGCAGCGGCAGCCTGCAGTTGCTGCTGTATTCGGTTTTCCGGATCGGCAATGCCACCAACAACATCACCTGGCAGAGCTATTCTGACATCGCGAGCCACCCGGATGTCGCCTGGATCGTGCCCATTTCCCTTGGCGACAGTCATCGCGGTTTTCGCGTGCTCGGCACCACGAAAGACTATTACGAACACTATCGCTTCCGTGGAGGAAACCGCATCGAAGTCGCCAGCGGCAAACTGGGAGAAGACCTCTTTGACACGGTGATCGGGGCGGACGTGGCAGCCCAGTTGGGCTACAAGGTCGGCGACAAAATCGTGATTGGCCACGGTCTCGGCTCGGTGTCGTTCTTGGAGCATGAAGACAAACCATTCCGCGTTGCTGGGATACTCGCGAAAACAGGTACACCCGTCGACCGTACGGTGCACGTTAGCCTTGAGGCGATCGAAGCCATTCATGTTGATTGGCAGAGTGGTGCACCGGTTCCAGGCCAAACCGTCTCAGCAGATCAAGTGCGTGCGATGGACCTCAAGCCGAAGGCCATTACCGCAGCTCTTGTGGGATTGAAGTCAAAGCTCGCCATCTTCCGTGTTCAACGCGAGATCAACGAATATCCCGACGAGCCCCTCTCGGCCATTCTGCCTGGAGCCGCGCTTCAGGAACTCTGGGGCCTTGTTGCAATTGCCGAGACAGCATTGGCCGCGGTATCCGCCATGGTCGTCGCGACGGCCCTACTGGGAATGCTGACCATGATCTTGACCGCGCTGAATGAGCGTCGCCGGGAGATGGCCATCCTGCGCGCAGCTGGCGCGCGCCCGGTCACCATTCTTGGATTGCTGGCCGCAGAAGCCGGTATGTTGACGGCTGCCGGTGTGGCGACAGGGACCGTGTTGCTTTACGCAGCTTTGTTTATTCTGCGCCCCATCTTGGACCGCGAGTATGGTTTGAACCTGTCAATCGCACCGCCGACGACAAGCGAAGGGCTAACGCTCGCTGTTATTGTTTTGGCGGGTTTTATCGCTGGATTGGTTCCCGCCATGCTGGCGTATCGACGCTCACTCGCGGACGGCATGACGGTTCGGATTTGAAGAGGACTAGAGAGCATGGCACGTTTAACGGCAGCGTTACTCGCCGTCGGATTGGCGCTCATGGCAGTGGCGGAGCCACAGGCTGCGCAATCCCCGCGTGATCTTAAGTGGGCCCAATTAGTCCCACCCCAGGCCGTGAAGAAGCCCAAGGAGCTAAAGCCCTTCTTTGGACAGCGTGATGATGCGGCCGACACGCAATCGCTCGCCGATGATGCTCCCCCACCTGCTTACATTCCCGAGGGCAAGTGGATGTCGCGCGCCCGCAAACAGCGCGGTGGTCCACCGGCACTTGTCACGGAATTTGACGGTCAGCGTGTCCGTATCGGCGGCTATGTCGTGCCCTTGGATTTCGAAGCAACCAGCGTCACCGAGTTTTTGCTGGTTCCGTTTGTCGGGGCCTGTATTCATGTGCCTCCCCCGCCTGCCAACCAGATCATCTACGTGAAGACGACAGAGGGCTTCAAAGTTACGGATTTGTTCGATCCGGTTTACGTCACCGGCAAGATGGAAGCGAAGATTGCTTCTACGGGACTTGCCGAAGCCGGCTACACGATAGATGCGGACTCCGTCGTCATGCGTACGGAATAACGTCCCCTGAGGAAACCGTGCGTTTCCTACATCCGGGCAGTCGGTGGCAGCACGAAGCGTTGACCCGTCTTCCCCACGACGTTGGTCGTAACCGGGCAGCGGTACACCGCCGACAGGAGGTCGTCGCGAAAGACCTCGTCGGTATTCCCTGCCGCAGTGATGCGTCCTTGAGACATCAGGATCATCGTGTCAGCGAAGGCGGCGGCTAAGTTGAGGTCATGCAGAACCGCCAGCGCAACCCAGCCCTGTGCCACGCGCCGGCGCACCTCGTTCAAGACCTTCACTTGATGCATAAGGTCGAGATTTGATGTGGGCTCATCCAGCAATAAAATCGGAGCTTCTGTTCGGTTGTTTTCAGCCGACGACAACTGACATAGCGCACGCGCTACATGCACCCGCTGACGTTCTCCACCAGACAGCTGCGTATAAATCCGATCCTCAAAGCCCGACAGGCCAACGTCTTCAAGTGCGCGATAGGCAGCTACAAGCCTGACGGCGGACGGTTGCCCAAAGCCGGGCACCGTAGCGCCAAGCAATACGACCTCGATGACTGAGAACGGGAACGACAGATGCGTGGACTGCGCGACAACGGCCCTGCGCGCTGCAAGAGACGCTGCGCTAATTGAGCCGAGCTCCACGCCATCCAACAAGATTTGCCCGAAGCTGGGTTTAAGCTCGCCGGTGAGCAGCTTCAACAGGGTCGATTTGCCCGCTCCGTTTGGCCCGATAACCACGTTGAGACGACCTGGGGCGAGAGCCACGTTGACCTCCTCAACGATAGTACGGCCCTTAATATCGTAGCTGACGTTCCGGCACTCGAGCATCTGGCCTACTCCACACCACCGATGCCGCGTTTGAGCACGAGATGCAAAAAGACGGGCGCGCCGATAGCAGCCATTACGATGCCGATGGGGAGTTCGGCTGGGCGCACGAGCATCCGCGCGAGAATATCGGCAAACACCATCAGCGTACCGCCGACAAGTGCGCTGGCAGGCAGAACAATACGATGATCGGGACCTGCGATAAGCCGGACGAAATGAGGCACAACAATCCCGATGAACCCAATAACGCCAGCGACCGCGACCGCCGCGCCGACGCAGGCCGCGGTCGTGACGACCACAAATTTTTTGGTCGCCTCGACGTTGATTCCGAGGTGAAACGCTTCCGCTTCGCCGAGAAGAAAACCGTTGAGACCACGAATAAGCCTGGGAATCGCGAAGGCGATGAGGATAGCGAAGGGCGTGACAGCGATGACCTTAGGCCAGCTCGCTCCGGAGAGACTGCCCAGCGTCCACAAGGTCAAATCGCGCAACTCGCGATCATCGCTGACGTAGGCGATAAGCCCACTCATGGCCCCTGCTAAAGCGCCAATTGCAATGCCGGCCAACAGCAGGGTGCCGATCATCAATTGTCCATGCCGGCCGGCAACTGCGACCAACATCCAGGTCGTGATCACACCACCGAAAAACGCGGAGATGGGGAGCGCGTAGGGACCAAACGTGCCAATCCAGGGTGCCGCAAATTCGTTACCCAGAGCGATCGTTGCCACCGCAGCGAGGGCGGCGCCTGATGACACACCGATCAGGCCCGGATCGGCAAGCGGATTACGAAATAGTCCCTGCATCATTGCGCCCGCAACGGCCAGTGCTGCTCCCACGAACAGACCCAAAAGCGTACGAGGAAGGCGGATCTCAAGCAGCACTAGGCTGTGCCGAGCCGCAGTCGCGTCGTCATCCGAGCCTGCAAGCCAGTGCTGGATCGCATCAGGAAGTGCAGCGAGAGTAATTCCCGTAGCGCCGATTGAGAGCGAGAGCACGACAACGATGGCAAGCGAGAGCCACGCGCAGATCATAAGCATTCGTGCTGTCGATGTTCGTGCATCGCGCGGCACGGATCTTTCCATCGGGGTAGCCGGGACGCTCATTAATTGGCCTGTACGCGGGGAGATCCGGTGCCGCCTTCGGCCTTGTCATAAAGCTTCGTCATGAGGTCCCGCGCTGCGGCCGGCGTACGAAGACCAAACCCGAGCAGATAGGATCCGTCCATGACGATGACGCGGTTGGCCTTGCCGGCCGGGGTTGCGCGAACGCCCTTTAGATCGAGAATGTCTTTGTGCGCATCGTGGCCGTCACCACGCAGCATCATGAGGATTACGTCAGGGGCCAGTTCGATGATCGCTTCATCAACGAGCGGCTTGAAACCCGTAACCGACGCCGCGGCATTCTCACCCCCTGCCAGTTTAATGATCGCATCCGCGCTCGTTCCGGAACCGCCGACGAGGGCGCGGCCGTTCTGTGCTGATAAAATGAAAAGGACGCGCATGGGCTTGTCGACCTTTTCACGATCCTTGGCCAGCGAAGCAAAGTCTTCGTTTATGCGCGCGACAAGCGCCTTGCCTTCACTCTCCGCGGACACGGCAGCCGCGATGGAGGTAATCTTCTGATTAATGCCATCCGTGCTGTTCTCATCGGAAATTTCAACGTAGGGGACCGACGACGACTTGAGCGCCTGGACAACCTCAGCTGGTCCGGCAGAGGCCGATGCGATGATGGTTGAAGGATTGAGGGCTAGAACCCCTTCAGAAGAAAGCGCGCGCATATAGCCGACCTTCTTCTTTTCCTGCAGTACAGAAGGTGGGAACTGACTCGTCGTATCGACGGCTACGATTTTGTCACCCCGGCCGAGCGCGTAAAGGATTTCCGTTACATCCCCGCCGATTGAAACGATCTGGGATGTATCAAGGGACGACTTCGCGTCTTTTGCGTCTGCAGCGGCGTGGATTTGTCCGCCAAGCATTGGAGCAGCGAGCAGAAACGCTGAGACAGTCGCCACGATAGCCCGCGAATACCGGCCGTTAAGAGTTGTTCGCGCCGTCATCGAAGTCTCCTATTTTGTTAGTATAAGCCGGCCGTTTGCGGTGATGCGCAGCAGATAGTCCTGACCGTTGTGCTCTATGATCGCTTCCCGCTGATCTGATAAAATGTCCGTCACCTTGACCCGACGGCGCTGGATTGGCGCGCGCTGCTCATCGGAGTTCTCAGCGCGGGGCTTTTCAGTCTCTTCGTTCATCCCCAACTCACTGATGTTTGGTTCACGTGGCAGCCGGAACGACTGCGCGTTCTGGTGAGCCCAACTTTGCCGCGCTAAGTGGACGCGTCGTCACCAATGAATAAATTGTTGACGCATTAAGTCAAGATACGTAGCGTAGGGACATTCGCCAACGGTCATCGTGCGTAAAACGGCCAGCCCGCCTGCCAATGTTCGGTGAACATAGGTGCCAGCCAGCTAAATCCGACAAAGATTGTAAATCGGCTTTTGGGGGGCTTGGGGAATGGTGTGGCTGTTAATTCCGACGCTGCTAAGTGCGGCGTCAATTGTAGTGTTGAGTTCAGGTGTCGTGCGTGCGCAGGAAATTCAGTTGGATGGAATCGTCGTGACCGTATCGAAAATCGACGAAAGCGCCATTGATGCTCTGGCCGGTGCCAGCACCGTCTCGAAAGAGACACTCGATACGCAATTCCAGGCAGATAGCGTTTCCAAAATTCTGAACACCATTCCCGGCGTCGCAACACAGGAAACGGCGCGCGATACTGCCCAAGCGGTCAACATTCGAGGTCTACAAGATTTTGGCCGCGTCAACGTCCTGATTGAGGGCGCACGCCAGAACTTCCAGCGCAGTGGTCACAGCGCCAACGGCACATTCTACGTTGAGCCGGAAATGCTTCAGCGCGTTGAGGTAACCCGCGGCCCTACGGCGACGATCTACGGATCCGGCGCGATCGGTGGTGTTGTCGCCTTCGAACTGCTTGATGCGGATTCCATTCTTAAGCCTGGCGAATACGCGGCCATTCAATCCCGCACCCGCTACGCGTCGAATGGCGATGGCAAGCTGGCAAGCGGCACCGGTGCGATCCGCGTCGGAAACTTCGATATTGTTGGACAGATTAACGGCCGCTGGAACAGGGATTATGAAGACGGTGACGGTGTCGTAGTCCCAGGCTCCAATGACGAAACTGGGTCTGGAATGGTCAAGGCGCGCTGGCGCCCGGCTGAGGGCCATGAGATCACTGGAACCATTGTCGACTTTAATTCCAAGTTCGTAGACCAAGCGGAGGCGGGTGGCTCGCTCCGCGATACGGACGTCGATAATACCCAATTCACGCTTGGCTATACCTTCTCCCGCCCCGACACGCCGCTCTTGGATTTCAGCGCAAAGGTCTACAAGAACCGTACAAATATGGAGCAGACGAGATTGACTTCGTCGACGGTTCCCATATTTGGGCCTAACCCCGCGTTCCCACCGGTTCCTCCACCCTTCACTATTATTGGCTTTGACACTTTTCCTGCTGGGGCTTCGCGTAATTTTACTGTCGATACGGAAGGTGTCGACGTGTTCAACACGTCACGTTTCGAATTCGGTAGTGCCAGAATGGCTCTGACGTATGGCGCGGATGCGTTTAGAGACGAAGTGTCGAACTACGATTTATATGAGGGTGGGGACGAACTGACCCCCAGCGGAAAACGTACAGTATACGGGTCGTTCATCCAAAGCCATTGGACATTCTTTGATCGAATCGATCTCATAGGCGCTCTGCGCTACGACAATTATGAAATCAAAGGTGGAACGACCAACCTTTCAGATGATCGTGTGTCCCCAAAAATTACGGCAGGTGTAACGCCTGTCGAAGGATTTACGCTATTCGCAACGTATGCTGAGGGGTTTCGAGCGCCTGCCGTCACTGAAACACTGATTAGTGGACTGCATGCCCCTCCGGCAAACTTCAACCTCATACCGAATCCGAATTTGCGTCCCGAAGTGGCGCACAATGTGGAGGGTGGTGTGAACTTGAAATACAACGGTGTCTTAAAGCAGGACGACGCATTCCGCGCTAAATTCACTGCCTTTCGCAATAAGGTCGATGATTACATTGACCAAGTTTACGTGGAAGGACCTAACCCTGCGCCGGTCTTCCTTGATGACACGCTACAGTATCAGAACGTTCGCAACGCGACGTTGGAAGGCGTGGAGTTCGAAGCCGCCTACGACGCAAGATCCTGGTTCCTGGGGCTTTCAGCTCACCACATCCGGGGAACCAACGACGACACTGGCGAGGGGCTATACAGCGTTCCGGCCGACCAGATCATCCTGACTGTCGGATTCCGGGCCTTTGACGAAAAGCTGACAGCTGGTGCCAGGGCACGTTTCGTCGGTAAGCAGGACCGCTTCGTAGAAGGAGAGACCGCTGCGTCCGCGCACGCCGACGCCTATCAAACCCTGGATCTTTTCGCGCAATACGAAGTCAATGAAATTGCGACGCTGAATCTCAATATCGATAACGTGTTCGATGAGACTTATCGCCAACACACAGATCAGTACAATAGTCCCGGTTTTAGCGCGCGCGTTGGCTTGACCATGAGACTTGGAGCGGATTGAGGGAAGTTCGCTCTGTCGGCGAGGCAGGCAAAGCCAAAATAGGTTTTTCCTGCCTCGCACGAAATTCAAACGAAAATTGGAGGCGTCGGAAAATGTATATCGCGATGAACCGCTTTAAAGTCGCAAAAGGCAATGAAGAGGGCTTCGAGAACATATGGCTCAATCGCGAGACATATCTTGAAGAAATGCCCGGCTTTATCGCGTTCCACATGTTGAAGGGCCCAGAGCGCGAGGACCACACTCTCTATTCCTCGCACACAGTCTGGCGCAGCTATGAAGATTTCGAGGCGTGGACGAAGTCGGAGCAGTTCCGAAAAGTTCATTCCCGAGCCCCAGAGAGCAAGCCGCTCTACATGGGCCATCCAGAATTTGAAGGCTTCCAGGTTATTCAGGAAGTCAAACCGGGTTCCGCGGCAACTCCGACGGCCGCGGAATAAGGACTGCTGCCCGGAGAGTGCTATGGTCCTCCCCCGCTCGGGACTTTCGAGTGCACCTCCGGGCAGTAGGCCTGCTTGAACATTTTGAAGACCCGGCGCCCCGGGTGAACGACGTTGCAGGATTTTAAAAGAGCAATGACAGAAGCTGCACCGCAAGACTCCGTCAACGAACTGCCGTTGGCGGAGCGTTTGGCTAAAAATCCAGATGGCATCCTGGAGCAGATTGCGAAGTCGTATGCCGTAAGTACGCTCGACGTAGTCCGCCATCTATCTCCAGATCGTTGCACAATTGTCGGCGCAGATAAGTTCACCGCTGTGATGCAAGACATCACAGCGTGGGGTGAAATTCTCTTCATTGTCCACACCAATGATATCGTGTGCGAATGCGCAGGAGTGCTACCGCCAGGCACATTTGGTCGGGGTTACTACAATCTCCATGGCGATAGTCCTATCGGAGGCCATATTCGCGTCGAAAATTGCGCACGCATTGCATTCGTTTCGCGCCCCTTCATGGGCCGGGAATCACGTTCCGTTCAATTTTTCAACGAAGCCGGTGAAGCGATGTTCAAGATCTTCGTGCGGCGGGATAAGGACCGCAATCTGTTGCCGGAACAGGCTGAGAAGTTCGAAGCGCTACGCCGACGCGTGACGAATTCCGGCGCAGAGCAATAGGCCGTGACAAGACGCGAGAAATGTCTAAGAAACCCTGTCCACTTATGACCTTCCGTATGCACGGAAAGGAATTGGGCGAACAGCCAACCAAACCTCTGGATATCGATAAGGCCGCAGTCTTCTTGATCCGCAAGTTTGGTGAGGATAGTGCTTCCGTCGCCTATTCGAGGGCCTATTGCTGTCGCTGTCGCGGAGATAATAACGCGGCGCAGGAATGGAACGCCGTTTTAAACCGGATCGTGGCATTACTTTTTTCGCCGCGCGAGGGCCCGTTGCACTGAAGGTGCGCGGCCCCATCAACACAGAGTTCGGAGGAGCTGGCATCAGCGGCGACCAATAGTCTGGTTGTTTGCGGTAAAAACACGCGTACGTACTCTTATTCATATTTTGAACGGGGAATGGAGACCGTCAATCCGAGCCGTGTAAGCCGAGGCTCAGTGCGCAGAAGACGGATTCCATTGAGCTAGGTATGCAACTTAAAAAGGTTCACTGGTTTTACGCCGGAACAGCCGCTGTCGCGTTGCATGCTGCCGTCTTCATTGGGCTCAATCGCAACCCTAAACAGGCGGGTGATGTATCGCCTGCGGCCGGCCCCGTCGCGGCAACGCGGAACTCAAGCGGCGGATTAGTCGGCACAGCTCCCGATGACGTTGAAATTGAAATGCTGGAGTCGATCCGGGAGACCAACCCGCATGAGGTAATTGAGCCGACATCCGAGACGGCCGAGGTCGCAGAAGCAACCTCTGAGGTCAATGTCGCAATGTCGGCTCCGTTGGCAGCGCCCGTCGAGGCCGAAGCTGTGATGGAAGTCAAAGCGCTCAAGCCGGCTGAGACGTTGGATGCTAAGGAGCCAACGTCAAAAGCTGAAAAGCCCCGCGAGCCGAAGACCCTCGATGTCAACGAGATTGTCGAACCGGAACGGAACCCGAGACCAAGAGAAAAAAAGAAAACCAACGAGAATAAGGGAAAGGACAAACGTGTCGTCCGAGCCCAACGGCGCGGAAACTCAGAAAGACAAGGCGGTGCGGGATCGGGTGGCGGAGGCGGTAAATCGCAAGCTAGCGCTGGCGCTATCGCGGGATATGCGTCGCGGGTACGCTCAAGGATACTATCGCGCAGTCCGGCCAACGCTGGTCATCGCGGAACGACCGTTGTGAGTTTTGGGGTTACGACATCGGGGGGCTTGAGCTATGCGCGTGTGTCGCGGTCAAGTGGAAACAAAGCGCTTGATCAAAGAGCTCTGGCCAGCGTGCGCGGCGCTTCGCCTTTTCCCCAGCCACCAGCAGGCGCTCGCGCGAGCCAATTGCGTTTCTCTGTCCCGTTCCATTTCCGCTAGGCAGCTTTGCTGCATCTGTTAGACGCGGAGACGCCGCATGTGGTTGTCAAAGGCGATATCGTTAAACGAAATCCGAGACTGTGGCTCTTTGCCCGGAGCTGCGACTTCCAGGATGCCCTCGCCAGAGCTGATCGCGACGGTCTTGTCAGACGCCTCTGCGATCCCGCAAGCGTCCTTCAGGAGAACTTCTCCCATCAGTTCTGCGCGATTGGCATCGAAATGAAGAATGCGGCCGGCGCGTGGGGCCGACACACTCACAATCTCGCCGCCGTTCGTCGCTGATACGGACCCAATGTAGCCTTTCAAGGCGGGACCCATGTGCTGAGCTGACGACACAAACCTGATTGGTTTATCGCGGCTGGTGTACCCGACAAGTTCCGGCGCCGTCTCGATAGCATCTTCCCACTGTCCGCCAAACCACACGCGCCCGCGGGCATCCGCACAGATGTGCCGGATCGAAAGCTTGTGAAGGGCTGGATCAATTTCCTGTCGGGTAACGAGATCGCCCGTGCGGCTATTGATGAAAACGAGCGATGGCTGCATCGTCGAAAGATTGAGCTTTTCCCGTCCGCTTGCGGGATGGGTATCAATACCTCCGTTCGCGACAGCCAGCGTCACACCGTCTTCAAGCAGGATGACCTCGTGCGGTCCTACACCGTGCGCATCGAACTCACCGATACGCCGGTAGTTCGCGCCGACGTCATAGATACCAAGCACACCGCGGCCGGCGTCGAAGTCGTTCTCGGTAACGTACAGCAGACGGCCATCGCGCGAGAAAACGCCGTGGCCGTAAAAATGCCGATCCTCTGGGCTGTCAAAGGCAACAGGAGGCGTTTCGTTTTTGAGGTCGAAGGCTATGGCAAATCGGCCTGGCCGCCGGGCGAAAGCGACACCACGAGTCCCATCGGGGCTGAGCGCTACATCGTGACCACGACCGTCCAGTGGGATCTCGCGCAAGATTTTTCCATCGGCCGTGACGAACGCGAGCGCGTAGTGGCCATCACCACGTTTGCAGGCCGAGATAAATTCTGCCGATCCCGAATGAAAGGCTTTCCCATCCGCCGCGTGCAGTGGCCGTGGAAGCGCCAGCATCGCTGCTGTACCGGCGACAAAAGCTCTACGATCAATCGCCATCTAACTCATTGAACCCCAATGTCAGCCCTGCTGTCGGCGCTATTTGCCGACCGATGATCTGGCGTAAACCATTAGCATAGAATTTGCCGCGCCGAACTCTGTTGAGCCCCTCTGTGTTGCCAAGTGTCGGCCGTGCCGATCCTGGCATCGGCATTTCTTCGGCGTCACTTGCGAGGCTTCGGAAGGCGTTGCCGATCCAGCCGCTAATCCAGCCGACTTTTGAGTCGCCTGCTACGAAATCTCCCAAGCGAAGCGTCTGAGCTAACGCCCCACATGAGCGGATGGAAGCGAGCATGAAGTCTCGCGCTACCCCCGATCGTTCAAACGCGAGGCCTGCCCGCGTACGTCCTCTCTGTTCCGCCTGCAGCATAGCTTCAAAGCCAAGATCGCGGACGATCTGGAGGCCGGTCAGCAGTGCTTTGACGAGTTCGCCAGCAGCCTCAGCATCACTTTTGTACACGGGATTATCCGGCCCCGTTTCAACCATGCGTGTCCGCCAGCCGTCCGGGCGCGTCCACTCCTCGGTGAGTTCACGGGAAAGTCGAGCCACATTGGCACTGATAGCCATCGCAAGCCCGCATCCGTAATCATCGAGCCCGGATTTCGTCTCCGGCCCCTTCGGAAAAAGCAACACCTCAAGGGCAGGCAGTCCTTGGATCGCAGCGGACTGTTGGCTCAACGCGCCAGGTTCCAGCAAGGCAGGGTCTTTGCGCTTTAAAGCAGCACTTAATTGCCGGGAAGCGACACCGCGCGGGTCAGGGAAAAAGGCGAGATGCTGTTGTCGGCTGTCCTTGCGAGCAGGCCCAAAGCGAAGGAACGCCACGCCTCCCCATGCGCTTACGCTCTTTCGAAAACTGTCTTCAACTGTCGCACGCGCAGGGCTTTCTGCACCGCCGCCACCATCCTCGCACCAGGCAGCGATGTTGGCGTTGAGTTTTTCACTCGCTGATTGCAGCGTTTTGTAGCTGGGAATGATGTGTTGATCGATGCTTGCGGCCACAATGGCCGCAAGCTCAGGACGTTGATTGGCTTGTGACGGCGATGGAGCGGTCGCGTTGCTCCAAACAAACACAAGGATAATGAAGCCCCATCGCCTCATCATCTGAGTGACCGTTCCCAAGTCTGATGTGTCGGAATTTATTCTGCGTCGTCCGCCGATTCGGCATTCAACTGGCCGTAGTTGTCTTTGCCGATCGTATCGTACAGGCCAAGCTGCGTTTCGAGGAAGTCGATGTGACCTTCTTCGTCCTTCAGCAGCTCTTCGAACAGCGCCATGGTGACATAGTCTTCCTTGTCGCGGCACAGCTCACGGCCCTTCATGTAGTGTTCCCGGGCAATGTATTCGCCGCGGAGATCGCACTCGAGGACTTCCTTGACGTTTTCCCCGATCATCAAAGGAGCGACATGCTGCAGGTTCGGATGTCCCTCAAGGAAAATGATTCGAGAGATGATCTTGTCTGCGTGATGCATCTCTTCAATCGATTCTTCGCGCTCCTTCTTTGCGAGCTTTCCGAAGCCCCAATCCTCAAGAAGGCGATAGTGCAGCCAATATTGGTTGACGGCGCCCAGCTCCAGCTTAAGTGCTTCATTCAAAATTTCGATGACGCTAGCGTCGCCCTTCATCGTCTTACCCCTTCGTTCCAAGCGTGAGCACACAAACTTTCTAGATGAGGGGTCGGATTCAAGAGCAAAGGAGAGTGTTTGTCGAGGCGCAAATCGGCTCTCCCCGACATCAATGATTATAAATTTCGTCCCACGCTGAGTACGCGCGGATATGAAATAGGCACGAACTATTCAGCGGCTAGCAACGGGAATTCTTCGTCGACGCTAGGCGGAGCCTGACGTGTCGTCGAGCTTCGGCGCTGCTTGGCCTTATTGGCGCGGTCCAGACGAACGAGCCGTTCCAGCGCTTGAGCACAGGCACAAGGAGAGATGAGTCCTTTGGCCTGAAGGCTTTCCATTTTTTCATAAATAACCGAGACCGCGAGCGGCGCGCAGCCGCAGCAGTTCATCTTTTTAGACAAATGCCGCCACACGACGCCCGGCGTAGGAAGCGGGGCGCCGGGTTGGGACATGATCTCCAATACCGCAAGCTCGATATCTTGATCACTGATGACCGCACAGGAACAGATAAGCACGGGAGGTTTCCTGTCAGTGGGGATGCTGCGCGCACGGATCGACGAGTGCGTTGGCATTCACGATCCAATTTGGCGAAATCACCTGATCAAGGCTGCGCATCGTGATCGCAAAGCTATCACTGTGATGCACGACTTCCTCGATCAAGGAGCTCTCAATAAGTGCAAATGCGCATGCGCGCATCGCAGGACAAGTCCTGTGTTGAGAGGCCGCGATCATTGAAATGGCCAAACATTCATCCCGGCAGAAGTTGCAGGCCTCAATGGGCCCAACTTCAACCTTGCGGCGCGCACCCGCCTTAACCGCCTTTGCCCAGACGGACAGTTCCCCGACGACGACTTTCGCAGCGCGTGGGCCGAGGGCGTTGGAGTAAACCTGCCAAACCCGCTCCCAACAGCCGATATTGCCGGTCTGATAACCGGCGATCCATCCGCGAAAACCAAAACCTACAAGTTGTTCTGGGGCGCGCCAACCATCGCCCCCGGCTTCAAGGCCTGCTTCTGAAGGCAGCGCTCGCAGCGCACCGCCCGGCAGTCCGAAATTCGCTGTCATCCCTGCTCTCTCCAATAAACGGGGTTCAAGGCCCCAGTATCGGATCGCGTCATGTTGTCGACGCTCGTCGTCAAGAAAACATGCGATGGGGCGTCGAAGTCAAGCAGTAATTGAAGAATGCGCCAAACAAACTAGTCAAAGATATAAAAGGTTAGAATGGTTCCAATCTAAGTCGTCTTAAGATTAGAACCATTCAAATTATATGATGACGATTATACATTTGAGATGAACTATAATCAGTGCGGCCTAGAGTGCGGATCAGCAGCGCGCACTGCCTTTCGCAGAACGTATGGAGGCTTCGGGAATGGAGCGGACGGCGCGTGTGCGCGGCTTCTTGGCGCTCGCGTTAGGCCGCGGTGCCTGAGCGCTCGCCATATCGGCAATGGTGTGCTGGTTGAGGACGCTGATAAAGGCGTCAAGCGCATCGTCAAAAATGGCCTGCGCGCTCTGCTTCTCGTCGCTGCGTGCGTCGAGATTGGACGCTTCGATAACGCCGACGACCTCTCCAACGCGAATCTCACTGGCAGGACGCGCGAGCTTTACGCCACCGTGGCGGCCGCGCACGGCCTTCACAAATCCGCCGCGGGACAGCAAGTGCACGATCTTAAAGGTGTTTTGCTGCGTGATGTCCAGGCGCTCGGAAATCTCGGCGACCTTGACAAGTTCATCGCCAGACTGAGCGCAGTCCACCAATATCCGGATGGCGTGATTGGTAGTTTTGTTGAGGCGCATTGATTGACCTTGCTGGATCAGAGGTTGAAGGACCCATTATTCACCGGACCGGGCACAATGCAAGCAGCCCAAACCCCTATTCTACGGGCTGTATGGGGTCTCGCTCACATAAATCAACCCCGGACACTCTCAGGATCACCAAGCGGACAGCGCCTGCTTCCCCGACAAGCCGAGCGTCAATTCTTGCTTACCCATGCAACTTTATGTTTCATTATAAAAAAAGTCAACAATTTGGCGTTACAAGAGCTTGTCGCGAATGTCAGTGATGCTATCCATCAGATCGCGATTTGTCCGAGCAAATCAGCCCAGTTCAATGAGCGGTATCCGGATTCTCAATTCTTGGGGAGGCAGCCTCGTGTCGAGGAATGGCATCAGCTTCTTATTTGCGTTCGCACTCTTGGTCACATCGCTCGTCGGCGCTAATTCCGCGAAGACAGCTGAGAACCCCGAGGTTAAAGCCGTGCTGGACACGTACGCGAACATCGCAGAAGCCGGATACACAGACTCCGTAACGACCGCACACCGCCTCAAGGAGGCGATTGACGATCTCCTCAAGGAGCCGACGCCTGAAAGTTTGGCAACGGCTCGGGCTGCTTGGATTGCCGCGCGAGTTCCTTACCAGCAGACCGAAGCCTTCCGGTTTGGCAACCTCATCGTGGACGATTGGGAGGGGCAGGTAAACTCCTGGCCGCTCGATGAGGGCTTGATCGACTATGTCGAAACCGAGTTCTACGGCACTGAAAATTTCGAGAACGACCTCTACGTCGCCAACGTCATCGCCAATAAATCGCTGAAGATCGGTGGGACGGATGTCGATACGTCGAAAATCACGAAGGAGCTTTTGCGCGATAAGCTCCAAGAGGCGGGCGGCGTCGAGGCCAACGTCGCGACAGGCTACCACGCCATAGAGTTCCTTCTTTGGGGGCAAGACCTCAATGGAACGGAAGCCGGTGCTGGCGATCGCCCTGCCACAGATTACGATCTCAAGAACTGCACCAATGGAAATTGTGACCGCCGGGCCGAATATCTGCGGGTTGTAACCGACCTTCTGATTGAGGACCTCGATTGGATGGCAAAGCAGTGGGCGAAAGGCGGTGCTGCCCGCGCTGCGTTGACCGAGACGGACGAGAAGAAAGGGCTGTTGTCTCTCTTCATCGGTCTTGGAAGTCTCTCTTACGGCGAGCTGGCGGGCGAGCGCATGAAACTCGGCCTTCTGATCCATGATCCGGAAGAGGAGCATGACTGCTTCTCCGACAACACGCACAACTCGCACTATTACGATGTTATAGGCATCCGGAACGTTTATCTGGCCAGCTATAAACGTACCGATGGATCGACCGTGTCCGGACCAAGCGCATCTGATCTTATTCGCGCTGCCGCACCTGAAATTGACGAGCGCGTCCGCGCGGCTATTGAGAACACCGTGGCCAAAATGACCGAACTCAAAAAGCGCGGTGACACCATCGAGCGCTACGATCAGATGATCGGGCAGGGTAACACGGAGGGGAACGCCGTGGTGCAGGCGGCCATCGATGCGCTAATCTCACAGGCCCGGGAGCTTGAGCGGGCCATGGCCGTTCTGAAGCTGGAAGCAGCGAAGTTCGAAGGCTCCGATAGCCTCGATAATCCATCGTCGGTGAAATAAGGGCAGGGGTTGCGGAAACGAAATGGCCAAGATCGACACGTCCGACATCCCCTCGCTTCGCAGATCAAGATTTTGGCCCTTTGGTATCGCGCTCACCGGTGCCGCTGTCGTTCTGGCGGCGGCATCCCTTGCAGCCCCCGTGGATGACAAGGCTTCCATCGGCAAGTTTGAGCCCGGTGAAGAATTTCCTGGCGGGACAGCCACCACGCGACAGTCCCGGGATCACGTCAATGCGTTTTCTCATTTTTCGAACGGGATCGGCTTCGAGGGCGAGGCGCGCTTCAAGTTAGGTAACGCCATATTCCGTAAGGAGTGGGTATCTTCCCCCGCCTCGACCAAGGCTTCGGATGGCCTTGGCCCGCTCTACAATGCCCGGGGTTGCCAGAGTTGCCACTTGAAGGATGGGCGCGGGCATCCCCCGGCCGCCAATTGGCCGGATGACGATGCCATCTCAATGTTCCTTCGCCTGTCCGTCCCACCTTCAACTGACCAAGAGCGCCAACTGCTCAAGGAGAGGCGTGTGAATGTCATTGCCGAACCCACCTATGGCGGGCAGCTGCAGGACATCGCTATCAAGGGGCATGCAGCCGAAGGGCACATGAAGATCACTTATGAAGATGTGCCTGTTCCGTTCGCTGATGGCACGAGTGTTACGCTGCGAAAGCCGAGTTACGAAATTACGGATCTGGCCTACGGCCCGTTGCAGCCCGATGTCATGACGTCTCCGCGGATCGCGCCGCCCATGATTGGTTTGGGTCTCCTTGAAGCCATCCCGGAGGAGGTTATTCGCGCGAACGCCGATCCTGACGATGCCAATGGAGATGGTATCTCCGGGCGCGCGCAGGAAGTATGGTCGCTTCGAGATCGTGATGTGCGGCTTGGGCGCTTCGGGTGGAAGGGCGGAACACCAAGTGTCGCTCAGCAGAGTGCCGAGGCCTTTGCCGGAGACATGGGCCTGTCGACATCACTCGTGCCGAAATCCTCTGGTGATTGCACGGCGGCTCAGGCCGTCTGCCTAGATGCACCTAATGGCAATTCGCCCAAACCGAGCGACCCCGAGGTCGGCGATCAGTTGTTCGATCTTCTGGTGTTTTACTCCCAGAACCTCGCCGTGCCGGGGCGTCCCAATGCATCGGAACCGCTCGTGCTTGAGGGCAAGGTGAAATTCCACGAACTGGGGTGTGCCGCGTGTCACATCCCCAGTTTCACAACAGGCGAGGTATCCGGCCAACCGCATCTCAGCGGCCACCGCATATGGCCCTACACCGATCTGCTTTTGCACGACATGGGTGAAGGGTTGGCGGACGGCCGTCCCGAAGGTTTGGCGAGCGGCCAAGAGTGGCGAACGCCTCCCCTTTGGGGCATCGGCGCGACTGAGGTCGTGAGCGGCCACACCAATTTCCTGCATGACGGTCGGGCACGTAACGTGGAAGAGGCAATCCTCTGGCATGGTGGCGAGGCGCAAGCCGCACGAGACGCGTACACTCAATTGAGCAAGGATCAGCGAGACGCGCTGTTGGCGTTCGTAAACTCGCTTTGAGATGGCCCGCAATGCGCGCGACCCAACTCCTCACAGGATCGGTGTGACGGTGAGCGGCATGCCGCCTTTGGGTCGCAACGTGATCCGCGAAATGGGCTCGGGCAAATGCTCGCCGTCCCAGTCGAAGCGTGCGCCCCGCACGAACGTTGCAAGAAGGGTGACCGCTTCGATCATCGCAAAGCTCTGGCCGATACAGATGCGGGGACCCGCCCCAAAAGGCATGAATTGCGTGCGCGCCATTTCCGTCTCGCGATCGGGCAGGAACCGATCAGGATCGAAACGGTCCGGATCCTTCCAAAGCTTGCGATGTCGGTGAATGGCGAAGATCGGCACTACGATTTGCGCGTTGGCTGGAACGGGAGTGCCGGCAAGTTCAAACGCTTCCTTAGGTTGACGTGCAACAACCGGCACAGGTGGGTAAAGCCGCATGGCTTCTTTCAGCACACGCGTCGTAAGTACCAGTTTGTCGATGTGTTCTGCTCTGATCGACGTAGGCCCAACAATGCGATTGACTTCATCACGCACGGATTGCTGCCACTCAGGCGCACGCGCCAGCAGATACAACGTCCAGGTGAGAGCCTTCGCGGTCGTTTCGTGGCCAGCCTCCAGCAGCGTCGACAAATTGTTGACGAGCTGATCCTGCGTCATAGGCTCACCCCCGTCCGGGTCGCGTGCATTCAAGAGTCGGGCGAGAAGGTCTGTGCCTTCAACAGCAGATTGGCGCCGCCGGGTTATGATGTCGGAAAGCGCGGAACGCACCGTCTGTGATGCGCGTCGCATTTGCCGCGACGCCGGGTGTGGGAGCCATGTGGGTAAGTGCAACAACGCATGTGCCATCTCCCAGGAAACGCGCGCGAGATACTCAGAGCCACCGCGCATGATGGCCTCGCCCTCAGAGCGATCCCCACCCACCAGCATGGTACGCATAATGACCTTGAAGGTTGAGGTCATCATCTGTTCGTCTATGGCTTGAGAGCCGGCAAAGGCGCGCCGCCATTCCGTGACTTGTTCTTCCGCGACCTGTGCCATGGTTGGCACGTACGAAAGAATTTCGTTGTGTCGGAAGAGAGGTGCCATAACGCGGCGCTGCCACCGCCACAGCGCGCCGTCCGAGGTCAACACGCCGTCACCGAGGGTCGCCGCGAATACTTGCTTCTCCAGCGGGGATTTGACGAGCAGATTCGCTTTCCCGACGAGAAGTTCCTCGACAATTGCGGGGCCGCTGACCCAGAGCACCGTTAGTTTTTTCGTCGGGCGATATAAGGTGAGGTCTTCTTCGTAGACTTGGCGCGGCAGCCCGCGGAGCGGATTGGCAATGAACTGTCGAAGAAAATCGAAAAAACCGAGTGGCTGGTCGGGCGGTGTGATCGAAGGAGGGTAAAGCCCGTTACCGTCGGAGGTAGCGGGCACAAACTGAACGTCGGTGTTCGGCGTCAGTCGCGTCGGCATAGGCATTCTCCTGGCTGTCTACTCTTTTGCAGACCCCCTAGGCACCACCTTGCCGGAACAGATGCCGTCACCGACGTGACAGTTCGCAATATAGCGAAGGTAACGAGTTATTGGGCGGCGGCAGCTTCGCCGCGGCCGGCACGCAGTAAGGACTGCTTCCGTAGGCGCGCGCGCACGCCGGATGTATTGCCCTGAACGCGTGTCTGCTTGGGACGCGCCAGGGTACGACGCTTCTTTTTCTTGCGCGTTTCAATATTGCGATCGCTGCGGCTCGACATGGACGTTGTTCCTTATCTGGTGCTTTTTTCAGGCAGTTTCTGCAGCAACCCGGCGCGTACCTGCCGAAATATCTGACTAAGCCCTCCGCAATAGGCGAACTTGTTGGGTTCTGCAAGGCGTTGGGATGCATCTATCCCATAAGCCGTCTTATGTGAAAAGCAGGCCGATACCGTAACCGGGGGCCAGGAACGCACCTGCCCAAAGGAGGCAGGATACCGGGCTTGCCGTAAGAAATACCGCCCATTTCATGCCTGCGGCTCCGGCGATAGCCGGCACAAAAGGGCGCAAAACTCCGAAGAATTTGCTGAAAATAACGCCCGGTGCACCCCAGCGGGCAACGTAGATGCGAGTACCGGCATACCATTCCGGATGGCGGCTAAGGGGCCACCATTTTCTGATGTCATCCTTGAAGTACCGGCCAATAGCGAAGGTAATGACGTCACCAATAAAGGCACCTGCCCCACCGGCTAATACAACGCTCCAGAATTCGCCCCCCGCTGCGCTATGCACACCGCCGATCGCCACGAGCAGCGCCGAGGACGGGACCAGCAGTGAGACAACCATCGTGCTTTCTGCAAAACCAAGCGCAAAAACAATTGGCTCGACGAGCGCGATGTTCTCATTGATCAGTGTGACGACACTATCCGCAAATTCAGTGAGCATGGGGACCAATCAGATTGCGGCGTCGGGCCGCAGCGGCGTACCGTGACCGGGAATGGCGGCACCGCGATGAGCACACCATGTTTGAGCTCATTGCAAAAGCGGGCAAATTTACGCTCAGCGGCAACGTGGATCTAAGGTAGAGTAAATGAATGACGCTTTTTACGACCTTCAGTGCTACACATTGCCTGTTGGTTGTGCGCTAATTTGATGGCAAACAGGCGGGCCGAACACACACGCGCGACCTTAAGGTCTGACCGCACTAAAGTCATACCCGATGTCTATTGAGCCGGGCGATTGGCCGCCAGTCCGTCAAATGGCGCCGCCGGAACAAGCTTGATCTTGGAGAACACATGCCCCCACTTCCTAACGCAGGCGAAGCAGGTGAAACCGCACGACCCCGCACACGCAATCAGCGTTTGCGCCAAGCTGTTCACCGCCACAAGGCGATATCCCGCCAAGGCGTCCAGGAACGACTGTTCACGCTTGCATTCTCCGGCCTCGTGTATCCGCAAATCTGGGAAGATCCGGTTGTCGACATTGAAGCGCTCAACCTCAAGGACGGTGAGCACGTTATCGCCATAGCCTCTGGTGGCTGCAACATCTTGAGCTACTTGACGGCCGCGAATGTCAACATCACCGCTATCGACCTCAATCCAGCACATATTGCCCTGAACAAACTGAAGCTGGCGGCCGCGCGCTATTTGCCGAGCTATGCCGCGTTCCATCGCTTCTTTGCGGAGGCTGATGCCTCCGAAAACGTCCGCGCTTATTTCTCCTATTTGCAGGAACATCTCGATGCGCCGACGCGTAAATATTGGGAATCGCGCGATCGCCTGGGACGCCGCCGCGTCGGCTACTTTGGCAAAAACCTTTATCGGCACGGACTGCTGGGCACCTTTATTGGAGCCAGCCACCTCCTTGCCCGCATGCATGGGCGAAACCCGCGGCTTCTCCTAAAAGCGAAGTCTCGCGAAGAGCAGCGCCAGATTTTTGAACGCGAACTCGCACCTTTGTTCGAAAAGCGGCATATTCGCTGGCTGATAAGCAAGCCGTCAGCCCTGTTCGGTCTTGGCATTCCGCCGTCGCAATATGAGGCGCTGAAGGGCAATGAGAACCACATGGCAGAGGTTCTTCGCCAGCGTTTGGAGCGCCTAGCTTGCGAATTCGATCTACAGGACAACTACTTCGCCTGGCAGGCATTCGGACGTCGCTATGCCAGTGGTGGTTCCGGACCATTGCCGCCGTACCTTCAGCGCGAGAACTACGACACGTTGCGGGCCCGCGCCGATAACATCGAAGTGGTCCACGCATCCTTCACCGAGCACTTGGCCTCGCTGCCGGAAGCTTCGCGCGATGCGTACGTACTACTGGACGCGCAGGACTGGATGACATCTGAAATGCTTACGGCGCTTTGGACACAAATCGCCCGTACGGCTAAACCCGGCGCGCGTGTGATCTTCCGCACCGCAGGCGAGGATACAATCTTGCCCGGCCAGATCCCGGATGAAATCCTGAATCGCTTCTCATACGACGAAGAGGCCTGTCGGGCCCTGACGGTCAAGGACCGCTCGTCTATCTACGGTGGCTTCCACCGCTATGTCCTGACCAACTGACGGAGAGCTGCATTGTCTGCCGCGCCCCACGAGGATGCTGCCCATCATATGGACGGCATCTATCGCTATCAGCGCTATATCTACGACCTATCGCGCAAGTACTTTCTGTTCGGTCGCGATACGATGCTCGACGGTCTGAAGCCACCGCCGAGTGCGAGCGTGCTTGAGGTCGGCTGCGGGACGGGGCGCAATCTTATCTTGGCGGCGCGGCGCTATCCCGACGCTCACTTCTACGGGTTCGATATTTCGCGGATGATGCTCGAAACCGCAGAAGCGAATATCGCGCGCGCAGGCTTCGAGAAGCGTATCAAGGTCGTTGAAGGCGATGCGACGAACTTTTCCGCTCAGGAATTGTTTGGTGTCCCAGCATTTGATCGCATTTTCATTTCCTACTCACTATCGATGATTCCGCCCTGGCAGCAGGTTCTGCCTCAAGCCATAGATGCGCTGAAGCCGGGTGGTTCGCTCCACATTGTAGACTTCAGCGAACAGACGGGTTTGCCGCGGTGGTTCAAGAGCGCGTTGCGCGCCTGGCTGAAAAAGTTCTCTGTCGAGCCGCGCGCTGAGCTTGAAGCGGAGTTGCGCCGTGTGGCCGAAGAGAAGGGCTGTACGGTGACGTTCGAGCGGCTCTTTGGCGATTACGCGCATCTGGCGGTGGTGATCAAACGCTAGCCGCTCATTCCGCGCCGAAAGCAGTTTATCCGCCGCCGTGGATCAGCCACGCCAGCCCTAGTGAGCCCGGTGCGAGCAACACGCCCGCCCATAGAAACGCCGACAGGAAGTTGGCGATCTGAAATGGGACCATCGGCATTTCCGTAATGCCAGCGACCAGCGGCACGGCAGCGCGCAGCGGCCCAAAGAACCGGCCGATAAAAATCGCCCAGATTCCGTACTTTTCAAAGAAAACGTGACCGCGCGGGAGCAAATCCGGATATCGGGACAGCGGCCACATACGTCCAATAGGCTCGTGAAAGTGCTTGCCGAGCCAATACGACAGCCAATCACCGAAGGCAGCCCCAAGACTCGCACAGACCCAGATCACAATCAGATCGGTTGTCGTCCCGCTCGCACCGATGAGAGTCCCGATACCGACGAGCATCGCCCAGAACGGGAGGACAAGCGATATGAACGCGAGACTCTCCCCAAAAGCCAGAATGAAAACAACAAGCCCAGCCCACCCTCTATTGGCCTCGATAAACGCAATAGTGCTGTCCATCAGGCTGGCAAGTTCCATCGTAGTTAAGCTTTCTCGTCGGACTGTTGAGGTATGGGGCGCGTAGCGAGGAACTGCATCCAACTCAGAAGTACGGCAACTGTCAGGACGGCAAGTGCGAATGCGACGAAAGGCTTCGTGAGGGCAAGCACCGCAAGTCCGACGAGCACGCAATTGGCTGCAATGACGCATTTGACGACAACGGAGTGAGATCCTGCCGCACGGGCTGAGCGCTGGTAGAAATGGCTCCGGTGCGGCTCCCAGATGCGCTCACCCTTCCGTAAGCGATTGAGGATCGTCAGGCTGGCATCGGCCGCGAAATAGAGTGGGAGTATGAGCGCTGCCGCGAGAGAGACTCTGACCGCAAGATCGACCATGAGCCAGCCGGTGATGAGCCCCAGCGGAATAGAGCCCACATCGCCCAGAAATATCCGAGCCGGATGCCAGTTCCAGAACAAAAAACCGAGGGCCGCGCCAGCCACGGCAAGTGCCAGGCCGAGGTAGACGGAGTTCCAATCGCCTAACGACATCACCACAATCGCGTATCCACCTGCGACGGTTGCCGTTTCGACGCTCGCGATTCCGTCTATGCCGTCCATAAAATTGTACAGATTGATGTACCAGACGAGCGCGAGAACCGCGAGGAGGCGGTCCAGCCAGAACGGCAAGATATCGCCAAAAATGCTGGCGCTGTAGTGAACGCTCACGACACAGGCAACCGCGGCGCCTAGATGAACGGCGAACCGCAGACGTCTTGAGATAGGCTGCATGTCGTCGAGGAACGAGACGACGGCAAGAACTAGACCGGTGGCGATCAATGCGCCCTGCCGAGGGTCGAGCGGCCAGAATATCAAAGTTGTGATCAGTGCCGAGACCAGAAGCGGGATGCCTCCGCCGACCACAACACGGCCTTTATGCATGGTTCTGTGGTTGGGTAGGGCGACGGGGCCGCGGCCGTCAGCCGCCTGGATGTAGAAATGCGTCAGCGTCACGCCGCCGATGAATGCGAGAAAGAGCGTGAAAATCGCAGTCACGGGGCCCCCGGGAAAAACGAACTGCTGCTGACGTCGAGGGCAACTCCCTTACCAGATGCGCTGCACGGCACCAAGGTAATGTGAAGTTCTAGAGTTTTAGGGACCTATTTCCCTGATGGCAGATGTTCGTTCGGGCAACGCCAAAAGCCCGCCAAATTTCCATCCCGATCCATATAACGAGCGGAAGAACATAGGTGACGGCATAAGGCTCGGTCCAGGTGAGGCCGCCCGGAGGACGCGGCAGGTAAAGCGTCAGGCATCCAGGCGTCATGGCCAGCAAAGCCGGGTGAGGTGTCCGTACGCACAAGGCGCACAAAAAATGCGAAGTACCAGGGATAGTGGGGCGAAGTCAGAAAAAGGAACGCCGCTCCGAGCAGAGCCATCCGGTTGGGTAGAAATTCATCCGGGCCGCGCGCAAAAACAGCCCAGACTGCAAGGAGTCCGATCAGCCCGCCAGCGAAGAGGAGATATGCGACCAGGCTCGGATCAGCGATCGAAAAATCGCGAAGAAACCAAACAATCTGAAAGCCCCAGCCGTCCCGATAGCCTTCATTGCCAAGGTGAGTTCCGAGAAATCCGAACATGTGCCCGCTGCCGGCATACGGAATAAAAAGAAGGCCGGCAGTGACGATGAGAGCCGTAGGCAATCGCCAGTCCCATCGTCGCAAGAGCGTGGGAAGGAGGACAAGCGGGAAGTATTTGACCATCGCGGCACAGGCGAAGAGGGCAACCGTCAAACCTTGGCGCCGGTGCACGGCAGCCAATATGCCAAGAGAGAGGAAAGCCGTGGCGGCAGCGTCGATATGAGCTTGACTGGCAAACTCCCAATCGGAAGCGGGTGCCATGCGTAGATTAAGACGCGCGACGTAGGTAGCCGCTCTGCTTTAAGCCAACCCAGAAGGGCGATGATCGTGACGGCTTCGAACAGAAGCATCGTGAGCTTTAGTCCCGCAATGCCATCGCGAAGGCCGGTAGCCGCCATAAAGATCATCTCCGCCAGTGGCGGATAGAGGCTTACGGCGACCTCCTTTTGGTTGATGTACGGATAAATCTGTTCGTTGCGCAAATGCGCGAGCGATGAATCTGCTGGTGCAGCGGCATAGGGACTGAAGCCCTCCCATTGGATACGTCCATCCCAGACATAGCGGAAGGCATCCGTCGTCAGGTAGGGCAGCGCCGTCATGGCGAGCCCGCGCAAACATAAGGCGACAACGAGGATGAGGATGAGATCCCGCGTAGATGTCGGTCGGCTCAGCACCCACCACACGCCGATGAGATAGATTGCCCCGTGGATCAGTGCGTTGAGGACAAAACCCTCGACATCACGGTGATCGATATTGACGGCACCCTGGGCCACCACCATCGCGATGCCGATGGCGACGAGGACCAGGGCATTGGGCGGAAGAAACCACACGTCGCGGGATTCGGTGCCGACTGGCGACATGCAACTATGGGCCTAGCTGGCTACAAGCGCCGGTTAACTTCATCTGGCAGCGGATCATAATCGATTGGTTAACTGCTGCTACAATCATATGTCAGTACTCTGTGGTCCGTCGGATTTTCGCCACCGCGCGACACAAATCGTAAGAAACTCTACGTAAATTACGTATTGTGACCCGGAAAAAGTCGCAATTTGCGGGTGCTACGCAAAGGGAGCCTGAGGAGGTGCGTCACGGTACGGACCTATTTTGGGAGCAAGAAAAAAAACGAAATGGCGGTTGGAGCGTTTAGCCCTTATCGACATTGGCTGATGCGGCACTGCGACACATTACTAACGTGTTCGAAAGACGCATATGCCTGGATGTACTCTTGGAGATCCGCATGAGCGTCACTGCCGTCAAGTCCACAGTGTTGGACGTTGATTGGTCTACACAGACTGTCCTCCCCATAGAATTTCGCGGACGCGAAATTCAGTTGGAAGCGCGCGCTTACCAGGGTTGCGATCCCACCTATCAAGCTCTCGTACTGATCAATCGCCCGAAACCGGGCGAAGATGTGAAAATCCCGGTGGTTCGAGTTCATTCAGGCTGCGTGACCGGCGACATCTTCCACTCCTTGCGCTGCGATTGTTACCAGCAGCTTCAAGCGGCGCTGGAGACCATCGTAGATACCCCCAACGGCGTACTGATTTACCTGCCTTATCACGAGGGTCGGGGCATCGGTCTCGTCAACAAAATCCGGGCCTACGCACTTCAGGATAAAGGACTTGATACCGTCGATGCCAACGTAGAAATCGGCGAGCCGATCGACGCGCGTGAGTACGACCTGACGGCTGCGATCCTTTTTGATCTGGGCTTTAACGAAATCCGGCTGCTGACCAACAACCCCGCCAAGGTGGAAGCCTTGCGCCAGGAGGGCATTACGGTCGCAGAACAAATTCCGGTTGTGACGGAACCCAGCATCTATAATCAGCGTTATCTTGAAACCAAACGTGTACGCATGGCCCACAAGCTATAGCGTGCCGTTGGTCCAGAACTAATGCTCGGCAGCGATGGCCGCGGTTCCCATTAGGTGATCCGCGGCCCATTTTTTCAAAGCTAATCAAGTGTCGCCTTCGGGACCGTGAAGCCGCCGGCAGCCACCATGCGCGCAAAAAGCCCGTTGGCGTTGGCGAGTTCTTCATACGATCCGCGCTCAACGATCTTTCCATGTTCGAGCACAAGGATTTGATCCGCCTGAGTTACAGTCGAGAGACGATGGGCGATGATGAATGTGGTTCGCCCGGATCGGAGGGTGTCGATGGCCCGCTTGATACGGCTCTCTGTCTCGGCGTCGAGCGCACTGGTAGCTTCATCCAGAACGAGGATCGGGGCGTCCTTCAGGATGGCCCGCGCGATGGCAATACGCTGACGTTCACCGCCCGACAGCGATGCCCCCCGTTCGCCAATGACGTAGTCGTATCCTCCAGGCTTGGTCGAAATAAACGACTCGGCTTCGGCGAGTTGCGCCGCATGGAAAACGGCAGCATCGTCCGCGCCAGGCCGGCCGATCCGGATGTTCTCGCCAATCGACCGATTGAAGAGTCCGGCGTCCTGGAAGACGACCGCAATAGAGTGCCGTAGGGAGGATAGCGTCACATCGCCAATGTCGTGGCCGTCGATCAAAATACGGCCGCGGTCAGGATCGCGCAGCCGTTGCAGGAGCGCCAGCGTCGTCGTTTTTCCCGAACCCGTAGGGCCAACGAGAGCGATTGTTTGGCCCGGGTTGACCTCAAAGGTTAAGTCGAAGACACCCTGCGAGCTCCCGGGAAATTTAAGGGACACGTCATCGAAGACGACGTGTCCCTTCACATCGACAAGGGGCTTGGCATCCGGACGCTCAACAATCGCCGATTTCTCGTCCAACAGTTCAAAGAGCGCCGCGATCTTTGGGGCCGCTTGTATCATCCGAACGGCAAACGCAGAGAGCTGGTCAAGCTTGCCGATCAGAAGGTTCGCGAAAGCGACAAAAGACACGATTTCACCGACGGTGAGTTCTCCGCGCGAAGAGAGATAAGCCCCCATCGCGAAGATCGCGATCATGGCGATCGTCGCCGCGCCCCGCTGCAAGACCGTGAGAATGCCCCACCAAGTGAGAAGCGGGTATTGCTCGTTGAGGAGTTGTCCGATCATGGCGCGTAGCGCATCCGCTTCGGCCACGAGACGCGCGTAGCTTTGCACAATCGTTACATTGCCGATGACGTCTCCGACACGTCCTAAGACGTTGCTGTGGTAGCGGTCGACCCGCATCTGGCCGCCCGACGTCTTCGAGATAACTAAGAAATTGAGCGCCGTGAAGCACACCGCCAGAACACCGAGGATGGTGGCCATCCGCCAATCGATGGAAATCGCAAGCGGAACGAGAAACACGATACCGATCAGCGCCGAAAGCTGTTCGCGCAAGGAACTCAGCCACAGCCAGAACAACTCGTCCGAACCGCGCTGGACGGTTCCGATAACGGTGCCGGAACCGCTTGCGGCGTGGTAGCTGAGCGGTAAGGTGATCGCCTGCTCAAACGCCTGGGATAGAGCGATCAATCGGCGCCGGTGCGCTAGGCGGTCCGCAATCACCGCGACGGTGACACTGGCTGCGATCCCACCGAGGCCAAGTAGGGCCCATAAGCCGATGATCCAGGCCGCGGGCTCCTGTTTGGACAAAGCATCGACTACGGCACCAAACAACACGGGTTCCGCAAGCTGCACAGTCGCAATGGCAACGCTGGCCACGGCCAGAGCCGTTGCGAGGCGCCATTCCGGTGCAAGAAGCCTGAGGGCACGGCAATATATCTTGAATGGACTCATCGGCTTGGCGCGCACCCTACGGGTTGGAAGCCTGGGCCCCAAGACCCATGCGTCAACTGCTCGATAGCGCCACGAAGCGGCCGGAAATTGAAGCGTACCGAGTGCGTTCCCGCTGGCACGGCGACCGCACGGAACAGAACGTTGGACCGCAGCATCGGAGCAGGCTTTCCATCGATTTCAACGAACCACCAGGGGTGCCAAACATCGTTGAGAATGAGCCAGCCTCCGTCGCTGGACGTTGTGTCGATAACGATCTCACTGTTGTGGTATTCGCGAATGGCCGCCGACCCAGTCGCGTTTGAGGGCAGCGATGGGGTGGTCGGGCCTTCAAGCAGAACAGTATTGCGATAGTTGATGTCGGGCATGCCGCCGCAGCTCAGGAGTTTATCGAAGTCCGCTTGTTGAACACGCGTCGCGAAGAGGACCCGCGGGAGCGCTTTCGGATTCTCATAAATGTATCCGTCGACTGTGCGTGCAACGAGAGGAAACGCACCTGGCGTTACGGAAGGATCGATTTTTTCGAGCGGTACGCCGGACGCTATGTACCGCAGCCCTAGCAGGTTCGCGAGCGGCGACGCATAAGAGGGCATAAGAGGGGAAAATTTGCGCTCGTGCATTCCGGAAGTATCACCCGCACCAGTCGCTGCGCTGTAAAGCGCCAGCCGGACTGGATTGTAACCCAATGTATTCTCCAACCCATAGGTCAAGCTCGCGTTTGGCCAGTGAAAGCCGAGACCGATCAGTTCGACGCGATCGCGCTGCGTTGCCGTTTGGCCACTTTGCACACGGCGTTTGAGATCCACCATGGTCTCGTTAACACTGCCGTGTGCGAGAACCTCATACGTAGATGGCGGTAAGCCTACAGCGCCACCGTGCCCGTTTTGAAACCCCAGGTCGAGCACGGCAAAAGCAACGAGAAGCGCTGCTGCAAGGTGTGGGCGAATGGGCTGGAGCCACCGAACGAGGGCGATGACTGCAGCAGCGCACAAGATGAACGCCACCGAAATCACGAAGGGCTCCAAGGCCTCATGCCATTGATGGAAATGCGTTGCGAGATAAGCGGCGTAGGTAAACCCCAATGTGATGACCACCCCTGCCGATAGCCACGCATCGCGTGAAAACGGCGCCGTTGCAGAACGCAAAAGGCGGTTGGCGCCATGTCCCGCAAGGATCGCGGTTAAAAACCCGATCAGGAACACAGCATCAGCGGGGCGGCGAAAAAGATCGATACCCGGCAGCCACATATGCATGAGCCGGAACACAGGCGTGTACCAACCGAGCGCATAGATGAGCATGATGAGCATCGCGATAGTGTAGAAACGGATTTCGCGGAGCCAAAGACTGCCGCTGAATAGTCCCGCAAGCATCAGCCAAAATGATACCGCGCCGATGTAGAGCACGCCCATGTTTTGCGCGATGTACAACCCAGTATCGTGCCAAACGAAACTCGGCGGACCCCAGTAATCTTCCATATCGCCCGAAGCGCCGAAAAGATCAGGCCCCAGCCAGGTCACCATCAAGGCGGGGTGAAGCGAGCCGCGTCCCGCTCCAATAAAGTCGATCTCCGGACGATTGGACATTTGCGCCAGGAGCCATGTGAGCAGGATGGGGATTGCTACAAGGACAATTCCCGCGATGCTGCCAGCGATGAGCGGCGGCAGGCTCGACGAAATCCGTCGACCGCTATGGTGCACGCCTGCGCTGAACCAATGCCAGACCACGTAACCGGTCAGAAAATAGACGCTGATCAGCGCCACCTGATCCCGCTCTAAAACCATGAAGCTGGCGGTAATTCCCGCAGCTAGACCGCACAGCCATGACCCACGAGAAAGGGCGCGTGACAGGAGCATAAACGTGATCGCCAGCATCGACAGGCTGACTACCTGCCCGATATGTTGAATACGCCAGCTCATAGCCGCGCCGAAGCAAAACGCCAGAGCAGTGAAGATTGCTGCACCCGTCTCCCACCCCTGATCGCGAGCCCATATGACGAGCGCCAGACCTCCCGCAGCAATTGTAATGAGCGTTGTGACGTCGGCGGACCAAAGACCCGGCGCGGGATCGAAAAGTGCCAGAAGCGCAAACGGCGGAGAAAAAATCAGGGATTGAGGGTCGGCGACCTGCGGATGGCCGGAAAACACAAAAGGCGTCCAGAATGGACTTTCCCCTTGCCATAAGGCATGGGCAAAAAATTGCACCTGCGGTAGAAAATGCGCCTTGGCATCGTAGGGAATGGTGACGTGTCCCGACAACCACGGCCAAGCGAGTACGAACCAGCAGAGCAGGAAAAGGAGCCCAGCGTGCCGCAATTTTGCCCCCTCTCGGAGGTCTGCAATTTCAGCCTTTGGAGGAGACACGTTCGGCCGCTACTCTCAAGCAATCCTGGTCAGTTACGCCTCCTATAGCATCACGCTGTCTCGTTCTGTGCATCACTTCGACGCGCGGTAAACACAAGTCACCGAGAAACCTAACAGAACCACGATTAAGGAGCCGAGCCAGGTGAGCGACCCCGCTGTTCCACCGCGTGTGCGCCAGTTGAGTGATCCCCTCGCCCCGATCCTCGCTGCTAGCGACGATCGGCCATTCGTTGTTGCTCAGCTTGGCCAGTCTCTCGACGGGCGCATCGCAACGGTTACCGGCGAAAGTCGGTGGATCAACAACGCTGAAGCTCTGGATCATCTGCATCGCCTGCGCGCCGCCGTTGATGCCGTCGTTGTAGGCGTCGGCACGGTATTGGCGGACGACCCCAGGCTTAACGTGCGCCGCGTCGCGCTCCCCCCGGGCAAGGCACAGCCGGCCCGTGTCGTGATCGATCCAAACGGACGGATGCCGGCCGGCCTCAGCTGCCTCGCGAACGACGGCACCCGGCGCATCGTTGTGACGGCCTCGGCAGAGGTTGTTGAAGCCGATGACCTGGAAGTGATTCGCCTTGAGCGACAGGACGGCACATTCCGGCCCGGAGAAATCGTCGCTGCGCTCTTCGCGCTAGGCTTGAGAAGGATTTTGATCGAGGGTGGGGCGACCACCGTGTCATCGTTTCTTGATGCTGGTGTGCTCGATCGGCTGCATTTGATCGTGGGGCCAATGATTATAGGCTCTGGCAAGCTTGGTCTCCAATTGCGCCCTATAACTGAGCTTGATAACGCCATTCGCCCCCAGGTAACCGTCTATCCGTTGCCCGGAGGTGACGTTATTTTCGATTGTGACTTGCGCATGCGAAAGGCAGTATAGGCCGTATCTTGGTGTGACCAATCTTCATGGATTGAAAGGTGGGTATCGATGGATAAGCCGAGCATTGAGACCATCGCGACCACGTCGGGTGATGTCGAGATTTACTCGCTGACGGCCAGGACCTTGCACTGGCTTGTCGTCGTGCTTCTCGCCGTGCAGATACCCGTGGGCTTTTACATGGCCTACCGCGGCAACGACCTGAACATTTGGGACGCGCTGACGAACAATCTTTACAGCCTGCACAAGCTCGGCGGGCTGGCTATTCTGGCGGTCGTCATATTACGTCTGTTGTACCGGCTGACGGCCGGCGCGCCGCGCCACGAGCCCAGCCTTGAGGGGTGGCAGTGCGTAGTGAGTGAGCTTAACCATTGGGGGCTTTATCTGCTACTCCTGGTTGTGCCGGTCCTCGGATACTTGGGAGTTGCTTATTTTCCGGCACTAGACGCATTCGGCTTCAAGATCCCGGCACTCGTGGCTCCGGACAAAGCGATGTCCGAAACGGTGTTCTTCTGGCACATGGTTGGTGCCTTTGCGCTTCTCACGTTGATCGCCATGCACATCGGCGCCGCGCTCTTTCACTACATTATCCGCGGCGACAACGTATTGGGGCGCATGTTGCCCGGCCTGTTACGGCGAGTCTGATCGGTACAACACCCCGCCCGCACACTCGGATGTTATGAAATCGCGTGTTCTCCACTGCAACGCTCGCAGCATTGTGGATGCACGTCTAAGCGCGCTTGCCGCGGCACCAGGACTCGCGATTGATGGAGTGATTTTTAAATGCGCTTTTGGGGGACTTCATGTTTGCAGAGTTCATTGCCGAACAGGCGCGCCCATTCTTTGATTATTTGAAGTTAGCCGTCGACACCACGTTCCGCCCGATCAAGGTTGCCCATCAGATAAAGCTGGGAGACCGAGAGGATTTCAAGTACCGCTTAACGTTCTTTCTTGCGATCTGCGCTTTGTGGATTTCGCTGCAGACGTTCGCCGCCGCGTACCTCGATGTGGACGTGATGCCGGCTCGCATCGATACCTTCTGGCAGTATCTCCAGCCCATATTAGCCGGAAGCATGTTCCTGCTTTTGTATCTGCCCATGCGGATATTGCGGTGGACCCGCCTGAAGTTCTCCGAATATTTCCAGGCGGCCGCCATGAGTATGGGGCCGGGCCTGTTTCAGCAGCCATTCATTTTGCTGCCCGCTTTCCTGGTTGTTGGCATTTACGGTCATCCGAATGCCAATGATCCCGCTATAGAGGGCATTCTCAATCAGCCGGGCGCGGAGGCGCTGAGTCTTTGCGCGCCAGACTTCAGTTCGCTCATGTGCCTGAATAGCTTCGGCAGCGTCGCCCCCGAAACGGCTTGGACGGGAGATTTCATTCTTCTGATCAATCTGATTTTTCTCGTTCCCGTCGTGATGCTGATCAAGCACGCGACAGGCATCGCTTACTGGAAGCAAGCCGCGAGTTTCGCGATTATTTTGATGGTCATCGCGGGCGTAGGACTGGCGATCGAAAACCTTTACACATGAACGCCTTGCGGACGCTCAGCTGTCCACGCCCCCTCAGCGCCATTGAGAAACCACGACGATGTACGCCGCATAGACGCCAAGCAGAAGGAGCCCGCGCCAGCGGCCAATGACGCCCGATGCGGGCGGATACGTCAGAACAACCGACGCAAACCCAAGGATCAAGGCCGGCGCGACTTCACTCACCGAAATGCTAATCGGGGAAAGGCCGGCCGCAACGCCGACGACAAGCAAGCCGTTGAAGATGTTGCTGCCAAGGATGGTTCCCAGCCCGACCTCTTCGTGTCCTTTAATCCCTGCGATGATTGCTGTTGCCAGTTCAGGCACGGACGTGCCGAGGGCCACAACTGTCGCGCCAATTATGAAGGCGTCGATGCCGTGAGCCTCGCCGATCGCGGACGCGCTTACGACGATGAGATTGCCTGCGAGGATCAGAAGCCCCAAACCTGCTAATCCTGCGAGAACGGCGTAAACAGGTTTATGTTCGCCGAGCACTGCGGCGGCGGCGCTGCGTTGCCGCCGGGCCTCGTTCAGTACGGCTATGAACCAGCCGGCAAAGAGCGCCAACAGTAGCAAGCCATCGACTCTGGAAAGCTCTCCGTCCGCAAGAAGGGCGGCGATGATGAGCGGAACGATGAGCGCCGCTGGGAAATCGCGGCGGATGCTGTCGCGGGGCACCCGGATGGGCATGATCAGAAGGGCGGCCGCGAGGATCAAGGCAACATTCACCACATTGCTGCCAAGCGCATCCCCGAGTGCAATCGTAGGAGTGCCGTTGAGCCCGGAACTGATCGCAACCGTTAATTCGGGGCTGGATGTTGCAAACGCGGCGATCGTAGCGGCGATGATCCCAGGGGAAATCCGCAAGGCGCCTGCAATCCCGACCGTGCCCCGCACGAAGAGCTCGCCGCCCCCACCCGCCAGAACCACGCCGAGTAGCAGTAGAAGATAGTCGTTCACGGCGGCCCCCCAATATGACTAGGCATTGAAAATGGTTACCAGGCGCAATCCGTCAATAACTAGGCGCGTCTTTGCTCATGAATTTCCTACCGGACATGACAGTGCCGCGCGATAAGCACGTTCAACGAAAAGCTCCATGTTCCTTGGGGGACATCCTTTTGCCGGTATGCCCTCCATGATAAAAGCTCAGGGAATGGAGTGTGGAAAATTCACAAGGCGGAAGCAAACAATGACCCGAACAATTCTCGCGATTGCTACGAGCTTGCTTGGCATTTCGATGCTTTTTGCTTCAGCAGCCCAGGCGTGTATCTCATGCAGTTACGTGCCCGAGGTCGTGAACACACCCTCGCCCTATCAGCCGAAGGCCTACAAGCAGAAGCGCGCTGACAACAAATCGGTCGAGCGTCGGAAGGCGCGTCCGCAAAAGCGCACCGTCACGGCAAAGCCCAGCCCCGAGAAGGTCGATACGGCCAAATCTGAGCCTGCACAGACGGAGACAAACACGGCTGAGACCAAAACGTCTACGGCTCCCGCGAATGCGCCGAATGAGGACAACGGCACGCAGACCGCGGCTTCCGGAGAGACGAGCGTCAATTGCAAGCGGTTCTCCGCCACAGCTGGCGTAACCATCACCGTGCCGTGCGAGTAACTCGTCTAATTGAGACGATTTACGTCGCTTTAGCACTCTGATCCGCTGCCCCTGTCAGGTTGGTGGGGAGTGCGGCGGGCGAGGCCGGCGCTTCGGGCAACTTGGCCGGCAAGAGCGATACAGCGCACAGGATAGCGGCTGCCGACGCGGCCAAAATATAAAACAGCGCGTCGAAACCCCATGAGTGGTGTACCCACGCGATCAGCGGCAGCACCGCTGCCAGCACGCTGAAACTCACGATAAAACGCGTACCGTAAATCGAGGCACGAAGCTCCGACTTCGCGAGCCTGCCGATCATGTAATCGTTGATCGGAATCTGCCCGAAGGCCCCCAGCATAAACCCGAGCGCAACGACCAGCGCCGGCCAGTCCGATAGCCCCGGCATCATCAGGAAGAAGGCGATCTGCAAAAGCGCGAGGCCTGAGAACACCAGCCGGGCGCCATAGCGGTCAAGCAAGCTGCCAACGACAAGCTGCGCGAACGATGCAATGCCAAAAACGAGAAAGGCTAGCCAACCCACTGCTGTAGCTGACGCTGCAATACCGCTAAGACGTTCCTCAAAGACCTTCGGCAGAGCAAACGTCGTCCCTTGAAAGACAATGCTGGAGACGGCGGTCGTGAAGAAGACAATGACCGAAATGCGAAGGAGCAGCCGGCGCCAGTCTGCGTCCTCGCGCCCTGCGGACGACGTCGATTTCGCCATCGACGTGACCGCCCCATTCCTCAGGCCAACCCTGTCGCGAAACGTGCCCAAATAAGCCAGCCCGACAAGAATGGAAAAAACACCCGGCAACCAGAATGCGGCGCGCCAGCCGGTTTGGTCGATCAGGAAGCCGGTGATCAACGCCGCGCTGCCAACACCCATGTTGCCCCACACGCCGTTGATAGCGATGTCCATGCCCATCCTTTTGCCGCCGCGCGCAACCATGGCGAGCCCAACGGGATGGTAGATCGCTCCGAACACGCCGACGACAAACAGACCCACGGCAATCTCAAGCGGGGTCTGCGCCAGTGAGGTCGCGATCGCAGCGAGGCCCACGCCGATGAAAAACACCGCCATCATGCCTTCGCGGCTCCAGCGGTCCGCAAGCCAGCCCGCCGGCAGGGCGAACAGGCCAAAGGCGATAAAGCCCGGCGTGGCATACGGGATCAGCTCTGCATACGAGAGGCCCCACTCCTGGCTCAAAACAAGTGCGGCAACCGTCGCGAAGATGAGCATGAACAGGTGATCGAGAAAGTGGCCGACGTTGAGAAAGAGGAAGTGCGTGCGGTCCTGCATGGCTCTCACGTGATGCGCGTATCCGAGATGATCGCAGGCACCATAGCCGTGGCGAATGATCGATGTTATGACAATCATTGTCGAATTCTTGCCAGTATGGGTTTGCGCAATCTGCCATGATGCAGCGATCTACCGATGCCGCCGACTACCAGGAGCTGCCCGTCGCGGTGGCCGTCATGCGCAAGCATTTTCCCGCCGATTGGGTCACGCCCTTTCACAGTCATCGCAGAGACCAGCTTCTTCTCGCCTCTTCGGGAACCATGCGCGTGCGCACGCAAACCCATAGCTGGATCGTGCCTCCACAACGCGCCGTCTACATGCCGGGCGGCTTTGAGCATACGGTCGCGATGCGTGATCCCGTGGAGATGCGCACGCTCTACATCGAGCCGAAGGCGCACCGGGATCTTCCGAGCGCGTGCGTCGTCATCTCGCCGAGTGCCCTCCTGAAGGAGTTGATCAACGCCCTTCTGGATGAGCCGGTCGACTACAGCGATAGTAGCCGGGGCCTATGCCTCAGCCAGTTGATCCTTGAGGAGGTTTGCCGTGGCCGGTCGTTGGACCTGAGCATTCCAATGCCTTCGGATCCACGTCTGATGCGCGTCTGTGAGCACGTGCTCGGGAACCCTGGAGATCACGGCAGCCTCGGCAGCTATGCCGATTTGGCCGGAGCATCTGAACGGACACTGGCGCGCCTCAGCCAGGATGAACTCGGCATGGGCTTTGCGGCGTGGCGTCAGCACATCCGGTTTCATTATGCGCTGGAAGATCTGGCCCGCGGTACGCCGGTCGGCAAAGTCGCCCACGCCTGCGGCTATGCCAGCGTCAGCGCCTTTACGGCAGCCTTCCGCAAAAGCCTTGGCCACCCCCCAACCCGGATCTTGGAGCATCTGTCGGAGGTGAGTGGTTTGGAGGGGGCGTGACAGAGTTCCGTCTGTCGAGCCGTCGCCAGATCGCCCAAACGTCGTTAGACTGATGGCTTTCTTCGCCAGTCGAGCGAGACGATGAATATTGATCCGCGCAAGAAGCCACTCTACCGCAAGGTGAATACCCGCACGCGTGGAGTTCGCCATCACACCGGCGGCGACTATCGCCACGAACGCAACACCAAGCAGGAAAAGCGGAACGAGGCCGATCAGGTCTCGCGAGGCTCAATGCACGGCCGGACGCAGCGCGGGCTCGATTACACACCGCTCTTCAGGTTTCTGCTCTCCAAGGTCGGAGAGGATTGGCAGGCGGTGCATGCCGAAGCCATAAGCCGGATTGACCGGGAGGAGCCGATTTTCTGGCTCGTCGCCCGCAACGAAGATGAGCAAAAGCCATACGTCAGAATTGGTGAAAGCAGCTATTTCAGCGGCCTATATATCGATGAGAACGGCAAGCTCGCAAAAGTCGCGCCGGACCTGCGCAACGAGGACTTACAGCCGAGCTGTGCCTGCTGCACGCACACGTTCAACGGTGTTTCGTTCGTAAATAGATTTAAGCCTGAGTTCTAATGACCGTCCGCCACTCTCGGCGTTTGAATATTTTCATGCGCTAGTCACGATGGATTGTGGACTTTGACTTCTGCCATTCAACCAACCGAACTGCTACCTCATAAGCATGGTAGTTGCGCCCTATGATTTGCTGAGGAGACAGGGAAAGAGAGGAGAGCAATTCATCAAGAAGCGCATCGACGCCGAAATCGATGATATCTTGTCCTTCCGCGATTACTTCGACATGCAGCCCATGTAATTCTTGGTGGTAGTCTCGTGCATCGAGTCCAAAACTACGACCAGAATCGGTCTGAACTACGCACGCACGACCACCTCCCAACCCTGACTCATGGTACCGTTCGAATTGCAGCGAGAAACGTTCAGCAACTCTCGCAACGTCGACTGAGAGCCAGCCGATCGGTTCAGCCACATCAAACTTTGGCTGCAAAACCTGTCTGATCACGGTGCTCTCCCTCGATCCAAATTGGGACGGCTTAATCAGGGTAAGCTCGAGCTCAGGGCCAAGCAATTACGTTGTTGTTGGCTACAACCCCTCCATGAGTTCGGTTAACGGTGATCGGATGCCCGCTTTAGCGACTAGAGCCGAACTCGCCCTTTACTCTCCGACGAGCTTAGTATGGTGCCATCCAGTTCGGTCAGTCTTGAGGGCATCCAGAACTGGTAACCAGTCGTCCGGCACCTGCAGGACCCTTTGAGCCTATCGTGCTAAGGTTCCATTCCGATGTTTTATGAACTGAGGACGTCGCAATGGGTACAAGAGCTTTCCTCATCCCCATCGTTTGTGTTGCCGCATATTTTGCGGCCGCAGCAGGCACAGCGTGGTCATCGCCCCTCAATCCTGCCGGATGGAAACCATCAACACACGATCTCAATGCCGGGACGCTGACGCTGATCGGCTCTGGCAGGGCGTATGACAGAGGCCGATACCTGGATGATCTCTGGCCGGGGTATCGCGCGCGAGCCTCGCGGCGGGACGTTCCGATATATCCGAGCTACGGCGTGATCGAGGCGCCTCCGAGAGGCGCCGGCTGGTGGTCGAACGGCCGCGGCAGTTTTTATAAGGGATCGCGGTCCTACAGTGGCCCTGCCTTCCGCCCAGGCTGGCATCGCTGGTGACGGTGCGACAAACGCAGGGAGCGTGAACCATAAGCGAAACCCGCACCGGGCATGTTCGCATTGAGGGCCGCGTGCAGGGAGTGGGCTTTCGCGCTTGGGTCGAGAGAAGAGCCCTGACGCTGGGCCTCAGCGGATGGGTGAGAAACCGATATGACGGCGCGGTAGAAGCCGTGCTGCACGGTCCGCCCCGGCAAGTGGCCGACATGCTGCGCGCCTGCGAGGAGGGGCCGCGTGCCTCGCGCGTCACCCGCGTGGACGTGAGAGAAGAAAGCGGTGAGGCCTACAGTGGTTTCGAGGTGCGCCGGACTGAGTAACTCGTGGGTGCCGCTGACGGTGCCCAGATCTGTGCAAGGAGCGGCCCATCACTTTGGCGTTTTGATCGCTCCATCCGTGCTTTGAACAATTCGTGCCGTACGGGAATTAAATCTTCCGGGAGGCGCAGTATGGCCGATACGGCGAACAAAGCGAGGCGGCAGATGGCAGTTCGGATATTTAGCGAAACGCGGAAGCATTGGGCCCAGCAAAATTGGTATCAGCGCTTCGAGGAGATCATTGTCGTCGTCCTCAGCATTATCGTTGCCATCGTCATTCTCGTGGCGGTGCTCAACTTGGTGCTCACGTTGTACAACATGTTGCGCTTTAACATTCTCGACGCGTCACACCCCGCAGCATTTCAAGCCGTTTTCGGGATGATCATGATTGTCATCATCGCCCTCGAATTCAATCACACCATCCTTGGCCAATTGGAGCGAGGGCTCGGCGTGGTCCACGTCCGCGCGGTGGTGCTGATTGCGCTGCTGGCCGTTCTTCGAAAATTCATTGTGACCGAGATCGGCGAAGCGGACGCAGACCTGCTGTTTGCCCTGTCAGCGTCGACCATTGCGCTGGGCGCCGTCTATTGGGCCATCCGCCAGCAGGATCACACCATGCGCAGCCGACAACCTGAAGGGGAATAGGGGGCATGTGGTGTCCGGCTCTCGTTCGGAAGCGAACATAGTACGGACGTAAGTAACTTCGCATTGACCCTAAGCCGTTACCACCACGACGGCTGCGGCGTCCGTGCGCCCGGCGCAGCGGTAGCTGTGGGGCGCGGATGGGTCAAAATAAATGGAGTCGGATGCATCGAGCGTGTGGTCCTCGCCGTCGATGGTGATTACGAGCCTGCCTTTGAGCACGTAAACGAGTTCAGCGCCGGGGTGGTCATGCGGCTCGGACGGGCCTGCCCCGGCTGGAAACTCGGCAAGGTAGCCTTCCAGCTTGCGATCTTTGACGGGAAAATCGAGGCTCTCAAAGAAATACACCGAGTTCTTTTGGCCTGGCCGGTTGGGTAGACGCAGGCGATCCCCTGCCCGCACGATGGCTGCAACGGGCCTCTCCGAGCTATCTGCAAAGAAATGCTCCAACCCGACGCCGAACACCAGCGCTATGCGCAAGAGGGTGGGTAGCGTCGGAAAAACCTGGCCACGCTCGATCTTCGATAGCATGGCGGGCGAAAGGCCAGTGTGCGTCCCAAGCTGCACTAGGCCGAGCTTCTTTCTCTGCCTCAATGCTCGAATCTTGGGGCCTATGGCGTACTGCTCAAGTCCTTCGGCAAGCGTGTCACTCAACATTTCTGCGCTCATTTTTTCGTCTCGCTCAAATCGTTCCAACATATTTTTATTGTAAGTAAAACAGTATTTCATTTCACGAAAATATGACTCGCATTCAAATTGATTTTCTTTGTATGAAAAACTCGTTGGCCGCCGCAATTGGCGGTGCGCGGGATAACCAACCCGTCGAAGTAAGAGTCGAAGGAGGTAGTTATGAAGTCGCACCTGAAGACAGTCATGATCGCCGCCGTGGCGGGCATGGGCCTCGCCCTCGGCGCACCAGTCGCGCGCGCTACAGAGGACGCGCGCGCGATAGAGAAAGACATCGTCGAGACGGCGGTCGGCGCCGGTAAATTCGGCACACTAACCGAGGCGCTCGGCGCCGCCGGGCTGGTCGATACGCTGAAAGGTAAAGGTCCGTTCACAGTCTTCGCGCCTACAGACGAGGCGTTTGCCAAACTGCAAGCGGGAACCTTGGAGTCTCTGCTGGCGCCTGAGAACAAAGAACAACTGACGGCGATCCTCACCTATCACGTGGTGCCAGGCGCCGTTACGGCGGCAGACGTCGTGAAACTCGACGAAGCGAAAACGGTGAACGGCCAGAAGGTTGCTGTGAAGACGAGCGGCGACACCGTGATGATTAACGGCGCCAACGTCATCACGACCGACATCGCCGCGTCGAACGGCATAATCCACGTGATCGACACTGTGATCATGCCGCCGAAGATCTAGGCCGCCGGCTGAAACGAAAACTTGCCGGGCGGACGCTTGCGGTTGCCTGGCTCCATTTCGAAGGAGTGATACGCATGAAATCGTTGAACCTGATTACGCTGGTACTCGTAATCGTCGGCGCCCTGAACTGGGGCCTCGTTGGATTATTCAACTTCAACCTCGTCGCCGCCATTTTTGGTGAAGGTTCGTCCCTGGCGCGTCTCGTCTATGCCCTCGTTGGATTGTCCGCACTGTGGCAGTTGATCCCACTCGTTACCGCATTGAGGACGGACGAAGTTTCCGCCATGCGCGGACGGTCGCCGAACTGACCAAGGATCTCCGCTGCTGCCGCCCTTTCGGCCGCAGCAGGCTAACTTCGTTGTATCGATGAGGCTGGAACTGGCGACGTTGTCGCCTTCAAGAACTCGGCTCACGAGTTGTCTGCTGTTCCCATCTGATTGGAAGCTCGAGGTGCCTGACGTATGACACACCGCTGTATTGTATGCTCTCTCAATCGAGCACTCTTGGCTCTTAGTCGCGACGACGGTTTGCGTCACAGCTATTTGCTCAGGCGATGGCAAAGCCCCGATATCGCATCCTGCAGATATCAAACTTCAAGGGGAACAGTCCTGAGGCAGATGAAGATCGCGGTCGAACGCTCCGCGATCCACGTCAATGAGCCTTAGAGATTAGCATTCGTCGGACGCGAGAGGTCCCCCCGCCTCTTGCCTCCGTCGACCAGGTGGCCAGAGCAGACTACGAGCCAAGCCCCCCGTGCCGGTATGTCGCTCGGCCACCTGGATTCCCTTTACGCACAAGGTGAGAGCATTGCAGGCTCCAAAAGAGATCGAGGTCAGCTCGTGCGCCTGGAGCAGAACGCGCCCGTCACTCCCAACGAGCTTGAGCGCACCCCAACCTACCCCGGCAACGCAAGCGTATCGGTATGGCCGATGATGGCGCCGGTGCGTTTCAGTCCCACCCAACGCTCCAGCGTTTTCGCATCCACGGCCCCGGTTTCGGCCACAGCGGCGGCGTGGCCCGCCTGAAGTTCAGCAATCAACGCCGCGTCCGAGGGCCCGAGGTCCCAGGGGCTATCGCCCTCCAGAACGCTATAGCCGTGCAGCCGGAATTGTTCGCCGAGTTCAAGCGCGGAGGTCGGACCGGCAGCCGACCCAAAACCCTTGTCCCGCATCTGATGCCGGTGGAACGCCGCAACAATCGCGTTGTCGCTCGGATGGTGCGGGCTCCAGCGCTGCCGGCCGTTATAAGTCAGAACAGTATAAAACGCTGCCTTGCGCGCGACGACCGCCGCAGCAAAGCGCTGCATGAAGGCGACCGACGTCAGATCGAAAAATGCGGCTGAGGTCACCAGATCGGGATGTTCCCCGAGCGCGCCTTCAAGATCGGCATTGAGGTCGAACTGATGGAACGTGACGTCGATGTGTTTGCCGTCCTTTTCCAAGACGAGCTGCGCGTCCTCGGACTTTGACGCATCGGCCCAGTCCATGAGCCGCTCGCGTGCGGCCGTCAGGAGATTGGCGTCATAATCGACAAGCCGCCATGTCTGCCGGTCTGGCAGAAGTAGGGCGGTGGCCTTGAGATTGGAGGCCGCCCCGCAGCCGATATCGACGATCGAGACAGCTTCGCGCTGGGCAAGCCGCGCCGAAAGCGTGCTGGCGATTTCCCGATTGCGCGCACGGTGATCGGCAGGCTCTCGCAGCCCGAGCCACTCGGCCGAAAAACCACTCATGTCGGAATATCCAGGATCGCCGCAGCGACGCGTCTCGCAGTTTCGTTCCAAGTCGGCAGCGAACGCCCATGCTCCCACGACGCATCGGCGAGCCGCACCCTCAGCCGTTTGTCGGTAAGCGCCGACTCCAGCGCCTTCGTCAGTGCAGCGACGTCTCCCGGCGGCACTTTCAGGGCTGCGCCATCGGGAACCGTTTCGGCGGCTGCGCCACCCGTCGAGCAAATGATCGGCAACCCGCGCGCCATCGCTTCCGCGAGCGCCATGCCATATCCCTCGAAACGAGACGGCATAACGAAAAGGTCGGTGCTCTCATAAAAGCGGTCGAGGGTCGCAGGAACGACGACGCCGGGCAGGCTCACGCGATCTTCCAGCTTGGCGGCGGCAATCTGCGCGTTGAGCGCCGCCACCGTCTCGCGGTCACGGTCCAACGCACCCGCGATGTTCACCCGCCAATCGAGATGCTTCAGCGGCAGCAGGGCCTCGATCAAAACATCGTACGCCTTTCGCGGCGTCACGGTCCCGACGCAGAGCAATTGCAGTGGTGTTCCGGTGCCGGTCGCCCGCAGAGCTGGATCCGTGCCGGGTAAGGCGACCGTCACGCGGTCCTTCGCCACCCCATAATCGGCTTCCAGAATGCGTTGTGTCGCCGGACTCGTGACGACGACTTTGTCGGCCAAGGCGAGAGCCGCGCGCTCGCTCGCTTCCAATTCCGCGCGGCGGCGTTCCGACAGACCCGTTTCGAGCGCCAAAGGGTGATGGACGAGAGCAATGATGCGCCGGTTGATCTTTTCGATCACCGAAAACGGCATGGCTCCATATGCCAAGCCGTCGATGAGAAGCGTCGAATTCGGAGGTGCCGAGTTGAGAGTATCGACAGTCGCCGCGAGATCACCCTGGGACGGCGCTGGATATGTCCCTGGAAGTTCCAGGTGACGCACATTGACACCGAACGACGGCAGCATTGTCAGGAGCCGCCGATCGTAGCCATAGCCGCCCGTCGGACTGTCGATATCGCCGGGAATGGCAAAGCAGGTTTCAGTCACCGATAGGCCCCTCATAGGATGCCCGCGCAAGGTCCGTTTCACTCAACGTTACCCGGATCTTGGCGAGGCCGCTGGACCCTTCGCCGAGACCGCCGCTGCGCGCAGCCCGCGCGATCTCGTCGAAAATGTGCTTCGCCAGGAACTCCGTCGTCGTGAGCTTGCCGGTAAATTGCGTCAATTCGTCGAGGTTCTGATAGGCAAGTGGTTTCAGCGTGTCGTTCAAAACTTGCAGCGCCGCGCCAATGTCGACAACGACGTTGTGCCGCGTCAGCTCAGCGCGGAAGAAGGCGACATCGACAACGAATGTCGCGCCGTGCATTTTTTGCGCTGGACCGAAGAACGGGTCGGGAAGGCTGTGAGCGATCATGATGCGGTCGCGCACTTCAACGGAAAACATGGGCTATTTGCTCCTATTGGGTTTTCAAGCTCACGCATAATTGAGGACAGGCGCGAGTTTACTCGCCGGTCCATTGAGAATGGCAGGGATCAGGTCGGCGGCGTCGCGAAAGGAGATCTCATCGTAAACAAGTTGATCAAGCACGGGATCGCGTAAAAGTTTCAAGGCCGTTGCGAGACGGCGGCTATAAGACCAGCGCGCGCGCCGAGAGGCGGAGACTTGGCCGACTTGCGACGATTGCAACGTTAAACGGCGGCTATGAAACGCCCCGCCCAGCGAGACCTGTTGCTGACTCGCACCGTACCATGACAATTCAATCACACGCGCTTCAAACCCGGCGCAATTGATCGCAGTCGTCAGTCCTTCCGAACTCGCGCTTGTGTGAAATACGACGTCGGCGTCCTGCGTTGCCTGATCAGGCAACGCGAAATCGCCACCAAAGTCCTGAACGAGCGCGCGCCGGCTCGGATCAATGTCGATCACGGTAACCTCAGCATGCGGCAATTGCGCCGCGATCCGTGCGACCAGCAGTCCGACAACCCCCGCACCCACGACCACGATACGATCCCCCGGCCCGGTTGCCGCATCCCAATGGGCGTTCAGTGCCGTTTCCATATTGGCCGCCAGCGTCGCCCGCTTGGCCGGCACATCTTCCGGGACCACCGCCAATGCGGCGATGGGTGCGACAAAGATGTCCTGGTGCGGATGAAGGCAAAAAACCGTTTTACCTACGAGGTCTTCCGGGCCGTCCTCGACGATCCCGGTCGCGCAATAGCCGTATTTAACTGGGAAAGGAAAATCGCCCGACTGAAAAGGAGCCCGCATTCGGGGCCACTCGCTTTCAGGGACGGCTCCATTCAGAACGAGGCGTTCCGTGCCACGGCTTATTCCGCTGTACAACGCGCGCACCACCGCTTCATTCGGAGCCGGAGCTTTCAAAGTTTCAACACGGATCTCTGCGACGCCAGGATTGGTAAACCAAACGGCGCGGCCAATGTGTCGCTTGCCAGTCGATTTGCGTACCGTCATATCGAGAGCCTTTGAAGTTGGCGCGGCCTGGAGCCAGCGCCACGAAAATGAGATGTGATCATGAGCGAGACGTTAGACCAGGCGAACGAGCCGCGATTTAGCGCGGGAAAGCCGACGCTTAGCGTACCCAGTGGCCTCCAGTCCATGCCTGAACTTCAGCGCCGCAGAACAATCGTAGCGGCACTGAACGTAGTGACATACGCCGTAATGATGGCGGCGGCCGCATTCTTGCTGAGTGCGGGAGGTTGGACCACGGTCGATCTGGTCGTATTCCTGTGCCTGATGATCGGTACGCCTTGGGCCATACTCGGCTTCTGGAATGCGGTTATCGGTTTGTGGCTGCTGCACGGTCACAAGGCTCCCATGGCCGCCGTCGCCCCTTTTGCGCGCGCTGCGGATGATCTGACCCCGCTCTACGTCAAGACGGCGGTGTTCATGACGTTGCGCAACGAAGACCCCAAACGCGCCGTTGCGCGGCTGCAGACGATCAAGCGCAGTCTCGATGCGACCGGTGAAGGCGCCACGTTCAGCTATTTCCTCTTGAGCGACACCAACGTCACCGAAGTGGCTGAGCTTGAGGAGCAACTTGCAGCCGAATGGCAGGCCTCCGACCCCGACGGCGAGCGCATCGTCTATCGCCGTCGCGCAGATAATGTTGGCTTCAAGGCCGGAAACGTTCGAGATTTCTGTGCGCGCTGGGGCGACCAGTTCGAGCTGATGCTTCCGCTTGATGCTGATAGCCTGATGTCCGGCGACGCCATCGTTAAAATGGCTCGTATGATGCAGGCGCATCCGCGACTAGGCATTCTGCAGAGCCTGGTGGTCGGCATGCCGTCATCGAGCGCCTTTGCGCGCATCTTCCAGTTCGGTATGCGCCATGGGATGCGTTCCTACACCATGGGCCAAGCCTGGTGGGTCGCCGATTGCGGTCCCTTCTGGGGGCACAACGCGATGGTACGCGTTCATCCCTTCTACAACGATTGCGAGCTACCGGTGCTTCCAGGTAAGCCTCCCCTCGGTGGCCATGTCCTGTCACACGATCAGGTCGAAGCGACCTTGATGAGACGGGCAGGTTATGAAGTTCGGGTGCTGCCTTTCGAGATCGGATCGTGGGAAGAAAATCCGCCCACGATGCTCGACTTCGCCAAGCGCGAAGTGCGCTGGTGCCAGGGCAATTTGCAGTACATCAAGCTGCTGAACCTTCCCGGCCTCTTGCCCCTAAGCCGCTTTCAGCTTCTGTGGGCTGTCCTGATGTTCCTTGGTGTACCGGCATTGACCGTCATCATCGCGCTGCTGCCGGCATTAGCGTTAGAGGCGCGCACGATCCCGGATTATCCCGCAGGCCTCGCGATTACGCTCTATCTGGCATTTATGCTTATGCATTTGACGCCAAAGCTCGCAGGGCTTGTCGATGCCATGCTGACCAAGGGCGGAGTCGCGAGTTTCGGCGGGCCGCTTCGCTTCACCTTCAGCGCGACCACGGAACTCGTCTTCTCGTTTCTGCAGGGCGCAGTTTCCGCGATCCGCACCAGCGTCTTCATGTTTGGCCTCCTATTGGGCCGTTCAGTGGTGTGGGGCGGGCAGTCGCGTGATGCATATGGGCTTTCATGGACAACAGCCGCCCTTGATTTGTGGCCGCAAACGATATTCGGCCTTCTTGTGTGCGGCGCTCTGGCGGTCATCTCACCTGAGACGCTCATGTGGAGTTTACCACTGACGGCCGGTTATCTCTTGGCGATACCGTTTGCTGTGTTTACGGCGTCGCCGCGATTGGGCGCTTGGCTGCAGCGCAATCGGCTGTGTGCTATTCCTGAAGACCTCGTCACACCACCCGAGATCGCAACGGTACAGCAGGAAAGTGTGTTCCCGTTGGGAAAAAGCGCTTCTCCTCGTCGCGAACTTGAGACCGTCTAGGAAGGCAAACACCGTCGATGGTTTCCAGCGCTCTGCATGGCTTGTCCCGATCCTTGCGTGTTTATTACGGGGACCAGAAGCGCCAGCGAGCGATGCGGGAGCTCTATGCCACGTTCATCTCTGAAGGAGACTTGGCCTTTGATGTGGGTGCGCATGTTGGGGACCGCACAGGCGTCTTTCGGAGCCTTGGAGCTCGTGTCGTCGCGCTGGAACCCCAGCCCCTCCCCGGTCGCGCCCTGCGGTTGATCTATGCCCGCGATCCGGACGTAACCATTGTCTCCGCCGCAGCCGCCGACCATGACGGAACCGTTCGCATGCACGTCAATACGGCGAACCCGACGGTTTCAACCGCCTCAGGTGATTTTCTCGCCCAGGCCGAGGGAGCAGCAGGCTGGGAGGGACAGACATGGGATCAGGTCATTGAGGTCCGTGCAGTGACGCTTGATCACCTGATCGACCGGTATGGACACCCAGCCTTCATAAAGATTGACGTCGAAGGTTTTGAGGACCGTGTTCTGGCGGGACTGTCGGAGCCTGTGCCCGCGCTTTCGTTTGAATTCACGACCATCGATCGTGACGTTGCTTGCCGCGGCTTGGAACGGCTCGCGGCCCTTGGACCTTACCGCTACGACATAGCCCTAGGTGAGACGCAGCAACTGACGTTTGGCGAGGGCCGTGAGCTGGATGCGCGAACCATGGCTGCTCACGTGCGTGCATTGCCCCACGAGGTTAATTCCGGAGACATCTATGCCAGGCTCGCAAATTAAGATCGAGGCGCCGGTGAGGTTTATGTTCCTCCTGGCGACCGCGCTGATCTCCGGAGCTGTTGCGGTTAAAGCCGCTTCGCTAGACATGCTCGGGGTAAAGGTCGAGAACCTGAGCGAGCCGGTCCTATGCGCCGAAAAGGATAACGTCACGCTGACCTTTGCTTCGCCCGACGTGAAGCAGTTCCGCATCGAAGCAGCGCATCCGGCCTACATCAACGCTCTGCAGAGCGACAGCTTTCAGCCGGACTGGACTGCGTGCGACTTTGCAGAGGAGGCGTTGAGCCAGCCGCCGCCACCACGCAAGGTGACACTCTATGAGGGCATTGATGTTTGGATTACCGGATACACGTTTCCGAATTTTTGGCGGGACCGTAAGGTTCCGGTCCGGGTTGGTGACAAGGTTGATGATGGCTTTCACCTGATCCAGGTGTGGGTACGCCGCAATGAGCGCTCAGAGGAGGTTCTCGTGCTTTATCCGCCGGACGGATACTGGCGAGCACGCCCTTTGCCTCCGAAGCATCTTGGCTGGAGCGCCTATGGTTCATCGTTCCTCGTCGGGCCGGTCAAACAAGACGGCCGGCCGGTCGTAGATCTCGATGAAGTGACGTTCGACCCGGAAACGCTGACGTTCAATCTAAAGTTCTCGGGAGGCGGCAGCGCTAAGTTGAAGATCAGCCGTCTGGACAACAACGCACAGGTCATTGATGTGACTTTCGATAAGCCGATAACGGATCATCCCTTTGCCGCGTTACGCTCCATGTACGTGACCCGCTTCAATAATGACGCCGCCGACGTCGCGGTTCTGGAGAAGGGGGCAAAATCCTGGCTGGAAGAACCTGTCATGTCCTTCTCGGGCGCGAAGAGCGCAACAGACGTCTGGCTCGGCCGCAATGACTTTTCGCGTCACAATACGTCTGCGCCAGATATGGTGTTGGAAGCGTTCTCTGACGGTACGAAGCAGCCAAAGGATTGGGAACGGTCAGTCACCCATTCCGAAATATCTCGCCGAGAGCATCCTCCCGTCGAGTAGCGCGCGCTGCATTTTGGGACGGCTTTACCAAGCTAAAAACGGCATCGCGGCGACGGCGTTGGGCGACGCACCGTGAAGCAAGCCGTCCAGCCGGTCGCGGCAAATCACACCATCCGACATGGTATCTTCGCGGTGTATGCCGCCAGCAATAAACAGCGCGTCGACGCCGAAAATCTCTGCGGCTTTTAAATCCGTGCGCACGGCATCGCCGATCCCTAAAATCCGCTCCTTCGCGATCGACGCGTCACGTAGCTTTTCCGCGAGGCCATGCGCTGAGCCGTAGGCAGAGATGTAAGGTTTGCCCGCCCAGTAAACGTCTCCGCCAAGGTGCGCGTAAAGATCAGCAATAGCACCTGCGCATAGGTACAGCCGCCCCCCGACATCGACGACGAGATCCGGATTCGCACACACAAATGGTAGGTCCCGTGCCCGGGCTTGCTCGAGTATGGGCAAATAGCTTTCGGCCGTCTCGTGAATGTCGTCGTCAAGGCCGGAGCACAAAATGGCGTCTGCATCTTCGAGCGATGAGAATCGTGCCGGTACGGCCTCGAACAGTGCTGCGTCTCGATCGCGCGGGCCAATCGTATAAACCTGCCGATAAGACTGATCCCGCAGATGTGTGAGCGCGATATCACCGGAAGATACGATCGCGTCCCATGCTGTCCGCGAGAGCTTCCGGGAGTCGAGCATCGCCGCAACCTGATGATTGGGGACGGGCGCGTTGGAAACCAGAATGACGGTGCCGCCGGCGCGGCGAAACTTGTTGAGCGCGTCGTCGGCCGCCGGCAAAGCCTTGAAGCCGTCATGCACGACCCCCCACACGTCGCAGAAGAGGACGTCATAACGCGCGAGAAGGTCTTCCGCACGATTGAGCACGGGGACGGGAGCACGCTCCGCAGCGGTACCGTTTTGCATGAGTGGAATAAGGCCTTTCCTAGAACTGCAATGTGAGCGCCTGCCCGGATAGCTTTTAAATAGGCCACCCGCGGCGGCGTGGCCTGTTTCACCTTGCCGCAGCACTAGCGCCATTTAGGCACCTCCACGCAAGTGGAGACCTAAACTGCCTAAACTTCGCGAACGGTTGATTTCGCTCTAGCCGTTAACGAGAATTTCTGCATGCTGATCTTTCGCTGTGCAACGTTTCTCTCGAAGCGCTTCCAGAGAAAAGCCGGCACTTCGCTTAGCGGGCATGAGAGATGGGCACCAACAATGCCAAAGGGTGCGACCCATGACGAAGATGCACGAGCATGACCGATTGGGCAGGGTACGACGTTCCGTCGGCTTGGATCGCCTGCGCTACATCTATCATCTGACGGCATTGCGCATTCACAGCGAGATCAGAAACTACAGTCTCGGGTTTCTCTGGTGGTTTCTTGATCCGTTGATCAATACCGCGATCCTCTATGTGGTCACGGCCGTAATTCTCCAAATGCGCAATGAGGATACGGCACTCAATATTCTCATCGGCCTGCTCGTTTTTCGCTTCCTGCAGTCGGCGATCACAAAGGGGGCGGGCTCCTTGCGTCCGGCATTCAAGCTCTCGGAGCGGCTCTATGTGCCCAAGTATGTTTTCGTTATCAGCGATGTTTTGGCGGAGGCGTTTAAGTTTGTTATTGGCACGACCTTTGTCATCGCTCTCCTTTGGCTTTTAGGCGGCGGGGATGTTTCGGCCCCGCAGGTTCTTATCGTAACCGCAGTCGCGTTCCTGTTTAGCCTCGCATGTGCGTCGTTGGTCTCTGTTGCCGCCGGTCTGGTCCGTGATGTCCAGGTCGCCATCCAGTACGCGTTTCGGCTGCTGTTTTTTGTTTCCGGTACTTTCTTTAGTCTCGAACAGGTTCCGACAGAGTGGCAAACCACATTTCTGCTGAACCCCTTTGCGCTGTTGATCCAGGAATACCGGGTGGCGCTGATGCTGCCGGAACAATTGAACTACGCGTTCCTCGTCTTGTTGATGGCGGTTTCACTCATTCTGCTAGCGTTCGGTCAGTGGATACTCATCCGTTATGACCGCGTGCTGCCGAAATATGTGATTTGAGGGGGCAATAACGTGAGGGGGGGAAAGCCGAAGAAAGAAGAAGTGACGTCCGGGAGACCGCGCGAACTTAGCGCAAACGATATCGCTCAAGGCCTAGCCGTACGCGTGACGCGTATGGGCGTGAAGTTACCGTTAGGACGGGGCGCGTCGCGTTTGTGGGGGCGGCGCCACTGGGCGTTGCGTGACATCAACTTCGAAGTTCAGCGCGGCGAAGCGATCGGCGTTCTCGGCAACAACGGCAGCGGGAAATCGAGTCTTCTCCGCGCCATCGCAGGCATCATTTCTCCGGACGAAGGAGAGATCGGCGTGGCGCCGGATCTGTCGGCCGCCATACTCTCACCCGGGGCTGGCTTCCAACCCCACCTGACCGGCCGGGAAAATGTTTACAATTCGTCGCTCTATCAAGGGCATCTCCCCAAGACGGTGGTTTCAAAGTTTCAGGAAATCGTGGAGTTCGCTGGCATTGGTGCGTGGGTGGACCAACCCGTTGCAACCTATTCGGCTGGGATGCGGCTTCGCCTTGGGTTCAGCCTCGCGCTTCATCTTCCGCCGGATGTTTTGATGATCGACGAGACACTCTCTGCCGGAGACACTGCGTTCCGGGCTAGAGCGAAGGAGTTGATCGAACAGCTGATATCGAGTGAACGTACCGTTCTTATTGTTTCGCACAATGCCGATACCCTGCGCGGTCTGTGTACGAAAGGGGTGGTTCTGGATCGGGGTCGTCAGATCGCTGTTTGCGATATTAGCGAAGCCATTGAAACCAGCCAATCCATCTCATTGCAACGCGAGACACCGTCGCTTGCGATTAGGGGCGGATGTTCTCAAGCTAGCAAAGTCACTCAAGAGCTATTGGCACTTCAAAAACAGTTAGGTGCACTGCAAACAAAAGCGATGATGCAGGCGCAAGCGGTTCGTGAGTCTACCGAAGGCTACGTCGCAGCGCTCGAGGAGGTCATCCAGTTTGAGAAAAAGAGGACAGAGCGAGGCCGCGACGTTGCGCCTCCGTCATCTGGAGTAGCGCATGCTACTCAGACCAATGAGAAAGTTTACAGAAAACTGCACGACACCAAGGCCCAACGGCGGGAAGCCCTCGCTGAGGAACAGCGCTTGGACATGCAGTTGGCCGATTTGCGCGAGCACTTAGCCGGCCTGCAGGGGCAACTCAAAGGGCTTTGAGCCTACTTCCAGAGTTTTCTGTCGGCCAATATAATTTTTTTTGGCCCTCAATTCATACCAAAAAGCCCGAATTACGGGCATTTCGGAGAGATAGATAAAATTCGAGCGAAACTTGCACGGCTTAGCTAGCGTGATCGCAATTTGGCACTGTTACAAAGGCAGCATAGCAGACATAAAAAAATACAGGGCACGTCAAATGAGTAACGGTTCAGTAATGCGTCTCCTGGCCAAGCGCCAGGGCGAGGTTAGCGAGTGGCTCGAGAACGAGTCGCCCTACACGATGTTCGATCAGAAACATCTCGAATCCGGCACAGCTGAGCAGGCCTACTGGCACTACGGCTATGTTTCGGCGATCAACGATGTCATGCGCCTTCTCGGCGAGACATCCACGTCCGAAGGAAATTCACGCAGCTCCCACTGAGCGTTGCGTGCTGCGTTGTTGGGGCGGTCAGAAGATGATTCTGATCAGTCAGCGCAGCACGCTCGCCAGATGGGTCGATGAGGGTAACCGCATCTGCGACTACGGTTGCGCAGGCTGGGATAAGTGGCCGGCGCGAACGATTTTTTAGCATGCCTGTAAACTGCCGCACGTTCCGCTCTCCAGACGTGCGGCCTTTTTTGCTGGCCGCGTTATCGGGGCAGCACTAAAGTTCACGATCGGCTGGTCTTGCATTCATCGCCAGCCATGTCGGACAATACCGCCATGTATTTCGATTTTGATCATATGGAGCGGCTCGGAGCCCGTTCCCACTCGTTCGATGCCGGTGAGAAAATCTTCCTACAGAATGAGCACGGCAACGTCTTATACGTTGTGCGCACCGGCCGGGTCGAAGTCATCACGTTTGGCAAAGTTCTCGAAAAAGTTGGCGCAAACGGCATCGTCGGCGAGATCGCGTTTGTCGATGGTGGACCGCGCAGCGCCGCGGCGCTGGCGTCTGAGAAAACCGACGTCATGGTTCTCGACAAGGATGCCTTTTTCGCGATCATCCGCGAAGATCCGGATTTCGCGCTTCATGTCATGCGCGTGATGGCTGAGAGATTGCGCCGCCTTAACCTGGTTGGGCATCACTGATGTCTACACAACACCGCGCCACGTGCCGTAACGCGACCTGCACAGCAGGGTTGCGCGAGAAGATATGTTTCCGGCTCGCCGCCTCTGTATATAAGGCCAGCACAAGCCTATAGTATGATCACATCACGAGCCGCCGTTCGTTAGATGTCGGAGGGCCCCTGCAGCCGCAATGTGCTGGCGCGCGTTCGTGCCGATTGCCGTTTGGAGAATTTGAATGTCGAACGAGTACGAAACGGACCCCGCCGAAACCCGCGAATGGGTGGACGCGATCAATTCAGTGATTGCCTTTGAGGGGTCCGGTCGCGCCGACGATATTCTTGAGCACGTCGTCGCCACAGCGCGCCGCTCAGGTGCCAAGCTGCCCTTTGCCGCCAACACGGCATATATCAACACGATCCCGGTCGGTGAGCAGCCCGAGTATCCTGGTGTTTATACGCTCGAGCACCGCCTCCGTGCCGCAATCCGCTGGAACGCTGCCGCGATCGTCCTAAAAGCCAACAAGGAATCTAGCGAACTCGGCGGCCACATTGCGAGCTTCCAGTCCGCGGCGACGCTCTACGACACCGGATTCATGCACTTCTGGCACGCTCCCAGCGAAATGCACGGGGGCGATCTAATTATGGTGCAGGGGCACTCATCGCCTGGCATCTATGCCCGCGCCTTTATCGAGGGGCGTCTCACGGAAGAGCAGCTCCTGAATTTCCGTCAGGAGACGGATGGCAAGGGCCTGTCGTCCTATCCACATCCTTGGTTGATGCCTGATTTCTGGCAGTTCCCGACGGTGTCGATGGGATTGGGGCCGCTGATGGCAATTTATCAGGCGCGCTTTCTGAAATACCTGCATTGCCGCGGCTTGGCCGATACCGAGAACCGTAAGGTTTGGGTGTTCTGCGGCGATGGCGAGATGGACGAGCCCGAGAGTCTTGGAGCCATCACGCTGGCGGGCCGTGAAAAGCTCGACAACCTCATCTTTGTCGTCAACTGCAACCTGCAGCGGCTCGATGGGCCGGTCCGGGGCAACGGTAAGATCATTCAGGAGTTGGAGGCGGATTTCCGTGGCTCCGGCTGGAATGTGATCAAATGCATTTGGGGCTCTCAGTGGGATGAGCTTCTGGCTGTCGATCACACAGGGCGTCTGCGCCAGCTCATGGAAGAATGTGTCGACGGCGAGTACCAGGACTTCAAGTCGAAGAACGGCGCCTATATCCGCGAGAAATTCTTTGGCCGGTATCCTGAAACCGCGGCGATGGTTGCGGATTGGTCCGATGCCAAGATCTGGAAGCTGACGCGCGGTGGCCACGACTCGCGCAAGGTCTACGCCGCTTACAAGGCCGCTGTCAGCAGCAAGGGGATGCCGACGGTGATCCTCGCCAAAACCGTCAAGGGTTATGGCATGGGGTCTGCTGGCGAAGGGCAGATGATTACTCACCAGCAGAAGAAGATGGGCCGCGCGGACCTGATGCAGTTCCGTGACCGCTTTGAGGTCCCGGTCAGCGATGATGAAATCGATGAGATCCCGTTCGTACGGTTTGCCGAAGATTCCGAAGAGATGCGCTACATGCGCGAGCGGCGCGAAGCACTGGGCGGCTATCTGCCCGTGCGCCGCCCAAAATCTGATGTTGAGCTTCAGGTGCCACCATTGTCGGCCTTTGAAACACAACTCAAGGGCTCGGGCGAAGGCCGGCAGGTCTCTACGACAATGGCGTTCGTACGCATCCTGAATACGCTCTTGCGCGACAAATCCCTAGGCAAGCGGGTCGTACCGATCGTGCCCGATGAAAGCCGCACCTTCGGCATGGAAGGCATGTTCCGTCAGTTCGGCATTTTCTCCCAGGCCGGGCAGCTCTATAGCCCGCAGGATGCCGACCAGCTTATGTACTACAAGGAAGACAAGACCGGTCAGATGCTCCAGGAGGGCATCAACGAACCCGGAGCCATGTCGAGCTGGATCGCGGCGGCGACGAGCTATTCGACGTCCAATTGCCCGATGATCCCATTTTACATTTACTACTCCATGTTCGGCTTCCAGAGGGTCGGTGACCTTGCCTGGGCAGCGGGCGACATGCGCGCGCGTGGTTTCTTGATTGGCGGCACATCGGGGCGGACGACGCTCAACGGTGAAGGCCTCCAACACCAGGATGGCCACAGCCACATTCTCTCGTCCACGATCCCCAACTGCGTCTCCTACGACCCAACGTACGCTTACGAACTCGCCGTTATCATCCAGAACGGCCTAAAGCGCATGATCGGTGACCAGGAAGACGTGTTCCATTACATCACCGTTCTCAACGAGAACTACGAACACCCCGCGATGCCGGAAGGCGCTGAAGAGGGGATCATTAAGGGCATCTACTTGCTCAAGGCCGCTGATCCAGAGGCCAAGGGCTTTAAGGTGCAGCTGATGGGCTGCGGGGCGATCCTCCGTGAAGTCATCGCAGGCGCCGAACTCCTTGAGAAGGACTTCGGTATTTCGGCTGATATCTGGTCTGTAACAAGCTTCACCGAACTCGGCCGCGAAGCCAGAGCCATCGAACGTTGGAACATGCTTCATCCCTTGGAGCCTGCGCGCGTGCCGTTCGTCACTGAAACACTCGCCGGACGCGGTGAAGGCCCCTTCATCGCAGCGACCGACTACACCAAGGCATTCGCGGACCAGATCGGAGACTTTGTGCCAGGCGCCTATCGCGTGCTGGGGACCGATGGTTTCGGGCGTTCGGATTTCCGGCGCAAGCTTCGCCGTCACTTCGAGGTGGACCGCCACTTCGTCGCTGTCTCGGCGTTGAAAGCGCTGGCGGACGAAAACAAGGTGCCCTCTACCAAGGTCGCCGAGGCGATCAAGAAGTACGGCATTGATCCCGAAAAGCCCGATCCCGCTACCGTTTAGTTCCGATCCGTTTCCATCATCGGCCCTTTCGGCCGAACCTCACACAATCGCCCGTCAATGAAAGGCCAGCAGCCAGTGTCCCTGATTGATGTAAAGGTCCCAGACATTGGTGACTTCCAAGACATTCCAGTGATCGAAGTTTTGGTGAAACCAGGTGACGAGGTTTCGCCGGAAGACCCGCTCGTAACGCTGGAAAGCGACAAGGCGACGATGGAAGTCCCCTCTCCCGCAGCAGGCAAAGTCGTCGAAGTTCTTGTAAACATCGGCGACAAGGTCAGCGAAGGCAGCGCCATTATCAAGCTGGAGTCGGCAGCTGATGTCGCAAGTGCGGGCGGCAAGGCACCCAAGCAGAGCGCTGCCCCCCCTCCACCTGCGCCTGAGGTGGTCACACCGCCCGCTTCGCAGAAAACTGAACCGTCCACACCGCCCCCATCCGGCGGCGCCTCTTCGAGCGGACTGCCACCACCGATGGACTTCGGCGGAGTTCATGCAAGCCCGTCGGTCCGTCGGCTGGCTCGTGAGCTTGGTGTCGACCTGACCCAACTGAAGGGCACAGGCGAAAAAGGCCGGGTAACGAAGGACGACGTCAAACGGGCGCTGGCGGGTGCACCGGACGCGGGTATGTCCGGCCGCGGTATTCCCGATATTCCGGCTCAGGATTTCTCCAAATACGGAGAGATCGAAACCATCCCCCTGACACGCCTGCGGAAGCTTTCCGGACCCGCACTGCATCGCGCTTGGCTCAACATTCCGCACGTCACGCATACAGATGAAGCGGACATCACTGATCTCGAAAACTACCGTAAGACGATTGACGCGGCTGCCAAGGAGAAAGGCTACCGCGTTACCTTGCTCGCCTTCCTCATGAAGGCGGCGGTCGTCGCGCTTAAGGCGTATCCGACGTTCAATGCGTCTCTGAGCCCGACCAAAGACTCCTTGATCCTTAAGAAATACTACCACTTGGGCATCGCGGTCGATACGCCGGACGGCCTCGTTGTGCCTGTGATCAAGGACGTTGATCGCAAAGGCATCATGGAGTTGTCGCAGGAGCTGAGCGAAGTCTCCGCCCGCATGCGCGACGGCAAGATAACGCCTGCGGACATCCAGGGCGCAACGTTCTCGATTTCGAGTTTAGGCGGTATCGGCGGCACGAATTTCACGCCGATCGTCAATGCACCGGAAGTGGCAATCCTCGGTGTTGTTCGCGCGGCGATGAAGCCCGTTTGGGATGGGGCCGAATTTAAGCCGCGCCTGATGTTGCCGCTCTGCGTGTCCTACGACCATCGCGTTATCGACGGGGCCTTGGCCGCGCGCTTCACCAGAAAATTTGCGGACGTACTTGCCGATGTCCGTCAGCTCGTTCTCTGACGAACATCCCGGAGACCACAATGGCTAAAGAGACCGTCAAAGAAGTTCGTATTCCCGATATCGGCGACTTTAGCGATGTTCCCGTTATCGAAATCCTGGTGAAGCCCGGCGACACGGTTCAGCCGGAAGATCCGCTCATCGTCCTGGAAAGCGACAAGGCGACGATGGATATCCCGGCTCCAGAAGCCGGCACCGTTGCCGAGGTCAAGGTGGCAGTCGGCGACAAGGTGAGCAAAGGCTCAGTAATCCTGACGCTGAATGCGTCCGGAGAAGCAGCCGAAGCAAAGCCGGCAAAGGAAGCAGGTACTCCCGAAAAGGCATCGACCGCTGCGAGCCCTGAAGCCACAACTCCGGCACCAGCCGCTGCAACATCTGAATATGCGGGCAAAGCCGACGTCACCTGCCAAATGGTTGTGCTCGGTTCTGGACCAGGGGGGTACTCGGCGGCTTTCCGCGCAGCCGATCTTGGGATGGAAACGGTTCTGATTGAACGCTGGCCGGTTCTGGGGGGCGTTTGCCTCAACGTCGGGTGCATTCCCTCCAAGGCGCTGCTACACACGACCGCCGTGATGGAGGAGGCCCAAGCCCTCAGTGCACACGGGATCAAATTCGCCGCGCCCAAGATCGACCTACAGGTTCTGCGGGAACACAAAGATAAGGTCGTCTCTAAACTGACGACCGGCCTCGGCGGCATGGCTAAGGCACGTAAAGTCACGGTTGTGACGGGAAGTGGTCGCTTCCTTGATCCGTATCACATTGAAGTCGCTTTGAGTGATGGATCGGGCACCAAGATCGTAAAGTTTGAAAAGGCGATCATCGCGGCGGGTTCGGAAGCGGTAAAGCTGCCCTTCCTCCCCGAGGATCCGCGTATCGTCGATTCCACCGGCGCTCTTGAACTCCGCAAGATCCCCAAAAAGATGCTGGTGATCGGCGGTGGCATTATTGGCCTTGAGATGGCGACGGTCTATTCCGCGCTGGGCGCGCGCCTGGAATGCGTTGAGATGCTCGACGGGCTGATGCTTGGCGCTGACCGCGATCTGGTCAAGGTGTGGGAAAAGAAGAACGCCCATCGGTTCGATGCCATTATGCTTGAGACAAAAACGGTGTCTGCCGCCGCCAAGAAGGACGGAATCCACGTCACCTTTGAAGGCAAGAACGCGCCAAAGGATCCGCAGGTCTATGACATGGTGCTTGTCGCAGTGGGCCGCAGTCCGAACGGAAAACGCATCGATGCCGACAAGGCTGGCATCTCTGTCGATGAGCGCGGCTTTATCGCGGCCAACAAGCAGATGCAGACTAATGTCGCGCATATATATGCCATTGGCGATATTGCCGGGGGACCGATGCTGGCCCATAAGGCTGTCCACGAAGGCCACGTGGCCGCCGAGTCAGCAGCAGGCAAGCCGAGTTATTTCGATGCGCGTCAGATACCCGCCGTCGCCTACACCGATCCAGAAATCGCCTGGGCGGGGCTCACGGAGGCCGAAGCAAAGCAGAAGGGGATCAAGTTTACCAAGGCGGTATTCCCCTGGGCAGCTTCGGGCCGCGCCATCGCGAACGGACGCGATGAAGGTTTTACAAAGCTGATGTTCGATGTAGATGACCACCGGATTATTGGTGGAGGCATCGTTGGCACCCATGCCGGTGATCTGATTAGCGAGGTCGCTTTGGCAGTTGAAATGGGCGCTGATGCTGTCGACATCGCAAAAACGATTCATCCCCACCCGACGCTTTCCGAGTCCATTGGTATGGCTGCGGAGGTCTTCGAGGGGACTTGTACCGATCTACCTCCGGCGCGAAAGCGCTGAACCGGCGGCTAATCACCGACCGGTAGCCCACCTAAAGGGAGCCACATGGACGAGAAGCTTGCCGCCGCGGCGCTTGATTATCACCGCCGTCCGAAGCCGGGAAAGATCTCGATACAACCGACCAAAGATCTGACGAACCAGCTGGATCTGTCGCTCGCGTATTCGCCCGGCGTTGCCTACGTCTGTCTTGCAATCAAGGATGAGCCCGCCGAAGCCGCGACCCTGACAGCGCGGTCAAATCTGGTTGGCGTTATCACCAACGGGACGGCCGTGCTCGGCCTCGGGAACATCGGGCCGCTGGCCGGCAAGCCCGTGATGGAAGGCAAAGGCTGCCTGTTCAAGAAATTCGCCGGTATCGATGTGTTCGACATTGAGGTCGCCGAGAACGATGCCGACCGTCTGGTCGAGATCATCGCGTCGATGGAACCCACCTTCGGTGGCATCAACCTCGAAGACATCAAGGCCCCGGAGTGTTTCATCGTTGAGCGCAAGCTCCGAGAACGTATGAACATTCCTGTCTTCCACGACGACCAGCATGGTACGGCCATCATCGTTGCGGCTGCCGTCACGAACGCATTGAAACTAGTCGGCAAGAAGATTGAGGACGTCAAGCTGGCGGGCTCAGGCGCTGGCGCCGCGGCCCTCGCATGTCTGGACTTGCTCGTCAATCTTGGTCTCAAGCGTGAAAATATCACGATCTCCGACATCAAGGGCGTTGTCTACAAAGGCCGCACCGAACTGATGGACGAGTACAAGGAGCGGTTCGCGCAGGAAACCGAAGCCCGAACGCTGGCCGAAATACTGCCCGGAGCTGACATCTTCCTAGGTCTGTCTGCAGGGGGAGTCCTGAAGCCGGAAATGTTGACGGAGATGGCGGACAAGCCAATCATCATGGCCCTGGCCAACCCCGAACCGGAAATACGCCCGGAACTCGCAAAGGCGGTACGCCCCGATGTCCTGATCTGCACTGGCCGGTCAGACTATCCCAATCAGGTCAATAATGTTCTTTGCTTTCCGTTTATCTTCCGCGGCGCTCTTGATGTCGGCGCAACCGGAATCACCGAGGAAATGAAGGTGGCCGCCGTCAAAGCCATCGCGGAACTGGCACAAGCGGAAACCTCAGACATTGTCGCCAGCGCCTACGGGGCGGAGCCGCAGTCGTTTGGGCCGGAATACCTCATTCCGACGCCATTCGACCCGCGGCTTATCGAACGTATTGCTCCCGCCGTCGCCAAAGCAGCGATGGATTCGGGCGTTGCCGCACGACCGCTCGTAGACCTCGAAGCCTATCGCTTCAGCTTATCGCGCTTTGTCTATCGGTCCGGCCCGAGCATGAAGCCGGTTCTGGATGCGGCCAAGCGTGAAAAGAAGCGCCTGATTTTCGCAGAGGGCGACGATGAACGCGTTCTGCGGGCAGCTCAGACGGTCGTCGACGAGGACATGGGGTATCCCGTTTTCGTCGGTGCCCAGGAGGAAATCAACAAACACATTAGGTCGTTGGGCCTTAGGCTCGCCGCCGGCAAGGATTGCGAGATTATCGATCCCTCTTCCGATCCGCGCCAAGCCGAGATTGAAAGTGCGTATTGCGAGTTGATGCACGGGCAAGGCCAGAGCGAGGCGTCTGCGCGTCAGACAATCCGTGCGAACCCGACCCTGATTGCCGCGATGTACCTGCGCCGCGATTTTGCCGATGCGATGTTGTGCGGCGTGCGCGGAACCTACGATGAGCATATCTCGTGTATTCGCGAAGTAATCGGCACGAGACAAGGTGTGAACACGCTTGCTGCGCTCAACATGCTGATGCTGACGGATCGGCAGCTCTTTGTCTGCGATACCTACGTCAATCGCCAGCCGACAACCGAGCAAATCGTAGAAATGACGTTGTTGGCCGCCGAGGAACTGAAAGACTTCGGATTGACGCCGAGCGTGGCGTTGCTTTCACATTCAAGCTTCGGCAGTTCGGATACGCCGGAAGCTCGCGTAATGCGCGAAGCCGTTGCCATTCTCGATCGCAGAGCGCCGGAACTCGAAGTTGATGGCGAGATGCGCGCTGATGCGGCGTTGTCTATGGCGTTGCTGGGGCAGGTGTCACCAGACTCCCGGCTCAAGCACGATGCCAATCTATTGGTTATGCCGAATGTCGATGCCGCCAATATTGCCTACAACCTGATCAAGATGACAGCAGGCAACGGGGTGACAGTGGGACCTATTCTACTCGGGACAGCCAAGCCGGCGCACGTGTTGGAGTCCACGGCAACAGTAAGACGTGTCGTAAACATGGCCGCCTTGGCCGCTGTGGAAGCGGCCAAGGCGGCCACGAAGAAAGCTTCGCAATGATGTAAAGCTCTTGCGACTACTAGCGGCGGCGTTGTCCACCACCTGGCGGGCCGCCGGCTCCCGCAGACGGCGGAGCCGATCTCGCATCCTTATGTCGGAAGTTGATCCGTCCCTTGGTGAGATCGTAGGGTGTCATCTCGATCGTGACGCGGTCACCAGCCAGGATGCGAATTCGATTTTTCTTCATGCGTCCGGACGTATAGGCGACAACTTCGTGCCCATTGTCTAATATCACCCGACAGCGGGCATCGGGAAGAACTTCGTCCACGACGCCTTCGAATTCGAGCATCTCTTCTTTGGCCATCAAGTCTCCTAATTCTCAATATTTGCGTACAACCGATAATGGGGAGAGCAGTTGCTGCCCTCCCCGCTTAGTTGGCCTGACCTGAGACGGTCTAGACGAATTATTCGGCGCGCAAATTGACAGCTGCGTATTTGCCGTTACGGCCCTTTTCGAGCTCGTAGGCGACCTTCTGACCTTCGTTCAGAGTCGCCATACCGGCACGTTCCACCGCCGAAATATGAACGAAAACGTCGTTTCCGCCATCGTCCGGCTGAATGAAGCCGTAGCCTTTTTGCGTGTTGAACCACTTAACGGTTCCATTCGCCATGACTGCCTCCAAAAGCGTATGGCATTTCCCAGAAGCGGGATTGCTCCCGGGGATCAAATCGCGCGATGGAGACGTCTAGTGCAGGCCGTGTAGTGCCGTGTAGTAGAGTGTACCAAGGCGTATTCGATGGCGCGTATATGGCCCGAAATACAGCGAAGCGCAAGAGTTTTGCAGCATCCAGGGGCATAGTTCGGCCTCAAGTTATAGCGTGCCAAAGTAATTGTGCTGCAGTGCAAATTCGAAAATAATCATAGAAAGGCCGGACCTTAGAGCCCGGCCTTTCGACTCAGATTACAATTGGTAAATCGAAGGTGAACGATCAGCGTAGATACGGACAAACTCGAGTTTCACCACCATAGGTCGTATATGTGCCCGTTCGGCGATCAAAAGAACGAAAACGGTCTTCGCATCGCTCAATGGCCGAAGAACTGGCGCGGCCTTCGCGAATAGCTCCCGCGATCAGCGCTCCAGCAATAACACCTCCGATAATAGCTGCCCCGCGATTACGGTGCCGGTGTCGCCAGCCGTGCCGGTGTCCCCCTCGATGGTGCCGCCATCCGCGCCCCCGATGCCGCACCTGGACGACGCCGGAATTGCTATCGTTGGCGACGGCGTGGTTGAGCTGCTGAAGACCGGAGCTTACGGGGACCGCAGTCGCCGGCGAACTTATGCCTGCACCTGCGAGCCCGAGAGCAACTATACTAGCCATCAGTGACTTATACTTGAGTGTCATGTCATCTCCTTCGTAATTTGTGTCGTCGCACGCTGGCGTTCGACACATGCGACAGACTTTGACGCTGCTGCCGCTTCAAGGAGGCAACGAAAGAGGGAAGCTTCTGTTCCATGATTAATGGTATACGGAGCTAGCTCGCATCATTGTGAGGTCGGCGTACCGATGCTGCGAGACGGCAGATGTACTTGCCGCAGCGCCGTGACTTGAAGAAAGAATTCGGGCCCGCGTCGGGCCGGGTTCCGGACGAGACGCGGGCCAGTCTACCAGCCGTTGAACAAATCAGCGCAGATACGGACATACGCGCTTTTCGCCGCTGTATGTCGTGTACTTTCCAGTCCGAGGATTGAAAGAGCGGAACCGTTCTTCACAACGCGCGACGGCAGATGATGCACTCACGACATTCGGAGCATAGCCATAGTCGTCATAGTCATCGTAGTAATCGTCATAATAACCGTAGCCGCCTCCATACACTATGGGACCGCCATACCAATAGGGACCGCGCCAACCGTGGCCGCCATGCCTGTGGTGACCGCCACCGCCGTGCCACATGCCTCCATGCGGAACATTCGGGCCGCCAATGTGGCCGCCATGTCCGCCGCCACCCATGTGGCCGCCGCCTCCGTGACCTCCTCCACCGTGGCCCCCGCCACCACCGCCGTGACCTCCACCGCCACTGCGGACTTGGATCACGTTAAAACTGTTGGCGCCCCCGCCAGGGGTACTTAGGTTCGTTAGTCCGCCAGCAGGAGCTGCCAGAGCTTGCGCGCTCACCCCTGCGCCAAGAATACCCAAGGCAAAAACGCTGGCGATCAGCGATTTTGGTTTGAACGACATAATCTACTCCTTCGTTCTGATCCGCTTCGCGGGCGCAAATTGCAGCGGGGCGAATGCGGAGAATGGAGGGATAACTAATCTTCTAGATACGACGTTCCAGGTTTTGACTTGGGGGAGATTGTCCTCCCGAGAACCAAATTAGAAGATCTAACTACATAATTTGACTTATGTATTTCCGAGTGAGGTCTCCCTGGTGACACGGTTCGGTTTGCGATCAAACTCGTGTGACTTTTCTTTGAGCTTTTCGTCACGGGGGCGCCGGCATGCAGACGCTCAGTTGAGCGAGATAAAGGTTGAATGTTTTTAGAGTTTCTACCGCTTGAGCATTATTGATTGTAGCCGCGAGGTTCCTTCCCCCCTGCTGCCCGAATATTCAGCACAGTACTGCCAATCAAGCAGGCACAACCTCCACGCTTTTATGAAAAAACATTCAAAATTAAGCCCTTAACAATTGGCATATGTTTTGCCACGAAATCGCCGACGAGGGCGTGTTATGGCGAGGGACGATATGTTCAATTGGCTGTTGCGAAAAAAGAAAAGCCAACCGGCTAAGGCTCAGCCTAAGCCCACTGAAACTGTAGCTAAGCCCAAACTTACGCCTGCGGAATCCGCTCCAATGGCACCGGCAGCGGTGCTGGCGACTGAGCCGGTGGTACCTGAGAAGCCAGCCGAGGTGAGGCCAGAACCCGCCGTTGCCGAGGCTCCGGCTCCGGCCGTCGCTGAGACGCCCTCACCGACACCATCGGAAGCTGAGCCATCTGTCGCCCCTCAGGCTCGGCCAGCATGCGCAGGCATCAGTAGAACAAAGCGTTTGCTCGTACTTGATCGTTCGCCTGTTGAAATCATGCCATCTGCCGGAGCTACTGTCGTCGAACATGCCGGGAGGCGAAAACGCAGTGGCGTATTGGTTAGAGTTCGCGCCGATGGCAGACGCCTACTGGCGAAAGTCGGACCAGCGGGTGGCATTCGCGCTTACACCTTGAGATACGACGGGGCCTACCGCCTGGAGGGGGTGGTCGATGCCCGCGCGCCGGAACTTACGCTGGCGCGCGGGCATGATCAGTAAAATCGCTTTGCGCGAGCAAACTAATCTTGGCGGATCTTTTGGCGGTAGATAAAGCGGCGGCGCTCCGACAGGCGTAGGGGCTGGCGTACGCGGAACTGATTGCGGACCGCCCGGCTGAGGCTTGTCACGTGTGGGCATTGAGCGCCATTGATTGTCTGGCGCGATGCGACGAGCGGCCCGATTAAGGCGAGCAGGCGCTCCAATTGGCGCTCGCGAATGCCTAGGTCGCTCAAATGCGACATGGTGTTGAGCACATAAGTGATGTTGTCACCTGATGTCCCACACGCGCCTCGGATCAGTCGAGCCTGGATCTGGAGCGGCAACCGTGATGCGTAGCTGGGATGTGCGCGTTCGACGACGTAAGTAAGCGCGTGCACGTGCTGACGTTGTGTGTTGAGCAGAGTAATTGGCAACCGCACCTCGCGGTAGACGCCGCTGACCTGTTCGCGCTCACGTAGATAGGCGAGTGTCGCCGGGACATCTTCTTCAGCGATTTGGAAGGCCATGCCTTCGCAGGCCCCACCGCGATCAAGCCCGAGCACGAGCCCGGGCCGTGTCTCGCAGCCACGATGGTGCATGGAGAAAACACAGAACGACCGGCTAAATCCGACAAGGCGAGCGTGTTCGGCTCGTTGGAACCGGAACCCCGGCCGCCACATCAACGATCCGTAACCGAACACCCAAAGACTCAAATCTCTCCCCGGTCCTTCTTGTTGCTCACGTAAACCATCCGAATGAGGATCCGGTGTCCACGTTGTCAGCGTTGGTCGCTACCCATTCCGGTTGTCTTTCTAGCACGGCCGAAATCGGGTGCGGAGGTATCCTGCCCGGCTTCGATGATGCCGCGCCGCATCGCACGGGCGTTGGTGAAGAGCTTGAACAGAGTGTCGCCGTCACCGTAGCGGATCGCCTTTTGCAGTTCGGAAAGATCTTCGGTGAAACGCCCGAGCATCTCAAGGACCGCTTCGCGATTGTTGAGGAAAATATCGCGCCACATCGTCGGATCGGAGGCAGCAATACGGGTAAAATCGCGAAAGCCGCTGGCGGAGAATTTGATCACCTCCCGGTCCGCGACCCGCTCCAGATGTGCAGCGGTGTTCACGATATTGTAGGCGATCAAGTGCGGCACATGGCTGGTGATGGCGAGCACCATATCATGATGCTCCGGGTCCATGATCTCTACGTTCGCCCCAAGCTTTTGCCAGAACGTCGTGAGCTTGCGTAGGGCTCCTGCGTCCGTTTCAGGCACCGGCGTCAGGATCGTCCACCGCCCATCGAAGAGTTCGGCAAAACCCGACTCCGGCCCGGACTCCTCGGTACCGGCGATCGGATGACCAGGTATGAAATGTACCCCTTGGGGTACAGAGGGAGCCACATCACGCACAATCGCAGCTTTCACGGAGCCGACATCGGTCAAAATCGCACCGGGTTTGAGATGAGCCCCGATCTCCTGAGCTAGTGCCCCGCATACCCCGACAGGTGCGCAGAGAACAATGAGATCGGCACCGCGAACGGCCTCTGCAGCAGAGCCAAACCCTTTGTCGATCACGCCGATTTTGAGCGCTTTCGCGAGGGTCTCCGGCGTCCGCGCGGATCCCACGATGGACTTCGCCAATCCCGCGCGGCGCGTAGCATGGCTGATGGAGGAACCGATCAGCCCAAGCCCGATCAGCGCCACCTTGTCGAACAACGGGGCACTCATTTGCGCAAAGCCTCTTGCGGGTGGAGTTCGTCCTTTGCGGCCCTCGTCACGATCTCTTTGAGAGCCTCAACGACGGCGCGGTTTTCAGCTTCTGTTCCAACCGTCATACGAAGAGCATTCGGCAATCCATACCCCGCAACCCGGCGCAGGATGATACCTTTCCCCTTGAGCGCATCATCTGCGGCGCTGGCCGTAAGCCCGGCAATCCCATCGAAATGGATCAAAAGAAAGTTCGCAACGCTTGGCGTGACTTTGAAACCTAACGCCGAAACCTCCTCCGTAAGCCAAGCGAGCCAGCGATCGTTATGCATGATCGCCGCTTCCATGTGGGCTTGGTCAGAGATTGCGGCAACGCCCGCAGCAATAGCGGGTGCGGATACGTTGAACGGCCCGCGAATCCGGTTGAGCACGTCCGCGATGTCTTCTGGGCAATAGGCCCAGCCGAGCCGTAGTGCGGCTAGGCCGTGAATCTTCGAGAACGTGCGGGTCATCACAGTGTTCGCGGTGGTCGCGACCAGTTCGAGACCGGCTTCGTAATCGTTGCGCCGAACATACTCCGCATAGGCGCCGTCGAGCACCAGGACGACATTTTGCGGAAGGTCCGCGCGGAGCCGTCGCACGTCCTTAATAGGAATGTATGTGCCGGTCGGATTATTAGGATTGGCCAGAAACACGATCCGCGTCTTATCCGTGACGCAATCCAGAATGGCATCGACGTCGCACGTAAAGTCGCGTTCGGCCGCGACGACGGGTGTGCCGCCGTTTGCCCGGATCGCGATGGGATATACGAGAAACCCGTGCTCCGTATAGATGCCCTCGTCGCCGGCGCCCAGATACGCGCTGGTAACCAGATTCAAAAGCTCATCCGACCCGGCGCCGCAGACGATGCGATCAGGGTTGAGGCCATAACGCGCGCCGATCGCGGACCGAAGTGCCGAAGCCGACCCGTCCGGATAGCGTTCAAGACTGTCGGCGGCGGCCCGAAAAGCGGCGACAGCAGTCGGACTTGGCCCGAGCGGCGTCTCGTTCGAGGAGAGCTTGATTGGCTTCACATTGCCTATAGTGCGGCTTTCACCAGGCACATAAGCACTGATATCCAGGATTCCTGGCTTGGGTTGCGGCGCGGTCATGCGTTTTTTAACTTAGGTTGGCAATTCGGGTTTGGTGGCTTCTGCCCCTTGCGCCGGCTCTGACAGCCAAGCGATAAAGGGTGGCCATCGGCCGGGTACAGTTGATAGGCCTCGACATTCGCGAACGCAAAGAAAAGTTGACATTGGGCTGTCCGGCCTAGCAAACGTCGCGAACCGGAACCACTTTCGGATAAATCATGCAGACACCTCCCCATAGCCAACGAGCCTTGGGAGCAGAATTAACGGCCTCAGGACATAGCGGAATGACGGCACCCTTAAAGCACATCCCGGAAGAAAACGCGGCTGCCAAGGCCCGTGCGCATATGCTTGCGCCGGAGTGCGAAGTGTTGACCATCCCGGACTCTGAGCCGTTGAAGCTGGACGGGGAAAAGCTGCTTGCGCCGTTCTCTATTGCCTACAAGACCTATGGGCAGCTCAATGCCGACAAATCCAACGCCATTTTGATCTGTCACGCGCTGACGGCCGATCAGTACGTGGCAAGCCGTCATCCGGTCACTGGGAAGCCGGGTTGGTGGGAAAGACTGGTCGGGCCGGGTAAACCAATCGACACCGACCGCTTCTTCATTATCTGCCCGAATATTCTCGGGGGCTGCATGGGCTCCACCGGCCCCGCATCAATAGATCCCAAGACGGGGCACCCCTACGGCCTGAACTTCCCTGTCATCACCATTGGCGACATGGTCAACGCACAAGTGCGTCTTATTGATCATCTCGGCATCGACCAACTGTTTGCGGTCGTCGGCGGTTCGATGGGCGGTATGCAGGTGCTCGGTTGGTGCTCCCGTCATATGGAGCGGGTGTACTCGGCGATCCCTATCGCGACGGCCGCTTGGCATTCGTCGCAGAACATTGCGTTTCACGAGGTCGGTCGCCAAGCTGTTATGGCGGACCCAAATTGGTGCGGCGGCAACTACTACGAGAAGGGACTGGTGCCGCGCAACGGATTGGGCGTGGCCCGCATGGCGGCGCATATCACTTACCTCTCGGAAGACGCGTTGCACGAAAAGTTTGGCCGCAACCTCCAGAATAGGTCCGAGCGGACGTTTTCGTTCGATGCCGATTTCCAGGTGGAGAGCTACCTGCGCCACCAGGGCTCCACCTTTGTCGATCGGTTTGACGCCAACAGCTATCTCTACATCACACGGGCGATGGACTACTTTGATCTCGCCGCTGAGCATGGCGACGTGTTGGCCAACGCCTTCCGTGGAACGCAGACGCGGTTTTGCGTCGTGTCCTTCACGTCCGACTGGCTCTACCCGACGCGGGAAAGTCGCGACATAGTTCAGGCATTGAACGCCGTCGCGGCCAACGTCTCATTCGTTGAAATCGACTCCATCAAAGGGCATGACGCCTTCCTGCTGGAGGAGCCGGAATTTGCCGCGACCGTTGAAGGTTTCATAAATTCCTGCGCCAAGCGGCGCGGGCTCGCGCGCTAAAGCTCGAGAACACGGGGAAACAGTTTAATCGATGTCATCTGCCCATGCGGATTACGAGCCGACCCATCGCGTCGACCACTTGTTGATTGCGGAAATGGTGACACCGGGAAGCCGAGTCCTGGATGTCGGCTGCGGTGACGGCGCTCTCTTACATCTTCTGACCGAGACAAAAGACGTTGATGCACGCGGCGTCGAACTCGCACGCGATAAGGTCAATGCGTGCGTGACGCGTGGGCTATCGGTGATCCAAGGTGACGCCGATATCGATCTCGACGACTATCCCGATCAAGCGTTCGATTATGCGGTCCTCAGTTTGACGATCCAGGCCACGCAGTATCCGAAAGCTGTGCTGGAGAATTTGGTGCGTATCGGACGGCACGCCATTGTGTCGTTTCCGAATTTTGGGCACTGGCGCATTCGCACGGATCTGCTGCTCTACGGTCGTATGCCGCGCACGCGGAATCTGCCCGAGCCTTGGTATCTCAGCCCCGACGCACACTTGTGTACGATCCGCGATTTCTACGATCTCTGCGAAACGATCGACGCGGACGTCGAAGAGGCGGTCGCATTCAACAGCGCGGGCCGCCGACTACCGATCAAGAGGTCCTTAAGTCTCCAGAACCTGCTGGGAGAAAAGGCCGTCTTTCGATTGAAGAAAGCACAGCCGGCGCGGTGAAATCGGGTGGTTCAGGTATCGGTTTGCGACTTGTCCGAGCGCTTCGCTCCGGCGAGTTGACCCGGAACAGGGACCAGATCAGCCAATATCCGGGCCTTTCGAACTTTACCAATAGGCGCCACAAGCTGCTTGCTAGCTTCAACGATAATGACGCCGGCAAAGCCTGGCGTGATGCGTGCGCCCATGCGTTCCCACGCCACAGCTGTGCGCAAGAGCGTATCGCGGCTGAATGGCGGCACGTAGAGTGCTTCACCCCATTCAATGGGTGTAAAGAGCGCGTCCTTAAGCATTGTTTCGACCTGCCCACGGCTGTAGGGGCGCCCAAAGCCGAAAGGGGTTCGGTCGGTGCGGGCCCACATTCCGCGCCGATTGGGGACGATCATCAGCAACCGACCTTCTGGCGCGAGCACACGCCACATTTCGCGCAGCACCGGGCGCACACGCCCAGCCATCTCGAGCCCATGGACCACCAATAGCCGGTCGACGGAATTGTCCGGTAACGGAAGCATCTCTTCATCGATCAAGACCGATTGCTTGAGACCTTCGCGGGGCCAGACCAGCGCGCCTTGCGGCCCCGGCATCAGCGCGCCGATACGTCGGGCCTCGCCGCGAAAAGCACCCAGATATGGAATGGGATAACCGAGTCCGATCATGGTCCCCGAGGTGCCGTTGCGCCAGCGTGCACGAATACGTCCGGCGATCAGCCTCCGGACCACTTGTCCGAGCGGACTCGCATAGAAATCTCTCAGTACTGCGACGTCGATGTGCATGTAGGCATCAACCAAAAACGATGTCGGACGATCCGCTTACAACGGCGTCGAAATGAATTGATATGATTCGTCCCTGACGATTCGACCCTAAGACATGGAATGATGCACGATTTCAACGCGATGGCGAGCATGTGAGCTGTCTTTTGCTTGGAACAACAGCATCAGCCATAGTGTTTCCAGCTCAAAAGCAAGGTCGTCGAGCCGTTCGAAGTCGGCTCGATGATTGGCGAATAACACTGAAGGAAGCCGCCGTGACCAACCTTGAAACATATCAATTTCCCTGCCGTAGCGATAACTATGGCGTTCTGGTACATGATCCGGCCACCGGGTTGACCGCTTCTATCGACGCGCCGGACGCTGCAGCCGTCGAACAAGCTCTCGATCACACGGGCTGGCGTCTGACCCATATTTTTACAACGCATCATCACGCGGACCACACCGGGGGCAACGTCGTTCTCAAAGCGACGCACGAGTGTGAAATCATCGGCCCACGGGACGAAGCACAGAAAATCCCGGGTCTCGACAGACCCGTCGGTGGCGGTGAAACATTTCGCTTCGGCGATTTTGACGTGTCGGTTCTCGCGACACCCGGGCACACACTGGGCCACATCAGCTATCATATTCCTGCAGCCAAGCTAGCATTCGTCGGCGATACGATGTTCGCGATGGGGTGCGGCCGTGTCTTCGAAGGTGATGCCAAGATGATGTGGGCGTCCCTGGCCAAACTTCGTGGCTTACCCAAAGACACCGTTGTCTTCTGCGGCCATGAGTACACGTTGTCCAATGCCCAGTTCGCACGCACGATTGAGCCGGACAATAAGGCGCTCGAAGTGCGCGCGAAAGAGGTAGAGGCTTTGCGTAAGGACAAGAAACCGACGCTGCCAACCACGATTGAAGCCGAGCTCGAAACCAATCCGTTCCTGCGTGCCTGCGAGCCTGAGCTCAAAGCGGCAATCGGAATGAGTGACGACGAGGACTGGCAGGTGTTTGCCGAAGTCCGTACCCGCAAGGACAACGCCTGAAGGCGGGGCAAGCCGGGCCACGAAGATTGGGGAGGGCGAGGCGATGGACGGATTAACCGCCGACGAAATCATTGTGCTGTTGGGACTGGAGCCGCATCCCGAGGGGGGGCATTTTCGCGAAACCTATCGTGACCCTGCGGGTGTCGCACCATTTCGTGGGGGAGAGCGTGCGGCTTCTACGGCAATCTACTTTCTCCTGCGTGCGGGCGAGGTGTCCCGATGGCACACCGTCGATGCTGCTGAGGTCTGGCATCACTATGCCGGCGCACCGCTAGAGCTGGGCATTGCTCCACCGGATGGCGCGGCGACACGCACGATCCTGGGTAAGAATTTAGCTGCTGGTGAGCGCCCCCAAGGCGTTGTGCCGGCAGGTCATTGGCAACAGGCGCGGAGCCTGGGAACGTTCTCACTTGTTGGTTGCACCGTTGCACCCGGATTTGAGTTTTCCAGCTTCGTCATGGCACCCGAAGGTTTCGAACCGGGGAGCGAATCGCCTAGTGGCGCAGCTTAGGCATGACGAGAATGTTCCTGCACAGAGTTTTCCACGGGTTGTTCAGCTCAATTATAGTATGTAAGCCTCTGAAAAATATGAATTTTAAATATGGTCTTTAGGGGCTGTACGTGTGTGGCTGGCAGCGCCTTGTTCCGCATGTCCGACTCATAAAGACTGGATTGTGAGGGTTTCAGGGCCAGATGGCGAAGGGGCTGGAAGGTAGCGCGCTGAGTGCTGCTAATTGCCCCGTCACATCCGTTCCGGTCCGGCGTAGTGCATGTGTAGTACACCGGATTTGAGCGAGTGGCCCGAAGCGAAAAGTGTATCGCTAGCGGGGGCGGGTGTCGCATGAATCGGGAGTTTAAAGGGTCGTTGCTCAGTACGGTGTTCGTTGACTACGACAACATCTATCTGTCGTTGAAGCGAAAGAGTGAGGAAGCGGCTGTTCGGTTCGCAAAGGACGCCAGCCGCTGGGTTCAGGCGATCGCTTCTGGCAAACTGATCACGCCGACCAATGGCGTTTCTCTGGATATGCCACGTCGCATCGTGATGAACCGCTGCTACGGTAATCCGGTGCCACGACGGAACGCACAGGACAACGCGACGGATATGAATTCCTTCCCGTTTGTTCGCCACCACTATCTCCGCGCGGGTTTTGAAGTCATCGACTGCCCTCCGCTCACAGCTCAGCTGAAGAACTCGGCAGACATCCGCATGGTTATGGATGTCCGCGACTACCTGCTTCACGACACGTACTTCGACGAATTCATCATCTTGTCGGGAGACGCCGACTTCACTCCGTTGCTGCACCGTCTGCGTCAGCACGCGCGCCGCACCGTCGTATACGCGAACGACTATACGGCCGCGCCTTACACTGCGATTAGCGACGGTGAAGTGCGTGAAAGCGATCTTATCGCATTTCTAATGGAGGGAAGCGCCGAGGCGGAACCGAGCCCGGCAGCCGTCGCTCGCGCGGCGCCCCAAAAGGGGCTGCCAAGCCCCGAGATGCTGGCCGACGCCCGTAAGGCAATCATCGGCGAGGTGCTCGCAACGGTCCGCTCCGCTAGTCAGCCGGTTTTGCTGGAATCTCTGGCCGATCGCGCTGTGCGCGCGCTGGGGCACGAGCGCACTGTCGGTTCGGCTTGGGGCGGAGCTGGAAGCTTCCGCGATCTTCTGGCTGGCGCTTTACCAGCCGGCATCAAGCTGTCTGATTCTGCACCGTTTTACGTCTACGACACAAGCCGTCAGCTCTCACCGGCCCCCAGATCACACGCTGAGGAACGGCAAGAACAGCCACGCCAGCAGTTGCGTGCGGAGCCACGGTTCGATCAGTTGCCTGAAGGCTTCAGCGAGATACCACTCGACCGTGGCCAATCGGGAATGGCGGCTCACCACGCGCCTGAGCGTGAACCCGCACCCGCACAGCAGCCACGCCAGCGTTATTTGCCCGCTGCACAACCGACGTATGACGACCGCGCCCCGGCGCAGGACCGTCATGCGCCTGCACCTCGGGCACAGGCGCCGGCATCACGGCAACCTGCACCATCGCCACAACATCAGGATGCGGGGCGGCATGATGCCCGCCAGGACGCCGTGCGCCCGCAGTCTGGTCAGGTGGAGAGTGCGGAAAGCGCTTCATCTCTACAGCAGTCGATCGCACGTATTCATGAAGCCTGCCAGGCGCCTCCCCTATCGCCTCCCGAATACCGTGCGCTGTTCGATGTCATGGCGAAGGAAATCGAGACGAACGGCCTGACGGGCGCACGCACGCTGGTAAACATCTGCGACCGTGCACGCGAACTCGGCATTGAACTTCGCAAGGATGATGCACGCTTCATTCTCGAAGTTGTGAGCGAAGCTGACCCCTGGTTTGAACAAGGGGCTTCTGCAAGCCTGTTTGCGAGCCGCTTCCGCAACTTCGTCGTAGCGCGTTGCAAACGCCAAGGCCTGCAGTTGACCGCCGCCGAACTTGACCTCATCGAGGCATGGTTCACTGGAGGCGGGCAGCGCGAAGCGGTGCAACGTCCTTCCGGATCGGGAGCGCCACCTTCTGGTGCGGCACCATCGTCGGGAGAGAATCCTCCTGGTTCGATGCGGGGTGCGCCAGCCCCGTCCGCGCCGCAGTACGCTGATGCTGACCATCAATATCAGGCGAGCAGCCGGCAGATGGCGCCGGCCGATGCGTGGTGGCCCGAGGGCCGGGGAAATGAACGCCAGCTGGATTATCGCCAGAACGAGCGCCCTGCTGAGCGGTCCATGGCCGGGTCGCCGAGCACCGGTTACGGTGTAAGCGGCGCGGACCGTTATAGCGAATTCGCCGGAGTCGAGACGGAAGAGGAGTTTCCGCGCATCGTAAGAGGACGTTTGCGGGGCTGATCCCACTTAAGAAACTCCATCGCCAGAAGGCGGGTAAATTCCAGACGAGTGGTGCCTCACAGCGCTGCTCGTCTTTTAGTGGGAGCGATCGCCCCTTCCGTTTGCCCACGACGCAGATACAGCCCCCAGGGGGCCCATCAGGACCTCAAAAAGAAACGGCGCACCGTTTTAACGATGCGCCGTTATGAACTATCGAGAAATGCTACTGAAAGCGATGCCAACAGCTGAAAGCAGCTGGCTTTGCTTTAGGTCGTGAAGCGCTTCCAGGTGACCGTCACGCGTGTGCCTACGGGAACGCGCGGATAAAGATCGAGGACGTCTTCATTGTACATCCGGATGCAGCCCTTTGAGACAGCCGTGCCGATCGTCCAAGGCGCGTCAGTACCGTGAATGCGATAGAGGCTGGAACCCAGGTAGAGTGCGCGGACGCCCAGCGGGTTAAGCGGATGTCCGCCGGGAACGTGCACAGGTAGCTTGGGGTTCTCGCGGCGCATCTGAGGCGTTGGTGTCCAACCGGGATTGACGCGCTTTTGCGAGACGCTGGTTACACCAGACCAACGGCTCTGTTCGCGAGGAACGGCAATTGGATAGCTGATCGCCTCACCGCGCCGATGGATCCAATAGAGCTTTCGATCACCAAAGCTAACGATGATCTGACCGGGCGAGTATTTGGGTGAGAACGAAACCGTATCGCGATAGCCGCCACTCCACAGGAAAGAAAAGAGATCCTGGGCGTTCGCAGCGCTCGAAGCTAGCGCTACCATTGTCAGAGACAGCGCAGCTGAGACCAACGCACGGCCCCCTTTGGTGAAGCATTTCATGATCCAAATCCCCGTCTTTGTACGACGTCAACGTCAAATTGACCTGTAATTTCGCCGAGACGATACCGTCCGGGCGAGCAGAAACGTTGCGCCTACGACATTGCAGCCTCTGAAGCTGCACGACAACCGGCAGGCGACAGAAACCGCGCCATAATCGATCTCGAGCGGGCAACAGTTTGACGGATGTAGTAGAGCCGCAACACTCTGGGGCCAGTCTTGGCCCGATTCGGTATAATATTTATTAACTATATCGGCACTCTAGCGACGTGCGCGCGACGCTACTCCACCGGCTGCACCAATGGCCTGGAGAGGGGCGGTGCAGTCTGCGGAAGGTGCTGCGCGACATTGGCGGTCGGAATGCTGACAGCGCGCACGGCTTTTCGCCCCTGCACGTTCTTGAACCATGCAACAACGTAGGCGGTCGCCAGCAATATCGCGCAGCCTGAAAGGTTGACAAGCGCATATGTCGCGAAGTTCCGGCCAATCAGATTGAGCGCGACGCCACTCAGAAGGGACAGCAGCAAGCCGACCATGAATGTCGCGAGTGCCTGCTGGCCAACCAATTGACAGATCGCCACGAAACGTCCTCTGAGATTGGCCCCGCGATCACCAGCCAACGCATAAGCGAGATAGGCGACGCAAAGGAAGTGCACATAGCGCAAAGCGCTGGCGTGCGTTTTGTCTGTCAGCGGTGATAGCGCCTTGGCTGCAGCCTTCAAAACATCGACGTTACGAACAAGCGGCCAATAGGCGAGCGGAATCGTGAGCAAGACGACGACGGCAGCGATTGTCATAAGTCGCCGATTAACCGGGGGGACGGGGAGCCATCCGCGCGCAAAAGCAAAGCCAGTGAAAAATACAAGCTGCCACGCGAAGGGATTAAAGAACCATTCCCGGTCAGACCAGGGCTCGGCACTAAGTTCGATCCAATTGAGATTTGCGGCGGTCCAGCTGAGCACCATAGCAGAGAATACATAGACGGGGCCGAGCTTCGAGAGCGCAATCACCACCGGTATCATGGCGAGAAGCACCAGATACATCGGCAGGATATCGAACATGTTGGGGACATATGTAAGTGTCAGAAGTCCCGGCAAGTTGGTCGAGAGATCGTTGACAAACCGAGCCAGATTCAGACCGATCACGTAATCCGCGCCGGCCCCTAGCCATTTGTCGACCATCATCATCGCCGCCAGAGCGACGAAGAAAATCCCAATGTGCGCCCAGTAGACCTGCCAGCAGCGATAGGCGACACGCGCTGTCCCAATGCTGAAGCCGTGCTGATCGTAGCTGCGTCCGAAGGCAAGAGCCGATGCTATCCCGGAGCAGAAGACAAACACTTCGGCGGCATCGGCGAAGCCGAACCGTCCCGGCATGAAATCGCTCCACGCGTTCATCGGCACATGGCCAATGTAAATGGCGAACATCGCGAGGCCCCGGAAGAAATCGAGCCTCAAATCGCGCGGCGCCGCCGGCTGGGAGGTGAAAGCGATCGACATGATGGTGTCTGGTCTGCCTGAAGCTGCGTCTGTCACCGCCCGCGGGGCGGGCGTCGAAACGATGTTGAATGTCCCGATGGATGCGACGCGCCAACGAAGTCGGCATTTGCTCCATGTCGTGTGATTCAATTACACGTTAAAATTGTGTCATTGCGATGGAATGGATTGCAAAAAATGTAGGCATTTTCTCCACTTAGAGATAACTCAAGGGAAAATTTCCATCCCTGAAGACTCTCCTCCAAAGGTGACACAGGAGAATTCGGACGCGCCAATATCGCGCGCCGCGCGCCGCACCAATGCGACACAAACGACAGCGCGTTGACGGGATGGACAACTCGGAGAGCATGTTGCTGCAATCGGAATGAGACCGCACGCTGTGGGATGTCGAGCCGGTTATCGTCGGACAACGTTCGCAAACCTGGAAAACCCACCGTTTTGACGAGGGAAAACCCTAGCTGCCCTTTTCAATAGACGTTGGCTCGGGCTATGGCTGCGCGTCTATGTTCGGCCCCTTTGAGACGATCCTTGCGCCAAAATGTCAGCACGTAACGACAAAACCTCGAAGCAAGACCGTGGGCCTTCCGCATCCGGTCCCGGCAAAGCCGTCGTTACCGAAGCGACGCCATCGATGGCGCAATACCTTGAGATCAAGACGGCAAATCCCGACAGCCTGCTCTGGTATCGGATGGGCGATTTCTATGAGCTGTTTTTCGAAGACGCTGTCGTTGCATCCGAGGCCTTGGGCATTGTTCTCACCAAACGCGGAAAGCATTTGGGCGAAGATATCCCGATGTGCGGCGTTCCTGTCCACAAGGCGGATGATTATCTCCAACGGTTGATCAAGTTCGGCTATCGCGTCGCGGTCTGTGAGCAGCTTGAAGATCCAGCGGAAGCCCGCAAGCGCGGCGCCAAGGCCGTCGTGCGTCGCGATGTGGTTCGGCTTGTAACGCCGGGAACGCTGACAGAAGAAACACTGCTCGATGCGCGCGCGCGGAATTTCTTGACCGCGCTTGCGCTGATCCCGCTGGCGCAGCGAGGTGCTGACGGAGCCAGCGTCGCGTTGGCCTCACTCGATATCTCAACGGGTGAGTTTGAAGTTGGATCGACGCTGAGCGGAGACCTTGCCGGCGAGTTGGTGCGCTTAAGTCCGCGCGAAATACTCGTCTCCGACAGAGACGACGCCGATGAGACCTGCAAACAAGCCGTCGCGATTTCTGGGGCCGCCGTCACACCCGTGGCCGGCGCGTTCTATGATCACCGCGCCGGCGAGCGCGAACTGAAAGCCAAGCTGGGTGTCGCGGAACTTGGCGGGTTTGGTACGTTTTCGCGCGCCGAATTGGCAACCATCGGCGCGCTCTTGAAATACGTCGATCTTACCCAGATCGGCAAAAAGCCGCTGATACGGCCGCCCAAACGCGCCAGCGCGCAGGATATTCTTCTGATCGATGCAGCCAGCCGGGCAAGCCTGGAGCTGACAAAGGCGACAAACGGAGACAAGCGCGGCAGTCTGCTGCACGCCATCGACCGCACGGTGACGGGACCCGGTGCACGCGAACTGGCGGCTCGTTTGGCGGCACCTCTGCGTGATGTCGGCATCATTAATGCGCGTCTTGATGCCGTCGGGTATCTCGTCGAGGCGTCCGCGTTGCGCACGGACTTGCGGAATAGCTTGCGAAGCGCGCCTGATATCGCGCGCGCGTTGTCACGGCTGTCGTTCGGCCGCGGCGGCCCACGTGATCTCGGCGCCGTGCGCGATGGACTATCCGCAGCGCAAGCGTGTGGGCGCTTGTTGGAAGCAAAGTCCGGGACCATCGGATTGCCGAATGAACTGCAAGCGATAGCGGAACGCCTCGCGGCTGCACCGGCTGCCTTGCGTGAAGAACTTGAAAATGCGCTGAATGAAGAATTGCCGCTTCTGAAACGCGACGGCGGCTTCATCCGCGAGGGCTACAGCACAGACCTCGATGAAGCGCGCCGTCTTAAAGAAACCGGGCGTCAGGTGATGCTCGAACTGGAAGCGCGCTATCAGCAGCAGTCTGGCGTGAAGACCCTCAAGGTGCGCCACAACAACATTCTTGGCTATTTCATCGAGGTCGGCCAAGCCAGCGCTCAGCCGCTGATGCAGCCGCCACACTCCGATGTCTTTCGTCATCGGCAGACAATGGCCAACGCCATTCGGTTCACCACGGAGGAACTGATCGCGACCGAAGGCAAGATCGCGACGGCGGGAGAACGTGCGACGAGCCTGGAGCAGGCGATCTTTACCGACCTCGCCCGTCGCGCCGACGAAGCTGAAGTTCCACTGGCAGCCGTCGCCGCGGCACTCGCTGAACTGGACGTAGCGACGGCTTTGTCTGATATCGCGGAGGACGAAGGCTACACCCGCCCGCTGATCGAAGAAGGCACGGCTCTTGAGATCCGAGGCGGCAGGCATCCGGTCGTGGAGCAGGCGCTCAAGTCGGAGCGCCAAGGGCCCTTCATTGAGAATGATTGTCTCCTGGGGGATGGGGCTGCAGGCGAGCAGCAGCAATCCGATGGTGAGGGTGGATCAGAGCTCAGGGCCGCGCGGATCTGGCTGCTCACCGGTCCGAACATGGCGGGTAAGTCGACGTTCTTGCGCCAAAACGCGCTCATATGTCTGATGGCCCAAATGGGAGCTTTCGTTCCCGCGCGTTACGCCCGCATCGGAGTGCTCGACCGTCTTTTCTCGCGTGTCGGTGCCGCTGACGATCTCGCGCGCGGTCGTTCGACCTTCATGGTCGAAATGGTCGAAACAGCTGCGATACTCAATTGCGCCACGCCGTCTTCGCTCGTCATTCTCGATGAGATCGGCCGCGGTACGGCAACGTTTGATGGTCTGTCGATAGCCTGGGCCGCTATTGAATACCTGCACGAGGTTTGCCGCTCCCGCACCTTGTTCGCCACGCACTATCATGAGCTGACCGTTTTGCCGGAGCGGCTGCAAGAGGTCGCTAACGTCACTATCGAGGTGAAGGAATGGCGGGATGAAATCGTCTTTCTGCACAAGGTGCGGCCCGGCGCAGCGGATGGGTCTTACGGCATCCAGGTTGCCAAGCTGGCAGGCCTGCCCCCTCAGGTGACCGAGCGCGCCGCCGAAGTGCTGGCGATGCTCGAAGATGCTGAACGGCGGGGAAGCAACTCACCGGAAGCGATCTTGGATGAATTGCCTCTTTTTGCGGCAAGTCGCGCAGTGGCTGACAAGGGCGAGGGTGCTCGAAGGTCCGCCGTGGAAGAAGCTTTGGATCGCATAGATCCCGATGAATTGAGCCCACGCGCGGCACTCGAAAAGATCTATCAGCTGAAGTCTCTTTGCCGTGATGATGATGCGTGAGCGCCAGCTGCGAGATCTTTACGGGAAGTAGAGCACGTAAAAGTCTTCTCTCTCGGGTCATAACCCTCTAAATCTCGCGCTATGGATACAGTCATAGCCCCAACTTCGGTTGCAGAACGATTTGACAAAGTCGCGGTGCGTGCTGCGCTTGAGGTCTTGATCGAACGCCACGGCGGCTTGGAAGCGGCCCACAACGACATCGTCCAGCACCTGAAGGACATGTCGCAGGTCGCGCGCGCCCACCTTCGCGCACAATTGGAGCGCGATGGCGATGGGCGCCGCTGTGCAGCCAACCTTTGCCTGTTTCAAGACGACCTTATCTGCATGCTGTTTGAGCTGCTGACGTCGCTGGAACTAAAGGGACGCAAGCAGACCGCCGCAGACCGTATGGCCGTTGTCGCCACGGGTGGCTATGGCCGAGGTCTGTTGGCCCCCGGCTCAGATATCGATCTGCTCTTTCTGATTCATTCTTCCCGCAAGGCGCGCGGTGGCGTCCCCGAACAGATGCTCTACATCCTTTGGGACATGGGCTTCAAAGTCGGCCATGCGACGCGAACAGTGTCGCAATGCGTTGCGCTGGCGCGGACAGACATGACCATCGCCACGTCATTGCTGGATTCGCGGTTCCTGCTGGGGGACGCGCAGCTGTTCGCAGAGCTTGAAGAGCGCTTCCAGGATGAGCTCCGCTCAATGCAGCGCACATTCATAGACGCCAAGATGGCGGAACGTGATGCCCGGCATGCGCGCTCCGGCGATGCCCGGTATCGCGTGGAACCAAACATCAAAGACGGCAAAGGCGGTCTGCGCGACCTGCACACACTGCATTGGCTCTCGCGCACGATTTACGGTGAGGATGTTGGTGAGAAGACAGTCGCAGCGGGAATTTTTACTGATGAGGAAGTCGCGACATTCAAACGTTGTGAAGATTTTCTCTGGACCATCCGCTGCTTCCTGCATTTCTTGACTGGCCGTCCTGAAGAACGTCTGACGTTCGACGTTCAGCCTCAGATGGCAGAATGGCTCGGGTACAAGAAGCATGGCGGCCTGCGCGCGACCGAGCGCTTCATGAAGCACTACTTTCTGGTCGCCAAGGAAGTCGGTGATCTCACAACGTTGCTGTGTGGCGCGCTGGAAATGCAGCAACATAAGACCGCGCCCAGCATCAGCGAGATTATGAGCCCGCTGAACTGGAAGGTTCGCAGGCAAATCCGCCAGCGAACCGACTTCCGAGTCGATAACGACCGCATGAACGTTGCCGATCCGCAGGCCTTTGAGCGCGACCCTGTAAACATCCTCAGGCTCTTCGCGCAGGCGGCAAAGACCAACACGTTCCTTCATCCAGATGCCATTCGGCTGCTACGCCAATCGCTCCGGCTGATCGACGATAAGGTGCGCAACGATCCGGAAGCCAATCGAATATTCCTGGAGTTGCTTTGCGACGACCCGTATCCGGGAATCACGCTACGGCGGATGAATGACGCCGCTGTGCTGGGTCGCTTCATCCCGGCGTTCCGGCGCGTTGTCGGAATGATGCAGTTCAATATGTACCATCACTTCACGGTGGATGAGCACCTGATCCGTACCGTGCAAATGCTGACGGACATTGAGCAAGGTGGCGCTGCTAACGAGCTGCCTCTGGCGACTCCGATGTTCGAGACGATTCTGAACCGCCGTGTGCTGTTCGTCGCAGCATTTCTGCACGACATCGGCAAAGGCCGTCGTGACGACCATTCCATAGTCGGAGCGCGAATTGCCCGCGAACTTTGTCCGCGGCTGGGCTTGAGTGCGGCCGAAACCGACACGGTTGCCTGGTTGATCGAAGAACATCTCACCATGAGCAACATCGCGCAAAGTCGCGATATCTCCGATCCCAAGACCATTAGAGACTTTGCTGATGTCGTAAAAAGTCCGGAGCGATTGAAGCTGCTCTTGCTGCTGACTGTCGCTGACGTCCGTGCCGTAGGCCCAGGCACTTGGAACGGCTGGAAGGGCCAGCTGTTGCGGACACTCTATTACGAGACCGAGCTGCTCCTTTCTGGAGGTTACGGGCAGACCGGCCATCGTGAGCGGATCTCCGAAGCACAAGAAGGCGTGCGCGCGGCGCTCCTGGATGAGGGGTGGACCCCAGAAAAGATCGAAAGCGTAACCGGTCGCTTCTATGACGACTACTGGCACCGCTATGAGGTTCCGCGGCAGGTCGAACACGCTCGGATGATGGCAAGGACGGACGGCTCCGACGACAAGCTCGCATTCCACTACACGACGGATGAGTTCACGGCGGTGACGGAGCTAACCATCCTGGCGCCGAACCACGCCCGCCTGTTGTCACTGTTCGCGGGCGCATGCGCCGCCACAGGGGCCAACATCGTCGGCGCTCAGATTTCGTCAACGCGCGATGGTTATGCGCTCGATAGTTTCTTGCTTCAGCGGGAGCTGCAAAGCGACGAGGATGAAAAGCGGCGCGCGGATCGTATCGGACAGTTGATCCGGCGCGTGCTGCGCGGCGAGATGCGCCTGCGGCCGATGTTGTCCAAGCGGCGCCCAGCTGAGCACCGTCTGGATGCCTTTAGCGTCGAACCCGAAGTGATGATCAACAATGCGCTGTCGGACGACTTCACGGTGATTGAAGTCGCGGGACTTGATCGCCCCGGCCTGCTCTATGATCTCACCAACGCTCTGTCGGATCTGAACCTCGATATTTCGTCGGCTCACATCACGACATTCGGCGAAAAGGCCGTGGACGTGTTTTACGTAACCGACCTCGTCGGCAAAAAGGTGACGGCACCAACCCGCCAACAGAGCATAACCGAGCGGCTGACGGAGCTGCTGGCACAAGATGACCCACCGCCGGTGACTTAGACCACCTAGCCGCCTCGACACAAAAAAAAGCGCGTCCCGAAAGCAACATTTTCTCCCGTCATCAAGGTGATTGTGACAGCCTGGCGTGCAACGTCCCTTGCACAGGGCACGCCTCCGGGATATTGCGCTGGCCTCATGCTGTATCGTTCTTTCGTGACTGTTGGCGGCTTGACGATGGTCAGCCGTATTCTCGGTTTCGCCCGGGATATTCTGATCGCCGCCGCCCTCGGTTCCGGTGCGATTGCGGACGCTTTTTTTGTCGCTTTCAGATTTCCCAATCTCTTCAGGCGCTTGTTCGCCGAAGGAGCATTCAACGCGGCATTTGTCCCGTTGTTTGCAAAACGCCTTCAGGGCGAAGGGGCCGACGCGGCGAAGACATTCGCGGAAGAAGCAATGTCAGTCCTGCTTATCACGCTGCTCGCATTCTCCGCGATCTGCATGTTGGCGATGCCGTGGCTGATGCTCATTCTTGCGCCGGGGTTTGTCGCCGATCCCGACAAGTATGATCTTGCCGTTCTTCTCACACAGATCGCATTCCCGTACCTTCTATGTATGTCGCTGGTCGCGTTGCTGTCCGGCATTCTCAATTCCATGCATCGGTATTGGGTTGCGGCGGCTGCACCGATTCTGCTCAACATCGTTCTGATCGCCGCCATCTCGCTGGCGATCGCGCTGGGTTACTCTCAGAAACCGGGCGCAGGTATCATTCTCGCCATCGGCGTCTTCATTGCCGGTATCGCCCAGACAATATTGCTTTGGGTTGCTGTGCGTCGAGCCGGCATGCGTTTGTCGCTGCGCCGACCCCGCCTTACTCCGGGCGTCAAACGCCTGATTGGCCTGGGTATCCCTGGACTGATCTCTGGTGGCATAACGCAGATCAACATTGTCGTGGGAACGGTAATCGCCTCGATGCAGGCTGGCGCCGTCTCATATCTCTATTACGCGGATCGCCTCTATCAGCTCCCGCTAGGGATTGTTGGCGTCGCCATCGGTGTTGTCTTGCTCCCTGATCTGTCCCGACGTCTGCAAGCCGGCGATCATCGCGCGGCCATGGATAGCCAGAACCGGTCACTAGAGTTCGGCCTGATGTTGACGCTGCCTGCGGCGGTTGCACTCGCGGTGGCTGCAGAGCCCATCATCCGTGTTCTCTTCGAGCGCGGCGCGTTTTCCCCATCCGATACCGCAGCAACCGCGCCCGCTCTCGCGGCGTTTGCCTGCGGTTTGCCAGGTTTCGTGCTGATCAAGGTCTTCCAGCCGGCCTTTTTTGCGCGTGAAGACACCAAAACTCCGATGCGCTACGCGGCCTTCAACATGATCATAAACGTCGCGGGATCGTTGGCGCTGTTCTACGCTTTTGCCCAGATGGGTTATCACCCGCACGTGGGCATTGCACTGGCAACGTCGCTTGCAGGCTGGATTAACGCCCTGCTTCTATGGGCAACACTAAGCCGCGCTGGCAATTTTCAGGCGGACCGTCGTCTCCTGCGGAACTTGCCACTGATCATTCTCGCCAGCATCATCATGGGTGCTGCCGTGTGGTTCGCCTTGGGGCCGTTGGCGCCTTATTTCTCGGCGGCCACTCCGATCTATCTGCAACTCTCGGCGCTTGCTGGGTTGGTAGGCTTAGGAGCTGTCGTCTTCTTCGGAACGGTCCTGTTGACCGGGGTATTAAGCCCCTCGCAGTTCGTCAGAAAACTCCGGCGGGCCTCCTGAGTTTTGGCGATCATCCAGGATTCTGTGGCATCGACCGGGCTCAAGACTTGCGCTGCCTTGGCAGCCGCGCGATAACCGCGCTCCGAATCTAGGGAACCCGATAATGCCGTTTGAAGAGCGCGTCTTCTCCGGGATGCAGCCGACGGGCAGTTTGCACCTCGGCAACTATCTTGGAGCCATGCTGCAGTGGATCGAGCTGCAAAAAACCCATCAGTGCATCTATTGCGTCGTCGACATGCACGCCATCACAGTGTGGCAGGATCCGGCGGAGCTGCGCCAGGCCATCCGTAAGGTGACGGCCGCATATATGGCTGCCGGGCTCGATCCGAAAACGAGCATTTTGTTCAACCAGAGCCAGGTCGCAGCCCATGCGGAGCTGGCATGGGTATTCAATTGTATTGCCCGCCTGGGTTGGCTCAACCGCATGACCCAGTTCAAGGAGAAGGCGGGCAAGGACCGCGAGAACGCTTCTGTGGGTCTGTTCGCCTATCCCAACCTGATGGCCGCCGACATCCTCGTGTACAAGGCGACGCATGTTCCGGTCGGCGACGACCAGAAGCAGCATCTAGAACTGGCGCGTGATATCGCCGGTAAATTCAACAATGACTACAACACCGAGATCCGCGCTCGTGGATTTGATGATGGCGAGTTTTTCCCGTTGCCTGAGCCCGTAATCACCGGACCAGCCACGCGCGTGATGAGCCTGCGTGATGGCACCAAGAAGATGTCGAAATCCGACCCATCGGATTTGTCACGCATAAACCTGACGGACGATGCGGACACCATCGCCAAGAAGGTGAGAAAGGCGAAGACAGATCCTGAGCCGCTCCCTTCTGAAGCTGCGGGTTTGCAGGGTCGCCCTGAGGCAGAAAACCTGATCGGTATTTTCGCAGCGTTATCTGGTTCGAGTAAGGATACGGTGTTGGCGGAGTATGGTGGCCGTCAGTTTTCTGAATTCAAGGCAAACTTAGCCGAGCTAAGCGTTGCAAAGCTCGGTCCGCTTGGAGCGGAGATAAACCGGCTTACGAGCGATCCGGCAGAGATCGACAAAATATTGGCTGACGGCGCTGCACGCGCCGCGGCTATCGCCGCACCGATTATGGGCGACGTGAAGGACATTGTGGGCTTTATTCGCTCTTAGGCATCGTTGCGCACGCTGTATAAAAGCGGCTTGCAAATTGAAGACTTGGTCCGTTGTGGCCACGACTATGAGATGGCAGCATAAGCATGATGAAAAAACGCCTTTCATTCGAAGCCGGCCACCGGCGCAAATTTCTCCTCGTCATAGACAACTCCGAGGAAGTCAACGCGGCGTTGTATTACGCGGCAAGCCGTGTGCAGCATTCTGGCGGTTCGATCGTCATGCTGTACGTCATTCAGCCGCAGGAATTTCAACACTGGATGGGCGTGCGTCAGGTCCACATTGAAGAAGAAACTGCCAAAGCAAAGGCGCTCTTCCGCCTCTTTCGTCGCAAGCTCAATCAATCCGGCTTCGAAGACGTGTCGACCGAAGAGGTCATCGGCGAGGGTAATGAGGCTGAAGAGATCGTCCGCGTCATTGACGAAGATGAGGACATCGCCATCCTTGTTCTCGGCGCCGCTACCGGATCGGACGGTCCAGGCCCGCTCGTTTCCTCCCTGGCATCTGGCTCCACCGGGGGACCCTTCCCTATTCCTGCAACGATCGTTCCAGGAAGTCTGACCCTTGAAGAGATCAAATCACTCGCCTAAGCGTGTGATTTTGATGGTCGAATGGGAGTTTTCGGGTTGCGGTTCTCTCCGCAGGTATCGACTTTTTCCATCATCTCGTCTATCTAAGACTAGAATAATTCTAATAACTGCCGTGCAGGCCGGATCGACGTAAGTTATGATAACGTCGGCGCACGGCCATAAATCGGGAGACGATGGACCCATGTTTATCCAGACCGAGCTAACGCCGAACCCCGCAACGCTAAAGTTCATCCCCGGCAGGCAGGTCCTGGCATCCGGTACGGCCGATTATCGGGACCGCGCCGAAACCACAGGGTCGCCGCTTGCTCAGAGGCTGTTTGAAATCGACGGTGTGGACGGCGTTTTCTTCGGCGCCGACTTTATCTCCGTGACCAAGGGCGAAGGCGATTGGCAGCATCTCAAGCCGATGGTCCTTGGCGCGATCATGGAGCACTATATGTCGGATGCTCAGGTCGTAGAAAGTGAAGCCGGCAATGATTCAGCTGTCGGTAGCTACGATCCGAAGGACGAGGAAATAGTTGCTACCATTCGTGACCTTTTGGAAACGCGTGTTCGCCCTGCCGTTGCGCAGGACGGTGGTGACATCACATTTTCCGGGTTCCGCGACGGCGTCGTCTATCTACATATGCGAGGAGCCTGCGCCGGCTGCCCGTCATCAACAGCGACGCTGCGCCATGGCATTGAGAATTTGTTGCGGCATTTCTGCCCAGAGGTTCAGGAAGTTCAGGCGGTCTAGCCTCTCACAGGCAACGGCCTGTCCTGGAAGGAAGTTTGGGAGGCCCCGTCAGATTGGCGGGGCTTTTCGTTTATCAGTCCTACGATCGAAACAACTGGCCTGAGGTGATCCGCTTTGACGCAGAAAAACCCGCTTGAAGACGCCGCGCTCGACCAACTTTTCCTGTCTGCCAGAACCCACAACAAGTGGCAGGATAAGGAGGTGTCCAACGAGGTTCTGGAACGTCTCGTTGACATCGCAAAAATGGGGCCGACCAGCGCCAACTGTTCACCGGCGCGCTTCCTGTTCGTGAAGTCGGATCAAGCAAAGCAGCGGTTGAAACCGTATCTGTCCTCCGGCAACGCCGAAAAGACGATGCAGGCTCCCGTGTGTGTGATTATTGGCTACGATCTCGAATTTTATGAACAGCTACCAAAACTCTTTCCGCACACGGATGCTCGGAGTTGGTTCACCGGCAAAGAGTCTAAAATTCAAGAAACGGCATTTCGCAACGGTTCGCTTCAGGGAGCCTATATGATCCTCGCGGCGCGAGCACTGGGCCTCGATTGTGGCCCCATGTCCGGTTTCGATAACGCGGGCGTTGATAAGGAATTCTTCGCCGGCACAAATACGAAGTCGAACTTCCTTTGCAATATCGGCTATGGCGACCCCACGGGGCTTCGCCCAAGAGGACCGCGTCTCGCATTTGCCGAGATGGCACAGATCATTTGATAGGCAACCTGCACGATCATAGACAGCCGAAATCATTCTATTCGCCGTGCGAAACAGGTGAATTCCGAATTCGGAGAGTATAGGCTCTCCTCCTATGAATATTCTGGCCTTTGATACGTGCCTTGATGCCTGTTCCGCTGCCGTCTTCTCCGACGGCGGCGAAGGCGTGCGCGCGTGCGCGTTCGAACCGATGGCGACAGGTCAGGCGGAACGTTTGATTCCTATGATCTCTGAGGTCGTCGACACGGCCGGACTTACGTTCGAGGATGTCGATCGGATTGCTGTAACCGTTGGGCCTGGGACGTTCACCGGCACGCGCATAGCGATAGCAGCAGCACGCGCATTGGCGCTGGCGATGAATGTTCCAGTCGTGACCGCCACGAGCCTTGCTGTCGTTGCACAGCAAGTTGCCCGGCATCTGAACAATATGCCGGACGTGGCAGCAATCGCAGTCGCCGCCGACGCGCGTCGCGGACAGGTCTATTGGCAGCGCTTTTCGCGTGGCGGTGGACTTGCAGCGCTCTGCGAACCTCAAGTCCTCACCCCCGAAGAGGCAGCCAGCCAGGCCACAGAGGGAATTTATGCCTTGGCAGGCTCCGCGGCGGATGCCGTCGCTCGTCACGCGCCTGCAAAGTATCGGGTGTTTGCTTCAATTGAGCTGCCTCGCGCCGAGGACTTGGCAGCAATGGCACCTCATATTCTACCCGCTGGTTCGCCGAACCCACTTTATTTGCGGCCGGCTGACGCAAAGCCTCAAGTCGGCAAATCAATAGCCCGAGTTACGATATGATGTCCGATGATCAGTATCAGCTGGATTTTAAGAACCTAAGTCTTCTGTGGGTCGAGGCCGAGGGGGCAGCTGAAGTTTCCAGCATGCACGCAGGCTTGTTCGATCCAGCCTGGAGCGAGGAGAGCCTGCGTAACTTATTGGCCTCACCTGGCGCCACGGCGCTTGTGGCCAAGCTGCGGTTGCACCCGGAAAACCCTCCGGCGCCAGCTGGGTTTATCATCGGTCGCATAGCAGCCGATGAAGCAGAAATTCTGACCCTTGGAGTATGTGCGCCTTTCCAGCGGCGAGGTATTGCCAAACGTCTCGTTGAAGGCTTGATGCGCGCCGTAGCCGCCGGCGGTGGTGAACGCCTTCATCTGGAGGTCGCCGCTGATAATGTCGCCGCGATTGCCCTCTATGAGAGACTAGGTTTTGAGCAGATCGGTCTGCGCAAGAATTATTACCAGCGTAGTGATGGGACCTCCTGCGATGCTCTGACTTTGTCTTGTAGTCTGTGATGCGCAGGCGATAGACGTGGTCAGACCCACTGGCCTATAACCAATTACGATAAACCCGATTCCACGGAGTTCGGCATGCCGATGGCCGAAACCACAACTTGGCCCTTTGCGCGCGGCATTTGCTGCGGCGCCCAACCTGCGAACGTCCCATGAGTTGGCTCCGCGCCAGCAATATCCTGGTATTGTTTATGGGGCTGACATTGCCGTTGATGCCGCTACAGGCGGTATTTGTCCGGTTCAGCCCGCGTTACGCGAGGCGCTTCCCCAGTTGGTACCATAAAAAAGTTTGTCGGCTGCTGGGCTTGCGGGTTCAGGTCGAAGGCAATATTGCGCGCGACAACCCTGTACTTATCGTATCAAACCACACGTCCTGGCTCGACATCCCCGTCATTTCCTCGGTCGCGCCGGTCTCCTTCATCGCGAAGAAGGAAGTCGGCGCTTGGCCATTCGTTTCCTCATTGGCGAAATTGCAGCGAACGATATTTATCGATCGCGAGCGGCGCGCATCTGTGGGGGACACCACAGAGGAAATCCTGACAAGACTACGTGCGGGGGACTCGCTCGTGCTCTTCGCCGAAGGGACATCGAGTGATGGCAACCGCGTCTTACCGTTCAAGACGTCGTTGTTTGCCGCAGCAAAGCCTTCCGCGTTGCGTGCCGCTATCCGGCGCGACAAAGAGGACGCGACCAGCGCGCCCGCGGCTGGGAGTTCGCCGGAGAACCGTCAGGTTCTCGTGCAAACGCTCACCATTGCTTACACACGGTTGCACGGCATCCCTTTGTCACGCGCAGACCGGCCGCTGGTGGGCTGGTATGGCGATATGGACATGGCGCCGCACGCTTGGCAGCTGTTGCAGGCTGGACCGATAGATGCCGTGATCAAGATTGGGCGGCCGGTACCGCTCGATGCCTTCATGGACCGCAAAGCGCTCGCCAAATACAGCGAGGAAGAAATCCGCAAGGAACACGTACGCATCATGCGCGGTGTAACGTCCGACGAGTTGCTCGAACCAGCCCAAACGCCATCCGAGGCTGAGGGTGCTTCTCCGCCACAGTCGGAAGCGAAACGTAGTTACGGGTAAGAAACGTCGGCGTTTCAGCGTGCCCTGCGACAAACACACGCTATTCACCACCTCAATTCGGGTGCATTGCACCAACAAATTCTTTGTGTCACTAAATCCTTGGTGACGACCGTCACAATGAGGGCAAAGACCTGTTTTCACGGGAATTTACCCATCACAGGATCGTCATGGAAGACCCGGCGCAAAGCGCTGCAATACTGGAAAATATAAGGGTGCGACGTGTCCAAGCTGACGGAGTTTAATTCTGACTCTGACGGAGAGTGCACAATGCCGGGGACCAAGAAGGTCTTCGTAAAGACGTTCGGTTGCCAGATGAACGTCTACGACTCCGAACGGATGACCGAAGCTTTGGCGCAGTACGGCTATACCGTGGCCGATACGCCGGAATCCGCTGAACTCATTGTTTTGAATACGTGTCACATCCGCGAAAAAGCGGCGGAGAAGGTCTATTCCGATCTCGGACGCATCCGTGAAGTGAAGGAAGAACGGCGCCAGGCTGGTCAGAACACCGTCGTCGCCGTAGCCGGTTGCGTCGCTCAGGCCGAGGGATCTGAGATTATCGCCCGCGCGCCGGTCGTTGATCTCGTGATAGGCCCGCAAAGCTATCACCGTCTGCCTGAACTCGTTTTCCGAGCGCAAAGCGAATCCCGGCGCATTGTCGAGGTGGCTTTTCCAGAAGAGGACAAGTTCGCGAATCTTCCTGCGCGTGCGGCCACGGTTCCTGGAACTCAAATCGCACCCGCGTCGGCATTCCTTACGATTCAGGAGGGTTGCGATAAATTCTGTACGTTCTGCGTCGTACCCTACACGCGAGGTATGGAGTATTCGCGTCCGGTCGCCGCGATCGTCGCGGAAGCGGAAAGCCTCGTCGCGCGTGGCGTTCGCGAGCTGACGTTGCTGGGTCAAAACGTAAACGCCTACCACGGCGAAGGACCCGACGGAGCCACATGTTCGCTTGCCGGGTTGATAAATCGCCTAGCCGAAATCGATGGCCTTGAGCGCTTGCGTTACACGACCAGCCACCCCAACGATATGAGCGAAGATTTGTTTGCGGCCCACCGGGATCAGGAAAAACTGATGCCGTACCTACACCTGCCTTTTCAGTCAGGCAGCGACCGCATTCTGGCCGCCATGAACCGCAAACACACCGCGGATGACTACCGTCGCGTGATCGAGCGCCTGCGCAAAGTCCGGCCGGACATCGCATTGTCCACCGATATCATTGTGGGCTTTCCGAGTGAAACGCAGGAAGATTTCGACGCAACGCTTGCGCTCGTCGAGGAAATTGGTTTCGCCCAGGCCTTCTCATTCAAATATTCTGCCCGCCCTGGTACACCGGCTGCAAAAATTGCAGAACAGGTGCCCGAAGGCGTCAAGACCGAGCGCCTCCATCGCCTTCAGGAACGTCTTGAAGCTCAGGCATCGCGTTTCAATGAGGGCTGTGTTGGCAAAATAGTGCAGGTGCTGTTTGAACGTCCAGGCCGTCAGGCGGGACAGCTCGTTGGTCGTTCGCCGTATCTGCAACCCGTTCATGTTGAAGGGGCTCCAGAATACCTCGGACGTGTCATTCCAGTGGAAATCTCAGCCGCCGGCATGAAGTCGTTGTCGGGTGTCATACGAGCTGCTTGAAAGCGGAGTATGAATGTCCACCTATCAGGTTGATTCGGAATCGCGGCCAGTTATGCTAGCAACTGAAGAACTGGGTGGTTGTGAAGCCAACGTAAGGGCCGGGCATGGGAGACCTCTAATTTGACAGGCTTTCGCGGGCAATCCGTGACCGGGCCTGGGCGCGCCCAAAGATCGCAAGGCGTTTCCAAACGCATCGTCGTGCCCTTTGAAGACAATCGCTTCCTGACACAGTTGTTGGGAGAGTTCGATTGTCACCTAGCTCTTATTGAGGATCGCCTTGGCGTAGAGGCGCATGCTCATGGCAACGTCATCATTCTGACAGGCTCGGAGCCAGCAGTCGGGTTGGCCCGAGACGTTCTGGAACAGCTTTATCGGCGTATCGCGAATGGCGAACCGATCGGCGCGGGCGATTTCGATGGCCTAATCCGCCATGCCAGGCAGGAAACACCAGCAACGGATGGACAAGCTCAGATCGCGACCCGCCGTCGTGTCGTCAAGGCGCGGACACCCGCCCAAAGCACCTATATGCGCGCGATGGAACGTGTCGATCTGGTGTTCGGGATTGGCCCTGCGGGCACGGGAAAAACCTATCTTGCCGTCGCCTATGCCGCCCACTGCCTGGAGCGTGGACTCGTTGAACGCTTGATCCTGTCGCGCCCAGCCGTAGAGGCAGGTGAGCGTCTGGGGTTTCTGCCCGGCGACATGCGCGACAAGGTCGACCCCTATTTGCGTCCCCTATACGATGCGCTTTATGATCTGCTGCCGCCCGAGAAGGTTGAGCGCGACATCGAGACGGGTGTCATCGAAGTCGCTCCACTCGCTTTCATGCGCGGCCGAACGCTCGCCAACGCTTTCGTTATTCTGGATGAAGCGCAGAATACGACGAGCATGCAGATGAAGATGTTTCTGACCCGTTTGGGAGAGAACGCAAAAATGGTCGTCACAGGCGACCCAAGTCAGATTGATCTACCGCCAGGGCAAACGTCCGGGTTGGAAGAGGCAGTTCGTCTCCTGCAAGACGTCGAAGGCATTCAGTCAATCCGGTTTTCCAATACGGATGTCGTGCGCCGCGATCTCGTGGCGCGCATTGTAACTGCGTACGATAAGGCCTCTGAGGGCCAGCGCCCGCGATGAACGATCCCTGCGACAGTAGACGCTCAAGCGAAGGCAGCGAGCAAGACGGCAGCGAACCTCCTAGTCCAGCTGCGCAGACTATTGAACTCGATGTCGTGCACGAAGCTGGTGATTGGTCCAGCGTTCCCGATATCGACAACATCATACGTCGTGCTGCCCAAGCCGCAGCAACAGAGCCCGAAGCAGAGCTTGCAGGGGCCAGTGCCGCATTGGCTCTATCTTCCGATGAGCATGTAGCCACGCTCAATGCTGCCTATCGTGGAAAGTCAAGCCCTACCAACGTTTTGTCGTTCCCTGTCGCTTCAGGCCTCCCTGTTGGAAGCGGAGCGCAGCGTTTTATTGGCGATATCGTGCTCGCTGCAGAAACGGTGGCGGCCGAAGCCGTAGCCATGCGCATTCCGACAAGCCACCATCTTCAGCATCTGGTTGTCCATGGTCTCCTCCATCTCGTGGGTTTCGATCATGAAACCGACGAAGAGGCGACACGCATGGAAGCACTTGAAACGCGCATTCTGGCGACACTCGATATCGCTGATCCATATGCGCCCATCGAAGCCGATTCCGAAGAATGAAGACGCACACCTGACGTGCTGAGCACGTCCGAGCATCATGAACTCAGTGTGCGATTGTATTGGAAAATAGTGATACGGAAATGAGTACCGACGACACGACAAGCACCAACGGCGACGCGACGTCCACATCTGACGATGCTCGAAGTTCGACGGCCTTTGGATGGTTTAACACTCTGCGCTCACGGCTTGGACTGCCGGGCGGCCAAACACTGCGTGACACGCTTGAATACGCATTGCAGGGCGAGGCAGGACCGAGCGATTCCTTCAGTGCGCAGGAACGGCAGATGCTGCTGCGTTTGCTGCATTTCAGTGCCAGTCGCGTCGAAGACATCATGGTGCCACGTGCCGATATCATCGCGATCGACGAAAGCGACTCCATTGCCGATCTGCTCGAGACGTTCGAGCGCGCGGGCGTCTCTCGCGTTCCCTTGTTCGCAGAGACACTCGATGATCCGCGCGGAATGGTCCACATCAAGGATTTCTTCCGTTGGGTCATGACCGAAGCCGGCCGAGAGGTTACACCGCCTGCGCCAGAGGCCGCAGACAGTGCGAGTGGAGATCCATCTGAAGAAGCGCTGTCATCCACGGTTGCCAGTCTCAATCTAGGCACCATAGATTTGACCCGGCCTGTCTCGGTTGCTCGGATCAAACGCCCGGTTCTGTATGTGCCTCCGTCCATGCCCGCTATGAACCTGCTTATCAAAATGCAATCAACGCGTATTCACATGGCGCTTGTCGTCGATGAGTACGGAGGCACGGATGGCCTCGTGACGATTGAAGATTTGGTTGAGCAGATCGTCGGCGATATCGAAGACGAACACGACGAGGCCGAAGTTCCCAACATCACCGAAGATCCGAAGCTGGGCCTTGTGGCGTCTGCACGCGCGCCGGTCGCAGAGCTGGAAAAACTCCTCGACCGTAAGATTTTGTCGAGCGAAGAAGAGGAAGAGATCGATACGCTCGGCGGCTTGGTGTTCACGATCGTGGGGCGTGTCCCAGCGAGAGGGGAACTTGTCAAACATCACTCCGGCCTGGAGTTCGAGGTGCTGGACGCTGATCCGCGCCGCGTCAAGAAGCTGAAAATTCACGTTCCTGTTGCGGAAGCCGACTCCGAGCCGAGTCCTGCGACCGCGTCCGTCGGCGAAAGCTAACCGTCCGTGACGGGGAGCGAAACAATCGATCGTCCGCAGCGGAGCGCGCGTAAGCCACCTCGTGTCCTTCGGCGATTGGCCTCTGTGGCTAAGGTTGTCAGAGAAGCCGTAGGATGGCGCCGCCGTGGCATCGCGTTTCTCGCAGGAGCCCTATCGGTGCTCGCCATGGCACCATTCTTCCTCTGGCCGGTACTGTTCTTCACTCTTCCAGTTTTGATCTGGTTGATCGATGGAACATCTGATCAAGCGCTTGCACATGCTGAGGCTGACAAAGCGACACACACGCGGGCATGGCGCACGAGCTTGAAGAGGGCAGCGTTCGACGGCTGGTGGTTTGGCTTCGGTTACTTCTTCTTCGGATTGTTTTGGATCGGCGAAGCATTCTTGGTGGAAGCGCACATCTTCGGATGGCTTTTGCCCGTTGCCGTTACGCTTATGCCAGCGGGCCTTGCGCTGTTCACCGCGGTGACAGCAGCTGCGGCGCGAAGCTTCTGGGTGCCCGGACTATCCCGCGTTGCGGTTTTGGCTGTCGCCTTCGGTGTCGGGGAATGGCTGAGAGGTCATATCTTCACAGGCTTCCCCTGGAACGTGCTGGGCTATGCGTTAACACAGCCGTTGTATTTGATGCAGTCTACGGCCGTGTTCGGCATCTACGGATTGACATTGCTCACTGTGTTGATTGCCGCGACACCGGTGATCGTACTGGCCGACCCACGCACCCCGCGTCCCGGAGCGAAAATTGTCGCGCTCACCGTGGCGCCTTTAGCTGCACTATTCATCTATGGAGCACTGGTCCTCGCTCCAGGTCCCAATTCGTTTGTGGACGGCGTAAAATTGCGCATCGTACAGCCGAGCATTCCTCAGCACGAAAAATGGTTGGCGAGCGAGCAGCCACGAATTTTCGCAGAACATCTGCGTCTGTCGCGCATTTCCGAATCTGGAAAACAGGATGATTTAGAAGGCGTTACGCATGTCTTCTGGCCAGAGGCCGCGATGCCTTTTCTACCACTTTCAACGCCGGACGCGCTTTCTGCAATTGGCACGTTATTGCCTGCAAACACATTTCTCGTAGCAGGCGCGTTGCGCTTGGAAAAGGCCAGCGTTGGTGATGAGTTGCGGCCAAGTACGCTCCCTAAGCGTCAGGTTTATAATTCGATCATCGCTTTTGGACCTGAGGGGGAGACGCGGGCAATCTATGACAAGATTCATCTCGTGCCATTTGGAGAGTATCTGCCCGCTCAAGAATTCCTCGAAGCCATTGGTTTGGAAAGTTTGACGCGGATCCGCGGCGGTTTTTCAATTGGCTCTACGCCACGTCCCTTAGTTTCCGTGCCGGGGCTTCCGCCTTTCTCTCCATTGATTTGTTACGAAGCGATTTTTCCCGCAGCAGTTGTTCAAGGCGAGGATCGTCCAGCTCTACTTGTGAATGCGACCAACGATGGCTGGTTTGGTAATACGACGGGCCCGCACCAGCATTTACATCAAGCGCGTTTGCGCGCGGTTGAAGAAGGCGTGGCCCTATTACGCGTCGCCAATAACGGTATATCCGCTGTGATCGATCCGTTCGGTCGTATTATTGGAAAGCTCGATCTTAACGAGGTCGGAACACTCGATACGCAGCTTCCCCAGCCACGCCCTGCAACCATTTATGCTCAATATGGCGACGGTCTATTTTTACTTTGCGTGCTCGCGTTGAGCCTAACGACGTGGATTATTGTCCAGTATAATCGCTATGCGGCACGATAAGACGTGTCAAAGGTGTGGCTTCACAGCACCGCTTCTACCATGAAACGCAACTTTCATAGTAAGGAATGACCACATCTTGGCACGATTTTGCCGAAGTGGGTGGCATTGATGCACTCTATAGTATAGATCACCCAACAAATAAGAAAGCTTAAATTGTTTGAGCGTGGTCCGTCCTGCTTACTGACGCGATCGTGCTGTAGGCTGTAAGGTAAACTTTGGAGCCGGTATTTCGCATGGGCAACGATTTTAATAACAAGAATACTGTGGAGGAAGAGCGCAATGCGCGCCGGGCGAACCCGATAGACGTTCATGTCGGTGCTCGTGTCAGATTACGGCGTATGCTGCTGGGGATGAGCCAGGAAAAACTTGGCGAACGATTGGGACTGACTTTCCAGCAGATTCAAAAATACGAGAAGGGTGTAAATCGCATTGGCGCAAGTCGGTTGTTCGACATGGCGCGCGTTCTAGGGGTGCCGGTTCAGTTCTTTTATGACGAGGTGCCAAATGGAGATTCTGCAGAAGCCACAGGCATGGCGGACGCGTCCGCGGAGTATGTGCCGGATCTCATTACGACCCGCGAAGGCTTTGAGCTCAACAAGGCGTTCGCTCGCATTCCGGACGCGCGCGTTCGACGTGCTGTTGTCGAGCTAGTTCGCTCGCTGGCGAACGAAGAATCGCAGGACTGAGACGTCCTGCGACAAGGCCCCGTTTCAGGGGCTAGCCTTGACCCGTCCCTAAAACCTTGCGACAAGGCCCGCAACTTCCCATCGAAAATGAAATGCAAATGGAGGGAGCGAGCTTGGCACGCACATCCTATTTATTTACCAGTGAATCGGTCTCTGAAGGTCATCCGGACAAGGTCTGCGATCGTATCTCTGATGAGATCGTCGATCTTTTTTACCGTGAAGGGCCCAAGGCAGGCATCGATCCCTGGTCGATTCGTGCCGCGTGCGAGACATTGGCGACGACCAACCAGGTAATCGTTGCCGGCGAGACGCGTGGGCCGTCCACGGTCACCACCGAAATGATCAGCGCGAAGATTCGCGAAGCGATCAAAGACATCGGGTACGAGCAGGAAGGCTTCCACTGGGCCAACACGAACATTGATGTTCTATTGCATCCGCAGTCCGCTGACATCGCAGTTGGCGTCGATGCAGCCGGCAACAAGGACGAAGGTGCCGGCGACCAAGGCATCATGTTCGGGTATGCCTGCCGTGAAACGCCGGAGCTGATGCCGGCACCGATCTACTACAGCCACAAGATTCTTGAGGTTCTGGCAAAGGCGCGCAAAGCGAAAGAGGGTGCCGCTGCTAAGCTTGGACCGGATGCGAAAAGCCAAGTGACCGTGCGTTACGAAAACGGCAAGCCCGTTGCTGTCACGCAGATCGTTTTGTCGACGCAGCACATCGATCCTGATCTCACGTCCAAACAGGTACGTGAAATCGTCGAGCCCTATATCCTCAAGACTCTTCCCGCTGAGTGGGTGTCGAACGATACCGTCTGGCACGTAAACCCAACGGGTAAGTTCGTGATCGGCGGCCCGGATGGTGACTGTGGTCTCACGGGACGTAAGATCATCGTCGATACCTATGGCGGCGCGGCGCCCCATGGCGGCGGCGCGTTCTCGGGCAAAGATCCGACGAAGGTGGACCGCTCGGCTGCGTATGCGGCACGTTATCTGGCAAAGAACGTCGTGGCGGCGGAACTCGCAGAGCGCTGCACCATCCAGCTGTCCTACGCAATCGGCGTTGCCGAGCCACTGTCGATCTACGTCGACACGCATGGCACAGGCAAGGTGGATGAAGCCCAATTGGAAAAGGTTCTCCGCGAAGTCATGAAGCTGACGCCGCGCGGCATCCGCGAGCACCTGAACCTGAACAACCCGATCTATGCTCGCACGGCAGCTTATGGCCATTTTGGCCGTGCACCAGACGATCAGGGTGGCTTCACGTGGGAAAAAGACGATCTTGCCGCAGCCATTAAGTCGGCGCTGTAAATCCAGCCGGCTTAATCTGTCGAACGAACCTGGACGGCCGCAGCGCATGCGTTGCGGCCGTTTTGTTCTATTTTTAGAGAGAAATAGAAATTCACGCGTTCAGCTGTGTTGATGAAACCGAATTCTCCAAACAATTGCGCAACGTAGGTCGGGGCGATGGGCGAAACCACACAAAAGGGTGAAGGAATTCCAGCTGATCTCCGTTCCTTCGGCCGTCGACGTGGGCGGACGCTAAGTCCGCGCCAACAACAGCTCATGCGAGAACTGCTGCCCAGGTTGGCTCTCGAAGTCACCCAACCGAGGCCTCGGTCACTAACAGAGCTCTTTTCCGCGAATGTCGGTGAAGTTTGGCTAGAGATCGGTTTCGGCGGGGCGGAACACTTGATCTGGCAGGCGGCCCATCATCCCTCTGTTGGTTTGATAGGTTGCGAACCGTTCGAGGACGGCGTCGTCAAGGCTTTGACGGCCATTGAGGAGAATGAACTCCAAAATATTCGTTTGTATGTCGATGATGCGCGCGAGGTTTTGCGTTGGCTTCCACCGGCCAGCATCAACCGAACGTTTATCTTATTTCCAGATCCCTGGCCGAAGCGGCGGCATCATAAGCGCCGTTTGGTGTCCGCATCTCTGATCTCGGAGCTGGCACGGGTCATGGCGGCAGGGGGCGAGTTACGGATCGCCACCGATATTGGCGACTATGCCCGCACAGCGCTCATCGCTTTGCAAGACAGCCCGTTTTCTTGGCAAGCGGCGAGCCCTCAAGACTGGCGCCTACGCCCCGACGACTGGCCATCGACCCGCTACCAAGCAAAAGCCCTCCGTGAAGGTCGGCGATGCTATTTCTTCCGCTTTCTGCGAAATGCTTGAGCAAGTACAGCCGCAGACTGCTTATTTTGTGCCATCAAAATGTTCAAAAAACTTCACAAGGCGCTTGCAAGTGCCTAAGTCTTCACGTAGTCTTGAATTGCTCATGATCATCTCAACTCTGGGAGTGGGCCCTCTGGGTCCGCTCTTTTTGTTTTGGGAATGGCATTTGGGAATTAGCGACAGTATTTGACGAGGGCCTCTGTGGCGGGCGATACGAGCGCGTCGCGCGAGCGCTTTTTCCGGGAGACAGGATTGGCAGCGGCAGTGGCCGAACTTGCTGAACCAGTCCTGGAGGATCTTGGTTTCCGGCTCGTGCGAGTACACATACAAGGACGTGAAGGCAAGATCGTTCAGATCATGGCCGAACGCCCCGACGGTACAATTACGGTGAATGATTGCGAGACGATCTCTCGCCAGCTATCACCGCTGCTGGATGTTCACGACGTTATCTCAGGCAGCTATCGCTTGGAGATTTCTTCGCCCGGGATTGATAGACCTCTCGTGCGTCCATCCGATTTTGAGGACTGGGCTGATCACGAGGCGAAGGTCGAACTGAGCGAAATGGTGGACGGCCGCAAACGCTTCCGTGGGCGGCTTGAAGGCTTCGAGGATGGTGAGATCCGTATGGAGGTCGATCTTCCTGAGGTTGGTCCGACGGTTGTTGGCTTTCCGGTTTCGCTGGTGAGCGATGCCAAGCTGGTCTTGACGGATGAACTTGTGCGCGAAGCCTTGCGTCGGGCGAAGAAGTCAAGGCAAACAGACGATGCCGGTAACGACGTAGGTCCCGGCGACGAAGTGGATTTGGAGGACTAGGCAACATGGCGATGGCAGGTATCAGCGCCAACCGTCTCGAACTCTTGCAGATTGCAGACGCTGTCGCCCGCGAGAAATCGATCGATCGAACGATCGTGATCCAGGCGATGGAAGATGCGATCCAGAAGGCGGCAAAGTCCCGTTACGGCGCGGAAAACGATATCCGCTGTACGATCGATCCCAAGACTGGCGAGACGAAGCTCTCCCGTGTGATCACGGTCGTCGAGAACGTCGAAAATGACTCGACTGAAATTTCGGTACAGGGCGCACAACGCCGTCAGCCGGGCGCCGTAGCTGGCGACCTGATCGTTGAGCCGCTGCCGCCGTTGGACTTCGGCCGTGTCGCTGCGCAGAACGCCAAGCAGGTGATCGTCCAGAAGGTTCGTGAAGCCGAGCGTGAGCGCCAATACGGCGAATACAAGGATCGCATCGGCGAAATCGTCAACGGTACCGTAAAGCGCGTCGAGTACGGCAACGTCATCATCGATCTCGGACGCGCCGAGGCCATCATCCGTCGCGACGAGATGATCCCGCGTGAAAATTTCCGTTACGGAGACCGTGCACGCGCCTACATCTACGATGTGCGTCAGGAACAACGCGGCCCGCAGATTTTCCTGTCGCGTGCGCGCCCTGAATTCATGTCGAAGCTGTTCGCGCAGGAAGTGCCTGAAATCTACGACGGCATTGTGGAGATCAAATCGGTTGCTCGCGACCCCGGGTCACGTGCGAAGATCGCGGTTATTTCCAAGGATTCGTCCATTGATCCGGTCGGCGCTTGCGTCGGTATGCGCGGTTCGCGCGTCCAGGCGGTTGTCAATGAACTGCAGGGCGAGAAGGTCGACATCATTCAGTGGCGTCCCGATCCCGCAGAGTTCATCGTTAACGCGCTCGCGCCTGCAGAAGTGAGCAAGGTCGTCCTCGACGAAGATACCGACAAGATCGAGGTCGTGGTCCCGGAAAATCAGCTCTCACTGGCGATCGGCCGTCGCGGTCAGAACGTGCGTCTTGCGTCGCAGTTGACGGGCTGGGATATCGATATCCTCACGGAGCAGGAAGAAAGCGAACGCCGCCAGAAGGAATTTGTCGAGCGGTCCAACATGTTCATGGACCAACTCGATGTTGACGAGGTGATCGCGCAGCTATTGGTGACCGAAGGCTTCGCCTCGATTGAGGAGGTCGCTTACGTCGATCTCTCCGAAATCGCACATATCGAAGGCTTCGATGAGCATACCGCGAACGAGATCCAGACACGTGCGCGCGATTTTCTTGAGCGTATCGAGAATGAGCGTGATGCGCGTCGTCGCGAGCTCGGTGTCGCCGATGAACTCGGCCAGGTTTCTGGCGTAACGAGCGCCATGCTGGTCGCGTTTGGTGAAAACGGCATCAAGACCGTCGAAGATTTGGCCGACTGCGCCACAGATGACCTCGTCGGCTGGGTCGAGCGTAAGCGCGAAAAAGATAGCGAGCCGGTGCGCCACAAGGGAATCCTTGATGGCATGGAGATCGGACGCACAGAGGCTGAAGAACTGATTATGGCAGCCCGCGTTCAGGCAGGCTGGATCAGTGCGGAAGACCTCGCATCATCTGCTGAGCCGGAAGAAGAGGCTGAAGAAGCCGCGCCTTCCGAAGCAGATGCACAGGCGCAAGAAATTGAAGCCGTTTTCTCTTCAGGTACACCTAAGCCTGCAGGCAAAACGAATGCCGGCGATGCCGGTTCGTCCGACTAGGGCGATGGAGATGTTCAACGATTGGAGCAGCAACGCGTGGTCGCAAATGAACGGCCAGACATTCGAGAGGCCAGCCGGATGGAAGGGAAAGACCTCTTCCGTCAATGCGCCCTCACGCGTTCTGAGCGGGTAACCGGCGATCTGATCCGATTTGTCGCCGGCCCTGGCGACACTATATATCCTGATCTGACACATAAATTGCCTGGTCGCGGCGTATGGATTACGGCCGATAGGGAAAGTATCTCCGCTGCCGTTAAAGCACGTGCTTTTGCCCGAAGCCTAAAGCGTAAGGTGGAAGTTTCCGAAGATCTTCCCGGTTTGGTTGAGCGTCAATTGACGCAGCGCGTTGTCGAAGCCCTCGCGCTCGCCAACAAGGCAGGCCTCGTTGTTTGTGGCTTCGATAAGATAAATACGCGGTTGGAACGCGAACGCATCGCGACTCTGGTACACGGAGCTGATGCTGCCCGCGACGGTTGTGACAAGTTGGATCGCAAGTATACCGCTATCGCGGCGGACCGTGGCTTTAAGCCAATCATCATTGATATTCTGACAATTGATGAAATCGGCTTGGCCATGGGGCGCTCAAATGTGGTACATGCTGCCCTCACACCCGGAGGGGCGGCGAAGCGATTTGTGGGCGAAGCTGAAAGATTAGCCCGCTACCGTCGAGGCATTGCCCCTCCTGTAACCGCTAAAGCAGCTTCTGGCGAAGCAAAGGTTGGTTCGCCATGATAGGCTGCAAAGAATTGATTGGCTCTCGCGCAGGGGTTATTCCGAGCCCGAGCCCGAATACCGGCAGCGAAACGCTGCGGATCAAGACCCCGGCACTTCTACTATGGGGAGACTATTTCCGCCCTGTGGTGCCGACCAGAACCGATGACGCGATCATCATACGGCAACGCTATTGCCAAACGCGCAACGGCGTACCGTGACACGATCTTAGATCACGCCGCGGATTGAGATCACACGAAGAGAGTTGAACGGATATCGAATGACGGACACGAAAGACTCCACCGACAAGACCATTCGAGGTGGGCGCAAACAGCTCTCTCTACAACGCACCGTCGAGTCCGGTCATGTTCGGCAGAGTTTCAGCCATGGCCGCTCGAAGGCCGTCGTGGTGGAGAAGCGCAAATCGCGCAAGCTCGCTACGCCAGGTCCACAAGGCGCAGAAGAGATAACACCGGCGACCCCGCAGCAGCCAGCCGCGCCTGTAGCGCGCAAGCCGGCCAGCGCACCGCCGCGTCCTGCACCAAGTGCTGATACGGCGTCTGGTGACAAGCTATCCAGCAGCGAAGTTGAAGCTCGTCAGCGCGCTTTGCAGGCGGCTAAGGCGGCACAAGATGCTGAGGAGGCTGAGCGAAAGGCGCGCGAAGAAAGCCAGGCTAAGGCGGAAAAAGAGTCGGAAGCGGCTAAAGAGCCTGTCGCCGAAAAAAGCGAACAGCCGACGGCAGCACCAGAAGCTGTACCCGAGCCTGTAGAGGTCGCTGCGGAACCTGCGCCACCAGCTGTCGAAGAAGTAAAGAGTGCGCCCGCACCTGAACCGGCGAAGCCTGCGCCTCCGGCTCGCGAACAGCCACGCGCAAAAAGCTCGGCCGCACCGGCGAGGAAGAGCGACGGCCCGCAGCGCGGGGAAGGGCGGCCATCGGGTAGGTCTTCCGAAGGCGATGCGCCTGCACGTCAGCGCGCGCCACGCTCGCTCGACACGCAGTTCCAGCCGCGCGAGCGCGGCAAGCCGAAAGAAATTAGATTGCCCGGTCCGCCTCGCGGTCAGGCCGATGGAGGTGATGAGCCGATCGTCGCCAAGCCGCAGCGTGCGCAACGGCCAGCTCCCGCTCCGCAACAACAGCAGATGGAGGACGAGGACGGTCGCAACAAGCGTGGCGGCAAGCCATCGCGTACAGCGACACGCACCGGTGATGAACGTCGTGAGCGCGGTAAGCTGACGGTTGATCAGCTTCTTAATCGCGAAAACCGCGAACGTTCGCTTGCATCTCTGAAGCGTAAGCGCGAACGCGAGAAGCTGAAGGCGATGGGTATCGCTCAGCCGCGCGAAAAGATTGCGCGTGAGGTGATTATTCCTGAAGTGATTACTATTCAGGAACTCGCCAACCGCATGGCCGAACGCGCCGTCGATCTCATCAAGTACCTGATGAAGCAGGGCGAGATGCATAAGATCAACGACGTGATCGACGCCGACACGGCGGAACTGCTCGTCTCCGAGTTTGGTCATACGTCAAAGCGCGTTTCCGAAGCCGACGTTGAAGAGGGCTTTATCGGTGAAACAGATGCCGATGAGACACTCGTGCAGCGTGCTCCCGTAGTCACTATTATGGGGCACGTCGACCACGGTAAAACCTCGCTTCTCGACGCTATCCGGAAGGCGAATGTCGTCTCGGGAGAAGCTGGCGGTATCACGCAGCATATCGGCGCGTATCAGGTTGAGACGGGCTCCGGCCAGAAAATCACGTTCATCGATACGCCAGGCCACGCAGCCTTCACGGCCATGCGTGCACGCGGCGCCAAGGTCACGGATATCGTCGTGCTGGTCGTTGCTGCCGACGATGGTGTGATGCCTCAGACCATCGAGGCGATCAACCATGCCAAGGCTGCGGATGTGCCGATGATCGTGGCTATCAATAAGATTGATAAGCCGCAGGCCGATCCCAACCGCGTCCGCACGGAGCTGCTGCAGCACGAGGTTGTTGTCGAAACCATGTCGGGTGAGACACTCGAAGTTGAGGTTTCCGCGCTGAAGCAAATGAACCTCGACAAACTACTCGAGGCTATCGCTCTGCAGGCTGAAATTCTTGATCTCAAGGCCAATCCCGAGCGCAATGCGGAAGGTATTGTCATCGAGGCTAAGCTCGAACGCGGTCGTGGTCCGGTAGGCACCGTTCTCGTTCAGCGCGGTACGTTGGCCGTTGGTGACATCGTCGTTGCCGGCACCGCATGGGGCCGCGTCCGCGCGTTGATTGACGATCGCGGAAAGAACGTCGCTAAGGCGGGCCCGTCTGTTCCTGTCGAGGTTTTGGGCTTCGATGCGGCGCCTGAAGCAGGTGATCAGTTCGCCGTTGTTGAGAACGAAGCTCGTGCCCGCGAGATCACCGACTATCGTGTTCGCAAACGGCGCGAAAAGTTGGGCTCCGCTGGGTCGCCGCGTACGCTTGAGCAAATGATGCAAACGCTCAAGGACGAAGCGGGCAAGAAAGAGTTTCCGCTCGTCATCAAGGGTGACGTGCAAGGCTCTATCGAAGCCATCGCGGGCGCTCTCAAGAAGATGGGCACCGACGAGGTCGAAGCGCGTATCGTGCACTCCGGCGTTGGCGGTATCACAGAGTCCGACGTCGTTTTGGCGAACGCCTCGAACGCTGTCATTTTTGGCTTCAACGTTCGCGCCAACGCCCAAGCCAAACAGGCCGCCGATAGTCAGGGTGTCGAGATCCGCTACTACAACATCATCTACGACCTCGTTGATGACGTTAAGGCGGCGATGTCCGGTCTGCTTGAGCCGACGATCCGCGAAATATTCCTTGGAAATGCGGAGATCCTACAGGTCTTCAATATCACTAAGGTCGGCAAAGTGGCTGGCTGCCGTGTAACGGAAGGCAAGGTTGAGCGCGGAGCCAAAGTTCGCCTGATCCGCGACAACGTCGTTATCCATGAGGGCAGCCTGTCAATCCTGAAGCGCTTCAAGGATGACGTGAAGGAAGTTCCCGTAGGTCAGGAATGCGGTATGTCCTTCGCGAATTATCAGGACCTACGCGAGGGCGACGTGATCGAGTGCTTCCAGGTCGAGACACTGGCTCGCACCCTGTAGTCACATCCGATCGCTTGGCGATCGTTTGGGGTCGGGCCGGCTGACGGCACGACCCCTTTGACGTCATAGCGGCAATGCTTGTCCCGCCGCGATGTCATGGATGAAGTTGACCGGCACGGCTGGTCTTCGACCCGTCAACGGAACTGATATGGCGAAACGATCCTCCAAATCTCCCGCCGGAGCGGGCCCGTCGCAAAGGCAGTTGCGCGTTGGAGAAATGATCCGGCATGCGATAGCCGAGATGCTAACGCGCGGTGAGATTCACGACGACGTCCTCGGGGCACATGTCATCACGGTTCCTGAGGTTCGTATGTCACCGGACCTGAAGCTTGCGACGATATTCGTCATGCCGCTTGGCGGTGGCGAGGCGATGGAACCTGTTCTTGCCGCGCTCGATCGGAATAAGAGGTTTTTACGTGGCGAGATTGCGCATGCCGTTAACTTGAAGTATGCCCCGGAACTCCGTTTCCGTGCTGACCGGAGCTTTGATGAAGCGCTGCGTATCGACGAGTTGCTGCACAGCCCCACCGTCCGACGGGACCTGGAAAACGACTGAGCATTAGTCTTCAACGCGCGGCTGGATATTTCACTCTCGGCCGATCAGCAGAGCACCATATGGCACGAAGAAAGAAAGGTAGGGCGGTCAACGGTTGGCTCGTCCTCGACAAGCCGCTCGGTCGCACGTCGACCCAAGCGCTGGGCGCAGTGAAACGCCTGTTCGATGCACAGAAGGCAGGCCATGCCGGGACACTCGATCCGTTGGCAACAGGTATCCTGCCGATCGCTTTCGGTGAAGCAACGAAGACCGTGTCCTATGCCGTTGATGGTGAGAAGGCATATCGTTTTACTGTGACCTGGGGGAACGAGCGCACGACGGACGATACGGAAGGCGAGATCGTAGCAAGCTCCGAGACGCGCCCCTCCGTTGCTGAGATCGAAGCGCTGTTGCCGCAATTCACAGGCGAAATCAGCCAGGTACCGCCGCAATTCTCAGCGATCAAGGTGGCAGGAAACCGCGCTTACGATCTCGCCCGAGACGGCGAGGTTGTCGAGCTGCAGCCGCGCATTGTTAACATTGACGATCTACGTCTGCTTGGCGCGGTCGATGCGAACTCCGCGATTTTTGAAGCGGAGTGCGGCAAGGGGACCTATGTGCGGGCGATCGCGCGCGACCTCGGACGGGCCTTGGGCTGCTATGGCCATGTAAGTGAGCTCCGGCGCCTTGCCGTCGGCTCATTTACGGAGGAAGAAGCCGTTTCCATGGATGAGCTTGTGGCCGCCCACGAGGAAGGCGGAGCGGAAGCGTTGGACTCATATCTCCAACCCGTCGAGTCGGCCCTCGAAGACCTAACGGAACTCTCCGTAACCCCTTCGGACGCGTCTGAACTGGCCCGTGGCAAGACCATACTTCTGCGCGGTCGCGACGCTCCCGTGTTCACAGGCGGGTTTTTCGCCATGTGCAAGGGACAGCTCGTCGCCATCGGTGACGCGGAAAAAGGTCAACTCAGGCCGAACCGCGTCTTCAATCTAGGGCGGTGATCATCTTATCGTTAATTTGATTGCCCTGCGACGCAGCTTTACCGGGAATCAAGGCCGCAGGTGCATCGAAAGATGCTGGTCACGAGCGCGTATTCGTGTATAAAGCCCCCAACGACGCGGGTCCCATGGGCCCGCGTTGTATGTTTGTGACCCAGCTGGACGACATCCCGGCTGTGGCCGCCTAGGGAAAGCTCTGAAGCTTTCCGTATCTTCTCGAATTGAAAGGACGATCCCGATGTCGATTACGGCAGAACGCAAGGCCGAACTCGTAAAGGAGTTCGGAACGAAAGAAGGCGATACCGGTTCTCCAGAAGTTCAGATCGCTATTCTGACCTCACGCATCACTTACCTTACTGAGCACTTCAAGACCCACAAGAAAGACAACCATTCACGTCGTGGTCTGCTCAAAATGGTAAGCCAGCGGCGCCATCTCCTGGACTATGTCAAGGCTAAGGACGTTTCTCGCTATCAGAAGCTCATCGAACGCCTCGGCATCCGCCGTTAATTTGCGCGTTTTATCGCGCGCGGCTTGGCCTAGGGCGCAAATTTTGACACGTCCGCTCATGTGGGATGCTGCCGTCAGGTCTGGCGGCAGCATCTACCGCCCGAGCATGTCCAAGTGCGAATTCTACAAACACCAACATTTGTGCGGTTCGCTTTTCAGTGAACTTTTTGTGCCTGCAACGCGGGACGGTCTCGGCCGCTCCGCGATAGGGCGCGCCTTGTGACTGGAAACTTTTTGCTATCGCTGAAAATGCGCTAGAACCGCGCTCGTACGAAACAAAGACCGAAACGAAAGACGAAAAGCATGTTCGACATTCATCGCGTGGAAATTGACTGGGGGGGGCGTCCGCTGCGCCTCGAGACGGGCCACATGGCGCGCCAGGCCGACGCCGCCGTTTATGCACAGTACGGTGAGACCAGCGTGCTCGCGACCGTAGTCGCTGCCAAGCAGCCCAAGCCGGGCATCGACTTTTTCCCGTTGACCGTAAATTACCAGGAAAAGACCTACGCGGCCGGCAAGATCCCCGGTGGTTATTTCAAACGCGAAGGCCGGCCGACGGAAAAGGAAACGTTGACGTCGCGGCTCATTGACCGCCCCATTCGCCCGCTGTTCGTGCAGGGCTTCAAAAACGAAGTTCAGGTCATCGTCACCGTTCTTTCCCACGACATGGAGAACGATCCTGACGTTCTCGGCATGGTCGCTGCGTCTGCAGCGCTGACGCTGTCCGGCGTTCCCTTCCTCGGGCCGATCGCTGCGGCACGCGTTGGTCGCATCAATGGTGAGCTTGTCCTCAATCCCATGCTGGACGAGATGGCCGAAAGCGAGCTGGATCTCGTGATCGCAGGCACCGAAGACGCGGTCATGATGGTCGAGTCTGAAGCCAAGGAACTGGGCGAAGACGTTATGCTAAAGGCCGTGATGTTCGGCCATGAGCATTTCCAGCCGGTCATCCAGGCCATCATCAAGCTGGCTGAGACTGCCGCCAAGGAACCCTGGGACATCACGCTTCCCGACACGGGCAAGTACAAGGAAGCTGTCCGCGCCATTGCTGAGGCAGATCTAAAGGTTGCCTTCTCGACCCCCGAGAAGCAAAAGCGCAACGACATGGTTGCCGCCGTCAAGGAAAAGGTCTTCGCGGAAATCGAAGTTCCTGAAGATGCGCCTGAAGACAAGGGTCTGCTTGCCAGCGCATTCAAAGCGCTCGAGTCCGACATCATGCGCTCATCCGTGGTCGACACGGGGCATCGCATCGACGGACGCGATCTTAAGACGGTTCGCCCGATCATGTCGGAGGTTGATGTTCTGCCGCGTACGCATGGCTCCGCGCTGTTCACGCGTGGTGAGACCCAGGCTCTGGTCGTGGCGACACTTGGCACCGGTGAAGACGAGCAGTTTGTGGATTCGCTCGAAGGAACGCGCAAGGAGCGCTTCCTGCTTCACTATAACTTCCCCCCCTACTCCGTGGGTGAAACGGGCCGTATGGGGAGCCCCGGCCGTCGTGAAATCGGTCACGGCAAGCTCGCATGGCGCGCCGTGCATCCTCTGATGCCGACGGCGGAGGAATTCCCCTACACCATCCGCGTGGTGTCCGAAATCACCGAAAGTAACGGGTCGTCTTCGATGGCGACGGTGTGCGGCACGTCCTTGGCACTTATGGACGCTGGCGTCCCGCTCAAGTCGCCCGTCGCCGGTATTGCCATGGGCTTGATCAAGGAAGGCGACAAGTTCGCCGTTCTCTCCGACATTCTCGGCGACGAAGACCACCTCGGCGATATGGACTTCAAAGTCGCGGGTACGACCAACGGCGTCACTTCGCTTCAGATGGACATCAAGATTACCGGCATCACGGAAGAGATTATGCGGGTGGCACTTGATCAGGCCAGAGATGGCCGCATGCATATCCTTCAAGAGATGTCGAAGGCTCTGACGGATGCGCGTTCGGAACTGGGCGAACATGCTCCACGTATCGAAACGATCCAGATCCCGACGGACAAGATCCGCGAAGTCATCGGTTCGGGTGGCTCGGTTATTCGTTCGATCGTCGAAGAGTCGGGCGCCAAGATCGATATCAATGACGACGGCACGGTGAAGATCGCAGCCGCTAAGCGTGAGTCGATTGAAGCAGCCTTGAGCCGCATCCGCTCCATCACCACCGAGCCTGAGGTTGGCACGATCTACAAGGGTAAGGTCGTTAAGGTTATGGACTTCGGTGCCTTTGTGAACTTCTTCGGCGCCCGCGATGGTCTGGTTCACATTTCGCAACTGAGCCAGGGTCGTCCTGAAACCGTCAGTGAAGTGGTCAAGGAAGGTCAGGAAGTTTACGTCAAACTCCTTGGCTTCGACGACCGTGGCAAGGTTCGCCTGTCCATGAAGGTTGTCGATCAGTCCACGGGCCAGGAAATTCCCCGTGCTGAAGGCGAAGCTGAAGATACAGGCGGCGGAGACCGCGGAGATCGTCCGCGTCGTGACCGTCGCCCGCGCCGCGATGCGTAAGCCTTCTCGATAAAAGAATAAAAAAGCGCCGTTGAAATCCAACGGCGCTTTTTTCTTGGAAATGTTACGGCCCCAGCGGCTGATCCTTTGTTCGCCACCCGCCAGATGTTTATCGGTTCCTGGGTGAGCCGAAGGGCATAGGTTCGCCGCGAAGCAGCCACGTATCGAGCCACGCATAGTTTTCGTTGACGTCGATGGTATCGTTTTTAGAGGCTAGACCGGTGCGGGAACTGCTTTCGAAAGGCGATTGGCGTTCCCCATCTTCACAAAAACCCTTCGGTGCGGCAGCGACATCCACATACGCTGCTAACAACGGCGACAGAATGGGCTCTCCCTGCGTTTGCTCGAAAAGCCAAGTTTTGCCGAAGCACGTGATGATCGAAACTGAAGTCTGATCCAGGGCTTCGTAAGCTAACGCGTCGAGACCAGCATCGCTATCCGCGGGAGGCAGTGTCCCGTCAAATGCAACTGTGGTTGCGTACAGACACACATTACTGCCCGTTCGCCACGCGTGCGCGCTGACTGCGGCACCAGCAAAATCACGCGTGTAGAATCGCTGGGGTGTGCCATACCGCATGAGATCATTGAGCATGTCGTGATAGACTAGCGAGAAAGACATCCGCGCTGATAGGCGTTGTTCCCAGCTCCAGTCTTTTGAGGCTTCCAGTAAGGTCTCCGGTTGCCCGCTCCGTATCGTGAGTATCTGCCATTTGGGCATCGTCACCGCCACATTTCACCGTTCCCGCACCGATTGTAGACAAAGACCAGGTGGGCTTGTCGAGCCCTTTCGCTTACAATCGTTCAGTTCAAGTGAAGCGCGCCGGATATGCAACGCAATTGTGGCAAGGAAGCAAGCCTAGGAACGTGTGTACTCTAATGCAGATTCGAAGGATGGAGCATCTGGCCAGAAAACTTGGGCCAGCGAGCTGGCCTCCCGCGCATTGCCCGTCGTCATGAGGCGGACATGGGATTGATTCGCTATGGAGGAACTATCAGCGACAAAATGCGGACGACGGTGAAGATAATCTTCGAGACTATCAGCGACGATCTGCGGCTGGGACAGAATGCGCGTGAATGGGGGCAGATGACGCGCGAAGAGATGCTCCACCAAAGGAAAATGCGTGCAACCTAAAATCGCACGATGCGGCGGCGTGTCGTGGGTCTGGGACAGTAAACCGGCTACCCCCTCTTGCACCAGAGCATCCAGTTCCGCTTCTGGCGCCTCGTGCTCAATCGCTCCAGCTAAGTTCGCGCAAATCTGCTGCACGACCACGACTTTTGGGCAGCGTTTGCGAATCTCTTCTCTGTAGACGTTCGAAGAAATTGTTCTGGTGGTGCCGAACACGGCAATGATGTCGGTATTGTACTTCTGCGGATATTGCGGGGCTGTAACGGCCCAGGGTGTCTGCGTCGCAGCTTCCACCGTCGGCGCAACGATGCCCAGGATGTTGTGTCCGCCCCATTGGGACTTCGGCAGCCAATTCTGCTGAAGCTGCCGGGCAGCCACTGCCGTTGCGGTATTACAGCCCAAGATGACGAGACGCGCACCAAGCCGAAACAGCGTCTCGACACCTTGACGCGTCAGGTCCACGACCTCCTCGGACGACCGGTTGCCGTAGGGTACGTGAGCATGATCGCCGAGGTACGTGAACGAAATCTGAGGGAACCGCGCCGCGAGTTCGCGCAGCACAGTCAGTCCCCCCAACCCTGAATCGAAGACCCCGATCATTGAAGCGTTCTGCGCTCGCCGTGACGATGCGTCAAGTTACTAGCAATTGGAGCCTTATTCGGCCGCTTCCGAAGGTGACCGGCCGGCGGCATCTGCATCTGCTTCTTGCTCCTTAAGAGCTTCGAGCGTCGGCATTGCCACTGTGCTATAGCCGCAGTCGACGAAGTGAACTTCGCCCGTTACCGCGCCTCCCATGTCGGACAGCAGATAAAGCGCCGAGCCGCCGACTTCGTCGAGCGTTGGCGTGCGCCGCAAAGGCGAATGATCGCGCTGATAGTTGAAAATTACGCGCGCATCCGAAATGCCGGCGCCGGCAAGAGTTCGCATTGGCCCCGCCGACACGGCGTTGACACGAATGCCTTGCGGGCCCAGGTCGGCCGCGAGATATCGTACCGAGGCTTCCAGCGCAGCCTTAGCGACGCCCATCACGTTGTAGGACGGCACCCATCGCGTCGCCCCACCATACGTAAGCGTAAGCAACGATCCGCCGTTTGGCATCAGCTCTGCGGCCCGCTTCGCGATTTCAGTGAAGGAGAAGCACGAGATAACCATGGTATTCACGAAGTTATCACGCGTCGTATCCGCGTATCGGCCATGCAACTCACGGCGGTCAGAAAAAGCCAACGCATGAACGATAAAGTCCAGGCTGCCCCAGGTTTTTTTGATTTCTTCAAAAACCTTATCGACACTATCGAGATCACTGACATCGCAAGGCACAATGATCTTAGAGCCCACCGATTCAGCCAGGGGAATGGCGCGGCGCCCGAACGCCTCTCCTTGATAGGTAAAGGCCAGATCCGCACCCTGCCCGGCCAATACCCGTGCAATGCCCCATGCGATCGAGCGATCATTAGCGACGCCCATGACAAGGCCACGTTTGCCCGCAAGCAAAGGACCGGGTTTTGCAAAATCAGTCTGGGTCATGCGAGCCCTTCTTTCTGCGCCCGCGGCGCGTCCAACAGTGTCGAACCAGCCAGTGCCGGTAGTGTCGCGTTTCATGTCGGACGAACCTCTAAGCAGGGACCTGATGTCCCCCTATCGCCGCGACATAAGTGAGATCAGGTTTCGTAGCGGCGGAACACCAGACTCGCATTTGTTCCGCCAAAACCGAAACTGTTCGACATTACACAGTTAAGCGTTACGTCGTCCAACCTCTGGCGCGCGATCGGCACCCCTTCGAACTCAGGGTCTAATTCGTCGATATTTGCACTTTCGCAAACAAAGCCGGCATTCATCATTAAGAGTGAATAGATGGCTTCCTGCACCCCGACAGCACCCATCGAGTGACCGGTGAGTGATTTTGTCGCCGAGATGTGGGGGATATTCTCTCCGAAAACGGCGCGAATGGCATCAATTTCGCGTGCGTCACCCACCGGTGTGGAAGTGGCATGTGGATTAATATAATCGATATCGCAGCCCAGGCCTTTACCATCAAGGCCTTGCATCGCCAGTTTCATGCACCGCGCCGCGCCCTCGCCTGAGGGGGCAACCATATCAAAGCCGTCCGAAGTGGCCCCGTAACCGACAAGTTCGCCATAAATCTTGGCGCCGCGCGCACGGGCGTGTCCCAGCTCCTCAAGCACCAGCATGCCGGCGCCCCCTGCGATCACAAAGCCGTCTCTATTCTTGTCATAGGCCCGGCTTGCACGTTGAGGAGCATCGTTGTGGCCGGACGACATCGCGCCCATCGCGTCGAAAAGGACGGACAGGGTCCAGTCCAGCTCTTCGCAGCCACCGGCGAACATGATGTCCTGCTTGCCCCAGGCGATATGCTCTGCAGCATTGCCAATGCAATGCGCTGACGTCGAGCATGCCGAGGAGATTGAGTAATTTACACCCTTGATCTCAAAACTCGTCGCGAGAACCGCTGAAGGCCCCGAGCACATTGCCTTCGGGACCTCGAATGGTCCGACCTTTTTCGGGCCACGTTCCTGGGTCGTCTGAGCAGCACGTACGATCGCGACCGTGGAAGGGCCGCCCGCACCAACAATAATGCCGGTACGCTCATTGACGACCTCGGAGGACTCAAGACCGGCATCGCGAATGGCCTGATCCATAGCGATGTAATTCCAGCCGACGCCGGCCTCCATGAAGCGCTTCGGCTTACGGGGGACCTGGGTTTCCCAGTCTATATTCGGCGCCCCGTGAACGTGGCAGCGGAACCCGAGTTCGGCATATTTGTCTGCCCTGACGACGCCGGATTTGGCCTCGCGCAAAGACGCAAGGACCTCCTGGGTGTTGTTCCCGATTGAGGAAACGATGCCCATCCCGGTGACGACGACGCGTCTCATCAAAATCCCTTTCCCTCACGGAGCCCATGCATTGAAGAGGCCCCGGATTTGAATTGGTGTCGCAGTTTTGGAGCGGGGCTCCACGGGCGGAGTTTATGCCCCCGCTACCGCGTCCCCTGTCTCGAACAGTCCGACACGCAGGTCGCTGGCTGTATAGATAGTTTGTCCGTCGGCTTTTAGGGTTCCATCGGCGATGGCCAACTTCAGCTTACGTAAAATAACCCGCTTTAAATCGACGATGTACTCCACGCGTTGCACGGTTGGCACCACCATTCCGGTGAACTTCACTTCGCCAACGCCAAGAGCGCGGCCGCGTCCTGGGGCGCCGAGCCAACCCAGAAAGAAACCAGTCATCTGCCACAGCGCATCAAGTCCCAGGCACCCCGGCATGACCGGGTCACCTTCAAAATGGCATTTGAAGAACCAGTCGAGCTTCGGATTGCCTGCCACTTTGAGTTCGGCCACGATTTGGCCTTTGCCGTGCGCGCCGCCGGTTTCAGAGATCGAAGTTATGCGATCAAACATCAACATGGGCGGGAGCGGAAGCTGGGCATTGCCCGGTCCGAACAGTTCTCCGCGTCCGCAGGCGATCAGATCGTCGTAGTCAAAGTTTGGTCGCCGCTCAGCCATGGGCCTCGTTTCGAATCCCCCGTAGTTGTTTCATTAACCTGCCGCTTGTGGCGCGCACCAAGAAGGCGCCGACGCACATGGGGTCAATCTGGTAACACACTCACCAAGACCTTCAAATGGCAAACGGTTGGGTCGTCAAGGTGCTTTAACCTTCCGCTAACTGTCTGTAGAACGCGGCCAAGTTGCAGGACGTAACGCTTGCAGATATATTAAGCAGAGCATTCTATACCGCTTAGCTGGGCAAAAGCCGTCTAAGATTACGTGCTTGGGGCGTCTGTGCGAAAGTGGCAGGATGCCCCATTGTACGACGAAACCTAAGGAACTCGCCTCGCGCGAGGTAGTGATAACGCAGATATGCGCACGGAAGCCGACCGCTACATAGAAAAGATTCTTCGCCAAGCAGGGCTAAGGCCAACGCGTCAACGTGTTGCGCTCGCTCAACTGCTTTTTTGCGGGCAAGATCGCCACGTCACGGCTGAATTGCTTCATGACGAGGTTGAGAAGGCGGGCGAGCAAGTTTCTTTGGCGACGGTGTACAACACGCTACATCAATTCAAGCGTGCCGGGCTGCTGCGCGAATTGGCGATCGACAGTACAAAGACCTACTTCGATACCAACACCTCGAATCACAACCATTACTTCCTAGAGCCGGAAGGTGTTCTGGTGGACATCCCCAGCCATTCGATTCGGGTCGACGGACTCCCGGAACCGCCGGAAGGCACAAAGATTTCTCACATCGACGTAATTGTGCGCCTCGTGAAAGAATAAGTCGTCACACTCAGTGCAGAAAGCGGAAGATATTCCGCTATTTAATGATTTCATCGGGGTAAACACCCCACAGCTTCTTCTGCGCGACGTACCCCCGATACTTGTCGACGGAAACGAAGCACCACTCGCCGTCGCATTCATGAATGTCCGCGACGACACCCGCTTCAACCATCGCTACCGGTCTCGAACCCTCACTTTCTCGAGACGCAAGTGCAACCTGAGGCCGTTCTTGGGATGACTTTACATCCCAAGGAAGAATCTGTGCCGTTCGGCGCCCGGAGAGAAGCGACCCTAGGACCCATCCCGTCGTTCCTTCTGCATCGCGCACCTGCCGCCAGCCCTCGAATTCTTTGATGATTTCAACGGGAAGGCCCGCTCGGCGAAAGACCCAGGATGTGGGGTAGTCCGTGCCTGGTCCCTTGCGAAGGTTAACGCGGTTGGACTTCAGGCTGACAAAGCGCGGAACCTTAAACTGCGTTCCGCCTTCTTGGGCAGCCGCAGATCCGGCAAAAAGGCCTCCAGCCATCAGGGCCACGGAGAGGAGGAAGGCGGTGGAGACGCCGAATCGGCCGTGCCGTTTGATTCGCGAACCGCTGTTTCGCGCTGTTGTCCCGCTTGCTCGTGCCCGCATTTTAATTCTGACTTCTCCTTGAAAGCGCGTACATGGTGAGGAACCTGCCACCAATCCAGTGTTTAAGCTCAATCTGTCCGCTAGCTTTGTCATTGCGATGACCATCTGTTAGAGAAGGCCGATCCGACTTTCGGACCTACCGACGGCGCCCGTGTCGACCGCGACATTCAAGCCCATCGCGCGACCCGGAAGCTAAACCTCCGACCAGCAAGACACCCATGCCCAACAGCCCCAAAAAGCCCGTTGTCATCGTTACGCGCAAGTTGCCAGAGGTCGTCGAGACCCGCATGCGTGAATTGTTTGAAGCCCACTTGAACGTTGCCGACGAGCCGATGTCGCAAGCGGAGCTTGTCGAGGCGGTCAAAACGGCTGACGTTCTCGTGCCGACGGTGACCGATCGGATTGATCGGGCCGTGATTTCTCAGGCGGGTGAAAAGCTGAAGCTTATCGCAAACTTCGGTACTGGCGTCGATAACATCGATCTTGATACAGCCCGCAACCGCGGCATTACCGTGACCAATACGCCAGGTGTATTGACCGAGGATACCGCCGACATGACCATGGCGCTGATCCTCGCCGTCCCCAGGCGTCTCGCTGAAGCGACGCAGTATCTGAAAGATCCTGCGAACGAGTGGCACGGATGGTCGCCAACCTGGATGCTCGGCCATCGCATCTATGGCAAACGGTTGGGAATCATCGGAATGGGGCGCATCGGAAGTGCCGTGGCACGGCGCGCCAAGGCGTTCGGGCTGCAGATCCACTATCACAATCGCCGCCGGCTGCCTGAGGAGATCGAACAGGAATACGAGGCGACCTACTGGGATAGCCTGGACCAGATGCTGGCGCGCATGGACATTATTTCTGTGAACTGCCCGCACACCCCGGCGACCTACCATCTTCTCTCTGCACGCCGGCTCCGGCTGATGAAGCCGACGGCTTACATCGTCAATACAGCGCGCGGTGAGGTGATTGATGAAAACGAGCTGGCACGATTAGTTGAAGCCGAAGCAATTGCTGGGGCCGGCCTCGACGTATTTGAGCACGAGCCTGCCGTGAACCCGAAGTTGCTGCGCTCAAGCCGCGTTGTCGCGTTACCGCATATGGGGTCGGCGACGCTGGAAGGCCGCGTCGACATGGGTGAAAAGGTCATCATCAACATCAAGACGTTCATGGACGGTCACAATCCGCCTGACCGTGTCCATCCTGCGATGTTCTGAGGCCTTTTCGGAACGATCGAAGCTGAATGCGCTACGTGGCGGCACAGGCCGCGGTAGCTTCTGTGCCATCATGCATCGAAAGGTCGATGATGGTCGGATTTTTGCCCGAGAGCTCATTCTCGGGATCCCAGCCGATTGAGACGCTCTCAACACGTGATCCCAGGGCATCGTAGATCAACAAGCGGCCGGCCAGGGTCTCACCGGCACCGGTGATCTCCTTGAGGACTTCGGTTGCCTGCAGAGTACCAATGACGCCAACGACGGCTCCAAGGACGCCGACCTCGGAGCAGTTCGCTACCGTTCCCGGTGGTGGAGCCTCGGGGAAAATGCAGCGGTAGCTCGGCCAAGGTGTCCCGTCCGGCCGCTTCTCGTGCGGCTTGAGTGTCGTCACATAGCCGTCGAATGGCCCAACAGCACCGAACACCAACGTCTTGCGTGCAAAATAGCAGGCGTCAGAGACTAGATAGCGTGTTGCGAAATTATCCGAGCCATCACACACCAAGTCGAACTGCTCAATGATTTGCAGTGCGTTGTCCGATGTCAGTCGAAAATTGAATGTCTCGACGTCGACATGCGGATTGAGACGGTTGATAGTCTTGCGGGCGCTTTCGACCTTCGGCACGCCGACGTCTGCTGTGTCATGGACGATCTGGCGCTGAAGATTGTCGAGCGAGACGATATCGTCATCGATAAGGCCGATCGTACCAACGCCTGCCGCCGCGAGATAAAGCGCGATTGGCGAGCCTAATCCACCCGCGCCGATAAGAAGAACCCGCGCTTTCTTGAGCTGTTGCTGCCCTGGTCCCCCAACATCCTTGAGTACCAGATGGCGCTTGTAACGCTGAATTTCCTCAGGAGTGAGTGCCATTGATCCGTGTCCATCATGATAGAGCCTGACGTGCGGGGTAGGGCACACGCACGTCCTTCAGGCCGGTCTCGTTAAACACTAGCATCTGTGATCAAAAAATGCGCTAGGCCTTGCTCTATGACGGAACTCGGCGGTCTTACTGGGCGTAGTAGTCGCGATACCAGGTTACGAATTTCTCGATTCCGGCTTCCAGTGGTGTTGCGGGAGCAAAGCCCACATCCCGGGCCAAGTCATCCACGTCGGCAAACGTTTTTTCCACGTCGCCTGCCTGCATGGGTAACATGATCTTTTCAGCTGTCTTGCCAAGAGAGCGTTCAATAGCAGCCACGAAGTCGAGCAACGCGATGGGTTCGTGATTGCCGATATTATAAAGTCTGTAGGGTGCGGAAGATGTAGCGGGATCAGGCGCCGACCCAGACCATTGTGAGTTGGGCTGCGCGATGGAATGCATCGTTCGCACGACCCCTTCGACAATGTCGTCAATGTAGGTAAAGTCGCGCGCGTGGTGCCCGTGATTGAATATTTCGATGGGCTCGCCTGCGAGTATTTTGCGGGTGAACAGGAACAGCGCCATGTCGGGGCGCCCCCAGGGTCCGTAGACTGTGAAAAAACGGAGCCCGGTTACCGGAATGCGGTAAAGGTGCGCATAAGTATGCGCCATGAGTTCGTTGGACTTCTTGGTGGCGGCATAGAGACTCAACGGATGGTCGACGTTCTGATGCACCGAGAAGGGAACGCTTTCATTAGCCCCATAAACAGAGCTCGATGACGCGTAGACCAAATGCCCGACTTGGGTTTGTCGGCATCCTTCAAGGATATTCATGAATCCAACGACGTTTGAATCGATGTAGGCATTCGGATTCTTAAGTGAGTAACGTACGCCCGCCTGAGCGGCGAGATGAACAACGCGATCGAAATTATGCGCGCCAAAAAGCTCAGCCATGCTTGCGCGGTCGGCAATATCCAGCCGCAGGAAAGAAAAGCGTTCATGCGGCTTGAGCTGAGCCAGCCGGGCCTGCTTCAGCGACGGATCGTAGTAATCGTTTAGATTATCAAGACCAATGACGTCATGACCCTCGTCGAGTAATCGCCGCGCTACAAAATACCCGATAAAGCCGGCGGCTCCAGTCACGAGAATCTTCACGTCCTAACTCCTGAATAGATGAGATTGCTATATAGCTTACAACCGCAGGCGGTTATGTGATGCTCGACACGAGTTTGTAAACGCATTCATGCCTGAGTAGAGGGCGTTGCGGCACTTATATGCTTTGCGTGTACGTCGATCGCCTTTTTCGGGCAATAGGCAGCGTTTTCGCAACTAGAATCAAAAATACATGCCGCTCACGAAGGCAAAGCCTTTTCCCGTCAGCTATGAAACGCCGAATCATGGTTTCCTGGCTCTCAACTGGGATCCGGATCAACATTCTGCGAGCTAAAGAAAGAGCCGTGAAACCTTCACAACCATCCGGACCGACGGAATCGCGCGTCTGGTATGCGCACGACCTTGTCGTGCCAGAGAAGCGCGAAACCAAGGTGCGCGAGTCGGCGGTCGCTGCGGCCGCCCGACAGGCGTTGGAATCTACAAATTCCATGCCGGTGCGCACGCGGCGTCCGCGGCGCGCGCTTTGGCTTGCCGGTGTGGGGCTCGCCGGAGCAACGGCGGCCCTGATGATGATCCCCTGGTCTCCAGAGCCAAACGATGGGCCAGCAACGGCGACAGGCACATCCTCGGGTGTAGACGTCGCTTCCATTAAAGAAAAGGTTCCAGTCGACGTCGGCGACACCGATAAGCCTGCGGCCCCGGCGATCATAGCTGTCGAAAAAGATCCCCCTGTCGCTCAGCCTGCCAATCAGGATCTGGCTACAGCACCCCGTCCGGCAACCGACCGTACGCCGCCCGAAACAGGATCGCTCGGTCAGCCACGGGTTGCTGGCTATACAGCGACCAATGCTGATCCCGCGGAAACTGAAAATCTAGGCGGCGTAGATCCCAGCCAGCTGCCAGTTACTATCGCGCGTCCCGATAGCGATGCGGGCGAGATCAGGTCGAGCCGCGCGGCTCCTGAAATCGACGTGATAGAGATGGAAGACGAAAAAGGCGAGACCAGTAACAAGAATGGCTCGTCTTCCAGAAGCGCTGGCCGTCAAAGAAAGGTTCAGGCGCGCGCCAACAAGCAAGCGGCCGAGTATTATGAGACCGGCGACTGTGCAATGCCGTCCTGGGCGTGGCGTGTGTTTGGATTTAGTGAGCCGGTCAAGCGCAAGCCATCCTGCTGAGAGCAGAAACACGTATCATCATAAAAACCGGAATTATGCCCGCTACGGCTCCCATCGCGGGCGATGTCTTTTTTGAGGAACCGTCTGGTCAGCTGTCAAATTCGGGGCCGCTCGGCCCGTTGCGAAAAGTACTAGTTGTCCGCGTCTTCTGCTTTCTTGTCTCCGCGAAAGCCTGTCGCAAGAACATACAGTTCCGCAGAGTCTGAGCGGCTGGCTGGCGGCTTGATGTGACGCACGGTTTTGAAGTTGCGCTTTAGAAGGTCAAGCAGATCGCGTTCCGCCCCACCTTGGAAAACCTTGCAGAGAAAGGCGCCATCAGGGCTTAGGACATCGCACGCAAAGTGCGCAGCCGCTTCGGCAAGTCCCATAATGCGTAAGTGGTCAGTACGCGTATGTCCCACAGTCGGCGCTGCCATATCAGACATGACAACATCGGCTGCTCCGTCTCGCAGCATGGACTTTAGCCGATCTTCCGCGTCTTCGTCCGTAAAGTCCATTTTGACGAAGTCCACGCCAGGGAGCGGTTCGACATCCAGGTAGTCGATGGCAACCACCTGGCCGCGCTTGTCACCTTGCCCGTCTAAAGCCTTCACACGGTCCGCGGCGATCTGGCTCCAGCCTCCTGGCGCTGCCCCGAGATCGATCACCCGCTGGCCGGGTTTGAGGATTCGGTGCTTGTCATCGATTTCCAAGAGCTTGTAAGCGGCGCGCGAGCGCATGCCCTCACGTTTGGCCGCGGCCACATAAGGATCATTGAGCTGACGTTCGAGCCATCGAGCAGACGATGTTGAGCGCTTTCGCGCGGTCTTCACACGAACATGCAATTGGCGCTGCCCGCCTGTCGGGCCGGTAATCCCGCCGCTGCCTTTCTTCGCCAAGGAGTGACCTCGTCTAGCAAGTGCTTTTAAGAGTTAAGATGTGCTGTCAGCGATGCTGGCGCCCGCGCCGTCGCCGTGTCCGGTAGACACCGTCTTCTATCATCAATGTGGTCAGGATGCCTTCGCGTAACCCGCGATCGGCAACCCGCAATCGTTCACAGGGCCACAACCGTATCAGGGCCTCGAGGATAGCGCAGCCGGCGAGCACGAGATCCGCTCGGTCGCGCCCGATGCAGGGCTGGGCAACGCGCTCCTCGTAACTGCTACCGACGAGCTTGTAGGTGATGTCGCGTGCTTCTGCGACTGAGAGCCAGCATCCGTCGACCCGATTGCGATCATAACGCGGCAAGCCCATCTGGATGCCTGCAATGGTCGTCACCGTACCTGACGTGCCGAGCAGATGCGCCGGACGATCACGCAACAGGGGCGCGAATTGGTACTTATCTTCGAAGGGGCGGAGCAAGTTGCTGACGTGTTCGACCATCGCTTCGAAGCGTTCCGACGTGACGAACCGTCCGCCAAATCTTTCAGCAAGCGTCACAACACCGACCGGCAAAGACGTCCATGCAGCCATATGGTTCTGTGCATCGATCCGATCCGCGCCGCGCGAACGCTTGCGTGTTGCACCCGATAGATTGAGCCAGATCAGTTCGGAAGAACCGCCGCCGATGTCGAAAACGAGAACGTAGTCAGATCGGTCATCGATCAGCGAGGCGCAGCCGGAGACGGCGAGACGTGCCTCGACTTCGGGGGTGAGCACTTCAATATCGAGACCGAGGCGCTCCTTAACACGCGCGAGGAAATCCGGACCGTTGCTCGCAAATCGGCAAGCCTCCGTCGCGACGAGACGAGCGCGGCGGACACCATGGCGGTTGAGCTTGGAGCCACAGACTTTGAGTGCGTCCATCGTCCGGCGCATGGCTGGTTCCGAAAGCGTACCGCATTGCGAGACACCCTCACCAAGCCGAATGATGCGTGAAAAAGAATCTACAACGCGAAATCCGCGGCGTGTTGGCCGGGCCAACAATAGGCGGCAATTGTTCGTGCCGAGATCGAGAGCGCCGTAAACTTGCTCAACCGTCTCCTGGCGGGCGCCGCGGTTTAACGCGCGCTCGTTGGCGTTGCCATTCAGACAAGCTTGCTTCTTTTGATCACGAACGCAATCCAGCGCGGCTGTTCGAGGTTCTGGCGCGGGGGAGCCAGTAAGCAAATGGCGCACATCGAGCGTCCTTACGTCGACGGGCTCGCGTTCATGGTGCAGAGGACCTGCAGATACAGATTTTCGCGCCGGGACTTTCTCGTCCACGGACGCAGGGCGGGGCTCTCCCTCGTCTTTAAAATCCTCCACCGCTTTATCTCCAGTGTCTGGCGCTGGCTCCGAAACAACCCGTGCTGTAGGGCACAGGCAGTCGGAGGAAGTTGCGTCATCAGACAGCCGTCTGGATTCGTCTTGAACTGAGTGTAGCAGGTCGCAAGGAGTGGTAAAGCAGGATGCCTGACTTTGTACTCGGTAGGCTGAAAAGCGGTAGTATCAAGCGTGTGAACGCCTAATGATTGAGTAAAGTATAGAAGTATCAATGAATTACGTTGTCATGTTTCTCATGGTTGCGGTGCTTCAGGCTCTGGCGACCACCGCGAATTGCGGCGTCGAGGGGGCGCAGACCCTTAAAGAAATTTCGGGACGGCTAATTGAGACGTACCAAGATTATATTGATGGCGCAGACGAAACGACACTCATTTGGCGGGATGGTACGCGCATGCCGCTTGATGTGGAGCCGAAACCTCCAGGCAGCGCCGAATGGCTTGAAAAACCGAGCGTCGCCGACATGCTACGCGTGCCTTATCCGCTCGGCCAACTCGCGCAGCCACCCCATGCTGGTGCCGATCCAGGGCGGGCACGGAACCAAGCCTTCTTTCGAAAAGTGTACGGGGACTGTCGGTCCGGTGCGGTGAATAAGGAGCTCGTCGACGTTATTTGGCTTCCCAAGAAGTCTAGTCAGCGGCTTCGCGTCACGCGCATAAATGGGGTTGCAGAGCAATTGCAGCGGGTCAGCGACGAGCTAGATAAGCTCTCGTCAAAGTTCGATAAGTTCCTGATCCCCTCAGCAGGAACGTACAATTGCCGTGTTATCGCCGGGACCGATCGCATCTCGGCGCACGGTTACGGCATCGCCATCGACATCGCCATAAAGCATACGGATTATTGGCGCTGGGCAAAGCCGGCCAGCGGTGCGTCCCCACGGTACCGCAACCGAATTCCATACGAAATCGTCGAGATCTTCGAACGTCATGGCTTCATATGGGGCGGAAAATGGCACCACTTCGACACCATGCACTTCGAATATCGCCCGGAATTGCTGCCGATTGCGCGATAGCGCGAAGGGATAGTGCATTCTCCGCACGCCGCTGGTTGCGCCCCGCGTCCGGAATTGTTATATGCCTCGCTCCATTGCGAAGCGCCGTTTCTGGCGCCGTTGGGGAATAGGTTAACGGTAGACCCACGGACTCTGACTCCGTTAGTCCTGGTTCGAATCCAGGTTCCCCAGCCACTTTGTCTTTCCACGCAAATTATCAGGGTTGGACGGCGATGAACTTTGCTCGTTTTGAGCGCCGCCAGTTCCGACCGATATTCCCCCTCACAAACCGAACTTTTACCCCTTTGCGCCAACATCTAGGCCGCAGATTTCGGCCTCCTGTGCATGATCACACTGCCGCCGTTCTGTTCCGGCATAGGGTAAAAGAGGATGCGTGCCGCGGGCTACCATGCATTTCAGCATGATCGAGCGTTGGCCTAACGAGCACGGGGAACACGAAGGACAAAACGTGCTGCGACTGAACCCCTTTGTTGCTTCCGGTATAATTCTGGTATTGACGTCTCCGGCGTTTGCCACGGAGACGCCTCCAGTTCTCGTCGAAGAGCCAAAGTTGGTGGCGGCGCCCATGCGATCAATCGAGATTTCGCAGGATCTGGCGGAAAAGGTCGGCCAGAAGGTTTGGCTGAATGAATCCGGTGGGGATCGTGAGGCGATCACCGCCTGGAACACGACCGAGGATTTTGCCTCTCTCGGCATCGGCCATTTCATCTGGTTTTCCGAGGGGCTTGATACGCGGTTCAGGGAGAGCTTTCCAGCGATGCTGGAGTTCTTGCGCAGCCGTGGAGCGAAGCCGCCGGCGTGGCTGGACGTTTCGCCTGTGCCACCCTGTCCTTGGAAGACGCAGCAGGAATTCCGCCGCGAGTTCTACTCGCCGAAAATGACGAGCCTGCGCAGGTTCCTCCTGGAGACCGTGGATCTACAAGTCCAGTATCTTGCGCAGCGTACGAAGGCAGCGCTCCCGAAGATTTTGGACAGCCTGCCGAATGCGGACGACCGCCTTCACGTGCGCCGTCAGTTCTATAGGCTTGTCGGAGTTTCACAGGATCTCTACCCGCTGATCGACTACATAAATTTCAAGGGCGAAGGCATCAGCGATAAAGAGACGTTTCCCAATCGGCGCACCGGTGAACCCGAAGGCTGGGGTTTGAAAGACGTCCTCCTTGCAATGAATGGGACGTCGGAAGATCCTAAGCAGGTGCTCGCCGAATTTGCAGATGCCGCCCGCTTTGCTTTGAAGCGCCGGATCTCCAACAATCCACCCGACAAGAGATGGCAGCGTGGCTGGCTTGCCCGCGTGGAAACCTATCGCCACCCTCTGCGATAAGCGGCCGGAACCGCGGCAGCAGGAGGCATCTGCCGCGGAGCGCTTACTTAATTAAAGGCCGAGATCGCTGAGACTCGGATGATCGTCTGGCCGGCGGCCCTGTGGCCAGTGATATTTGCGCTCGCTTTCAGCGATCGGGAGATCGTTGATGCTCGCGATGCGGCGCGCCATCAGGCCGTCGTCACTAAACTCCCAATTCTCGTTGCCATAAGCGCGGTACCACTGCCCTGAATCGTCACGCCACTCATATGCGAAGCGCACAGCAATCCGGTTTCCGTCGAACGCCCAGAGCTCCTTGATCAGCCGGTATTCGAGTTCGCGGGCCCACTTGCGCGTCAGGAACGCCTGAACGGCTTCGCGTCCTTTGATGAATTCAGCACGATTGCGCCAAACGGTGTCTGGCGTGTAGGCGAGCGAGACTTTCTCGGGATCTCGCGTGTTCCACGCATCTTCGGCCATTCGGACTTTTTGAGCCGCGGTTTCAGCGGTGAAGGGAGGCAAGGGAGGTCGCATGACGTGCATCCTAAATTCGGGCGATAGAAAGTGAGCATCAAAGGCAATTAGGCAAAAAAAGAGAGCGAGACAGAACCCGCTCCCCTCGTTTCTAACGTGATTAGGAACTTACCAATTCTTGTAGGGCAGGAATTTGCCGCTCATCTTGATCTCGATGCGGTCACCCTTCGGATCAGGGATTTTCTCGACATACATCTCAAAGTCGATCGCGCTCATGATCCCGTCGCCACCCTTCTCCTGGATGAGTTCTTTAAGTGTCTGACCGTAGACGCCGACGATTTCGTACAGACGATAAATGCACGGATCTGTCGGAATGGACTGCTCGAACATCTTCGTCGGAAATTCCGCGAGGACGGGACCAGCCTCTTGCGGAAGGCCGAGATGGGTGGCGAGTTTATCGGCTTTGTCACGCGGCATAGAGTTCATGCCAAGGCACGCGGAAGTCGTGAACACTTCGGACATGCCGATCGCTTCAGCCATGCTGGCCCAGGTGATGCCAGTTTGCTTCTTCTTCGCCAGAATCATTTCGGTGACTTCGGCTTTATTCATTGTCGTTTTCCTCGACGGTTGTTGATCTTGGGGAGCGCTTAAACCGCGACCGACACCAGCGGGCGCGGCGAAGTAGGGCGGCCGTCGGACTGGACCTCATCCAAAGCGGGCCGGACAGTGATCGGGCTATTCGTTGAACCATCGGACTGTGAGCCCGAGAGCTTCTTGGACCGATTGGTCAGGAAATCCACGAGGTGGTTGCGGATCTTGTAGTAACCGGGATCATGAATGATCTCTCCGCGTTGCCGCGGCCGCGGAATATCAACCACCACGCTTTCGGCGATGCGCGCGTAGGGCCCGTTGGTCATGAGAAGAATACGGTCGGCGAGAAGGATGGCTTCATCGACGTCGTGCGTGATCATGAAGACGGTTTGCTCGGAGCTGGACCAGATGCGGGTCAACTCGTCTTGGATCGTGCCGCGCGTAAGCGCATCGAGCGCACCGAACGGTTCGTCAAGCAGCAACAGTTTCGGCTGGATAGCAAACGCTCGCGCAATCGAAACACGCTGCCGCATGCCGCCGGAGAGCTGAGCCGGTTTGCGGTGCTCGGCTCCCCCAGTCAGCCCCACGAGCCCCAAAAACTTTTGCGAATGCTCGTAGACCTGTGCGCGTGTCCACTGAGGATGCCGTGCACGAACGCCGAACATGACGTTCTTAAGTGCTGAAAGCCACGGCAGGAGTGAATAGTTCTGAAACACGACGCCGCGTTCCAGGCTCGGTCCGGAAATCTCCTTGCCATCCATGATGATGCCGCCCTCGGTGGGCTCATCGAGCCCGGCGAGGATGTTCATGATCGTGGACTTGCCGCAGCCGGAGTGGCCGATGATGCAGACAAACTCGCCGCGCTTGATAGTGAAGTCTGCGTTCTCGAAAACCGTTAGGGGCTGGCCGTCTTTGGGGCCCGGAAAACGTTTGGCGAGTTGGGAGACTTCTATGAATGACCTGCTCATGAAGCTTATCCTTTTCGTTCGTCCGGCCGATTTATTCTTGGAACCGCACGGCCTTCTGAAGTTGCCCGAAGGCGGCGTCTAAGAGCATGCCTACGACCCCGATCATCAGGATCGAAAAGATCACGCTCGTCAGGTCGAGGTTGTTCCACTCATTCCAGACGTAGTAGCCAATGCCTGTACCGCCCACGAGCATCTCCGCCGCGACGATGACGAGCCAAGCGATGCCGATTGAAATCCGCATGCCGGTCACGATCGTCGGAGCTGCCGCCGGCAAAATGACGAGAAAGGCGGTCTTGAGAGGTGAAAGCTGATGTGTCCGCGCGACGTTCACCCAGTCCTTGCGCACACCCGCCACGCCGAACGCTGTATTGATGAGCATCGGCCAGATCGAACAGATGAAGATTACGAAAATGGCTGAGGCCTGGCTGTCCTGAATGATGAACAGGGCGAGAGGCATCCAAGCCAAGGGTGAGATAGGCCGCAGCACTTGGATGAATGGATCGAGCGCCTTGTACATCAGGGGCGACATCCCGATCAGAAACCCGATCGGGATTGCCACGAGTGCCGCCAGGAAGTAGCCGGTCAGCACGCGGTAGAGTGAATACCCAATCTGGATACCAATGCCTTTGTCGTTTGGGCCGTTGTCGTAAAACGGCTTCGACAGTTCGGAGACAGCTTTCTCGATCACCGCCGAAGGCGGAGGGACGCGCGCCTGCTGCCCCCCGCCACCGGTCATAAGTTCGTATTCGGAAAGCTCTCCCGAAGATTGTGAGTTCGGCGTCGCAAGTTCCCAAATGCCGAGCGTAGCGACGAGCATCAGAACGGAAAGCAGCACGGCCTTTAAGTTGTCTGCGATCGCCATGGCATCAGACCCCGCGCTTGATCGGGAAGCTGGCGACATACTCTTCCGGCTTTTCAGGATCGAACGTCTTGCCCATGATCGTGTAGCTCTCGTAGGTCTTGTCGGGCACAGGCATCCCGAGATCCTTCATGAGCTTGCCGCAGTCGGCCGTCAGATAGACCTGCTCTGCGATCTTCTTGTAGTCGACATCGCCTTCGATATAGCCCCAACGCTTCATCTGGGTGAGGATCCACACGCCCATGGAGTGCCACGGGAACGGATCGAAATCGATGCGATCGGGGACGTTTTTGACATTGCCGAGACCGTCAGCGTAGCGGCCGGTCATGACCTGCTCGATGACGGGCACGGGCTGATTGAGATAGTTCGCGGGAGCGATCGCAGTCGAAATTTCTTTGCGATTATCCTTGTTGCTGGCGTACTGCGTAGCGTCGACCAGGGCCTTCAACAGGTTGCCGTAGGTGTTGGGTAGCTTCGTCGCGAATTCCTGCGAGCAAGCGAAAGCGCAGCAAGGATGTCCGTCCCAGATTTCCTTCGTGAGAATATGGATGAAGCCAACTTTTTCCCAAACCGCGCGCTGATTGAATGGGTCGGGCGAGAGGTAGCCGTCGAGATTGCCGGCGCGCAGGTTGGCCACCATTTCGGGCGGCGGAACGACACGGATCTGAATATCCTTGTCGGGATCGAGACCTGCTTCGGCCACGTAGTAGCGCAGCAGGAAGTTGTGCATCGAGTACTCGAACGGAACCCCAAACTTGAAGCCCTTCCATTGTTTCGGGTCGTTCTTGTCTTTGTGATCGTTGTGCAGGACGATCGCCTGCCCGTTGATGTTCTCAACTGCCGGCATGATGAAAGGCGTCGCTGTGGAACCCGCACCCATGGTGATGGCGAGCGGCATAGGCGTCAGCATGTGAGAGGCGTCGTATTCGCCGTTGAGAGACTTGTCTCTGGCAACGGCCCAGCCCGCCGTCTTGATCACATCAACATCGAGGCCATACTTCTCATAGAACCCAAGTGGTTTAGCCATGATGATCGGCGTCGCACAGGTGATGGGAACAAAGCCGACCTTGAGTTTCGCCTTTTCCGGTTTGCCAAGTTCATCGAGAATGGCAGCCTTCGCAGCGTCCATGGGAAACACGGCTGCGATCGCAGCTGCGAGAGCGGAACCGCCGAGCAGGCCGGCGAAGGATCGGCGTGATAGTTCGTTGTGACCGAAGACGGAGCGGACGACAGCGCTTTCGATGGCGCGCTCAAGAGCTTCTTCGTTGTTTTGAGGAGCGCTCGCGTTGGCGGCACTGTCATGATGATGACCCGAGGTCCCACATTCAGAACAACTACAACCTTTGCCGTGACGTAGATCCAGGTTGGATCGTAGGGATTGCCTAGGCTCTTTGTTGTCATGGACGACACTCCATCGTTGCTGTTCGTCGGGGATCCGACCTCCGAAACTGGTTAACCTCTCAGCAAGACGTGTGCCAAAACTCGAGATGAGAAAAATTACATTTGAAATCAGTATGATGGGTGGAGGCCGCAGGGTGCGGATGGGTGTTATCTAAATTCATAAATTATCAGTTTTCAAAATCAAATTATGAATTTAAAAAATAGAAATCGAGTTTTATGCTCTTCGGCAGGGGGCTTTGTCATGAATGTAATCCCAACCGATATCCTCGGAGCGGAAGCTTCTCCGGGTTTGGCTGACGATCCCGCGGCGCGGCTGCTTCTTACGGGGTTTGAAGCATCACCCCAGGCACAATTAATCATCTTCCCGTTGGAGAATGCAGTTCTGCGTGCCAACGAGGCTGCCTGCCGCTTTTTTGGGCTGACACGCGCTGAACTCCTGACGACGAGAGTAAGCGACCTTTACCCGGACTCCTTCGGCGAGCTGCACGTGGCCTCGGAAGCGGCGATGGTAAAGGGCCATACGATTTCGCGAGACCTCGTCGCAAAGGCAGAAGAGGATGCGCCGAAGTCGGTGGAGCACGAGTTTGTGGCCTGCGGAACAGGCAGGGGCGCCGTGCTGATCCTCAAAATTCATGATCTCGACGCCATGCAGCGGCGTGCGGTGGATAACGAAGCCAACGTCACAATTCGTCGTGGTCTGGAAGAGTGGCGCAAAGCCGAGCGGATCTTTCGCGAAATCGAGCAGCGCAATCAGCTCATTCTGTCCGCCGCGGGTGAGGGCATCTATGGCGTGGACGACAACGGCATTACGACGTTCGTAAATCCAGCGGCTGAAAGAATGTTGGGATGGACTGCGGAAGAGCTGATCGGACGCAAGATCCACGACGTCGTTCACTCCAAGCATGCGGACGGCTCGCGTTATCCGGTGGAATGCTGCCCTATCTACAATGCGTTCAGGGAATGCGTCGTGACCTGCGTCGATGACGAGGTGTTCTGGCGCAAGGACGGCAAGCCCCTGTGGATCGAATACACGTCGACGCCGCTCATGCAGGATGGCCGCTCCATCGGCGCTGTCGTGATCTTTCGCGATATATCCGAACGCAAGAGCAATGAAGATAAGCTCATGAAGGCGCTTGATGAGAACGCTGCCCTGCGTGAGCGGCTGGAAAAGGAAAACGCCTACCTGCAGGAAGAAATTCTCACGCATTCGAACCACCACGAAATTCTGGGGACGTCGGCTGGTACGATGCGCATCATTCGCCAGATCGACGTCGTTGCGCCGACGGACGCCAACGTTCTGATCACTGGGGAGAGCGGAACGGGCAAGGAGCTGGTCGCGGTCGCGATTCATAAGGCGTCAGCACGGAAGAACCGTCCGTTAATTCGTGTGAACTGCGCGGCAATTCCACGTGAACTGTTTGAAAGTGAATTCTTCGGGCACGTTAAAGGCGCGTTCTCCGGCGCATTGCGTGACCGCGTCGGTCGCTTCGAACTGGCCGATGGCGGAACCCTCTTTCTCGACGAGGTGGGCGAGATCCCGATCGACCTCCAGTCGAAGCTCCTGCGCGTGCTGCAGGAGGGCTATTTCGAACGGGTAGGTGAGGAGCACACGCGCGGCGTCGATGTTCGCATTATCGCCGCGACGAACCGTGATCTTGAGAAGGAGGTGTTGGCGGGGCGCTTCCGCGAAGATCTGTTCTTCCGTCTCAATGTGTTTCCCATAGAGTGCCAGCCGCTACGGAAGCGGCCGGAAGATATAGCAACGCTGGCTCAAAACTTCCTGAGCGTCAGTTGCCGGCGAATGAATATATCTGAGCCACGTATGACCCGCGCCGACATGGAGGCCTTGCAACGCTACAATTGGCCGGGTAATGCGCGTGAACTCCAGAACGTCATGGAGCGGGCCGCGATTTTGTCGACGCGGGGCAAATTGCAGCTCAACCTTCCGGGAAGAACAGATACGCCGAAAGAGGTGCGCGCGCCCGCCAAGGCAGCGACATCTGTCGATGAAGATCGGATACTGACGGCGCAGGAATTGGATGAGCTTGAAAGAAGCAATCTGGAACGTGCCCTTATGGCGAGCCAAGGGCGGGTGTCGGGCGCAGGTGGCGCTGCCGAGCGTCTCCAGATAAATCCGCAAACGCTCTACTCGAAACTGCGCAAGCTTCAGCTCAAGATCTAAGTGCTTAAACCTTCGTCGCCAGCATCGAAGGACGCGTGCTAACCTCTTCCAGCCAGGGCCCCAAACCAGGCTGGAGGCTACGCCAATCGAGCTCCTTCAGCCGCAAGTCCAAATAGGCGAGCGCGCAGGCCAAGCCAATATCGCCCAGGTCGAAGCGGCCGGACGGCGGAGTTGGTACCCTGGGCAAGGCGCGGGTGATAGCGTTACGCTGCCTTTCAAGCCAGGAATGCCACTGGAACTCAACGGGACGGCGCCCTTCCAGAACCGATGCCACTGTGGCATCCTTCAGCCCTTGGGCTATTCCTGCGCGCGTAAGGACTTCCAGCCTGTTCGGCTGAACGAGCGAAGGCGCGGCACTAATGTTGTCCAGATATTCGCATATGGTCGTGCTCTCAGTGATGACGCCATCTTCTTTCGTCGCAAGTGTGGGAACCTTGCAGAATGGCGACACCGCAAGCAGGTCCTCCGGGTCCTTCCAGGGATTGACCTCCACAAGTTCGAACGCATCCACGAGCCCCTTCTCATGTGCAACCACGAGCACTTTGCGAGCGTATGGCGAGGTAGGGCTGTAAAACAACTTCATCTAGGGGATCCTGTGGCAAGGCACTGACTGAATGTGCGGGCAGAGCCGGATTTACAAGCCGCTTGATGCCACCTTCGAACTCGCAATGCAAAGTCTGGAGTGACGCCTCAATACCTGACCGCGAAATTCGGCTAAACTGCAGAATAACGTTATATTGGCAAGAGCTGGCGGCACCCGCAGTGCGCGGAGGGATGATGCGCTTCACGATCACGCGACGACAATTCACTGGGGGTGCCTCGGCTTTTGCCGCTGCGACAGTCTTGGCGGGGTCGCTGAAAGCGCAACAGCCTTCCACAAATGAACAGGTACGGCGATTAACCGCTAAGCTGGGTGAAGCCGAACTGTTGGAGACAGATGCGCCGCGCACGCCGATCTGGGGCTACGAGGGCCATGTGCCTGGGCCTGAATTGCGCGTTGCGCAGGGCAAACCAGTCGCCATTGATCTCGTCAATTCGCTGCCTCAGCCGACGACAATCCACTGGCACGGCATTCGGATCGATAACAGCATGGACGGCGTTGCAGGGCTCACGCAAACCCCGGTCACTCCGGGCGAAACTTTCGCGTACCGCTTCTCGCCACCTGATGCCGGCACCTATTGGTATCATCCGCATAACCGGACCTGGGAGCAGTTGGCACGCGGTCTTTATGGCCCATTCATCGTTGAAGAGCAGCAGCCACCGCCCTGTGATCAAGATCTGGTCCTGATGATCGATGACTGGCGCCTCGGGGACAACGGTCACATCGACGAGGCGTCCCTTGGAAGCATGCACGACATTTCGCATGCGGGACGACTGGGCAACGTCCTGACGCTCAACGGGCGCGGCGAACAGGATATCCCGGTACGCGCTGGGCAGCGCCTGCGCCTACGGCTCATCAATGCTGCCAACGCACGCATTATCGGGATTACGTTCGAGGGACATGTCCCGATGGTGATCGCGCTCGATGGGCAGCCATTAGATCGTCCGTTTGCGCCGGGCAATAACCTCGTACGCCTAGCCCCTGCACAACGCGCAGATCTTATTTTGGATTGCGACCAGGACGTCGGGGCGCAGACTTCGATCCTGGCCGATACCGGTCGGGAGAAGTTGCGTATTGGCCGTTTTGTCTATCATAAGGAAAAGCGCGAACGGCCGAATATCCTGACCGACATTCCTTTACTGCCCCAAAACCCGATGCCGGTCGCATTGGACCTCGATCGTGCCATCAACGTAGATCTTGAGATGACCGGCGGTGCGATGTCGGCGTTTGAAGCCGCCGAGTACAAAGGTAAGCGCTATGGTGCGCGCGAGCTGGTCCGCGAGCATCATAAAATTTGGGCATTCAACGGAATTGTTGGAATGCCCCAATCGCCGTTGATGCAGATACCGCTTGGGAAAACGGTAAAAGTACGCATTGTCAATCGTACGGCTTGGCCGCACGCGATGCACTTCCATGGCCATCACGTAAAGGAGGTCGCGCACGCGCGGCGAACGCCTCTACCCTATTGGCGCGATACGATTTTGATGGAGCGCGGTGAAGAGGTAACGGTCGCCTTCCTGGCGCATAATCCGGGACGCTGGATGCTTCACTGCCATATGCTTGAGCATCAAGCCGGCGGTATGAGCAGCTGGTACGAGGTCGCGTAAGCCTTCATGACTCTAAAGCGCGGGACGCTCACCAATACAGAATTCCTGTTGAATCCTTATTCAATAAATTCGTTTGAGTTGATGGGTCGTCTTTGCGACTGTCGACCCAAACTGAATTCGGTTTCCATTTCGGGGCTGGATTGCGACGTGCGTCTGTGCTGAAAACGCTGGGCTTTGATCCAGGTGGCAACATGATGCGCACTAAAATTATAGAGCTTGAAAAAGCCGGTTAGGGTGGAAGCGCTTTGGGTTTCGGGGGGACATGGAAGGTCTTGCTGCGGCGGTAACCGCCATAGAGTGGTTTAACGAACGCGTTGGTCGCGTCATCTCGTGGCTCAGCATATTACTAGTCTTCAACACGTGCCTAGTCGCTGTGCTGCGATATGGGTTCAGTCTGGGCTGGGTTTGGCTGCAGGAAGTTTACTTGTGGACCCACGCCATCATCTTCCTTTTGGCATCGGGTTACACGCTTCTCCACGACGGGCACGTCCGCATTGACGTCTTTTACGGCGCCGCGAGCCCAAAAACAAAAGCCCTGATCAACGGTTTCGGAACGCTCGCATTCCTGTTTCCGACACTCATTTTGATCTGGTGGGTCTCCTACCCTTATGTCGAGCTGTCCTGGAGCCGGCTTGAAGGCTCTCAGGAGGCTGGCGGATTAGCCGGCCTGTTCCTGCTTAAGAGCTGCATCCTTGCCTTCGTCGTCCTCGTTGGTCTTCAAGGCTTAGCGTTATTGCTGAGAAGCATCTTGGTGCTCCGTGGCGCCGAAGAATGGAGTCCGGATTTTAACGCCGCGCCTCAAGGCTCAGCTGCAGCTCATTCGGGGGAATAAGATGCCGACAAACGAACTTATGAGCATTCTGCTTCTCGTCGCAGTTTGCGCCGCCATGATGCTCGGCTTTCCCGTCGCCTTTACGTTGGCGGGAGTATCGGTTGTGTTTGCGTTCATCGGGGCTTCGATGGGCGTGTTCGATTTGTTCTTTTTCAACGCAATCCCTGGTCGCCTCTACGGCGTGATGAGCAACGAGGTTCTTGTTGCTGTACCGTTGTTTGTGTTCATGGGCGTGATGCTCGAACGCTCGCGGATTGCTGATGAACTCCTGGAAACGATGGGCCAATGCTTCGGCTCGTTGCGCGGTGGCCTAGGCATATCCGTAACCATCGTCGGCATGTTGCTGGCGGCCTCGACGGGCATTGTCGGAGCAACAGTTGTCACCATGGGGCTATTGAGCCTGCCTGCGATGTTGAAGGCAGGTTACGACCCCAAGCTGGCCTGCGGAACGGTCTGTGCCTCGGGCACGCTGGGTCAGATCATCCCCCCGTCGATTGCCTTGGTCGTGCTGGCTGACTCGCTATCTGGCGTATATGCGGAATCGCAGCTCGCAAAGGGCAATTTCATCGTCGAACCGTTCAGTGTCATCGATCTGTTCGCGGGCGCCTTGATCCCAGGGCTAATGCTGAGTAGTCTATACATCCTCTATCTCGTCTACATGGCTATCTTTAACCCTGAGACGAGCCCGGCATATTATCGCAAGGATGTCGGGCGGACGGAGCTGATCCTCAAGATCGCAAAGGCTCTCGTGCCACCGATCTTCCTTATCCTGGCAGTGCTCGGGTCCATCCTGGGAGGTCTGGCCACGCCAACAGAAGCAGCGTCATTCGGTGGCGTGGGGGCAACTCTGTTGGCTTTCCTTCGCGGGCAACTTAAGATCAGCGTATTGCGTGAGGTCGCAAGTTCAACGGCACGTATTTCCGCAATGGTGTTTGCGATCTTGATCGGCGCGTCGATCTTTTCGCTGACGTTCCGCGGCTTTGGCGGCGATCATTTGGTTCATGAGTTTCTGACGGGCCTACCGGGCGGGTTCTTCACCGCCATGCTCATTGTTATGCTTGTTATGTTCGTGATGGGCTTTGTGCTCGACTTTATCGAGATCGTTTTCATCGTTGTGCCCATCGTAGCACCAGCGCTTTTCATGGCCGATATCAGCCCTGTTTGGCTCGGCGTGATGATGGGTATCAACCTGCAGACGAGCTTCCTGACACCACCATTTGGTTGGGCGCTGTTCTATATCAGAGGCGTGACACCATCGTCGATCAAGACCACGACGATCTATCGGGGTGTGATGCCGTTTATCGCAATACAGATCCTGATGCTGGCCATCATCTGGACCTTCCCCGAAATTGCGACCTGGCTGCCGTCAGTCCTTTTGGGCTAAGACGCGGGTAAGGATGAACGTTTTTCCCGCCGGCCGGATTTGGCCGGCGGCACATCGGAAAAGTTACTCACCGCAGCGGCCAGTCGCGCAATTTTCCGCGCGACTGGTTGAATGCTGCCGATAGCCGTCGTTGCGGTGAATTCCACGCGAGGAACCGCCGGATCGGTTTCGAGGATCTTCAATCGTCCTGAATCGATCGTGTCCTGATGGCAGCGAGGCGGGAGCAGCGTTAAGCCGAGGCCAGCTGCTGCCAGCGAGGCAGCGACGCCGAAGCTTTTGCACGTATCTACGCGGCGGCAATAAGCGTCACCCGAGCGAAACCAATCTTCAATTGAGGTGTAGTGATACGACTCTCGCGATAAAGCGATGATCGGATATTCCTGCATAAGCTTGGGTGTGAGAACTGAATCCGGCACGCCAAGAGACGGACTGGCGACCCACGCGAAATCGACGTATCCGAGCGGCACCGGCGTCGTGCTATAGCCGGGAACACGACCGGGAATCAGGATGAGATCAAGTGAGCCCTGATTCAATCGCTCAATAAGATTATGGGTGAGCGCTTCGTCCAGCTCCACGGTGATGGATGGAAACCGCTCATGGATGAGCTTCATAAGCGCGGGAAGCCACGTGACCGAAATCATCTCAACGACACCGATACGCAAGATGCCGGTCGCGGCGTCTTCTGCCCCAATGGTTTGCTGAATTTCAACCGAAAGCCGCATCGCCTGTTCTGCGTAGGCCATTAGCTCGCGACCCTTGGCCGTCGGGCGCGCTGTGCGTTGACTTCGGTCGAAAAGTTCGACGCCCAAATCGCGCTCAAGCTCTATGATGCGCATGGAGACAGTAGATTGCGTTGCATTGAGCCGCTGAGCCGCCGAGCAGAAGCTACCCAGTTTGGCGGCCCAATAATACGTTTCCAATTGCTTGAAATTCATTGGGCTTCCTCGCGCGATGTTTTGTCGTTCGTACGCGCGGGCGATGTCGGCATACCTTCGCCAGCCTCCAATCCAGAGCCAGAGAGCATTGTCATGAGACTTGTCTCGGCGTCGATTTGCAGTGCCTGATTGAACTTGTTGAACAATGTGCACAAACCGATGCGCACGGTGAGTTCGACAATCTCCCGCTCGTCGAAATGCTTGGAGAGATCCTCAAATACGCTGTCCCTGATGCCCCAGGCTCGTTCGGACACAAGCCGCGCATAATCCCGTACGAGGCGTTCCTTCTCGCTGAGGCCGGGTACATCGGGCTCCAAAATGTTTTCGATGGTTTCAGGCTCTAGCCCGTGCGCAGCCAAGGCGGCTCCGTGATGTCCGACGCAATAAGGGCAAGCGTTGACGCGGCTCGTCGTAACCACAGCGATTTCAATCAGTCGTGGCGAGAGGCTTGGCGATGATCGTAAGGCCTCGATCAATCCATAGAGATGCCGAAACGCATCCGGTGAGTGGGCAAGCACGCGGACTTGGTTCGTGAAGTCGCGCGGAGGGGTTGAGAACGTTTTCCAAAGCGTTTGAAGGTCGGCCGGCAATGCCGACCCGTCTAATTCGCCCACGCGCGCCATGCGTTCAGCCTCCCCGATCTTCGCTGAAATGATTGGGTGTGTATTGACTGATTTTCATGGAACACCCCCGACGTTTCAATTTTATCCTATCAGATTTAATGGAGAGTCTAGATTGAAAATAATCGATTGTAGTGATGCGTTTCGTCTCCGATAGTGTTCGCATGGGATCGTCGAACGCTCCGCGACGCAGCGGCAGCGAGCGTCGGTTCCTGCAAAAAAGGGGGTGTCGTAAAGTAAGCGGGGCTCCCGATAAAAATGATTGTCGGAGGAAATACCCATGCATCGCAGGACATTCATGGTGTCTGCTGCAGCGACAACGGCTGCGGCAGCCGCTGCGACTTTCCCCAAGCCAGCAATTGCCCAAAACAAGCGTAAATGGCGGATGGTGACGACTTGGCAAAAGAACCTGCCAGGGCTCGGCACAGGAGCGCAGTACTTTGCGGATCAGGTGACCAAGTGCACCGGCGGACGTTTGTCCGTTGAGCTCTTCGCTGCCGGCGAAATCGTACCGGCATTTGAATCCATCGACGCGGTGAAGACGGGTACCGTCGAGATGGGCCATGGGTGCCCTTATTATTGGAAGGGCAAAGCACCCGCGGCTGAAATTGTCAGTAACTTCCCCTTCGGTCTGACCGCTCAGGAATACAATGCCTGGTATCACTTCGGCGGCGGTGAAAAGCTGTGCGATGAACTTTATGCCGATGCGTTTGGCTGCAAGTTCTTTCCCTGCGGTAACACCGGCGTGCAGCATCCGGGCTGGAGCCGCAAAGAGGTCAATACGCTCGACGACATTAAAGGTCTGAAGGTGCGTATGCCGGGTCTCGGTGGCGAGGTGATGAAGCGTCTCGGTGCCACCGTTGTTAACTTGCCGGCCAACGAAGTAACGACCGCGCTGGCCTCTGGTGCGATCGACTGGGTCGAGTGGAACAACCCTTACGGTGAAGCATCCTTGGGCTTCTGGCGCCACGCGAAGTACTACTACACCCCGGGCTGGCACGAGCCGGGAACAGTGCTCGAACTCTTCGTCAATAAGAAGCAGTGGGATTCGCTCGAAGACGATCTCAAAGCGATCGTTCAGCAATGTGCATTCTCTGCGAATGTTGTCATGTTGAGTGAATTCCAGGCGCGCTCTGGGCCCATCCTTGATCAGTTTGTGAACAAGCACGGCGTCGAGATCCGGAGGCTCAACGACGAGCAGATCACGAAACTCGGCGAAACGTCTGCTGAGGTTCTAAACGAGATCACGGAACGGGATGCGTTGGCGAAGAAGATCTTTGCCAGCATGAACAAGTTCCGTGGCGAGCAGAAAGCTTACACCACCGTTGCGGAAGGAGATTTCCTCCACGCACGTTCACTGAATTTCAGCTGGCCCGCCTAACGAGCTACTGATGCCGGTGCCCTGCAAAGCATGGCGTGCAGGGCGCCGGCCCTTATTTTACGGCGTTTTGGTGTCATGATGATCAAAAAAATTGATGATATTCGTTCTTTTAATATCGTTTGCGTCGATTGATGGGATGGGCGAGCATGAGCATGAAAGCAACACGGCTTATCACGCCGGAGGGTGGACATGCTTGAAGAGACGGACAGGTTTGAAAACGAGATGAATGAGACGTCAACGGATGACGATCTGGCACGGCGCAAGGAAAAGCGTACGGTACGTGTCGCTAAAATCGAAGACGTTGCAGAAGGCATAAAGACCTTTGAATTCGTCGCTTCTGATGAGACGCCGTTGGCTCCGTTTACGGCCGGCGCACACGTCGAAGTGCATTTGAAGGATGGAACCATTCGTTCCTATTCACTTTGCAACGATCCGGCGGAACGGCACCGGTACGTCATCGCAGTCCTGAAGGAAGAAAACGGCCGCGGCGGTTCGAAGTTGATGCATGAGGCAATCAGCGAGGGCGACTCGTTGGTGGTCAGCAATCCGCGCAATCACTTTCCTTTGGCTGGCCGGGAGGCACGCGCGCATCTGTTGTTGGCAGGTGGCATCGGCGTAACGCCAATGATGGCCATGATAGCGGAACTGGACGCCAAGGGTGCGCGGTGGTCGATGCACTACGCAACCCGCAGTCCCGAGCGGACAGCGTTTCTCAAGCAGCTCGCGCCTTACGTCGAGGCTGGCAAGGTCACGATCCATCACGATGGCGGGATACCTCAGAATGGGCTCGACATCAGAGCTCTTCTCTCCAACTACGAGATTGGAACGCACCTTTATTTCTGTGGTCCCCAGGGGTTCATGAACGCCTGTGGCGAATGCACGGAAGCGTGGCCACCCCATGCCGTCCACCGCGAATACTTCGCTTCAGCCGGCATTGAATACGATCAGTCGGAGAATGTGCCCTTCGAGGTCAAGATCAAGAGCACGGGGCAAACGTTGCCGGTTCCTTCCGATCGCTCAATTTCCGAAGTCCTGAAGGACGCCGGTTGCGTCGTCGATACCGACTGCGAGGATGGATACTGCGGCACCTGCATTACACGTTACCTCTCCGGTAATCCTGAGCATCGCGACACCGTTCTGAGCGACAAAGAGCGCAAGAGCTACGTGATGGTCTGCTGCGCGCGAGCCAAGGGCGGCGTGCTTGAATTGGATCTCTAACCGAGGCCCGGAGCTGCAAGTTACCCCAGAACAAAACAATAAACACGAGCGAGGAAACGAAATGACCGAACAGATTTTTGTGCGAGACTGCTGGTATGTTGCCGGGCTCTCGTCTGACTTTCCCAAAGAGAAGCTGACGGGGCACACGATCGCCAAACGTCCGATCGTGATGTGGCGAACGAAGGATGGCGATGTCGTTGCCTATGACGATCGCTGCTCTCATAAACGCTTTCCGCTGTCCAAGGGCCGCTTGATGGAAGATGGCACGCTCGAGTGCGCCTATCACGGTCTGCGCTATGACACGTCCGGCAAGTGCGTGATGATCCCGTCTCACCCCACCGGGCCTATCTCCCCGCAAGCCGTAGTCCGCGCGTTTCCTGTGATAGAGCAGGATGGCTTAGTTTGGATCTGGCCGGGTGATCCCGATAAGTCTGAAACACGCAAGCCGCCTCGCGTGCCTGAGGTTGGCGATGACAAATGGGAATCGATCTGCGTCGGCCCCATGACCGTCGACTCGAACTATCTGCTTCTGATCGAGAACCTGCTCGATATCACGCACTTCTATCCGCTGCACGATGGCAACATCGGTGATATCGCCAACAGCCGTATTCCGATCGAGTTGGAAGAGGGCGAAGTTGACGGCAACAAGTATGTAATGACCATTCGCAAGACCAACGACTACGCCCAGCCGCCCTACCTTGTAGATTGGTTCCACTACGATGTCGTTGACCGGCACCACACGCACTGCCTTATGAATCCTGGTGTTACGCGCGTGGTTATGCGCAACGCCCCTCCAGGCGAGCTCGCACCGCGTGAAGGCGACCAGGAATACCCCGGGGAGATGAACGTCGAGGGTGTTGAGCGTGGGTACGTGCTGATCCATACGCACACCCCGATTGATGAGCGTAACCACGTGTGGCGCATCATCATCAATTGCCCCGCACATCATATGTCCAAGGGTGATCCTTCCAAATCGACCGCGCGCCGCGCCTCTGAAATGTTCCCCGATGTGGCGGCAGAGGATCTCTGGGCGGTTGCTGAGCAACAGAAGATGTTTGAATACCCTGACGAGGGCTATTCTGAAGTCTTCCTCAAGCCGGATCTTGCCCTGCGTCGCGCACGTAAGATCTTCGCCGATATGCATCGCGAGGAGACGGCCGGTCGCCCAGCCGAAGCCGCGGAATAAGATTGCTTCGGCAAGGGGACAACAAGAAATGGCTAAGAGCAGAGGGCCCAACGGGCCACTCGCCGGAGTGAAGGTTCTTGAGTTCGGTCAAATCGCAGCGGGCCCGTTTACGGGCTCGCTGTTGGCCGACCTTGGAGCTGACGTCGTTAAGGTGGAAAATCCAGTCGGGGGCGACGGCATGCGCGGTTGGCCGCCATTGACGCCGAGCCCGGATGGCGAGGTCTACAGCGAGAACTTCGCTTCGCTTAATCGCAACAAGCGTTCTATCGCCGTCGACCTGAAGGACAAGCCGAGCATCGCGCACCTCAAGGAATTGATGGCTGCCAGCGATGTGATCATCGAGAACTTCCGCGCTGGCGTGTTGCGTCGGCTCGGGCTCGGCTATGATGAGGCCAGTCGCCTCAACCCTCGTCTCGTCTATTGCTCCATATCGGGTTTCGGGCAAACCGGCCCATATGCGCAGCGCGGTGCTTTCGACGTGACGGTGCAGGCTATGAGCGGCCTGATGAGCGTGACAGGAGAAGAGGGACGCCCGCCTGTAAAATGCGGCGTGCCGGTCGGCGACTTCTGCGCTGGTCTGTACGGGGCTTACACGATCCTCGCGGCCTTGATGCGTGCCCGCGAAACGGGTGAAGGGGCCTACATTGATTGCTCGATGCTGGGCTCGCTCGTCGGCGTTGCAGCGCTCCAGACCAGTGAGTTTTTCGGCACCGGTCGTGACGGGCGGCGCCTGGGCTCCGCGCATCCGCGCAACGCGCCTTACCAAGCCTATCGCGCCAGCGACGATTATTTCGTGATCGCCGCCGGTAACAATGAGCTTTGGAAGCAGGTTGCCGAAGCTGTCGGTTTGCCCGAGCTGACCGAAGATCCACGCTTCAAAACTCAGCTTGACCGCGCCCAAAATCAGGAGGCGTTGGCGGAAATCCTAAATACTCCGTTTTCCCAAAAGTCTGCGAGCGAGTGGCTCGAGGAGATGGATCGCCGCGGGGTCCCGTCGGCGCCCATCAACACCTATCGGGAGATCCTGGCTGATCCGCATGTCCGTGAAATGGGACTGATACATGAGTTGCGGTTGCCGAATGGCGTTCAGACGTGCACAACGGCTTATCCGGTGAAGATGACGGGATACGAGTTTGAGATCTCCCGTGAGCCTCCACAACTCGGTGCTCACACCGAAGAGGTATTCGAGGAGTGGCTCAGCTCGCCTGCACGCGTCGTGGCGCAGGGTGGAACCGGTCGTTGAAGCTCGGAAACTCCGAAACGCAACAGGAAAGCTAAGACCTGTCTATGACCATAGATGAACGGCTCGACGCGAACAGCGTCGAGGTTAGCAAGGACGGAACAACGACAACGCTGACGTTGTCACGGCCAGCCAAGCTCAACTCGCTCGATAGCGGTATTGTCGAAGAACTTCTCTCTGCGCTTGAAGTCTGCCGGGGCGACGGAACGCGTCTCGTCGTGTTCCGTGGCGCGGGTAAGGGCTTTTCGGGAGGTTTCGACTTTACTGGCCTGGAAGAACAGACAGAGGGCGATCTCGCTCTGCGCTTCTTGCGTGTTGAGGCACTTCTCCAGGCAGTGCACTATGCTCCGTTCGTGACGATGGCTCTTGTGCACGGACCCTGCTTCGGCGCAGCCGCCGATTTGGTCGCCTCGTGCACGCATCGTATCGCTGCGCCAGGCGCGCGCTTCCGCATGCCGGGCTTGCGTTTTGGTGTCGTGTTGGGCACGCGGCGATTGGCCGAAGTCATCGGCCGGGACAATGCCCGTGATGTGCTGTCGAAGTCCAAGATCTTGGAAGCTAACGAAGCTCTGCGCATCGGCTTCCTAACGGGAATTGCGGAACAGGATAACTGGCCGCAACTGGTGACAGAAGCAACGGAAGCCGCATCCATTCTGAGTGCGTCGCGACTGGAACGCGTCCTGCAACTGACGAACGACGATCGCCGGGATTCTGATCTCGCCGAATTAGCCCGCTCGGTCATGGAGCCGGGGCTCAAAACCCGAATTTCCGACTACATCGCCTCGATGAAGAAGAAATAAGCCGGCCGCTGCCTGCCGTCTCCGGGCAACGGGCATGCCTAAATCGCACGCTGCGGTTCGGCATGCCCGACAACCCGTACAACATCGGGATGGAGCGAACGTACACGCCGCTCCACTTCATCGACAGCCGTATGGGCATCGCTCACCAGCATGTCCGGCGGCAACCGGCAGTGGAAGTTCATGATAAGGCCAAGCTCGGTCGAGCGAATACGCACGTTGTGCACGTCCCGCACGACGCCGCCTTCATCGGCTGAAGCAATGAGCGAGTCTTTCAGCGTGCGATAGCGCTCGTCCGGGATTTCTTTGCCGGACAGCCAGTTCGCTGCCATGGGCTCGATGTGCGTATCGATTTCGATGTCATCGCCGAGTTCTTTGCGGATGGCGGCTTCGAGTTCGCTGGCGGCATCGTGAGCTTGGTCGACGCTGAGATCGGCTTGAACCTCGATGTCGACGCTGATCGAAAGCCGTCCGGCCACCCGTTGGATCGTCAGGCGATGGATGGCGGCGCCGAGATTCGCGGCAATCACGCGCAGGTGCGTTTCAATGGCTTCATCGTCGACCGCGCGCGGCTCTGCAACGACGATCACCTCGGCGTTGGGAAATTCATTCTGGACCGTTTCGACGATCTGAGCGTTTAGCGCCGAGACATGGTCAAGGGGAAGTGACCGGCTGACGGCGACAGCGAGTTCAACAAAGAGCGTCGCGCCTGCGCTACGTACACGGGTTCGCTCAACAGCCAGAACTTCAGGGATCCTTTCAACGTGCGCGGCAATGGCGCGGCTAGCCCCTTCAGGCGCCGTGTCAACCAGCGTGTCAAAAGTCTGACGCCCCAGCTTAAACGCCGCAAAAATAATGAAACAGGCCACAATGAGAGCTGCAACAGCATCAGCCGACATTTGCCCGAACGCGACGAAAATCATGCCGATTAGCACGACGCCGGAAGACAGCATATCCGAAAGGAAATGCAGCGCGTCCGCTTCGAGTGCCGGACTACCCGTGGCTTTAGCGACTTTACGGAGAGCCCGTACGCGCCAGAAGTCGACAATGATGGAGCCGACCAGAACGGCGATAGCCATCCAAGCGCCTTCAATGACGTGGGATTCACCGAGAAGCCGCTTGATCGCTTCATAAGCGATCCATCCGGCAGCGCCAAAAAGCAAAACGACCTGGAATAGCGCCGCCATGCTTTCCATTTTGCCGTGGCCGAAGTGATGGTCGTCATCGGCGGGTTTGTGGCTGACGCGGACGGCCCACCAAGTGATCAGGGTCGCGACAAAATCCGAGGAAGAATGAACGCCCTCCGAGATCAGACCGATACTGCCCGTCATGAAGCCGATCACAAACTTGACGATCGCCAAACCGCCGCTTGCCAGCACCGATATCAGGGCGACGTGCTCTTTTTCCTTTTGCATGACGTTGTCTCGTTGGCGGACAAGACAAACGATATCTGCCCGCATGTCATGGATTTCGGCTGACGGCGTGGCGGCCAGTCTGCTGATGTACGCTTATGCGCTATCTCAATAGCCTTTGTGAGCACTCAGGCAAGACCTTGTGGCACGTTGCGGACTACATAAATTGCCGGGCCAGCGTGAGGGTTAGAGGCATAGTGAGGAAAGCAAAGACGGTCTGCAGTGTCACGATCGCCGCCATGAGTGGCGCGTCTCCACCCATCTGCTTCGCGAATGTGTAAGACGAAGCAGATGTGGGCACCACGCCGAAAAGAAGCGCGACGACGGTCTCCATCTCGGAAAGGCCCATGAGAATAGCGAGCACCAGGATCGCAGCGGGGAATATGACGAGTTTTATAACGCAGGATATCAACATCGGGACGACGGCCGTCTCCAAGCCGCGCACACGAATATTGGCGCCTACGCAAAGTAGCATCACGGGCAGCGACGCATTCCCCAGAAGGGTTGCGGCCTCATTCAACACCGGGACAGGCCCGTCGGTCAGCATATTCGTCAGGACACCTAATCCGATCGCGATGATCAACGGGTTCCGTACGAGGTCCCGCAGGATATGCCGCGTTAAGCCCTTTTCCTCACCGTCGTGCAGCATGGCGACCATGGCCGTCACGATCGCTATATTCGTGACCGGAATGAGAAGGGCCGGAATGAGCGTCGCCAGCGCAAGCCCTGTCGGACCGTAGAGCGATCCAGCGACCGCCAAGGCGATGAACATGTTGTGGCGAACAGCGCCTTGCAGAAACGAAGTCCCCGCCGCCGGGGAAATCGTCATCACGCGCAAAACCAGCAGCGCGCAAACAAACACGACCGCAAACGATCCAAGGATCACAACGGCATACGAGCCGATAAGATCTGGCGAAAATTCGTTGGTAGAGGTCTTCTGAAACAATAGAGATGGAAGGAGCACCCAATAGACCAATCGGTCGTTCAGACTCCAGAACTCAAGGCTGGGGATGTCGCCCCTGCGCAGAATATGGCCAAGCACGATAAGGAGAAAAATCGGCGCAATGGCCACCAAAATTTCGAGCAAACGAAGGCTCCGCGCCGCTAAATGATCGTTACAGGTTCCCTCGCAACGGCAAAGTCGCGATGCTTCAGCAGGCTACGACGTTCACAGCCAACCCGCCCGTAGATGTTTCCTTATACTTGAGGCTCATGTCGAAGCCCGTCTGTCGCATTGTCTCAACGCACTTGTCCAATTCGACCACATGTGACCCATCTCCCTTGAGTGCAAGAGACGCAGCCGTCACAGCTTTAACAGCGCCGAACCCGTTGCGTTCGATGCACGGAACCTGCACCAATCCTTTCACGGGGTCGCAAGTCATGCCGAGATGATGTTCAAGTGCGATCTCTGCCGCGTTCTCAATCTGCTCGTTTGTGCCTCCAAGAACGGCGCACAAGCCTGCCGCCGCCATCGCGGAAGCGGAGCCCACCTCGCCCTGGCACCCGACTTCAGCTCCAGATATCGAAGCGTTGTGTTTGATTAGGCCTCCGATAGCAGCGGCGACCAGCAGAAAATCTCGCACGTCGCTCTGCTGCGCCCCGGGGCAAAACTCAAGATAATACCGGATCACTGCCGGAATAACGCCGGCCGCACCGTTCGTTGGGGCTGTCACGACCTGTCCGCCTGCAGCGTTCTCTTCGTTCACTGCCATGGCAAAGGTGGAAATCCAATCATTGATCTCATGTGCATAGAGAGCATTGGAGCGATGTTGACTTAATTTTTTATAGATGGCGCTGGCGCGGCGTTTGACGGCCAGCCCGCCCGGTAACGTCCCTTCAGTCGCGAGCCCACGGTCGATGCAATCGTTCATAACCGACCAGATTTTATCGAGCCGGTGCGTTAGCTCTTCTTCCCCGTTCAGGCAAAGCTCGTTGGCGCGCTTCATCTCAAGAATGCTCTTGCCCGACTCCTTGCCTAATCGAAGCATCTCCTGCGCGCTCTTGAATGGGAAAGGCTTCGGAATTGCGGGCTCTGTGCATAAGGTCACCCCGGCTTCAAGTTCGTCCGCAGTGAGCACGAAACCGCCGCCGATCGAATAATAGATCGTCGCGTGAATCTCCTGGCCGTCCTGATCGTAGGCATGAAGCCACAGGCCATTGGCGTGGCCCGGCAGGGCCGGACCATAATCAAAAACGATATCCACGGCCGGATCGAAACTGTACGTAGGCAGCCCAGGCGCACTAATTTGTTTTGTGCCGGAGATTGCTGCGAGCGTCGCCTCCGCGTGGTCGTAATCAAGCACCTCTGGCAAAAGACCGGCCAGCCCCAAGATGACAGCCCGGTCAGTCGCATGTCCTTTCCCGGTAAACGCAAGCGATCCGTAGAGCGTCACGCCAAGGCGGGCAACGCTTGTGCCCTTGCCTGTCCGCAATTCATCAAGGAACCGATTGGCAGCCACCATCGGCCCCATCGTGTGTGAACTCGACGGTCCGATGCCGATTTTAAAAATTTCAAGCACACTGATGAACATATGATCCCTCGAACGATGGCAGTGCGCACAAGGAGAACTCTGCCATAAATTCCGCTGGCCCGGAACTTTGCCAATTACCCAGAATGCGAGCCACTATCACGGCGGAGCTAGTAGATGCCAGTGAGGTGTCACTGAAGTGTGACAATGCCTCGCCGACACCAGCAAATTATTTAAGCGCTGGGCAAAAAATCTGCCAAACTGTGCATCTCCGCCCAGTGGGCTGCCAATTACATGTGCGGGTCTTATCCGTCCGTATCCGACACACGCATATTTGCGCGGATCGCCGACAAGGGTATTAAAGATCAACCGTCTTGATCTAAATCATACGTCTTTTTGGTATGCGTCTTTAGATTGCAGTATAGTTTCCATCACGAAAGACGGGTTATTGCTATGGCTGATACTGAAAATAATCTTGCGCAAAACCATGAGGTTACAGTGCCTTTTACGCGGTCTGATCAGCGTGACACCGCACGGTTTGACGTGCTCATACGCACCCTGTCAAATTTTTCTGCGGAAGCCGGCATCTCCAAAATTCAGGCTTTGGTGAATGCTATTTCAGAATTGATTGAGCGGGGGTACTGGCGTTCCGGAGACCGGCTCCCCACGGAAAAAGAACTGAGTCACGAGCTCAATATCAGTGTTGGCACAGTGCAGGCTGCAATGCGGGCTCTGCAGAATGCGAGCCTGGTAGAGCGGTCTCGGCGTTCTGGGACATTCGTTTCCCAAACGCGCGAACAAGGTTCAACAGTATGGTACTTCCGTTTTCGTAACCCGGATGGATCTGGGCTAATGCCCTGGGAAACCAGGGAACTTTTCGTCGAGGAAGTGAAAGAGAAAGGTGACTGGTCAAAATTTTTGGGGGAATCCCCGAGTTATGTGAAGATTTCGCGCGTGGTGTCGGTAGCGGATGAATTTCGGTTGTGGTCGGATCTTTATGTCGATGGCCAGCGTTTTCGTCCGATCCTCGATACACCTCCGGCAATTCTCGCTGGAAAAAATCTTCGGATTTTCTTGCATGAGCGGTTCAATGCCCCGACATTTCGTTCCACGCATCTGATTTCACGCTGCGAACTGGATCCGAAACAGGCAGAAATGTTGGGCTGCAAACCAGGTGAAGTGGCCATTAGAATAAAGGCCAGGAGCTTCACATTCCGTGATGCTCCAATCTCTTTTCACGATATCATTGTTCCACCGAACCGATTTGAACTCGAAGTCGGAAACTAATAAGCGCTAATTGTGCTGCGGCAATCCTATGATTTTGGCAGCACGCAAACGGACCTCGTCTGGGCCGGCGTCAACGTCTATATGCTGCCAGTCGACCACTCCTATATCGTAAGAAAGCTGTTGGTGGACGACTTGAACGTCAGCGTCTGAGGCGTCCCCTTCGCGCGCGGAAACGCGGGCATACAGAACATCAGCCGGCGCAGTTAGCCATAGGCCTAAGAATTCGGCGTCGGCTTTCCGGGCGCGCGCTTCAATGTCCCTGCGTTCGCTCTCCGTCGCGAAAACCGCATCGACGATAACTGAGTGGCCAGCTCTTAGAGCGCACTCGGCCTTATCTCCAAGCCGTTGATAAACGTGCGCCGTTACCTTTTCCGCATACGCAGACTCAGGCAGAGGCTCCTCCGGATCCCATTCGTACATGAGCTTGCGTTCCACGTCGCTGCGCAGATGCAGCGCGCCGGGAACAGGTTCGATGTCGGGCGCGAGCATGCGCGCTACCGTGGTTTTGCCCGTTCCAGATAATCCACCGACCACGATCAGACGAGCCCGGGGCGGCGTCAAAAACTGTCGGGAAAATGCAAAATACTGCCTTACATCGTCATCGATCGCAGCTGTCCGGTCTTGGGAGACATTGGCTTTTCTATCCAAACCCACCATCGCGCGTATCGCCGCCCGGCAGGATAAGAAGAACGGCAGAAGAGCTAGGCCCTCCAGGTGGCGAATGCCGGATTGATCCTGCAGATATTGATTGAAGAGCTGGCATGCGTGACGGCGCATACCTCGCCGGTAAAGGTCCATGAGCAGAAAGGCGAGGCCGTAGAGCACGTCGATCGTTGCCAGGGTCTCGTCAAATTCGAGTGCATCGAACAGCGTCGGCCCGCTTTCGAGAAGCACTATATTGCGCAAGTGCATGTCCCCATGACACCGCCGCACGAAGCCTTGGCGCGCCCGTTCTCGCATCAACGGCGTGGTCTCGCGGAGCGCCGCTGAAGCTGCAGCCCTGTAAGCTGCCACGTCGTCAACAGGGATCGGGCTGATGTCGCGGGTAAGTGCAGCGGTCACGTGCTCCAGGATGGTTTCAAAGCTCTTCGCTGGATCAACGTCTTTATGGACGGTGGCACTTCCGTGCGTGTCGACGATGTGATGGGCGAGCGGGACCATAAGCTTTTCATCGAGCTTCCCCGCGATAGCCATTTCATCCAAGAGCTGGCTTTGCTCGAAACGTCTCATGATCAGGACGTATTCAACGATCTCTCCTGCACCCTGCCAGGACAGCATCCCATCGGGCTGCCTAAGGATCGGGCAGACGCGAAGATAAAGTTCAGGAGCAATTCTTGTGTTGAGCTCGAACTCGCGATTGCAGGCCCTCAGCCGTTGGTCAAGCGTCGAAAAGTCGAGATAGGGAAGGCGTACGGCGCGTTTCATCTTGTAGGCATAGTCGCCGGCAAGGAAAACGATGGCCCCATGTGTATCGATGCGGTCGACGCCTTCCGGCGCAGGCGCATAGTTCGCCGGGTTTTCTAGAAACGCGATTACGTCCGCTTGGGCGCCATTCGCTTCCGGGACCGTTGAAGCCATTCTTGAGCTACCCTCCAGTGACAACGCTCGATGTCAGTCCGCAATCTTGCGGTCCACTGCTGCAAATCCGCGTTAACGGTCAAGCGTGACAGACGTTCCAAACAGAGATGTGAAACCACCAGACAAGATGAAACTCAACCAATTACGTCGTGGTGCGTTGTTTGGCTGAGTTCGCCTCATTGAGGTTTGGGAGGCGGGTAGCGCTTTGAGGTCGATCAAAGCCCGCAGCCGCTTCTTGAGGCAGAGCGTAGAAAGCTCTCGCATTGCTGCGTTAGGAGACGACACATGGACAGCAATCAGGTGGATCTCAATATCACACCCGAAAAAGTCGCTTATGTCATTATCAAGGCCCGCGAGTTCGACGCAAAAGTTGATTCCTGGAACGATCCGGATGCGAGCGACGAAAATGACGTCAGCGATGCAATACTGGAAAACCTCGCGAATGATCCGGTGCGCACCGAACTTGCGACCTTCATCGCCGAACTGAACGATGATGAGCAAGCCGAGCTCGTTGCCATAGCATGGGTCGGGCGCGGGACGTTTGAACCGGAAGAATTTGGCGAGGCGCTAAGGACTGCACGCGAAGAGCGTACGAACCCGACGGCGGATTATCTGCTGGGGCTTCCTCTGCTCGCGGACTACCTCACCAATGGGTTCGAAAACCTCGGATTTTCGATTGATGATGCCGAGGATGAGCTCACCAGAGGTGAAGTCATCTGAGGTGCGCCCGCCAATAGCGCTTCAGTAAAAAAGCGGTTCCGCTCCGGGCGAAACCGCTTCGACAAGCCTATGATAAGCGGCTCTCAGGTGCGCGTTTGTTCGATCGTCACTTTTCGACGAACGCCTTTTCGATCACATATTCGCCGGGCGTTCCGCTGTTCCCCTCGGTGAGGGACATATCTTCCAGAATTTGCGTCATTTCCCGAAGCATCTCGGGGCTGCCGCACAACATGGCGCGATCAAGTTCGGGGTCAATCGGTGGCAACGTGAGATCTGAGAACAGCTTTCCGCTGGTCACAAGATCGGTGATCCGGCCACGATTTTCGAAGGGCTCGCGGGTCACCGTAGGATAATAGATAAGCTGCCCCTGCACGAGTTCGCCGATGAACTCGTCCTCGGGAAGTTCTCTGCCGATCCGTTCGCTGTAAGCTAGCTCGGCCACCTGCCGGCAGCCATGCACGAGAACAACCTTCTCGAAACGTTCATACGTCGCAGGATCACGGATGATGCTCATGAATGGAGCAAGTCCGGTTCCCGTGCTGAACAAGAACAGATTTCGCCCTGGTTTAAGGTTATCGATAATAAGTGTGCCAACGGGCTTTTTCGACACCAGAATGCGGTCGCCTTCGCGGATGTGTTGAAGGCGCGAAGTCAACGGCCCGTCAGGAACTTTGATCGAAAAGAATTCCAGGGTCTCTTCGTAGTTTGGGCTGACGAGCGAATATGCGCGCATCAACGGCCGACCACCTTCTGTCTCAAGTCCCATCATCGTGAACTGTCCGTTCTCGAAGCGGAACGAGGGACTACGTGTCGTGGTGAAGCTGAACAGCGTGTCAGTCCAGTGGCGGACCGACAGAACGGTTTCTTCGTAAAAAGCGCTCACGATCGCATCTCCGATCACAGGTCTGGTGTTCAAGGGACCAGAACGGTTATCGACCAGATCCCCTAAAGAATTGCGTAGGTATTGGAAAGGCGCCCTCTTTGACGCGAAGGCTGGCCCTGTTTCCAGTGTTTCTCTGGATGGCAGAAGCTCTCAATACGCAAAATCAGTTAGCGTGTTTCGAGCCGCCGCCACCGTGGCCGTTTTTGAATAAGCATCATGTGCGCCCCTTTAACAGAACAGTCAACGGGCCCCTCGAGGCGCTCAATCGACGCAATTTCAGCGCGAATAGATTGAATCGTAAAAACGAATTTCATGCTTTGCCGTCGCGGGACAATACGCAGATCGTCAAGTTCGGCGGATCAGGGACGGTATTCCCGATCCGCCAACAAGAAAAAATTTTGCGTGTCACCGTGCCGCAACGCGCTTAGGTTGGAATTTTTTTCGCGTCACGATGACTTTTACGCCGATTTTTGTTCGGCTGTAGAGGTCCTTAACGTCCTCATTATACATTCGGATACAACCCGCAGAGACGGCTTCCCCAATTGTCCACGGAGCGTCCGTGCCGTGAATGCGATAGAGCGTGTCGCCAAGATAAAGGGCACGAACGCCCAACGGGTTCTGCGGATGACCACCTGGCACGTAACTCGGTAGTTTCGGATTCTTGCGGATCATGGACGGCGTTGGCCGCCACGATGGGTTGACCCGCTTCATGGTGACGGGAAGCGTTCCCTCCCAATTCGCGTATTTGGCAGGGGCGGTAATTGGGTATGAGGTTGCCTGCCCCCCTTCCTCAATCCGGTAAAGCCGACGATCACCAAAGCTGACAATGATTGTGCCTGCCGGGTACTCCGTATTTAGCCGGACAGTCTGTTTGCTGATCCGCGACTGAGCCATGCTATCGAAAAAACCTTGCGCGTGAACCTGAGGTGCAAGGAACGATGACGTTAGAGCTGCGAGAGCCGCGGCTGAGCACACCATCCGACGACTGATACGGGAACGGAAAGCGGGTGTGATGAGCGGCACGCTAATACGCTCAGGATGATACAACATGTGAAAGACCTCCGAGCGAAGGGCACAAATCCCCTCTCGCGGGCGTGGTGACCCGCCAAGTTGAAAATCAGATTGGGCGATAGAGTGAGCTAGACGTGGCGTCTCGGAGGGGGAGGCTCTGGTGCCAAGGTGAGCCCGCGCAGCGGTGCGCCAACCAGAAAATTCCAAGCTTGATCGTTGCGGGGCGCAGGAATGCTGAGCGGGGAGCCGGTGTTCAGTCCCGAGAATGTATGTGATGGGCACAACCCCAAACGACGACAACAGACTGAGCCATGCTCCGTATTGCCACTACGCAATTCGAGCGTGCGTGAATGGCAATTATAGGTTGTGGTGCCCGAAGCGTATGATGCTGGCGTCTGAGCTAGGATCAAGGTGACACAGCTCAGCAGCAGTACGAGCGCTAGTCCCGTCTGCAACCCAAGTCGCGACCAAGTAGTCTCGGTATTTCCGAGCCGCATCTGATGCATGCCCCCGCCCTGCGGCACTTCGAATATGACTCAGAATCGCCCGAATACGTGCCCGCGTCGAATGAAGTTATCTTCAAATCAGTGTTATGAAGCACGTTTACCTACAACCCGACGCTGCATCGGTCCCATGAAACGGGACAAATTATTGATTTTCCAGGTCACAGACGGTCAGGGCTCTACATTTACTCTACGGCGAGGCGTTTTGACGCGCTCACGACGTACCCTCACTTTTTCGCCTCAATGTTGGTGCCGGTGCGCTCCCGAAAAAAAACAACAGGTAGTAGGAGCGTAATGATGAACATGAAGATCTTTGCCGCGGTAGCGGGACTTCTAGTAGGCGCCGGTATTGGTCCGGCTTCTGCGCAAATGTCTACGGGGGGCATGTTCGATAAAGTCGATGGCCCATCTTACGCGAGATCTTCTGGTCGGAGTTCGCTGGGTGCAAACTTCGGCAATGTAAATTCCAAACCTCAGAAAAAAGCGCGGACATATTCTACGACCAAGGTCAGTGCCGCACCGATGGCGAGCCGTGGCGTAGGCCCACGTCCGTCGAGGTGGTGCGGCTGGTGGATGCGCACACAGTTGGGTGGCGGCCCTGAATTCAACGTTGCTTGGAACTGGCGCAAGTATGGCCGTCCGACGTCGCCGCAAGTCGGAGCAGTCGTCGTGTGGCGTCACCACGTCGGAATCATTACGGGTCGTGCCGCGAATGGTAAGTGGATCGTGAAGTCCGGCAACGATGGCGGAAAGGTCCGCGAGCGTGCCCGCTCCGTTTCGGGTGCGGTCTTCCGGATCTGACGCGTTACGGCGAAGCGTCCAGAGCCGAGACGCTTCCAGATTACCAGCAGGGCCGTTCTCGTAGGGCGGCCCCTTTCTCGTCCATGTTCTTGCTTAGCCTGCGCCAAAATAGATCTGGCGACGGATCATTCGGCCGCCCATAATGCGTTCTCATGCAAGGAAAGCTAGGGGCGCGGCATGGCGCAGCTAATCTATGAGGCCCGGATGGCGGGCCGTCTTCACCGGCTCGCGACCGATATCGACCTTGGTCCGGAGGCCTATATGGGGTTCGTGCGGTCCATGGAGGGATGGGAAGCAAAAGCTCTGGCGCGGTTAAAGCCGGAGCACTCGACATCCCTGACGTTTGTCCCGGCCACGCGCGTCAGCAGATGAGCCGCGTTAGGTTTTCAAATGAGAGCGTGCTTGAGCCCCGACAGACCGTTTAACCGGAGGCCGCCATCGAAGGCGTTGATTGAGACGGGGGCTGTTGCAAGGTTCGGCGGGCCTGCATGAAGGCGCGCGGCGTGTTGATCGCGTCAACGGCGAGAAGCTGCGGACCGCGCCAATAGGATACCGCAAAGGAGTTCGCCTTCGGATCGCCTTCAACTGAAACCCGGTCGTAACCATCTGAAAGGCCAGCAATCTGTAGCTTCACGTCGTACTGATCGGACCAGAACCACGGAACCGGATCATACCTGACCTCGTCTCCGCACATGGCCGTTGCTGCCGCACGTGCCTGATCGTTGGCATTCTGCACACTTTCAAGTCTCAAGTGGCGGCCGTAGCGCCGGGACGGGAAGCGCGTGCAGTCGCCAGCGGCAAAAACATGCGGCGCAACGCGGCAGGCCTCGTCGACAAAGATTCCATTGTCACAGGCAAGTCCGGCCTCGCGCGCAATCTGATCATTGGCCACCGCGCCAGCCGCGACGAGAACGAGGTCGGCGCTGATTACACTGCCATCATCCAGCATCACGCCCGTGGCGTCCGTGTCGCCCTCGATACGTTGCGCGCGGGCATTAAACCGTAGCGTAACACCATGACCTTCGTGTAGCTGTTTGAAGAAATCAGATAGCACTGGGCTGACGACACGCGACAGGAGGCGGTCCTGCTGTTCGAGCACGGTGACATCCTTGCCGAGCTTGATCAGTGACGCGGCGACTTCGAGGCCAATATACCCTCCGCCGATAATGACGACACGCTGCGCGTCCTCGAGGCCGGCGCCAAGGCGTTGCACATCCGCAATCGAATAGAGGGTGTGCACGCCCGCAAGCTCTTCGCCAGCGAGGTTGAGCCGCCGTGGCTGCGACCCTGTGGCGATGAGGAGCTGATGATATGCAAGTGTCTCGCCACCGGACAACGTCACATTCCGCGCCGTAACGTCGAGCTCGAGCGCCGTTTCACCGCGCCGGAAGTCCACGTCTGCCTTTTCAAGGAATGCTTCCCCTTGGAGCCAAAGCTGCTCCTCGGTTGCGTCCCCCGTCAGAAATTTTTTGGAGAGCGGTGGACGTTGATAGGGTAGGTGGGGTTCAGAACCGACAAGCACGATGCGCCGCCCGCATGAGAGGCCATGCAATGTTTCGATGGCGCGGGCCGCAGCTTGACCTGCGCCGACGATGACAATCGGCAAGCTCATCATGAAACTCCTAGGCGCTCAGCGACGAAATCAAGCCGGTCTTGGCCGAAGTACATTTCGCCATCTATGAGGAAGGTGAGGGAAACGAAGACGCCAACCCTAATAGCCTTGTTTGTAATGCGGTCAAACATCTCGGCTGTGGTTGGATCCCCCGCCGCTCGCAGAATACGTGCGCCGTCGTCAGGAAAACTTTCCCATAACAATCTGTTGAATGACGTCCGGCTGAAAGATGTCCTCAACGCCAAGATGGCGGAGAAACTCCCGAGCATCACGTCACCCGGTAAGCCGACGGAACGCGCGCATGATCGCAGATAAGGAACCGATGAGCAGGATCATTATTTTGAAGCGTCGAGCGGAGAGCCGGGTGAGTAGGTAATCGAAAAGGCGTTCGCGGAACGCTAGGTCGTCGAGCCATTTTCGTTGCTCATCGGAAGGGGCTTCTCGACCCTTCTGCAGCAGCAGACTTGACCTGCGTGCGCGGCTCGCAATTGAGAAACGCGCACGCCGGTCTCTTTCGCCACGCCTTACTCTGCGGCGGCCCTCGTGAGCTTCAGTTCGCCGGCGATGACGTACCGCAAGATGGCAACGATCTCATCGACAGTCCGTGCAACTGCCAAAGCCGCCGCGTCGACCTCTTTCAACGCATGCGCATTTTCCGGCTCGTGCATGATGATCATCGGCGTTCCGAGCGCGCTGGCATAGCCGGCATCAAAGGCCGCATTCCACTGCTTGTACTTGTCGCCGAAGCGCACAATCACGAGGTCGGCGTTCTCAATAAGCGTACGCGTGCGAATTGCGTTCATCTGCGCACCTTTGTGATCGTGCCAGAACTTGTTCGGTTCTGATCCAAGGATGGCGACGCCGCAATCGTCGGAATATTCGTGGTTTGTAACCGGTGCCGTGAACGAAACTGGCAAACCGGCAGCAAGCGCCTGGGACTCGATCTGCGCGCGCCAGTCGGTGTGGATTTCGCCCGAAAGATAGATGGTCCAGTGATCCATCGTTACTTACCTCCGCTGTCTGTTCTGCAGGGCACGCGCCGCCGGTTGGCAGGATTGGGGCGGGCATGTGCGTTGCGAAGCTTATGGCCCGATATCGCCGCGAGATCAAAGGCAGCTGTGTGTCGGTCAAACCTGAGCGTGAGTGTAAAGCGTCAGGGGATGCTTTCGGGAGCTGGAGGGATCTCCCCCATGCTCAGATATTTCAACTCGCGCAGCAATCGCAGCGTTGGCTTCAAAGCAAAGAAGGCAGAACCCACAACAAACAACCACGTTCCTACAAACATGGTGCTGTCCCAAAAGAAAAGAACGCTCCCGATGAGGAAGCAAAGCGCAGCCGTAAAATCGACGAACGTGTACCAGATCTCGAAGAGAATGTAGATGCGGATATGCTCGGCAGACCGGGTGCGGTTCTCGGGATTGAAAAGGTGCATCGGTGGGTCCCTCTGAATTGTGCTGTGCCCAAGGTGGAGCACGCGAAACGAGCGAATATCGTGATGGCGAGCGCGTCCCTTGGCCCCGCGATTTCAAATCCGTGCGTAAAATCGTTTGAACACCTGAAATTCTGGTCGCGCACAATTGCAATCGCAGACACGGTGTCCGGAAGCGTGTCAACGCAGTGTCGCATGCTCAGCAAACGCGATCGAGCCAGAGTGCGCGGCCTTCAGCGCGGCAGCCTAGGCGTTCGCAATAACCATCGCGAACGCCATCGCTGACCAGACGTCCTCGAACGCTCTCCAGCCTCCCGAACTGCTGAACGTCCCAGGTCTCTCAAAATAACAATTGAACAATTCAAGGATTATTGTAACAATGAAATTATGGAGACACAGGACGTAGTACGAGCGCTGTCAGCTCTGGCTCATGAAAGCCGACTCACGCTGTTCCGCCTGCTGGTGGCGCGCGGTCCGTCAGGGATGGCAGCTGGCGACATCGCCAAGGCCATCGGGGTCGGTCCGACGGCAATGTCATTTCACTTAAAGGAACTCGACCGCGCGGGCTTGCTGCGCTCCTGGCGCGATGGGCGTTACATCCGCTACGCGGTTCAGGTCGAAGGGGTACGTGCCCTGCTGACGTATCTCACAGAGGACTGCTGTGGCGGACACCCGAAACTATGCGGCGAAGGCTGGCAACCCGATCGTAATTTAGAATGCGTTTGTGAAGGAGAAGAGCGTCATGATTGATGAGAGGCCCTACAACGTGCTCTTCTTGTGCACGCACAATTCAGCACGCTCTGTTATCGGTGAGTGTTTGATGAACTCGCTCGGTCAGGGTGCATTTAACGCCTACAGCGCAGGAAGCGCCCCGGCAGGCCAGATCAATCCCTTTGCCATCAAGATTCTCAAAAATTACGGTCTCAAGACGGACGGGCTACGCTCTAAATCTTGGGATGAGTTTACAGAACCGGGCGCCCCGGAGTTTGATTTTGTCTTTACGCTTTGCGACGAGGCCGCCGCTGAAACATGCCCCGTCTGGCCGGGCAATCCTATAACGGAACATTGGGGTATGCCGGATCCCTCGCGCACGGAAGGCACTGATGGAAATAAGCTGGCTGCGTTCGCCAACACCTATAGCTTGCTCCATCATCATATTTCTAACTTCACCCAGCTCGCCAAGCAGGACCTCGACAACAAAAGTATGCGGCGGAAAGTGTCTGAACTCTCGGAGGATGTCCGCCGAAGGAATATTGCAGGCTTTGCAGAGAGCGACGGCCGATGAGGCGGCGCAAAGAGCGCAGCCTCAAGTGCATCTGACATTACAACGCTTGAGAGTTGTTCACCCTCAGGCCGCGTTAATATCAGCCAGACCGAGCCGCTCCTTCGCAAGCACCAGCGCTGCCGGATAGTCGGGTTTGCCGCTGCCAAGAAGCGGAACCGCTGAAACGACTAACACTTCTGCGGGGACCGAGAGCTCGTTGGCCCCGGAGGCACGAGCGTGCGCCAGGAATTCAGCGCGTGTGGCCTTGGCTTCGTTCGTCATCAGAATAAGCCGTTCGCCTTTGCGTTGATCGGGAAGCGCGACCACCACCGACGTGGCGCTGGGCCATAGCTCCGTTGCAAGCGCCTCGACGGCTGCAAGGGACACCATTTCCCCACCGATTTTGGCAAAGCGCTTGGCGCGGCCGCGAATGGTGATGAACCCGTTCTCGTCAATGGTGACGATGTCGCCTGTGTCGTGCCAGCCATTCTCCGGCGGTTCGAGAACGCCGGGATTACTCGCGTGCAGATAGCCGAGCATGACGTTGGGACCGCGAACGAATAGCCGCCCACCTTCTTCGATTCCGGGCACCGGTTCCAGCCGCGCCTCCATCAGAGGCGAAAGCCGGCCGACGGTTCCCGCCTTGTTGGCAAGGGGTGTGTTGATAGCCAGCACAGGTGCCGTCTCGGTAACGCCATAGCCTTCCAGAATGCGAACGCCGAACTTGTCCATGTAGAGCGAGCGTGTGCGATCTTTGATCGGCTCTGCGCCAGCGAGCACGAGACGCACGCGCGCGAAATCATAAGGATGCGCCGTACGCGCGTAGCCGTTGAGGAAGGTGTCGGTGCCGAACAGGATCGTCGCGTTGGTCTGATAAACGAGTTCCGGCACGATGCGGTAGTGCAGTGGCGTCGGATAGAGGAACACCGGCACGCCTGCCACGAGCGGCATCACGAGCCCCGCCGTAAGGCCGAACGAGTGGAAGACAGGCAGCACGTTGAACACGCGATCCTGACCGTTCACCGCAACGCGCGTGAGCGATTGCATCGCGTTGGCCAGCATATTTCGGTGAGACAGCACGACCCCTTTGGGAGCGCCTTCGCTGCCCGACGTAAACAGAATAACGGCGGGGGAGTCAGGCTTGCGTTTCACCTGCGGAGACGACCCCGCCATCACGCCGCAAAGTTTATCGCCCGCAGAGATGCTCGCGCGAACATCTTCCAGATAGATGATACGAGTATGCTCCGATAGCGAAGCAACGACGTCACCAAGGCGTGCCTTTTCGATAAACGCACGCGACGTGAGAATGACTTTGATCTTAGCGGCTTTGCAGGCAGAGATCAGATTGCTGCTGCCGGCGGTGAAATTGAGCATCGCCGGCACGCGACCGATCGTCTGTAGGGCAAAGAAGGTCACGGCCACACCAGCTGAGTTCGGCAGCAGCACACCGACGCTTTCGCCGATGCCAGCCAGCGGTTTCAGCTTGGCACCGAGCACTTGCGCTGACGTGATGAGCTTGGCGTAGGATAATTTCGTACCGAGCGGATCTTCGATCGCAGCGCGGCCCGTGTCGCGAGTTCTCCGGGCTTCCGCCAGAGCTTGGAACAGCGTCTGCTCCGTTGACGCAGTCGCGACGGCGGCCTCGACCATAATGTCCTGGAGCCGTGCCCCCGCCGATTGGCGTCGCGCGCGCCCTCTGAGGTCCTCCGGTACGTCCAGTTTGACGGGAGGCAGGATCGAGACGCGTGTCTTCGGCAACCACACCTTCTTCGTCTGCATGCGGTTCATGTAGCCGAATGGAGAGCGCTCGGGGCCGTCTATGCGTACCGGTACCACGATCGCGTCACTCTTATCGGCAATCATTGCGGTGCCGTCGTAGACCTTCATCAGTCCGCCGGTAACCGTTAAGCGGCCCTCCGGAAAGATGACCAGCGTCTCTCCATCTTTGACGTGAGCGATCAGGCTCCGCGCACCAAGCGGTCGCGTCGGATCGATGGACCAGGTTTTGGCGAGCGCGAGAAATGGCCTGATCCACCACGTCTGCGCCATCTGTGTGTCAATGGCATAGCCCGCGTGCCCCGGTAGAATGGAATAGAGGATCGGCGCGTCGAGGAAGGAGACATGATTGGGCGCGATAATGACTCGCTCGCCATCAGGTGGCAGATTTTCGAGCCCTGTTACTTCGAGGCCCAGCAGGCTTTTGAAAATGAAGCGCGCGACGTCTCGAACACCCTCACGCCCCCATGCGCGTAGAACCCCTACCGTCACGATGAGACCTGCGATGCCGACAATCGCAAACAGCATCGCGACCGTTGCACCATAGACTTGAGCGGCAAACACGGCGAGCGTGGCCAAGGACATGAAAGCCGCATTGAGAATGTTGACGGCAGCCACGACGCGCGCCCTGTGATCGGGCTTCGCCCACGCTTGAACGGCCGCGAACGCAGGTACGATGAACAACCCGCCGGCCGCGGCCAATGCGGCCAGATCGAACATCAAGCGCACGCCGGAAAACGTCTTGAGCAGGTCGCTGGGCGAAAGCGGCACAGGCGCCGGTGTCATCGCCGAAGCAACCCACGCGATATCGAGAGAGAACAGGCCCATGAGAAGAGCGCCAATCGGCACCAACGCGAGATTGGGGTGCATGTGGCTCGCCCGGGCTGCCAAAAACGAGCCGATCGCGATGCCGACGACGAAGACAATAAGGCCGAGGGTGACGACATGTTCGGTGCCGTTGACGACATCTTTTACGAGGGTGGGGAGCAAGGACAATGCAACAATCCCGGCCGTCCAAAACCACGACGTGATCAGGCCGCCGATCCATAGGCGCCGTTCCGCGTGCAATTCCCATAGAAGCCGGAAAGTCGATGAGAGCGGGTTGGGCGTAATCCGCAGATCGTGCTGCCCGCCCGTTGGTTTGATCCATTTGGCCGTCAACCATCCGCACAACGCGAACGAGACGATCAGAAGGGCGACCACCCACTCTGGAACAACAGCCTGTCCTGCTTCGCTGGTCATCGCATAGCCGCCGGCAATGGTGCCGCCGAGGATGGCAAGGAACGTGGCACCTTCCACCAAGGCGTTGGCCGCCGGCAACTCCTTGATCTGCAGATGGTCGGGTAGAATGCCGTATTTAATCGGTCCGAAAAGCGCCGCCATGCTCCCAAACAGGAAAAGCGCGGAGAACAATACCGGTATCGACCAGCGGGCAATATCCGGATCAGTGCTGCCGCTCATCACAAAGCCAACGGCGGCCAGGACGGCGATCGGGAATTCGGCGAGCTTGATGGCGACCGCCACTTTGGCCTTGTCATACTTATCGGCGAGCTCCCCGCCTAAAGCGGAGAGGAAGAAGAATGGCACCACCAGCACGGCACCGGCCAACGTCACGAGCGAAGCCCCGGAATCCGCGCCGATCTTGAAAAGCACCAGGATCACCAGTGCGTTCTTGATGAAATTGTCATTCAGCGCCGACAGGAACTGGCACCAGAACAAGGGTGCGAAACGGCGGGAAGTCATGAGGTCGCTAAACATTTTTAGTGTCCTGTCAGGCAACGAACGCGGCTGCAATGCACCAAGAGAGGCGGATGCTGAAGACAGCTTTGCGCTCGAACATGTTGAAAGGACGGCTCCGAATGGGCACCGCCCCGACCCCCTACTGTCTTCCGTCTTGACCGCAATAGCAGCCCGGGTTCATGTCCCGCCAGCGCAAGATTTGCTTCGGTAGAAAATTTACCGCAGATTTGGCCTGCGCGCGGTGGTATGCCAAGGTGCATCCACCCTTCAAAGACCCGCAACAAGAGCAATATTCTAGTCGTGAAGCACGACCAAGAGGAGACGACGTTGCTTGCAATCACTACCCCCGGCATCCACGTGTCGGTTAACGGCTCCGACGTAGAAACCGGCGCCGCTGATTTGGCGGCCTTGATTGTGGAGCTTGATTTTGTCGATGAACGCGTCGCTACGGCGGTGAATGGTGAGTTTGTGCGGCGCGAGGCACGCAGCTCAGTCCGACTGACCCCAGGGGACCGCATAGAAATTCTGTCCGCTCGCCAGGGTGGTTGAGGACAAGGCTCGCAGATGACCGTTATGAATACGACGACCCACAGGGCGCTCACCGGCTTGACGTTTTACGACGAGCCGGTTGCTTCGCGCATGCTGCTCGGCACTGCGCTCTATCCCTCACCCCAAGTCATGGCTGATGCCGTCGAAGCATCAGCGTGCGGTATCGTCACCGTTTCTTTGCGCCGAGAGGCCGCACGTGGCCGCATGGGCGAAAGGTTCTTGGAGCTTATTAAGCGTCTGGGTGTTCACGTACTCCCGAACACGGCTGGGTGTCGCACAGCGAAAGACGCCGTGACCACGGCGATGATGGCGCGCGAGCTCTTTGGCACAGATTGGATCAAGCTCGAGGTCATCGCCAACGATGACACGTTGCAGCCGGACCTCTTCGGACTCGTGGAAGCGGCAACCACCCTCAATGCCGAAGGCTTCAAAGTCTTCCCCTACACCACGGAAGATTTAGGCGCAGCCGATCGCCTAGTCGCTTCTGGCTGCCGCGTTCTGATGCCATGGGGTGCCCCGATTGGTACTGGCCGAGGGCTGGCCAATCCGTACGCCTTGAGAACTATGCGCAATTATTTCCCGGATATTCCGCTGGTCGTGGATGCCGGAATTGGGGCTCCATCTCATGCCGCTCAGGCCATGGAGATGGGGTTCGACGCCGTCCTTCTGAATACCGCCGTCGCCAAGGCTATCGATCCGGTACGCATGGCGCGCGCCTTCGCCCGTGCCATAGAATGTGGTCGGGAAGCTTACGAGGCCGGGCTGATGGAGATGCGCGACATGGCCGCCCCCTCAACGCCCGTCGCAGGAACAGCTTTTTTTGATTTGGAGCCTTCCGGTTCCTTGCCGCGCGGAGCTGGTAACAACTGATGACGCGTGAATCCGCTGCAGGGCTGGATGCCTTCTATCCGATCGCACCTGATGTTCATTGGCTGCGCAGGCTGGTACCTCTAGGGGTGCGCACAATTCAGCTCCGTCTCAAGGATACTGCGCCCGACGAAGTAAAGCGGCAGATTGCAGAGAGCATCGAAATCACCCGCCAATACGCGTGCCAGCTGATTGTCAACGACTACTGGGCGGACGCGATCGCGTTGGGCGCCGATTATGTTCACCTAGGTCAGGAAGACTTGGCGGTCGCGGATATCGCTTCCATTCGTGCCGCCGGCCTCCGAATTGGAATTTCGACACACGATCATTCCGAATTGGAAACGGCATTGCGTATAGAGCCGGATTATGTGGCGCTGGGGCCGATATACGAAACCAAGCTCAAAGTGATGAAATGGGCCCCGCAGGGATTGGATCGCATCACGGAATGGCGCAACCGTATCGGTGATGTTGCACTCGTCGCCATTGGTGGTTTGACGCCGGAGCGCGCGACACTCGCGCATAAGCAGGGCGCCGACAGTATTGCAGTCATTACCGATTTCATCACACATCCGGATCCGGAAGACCGTGTCCGAGAATGGCTGAGCTGGTCACAGCGGCTGGGATCTGTACTTTCATCCAATTAATAGCGATATTACTTTTTGCGATGCACCTGCGAAAACGCAGGCATATCTATAACTTGGCAAACGTTGATTTAGAGCAGAAATGGCATTTTGCTTCCGGACGAAAGAAAGCGCCGCGGCAGGTTTCCGGCGTCTCGCCATAAGCCAGATTAGCCGCGCCCGTCGAGAACTCGCTGAAGGTCAGGATCACGGCGTTGCCGTCCATGAGGCGCGCAAATGCCTGAAACGCGTGCGAGCCCTTCTTCGGCTTGTGCGCCCGGCGCTGAGCGACGAGCGATATCGTCGGGAAAACGCCCGCTTCCGCGATATCGGCCGCATGCTGTCGGCTTCGCGCGATCGGCAGGTTATGCGCGAAACTGTGGCGAGCCTTGCGGGAGATTCTGATGTCCAACATCAAAAGGCGCTTCAAGCTTTGGCCGAAGTGCTCTCCAAAGACATGGAGGACGGCACAGACACGGTAGCGGATCAGTCAGTTGCCACAGCCATCGCCGCGCTGGATGAGGCGAAGAAAGACCTAAAGGGCAAGAGCGTCCAGTTCCGGATTAAGGACCCGCTTCCGGTCGGTTTGAAGCGCAGTTACAAGTCGGGCCAGCGCGCACTGGCGGCCGCTAAGGAGCGGCCCAACGATGACGCGATGCACGACTGGAGAAAGACCGTTCAGGCTCACTGGCGGCACGCTCTTCTGCTCTCGGAAGCGTGGCCGGCCTACTTAACCGTACGCGCGAATTTGGCCAAGGAGCTCTCAGATTTGCTGGGACTGGATCATGACCTTGCCGTCCTGATCGCCTTTGTTGAGAAGGGTGAAGGAAATGCTATCGGTGCGCGTCGAGTTGAATTGATCTCGGCGCTAGCTAGCGCTCGCCAGCAGGAATTGCGTGCGAAGGCCTTCGCGAAGGGTGAACTCCTTTTCGCGGATGGTGCGAAAGAGTTGGCGGAACGGGTGCAGCGCTACCGGGCAATTTCTGCCCGACGAGCGCAAGTTGAGCAAGAAACTGGCGAGGCGGCCGCCCCAAGCGACCAGAACGCGAGTTCAACGTCAAACCGTACGCTGGCGAAACGCTTAGTCGTATCATAGTCCTGCTTTTGCGAGCCAAAGGCTTCATTATAGGAGGCCTAAGCCTGATCCGGGCACGCAGCTCGTTTCCGCAATGCTGTTTTGATTGAGAAATGGGTACGTTGATGAACGAGATGACCAAGGCCGTTGCGCCGAAGCCTGACCGCGCCACGTGGCCGGCCGGTCACCCCAAGACAAACTGCGGTCGCATTGGTGTTTTGCTTCTCAATCTCGGAACGCCAGACGGCACCGACTATTGGTCGATGCGCCGTTATCTGCATGAATTCCTATCCGACCCACGCGTTATCGAAGTGCCACGCTGGAAATGGTGGCCAATTCTTAATCTAATTATTTTGACGCGCCGGCCCTCCACCAAGGGCAAAGACTACGAGACTATTTGGAACAAAGAACGCGACGAAGGTCCGCTTAAGACGATCACTCGAAATCAGGCAACTGTCCTGGCCGAGCGTCTGTCCGGAGATCCCAGAATTATTGTCGATTGGGCGATGCGCTATGCAAACCCGTCGACCGAAAGCCGCCTAAAGTGGCTGCAGGAGCAAGGTTGCGAGCGCATTCTGCTTGTTCCTCTATACCCGCAGTATGCGGCGGCAACCACCGCGACGGCATGCGATCAAGCTTTTCGCGCCTTGATGAAAATGCGATGGCAGCCGTTTGTGCGGGTTGCGCCCAGTTATCACGACGACCCTGTCTATATCGAGGCGCTCGCCACCAGCATGCAGCGCCATCTCGACGGCCTCGATTTCAAGCCCGAAAGGATCATCGCGACATTCCATGGTATGCCGCAGGAATATCTGGAGAAGGGTGATCCCTATCACTGCCAATGCCAGAAAACATCGCGGCTGTTGCGCGAGAAGATGAATTGGCCCGCGGAGACTTGGCTGACCACATTTCAATCCCGTTTCGGAAACGATCCCTGGCTGCAGCCCTATACGGACAAAACGGTTGAGGCGTTGGCAAAGGAAGGCGTGAAAAACATTCTGCTCATCGCCCCCGGATTTTCTGCTGATTGCCTCGAAACCCTGGAAGAACTCGAAGTCGAAAATCGTGACATCTTCCGCGAGAATGGTGGGCGACGCTTCTCTTACGTTCCTGCGCTCAACGACAGCGAAGAAGGCCTGAAGGTCATCGAAGCGGTCGTGCGTCGTGAATTGATGGGCTGGATCTAAACAAAAGCGCCTTAATTCATGAGCCGGCCGCTGGGACCGGGGGGCTACCCCCCAGAGAGAGGGAATTTTTATCAGGAATTTAATAGCTTATAGACGCTTTATTAACCAAGACTTTGCACGCCGTGCCGTAAAAAAGCTCTGACTGCAGAGCTAAAGTCGCCTCACGACGCCTCGTTTTGGAGAAAAAGCATGTTGGACGGACTGGGCCTCCTTGGAGCCCTTTTGATCTTGGCGGCCATTGCGGCGCTTTGGTCGACTGTGAAGATCGTACCTCAGGGGTACAATTATACTGTCGAGAGTTTTGGACGTTACACCCGCACGCTACAGCCGGGACTGCATATTCTGGTTCCGGTTATGGAGCGTATCGGTACCCGTATGAATATGAAGGAACAGGTGCTCGATATTCCTTCGCAGGATGTCATCACCCGCGATAACGCTATGGTGCGCGTCAACGGCGTCACGTTCTATCAGGTCATCAACGCTGCTAACGCCGCATATGAAGTCGATATGCTCGAACATTCGATCATCAATCTGACGATGACGAACATTCGTACCGTTATGGGTTCGATGGACCTCGATGAGCTCCTGTCCAACCGTGACCACATCAACGCGCAGCTACTCCACGTCGTGGACGCGGCGACTGAATCTTGGGGCATCAAAGTCACCCGCATCGAAATCAAGGATATCGATCCCCCGCGTGACCTCGTCGACTCGATGGCCCGCCAGATGAAAGCCGAACGCGAAAAGCGGGCCCAGATTTTGGAAGCTCAAGGCGCACGGGAAGCCGCCATCCTTGAAGCCGAAGGCGAGAAGCAAGCAGCGGTGCTAGAGGCGGAAGGACGCCGTGAGGCTGCATTCAAGGACGCCGAGGCACGCGAGCGCCAAGCCGAGGCCGAAGCCAAGGCCACGCAGATGGTGTCTGAAGCGATTGCCAATGGGAACGTCCAGGCCATCAACTACTTCGTCGCCAACAATTACGTGAAGGCGCTGGAGAAGTTGGCGGCCTCTCCGAACCAGAAAGTGATCATGATGCCGTTAGAAGCGTCATCGGTGATTGGCTCCATCGCCGGGCTCGCGGAGATTACAGGACAGGCCTTCAAGAAGGATCAGTCTCCTCCGTCCACGCCTGCGTCACGCGGCTCGGTGCCCCGCACCTGAGGCTAAGCAGGCTCGCGCACGGACGAAGGAGATTGTGCCTTCGTCCGTTTGATCTAGACTTGTGTTCGGGTGCAATGGGGGTAACCCAAGATGGCTGGATTAACAGATTTCTTCGGCAGCCTTGGTCCTTGGAATTGGGTGATACTCGGCGTTGCGTTGTTCGTCATGGAAACCCTTCTGCCAGGGGTCTATTTGATCTGGTTCGGGCTCGCCGCGATGATTATCGGCGCGGTCACGTTGGCATTTGCTAATTTTGTTCCAGAAGCCGCCGAGCTTTTTACCTGGCAACTTCAACTCGTTGCGTTTGCATTGTTGTCAATGGCAGCCGTACTTTTCGTCCGGCGCTATTCGAGTCCCGATTTGGACCCTAGCGATGAGCCTGGCCTTAATACGCGCGCGCTTCGTTACGTAGGACGCACCTTCACTGTCGTCGAACCCATCGTTGATGGGCGCGGCAAGGTCCAGGTGGGAGATAGCTTGTGGCAAGCGGAAGGCCCAGATTTACCTGCCGGAACCAGAGTGAAGGTTGTCGGCGTCAATGCGACTGTTTTGATCGTACAGCGCACCGCCGAGTAGCCCTCGCAAAATTAATTAGTCTCCGCAAAAATCACGGTGCGTCACACCCCGGTGAAACGCGCGTATTCGCTCTTGGCGGATCATCTCCACTGCCTAAATCCAGATAAGCGTCAGAATAAAAGGCGCTTTTAAAAAGTGGAGATGATGATGAAAGCCATCGCAAAGACACTGATCGTAGCAGCTGCCATAACGACGATGTCGCTGGGCGTCATGGGGGCTGCTCAAGCGCATACCAAGCACGCACCCTTCGGAAGCCAGGGCATCGATAGTCCTGTTTTCCAGGGCAACTGATCCCTGACTTCGCATAAATCGATCGGAGACGGTACGGCGGTTCCATTGGGACCGCCGTATTCATTGAGAATGACGTTGGAGTTGGGCGGCATACGTCACACTCTCGTGAACCTACCAGAGAATGTTCCCTGAGAAACATGCGAATGGCGGAGCTCGGAGCATTGTCCCTTCAGTCACAACGGGTGACGTAAACACATGGAGACAATGAGATGAACATGATCGCAAAGACCTTCGGACTGGCTGCCCTTTCCCTCGTAGTTCTCGCTGGCGCATTCGGTGCAGCGCAAGCAGCTCCACTGTCGTACAGCGGTCAGGGATGCGATAACCCCATCTTCCAGGGCGACTGAGTTTAGAGACACAATAGAACGAATTACCGAACGGCGGTCCCCTGCGGGCCGCCGTTATTGCGCTCAGACAACGCCTGCGCGCAGCATGTCGTGGACATGCACGATCCCGACCGGCCGTCCCTTCTCGACGACGAACAATGCCGTAATGCGTTTTGAGTTCATAAGCTCAAGCGCGGCAGAGGCCAACATCCCTGGTTCGACGGTCTTGGGGTTTTTAGTCATCACATCGCGGGTAACCGCATCGACCAGACTTGCCCCCATGTGGCGCCGCAAATCACCATCGGTGACGATACCGACCATTTTACCCTTCCCGTTCACGATCCCAAGGCATCCGAACGCCTTGGCTGTCATCGTAACGAGAGCGGCGGCCATCGGCTCGTCACTGCGGGCCAGTGGAAGCTTTTCGCCGCTGTGCATCAGGTCGCCGACGTATTTCAACGACGCACCGAGCGAACCACCCGGGTGAAACACCTTAAAGTCATGGGCCGTAAAGCCCTTGGCCTCCAAGAGCGCAACCGCCAGACAATCACCCATCGCCAGTTGCATGGTCGTGGACGTGGTTGGAGCCAATCCGTGTGGGCAGGCTTCTTTAGCCCGCGGCAACTCCAGGCAGACATCGCTTTGCCCGCCGAGCGCCGAAGTTTTCCGTGATGTAATTGCGATCAACGGCACGGAAAAGCGCCGCGAATACGTAATGATATTCTTGAGTTCGACGGTCTCGCCAGACCATGAGATCGCGAGGATCACATCATCTGGCGTAATCATCCCAAGGTCACCGTGGGAGGCTTCGCTCGGATGCACGAAGAACGATGGCGTACCAGTCGAGGCAAACGTCGCGGCAACTTTCTGGCCGACATGCCCTGATTTGCCGATGCCGGAAACGATCACGCGGCCACGTGCGGCGGCGAGCAGCTTAACCGCTTGGCTAAACGGCTTTCCAAGTCCGTTCTGCAGCGCTTCATCAAGAGCGGCAAGCCCTTCGACTTCTAGCCGCACCGTGCGTGTAGCGGCTTCCACCGATGCCAAGGTCTTGGATTTCGACTTGGTCGGCTTTTTCGCAGGTGCGCGCCCGGCGCCGCCCTCGATAGCCCTCAGCTTGACCCGTTGTTGCGCCATCCTATCCGCCCCCGTGGCGGCTCCCTCTTTCGCAGCCGATGGTTGCCCGCGGCTGCAGCCCCTTGTAGGTCCCAATCCCTCTGGGTCATGTCTGTGTATCAGACACATTTTGATCCGCCAATGCGGGCGGTGATGTGACCAACGCTAAACGGATGGTTAACCACAACCTCCTAGCTTTGGCGCTGGCGTATTGCGTTTTTCGTTGCTTGATCCAGGAGCGTTGCTGCAGTGCGTCATTTTGCACAGGTCGTCCGACCTCGAGCCGGTCGTGCGCTAGTCGCCTGTGCGGCTGCGATGGTGCTTGTCGCCACGCCAGCGTTCGGCCAGGCGCCGAATGTCGATTCCCGAGATCAAACTGCGGGTGATCCCAGCGACACAATTATTCCAAGTGCGGGATTACGCGGCACAATTCCCTCCGGCAGGCCTATCGTACAAGATGGTGATCTTAACTACCCGCCCGAGCCCCAAGATGTTCAAGATGGCATCTTAACGGCGCCTGCGCCCGAGGAGGCTGGCGCTGTTGACGACCCAGCCCTTGTGGATCAGCGTGCGCCGGAAGCTATAGCGGCATTTGAAAACCCGCCGGCTGGCTACGATCCGCTATTGTTTCAGATTGAGGACATCGCCCCCTCAAACCCTATCCTCAACCGGCGGCCTCGCCGCTTGTTCGAGATCGAGCCTTACGATCCCATCGGTATCCGGCTGGGATCTTTCGTGCTGTTCCCGGAGGTAGAGCTCAGCGGCGCAAGATTTTCCAACGTATTCGCCTCGCCCAACGCAGAGTCGGACTGGGCTCTCGACATTCTGCCGACAGGGCGCCTGGTGTCCGATTGGTCCAACCACGCGTTGGAACTGCGAGCAGCTGGTGATTTCAGTTTTTACAACGAGTTCACGAGCGAGAACGACCGTGGCTATCTCTTAGAGGGACGTGGTCGCCTGGATGTCACACGTCGGACGAACCTGCAGGCCGTCCTGACCCGGCAACATGCAAAAGAGAGCCGGTCTGCCATCGACGCTTCGTCGGTCGGTCCCGCTTCTTACGTCACGCAGGACCTGGCGGCTTCGACACTCACCCACCGGTTCAACCGCCTGACCGTTCAATTGAACGGAACGCTCACCGATACTCAGTACGACACGCCCGGCATAAGCAATCCTGACGATCGTGACTTTACGGAGCGAGCCGCGGGCGCGCGTGTATCATGGGAGTTCAAACCGACGCTGTCCGTGTTTGCCGCGGTTGACGGCAATACGCGCAAGTTCGAACAAGTCGCGACGACCGACGGATTGAGCCGGGATTCCCATGGTAGCCGTTACCGCGGCGGTATTTCCTTCGGTGAGACGGGGCAGGTTCTGCGCGGCGAGGTCAGCGTCGGATACGGCAGCCAGGATTTTGACGCCGCAGATCTCGCAGATGTTGACGGTACGATCCTGGAAGCCAACCTCGCTTACCGTTTCAACGCACTAACGTCTTTCCTCTTCACGGCGGGAACCAATTTTTCGGAAACCACGACCGTTGGCTCCGGCGGCGTCCTGGAACACCGTGCGGGCGTAGAAATGCGTCATGCCTTCATGACAAGCCTCGTTGGTTCAGCGGGTATCGAGGGAACCCGCCGAAGCTACGCCGGTATAGATGTCGATGAGCGCCAATTGGCACTGAGGCTGGGGCTTGAATATTTCATGACCCGAGAAGCGATTGTCTTCTCGCGCTATGAGCACGTCGCGTTCCGCTCGGATTTCCCCGATAGCAACTACAATTCTGACGAATTCCGGATTGGCTTGCGGCTGAGGCGTTAGAGGTTGATCAGCCGTCAGATCATATGAACTTTTTGAGCTCTGCGCGGAACGTATCGGCGAGATCTTCACGCTCCAGGGCGTAGGCGACGTTGGCGAGCAGAAAGCCCATCTTCGAGCCGCAGTCGTAAATCGTCCCGTCGAAGCGCACGGCGTGGAAAGACTGTTCGTGTTGCAACTTTATCATCGCGTCCGTGAGCTGAATTTCGTTGCCGGCGCCGCGTTCCTGATCGGCGAGAATGCTGAAAATTTCCGGCTGCAGAATATAACGGCCGGTGATGTGCAGGTTGGAGGGCGCAGTCCCCGGCTTGGGCTTCTCGATCATTGCGGTGATTTCGCTCACGGGAGCCGATGCGTCTTTGACACCGACGATGCCGTAGTTTTGCGTCTGGTCCTCGGGGACTGGCGACACCGCGATATGGTTCCCGCCGCACGCGTTATAGGCTGTGATCATGTCCGCGAGGCATGGCGTATCGGCCAGATGAAGCATGTCCGGTAAGAGCAAAGCGAAGGGTTCGTCGCCGACGATGTTCCGTGCACACCATACGGCATGGCCAAGACCCAGAGGCGCTTGTTGGCGCGTAAAGCTCGTCTGTCCGGGCTTGGGCATTTCCGCGCGCAATTTCTCCAGTTCGCGCTCTTTACCGCGATCCTGTAGCGTCCATTCCAGCTCGAACTGGCTGTCGAAATGATCCTCGATAACTGCTTTATTGCGACCAGTTACGAAAACCAGATGCTCGATGCCCGCCGCGAGAGCTTCGTCCACCACGTGTTGGATAACGGGACGATCGACGACCGTCAGCATCTCCTTTGGAACCGCTTTCGTAGCCGGTAGGAATCGGGTTCCAAGTCCAGCGACAGGGAGTACGGCCTTTCGGATTGGGCGGTGTGGTGAAGCCATTCGCGGATTCCCGTAGTTCTGTTAATGAGTTGAAAAGGACAACCGAAGCGCTGATATCACGTTAATTCGGAATTTGCTGCGCCTTGATATCAAAGGCTAAAGGACGCCGGCGGTTACTAGGCGGGACATTGTGTCGATTTTTTTGCACTTCCTGATCGCCGGGAACATAGTCCTTAATTAGCAAGAGGATTGAGTCGAAAATGACGATTTTGGTAACAGGCGGGGCGGGTTACATCGGGAGTCACATGGTTCTTGAGCTGCGCGACGCGGGCGAAAGCGTCGTTGTACTCGACAACCTTTCAACCGGGTTCCGCTGGGCCGTTCCCGACGACGTACCTTTGATCGTCGGCGATGTCGGCGACATGGATCTCGTTTGCCGGATCGCGAAAGAGTGGAACGTAGAAGCGATCATCCACTTCGCTGGATCCATCATCGTTCCTGAATCCGTCAGCAATCCTCTGAAGTACTATCAGAATAATACTGGCAACTCGCGCAATCTCATCGAGGCCGCCGTACGTTCAGGGATCGACAAATTCATCTTCTCCTCGACAGCAGCCGTATACGGCATGCCGGAAGAAAACCCTGTAAGCGAGACCGCGACGCTGCGGCCGATGTCGCCCTACGGCACGTCCAAGATGATGACGGAATTTATGCTCGCTGATGTTGCGCGGGCTCACGATTTCAACTACGTGGCGCTGCGCTATTTCAACGTGGCTGGTGCGGACCCGGACGGCCGCACTGGCCAATCCACTCCGCAGGCGACGCATTTGATCAAGGTCGCCTGTGAAACGGCGTTAGGTATGCGTCCCTACATGCAAGTATTTGGAACGGACTATCCGACCCCAGATGGCACTTGCATCCGCGATTTTATCCATGTGAAGGATCTGGCGCGCGCTCACATGAAGGCGCTCGCGCATTTGCGGAGCGGCGGCGCGTCGGAAATCTTCAACTGCGGCTACTCGCGCGGCGCTTCGGTGCTCGAGGTGGTTGAGGCCGTAAAGCGTGCATCCGGAGCGAACTTCGACGTGCGAATGACCGCGCGGCGTCCCGGAGATCCCGCGGCGATCGTTGCGGCATCCGCCAAAATCCGCGAAGCACTCGGCTGGCAGCCCGAATATGATGACCTCGATGTGATTGTCGCCCAGGCCTTCGCCTGGGAACGCCATCTCGTTGGGCTCCGCGAGGCCTCGTAGTTGGGCTCAAAAGTCCTAAAATCGCCGCGAATCCTCGCAGACTGCCTAGCCAGTAGGAGTGCCCGAAAGCGTTTTTGAAACTGGGCCCGACAAATAAAGGCAGATGCGGTGCAACGCATGACAATCGGTAGGCCGGCAGACAAGCTTGGCGCGCGCCCCTTCGCGTTCCAAGCTTTGGTCGTATGCATGATGCTCGCCAGCTTCTGGAGCTGGTCAGCTCCGGCTCAAGCTCGTGAGGATTTCAAGACCTTCCTGGAGAGCCTCTGGCCGGAAGCGCGCGATAAATACGGAGTTTCGCGACAGACCTTCGACAAGGTGGTCAAAAGCCTGAAGCCGGATCTGTCCCTGCCCGATTTGGAGATCCCAGGCCGCCAGAAAACGCAGGTGCGCCAGTCTGAGTTCACCAGCGAACCAAGCGACTACATCGATGCGGCCTATCTTGCCCGTCTCGCCAACACGGGACAGAGGCTAGCCTCTGAACACAAGGCCGCGCTTGACCGCATTGAGCAGGAATTCGGTGTCGATCGCTATTCGGTGCTGGCGATTTTCGGCCGCGAAACAGCATTCGGCGCGTACACACCAAAACATGATGCGATCACTGTGCTTGCCACCCAAGCCTGGACCGGCCGGCGCAAGGAAATGTTTCGCGACGAGTTCCTTTACGCTTTGAAATTGCTGGAAAAGGGCGTGCCCCGGAACAAAATGCGCGCTTCTTGGGCTGGCGCGATGGGGCTGACTCAGTTCATGCCCTCGGAATTCTTCGCGCATGTGCATGACATGGGCGGCGATGGTTATGCAGATCTTTTCGATTCCGTTCCCGACGCCTTAGCTTCCGCTGCACGCCAGCTAAAGAACAAGGGCTGGCAGCGTGGTCAGACGTGGGGCTATGAGGTCGCCATCCCAGAAACGTCAGATTGTTCCCTCGAAGGCCCTCCAGGCCTGCGTCCGCTGCGCGAGTGGGTGGCGTTGGGATACCGCCGCACGGGCGGCCGCGAATTTCCAGACGCCATGCTGAATGAAAATGCGTATCTCATGTCACCGGCGGGCGCTCATGGCCCGTCCTTCCTGGCGTTGGAAAATTTCCAGGTAATTCGTCGCTACAACACATCGGACCTCTACGCGACATTCGTCGGTAATTTGGCCGACCGCATTGCTGGAGGCGGCGATTTCCATACGCGGTGGGAAGCGATCGGACCGCAACGCACGGCATTGATCCGTGGTATACAGCAGGGATTGAAAGACCGCGGCTATGGCATCGAGATCGTCGATGGCTTTATCGGCTCCAATACGCGGCGTCAGGTTGGGCGATACCAGAAAGACAATGGCCTGCGCGTTGATTGCTGGCCGTCCGATGCTGTTTTGAACCACCTGCAAAAGACTTCCGGATGACGCGCAGAGTTGGCTAACATCCAGCTTTAACGCGAGACGACCACGCGGTATCTTACCCGCGATCCGCCGGTTCCGTCCCAACCCGTGCCGGGTCAGGGACACAGGTGGCGCATGCGCCGATTCGATGGAGCAACTCCGACGTGACAATGTCGAAGCGTTTGACTTGGGCACTGACGTTTTGCGTGACCATTGCGGTCATGACGCCGATGGCGGTGCGTGCGCAAATGGGCGCAGGGGCGAGCTACATCACGCCGTTTCCGGAAGGCGACACGTATCAGATCCGGGTTGTGGGAGACACGCTCGCAGAAGGGCTGTTGGGAGCCATGGTCGACTCCGACACCCTGGCGAGGGAAGCGCGCGTAAACGTCAACCGTAAATTGTGGACCCTGAGTCGAATAACGACCAATCGCTTCCCGTCCGAGTTGAAGGAGCTGGTCTCTGATCTTGAGCGAGACAAGGTGCACATCGCGGTCATCATGCTCGGCGTGAACGACCGCCGGTCCGTCCGCGCGCCAAATGGCAATAGCTATCGGTTCGGTTCGCAGGATTGGCGCACAGAGTACGGCCGCCGAGTTGATCAACTCATGAAAGAGCTGAAAAACAAGAGTATCGCTGTCTATTGGATGGGTGCGCCGACCATGCGCTCCACGAGTGCCGATGCTGAAACCCAGATCATCAACGAAATCATTCGTGAGCGGGCCTACCTCAACAGCCTGAAATTTATCGACACGGTCGCAAATTTCTCAGACGGTGAAGAAGGCTATAGCGCTTATGGGCCCGACCTTAGCGGTAAGATCAGCTTGTTGCGTTGGCGCGATGGCATCCATTTTACCTACCGCGGTTATGAGAAGCTCGCGCACTTCTTGGAGCGCGAACTCAAGCGGGATCTGGCGCAGGCCAAAGCTGATCGGTCCATTCCACTTGCGGGCGCTGAGGAAGAGCAAAAGCGCGTGAGCGCCATGGTCAAACAGGACGAGCAGGCCAACCTGACAGGGTGGCGCGCTTCTATTGATCGGGCAAAGGCCAAAGCCGCCACGCAAAGCAGCGAAGGCTCATTTTTCCTGCGCGCCGGGGGCGGCGAACAGAAGGAAGACAACAGCCGCATCAACTTGAAGACCATCGGACCCAACGGTCGCGAAAACATCGTGCCGTTGGAGATCGTGCGTCCCGCTATTCCAGGCTCCGTGGTTGCCCTTGTCACCCGCAAGCAGAGCCCGGATCGTCCGACTCCTATGGGTGCGGTGCTCGTCGATCAGATCGCCGGAGGCCTCAACATCATGAGCTCCGTGACAGCTGCCAGCGATGCTTCGATCGACGGTCAAATGCGGAAGTTCTCGCCGGCGCAAGCCCCCTTCTTCCGTGTACTCGTTAAAGGAGAACGGCTCGAAGCGCGTGCGGGTCGCGCCGATGACTTTGCATGGCCGCGCCCTGAGCCGCCACCTTTGAAGCGCCCAAGCGATTCCAAACCGGACCAAGACGGAGAGAATGGCGGAACGCCGCTGCCGGACGTCAGCCCGTTCCGGCCCAGGGCTTAACCCAGGCCGGAATATCTCGGCATAAATCCTAAAATCAGGACGCTGCGTTTAGCGCGGCAGGACCGTTGAGCCCATCAGGAACTTGTCGATGGCGTGCGCGGCCTGGCGGCCTTCGCGGATCGCCCAGACGACCAGAGACTGACCGCGGCGAATATCCCCGGCAGCAAACAGAGCATTGTCGCCAGGAAGCTTGTAGTTCTGTTCGTCGGCATCGAGGCCTTTGAAGCGGCCGCGCGGCACGGCAGAAAGCTCAAGTTCGTTGACGAGACCGTCCTCGATGGGGCCGGAAAAGCCCATCGCGAGCAACACGAGATCCGCATCGAGTGAAGCTTCGCTGCCCGGGATCGGCTGCAGTTTTTCGTCCACTTGGACGTAGTTGAGTTTCTTCACCTTGCCGTCTTCGCCGGAAAACCCGGTCGTCGAAACGGAGTAAACGGTTTCCGCACCTTCCGCCTGACTGCTCGATATCCGCAACTTCATCGGCCAGTTGGGCCAGCTCATCGCCTTGTTCTCCTTCACAGGAGGCTTCGGCATAATTTCAAGCTGAGTGACGGACTTCGCACCTTGACGGATCGACGTGCCAATGCAGTCCGAGCCCGTGTCGCCACCGCCAATAACGATCACATGCTTATCCTTCGCCGAGATTTCGTTGATCGTCGGCGGGATAGTCTCGCCGGCAACGCGCCGGTTCTGCTGAGGCAGGAAATCCATGGCGAAGTGGATGCCGTCGAGGTTCCGGCCGGGCGCATCCGCGAAGAAATCAAACGGGCGCTCCGAGCCAATGGCGAGCAGGACGGCGTCGTGCGAACTATCCAGGCTCTTCGCCGTCACGTCGACGCCAACATTGACGTTGCAGTGAAAGGTGACACCTTCGGCTTCCATCTGGCGAACGCGTCGGGCGATCACGCTCTTTTCCATTTTGAAATCGGGAATGCCGTAAACGAGAAGTCCGCCGGGGCGAGCGTTCTTCTCATAGACATGCACATCATGACCCGCACGCGCCAGCTGCTGCGCGGCAGCCAGCCCAGCCGGACCGGAGCCGATAACAGCAATTTTCTTTCCGGTTTTCTTGTCGGCCGGCTTCGGTACGATCCAACCTTCCTCAAAGCCGCGATCGGCAATGGCGCACTCGATCGCTTTGATCGTGACCGGCGTGTCATCGATGTTAAGCGTGCAGGCTGCTTCGCAGGGTGCCGGGCAAACGCGTCCCGTCACTTCAGGGAAGTTATTGGTTGAGTGCAGGTTGACTGCCGCCCTCTGCCAATCGCTATGATAGACGAGGTCGTTCCAGTCAGGGATCTGGTTGTTGACCGGGCAGCCCGTCTGACAATACGGAATCCCGCAATCCATGCAGCGTGCGGCCTGAGTTTTGGTTTCGTCCTCAGCCATCGGCAGCACGAATTCATGCCAATGCTGTATGCGCTCTTCGACTGGCGCATATTTCCGCTCAGCGCGCGCAAATTCCAGAAAACCCGTAACCTTGCCCATTCTTCAGTCCGTTTCTCTGCCCTGTCGTGGCGTTCTATTTACTGCCTGCGTCGAACATTCGAGGAGCCGGCCGGGATCATTTCCAGCCGGCCCTAGCCGTGTAACGGCTTAATCCGCTTTGGCGCGTGTTACACCGATCTCAAGCACACCAAGTCCCGTCTTATCGGCTTGCTGAGCCTTGGCCATATCGGCCAGAGCGCGGCGATATTCGACGGGCATCACCTTGCGGAACTTAGGCAGATACTCGGACCACTTCGCGAGGATCTGCTGAGCCTTCTGCGAGTTCGTGTAGTGTGCGTGCCGCGTGATGAGCTGATGTAGCCGTTCGACGTCGTGGCTGGTCATGTCTTCCATGACCTCGACGAGGCCGTGGCTCTCAAGTTCACCCTTCTGATCTGTCAGGCGTGCCATCACGGCATCTTCTGCGGTGACGGGTTCCAGATCGACCATGGCCAAATTGCATTTCGCTTCGAAGTCGCCAGCCTCGTCAAGGACGTAGGCGATGCCGCCGGACATGCCCGCCGCGAAGTTACGCCCCGTCGGACCAAGGACCACGACCACGCCACCCGTCATGTATTCGCAGCCATGATCGCCCGTGCCTTCAACAACCGCATAAGCGCCCGAGTTGCGCACGGCGAAGCGCTCGCCCGCAATGCCGCGGAAATAGCATTCACCTTCGATTGCGCCGTAAAGCACGGTGTTGCCGACGATGATCGACTCTTCCGGAATGATGCCTGAGAGCGCATCCGGACGTACGATCAGCTTGCCGCCCGACAACCCCTTGCCGACATAGTCGTTACCTTCGCCGATAAGATCTAACGTCACGCCACGGGCAACCCACGCGCCGAAGCTCTGTCCGGCGGTGCCCTTGAGTGTTAGCCAGATGGTGTCTTCCGGCAGGCCTGCATGACCATACGCTTTCGCGATGACGCCCGAGAGCATCGTGCCGACAGACCGGTCCGTGTTCTTGACCGCGATCTCCTTCGACACCCGTTCCTTGGAGTCGATAGCAGGGCGGCAGAACTCGATAAGCTTGTTGTCCAACAGCTTCTCAAGCCCGTGGTCCTGTCGCTCACAATTGTAGATCGCGACGGACTTCGGCACGTTCGGCTTGTGGAAGAGCTTGGTGAAGTCCAGGCCCTTGGCCTTCCAATGCGCAATCGCTCGTTCTTTATCGAGGAGGTCAGATTGCCCGACCAGTTCGTTGAACGTCCGCACACCCAACGCCGCCATATACTCGCGCACTTCCTCAGCGACGAAGAAGAAATAGTTGATGACGTGCTCTGGCGTGCCCGTGAACTTCGCGCGGAGCCGCTCATCCTGCGTGGCGATGCCGACCGGGCAGGTGTTGAGATGGCACTTGCGCATCATGATGCAGCCCGCCGCGATAAGCGGAGCCGTGGCGAAGCCGAATTCATCCGCGCCCAGAAGTGCGCCGATGATAACGTCCCGGCCTGTCCGCAAGCCGCCATCAACCTGCACCGCGATACGCCCGCGCAACCGGTTGCCAACGAGAGTCTGATGCGTTTCCGCCAGGCCGATTTCCCATGGCGACCCCGCGTGCTTGATAGACGTCAATGGCGACGCGCCGGTGCCACCTTCGAAGCCCGAGATAGTGACGTGGTCGGCACGTGCCTTAGCCACACCAGCCGCCACCGTACCCACACCGACTTCCGAGACCAGCTTGACGGAGACGTCCGCTGCCGGGTTGGTGTTCTTCAGGTCGAAGATGAGCTGAGCCAAATCTTCGATCGAATAGATGTCGTGGTGTGGTGGTGGAGAGATCAGGCCGACGCCTGGGGTCGCGTGCCGGACCTTGGCGATAGTCGCATCCACCTTGTGACCAGGCAGCTGACCGCCTTCACCGGGCTTAGCACCCTGCGCCATCTTGATCTGAATCATGTCCGAGTTGGCGAGATACTCGGTCGTCACGCCAAACCGGCCGGAAGCCACCTGCTTGATGGCTGAGCGCATGGAGTCGCCGTTCGGCATTGGCTTGAACCGATCCGGTTCCTCACCGCCTTCACCGGTGTTCGACCGTCCGCCAATTCTATTCATGGCGATCGCGAGCGTCGTATGAGCCTCGCGTGAGATGGAGCCAAAGCTCATCGCGCCTGTCGCAAACCGCTTTACGATTTCGGATGCAGGCTCAACTTCATCCAGCGGCACGGGCTTGCGTCCCGCTTCATCGGCAGACTTAATGCGGAATAGACCCCGCATAGTCAGAAGCTGCTCCGACTGCTCGTTCACGGCCTTCGCGAAGGAGCGATACTTATCGGGCAGGTTGCCGCGTACGGCGTGCTGCAGGTCGGCAACCGTACCAGGACGCCACATGTGTGCTTCGCCACGCGTGCGGTAGGCATATTCGCCGCCAACATCGAGCATGCTGGAAAGCACAGGAGAATCGCCGAATGCAGACGCGTGCCGTTCCACTGTCTCCCGCGCAATTTCCCTCAGGCCTACACCCTCGATCTGAGTATGCGTACCGGTGAAATAGCGATCCACGAACGAAGACTTGAGGCCCACGGCATCGAAAATCTGCGCGCCGCAGTACGACTGATAGGTGGAGATACCCATCTTCGCCATCACCTTGAGCATCGCCTTGCCGATGGCCTTGATGTAGCGGTTCTTGACTTCCTTCTCGGTCAGTTCCTCGTCGAGATCTGGCAGCATTGCTTCCAGCGTCTCAAACGCGAGATAGGGGTTGATGGCTTCTGCGCCATAGCCGGCGAGCGTGCAGAACTGGTGGACTTCGTGGGCTTCACCCGTTTCCACCACGAGCCCGACGCGGGTCCGCAGGCCTTGGCGGATCAGGTGGTGATGTACCGCCGAAGTCGCCAGCAGAGACGGCACCGGAATCCGGTCACGTCCGGCGCTGCGGTCAGACAGAATGATGATGTTGTACTCGCCGGAGCGAACGGCTTCCTCAGCTTCCGCACAGGCGGAATCGACAGCCGGCCCCATACCCGCGGCACCGCGTTCGACCGGGTACGTAATATCGATTGTGATCGATGAGAAGTTGTTGTCCTTGACCTCGCCGATACCTCGAATGCGCTCAAGGTCCTCGTTGGTAAGGATCGGCTGGTAGACCTCCAGCCGCTTCTGGCGTGATGTCCCCTCGAGATCGAGAATGTTCGGGCGAGGTCCAATGAACGAGACGAGGCTCATCACTAGTTCCTCGCGGATCGAATCGATCGGCGGGTTAGTCACCTGTGCGAAGTTCTGCTTGAAGTAGGTGTGCAGCAGTTTCGACTTCGATGACAGAGCCGAAATAGGCGTATCGGTTCCCATCGAGCCAATGGCTTCTTGTCCCGTAGCCGCCATCGGCGACATGAGGAACTTGGCGCTTTCTTGCGTGTAGCCGAACGCTTGCTGCAGGTCGAGGAGGGCGACGTTGGTGCGGCGCGCAACGACCGGCCTCTGCGGCAGAGGGAGGTCCGACACCATGATCTGGGTGCGCTTGAGCCAGCCTTCATACGGATGGCTGCCGCAGATCTCGGCCTTGAGTTCGTCATCGGAGATGATGCGTCCTAGCTCAAGGTCGATCAGAAGCATTTTGCCGGGCTGCAAGCGCCACTTGCGTACAATGTTTTCCTCAGCCACGGGCAGCACGCCCGACTCCGAAGACATAATGACGATATCGTCCTTGGTGATGAGATAACGTGCGGGCCGCAGACCGTTGCGGTCGAGCGTCGCGCCAATCTGCCGGCCATCGGTAAAGGCGACGGCGGCGGGGCCGTCCCACGGCTCCATCAGCGCGGCGTGATACTCATAGAAAGCGCGCCGCTTCTGATCCATGAGGGGATTGCCGGCCCAGGCTTCAGGAATCAACATCATTGCTGCGTGGGCGAGGCTGTAACCTCCCATCACCAAAAATTCGAGCGCATTGTCGAAGCAGGCCGTGTCGGATTGCCCTTCATAAGAGATGGGCCAGAGCTTCGTAATGTCGTCGCCAAAGTGCGTGCTGGAAACGGAAGCTTGCCGCGCCGCCATCCAGTTCACATTGCCCCGCAACGTGTTGATCTCGCCGTTATGCGCGACCATTCGATAAGGGTGTGCGAGCTTCCAGGACGGGAAGGTGTTCGTCGAAAAGCGTTGGTGAACCACCGCCATCGCACTGGTGAAGCGCGGGTCGGAAAGGTCGTTGTAGTAGGCCTTCACCTGATACGACAGGAACATGCCCTTGTAGACGAGCGTGCGCGTTGAAAGCGACACGGTGTAATGACCGATGTCACGGCCCTTGTACGCGTTCTCGATCGCGTTCGACACGCGCTTGCGCACCAGATAAAGCCGGCGCTCGAAATCGTCTTGATCGCCGCTGAACGAACCGCGCCCGACAAACACCTGACGGTGTACCGGTTCGGTCCCGACGACCATTTCGGACAGGCATGAATTGTCGACAGGAACAGAGCGCCAGCCAAGCAGGCTGAGCCCTTCTTCCTTTATGATGCGGGCCCAGACCCTCTCGCAATGCGCGCGCAGCCGCTCGTCGCGTGGCATGAAAACATGGCCAACGGAGTAGTTGCCGGGTTGCGGTAGCGAAAAGCCCTGGAGCTGGCATTCCTGCGCGAGAAAGGCATGCGGAATCTGTACGAGGATGCCACCGCCATCACCAGCCAGAGGATCGGCGCCTGTTGCGCCGCGATGCTCGAGGTTAGCGAGGATCTGTAGCGCATCCTGTACGATTTTATGCGAGCGGCGGCCTTTCATGTCGGCGATGAAACCAACGCCGCATGCATCGAACTCGCGTTTGGGATCAAACAAGCCCTCGGCGTCTGGAGGCGCGAGCTCAATTTGTCTCGTCGCGCTGCTCTTTGCCAGGGTGTGTTCGTTCATGGTTCGGCCTTGTCTCTCGTGGCGTTATTGAGAAGGCTTACGTCGGCTGCGGCAGCCGAAACGTAAGAGGCCACAGGCATGACAACACCGGCGGCCACCCGAGTACCGGCCTCAAAAAGGTCACGGCACACGTCGCCCGTATTTGACGATAGTCAGAGTGGAGGAGTAAGCCGGAAACGGCAAGCGTGTCGCCGCATTATAATGGTCTGAGGTCATCCAACATGACGACCGCGACCACCGCCCGGTTTCCCCTGGTTACTGCCCCTCGAACTTCCCTGGTCGTACGGCACAAACCATGCTCGGGTTCACCGCAACAGCCCTTGGAAAGCACGCAAAACAATCTCCACTCAGGTCGCACACTCTCTGCAAAAGAAGGACAGGAGTGCTGACCTAATGCACTTATGTTGCAGATTTCGGAAAATCGCACAAGAAAAAATCTAACTGCCCAAACCTTCCGGACGCGCTGTGCCCGCCGGCATTGGGCTAAGGCCGTTTACGATAAAAAAAAATCGGCCGCCACTGATGACGGTGGCGGCCGAGTTGGGAAGATAGGGGAACGAACGGAAGAACCAGATTTAGGCGTGAGCCTCAATCTGCTTTGCGGTGTCACCGGTATTGCCGTCCGATATGCTGATGGTACGCGGCTTCATCCGCTCCGGCAGATTGCGGACAAGGTCAACGTGCAGCATGCCATCCTTCAGATCGGCCCCGGTGACCTCAACATGGTCAGCAACCTGGAAACGGCGCTCAAAGGACCGGGCGGCGATGCCGCGATGTAGGAATTGTCGTTCTGTACTCTCCGCAGCCTTTTGGCCACGCACACTAAGCGTCTGTTCCTTGACCTCTACTTCCAATTCATCGCGCGTAAAGCCGGCGACCGCCATCGAGATGCGGTACTCATTCTCGGCGAGACGTTCGATGTTGTAAGGGGGGTACCCGCTGTCCTCTCCGGAAACCTGGTCTAGCAACTGTGCGAGCCGGTCAAAGCCAACGGTAGAACGATAAAGAGACGGAAAATCGATGTGTCGCATGACATATCCTCCTGAAGAAGCGACATGTGAACTCCCGGCCGCATTTGCTTTTGCCGGCCGGAGACATAACCGTGCACACCCAACAAGCGGCGAGCGCACGAGCTTGATTTAGGAGGCCATACGCCCCTTTCAAGAGGGGTGAAGCACACATGCCTCTCTTTCCTGAGATTTAACCCAGGGCACTGTTTTCATTGAAAGTATACGGATGCGATCCCGGGTAAGCCGTGTTACGGTCAACGCTTCTGTAGACGGATTTGATGGGGCCGTTTGCAGTTAGTCCGGGCTATAGTCCGGAGAGTTTGGCGGATGGAGCGCTAAGGGGCCGGGGGGACGCGCGCCTCAGTTTATGGAGTGACCTGAACATGACGCACTTAACGCGTTTCTTCCTCCCGCCCGTGATGTTGGCCGCTGCCGCGGTGGGCACCGTGCCAGCCACTGCCGCAGACTTATATGATGGTGGCGAGCGCAGGCCGTACGCTTACGAAGATCAGCGCTATCGTGAGATCTATGAGTACCCCCCGCCTAGAGCTCAAGTTCGCCATTACGAGGAGCGAGAGGAGCGGCACTACCGCGTGCGCGAGCGCTATGTCAGCGAGCCAGCGCCCTGTCTGAGCCCTCAAGAGATCGAGCGGGTGCTGTATGAGGATGGCTGGCACGACATCGAAGATGTCGAGTTCGAGGGCCGGTTCATGCAGCTGGAGGCCCGGCGCGTGGACACCGATCGAGAGTTTGATTTGGTGCTCGACGCCTGCTCAGGAAACATCGTCGATGCGAAACCCGAAGACCGCCGTTGGGCTCGGCGGTATGGCTCTCGCTACTAAGATCTCATGAGTGGCGAGCGCTGCGCTATCAGGCAGCGGCGCTCGCCACTCCAAGATATGCATCAAAGGCAGCCCAGAATTTCTGACGGAAGCGGTCTTGCTCCTGCAAAATCTCATGACGTGATCCGGCAATGAGAATATGGCTGCCCATCTTCAGCCGCACGCCAAGCTCCTCGATAGCCCGAGTTGAGACAACGGTGTCTTCACCGGCCGCAAACATCAAAATCGGAAGATTAATCCGCCGAATGTAATCTGGGTTGGAGATTTTGGCGCAAGAGCGCAAAGCAGCGCGCAGCCAGCCGTTGGTGGGAGAGCCGAGCCCAAGCTGCGGAGCAACTTGGATGATAGCTTTGTTGCGCGACCACCGCTCCCGGTCCGAGGTCAGCGGATTGCCTTCAAACCTCTCCGTTCCGACGATCGCGTCGCTGCCGCCGTAGATATATGATGTCGAAAGGCCAGCCAGCACGCTGAGTTCGGCATAAAGGCGTACCAATCGGCGCCTGTGGCGTAGTTCTTCCTCTGAAATGGCAATCATGGGCGCGGCAAGGACCATCCGCTCGAACCACGAACCCTGCATGCTCGCCATACGCATCATGACGTTGCCACCCATGGAATGAGCCAACGCGATGTAAGGCGGTGGACAGTCCGGCAGCACAACATCCTTCATGAACCGCAGAACATCTCTTTCATATTCGGAAAAGTCGTTGATATGGCCCTTCCTGAAATTGTCGAGGCTGCGATAGGAAGCGCCTTGGCCACGCCAATCGAAGGTCGCGACGGCAAAGCCGCGGCGCCGGAGATCGGCAACCGTCTCGAAGTACTTCTCTATGAATTCGCTACGGCCATGGAATAGGCAAACAGTGCCACGTCGCGGCCCTTGGGTTGCGTCCCAGCGGGCAAAGCGCAGGGGCTGTCCGTCATATCCCCGAAAGGCGCCGACGACGGGACCGCTTGGGACCGGGTTCTTTGCTTGGGACTTAAGCTCCATCCTGCCCTCGCGGATTGCCACGCTGTGATTCGGGATCGCCGAGCGCCACCTTATGACATGGAGTTTGTGTGAGCCACGTGGCGTTGCATCCAGAGCCCAGCGTTGGAGCGGTCAGCGCGACAATAGGGCCACGGCTTCTGCATGCACTTTTGCATCTCCGGCAGCGACAATGTTGCCGCCGTTGCTGGCTGGATCACCCGCCCACGTCGTGATCACCCCGCCGGCCCTTTCTATGATCGGAATAAGTGCGGCGATATCGTGCGGTTTCAGCCCCGCCTCGACAACGAGATCGCAATGACCTGCCGCCAGCATCGCATAGGCGTAGCAGTCTCCCCCGAAACGAGTCATGCGGACTTCAGACTTGATCCGTCCAAAACCATCGGCCTCTTCTCCGGGGGCGAACAGGTCTGGGTGCGTGGTGGAGAGTACTGCGGTTCCCAGTCCGCCGCAGGCCCTCGTTCTCAGTTCGCCGGTCGTCCCGTCGCCATAGCGAAAGTGTGCCGCGTCCTTCGTGGACCAAAAGCGTTCTTTGGTGAACGGCTGATCCATGAGGCCCAGGTAGGGCATGTCGTCATGCATAAGTCCGATCAGCATGCCCCACATTGGCCAACCCATAATGAAGGCGCGGGTGCCATCGATCGGATCTATAACCCAGCGAAATCGCGCCTCGATGCCTGTGTCGGCAAACTCTTCTCCGATAACCCCGTGGCTCGCAAAGCGCCGGGAGATTTCCTGGCGCATCACCTCTTCCGCTGCCCGATCGGCGGCCGTCACAGGGTCAAAATCGCTCTCGCTCGCCTTGTTGTCGATCGACATAGGGGTACGGAAATACTGGAGGGTGAGCGGAGCAGCGAGGTCCGCAAGGCTATGCGCACAGGCTAGTAATTCCAGAAATTCATCTGGGGAGGGTGCAGTAGAGTGTGTTGTTATGGGCACAGCGATAAAGTACCTGTGGATGAAGCTAGAGGAGGTGAAAGCGGATTAGGCGCTACATCGGTGCTTGCGTAGCCGGAAAGTCTACGAAAGTCACGAGGATGATCGGATTTGCTCATACGCAACGGCGGAGTGGCTCAACGGCAACGAAATCCTGCGTGTTAGGCAAAGATGGAATGACCGAATTGCGCGATCCCACGAATAAGCGCATAACAGCATGCAACGGCAAGCTGAACTTTTTCGCATCTGCCGTTTTTGCCCGCTTCGGGTGCTTCCTCCCTAGACTTGGGCCGCTGCGGCGTCGCACGGCCCCTTTTACGCTGCGTATAGCCTGTTTAATTGGCTTGGATCGCGTAGGCGGAAGCTGATCACTTCTTAAACCTTATAAATTTCAGCCTGCGGCAATTCGGCCCGACTTTATCGTCAGCGATCGAGCTCGGCAGCGATAGCTAGCACCTTGCAGACGTTCAAAAACGCCCCATATCTCAAAGCGCTCAAGGCGTTTCGTGACACTGCGGTTCATTGATGAGCTTTACCGGTCACGAGATGCCCGCGCTCCGCAGGGCAGCAATGCAAAAAAGGCGCTTGATTGTTGTGCGGTGCAGCGCTATTTGTGCAATGCGACATCGATGACATATGCTCTCGATGCCGCAGCCCTCCTTGGGCGTTTCCTCCCTAGACTTGGGCCGTTCGTTTTCGAGCGGCCCCTTTTCTTTTTGGGGCGGACATCGACGCTACGGCGCAACCCAAAGCCGACAAAGCGCACTAAACCCGGGTGATTTCAGAAAATTACTGCTCGCTGGTATGCCAACGCGCTGGCGTAGGCAGACTTATGCGTGCCGTCTGAGTTCTGATGTTGCGCTGCAGCATATTATTGCCGCGGTGCAGTTATTCGGCCGCCTGCCGGCTTTCGAGCAGGAGCGGCAACGCAAAGAGAAGCCGCGACGTCACCACCTCGAGATCCCGACGCAAGGCTTCGAATCCGCTCGTGGGCGATAGCTTCGCCTCGTCGCAATAAAGGCCGCGATTGATCTCTATCTGCAACGCATGAGAGCGCTGCAACGGTTGGCCGTAGTGTTCGGTAATGAACCCGCCGGCATAAGGCCGATTGATCTGTACGTTATACCCAAGGTTGGCAAATGTTTCCTTGGTAAAGGCCGTGATACGACCGTCACAAGACGCGCCAAAGCGGTCGCCAAGAACGATGTCCGGTCGGCGTCCAGAGACGGCTGTCATCGAAGAAGACGGCATTGAATGGCAATCAATCAGGATTGAGTGCCCAAACTTTTCCCGCGCATCGTCGATAAGGCCGTTCAATGCACGGTGAAATGGCTTGTACAATCTTTCGATCCGCTCAAGCCCTGCGGCGAGCGACATCCGCTGTGCATAGATCTCTTCGCCGTCAGCGACGATACGTGCGATAGTGCCCAGCCCGCCGACAACCCGTGTTGACTGGCAGTTGGCATAATCGGGTACGGGTTCGGTAAACAGGTACGGATCAAGCTCATACGGCTCACGGTTAACGTCCAGATACGCACGCGGGAACCGCGCAGCGATCAGCGGCGCACCATGCCGGGGGACCCCAGCAAACAACTCATCGACATAGTAATCTTCGGACTTGCGTAATGCGTGAGGGCTGAGCCGCGACTGCCGCAGGAAGTTGCGCGGATACACGCGCCCCGAGTGCGGTGAGCAAAATACGAACGGCGAATTCAGTTCCTGCGGCGGATCAATAGTGAATGCAGGCGTCAATTCGGCCAGAATTGCGTTCCGTTCGTTTGCGGGCATCGTAGGCGTAATTCCGTGTTGTTCGATTGAAGCAGGGTGGCGGGTTGCGGCCGCCCACACTCTGCCAACGCCATTGCGGTATGTCTATGCTCGTTGAGCCCGCTGGGCAAAGCTATGCACGTTCAAGTGTCTTTACCGTGCCACGCTCGTCGCGGAAGTGTCTCCGCCTCAACCTTACCTTTACCAAACTCGCGACAAGTTGGCAGGTAACGCGCTATTGGTTCTGAATGCGAGACGCTGTGGACATTTCCCGATGCCGGGAAAAATGCGAGCTGCGTGGCCGTAATTTCGACCGATGGCGGGTATGGACTGTCGCCTGTCCGAGCATCGGATGCCTTACAAACGTAGCAGATTAGTCTGGTAAAATCGAACATGACCGCCAAGCCATCGCGCCTTCCCCTGAGCCGCATTCTTCTCGCTGAAGACGATGACTCTATGCGGGGCTTTCTCGAACGCGCATTGACGAAAGCCGGCTACGACGTCGCCTCATTCGCAAACGGCGCCGAGGCGTATGAGCGTTTGAAGGAAGAGCCATTCTCTCTGCTGCTGACCGATATCGTGATGCCGCACATGGATGGGATCGAGCTGGCCCGCCGTGCCAGTGAACTGGATCCCGACCTAAAAATTATGTTCATCACGGGCTTTGCTGCCGTCACGCTGAATAATGCAGCGGATGCGCTTGAGGATGCCCGCGTCCTCTCCAAGCCGTTTCATCTCAAAGACCTGGTCACGCAGGTCGAGACGCTGTTGGAGGCTTGATCTTTCTTCGGCTGCGATCTCAGATCTATTTGCCGCCATCGAAATGTCTATGATTGGCTTGCCTCCCGGCCGCAATGTCGATATAGGAGGCCTTCCTCAGGCGCCGAGCGCCAACGGGCACTTAGCTCAGCGGTAGAGCACTACCTTGACATGGTAGGGGTCAGAGGTTCGATCCCTCTAGTGCCCACCATCCCAACCGCGGCCAACAGTAGGGCGGCACGAAGCAACCGAGGCGGTAACAGCCGTCCGGAAAGCATTGCCACTGTTGACATATGCGCTGGGATGAATAGGGTCGCGCAATCTTTCGAAAGGGCGCGCGGCTGACTACACCGCATCGGTTGATGTATCGGTGCGGCGGTCCTTTCCTGATGGCCCCGTAGTAAGGCCATATCGAAGAGCAGCTTTTATAAATATACCGGTGTCACCATGAAGGTCCGCAATTCTCTGAAATCGCTTCGCTCGCGTCATCGCGACAACCGTCTTGTTCGCCGTAAGGGTAAGCTTTACGTGATCAACAAGACGCAGCGTCGGTTCAAGGCGCGTCAGGGCTAAGCCACTGATCTCCTGCATGTCGCGCGAGCTAGATTTCGCGTATACGCTGGCGAGAAGCCGGCGCGATTAAGGCTGAAATATCAGCTTTGACATCGCGCATGGTGCAAGCCTATCGTGGCGGGATGCATATCAAAACCTCCACATTCTTCGCGGTGATCCTGCTCGCCTTTTCAGGCGTTACAGCCTCGGCGCAGGAGCTCGCGCAAGATCAGCCCAAAGCTGAGAAGCCTTATTTCAAGCAGGTCCGTGAAGGGCTGCCAAAGACGCCGGCTGACCGCGCGAAGGTTTTAGCAAACCTCTACGCCCATTTGGCAGCCGCGCCGGATGCGCAGTCGGCCTCGATGATAACCGAAACCATCGAACAGGTATGGTCGCTGTCCTACAGCGATACCATCGCCGTGCTCATGGATCGTTCCGTAAAGGCGATGGCGGAAAAGAACAGCGGCCTTGCCTTGAAGCTGCTCGACGCGGTTGTGGATTTGGCTCCGGACTATGCGGAAGGGTGGAATCGGCGCGCCATCGTCTATTACGCCAACAACGATTACATGCGAGCGCTGGGAGACTTGCGCCGGGTGCTGGCTTTGGATCCCAACCACTACAAGGCGCTTGATGGGCTCGCCCAGATTCTTCGGGAACTGGATCGAGATAAGCAGGCCTTGCAGGCCTATCGTCAGATTATGAGCATCAATCCCTACTGGCCCGGTGCCAGTGATGCTGTGAAAGAGCTTGAGCGTGAAGTCGAGGGGCAGGGAATTTAAGCGGGCGCCCCGTTAGTCTCCACTGAAAGAAAATGCGGCCGTGGGAGCTTCCATCTCCACGGCCGCATTCATGTCGCCGATTAGGACGCGTGCAAGGGATTACCCTTTAGCCATCGGCTCACCATCCTCATTGATGTATGCGATGCGGATCATGTTCGTGGTGCCCGGCGTCCCCAGCGGTACGCCGCCCGTGATCAGCACACCTTCTCCAGGCTTTGCAAAGCCCTGACTGAATGCGATCTGACACGCCTTGCGCGTCATGTCTGACGTCGTATCCGGATCAGCATCGAGCACAATGGAGTGCAGCCCCCAAACGACGGATAGCTGATGCGCCGTTTCTGGCACAGGCGTCAATGCGATCACCGGCAAATTCGGCCGTTCGCGCGCGACCCGCCGGGCTGTCGAGCCCGTTGCGGTGTAGCAGACGATCGCTGCGAGCTGCACCGTGTTGGCGATGGCGTGTGCGGCCGCAGCGATGGCGTCCGCCGCTGTTGGCTGTGGTTCGGTTTGCCAAGCGTACAGGATCGCCTGATAGCCCTTATCGTTTTCGACCTCGACGGCAATCCGATTCATCATCTCGATTGCTTCGACAGGGTACTTGCCGACGGCAGACTCCGCCGAGAGCATGACGGCATCTGCGCCCTCGAACACGGCCGTTGCCACGTCGGACACCTCGGCACGCGTTGGGACCGGCGAGGAGATCATGCTCTCCAGCATCTGCGTCGCGATTACGACGGGCTTACCCGCGGCGCGAGCCTTGCGGGTGATCTTCTTCTGCAGGCCGGGTACCTTCTCGATCGGCATCTCGACGCCGAGATCGCCACGGGCCACCATGAAGCCGTCAGCGGCAGCGATGATAGCGTTGAGGTCGTCGATGGCCTGAGGCTTCTCGACTTTGACCATGACCGAAGCGCGCCCGGCGACGATCTCGTTTGCTTCCTCGACATCGACACCGCGTTGCACGAACGACAATGCCACCCAATCGACACCAAGCTGCAAAGCAAAATCGAGATCCAGACGATCTTTGTCCGTCAGCGGACCGACAGGGAGAAGCGTATCAGGAAGAGAAATGCCTTTACGGCTGGCCAGCATGCCGCCGACAAGCACTTCCGCGACGATTTTGTCGTCGCTGGCTTTGTCGACGCGCATCCTGAGTTTGCCGTCGTCTAGGAGCAGCGTGTGTCCGGCTTCGACAGCTTCGAAAATCTGAGGATGCGGCAGGTAGACCTGATCCGCCTTCCCGGGGCTCTCGTAGCGCAGAAATGTGAATGTTGAGCCTGGCTCCAGCTTCACGCGTTCATCTTGGAAAGCGCCTAGGCGGAACTTGGGACCCTGTAAGTCGGCAAGAATACCTATTGGGAAGCTGTGTTTTGCCGATAGTTCGCGAATCCGCAGATGCAGCTCGCGCGCCAACTCATGGCTGGCATGGCTCATGTTGATACGAAAGACATCGACGCCGGCCTGAAATAGCTTTTCAAGCATTTGCGGTGATGAAGACGCCGGTCCTACAGTGGCAACCAGCTTTACACGTCTATTGCGCCTCATTCCCCCTCCGCTTCCGGATCGGCCAGACGGATCGTCCATTCTTTTGCCTCTCCGGTGTCCACCTCAAAGAATCCTGTCCGCTTGTAGCCTCGGCTACGACAATTCTGCACGCCGCGAATCGCAAACGATTTGTCGTGCGTACACATGAAGTGCTTGCCGACCCAAGCGCCACCGCGATCGTAGTCGACCGCATGCACATACACAAAGCGGCTCGGCACTGCACCTCTGAGCAGTGTCTCACATGTTTGCGACGCTATGTTCCACCATCCTTCGGTGGTCCAGCCCGTGTCATCTTGGTAGCCGACAGCAACGCCTACGCGGCTCGTTGTCCCGTTACAGAGTTTGAGATCCGCGCGCGCTGCGCTGCTTATGCTGCCAAGGGCCACCATGGCAACAGCTAAGATCACCAGCCATCGCGCAGAGCGCGGCACACGAAAACGGACCGATCCCTCATATGACACAGTCATAGGTCCCCGCGGACACCAATCGAAAAGCGCTGTCTCCGCCGCAAAGCGGCGGAGTAAAAGGCAGGTCGCAGCCGCGCCGGTCTCAGGGCTCGACAAGTATCACGCGAAAATCGTTCACGTTCGTCTGGGTCGGGCCGCACAAAATGAGATCGTCGGTCGTGCGAAAGAAGCCTGTAGAGTCGTTGTTCTGCAGAAAGGTGACCGGATCGAGGTCTTTCGCTTTAGCGCGTGCTAGAATATCGGGCAAAACCAGGGCACCCGCCGGGTCATCTGCTGAGCCGACGCCACCGTCAGTGCCATCGGTATCTGCCGCGAGGCCGGCTATTCCTTCTGCGCCATTGAGGGCGGCGGCCAACCCCAGAGCATATTCTTGGTTGGGCCCGCCTTTACCGTTGCCCCGTACCGTGACCGTCAGTTCGCCACCCGACATGAGCGCTAGGCGTTCGCCACGGCGTTTCGCATCCATAGCCATTTCCGCGTGAAAACGCGCGACGTCGCGTGCCTCGCCTTCCAGCGAGTCGCCAAGGATATCGACGCGGAATCCCTGGTCACGCGCAAGGGCTGCGGCTGCTTCTAGCGAAGCCTTGGGAGCCGCCACAAGAATGTATTCCGAGCGCGACAATGCCTCGTCGTTTGGCTTGGGTGTTTCATTGGCAGGATCGTTTAACGCCGCCATGACCTGAGGGGACGGCGTAATCCGATAATGTTCGATAACCGCCCTTGCCTGAGCCAGGGTGGTCTTGTCCGCGACAGTCGGCCCCGAACCGATAGCGTCCGGATCGTCCTTGGGAACGTCGGAGATGGCCAGCGTGATGAAACGTGCTGGATAGGCTGCAGCGGCAAGTCGTCCGCCCTTGATGCGCGAGAGGTGCTTACGGACGCAGTTGATTTCTGAAATCCGGGCCCCCGAGGCCAAGAGCTGCTTTGTCAGCATTTGCTTGGCTTCGAAATCGATTCCATCGACAGGAGCCGACCAGAGTGCAGAGGCGCCGCCGGAAAGCAGACACAACACGAGATCGTTCGGCCCGGCACTCTTTGCCAGCTCCATGGCGCGCTTGGCGCCGGCTACGCTGTTGGCGTCAGGTACCGGGTGTCCAGCTTCGACAACTTCGATGGCATTCGTGGGTAGGCCGTACCCGTGCCGCGTTACAACAAAACCACTGACGCGATCGATCTGTCCCTTGGCCTCGTAATGCCGTTCCGTGGCTTGCGCCATGGCGGCAGCGGCTTTGCCAGCTCCTACAACTATGATGCGGCCGCCTTCAGGAACTTCTGGAAGATGTGGTGGAACGCAAGCATGTGGATGCGCGGCCTTAACGGCGATATCGAACAGCTGCATGAGAAACGCCCGCGTGTCGCGGACGGGACTGGCGGCCATGGGCGGTCCTTCGTGTTAGCGTTTAGTCGAATTGCCGGGCTGGTTTGCGGGATCGGCGCGAGGCCGTCAAGTCGCTCCGCCACTGTCCGCGTCTTGGCCGCAGGCCGCACCCTCGTTATCCTGATATCCAGCAAGCACCATAACCATATCTAGAAGTGCGAAATCATAACAAGGAAAACGGATTAATGACCGACCGCTCGCAAGAATTCGACGACAAAACCCGCACCGAGCTGGAAGCTGCTGCATTTCGCCGCTTGGTCAGCCATCTCCGCACACGCGCCGATGTCCAGAATATCGATCTCATGAACCTTGCTGGCTTTTGCCGTAACTGCCTGTCCAATTGGTATATGGAGGCGGCAAGCAATCACGGGATTACGTTGAGTAAGGACGAGGCGCGAGAGATCATCTACGGCGAACCCTACAAGCAGTGGCAGGCCAAACATCAAATTGAGGCCTCTTCAGACCAGAAGGCCGCTTTCGAGCAAAACCGCCCGAAGGACCACTGATTTTATTCTGGACCCCTCGAAACCTTTGGATGGTTTTCAACTGTGCCTTGATAGCGCCGCCAGCCCCCGTTAGCGTGAAGTCATGCGCCAGAAGAGAGGGTTTTTGGCAGCAAGCACCGTGCCGCTTCGGCGGGGCGGTGCATTGACCTCCAGTACATCGCGTTCATCGTTTAAGCATTCAGTGGGGTTTGAGCCATGACAACGCTGCAAGCGTCGTCGCAGGCGCAATTGCGCCAGTTCATCGAACAGATCGAGCGGCTTGAAGAAGAGAAAAAGGCCATCGCTGGCGACATCAAGGACAAGTTCCTAGAGGCCAAGGCGACGGGGTTCGATGTCAAAGCAATGCGCAAGATTATATCTCTGCGTAAGAAATCGAAGACCGAGCGCCAGGAAGAGGATGGCATCCTCGAAGTCTACATGCATGCTCTAGGAATGCTCGATGAGTTGCCTTCCGATGAAGCTGTAGACGCCTTGATGGCCGCCGAATAGGCCGGGTGCCCGCGGCCTGAGCCTGATTCGGTTCAGCTTCCGCGACCAAACCGATTTCCGCCTGCAACAGGTGCGACCGCTGGGAAAATAGTCCAGCCGGTGAGCGTCTGTGCGGGCCGTTTGCGGCTGACATGGCGTAGCAGCGGCAAAAAGAATTAGGGCACCCCAACCAACAGTTGGAGCGCCCCATAATTCTAAGCCATAAGCCTCAGATTACTCTGCGGCTTCCTGTGGCGTGGCGTCCGTCACAGGAATAGCGTTGGGATCATACCCTTCGCCAGCGGCTTCAAGCGCCTTCCGTACGCCTGCACCGTATTCAGGATGGATTTGGTCGAAGAGGCGGCACTGCCGCTCCTTGATGACTGGTGGAACGCCGCCCATCGCAGCTGCGATGTTGCTGAATAGACGTGCGCGCTGACCGGCATCGAAGAGTTCGAACAGCGCGCGTGGCTGCGAGAAGTCATCATTGCCGATGCGGTGATTATAACGGTCGCCATCGCCAGAGATCTTGAGCGGCGGTTCATTCACGGAAGGATCTTCCGTTGGACCGTTGAAGCTGTTCGGCTCGTAGTAGACGTCCGGATTGCCCGTATCATTGGGGAAGAAGCGCATCGCCCCATCCTTGTGATAGTGGTGAACCGGGCACTTCGGAGCGTTGACCGGAAGCGCCTCGTAGTGCGTACCAAGACGGTAGCGGTGCGCGTCCGCATACGAGAAGATTCGCGCCTGCAGCATCTTATCTGGGGAATACGAAATGCCCGGAACGACGTTCGAAGGCGAGAACGCTGCCATTTCGATCTCCGCGAAATAGTTATCTGCGTTCCGGTTGAGTTCGAGTTCACCAACCTCAATGAGCGGATAGTCCCCGTGCGGCCAGACCTTGGTCAGGTCAAACGGATTGTAGGACGTCTTCTCAGCATCCGTTTCCGGCATGATCTGCACGCACACGCGCCACTTCGGGAACTCGCCGCGCTCGATGGCGCCGAACAGTTCCTCCTGATAGCTCTCGCGGGTTTTACCGATCAGAGCTTCAGCTTCAGCGTTGGTGTAGTGCTTGTGGCCCTGCAGGGTCTTGAAGTGGAACTTCACCCAGAATCGTTCGCCGTCATTGTTCCAGAAGCTGTAGGTATGGCTGCCGTAACCGTTCATGTACATCGGAGCGACTGGGATACCGCGGTCCGACATCAGGATCGTCACCTGATGAAGGCTTTCGGGTGACAACGACCAGAAATCCCACATGGCGGTGGGTGACCGGAGGTTGGTTTTGGGGTGGCGTTTCTGCGTGTGGATGAAGTCAGGGAACTTCAACGGGTCACGGACGAAGAAGACAGGCGTGTTGTTGCCGACGAGGTCCCAGTTACCTTCCTCTGTGTAAAATTTCAGGGCAAAACCGCGAACGTCGCGCTCGGCGTCTGCCGCGCCCAACTCACCGGCAACCGTTGAGAAGCGGGCAATCATCGGGGTTTTTTGTCCGACCTTCGAGAACAGCTTGGCGCGCGTGTACTTGGAAATATCGTGCGTGACTGTGAGCGTACCATGGGCCCCCCAACCCTTGGCGTGCACGACGCGCTCAGGAATCCGCTCCCGGTTCTGATGCGCAAGCTTTTCAATAAGCTGGTAGTCCTGCAGCAGCACCGGGCCACGTGCACCAGCAGTCATGGAATTTTGATTGTCCGCCACTGGCGCGCCAGCGGAGGTCGTTAGGGTCTTTTTGGTCATGACTACCTCTCAAGTTAGAACGCCTTCAAACTAGACACTTGTTTAGATAAGTTCTAATATGAAGTTGTGGCCGAGGCTATCAGGTTGGCTTATGATCAACATCACCTTGAAACAGTTGCGCTACTTCGATGCGTTGGCGCGCGAGCTGCATTTCGGGCGCGCCGCTGAGGCATGTTCCGTCACCCAACCTGCGCTCTCCATGCAGATTCAGGAGCTTGAGAATAATCTTGGCCTCACGCTTCTTGAGCGGACGAGATCAGGTGTTCAGCTCACCAAACACGGCGTTGAAATCGCCGCGCGCGCTGCACGGATTCTCGCGGATACTCGCGAACTCATTGAGGTGGCACAACACGGCGATCAAGTGCTTACCGGTGAATTGAGATTGGGGGTGATCCCCTCCGTGGCGCCGTATTTGTTGCCGCCCGTCTTGCCGGCTTTGCGCGAGAGCTATCCCGACCTGACTTTGGCAGTCCGCGAGACGCAGACACACACGCTTTTGCAGGAACTCGTCGACGGCAAACTCGACGTTTTGCTGCTCGCATTACCCGTCAAGCATGCTGATATCGAGACGATGGATTTGGTCGAAGATCGGTTCGTCCTGGCGCTGCCTGCGGGCCGCGAGCTGTCAGGGCGCGTGCGTGCTACGCCAGACTTCGTCGAACAGCAGCGTCTCTTGTTGCTGGAGGAAGGGCATTGCCTTCGTGATCAGGCACTGACCTACTGTAACCTGCAGCAAGTCCGGAAGATCAATACTTTTGGAGCTTCCAGTCTGGCCACAATTGTTGAACTGGTCGCCGCCGGATATGGCATCACGCTGCTCCCTGAGATTAGCCTTGGCATTGAAACGCGCGGGCGCTCACTTAAGCTGATGCGCTTCGTCGAACCCGAACCGAGCCGGACGCTTGGATTGGTTTGGCGCGCGACATCGCCACGCAAGCAGGATTTCATCGAACTCGGCGAAATCGTGAAGAAGTCGGCGACGCAATTGCTGGAAGCTGCAGGGACATTCGTGCCAAAGGGCAAGGGCAACGAGGCAGCCTAAACCCCCCCGATATGCATCCAGGGCGCAAGCTCGCGCCGCATGTCTTCCTTTATCTCATAGAGGTTTGAACACGTCTGTTCTCAAGGCCGCCGCGACCGATAGTGGGTGGCGACCCACCGGGAGCGGGTGTGAACTGTTGAGTCCAGAGAAGTTCCGCAATGCCCCCGCCGGGAGTGAAGCGCATAGGTAAGGCGCTGATCTCATCGCTTACGAACTCAAGAGTCGCCGAGACGTCGGGATGCTGCATCTGAGCCAAAGCCGGATCGTCTGCTGATTCTGATGCCGTAAGAAACGGAGCAAGCGGGAAGGGTCGGTAGAACAACTCGTCCGGATGCTCCTCATCGTAAGCCGGCGCGGTCACCCAGCCGTTGCTCCAACCAAAGCGACTGTCGGCGTGTCGAGCTGTTTCGTCCTGAGGCTTCGCTGGCGGGCGTGCGAACGCGGCCCCGATGCCGCGTGCTTCCGCCGGCTCCTTTTTACCCATCGCACTGAACAATCCCATCAGAGGATTGACGGACGCGCGCGCTACGAGATCGGCAAGCTGCCGGCGGTCGGCTTCATCAGGACCAGACCGAAAGTGCGAGGGTCGCTCTGCCAATCTCGGCGCTGGGGGCGCAATAGGACCCAGAGATGCCACTTGGTAGGGCCGCGTCGGCATCTCAGGCGTATCGTGTTGATGAGCTTGTACGTTTGCGTTCCAGCCATTGGCCACGAGCACCGGAGCCGGGGCATGGGGCCGCGCGCGGAAATCGTGAAAGGCTGCGATTTGCGTCGCGAGTGCAGGTTCTTTCTTCCGCGCAATTTGCACATCGGATTTTGTAATCTCGTGCCCGTCGGCCGGTACGTGTTTTGAGTGTCCATTGGGGAACAAGAGCGCGAGTTCATAGCGCGGCATGCGCGGCCAATGCCGAACCCGACCAGTATCGACGTGTACAAACGGAATTGCCGAAGTGGGGTAATATCCCACGCCACCCTTTTCACGCACGAGCGCCGAATAACGCAACTTCTTCAGGGGGACGTCCGGGAAATGCACGTCCGCGGCCATGCCAAGGATGTGTCGGCTCTTCTTCGCCTGGCCACCCCGAGTTTGGCGAAGCATCTTGTTGGTTTTTTCAGACCGGTAACCGGAGATGATGTGGATCGGCTTCGTGGCGCCAAGTTCGGTTTTTAATTCCCAGAGGATATCGATCAACTCTGGGTCCATCTTGGTGGCCTCGTCGCGGCGCCAATCCCGCAACATCCAATTGATCTTGGTCATGGCTTCCGGAATGCGCTTGCCATCGCGCATATAGACGATGTCGAGCGTTTCCTTGGTGTGAATATTGTACAGCGCGATCCGCCGCTCATCCTTGCGGTCAGCCAGCAGATGCGTGCTTGCGAGACCGGCTAAGGCCAGAACGCCAAGCAAGCAAGTCGCGCGCAGTCTCAAGCTGAATTGCACGAGTAAATTTGCCCCGTCGATTTTCGACGTCGCGCCCCCGTTCGCCCCCTAGCGAAGTCAAGGTCCACCGGAATTGTGCCGGTGGGCGAAGCGTCGTCTCCCGAATACCGGCAAATTAACGATTAACGTGGAACCGTTAAAATGTCGTAAGGGTGAATCTAGAAGCGAGTTGCGGCATGAGCATGGCAAACCATCGCGTGCATTTGTTCCAGCACGCGATGGCTCTGGCTCACTATGAATAGTACGGCTGCGGGTCCCTAGAAGCCGCCGAACACGGCCTTGAAGATATCAGTTACAGGCTCATAGGATTTCTTCATGCCGGCATATTTCGCGCGGTCGTAGGTGACCGGCGCAAGATGATCCCGATGCCGTGCGATCTGGTCAAACTTGCCAGCGAGCGCAAGCTTGATGCGCTTCTCGTGACCGTAAATGTCCTTGAACGCGTGGACGCTACCATCATCGTTCGCAACAACGGTGAAGTACGTCATGTGCACGGGCGTCTTCTTTTCCAGGCTCACGTGATTGTTCTGCGGACCACCACGCACGATGCTCTGGACCTTTGCTTCGTCCCACCCATTGTCTTCCGCGAGAATGAATCCAGCAAGTTTCAGCGGATCGCGAATTCTCATGCAACCATGGCTGAATGTACGCTGCGTAGAGTTGAACAGGTTCTTCGTCGGCGTATCGTGCATGTAGACTTGGTGATGATTGGGGAACAGGAATTTCACCTGACCCAGCACGTTGCCACCGCCCGGAGGCTGATACACATGGAACCTACGGATGTCCGCCTGACTCCAGTCGACGGAATTAGGATCGACGTCCCGCCCATTGTACTGAAGCCGCAAATTATGCCGGGACATAGCGTTCCCGCCGCGCGCTAGGCTAGGAAGGATCTCATTGACCTTTATGGAATTGGGCACGCCCCAGAAGGGGTGGAACACCACCGTTTCCATTTCATCTGAAAATATGGGGGTCTGCTTTGCGATTTCGCCGATGATGACCCGCTCGCTGTGAATGACATCACCGTCGCGCACCACACGGATCGTATACTCGGGGAGGTTCACGGTCACATAAAAGCGCCCGAGGTCTTCCGGCATCCAGCGCCACTGTTCCATGTTGGCGATAATCGCAGCTTCGGTTATTTCCGCTGGCGTATCGCCATTCAACGCTGCACGCGTCCCGCTGCCGACAACACCGTCGGCGGAGATGCCTGCTTCGCGCTGGAACGCGACGACCGCGTCTTCGACGTCTTTGTCAAACAATTCCGCAGGGGTTTCTTCGCCATCACCTGTTGGCGGGGGCACTTCAAGGCGTTGACGAAGCAGGGCAACATCGGGATGTCGTTTGCCAACACTCAAGAGGGGGCCTTCGCTCGGCAGGCGAACGATCTTTTCTTCTTCAGCTTCCGCCCCACCACCGCGCATCTTCAAGAGCGCAGCGCGAAGCTTGGCAAACTGCGGGTGCTGAGGATGCAGCCCGCGCAGGTAAGCATCTGCTTCCGATGCAGCCGCAATATCTTCGAGGACAGCAGCCGGGTCTTTAAGCTGGGGCTTACGATCAAGGTAGGAACTCAGATCCCCCGCCGGATCCATAATCCGACCACCACGCGCATGCCGTGCATACTTCAACACCGCAAGTGACAGCGTCATTTCGGCTTCTGCGAGAGTGTCGCGCTTGTCAGTATCACTGCTCGTCTGAACGCTTGTCCCCGGCAGCGTGAATTCGGCAGGATCGAGCCCCCAGTCAGCGGCCTTTTTGATTTCCCCAATTACGGCCTGGGCTTTCAAGGAGAGATGATCTCCGTCGATCCATAATGGGTGGCTTTCGCGCGCAGTATAGAAGGCGACCAGCGCCTCGCGGTCGGACTTATAGGCACGCGCGGCGACTCCTGAGCCACTTTCCAGCATCTGACGCGCTGAAATTCCGGCCGCCTGATCAACCGAAATCAACCGCTCCGGTGCGTTGGGTTCGATGGCGAGCGCAGGCGTGAGTGAAAAAATTGAGGTAGCAATACTGAGGGCAACCAGGCGGGCGCGCATTATGAATCTCCAAAATCTCAGGCCGCCGGAAAATAATTGACCTGAGGGGCGATGGCCAGACTAAGCGGGCAGAGATGGGTCTGTTGATGCAACGTCGTGCAGAACGTGTGGCGATAATGCCATTCGCAAGGATGTTACTGCTGAATTTGACCGCAAATAGTCGAAGCTGCGCCCACGGATGGATTGTTCTGCGCTCAAATTTCGACACGGGACCGCGCATGCATGCCAAAAGGGCCCGGCAACCCACAGGTGGCCGAGCCCTTCTGGCAAACTCGAAAGAGGGCTTTCGAGAGTTCTGGGAGTTTGGAGTGCCCTAGTTGGCCCTGGGCTCCAGTCCGTATTCCTGCATTTTCCGGTAGAGCGTCGAGCGACCGATCTTCAACCGCTTAGCAACTTCCGTCATGTGACCGCGATAGCGTCCGAGTGCCAGGCGGATCATATCGGCTTCGATTTCATCAAGCGGCCGCACATTGCCGCCTGGGTCCATCGCCGGGATACCGAGCGCGCCTGGCTTTACTTCGATAGTCTGTGGGATCGTGTTCTCCGCGCCGAGCAACGCCGGACCCGTATAAGTGGGCGTGGTTGAGATCGGTGCTGCCGGAGCTTCCGGCGGTTGAACCTTGAAGCCCTCGACGTGGGCAGCAATCTGCGGGAACTCGCTGACCGTAAGTTCAGCGCCATCCGTCAACACGACAGCGCGGAACAGGGCGTTTTCGAGCTGGCGCACGTTGCCCGGCCAGGAATAGGATTTGAGCAGACGAAGCGCGTCTTCGCTGATCGAGGTGACCCGTTTACCCTCTTCAGCCGCGAACCGGGCCAGGAAGTGGTGGGCGAGTTCGGGGATGTCATCCGCACGTTCTCTCAGGGGCGGCACCCAGATTGGGAAGACGTTGAGCCGGTAATACAGGTCCTCGCGGAATTTACCTTCCTTGACGAGCTGGATCATGTCGCGATTGGTCGCCGAGATCAGGCGGAAGTCCACCTTGACTGGACGCTTGCTGCCGACCGGGTCAACTTCGCCCTCTTGCAGAGCGCGGAGGAGTTTGACCTGAGCTTCAAGTGGCAGCTCACCGACTTCATCCAGGAACAGCGTTCCGCCGTCGGCTTCTTGGAACTTACCGATGCGCTTATCGACGGCACCCGTGAACGAGCCCTTTTCGTGCCCGAACAGGACGGATTCTACGAGGTTCTCGGGAATTGCGCCGCAGTTGACCGTGATGAACGGCTTGCCTGCGCGATCGGATTCACCCTGCACGGCCCGTGCGATCAACTCTTTACCGACACCCGACTCCCCCTCGATGAGGACCGGAATGTTGGAAGCTGCGGCACGCTTACCGAGTGCGACTACGCGGTTCATGGCATCGCCACGCATGACCAGATCGGCGAAAGTCATAGTCCCCTCGACGGTCTTGCGCATCCGGGAGATTTCACCCGAAAGGGCTTCAATCTTGAGCGCGCTCTTGATGGAAACCTCAAGGCGTTCCGGGCTTGCCGGCTTGATCACGAAATCGACGGCGCCGGCGCGCATGGCGTTGATGGCTGCATCGATAGAACCATGAGCCGTTTGAACGATCACCGGCGGCATGCCTGGCTTTTCGCGCATCCGGTCAAGAACGGCCATGCCGTCTACTTCCGGCATCACCAGATCGAGCAGAACGAGCCCAATGGCGTTCGTTTCACGGTCATCAAGAAGGGATAGGGCTTGTTCGCCGGATGCGGCGGTCTTCGTCTCATAACCGAGGCGTTTAATGACTTCCTCAAGGAGACGGCGCTGTACTGGGTCGTCATCGACAACAAGGACGCGTTTTGCCATGGGGGCACTCGTACTCAAACTCGACTAAAACGATGCTGCAGAGCGCGATACACATCGGCGCCATGGACAGGCGCTCCGAGTACCAACGCAGCAAGCAGCTACTCGACTTGCGGGATGAGAATTGCCCGATAAGGGTAAAGAAGCCGTTTCCGAATTTGCCGTCTTGGTGCTTTTTTCTCGAAAGTGGCACAAGGGCATGCCCCTTATGTTGTCCCGCCGTGAAACGTCGACCTTGAAGTTCGACACCATGATCGGCACATTAACACCGATTTCCCTGCCATTTGCCGGAGCACGATATGACGTTGACGCCGCGTGCGAAATTCGCCGACTTGATGACTGTAACGATGTCTCCGCCTGAGGCCGCGTCCGCGGCGACGGCCCAACTTGGCGATCTGCCGAACTGGAGACTTGATGATCTTTATACGGCTCCAACTGCGCCAGAGGTTCAGCGCGACCTGGAAGCAGCAGCTGCGGCCGCGGCACGCATCAAAGAGACGTGCCAAGGCAAGCTTGCGACCATGGCTGCCGACGGCGCTATTCTAGCGAAGGCGGTAAAGTCCTATGAAGATTTGGCGGATGTTTTGGGACGCCTGGGCTCCTATGCCGGTCTGCTTTACGCCGCCGACCAGTCCGACCCGACAATTGCGAAGTTCTACGGCGACGTTTCAGAGAAGCTGACCGCGATTTGGACGGATCTCATTTTCTTTGAGCTGGAACTCAACCAGATCGATGACGCTGTTCTTGATAAGGCCCTGACACACCCGGACCTGATGCACTACAAACCGTGGTTCGAGGATCTGCGCAAAGAGAAGCCATATCAGCTCTCCGAAGACATCGAGCGTTTGTTCACCGAAAAGGGCCAGACTGGACGGAGCGCTTGGACGCGTCACTTCAATGAAACGATGTCCGCCCTCCGCTTCGACGTCGAAGGCGAAGACGAGCCTCTAGCATTGGAACCGACGCTCAATCTGATGTCGGATTCAGATCGGGCGCGCCGGCAAGCTGGCTCGGAAGCGCTGGCGAAAGTCTTCAAGGACAATGTGCGTGTCTTCACGCTGATCACGAACACTCTCGCCAAGGACAAGGAAATCTCGGATCGTTGGCGCGGTTTCAAGGACGTTGCGGACAGCCGCCACCTGTCCAACCGCGTTGAAGCCCCTGTGGTCGACGCCCTCGTACAGTCCGTGCGCGAGGCCTACCCCAGACTGTCCCACCGCTATTATGCGATGAAAGCGAAGTGGCTCGGTCTCGACAAGTTGGCCCACTGGGATCGCAACGCACCGCTTCCGGACCGTCCTGAGCGTGTGATTTCATGGCCGGAGGCACGTGAGATGGTGCTCTCTGCCTATGGCGGGTTCGCGCCCGAGATGGCTGAGATCGCCGACCGCTTCTTCGAGAATAATTGGATCGATGCGCCGGTCCGGCCCGGCAAGGCCCCTGGGGCATTTTCTGCGGCCACGGTTCCCTCAGCCCACCCGTACGTGCTGATGAACTATCTCGGCAAGCCGCGTTGCGTCATGACGTTGGCGCATGAGCTAGGCCACGGTGTTCACCAGTGGCTTGCGCGCGATCAGGGTCCCTTGCTCGCACCGACACCGTTGACGCTTGCAGAAACCGCATCGGTCTTCGGCGAGATGCTCACATTCCGTAAACTGCTGGCCGACACGACCGACCCGAAAGAGCGTAAAGCGATGATGGCCGGCAAAGTCGAGGACATGTTGAATACGGTCGTCCGTCAGATCGCGTTCTACACATTCGAGCGCAAGGTGCATGAAGCACGACGCAGCGGTGAGCTGACCTCGGATCAGATCAACGCTATTTGGATGGAAGTTCAGGCCGAAAGCCTGGGGCCTGCGATCGAATTCAAGGATGGATATGAGGTCTTCTGGACCTATGTGCCACACTTCATCCATTCGCCGTTCTACGTTTACGCATATGCGTTCGGCGACTGCCTCGTGAATTCGCTCTACGGTCTGTATCAAGAAGCGCATCCGGGCTTCGTCGAAAAGTATTTCGACATGCTGAAAGCCGGTGGCTCGAAGCATCACTCAGAGATGCTCGCACCCTTCGGCCTAGATGCCCGCGATCCGCAATTCTGGAAGAAGGGCCTCAAGGTCATCGAAGGCATGATCGACGAACTCGAGGCGATGGATCGCGCGGCTTAGAAGTATACGAGGACGGCGGGAGCCTATGAGCCTATGCCTCCGCCGTCACTCTCGATCAGATGCGGCCCGGTGTGGCCTGGTACGTCGGGTTGCGGGGGTAACGCGCTCGCACCCACACATCGGTCATCCCGCGACTTGTTCGCGGGAGCTTCGGCGATCTCGCTCAGCGTTACCCTCGACGAAGGCACAATGAACCGCTGAGAACTACTGGTTCTGCTTCGACCAGACTTCGCTCGTGCCGTCACGCTTGATGAGAAGCACCTCGTACGGCTCGCGCGTGTCGCCCGCTTCCATTCCGGGTGATCCGATCGGCATCCCCGGAACCGCAAGCCCAACGGCATCTGGCTTTTCCGCAAGCAACCGCTTCACATCGGCGGCCGGTACGTGACCTTCGATGGAATAGCCGCCGATCTTGGCCGTGTGGCAGGAGGCGTGCTGCGGTCCGATGCCAGCGGATTGCTTGATCCGCGCCAGTTCACCTGCGGCAACGTCCTGCGCCTCAGCTGTAAAGCCGTGTTGGGTCATATGCTTGATCCAGGCTGAACAGCAGCTGCATGTGGCAGACTTGAAGACCTGCAATGGCGGGGCTTGAGTTTCGGCGGCAAGAGCAACGCCGCCCCAAACCAGGCCCATGATGGCGACTAAGACGGGGGCTCGGAAGAACATAGGTGTAATCCGTTTCTATCGCTTCGCACGTTGAATAAAAGGCGGCCTCTTGTATTGGGGCTGCGATAGCATGAAATGCCGGTGAAGCCGATCTCACGTTGGCATAACATCATGTTGAAGCGCGCCACGGGCGTGGCGATATCCGTTGAGAGAAGTCCTAAGCCGGAAAGCTACATGAGCAACGAAGAAAATCGCTTTTCAGCGCGCGCTGCGCGATATGCCCGTGTTGGCTCCAACGTCGGCTCCGTGGCCGCGCGGTTTGCGGGGCAACGCTTTCTTGGTCTTGAGTTTGACCGATCAAAGGCAGCGCAGGATCTTGCCGCGGCACTCGGAGGACTTAAGGGACCGATTATGAAAGTGGCCCAGCTGCTTTCAACCATTCCAGAGGCTCTCCCAAAGGAATATGCCAGAGAGCTGGCGCAGCTTCAAAGCCAGGCACCGCCGATGGGCCCCGGATTCGTGCGTCGGCGCATGGTCGCGGAGCTTGGGCCGGAATGGCGTGACCGGTTCAAGGACTTCTCGACGGAAGCTGCAGCTTCGGCCTCGCTAGGGCAAGTCCATCGCTCTGTCGCAGCCGATGGCCGCGATCTGGCGGTCAAGCTGCAGTATCCCGATATGCAATCGGCCGTGGAGGCGGATCTCAATCAGCTCTGGGTCATCTTCCAGCTTCACGCCCGGATGGATCCAGGCATCGATACGAAAGAAATCTATCAGGAGATCTCACTGCGCCTGCGCGAGGAACTCGATTACGAACTCGAAGCTTGCCACATCGCGCTCTACGATTTGATCTTCCGAGACGACGCGGCGATCCGGGTGCCCGAGGTCGTGCCGGAGCTGTCGACCAAACGGCTGCTATCCATGACGTGGCTGGAAGGGCGCCCACTGCTGGAGTTCAAGGAGCACGCACTCGAAGACCGCAATACGATTGCGCGCGCGATGTTCCGAGCATGGTGGTACCCCTTCAGTCATTTCGGGGCCATTCATGGCGATCCGCATCTGGGCAACTACACGATCTTCCCATCCTCCGAGGCTGACGCGAAACCCGGCGGCGTGAACCTCCTGGATTACGGATGCATCCGGACCTTTCCGATCTCGTTCATCAGCGGCGTCATCGATCTTTATACGGGATTGCAACGCAACGACCGCGACCTCATCGTCCATGCCTACGAAAGGTGGGGCTTTCGGGGCCTCAACGACGAACTAATCGAGGCGCTGACGATCTGGGCGCGGTTCATCTACGGCCCCTTACTCGATGATCGCGAGCGCACCATCGCCGAGGATACCGCTCCGGGCGAGTATGGCCGCAAGGAAGCCTTCACTGTGAGCAAGATGCTGAAGGAAAAGGGGCCAGTGACCGTCCCGCGCGAGTTCGTCTTCATGGATCGCGCTGCGATTGGCCTAGGTGGCGTATTCCTGCATCTTGGCGCCAAGCTCAACTGGTACGAGCTGTTTAATGAAACCATTCAAGACTTCGACCCTGCAGTCGTCGAGGCGCGTCAGGCAGAAGCGTTCAAAACTGCAGGTGTACCTCTGCCCGCGAAGACCCGGGTACAGAATGAGAGCACACCGGTTCCCAAGTGAAGCTCACCAGCCGCGATAGTGCTGCCAGATGCTTTGCAGAGTGCGGTGCACCGTCTCGGGGGACTGCTTGAATGAGTCCAACTCGACGTGGAGCGTGTTGTCATCAGGAGTTATAACCCAGGGAAGGCGCATCAGCCGGCGGTAAAGTGGCATGCGGCGCCAATCGACGAGCAGTGCTCTTGAGACCGGTTGGCTAAGCTGGATTTGCAACTCGTGGAGGATGATACTCCTCACGGAAGTGGGAACGAGCTCGATACGCCGGATGGATCGCCAGTCGATAAGGCCGAAACCCTCTATGAAGATGCCGTATTCATTGGCCCCCAGCCGGGCGCGGCGTGCTTCCAGAAACGGATAGAAATAATAAGCCGTGGCGAGAGCGCCGAGGCCAAGGGCAATCAAAATTTCGCTGCCCAGCAAAATAGCGGCGGCGCACACGCCCACGCCGATCGCTGCCATTGCATAAACGCGGGTACCCGCTTTCGCGCTATCGTAGCGGACGATGTAACCTTCGGCGTGTTCAATATCTCGCGCGGGAATGCCCATTCTGCCCTCAAGTACTGTTTGGCTAGCCGCCCGGTCCGCATTGTCCCCTATGACGCAGCAAATGGTCGGCAAGTACGATTGCCATCATGGCTTCCCCGATTGGCACGGCCCGAATTCCAACACACGGGTCGTGCCGGCCTTTTGTGACGATTTCCGTCTCGTTGCCGTCGGCATCAATCGTCAAGCGCGGCTTGAGAATTGACGACGTCGGTTTTACCGCGAACCGGCAGACGATGGGCTGCCCCGTTGAAATGCCGCCCAGAATGCCGCCTGCATGGTTTGATAGGAACACTGGTTGCCCATCCCTGTCGAGACGGATTTCATCAGCGTTCTCTTCTCCCGTAAGCGTCGCCGCCATCATGCCGTCACCGATTTCGACGGCCTTAACGGCGTTGATGCTCATCATCGCTGACGCGAGATCTTGATCGAGTTTTCCGTAGAGCGGGGCGCCGAGGCCTGCCGGCACACCCTCCGCGATCACCTCGACGACTGCGCCGATGGAGGAACCATCCTTGCGGATGCCGTCGAGATAGGTCGACCAGAAGTCGACCACGCTCGGATCGGGGCAGAAGAAGGGGTTGTCATCGACGGTACCCCAGTCAATCCGGTCACGGTTGATCTTGTGTGGGCCGATCTGGACCAATCCGCCTTTGAATGTCACGCCGTCGAGGATCTTGCGCGCGACGGCACCCCCCGCGACCCGCACAGCCGTTTCGCGCGCAGACGAACGGCCGCCGCCGCGATAATCGCGAATTCCGTACTTCTGCTGGTATGTGAAGTCGGCATGTCCCGGGCGGAATGTGCGGGCAATCTCACCATAGTCTTTCGACCGCTGATCGACGTTTCGGATCATCAGGGAAATAGGTGTTCCGGTCGTGACCTGTCGACCGGATTGATCCTGAAAAACACCCGAAAGGATTTCGACTGTATCCGGCTCTTTACGTTGCGTCGTAAAGCGCGATTGCCCCGGTTTACGTTTGTCGAGGTAGGTCTGAATTTCCGAGGCCTCAAGGGGAATTCCTGGTGGACAGCCATCAACGACGCCGCCGATCGCCGGACCGTGGCTTTCGCCCCAGGTCGTAAGGCGGAAAAGATGACCGAATGAGTTGTGTGACATGGGCCTCGTACGGCAAAAGGGACGACGAGAATGATACATCCTCGGTGTCGGTTGCCCGCTGATTCTATAGCGGAGTGTGTTGCAAAAGACATTTACGGGGCCGGCAAGCGCGTCGCAACCCACCCGTAGCGGGCATTCTGGATGACAATGCCCCGCAACGCAGCTTATGACTCAGATTCAGTAACAGCGTGATTCCCGTCGACACAGCCCACCCAAGGCGTGTCTTCGGCAAACTCCGGGTTTTCAACCTCAATGACCGAGCCGAAGATTCCACAGGGAACCGGCTGGCATTTACATGCTTAGGATGAGGAACGCTAAGCCGGAACACGCAGCCGCGTAGGTAAAGAGTCCGTCGCGCCTTCGTTTGTTCAGCCAAGCTGAACGACATACAACGAAGGGAGCGTCGTGATTACCATGCAAAAGGAGTTTCTCTTGTAGGTCTGAGCAACCCGTAAGAGCGATTCTTTAACCAGCGTTGGAAAGAGCTGAGGCGGCCGCTGCTTCAGCTCTTTCTGCTTTTATGAGGCGGTAGAGGTGTGGGAGCGCGCACGGCTCGCTAGAGCCACTGCATTTCACCGTTGCGGATAATCAGGACCTGGTCTTGAGGCACAGGCACACGTAAGACACCGCCCATGTCCGCACCGAGTAGATACCCCCGGAGCGATCGGCTGACGCCGCCATGCGCCGCAATAACTGTATCCCGCTTAACGGTCTCCAGCCATTCCGCGACACGCTCCATGAGGTCTGAATAGCTCTCGCCCCCGTCGGGACGCCATTTGAAGGGATCTGCCCGCCGGTCCGCCACGCCCACCGGATCGAGCTCAGGAAGCTCGGTGAGCAGCTTACCTTCCCAATGTCCATAGTGAACTTCGCGCAATCTGTCTTCGAGACGGAAGTCGTCTTCTGGAAGCTCCAGCGCGCGGCGCACGATACGCATGGTCTCATACGCGCGGTCGAGCGGGCTGGCGACGAAGTCCGCGTCGGCGATCTGGGGGAGAAATTGCCGAAGTGCTTCGCCGTTGCGCTTGGCCTGCGCGCGCCCTCGCGCGTTTAGGGGAATATTGGCCTGGCCTTGATAGCGCGACTCTGCATTCCAATCCGTTTCACCGTGTCGGATGCAGTATATTGTGACATCTTCAAGCATGGTCCCCATCGTAATGCTTCGTGCCCGCCACCTCAGGCATATGGTAGCTCACAACACGCGCGCAATGCATCGATAGGCTGATGCTGTAGATCCCGAATGATCCGATAAGCGGGATAAAGGCGGCCGCGGAAGGCCGCAACCAGCTAATCCCCTTTAGCCACTGTAATATCGGGCGCGTCCTCGTTCTTCATGCCTTGCACGTGATAGCCGGAGTCGACGTGATGGACCTCACCGGTTACGCCACGTGAGAGATCCGACAAAAGATAGAGCCCCGCAGAGCCCACTTCTTCAATCGTTACAGTCCGGCGTAGCGGCGAATTATACTCGTTCCACTTCAAGATATACCGGAAGTCCGAGATTCCCGATGCCGCTAGCGTTTTGATCGGCCCGGCAGAAATAGCGTTGACGCGGATTCCCGTACGCCCGAGGTCGGCGGCGAGATAGCGGACGGACGCTTCCAGGGCGGCCTTGGCAACGCCCATCACGTTGTAATGGGGCATGACCTTTTCAGCGCCATAGTAGGTAAGCGTGAGGATTGATCCCCCTGACGGCATTAACTTTTCAGCGCGCTGGGCCAATGCCGTGAGCGAAAAGCACGACACCAGCATCGTTTGTGAGAAGTTTTTTTCCGTGGTGTCGACATAACGGCCGTCGAGCTCGGATTTGTCGGAAAACGCGATGGCGTGGACCAGGAAGTCAAGGCCACCCCAGGCATTGCCTAGAGATTCAAATACGGCATCCATCGAAGCCGCATTGGTGACATCGCACGGGAGCACGAGGTTGGAGCCAAGCTCAGCAGCCAATGGCTCAACGCGTTTTTTAAGCGCGTCGCCTTGATAAGTCAGAGCGACTTCAGCGCCCTGCGCCACACATGCTTTGGCGATACCCCAGGCGATTGAACGATTGTTGGCAACCCCCATGATAAGGCCGCGCTTGCCAGTCATCAGAGTGCCAGTGGCGGCGCCCGTGCCCGGCGCAGGTTCGGTCATAAGCCCTAAGCCCTTTTTAAGTTTCTATGATGTTTCGCGCGCATCCTACACAAAAGGGCCCCGTGGTCCAGATGGCCATGTGATAGGAAGTCGGCGGCTAAGTGACACGAAGGGGCGCCCGCGGGGTGGCGAGCGCCGAAATATCAAAAAAGCCAATGATTTCTTAGCCGTCGAGCTGCCAGATGCCATCCTCCGTCCGACACGCGACAGTTTCCGTGCGTTTTGTATAGGTGCCCGAGGCGAGCATGACGACGAAATGACGGCATATTTTGCCATTCGCGTCCTTGAATGACTGGGTCGGCTGCACGACACCGGAGAGTTTACCATGACCACGATGCCAGACATAGCTAGCCCCGTCACTGATTTCAGTCAGGGCATACTGCACACTTTCGAGCGCCGCGCGCTGATCAGAGACGTCGAATACGGTAACTGCGGGAGCGGAAAGCCCAGCAAACTTGGGACGCAGCGTTTGCCCACCGTTTTGCGTATCTTTGCACTCGGTGTTTGCAGATGATGTTTGCGCATCCGCAGCAGTTGCTGAAGCCGCGCCCATAATAGAGGCGGCGGCAATGACCACAAATATGGCCAGCAATGAAGGCAAGCAATTACAATGACGCATGACGCTCACATCAAGCAGAACGCAAAGACAAGACAATCGGCCCACAAACTTAAGCCGCGAGATTCCAAGTGTGCACGTTACGCGTTAAGAGCAACTAAACGGTCGCGTCATTCGTGCGATTCGGGAAATTGAGGCGTTAACCATGATCGGTGGCGAAGTGAAATCGAAAGAGGACGGCAATTTCAAGACGGAGCCGGGGCAAGCGGCCAGTGAAGACTTTCTCGGAGCGGATGATCCTTTTGCTTTGTTCTCCGCGTGGCTGACGGAAGCGGAAGCGAGCGAGCCAGCCGATCCCAATGCAATGGCGCTGGCGACGGTCGATCAGCGCGGCATGCCGAATGTGCGCATGGTGCTGCTTAAGGGTCTCGATGACGAGGTCGGTCCAGACCAAGGTTTTGTTTTCTACACCAACCTCACCAGTGCAAAGTCCCAAGAGCTCAAGGCACACCCGCAGGCCGCGCTTTTGTTTCACTGGAAATCTCTGCAGCGCCAAATCCGCGTGCGCGGTATTCTTTCAACCGTCACGCCCGATGAGGCCGACGCCTATTTTGCAATGCGCCCGCGGGGGAGTCAGATCGGGGCATGGTCGTCTGATCAATCGCGCAGGCTACCCTCGCGCGAGGTTCTCGAAAGTCGCGTTGCGGAACAGGAAGCCCGGTTTTCTGGCTCCGACGTCGCGCGTCCTCCCCATTGGTCGGGCTTCCGTCTGGTCCCCCTGGAGATAGAGTTCTGGCACGAGCGGCCTTACCGTCTCCACGATCGTCTGGTGTTTCGTCGAGCCACAGCCGATGTGGAATGGCACAAGCAGTGCCTCTTCCCATAGAGCGGCGCGCAGGCTCAGTCGTCATGAGCTAATTTTGCACGGTGACGATGTGCGTCACGCGACCACTTCGCAAGGGGAATGACCTCACGATGCCGCTTACTGAGGATGCGAGTGAGACCACACCAGTGTCAGCACGCTGGACAACGCGCATCGCGCTCTTCAGCGCGGCGCTTGTTTTGTCTGCCTTGTTCCTTCACAGGCTGTTTTCTATTCCGACACCCGTGGCGCTCAATCTCGTCAAGCTTTCAATTCTCGGCGGGTTTATCTCGCTCGCGTTGGCTTTCATCGCCAGCGTTCGAATATGGCGGGTCGGCGCTGCCGGGGGCGCGCGGGTCTTTGTGGGGGGTCTGATTGCACTGGCCGTCATTGGCTGGCCGCTGCCGCAGTTGGCGACGATTAGAGACAAGCCCGAAATCAATGATTTGACGACGGATACGAAGTCCCCACCACCCTTCAAGAAGTTGGCTGCCGCCCGCGCGCGTGATGCGAACAACCCTAAGTATCCAGGGGCGGCATTTGCGGAAGCGCAGATGCGGGCTTATCCGGACCTGCGCCCACTGCAGATCAATCGCTCCGTAGCGGAGGCCTACGAAATTTCCGCTGACGCCCTGCGCCGTCAGCGTTTGTCCCTCGTTAATGAAGAACCGCCTGGCGAGGATTTTCCGGCTACCGGATTGATTGAAGCCTATGACCGCACACCTATCTGGGGGTTTTACGATGACGTCGCGATCCGCGTGACCGGCAACAGCCAGACTGCGCAAATCGATGTGCGGTCGGCCTCGCGCTACGGCGCCCATGATCTCGGACGCAATACGGAACGCATCCGGCGAATACTGAAGGAGATCGTTGTTCGGCTGGAAGCGACAGTACCGACTGCGGAGGGCGACACGCTACGCCGCAGCAGCGCTAGGCGCGAGCGCTGAGCGGCGTATCGAAATCGAGCGGCGTTTGCTTTTCGATTTCACCTTTGTCCATCAGATGCTCGACATGCGCCTGGACGGACAGCGAGGCTGCGGTAATCAGCTTGTCTGAAAGGTCGGGATAGATAAGCCGGACGATATCGCGAATGCTGCCAACTCCACCGCGCACGGCGCGGAGCACGGCTTGCTCGCGCCATTGCCGGTGCAGCAGATAGGCTTTCACGGCGCGTTGCGGCGTTTCGATTTGGCCACCGTGACCCGGCAGATAAATCTCGCCCTGCCGTTCAAGCAGACGTTCCAGAGACGCCAAGTATGACGCCATATGGCCTTCGGGTGGTGCGATAACCGTCGTGTTCCAGCCCATGACGTGGTCACCGGAAAAGATTACGCCTTGGTCGCGGAGCTCAAAACAGAGATGGTCCGGTGCATGGCCGGGCGTGTAGAGCCCCAGCAAAGCCCAATCGGGTCCCGAGATCACATCGCCATCTTGCACCACCACATCCGGCGCAAAGTCCTGATCGATGAATTCAGTGCCCGAAGGGCTTGTGCCTTTCATCTGCGTCGCAAACTGCCGGCGGCCATAGCCATAGCTCCTCGCGCCCGTCGCCTCCTGCAATGCGGCAAGACCATCTACGTGGTCGCGATGGGTATGGGTAATGAGAACGTGCGTGATCGGCCGTCCCTTAGCCGCCGCAAGAATGGCGTCGCGATGGGCTGGGTCGTCCGGGCCCGGGTCGATGACGGCAAGAGTCTCGGTCCCCACTAGGTAGGTATTCGTCCCCTTGAACGTGAATGGGCCTGGGTTGTTCGCAACGATCCGCTGCACGCCCGGTGCCATTGGCGCCGGCTCGCCGTACGAAAACGTCATGTCTGTATTGAATGTCAGTTTGGCGCTCATGATCGAAAAAGGTGAGAGTGAGCGGTTGCCCGCTGGTTCTGTTTGGCCGATCGAAGGCCGCGCAATGGTGCGCTGAGATCTAACGCGCTCCAACATAGCATAAATGGGGAAGTCGACGGATCTGTTGGACGATTGACCTAAGCAGAGTTCGATGAGGTCGACCGTCCACACCACGGTCATGGCCGGAGCCGCCTCAAGTCCTTCGAGAATGAAAAGCGCGGGATCACCATAGAACCGGATACCTTGTGCGCCTCAGCCGCCCTGTAGGCCTCAGCAACTTGATCGCGTGGGCAGCGCGCGCAAACGGGGTAAGCTAGCTTAAAACAGTCGGTATAGGCTCCGGTGCTAGCGTTCATCTACGCTCTCCATCGCAATGATTCCGAGAGGCTGCAATGACCATATTCCTCCGTTTGTTCTTCACCTTCGCGTTCATAGTTCTGATAGTCACGTCGTCCTCACTCAGTTCAGCTCCAGCGGCGCAGGCCCTTGATGTCTCCAAGGCGACGATCGTCGACCTCACCCATCCTATCGACGCCAATACAATCTATTGGCCGACGGAGACGAAAACCTTTCAGCTCGACGAAGTACACAAAGGCGTCACCGAGCGGGGCTTCTTTTATGCGTCCTACAGATTTTGCTCACCCGAGCACGGGGGCACGCACGTCGACGCACCCTTTCACTTTGCCGAACGTGGCCAGACGACCGCTGTAATTCCCATCGATCGCTTAAGCGGGCCAGCGGTCGTTATCGACGTGTCGACAAAGGCCGCAGAGGATACGGACTACACGTTAAGCGCACAGGATGTGAGCGACTGGGAACATGCCCACGGCAAGATTCCAGACGGCGCCATCGTTCTATTACGGACCGGCTGGAGCAGCCGCTGGCCCAATAAACGCGCATATCTCGGCGACGACACGCCGGGCGATGCCAGCAACCTGCATTTTCCCTCGTATGGACCTGAGGCCGCGCGCCTCCTTGTCGACCGTGGCGTCGCGGTCCTCGCCGTCGACACCGCCAGCATTGACAACGGGCCTTCGAAGGACTTCCTCGTCCACCGCATCGCAGGCGCCGCCAATGTGGTCGGCTTGGAAAATGTGACAAATCTCGACCAACTGCCCGCCACCGGAGCGTGGGCCATCGTGCTGCCGATGAAGATCGCGAAGGGGTCCGGCGCACCGGCGCGGGCAATCGCGTTCGTGCCATAGCGGACGCATCAACGCTCACCCGCCGTGTCGGAGCCCCCTTTGGCCGGGAGCGGGGAAAGTTCGAACCCCGCCCATGAGGCGTACGTTGATACGAACGTTGCCTACGGCGTGATCACGATAGCGCCGGTTACGCTGCGTGCCTCGGCGGCTCTATGGGCGTCGGCGACCTGCTCAAGTGGAAAGCGCGCACCGATGTCGACGGTGACATGTCCTTTGCCGATGGCATCGAACAGATCGGCCGCGTTAGCGCGGAACGTCTCCGGATCGGCATTGTGCGGGAAGACGGACGGGCGCGTCAGGAAGAGGCAGCCTTTCTTGTTCAGCAATTCGGGATCGATGGCAGGTGCGCGTCCCGAGGCGGCACCGTAAATGACGACGAGACCGAAAGGCGCTGCGCAGTCCAGGGACTTGAGAAGCGTGTCTTTGCCAACGGCATCATAGACAACGCGGGCCTTGCGGCCGCCTGCTGCTTTCACAAATGCCTCTGGCCAATTCTCATCATTCGTGTCGATGACCGCGACGGCTCCGGCCGCCAGCGCCTGATCGCGCTTGTGGGGAGAGCTCGTCGTTCCGATCACGGTCGCACCAAGCGCGGTAGCCCAGCGGGTCAGGATCTGCCCAACGCCGCCAGCAGCGCTATGAACAAGCAGCAGGTCGCCCGGCTGGACAGCATGCGTTTTGCGGACGAGATACTGCGCAGTCATTCCCTTGAACAACAGCGAAGCGGCAGCTTCATCGCTCACGTTGTCCGACAAGACGACGAGTTTTGCTGCGGGGACATTGCGCAGTTCGGAGTAGGCGCCCACGCCCGCGTTCATGTACGCAACCCGGTCGCCGACTTTGATCCCGATCACGCTGTCCCCGACCGCCTCAACGCGCCCGGCCGCCTCAAAGCCGAGACCGCTCGGCAAGTCGAGCGGATAGCTGCCGCTACGCTGGTAGGTGTCGATGAAATTGAAGCCGATCGCGGAGTGTCGGACTGTCACCTCTCCCGCGGCAGGCGGTGGCACGTCTACGGATACAAGCGATAGAACCTCTGGCCCACCGTGGGCCTCGACAACGATTCTGCGGGCGGTTGGCATGCAGCAATCTCCTGGTCTCATCCGGAACTGGAACCAAACGGATCGTCGTATAGCGCGAGGAAAAAAGCGCAAGTCCTGAAACCAGGAGTGGCGACGCTGCGATCTTCTTGAGGGCGGCTATGCGGGACAAAGCCATCTTTTGGGTGCTAAGCGCCTCACGAGAAGCGAGGCGACCAATGCAGACGAGACCAGAACAAGCCGAGCAGACACAAAGAGCGGTAGCGGCTTTGCGCGCCATCCTTGGGGAGACGTTGCTTGCTGTTTATCTGCATGGGTCGGCGGGTTTAAACCGGCTTCAGCGGCAGAGCGACATTGACCTTCTGGCGGTCGTGGAGCGCGACCTGACCGACGATCAGCGTGATGAACTGTTGACGGCTCTGCTGCGACTATCCGGCCGCCATCCTGCAACGCCGGGAGGCCCGCGCTGCCTCGAGATCATGGTATTCCGTCGATCCGACTTTGCTGAAGTGGCCTTCCCGGCGCGGGCAGAATTCATCTATGGCGAATGGTTGCGGGACGCTTTCGAGGCTGGTGATAGACCGATGCCCGCACATGATCCCGAACATACGCTGGTTCTCGCGCAAGCCCGTCAGGCGGCTCTGCCCCTGTTCGGCCCGCGCGCACCCGAGCTGCTGCCTGTAATCCCCCCAGAGCAGGTCCGGCAGGCCATGCGGGATGCACTCCCGGCGCTGCTGGACAGTTTTGAAGGAGACGAGCGGAACGTCCTTTTGACACTTGCGAGGATGTGGCGAACCGCCAGCACGGGTGAGTTCGTCACGAAAGATGCAGCCGCTGAATGGGCCATCCCACAAATCCGGAATCAGGATGCCGCGATCCTCGAGGATGTGCGCAGGGCGTATCTGGGCGAAACCGTCGATGAACGGGGAATTCGGAGCGGCGATGCGCGGCGGCTGGCGGAGCGTCTGCGCGAGTACGTCGTAGAGCTTTTGTGACCGTTATAGCTCAAAAGCCGAAGCACCAATTTAATGAAGTCGTGCCCCGCGCAGCGGGTGCAGGCAATGCCCTCTAACGGCGAGCAAACCGAGCCAGGGAGGTACCCGGCCCTCACGGGACAACTTATGACGCGAAGGGGCTGCCCTGACTATCCGAAAGATAAATAATGGTCGGAGCGGGGAGATGCGAACTCCCAATCCCTTGCTCCCGAAGCAAGCGCCCTACCAAGTAGCGCGAAAGCAACGTCGTTGAGGCTGCAACAATCAGGGGTGGTAAGGGTGCGACTTCAAGCAAGCAATCTTTTGGGATTGGGCTGTGCACCAGTAACCGAGGCAAGGCAAAGCTCGTAGCGGATCAGTCGACACAGCAAATGTTGTTAAATAGACTTTGTAGAAAGAATAAGTATCTTTAAAATATTTAATCGAAAATATTTGCAAGTATATTTGTGTCAGCGCTGACAAATTTAGTATTTAAGCTTTTATTTCTGCGATCGGCATTGTTTTGTCGAATGTATTATCCATATGTATGTTTGGAAGTTCGAATTCATCGAGTTTCAAAATCTAGATTTTCAATATTGTATAATTTGGAGATACATCATGACTGACAACGCACAAGCCCAGAAAAACACCCAGACCAACACAGCTTCACCGAGCGGTATGAGGGGCGAGATTGAGCAGAAGTGGGGCAAGTTCTCACATCAGGAAATCAGAGCCCTAAAAGACAATGCGGATTTGGTTACCCAGGTTCAGTCAAAATACTCGCTAGATCACGAGGAAGCCAAACGTGAGGTTGATGCCTTTGCGAACGGGCGCCAGCTCTAACCAGCTCTAAAAAGTCCTTACCTAACTGACATGTCCGCCGCTCCGGGAGACTTTCGGGGCGGCGAACCGGTGATACGGCATAAATCACAGCTGTCTCGTGTTTGCAGGGCGCGCCAGTTACGCCGAGCACATACCTCGGCGAGCAGAAAGATGAACCACTATGGCTTTGATACTCTCAAGTTTTATGCCTGAAGCTGAGGCTCGACGCCTGCTCATGTCATTCCACGCCACACTAATGGTGGGCGCATTTATCTTTATCCTCTGCGTCACCTTCTTGAGGTGACTCTGAGGCTGGCCCATAGCGCGCTCGGCTACGAATATACGCGCATCGGTCTGGCGGGGCTGTATATGATGATGTGGACGGAGTGCGTGGCAAATCACAACCGAAATAATGGTCGGAGCGGGGAGATTCGAACTCCCGACCCCTTGCTCCCGAAGCAAGTGCGCTACCAGGCTGCGCTACGCTCCGCCCGACCGAGGATATATGATTGCTGCCGCCGAACGTCGGCAAAGGAACTTTGCGCGGAGGTCGGTCGCCAAGCGAAGCGACCTTATAGCTCCAGGGGCGGGACCTCGCAAGCCGCTTTGCCAAGACCCGCCAGCCGTTTGTACATGTACTTACGACAATCCGGCGGGGAGCCCGCCGGCCGTCAAGTCAAGAAACAGGTGCCGACGCCCTTATGTATTATGCTCCGTGAGCCTCGTGAATGTTTGTTGAGGCCCGGTAAGAAGCCGCCATTAATGAACGTTCTGCCGAGCTGATTGTGTTGACCAGAAGCATCGTGACCGTCATCGGCCCCACGCCACCTGGTACCGGCGTGATGTAGGAAGCCCGCTTCCGCACGCCTTCGTAGTCGCAATCGCCGACGAGACGGCCATTTGGCAGACGATTAATCCCCACGTCGATGACAACAGCGTCCTTCTTGACCATCTGTTCAAGGATCAGATTCGGGCAACCGGCCGCGACGACCAGAATATCCGCAAGGATCGTGAACTGTGCCAAGTCGCGGGTACGCGCGTGGCAAACCGAAACCGTGGCCTCATTCTGCATAAGCATGAGCGCCATCGGCTTGCCGACAATGTTGCTGGCGCCAACTACAACCGCGTTACGTCCGGCAACCTCGATGCCTTCGTGCTGGAGGAGACGCATCACGCCAAAGGGTGTGCAAGGCGGGAAGATCGTATTGCCGACGACAAGGCCGCCGACATTATAAAGATGGAAGCCGTCAACGTCCTTTTGCGCACTGATAGCACCCAGAACGCGTTCGATGTCGAACTGCTTGGGCAGCGGCAGCTGAACGAGGATCCCGTGAACAGTTGGATCGATGCTGAGCTGTTCAATGAGATCCAGCACTTCCTCTTGGGAAGCCGTATCGGGAAACAGATACTTGGTCGAATTAATGCCGACCTCTTCGCAAGCACGGATTTTATTGGAGACGTAGACCTTTGAGGCTGGGTTTTCGCCAACCATGATCACTGCCAGTCCAGGAGTAACGCCGTAACGCTCCTTGATGACGTCGACTCGCGTGCGGCACTCTTCGCGTACTGAGGCGGCGACTGCCTTTCCGTCGATAATTTTTGCTGTCATCTCCGAACCTCTTTTCGGCATTCGTCGCCGAACGCCACCGGAAATAAATAAGTGTAAGATGCCGGGGAGAGGCGCTGCTGCGCCCCTCCCCGGCTTTGGGTTAGCTCAGGTTCTCGATATGGCCCTGATCATTGAGGCGGATGGCTTCCGCTGAGGGCACGC
>NZ_FNJC01000002.1 GCF_900104305.1 Filomicrobium insigne | reverse complement strand
TTAACAAAAAAAGCCGCTAGGCGGCGGAGGAAGACAACGCATGACCGTCAAGTCAGACATTGAGATCGCACGCGAAGCCAAGATGAAGCCGATCTCTCAGGTGGGCGAGAAGATCGCGGTGCCGGGTGACGCGCTGCTCAACTACGGACCTTACAAGGCGAAGATCTCGGCCGAGTTCATCAACAGCGTCAAAGATCGCCCCGATGGCAAGCTCATTCTGGTGACTGCGATTTCGCCAACGCCGGCTGGCGAAGGCAAGACGACGACGACGGTCGGTCTGGGCGATGGTCTGAACCGCATCGGCAAGAAGGCGATGAGCTGCCTGCGCGAACCCTCACTCGGGCCCTGCTTCGGCGTGAAGGGTGGCGCGGCCGGCGGCGGCTATGCCCAGGTCGTGCCGATGGAAGACATCAACCTGCATTTCACCGGCGACTTCCACGCCATCACGTCGGCGAACAACCTGCTCGCCGCGATGATCGACAACCACATCTACTGGGGCAACAAGCTCGGCCTTGACGAGCGCCGCATCACCTGGCGCCGCGTCATCGACATGAACGACCGGGCGCTGCGCTCGATCGTCAACTCGCTCGGTGGCGTTTCCAACGGCTTCCCGCGTCAGGACGGCTTCGACATCACGGTGGCCTCGGAAGTGATGGCGATCCTGTGCCTTGCCAGCGACCTCAAAGATCTGCAGCGCCGCCTCGGCAACATCGTCGTCGGCTATACGCGCGACAAGAAGGCGGTGCTGGCGCGGGATCTGAAGGCGGACGGCGCTATGACCGTGCTGCTCAAGGACGCGCTGATGCCGAACCTGGTGCAGACCTTAGAGAACAACCCCGTGTTCATCCACGGCGGTCCGTTCGCCAACATCGCGCACGGCTGCAACTCGGTGCTGGCCACCAAGACGGCCTTGAAGCTCGCCGACTATGTCGTGACCGAAGCCGGCTTCGGCGCGGACCTCGGCGCTGAGAAGTTCCTCGACATCAAGTGCCGCATGGCCGGTCTGAAGCCGGATGCCGCCGTCATCGTGACGACGGTGCGCGCCATGAAGATGCATGGCGGCGTCGCCAAGAACGATCTCAAGGGCGAGAACGTCGCGGCGGTCGCGAAGGGTTGCGAGAACCTCAAGCGTCACATCGAAAACATGCGCAAGTTCGGTCTGCCGCCGGTGGTTGCCATCAACCAGTTCATCACGGACACGGATGCGGAAATCGATGCGGTCCGGGAAGCGGCTGAATCGGTCGGCGCCAAGGCGTTCCTGTGCTCGCACTGGGCAAACGGCGGCGCCGGTATCGAGGACCTGGCCCGCTACGTCGCGGAGCTGGCGGATTCGGGCCAGGCGGACTTCAAGCCGCTTTACCCCGACGACATGCCGCTGTGGGACAAGATGAACACCATCGCCACGGAAATTTACCGGGCTTCGGGCATTACCGCCTCGGCGTCGGTCAAGGCGCAGTTCAAGGATCTGCAGGACGCCGGTTACGGCCATCTGCCGATCTGCGTGGCCAAGACCCAGTACTCGTTCTCGACCGATCCCAACCTGCGCGGTGCGCCAACGGGCCACGAAGTGCCCGTGCGTGAAGTGATCCTGGCGGCGGGTGCGGAATTCATCGTCGCGGTCGCGGGTGACATCATGCGCATGCCCGGCCTGCCGAGCGTGCCCTCAGCGGAAGCCATCCGCCTCAATGATCAGGGCCATATCGAGAACCTGAGCTAACCCAAAGCCGGGGAGGGGCGCAGCAGCGCCTCTTCCTCCGAGCTCTATCAATTGTGACCGGCTTTAACGATTTTCTTGAAGCCGGTTTTTCCTTTACGAAACATGCTTTGTTCAGGCGCCGTTGTGCTCGACCCGATTTCTCCCGCTTTCTTTTGCGATGTAGAGATGTCGGTCGGCGCGTTTGATGAGCTGTTGGATGTCTTCATCGGTTTTCAGTTCGGCGAGACCGAATGATGCCGTGATTTTGCCGATGGGTTGCCGGGTGGTTGTTACCCGCCAGCTGCTTGCCTCCAAATCGGAACGAATATTTTCGGTCACGTGTTTAGCCCCCTCAATACCCGTCTCGGGGAGGATTAAAGCAAACTCTTCGCCGCCATAGCGAATTGCCGTATCGCGGCCCTTAATATTTTTAACGAGCAGCGAAGCGAATAGTTGAAGCACGCTGTCTCCGACCTGATGGCCGAATTTATCGTTGATATGCTTGAAATGATCCAGATCGCAGATCACGAGAGAAAGTTTTGAGCCCTTGGCCTGCGCTTGTGCAGCTTCCTGGGCCAAAGTGATATCGAAGCGTCGGCGATTTCCAAGCTCGGTCAAGGGGTCACGCATGCCCTGATCCAAAGCATGCGCGAGCTTCGCGCGGAGTTCTTCGATCTGTTGCTGGGAGGTGGTGAGGCGTTGCTTGAGGTCGGCAGACTCTTTCTGCATCAGAGAATTCTTGGCGAGCAGAAAAGTGATTACGACGTCGGTCTTGTTGGCAGATTTGGAGCGTTCGAGCTTGGTGCGCGCGTCTTTCAGCGACCTTGAGAATTCTTCGTTCGCGCGCAAGAATGTCTGGATCCACTTTATATTCTGGACGAGTTCTTCATCCAGACGCAGGCCCTCGGCGCGAATGTCTTTTGCGAGTTCACGCTGGCTTGCTGAGAGCTCCGGACGGTTTCCCTCTTCTGCGTTACCCAAGTAGCGCTTTGTAGCGAAGTAAAGCCCCGCGCCGCTAAGCGCGAACAAGCTCAGGATAAAAACAAGAGAGTTCGGGCTTTCGACATAGCGGATCGTCTGTGTCTGACCAACGCTGTTGGATATCTCCCAGATCGCTGGCGATAACAATCCAAACGTCAAGGCGTTCACACTCACCGGAAGCCAGCCCGGAGACAAAAGGAGAGACGCCCATAAAATAGCTAAAAATATCGCTCCCGACACAAGCAGCGGCAGGGGATTGCAAAAGCGTACGGTCAATCAATATATCTCCGATTTGAGGATAGCTATATACTATAAATAATGCGTGTATACATAGATATGGTTAAAGGCTGGTAACCAAGAAGCTCTTGAGATTTCAGGCATATGGCTAAAAAGTAATCAGGCCAATTTATTTCTGTATACGAACCATCTTCCTGCGACCTAATTTTTGTCGGCGCGCCGTATCGTTACGGCGACGTCTATTTCATTATTTAAATCCACTCCTGTGTCGGTGAATATTTTTCCTGCAATGTCTTTTGTTAAATAATGCATTGTGTGAAATGAGCCGGAAGAATCCGTTCTCCGCATGTGCTCATGCAAGTCTACGAGGCCAGTGTACTCGATCGTTCCTTCGATCCATTCACCCGTACGGCGGTCTGCTTTGACGATTATATGATGACGTTTGTTCATCGCTTGCTCGCTGTCGCAAACTTCAAAAAATACCTAATTCTTAATTCTGGCATTGGCTTTTTATTTAATTTGCCGTGTGCCCAGGGCAATCCAGGCATCGTGTGTTCGATGTAAATTGGGCAGCTCAGGTTGCTGGCTTTCGTCGAAATGGCGCAAATATAATCTGCCCGCCTCCTAACTTAAGAGAAATTTTCATCACTCTATGTAGCTTATGCTGCTGGTCGTTTCTGCAGAGTGACAAAATGGTGCGCGTAAGAGAAGAAAATAAACTTTCTGTGGCGTGGTACGTACCGTCATTGCTCTGCATTGCGCTTGTCGGCCTGTGCTGGATTGGTATTGCGCTTATTCTGAAGAATACCAGAGAGTCGCAGATTGCTGCGGAAGCCCGCCACTTGCACAACGTGGCGATGATCTTTGCCGAACACGCCGCGAGCACGTTCGGTCAAGCAGACACGATGCTCCGTTCCTTAAAAAATGACGTAGAAGCGGATCTTGCATCAGGTATCGATAGTCTCAGGATTGAGAGATCAAAGTACGGCCTGGGGCCACAATCTCGACCTGTTGAGCGACTCTCCCTTGTGAATCCAAGGGGGCAGCTTGTTGCGACCTCGCTTTTAGGAACGGATACGCCACTCATTGATTTGAGTGGCCGGCCGCATATTCGAGTCCATTTAGACAATCCGGCATCCGGATTGCACATTGGCGTTCCGGTAATTTCAAAGCTCACATATCGGTGGTCTTTGTTCCTGACTCGCCGGATCAATGGGCCTAGCGGGTTCTTAGGAGGGATCGCGACTGCAGCGGTTGATCCCGCGATTTTATCGGAAATGTATGGTTCCGTGAGGCTGGGTGATGATGCGGTTATTATGCTTGTCGGCACGGACGGTATCGTCCGAGCAAAGGTGGGCGAAGACGGCAAGGCGATAGGCCGGAAGTTGGATTCGCCGGTCTGGAGGAGATTGCTAGCATCGCCACCTGACAGACCCACGGTGCATCGTACTCTCATGTCATCCGAGAAGATGATCGATGTGGCACCAGTGATGGGATATCCCTTGCGAGTGGTGGTTGGCCTCAGCAAGAACGACTACCTTGCCTCTTATCGTCTTGAAGAGCGGCGCTTAATCAGCATTGGCGCGATTGCGACGGGACTACTTTCATTGGCGGCGATTCTGATCGCAATGCTTCAATTGCGTTCCAATGCGGCCTTTCAATCTCTTGTATTGGTCGAGCAAAACAATCGGCTCATAAACTCTACGCTCGCCGTGAACAATGATCGATTCCAGGCTATGTCAGAACACCTGAGCATTGGTCTTTGTATGTTCGATGGTAGCGGAAATCTTGTCGTCTGTAATGACAACTTTTTGAAAATGTACGATCTCCCGTTTGAGCTTCGCGATCGGGAGGCAAGTTTCAAAGAAGTTGTGATACTTTGCGTCGATAACGGATTCTGGGCGGTGCGGAATGGGGACGAAGGCGGTGTTTCCGAGCCAACCTATTGGGGGCGTCTCGATGAGGAGCCTTCAAACCGTTGCGTGTATGACCTTGTGGATGGCCGATCCATTTTGGTGACGCGTCAGCGTATGAATACCGGTGGCTGGGTATTTACGCATGATGACATCACTGAGAAGCGTAAGAAGGACCGGCAGATCGAACTGTTGGCACTTTCAGATTCGTTGACATCTCTGGCCAATCGTCCGCGCTTGCTCCGCGAATTGGAATCGATGGTTGCGTCTGAGGATCGGAACTTCGCGCTGCTGTTGCTGGACCTCGACCATTTCAAATCAGTCAACGATAGTCTCGGGCATCCGGTCGGCGATAAGCTCTTGATCGAGGTTGCGGAGCGTATCAAGCGAACCTGCCGCGAGGGAGATGTTGTTGCGCGTCTCGGTGGCGATGAATTTGCTGTTATCGCCAAAGATCTCCAGGCCGTTAAGGACGCGAGCAAACTTGCGGCCCGGCTTATACAAGAAGTGTCTCAGCCCTATCTTGTCGCCAGCCATGAACTGGTTATTGGGGTCAGTATCGGTATTGCGCTTGCACATTCCACGGATCTCGCGCCGGAAGTACTTATGCAGGACGCGGACGTTGCGCTTTATCGCGCGAAGGCGGAAGGACGTAACGCTTATCGGATCTTCGCGCAGCAGATGATGCTGCAAGTCAAGCAGCGGCGCCTTTTGGAAACAGAACTACGGACGGCGGCCATCGAGAATCAGTTTGAGCCCTATTTCCAGCCGATTGTTAACACACATGATGGCCGCGCCGTGGGGTACGAAGCATTGGCGCGGTGGCATCATCCGTCGAAAGGACTGGTGATGCCTGGCGAGTTCATTGATGCTGCGGAGGAGACGGGGCTTATTGGTCCAATCGGACGACAATTATTCCGGCAAGCCTGTCAGGCTATGCGGCGCGCCCCGGAGAATGCATTTCTTTCGATTAACATCTCGCCGGTGCAGTTGCGCCATAACGATTTTGTCGAGCGCATTCTGAAGCTTTTGCAGGAAGGCGGACTGGAGCCTGATCGCGCTCAGATTGAGATTACGGAAGCTGTTGTGCTCAGGGATGATGCGATTACGCAGCATAATCTTTTGGCGTTACGGCATGCCGGTGTGCGGATCGCTGTCGACGACTTCGGTATGGGTTACTCATCCCTGAGTTATCTGAAGGAATATCCGTTTGATACGGTGAAGATCGATAAGAGCTTTACCAGCGGCGTCACTGACAATGGCCGTGGCCTTGCAATCGTCAAAGCGATTGTCGAACTAGCGCACGCTATCGGTATGGACGTTACGGCGGAAGGGGTCGAGACGGAAGAGCAGTTCACGCTCCTGAGGAGCATCGGCTGCAGTAAGGTGCAGGGCTACCTGCTGGGGCGCCCAGTGCCGGTTGATATGATTTTTGCTGGCTCCGCTACAGCTTATACGCCGTCGAGCGATGATTTGGGGGCGGGGAAAATTTACGCCTGACGAGAGACGATGGCCCCGTGATTGCTCTCTGACACAGCCTTCTGGGTGAGCGATTAGTGTCGAGAAGCGCGCAAGCGCATGTGCGTCGGATAAGCGCGCACTTTTGGTACGAGACCGGCGTTGAGCGCGCGCTGCATCCCCTCCCAATAGGCTGTTGTCATTAGTTCCCCATTGATTTCGCGAAAAGCGCGACGCAGATCAGGGTCGTCGACGCGAAGTCCAACCAGCATCTCCTCAGGTAGGAAGATGGTACCTTTTTCGAAAAACCAATCGGGGATGTCCTCTTCGCCTTCGATACGATCGAGGTTTGTGCGGACTTTGATGCCTGTGAGGGGTTCCACCGCATCGTAGTCGAATAGATAAACGCGGCCAATTCGGCTGACGCCATAATTGCGGGCGTCGAGATCCTTGTTGAAGATGTTGGCCGCAGCATTATTCGCGATACAAGTGCCGAGTTCGCGTATGGCGGCTTTGGCTTCCGTGGGAGATGCCTTTTTCAGAAACTCGGGAACGGGCGTAAGTTTCATTTGAACGATCAAATGACGGAATAGCACATAGCGGTGGAGAATCTTGACGCTGTCCGGCGCAGCGTTGGCGAATTCCTGCAACAGCTGCGGCGTGAACCATTCGCGGTCCAAGCGGACATTATCGTAGATTATGTTGTCCAGCATGGAGCCCGCACGATCGGTCTCGTGTACCGCCCGGTATTTCTGAAGTATGGCATCGACGCCGGGAAAGGTATCCCACTTATAGCCCTCGGCGGGCTGATCCCGAATTACCTTCAAGACGTACCGCGAGGATGGCGTTGAAAAACCGATGGCCACGGTGCCGCGAAAACCTAACGCAAAATCGAGCTGTTCGGTGGCGGTGTTGTGTTCGGCTTGAAGCTCGCGCATGACGGCGACCTTGCCGACGTGATTGAAGCCGATCGTCGAATAATGGAGGCCCAAGGGCCGCTTCGGCATGACGGAATGGAGGAAGTGCGCAAGCTGATGGTACGCTTCCGCGGTAACGTGAAAGTTGGCGAGCGCAGAAGAGAAGACGTAATGCAGTCGATCAGCCTCGAACAGGACGGCATCGACATATATGCCGTCCTTCTCATTGAGCAATGCGAGGGCTAATGGAATGTCGGGCCCAGATGGTTGCTTTATGCGACCAACGAGATAAGCACCACGATTTCGGAAAAAGCCGCCATCGATCATTTCGATCGTGATTGATGCGCCTGAAATGTCGCTGTTTGTGGCGGCTTCCAGTGTCTCGTTTATGCGCATTGCGATTAGCCGAGCGTCATCGACAATGTCACGGAAAGGCGCGTTGAAGCCCGGCACCTGCAGCAGATCAATTACCGTTTCGTTTTTAACGGGCCAAATACAGGTGAACGTACGTATGGCAGTGGGGCCGTTGTCATGAGGAACGATCTCTTTCTGCCTGCCGGCAAAATATGAGACTGGCGCCCATTCACCTTGCCGCATGAGGCGGCGCGTGGAACGTAGGAAGGCAAAGGCAAGATCGGCTTCATAGCGCTCGCGAATTTGAGTGAGATATTGCGCTTCAACCTCAACCCAAAAACCGCGTTCGTCAGCGAACTGGGGCCACGATTGCTTTAGCAGTGGAATCAACGCGTCGAGATTGCGCCCGTAAATGTCGAGACGCTCACGGCTCAGGTTGGTCGTTTCCGGCCAATTACGCGTCTCGAACGCTTCCTTGGCAAGATAGGGGATGTGACGCGAGCGGACGTAATAGTTGTCGAAGACGGCCAGGATAGCATTGGCGATGTGGCTCGCCTGAGCTTCTCGTGTTGTGGCTTCGGGTAGTGCGCTGAGCGCGTCGCGAGCGACTTCCTCAACCGGGATGAAAGATGCGGGGGATGAGCTGGCCTGAAACGCGACCGTCATTGCTGTGTCCTTATCGGTTGGGGCGCGACGTAGCCAGATGAGGAATACAAAAAAGCGCTCAAATAAAAAATGCGGCAGCCCAGCCGGGCTGCCGCATTGAATTTGCGAACAGGTCGGTGCCTGTTCGCAATCTTAGCTGATTATTCCGCAGCCTCAACGCGTGCGCGAACTTTCTCAACCTTGGCTGCGCAGTATTTGAACTCCGGAATCTTGCCCATTGGGTCAAGTTTCGGGTTCGTCAGCATGTTTGCGGCAGCCTCTGCAAAGCAGAATGGAATGAAGACCATCCCTTCGGGAACGTCGCGATCCATACGGGCTTTGAGAGTGATTGTGCCGCGCCGTGTCGAAACTTCGACTTCATCACCCGGCTGCAGGCCTTGCCGTGCGAGTTCGCGCGGATTGAGGCTTGCGATAGCTTCCGGCTCCAGGCTATCGAGCGTGGCTGCGCGCCGCGTCATCGAGCCGGTGTGCCAATGCTCCAGCAAGCGGCCTGTGGTAAGGATCAGCGGATATTCGTCATCCGGCACCTCATCGGGTGGGAGAAGGTCGGCAGGCGTAATCTTCGCGCGACCGGACTTGGTCGGGAACGATGATGCGAAGATGATCTCGTTGCCCGGCTTGTCGGGCGAATCACAAGGATACGTGACTGAGCCCTCACGCTCGACGCGTTCCCACGTGATGTTGTCCAACGACGGCATGACAGATGCCATTTCGTCGAACACTTCGTTGACGCCGGCGTAATCCCAATTCAGTCCAACGCGCTGAGCTAGTTCTTGAAGGAGTTCCCAGTCCTGACGTGCTTCGCCCGGGAGCGGCACGACGGGGCGGCCAAGCTGAACCTGGCGGTTGGTGTTTGTGAACGTACCGAGCTTTTCGGCGTGAGCGGAAGCCGGGAGTACGACATCGGCATGCCACGCTGTTTCAGTGAGGAAGATATCCTGAACTACGAGATGGTCGAGCTCAGTCAATGCTTCGCGTGCATGCTGGACGTCAGGGTCCGACATGGCGGGGTTCTCGCCCATGATATACATGCCGTTGATTTTGCCATCGTGGATGGCGTGCATGATTTCAACGACAGTGAGACCGGGCTTGGGATTGAGTTCTGCTCCCCAAAGCTTTTCATATTTCGAGCGTGTCGCCGGATCAGTCACAGAGACGTAGTCCGGGAAGACCATCGGAATGAGACCCGCGTCGGAAGCACCTTGGACGTTGTTCTGGCCACGGAGAGGATGAAGGCCGGTACCTGGGCGGCCGATCTGACCGGTCACAAGTGCCAGCGAGATCAGGCAACGGGCATTGTCTGTTCCGTGGGTGTGTTGTGAAACCCCCATGCCCCAGAAGATGATGGAGCGCTGCGACGTTGCGTAAAGGCGGGCAACTTCGCGAATTGTCTCGGCGGGGATTCCGCAAACGGACTCCATCTTTTCAGGTGTGAATTCCTGAATTTTCTTTTCGAGAGCCTGGTAACCTTCCGTGTGTGCCTGAACGTACTGAACGTCGACCAAGCCTTCGGTGACGATCACGTTCAGCATAGCGTTCAGGAGCGCGACGTCGGAGCCGCCCTTGAACTGCAGCATGTGCGAGGCGTGACGTGCGAGCGTACCATTATGACCGCGAGGGTCCATAATGATGAGCTTTGCACCGCGTGCGGCTGCGTTCTTCAAATAGGTGGCGGCGACGGGGTGGTTTTGGGCGGGACGGGCGCCGATGACGATCATGCAGTCGCTGTCACCAGCTGCCGTGAACGGAGCCGTAACAGCGCCGGAGCTCACGCTTTCCATGAGCGCTGCCACTGATGATGCGTGGCAGAGACGCGTGCAGTGATCGACGTTATTGGTCCCGAAGCCCTGGCGGATAAACTTCTGGAAGAGATAGGCTTCCTCGTTTGAGCCTTTGGCCGAGCCGAAGCCGGCAATGGCGTTACCACCCTTCTCTTCGCGAATTTTGACAAGGCCCTGGGCGGCTTTCTCAAGAGCCTCTTCCCAAGTTGCTTCGCGGAAGACCTTTGCGAAGTCTTCAGGACGCAACTGCATGTTGGGGTCTTTAGCGACGCCTTCGCGACGGATAAGCGGCTTCATCAGACGGTCTGGGTGACTGATGTAATCGAAGCCGAACCGCCCCTTAACGCATAGGCGGTTTTCGTTCGCCGGGCCGTTGCGGCCGTCCACGTAGAGGATCTTGTCGTCCTTGACGTGTGCGGTGGTTTGGCAGCCAACGCCGCAGAACGGGCAGAGCGTATCGACGGAGTGGTCTTCGTAAGCGACGCGTTTGCCTGCATCATCGAGCAGGTTGGCTTCCATCAGAGCGCCGGTCGGGCAAGCCTGGACGCACTCTCCGCACGCAACGCACGTTGATTCACCCATTCCGGAGTCGAAATCGAAAACGACCTTCGAGTGGTGGCCGCGGTAGGCCATGCCGATGACGTCGTTCATCTGGACTTCGCGGCAAGCGCGGACGCAAAGACCGCAATTGATGCATGCGTCGAGATGGACCGAGATCGCTGAGTGCGTGTTGTCCGCGACAGGGCCGGCTGCGCCTGGGAAGCGGCTCGTCGTGGCGATGTCCATCTGGCCGACCCAGTTCCAGAATTTGGACGATGGGTCGTGGCTTTCTTCTTTCGCAGGCTGGTCGGCGATGAGCAGTTCGAAGACCATTTCCCGGCTTTTCTTCGCCCGTTCGGAAGCGGTCTTCACCTTCATGCCATCGGCGACTTTGCGTTGGCAGGACGCCGTGAGAACGCGCTCGCCCTCGACTTCTACCATGCAGGCGCGGCAGTTGCCGTCAGCGCGGTAGCCTGGCTCCGGCAGCCAGCAAAGGTGGGGAATTGAGGTGCCGTGGCGTTTGGCGACTTGCCAAATCGTTTCGCCAGGCGCGGCCTCGACGGTCTTACCATCGAGCTCAAAGGTGATCTTATCGGTCATGATCTATCTCAGCACGTAATGGAGTTGGTTTCGCCGTATTGCGACGGCTGCTTATCCCTTGCGTTAGTCCCGTTCTGGCGCCGCGGGGCTGCCTGAAACGATGTCGTCCGGGAAGAATTTAATGACGCTGGTCAGCGGGTTCGATGCCGCTTGCCCCAAGCCGCAGATAGACGCATCGCGCATCACTTGCGCGAGATCATCGAGAAGTTCTTTGTCCCAGCTGGGCCGGCTCATCAATTGGACCGCCTTCTCTGTGCCGTTACGACACGGCGTACACTGGCCGCAGCTCTCGTCCTCAAAGAATTTCATGAGGTTCAAGGCCACAGCTTTCATATCGTCCTTATCCGACAGGATAACAACCGCGTGCGAGCCAACGAAGCAGCCATGCTTTTCGAGCTGGCCGAAGTCGAGCGGAATATCCGCCATCGACACGGGCAGAATGCCGCCCGATGCGCCGCCCGGCAGGTAGCCCTTGAAGGTGTGACCTTCTTTCATGCCGCCGCACAAACGCACCAAGTCGTTGGCTGTCGAGCCGGCTGGAGCCAGGATGACGCCGGGGTTCGCGACGTGACCGGAAACGGAATAGGACCGGAAGCCCTTCGCGCCGTTGGTGCCCTGGTTCTCGAACCACCCCGCACCTTTTTCGATGATTTGGGGGATCCAGTAGAGCGTCTCAATGTTGTTGACGAGCGTCGGACGATTGAAGATGCCGACCTGAGCAACGTAAGGTGGGCGATGACGAGGTAGCCCTCGCTTGCCTTCGATCGATTCGATCATGGCGCTTTCTTCGCCGCAAATATAAGCGCCAGCGCCGCGGCGTAGGTTGATCTTGGTATGCGGAGCCAGGTTCGCAGCCTGCAGTTTGGGAAGTTCAGCCCGCAGAATTTCAAGCACAGCTTGATACTCATCGCGCATGTAGATGAAGACTTCCTCGGCCTCTACTGCCCAAGCCGCGATCAGCATACCTTCGAGGAACTGGTGCGGACGCGTCTCGAGATAGTGCCGATCTTTAAAGGTTCCGGGTTCGCCTTCATCGCCGTTGACGGCCATGAGCCGCGGACCCTTCTCAGCCCGAACCAACGTCCACTTGCGTCCGGTTGGGAAGCCCGCGCCACCGAGGCCGCGCAGCCCACCATCAGAGAGTGTTGCGATAACGTCCTCGACTGTGTGCTTGCCGGAGAGGCAGGCCTTCAAGACCTCATAACCACCTTCGGAAACATATTGTTCGAGTGTTTGATAGGCGGGAACCTCAGGATGCGTATGGCCTCCGGTCGCGAGTTCCATCACCTTCGTGGGCGTAGCGTGGTCGACGTGGTGGTGGCCGACGTGTGCAACCGGTGCCGTATGGCAGGAGCCAACGCACGGGGCGCGGAGGATGCGCACATTTGGTGCGTCCTTGGACTGAAGCGCTTCGATAAGCTGTTCAGCACCGGCCATCATGCAGGAGAGGCTGTCGCAGACGCGGACGGTTACGGCCGGGGGACGCTCAGCATCATCCGGGACGACGTCAAAATGCGCGTAGAACGTTGCAACCTCATAAACCTCTGCCATGGGGACGCGCATGAGTTCTGCTAGCCCCTGGAGAAGGCCGGCAGGCAGGCAGCCCTCGGCATCCTGAATTTTGTGGAGATATTCGATAAGAAGCGGCCGCTCATACGGTCCTTCGCCAATCAGCCCCTTTACCGTCGCGAGTTCCTCGGGCGTGAGAACACGGCCTTTTGGATGCAACAGAGCGTTGCGACGTCCTGCGCCGGGGTGAATTGGCTTCTTACGTCCGCCGCCACCGCCATTGCCGTGACCGCCTTTTATTGTCATATCGTTCATGTTTTCGTGCCTAAACCCGCTTCAAGCGATCCAGTTCTCGAACCAGCGGATCGCATCCCGATTGAAATTTCCTATCAAAACCAGCCTTAGGTCAAATCGGCGTCGTCTATTCCTGCCATCGTCTCTTCTTTTCTTTGTCTATACGGCAAGTGTTTTCCGCATTGTTTCGCCGACTGTGGCTGCGTTGGGTGCGACGACAACGCCGGCTGATTGCAGGGCCGCGATCTTGCTAAGCGCCGTTCCGCCGCCACTCGATGAGGCAAATGCGCCGGCATGCCCCATGCGCCGCTCCGGCGGGGCGTGACGACCGGCTACAAGCGCTACGATCGGCTTTGTCGGCTTAAGCTCGGAGATCAGCTCTGCGGCTTCTTCTTCTTCCGTTCCACCGATTTCGCCAATTACGATGACGCCATCGGTGTCAGGATCATCCAGAAAAAGTTTAACGCAGGTCTTCAAATCGACGCCATGAACCGGATCGCCGCCTACGCCGATGGTTGTCGACTGGCCGAGTCCCGCTTGTGTCGTTTGCAGGACTATTTCGCTGGTTAATGAAGCTGACCGAGAGGCGATTCCAATGCGCCCGGGGCTTGCGTCGACCGTCGACATGACCCCCAACTGCGTTACGCCCGGAGCCAGAATACCTTGTGAGTTTGGACCAATCAAACGCGTCTGGGTGCCGATGAGTGCCTGGCGGACGCGGACCATATCTAAAATGGGTATTCGTTCGGTGACGCAAACGATCAAAGGTAACTCAGCTTCAATTGCTTCAATGATCGCTGCGGCCGCGTTGTTGGGTGGCACAAAAACTATTGTGGCATTGGCGCCAGTTGCGTCAATTGCTTCGCGAACGTGATTGTAGACGGGAAGATCCAGATGTCGGTTGCCACCTTTACCTGGCACGACACCTGCGACAAGCTGAGTGCCGTAAGAGAGCATCCGGCCACAGTGGAAAGTTGCGGTGCGGCCTGTCATGCCCTGGCAAAGGACCTTAGTTTCTGGACCAATGAGTACTGCCATCAGGCTGCTTTCCTTCTCGATAGCGCGACCGCCTGCTGGGCGGCGTCCGCCATATCGCTGACGGCGACGTAACGTGTGCCGTTGTTTTCCAGGATGGTGCGCGCGAAATCGGCGTTGTTTCCTGCCATACAAATCACGATAGGTATCTGACGGGGATGACGGCGCAGCGCGATGCCGATGCCTTCGGCGATGGTGTCACACCGTTGCATGCCGCCGCCGTGCACGTTGACCAAAATGGATTTGACCTGTGAGTTTGTCAGGAGCATTCCGAAACCATGCGCGATATCAAGGCTGGTTGCGGTGGTGCGGATGTCCATGAAATTCGCGGGCTGTCCGCCGGCGTCGACGATGAGATCGTACGTCGCCAGAGCAAGACCGGCGCCGTTGACGACTACCCCAACGTCTCCGTCGAGCGGGACGTAATTGATCTGGAAGCGCTGAGCTTCGAGTTCGGTTGGAGAGCAGACGATCCGATCGTTCTCCTGACGCAAGGCGGCGAGCTCGGGGCGGCGGTAGAGTGCGCTGTCGTCGGCAGATATTTTTACATCGAGTGCGATGAGGCGACCGTCCTTCGTTAGGGCCAGCGGATTAATTTCAATAAGCGTCGCTTCGTACGCGACAGCGGCGTCAGCGAGGTCGCGGTAGAGATTGGCTAATCCGGTTACGACTTCGGGTGTGTCCGCGATGATCGACGCCAAGCTGTGGAAGTCCGCGACGGCCTTATTGTTCTCAAGTGTCAATTCGAGTCGATGAATCAACCCCGGTTCTGCAGCAGCCCGCTCTTCGATCGCTTCGCCGCCTACTGCAGATGCGAGCATCACCAACTTGCCGGCCGACCTGTCCAGCGTGATGGCGACATACATTTCGCGCAGGCTTTCGATGCGCTCTTCAACGAGCACTTGCTGGACGATGTCGCCGATTGAGTGGGGCTCGCCAATGCGCAAGGCCTTTCCGATCATCGATCGGGCCTGCGCGCGTACTTGTTCCGGTGTCGAGGCGAAGGCGATGCCGTTATATTTCATACGCGCGAGAAGAGGGACCTGTGCCTTGACCGCGTAGCGATCGCACCCGAGCCGCCGGGCGGCTTCAAAGGCTTCTGACTCGCTCGCCGCAACCTGGCCAATCGGGGTGGCGATGGCAAACCGGCCCAGGAGCCGTTTTGCTTGAAACTCAAGCAAGTTCATCGACGCTTCCTCTGGCGTAAACCCAAGCCCCTATACGCGGTCGGATCTGCGCCATTCCGTTTTGCTGGCAGTCAGCCGGGCCGCATTTGCGTTGGTATATAGGATGATGAACGAAAGTATAGTGTTCGGCCGCGGAGACAAGGTCGCTGTTGATGGCATACGGTATACCAAATTTTGATCGTTGTCGAGGATTAGGTGGTATATTTCCGATCGATCTTTGGGGCGTGTTCAACTCAACCCATTCTTAGCGATTGCCTGTTCCGTGATGTGATCCTGGGCGACCGAAAACACCAAATCTCATGCCCATGTAGCTCACCACCATCGTGATCAAGCTTGAGATGAAGAGTGAGACAAGCGGGGGTGTTGTCGGTTGCGCAATGAGGATCCCAGAATAGATGGCGTAGTTCGCCGCCGCCGTCGTCCAGGCGATGCTTGCATACCCGGTGAATTCACGAACCGTCGGCGGCCGTTTTACAGCGAACGTAAACGTTCTGTGGGTCAACCAGCCGACAACCATCGCAATGGAAATCGCAAAGATACGGGAAACAAAAGGGTCGAGCCCGATGATGCGGTAGAGCAGCGCCAATATGACGGCATCGACGGTGAGGGCGAGCGTTCCAGATATAAGAAAGCGGCCACCGTGGGCTAGGGCATCGCGCATCTTTCGACCATTGGTTGGAGAAGCGTTGGCATCCTCTCTGGGATCGTCCGTCAAGGCCGCTGCTCCAGTCCCTCAGCCACGTCAGGGTGAGGTTCGCCGGGTTTGGCTGGCTGATTGGGGGTAAAACCAATCTCTTCGGCAACAAGGAAGAGTGGGCGCGCTTTCACCTCATCATAGATGCGGCCTAGATACTCGCCGATAATTCCCAGTGAAATCAATTGAACGCCCGCGAGCAGAAGGATTGAAATAATCAGGGTTGGAAATCCGGCGACATCAGTGCCGAAAATTAGAGTCTTTAATAAGAAAATCGCAGCGTAGATGAAGGCGAACGCCGAGACGAGCAGGCCGATGTAGGACCAAATGCGCAATGGGATCGTTGTAAAAGAGGCGATGCCGTCGATTGCGAAGCGTAATAGCCGGCGTGTGCTCCAACGTGACGCGTCTCCCACTTGCCGCTGGGCGACGTTATAGGGGACGCCAATAGAGCGGAAGCCGATCCAGGCAAAGAGGCCTTTGTTGAAGCGGGCGCGTTCTCCGAGCTGATTGAGGGCGTCAACGGCGCGTCGACTTAAGAGACGGAAGTCGCCCGCGTTTTCGTGTAGTTGCGTGCCGGACAGCACTTTGAAAATTGCGTAGAAGCTGCGTGCCATCATTCGGTAAGTGGCGCTGTCGGATTCCCGATCCATCCTCTGACCGTAGACATCGTCGTAACCCCGCTCCCACAGCGAAATGAATTGCGGTAACGTTTCGGGAGGATGCTGCAAGTCGGCATCCATGAGGATGACTGCATCCCCTCTAGCGTAGCGTAGCCCGGCGGCAACAGCGATTTCTTTGCCGAAGTTGCGGCTGAACGAAACGGACTTAAGACGCGGGTCAGTTTCGTTGAATTGGCGTAGCTGCGATAGCGTCGCGTCTGTTGAGCCATCGTCTATAAAGACGATCTCGTAGTCATATGTTGTTCGCTCGAGAACGGGCAGAAGCCGGGCAAGCAGCCGGGGCAGGCCGTTAGCCTCATTGAGCAACGGGATTACGATTGACAACGACTGCCTCCGGCCCGACGTCGCTATGGAGGTGGCCGGTTTGCGGACAGGCAGCTCGTCGATCTCCTTCGTCAAGAAGGCCTCGTGGTTCACAAGTCGTTAAGTATTTGCAGCGCGTTAGGCCGCATATCTTCAATGCTGCTGATTTGGCTTATTAGCTGCGCTCTGGCTAGAGCAAAGTATGTTTACTCGGTTAATCGGGATCGCCGCTTGCACATAATTTTGGAGATATCTTGCGTTGTGCGTGGGGGCGCGATTGAATCTGGCCCAAAGGTGCCGAAGCACCGGATACATGAACTAGGGAGTCTGCCACAGCATGCCGATTGAGGGGGACCTCGTCCAATTTCTTGAGCGATGGTCTGCGCAGGACCCCGAGCGTGGGGAGGTGGCGCAGGCCGTTGAGGTTATAGCGCGGGCGGCTTTGGCACTTCACGGGCTTGTGGATCGTGGTGAGCTCGCCGGGGGGCACGACGTTGTCGGGCTGAAGCCCGCGGGAGGGGATCAGCAAACCGGGCTTGATCGCCAAGCCAATGCGTTGCTGTTGGATGCGTTGCGGGACGCACCGGTCGCCGCCATGCTGAGTGAGGAAGCTGCGCGGCCCATAACGATACGGACGGACCAGCCGCTTGTCGCAGCGATCGATCCGTTGGATGGCACAACAAATATCGATACCAATGCCGCGATCGGAACAATCTTTTCAATATTGCCGCGCTTTCACGCAATGCAGTGCGGTGGGGTCGAAGACTGTTGTTTCTTTCAGCCCGGGACTAGTCAGCTCGCTGCGGGTTTTGTCGTCCATGGCTCAAGTACGCTCATGGCGCTCACCGTCCGTGAAGGGACGCATATCTTCACTTTCGATCCCGATAGCGGACGTTTTCTCCTGACGCTACGCAATGTGCAAATTCCGGCGATGGCCAGAGAATATGCAATCAACGCATCGAACTATCGACATTGGGACGAGGCGATCCGCATTTACGTCGACGACTGCTTGCAGGGCGTCGAGGGAGTGCGTGGCTGCGACTTCAACATGCGTTGGATCGGATCACTTGTTGCCGAAATCTATCGCATTTTTATGCGGGGCGGGATCTATATCTATCCGGCTGATCAACGTGAAGGCTATGAGCACGGGCGGCTTCGTCTCATCTATGAAGCCAATCCGATTGCATTGCTCGTCGAGCAGGCGGGTGGGGCAGCGTCGACAGGGCGCGAGCGCATTCTCGATATCGTTCCCAAGGCCCTGCATCAACGAGTTCCTATTCTCGTCGGGTCGCGCGCGGAGGTCGATTATGTTGATCGCCTCTATACGCATCCGCGGGCGCACGGCGAGCGCTCCCCACTCTTTGGGCGCCGCGGTTTGTTCCGCCTCTGACGGGACGTAAGGTGTGAAGATAGCGGCGCCTGCATGCTTCGCATTGTTAGGTTAAGCGCTCCTCATTCCATCCCTAGAACGTATTTCCAAAAAAGGTATCCAAGGTCATGTCAGCCAAGCATCCGATCATCTCGGTCACAGGGTCTTCAGGGGCCGGGACGACGGCAGTCAGGCAAACGTTCGAGCAGATCTTCCGCCGGGAGCGCGTCAACGCCGTGTTTCTGGAGGGAGACGCTTTTCATCGTTACGACCGCTTCGAGATGCAAAAGGCCACGGAGAAATCGACTCAAAACGGCGAGGGTGTGATCAGCCACTTCGGTGTTGAAGGCAACTTGGTCGAGGAGCTTGAGCGTACGTTCAAAACTTACGGGGAGAACGGCACCGGCCGGACTCGTCATTACGTTCATGATGACGAGGTGGCGGCACGTTTCGGTGTCCCGGTGGGGCGTTTCACTCCCTGGAAGGATCTGCCGGAGGGGTCAGATCTCATGTTCTACGAAGGGCTTCACGGCGCCCTCGTCACCAAGGACATCAACATTGCGCGCCATGCGGATCTCAAAATTGGCGTGGTGCCGGTGATCAACCTCGAATGGATACAGAAAATCCATCGCGATAAGTCGACCCGTGGGTATTCAACAGAGGCGGTGACGGACACGATCCTTCGCCGGATGCCGGATTACGTAAAATATATTTGTCCGCAGTTTTCGGAGACGGATATCAATTTTCAGCGCGTTCCAATGGTGGATACCTCTAATCCGTTCATCGCGCGGTGGATCCCGACGCTTGAGGAGTCGATGGTTGTCATCCGGTTTAAAACACCGCGTGGAATCGACTTTTCGTATTTGCTGGCGATGATCCAGGGCAGCTTCATGTCGCGGGCGAATTCGATTGTCATTCCAGGCGGCCGCATGGACCTTGCGATGCAGCTCATTCTGACGCCGATGATCATGCAGCTTGTGGAGCGGCGTCGCAGGGTCTTCTAAATTCCGCGAGAGCGAGTGGACGCGCATGACGTCCGTTCTCTGAAAAGGATGTCTGATTTTGAGCCGACCTACCGGTGGCAAAAGCGCGAAGGGGACCGGTTCCAATCCCAATCCGTTTGCTGAGCCGCTCCCCGTCGACGAGGTGTTGGAACAGCTGTCGGATACCCTGTCTCAGGGGACCAGCGCCGTTCTGGTGGCTCCGCCGGGTGCAGGTAAAACGACGCGTGTGCCTTTGGCGCTGCTTGACGCTCCGTGGCTGGATGGCCGCAAAATCATCGTTCTGGAGCCTCGACGCATTGCTGCTCGCGGTGCTGCGGAGCGGATGGCCAGGAGTCTGGGAGAGGAACTCGGTGAGACCGTAGGACTCCGGGCGCGCCTCAACTCGCGGGTGGGGCGTAAGACCCGGGTCGAGGTTGTCACGGAAGGCGTGTTCACACGCATGATCCTCGATGATCCGATGCTCGAAGGCATTGGGGCTGTTCTTTTCGATGAGTTTCACGAGCGATCATTGGATGCCGATCTGGGATTGGCGCTCACGCTGGATGTGCGACGGGGACTGCGACAGGACCTGCGTATTTTGGTCATGTCGGCGACGCTGGCGGCTGATCGCGTCGCGGGCTTATTGGATGGTGCGCCGGTCATTGTCAGTGAGGGGCGGAGCTATCCGGTAGAAACACGCTATCTCGGGCGCAGTGTTGAGCGGCGTATTGAGGACCAGGTCAAAGACGCGATTATGCGGGCAGTCCGTTCGGAGCCTGGATCCGTGCTTGCGTTTCTACCAGGCCAACGGGAAATCATACGCGTCGCGGAAGCTCTAGAAGAGACGATGAAGGGGGATGTCATCCTTGCCCCCCTTTATGGCGCTATGGATCCACGCGACCAGGACCAAGCTATTGCGCCAGCACCGGTGGGTAAACGAAAGGTCGTGCTTGCGACCGCGATCGCTGAAACTTCTCTCACAATCGAAGGCATTCGCGTTGTGGTCGACAGCGGCTTGGCGCGGGTGCCGCAGTTTGAGCCTGATGTTGGGGTGACGCGGCTTGTTACGGTTCGCGCGCCGCTTTCGTCCGTGGACCAGAGACGTGGCCGGGCGGGGCGTATGGAGCCCGGCGTCTGCTATCGTTTGTGGGATGAAGCACAGACTTCATCGCTTTCTCGGTTTCCCGAGCCTGAAATTCGAACGGCAGATCTCACGGGGCTTCTGCTCGATTGTGCCGATTGGGGCGTCGTGGATCCGACTTCTCTCTCTTGGCTCGATGCACCTCCTTCGGCTGCGCTTGATGCAGCACGCAGCCAGTTGGTCGCGCTTGGTGCGCTTGATCTTGAAGGCCGCCTCACGGACGTGGGGCGTGCTCTGCGCGCACTCCCATTACCTCCGCGATTGGCGCGCATGGTATTTGCTGCCGTAGAGGATGGCTGTGAAGATGAGGCTGCCGAAATTGCGGCGGTGATCGTCGAGCGGGGGATCGGCGGCAGCGACACCGATCTGGCGGTCAGGCTTGCTAAGTTTCGTAGAGATTCCTCACGCCGGGTAAAGGACATGCGCCGTTTAGCAGGGGAGTGGGCGCGTGTGGCGCGCAGTCTCGTCTCACTGCGGAAGCCAATCTCTCTACGCGACATCGGTTTGGCTGGTCATCTGGCGCGCGCTTATCCTGATCGCATCGCGAAATCACGTGGTTCGGATGGCCAGTACTTATTGGTCAACGGCCGCGGTGCGCGTCTCGATACGGCTGATGCTTTGGCGCGTTCTCCTTATCTCGTTGTCGCTGATTTGCAGGGTAGTGCCGCCGCCACCCGTATTTTGTTGGCAGTGCAGGCGAGCGAGGATGACATCGTCGCGATTGCTGGCGCGCGTATGACATCGTCGGTGGAACTCGCTTTCGATACACCGTCATCGAGTGTGCGCGGACGGGAGGTGCAAAAGCTTGGGGCAATTACTTTGTCCGCTAAGCCGATGCAGGTCCGGGCGAGCGAAGAGACGCAAGAGCTGCTTGCGGAGGGGCTGGCAAAGATCGGGATCGCGGCACTTCCTTGGAGCAAGGCGCAAATTCAACTCAGGGCTCGTGTTGCCTTTTTGAGAGCGGAGTCGCCGACTGATTGGCCGGACTTGGGCGATGCAGCGCTCGCTGAAACGGTTCAGCTTTGGCTGGCGCCGTTTCTGGCTGGAAAGCTGCGGGCAAGTGACCTCAACGCGGGGGATCTTTCGGCGGGTTTGGATATGCTGCTGTCGTGGGAACAACGGCGAGACCTCGATGAGGAAGCGCCGACGCATTTCCTTGCCCCGACCGGCAATCGACACGCTATCGACTATGAAACGGCGGGGGCACCGGCACTGCATATCCGGGTGCAGGAATTGTTTGGGCTGACGGAACATCCCGCGATCGCCAAAGGGCGTCTCCCTCTGACGCTGCACCTTCTTTCGCCTGCCCACCGTCCTATCCAGATCACGCGCGATCTGCCCGGATTCTGGGCGGGGTCCTGGGCGGCCGTCCGCGCGGACATGAAGGGGAGGTATCCCAAGCACGTCTGGCCGGATGATCCAGCGCGCGCAGAAGCGACCCACCGTGCAAAGCCGCGGCGCTGAAATTGATCAGACATTCCCTTGCTTTGTACGATTTTCGCGGCAGGGGGCCTGCTTCAATTTGTCGGGGCCTACTCACGACTTAGCTGACAACAAACTGTCACACACTACCGTTTATCACTGCGGCGACGTTGTGGACGCGCACTAACGGTTGCTTTTTGCAGCCATATCGGGCTAGCGAACGCAGTAACCGGGTAGGTGCCTGGACGGTCCTACCATAGAGCGATGGGGGTTGGTTCGTGAAAATCTGCATGATTGGTGCCGGTTACGTGGGTCTCGTGTCGGCAGCGTGCTTTTCCGAGTTTGGTTTCGACGTAACCTGCGTCGACAATAACCCCGAGCGCCTGAAGCAGATGGAAGAAGGCCGCTCTCCCATTTATGAGCCGGGGCTCGACGATCTGATGGCGCGCAATATTGCCGCTGGCCGTCTACGCTTCTCAGGGGATCTGGGACCGGCAGTAAAGGCTGCCGATATCGTGTTTCTCGCCGTTGGTACGCCGATGCGTCGTGGTGATGGGCACGCGGATCTGTCTTACGTCTACGGGGCCGTCGAAGAACTAGCACCGTATCTGGATGGCTTCACAGTCATTACGACGAAATCGACTGTACCTGTCGGGACAAGCCGTGAAATCCAGCGTCGACTTGCGGCCTTAAGGCCAGATGCCGAATACGCCGTTTGCTCGAATCCCGAGTTCCTGCGGGAGGGGTCGGCGATTCAGGACTTTACCCATCCGGATCGGGTGCTCGTTGGTCTCGATGATGCGCGAGCACAAGAAGTGATGGAGAAGCTTTATAAGCCTCTCTCTATCCGGAATGCTCCGGTTATGTTTGTGTCACGCGAGTCTGCGGAGCTGGCTAAGTACGCGGCCAATGCGTTCCTGGCGCTTAAAATCAGCTTCATCAACGAAATCGCGGACCTTTGTGAAGAGGTTGGCGCAAACGTGCAGGAAGTCGCCTCTGCTATCGGCAAAGATCGGCGTATTGGCGATAAGTTTTTGCACCCTGGGCCCGGTTACGGTGGGTCGTGCTTCCCGAAGGATGTGTCAGCGATCATCCGTACCGCACGGGAAAGCAAGTCGCCCTTGTCGATCATTGAACAAGTGCAAATCGTCAATGACGAGCGCAAGATCGCAATGGCCGGCCGTATCGTGAAGGCGGCTAACGGTTCGGTGCGCGATAAGACGATCGCGGTGCTTGGGGTTACGTTCAAACCCAACACGGATGATATGCGCGATGCTCCAAGCTTAGTGATTGTGCCCATGCTGCAGGAGCGTGGAGCCACCGTGCGAGTCTATGACCCGCAAGGCCAAAAGCAAGCTGAGCCTCTGTTGCCCGGCGTTACGTGGTGTGCGGATGCCAACGATGCGATCTTAGGGGCTGATGTCGCGGTGGTGCTGACGGAATGGAACGAGTTTCGTGCTTTGGACCTGAAGGCTGCACGTGCACGCATGTCCGGTGATGTGCTCGTTGATCTTCGCAATATTTTCAGTGCGGACGCAGCGAGAGCCGCGGGCTTGCGTTACCACAGCATTGGGCGGCCGGTCTCCGCTGACTAAATCAGCTTGCCGGGATTGAGAATGCCTTGTGGATCGAAAGTCTGCTTGAGCTGACGCATCAGGTCCAGTTCAACTTGACTGCGGAAGTGTGTGAGCGCTTCGCGTTTCATTCGGCCAATGCCGTGTTCTGCAGAAATCGAGCCACCAAGTTCGGTGACGAGGGTGTGAACCGCTTCATTCATCGGTTCCCACAGCTTGAGATAGGCGGCCTTATCCATCTCTAACGGCTGTGAAATATTGTAGTGAATGTTGCCGTCGCCAAAATGACCGAACACGATCGGGCGGCATCCGGGGCAGATGCTCTCCACAATGGGGGCTGCACGCGCGACGAATTCGGGAATGCGTCCGACGGGCACGGAAATGTCGTGCTTGATGCTGCCGCCTTCGAACCGTTGGGCTTCGGACAGCGTCTCGCGGAGTTTCCAAAGGGCTTCGGATTGCGAGATAGACCTTGCAAGGACCGCGTCGGTGATGAGCCCGTTCTCAAGCGCCTCGCCAAGCACCGTCTGCATCAGATCGTCGGGTTCTCCGATCTGCGCGGTGCTTGAGATCTCAATCAATACGTACCAGGGCTGGCTGAGGGTGTCGAACGGTGCGCGGGCGCCCTCCACGTGATGTAAAACGACGTTCAGAGATTCTCGAGAAATGAATTCAAAGGCTGTCAGATTGTGACCGGCGGCGCGCTCAGCGGCGCGAAAAAACTGGAGCGCTGCATCCAGGCGGGGAAGAGCGACGAGTGCGGTGGATTTCGTGGCTGGCGCCGGAAAGAGTTTCAAAACAGCGGCGGTGATAATACCGAGCGTGCCTTCGGAGCCGACGAAGAGCTGTTTCAGGTCGTAGCCCGTGTTGTCCTTCTTCAAGGCGCGCAGGCCATCCCAAACGCGCCCATCGGCCAGTACAACTTCAAGGCCCAAGACGAGCTGACGTGCGGAGCCATAGGCTAGGACGGCGACACCGCCGGCGTTTGTTGCGAGGTTTCCGCCGATTGTACATGTTCCCTCAGATGCGAGGCTTAATGGAAAAAGGCGATCGACTGCAGCCGCTCGGGCCTGGACTTCCGCGAGCGTGACGCCAGCTTCTGCAGTCATGTGGCCAGCATCAGCATTGACGTCGCGGATACGATGCAAGCGATTGGTTGTCAGAATGATCTCGTAGCCGGTTTCCGCCGGAATCTGTCCGCCGACAAGCCCCGTATTTCCACCTTGTGTGACGATGGCGAAACGTTTGCGATTTGCGATCTCCATGATGGCGGAGACCTCGGCAGTAGATCCCGGGCGCAGCACGAGCGGCGTGCGGCCCACATAACGACCGCGCCATTCGCGCAGGAATGGCGCTTGATCGTGCGGGTCGGTTAACGCGTGCTCGTGGCCGACAATCGCAATCAGCTGTTCAATTGCGGAAGGTGAAGGTGGCAAGAGTCCGGAGATGGACCGATCGTTCATTCGTTATGCTCGCGGTTTGCGAACCGGCTGATTGCCCGATTGGGGAGAGCCTGTCCGTTTGCCGCTAATGCTTATCAATAATCCCCTTCATTTCCAGGGTTCGAATAATTTCATCAACCAGGGCTTCTGGGGCGAGGGTGCCGCCCTGGAGCCGAAGTTCTGGATTTTCCGGCGCTTCGTAAGGGGACGAGATGCCGGTGAAGTTCGCGATTTCGCCCGCGCGGGCCTTGCGATATAGGCCTTTTGGATCGCGCGTTTCGCAGATTTCCAAAGGGGTGTCGACGAACAGCTCAAAAAACTCGCTGTCTTCAAAACGCTCGCGGGCCAGGCGCCGTTCAGCCCGGAACGGGGAAATGAACGAGACGAGGGTTAGAAGCCCAGCGTCAACCATGAGACGCGCGACTTCTGCAACACGGCGGATATTCTCGACGCGATCCGATTCGGTGAAGCCAAGGTCGCGGTTCAGTCCGTGGCGTACGTTGTCGCCATCGAGAATGTATGTGTGACGGCCGAGGGCGTGGAGGCGCTTTTCGAGCAAGTTGGCGACCGTGGATTTTCCCGAGCCAGAAAGGCCCGTAAACCAAATGCAGCAGGCCTTCTGGCCTTTCATCGCGGCGCGCTGGTGTTTGTCGATATCAACGGCTTGCCAATGGATGTTGTGCGCGCGGCGCAGCGCGAAGCGGATCATACCGGCGCCGACTGTTTCATTTGTAAGTCGGTCGATAAGGATGAAACCGCCGGCCTCGCGATTATCAGCGTAAGTGTCGAAGACAATGGGCTTAGACAGCGAGAGATTACAGAGGCCGATTGCGTTGAGCTCCATTTCGCGACCTGCGGTGTGCTCCAACGTTTCAACGTTGATCTTGTGTTTCAGCTCGCTGATCTGACAGACGGTCGATTGCTGACCACAACGGAGAATGTAGGGGCGTCCACGCATGAGCGGACGTTCGCTCATCCAGACGATGTCGGCTGCGAATTGGTCGGCGACCTCGGCCCGCACATCCGCAGCGCAAATCACATCGCCGCGGCTTACGTCGATTTCGTCGGCAAGTGTTAGAACCACCGCGTCGCCAACGGTGGCGCGTTCCAAATCGCCATCATAAGTCACGATGCTTGCGACTTGGGTCGATCGCCCGGCGGGAAGTACCGTGATCCTGTCACCAACGCTTACGGATCCTGCTTGGATCGTACCAGCATAGCCGCGGAAATCGAGGTCCGGACGACACACCCATTGAACCGGCATCCGCAGCGGTGCGGAGGCTATCGAGCTGTCAACAACGACGCTTTCCAGATGCTGGAGAAGAGCGGGGCCACGATACCAAGGTGTGCGTACGCTCAAGGATGAGATGTTGTCGCCATCGAGTGCCGAGATCGGAATTGCAGTGATGTTCGTGAGGCCAAGTTCTGCGGCGAAAGTTCTGTAGTTGCTTTCGATTTCGGCAAATCGCGTCTGATCGAAGCCCGCAAGATCCATTTTATTGATGGCCAGGACGATGTGTTTGATGCCGAGCAAGTGGGCGATGCAGCTGTGTCGTCGCGTTTGGGTGATGACGCCTTTTCTGGCATCGACAAGTATGATTGCAAGGTCGGCGCTCGATGCTCCAGTGACCATATTGCGCGTGTATTGTTCGTGACCCGGAGTGTCGGCGACGATGAACTTGCGTTTGGATGTTGCGAAGTATCGATATGCAACGTCGATTGTGATGCCTTGTTCGCGCTCGGCTTGCAGGCCGTCGACAAGCAATGCCAGGTCAATCTCACGACCGGTTGTGCCGTAACTGCGGCTTTCGTTTTCCAGTGCTTCCAGAGTATCGTCATGGACCAGCTGGCAATCGTAAAGCATGCGGCCAATGAGCGTGCTCTTACCGTCGTCGACGCTGCCGCACGTCAGGAAGCGCAGGAGCGGCATGTTGGCTTCAGCCGCTTCATTAGTGGCTGAAATCGTTGGCGAAGAATTTGGGGTGAAGCGGCTTACGGCGGTCTCTGCCATTAGAAGTACCCCTCCTCCTTCTTCTTCTCCATCGAGCCGGATTGGTCGCGGTCGATGACCCGGCCCTGCCGTTCAGATGTGCGTGACGCTTCGAGTTCGGCGATGATTTCTTCGACGGTTGTAGCTTCGGATACGATGGCGCCCGTGAGCGGATAGCAGCCGAGCGTGCGGAAGCGCACCATACGTTGTTGCGGGATCTCGCCGGGTTTCAGCGGCAAACGGTTGTCGTCCACCATAATGAGTGCACCGTCGCGCTCAACGATGGGGCGCGGGGCGGCGAGGTATAATGGGACGATCGGAATCTCTTCTTGCGCGATGTAGTCCCACACGTCGCGTTCGGTCCAATTCGATAGGGGGAACACGCGCATGTTTTCCCCAGGCGCCAAGCGACCATTGTAGAGATGCCAGAGTTCCGGGCGTTGCTGTTTGGGGTCCCAACGGTGATCGGCTGTGCGGTGAGAGAATATCCGCTCCTTAGCGCGCGACTTTTCCTCGTCACGGCGCGCGCCACCGATTGCAGCATCGAAGCGATATTTCTCAAGTGCCCGACGCAAACCTTGCGTCTTCATGACGTCCGTATGCAGAGCGCTGCCGTGGCTTATTGGACCGATGCCCTGCTCGATGCCTTCCTGATTCATGTGGACGATCAGTTCGAGACCGTACCGGTGCGCGACGTTATCGCGAAAGGCGATCATTTCGCGGAACTTCCAGCCGGTATCGACATGAAGCAAAGGGAAGGGCGGTTTCGCGGGATAAAAGGATTTGAGTGCGAGATGCAGCAGGACGGAGGAATCCTTGCCGATCGAGTACATCATCACTGGACGCTCGAATTGGCCTGCGACTTCGCGAAAGATATGGATCGCTTCCGACTCCAAGTCTCTCAGATGACCGGTATTTCTCACAGAATTTGGTCCCTCGCTCCCCTGTGCCGATGGCATACTCAACTTTGAAAGCCGCTGTAGGGCCCGCAGTCAAGATCCGACTGTTAGCTTATGGGCTATTGTGGGCTTGGTTTGACCAAGGGGAATGGGGCTGTGGTTACGCGAGTGGCCCGTGAGCCACAGCTGGGTGTGTGCAAATGGCACTCCGTTGGCCTTAATCCGGTATGTCGGGCCGAGACCATTAGCTTAAGTGTGCGCCGTCTTCATCATATTTTGAAGGCGGCTTATGTGTTGCGCGGGATAACCTGCTCTATCTCCTAAGATCCTTCAGTGAGACGTTATGGCGATCTCCGAGGCAGGGCCGACTGATATGAAGTGCAATGCGATAGGTGATGATGTGAACCTCACGATAACCTCGAAAGCTGACGCCGGCGGAAAACCAGCCGAAGCGGCGCTTGATATTGCGAAGCAATGCCAAACGTGGCTTCGCGAAGGCTGGACGATCGGCCTAGCGACTGTCGCGGACACCTGGGGATCGTCACCTGTTCCAATCGGCGGTCAGATGGTGATAGCCGATGGTGCAAATTTCCAGGGATCGGTTTCGGGTGGCTGTGTCGAAAACGAGGTGATCGTGGCGGCGACCGAGATCATTGAGACCGGTACGCCGCGGCTGCTGGAATTCGGCATCACCAATGAGACGGCTTGGCAGGCCGGGCTGCCGTGTGGCGGGCGCATTATGGTGTTTGTCGAGCGGCTTACGCCAGATGATGATTTGGCTTTCATCGATGAAGTGATTACGGCGCGGGAAGGTCGTCGTCCGATCGTCGCGTTGCGTCAGCTTGATACGGGTCAGCGAGACCTTTTCAAGCCGGGCGATAACGCGCCAGCTGAAGTCAAGGAGCGATTGGCTTCCGGGCATAGTGGGCTAGCCCAAGTGGATGGACGTAAAGTCTTCCTTCAGGCCGTGGTGCCCCGTGCTCGTATCATCGTTATCGGAGGAACGCACACAGCTCAGGCTCTCGCATCGATGGCACCGTTGGTTGACCTTGATGTTGTCATCGTCGATCCCCGTGAGGCGTATGCAGCCTTGCCGCGTTTTCGAGATCGAAACGTTATTGTTGCCTGGCCACAGGATGCGATACCGGAACTTGGCCTTGATGAGTATTCGGCCGTGGTTACGCTTTCGCATGTCGAGCACATTGACGATGAAGCGCTCAAGTTGGCGGTGAAGAGTGACTGTCGCTATATCGGAGCGCTGGGGTCCACACGTAATCACGTAAGACGCCGACAGCGGCTCGCTGCTGCCGGCCTTGCGTCTGAAGAAATCGATCGTGTGCACTCGCCGGTTGGGCTCGACATTGGGGCGCGGACGCCTGAAGAGATTGCGCTTTCAATCCTAGCTGAAATTGTCCTGACTTATCGGGGACCGCGGAGAAAATGAAAATTGGCTGTGTCATCCCGGCGGCTGGCTTTTCGCGTCGGTTTGGCACTGCCGACAAGCTTACCGCGGAACTCGATGGGACAGCATTGGTACGCAAGGTCTGCGAAGCCGTTGTCGCGAGCCGCGTTGCAGTGTGCCTCGTCGTAACGCAGCCCGCCGCCGTGAATGTGGTTACGGCGCTCCTCGGACTTCCGGTTTCCATCGTTGAAAATCCGAAAGCCGCGTTGGGGATGGGAACTTCGATCGCCGCGGGGGTTGCGGCATTGGACACAAGTGTCTCCGGGGCGTTCGTCCTGCCAGCGGATATGCCGGGCATGACGTCGGAATTTTTAGATCAATTGATCGCGTGCTTTGCAAGCGAGGGTGGGCGCAAGATCATTGTGCCGGTGACACCGAGCGGCGAACAGCGCAATCCTGTTTTGTGGCCGGCAGCGCATTTCGAAGCGTTGAAAGCTCTCGGCTCTGAGGGCGGCAAGAAGCTTCTCGATGAGCTGCGTGAACAGGTCGTTCAAGTCCCGCAAAGCGATGCCAGTTTGTTCGCAGATGTCGATACGCCGGAGGACTTTGTTCGTTTGCTGGGTGGGCGTGTCCACTGAACGAAGTCAGGGCGCGGGCCTCAAGACTTCGATCGTCATTTTCCAGCGCGCGTGCTTTTCGCGCTCCTTAAGCCAATATGCGGCGAGGTCCGGTCCGGATAGCCATTCTCCGCTCAGGCTGTTCTTCTTTCTGTAGTTTTGCCAGTCAGCGGATGTGAAAACCCGTTTGAATAGATCGGCGTAGTAGGCTTGAGCTGCTTTGGTCATGGAGGGTGGCCCGACGACAGAGCGCTGCATGAAGTAGTTGAAGTCCATGCCGGTTTCCCGAAGAGTGGGAGTAGATTGGAATTGGGTGATCCTTGCCGGGGTAATGGCTACGATTGGCTTGGTGATGCCGGCTTCGTAGTACTTGCGTTGCTCAGACGGATTGTTGACCGTCGAGTCGCACAGCTTCTCGGTTAACTCCTTGGCTACCGCGCCGCCGCCTTTGAGGGCGCGATAGGACATGTCGAGTCCGAAGGTGGCATTCAAGAACTCCGTCAGTAAATGATCTTCAGCTCCTGTCCCCGTACCGGACATGACCCAATCCTTACCCTTGGTGCGTGCCTCGCGTACGAAGTCCTCGATCGTGTTGATGTCTTTGCGGTCTGTATGCACCCAGAGCAGAAACACATCTTCGGCCAAACGCGCGATGGGTGCGAAGGCGCCGATGTCGATCTTGAGTTCCGGTTTATCAATGGGTGTTGTGTAGAAGCTATTGAGCGTGAACAGAATTATATGGTCGTCGCCGGCGCGTCGCTGCAACTCCTGAAGTGCGTCTGCGCCGGAGTTACCTGGAATGTTCACGACCTCGAATTTTGCCTTGGTCAGTTGATTGCGTTCGATGAGATCGACAATGAAGCGGGTGGCCTTGTCCGCACCGCCGTCGCGACCCGCCATTACAATAAACGTTATGGGCTTGTTTGGTTGCCATTGAGCCGCTGCTGTTACGCATGTGGAGAGCAAAGCGGCCAGGATGAAGGCTACGCCTATCCTGAGTTGGCGAAGATGCAATCGCAGCATCCTATCCTCCAAGTTCTTAGGCGATTTGCCTTGCAGCGAAAGCGCACCGCTGCCGGAGCGAAGCTATTTCACCCAGATTTCGACGCGACGATTGTAGTTGCGGCTGGCGGGGGTGTCGTTGCAGGCCACGGGTGCTAACTCGCCGTATCCTTTGGCGATTGCGTTGGTGACGCCGGATTTTTTTAGGAGATCTGCGACTGCCGTTGCGCGTACCTCAGAGAGTCTTAGGTTCTCGTCGTAGCCGCCAACAGCATCGGAGAAACCGAGGACGAGTAGCTGGCGGTCGCGGAATTTGGGTGATTGCACTGTCGTGACGAGGCGCTCAATGTCTTGCCGACCTTTGTTGTCGAGCCCGACTGATCCACTTTTGAAGCGGAATGTCGTCGTGAGCCGTTCGGCTTGAGCAATCTCGCTGATCAGTTGGCGCATTGCGTCGAGATCGAAATCTTCATCGTGCGCGTTCAAAGCGTAGGCGATCCGAGCCCCCTGGTCTCGGAAGGTGAGGGAGTCGCTGCCCAGATCGATAAAGTCGGTGCGTGCAATGGCAGGCTGCGCTTGCTCAGATAAGGTGAAGTCCAAGAAGCGAGCTGCGAGCGGATTTTTCGGGCGTCCCGGCGTGTACAAGTAAAGGCGGCGGGTGAGCGGGTATTCCTCGGTCTTCATTGCGAAGCGAGAGGGCCGGGAGATAAGACCACACGAGGATTCGATATTGAGAGCCTTGGCATTTCGCTGGTAGGCAATGCTGGCAAATGTAATGCCGGAGGGGTCTGCAATTATCCAGTTTGATCGTTCCGCGTCATCGGAGGTGCGCTTGGCGCTTTCGGCCATTTGTTTGCCGTTCGGTTCAAGCACGAGCGTTTGGAACGTGTCCAACGTGCCGGACCCGTCCGCTGGGGCATAGAGGTTGATTGCTCCCTCTCTGCCACCAAGTTCGGACCAGTCGGTTATTTCGCCAGCAAATACCCGGGCGAGATCGGTAATTGATATTGCTACGACTGGATTGTCCGGCGAGACCAGAACGACCAAGCCATCCAGTGCCAGGACATGCTCATGTGTGGGTGCATGCATATTGCCGAGTCCGGCTGCGGCGAGGCCGGTAGCCTCCAGATCGGCGATCGGTCGCGATGACATCGTGAGTTCGGAGGTTTTCGCGCGGAGTTCGGTGAACGCAGTATCGGAACCTTGCCGACGGAGATCGATGGTTCCTGCGTGACGTCCGTCTGATGATGTCAGCTTCACCGTCGTATTTTTGGGATCAGATCCAACCGCGGTGGAAACGGACAGTCCCAAAGTGTCAGCGTAAGCCTCAATCAGAGCAGGCATAAGCGCATGACCGATAGTATGGGAGCCGGCTATGGCCATTTTACCCGACGCTGGTAGTGGCGCTAATTTGGCCGGTATCGGCTGCGTTGTCGTCGTGAGATTCGGGCAGGCTCCGCCGATGCATTCAAAGCGTGATGCGTCTGCCTTCATGCGACCGACGAGAGGGGATAGGACGACGTATGTCCGTCCGTCGAAGGAAACCAAGTCCCCTACGATTTCAAAGTCTCCGCCTTTGAGGCGTAACCGAACCTCTTCTGCCGCGGCGGTAAATGAAGATATCAATGAAAATAGTATTAGTACGCACACGGCCCTTGCGGAACTGACCCATCCGGCCATTGCCCACCCTCCCCACGCAAAACTCTAGCGGTGCCGCGTTATCGTTTCGGCCCGTCCGCGGTCAAACAATCTTCCAATATTGTTTTTCCTAGGGGCGCTCCGGTACAAGAGCGCGTGTTTTTGATCTTCATGGTTGATTTTTTACGCATATCATCCGGCGCCAAAACGAACCAGGAGAGCCCCCTCTCGCATTTTTCAATTTAATTAGATGCTTGTCGGGGGCGCGATCTGTTTCGGCGTCGTGGACTCCGCGGGTTTAGCCCCTTTGGTTGCGGGCGTTTCATTCAACACCTCAAGCAGTGGTGTCAAACCTTCTACGTCAACGAGTTTGAAGATTTCGATGTCCCGACGCGCCTTTTCGCTCCAACCGGCGATGGTGAGGACACGCTCGGCTTTGGAGAACAGGCCATGATTGCGTACAGGCTCGGCGGTCCGGATCTGTTCGGCTTTGGCTTGGTCGAGTTCGATACCCTTGTTTTGCTCCAGCTCGCGGAGCCGTTCTTTGCGTATCTCTGTTAGATCCGTATCGCTGCTGCCCGTTTCTTCGTTCTTTAGTGTCTTTAGTTCAGCGCGGGTTGGCCAACGCACGAGGTCAAGGTCGTCAAGGACGCCAGCGAGCTGATTCATGGCGAGGGCTTTGGCGGATTCGTCTTGATTGTCCGAATCGGTGCTGAAGAGATTTGGAATGACGAAGTAAGACGCGTGATTGTGGTAGATGAAATGACGGCGGACCCACTCGATATCAGCGCCGGGCGCGCGTGCGATCGCCATGTCCATGGCCGAGCGAATTTGCGCGATGACCATGGAGCTCGTGCGCGGTCGACTCGGCGGCGTTGATGGTGGGTTGAGGACCATGAGGACGAACAAGCCGAGGTCGATGCCGATGCTCGCGAGTAAAGCGATCAGGTCGCGACCTGTAATGGGCTGGCCACTTTCCGTCTGACTGTAAGCCTGCTCACCTCCCGAGATTACGTAATTGAAGAGGCTGCTTGAATAGGCACCGATGTTTGACCAGAGGTTCTTGATGGCATTTGCGACGCCGGCTGGACCTTCATTGAAGGAGGCGACCCGTAGATCAAGGTTGGCGGGTTCATCGGCTTGATCTGCCGCTTGACGCAGGCGCTGGGCCAACGTCGGATCGTAACAGGAGAATCCGGCTTTTCCTGGCGGGATGGAAACCACTTCCGCCAGCGCGCGCATTTCTGTGGCGACGGATTTGCCCAATTCATTGCTACGCGACGCGATGTTGCGCGCATGGGTCCGGATGTCTCGCGCTTTTGCCTCAAATTCGCGTTGCCGCTCTTCGACCGTGATGCCTTCCAGGCCTGCGGCTGATTTTCGCAATTCCTCGATGTCGGTTTGAACCGGAGCGATCCATGAGGTGGTGATGCTTTCGCGTAAGGAAGCAACGGCGTCCCGGACGCTTAAGCGCGCATTGTAAAGGGGCCCACGTCCGGCGCCTGAGGGCTGGCCGCAACTCCCTCCACTCGTTTCTTCGCGCGCCATCTGGCTTTCGGACCACGTGACAACGTTGTCTAATTGTATGCGTACTGCGTCCAGCCGAGCTGCAACAACGGAGCTTGCGGCCCGGGCGTCTTCCTGAAGCCCCGACATGCTGGTGCGGGTCGCCTCTTCGCCGGCAATGAGGCTCCACCAGAATCCGTAGCCAAAGCCGATCGACCAGACCGCCAGGAATAAGTAGAGCGGGAAGGTGATGAGGCGATCGCGCAAGGAACGTCCAGCGCCAAAGGTTTCGCGCAATGCGAGCCACATGAGAAATGTCAGAGCGACAACAACGGCTATGACGAGGAACTCATTGGAGACAGAGAGGCCGCCGGGAATTTCCCGTCCTTGGCTCGCTGGCGAGGTTGAGACACCAACGATGAAATCGTTCATTCCGCTCCAGGTTGCGTAACCTGAGATGGCCAGCAACATAAGCGAGGCGATGCCGATCAGCGTATTGCGTCCGAACAAGTAATCGAGCCACCGGACCTTGACGGAGCCGGTGCCTGATTTCGGTTCTGCCATGGTCGTGTCCCTTCCGCGAAACTGGCTCGGGCCGAGTATAGGAAAAAGTCGGGGCCTGTCGTGCCGCTTTCGCGTGCATGGCGACCTGTCATTGGACAAGCGTAGCGCAGCTGCAACGGCTGGGACGGAAATCGCTCGATCTATTCTCCGCGCGATCCGGATCGCGACACAATTTGAGTTCAAATATTATGGAGCGAACGGAAGAGTTTGGGAGTTTGGATAGAGGGCTGTGACGGCGGATGGGCGAAACTGATCTGGCGGGGCGCTGGTGTGGCTTTGCGGATGCGGAACAGATCACCAAGGGTACGGTGATCAGAGAAGCGCAGCGTTCATGAGGGCCCTAACGCTTGTTTCGGTTATTGCCGGGACTTTGGCCGTTCTTGCGGAAGTCTCTGGTTCGTCGACGGCAATCGCTGAGAAATCTCAGCAAACGCGTCCCATTGTGCTAGCGCAAAAAAGTAAGCGCGCACCTGAACGTCGCGCGCGGCAGGTCCGGGATATACCCTTGCCGGAAAGGCCAATGGATCCCGGTAAGTCTCCTGCGAAGCCAGCCACGAAGGATGTTGCAATACCGGTGCCCAAAGCGGCGGCCGAACCTGAGCCTCCAGAACCTGACGAATGGTCTCAAGAGGAGGTCGCCCGGGCTTTACGGGACTGCATCAAAATGCTCGGGCCTATTGCGGCGGAGGTGGACGTCACGGTTCCCATCAAGAATGGAGCTTGTGGGGCAGCGGCCCCCGTGCGTTTGCGTCGGATTGGATTGGTGAACCCGGTTGTGCTCTCGCCGCCCGCAACGATGAATTGCTCGATGGTTGCTGCCCTGCACCGCTGGGTGGAAACGCAACTTCAGCCTCGAGCGAAAGAACTGCTCGGCTCTGAAATTGTCGCCTTTGAAAGCGTGTCTGCCTACAGTTGCCGGATGCGAAATGGCACATCGGTCAACAAGCTCAGTGAGCACGCGTTGGCCAATGCCATAGACATTGGGAAGTTCAAGACGGCGGATCGACAAGTCATTTCGGTCGCTCAGGATTGGGGGGCGACCGCGCGAGACATCAAGGCTGCGCGCGCGGGGCGCCCCCAAAAAGAAGATACAACTAAGAAGTTGGCGCCGCCCATTCCCGCTTCCAAGACCGCACAGAAAGCCAGCTTATCGAAGTCTGATGGTATTCCGCTTCCTAGCCGAAGGCCTGAGGCTGAAAACAGCCAGACGAATAATACCGGCGAGACAGAGACGGCCCTCAAGCCTGCAACGTCGAACAAGGCCCGGTTTCTGAAATCGATTCACGAAAGCGCGTGCGGTATATTTGGGACCGTGCTGGGGCCGGAGGCCAATGAGGCGCATCGCGATCATTTTCATTTCGATCTTGCTCACCGTCGGCGCCGAGCCTTTTGTGAGTAGATTTATTCGTCAAAGCCTCGATAGGCCGGCGCAGGACAACGACAATCAGAGCGTGCCTTGGCGGAAAGAGTTTCGTTTATTTTTGCTTGAGCCGCTTGGACTGAAGGCTCTGGATGGACCGGTAGAAATCAAACCCCAGATGGTCATGGTGTAGGTAATCGGCAGGCTGCAGAAGCTTGATATCGAAGGCTATACCAATCGATTTTTTATCTATTCTCGAAACAGTGCCGGCCAATTCCGTCTTGTCCAAAAGCACGATGCTGACGGCCTCGTCGGTCTCTGGGCATAGGCCGTCACGTATACGCAACTTGGCCCCAGAGGCAGAGATGTCGAGCAGTTCGCCGACGAGGTCGCCCTTGGGCGTCCGGACGACAATAAGTTGTTCGGTATCGTCGCGTTTATCGCTGCGACGGTCTTTGGTGGATTGGCGATCCTTAGTACTTGTCCGCCCGCTGACGTGCGCCATGCTGCTACCTTAAGGTCCCTAAAGTCGTGAGAGCCCCAGAGTTTGGCCGCAACATATTGATATTCGGTTTGCGAGATCAAATCGGCCTGATGGCGCAATCTCGAGTGTGGCTACACTTAAATCCTTGAGCAGATGTTCTGTGTAACAAGTACCCGAGACAGGGACGTCCTGTAACATTTTTGACTCTTGACGCGAACTAATTGCGTGATGCGGATATCTCAAAACGCTATATTTACGAATTCAGCAATTCCGAAGTCTTGACGCAGATTCTCCATGAAGTTACCCCGCGATAGGGGAAGTCGAATTGAATGATTCGATTTTAGGGGGATATCTAGATGATCGTGATCGTCGACGAGCGCGAGCTTGTCATCAACGGTTATGCGTCAATGTTCGATCGTGAGGGTGTGGCGACTACAGGGTTTTGTCCAACAGAATTCGATAGTTGGTTTACGGCTGCGCCGGATCCGGACCTTGGGTCAATTGAAGCTTTTTTACTTGGAAACTGTGACGGGCGCAGGTCGCTTGCACGGATTATAAAGAAAAGATCGTCCGCTGCCATTATTGCGATGGATGATCAGAAAACTCTCGACGAAACTTTGGATTTATTCGCCGCCGGCGTTGACGACGTCGTAGGTAAGCCAGTCCATGTGCGTGAAATCATGGCGCGAATTGGCGCAATTGGTCGGCGCGCAAAAACTTCTGATAATGAATTGGAGGCCGGCCCAATCGTTGTGTTCTCCGAGGGAAGAGATCCCGAGGTTGGAGGGGTGCCGCTTCCATTGCCGCGGCGTGAATTGCGCATTCTGGAATATCTCGTGCGCAACCAGGGGCGCCGGGTGACGAAGGCGCAGATTTTCAACTTCGTTTACGGACTGTTCGATCGCGAAATCGATGACAACGTCGTCGAGAGTCACATCAGCAAACTGCGCAAGCGTTTGCGGCAGCGCCTCGGTTACGATCCCATCGATTCAAAGCGTCATCTTGGCTACCGGCTGCATTCGGATTGAGCGTTAGTTTGTCCTGCCTGAAGTGCGTTAACACATTATTAACCTTTGAGTTTTTGTACGAATTTGGAGCATTGCTGTAAGGCCCGCATAAGTCCCGCGTGATGTCATCGCTCCAACTGCTTTTATTGATCCAGCGAGGGACGATCTAATGAGCGTGTACAATTTGATGCGGACGGGTGTGTCCGGCATGGGGGCCCAGTCCAACCGTCTTGGTACGGTTGCTGACAACATCGCCAATGCAAGGACCACCGGTTACAAGCGCGCTTCAACTGAGTTCGCAGCTCTCGTCCTCGACAATCACGGCACCAACTATGCTTCGGGCGGTGTGGAGTCCAAGACCCGCTATGCGATTAGCCAGAAAGGCACGCTTGAGTATTCGGCGTCGGGTTATGACCTCGCGATCAATGGCCAGGGCTTTTTCATGGTCGGCGATGCTGAGGGCAGGGTCTCTCTAACGCGTGCGGGTGCCTTTGTCCCGTTGGAAGATGGTACGCTCATGAATACGGCCGGCTTTCGCCTCATGGGGTATCCGATCGCCAACGGCAACACAGGGGCGGTGATCAACGGTACGGCCGGCCTTGAGGCCGTCAATATTCGTAGTGTGACGCTCGTGTCGGAGCCCTCGACAGAAGGTGTCATGACGACCAACCTGGATGTCAACGAGGGCATTGTGGCTGCGGGCAGTTTGCCGTCCGACAACGTGGCCGGTTCGACGTTTACGCATACGTCTTCGTTGAAGGCATATGACAGTGTCGGCCGAGAAGTCATTCTAGACGTCTACTATACGAAGACGGCTGCGAACCAATGGGAAGTTGCCGTCTTTGATCGTGATGACGCTGCTCCTGGAGGCGGGTTTCCTTATGCGGCGGCCCCATTGTCCACGCAGACGCTTACGTTCGATCCCACCACGGGCGCGCTTGATGCCGGCAGCTTCACGGACATTACAATTCCAGTTCCGAACGGTTCCAGCCTTGTTATCGATCTGTCGGCAACAACTGAGAAGGGCACTGGCTATACCGTTCTGGATGCGGAAGTTAATGGTAGCGAACCGGCTGCAATTGAATCGGTCGAGTTTGCCGATGACGGTATTATTTATGCGGTCTACGAGAATGGAGCGCGCTCCGCGATCTACCGTATTCCGCTGGCCAATGTTGCGAGCCCTGACCGACTGAAGCCGGAATCCGGGACCGTCTTTTCAATTACCGCCGAGTCCGGTGATTTGCAGATTGGTTTTCCTGGAGAGGGCGCGCTCGGAACCATCTTTTCCGGTGCTCTGGAGAGCTCCAACGTAGATCTCGCGAGCGAGTTGACGACGATGATCGAGTCTCAGCGCAACTACACAGCGAACTCCAAAGTCTTCCAGACAGGTTCGGAACTCCTCGAAGTTCTGGTCAACCTGAAACGGTAACGCGCACTAGTTTAGCAAAGCAGGGTAGGGGTCTCATTCAATGTCGCTGTCTGTTGGCTTGGATATCGCCAAGCAGGGTCTCAGGACAACGTCTGAGCAAACGGCGATTCTGACGCGTAACGTTACGCGGGCGGATGACCCTTATGCATCGCGTAAGGTCGCGCACCTTATTACTTCCATTACCGGAGGTGCGCGGCTTGGGACGGTTCAACGGCTTGCCGATGAGGCCCTGCTGGAAAACCTCATGAGGTCGGCTTCCAGTCATGAAGCTCAATTGGCGATCGCCGATGCGCTTGATGCGCTCGATGCTACAGTCGGCGATCCCGAACTCGGAGCGTCTCCTGCCGCTATGATGCAGGAGCTCATGGATAGCCTGCAGGAATATGCGGCGCGGCCACACGATGCGATTGCCGCGCGGGCCGCGTTGGATTCAGCAGTACGTGTCGCCGAGTCCCTGAATAACGCCTCTCAAGAAGTGCGAACTGTGCGTGAGCGTGCGGACGCCGACATAAATAGAAGTGTCGAGAACCTTAATCAGCTGCTCAAGGAATTCGATAAGGTCAATGAGCAGATCATTAAGGGTACGCAAGCTGGACTCGATGTCACCGATCAGCTCGATAAGCGCGATGAGCTGTTGCGCAACATCTCGGGCGAAGTCGAGGTTCGCACGGTTTTGCGTGCCAACAACGACATGGCGATCTTTCTAAGCAATGGCGTTACGCTCTTCGATAAGGGGCCGCGTACTGTTTCCTTCACGCCGACACCAACGCTGCTTGCTGGACAGACCGCCAACCAGGTCTATGTCGATGGCGTGCCGATGACAGGATCGGTTACGGGGCGTATCGCGGGGCTCATGGAGGTGCGCGATACCATCGCGCCGACCTATCAAAGCCAGCTTGATGAGATTGCGCGCGGGCTTGTCGAAGTTTTCGCAGAGAGCGATCAAAGCGCGGTGCCGACGCTGCCGGATCTGCCGGGCTTGTTTACAGCGCCTGGACTTACGGGTGTTCCGGCATCGGGAGTCGTTGTTGATGGTCTCGCGGCATCCATCATGATCAATCCCAACGTGGACCCTGATGCTGGTGGAGATTTGATGCGGTTGCGCGATGGTGGGATTTCCGACCCTCTCAATCCAGCATATGTCTACAACGTGGAGGGAGCGGCCTCTTATTCGGACCGGCTGCATGGTCTTCTGGAGAAATTCGGAGCTGTGCGAAGCTTTGACCTCTCAGCTGAGGCCGGAAATTCCGCAACGTTGATCAACTATGCGTCTGCGTCCGGCGGATGGCTCGGTGAAGCTCGCTCTGCGGCGAAAAGCGAAGCTGATTTGAGGGGCGCAGTGGTGACCCGGTCGGTTGAGGCGTTGTCGAACGCTACCGGCGTCAATGTCGATGAAGAGATGTCGTTGCTGCTCGACCTTGAGCGCTCGTATCAAGCGTCGTCGCGTCTCATTTCGACTATCGACAACATGTTCCTCGCGCTGCTCGAAGCCACAGGATGACGATATGAAAATCAGTCAGGTTTCTACATCACACATTTCGACGAGCTTGCGGGCATCTGTTGCTGAGCTTCAGTCGAAGTACTTGGTCGCGCATAAAGAGTCGCTTACGCTTCGTGCTGCCGATATGGGGTTGCATCTCGGGAACCGGACCAGTGAGGTGTTGTCCCTGCGCGCTCAATTCTCTCAGATCGGGAGTATTAAGCAGGCCAATGACAGTATCGCGATCCGTATGGACACAACGCAGGCCGCATTAACGGCGATTGTTACGGATGCGGAAGATTTCCTCACGCAGCTTATTCCGATGCGCGATCGCACAATTGGGTCCGACGTTGTGCAGGATCAGGCGAAGACGCGGCTCCAGGCTCTGATGGAAATTCTCAATACCGGCCTCGATGGCGCGAATATGTTTGCCGGCATAAACACGCAGAATAAGCCGATTGTTGACTATTACGCCTCACCAACCGCCACCAATAAGGTTGGGATAGACGCGGCGTTCTCTGCTGCCTTCGGCGGGCTTACTCAAGATAACCCTGCGGTTGAAACGATCGATGCTGCAACCTTGCAGACGTTCCTTGATACGGATTTTGCGCAGAAGTTTGAGGAGCCTGCTTGGTCTGCGGAATGGTCGGATGCGTCGGATGCCGTACGCTACGACAAGATTTCGCTTACGGAGCGGATCTCGACTTCGGTTTCCGCGAATGCTGAGCCTATCCGTAAGCTGGTGAAGGCTTACACGATGATTGCAGAGCTGGGCCTCAACAACATGAATGATCAAGCCTACGGCGTGATCATCGACGAGGCGACGCGACTTATCGGTGAGGCGATTCCTGGGATCGCTACGCTTCAGGCCCAGTTGGGCAACTCGCAGGAGCGCTTGGAGTACGCGAATAACAAGATCGACAAGCAGATCGCATTATTGAACGAGCGTGTCGGCGAAATGGAAGGTGTCGACGGCTACGAAGCTCAAGTGCGCGTAAACGAGCTTAAGACGCGCATCGAGACATCCTATGAGCTGACAGTACGTATCCAGAGTCTCAGCCTCGTGAATTACCTCCGATAGAGACGGTCGAACATAGGGACAAAGGCAAGAGAGCGGCGCCATGTATCAATTTTCATACACGGATGTACTTTCAGATTCGTCAGCCAGCGCGCGCGAGTTAGAGGGTAAGGCGCTTGATCATTCGATCGAGCTATTGCGGAAGGCTGCAGAGGTCGGCCCTAATACCAAAGAGGCGACCGAAGCGATCTATTTCTTGCAGCGCTTGTGGACCGTGCTGCTTGAAGATCTTTCCAATCCGGAAAACGGATTGCCTGATGAACTGCGCGCGCAGGTGATTTCAGTTGGTATATGGATCCTCCGAGAAGCCGAAAAGATCCGCCAGGGTGAGGTTGCAAGCTTCGATGGACTAATCGAGGTTTCTGTTGCCATCCGTGAGGGGCTTGAATGACTTCGAGTTTCAAAATCCATCTGCGGCCCAACGAGCGCATTTATATAAATGGCGCCGTGGTGCGGGTGGATCGCCGGGTTTCGCTCGAATTTCTGAATAACGTGACGTTTCTTCTGGAAACGCACGTTATGCAGGAAGCCGATGCAACGACACCAACCCGGCAATTGTATTTTGTAGTTCAGTCGATGATCATTGATCCGGCGACAGCGCCGTTGGCGCAGAAGCTGTTCGTATCGTCGATGCTTGTGTTGCGTAAAACCGTGACAGACGCGGCGATCCTTAACGGATTGGACGAAGTTGAACTTCTCGTGGAGAGTGGACGTTCGTTTGATGCGCTCAAGGCGATCCGTGGCCTCATCTCTCTAGAGGACGAAATTTTGCGGCAGCAGCCTGACGATGGGTTGTTAGAGCGCGAACAGGAAGCGGAGATCGCCTGATGTCTACAGACCCCATATCTGCAATCAGGAACTACGGACAGACTTATGAGTCGTCGTCATCTTCGTCAGCGCGCAACGTGTCTCTTGATTACGATACGTTTCTTCAGCTCCTGATCGCTGAAATGCAAAATCAGGATCCGCTGCAGCCTATGGATTCCAGCGAGTACGTGGCACAGCTCGCTTCCTTCTCTAACGTCGAGCAAACAATTGTGACCAACAACAAGCTCGATGAGCTGTTTGCGGCAACGATGATTTCGCAGGCGGGTAGCATCATCGGCAAGACGATCACTTCCGCTGATGGTGAGGTGACAGGCGTTGTCGAATCTGTTCGCTTCGTTACCGGTGGTGCGATTGCAATTCTCGAAGATGGTCGCGAAGTGGTTATGAGCAACGGCATGATGCTGTCAGAGTCTGGGGCTACGCCTGATTCGGAACCTGAGCCCGAAGCATGAACGAAGCTGATGCACTAGATATTGTGCAATCGGCCATTTGGGCCGTGCTCATGGCTTCGAGCCCGGCCGTCATTGCCGCGATGGTCGTCGGTATCGCCATCGCGCTTTTACAGGCTTTGACGCAGATCCAGGAGATGACGCTTACGTTCATCCCGAAAATTATCGCAATCCTGCTGATATCGCTTGTTTCTGCTCCGTTCGTGGGCAGCATCATTATGTCATTCTCGACATCACTATACGCGCGAATAGAAACGGGATTTTGATGTTGATGGCTCGCCCGAGGGCGGCTTGGCGCAAGGTTTCGCCCTCAAGAATCATGCGAGAGCGAGTGTATGCTCGCATTTGATTCTAAACGGTTGAGACGCAAATCATGGAAAACACGGCGTCCTCGGCGCTGACCGTGCCACGTGAAGGCTTCCGCGACATTGGCTTCGCGGTAGCTATCATCTTCATGTTGACGGTTCTGTTCCTGCCTTTACCACCCATCATGGTGGATTTCGGGCTGGCGCTGTCGATTGCTTTTTCCGTTCTCATTCTCATGGTGGCGTTGTGGATTCAGACGCCCCTACAATTCTCCTCGTTTCCGACGGTGCTGTTGCTCGCAACAATGATGCGGCTCGCGCTTAATATTGCCACAACGCGGCTGATCTTGACGGATGGGTCCAAAGGGTCCGATGCCGCGGGGCATGTGATCGGAGGATTTTCGACCTTTGTAATGGGCGGTGATTTCGTTATCGGGATTATCGTCTTTGTTATCCTGCTGACGGTCAATTTCATCGTTATTACCAAGGGTGCAACGCGTATTGCGGAAGTTGGCGCGCGCTTCACGCTGGATGCTATCCCCGGTAAGCAGATGGCGATTGACGCTGATCTTTCGGCTGGCCTGCTCGATGAAAAGGAAGCTCAGCGGCGACGGCGTGAGCTGGAAGAGGAGAGCTCGTTCTTCGGTTCGATGGACGGTGCCTCGAAGTTCGTACGCGGTGACGCGATCGCGGGGTTGATCATCACTGCCGTTAACATTTTTGGCGGTATGATCATCGGTGTGCTCCGGCACGGGATGTCCGTGGGCGAGGCTGTTGACGTCTTCACGCGCCTGTCGGTGGGTGATGGCTTGGTCACCCAAATCCCTGCACTTATCGTTGCGCTTGCCGCAGGTATGATCGTGTCTAAAGGTGGCACGAAGGGGTCTGCGGAAAAGGCGGTTCTTGGACAGCTCGGTAATCATCCCAGAGCGCTGTTCATGGCCTCCATGCTGATGTTCATCTTTGCGCTGTTGCCGGCGCTACCCTTTGTTCCGTTCGCACTCATTGGTGCGGTCCTGGCTTTCCTCGCGTATTCGATCCCGCAAAAGTGGGCAGAAGAAAAGGCAGCTCAGGAGGCTGACGCCCTCAAAACCGAGATGGCGGCGCAGGAGAAGGCACGCGAGTCGGTCAAGGAATCTCTGAATACTGTCGAGATCGAGCTTTGCTTCGGCCGCCAGCTTTCATCGGGCTTGGCAAGATCTCATTCGGAGCTGGCGCAACGTGTTGCGAAGATGCGGCGCAAGTTTGCGCGGCAGTACGGCTTCGTCGTTCCCGAAATCAAGCTGTCCGACGACCTGCTTATCGAGTCGAAAGCGTATCAGATCAAAATTCACGGTACGGTTATGGCCAACGAGGAACTTCGGCTCGGCGATATGCTGGTGATTGTCGGCGATCGCAAGCCACCTCAGGTTCCTGGCGAACCGGCACGCGAGCCAGCTTTCGGCATGAAAGCAATGTGGGTTCCGCAAACGCTTGCCAAGGACGTTAAGAACGAAGGCTTCGTACCCGTCGACAACCTTTCAGTCCTGTTGACGCACTTAAGTGAAATTCTGCGCAACAATCTGGCTCAGTTATTGTCCTACAAGGATATGCGTTCTTTGCTGGACCGCTTGCCGGCGGAGTATCGCCGCCTTCTTGATGAAATCGCACCGCAGCACATTTCTTATTCGGGAATCCAAGCTGTCTTGAAGTTGCTTCTGGCGGAACGTGTTTCCATCCGAAATCTACATCTCATCCTGGAAGCGATTGCGGAAATCGCACCACACTCCCGGCGGACAGAGCAGATTGTTGAACATGTCCGTGTCCGTATTGGTCAGCAGATTTGTGGCGATCTCTCTGAAAACGGTGTTCTGAGTGTGTTGCGATTGGGCAGCCGCTGGGACCTTGCGTTCCATGAAAGCTTGAAGCGGGATTCGAATGGAGAAGTTGTTCAGTTCGACCTCGATCCGCGGATGATTGAGGAATTCAGCAAGGAAGCTTCGAAGGTCATTCGCGGGTTTATGGATAAGGGCAAGAACTTCGCTCTTGTGACGTCGCCAGATGCCCGCCCTTATGTGAGGCTCATTACAGAACGTCTGTTCGCGAACCTACCGGTTCTATCGCACGTGGAGATTTCGCGCAGCGTTCAAGTTGAGTCGCTTGGTACGATTTCGTGACGGAGCTCGCGAGCGACGCGATTGTGACGGTGCTCGTCATCTTCTGCCGCATCGGTGGATGTTTGATGGTCGTGCCGGGCTTTGCGACGCCGCGCATTCCCATGCAGATCCGGCTGTTTGTCGCTGTTGCGGTGACGTTGGCGCTGTCTCCGGTTCTGATGCCCGTAGTAAAGTCGGCAGGGCCTGACCCGTCCTTGGCGATATTGCTGCCTTTAATGGTGCTTGAAACCATTGTGGGATTGATGATTGGGCTGATGGCGCGTGCATTTTTCGCCGCGTTACAGTTTTTTGCGATGGCCATCGCTTCGTTTGTTGGCGTCGGCGGCATGATGGGCGCGCCGATTGACGACGTGGAGCCCGCCGCGCCGTTGTCTGTATTGATTACGACTACGGCGACCGTGCTCGTGTTTCTCACGGATCGTCATTGGGAGCTGCTGGCTGCGCTCCTCGATTCTTATTCGGCTATTCCTGTGCAGGGCGTCGGCGAGATGCAGGGACGTTTGATCCCTGTTGTCGATGCGCTTTCGCGTTCGTTCTATTTGTGTTTGCAGATTGCAAGTCCATTCCTCGTCTATTCCCTGTTGGTCAACCTGATGTTCGGTATCGCGAACAGGCTTGTGCAGCAGATCCCAGTTTATTTCGTTTCGATGCCCTTCGTTATTGCGGGCGGTCTGGTGCTTTTGTTCTTCACGGTGACGGAACTCTTGAGGATCTTCATGGCGGGGTACGCGAGTTTGCTGGCAGGGGGGTGATGGAATGACGAAGCGGACGGAGAAGGCCCGGCAGATTGTGCAGTTGTGTGATGACCTTTTGCGTGTGGAACGGGGCAAGCTGGCGAAGCTCATACGGCATAAGGACCAGTTACAACATGATAGACAGCGGATCGCAGAACTGATCGACGGCGCCCAGCTTATGAATTCGCGGTTGATGGAAATTGGTGTTAGCCGCCTGTCCTGGATAGATCGGCAACTCCATCGATTGGAACTTCAGATTGATACACAACGAGAGATGGTCAACGATGCTGCGGTGAGAGGGAAAGCTGCGGAGGCATCGTTGCGGTCTGCGCGTGAGCGCGAAGAGCTCGATAAGAGGCGCACGTATGAAATCGAGATGTCCGAAAGTGTCGCCTGGGATTGGTCCGACAAGGCTCCCATAAGTTAGGGGAGCGAGAATACCCTGTGGAATTATAGGGATTCTCATGGGTATCAATCCGTCTACCGACCTGATTGTCGATGTTATGCGCCAAGCGGATCCAGTAAAGGTCCGAGAGGCTGCCGAACGTTTGGCTGAGGTTGGCCGTGCGGTGCGCGTGGAAAGACTAGACGCAAATTTTGCATCGCTTGTGAAAGATGCGATTGGCGAGGGTGAAACGCTGGCCCGATCGGGTGGGGGGGCGCCTCAAGGGCCGGTACAGGTCGTAGACAGTCATCCTGGTGTGCGCATGGCTGAAAAACTGGCACCAGGGCAGCAGCTCGAGTCCTTTGTTCTCACTCAGCTTCTAGAAAATATGATGCCGAAAGATGCGGATTCGCTTTTCGGTTCTGGGACCGCTGGCTCTTATTGGCGGTCGATGCTCGCAGAAAAACTTGCCGCTGAATTGACGATGGCCGGCGGCGTTGGGCTTACCGAACAGTTAGGTTTAAGCGGGATGCGCGATGACCCGAAAATGGCAACGGCGATGCTTGGTGCTGTGCTGAACGGTGGCCGAGCTTCAGCCGCTACAGCGGAAGAGGTGGTTCCCACTCTCGTGCATGGCGGGTCTGCGGCGAGGGCAATCCAAGAAATAATGTCTCCAGTTGAAGGCACTCACAGTGCTGAACCTGAAACGAACGGAGTCTAAATGGTCATGGCGACTCAATCCAAAACGACAGTTGCTGCTGTTGCGGCAGACAAACTGAAAGGGGCTTCCGCACCTATCGTAGCGGTCGTAAGCCGGCTGGCTGATCTCCTCGACGAGGAAACGCAGCAGCTTGAGAAAAATGACGTCAGCAATCTGGGATATTTTATTGACCAGAAGAGCCGGTCGCTGCTCGATCTCAGCCGTGCATTAGCCGCACATGAAAACACTTCAAGCGTGATTGGGCTTGATGACGAACTCACGCGATTGCGCCGCTCTTATGAAAAGAACCGGTCAACGCTCGGTATTCATCTTGCGTCGGTTCAGGAGATAACGGAAATCATTGCAACGGCTATGCAGCAGGCCGAGTCCGACGGCACATATAGCACCCGGATCGCTCGGTAAGGAGCGCACATGATCAAGTTGCTTCTTGCCGGGGTCTGGGTTTGTGCCATCACGTTGGGGGCCAGCTACTTTGCCCATTCCTGGTCTGCACAGCCTGTGCCGACGACATCCGAGGTGACGTATTTCGGGGGGCTGGACTATGTAAAACCGGCTTCAATCAGCGTGCCTATCATCAAGGCCGGTGTCATTGAGGGATACGCAATCGCGCAGTTTGTCTTCACGTCGCCAGCCAATTTGCTTGCCAAAATGACGGTGCCGGCGAAGGTGATATTTGTCGATGAGGCCTTCAAAGCGATTTACGCGAACAGTAATTTCGACTTTTTGAGCAACTCGAAAAGGGACCTCGATGCTTTGACAAAAACCATTGCTCAGAACGTTAACAAGCGTGTGGCGCAAGAGGTTGTCGTTGAGGTCATGGTCGAAAGCCTAAATTTCGTTTCGAAGGAGCAGGTGCGTTGTCAAAGCGCGGGTTGAGGTGTCGGGCTGTGAATGGCCCAGCTTTTCAAAGCGACGTCTTTTTGCTGCGTGACGGCTGCATAACCTTGTTGTCCTATTTGAATCAGTCGGTCAGACCTTGCGGGGGAGAGAAATGACGGAAACTCGGCTAGAGGGACCCTTTAGGCTTACTGTCGATGAGATCGACTCTGCGATTGGTGCCAAAACGGCAGGCACTTTCGCCATAGGTCATGTCGATCATCTCGGCCGTTTTGTTGTTCAACACGTGGGGCGCTCCGATAGCGACCTGCGGGCCCAGCTACGCAACAAGATTGGTGCTGAGCCATACTTCAAGCATCTTTGCTTTGGGACACCCAAAGAGGCGTTCGAAAAAGAATGCGAACTTTTTCATGCGTTTCAGCCGCCCGGAAACTTTCTGCATCCGGAGCGCCCGCCTGGCACGGATTGGAAATGTCCCTGCTGTTTGGTCATGAGTTTCCGGCGCTGACAGTCGCCTCACTGCAGGTGGGTGTGTCAGATTATTGACGGCCGTGAGCTCGTAGGGCGGCGTCCAGCAGCGCGTTGAGCTTTGCCATTTCGGCCGTCGCAGATTGGCGGTGGTCTTCTGAGACGATATCGGGATGAATGTGGCGCGCGAGCTGTCGACGTAACGTCTGCAGTTGCGAACGGGTCATTTGTTTGTGGTTCGCCAACTGGTTCAGAAGTTCGGGAAGATCCGGAATTTGCTGTTGTTGTTCGGGTGTGCCCGGCTCTGTATCTGCTTCGTGAGGTTCCAGGTCTTCGTCAAAATCTGCAAAAACCATTTGCCAGTCGCGGTAAGCTTTGCGGAGGTCGTGGGCCGACAGGTGTGGTTTATGGAGCGAACCGCCGGGTTCATTTTCCTGACGCATCTGCAAGAAGTCGGACTTGTTGGCTTGTTTCGTTGCCGGACGGAATGCGCGCGACAAATCTGTGTCGTTGCGTGATCGCGTGGGTTCGCGATGCGCCAATCCGGCATCAATCATTTGTTCAAAGCGAGACCGATTCATAACAACTGCTCAGAACGGTTTGCGGCCCTGACCGTGTTCGCGGGTCCGCGCACCGGCGGTCTGGGCGGTGGTTTCATATCGACATCCACACTTTGGCGAAGGATTGTTACCCTTCGTTGCCGTTGGCGGCGATCATTCACGTCCTGCGACTATTCTCGTATCTAAATCGTTAATGAATGCTGCACGCCAGCCGATTGGAAATACATCAAAATTTATGAATGCATCGCTCTATACGTACGTGTACGGACCGGTTCTTTGATGTGCAATATGCAATCTATGGTTGTATTTCGGGAAATATATGATTAGATGAGCGGGTCTTGTGATGAATGCGTGAATTTCAATAGATATTTGATGTGTTTGCGAAACCTCAGTGTTCGTCCGAACGAATTTCCGGGTCCTTGTGACGCGGGATGGGCGGCTGAGAATGGGGTTGAATGCAACGAAAAGTTTAGTGTATGGGGCATTCCACTGCGAGACGTGCGGGGCGCTTTGGGATTACTCCGAGCGTAGAATGACACGCTGAAATCGATGCAATAGGCCGACGTCAGTTATTGCTGGCGCTGAACGATTCGGCTCGATTTGTTTTGAGGAGAACCTGAATGAAGATCAGGCGTGACGATCCGCGGTTGCCGGCTACGTCGCGACCGTATGCGGGGCCACTCTATTTGCAGATCGGCGATCTTTTACGCGAGCGAATCCGTTCGCGTGGATGGGTCGAGGGACAAGCCCTTCCCAATGAAGGAGAGCTTGCACGTGAGTACGGCGTTAGCGTCGGGACCATGCGCAAAGCGCTCGAACAAGTCGAAGCTATCGGTTGGATCTGTCGGCGCCAAGGTCGGGGAACTTTTGTAACCAACCCAGAAGCCGCATCGGCTCAACGGCTCAATCCTTTCTTTGATGAAGGGGAGCATGTGATGCCACAAGATATCGCGGTTCAATGCGTATCATCGCGCGGGGCGACAACAGAAGAGGCGAAGCTGCTCATTCTCGATGAGGAAGAAAGTGTCGTTGAGATTGCGGCAGTGCGTAGGTCGGAAGGCGTTTTGGTGATTCACGACAATATTGTCGTCCCGGAGCGGCTTGTTCCTGGGCTTGCCGACGAACTGGCTGTTCGACCTGAAGGGGTCACCACTTATCGCAATGACAATGGATTGGTCGTAACGCGGCTTAAAGAAGCGCTTACCGCCGTCGCACTTCCGGAAGACATGGCCGTTAAGCTGGGTCTACCGATTGGTACACCCGCACTTCTGGCCAAGAGAGTTTCATTCGACGCAGATGGAGGCCCGATCGACGTTTGCGTCCGTTATGCTGTGCCGATGAGGACTGAGTATCGTATCGAGTTGAGCTGAGTGTGCTCACAATGCCGACGTTTCGGCGATTTTTCTAAACGAGAACTTATCTGGCTTTTGGGGGGGCTTCCGGACGCTTGGGGGTCAACGCGTTTGCCAGTTCTTGGAACGCGTCTGAGCTCGCTTGATCATCGGGGGTTTGCTGGAGTGCTTCAAGCACCCTGGGTACCAGTTCGACAGCTTGATCCAATTCCGCGTCTTCGCCTTTGCGATGTCCGGCGATAGCGCGAATTTCGCGCGTTTCTTCAAAGCGCGCGATTAGGCCCCGGAGCTTGGGGATGAGCGTACGTTGTTCGGGTGTCCAGGCTTTCTCGGCCAGTCGAGAGACTGAACTCAGTACATCGACGGCGGGAAAGCGCCCTTGCTGGGCGATGGAGCGTTCGAGAACGATGTGGCCATCGATGGTTCCGCGGATGGAGTCTGCGATCGGATCGTTGTGGTCGTCCCCATCGACGAGAACGGAAAATACGCCCGTGATAGAGCCTGAGCCTTCTTCTCCTGCACCAGCGCGTTCGAGCAGATTGGGAAGTTCGGAGAAGACGCTTGGCGTGTAGCCGCGTGCGATGGGAGGTTCACCTGACGCCAGGCCGACGTCACGTGCAGCGTGGGCGAAACGTGTTATTGAATCTACAATTAAAAGTACGTTGTCGCCGGCATCCCGAAAGTATTCGGCGATAGTCATTGCCGTTTTGGGAGCTAGGCGCCGTTTCATCGAGCTTTCGTCGCTAGTCGAGACGACGGCAACGGTATTCTGCCGGTTTTTTGCGACTGCTGTTTCCAAGAATTCGCGCACTTCGCGGCCACGTTCTCCGACCAATGCGACAACGACTGTGTCGAATTCCGTAGATCGGGCGAGCATTGTCAGAAGAGATGATTTTCCAACACCTGAGCCCGAGAAAATTCCGATGCGTTGGCCGGCGCAGAGCGGTGTGAACAGATCAATCACACGGATTCCGGTTTTTAACGGCGAATCAATGCGTTGACGGTGGAGTGGACGGGGAGGCGCACGGTCCAATGGGATGCTGCGCGGTCCTTGCTCCAGAGTGGGACCGTTGTCGATGGCACATCCGAGGGCATCGACAACACGACCTTTCCAGGAGGGGGCCGGGCGTATCGTCAATGGCCCGCGTTTCCACGCAGCGTCACCTATTCGGGTCGAAATTTTTTGCTGGAGAGATTTTACGCTTGCTGATCGCGCGTCGACACGCACGATCTCGCCGATCTCCTCACCATATGGCGCATCGATTTCAACGCAGTCGCCGATCTTCAGAAAGCGTGACATCCCTTCGACGCGAAAATGAGTCGGCATCACTTCGGAGATGATGCCGCCGATCCGATAGGGAGCTTGGCTGTCCATGGTGTCAGACAGTGCGTCAGCAAGACGTTGCAGGACGTTCGGTTGAGCGCTGGACGGCGAGGTGTCGTGCGTCATTTCAATCGGAGCTGTCTGTGATGTTTGAATGCCTTCTGAGACCATTTATTCGGACTATCGGCTTGGCTCGCCTAAGGTGTCGATGGCTTTCCGGAAGGTCGCGTCGGTTTGATCTACTGAGTTTTGCAATGACTCGAAGGCGCGGGAGACGGCGATCAGTTGCGTAATCTCGACGACGGGATTCACGTTGGAGCGTTCAAGATAACCCTGTCGAACGCCAACGGAATTAAAGTCGAGCGCGGGTTCAACAGGTCCCTCGACGGTGACGCCGCTATTGTCGTAGCGATTGAGCTTGGTGTCTGGAGGGATCGTGAACAGGCCAATCGCACCAAGCTGGACGCCGTTCTGCGTTATCATTCCATCATGTGCGATTTTGGGAGCGCCGCCTGCGGGATCCAGCTGAATGGGCGCGCCACCTACATCGAGAATGGGATAGCCTGATACGGTTTGCAGGTCGCCGGCTTCGGTCATTGTGAGGCGACCATCGCGCGTATATGCCATGCCTCCCGGTACTTGGAATGCCATCCAGGCATTACCGTCAATTGCGACATCCAGAGCGTTGTCCGTGCGTTCGACCGCTCCGGGACGACGGGAGATGTAGTTATCTCCTGTTGAGGCAAAGTCCGTACCGGTACTGACCTTTGAAAGCAGCGCTTCAAATTTGATTTCTTCAGCGCGAAAGCCGGGCGTCGAAGAGTTGGCCACATTGTGAGCAAGTGTTTCCAGCCGCCGTTGCAAGGCGAGCTGGCCGGACAACGCTACGTAAAGCCCTGCCTCCATAGGTTAGAATCCTCCGAGTTTGAGATTTTGCAGACTAGCGAGCAGATCAGAGCTGAAACTGGCTTGAAGAGGCTGCCCGATCAGCACGTTTGGTACGGGCGCAGATTGTGTCGGGTTTTCGAGTTCCCAAAGCATGGTGAAGCGCCGAACTAGCTTGTCGAGCTTTTCAGGATCCTGCAGGTCGGCAAGATCGAGCCGCTTTTCGATCATGGCCGCTTGCTTGTCGATATCCTGCGAGGATGCGCTGGCCGGAATTCCCAATGCGACCTGTACGAATTTTGTAAGGGCCTTATCCGCGAGAATGGTATAGGCGCTGGTAATCGACGGCGCTTTGCGTTCGAAGTATAGCGCCAGCCGGACGCCTTGGTTTTCTTCCCCGGCGCTGACCTCTAGCGTCTCGCGTATGTAGCGGTCGACAGTGCCTTGCTGTGTCAGCGAGTATGTGGTGGCGTCCTCGCCCCGTTCTCTGAAGTTGAAGGCATTGGCAAAAGTCGCCAAGCTCTTTTGATCGAGGGCTTCAAGTTGCTCGATGATACCTCCAACACTGTCGAGACCATCTTCCAGAATCTTACGGATAAAGTCCGTGTCATCGGCGAAGTCTTCGAGGAAGAAGGCTTTCAGTGCGTAGTTGAAGACCTCGGTGTTTTCCATGAACTCGCCGATGGACTTGATGTCGGCAATCGTGGACAAATAGTAGTCCGTATCGGCTTCCTGTTTGCTGCCCATCGTGAGCATGTATTTGTCGACGGTGCCCTGTTGGGTTGCCGAAAACGAAGTGGTTGCCTCTCCGTTGCTCTCGAAATTGAAAACTGCGGCGAACTTTCTGAAACGCGAGTCAGCGAGCTGGTTTGCGAACGCGTTCGGGTTGTGGATACCCTCGGTAAGCACCGTGCGCATGAAATCTGCGTCCTCGATCATATCTTCGAGGCCGAAAGCTTTCATGGCGTAGCTGTAGACGCGGGTATTGCCGATAAACTCATCGATGGTCGTGATGGATTGGATACTGGCGAGATAATAGTTGGACTCCATCGAGTCCTCTTCCAACATCTGGCGTGTGTAGTAATCGGTTGTGGTTTCCTGCGCGACGATTTGTGTCGCAGCAGCGCCAAGCTTCTGGAAGTTGAAGGCCTCGGCAAAGGCTCTATAGCGCTTGTCGACCAGCTTGTTTGAGAAGGCGTCCGGATTGTCGATGCCCTCCGTGAGGACCTTGCGCATGAAAGCCTTGGCGTAGCTCATTTCCTCGAGCCCGAACGCCTTCATGGCATAGTTGAAAACGCGCGTGTCATCGACGAATTCGTCTACGGTGGAGATCTCGGAAATGCGTGACAGATAATATTCTGTTTCACGAGCTATGACCGGATCTGAGGCCGTCATTTTCAGGGTCCTATCGAGGTCCTGTGTCAGACGTTGATATTCCGCCATAGTTGTCAGCATCACGAAATCCTTAACCCCGTTTCCAGGCCGATCAGTCTTAGAGGTGGCAGATCACGCTTTCCTGGACCTGATGCCGTTGCGGCTACCGGATCGTGATGAGCGTTGATCCAAGAAGTGAAATCTTGCCCCGCAAGGTAATTACCCTCTGCAAGAATTATGGGACGCTTACTGATTTTCAGTAAAACCTTTGTCTCAAACCCGTCCATTCGGAATTTATTAACGAATCACTTTGCAGCGTTAGGTGGAAATCCGGCAAAAAGCTTCGCGCAAGCAACGACATTTACTCATAGTTCTCGCGCTGCATAAGGGGGACACTGTCGTTGACAATCGTCATTGGTTTGATCGTTACGCTAGGGTGCATCCTAGGTGGCTTCATGGCCATGGGAGGCCATGTCGCGGTCATCTGGCAGCCATGGGAATATGTTATCATCTGCGGTTCGGCGTTGGGGACGTTCATCGTCGCTAACCCTATGAAAACGATCAAAGATGCGGGTAAGGGCCTCATGGAAGCCTTCGCCAACGCATCACCCAAGCAGCGCGATTATCTGGACGTTCTGAGTGTATTGTTCTCGCTTATGCGCGAGCTGCGCAGCAAATCGCGCACGGAAGTCGAGGCACATATCGACAATCCTGGCGAGTCGAGAATATTCCAAGCGTTTCCCAAACTCCTGGCTAATACAGAAGTCGTGACGTTTATTTGCGATTATTTTCGCCTCATCATTATGGGAAATGCGCGGACGCATGAAATTGAAGCGTTGATGGACGAAGAAATTCAGACGCTGCGGGCCGACAAACTTAAAGCGTATTATTCTCTTGTTACGCTGTCGGAGGCGTTGCCGGCCTTGGGAATCGTCGCCGCCGTGTTGGGGGTCATCAAGGCGATGGGAGCCTTGGACCAGTCAACGGAAGTTCTCGGTCACCTGATCGGTGCGGCTCTCGTTGGTACGTTTGCCGGCATCTTCTTCTCTTATGCCATCGTTTCTCCGATAGCGACGCAGATGAAGACCGTGCGTGATAAAAAACTCCGACTGTATGTTGTTATCAAGCAGACCTTGCTCGCGTTTATGAATGGCGCCATTCCGCAGGTGGCTATCGAACATGGACGTAAAACTATTTCGTCTAGCGATCGTCCTACGATCGATGAGGTCGAGCAGGAGACGATGGCGGCGGGTGTGACGGTTACCGCGGAAGCGGCCTAGCCGTCATCGAGGTTACTGGATTAATGGAGTTGGCGCGGGTGCTGCGCGATTCGTGGCCTTCGCAGCCGGGCCAAAGTGAGAGGATGAGATGACCAACGAGACCGCTTCTGAGACTGAAGCTACGATCGAGGAATTTGCCACCGAGTTGGTTGAAACCGGTGAAGAGATCGCGCGCTCGTTTCAGGGCGTGGCGGGGGCGAAGGCACAGGAAAACCCTTTGACGGCCGGGCGTAATCTCGATGTCGTTATGCGCATTCCGGTATCGGTGAGGATCGTGCTCGGCTCTACGAAAATGCCGATATCCAATTTGGTCAAGCTGGGGCGTGGTTCTATCATTCCGCTCGATCGCAAGGTCGGTGAGGCGGTCGATATAATGGTCAACGACCGAGTTGTGGCGCGTGGCGAAGTGGTCTTGATCGATGATAAAGAATCGCGTTTTGGGGTGTCTTTGACAGAAGTTGTTGGGTGGGACGCTGTCGACGTCTCCAAGTAATTTGTTGCGATATTTTTATGCCTTTGAGGCCCGCAGTTTTTCTTGGCGGGATTTTTCTCGTGCGAGCGAGCTCGCTGTATGAGCTAGTTGCCGAGGGTGTTGTTCGCTTGATGCTCACGTCACGAGTGTGAGCCGCTCTTGTCTCCAACTGAATCTAAGCTGGGTTTCTGATTTGGTCGAAAAGCCAGACAAAGAGAGTAAAACCGAGCAGCCGACCCCGAAGAAAATCAGGGATGCTCTTGACGAGGGAAATGTTCCGAACTCGAGAGAGTTCGGCACCCTTGCTTCTCTTACTGGTGTGGTCGTTGTGGCGGCCTTCGTACTGAACGATGGCGCTGCGTCCATGACAGCCGGCCTCAAGAACTTCATTGATGATCCCGGAGGGTGGAGGCTTGAGAATGCGGCGGATGCAACCCGATTGTTTCAATTTATTGGGATTAATGTGGCGGGGCTTCTTATTCCCGCAGCCTTGATACTCGTCAGTTTCGGGCTAGCGGCATCCTGCGTGCAGAGCGTGCCAAGACTTGTTCCGAAGCGGATCAAGCCAGATCCCTCCCGTCTCTCTATCTTGAAGGGCTTTACACGGATTTTTGGCCCGCAGGGCCGCGTGGAGTTCCTGAAAGCAACACTAAAGCTCTTGGGAATCAGTATCGGAGGCAGTCTTCTTCTGCTGTCGATGCAGAGCCAGGTCGTGCAGACGATGCTGTCAGACCCTCGCGGTTTGCCTGCTGTCTTACTATCGGCGTCACTTTGGCTTTTTGGTGGGGCGATGCTCGCCATGGCGGTGCTGGCGGCCGCGGATTTGTTCTGGTCACGCCATTTCTGGCACACTGAACTGAAGATGACCCGTCAGGAAGTTAAAGACGAAATGAAACAGTCGGAAGGTGATCCGATTGTTCGGTCGCGCTTGCGGTCTCTTGCGCGTGACCGCTCGCGCCGTCGCATGATTGCTGCGGTTCCGAAGGCGACGCTCGTCATTGCCAACCCGACTCACTACGCGGTTGCTTTGCGCTATGTGCGCGAAGAGGGGCCTGCGCCTCTTGTGGTGGCGAAAGGCGCAGATCTTGTTGCGCTGAAAATTCGCGAGGTCGCAGAATTAAATGAAATACCTGTGGTTGAAGACAAGGCTCTGGCAAGGGCGCTGTACGATAGTGTCCAGGTAGATCAGCTTATTCCGCCAGCGTTCTATAAGGCGGTGGCTGAAATCGTGCTTCATCTGATGAAGCGTTGATCAGCTTCATCGACGTTTGTGCAAGGGCGCTCATGATGTTTCGGCAAAGTATATCCATTAAATGCGAATACGAGCGTATTCTTGGTGAAAGCCTTGCGGAGGTCGCGAGCGAATTGCGTCTCGTCGAAGTCTCGGATTTCATTGCCTACATTCGCAACGGCCATATGGGTAACTTAGAGAGCATCGTCGATTCCTCGACAGAGCTGTTTTTTCGGCGCGGAACGATTCGATTGGGTTCAACATCCGATGTCGTTTTGGATTGGGGAGTTCCGCCCATTGTGAAGCTCGGAATGGAGTTTCACAATCATGATGTCTCGGTTTATTTTCATATGATATTGGAGGCCGATAAGGCGGGTCTCGGCATTGATTACATGAATGTGTATGATAAAGCCGGAAGTAGCATTTACGAAGAGGTCGAAGATAAGCTGCGATCAGCTTTGGCCTTTGCGAAGCTGCAGCCTGTCGCGCATCGCAGCATATTCAACTAGCATTTATTGAGCTTCCTTTCTTTTCCTGATGCCGCATTTATTTTTTTGAGCTCTTCTTAAAGAGCTGAACTTCTGCGTTTCAGGCGCTGCAAATGTAATCTAAGTGTGCCTGAGGCGCATCGAATAGACTTGATTTATATATTCTTTTGTTTCTCAAGCACGCTCCCATCAAGCCTCGGACAAGTTTGATCCGTTAGACGAAAAGGAGGTTGATAGGGACGAGGGGGCTATGGGGCCTGTACATCTATTCGAGCTTATCTCTCAGCGCAGTGAATGGCTTTCACTTAGGCAGTCGCTTGTTGCTGGTAATGTCGCGAACGCCAACACGCCGGGGTTTAAGTCGAAGGACGTGATTCCGTTTGAGGCGGTGCTAAATCGCGCGAATCTCGAGCAGACGATGACGCAGCAGGGCCATGTCAAAATCGGCATGGGCAATGTGGCCGATACGGAGGGCACCAAGAAGACGGACAGCATGGTGCTTCACTCCGGCAACAGTGTCAGCCTGGAAGGGGAGCTGCTGAAGGCGGGTGAAGCTTCTCGTGACCACCGGCTCGCGAGCACCGTCATGAAGTCATTCCATCGCATGCTTTTGTCGACGACGAGAGGGTAATTCCGTGGACGCACTGGCCGCAACTCTGAAGATCGCGTCGTCGGGCCTCACGGCCCAGTCGTCGCGTTTGCGCGTTGTTTCGCAGAACTTGGCGAACACGCAGTCAACGGGGAACACGGCAGGGGCCGACCCTTATCAGCGCAAGTTGATCAACTTTACGAGCCATCTCGACCGATCAGCGGGCGTGGATGTCGTTCAGGTCGACAAGGTAACGCGCGATGACGCGCCGTACCGCCTAGTCCATGAGCCTGGCCATCCGGCTGCTGACGAGAACGGCTACGTGAAGTATCCCAACGTCAATGTCCTGGTTGAGATGGCGGATCTGCGGGAGGCCAACCGCACGTATGAAGCCAACCTCCAGGTCATGAAGCAGGCCAATTCGATGATTGCCACAACGCTTGATCTGTTGAGGAGCAACTAATGTTTGAAGCTATTACGCCGACAGCTCCTGTATCTGCCGTATCGGGCAGCGAAGCTGCGACGATTGCGAGTCCTTCAGGAACTTCCGGTGTCAATGCGAGCGTGCTGGCTAAGGCTGGGAGCGCTGTTGTCGCAACGGGCGCCGAACAGGATTTTACGGCAGTGCTCGATAAGCTCATGACCGATGCGGTTGACACTCTGAAGACGGCCGAAGCGACGTCGTTGAAGGGCGTGAAGGGCGAAGCGTCAGTGCAAGAAGTCGTCGAGGCGGTGATGGCTGCGGAGCAGACATTGCAGGGCGGGATCGCGATCCGTGACAAGGTCGTGTCCGCCTATCTCGAAATCAGCCGCATGTCCATCTAAGGAACCGCACCTATGAGAGCTCTTGCGATTGCAGCGACCGGCATGGGGGCCCAGCAGCTCAATGTCGAAGTTATCGCCAACAATATCGCCAATATCAACACTACGGGCTTCAAGCGGGCCCGCGCCGAGTTTACCGACCTTCTCTATCAGGCTGAGCGGGCTGCCGGTGCTCCAGCGCGTGGCGGTGAAAATATTGTGCCGGAGGGCGCGCAGGTTGGCCTTGGCGTACGTACCGCAGCGATCCGAAATCTGCATATGCAGGGCGCTCTGGCCCATACGAACAATCGTCTCGACCTTGCATTGAATGGACATGGCTGGTTCCAGATCAACGGACCGGACAACGAGATCCTCTATACGCGCGCCGGCGCCTTCAACAAAAACGGTGACGGGCAGATCGTGACGATCGACGGCTACCTGGTGCAGCCGGAGATGACCGTTCCGGAGAATACCAGCGATATCATCGTGAACGCCGACGGCACAGTGTATGCGAAGATCGATGGCCAGGATGATCTGCAAGAGCTGGGACAGCTGACGCTTGCGAACTTCGTCAACGAAGTCGGGTTGGAACCGCTGGGCGGCAACCTGTATCGCGAGACTCCGGCGTCTGGCGCGCCGGTGGTCGGGATGCCAGGGGATGACGGGTTCGCCACTGTGCGGCAGGGCTACTTGGAAAGCTCCAACGTCGATCCGGTGAAAGAGATTACGGAGCTTATTTCCGCGCAGCGTTCTTATGAAATGAATTCCAAGGTGATTCAGGCTGCTGACGAAATGTTGGCGACGGTGGCCAAGGGTATACGCTGAACTTGAAAGGGTTGGCCAATGGGCAGGTTTTTGCTTGCGGCCATTTTATTGGCTTCATTCATGCTCGCGCTTCCGGTGGGGCCGTCTTCGGCCGCCGGCGGCGATGACGGAGTTTATCCCGTACCTCGCAAAACCCTCTACCCGGGTGATGTTATTACAAATGCGTCGCTTGAGCGGCGCAAATTCCGTTTTCGGAAGGGCGTCGTTATTCCTTACGTGCAGTCGGCCGACCAGTTGGTCGGGATGGTGGCGCGTCGCACCCTATTGCCGGGGCGTCCTATCGTTAAGAGTTCATTGCGTGAGCCTGAGCTCATTCAGCGTGGACAGACTGCAAGCATCGTCTTCCAATCCGGATCTCTGACGATCTCTGGATTTGCCAAGGCCCTGGAGCCGGGTGCCGTCGGCGACATCATAGCGCTCAGAAATGTCGACAGTGGGTCGATCGTTCGCGGGCAGATCCGCGCTGACGGCAGCGTTGTGCTAGGAGCAAACTAATGCGTTGCCTGTTGGCTGCCGTATTGTTCGTCCTGATGACTGCAAGCGCCATTGCTGATGGCGCTGTTGTGCATAGCGGGAGCCATGGGGTTCGCGTCAAGGATATCGTTTCCATACAGGGCGTACGGTCGAACCAACTTGTAGGCTACGGATTGGTCATCGGTCTTATGGGATCGGGTGACAGCTTGCGCAACTCGCCGTTCACGCAGCAATCCATCGCTGCGATGATGGAGCGTATGGGCGTAAATATCCGTAACGGTGACGCCCGAACGAAGAACGTTGCGGCTGTCATTGTTACGGCGGATCTTCCCGCCTTCTCCGGACATGGTTCGCGCATCGACGTCACGGTTTCGTCGTTAGGCGATGCGACGTCGCTTGCCGGTGGTTCGTTGATCCGTACGCCACTTTATGGTGCTGACAACCAGATCTATGCCGTTGCGCAGGGTTCGCTCGCTGTCGCCGGCTTTGATTCTCGGGGGCAGAATGAGTCGGTTACAAGGGGCGTGCCGACAACTGGCCGCATCGCCAACGGCGCGATCGTAGAACGCGAAGGGCCCGGACGATTTGTAGATCAGGAGGAGCTTCGCCTGGAGCTTAGAAACCCCGACTTCACCACGGCCGTGCGCGTAGCGGAGGCCATCAATGAATTTGGGAGCGAGCGCTTCGGAAAAATGGGAGTACGTATGGCTCTCGCGGAAGATCTGCGCATGGTGCGTGTATTTCGCCCACCGAATGTCCCATTAGCGATGTTCACCGCCATGATTGGTGAATTGTGGGTTCAGCCGGACTCGCCTGCGCGTGTCGTTATCGATGAGCGAACCGGTACGATTGTGATCGGTAGTGAGGTGCGCATTTCTACCGTGGCTGTGACGCACGGAAGTATCACCGTCCGGGTTACGGAGACGCCGGTTATCTCCCAACCGCTACCGTTCTCCGATGGCCGGACCGTTGTTGAATCGGACACGGAAGTGGATGTCATTGAGGAGCCCGGCAATTTCTCGATCGTAAACGGCAGCGATCTGCACACGTTGGTCAACGGATTGAACCGGATGGGGCTTAAGCCCCCAGGGATTATTGCCATTATTCAAGCTATGAAATCCGCGGGGGCGCTGCATGCTGAACTTATCGTTCAATAAATTTTCGCTGGCGGCCGTTGCAGTGGATGGATCCCATGCAACTGCAATGATGAGTGGCACCCGAGTGTCTCAGTTTGTCGCTTTGGGGCTGCTTGTTGCCGGATTGGCTGCTTTCCCGGCTCAGGCTGATGCGGAGCAGGTCGCGCGACCTGCTGATACCGTGACCGGGCGGACGATGGCCGAGCGGTATTGCGCCAATATCGGGGACGCGGCTCAGGATGCGCGCTTTGCCTGGCAGGCCAAGACGATTTCCGACATGGAGAAGGAGCTTGATAAGCGTATCGCGGCCATTGAGGAAAAAAGTGCTGAACTCAAGGACTGGGTCGAGAAGCGTGAAAAGTTTCTCGATATGGCCAATGATGGGCTTGTCGAGATCTATACCAAAATGCGCGCGGATGCGGCTGCGCTACAGCTCGCTGAAATGAATGAAGTGACTGCAGCTGCCATTGTGATGAAGTTGCCTCCGAAAATTGCCGGTGCCGTGTTGTCGGAAATGGAAGCGGAGAAGGCAGCGCGGATGACTGCGACCATTGCCGGTGCCGGACGTGCTGCGAAGCGGAACAAGGGCGGAGAGTCGTGATAACCACCCTACGCGCGCGCATTCTAATCTTATTCTGCGCTCTGCAATGTGCTGGATGCGCGGTTAATCCGCGCGATATGTGGCGTGAGCCGCATCTTACTCCAGTTGGAGCAGGGGTTATTCAGCCGGCCATCGACATTCCCGTCAGCGCAAAGCCCATCCGCACATCCTACCATGGCAATTCGTTCTGGCAGGACGAGAGCGCAGATATGTTTCGCGATCAGCGCGCCATGAACATCGGCGACGTCGTCACGGTGAAGATCTCCATCAAAGACCGAGCGACGATAGAAAACGATTCAGAGCGTTCTCGCGATGCAACGAACGACCTCAACGCGGGCTTTGACTATAGCGCTGCTACCCCGGGTTACACAGGAACCGCGTCAGGCGAGGTCGGAACGGCCATTGGCGCGAAATCAACACATAAAGGCAAGGGAGAGATCGATCGCTCGGAGCGAATCGATCTATTAGTTGCGGCCATCGTTACGGATCTGCTGCCGAACGGTAATTTGATTATTGCCGGATCGCAGGAAGTGCGTGTCAACTTCGAAGTTAGGGTTCTGAGCGTCACGGGGATCGTCCATCCGCGTGATATCGGAGCTGACAACATCGTATCATACGAGAGGATCGCTGAGGCGCGGATTTCTTATGGAGGGCGCGGTCGTCTAACCGAGGTGCAGCAACCGGCTTGGGGACAGCAACTGATCGACAACGTCAGTCCGTTCTGAGCCCCATCGTATACCGAGAATTTCTCACTTGCGCGGGCAGGCGCTAGCATGGCTAAGGCGAAAAATTCTGATAAGGCTTCCGGCGGAGAGGCCTCAGCGCTGGGATTTATCCTCGCGCTTGTCATGCTGACGCTTCTTGGTGGTGGTGCCGGTACGTTTTTTGGCATGCAGCTCGGCGGTGCGACCGCGTTTACGTCGTTTGGTGACGGTGGCTCCGTAGAAGCAGTGGATTCCTCGTCGACGGAAGCAAAGGATGGTCATGGGGGCAAAGTTGGCTCTTCTGACTCGGATGACGGCAGCCAAGATCAAAAGGGCCCCAAGCTTGTCGCGCTGGAGCCGATTTTTGCCAATCTGGCCGAACCCAAAAATGTTTGGATGCGTCTTGAAGCGGCTTTGTTGATCAAGCCAGGCCCGCAAAAGCGCGATGTTCTGATTTTGCAGGTTTCGCAGGATGTCATGCAATTTTTGCGAACGGTGAAATTGGCGCAACTTGAAGACGCGAGCGGATTGCAGTTCCTGCGCGATGACCTGAATGACATTGTTCGGACGCGCAGCGATGGCCAAGTCAGTGAGATTTTGGTCAAGGGGCTAATCGTAGAATGAGGCGCTTTGCGACTCTTCTGATCATTGCCGCGGCTTTCTATTTTGGGTCGGGAAGTGCCAATGCGCAGATTCCAGATCTGCGCGAGCTCATCCCTCAAGGCGACGCCAGTGTCTCTGGACGCATTGTACAAATGCTGGCCTTGCTCACCGTTCTCTCGGTGGCGCCGGGCTTCCTTATCATGGTGACGTGTTTCACGCGCTTCATCATCGCGTTGTCATTTTTGCGAGCTGGGCTCGGTTTGCAGACGACGCCTGCGAATCTCATTCTTATCAGCTTGGCGCTCTTTATGACCTTTTACGTCATGGCGCCGACTTTCGACAAAGCTTGGCAGAATGGGTTGCGACCGCTGATCGAGAATAAGATCACGGAAGAGCAAGCCTACACGGAGATTACGGCACCTTTCAAAGAATTCATGCTGGCCCACGTCCGTGAGAAAGACGTACAACTCTTCGCAAATCTTGCTGACGCAGAGGGGGGCAATATGCAACCCGGGCAAGAAGTGGAAATGCGGGTTCTGATCCCAGCTTTCATGATCTCTGAACTCAGAAGAGGGTTTGAGATTGGCTTTCTGATTATCCTGCCATTTCTCGTAATCGACATGATTGTTGCGACGCTGACGATGTCTATGGGCATGATGATGTTGCCGCCGACAATTATTTCCCTCCCCTTCAAGATCTTATTTTTTGTTCTAATTGACGGTTGGAACCTTCTGGTTGGCGGGCTCATACGTTCGTTCGGGTGATTCTGGAGCGGCGTTTAATCTCTCAGTAACTAAATTGGCTTAGGTGTGGAGGGATGGCAGATCGGGGAACAGATTTCCCCGAAGGTATGACGCCGTTTCTCGCCACCGCCAGCTTCAGGCTGGAATGTCCCATTGATCGAAATTGTCCAAGCGACAAGGGGCACCCTCTTTATGAATAGCATCAATACGAACTTCGCGGCGATGACCGCTCTGCAATCCCTCAATCAGACCAACAAGAACATGATCGAGACGCAGTCGCGCATCTCGACTGGCTATCGCGTTGGCGAAGCGTCGGATAACGCTGCGTACTGGTCCATGGCCACCACCATGCGCTCCGACAACAAGTCGCTGTCGGCCGTGTCTGACGCGCTGGGTCTTGGTGCAGCGACGGTCGACGTCGCTTATGTCGCCATGGAAAAATCCATCGACGTCATGACGGACCTGCAGAAGAAGCTGGTTCTTGCCCGTCAGCCAGGTGCTGATCGCGCGAAGATCCAGACGGAAATCGATGAGCTGCAGAACCAGCTCCGGTCGATCTCGACCTCGGCTTCGTTCACGGGTGAGAACTGGCTGAACGTCGACACCACCGCAGGCTCCGGCTACACGGCAAGCGAGGAAGTCGTTGCTTCCTTCTCGCGGAGTGGCAACACCGTCTCGGTCGGCACGATCTCTATCGACGTTTCATCGACCTTCCTGTTCAACCAGAACGGAGCTGCAACCGCCGACGCACGTGGCATCCTTGCTTCGAACCGCGTTGCTGCGACGGGTGCGATTGGCGTTGCGGGCACGATCGTTATCGCCAGCACAACCGGTGCGGGTGAGATGGATATCTCAGGTGCTGCGATCACGGAGACAAACATTGACGAGTTCATCGAGGCCGTCAATCAGGCTATCCAGGAGATGACGGATGCTGCAACGAACCTCGGTGCAGCCAAGAGCCGTATCGATCTGCAGTCTGAGTTCGTCTCGAACCTGAGCGACGCCATCGATCGTGGTATCTCGACGCTTGTCGATGCTGACATGAACGAAGAGTCCACGCGTATGCAGGCTCTGCAGGTTCAGCAGCAGCTTGGCATCCAGGCTTTGTCGCTGGCCAACCAGAACAGCCAGAACATCCTGTCGCTGTTCCGCTAATTGTAAATTAGTCACTCTGATTTCGACGGGCGCGCTCGGTAACGGGCGCGCCCGTTTTGCGTAATGTTCACATAAGCTTCGTTCGCAATGTTCCTGGCGTAAGGGTTTCTGCCGGCCGTTTGAGCTGGTGTGTTGTACGCGGTGTAGGCCCGTCATTGTAGGTAAGTGGATCGGCTTGATCGAGCCGAAGGCATGATGCCGCTCCACTGCTCCGGTCTGACCCCGGAATGTCCCAAACGCCAATCCCATTCTTGCGACCGAGGGGCATGATCATGAACAGCATCAATACCAACTTTGCGGCGATGACCGCGCTGCAGTCTCTTAATCAGACCAACAAGGATATGATTAAGACGCAGTCGCGTATTTCGACGGGCTATCGCGTGGGCCAAGCGTCCGACAATGCCGCCTACTGGTCCATGGCTACCACCATGCGCTCCGACAACAAATCGTTGTCGGCGGTTACTGACGCGCTTGGCCTTGGCGCAGCTACAGTCGATACGGCCTATACGGCGATGGACAAAGCCATCGACGTTATGACCGATATTCAACAGAAGCTTGTGCTGGCCCGTCAGCCGGGGGCTGACCGCGACAAGATCCAGACCGAAATCGACCAGCTCCAGGATCAGCTTCGCTCGATCGCGATTTCGACGTCTTTCACAGGTGAAAACTGGCTTGCCGTTGATAACGGTCAATCCGGGGGCGGCACCTATTCCTATACGGCTACGGAGGAAATCGTTGCTTCCTTCTCGCGCACTGGCGATACGGTTGCCGTGGGGACGATCTCGATCGATATTTCGACGACTTATCTGTTTAATTTTAATACGGACGGCGCTGGCGGTGCGATTGGTTCGGGAACCGCGACGGCCGACGAGCTTGGAATTTTGGGGTCGGCGCGTTTGGCTGCGACAGGTGAGATTGATGCCGCCGGCACGCTTACGCTCGTAAGCGTCGACGGAACGAGTGAAATGGATATTTCAGCGGCCACAGAAGCGCAGATCGACGAATTCCTGACCGCTGTCGATAAAGCCATCCAGGACATGACGGATGCTGCAACGAATCTCGGCGCGGCCAAGAGCCGGATCAATTTGCAGCAGGATTTCATCGCCAGTCTCGGCGATGCGATTGACCGCGGTGTCTCGACGCTCGTTGACGCTGACATGAATGAAGAATCGACGCGTATCCAGGCGTTGCAGGTTCAGCAACAGCTTGGCATCCAGGCACTCTCCATTGCCAACTCGAACAGCGAAAATATTCTGGCTCTGTTCCGCCAATAGAGTCTCTAAAGTCACACTAATTGAAACGGTCACGCAGAAGACTGCGTGGCCGTTTTGGCATCATTCTCGCGCAAGCTTAACGTCCGATCCTCCCGGTGGGAAATCAGAGAATTTCTAGGGACTTGAATGTTTGCGCGCGATCAACTGATGCAATTGGGTCAAAACCTGGCGGGTCTTGGGACTAAGCGCCTGGCGATGATGTCTGTTGTCGGCATTCTCGTCGTCGCCTTGGTGATAGGGTCGGCCTACTATCTGAGCCGTCCGCCAAAAGAAACTCTCTATACGGGATTAACGCAGCAGGATGTTGCCCGCATCGGCGGGGCGCTTAGCGATCTCAATATTCCGTTCGACGTCAATGAGCAGGGCGGAACCGTGATGGTTGGCTATGGAGAAGCCAGCCGCGCGAGGATGCTGCTTGCCGAGCAGGGTCTCCCAACCGCATCCAGCGGCGGGTATGAACTGTTCGATCAGTTGGGGTCAATGGGGCTCACCTCCTTTATGCAGGAGGTGACACGCGTTCGCGCTCTCGAAGGGGAGATGGCGCGCACTATTCAGACGATGAAGGGTGTTAAGGCAGCCCGTGTCCACATTGTGATGGCGGATGCGGGTTCGTTCCGCCGTCAGTCCCGTCCGGCCTCCGCGTCGGTTGTTATTCGCACCGACATGCCGGGCGAATTTCCAGGTGCCGCGGCGATACGACATCTCGTGGCAGCAGCTGTGCCAGAGCTGAACATCGATAATGTCAGCATTTTGAATACCAATGGTGCGGTTCTGGCAGCCGCGGGCGATCCCAACTCACAAGCGCCTGGAAAGATGCTCGGTCTTGAGCAGACTGTTTCGGAACGATTGCAGCAAAACGTGAGTATGACGCTGGCTCCGTATCTGGGAGTTGGCAATTTTCATGTGAGCGTCGCCGCCAACCTAAATACCGATAAGCGGCAGACACGCGAGACCACTTACGATCCTGACCGGCGCGTCGAGAGGTCGACACACGTTATCAGGCGAGCTGAAAGTACCGAGAATAAAACAGCGAATGGCGCGGTTGGCGTCGAACAGAATATTCCCGAAGAGGAGCCGACGGCTTCAGGCGCCGATCGCTCAGCGAGCAAGGATGAGCGCCGCGAAGAAGTTACGAACTTTGAGATCAGCTCCAAGACGATTTCGACAGTCAGCGAAGGTTATCGCATCGACAAGTTGACGGTTGCTGTCGTCGTCAATCGAGAGCAATTGCTCGATGACGGACAGGTGGCAACTCCGGCAACGCTTCAACCGAAACTCGATGAAATCGAGCGACTTGTTAGCGCTGCGACGGGTATTGATGCGAGCCGTGGTGATGTCGTGACCGTCAGCGCGGTCGACTTCCAAGGGCAAACGGCTGCATTGGCGCCTATGCCTGATGTCGGCGTTGTCGAACACATCATGCGCAATCTGGGCACGCTGATCAATGGTGCGGCAGCCGTTGTGATTGCTTGGCTACTTATCTGGTACGGCGTACGGCCGATGGCGACGGCGATGCGCGAAGTCGCTGAGGCTAATGCGCTGGAAGGCGGCAATCTCGTTGGTGCCGCGGCAGGAATTGGCAGCCTGGAAGCCGCTGATGAGCTTGAGGCTCTGACCTCAGCGGATTCAGCCATAGTTGAAGATTACCAGCGGCGTAATGAGAACTCTCCGCAAGCGCGGTTGCAGCGGATCATCGATATGGATGAGACGCAGGCGGCAGCCGTTCTTAAACAGTGGATGCATGACGGCTCGTAACAATGGCAGCACGACACGCGGTAAACTTCTTAGAAGAGTTGGACGGTGGCTTTGAGCCGGGAACCGACGACGGAGAGGTTATCGAGTTCGATAACCTCTTCGCTGTTCGTGCTTCCGAGGCCGTTGAAAGCAAGACAGAGACACTGGAGTTTGTAGAGGCCGCCGGATACAGCCGCGGTTTTTCAGAGGCACAAGCCAGCGTAGCGAATAAATACGAAGCGCTTCTGAAGGAGAAGACAGAGGCATTCGAAGCGCAACTTGCCGCTGAGCGGGCGCAATGGGCGGAGCGCAGCGCAGATCAAAGCGTGCATCTTATCAAGGAAGAGATTCAACGGTGCGAAACGGCTATTGGCGAGCAAGTTGCTCGGCTGCTGCTTCCGTTGATTGAAACGCAGCTGGCGGAACAGTCCGTTCGTGAAATTCGAGATCTCGTGCGGCGACTCCTTGCTGAAGCGCCGGAGGCTCATATGAAAATTTCCGGTCCCGGCGGCATGGTCGAAGCCATGCGTATGGCGCTTGGTGAGAACGGTCTACATGCCAGTGTCCAGGAAAGTGACGTCTTGGAGCTGAGGGTCGAGATTGATCAGGTCGTCATCGAGTCGCGCGTCAGCAAATGGGTTGAACGGCTTCGCGAGGCGATAGGATGAGCTTAGGTAAGGAAGATACGGCTGCGGCCCAGATTGTCGTTATAAGACGGCGTGCTGATGACCATGGTGAAGGACACCATGGTGGTGTCTGGAAGATCGCATACGCCGACTTCATGACCGCGATGATGGCCTTCTTCTTGGTTATGTGGCTCATAGCTTCCTCGGATCAGCTCACGCGCGAAGGTATCTCGAATTACTTTAATCCAATGCAACTTGCCGAGGATGAGCCTCAGGCCAAGGGGCTTTCGAATGCCGATAAACCCGTAGACCGGGATCCGAATTCCAAGAACATGAATGGCTCGCAGAAGATCAGTGCTTCGGGCGGGGCTGGAGAACTCAAGGTCCAGCAGACGCCGACGGGGCAGGATCTGTTCCAGGACCCTTACGACATTCTCGAGCGATTGGCGCAGCGGGCTTCCTCTGGGGATGAGACGAAAACAGAGCCACGGGCAGATCGCGGACCACAAACTACGGATGATCACGGAACTGCCATGGCCGACGGGCAGGCGTTTCGCGATCCGTTTGACCCGGCGTTCCGCAGCCAGCGACCACCGGCACGCCCCTCGGATGCCGTTGGGGTTGGCGGTGATTCCGTTGCAGATGGGGGCAACACGATGAAGGCCTCCGATCGCATAGCAATTTTGAATGAGGGGGCCGGCGCTCAGGCAGAAAAGGCGGCATCGGACAACGCAGAGTTGGCAATGACGGCTCAAGAAGCGAGCCGCGTGCGTGACGAGCTTGCGGCAGCACTCGGTCGCCATGTTTCCGATGAGAAGACTGGCGAGATCGATACGGATCCTGCATCCGGCGTGAAGGGACCCACGATCGAAGTTACGAGCGATGATCATGGTGTTTTGATCAGCCTTACAGACAACTCCAACTTCGGAATGTTCCCGATTGCGTCAGCGGAACCAGCCGTTGAGATGGTTTCGCTGATGGAAAAGGTTGCGGGTATTCTGAATGAGCGTAAAGGCAGCTTGGTCGTTCGAGGCCATACAGATGGGCGGCCTTTCCGATCGGGGACCAACGACAACTGGCGCCTTTCGATGGCGAGGGCGCACATCGCTTTCCATCTTCTTACGCGGACGGGTCTTGATGAGGCACGGGTCGAACGGATCGAGGGGTATGCGGATCGCCAGTTGAAAGTCGCGGATGATCCGCTGGCATCGGAGAATCGTCGAATCGAGATTTACTTGCGGCAGGAGGCTCCGAATTGATGACGCGGGTCAGATCCATGCTGCTCGGAGGCGCCCTGGCGATGAGCTGGGCGTGTCTCAGTTTTGGTGCGGCCGCGCAAGAGGCTGCCGGCCGGTTGCAAGTGTACGAACTGGTGCGTTCGCTGGTTGTTTTGCAGAACCAGGTCGTGCATGGCGATTTGCGGGCTCATGCATCACAACGCAAACTGCTTGATCATATTGCCGAGGTTATAAAAGGAATGCCCTCCGAGGAATGGGAGGACATTCGGAATGTGCGCGCTGTCATCAGCTTTATTCTGGGGGGCGGTGATCCAAGAGCAGTACGGCCTATTCTGGATAAGTTTGCTGCGCGGGGCGAGATAGGACGCGTGGCGGAGGCCTCTGTGCTTTATGCCGAAGGGAAACGGCGAGAGGCGCGCGAGGCATTCAAAGAGATCAAGCCAAGGAGCCTTGAGACGAGCCTTGCCGGCCATGTCGCGCTGGTTAAGGGGGTGTTGCTGGACGGCAGCGACCGTGAGAATGCGATCAAGAATCTAGACGATGCTCGTTTGCTGTCTCCGGGTACCATCGTGGAAGAAGCGGCGCTGCGTCGCGAAATTCCAATCGTTGCGCGGGCCGGCGATTTCGACAAATTTTCCTATCTGCTGGCCAGATACTACCGGCGCTTCGGAGCGTCAGTTTATGCGCAAGGGCTTGCTCCCGAGGTCGCAGCTGTCGTCGCGGTAAAACGCTTCGTTAAAACTCCGGAGCAGTTTGCTCAGCTAGAGCGTTCCATTGCCGTTAGCAGTCCAGAAGTCGCGCGCGACCTTTATCTCATGCTGGCGCAGTCGGGCGTTGCTGAGGGTTATGCCGACATGGTCCGATTTGCGTCGGAGCGAGCGTCTCAGCTTAGCCAACTCGATACCGTCGATGGAAATCGAGCCAAGCTCTATGGCGCAGCCGTCATGATTGTTTCAGACGATATGGACGAAGGGCTGTCTCGCTTGATGAGCGTGGAAAAGTCACGGCTTGAGCGCGCGGATGTTGAAATCGTGGACGCGGCATTCAACGTGGCGACGGCTGTCCGGCAGTGGCCGGAAACTCCAAAGGCTCCTCCTCTCGCTCTTCAACAGCGTGTGGATGATAAAGCGCTAGAGTCGTTTGCGGCCAATCAAACCAGTCAGTCTGTCCTTCGTGCACGCGATACGCTGGCCGCTGTCGATACTGTTTTGCAGGAGATCGATTGATGGCGGACGCGACTTTGTTTCTCGGTGATGCTGGACATGGTGCAAGTGCTGTCGGTGGCGCCAAGGGGCGGTCGGAGGCCGGCGGCGGCAAAGGGCATGCGGATATTGCGAACGACCAGGGCGAGGGGTTCGAACAAATCCTTGCCAAGGGAAATAAATCTCGCGATGGCGATGCGGAGACTAATGCCGACACGGCCACGTCGGGATCCCGCGTGCGTGGACTTTCAGTGCGGTGGCCGCAGGGTTCGGAGCCCACTGACGAGGATGGCGCGCGCGCCGACGCGACTGAGGATGGAACCTCCACGGGCTCTTTGCGGGAAGCTGATTTAGAATCTGAAGACGCATCTCAGGCTGATCGGACGACCAAGGCGGCCCAGGAGCCGGTGCCCGATGTGTCGTCTCACTTGGTTGGGGCGGCTCCAACAGGGGGGGGCGCAGGCGATGCCAGCTTAGGAGTTGGCTCTGCGAAGACGGCGGTGGGTAGAGGCGACGGCATTGGTAAGAACCTAATGTCAGGGTTGCCTGCCGATGATTTGCAGGGCGCAAGGCAAGCTCGCGACGCCAGTGCGATCGAGACTTCGAGACAAGCAAACCGTGTGGCAAATGATGTAGCGGTTCAAGCGAATCAGGCAGCTTCCCGAAATCCCGCCGGGCCGATTCTGCCGGGAGCGGTTCAGCCTGCGGTGGCTCAGCTCACCGCAGTTCTGTCGCAGGGCCGAGAGACCGGGAAGCGTGATGTTGCCGCGCAGCGCGGACCGATGGATGTTCCCGCAAAGATAAATGTATCTCTGGCGGAAACGCATTTCTCACCCGTTAAGCCGGACAGCGAACTAGAAGCTTACGATCTTGCACGACGCGCTGACGGGCGTGGTGCCCAAAAAGATCTTGGTAAATCAGCTCGCGACGTGTCGCGGATGCAAGCTGAAGTGCGATCCGATAAAGCTGGCCGAAGTTCTACGTTGACGCAAACCGATGTGCGGGCCGAACAGATTGCTCAAAGCGTGGCAAGGTCGGCCTCCGGTGACGTTAGTGGGCAGATCGGGACAAGAATTTTACAGGAACTCGAGCACGCTCGCCCCTTGAGTGAGACCCGGAGTTCCGGTCAGGTGCACGTAAAGCAATCCGATCCCGTGCTGAAGGTTCTGGAAATTAAGCTCGAGCCACGTGATTTGGGCAGTGTCGTGGTCCGTATGTCGCTCCGCAATGACGTCCTAAACGTCGAACTTGGGTTTGGCAGATCAGAGGCGGCTGCAACAATTGCGAAAAATACGGACCAACTTACCCATTATCTGCGGTCGTCCGGCTATGTCGTCGACGAAGTTGTGGTGCGCGTCGTTGAGGGTGACCACCGCGTACATTCTCAGATGACGACGACAGCGACCACGGGCGCTGATCCAACTCATGCTCAAGGTGAGGCGGGCAATTCAGCGACCTCGTCCGGTTTGACGGGGCAATCCTTCGGCGAGCAGGGCGAGCGGCGGCCGGCGGCTGGAGGGCAAAACCCGAGTTCGCAACACGGTGGTGAGGGGACACATGACCAGGACAATTCTCAGTCTCGCTCTCGCGGTGGCGTTTTCGTTTAGTTTGGCCGGGACGCTAAGTGCGGAGACCGCGAATGTCTGTGAGCGGGAAATGGCGCGTGCGGCAAAGTTGCACAATATCCCCCTCGGGATCCTTTATGCCGTCGGACTAACTGAGACCGGCCGCGGTGATGGGTTGCGTCCATATGCGCTCAATATCGACGGCGATGCCGTCTACGATTTAACACGGCGACAGGCTGCGGCCCGTGTTCAGGAATCACGCGCGCGCGGTATCAAGCTGATCGATATCGGATGCATGCAGATTAATCACTACTGGCACGCAGATAAGTTCCGCTCACTGGATGACATGCTCGATCCGGCACGGAATGTCGCTTACGCGGCCTTGTTCCTCAAGGAATTGCACGCCCGTGAAGGCAGTTGGGTCATGGCTGTCGCCCGCTATCATGCGGGGCCTAATAATGATGCAGCTCAGAAGCGTTATGTGTGTCGCGTGATCGATAACATGGTTGCGACAGGGTTTGCGGAGTGGACGAAAGCGGCGCGGCATTTCTGCGGCAGGTAGTTTTGTAAATGCTTATGCGCCCGGGGTTTCATGTGCTCCATTGTGAGCGAATCTGCTATTGGCGTTGATTACAAGATGCTTTTGCAAGCTGGCGTCGCCAGGCCGAGACAACGAGATGCGCTAGGTTGGCGAAAGCATTCGGCAGTAAGAGATTTTCAAGGGTTTATAGGCTCCAAATTGGGACGCGGCAGTCTTGGCGGATGCAACGACATGGGCGCCAGCTGGAGCTGAAAAAAATTAGGCTGGGCACAGAGTTGTCTCGGGCTTTGGAGGGATAGATCATGAATACGGATATCGCAGTACTTGTGGTGGATGATTACAGCACGATGGTGCGCATTATCCGGAAGCTGCTGAAGCAGGTTGGTTTCGAGAACGTGGACGAAGCCGCCAGCGGTGCGGAAGCCTTCGAAAAGCTCAAGCAGAAAAGCTACGGCCTCGTCATCTCCGATTGGAATATGGAGCCTATGACCGGTTATGATCTGCTGAAAGCTGTGCGTAGCGACGCCAACCTTAAGGACACGCCCTTCATCCTGGTGACGGCGGAATCCAAAACCGAAAATATCGAGGCGGCAAAGGCTGCCGGCGTTGACAGCTATCTGATTAAACCCTTCACAGCTCCAGTTCTGAAGGAAAAGATTGACGGCGTGTTTGCGAAATACGCTGCCTGAGTCAAGGCGGCGTATTGAGACGTTTCTGAGTTTGCGTTGGGCATGCGGAGGCGAGAGTGGTCGTTTGGCCAAGGGTTCCATGGAGCCCGGGAACTCGTTTTCCAAGAGGATTCTGACAAGCGACCGGCGAGGCGTTCTTGGAAAAAGTGACTGGCAAAACGCGGCTCCGTGGTGCTGAACGGACAGCGGCGCTCCTGCTGGCCATGGGCAAGGAAAATGCCGATCGCATCGTCAAGCATTTCGACGAAGAAGATCTCAAACATCTTGCACGTACCGCCTCGACTCTAGGTCGTGTGCCGCGCAAAGCCATAGAAAACCTGGTCGAAGAGCTCTCTGAAGCTATGTCGATCGGGGCCGATCTGATGGGCAACGACAACGTTGCCGAGCAGCTGATTTCGGGTTTCCTACCTGAAGATCAGGCTGCAGAGTTGATGTCGGATTTGCGTGGCGATGCGGGCAAGGTCGTTTGGCCCCGGCTAGCGAAGATGCCGGAGTCGGCCACAGTGCAGTATCTGACGAAAGAGCATCCGCAGGTTGCGGCCTATGTTCTGTCAAAGCTTGCGCCGGGCTTGGCTGCGAGCGTTATCAGTCAATTGCCACTGGAATTGCGCAAAGAACTGACGCGGCGCATGCTGACGATCAAGCCAGTGTTGGATGCCCCTGTGCGTATACTGGAAGACGTTCTGGCGCAGCACCTCATTACCAGGGTTGCCCGGTCCAACGGTCCGGATATTCATGCGCGCCTGGCTGATATCATCAACAAGCTTGACCGCGAGCAGATGGACGAAGTCCTTAACGGGCTTGAGGAATATCGGCCGAAAGAGGCTAAGATCGTGCGTGGCCTGTTGTTTACCTTCGACGATATCGTCAAGCTCAGCATCGAAGTTCGTACGCGCCTGTTCGATGAAGTGCCGCCTGAAACGGTTATGTTGGCTTTGAAGGGTGCAGACCGGCCGGTTACCGAAGCAGTTCTCGAATCTGTATCGACCCGTGCGCGGCGCATCATCGAGCAAGAGCTTGCCAGCGGCGCGGCTGGTGTCCGGAAGGACATTATGCAGGCTCGCAGGTCTATCGCTGATCTTGCCCTCGACATGGCCAATCGCGGCCTGATCGAGATCGGTGGCGAAGACGAGTACTAAGCTCACAAGCGTTTCAGTTGGGTGAAGACGGCTTCAGTTTCGCGAAGGGCTAATACTTTATTAATCTTCGCTTGAAGCCAAGTGCGCTGTAGGGAAGCGACATGAGCAATGGCAAGGCCGCTTCACTGGGTGGCAAGGATACCGTAGAGCGGCTGTTTCAACCGCCGAAGCTTTCGCTTGAACAATTACCTGGGCTTGCGGCTGTTTTTGAGTCAGTCGCCGGGACATGCACAGAGCAGTTGCGCGAATGGGTGACGACGCCTTTGTCGTTGCTTGTGAATGGCATCGAGCTTTCAAATGCCTGGGATGTCCTCGAAAGCTACGAGGATTGCGTTGCCTTCATCTATTATGCAACCGCGTGGGACGCGCGGATTGTCGTGGGGGTCGATAAGCGCCTTGTTTATTTTTTGCTCGAGGCGATTTTTGGCGGCGACGGATCAACTGCCCCTTTCGACGATCAACGACCCCTTTCCAATCTTGAAGTGCGTATAGCTAAAGAGATCTCGAGGATCTCGGTTGACGCAATGCGCCGAGAGTTTGGACGTATCTCGCCAACGGAATTCGAACTTGAGCGTTTTGAGCCGACTATCGAATTCACGATGATGGGGCAGAGCGACTTCCCGGTTTCAGTGAGCCAGGTGCTGTCTCAAGTGCTCGATCATGGTGGGCGTATGTTCATCATGATACCGCAGACGGCTCTGCACCAGATGCGCGCCAAACTGCAGCGCGGGACCGGCGAGGCGACTACGGTGGCCGACCCCGTATGGACGCAGCGCATGGGTGATGGAGTTGCGCGCACAGTGGCGCGTCTTGAAGCCCACCTAGAGGGGCCGACAATGACGATTGATCAGATTGCAAATCTGAAAGTCGGGCAGGTGCTCGAAGCCAATTCCGGTGACTTTGGCGGAGTCATTTTGGAGTGCGACGGCACCCCCCTGTTCGAATGCAAACTGGGGCAATCCCGGGGGCAGATTTCTCTGCGATTGGAACAAGCGCTCGACCCGAGCGAGCAGTTTCTTGGCGAAATGATTCTAAAATCCAAACGAGCGTAAAAATGGAGTTTGGTGCCGACAAAGGTGGCTTAGAGCTTCAGTAGACGCGTGATCTGGTGAAAATCCCGCAATTTCAAGTGTTTTTGGCTGTTTCGAGCCTAACAAATATTTTCGTAGTCGTTTGTTAAGTACTGGAAACTATACGAGGATATGATGCTCGGCCTAAATCCGTGAAAACACGGGCCACTGCAACGGGGAGCCAGTGATGCGCGAAGATTCAAATGTTGAAGCGGTACCATCGGATCTTGAAGAACGGGCGGCCGCGCTCGTCAATCCTGCCTCGGGAATTGCAAATGATTTTCTGAATCATTTCAACGAGGTGCTTCTTCTGATTGAAAATCTACCCGTGCTTTTGCCGGAAATGGTCGATGAGCTACTGGGTTGGGCGCCTCGGACGTACCGTGAGTACTTTACGCATTCGGAATTGCCGGGCAGCAAACTGACTTTAGAAATCTATGATTCGATCTGCGATGAATTGCGGACCGAATTTGAAGCGCGTGTCGATGCAGTCAATTTGATGTGTCTCGAAAGCATTGATGTCATCAAAAGCCGCCGTGACGGAAAGGGTGAAATCGAAGCCGAGGATGTCGAAGAGTATTGCGAGCAGATTTCGTTGAAACTACGTTCGGCGCTTTCTGATTTGGCGGATCTCGTCAACAACGGATACGCAGCGCCTGTCGAAGCTCCGCAATCGATGGCGGACCGAATGATACCTGCGAATTGAGCTTTGGGGGCCGGGGGGCACGGGATCTATGGATGAGCTACTTAGAGATTTTCTGGTAGAGACGACGGAGCATATCGAGGGCGCGGAAAACCAACTTGTTCAGTTCGAACGGGATCCGTCAGATGCATCGCTCATCGCCAGTATTTTTCGTCTCGTTCATACGATTAAAGGCACCTCCAGCTTCCTTGGCCTGAACCGACTTCAGGATGTTGCGCACGGTGCGGAGACGCTCATCAGCGAGCTGCGCGACGGTGCGCCACCTACAGAACACACGGTTACGTTGATCCTGGCGGCAATCGATCGCATTAAAGGGCTAATCGAGGAAATCGAGGAGCACGGCGGCGAACCGGAAGGTGATGATTCCGATCTTGTGAGTATGCTGGCGGATCACGCTGCCAATGCTCTCAAAGAAACGGAAGCGTCTGCACAGGTTGAGACCACCGAGGTATCTTCTGCGCAAACCGGGGCGGAAGAAGACGAGGCTGTGATGTCCGCGACAGAAGTCGCGTCCGCACCGCTTGCAGAAGCAAAAACCGATGAGAGCACCAACAAGGCTAATCCGGCGTCGAATGGCAACTCTAAGAAATCAGAGGGTGCCCATAGCCAAGAAACGATCCGCGTCACGGTCGATACCATCGAGCGGATTATGCAACTTGTTTCCGAGCTGGTGCTGACGCGAAACCAGCTGCTCGAACTGACACGCAATCGCGAGGAAGATACCGTCAAAGCGCCGTTACAGCGTTTGTCGACAGTGACGAGCGATCTGCAGGACGCTGTGATGCGGGCGCGTATGCAGCCGGTTGGTCGTCTTTATTCAAGCTTGCCTCGTCTTATCCGTGAGCTCTCATCCGAACTTGGCAAGAAGATCAATCTGGTTACGGAAGGCGCCGATACTGAGCTTGACCGTCAGCTCATAGATGTCATTCGCGATCCGATGACACACTTGATCCGCAACTGTGCGGATCACGGCATCGAACGTCCGGACGAGCGGGCGGCGGCTGGTAAGCCGGAAATGGGTACCATTCGGGTATCTGCTTCGCACGAGGCCGGCCAGATCACGATCGATATCGTGGATGATGGGCGTGGGCTGAATATCGATAAGATCAAGTCTAAGATCCTATCGAGCGGTATTGCCACGGAAGCTGGCTTGGCTGCGATGACGCAGCAGGAGATCTATCAGCAGATCTTCGAGCCTGGTTTTTCGACCGCAAGCAACATCACGAACGTTTCCGGCCGCGGTGTCGGCATGGACGTTGTGAAGTCGAACATTGAATCCATTGGCGGGTCGGTCTCCTTGTCGAGCGCGCCCGGAGCGGGTTCCCGCTTCTCGCTGCGTATTCCGCTGACTCTTGCTATCGCCCCGGCCCTCATTGTCGAAGTGGGCGATCAACGCTTCGCACTTCCTCAGCACGCCGTTGTCGAGGCGGTCGGCATCGGGGGGCAATCGCCGCATAAGATCGAGCGACTTCAAAACTCGCTGGTGCTCAAACTGCGTGAGCAGGTCATTCCCGTCGTCGCGTTGCGGTCGGTGCTTGGCATGACCGACAATGACAATGATCGTGATACGTTGGTTGTCATTATGCGCGTCGGTTCGCAGACGATCGGTGTGATTGTCGATGACGTCGCGGATGTCCAGGAAATCGTTGTGAAGCCGCTTAGTGCGACTATCGCGCACCTCAGCATCTTCACTGGCCATACGATCCTCGGTGATGGCTCCGTCGTTCTCATTATCGATCCGGCAGGCGTCGCGGTCGCTCTGGGTATCGAAAAATCTGCGGAACGTAAGTCCGAATCCGTACGTGAAGTTGCGGCGAGATCGGAAAGCTCGCGCTACGTTCTGTTCCGTGCTGGTGGCGGTGCACCTAAGATCCTTCCACTATCTCTGGTCGGGCGTATCGAGTCTGTGGAAGCTGATCGGATCGAAGAAGCCAACGGTCAGTATGTTGTGCAACATCAGGGTCGCTTGATGCCGATCGTTCCGGCGTCTCCAGCGGTTGATGTCTATGCACGACCCGTAAGTCCCGCGCTCATAATTTCCATCGGCTCCCGGACGATGGGACTGCTTGTCGATGAGATTATCGATATCTTCGAAGGCAAGCTCGACATTCAGATGGATAATCCAGGTTCCGATATCATCGGTACGACGGTGGTCAAGAATCACGCCGTGGAATTGGTCGATATTGCCTATCACCTGCGGGGCGCTTTCCCCGAGCCGGACCTTAAATCGCAGACAAATGGTACACGACTTCTTGTTGTCTCGCGGGATACGTACGCGACAGATGTTTTGTGTCCGACCTTGGCTGCGGCTGGGTTTAGCGTCAACGTGCGTGCAGATTCGCACGGTGCTAAGGCCCTGCTGCAGGAAAGCGGCGGCGAGTTCGATACGGTATTAATCGACCTTGAGGAGCCGGGCCTCAATCTCAAAGCCATCCAGGAGGCTTGTCAGGCGATTGGGCGGGGCAACATACCGATAATCGGTTTGGATGGAGAGGCGAGCGGGCACCGGATGAGTTTCCCGGCACAGGTATTGGCAGGGCGGATTGCCAAGTTTGACCGTAACGCGCTTCTTTCCATGCTTAGTGGGATTGTAGCGGAACGTCAGCAGGCATCTATGGCGCTTGCGAGCTGAGCTCAAAGCGGGGGGCAATTCATGCAGGCTCAAGATCAGGCTTTAGCCGTACTCGGCGATGGGGATGAGCGCATTCGCACAAGTGCGCAGAGCTATTTCACGATTTTTATTGGCGAAGAGATATTCGGTATTTCCGTACAAGATACCCAAACGATCTTTCGCGTGCAGAAGGTTACACCTATTCCGCACGCACCGAAGGATATCGTCGGGCTTGTCAATATTCGCGGTAAAATCGTTACTGCCGTTAGTCTTCGCCGGCGTTTGCGACTCGATGACGTCGAGAGTTTTGACAACGCTTTGGCGATCGGAATGGAACATAAGGGCGAGAATTTTGCACTTATGGTCGATCAGGTCGGAGATGTTCTATCTCTGGATGGATCCATGCGTATTCCGACACCGCCGCACTTCGATCCGATACGGGCGAGCCTTATGAGCGGGCTGTATCGGGTTAACGATTTCCTAATTCCCGTTTTGGATGTGGGTGCCGTTTTTGATTTCACAAAGTAGTAATCAATAGTGTGCACAGTTCACGGACAAATGTTCCTCCAGCGTATCAGGGGCCTTCAACATGACCACTGCTCTCGTCGTCGATGACTCGCGAGTCGTCCGAGGCTTCATCAGCAAAATCCTAGAATCAATAGGGTTCGTGGTTCAGCAGGCTGAAAACGGCGTGCTGGCCAAGGCGGCATGTGAAAAGTCCATGCCGGAAGTCATCATTGTTGACTGGAACATGCCAGAAATGAATGGCCTCGAATTTGTCGAGGCGCTTCGGGCTATGCCGAATGGCCATGAACCGAAAGTCGTTTTCTGTACGACCGAAAACGACATCAAGCACATTATGAAGGCGATCGAGAGCGGCGCTGATGAATACATCATGAAGCCCTTTGATCGCGCCATCCTGGAAACGAAACTCGATCAGGTAGGTATTCTTCCGCATTCTGTGGAGACCTCGGCGTTGGCTGCGATTGGGTAATTTCCTTCCGCGCCTACGTTACGGCGCTCCTCTCCAGATTAATTCCTCAACAAAAGCATTCTGCCCGCCAGCGGCATCTGTTCGGAGAAGCTGACTATGACCCCAAATACCGCCAAGGTATCCGGCGACCCTTATGAGGTGCTTTGCGCGTTCCTCAAGAAGGAATCGGGTCTCATAATCGATGCCCAAAAGCGGTATCTCGTTGAGAGCAAAATGCAGCCGATTATTCGGCGCGAGGGCCTAAACGGGTTCCATGGTCTGGTTGATATTCTGATCAACAACAAGTCGGCTCCGCTTGCGAAAGAGGTCGTCGAAACGATGACCATCAACGAGACATACTTCTTCCGCGACAAGGTGCCATTCGACAAGTTCTCGCAGGTGGTTCTACCGAAGCTGATCGAAACGCGGCCGGCCTACAAGACCATCCGAATCTGGAGTGCTGCGTGTTCGAGTGGTCAGGAGCCTTATTCTCTGGCCATGATCCTTGACCAGATGAAAGCTCAGCTTGGAGGGCGCAGGGTCGAGATTATTGCAACGGATCTGTCGGAAGCCATTCTGGCCAAGGCACGCGAAGGTCTCTATTCGCAGTTCGAAGTCCAGAGAGGCCTGCCAACGCCGTTCCTGTTGCGGTATTTCGACCAGAAGGGCGACAAGTGGCAGATCAAGGAGAGCCTTCGCTCACAGGTGCAGTTCCGTCGACTCAACTTGTTGGGTGACTACAATGCGATCGGCAACGTCGACGTTATTTTCTGCCGCAACGTTCTGATCTATTTCGATAACGCTGGTAAGCGCGAGGTCTTGGCGAAGATGCGCCGTAATCTGGCGAATGACGGTTTTCTCATGCTCGGCGCTTCCGAGAGCGTATTAGGCACTTCGACTGAGTTCGTTGCCGATCCTATGCACCGTATGGTCCTCTCGCCTGCGGACGCGAATTTAGGTGCGGCTCGTAGACCAGCTGTTGCAGCGCCGGCAACACCGGCGGCGCTAAGGGCTGCTATTCTCGCTGGGTAACTGGATTGCGCTGTACGACGCTGCCAGGCAGCGTCGTAAGGGCGTTGTTTTGGCGTGACCCACGTTATTATAGTGTGCCGCACGCAGATGTATGATGCATCGCTAAGCGTCGAGCTCGCTTCGCGCTTTATTTCCCTATTAGGTTGGCAATGCGCGCGCCGATCTGCTCGGGATCAAGTTGTTCGTCCGCAGCGTTGGCTTCAACGAGGGCGCGAGGCATTCCGTAGACAGCGCAGGTATCTTCGCTCTGAGCGATGTTAAATGCGCCGGCGTTGTGCATTTTCAAGAAAGCCTTAGTGCCGTCTGCTCCCATTCCCGTAAGCATCACGCCCAGAACGCGGCCGCCATAGGCTTGGAAAATACTATCGCCGAGCACGTCGATGCTTGGCTTATAGAGGCTTTCACCCTTATCCGCTGACACGCGGATCTGATTTTCCACGATGCGTGTTTGCATGCCTCCTGGCGCGATATAGATCGCTCCAGGGCTCAGGAAATCTCCGTCCTTCGCCTCAACGACATTGGGTCTGCAAATCTGGTTCAGGCGTTTGGCCAGAGCGTCGGTGAACTGCGCGGGCATATGCTGCGCGACAACGATTGGTACCTTCAGGCTGGCTGGGAGTTGTCCGAAGACCTGCTGTAGTGCCTGTGGGCCGCCGGTTGAACTTCCAATGAGGCATAATTTTGGTGGAGACGTGCGCAGGCTATGCGTTCGACTTGTTGCCGCCAGTTTCGGTGTTGCGACGCGTGTACGGGGCGCGATTGGTGCGGGACGCTGAAGTTTGGCCCGGGCGGCTGCAAGCAGCTTCTCGTGGATCATGTCGCCACTGTTCGATTTGGCGATAAAATCCACTGCGCCGATCTCAAGCGCTTCCATGGTGATGTTAGCCCCGGCTTTTGTGACCGAGCTTACCATCACGACGGGAGTGCGCGTTTGCGAGACGATTACCCGCAAGGCCTCTAGCCCGTTCATTACGGGCATTTCGACGTCGAGGGTGACGACATCCGGGCGCAGCTTCAGCGTTTTCTCGACGCCTTCACGGCCATCGGAAGCGGTATCAATCACGCGAAAGCGGCTATCCGTCTGGATGCGTCTCGTCAGAGCCCGCCGCATGACGCCTGAGTCGTCAACGACCAGAACGCTTATTTGCCCGGGCATTTGTCAGGGATCCTTGGATGCGCCAATTTTGCGACAAGACGCGGTCGTAGGCGCTTTTTGTTTTGTTTTCAGCCAGAGATTAGCGCTGATGGTTTTTACATCTATCACTAAAAGGCCAGCTCCTTTGTACAACGAGTTTATGCATAGTAGGCACTATGCGACTCATTCACTGTATCATTGATGAAGCCAAATCCCGGCGCGAACCTTGTCGCGCGGCGGTATTTTTACCGAATGGCTGAAGTTGTTTTGTCCAACGTTTGTAGGATGTCTTATAGAGGGGCGGGGCCAAGATACGTGACTCGTACTTTTGCAAGCCCTCTATTTGCAAAACCCAGATGATGTGCTGCAGATCGAGATAAGTCTATTACTCGATCATGAAGGAAGGGGCCGCGGTCATTCACGCGCACGACAATGGAGCGCCCATTCGTCATGTTCGTTACGCGAACGTTCGATGGTAGCGGCAACGTAGGATGTGCTGCGGTGAGGCGATTCTGATCGTAAATTTCGCCGTTGGCTGTTAGGCGTCCGTGGAAATCACTGCCATACCAAGACGCTATGCCAACTTTGTCGTAGTTTGGCTCGTGGCGTGGCACGTAGCGCTGTCCCCCGACATAGTAGGGGTTGCCGATCTTGTAGACACCGCGGCGTACTGGTGTGGTGCCTTCGCCGTAGTGTACCCGCGCGCTTGCCGGAGTACCGAATTTTGATGGCGTAAATCCCTGACTGATTGTGCTTCCGCCTGAAGCACATCCACTCACCAAAGTTGCGCAAACCGCAAGAGAAGCGGCTTTTGCTATCCAACCTGCCCCGTTCATTTTTACACCCGTTTCTTGGTCGTCGGGTGGAGAATGGCAAAGACTTCCTGTGACCATGCCAATTCGGCAGCGATAATTTGCTGAGAATTGTGTGCAAATTCATTCTGTTTTGTAGCTGATCTTCTTTTGGGTGTTTTGCGGAGATTGGCCGGTGGTGCATGTAATTGTAATTGCTTTTAAATTTTCTGACCCACGTAGTTTTATTGATTTTGTTGTTATGCCATTCATGATTACCGGTAAGGTTCGCGATGGCATCCCAAAACATCAATGATTACCTGTGCTTGAGCAAGGATAAACCACTGGCTAACCATCAACATAACGAGGACGGTAGGAGGTTAGATTTTTTGGGCCGACTATGGCGGCTCAAGTTTCTCGTCAAGTGGGTGCCACCATTTTTTAAGGTGAACGCATCTCCGCGGACGACGCAGAAAAGAACGTCCGAGAAACCAAATCGTACCCATGACGCGGCCTGCGTGATGATGGGCTGCTGCCCGCTCAATATCCAAGTACGCGCGTAGGGCCGTACGCATCTTTGCGGGAAGCGGGATGTCGGCGTTTGGATTTAGCCACTTTTGCTCAATTAGACCGCAAGCTTCGTGTATCTGAAGGGGAGTTGGCCGCTCGCCGATTTCGATTACGGCTCCTTTGATTGCAGCAACGCGCAGGCGACCGCCGGCAAGCCCGAATCGCATATACCAATCGAGATCCTCGAGCCGCCGCAGGCTCAAATCAAATGGTCCTGTTTTCTTGAGCGCGCGTTTGCTTATGAGCACGGTTGAGCCCGGCATAAACCAGCAGGCGCTCGCGAAGTCCTCTGCGTGAGAACTTTCGGCTGGCACTAAGCCGCGTTGCTTTCCGGTTCTACGCCTAATGGTTTGGTAGCCCGAAGAGTAACAAACGAGCGCACCTGGGTTTTCGGTGAAGTCTCGTTGCGCAAGGATTGCTTGCGCAGCGAGTTTTCCAGGCAGCCAGTAGTCGTCGGAGTCAAGAAAGGCAATCCAATCTCCCTTTGCGTGATGGCATCCAGCCTCGCGACTTGCCCCTGCGCCTACGTTGACTTCGTTGCGTATGATGCGAATGCGATTGTCGTTCTTGAGCTCGTCGGGCAACCTAAATGGAGGAGAGGAGGCGTCGTCAACGACAAGAACTTCGTGAACAGGGCCGTCCTGCAACAAGGCCGAGCGCAGCGCACGTTCGGCAGATTTCTGGCGTTGAGAGACGGGAATGACGACGCTTATCTTCATGGTCCCTTCGCGGCTGTTGTGGCTAGACATTCACCATTTCTGGTGACGAGCGTGTCGCGTGTGGGTGTATGTCATTCAATTGAGCTGTATACGGACAGCTGAGCAAAAAAGGACGGTGTTGCTGCAAAAGCGTACGGAATGAATGGTACAATTTAAAACGGTCAGACTACGTTGCATCATGATACGCTTTGTGTGCGTTTAGGAAGCCGGGTCGCCTCCGAAATGATCCGTTGTCTGTGGATAGTTCCGTTGCTCAGAGCCGCATGCAATCGTTGGTCCGGACGTTTGGCCGTATTTTGAGCGCTTCAATCGTTGCGGCTGTGGACTTGCATCGGGACGGAGATTATTTCATCCCCGCCCTGATTTTCGACCTAAGGGGAGCCACGATGCGCAAGCGGTTCTTTTTCGGAGGCAGGGCCCATGATGGGGGGGCTGCGCTCCCTTCCGTGGAATTTGATGATGGTGGTGAAAGGCGCGTGCTCTTCACGCTGCCACCAACGGACCGTTCTGATCTGCCGAGCGCTTTGGTTTTTGCGATGCCCAAGTCAGGATCGGTTCTGCTCGATGGCATTATGCGCAAGCTTTCCGCCAGCGCTGGTGTGACCTATGTCTCGATCATGCAGGAGTATTTCGCGATCGGTTTGCCGGATAAGAATATGCCGGCGGATACATCGGCGATTTTTCTGCCTCGGGGCTATTGTTATGGCGGCTTCCGCTATTTTCCCCGTCGTTTCGATATTCCGATCCTCAAACAGTCACGTCCTGTTCTTCTTGTGCGCGACCCGCGAGATATGCTCGTTTCGCACTACTTCTCGATGCGTGACAGCCATCCTGAACCCGGAAAGGTCTTGAAAAGCGTCAACGCCAACATGTCGATGCGCGACCTCGCCCGCGCCCTTGAGATTGACGACTACGTCAAGCGCGCAGCGGAAACATTCCGTGCGTTCCTTATGAATTACAGGATTTTGCTGTGCGGTGTTTGTGAGACACGGATGTATCGGTATGAAGACGTTATCTACCAAAAGCCCGATTGGGTTGCCGGTCTTGCTGCGCATTTTGGTTGGGACATCTCACGCGACGTAGTGGACGCTATTGCTGCGCAACACGATGTGATTCCATCCGACGAAGTGGATACACGCCATATCCGCCAAGTTCATCCTGGCAATTATATAAAAAAACTCCGCCCAGAGACGATCCGATGGTTGGATGACTATTTCAAAGAGGAAATGGCGTTCTTTGGCTATAAAGCCGACGTGCTCGCTCAAGGCGGAGGTCGGTAGGACGCCAACAACATGGTCGCGTGATGGTTGCCTAAATGTACTCGCCACCGGTTGTGACTGCTCCAGCTGAAGCTCCAGGAAGATGCGATGTGCCTGCGCCGTTGGTGTCGACAAGACCATTGCTCGACGCGAAATATCGCCTGCCGGTCGCTGTTCCCACGTAGGTGTTACCGATGACAACAAGTGCGCCCGTTCGTAGTCCGGCGGCAAAGGCTTGTGTTCCGATGGTTCCGAAGGCGGGTACGCCTGTCAGCGAGATTGTTCGACCGACGACCTGGACGTTGGCCGCCGAAACGAGCCAATGATAGGCGCTGTTTCCGGAAATCGTATAGTTCCCGTCCGCTTCGATATTCGCGCCGTTCTCGGCATACATATGGCTGTTTGTGCAAGTGCCGAAATCTAAATTTCCATAATAAATTTTGCTGGGGCCCATAGCCTTGATCGCGTACCCAGGCGTGCCTGTGGTTGCCAATTTCATCCCCCGCAGATGGTAGATTGCGTAGGTGTTGTCAGCGGTGAAGCAAGCGTTTGAGGCTACGTCGATGGTGACATTGGCCGGTGTTCCCTCATCGCCGACGATATAGCAACGTCCGGATCCGACGAGCGGCTTCAATATGTTCGTGGCTGTGTACGTACCAGATGTAATCTGGATTGTGACGTCGTAGATGCCCAAGTCCAGGCTTGCGACGATGTCGATGGCTTTCTGAATGGTGGCAAACGCATCGGGCGCAGAGAGGCCTGTATTCGTGTCCGAACCCGCGCCTCCGTCGACATAATATGTTCGCGGTGCCGCGAGCAATTCCCTTCCTCCGCCCGAGGGGAGGGCTGTATTCGGCAGCGTGACGGAGCCAGTGTCCTTATCGATGACAATAGCTTCATGCCATGCGGCCCCATCGGGGGATACCTTGAAGTGAAAATCGTCATCACCCATCAACCCCATCTCGGCGCGGGATGAAAAGGTTGTTTGATAAAGCGTGCTGGCCGTATCAGTCGGTGCGGCCTTGTTGATCTTAATCTGGTGGCTGCTGCCTTCGTGAGAGAAAAGGCTGGCCTGCGATGATACGCTCAAGCGGTTTGTTGCGTCGGCTGTTGCATTAATCCCGAACTCTGTGGGGGTACCTCCGCCACCAAAAGCTGTCCAAGCTACTCCATTCCATAGGAGTGTTTGCTCTTCGTTGGTGAGCCACGCGATCCAGCCTTCGCGTGGCGGATAGAACATCCAGGCTCCATCCTGAAAGGCGGCGATTTCATTTTCATGGCCGGCCCAATTGGCCGTGGCCGGGGCGGCAACGATGTAGCGTGCACCCTCTTCAGGATCTTCTGGTGATGTCGTGAGGGTTCGGTCCTGAATGGCGAGATACAGAATCGCGTCGAGCGCACGTATCGCTTCGTTGTGCGTTACATGCTTTTGAGCTTGAGCCGCCATGATGTAGGGCAGGCCGAGGTTAGGGGTGTGCTCCATCCCACGCTCCGTCGTGATGTCGTTCGGAACCAGAATAGACGGCGCGCGAGGATAGGGGATAAAGCTGTCGGCGTGCTTGTTACGCGGTCGCAATGGCGGCGTGGATGCGATCGATAATCTCGCGGCCGCGTGGAAACTGTGCGGAGGGATCCAACTCGAGAAACGGTAGCACGAGCGCCTTGCCGAAGCGGACTAGGTCTGAGCGAGGTCCATAGCGCTCTATCGTGACGGTTAAAGAGTTCGCTGCTTCGATGAACTGGCGGTTTTGCAGCAGCATTTGATCTATGAGTTCGCAGTACCAGCGGAAATCGAGCGATATCTCTTCGCCGAACTCTTTGTTGGCTTCTGCGATCCCGTGTTGGAGAGCTGCGAGGATTGTGCGGGCCAATCGATCAGTATTCGCGTGTGTTGTTTCCAAGAAGTGACTGTTCGGTTTCTCAAAGTACTCAAAATCGTGTTTGAACGAGGCGTAGACCGAGGTCGCGCGCTTGAGGATTTGGATGTTCGGGAGATTTGGTTTCGCTGCAGCGCTGGTGGCGACGACAGTCAACCCGCTGCCACAGCCGACAAAAAGATCGGCGTGATGCGTCAGGGCCGCTGTTTCGCGCATTGAGAGATCGCCACCCTGGATGATCTGCGGTCGATCCGATGCGATCGTTTCGTGCGTTGACAGGATAAAGGCGATGCGCGGGTTTTTGGTGAGTGCGGCGCGCGCGATTTCGACGGCCAATGCGGGCGTTACAAATGATTGCCCCGATTTCGAAGAGCATTCGAAAAGGACGACCTTTTCAAAGTCTGACAGCGCCTTATTCCGGACCCACTGGGCGACTGTCTCTTTTTCGGTATCGGTTAGTTCAATGATCGTTTCGACAGGGACAGTGATCGGCCGCGGGTAGTTCCGGAAAATCGATGGACGGATCGTACCGTCGTAGTTGCCGAAGTGGTTGGGGCAGATCTGCGTGAGGAAGGTGTGTTGGTATCGCCCACGGGCAAGCTCGCGGGCTGCCTCTGTCTCCAGTGCATTCCACGCTGCGTTCAGGTCGCCCCAGGACGCAACGGGAATTTCCCATACTTCGTCAACGTGCGGATTATTCTCGATCACCCGTTTACATAGCGAAGAGATCGCCCAGGTCAGTCGGCACTCCGGGAAATCGTGTTTGATCTGACGGGCGATTGTCGTTGCGTAGAGGCAATCACCATTCGAGCCAAGCTGTCCTAGGAGGATGTCGGTCACTTTGTGGAGACCCGTCGGGCTGGATGACGGCGGAGGTGTAGGCCGTGATTTTCTGCGAGGATCCAGAGCGCGACATCCAACGCATTCTTTTGTGGGCCATATCCGAGGACACTAACCATGCGAGAGATATCGGCGCCGAACGTGGCGGCATACGACGTATCGATGGGTTCTAAAACGGGGAGATGATTTCGCCAGTCGCGTTCCGCGAGAGAGAAAAGCTCTCGAACGAGTTCAAAACCGGTCCATGTCCTTCCTGTTGCCATCACGTAGTCCTGGTTCGGAGACACTTCCAGCAAACGTGTGCCAAGTTCGACGAACTCCGCGCTGCTCCCCCAGTCGCAAGAGAAGTTTAGCGAACGAAGCGGATCGCTCGGTTGCTCGCCGCTTAGTGCAGCCGCCAACATTTGCGTTATGCGCGGCAGTACATAATGGCTGGGACGTCTGGGGCTTTCGTGGTTGGCCAGAAAGAGCGTGGTGGCTCGAACATTGTGGTGATGCCGGTAGTAGCCGATCAGATCCGAGGCGGCATTTTTGGTGATGGAATAAAGACATGTCGAGTGACGTGGGAGCTCTTCGTGAACTCGGCCGGCAGGCTTTGCGTTAAAGGCTTTCACTGAACTGGCATAGAGAAGGCACGCTTCGGGGTTTGTGGTTCGGATGTATTCCAACACCTGATGAACGCTGCCGATATTGACCTGCAACGCGTCCTGTCCGCGTTCTTCATAAGCGAAGCCGGATGCGCCATGTACTGCTGCAAAATGATAGATGCGATCGGGACGGCTTCTAACAAGAAGATCGGGGAGTGTTTCGCGGTCACGGCTGAGATCAACAGGGACGTACGTATAGCCCGGTGTGGTGCCCGGAATGAAACGCGATTGCGCCTGACGGCCAAGGCCCACGACCCGGCAGCCACAGCGTAAAAGATGTTCGGCAAGATACGAGCCGTCCTGCCCGTTGGCTCCGATAACGAGTGAACGCAATCCGGTTGGAGGGGGAGGAGTCTCAGATGCCAAGAATTTCTTCAAGCCGATTTGGCGTCAGCTCGGCGCCCTCCAGGCTCGCCTCCAAGTTGGTCGCGTCGACAACTTCAATCGTTGGCAACGGGAATAGCATCTTGGTGCCGTTGCGGATCGTTTCGGCTTCTCGTTCGATGAATTCACGGCGGAAATGCCAAGGGAGTACGAGATAATAGTCCGGCTTCATCGCGCGTGATTTTTCCTCTGATATGATTTTGATATTCGTTCCGAGGGTTTGCGCGCCATTTTTTTGCGGGTTGCGGTCAGCGGCATATTCGATCTTGAAGGTATCGATATTATACCATTGCAACAGCACGTTGCCTTTGGTTGACGCGCCGTAGACGTGGACTGTTTCGCCGTTCGCCCGGATGCATCCCATGAGCTTATTCATGTCTTCGCGCAACCGTTCGATGCGCCCCTGAAACGCGCGATAGGGCTCGTCGGTGTCGAGCTGCATTTCAAATTCCATGAGCTGTAGGCGGCGAATGTAGCTATCGGCTTCTCGCGTGTCGTATTTGATGCAGCTTTCATGGCAGACGTAGCAGCGGATACTGCCGCCGTTGATCGCGTTGAGCTCGGCGCGGAAGATACGCAGACCCGCGGCGCGCGCAATGTAGTGCAGAACCTCGAGGCTGTAATACTCCAAGTGCTCATGACAAATCGTGTCGAATGAGTTCATCTTGAGCATGAGCGGCATGTACGACATTTCCAGAATCCAGATGCCGTCGTCCGCCAGTGATTGCTTTATGTTGGAAGCAAAATCGATCGGGTCTTCAAGGTCGTAGAACATGGCGATCGACGTAATGACGTCGAACTTACGGCCTGCGATTCGGGCGCGTCCCTGGGAGCTTGGAAAGGTGGTGCCGACGACTTGGACCCAATCCGTAATTTCCTGAGCAATATCGGATGGATCGAACCCCCACAGTTCGAAGTCCTTTGGATAGGTGGCAAGCAGCGTACCGTCGTTACAGCCGATATCTAGAACGCGTTTGTCGTTCGGCGCGACGATTGCCATCGCCGCGTGAACGATACCCTGGAGATGATCGCGCATCGTCCGGTTCGTGCCGGACCGGTACCAGTAGTTCGCATACAGTATTTCTGGGGGGATTGAATGCTGGAGCTGCAAAAGTCCGCAAGCGCCTTCTTCCGCAGATACGTCGCAGCGAACAAGAGACGTAGGGATTTTTCGCAAGGGCGGCGATAGTGTCCCAGCCTTGACGAATGAGCCTTGTAAATATTGCGGCTGTAGATCGATTACAGGTTTGAGCGAGGGGGATTTACAGACGCGGCAGGTCTTCTTGTGTCTGATGTGCATTGTTCCCCCGACCTATGCACGTCCGGCAGTCGTCGCGACCGCCTTTCTCAGTATGCAGTATATTTCGTAGTGAGTCACCTTTCAAGTAAAGGAGTTTGGGTTGGGTCTTGCCGCGATTGCGATGCGCTGGTGCTATCTCTTACCGTCTCGAACGCGCGAGAGCAGAGGATTGCCTTCGCTGTTCCAGACGATGAAGCTGGGATTCAAAAAGCCTTTTTCGAGCTTGCCGTACAGAAATGGTGATCCGTCTGTTTGCGTTACCATGCCGCCGGCGGCTGTCGCGATAGCGTGGCCTGCTGCGGTGTCCCATTCCATCGTTGGTCCGAAGCGCGGGTAGACGTCGGCCTTGCCTGCTGCGACCAAGCAGAATTTGAGTGAGGACCCGATATTGGCGCGGCCCGCGACGTCAACATCGGCCAGCCAATTTTCCAGAGCTTCAGACCCATGCGAGCGACTGGCGACGATTGTCATTCCGCTCTCAGCGTTGAGCGCGCTGGTCCGCATGCGATCGGCGTTAAGACCCTGCAGGGAGCATGTTTCGGCATCAGGATCGAGCGGGGCGGATATGGCATGATCATCAGCCAGCGTCAGATAGAGTTGCGATAGGGCTGGGGCAAAGATGATGCCGAATACGGGACGTTTGTCTCTGATCAGTCCTATGTTGATCGTGAATTCGTTACGCCGGTTGATGAACTCGCGTGTGCCATCAAGAGGGTCAACCAGAAAGAATGTATCTTCGAGGTTTGGCACCTTCCCCGCAGACATCGATTCCTCTGCCACGACAGGAACGCCGGGTGCAGCTCGACTTAGTCCTTCAAGCAGTATTTCTTCTGCCGCCTGATCGGCCAGTGTGACGGGCGAGCCATCAGCCTTGGTCTCGGTTTCGACGCCGGTGCGGAAGTAGTGCATTGTTTTTGCGCCGGCTGCGAGTACAGATGGCAAGAGAGCTTCGGCAAGCCCGACAAAGCTTTCAGACATGATTAGCTGTTCTTTGAAGTTGGTGGCCCGAGGTGGACCTATCCTTGGGCGTTTGGATTGAGAGACGAAAAGATAGTGTCTGTAGACATAATGGCTTAGCCCAACCTTACGCAAGCTGTTCCCGCGGACGAGAGACACGCATGCGACCTCAGATCAGTCTCGTTATGCCGACGCTAAATGCGGAGCGCTTTATTGCAAAGGCGCTGGATAGCGTGCCGAGAGCACTGGTCAATGTGAACTTTGAAGTGGTGATCGCGGACGGCGGTTCTGACGACGCGACGCGTTCAATTGCGGCGGATTATCCATTTGTACGTATCTTAGATGGGACCGATCGAGGACTTTACGACGGTCTCAACCGTGCGATTGGCGAAGCCAAGGCTGAATATGTTGCGCTTTTAAATTCGGATGATGTTCTGCATGGCTTCGGTTTGTCGAAGTTGTTTAATGCACTCGACCTTCACAAAAGTGCTGACATGATCATGGGGGGCGTATCGTGTGGCCCTGTGTTCGACGATTCCGGCATCATCTACTCACAAACGAAGTTGTCGCTTCCGGGACTAGCGTTTGGAATTCCGGCGATCAACGCGCGTTTGTTTCGGGCCTCCGTCTTCCACATGGTTGGTCCGTTCCGCACGGATCTTGGCGTTGGTGCGGATCGCGAATTTCTTGTTCGCGTCCTTCTAAAGGGGGTGAGGGGGATGGGTGTGAGAGTGCCCACCTATCACTATCGCACACATGCCGGGTCACTCACGCTCGCGGGGGATCGCGATGCGCGTGATCGGATATGGCGGTCGGATATCGAGGTGTTGGGGACTATCTTGAAGACGCCGGTTCTCAGCGCGCAACAACGCCGGACTGTGGCGCAGGCGTTGTCTCTATTACGCGCAAAGCAACTTCGTTCTGGGACGCGAAGCGGTAATGCCGGTCAACGAGACAAGCATACATTGTCCCTGGAGGATTGTGCCCGCTTGCCTATGGCGTTCGCGCGCTGGTTGCAGTGGCGCGGTAAGCTCGCGGGTTATTGATCCTTCGAAGCGCTGGAGGACCGATATGCCGGGGAAGTTGGCGCCCGTCTTGAGCGGGCTCCAATTCGTGTCTCAATGCTGTCCCTGAACCATTGATGGTGTGTAGTTGTCGGCGACCAGATCCGACTTGACCATCATCTCCACCAGTTCCTCAAATGAGGTCTGCGGTTCCCATCCCAGGACTTCCCGGGCCTTCGTCGCGTCGCCCAAAAGCAAGTCGACTTCCGTCGGGCGGTAGTAGCGCGGGTCGATAGAGATGAGTGTTTCGCCCGTCTTGCTATTCACGCCCGTCTCGTCGACGCCTTTGCCGCGCCACTCAATTTGGGTTCCGACAACGGCGAACGCCGCTTCCACGAATTCGCGCACGGAACGTGTTTCGCCTGTAGCCAGGACGAAATCGTCCGGCTTTTCGTGCTGCAGGATCATCCACATGCCTTCTACGTAATCGCGGGCAAAGCCCCAGTCGCGTTTGGCGTCGAGATTGCCAAGGTAAAGGCGATCCTGCCTGCCATTGGTGATCGCTGCGACGGCGCGCGTGATTTTGCGGGTTACGAACGTTTCACCGCGTGTCGGCCCTTCGTGATTGAACAGAATGCCGTTGCTTGCGAACATTCCGTAGGCTTCCCGATAGTTCACGGTCACCCAATAAGCGTAGAGCTTCGCTGCGGCATAAGGCGAGCGGGGATAGAAGGGGGTGGTTTCGCGTTGGGGGGTTTCAAGCACCTTGCCGTAGAGCTCGGAGGTGGAGGCCTGATAGAAGCGGCATTCGTTTTCCAGTTTGAGAATCCGAATAGCCTCGAGCAGCCTCAGTGTGCCAATCGCGTCAGAGTTGGCCGTGTATTCCGGAGTTTCGAAACTCACTGCGACATGGCTTTGCGCAGCGAGGTTGTAAATCTCGGTTGGTTGGGTTTCCTGGATCAATCGTATCAAATTGGAACTGTCGGTGAGGTCGCCGTAGTGCAGCCGGAACCGCCCGTCAGATACGTGTGGATCCTGGTAAAGATGGTCAACGCGTGAGGTGTTAATCAGCGAAGAGCGACGTTTCACGCCGTGTACTTCGTAGCCTTTGTCGAGCAGAAACTCGGCGAGATATGCGCCATCCTGGCCGGTGATACCGGTGATTAACGCAACACGACGTTCAGACATTAAGCCTAGCCCCTCTTTTGGTTGTCGCCGAGGTTGCGACACGACTTTTCGATCCCTCGCTCAGGTCATCAATCGAGTATCGAGCAAGGTTCATACCAACTGATGCCTTGCTCGATTTGTCTTTAAAACGCCGCTCAGGATCAGTTCCATATCGCGGTGTAGTCGTCGTAGACGGTGGACTCGGCACGATTTGAAACGGTTTGGAGTGCAAATGCGGCCACGTCGTATTTTCCGTATACAACGTGGGCGATTTCGGCGAGCTTGAGAAGCTCGGCGTCGCTTAGTTTTTCCGGATCATCCAGGTGGCGGACATATACACAATCTGCCCACAACAAACGGCCGGCGTGGAAAAAGCGGTCCTCCGTGACATCAAAGGCGTTGTAGCGCTGTCGGCCAAGGGTCGCGATGTCCATCAGAACGAAATCCAGCTCGCGCATATATCTGTCGATGTCGCTGAAAAGCGCTTCTCCCAAATAGATCTCTGTGAACTCAGCCTCCAAGTGGCAGATCAACGTTCGCGACAGAGTTTCTCGCGCGCCTTTTAAGACGGGTAGCGTTGCGCCTTGGACGTCGATCTTCACGAAATCAATCCAGCGATCAGAGATATTTTGTTCTGCAATGACATCATCAAGCCGGCGTGTTTCAACGGCTCGGCTTTCCACGATTTCTAATGCCTCGGCGAGTAAGGAAAACCGACGGGCAAGCGTAAGGTTTGGTTCAAGGAGCGAGGATGTTGGTTGCATGCGTGCAAGATTGCATGTTGCCGGATGACCGTCCCCGATGAAGTATGGCAACGTGCGAATTTCGCATCGTAGAGCTTCATCGTTTTCGCTTGTCTCTACCTTGGGAGCATCTTGGTCGGTTGGATCGAAACCGATAATCAGGGATGGTCGGTACTTGGGGAGCGCCGCATACACATGAGCCTCGAAGTCGAGCGGCTCGGCCCCGACATCAATAATTGTGAACTCGCCTCGTTGATGCTCGGTGGCGGACAATTCTGGCATCGCTACCGGCCGTGCAAGTAGTCGGCGGTTCGCGGTGAAGGTGACCTTTGATTGTTCAGAATAGCACTGGATGGCTACGGTTCGCAGAGCATCTTCAACGGTGTTGCCGTGCGCGAGATATGCCGCAATGGTTTGGCGCGATTGCAAATCGGCTGTCCGGTCGAACAGTAGCTTCGTGGCAAAATTGGCTATGCTTTCTGAGATTACCTCAGCGGTGGACTGCTCTTCGTCGGGTGACTTTGCGATCCGGTCATTCAATTCCAGGCACTGTTCCGACAATTCGGTACAGCGCAAGCGCAGTTGTGCGATCTCGGTTTCCAATTTGGCGCGTATCGCCCGGGCCTCTTGCGCATCGTGTTCCGCTTTGACCAGTAGCTCTCGGCTTCGGGTCCACTCTTTCAGACGGACGCGATTGATGAAGCTCACGCCGCTGAGGTCGTATCGGAGGGACTTCCGTTTTTCACGCAGATAATCCCTGAGCCGTGGCGGGATGCGATGGTTGATTGCGGCGCGCAGATTTTCCGGATGGCGGAGGCGCCACAATCGCTTGATCTGAGTTTTTACCGGCTCGGGTAAGCGATGTTGAATTGCGATGTGCAGTCTTTGTGGATCGCGCAACATCCAAATGCGTTGATACAAGCTAAGTGGAACGTGTGCTGGGCCGTGAATGGGGTCGAAATTGATCCAGTCTGGAATTTCGCCCTTCGGTAAGTCCCCTGAACTTTGTTGAAGCTGGGAGAGTGCGTCGTCGTGTTCAAGCAAGATGTTCTTGAGCTGATGGAGATACCGTTGTTCCGAGGTTGTCTTTTGGGCCTCATGTTCGCGGCTCCGCCCAATGGTGTCCGGGATGTGAGTGATGATCGCGCCAGCGAGCCCCATTCTTATCCAGAGCTCCCAGTCCATCGCCCAGTACAGGTGCTGTTTCAGGTAGCCGCCAGACCTGTGCCAGATGTCGGCGGTGAACAGAACTTCCGGCTGGTAGAAATAGTCGCCGCGCTCCCATGAGTTGGTCCACATGAAGTGCTCGAAGAAGCCGAGGGGGACTGCGCGTCCATAAGGTAAGGCTGGGTGATGGAGCGAGGTAACTTCGGCGCTGTTTTCGGTAATCCGCTCGCATCCACCGACGATCAGGTCGCACTGATTGTCTAGGAAAGCGAGCGCTGCGCGGCGCAGGGCGCCGGGGGCCAGCATGTCGTCGCTGTTGATCCACGTCAGGATATCGCCCGTTGCCACATCAAGCCCCTTGTTGAGGCCATGCGATTGGCCTTCGTCCGGCTCAATGATGAGGCGTGAAAGTTGGGGCGCGTAGCGCTGCAGGATTTCCTGGCTGCCATCGGACGAAGCGGCGTCGATGACGATGTATTCAAGGTTGGGATAGCCCTGGTCGAGAACAGACCGAAGGCAATCTTCAAGGTAGGGAGCCTGATTGTAACTGACTGTTACGACCGAAATTTTGGGCCAATTGGTTTCGTGCAGACGATCGTTGGGTATGAAGAGTGGATCGAGATAACGGGGCCCGGGATCCAGGAACATGACGTGTTGAGGCCATTCGATAATGCGGCCGTCCCAGTCCGATGCGAAGCCCTCGGCCACTTTGGAATAGCGTTCGGTGCAGACATATTGCCCAGGAAGCACGCGGTGTCGAATAAGGTTGAGATCTGTTGTGGTGGCGGTGGCGTCGAGAATATAGCCTGCGATATCAGCTCGTGCGGTTGTTGGCGTATCAGCAAACCATTGAGCTAAAGAACCGGCTTGCGGGCGGCTGCGGTCGGGGTGGCCCGATTCAACTGGTTGACGTTTTCCTTCTCCGGATAGAACGCCAACTATTTTAAAGTCGCGTTGTTTCAGCTGTGCGCACAAAGGAGTCTGGCTTGCCGTGCCACAGGTTAGATAAGTCGATCCTGTGATCGAGTTTGTTGTGAGCCAATCAACCACGCTTTGATCGCGGGGCGCCTTTTCCTGACGCGGGGGACTATTTTCTTGGAGTGGTTGCCAGGTGGCGGGGGAGGGCGCTTTTCCTTTCGTGATGGTCAGATCGAACGATGGGCGCGTCTTCGACTTTTCAATTTCGGCGTCGAATGTTCCGGATTTTTTTAAGTTGCGATCAAGCTGTTGACACCGTTCGGTCAGGGCGGAGACCTGGGAGGAAATGATACGCCGCGCCGTCACGATATCTGCGGCGGACGTCACTGCGATCTGGGTGCCCGCGTCTTTGTGCCAACCTTTGACTTCAAAGTACTGCAATCCGTTGTGAGGACGCATCTCGGCCGTGCCCCCCATCATGGTGGGTCGATGCTCCCCCGTCCGCTTGAAAGGGACGCGAAGAGCAAGAGACCGCGTCAGATGCTGACGTCGTATAAATCAGCCGTCTGAATGATCTGAGGAGAATGACCCTGCCAAGTTGTTGTGCTGGGCTCAAGATAGATAGGGCGTGTTCCACATATTTTATGACCGCACTTTGCCCAGATTCTGCAAATACCAGTCGTAGGTATCGCGCAGGCCAACATCCAATGATGTTTGGGCATGCCAGCCGAGGCTGTTGATGCGGCTAACGTCCATCAGCTTGCGCGGTGTGCCGTCGGGTTTCGTGGGGTCTGTTGCGAGTTCGCCTTCGAAGCCGACGACGTCGCAGATGAGTGTCGCCAGCTCCTTGATCGCTATGTCGCTGCCTACGCCGACGTTGATTGGGTCGGGGGCGTCATAATGCTCGGCAAGAAACACGAGCGCGTCGGCCAGATCGTCAACAAGCAGGAATTCGCGGCGGACTTGTCCTGTGCCCCATACGGAAAGTTTGTCTGAACCAGCGAGTTTCGCTTCATGCGCTTTACGCATGAGTGCCGGAATAACGTGCGCGCCTTCCAGATTGAAATTGTCACCGCGGCCGTAAAGGTTGGTCGGCATCACTGAAATGTAGTGCCGTCCGTATTGTTCGCGGTACGCCTGGGCCAGCTTTACGCCGGCAATCTTCGCGATCGCATACCATTGGTTTGTTGGTTCTAGAGGACCGGTGAGAAGACTGTCTTCGCTGATCGGTTGGGGAGCGTGTTTAGGATAGATGCAACTCGATCCGAGGAAGATCACTCGTTCGGTATCGTTGCGGTGGGCCGCATCGATCACGTTCGTTTCAATGACAAGATTGTCGTAAATGAATTCTGCTGGCCGCGTGGCATTGGCGAGAATTCCGCCCACAGTTGCAGCCGCTAGAAACACGACGTCAGGCTTATGAACTTCAAACCAATGGCGGACGTCGGCCTGGTTACGGAGATCGACCTCGTCTCGGCTTGTGGTCAGAGGCTCCATTCCGAGTTTACGCAATTGGCGCACCAGGGCCGCGCCGACCATTCCGCGATGGCCAGCAACGTAAATTCGCTTTCCGGCTAATTTGTATAGTTTTGTCAACGACCTTACCCCAGTCCGACCGATCCCTCGGCGCTGGTTCAATATCATAACTGCGATGCACCATATATGTCGCTGTCGCGTTAATGATAACGCGTGAAAGATCCCGCCACGTTTCACGGGATGGTGATGGCGCCGATGTGCTCGCTGTCGGGGGCGTCAGTAGTTCGCGTACGATTTTTCTTCCACGATCTGTGAGCCAAGGTGGAGATTTATTTCCTTTTTTATGGCGGCGCGCTCGTCGTTGGTGCGGTAGATCGCGCGAGCCGTTTCCAGGAACAGCTCGCCGAAATCCTTGTTACGTTCGCAATCCCGGATGGTGTCTTCCAGATTCCAAATGCGACCGTTTACGTTTTCGAGCCGCGTCTGCATCTCCATAACTTGTGGTAAGTTTGGGATATGCCGGTGTTGCTCGGCTCTTAATATCTCCAGCTCGCGGCGTACGTTCGTGAGCTTGTCGGAATCGCTTATGCGCTCCGATTTGATCTTCAGGATCGTGATCTTGTCGATCAACTCACCCGGAGCGACGGGGATCAGAATCACGTTGGCCGTCATGAAATCCCTCTGTGCGTTAGGCCAGGAATTGGCTGCTAACAGTTGCGGAGCCCTTTCAGTCACTTAGGATTGCGCGGCGCCGATCCGGGCCGTGACTTCGATCTCGACTTTCATCTCAGGCTTGATGAGACCGCAGATGACCATTGATGCTGCGGGTCTAATTTCGGAAAACTTGGGCCCAACCGCTGCAACAACGGCATCGACATGCGCGACGTCGGTTACGTAGTAGACCACGCGCACGACATCCGCGAGAGACGCTCCTGTGTCCGCAAGCGCTTTCGCTATTGTCTCCAGTGCATTTCTGGCCTGCTCCCCAGGGCAATCAGGCATCGTCATCGACGCGTAATCGTATCCGGTTGTGCCGGAGACATAGATCATGTCTCTGTCCTTGACGGCGCGAGAATAGCCAAACGTCTGTTCAAAAGGAGAGCCACTGGAAATGCGTTGAACCATGATGAGTTACCTGGTGATCCTTGTTGATGTTACCCGAGCGGGTGATGCATGTGATGCGTCGTTGTGTTGAGAGCCTTTGCCGTGGTCTTCCGACCTTATGACGACACACGATAAGAGGGGTATTCGTCCATTTTGCCAACTAGTGTGTAAGTGAATTTAGAGAGTGTGGGGGAGCATACGGGGGACATGTTCAGAAAGATTTTTCACGGCCTGACGGGGCGGCTTGACCATATCCTTGCCTCTCATGGTCATACGTTTGCTATGAGCAAAGAGCTGCTTGAGAGGTCTCTTTTCTTGAATGGGCAGATCGCTGCGATGCAGGTTCGCCAGCGCGAGCAGATCAAGACGCTTGCTGATGTTGAATTCCGCGTGACGTCTCAGTGGGGTGAGGACGGCATTATTGAATGGCTGTGCCACAAACTGCCCAATATCGACCGTTCGTTCGTTGAATTTGGTGTCGAGAATTTTGGAGAGGCCAATACGAGGTTCCTGTTGCAGAACCGTGGCTGGCGCGGGCTCGTCCTCGATGGCAATTCGGCCCACATGGATTATGTGCGTTCAGAAGCGATCCATTGGAAGCATGATCTTGTTGCTGAGAGCGCTTTTATCACGGCTGAAAATATCAACGACCTGATCACTCGTAACGGGTTCGCAGGCGAGCTTGGTATTTTGAGTGTCGATATTGATGGAAATGACTATTGGGTTTTGAAGGCGATCGCCTCCGTCAATCCGGCGATTCTGATCGCGGAGATCAACGGTGTGTTGGGTGATCATCATTCAATCACTATTCCGTACGATCCCTCGTTCCGACGTCTCTCCGCGCATCATTCGGGCCAATATTTTGGAGCTTCCATCAAAGCTATGATCTCGCTTGCAGAGGAGCGTGGCTATGCGTTCGTCGGCACCAACTCGACGGGTGTGAATGCGTTCTTTGTGCGCAGCGATCTTGCTGGACCCGTGCTTTCTTCGATCGAGACTATCAAGGCATGGCCTGCCCGGCATCGCGATTCACGCGACGTGAGTGGAGCGCTTACGTTTGCGCGTGGTCCGGCGAAGATCGATCTGATCAAAGATCTCCCAGTCTACGATTTGGAGCGGGACATAATCGTGCCGATTGAAAGTCTGTTGCCGCTTTATAGCGATGCGTGGGCACGCGAGATGTGAAGCGCTGGGGCTATATTGCTCGCAGATGGTGATGGTTCTGCCGTTGCTGTTGCGCGAAGGCCGATAAACAGGAGCACGAGCAACAGCAGACTGGCGAGGATGTGGGATAGGGTGCGATCCTTTTCTCGACAAAGTGGGGTTTCTTCCGAGCGGCGGCCGGCCCTCATGTAAATTCGTGGTGGCCGTTTCGATTGAGAGCTACGGCTGTGCCGCACTGATGGATGCATAACTCAACACTCCGTTCTCGTTAGCACTATCGGCAGGCGATTTTTTGCCGATAGTGTTTGGTCGATGGAACGGGTGAAAAGGTTCACACCCTTTTTATAATTAGTCGCTTCTGCTGCTGCGCGTGGCTTCCTGAAGCGCGGCGGCAGCGTCGATACGGCCGGCGCCATATTCCTCGTCGTAACCTTCAGGTCCGAGATCGTGTGCAGTCCTGCTCAGAATAGAGCGGATGCGATCGGGAGATATTGCCGGATTGCGCTGATAGAGGAGCGCGGCCAAGCCACTGGTGTGGGCGGCAGCCATCGATGTGCCCGACAGGAAATTCATCGACTGTTCCGGCGCCAGTACCAGGATGTCGACTCCTGGCGCGGCGGCGGTGATGTAGGACCCGCGGTTGGCATCCGCATAGATGCGGTCTGCCTGGTCGGTGGCGGTGATGGCTATTACACTGCGATAGGCGGCAGGGTAGGCCGGCGCCGCCTTGGGACCATCGTTACCAGCAGCGGCGATGAAAATCGCACCCTTTTTGTATCCTTCCGTCGTGAGTTCTTCCAGCGTTGGGTCATGTGGGCCTGTGAAGCTCATGTTGAAGATACGGGCACCTTGCGTAAAAGCCCAATCAACGCTCTTGGCGAGGATGAAGCTGCTGGCCTCGACCTCCTTGCTCTTTTCGTCGACGTAAAAGGCGCGCACATCTAGCAGGCGTGCATCTGGGGCAACGCCTCGCACAGTCTTATGAGCCGACACAATGCCGGCAATAGCGGTTCCGTGGTCGGGTTTTGCACCTTTGCGATCCCCAATGGCGTCGAAGCGGTCAGCGACAGCACCCTCTAGCTCGGGATGAGTCTCTTCGATGCCGGTGTCGATGACCGCGACCAGAGTATCGCGACCGCTGGCGAGATGGTTGGCGGCTGGGGCACTAATTTTCGACAACGCGTACTGTAATTCGTCGGTCGTGGCTGCCCCATTGGATGGTGGCGCACCGCTGGCGACGTTGTACTTGGTGTCTGTTTTGTCTGAAGCGGCGGGGTTTGAGTGGCTTTCGGCTATAGCCGGTTCCGGTTCAATCGCGTTTGGCCGTTGGGGGAGCGGGGGAGCTTCCGCTTTGTTGCCTGGCGTCTTATCGGGCAACGTCGGATCTTCCTTTGAGCCGTCACCGGGATCAGGGGCATTTTCGTTTTGATCGTTCTGACCAGGTGATCCGTCAATCGGCTTTGGATTGCGCATCCTGTAGAGCAGGTTGGGTTGCGCAGAGATGACGCGCGGGTCAGAGGCGATGTCGCCCGTTACTTCCGCAACGTCGCGGCCGTTAGTGATCGTCATCCGTTGGAGACGTTGGCCGGTCAGCTCAATCATCGTGCTTTCTACGGGATTAAGGCCGTAGTCGGATGCGAGAGAGTTGACGTCGTTGTCGGTGAGGTCGCGAGACAAAAATACGATGACTTCATCCGGCACGTGCGGCGCATCGAATAGCTCCGCTGGAAATTCGGGACCGGGACCCGGATTTGGTGCGGGCAGAGGAGGTAGCGCGACCTTTTGGATATTGCCGCCATTGCCTGATCCAGAGCCGCCGCTCACCTTCGGGCGATGGACATCGATGCGATCGCTTCCACTTGGGCGGTCACGATCGAGATCGGGGATTACGAGCACCTGCGGCTGGATAAGCGGCCGGGTCACGCACGTATACACGTTTCCTGAGACTCGACGGCGGACGGCGCCCGCGAGGCAGTAACAGTGGCCGTAGCGTATCACGCCCCTGCGGCAGATGACGGATCTTCCAGCATCAGATCCGCTGCCACTGCCTCTACCTCTGTCGCGATTGCCAGGACGGGTATCGCGACCATCCCGGTCGTTCAGACGTCGGCGCAAGGTTTCGGCAGGATCGAGGCGATTTGTGTTTGCGCCAGGAACGATAAGCTTTGGGGTTGCTCCGCGACGCCTACGTTCAAGGTCCAAGCGACGTGCCCGGTTTGGGCGATTCAAGCGCTGAGGTGTGGTCAGACGTTGCCTATTTATGTTGGGGCCCGGAATGTGTTTTTGAATATGGTTTGAGATGTTCGGAAAGCGTTTGTTGCTATTAAAGGATTGCGAGAATGCCGGATCGGACAAGCTGATCGAGCCAAGCGCTGTGAAAAAAGCGCCGACGATCATCGGAATGTACTCCCATGCCTTTGAACGTGTGGATTGTATCGTGGGCGTGCGCGTCATGGCTTTTTCGCTCCTGGCGCCTTTGCCGCAAAGCTAATCATTTTGTTGCTCGACTTAAAGCGCTCTATAAGGGCTATGGCATCTTTATCGCTCAGGTTTTCAGTCGATAGCCTAATACGGTAAATGCCGCCGGGCATGGGGCCTGCAACGATACTGGCGCCGAAAGTTTCCAGCAAAGATCCGATCTCGTTTATTGACGCTTCGGGTGTGAAACGCACCAGCGCGATAACGCCTGTGGCAGCTGGTTGCGCCTTGTCGCCAGAAGCTGTCTTGAACTGTGGCTGGGTGCCGTCGCCAACAAGTAAGACTCCAATCGTGACAGCCTGGATCGCTACGACGGTGGCGACTGCTGCAGCCGCCCATCTTAGTTTGGGAGCCGTCAGGTCATTGGCAAGGCTTTCCGTCCATGCCAACAGGCGCCGCGGGATGTTTGCTACGACGCGTTTCTTTTCGTAAGCGGCAACCTCTGCCAGTAAACGATCGAGAGAGCCGGCAGGTGCACCGGAAATTTCTTCGTTGCTGGTGATGCTGGCTTCCGCTTCATCTTCGATCAGTTTGAGCTGATGAGCCATATCGGGATGCGCGTTGAGATAGTCCTCGACGCGGCGCTGATCCTTCGGCGCGAGTTTGCCGCTGACGTACCAGGGTAACAGCATCTCGACTTCTTCGCGTTCGCTCATCTTTTCGTCATGTTCGGTCATGGCCAACCCCGGTCGACACCGGCCTCCGCCAATAGAACCGAGAGCCGCTTGCGAGCGTGAAACATGCGCGTTTTGACGGTATTCTCGGGAATGCCTACGATTGTGCTGACCTCGGCTATCGGCATCTCGTGGTAGTATACGAGGTCAATGATTTCGCGGTGTTCCGCACTGAGATGGTTCATGCAGGCGCGGATGACATCTGCTTTATTGCTCTTTTGAGCGGTTATGTCGGGCGTATCTGCGTCATCTGCCAAAGTGGTTGCCGCATCGTCGTCCATCGCGACCTCGCGGCGTCGGCGCATGACGCTGAAGGCTTTATTCCGTGCGATCGATAGGAGCCATGTCGACACAGCAGAGCGCGCTTCGAAGCGGCTCGCTTGCTTCCAGACGTCCATAAAGACTTCGTTGACCAGTTCTTCAGCCACGGCGTCGCTTCCCGTAATTCGTGAGATGAAACGGAAAACACGCACCTGATGGCGCGCGAACAGGGCCGCCAATGCGGTCTGATCGCCGGACGTAATTCGCTCGACCAACTCGCGGTCTGCAGCTGCCTGCTCCATCTGGCATCCTAAAAATCTCCCGATGCGTGTCGGATTAGTAGTCGCATCGGCGGCGGAAAAGGTTCAAAGCAAATTGCGTACAACCCATGAATGGGAGTTTTGCCGTCATAATGTCAGGTGACGGCCCGTAAAGAAAAAACGCGCTTAACGACATCCTATCAAAGCAAATCTAAAATTCGATGCGTGTTCCGTTACGTTCGGTGCCGGGCAGACCCATGGAGTCGCTGGGCCAAGCCTTTCTGTGACGCTGCAAATATGGAGGGTGGAAATGTCTGTGACTTCAAGAAATAGAGGTTGCCGCCTTCGCCGCAGCGCACATTTCGTAGCGGGTGTCGCTGCCGGGATCGGGCTGACGTTGTTAGTCGGAGCGTTTATGGGCGCTGGAATTGCCGATGCCCGAAAGTCTCTGCAGCCAAGCGTCGATACATTGATTTCAACTTCCGAAACGATCCTGGGCGAGCCGATCTCGTATCCCACCGGAACAGCGAGGGTTACGGCTGCCGTCATTACGGTGCCCGTTGGCGCATCGACAGGCTGGCACAGCCATGGGGTGCCTTTGTTCGCGTATATACTGGAGGGGGAGTTGACCGTGGACTACGGTGAGAACGGCGTGCGGACCTATCGTTCGGGCATCGGGTTCATGGAGGCCATCGATATCGCGCATGATGGGCGCAATGGCGGCGATAGCGATGTCCGCATCCTGGCGGTCTATATGGGAGCAGAAGGGAAGGCTCTTTCGCGGAAGGCTGGGCCGCCGTCCCAATAGTTTTGCATTTCGGCTGTCCTCTCGGTGACACCCTGCAAAGGAATTTTCAGGGCGCGTCGAATTGTGGGGGACAGATGCGCATGTTGCTTGGTGGACGTGTGGCTTTTGCGTAGGCTCGTTCCGATTTGGCCCAGTGATTCCTTGGACGATCGGAATGTCGACTCCTTCTCTGTGCTACAAAGATCTTCGTCCTCACGTCCGGTCAGGTGACCTGATTGCCTTTGAGAGTCACACTTTCTCCGGACGGATGGTTCGTGTCTGGAGCAGCAGCCGCTATGCCCACGTGGGTATCGCAATGTGGCTCAGTGCAGGAGGGGCCCGGCCGCGGCTCTTTCTATTAGAGGCCCGCAGTGGGCACGGGGTCGGGATGCGGCTTATGTCGAGTGCCGGTGCATGCTGGTACATCCCGACACGCATTAATTGGAACGCCGACGTCAATCGGTTCGTCTGGCCCCAACTCGGGACCACCGGGTACGACTGGATGTCCGTTTGGCGGCGTATCTTCTTCCTGCCTCCGCGTCGTGATGGCGTCTACTATTGCTCGGAGTTCGCTGGGGAGATCCTCTTGCGCGGCGGCTTCAAGCTTCCTGATGAGGCGCTCGTAGACCCAGGTGAACTCGTCTATGCCGTGCTACGAAACGGTCCGGGTCAGATTTTTTGGATGGATGCGCCTCCGAGGAAGGTAGAGGGACAGGCAAAAGCTATAACGCGCTCCCCTCGACAATCTGCAATTCCGCCTTAAAAAGGTTTCAGTGCTTAGCTCAATCTGAGCAGCTTATTCGCGAGGCCAAGCAGGTCCCCGTGAGAGCGGCCTTGTGCTTTTGCGTCCCAGGTGTTTGGGGGTCGGTGACTGTGTTGGGGGCTTCCGAGGCTTCTTTTCCGGCATGTCGTGGGTGGATTCTCCGGCGGCTTTGCCCGGCAGTGCGCGATCTTGCCCGCAATGCCTTTAGGAAGCGGGGGGCCTTGCCGCTTGTACAAAAGCTCTGGCTTTCTGGTGTGCAGCCAACCCACAGTCAGCCCTCCAGATCGCGTATCTGCGCGGGGCTTCTTTCTGTGAAGCTTCACAATGAGACAACTTTTGGCAGACGGTTTTGGGTGAGATCTCAGAACCGTGAGGATGGCTGTACGGATGCAGCGATATCTGCGACATCAGCCGACGGTGACAGAATGCAAGCTTTGAGAGGATGCCGGATATGACGCAATTGAGCCGAAGAAGGCTGGTGCAGGGGCTTGGTGCTCTCGCGGTGTCACCCGCTTTCAGCTCGTTTCCCAGTCCGGCTTACGCTCAGGGTGCTGCACGGATCGTTGTCGTTGGCGGAGGCGCGGGTGGGGCAACTCTTGCGAAGTACGTTAAGGTTGGTGCTCCCAATGCTAACGTGACTCTCGTTGAGCGCAGTCCGACCTATACGAGCTGCTTTTATTCCAATCTTTATTATGGCGGTTTCCGCACGCTCGAGTCTCTTACGCATTCCTACGACCAACTCCGCAGCATCGGTATCAATCTTATCCAGGATGTTGCCGTGGACGTGGATACCAGCGCACGCGTCGTGACGATGATGGGCGGCACACGCGTCTCTTATGACAAGTTGGTTCTTTCTCCAGGCATAGATATCGATCTGGAAGCAATCGAAGGGTACGACGCTGAGGCGACGCAGGTGATGCCGCATGCGTGGCGTGGTGGGGATCAAACACGGCTGCTGAAATCACAGCTCGAAGCGATGGAGGATGGCGGGGTTGTTGTGATAGCAGCGCCAGCCAATCCTTATCGGTGTCCGCCGGGCCCCTATGAGCGCATCTGCATGATTGCGCATTACCTCAAGACCAACAAACCTCGCTCTAAAATCGTGCTGTTGGACGCGAAGACGAGTTTTGCAAAGCAACCCGTTTTCCAAGAGGCTTTTGAGACCCACTACAAGGGCATGATCGAGGTCAATCTGACCGATCAGATCGACAGTTTTGAGGTCGTGAAGGTCGATCCTCGGACCAAGACCATGACAGTGAAGTCCGGACAGCAGTTCAAGGCCGACGTCGGCAATGTTATCCCGCCGCAACGCGCGGGCGGAATTGCCTGGCGTGCCGGTTGTGTCGAGGGGCGGTGGTGCCCTGTGTCTCCAGAAAGCTTTGCATCCACCAAGGTCAAGGACGTCTATGTGATCGGCGATTCTTCAAACGCCGCACAGATGCCGAAGTCAGCATTTTCCGCCAATAGCCAAGCAAAGTACGTCGCCAACACACTGGTGGCGGAACTCAACGGGTTGAAACCTCTGCCTTCGCGCCTGCGTAATACCTGCTGGTCTCTGTTGGCACAAAACGACAGCGTCAAGGTTGGAGCGAGTTATTCTGTTGGTGAGCTCGCCGGCGCTCCCGGCTTGGTGGCTGCGGGGCCGTTCGTATCAGAACCGGCGGAGCCGGCCAGCGTGCGGGCGCGGAACTTCAAGGAGTCCGAGGGCTGGTATTCGGCCATCACGATCGACATGTTCGCGGCGAGCTGATCGCACGAGGCTTTTGCAAGGGTTTGTCATGATGCCTTTCCGGATACCTGCAAGTATCGCTGCGTGCCTTTTGCTCGGCTTGTCCGCGCTGTCCGCCCATGCAGGATCGTTCCGTGCCACGCTGACATCAGGCGTGGAAGTGGTCGGCGATATCGTCGATTTCCACGATGGATATTACGACTTTCAGGTCGGCGAGACCTTAAAGCGGATCAAAGTTGAGGACGTCTCTGGGCTTAGTCTCGTCGAACTCACCGCAGCAAGAACTGGCGATCGTCCGAGTGGGGATAATGTCGTTCCGGCATTTACTTTGGAGAAGAGTTCCGGTCAGCCGGTAGCGGGACAGATCGTTCAATTCCAAGACGGATATTACACCGTGGCCACGGCGACAGGGACCGTTCAGGTTCCTGTCAGCGAAGTTACGAAGATCGCGTTAGCCTGGCAGGAAGCTTCCGAACCCAAGATTGCCGAGCCAAGCGTTGCGAAACTCAGCGGGACACTGCGAATTCGGGCGACTGCGGAGGGAGTGGAGCGCGTCGTGCCGGAGATCTTGCAGTTTTACGCTAAGGCGAGCGGTCAGACTGGGAAGTGGTCTCCACGTCAAGCGGATGGCTCGCGTATTTATAACGTCGGATTCTCGGGGGAACGAGAAGGTCTGCGTATCGAGCTACAGGCCGATGATCCGATTTCAGCCGTGGCAGCTGTGTTGGCTGGCAATTCCGATATTGCGGTTCTTCCAGCGGAGCTAACGACAGAAGAGCTGGCCGCGGTCGCTGCAAAGGTTCCTGAGGGCGTGATCCGTTCACGGCCTGCTGCTGTTGGTTCGCAGGAAGCGGCCCCCGCAAAAATTGCGATAGAGTTGACGCGCTTGGGACCGTCAGGCGCAGTCGTAATCGTCAATGCCGATAATCCCATTGAAAAGCTCTCGTACGATCAGGTCTCTGGAATTTTCAGCGGGAAGATTACCGACTGGTCACAACTGGGAGGTCAACATCGGCGTATTCGCGTGCACTCATTGGCTCAGCATTCCGGGCTCAAGAGCATAGCCAAACGCACCGTTTTGAAGGGCGGCGACTTGATGCTGTCTGCGTATCAGGTGGATACGCTGTCGGAATTGGCGGAAATCGTCAGCACCGATCCAACGGCGATAGGTCTTACGGAAGCTGCGAGCGTGGGTAATACGAAGGCGTTGAAGATCGTCGATCAGTGCGGGACGGCGCGCGCTCCCGATGAGTTCACCTTGAAGCTTCACTCTTATCCGTTATCGGACACGTATGCTGTTTATAGCCTGCCCGACGCAAACTCGCAGACGAAAGAGTTTCGGAATTTTTTAAAAGCCGACCTGACGCAAAGCTTTCTCAAGAGCCGTGGGCTGCCTAACGACCGCGTCGTTGCGGTACGCAGTCCCGGTTTGAGCATTAATACTGAGGTTGGTGCCGGGACTAGCGCAACAAACGCGGCGAACAAGCAAGATGCTATTGAGCGTGTCTCAACGGTCTTCGGTTTTGCAAGCGGTAGCGTCACGCCGATGGACGGTTCCGAGAAGAAGGTCGATGGGTTGAAGACTTTTCTCGATGACCGGGATGGGGAAAAACGCCGGATTGCTGTGGTTGGATTTTCGGATGCGATTGGAACTCTCGATCAGAATATCGCGGTTTCAAGCGCGCGAGCCCGGAGCATCCAGTCTCTCTTGTCGCAACATGGTATTAAGGCAGAGAAGATATTGGCTTTAGGGCCTATGTTTCCGATCGCATGCGAAGTAAACCCGGGCGGGGCGGAGCTTAATCGGCGTGTTGAGATCTGGCTGTATTAATCGGTGTTAGACTGCGGAAATGGGTGATCAATGATCCGCTCTTGCTTCATAGTTGGTTTGGTCGCGTTCGCGGCTTTTCTGCCGTTCGGCGTCCTCGCCGTCGATGGCTTGAGTGAGGCGGATCTCAAACGGTACGGGCATCAGCTTTCTCAGGAGTGTTTGACCTGCCATCGGCTGGACGGAAAAGACGTGGGTGTTCCTGCGATCGTTGATTTGTCCAGGGAGGAATTTGTCAAAGCCCTGCAACTGTACCGGACCGGGCTCCGCGCCAACCCAATCATGGTTTCGGTTGCGTCAACGCTGGATAATCAACAGATCGAGGCGTTGGCTGTTTATTTCAGTTCCCTGAAAGATAACAAGTAAGTCCTCGTTCAGTCTTTTCGTAAGGATGCCGGCGTCTAAGTGGGCTACTGTTGATCCCGGAGCAGCGCTTCGCGTAATGCGGCAAACTTATTTGCGATGTGAGTCTTGAGCAGGGGGCCGAGGCGTGAGGCGTCACGTTTGCTTAGAGCGGAGAGAATTGCTTCATGCTCTGCGACGGCTGCGGTCCAACGGTCCTTCGACAGATTTGCCATGTAGCGTGCGCGACGTATGCGTCCAGATGCATTCCGCATCATCTGAGCCAACGTTGTATTTCGAGACGCACGCACAATGAGACTGTGAACCGCTTCATTGACTTCGAAATAGCGATGTAGATCGCCCCTCTTGTAGCATTCAACCATTTCTGCTTGCAGGTCGCGAGCAGATTCAATTTCCTCGTCTGTGATGCTCTGGCAGGCCAGCTCGCCGGAAAGAGCTTCCAATGCGCCAATAATGGGAAATAGTTCTTCGAGGTCGTCGATGGTGAGTTCGGTGACTGAGGCTCCCCGATTGGGAGTCAGGAGAACCAGGCCTTCGGTCATAAGAATTTTCAACGCTTCGCGCAGCGGCGTGCGCGATACGGCGAACTGGTCGCAGAGAAGCTTTTCGGAGATCTTCTCTCCCGGTCGCAGATCCCCTTCGATGATCAGACGGCGCAGCTGGTCAGCCAGCTCCTCGTGAAGCGGGCGCCGTTCAATGGGAGCACCGAGAACCGTACTCATGAACCTTCTTCCTTCAAACGTTATTGGAGGCAGAATATAGGACTTGCGCGACGTGGACAGCTTCACGGCCCGTCATATCGACAATCTGATGACGACATGAGGTGCCATCTGCCACGACTATGGCGTCTGTTGGTGCTTCGCGAATGCGCGGCATCAAACTCAATTCGCCCATTGCGCGCGAAATCTCGTAGGTTTCGGCTTGATATCCGAAGGCCCCAGCCATGCCGCAGCAGGACGTTTGAATTAGTTCAACTTCGAGATCGGGGATAAGCTTAAGCGTTTGCTGAACCGGTGATACCACGTTGAATGCTTTTTGGTGGCAGTGGCCATGGAGAAGGGCACGCGACACCGGCAAGGAGGAGAGTTTCAGTTCGAAAGACCCCTCGGCGTGCTTGCGCGCGATGAATTCCTCAAACAGCAAGACCCGTGCTCCTAGTTCCTCATTCCACTCTGCGCCCAAAAGTGCTGGGGCTTCGTCGCGGAATGTGAGTAGGCAAGACGGTTCGAGGCCTACGACGTAGCCTCCCCGTTCAAGGATGGGTTTGATGACTTCGATCGTACGTCGCATTTCCTCTGCTGCTTGGTCCGTGAGGCCTGCCGATAGGAACGTCCGCCCGCAGCACAGCGGGCGTGAGCCTGTGAGCGGGGTCGCGTGCGCAACTTGAAACCCGGCACGTTTCAGGACGGCTTCGGCGGCGCGAAGATTGTCGGGCTCGAAGTATCGGTTGAAGGTGTCCGCGAAGAGCAGAACATCCGCGTCGGCCGGCGAGGTTTCATATTCGTCCGGCTCAAATACGTCCGTGCGCCATTGCGGTAAGGGTCGGGCGGCGCTCATGCCCACAACTCGCTCAGAGATCCAGGCGGCACCAGGGATACGATCGCGCAAGTTCAACAGGCCTGCTGCGCGAGATGCTTTCTGCGCATAGTGCGGCAGATACGCGACCATGCGGTCGCGGAGGGAAAGGCCATGCCGCTTTGCTCTTGCAGCGGACACGTCGATTTTCATCTTGGCCATGTCAACGCCCGTTGGGCATTCACGGCGGCAGGCCTTGCAGGAGACGCACAGCTTCATGGTTTCTGCCATGGCGTCGCTGGTGAGTGCGTTCGGACCAAGTTGGCCGGATATGGCCAAGCGGAGGGAATTGGCGCGTCCGCGCACGAGATCGCGTTCGTTGCGCGTTACGCGATAGGACGGACACATGACACCGTCTTTGAGTTTGCGACAGGCGCCATTGTTATTGCACATCTCCACCGCGCCCTGAAAACCGCGACCCGATCCGTAGTGGCCGGACCAAGTGAATGCGGATTGTATCTCCGGGACGTTGTATTCGGGAGCGTAGCGTAGAAGATTGCGATCATCCATGCGCGGTGGACGGACGATTTTTCCGGGGTTGAGAAGCCCGTCAGGGTCCATCCGATCCTTTACCCAATTGAAGTTCTCAACCATGCGTTCGCCGAACATGGTGCGGTGAAACTCAGAGCGAACGATCCCGTCACCGTGCTCGCCGGAGTGGGAGCCGCGATAGTTGCGGACAAGCTCGAATGCTTCCTCGGCGATGGCGCGCATTTGTTTGACGCCGGTGTCCAACTTGAGGTTCAGGACCGGGCGGACGTGAAGGGTGCCCACGGACGCGTGGGCATACCAGGTTCCGTCCGTGTCGTGTTTGCGGAAGATGCCGGTGAGGCGGTCGGTATACTCGGCTAGGTCTTTGAGTTCGACAGCGCAGTCTTCGACGAAGGAGACGGGTTTTCCTTCGCTCTTCATCGACATCATGATGTTGAGGCCCTGCTTGCGGACCTCAATAATTTGCTTTTGGAACTCGGGGTCGATAGCCCGGACAACACCGCCGTCCTTCTTGCCGGGATCACCCCAACGGAAGCCAAGATCCGCCATCAGATCTTCCAAGGCGTCCAGGCGTTTGAGGTTCTCGTTCTGATCCGGCTCCGCAAACTCCACGATGAGCAGCGCGGCGGGCTCTCCGCGCACGAAGGCATCAACGATTGGCTTGAACATCGCGATCTTGCGGCCAAGCTCGATCATATTGCTGTCCACCAACTCGACGGCAGTCGGATCGAGTTTGACCAGGTGCTGGGTCGCGTCCATTGCCTCGTAAAACGTCGGGAAATGGCAGACACCCAGAACCTTCGAGCTCAGGATGGGCGACAATTTCAACGTAATACGTTCGCTAAGGGCGAGCGTGCCTTCCGACCCGACGAGCAGGTGCGCGAGGTTATTGCCCTTCGCGTTGGGAAGGAGAGAATCGACGTTATAGCCACCGACGCGGCGAATAATGTCAGGAAAGCGGAGACGAATTTCTTCGGCTTCGCGCGAGCCAAGGGCCAACAAATCGCGGAAAAGCTCGCGGTTGGGGTCGGCTTCGTTGAGACCTTGCAGGTTTGTTTCGACCTGAGCGAAGCGGGCGCGACGGCCGTTGGCCAGGATGGCATCAATTGCCAAAACGTTGTCGCGTGACGTTCCGTAACGGATGGATCGCGCGCCACATGAATTATTTGCGGTCATGCCGCCGAGTGTGCAGCGTGAGGATGTCGAGACATCGACGGGATACCAGAGGCCATGCGGCTTCAGGTGATCGTTGAGTGTATCGAGAACGAGCCCGGGTTCGACGACGGCTGTGCGTGCTTCGGGATCGACTTCGATCAACTTGTTCAGGTGTTTCGAAAGATCGATGACGATTGCTTCATTGACCGTCTGACCGCTTTGGGAGGTGCCGCCGCCACGGGGAAGGACCGGTACACCGGCTTCTCGTGCAATCGCCAATGTCGCTTCAACGTCGGCAATCGTACGGGGGATGACGACCCCAAGCGGCATCATCTGGTAGATCGATGCGTCGGTCGCGTATCGGCCGCGGCTAAACTTGTCGAATAGGATCTCGCCCTCTATCGCCCGGCTCAGCTGCCGTTCAAGGCCTTCAGTATCGGGTTGATGCGTTCTCGACATGGCCACCGGCTTTGCTGCTGTTTGTGGGGGCGAAGACATTGCATAGTTGACAATGGCTCGCCGTTCAATTTTTGTATTCAAAATGCGAAATAAAAAATTCGCCAAGTGATCTGGGGGTAAGAATTTCCTTCAGGTGCAGAGGTGACGGGAGCGGAGGATATACAAATGTACAAATCGGGCCGGCATTTCCTCCAAATTCCTGGACCTTCGAATGTACCTGATCGTGTCCTTCGCGCGATGGATTTCCCGACAATGGACCACCGCGGGCCGGATTTTGCCGACATCGGCAAAAAGGCTCTTGAGGGAATGAAGTCCATCTTCAAGACCGAGCAGGATGTCGTGATTTTCCCGTCCTCCGGGACGGGGGCGTGGGAAGCCGCTCTGGTTAATACTTTGTCAGCTGGTGATCGCGTGCTGATGTATGAGACCGGACACTTCGCGACCCTGTGGCAGGCGCTCGCAAAGCGGCTTGGACTCCAGCCGGAATTCATTCCCAGCGATTGGCGCAGCGGTGCTGATCCGGAGAAAATCGAAGCGTATCTGCGGGCAGACAAGAACCACGAAATCAAGGCTGTCTGTGTCGTCCACAACGAGACATCGACCGGTTCGGTTACGCAGGTCAAAGAGGTCAGAGATGCCATAGATTCTGCGGGGCATCCGGCTTTGCTGATGGTCGACAGCATCTCGGGACTCGCGTCGATTGATTTTCAGTTTGATGCGTGGGGCGTCGACGTTGCGGTTTCCGGATCCCAGAAGGGCTTGATGCTTCCGCCGGGCCTTTCGTTCAATGCGATCAGCGCGAAGGCGCGCGCGGCAAGTGCCAAGGCAACGCTGCCGAAGTCTTATTGGGCTTGGGATGAAATGAAAGGCCCGAACGAGAAGGGGTATTTTCCATATACGCCGGCAACGAACCTTCTCTATGGCCTCAATGTTGCGATCGATATGCTGCATGAGGAAGGTTTGGACGCCGTATTTGCGCGACATGCCCGGCACGGCGAGGCTACGCGGCAGGCGGTGCGGACCTGGGGGCTCGACATCCTCTGCAGCGACCCAAGACATTACTCCAACGTGCTGACGACAGTCGTGATGCCCACAGGGAGCAGCGCTGACGCGTTCCGTAAGACAACGCTCGACAATTTCGACATGTCACTCGGGAGTGGATTATCAAAGGTTTCCGACCGTGTCTTTCGTATAGGCCATCTTGGCCATTTTAACGACTTGATGCTGATGGCAACGCTGTCTGGTGTCGAGATGGGACTGAAACTTGCGAGCGTTCCTCACAATCGGGGTGGCGCGCAAGCGGCAATGGACTATCTTACCAACTCAGAACGACCGACCGAGGCGATCGCCGCGGCCCAATAAGAATCAATAATTAAAAGCAACTGATAAAAACCTTCGGGAGGAGGAACCCAAATGAAACGAATGACGCTGTTGGCTGCGTCCGCGGCCGCTGTCCTGTTCGCCACTCCAGCAATGGCGGACAAGCTTGTGCTCAAATTCGGTCACGTCGGTGAACCCGGTTCGTTGTTTGAGGCGAGTGCCAATGCCTTTGCTGCATGCTCGAACAAAGCTCTTGGTGATAAGGCTGAAGTTCAGACCTTCGGATCTTCTCAGCTCGGCAAGGACAGTGAGCTGCTTCAGAAGTTGAAGCTTGGCCAAGTAACTTTCGCTCTACCTTCGTCGGTCATGTCGTCCGTTGCCAATGAGTTTGGCGTGTTCGAGATGCCCTACATCATTAAAAGCCGCGATCACATGCGGCGGGTGCAGAAGGCATTGATGGAGAGCACCTTCCAACCTGCGGTTAAGGCGAAGGGCTATCGTATCATCGGCTTGTTCGAAAATGGCTTCCGCCACATCACGAACAACGTCCGTCCGATCAAGGTGCCGGCAGATCTGTCCGGTATCAAGCTGCGTACGCCTAAGGGTGTTTGGCGGTTGAAGATGTTCAAGCTCTACGGCGCAAACCCGACGCCGATGGCATTCTCAGAGGTCTTTACGGCCTTGCAGACGAACGTCATTGACGGACAGGAAAATCCCTATGCGCAGATCGCGTCCGCGAAATTCCAGGAAGTTCAGAAGTACCTGACGATCACCAACCACGTTTACACACCAGGGTATGTTCTGGTGTCCGACAATCACTTCGGCAAGTTGCCGCAAGATGTTCAGGACGCACTCGTAAAGTGCGGTGCTGAAACCCAGGACTTCGTCTACAAGAAGGCGGCAGAGCTTGAAGTTGAGCTTCTGAAGGTCATTAAGGACGCTGGAGTGGAAGTGAACGAAGCGGACAACGCCGCATTCGTAGAGGCTTCTAAGCCGATCTATGACGAATACGCCGAAAGCTTCGATGGTGCGAGGAAGCTGGTTGAGACCGTGCAGTCTTTGGCGGACGGTTCGTAAACTCGCGCGAAGTTTCTGAGATTGGGCACGCTGCCGCGTGCCCAATCCGAAACTGTTCCTTCCAGGAGCGCCTTTGTCTCGTTCGCCGGACGCTCAACGGTACGTGCGGCACATCTTCCACGATTATCGCGAGAAGAGCATTCCACTATGATCAGTGCTGTACGACGAGGCCTTGAACTCGTCTTGGAATGGGCGACCATCCTTTTGATGGTGTCCTTGACCGTCGTCGTTATCGTCGGCGTTTCATTCCGTATCGTTGGCGACTCATTGTCCTGGTACGACGAGATCGCAGCAATCCTACTCGCATGGATTACCTATTACGGTGCGGCCCTCGCTGCGCTGAAACGGAGGCATATCGGTTTCGATACCGTGTTGCTTTTGATCCCCATGCCGTTGCGGATGGTGGCTTTGTTGGTGGCAGAAGTCACGGTCGTTGGCTTCTTTGCAATCCTTGCTCTCACAGGCATGCAGGTTCTTCAGGTTTTGGAGGGTGAAACCCTTATCTCCCTGACTTGGATGCCTGTTCAATTCACGCAGTCGATCATTCCCGTTGGTGCAGTGCTGTTCATCATCTGCGAGCTTCTTAGCCTGCCTGAATACTGGGGCTTGACCGCGGCAGGTAAGTCGCTGGAGCACGAAGAGATCGAAGAAGACGTCAAATCTGAGCTCGAGAAAGCGAAGGCGCGATAGGCATGCTTATTCTTGCAATTTTCATCGCGCTTGTTGCGTTGATCTTCATCAACGTGCCGATTGCGGTCGCACTCGCTGTCGGGGGCATTATCGGTCTTTTGGCGACCGAAGGCGTCAGCAGTCTTCCCACCGTCGCTCTCGATATGTACGACGGCTCAACGAAGTTTTCGCTGATTGCCATTCCGATGTTTGTTCTGGCTGGTGCCATTATGAACGCGGGCGGTGTTACTGACCGTCTCATTAACTTCGTGACTGCGTTGATTGGTTTCGTGCGCGGTGGCTTGGCGATGGTCAACATCGGCGTGTCCCTGTTCTTTGCGGAAATTTCGGGATCGGCCGTTGCGGACGTGGCCGCGCTCGGTTCCGTTCTCATTCCGCAAATGAAGAAGCGAGGTTATTCAGCTCCGCTTGCGGCGGCGGTTACATCGTCTTCGGCTTCGCTGGCCATTATCATTCCGCCGTCGATTCCGATGATCCTTTACGCGACGTCCGCCAACACATCTGTTGAACAGCTATTCGTTGCGGGTTTCGTGCCGGGGCTGCTTGGCGCTGCGGGGTTGATGTTCGTCGCCTACATGTTCGCGCTTCGGTACAATTTGCCGGTCGAAGAAGCGTTTAATATGCCGCGATTGCGCAAAACCTTTATCGACGCGCTTCCTGCCTTTTCGTTGCCCGTTATCATTCTGGGTGGCATCTTCGGCGGCTTCGTCACAGCTACTGAGGCGGCCGGACTTGCCGTGATCGCTGCGCTCCTCGTGGGGCTTTGGTATCGCGAGATGGATTTCAAGCATCTGAAGCGTGCGATGCTTGATGGCGGTATGCAGACGGCGATCGTTATGCTGCTGGTTGCAGCTTCGGTTTTGATGGGTGGCTTCCTGACCCGGGCTCGGGTCCCTCAGGAGATTGCGGCCGCGATACTGGATATGACGACCAACCAGTATCTGATCCTGCTGATCATGAACGTTTTCTTCCTGATTATCGGCTTCTTCCTTCACTCGGCCGCAGCGATCATTCTGGTCATCCCGATCGTGATTCCGCTCATACACGCAGCAGGTATCGATCCGGTGCACTTTGGGCTGGTTGTGACGCTCAATTTGGCAATCGGACAGCAAACGCCACCGGTAGCAAGCGTGCTCATAACTGCGTGTGCCGTGGCTCGGGCTAATATATGGGAAGTCTCGAAGGTCAACCTCCCGTTCGTGGCCGTGCTGTTGGCGGTTCTTCTTCTATGCACCTATGTGCCAGCTGTTCCGATGTTCTTGGTTGAATATCTCTACCGCTAACACTGCAACGTGCTCGCAAAGACAATAACCACAGGAGGCGAGTGAGACATGTCAGGACCGCTGCAGGGGTGTCGAGTTATCGAGTTGGCTCACATTATGGCGGGGCCTGTTGCCGGATTGATGCTGGCCGACATGGGAGCGGACGTCGTCAAGGTCGAGAAGGCTCAGGGTGACGATACCCGTCGCTTTGTGCCTCCGACAATCAATGGCGAGAGCGCCGCTTTCATGATGATGAATCGCAACAAGCGGGGCATCGTTCTCGATCTCAAATCTGCACAGGGTCTTGAGGTCCTGCGGCGACTTTTGCGTGATGCCGACGTTGTCATCGAAAACTATCGATTGGGAACGATGGAGAAACTTGGGCTGGGATACGAGGAGCTGCGTAAGCTCAATCCGGGTCTCATCTACGCTGAAATCTCGGGCTTTGGACGCACCGGCCCCTACGCCCATCGCGGAGGCTTTGATCTCATTGCCCAAGGCATGAGTGGCTTGATGTCGATTACCGGCGAGGGCGCGGGGCGGCCGCCGGTGAAGGTCGGAGCGCCCGTGTCGGACATCACGGCGGGCATTCTGCTCGCGATGGGCATCGCTGCTGCTTATTCGCACAAACTTAAGACGGGAGAAGGGCAGAAGGTTGATACATCGCTGTTCGAGGCGGCCATTACGCAGACCTACTGGCAGTCGGCCATAACGTTCGCGACGGGCTCCTCACCGGGGCCGATGGGCTCAGCTCACCCGATGAATGCGCCCTATCAGGCTTTCGAAACCGCGGATGGTTGGATCAATATTGGGGCAGCCAATCAGACGAACTGGGAACGGCTGGTGCATGTTCTTGGTGCGCCGGAGCTTAATGATGATCCGCGTTTTGCTTCCAATGCTGAGCGCATCGTCAACCGGGAGGCTCTAGAATACGTCTTGAGCGTCATTCTCAGGACGCGTTCGACAGCTGAGTGGCTCGAGGCTCTCGAAACATCCGGTATTCCTGCTGGGCCCGTTCTGAGCATCGATGAAATGCACAACGATCCGCAAACCCTGGCGCGAGATATGGTGCCGGAGGTTGCGCATCCGGTAGTTGGTGCCGTGCGCACACTCGGATTGCCGGTAAAGTTTTCGGAGACGCCGGGCGGTGTGCAGCGTGCTGCCCCCGTCCTTGGTCAGCACACGCGTGAAGTTTTGCTAGAAGCGGGCTATTCACAAGCGGAAGTCGAAGACATGATTAGAGCCGGAGCGGCACGCCAGGAGGAAAGTCTCGCATGAGTTTGGCGCTGACGCTTGAAAGGTCCAATCGTATCATCACGGTTGCATTGGAGAAGGCGGCGGAGTTGGGGCTCAAGCCGCTCACCGTTGCGGTGCTCGATGCAGGAGGTCACCTAAAGGCGCTGGCGCGTCAAGATGGAACGAGCACGCTCCGACCCGAGATGGCGCAAGGAAAAGCCCGTGGTGCTATTCATCTGGGTATCGGTTCGCGGGCGATCTTCGAGCGCGCGGAGAAACAACCTTTCTTCGTTCAGTCGGTCAATGCACTTGCTGGGGGCTCTCTGGTTCCTGTGCCTGGTGGTGTGCTTATCACGACAAGTGACGGTGAAATCATTGGTGCAGTCGGCATTACAGGTGATACATCCGACAATGATGAGACCTGTGCTGTGGCCGGCATAGAAGCGGCAGGTTTCGTCGCACGCATTTACTGATTTTCGAAAAGTTAGTCCTGTCACACGTTGACTCGGCCCGCTGTCTATTGCCGAGCATAGAGAGAGCGTTGGAAAATGCGCGCACCAGCACGGCTTGGTATTCCGCTTGCAGACGTCGATACCCCTGCTTTGATCCTCGATCTCGATGCGTTTGAGCGCAATCTCCAGACGATGGCGGATTGGGCCAAAAGCAAGAACGTGCGATTGCGCCCACATGCAAAATCTCACAAATGCCCCGCGATCGCGCATCGACAAATGGCGCTCGGAGCCGTCGGTGTCTGCTGCCAGAAGGTCTCGGAAGCCGAGGTGATGGTGGATGCTGGCATAACTAATGTGCTGATCAGCAACGAGGTCGTCGGGCGCACGAAACTAGAGGCGCTGGCGCAATTGGCGCTACGAGCGCGTATGGGTGTGTGTGTCGACGATATCCGGCAAATCAGAGATTTGTCTGAGGCGATGCATGCTGCTGGCGCAACAATAGATGTGCTTGTTGAAATCAATATCGGCGGGAACCGTTGCGGTGTTGAGCCGGGCGACCCTGCAGTTCGGCTGGGTGCAGCTGTTGCGCAGGCGGATGGCCTGCGTTTTGCGGGCTTACAGTCTTATGACGGAATTACGCAGCATGTCCGCGATCCGGATGAACGCAAGGCGCGTGCGGCGCGTGCGGGTGATGTTACCGCGCAGACCATTGCGGCGCTTCGCGATATTGGGCTTGAGTGCGAAACTGTCGGGGGCGCCGGAACGGGTTCCTTCGCATTCGACGGTATGAGCGGCGTGTGGAATGAGCTGCAACCGGGGTCCTACGCTTTTATGGATGCCGACTATGCTCGCAATACCCCGGCGGGTGGCGATGTTCCCAAATTTGAGCACGCCATGTTTGTTTGGGCGATCGTCATGAGCCGTACCAGCGTTGGTCAGGCTGTGGTGGATGCCGGGCATAAAGTGCTGCCTATCGACTCGGGTATGCCGGTCCCGTTTGATCGTCCGGGTGTTCGCTATGAGCGGCCTTCAGACGAGCACGGTTGCCTGGTTGCGGAACTGGACTCGGCCCTTCCTGACCTAGGTGAGAAAATTCTGATCGTGCCCAGTCATGTCGATCCAACGGCCAACCAGCACGACTTTTTTATCGGTGTGCGTGGGATGGCCGAGGGCGATGGCACAGTTCAAGAGATCTGGCCAGTTACGGCGCGAGGTTGTGTGTTCTAGCAGCACAACCTCTTTGCACCGCACGGTTGTTGCTCAGCTTTCGCTTACATATTTGTACGCGGTTCCGTCGCGTTCCACGCGACCGACGCCGGGATCGGGCAAGTGGTATCCGATAAGACGCGTTTTTTCGTTGGCCATTTTGTCCAATAGCTTCTGACGAGTTTTGATTGCCCGTTCCGGCTCGTGATCGTTTCCTGAAATCCAGTCTGGATGTTGGAACGAGACGATATGGTGGGTGAGCGCATCGCCGAGCACGATGAAGGACTCGTTGCCTTGGCTGATTTCAAGTGAGATGTGGCCGGGCGTGTGGCCGCCGGTTTCCAGAGTGGTTACACCGGTGACGACATCTGCCCCCGGTTTAAAGGTTTCCAGCTTGTCCTTGACCGCATCGATGTTGCGTTGCGCGCCGGTTGCAAACCCTTGACGATCTTCGGGCAATTTGGACAGGATGTCGTCGGCCATCCAGTAATTGTACTCTTCCTCGGAAATCAGATAGCGCGCGTTTGGAAAGACGAGTTCGTCAAAGTCATCCGTGGTTCCCCAAATGTGGTCGGGATGCGCGTGCGTGAAGACAACGGTTGTTATGGCTTCGCGGTCGATGCCGTTCGCATCGACATCGTCGATAAGCTTGCCGGCTGTGGCCATGAAGCGTGGTCCCGAGCCAACGTCGACCAGGATCTGCTCATCGCCGTTGCGAATAAGAGTTACGTTTAGTGGGCGGCGGATTTGATCCCCTTTGTGGCCCGCAGCGGCGAAGGCTGCGGCGCGTGCGCTTTCCTCAGCATTCGGGGCGAAAAGGCGTGCGGGTAGCATCAGGTGGCCGTCGCTCAGTGGCAGGATCTCGAACTCGCCGAACTTGATTGTTTCCGCGGCTGCGGTTGGGAAGGGAAACCCTGTGGCTGCGAGTGTGGTGACGGCGCCGGCTCCGATGACAAACTTCCGACGGTTGCATGCAAGCGTTTCCCCGGCATTTTCAGGCTTATTACGATCTCGGGACATCGTTGGGCTCCCTCATATTGCAAACGGCGACATGCTGCTGGATATTCGGTGACACTTACGGTTGACGCAATGTTCACCTGAACCGCGTTTGCCATTTAATGGGTCACGAGGGCGAATGCCAATCGTATGTTTGCAGCAGAGTTGGGGTGGATTCGCGTGATGCTCAATGCTTTGTCAGTCTTCGTCGCTTATATGGGCGAGCTGCCTTGAGTATACGCGCGCGGAGGTTCTTCTACCTCATTCTTGTGGGGTTAAGCGCAGCATGCGGTCTCGTTGTGGAGATCGTCGCGGGGCGCATGATCGCTCCTTATCTTGGAATGTCTCTTTACACCTGGACGGCGATTATCGCGGTCGTGCTGGCAGGCTTTTCAATCGGCCACTGGATTGGAGGGCAGATTGCTCAGCGCGCGGGGGGACGGGCGCAATCCGATGTCGCCTGGAGTCTCTTGCTCGCGGGTGGCAGTGCGCTTGTAAGTATTTTTTTGATCCGGATTATTACAGGCCCGGTGATCAACCTGAGCCTCCCGCCTGTCGCGACAATTCTGATTATTACGTTCGCGCTTTTTTTCCTTCCAAGCCTTTTTGTCGGGATCGCATCTCCGGTTCTGACGAAGCTCGCGATCGACGATGAGCCGACCAAGGCCGGCGCGATCCTGGGAGGTTTTTACGCCGTGGGTGCGGCGGGCAGCATTCTCGGAACACTGGCCGCAGGGTTCATTTTCATTTCGTGGCTTGGGACAGTTTGGACGCTACTTCTCGTTTCGGCCCTGTACTGCGTTATGGCGGCGTCTCTCTTCATCAGTAGGCGAGGAGGGGCGGCCAAGGAACGTCTAGTTTCGTTCGTCATACTTTTGGGTTGGGGTGCCGTTGCGTTTGCTGGTCAATGGACGGGAGTGTTTGCGCGCGTCTGCATCGTCGAAAGCGATTATTACTGCATCCGCGTTGAGAATGTTTCTGGCGAAATTGGTGTGCCAGCAAAGGTGCTTGTTCTCGACCATTTGGCGCACGGTATAAACCTGAGGGATTTTCCGGGCGGACTCGTTTCGCCCTATGCGGATCTGCAGGATACGCTCATGCGTATTCATGTCGGTGAGAGGTCACCGTTTCGCGCGTTCTTTATTGGCGGCGGCGCCTACACAATACCGCGGGCGTGGCTGGCTGCCCGGAGGGACGTGGAGATAACAGTGGCGGAAGTCGATCCTGCCGTTACCGAAGTTGCGATAACGCATCTTTGGCTCAAGCCTGATCCGAGATTGACAATTCGGCACGGTGATGCGCGGAGCGTGCTCGTAAGTATGCCGGCTGATCAGTTCGACGTTGTGGTTGGCGATGCTTTTCATGACATCACCGTCCCGCAGCATCTGGTGACGTCGGAATTTTTCGGACAAGTTCGGTCGCGTTTGCGCGATGGAGGCATCTATCTGATGAACGTCGTCGATCATCGGGAACATCCCCGTATGGCGCTGTCCGTTGTCGCTAGCCTTGCGGAGCACTTTCCGATCGTCGAGCTTTGGCGCTCCGATGAGGCTGGTGAGCGCGCCACGTTTGTGGTCGCGGGGCTAGCGAAGGCAACTCCGGCCGGAGATTTGCCAGCCCGGCATTCGGAAGGTGTGAATTTTGAACGGCTTGAGACATCGCAGATGTCTAGGATGCTTTCGCCCATTGTGCTGCGGGATGATTTCGCGCCCGTTGACCGGCTTATCGGTGTTCAGTGAGCTGATACCAGATCAGTTTTCAGGATGATCGATCTGCCTTCGCGCAGAAGAGATCATAGACCAGTTCGAGAACAGCGCGTGCGCGGCCATCGGCGAGCGAATAGTAGATCGTGCGGCCAACGCGGCGGGCTTCAATGATCCCTTCCTCACGCAGGCGTGCCAACTGCTGGGACACAGCCGGCTGGTTCTGCCCTAATAACTCTTCCAGTTCCGTAACGGTCTTTTCGCCACTGGAGATGTGGCAGAGGATCATGAGCCTGCCTTCATGGGCAAGCGCCTTCAGCAGAGCGGTCGCCTGTTTGGCGCTTTCCGCCATCTCGTCAAGCTGCTTGTCTGGAAGAACGTCTGGATCAGGAGACGACATTATTCTTTCATCCTCAAGTTCGCAGCGGCGGCGTCCTCAGTGGAGGGAAGGGACGACAGGATATCCTGAAGCATCGGCCAGAAGAAATCCTGACCTGGATACCCAACAATCCTTCCATATTCCTTGCCGTCTTGAAACACGATGAACGTGGGAGAAAACGTTACCGCGGTAATTTTGGCGAGATCGTCAGGGCGTTGATCATGGATGTCCACGCGGCGCAAAGGCGCGATGCGACCCTCCTCCGTATTCGGATATATGACGCCGATTTCGTTATTCCAGCGCGCGCACCAGCCGCAACCGTCTTCCTCGAACATCACGAGTTCAGCGGCTTTAGCCGGTCCAAGGGCAGCAAACGATAGCATCAGCGCCAAGGCGGCAGCCAAAAGCTTCAATTCAACCTCGCATAGTTCGGGAGTTCGAAGATAGTTCGTAAGTTGAGTTGGGCCGCGCACATTTTCAAGCAGGGATGGTGCGTTGCAATATATGCGCATATTTGAATTTATCTCTTGATTTGGTTTTGAGTAGCTGTTTAGTCTGCGTGCGTGGCAGTTGAGAGGACAAAATTGCTGTCACCGTAAGAGTCTGAAAAATCAATTCTCGCTTCCGAGAGTAGCGAAGCGCAGCGGAGGGGATGTCTATGGAGCTGAATAGACGCGAAATTCTGGCTCTGAGCGGTGGGTCGATAGCCTGCTTCGCTCTTGGCGTATCAGCCGTTTCGACTCCGGCTTTGGCGAGTGCTACCGATGAGCGCATTAAGGCCTTCGCCGGAGATGCAGAGCTTCGGGAAGGGCGGATTTCCCTTACGGCTCCCGAGATCGCTGAAAACGGAAATACCGTTCCGATTGAGGTCAAGGTCGAAAGCCCTATGACGAAGGACGATTACGTTTCCGAGGTTATGGTGCTGGCGGACGGCAACCCCATGCCTGGCGTCATTACGTTCCTCTTTTCGCCGATGAGTGGCGAGGCGACCGCAACAACACGCATTAGGCTTGCGACGACGCAAAATGTCATTGCCGTTGCGAAGATGAGCAATGGTTCGGTCTTCATGGAAAAGAAGAACGTGAAAGTTACGATTGGCGGTTGCGGCGGCTGATGTCTGCAACCCTTTGCGTTCAAACGAAATTTCTCTGAAGAGGATTGAGAGATGGCGACTGCGAAGCCCCGCGTGAAACTGCCTGACAAAGCGACGAAGGGTGAAGTGATTACTATCAAAACTCTGGTGAGCCACCCTATGGAGTCGGGTCAGCGCAAGGATCGGAAGACGGGTGAGAAAATCCCGCGGATGATCATCAATAAGTTCACTGCGACGTTCAACGGCCAACAGGTGTTCGGCGCCAATATCGAACCTGCCGTTTCGGCCAACCCGTATCTCGAATTCACGATGAAGGTGGAGGAGAGCGGCAAATTTGAGTTCGTTTGGGTCGACGATGCCGGAACGACCTACAAGACTGAAAAAGGTATCGAAGTCACCGGGTAACCGGTGACGGTGCGGTTTATTCCGCACCACGGTTGCTCTCGCACGACTTGCGACTTGGCTCAGGCTTGCAAAATATGCCTAGTCTGCGCGCGCTGCTGCTCGCCCTCATTTCCGAGAAGCAGCGGTTTGATCCAAGAGCAAACGAACTGGGCGAAAGCTAATGATATCACGACGCGAATTTCTTCAAGTTTCCGTAGCCACAGGCGCTTTGCTCGGGACGGCCGGCAGCGGTGCGTGGACGGCCCTTGCCGCACGGCAAGGCTTGATGAGCGAGGCGGAACTGTTGGCGTTTCCGGAATTCGGAAACGTGACGTTGGTGCATCTCACCGATATTCATGCGCAACTCAAGCCGATCTTTTTCCGTGAGCCGTCAATAAATATTGGCGTTGGCGAAGCTGCGGGGAAACCACCTCATGTGACCGGCAAGGAGTTTCTCGAGCTTTACAAAATCGAGCCCGGTAGTCCGGAAGCCTTTGCCCTGACCTACGAGGATTTCGCGGCGCTCGCGAAAACCTACGGACGCATGGGCGGGATCGACCGCATCGCGACGGTCTTGAAGTCGATCCGCGCAGATCGTGAAGGCCGGGTGTTATTTCTCGACGGCGGTGATACCTGGCAGGGCAGCTACACATCGCTGAAAACTCAAGGTGCCGACATGGTGGAGGTGATGAATCACCTCGAACCGGATGCCATGACGGCGCACTGGGAATTTACTTTTGGTATCGACCGAGTTCGGGAGATCGTCGACAATCTGCCGTTTGCCTTCCTGGGCCAAAACATTTTTGACAATGAGTGGGACGAGCCTGCCTTCGAAGCCTACAAAATGTTCGAACGTGGGGGCTCTAAGATCGCCGTCATCGGTCAGGCCTTCCCTTATTTGCCGATCGCAAATCCACGTTGGATGTTCCCCAAGCTGTCATTTGGCATCCGCGAGCAGAACGTACAGCAGAACGTCGATGCGGCGCGTGCAGCAGGTGCTGACGTCGTTGTCCTGCTGTCTCACAACGGCTTCGATGTCGATCGCAAGTTGGCAAGCCGTGTGACGGGTATCGACGTCATCCTGACCGGCCATACGCATGATGCCATTCCCGAGCCTGTCATCGTCGATAAAACCTTGCTGGTCGCAAGCGGCTCGCACGGAAAGTTCCTGTCGCGGCTGGATCTCGATGTGCGTGACGGTCAGGTCAAGGGCTACAAATACAAGCTCATTCCGATTTTCTCGGACGTCATCACCCCCGACAAATCGATGACTGAGCTTGTCGACAAAGTTCGTGCGCCCTATGAAGCCGAGCTCAAGACCGTAGTCGGAAAGGCGGATACGCTGCTTTATCGGCGCGGCAACTTCAACGGCACGTTTGATGATCTGATCTGTGATGCGCTGCTGTCGGAGCGCGAGGCGGACATTGCCCTATCTCCTGGGTTCCGTTGGGGAACGAGTGTGCTGCCCGGCCAGGACATCACCGTCGAGGATATCTACAACGCGACCGGTATGACGTACCCAGCTGCATATCGCTCGGAAATGACTGGGGCGCGGCTGAAGGAGATCCTGGAAGACGTCGCAGACAATCTGTTCAACCCAGACCCCTACTATCAGCAAGGGGGCGACATGGTTCGTGTCGGAGGAATGGGTTACGCGATCGACGTTTCGCAAACGATTGGCAATCGCATTTCTGACATGACGCTCCTGAAGAGCGGCGAGCCTATCGATCCGCAGAAGACTTACATCGTGGCTGGCTGGGCTTCCGTGGCGGAGGCTACCGAAGGGCCTCCGATCTGGGATGTCGTGACTTCATACATCAAACGTGTCGGAACGGTTCAGGGTAAGCCCAACCAGTCCGTTCTTGTGAAGGCGTAGGGAGCCGGTCCGGCTTCTTACACAAAAAGGCTTGTCCAGTTTGGATGGGGCATCGGGAGAAGAGAGATGAGCAAGCCGGACAACATACGTGGCCATAGCGGCGGCGTTTCGCGCCGTCACGTCTTGGGGGCGAGTGCTGCTGGAATGGCCTTCGCCGCGACGCGCGTCTACGCCAATCCCGCGGGTGATGCGCCGACTACTCCCGATAAGGCCATTACGGAATTGCAGGATTGGTCGCAGGCTCTTGGCGATGGCGTCGATGCCAAGCCTTATGGCGTTCCGTCGAAATACGAGGCCGGTGTCGTGCGGCGCAACGTCGAGTGGCTGACGGCGTCGCCGCAGTCCTCCGTCAATTTCACGCCACTGCACGATCTGGAGGGTATCATCACCCCGAACGGTCTTTGTTTCGAGCGGCACCATGGCGGGGTTGCGGAAATCAATCCGGCGAAGTTCCGCTTCATGATCAACGGTCTCGTTGAAAAGCCGATGGTGTTCACCATCGACGACCTGAAGCGTTTTCCCAGAGAGAACCGGATCTTCTTCCTCGAATGCGCAGCGAATTCGGGCATGGAGTGGCGCGGCGCTCAGCTCAATGGCTGCCAGTTCACGCACGGTATGATTCACAACGTCATGTATACGGGCGTGTCACTGAAGCGCGTGCTGGAGGAAGCCGGTCTCAAGACAAACGCCAAATGGGTCATGCCTGAGGGTGGCGATTCCGCCGCGATGAACCGTTCCATCCCGCTGTTCAAGGCGCTGGACGATTGCATGTTGGCATACGCCATGAACGGTGAGGCACTGCGCCCCGAGCAGGGCTATCCGCTGCGGCTCGTTGTTCCCGGCTGGGAAGGCAATATGTGGGTCAAGTGGATCCGGCGTATCGAAGTCGGTGACATGCCCTGGCACGCACGTGAAGAAACCTCGAAGTACACGGACCTTATGGAGAACGGCAATGCCCGCCGTTTCACCTGGGAGATGGACGCGAAGTCGGTCATCACCAATCCTTCGCCTCAGGCACCGATAAAGCACAAGAAGGGATTTACGGTGCTGTCGGGTGTTGCTTGGTCCGGGCGGGGCAAGGTTTCACGCGTGGATGTCACGATTGATGGCGGCAAGAACTGGCACACGGCGCGGCTTGACGGGCCGAGCTTCGATAAGTCCATGCACCGCTTCTACTACGAGTTCGATTGGAACGGTGAGCCGCTGCTCTTGCAGTCGCGGGCTATCGATTCAACCGGCTACGTGCAGCCGACCAAGGACGAACTGCGCCAGGTGCGTGGCTATAACTCCATCTACCACAACAACGCGATCCAGACGTGGCACGTGAAGGCGAACGGTGAGGTTGAGAATGTCGAAATCTCTTAAGGCGTTTGCGGTTGCCGGCGTGCTGCTGTTGAGCGTCTCTCCGGTATTGGCGGCAAAGCTGGGACTTGGACGTGAAGCGCTACCCGAAGAGGTTGCGGCTTGGGACATCGATGTACGCCCGGACGGCGTGGGGTTGCCTGCGGGCCGCGGAACGGTCGCGCAGGGTGAAGAGAAGTTCGCGGAACAATGCGCGATGTGTCATGGCGTTTTCGGAGAAGGTGCCGGACGTTGGCCGGTGCTGTCCGGTGGTCGGGACACTTTGAAGAGCGATAACCCGGTCAAAACAGTCGGGTCCTATTGGCCCTATCTCTCGACGGTTTTCGACTATGTTCATCGCGCGATGCCGTTTGGTTATGCGCAATCGTTGTCGAACAACGAAGTCTATGCGCTGACTGCCTACATCCTTTATCTGAACGACATCGTGACGGATGAAGATTTTGAGCTGTCGAAAGAGAACTTTCTCTCCATCCAGATGCCGAACGCCGAGCATTTTACCGAGGATCCGCGGCCGGATACGCCATTGGTCTCGGCGAAAGAGCCGTGCATGACCAACTGCAAGTCCAACGTCGACATCACTGGACGCGCGCGGATTTTGGATGTGACGCCGAAAGAGGGTGAGGACGCGCCGAAGCTTAGCGTCGATTGATCGAAGATCGCAGCTTTTTTGGAAGGGCCCGGAGCCAACGGCTTTCCGGGCCTTTTTTGTGTTTGGGGCAATCTGAGAGTCGGACGTCGCTGTAAGAGGTGATGCTCCTGTGCAGAGTAGCCACGCTTCTGCGTCTCAGTGTTGCGGGACGGAAACGCCCCTGGTCTGCAAACTCTATTATCTTGCTCAAGATTGAGGTTGTGGCGATTGCCGGCGTTCGACTTTCCTCGCTGATGCGTTCGCGCTCAGAAGCTTGCCTTCGGGGGTGGGGGAAACGGATAAGCGCTTTGGCTAGCGAGGTTGCGCCTTTTGGCGGCATCGTAGGTGAGGGTGGATGCGATGAAATTTCAAGGTGCTGCCGTGGCGCTCGTCGCTGCGCTGATGGTCGGGCTGAGCGGTTTGGATTCTCATAGCGCGCATAGTCAAGATGACTCTGCTTTTGCGCCATTGCTGGGGTGGTGGAAGGGGCAGGGGCGCCTTGGCTTCCAAGAAGGACAGACCGAAAATGTCACATGCCGGGCAACGTACGTGTTGGGGGACGTCCCCACCAAGCTCGAGCAGAACATTCGCTGTGCGACGTCGAGCGGGAAGGTCGAAATCGTAAGTCATGTCACGAACGACGACGGCGAGCTCTCTGGCACGTGGACCGAACGCATTTACAACCTTGTCGGTGATCTCAGCGGCGCCATAACAGAACGCGGGTACCGCGTGTCGGTCACCGGCGGCGATGTCGGGGCTGAGATGGAGATCATCGTGAAGGATGGAATGCAGGTCATCGAGATCAAGTTTAGCGGAAATACGCTGCGCGGACTGACACTTGTCTTGAAAAAGGGCTAAGAAAGATTGGGTCGGGCGCATCGTCGCCCTCTCGTATTATTGATTGTAACACTCAACTTATCTGCTTAGCTTGCGACGCAATTCGGATAGGACTGCCGGATTGAAATTTCAGGCGGAGCGCACGATGGCAGCGGTACGGTTTGTTCGGTCGGCATGGCACGTGGCGCTGGCCGCGACGGCGGTTTTATGGGCCGCCGGTCCGGCGGCCGCCTTTGACCATGCTGATGTGGCCCGACGGTCGCTCGAAGAGCACATCATTCCTTCGTACCAAGACTTTGCGAGCCGGACTCAGTCCTTGGCGGATGCCACGCGCTCTTTCTGCGACGCGCGATCAGAGGCTGGATTAGCGAAGGCCCGTTCGGCGTTCAAGGGCGCAGTCATTGCGTGGGGGCGGATCGGCCATATCCGCTTTGGGCCTGCGGTGACGGACAACCGTTACGACCGGATCCTGTTCTGGCCGGATCCTCGGCATGTGACGATGAAGCAAGTTGGGCGGCTGTTGCGGACGAAGCCTGAAGCCGCGCTAAAGCCGGAGAATGTTGCGACGGCCAGCGTGGCCACTGTTGGCCTGCGCGCATTGGAGATCGTTTTCTTCGGGCCAGGGTCAGACGATTTCGCGAGCGCGGATAAGGACAAGACACACTATCGGTGCGGGTTGGCGCTTGCGCTATCAGAAGACCTTCATCATACCGCTGCGGTTATCTTCGAGGACTGGACCTCGAGCGATAGGTTTCAGCAGCTGTGGCTTCATCCAGGTGCGGACAATTCGCGTTACCTGAAACCCTCCGAGACAACGCAGGCGCTGGTCCAAAGCTTCGCAGATCGGCTTAATCGCATGCTTGCGTTTGATATTCCATCCGAGGATGGTGAAGCGAGCAATGGCAATGGGACGATGCCGATCTTTGGCCCCAGTGGTGTTGCGATCGATTTTCTGAGCGCGAGCCTGGATGGCTTGGAAGCGTTACTCAAGGAAGGCGGCTTCCTCGATCAATCCGCAAGCGGCAGCGCGGAAGATACAGAGGACGTGCAGCAACGTCTCAACGTCGTGCTGACCGAGCTACGTTTTGCCCGACGAGCGTTGGGGCTTATCGCTCAATCAGAAGCGCGGGGTGACTTCAAGACCATACCTGTGGCGATGTGGAAATCGGTTCGTCTGCCGGTTGAGAACGCTCGCGAGATCGCTGACGAAACCTTGAAAGCGGAAGCGGGCTTGAGTTCCGGCTTCAATGCGTTGGACGGGGATTGAGGGCAGAACATCTACAAAGGTTGGCCTGCGTCCATCCATTCGTGCATCGCAACGATGAATTCGGTGGTTGGGTATTCCCTTATGTCATTTTCTGAGGAACCGGCAGCGAGTTCCCGCTTCCAATACCACCCCTGAAAGTCGGCGTACTTTCCCTGTATCCGTGACTGTCCGATCTTCTCTGCCCCGTGTGCGACGAGCCATGTCCTCACGTGGAGCATGGATTTCTCAAAGCTTCCGTTGTGAACTTTGATATCCCAGCCAGAGATGTCGGACAAAGTCTTTTGGTAATCATACTTCGCGTGCTCAAGGACCAAGATTACCTTGTCGGCCAGGCCGCCGGTGCCAAACTTTCGGCATGCATGATCCAAACCGAGCTCGAAGGGCATGTTCATTCGAGCGTACTGATCAGTGTCAGAAAACTTACAGCGACTCAGGTCGTGAATGCCGTACTTGGACCCTCGGATCAGTTCGATAATTCTATCGAGGCGCGCGGCTGAGTTGTCAGCATTCTCCGGAGCGAGGCGCGGGAAGAAGCCTAGGTAAACGACGCAAAACGCCATTGCTTGAAGCAAGGGTGCGAAGTCGTCGTCAAAAGGGCAGTTGATGAATACCGATCGGTCGAATGGTGGAGTCAATGTCAGCCCTTGGGATAAGGGGCTTCAGCATAAGAATTGCGTTCGCGAATTCGTCCGTCTGCACCGTGGATATAGACTTCGGTTTTCTGGTTTCGAGCAATTTCCGTAGCTGCACTGATCGCTTCAGCCTGGGTCGCGTGAATGCTGGTGGCTCTCGAAGATCCCGCTTTTTTCACACTCCATTTTCCCGCGGAGGGTATGACGTGCTGACCCTTTCGAGACATTAGCAAAAGCTCCTTAGTTGGACCGCATGAGCGTAACTCAGACCCAAGATTAATTCCATGCCGTCGCTGGCACCCATGCCGGTGAGCACTTCGCTGTCGTGCCTAGCTTGCCAGCTGACTTGAACCGGAACTTGGATCCCGGGGACAAGCCCCGGGATGACGACGAGGATACAAATTGTAAACGAGATGAGATCCCTTACTTGCCTTCGCTGTTGCGTGTTTCAGCATAGAGCCAAGCAAGCCGGTCGAGGAACCAGAGCTGGCCGAACAACATTCCCGCGACACCGAGAGCGATGGCCCAAGGGTCGAGCATGACCAACCCGATGGCGAGCGGGGCGATCGCGACGCAGCTGCCGAAAACGATCCAGAACGTTGCTGTCTTGTGATGTTCCGGAATCGGATTTTCTTTGCGGGCGAGCCAAAGCTGCTCGCCGCGTATGGCACGAGTCTCCCAACGTTCGTCTGTTGTCGCCTTCGAGAAGATGCGCGTGTTCAACCAGAGAAAAATTACGATGAGGCCAATCGGTATGAGGCACCACCATCCAATCCATACACGGGCATAGACCGCTAAAGCGAAAGCCGGGAGTGTGGCTAGTCTCGTCCAGACGCTCCATGGATTGGCATGACGCGCCCATGCCTCGTCGTCCATGGCCATCGCATTGTTTATGGACTGGTCAAGTCGCAATGTGCGGTGTTCCTATCAGCTCTGCAGGCGGTTCGCCATGACCGCGATGGTGCGGGCGTAGACGTCAGCGCGGTTCCAGGCCTTGATGACTTGATAATTGGCTGTGCCGGGATCCCAGGATGCCCCCTTCTGCCAGCCGTGGGCGCGAAGATAGTTGGCGGTCGAGGCAAGCAAGTCAGGAATGCTGTGCACGAGATCCCGGTGTCCGTTGCCGTCGAAGTCGACTGCATATTTGTCGTAAGAGCCGGGTAGAAATTGAACTTGTCCGATTTCGCCCGCCCAGCCGCCTCGCATGTCTTTCGGGCTCATGTCACCCTTCTGCACAATCCTGAGCGCGGCGAGTAGGTGGTCCGTGAAAAATTCAGAGCGACGGCAATCATAAGCCAGCGTCGCGATGGACCGGATGATGGAGTATTTGCCCGCGGTGTCTTTGCCGAAGTTCGTCTCCAAGCCCCAGATCGAGACTAGGATCTCGCCGGGGACGCCGTAGCGTTTTTCGATACTTGCCAGCAGGCCGGCATGACGTTTCAAGCGTGCCTGAGACTGCTTCATCAGGTAGCTGCCGACGCGCCTCTTGTAGAATTCTTCGAAACTCAGTTTGAATGATTTTTGCGAACGATCGCGCCTTATGACGTTGGGGTCATAGGTAACGCCGCTCAGTGCTCGATCAAGCGTGCGCTGCGTGATGCCATTGGCTTTGGCGCGCGCCTCGAAATCGTTCAGCCAGGAGGAGAAGCCGCCTGGGCCGTTGCCGCACTTCGCTGCCGTTGCGGATGGTGTCGCCGCGAAGGTGGCCGTGAGGACAACTCCCACGGCGATCGTGAGGTGGTGAAATAATCTGGCAGGCTTCAACGCACATACTCCGCTGACGATTTTCACGTCCGACTCTAACTATCCGATCGGATGCGTGATGACTAGGTATGAGCGCGGATGCGCGGATGCAGGCGCAGGAAATGATTGGCATCGGTCTCGCGCCGTTTCTTATCTTCAGCTTGTTCTGCCGGGTCTGGCGTGGGGCGAAGTAAAGAAGACTTAACGTTAGAGTGGCTGTTCTGTGCCGTGAGTGGGCTACGGATGCTACTTAGAGGCGTTCGTGCAAATCGGAGGTCTTATGCGCGCTGTTGTGACGTCGTTGGCGTTGATTGTGGCGTTTGCCGCAACGTTTCTATTCCCGCTTTCGTCCTTTGCCGACGATGGTGCTCTTACATCGCAACTTGAAAACCTCCGGGCGAAGTACACGCTGCCGTCGCTGGCGGCTGCAGTCACGAAGGGCGGCCGGATCGTTGCGAAGGGTGTGACGGGCAAACGTATGCTGGGTGGAGATACAGAGACCAAGATTGATGACCGGTTTCATTTGGGATCAGACACCAAAGCGATGACCGCGACAATTGCTGCCATGATGGTGGAAGATGGCAAGCTGAGTTGGACATCGACGATTGGTGATGTCCTAGGGGCTGACATGCCCGGTCTCACGCCCGCATTTTCAAGGATAACGCTCGAGCAGTTGCTATCTCATTCCAGCGGAATACCGACTGACGACGAAGAGATGATAAAGCTCTACTTCAGCGACAAGAGCTACGACTATTCACTCCATGATTATCGCAGGCGCATTATCGCTGAGTGGGGGAGCAAGAACGCGCCGAAGATACCTGAAGGCTCACCTTTCCAGTATGCGAATTTCGGCTATGTGATCGCGGGGGCAATGATCGAGGAGGTCTCGGGAGAGGCCTGGGAAAGCCTCATCACGACCCGGATATTCGAGCCGTTGGGATTGACGACAGCCGGGCTCGGTCCTCAGGCAACGTTCGGCCGTTATGATGCCGCTATCGGCCACAGAATCGACGACGACGGGAAGATCATTCCGATGCCATGGGGACCGGCCGCCGATGTTCCCACAGTCATGGGACCGGCAGGAAATGCGCACATGTCGATTTCCGATTTTGCAATTTGGGCGGATTGGAATGCGGGCGTTGGGCGGCGCGGACCAGCGTTGGTAAAACCTGAGACTGTTGAGCGTCTGCACACGGCTATTGTCACGACTCCGGAGATCAAAAACCCCAAACCCGGCACCCCAAAAACCGGCCAGTATGCGCTTGGTTGGGGATTGGCCAAAATGGATTGGACTTCACGGCCAGTTCTGACACACAATGGATCCAATTCGCTCAATCTGGCCACGATCCTCGTTGATTCTGATCACGATATTGGCATCGTCGTAACAACGAACTTTCCCGGCGAAAAGGCAGATGCGGCCGTTAGGGAGATGGTGGAATGGCTTTATCGGCGGTACGGTCCGAATGGCCAGACGCCGATCCAGTAACTCGGGTGACGTGATCTATTCGGCCGTCGAGGGTAACAGCCAAGTTCTGCGATTGGCCATTCGGTTTCCCGTTGGGCAATCGCGATACTCGGGTCTTTAACATCCCTTATGTCCATCAACGCATGTTTCGCGTTCGATCTCGACGGTGGCATGGGTGATCTTGAAGTGGGTCGCGAGCCGTTTTTTGATCGCGACAAGAACTGCGTCACTGTTGGCGGAGGGTTCAAGCCGAGCGTGGAGGGTGATCATCGGCCGCTCCTGCGTGATCGACCAGGCGTGAACATGATGGATGTCTGCGACGCCTGACACCGCGCTGGCCAAGTCAGTCTCGATTTCCCGGACATCGATGTGCGTGGGACTGCCCTCAAGCAAAATATGTGCACTTTCGCTAACGACGCGCCAAGCTGATCGCAAGATTATAAGTGCGACCAGGACCGATAGAATCGGGTCAATCGGCATCCAACCTGTGAAAATAATGATCAGAGCTGCCGCGATGGCAGCGACTGAACCGAGTAGGTCGCCCATGACGTGTAAAGCCGCAGCGCGAATGTTCAGGTTCTCCTTATCGCCGCTCTGGAGGATCAAAAATGAAAGGACATTGACGGCGAGGCCGGCGCAGGCGACCCAGAACATCAAGCCGCCCATGACTTCGACAGGTTGGCGCAAACGATGGATCGCTTCAAAGGTGATCCAGGCGGCTATGGCGAACAACGTCAGGCCGTTGACGAACGCGACGAGGATGGAGAAACGGTCGAACCCGTAGGTGCGCTTCCAATCGGCCGGCTTGCGTACGAGGCGAAAACCAAACCACGCGAGCGCCAGACTAGCGAAGTCTGTCAGCATGTGGCCGGCATCCGCGAGCAAGGCCAAAGATCCTGACAGAAGCCCGCCGACCACCTCGGCCATCATGAACCCGCCCGTCAGGAGTGCCGCTATTCCGACACTGCGTTCGTTAGCGCCATGGGTGTGGGAGTGCCCATGGTCGGAATGGTCATGACCGTGCACTTGGCTGGTACCTCGCTTGTCGTGTGATGGGTGTTTCACTCCTGTACATGAGAATTACCACATAGCGATGCGGTTGAAGCAATCGCCGTTGTTGGATGCGGGACAGAAGGCCGCTCTGCATATTTGATGAATTATATTTCCCATCTGCAACAATAGTTGATCGCGCATATTGTGGATTGCCGGGTGACCTCAGACGAGATCATGGCACACTAGTTTGTGGGGACGACGGGGGCCACAGAGGTGAATGGCATGCCGTACCCAACGATTGATTTGAATACGAAGAAGGTCATTCTTCTGAGCGGCTACCAATGGTCCGACAACTCGACGGACGAAGAGGTGCAAGTCGTAGCGCTTGAGAAGCTGCAAACCGAAATGGAGCGCCATACGGACGCGGTAGCCTTTTGCTACGTTTCTGGCAAATGGGTGCCGGCAGCGTAGATCGGGGTCGCGTCCGTTAGTACTTTCCGGGAGGCACGTAACGGCTTTCTGGTGACGGTATCGTCGTCATCAGGGAGCCGCTGACGCTGAAATCTATTTAGCTTTTATCTTGGTGCAGTTATTTTGAGATCGATTGGGGAATCTTCATTGTTTTGGCGGTTGCCTCCGAAAGGGCTTTTGAACCCGCTGACAGACCATTACGCTGAAGTATATACGCGGTGATGGCTAGCACTTCATCCTTGGGCAAAGAGCCTGGGTTCGTGGCCGGCATCTTTTCATGCTCGAATTGAAAGAGTGCTTCGACAGGCTGTCCTCCCCAGTGTTGCAGGAAAGGTTTGCCGATTAAGGCTGGACCCATCGCGCCCGTAAGATCGGGACGGTGACATTCGGCGCAGTGATTGTTGAACAGCGTATGACCCTTGCTGGCCTGATCTGCCGTGTACCAGCTTGTTTCGGAAAGTGCTGGCAAGGAACTTAGTAAAATCAATGCGCACACTGAGATCGCATTCGCAATTATGGCCTTTAGCATCTCATTTCCTTTCAAAGAAACTATACATCCGTAACACGGATCAATGAGATGCCGTTCCGGTTCGCAGGCGTACTCTTAGGGTTTTCTCGCGAACGTGAAGTGTTGTTTTTAGTCCGTGATTTTCAGATGAACCCAACGTGCAAATCGGATGCTGAGTTCAAGTGACTTACGCTTTCAGATGGCCGTGGGCTCACGCCTTGTTAGGCTGCACGGTTCTATTTGGCCACTGCCCGACATTGTTGACCTTTGGGGCCCATCATAAATTCAATCAATCGATTGAATTTATGATGGGCGTTGCCTATGTTGGCGTATTATGGATACGTCAAGAGAGCGTCATGGTGGCCGAACGCGCCCCAAGGTCAAAGCAACCGCTCCGCGGAGCAAGGCGCGCAAGGTCGCGTCCGCTGGGACGGGTAAAGCTGGCGGTAAACCTGCAAAATCTAGGGTGCGACAAGCTAAGGGGGCAGTATCTCGCGCGGCTGTTGAAGCCAACGACGAGACGCAAAACAAATTACTGCTCGCATCTATCGAAGTGTTTGGGACGCACGGTTTCGAATCTGCGTCGACGCGGTTATTGGCAAGGCATGCTGGCGTGAACCTGCAAGCGATCCCCTATTACTTCGGAAGCAAGGAAGGGCTTTATCTGGCGGTGGCTGAGCACATCGCGAGCCGTATTCGTGCGCATATGGAGCCGCTTGCGGAAAAGATACGCAGCCGTTTGGATCTCGATGAAAACGGTAAAGCCAGATACCTACCTTCGCCAGATGAGGCACGCGGGCTCTTGGTAGATATGCTGACGACGTTCGCGCACCTGCTCGTCAGCGACGAGACAGCATCTTGGGCGAGCTTCATCATTCGTGAGCAGCAACACCCAAGCGCGGCTTTTGATCGGCTTTATGACGGTGGGATGGGTCGGTACATAGGAACGGCAACACAACTTGTTGCAGCGATAGTTGGCCAGCCACCGCAGTCGAAAACTGTGCAGGTTCAAGCTATCGGGCTGATCGGACAAATTCTGATATTTCGGTCCGGTCGCGCAGCTGTGTTGCGGGCGCTCGGCTGGCGGAACATCGGCACATCTGAATTTTCAGAAATTGCCCAGGTGATCGGGCGTAACGTTTCTGCTTTGCAGGCGTCGGCCGCCGGGAGGTTGGCGCCATGAGCAAAAGATTATTCATTGTATTTGCTGTCTTGATAGGAGTTGGTGCCACTGCTTGGTGGTTCAACATTCCTGCGCTCTTGGGCTTTGTTTCAAAGGCGAGTGAGGGTCTGACGCTTTACGGCAATGTCGATATCCGGCAGGTGCAACTGGGATTTCGCGTGAGTGGCCGCGTAGCCGAGATGTCTTTCGAAGAGGGGGATAGCGTCAAAGCGGGTGATGTGCTCGCGCGACTTGATGACCAACCTTACAAAGACCGGGTGAACGCTGCCGAAGCTCAGCTGGCAAGTCAACAGGCCAATCTTGCGAAGCTTGAAGCTGGCCCGAGAGAAGCTGAGATTGCGCAGGCGCGTGCTGTTCTGGCGGAACGCGTGGCAGATGTCGCTAATGCGGAGCCTGCCTTCGAACGGATGCTGAAACTGACGCCAGCAGGCGCTGCGTCCAAGGCCGCACTCGATCAGGCGCAAGCCAACAAAGATATGGCCGTCGCGCGGGAGAAGGCTGCGCGGGAGGCGTTGCGGCTTCTGGAGGAGGGAACTCGCCCGGAAGATTTGGCAGTTGCACGCGCGCAGTCGCACAATGCCGAAGCGGAACTCGCTATGGCGAAAACCTTAGTTGAGGATACGCAACTGCGTGCGCCATCCGATGGCATCATCCTCTCTCGTGTTCGTGAGGTGGGCGCAATCGTGTCTCCTGGAGAACCAATCTACGTCCTATCGCTTACAAAACCGGTTTGGGTGCGGACGTATATCGGAGAAACGCGTCTTGGTCAGATCCATCCCGGTATGGCCGTGGGCGTTACCTCTGACAGTGATCCAAAGCGCGTCTATCTCGGACAGATCGGGTTCATCTCGCCTGTGGCTGAGTTCACTCCTAAGACGGTTGAAACGCCCGAGTTGCGGACGAGCCTTGTCTATCGTTTGCGCGTCGTAATTGACGATCCTGATAATGGATTGCGTCAGGGGATGCCGGTCACGGTGCGTTTGCCGTCTAAGTCTGCAAGCCTTCAGGCTGGTTCATGATGTCTTCCACGCGCGAGAGCGGCGCCGCGCCTTACGTCACTCTTTCTCGAGTTACGAAAAGCTTTGGCGCGTCCTCGCCGGCCCTTGACGATGTCTCTGGAATTATACGCGGTGGTGAGATCACCGGGCTCATTGGGCCAGATGGCGCGGGCAAGACAACGCTCATCCGTTTGATGACCGGACTGCTCGTACCTGACGAAGGCTCGCTTTCGGTACTCGGTTTCGACAGCCGGTCGGAGGCCGCGCGTATCCATGATGCAATTGGATATATGCCGCAGCGGTTTGGGCTCTACGAAGACCTTTCGGTACAAGAGAACCTCAATCTTTATGCGGATCTTAGAGGTTTGCCCCTCCACGAGCGTTCTGGCGTTTTTGAGGAACTTTTGCGCTTCACGGATCTCAAGAATTTTACGCGTCGATTGGCTGGTAAGCTTTCTGGAGGAATGAAGCAAAAGCTGGGTCTCGCGTGTGCGTTGCTGCAAAAGCCGCGGTTGCTGCTTCTTGATGAGCCAGGAGTTGGTGTCGATCCGATTTCGCGTCGTGAACTTTGGAAGATGGTGGAGAACCTCACGGCCGAAGGCGTCGGTGTCGTGTGGTCGACAGCCTATCTCGATGAGGCTGAGGCTTGTGACCGCGTGCTTCTCCTCAATCAGGGCAAACTGCTGTTCTCGGGACCGCCGTCAGACCTCACGGAGAGAATGGGAGGCCGGGTCTTCAAGGTCACCGGTATTTCGGGGAGACGCCGAGAGTTCTTGGCCAAGGTGTTGGACCGGCCTGGTGTGATAGATGGCGTTATTCAGGGTGATGCCGTCCGGCTTGTCATGAGGTCCGATGCGAAGGGGGAGCCTCTCCTCGAAGGGGCCGGTGTTGAGGTCGCACCGACGCAACCTCGTTTTGAAGATGCCTTTGTTGACCTGTTGGGCGGTGGTCCGGGCGGGACGTCTCAGCTCGCGGAAGCCGTTAAGGCACTTCCCGCTCAAGATGCCGCGCCCGTTATCGAGGCGCGTGGCTTGACCAAACGCTTCGGTGATTTCACGGCCGCTCAGGACATTACCTTCTCGATTCCGCGCGGGCAGATTTTCGGACTATTGGGGCCGAATGGTGCAGGTAAATCGACGACATTCAAAATGCTCTGCGGGCTACTCAAACCGACCGCAGGACAAGGGCGAGTTGCGGGCTTCGATTTGCGTCGCGACACAGCGGAGGCGCGCAATCGCTTGGGCTACATGGCCCAGAAATTTTCGCTTTATGGAGATCTGACGGTTGGTCAGAACCTCGAATTTTTCGCAGGTGTTTATGGGTTGCGAGGCAAAGGCAAGTCGCAACGCATCGCGCTGATGAACGATATCTTTGATTTCGGTCCGCATGCCAAAATGTCAGCTAAGGATCTGCCGCTCGGTCTCAAGCAGCGGCTCGCCTTGGCGTGTGCGGTCATGCATGAGCCGGAAGTATTGTTTCTCGACGAGCCGACGTCGGGGGTTGATCCCATTTCCCGGCGAGAGTTCTGGACGCACATCAACGGTCTCGTGGAGAAGGGTGTGACGGTTCTGGTGACGACGCACTTCATGGAGGAGGCTGAGTATTGTGATCGCATCTCACTCATCTACCGCGGCCAATCCATTGCGTTGGGTTCGCCTGATGAACTGAAAGTGCGTGTGGCGAGCGCAGAAAATCCCGACCCGACGATGGAAGATGCCTTCATCGCATTGGTGGAGCAGTCTCAAGCGGAGGCTGTTGCGGCATGAGCAATGCGGGTCAGAGTGTGTCGCTTGGCGCTGCGCGGAATAGGCAACTTAGAACCCGCCGTTTTCTAGCTCTGGTCAGAAAGGAAACATTTCAGATTCTTCGCGATCCGAGCAGCATTTTGATCGCCTTTGTTCTGCCGCTGATCCTGCTGTTTCTGTTCGGTTATGGCGTTTCGCTTGATGCGACCCGTACGCGGATTGGGCTTGTGGTCGAATCCGCGACACCGGTGACACAGGATCTCGCTGCGAGCTTCCAGGGATCGCGCTATTTCAGGGTCATCAATGGGCACGATCGGCGTGAATTTGAAGAGGATCTCATTCGCGGCCGCATCCGCGGGATCGTCGTAATTCCGGCGAACTTTGCAGGCGATTTCGCGAGTGGCAACGCCGCACCAATTCAAGTTCTCGTCGATGGCTCCGATCCGAATACAGCAAACTTTGTTCAAAACTACGCGCAGGGCGTCGTCGCGAACTGGGCGCGAATGCGGAGTGCTGAGGTTGGGTCCAGGTTGCCCGTGATCAAACCGGAGCAGCGGTTCTGGTTTAATCCGGAACTGGCCAGCCGCAACTTCCTCGTTCCGGGTTCCGTCGCCATCGTCATGGCGTTGGTGGGGACGCTGCTGACTTCGCTTGTCGTTGCGCGCGAATGGGAGCGCGGGACGATGGAAGCGATGATGGCGACGCCGGTGACGGCGGCTGAACTTCTTGCCGGAAAGGTGCTGCCGTATTTCGTGCTCGGGCTTATTTCGATGACGCTGTGTGTGCTCGTTGCGGTGTTCCTATTTGGCGTTCCGTTTCGCGGTTCACTGTTTGCGCTTTACACAATCTCGGCGGCGTTTTTGTTGCCTGCGCTCGGCCAGGGATTGCTGATTTCGGCGACGACAAAAAATCAGTTCCTGGCATCGCAACTGGCGTTGATGAGCGGGTTCTTGCCGGCGTTTTTGCTGTCCGGATTTTTATTTGAGATCGAGTCGATGCCTGTCGTCATCCAATGGATCACGATGATCGTGCCGGCGCGGTATGTAATCCCGAGCTTACAGACCGTCTTCCTTGCCGGAGATATCTGGCCGCTGTTCCTGCGCAACATCGCCATCCTGCTTGTGATGGGAACGGTTTTGTTTGTGCTGGCGGCGCGCAGCACGCGCAAAAGGATCGGTTGATTATGTGGTGGGTGCGGTTAAGAGCGTTGATCTTGAAGGAGTTGCTGGCGGTTCTGCGCGATCCTAAGGGGCGCTTCATTCTCATCGGTCCGCCGATCATCCAGCTTCTGGTGTTTTCGTACGCGGCGACTCTTGAAGTCAAAAACGTCGATATCCTCATTCTCAACCAGGATTCCGGTGTGGCGGGATACGAACTGGTGCAGCGGATTTCCGGTGCCCCGTCCTTCCGGCATGTGCTGCGGACCGAAGATCCGGCCGAGATCAGGGACGCGATCAACATGCAGCGTGTGATGGCCGCTGTCCGCATTGACGCAACGTTTTCAAGGGATATCGCGGCGGGACGACCCGCGCCGGTTCAGATCATTCTGGATGGCCGTCGCTCCAACGCTTCGCAGATCGTGTCGGGGTATCTGACGCAGATCATCAACGGGCTGGCTGCGGATGCCGCGAAAGCCAATGGCCGGCTTGCTGCACCGGTGAGTGTTGAGCCACGCAACTGGTTCAATCCGAATCTCGATTTCCTCTGGTTCATGGTGCCGAACCTGGTGGCGAGCATTGCGCTATTGATTGGGCTCGTAGTGACGGCGCTGTCGGTGGCGCGGGAACGCGAACTCGGCACGTTTGATCAGCTTATGGTCTCTCCGCTCAGGCCGCATGAAATTCTCATCGGCAAGCTCGTTCCGCCGATGCTCATCGGAATGTTTCACATCACGATCTTCATTCTTGCAGCGGTCTTCGTGTTCGGCATTCCGCTGCGTGGCTCCGTGGTGCTTCTCTATGCCAGCGGCTTCTTCTTTCTGGCCTCGGTTGTCGGCATCGGTCTTTTCATTTCGTCGCTATCGATGACGCAGCAGCAGGCGATCCTGGGTGCGTTTCTGTTCCTGGTGCCTGCGATGCTGCTTTCGGGGTTCGCGACGCCGATCGAGAACATGCCTGAGTGGCTACAACCGATCTCGTACATGGATCCTTTGAGCTACTTCCTCGTTATCGTGAAGGGAGTGTTCCTCAAAGACCTTGGACCGTGGGACGTCGCGCTCAACACAGCGCCCCTCGCGGTCATCGCCATTGTGACGTTGAGTTCAGCCGCCTGGTTGTTCCGGCGGCGCATGGAGTGAGGGGGATCACAACCGCTTGAGCCAGGCGTTGCCTAGGGTTTGGCCGTGCTTCTTATCGGAAAACCGCTTTCTGATTTTCTGGAAGCTCACCAAGCGTCAATAAATGTTGATTAAAATGCCTGGATATTGTCACACGGGCTCCACTTGAGGCTGGCAGAAGGATGCCACTGAGGGAGGCCAATAGAGGATCATGACATGTCGTTCCCTACGATCGACCTGCAAGATAAGAAAGTCATTCTACTCAGCGGGTTTTTGAAGCACCAAGGCAGCGCGGCGGTGACCGTGGTCGCCAAGGACAAACTGGAAGCGGCCGCCACCCGCTATAACGATGCCATCGCATTCGGCTTCGTGTCGGGCAAATGGCGCCCCGCAGCATAACCCCCTTACGCGGCCGCACGCCGCCTGACGCGTGCGCCTGAAGCTAAGCCGATTCACCGGCTTATGAACCTCGCGGACGCAACTGGTCCGCGAGGTTTTTTCGTGTCTGCACGGGATGTTCTCATCTTTTGTTCAAGCGCCTCGTTTCGCCATCGATTTGCCACGGACTTATCCGGAATGGCGGACGGCGGAACTCTTCGGGCCAAACCGTTATCCGGTTGGCCGAGGGAAGTCGTATCAAACATGGAGACATTGATGTTCAGGACCTTTGCAACGGTTGCTGGAGCTTCGCTCCTGCTCGTCGGCATGAGTGCGGTGCAAGCTCAGGCGTGGGAGCGCCTGGGGACGCGAATGGTTTCCGACAAGATGGAAACGGATTCGGTGAGCGGGGTTGGCGAGGGCCGCTTCTCGCAGATCCGGCTGTGTGTCGCGCGCCGTGCGGTGCACTTCCGCGATGTTGACGTCGTGTTCGGCAACGGCGGCAAGCAGGATGTGAAGGTCCGTAAGCGGATCGGTCCAGGCGCGTGCACGCGTGCCATCGACCTGAAGGGGAATAAGCGCCGCGTTCGCCGCGTTGTGATGCGTTACAAAACGATCCGGACCAAAGGCCCGCAAGCGGTCGTTACGGTTTTCGCGCGGTAATCCTCCGGGCATTCCATCGATGCCATGACGCTATGCCTCGTGGGCCTTTGGCCCCGAGGCTTTTCTTTTGTCTGCGCGTTATAGGATTGGCGAGGTTCACCCGACGTGAGACCGCCGGCTTCGAGGCGCGGACGCTTTAGTGTGTGGCGCACTGAACAGGGCCAAGAGGGGAGCCCCGAAGCATCCGCGTTTCGAAACCGGCCGGCGCGATTGTCTTGAGCGTGTGGGGCGCGGTTGAGAGGAGCTTAGGGCTGCGGAGCCAGGGCGGGGATAAGTTTTTGGGTGGGGACCGGGCGGCTGTTGGCCCGATCCGGTCTTATGGGCCATCGAGAGCTCAAGGTGCTGCGGTCTCTTCGGCTTACATAACAACATGATCACAGGTCTGCGAGGTGTGTAACGCTTCTCGGCTTGAGAGCGAAATCAATGACGTGTGGGCAGTCATTCCCACACGCGATGAGTTCTCAACAAAGGAAGATGATCATGAGCCGTATTCTCGCTTCGCTTTTCGTTGTTCTCGCACTTGCCACCGGCGTTTCGGCCGCGCAAGCGAACACGCTGACCCTGCAAAACCACTGCGACGACCCGGTTTTTCAGGGTGATTGAGGTACTACCTCGGCCGTGGGGGAATTTGCCCTGCGGCTGATTTTTTGTGGGGGGAGTCTGGTTAGTCCGCCGTTTCCGGGGAGTGCACATGTCCCCGCTACGAGCGATTTATCAGAGTGCATGCTTTGAATTTTCTACGAGCCACGAAACTTCGTAGCGTGCGCGGCTAATGAGGTCAGCGTAAGACCAGACTGCGAGATTTGGAGCATCATTCTGACGCTTGGCTGACCCAACCCGTTTTCCGCCGATCATCATTATTTTGATATGTTTGCTAGGTAAATGCTCACTGAGTTCATCAGCGTAGGTCTGTGCCTGAGCTTCGTCTTCCCTCGATATCGAGTGGCTTGGTCGCTTAAACTCGATGAGCAAGTAATGATCACCTGGATCTGTGTTTAGCAGGAGGTCAGGGCGTTTTGCCGATTGTCTACCCTTAAATTTCTTGTCGGTGAACTCTTTGACGATACGGCTTAATGTCTGGTTTGAAGCCATTAAGTGAAAGGGTGCCCCGAGTACCCATAAGCTTCGCTCCATGGCCACGTGCATCTGCGCTTCTGTGGTTCTGGGATTTGCTGCAAGTTCGTCCAGATAGCTCAAATATTGCAAGCGTCCATGAGCACGCTCACTCATTAGAGTCATGTCTACCAAACCGAATTGCCTAAGTGCCTCTGCGAAGTTCACGACATCGCCGTGGCGCGCTACGTCCACCTGCTGCAACACAAACCAATATTCGTCGCGTTCCATAGCATCCAATACGACGGATGCGACCGTGTCGATCCGATCTGGATGCTCACCATAGAATTTCGCTAGTACTTTCCCCAAAGCTGCTTCAGCAAAATGTCGTCGATGTTCTGGCAATTTTTCCAGGCGCTTGGCAAACTGCCGTTCCAGTCGCATCTTGTGCTGTCGCATTTCACGACCATAGGTTGACTGGAGTGCAGCAGTTACGTGGACTAGCACAAGTGCCTTTAGCTCCTCGTACGCCTTACTGTTTTCAACTATTGCGTCCCAATCGTTCGTGACAACGTTTTCCATTCCCTCGACTTCAACTTCTCCGTACAGTCGTTTTCTCAGTTTCTCCGGAATATCCTGGGATTCATTCAATCCGAACCACCGAGGTTCCCCGACAACCTTTCCGCCTACGCGCAGAACCAACCCGCCGTGTTTTGGGATCTTGCCTTTCGCAATCGTGAAACGAAGGTTCACTTCGCCGGCATGTTTAAGCTTGTCCTGCTTGGTAGTGGTCTCCCCCGGCAAAATCCTCTACGTCCAAAGCCCGACCATTGACGAGAATTGTGATAGAGGGTTCTCGCCCATATTCGTATAGCAGTAGTGCTCGCAGCCGTTCCGCGCTTGGGAAGTTTAACGCTTGATCTAGATCTCTTAATGTAATGGTGGTGCCGGATTCCGCGGCTGGTGCGGGTCTCTCTTCCATCGGTAATGGTATGTGCTCCAAGTTTTCTGGAGCATTGAGGATAGCGTCTTTATCAATGCTAACCTGCGAACAAATTCCATCACGAACCGTTACTAGTTCCATTGTTCGGGCAGCTGCTAAGCCCGCGAACTTGCCGATTCCTTTTCGCCCCTTAACTCGCCGGTCTCCATTTGGTGTGTATTTTCCCTTGATGGACCGCCGATCCCGCGCGATGTCCAGATATTCTGTTTCGACCTCGCCTGGTCCCATGCCATGCCCGTCGTCGCGAATTATGATCGGATCGCTTGTCATCGGTTGGGGCAAGGTTACCCACACGTGTCCCGCGTCGGCGTCCCACGCATTGTCGACAAGTTCCTTAAGTGCAGCCTCGGTTTGACGGTAATTCTCGCCGAGTAAAGCCGTTAGGCGCGGGGAAACCGTGAAGTAAACTGTGCGACTCATATCCAGTTATCCGACGGCAAAGCGCAAGTAATGTCGATGTTGCCATCCGGCAGGGCTTCGCCTTAATGCGCAGCATAGCAGATATGGCCGTGTGCGGAACGTCTGAACCACGCATGGTGAGCGAAAGCTCGTAAGCCCTTAGCCGAACGTTAGATCCCGGTAACGAGTGCCGGGATGACTTTGTGCGATAAATGGGGAGCTAAATATTTTAACTCGGTTTCACTTTGCGGACGCCTTTGAAAGGTTTGTCGTCCGCTTTTTGATCCATAAATTTTTTGTCTGGACCTCGCTTAGTCCAAGTGTCGTTCTTCGGGTTATATACCTGATCACGATCTTTTACCGCGCCTTTGCGGCCTGGGCCTTTTGGAGGATTGGTTGCCATTGCGATGTTCCTCATAAAATTACTAGTTGATATGAAACCGTAGAAGAATACATGAGCCATTTCCCGCTTCATGAGACGTGGGACGTTATCCCCAGCAATGAATCCCGGGATGACGGTCGAGCTTGGTGTAGCGGCTCGTGCTTTATCTCACGCGATACACAAACCGGCAGCGGTCGTGGGCGAAGGTGCCGCCGGGGGCTTTGATGCCGACGACGCTGAAGGTGGCGTCGGTGCCGTTTCGGATGTGCGCGCGGACGGGGTCGTGCGTGGGGCTTGAGCCGATGTCCATATCGTAAACGAAGGCGTGCGGCGCGCTTTGAGCGTCGCGCACGGCGAGGCCCAGGTTGTCGATATCCTCATTCTCCCGCACGAGCTGACCGACGATCTCCATCGGCGTGTCGCCGGTGGTGCCGCTGTCGACGCCGGGAACGGGCGGGATGACGGTTTCCAACGTCGGCACGCCGGGCATTTCCAGGTCGCCGAGTGCTGCCGCTCCGGGCTGGAGGGGGTGGAGTGCCGTCAGGCGGGCGCGTAGTGCGATGGTCAGACATTGGGTCTCACCGCGGCAGGCATCGCGGACATTTTTCATCCATAGTCGCTGATCGTCGTCGAAGCATTTGACGCCGTCATAGAGGGCGGGGCGGGCGCCCGCGACGTAGCGGTCGAGATGGTCCTGGAGCTTGGCCAATTCGTCGGCCACTGCGCGATGGCGCGGCGCAGAAAAGGATCGCGGTGAGTGCAGTCGCGGCCGCGTGGAAAGGCGACTCGAGCGTCCGCGTGCGATTGTGTCTGCGGGTCATGTGTGTGTGGGCTCCCCAGCGTTCGGCGTCGGGGAGCATAGCAACATTTGGGATGCGTCAGGAGGATGTTGCGGAGTGCCGTGGGGGAATGCGGACGACGTGGACGGTGGTGTCGGCTAAGATGCTTGAGTGGTGGGGAAGCAGGCCGGGCTCGTTCTGAGACATTGGCTCACGGGCCAAAGGTGATTTCGATGCTGGCGTTGGCGAGGCCGAAGGGGCCGGAGCTGAGGCTGCCGCCGAGCTTCCATGCCTGCGGTGTGAGTAGGCTGCACAGCAAATTCCAGAGCTGCGTCGAGATGCGTTTGATCCAGCTTGTGATGAGTTGAATCCAGTTGAGTGCGTGCGCCGTAACGGTCTGCGTCAGAGATTTTGTTGTGCTGTCGAGGTTGAGACTGATGGTGGCGATGAGCGATTGCAGCCGTTCGCTTACGGCGTAGAGCTGGGATAACTCACTGAGGGCTTCGGGAATTTCTTTGTCTAATCCCATTTCAGAGAGCGATCCTGAGCCGCGGACGTCCCTCAGCCGGAGCAAATTGGATAATCGGGATTTCACCTTTTCCAGGAGGAGGCTTATTCGCTCGCGGATATCGCCGAGCTGCTTGGCGTAGCCATTTTCCGCCATGATTTGTGGAAGGCCTGTTTCGCTTTCTTTCGAAAGCTCGCGATTAATTTCATTTTCTAGATCATTCAGATCTTTAAGAATTGTATCGATCGCAAAACTGACATGAGGCATGGAAGTTATCTCCACGAGCCGGCTTCTGAGATAACTGTATCAAATAGCTAGGGTTGCGTCATCCTGCCGCATGTCCGAATAGCGGACAATCTGGCGGCAGGACGCAGTTTCCGCTGTCAGATTGTTTGTATGGACGGCAATTTAAGCGGAAGGTGGGTTCTCTGGCGGTGCACTGTTGTAAATGTGGATATCCCGTTGCGGGAATGGGATGCTGAGGCCTGCATTTTCGAGGGCGCGCTTGCCTTCCTCGTTCAGCGCGCGAACGGTGGGCCAGTAGTCCGTATTTTGGACCCACGCCCGCAGTGAGAGTTCAACAGCGCTGTCGCCGAGCGTGGAGACGAAGACGATCGGAGCGGGGTCAGCGTGGATGCGGGCATCAGCTTCCGCCAGCGCCAATAACGTCGCCTTTCCGGTTTCAATGTCGTCGTCATAGGCGATGCCATACTTCACCTGGACCATGCGTGTCGGCAGGCGGCTGTAGTTGATGAGCTGCTTATTCCATAGCTGAGAATTGGGGACGAACTGATAGACGCCATCCCAGGAATGAAGTTCGGACGCGAACAGGCCGACTTCCTTGACGGTGCCGGCGACATCGCCGGCGTCAATGTAGTCGCCGGTGCGGAAGGGGCGCAGCCAAAGCAGCATCATGCCTGCGGCGATATTCGATAACGTGCCTTGGAGGGCGAGGCCGATGGCCAGGCCCGCAGCACCGAGGGCGGCGAGGATGCTCGTTGTCTGGATGCCGAGTTGGCCGAGCACGGCGATGAAGAAGATGACGACGATGGTGTAGCGCACGAGCGAGGTAAGCACGCCTTTGAGCGTTGGGTCGAAGCGACGCTCGCGGTCGGCGATGCGCCCGACGGTGCGTGCAGCCCATCCTGCGAACCAGAGGCCGAACAGCATCAACGCGAGAGCGGCGAGTAGATTTGGCAAAGCCTGGGCGGCCCAGGCAATCAGGGCTTCGAGAAAGGTTGTCGCTTCGGCGAGTGTATCTTGGGGCGGCATGGGAAACCTCCTTCTTGTTCGGTCGTGCTCGTCCGTCCAGGGAACGCGATGGGGTTTTCCGTTCTAAGGCGCAGTGCTTCAGAACGCGATCTGTGATCCGACAGCAATCGATTGGAAGTTCTTAAGGCCGGGTGTGGCTATGACATAGCCGGCAGCGTCGACCACATCGAAGTCGCAGTCATCGTGACGGGTCGTCAATGTAAAGCTGGGAGCGCTGATGTCTACCGGCGCAAAGGTGTTGCTGGTGGAGATCCGCAATTCTGCGTCTGTTGGACCAGTTCTTTTGCGTAGGGTTGTCCACGTGCCGCAGCCTTTTAGGATCGGTTTGTCGTATACTTTGCGGAGTTGTGGCCATGAGATGCGGCGGAAGCGATTGACATGAAACGGGTCGGCTTTTTGGCGCTTGGCTATTTTTTCGTCGGGCTTGGGTTTGTCGGGGCGTTTTTGCCTGTGCTGCCGACGGTGCCTTTCCTCATTTTGGCGGTGGCGTGCTTTGCCCGTTCGTCACCGCGGCTTGAGATGCGGCTGATGACGCATCCTCGTTTTGGTCCGCCTCTGATGCGCTGGCGTGAGCGGGGCGCCATTCCGCGGCGGACGAAAATTGTGGCCTGCAGCTGTATGGCTGCGAGTTATGCGGTGTTTTGGTTTGGCGCTCGACCGAGCCCGTTGATCGCCGGGCTGGTGGCGGCGCTGATGTTGACCGGTGCGGCTTATGTTGTTTCGCGTCCGGAGTAAGATCACGAAAAGCGAAAGCTGCGGATCCAGAAATTATAAATGGGACGCCTTGTCCAACATCTCGACACCCTCAGAGGCGCTCTCCGAAAAGTGTCGTACTTTTGGGCAATTTCATTCTTGCCTAACCCAATATAGCCCATAAATTGTACTTTATCGGATCGGACTAGGCGCCCCGAGAAGGTGAGCTGGGCGGTCCTATATTCCCAAGGAGATAAGCCAATGATCGAGAAAACTCTCGCTGAACTCGGCCAACAAGTGCGCATTCGCCCGCGGTACGATAACTTCATTGGCGGACAATGGGTTGCTCCTGTCGAGGGGCAATATTTCACCAATCTGACACCTGTTAGCGGCAAGCCTCTGTGCGAGGTTGCCCGGTCAACAGCTGCTGATATCGAATTGGCACTCGATGCTGCCCACAAGGCGAAAGACGCATGGGGGAAGACTTCGCCAGCAGAGCGCTCAGCTGTTCTTCTGAAAATTGCCGATCGTATCGAAGCCAATCTCAAGCTGATCGCCACGGTTGAGACGCTGGATAACGGTAAGCCGATCCGCGAAACCATGGCGGCAGACATTCCGCTTGGTATTGATCACTTCCGTTATTTCGCAGCGGCGATCCGTATGCAGGAAGGTTCGATTTCCGAAATCGATCACGACACCGTTGCGTATCATTTCCATGAGCCGCTCGGAGTTGTCGGTCAGATCATTCCGTGGAACTTCCCGATCCTCATGGCCATCTGGAAGCTTGCGCCAGCATTGGCTGCCGGCAACTGCGTCGTGCTTAAGCCAGCTGAACAGACTCCGATGGGTATCATGGTTCTCATGGACATCATCGGCGATCTTATCCCGCCGGGCGTCGTGAACGTGGTCAACGGCTTTGGTGTGGAAGCCGGTAAGCCGCTGGCGCAGAACAAGCGCATTTCCAAGGTGGCGTTTACAGGTGAGACGACGACGGGCCGTCTCATCATGCAGTATGCAAGTGAAAACATTATCCCGGTCACGTTGGAACTCGGCGGCAAATCTCCGAACATATTCTTCGCAGATGTCGCTGACGCCGATGATGACTTTTTCGATAAAGCGCTTGAAGGCTTCACGATGTTCGCCCTCAATCAGGGCGAGGTTTGCACGTGTCCGTCACGCGCGCTTGTTCATGAAAGCATCTATGACCGCTTTATCGAGCGGGCAATTGCACGTGTTGAAAAGATCCAGACTGGCCACCCGCTCGAGGCTAGCACCATGATTGGCGCGCAGGCTTCGAACGATCAGCTGGAGAAGATCCTTGCCTACATCCAGATCGGTAAGGATGAGGGCGCGAAGGTCCTCACCGGTGGCGGACGCAATGAGCTCGATGGCGAATTGGCCTCAGGGTACTACGTCAAGCCTACGGTCCTCGAAGGACATAACAAGATGCGTGTGTTCCAAGAGGAGATTTTCGGACCGGTCCTCGCCGTGACGAAGTTCAAGGATGACGAAGAAGCGCTCTCGATCGCCAATGACACCCTCTATGGTCTTGGCGCCGGCATATGGACCCGGAACGGAACGCGTGCGTATCGGTTTGGGCGTGCGATCCAGGCTGGTCGCGTGTGGACCAACTGCTATCACCTGTATCCGGCGCACGCAGCGTTCGGCGGCTACAAGCAGTCGGGCATCGGGCGCGAGAACCATAAGATGATGCTGGATCACTATCAGCAAACCAAAAACATGCTGGTCAGCTACAGTCCGAAGGCCCTTGGCTTCTTCTGAGGCCGTTGAGGAGGGATTCCGGAAGAGCCCGGGAGCTTTCCTCCACCGGGCATGAGCTACTTCCGGTGATATTGCCGCGGCGCTGGCGCAAACACCTGACGCCGCGGCATTTTTGCAAGTGCAGGGATGTATGACGAGATCCTTATGAGGTGCGATCATGACAGAGCGTGTAAGTGCGATGCCTGAGGCTCTGGAACTCATTGCCTCTCTAAAAAGTCGTCACGGACCGTTGATTTTTCATCAATCCGGTGGCTGCTGTGATGGGAGTTCGCCGATGTGTTTCCCTGCCGGCGATTTTCGCGTCGGCGGCCAGGATGTTTTGCTCGGAGAGATTGGTGGCGTTCCATTTTATATGAGCCGTTCCCAGTTCGAGTACTGGCAGCACACACACTTGATTATCGATGTTGTCCCGGGCCGTGGTAGCGGCTTTTCGCTGGAGGCGCCGGAAGGGGTCCGGTTTCTGACTCGCAGCCGCGTGTTCACGGATGACGAGTTCGCGTCGCTGGCTCCGGTAACCGTTGCGGGTGAGTAGCCGACGACGCTTTCAGAGAGCACGCATCATATTTTCGTAGAGGCGCCCTCCTTTGGGAGGGCGCCTCTATGCATTTAAGGGAAATGTGCGCCGTTAGTTGGGTCGATTGCGCCCGAACAATCCGGCTGGGCCCTCGGCCCAGAGCACAATCAGGAACGCGATCAGACTGCACCCGGCAAAGCCCAGGCTCAGGGGCAGAACGGAGCCGTCGAACGCGTGACCGATAAGGCCGCCGGCAACAGCGCCAATCGAAGTGCTGAGCGAACCGACGACGGATGAAGCCATTCCGGCATTGTGTCCCTGATTTTCCATCGCCAATGCATTGAAGTTTGGTGCAACGAGGCCGAACAGAAAGAACGTCGTGGCTATGAGGATGACGAACACCGGGAGCGTGGCGACGCCGAGTTCCGATGCCACGGCTAAACACAGTGATGCGATGAGAAAGCCCACCAAGGCTATGTGGGAAACGCAGCGCATGCCGAGGCGCCCCACGAGACGTGCGTTCGTGAACGATGCGATTGCTATGGTTGAGGCTACCGCTCCGAACAGGAGCGGAAACATTGTGCCCATGTGAAAGACGTCGACGAAGAGCTGTTGCGCGCTGGCGATGTATGACACAAGACATCCGAACATGAAGCCAATCGCGATGCCATAGGCGGCGGTCTGCGGATCCAGAATGGCCATTTTGAATGATTGGCCAAGCGCCAGAGGCTCCTCGCTACCGCGTGCGCTGGCCGCTGTTTCTGGCAATCGCCAACCGGCCCAGACGGTCAGGCCCAGGCCGATGGCTAGCAAAGCGTAAAACGTCCAGTACCAGTCGCCGATGTGAATAAGGCCCTGGCCGATCGATGGCGCGAACACCGGGATGATAATGAACACCATCATGGTGAACGACATGACGCGTGCCATCTGGCGGCCGCTGTAAAGATCGCGGACGATGGCCATGGCAATAACGCGTGGCGAGGCTGCTCCGAGGCCCTGCACAATCCGGGCGGCAAGGAGCCAGTAGAATGATTGTGAGACCAGGGCTGCGACCGTACCGGCGACAAATATACCGAGGCCTGCCAGCAGGACCGGGCGTCGTCCAAATCGGTCGGAGAGAGGGCCATAGATCAGCTGTCCAGCTGCGAAACCCGCCATATACAAAATGACGACGAGCTGGCGATCGTTCTGGTTATCAACGCCGAGCGCGGAGCCGATCTCTGGCAGTGCCGGCAGCATGATATCGATCGACAATGCTGTTAGCGCCATCAAGGCAGCCGTGAGCCCGACGAATTCAACGAATGACAGCGGTATTGAAAGCGCTGGAAGATCCGGCCGTGCAGTGACGATATCTTCGGCCTGTTCGAATTTATTCATGGTGCGTCCTTGGACGGAATCCTGTCTGCCTGCGTAGCGGTGACATACATTCCGGATTGGGAGCGGGATGTGACGTCCCTAAGATGAACCCAACGGGAAATTCTTCACTGGCCGTTGGGATGGCCATATTTCCGGTTGAGAGAATGGTGTGAGCGCTGCCCGGCTGCTTGTTCCGGTTCCCCTACTATATGGCCCGTGGGGTGCAAAGTTCCGACGGGAATGCCTTTAGCCAAAAACTGTGACAGAACCGCAGTTTTCGGGGCCTACCTCAGCCTTCACAATGTTGTGCAAGATGATTGTGTGGCCAGGGATTCGTGCCCTGACGCAGCCAATTCAGGGTATCGCGCCAGAAGCCGGACGCGTGCCTATCATGAAACAAATCGAAGTGGCCGATTGTTTCAAAGCCGACGTCCTGTGGGGAAAGCAGTACCTGGCTACGGCGTGCGTTGGGATAGTAGGATAGCGCGCGTCGGATACCGGTCACGGTTGCCAGTTCGTCATCGCTCATTGTTACTGCCAAAGTCGGTGCCGAGACAGAGGCGAAGCGCTCGAGGATCGCTTTTCTCTCTCTTCGCGGATAGCTCAGTTCCATGCGTGCGGGGCGAAAGCTCCACTCATTGGCGACACCGGCGGGAAGGTCTTCGAGCCAACCGAGCCTTTTGCCTGGGAAGTAGCCGATGAGCGCTGTTATCGCTGGCATGGCGACATGCCATTTCAGAAAGAGGCGCGCGCGATACGCTGGGGCGTAGTCCCACCAGTACGCATATTGCGCGCCGACGGTAAGGATACGGTCAATAGCAGGCGCATTCTCAGCAAAGCCCAGGAGAAAGCCACCGATACTATGCCCGACAACGAGTAAGGGGAGAGAGGGTGTGCGTGCTTTGGCGAAACGCAGGACTGCGTCGAAGTCCAATTCTCCCCAGTCGCGCCAGCGGTAGCCACAGCCACGTAGATGCTTGGGGCGGGAGAGGCCGATCCCGCGATAGTCGTAGGTGATAACGTCAAAGCCGTGTTCCGCCAGGAAGGTCGCGTAGCGATGATAATAACGTGCTGCGACGCCTGTGGCAGGATTTACGATGACTGTGCCTGCGAGCTGCTCCTGTGATGTTTCCCAAAGATGGCCATGGAGCGTTACGTCGTCACGGCAGACGATCGAGATCTTTTGCGCTTCCAGTGCCACCCCTATCTTCGTCATCTCAGCGTCTCTCGCGTGCCTATTGCGTCGGGAGACGATCCTTGATGAAAAGCCGATGATTTTACACTCACTAGTTAGTATACAAAGCGCATGGGACCGACGACGCCTTCAACGCGCGAGCGCATCATCGCAGCAGCCTCAAAACTCTTTTACAGTGAGGGGGTGAGGGCTGTTAGCGTTGATGCCGTGGCGGACAAAGCGGGCGTGACGAAGCGGACGCTCTATTATCATTTCAAAAGCAAAGATGATCTGGTTGCGGCATATCTAGAAGGGCGCGATCAACCCAACCTTGCTCTATTTCGACGCTGGTTTAGCGAAGCGGACGGGAGCGTTGCGGACAAGGTGCGGAGTATTTTCCATCACCTCGCGGTGTCCGCGCGCCATCCCAAATGGAAGGGATGTGGCTTCCTGCGGACGTCCGCTGAATTGGCCAACATGCCGGGGCATCCGGCGATAAAGATCGGTGCGGCCCATAAGAAGCGGTTTGAGGGTTGGCTGAGTGAGATGTTTGAAAGTGAAGGCATCGCCTCAGCCGAACCCTTAGCACGCCAAGTTGTCCTGCTGATGGACGGGGCGTTTGCGGCTGGGCTCCTACAACGGGATGCGTCCTATATGGAGACGGCCGGAGACGCGGCCTTCGCATTGGTCAACGCGGCGGTGCCGACGAAGACGCGACGGCGCTAGTCCTTTCAGGGCCCGCGCACTGGCGTGTCTGGGCGATCTCTGTTGATCAGCCAGAGTGCGACGCATATGAGGAAGCCGCCTGTTGCTTGCAGCACTGACAATGTCGTTCCCAGTATGATGAAGGATAAAATCACTGCGAAAAGCGGTGTGAGGAAAAGGTACCCGCTCGTTCGCGTCGCGCCGCCTTTGCGCAAGGCCACGAACCACAGGCCGAACGATCCGGTGGTGGCCGGGATCGCGAGCCAAAAGAACCAGGCCCATTGTTCGAATGATACGTTTTCCGGCCAGTGCTCGCCAGATGCGTAGGCGATAACGAGGAGTCCCAGAGAGCCGACAAATAGTTGCCAGAAACTTATCGCCCAGCCGCCAAAAGGTAATTTTGCGCGCTTATTGATGATTGTCGCCGCGGCCCAGCAGAATGCAGAGCATAATCCGAAAATTTCGCCGAGGATCGTGTCGGGGTGGAGTGAAAGCTCGGGGCCTACCCCGATGGCAAAGACGATCCCGATTAAGCCGAGCACCAATCCAATGGTGCGCCATTTGTGGAGTGTCTCGTCCAGAAACACGATGCCCAGCATTGCGACCCAGATGGGGTTTGTGAAAAGCATGATAGCGCTGGCCGACGCTGAGATGTACTGCATGGACAGGAACAAGAAGCCCATGACACCTGTCGTCTGAAGGAGGCCGATGAGTATCATCAGGGCTGCGTCGCGTAAGCCAAGCTGTGGCGGGGCGAGCGCTTGGCCATAGGGCCCGTCGAACCGGACGAGCGGTGCTGCGGCTATGGCTGCAACAAAGCAACGCCATCCCACCAGCACCAATGGACTGAAGCCGTCTTGCAGAAGGATTTTTCCTGAGATGAAGCTTGAGCCCATGAGGAACGTCGACGCGAGCAGCGTAATCAGGAAGATGTTCTGTTCGGAAACGATTGGCTCGGACGTGCGCGTTGTGTCTTCCTGACGGTGGCAGGTGCTCATGTTCCGTGTCCGACGTTTTTTTGATTGTTTCGTGCGAGCTTAGATCGACCGGCCTTTGCCTGTCGCCGGGCAAAGTCGCGTTTCCTCGTTAGAACTTTCGGCTGTCATAAGCCCAGTGAAGGAGGGCTTGCCGTTGCCTTCGTCTACAGAAGATATCGCCCGGCTCGCAATTGCGGCGGATCTGGGCGATGTGGCGCCTCATTGCTTTCCAGCGGCCGATTTGGCGCTGATCCTCATCCTCAATCCGGCGACCCTGATAGTAGCGGCAGTACCATTGGAACCACCCGCGCGGGTCATCGGGATGGATCCAGCCTTTCTTGCGCCAGACCGAAAGTGGTTGGCTTGCGTCAACGCCAAAGTAGTTAAGGGATGGGTCGCTGCCTTTGGGTGAGAGCTTGGCATTCGTGAACCAGCTTTTGGGGAATTCAGCTCGCGTATCGGTCATGTACTTTCCGCCGAATACACCCAGTTCCAACATGCCCTTGGGCGTGAGGTCGGGTTCGAACTCGGGGGCGAAATCCTGGCCCGCTGGAGCTGTGAGTTCGTAGCGATAGCCCTGCTGCATGGTGTCGTTCACTTCGATGATCTTGCGCTTCATTGAGCCTTCCTGCGGTTCGCTCCAACCATTCAAGCTGCGACCGGTCGCGCCGACTAATTGAGGCGATATATTTCCCAATTCAGCAGGGCCGCAAATGTAGCCCATCCGATGTAGGGCACCAGGAGCAGTGCGGCGAGGCGGTCCATCTTCCAGAAAGCCGCCGTGGTGCCGATGATCAGTACGAGTAACAAGAGGATAACGACGAAGCCGCCCGCAGGGTTCTGACCTTCAAAAAAGACCCAGGACCACAAGGCATTTACGGAAATCTGCAGACCAAACCAGATGATTGCCGCCGCACGGCCGGGCGCGTGTGATTGCAGCACGCGGAAGAAGGCGTAGGCCATCAAGACGTATAGCGTGGTCCAGGCCGGCCCGAACACCCAGTTGGGCGGTGTGAAGGCGGGCTTTTCCAGTCCGGCGTACCATGTCGGAATGTTCGGGATGGTCGCGAGGTTGCCAAGGATGCCGGCGGCCAGAACGGGGGCGATTGCGATCAGCACATTGCGTACCGTTCTCATTACAGAACCATCCATCGCGTTTCTTCTCACCCGCGGCTTGATCCGAACTCGCACATGAGAACTATTGCTAGTGCAGAGACAAGCGGAGCACCAGTCATCATGCGCATACCTCCATTTGCAAAATGCAAAGCGGCCGACGGTTTTGAACCGCCAGCCGCTGCGCTGGGCAGTGGGGAGAAACGCGGTGTGCCTGTGTTTAAGCCGCTTTTCGGGCCGGTTGGGCGCTCTCGGTGATCAGGTCGTTCACGCCAGCAATGAGGAAGTCGAGGCTGGCTGTATCGGCCAGACGGCCGTTTTGCAATTTGTTGTGAACTTCGGCGATAACCGTCTGAGGACGCACTATAAGTCTTGCTCCGATGGCCAGAAGCGTCTCGTTGAGCTGGGCCTGAGCGCGTACGCCGCCGGTGAATGCGGGAGAGGATGAGAAGGTCAAGACGGGTTTGCCGATTAACGCGGCTTTTCCGTAGGGACGGGACGCCCAGTCGAGCGCGTTTTTCAATACGCCGGGGATGCCATAGTTGAACTCAGGCGTTGCGATGACGACGCCGTCGGCTTCCGCAATGGCGTCGCGCAATGCTGCGACGCCCGGGATTGCCGGGGCGACGTCGAGATCCTGATTATACAGCGGGACTTCATTCAGCCGGAACACATCGAAATCGGTGCGGTCCGCGATGACTTGCTTGATGGATTCAAGGATTTGGGTGTTGAAGGAGTCCCGGCGGAGGCTGCCGGAGATGCCAAGAAGCTTAGGACGATGCATAGCCGTTCTCCTGTTTCTTTATCTGGCTCCGGTCTCGGTGGCCGGGGGCATGCGTCCTATTTATTGCTTTCAGGCATTCCAAAAAATGGGTAGACGTTCGAACGTCTCTATCTACTAAGTTGATAGTTATGAACGGTCAGGCTCTGGAATATGTCCGTCTTTTCGTGGCGGTGGTCGACAACGGTGGCTTTGCTCCCGCAGCTCGCAAGCTGGATCGCGCGCAATCCGTCGTGACGTATGGGGTCCAGAAGCTGGAAGAGCAGCTTGGCCTCGATCTGTTCGACCGGTCAGGTTATCGGCCGGTCCTTACGCTGGCGGGACAAGCGTTGTTGCCGCGGGCGCGGCGATTGCTTGAAGAGACGAATGCGTTCGATGTGATGGCCCGCGGCATTGCTGGTGGGCTTGAAGCGGAAGTGGCGCTGGTTGTGGACCCGCTATTTCCGATGGCGCCTCTCGTTATGCAGCTACGCGATTTCGAGCAGCTCTATCCTTCGGTGCAGGCGCGCGTATTCGTTGAGTCCCTGGGTGCGGCGACCAGCATGGTGTTGGAGGGTCAGGTCGATCTTGGGTTGCTGATTTATTTGGATGCGCGGGCGGTGGAACTGGAACAGTCGCACCTCGTGCCGATTGAGCTGCTGCTCGTTGCGGCGCCGTCTCATCCGCTGGCTCAGATCGCGGCACCGATCCCATTAGAACGTGCGCGGGAGGAGCTGCAATTGGTGCTTAGTGACCGCTCTGATTTCAGTCGCGGTGTCGATCGTGGGGTGCTGTCCACGCGTACGTGGCGGCTGTCGGATCTAGGCGCCAAGCACGCTTTGCTGCGCGCTGGGCTCGGTTGGGGAAGCATGCCCCGCCACATGGTGCAGGACGATCTGGATCGCGGGAATCTCGTCCAGTTGCCCCTGGACTATTGGGAGGGCGACGGATCGCTGCCGCGCGTGCCGACAGTCGCGGCGCATCGCAAGGATCGCGCCTTGGGGCCGGCGGCACGCTGGCTGTTGGAACGGCTTAAACGGCAGGTGCCCCAGTGCGCGGAGGCGGGGCACATCTAGGGGGGGCGTGCTTCTTCCCGAAGCACACAAGCCAGTGCCTTCTCGATCAGCGTGAGATGCGCGTGATCTTCGAGCCTTCGAGGGTGAGGTTATACATCAGCCCCTTGGGATCGACGACAAAGCCAACGACGGGGCTTGTGATCTTGTTGGTGTCGATGGAGCCGCCGACGCCGACCGTGATGATGGCGACGGAGCCGTCCACGCCCACTTTCCAGCCGGCCGTTCTTCTGAACTGATCGAGCGCGGATTCGGTCATGAACATGATGATCACCGCGCGCTCCTGGATGCCAAGCTGGAAGCCCACGGAGGCCGAGAGCGTGTTGTAGTAATCGACGGTGCGTCCGCCGATCAAAAGCGCGCCTTCGCCATATTCGCCGCCGAAGCCGAAGCCGGCTTTGACCACGGATGGGAAGACGAGAATGCCGACGGACTTGTTGGCGAGATCGCGCGCGCCTCTCACCTGATAGAAGAACTTATCGAGCGTGGCATGTACGCCTGCATCGATTTCAGGGCCAGAGGCGGCCTTGCTGGCAGGTGCCGATTGAATGATGGCGGCGAACGAAAACAGGGCCAGACAGACGGCCTTCCACGACGACATTGATGGTTCTCTCTCTCCAAAGGGCTCCCCAGCGGAGACTATTGAACGCGATTCGTGGCGGAATTCTGAGGGGTAGGGGGGAGATGTGGGAGTAGGTGAGGTAGCTTGGCTCCAAAAGCACCTAGTAAGTGTTGTCTTCTTCTCAGACTCTGGTTGATCTTGCGTTGGACCGATATTGCTACATGAAGTCTTTTTTTATATTCTCCATAAGCTCAGTGAAATTAAACGATATGCCATCATTACTGTCCATTCCTGCCAGGTTGTGTAGATCTGTTTCGAAAATCTTTGTTAAATCCCCATATGTATTGCTTTCCGAAATCGGATATCGCCCTAGCCTAGCATTGCCGGCTTCAAAAAATCCGGAGGGTTGTCCATAGTCTTTTCCCCAGTATGGAATTCGCTGCAAGCGTTCCGCTAAGGTGATGTGTACGTCAGCGGCGTACTCCACGGTTTGCTTAGCTGTCATGCGTAAACGTTCGATTGCGAGTAGCAGATTTCCGAAAATCGCAACAGGCCAATTCATGGCTAGCCCTTTTCGGTTGTCTGGGGTCGGACCAGCAAGTCGCCAGTCGAACAAGATCGAACCATCCTCAAGAAGAACGATAGACGTCACTGAACCGTTGTGATGCTGCTCTTTGATTGATGTGCCGCGAACAATAGGTTTCCAGTTCAAACCTTCAGCCCACATCTCGCATGGGTACGATTGATCGCCGTGGTATGCATGAATTCTTTCTAGGCGTGGCTTTGCAAGTTTGTTCCGATGAATTTGTGGAATAAGAAAGGGACCCGTCGGGCGGGCCACAGCCCTGATGCACCACCCGGTGGATACATCTGTTGGTCTCTGATCGTCGAACCACTTTTCGATTCGGTCGAAACGCTGGCTCAACTCTAATGTGCGTCGTTGAATTTCGTCCATCGTCATGGGCATGGAGTCATCGTTTCTTCTGATGTAACATTCCTTGTCGCAGCGAGATCGATGCGGACCATAAGGGCTTTCAGGAATTTTCAAAACTACGACTCCGGAACCTGTATTTTCCGTAGGTATGCCAACTACCTCAAGTCCAAATACTGAAGGTTCTATGTTATCTCTGCAGGTTCGTTTAAGCCGTTCGGCCAATTCTATGACATCTCGAATCGGAGATACCAATGAAGCCCGGGGTGGTTTTTCTTCACTTTCTGCAATGCCTAAAATTACCGTCCCACCTTGCGCGTTGGCAAATGCTACTAGCTCTTTTACGATAGCCGTTATCGCTGGGCGATTTATTTTGCCGCTGCCTAGCTCCCAAGAATCTGGCGTATTTCTTTCTCCCGCAAGCTCTCTTTTATATTCAATGCTTTGACTTTCTGCAATTTCAGCGCTGATCAGCCAACTTACATCTTCGGCTGTTAGTTGCTCTATTGGCTTGTCGAAAAAATTCATATCTCGTCCCTGGGCTTTTTTGTCTAGATTTATGAATGTGTGGTATTTTCTCCGCGCTGCTTGTGTTTGGTTAATTTCATTACTTTGCTTGCTTGTGTGTGCTTTACGAAAATTTCGCAAGGTCGTTTGGAGGGATTAGAAGGGATGACGCGTCCGCGACAATACGAATCGCGTCAATCAATATGATAACTGATCGCTGTCTTGAATGGTTCGCTGTTGGGTATGGCTTTAGGCGCCGTTAGCGGATATTTTGAGTAATAAAACAACGGGCCAGAGCATCACGCTCCGGCCCGCAATTATTTCTAGCCTCGCTCCAAGTCCCGCTGGCGTCAGGATGTTTTGTATTTGATCGAGCAGCCGTAGGCGCGGGTGACGGCGGGGTCGACCGGTTTACCGGCGGCAATCTGCTCCAGCGCTTCGCGGACATAGTTCCGCGCGCCTTCGATGTCGGACTGGTTCGCTGTCGGCTTGTCGTCGATTGCGCCCTTGTAGGCGAGATTGCCATCCGGCGTGATGATGTACATGTGCGGCGTGGTCTGTGCGCCGTACGTGCGGCCGATTGTGCCCTCTTCATCGATGATGACGGCGGACGGTGCGGCATCACGCTTCTGCATCAGTGCATCGTGGTCGGCCGGCGGGAGATTGCCCTGAGTGCCGGGTGCGGAAGAGACGACGGTGAGCCAGACGATTCCGTCGGCCGTTGTGTCCTTCTGGAGCTTCTGCATGTTGCCGCTGCCGTAGTGCTTCTGGACGTAGGGGCAGCCGTCGTTGGACCATTCCAGAATGACGGTCTTGCCGCGCAGCTCCTTCAGCGTGTGGGTTTTGCCATGGGTGTCGACTCCGGTGAAGTCGGGTGCGGGCTTGCCAACCTCAGGTGCGGCTGCGGCGCTGGCGGCTCCAAGTACGAAGGCCAGGCACGCGGCGGCGGCGAACTTGGCTGTGGTGTGGAACGTCATGGTCTCTGTCCTCCTCTCAACGAATGGCAGCTTGTGTGCGGTTAAGTTCGGCGAAGTGGCGCACGACAATCGCCTCGGTCAAAAGCTGGGGAAGCACGATGGCTTCTTTTTGCGGGTCCGCGGGGTAGAGCAGGTAGAGCGGAACGCCCGCGCGTCCGTAAGCCTTCAGTACGCGGGAAATGCGCTCATCCTGATTGGTCCAATCGCCTTTCAAGTAGGCGACGTTGTGATCGGTCAGCGCCTTGCGGAAGCCGTCTGTACGCAAGGCGACCTGCTCGTTGACCTTGCAGGAGATGCACCACGCGGCGGTGAAATTGACGAAGACCGGGCGGCCCGAAGCACGAAGCTCGGCGACGCGTTCTTCGGAGAAGGGCTCGCCGGCGGTGATGTCGCCTTTGTCGGCTGAGGTGGTGGGGACCTCAGCGCTCGTGATCCAGGGAACCGTGAAGGCAAGAGCAGCACCGACGACGGCGACTGCCAAAGCGCCCCTGAGAGCCGGTTGGCCTGTGCGGTTCCCCAGCAGCCATGCAGCGAAGCCGACGGCGATCAACGTGACGCCCGCGCTAAGGACGCCATCACTGCCGGCCTGTAGCGAAAGCACCCAAACGAGCCAGACAACCGTGGCATAGAGCGGGAAAGCCAGGACTTGCTTGAACGTGTCCATCCAGGGGCCGGGCTTCGGAATAATGCGACGGGCGGCTGGAGATAACGAAATCAGGAGAATAGGGAGCGCGAAGCCGACACCCATGGCCTGGAGAACGAGCGCCATGTCGAGGGCGGGCCGCGTCAGCGCGTAGCCGATCGCGGCGCCCATGAACGGCGCGGTGCAGGGTGTTGCCGCGACGGTCGCTAGCACACCGGTAAAGAAGGAGCCTGTCAGACCCGATTTGCGGGTCAATCCTTCCCCAAGGCCGACAGCGCCGCCGCCGATGTCAAAGACGCCGGAGAGCGACAGGCCGAGCGCCAGGAATAGAGCGGTCATGGCGAGTACGAAGACCGGCGACTGGAACTGGAAGCCCCAGCCGAAGGCGAGGCCGGCGCTGCGCAGGGCAACAAGCACGCCAGTAAGTATAGCAAAACTTGCGAGAACGCCGGCGAGATAGGCGAGCCCCGATCGTCTGGCTTCGCTTCCGCCGCTTCCACTGTGTTTGGCGAGGGACAGCGTTTTAAGCGAAAGGATCGGGAGCACGCACGGCATCAGGTTCAAGATAATCCCGCCCAGGAGCGCGAAGAGCATTGCTTGCCAGATGGTGATTTGTGTGCCGGTGTTGTCGCCCTCTCCGGACGGGGTGCCGATGGCTTGCAAGGGTGTGGCTGCGCCCGTTGCGGCGATATCCTGAGTTCCGGTTGGTTTCGCGCTTATGGTGAAGCCGTGCCGAGCCTGCTGCGTGTTACCGATCTGTTCGGTCAGAACCAAAACGCCGTTTAGTTCTTTTATGCCGTTGCTGGCGAGTTCCCCCGACTTCAAGCTGAGGGTGACGCCGTCGTCCGTCCAGGAGACTTTCTGAGCGCCGGCATGATCAACCAGGCCCCAAGTATCGGGGAAGAATTCAACTTTCGTGACGCGATTGGGATCGAGTTCGGGGGCGGCGACTTTCAGGGTGACAGTGTCAGAGGATTGCTCGACCGTGGCAGGCCAATCGGCCGGTGTCGGGATGCTGCGTTCGGTCTCTGCGAAATGGTCGGCGTGCTCGCTTGGGGTTGGCGGTTCGCCTGCTGAGGCGACGGGGAGGATCAGTTTGAGTTCCGCCGATTCAGGGATGCAGATCTGCTCGCAAACCAGCCAATTGGCTTTCGCGGTCAGCTCAACGGATTGGGTGTCGAGCGTTTCGGGCGGTGTAATGGTGACGGGGAGCAGGACGGTGTCGGAGTAGCCGTAATTCACCAACGGTCCGACAGGGATGGCGTCGGGAACAGGCCAACGAATCTCAGACGCTTTAAAGCCATCCGGCAGAGACCATTCAATGCGTGTGGGCTCGCCCGAGTCACCGGGATTCTTCCAATAGGTGTGCCAGTGTGGCGTAATGCGCTGGCTCAGGCCGACGGTGAAGGGAACTCCGGGCTGGATATGATCTACCGCCGAAATGAGATCGGCTTGAACTTTAGGCTGTTGGGCGACGGCGAGGTTGGGCCCTATTAGCGCAACGATAGTCGCCCAGAGGATCGTAGTGGCAGTGTACCGAATTGCCATTCTTTGTCTCGGCCCCTCTCACATCGCTTTTGCAGCGCAAGGACTATCCGTGTGCTTTGAACGATGCCGCTGCACACGTTCCGTCGTCCCGCCATATGGTTGGCTGGTGGACGCTTTGCAAAGCCAATAGTGGTTGCCTCAACTAATAGTGTTTGTCGGTGATGTGGGCGGTTAGAACAGCTTTTTTTCCGCTGGGTGTTCCGCCTGCATCCTCGGTGCAATGATGTTTGTGACTTCGTAGGGCTGACATCCGAAGGTGTTTCTGACGCAAGGGGGCCGCAACGGTCGGCGTCGGGCCACGTTCGCAAAGTGGGGGCGGGCTGCTGTAACTTTGCGGTTTCATTGCCTGGTGTGGATCGAGATGCGGCTGAAGCTTTGGTGGCTGCCACGCACCAAGTCTGCCTCACAGCAATGCGACAGGTAAAAACTTTGCCGTGAATTTGAGTGTTCTGTGAGGCCAAAACCGAGCAGAAATTTGCATCCCTGGACAGGGTGTATTCGGTGGACGTTCCAATCGGCCGTATGCGTTTCAGAACAGCCGGCTTCCATTCGGAACGGGATGGTCGGGCTTGAACAGGACGACCTCACCTTCTTCATCCGCGAAGCCAAGTGTCAGAACTTCCGACATGAACTTTCCGATTTGCCGCGGCGGAAAATTGACAACGGCCGCGACCTGGCGGCCTTCGAGATCTTCCGGTGTGTAATGGTGGGTAATCTGTGCGCTTGATTTCTTCAGCCCAATAGCTGGACCGAAATCGATCACCAGCTTGAGGGCTGGCTTTCGAGCTTCTGGGAACGGCTCGATCGATGTGATCGTTCCGATGCGGATGTCGACCGCGAGGAACTGATCAAATGAGATTTCCGGCGCTGCCGAAGCGTCGAGAGTGTGATTGGCATGCATCTGGAAGTCCTGCCGGGATGTTTCGATGCGCATTCTTATCGCTTGCAGCCGTGGTCGCAATCCTGCCTTTTGGCGCTGGGTAGTGGCGCCGCTGCAAACTCATGAGACGGCGCGCGCGACGGCGGCGAGTAGGTCTGTTTGCGTGATCAACCCCAGTACACGTTCATCGGTGTCGGTGATAATGACTGCGTGCATCCGGCCGTTGGTCAAAATCGGCACGAGGCCCATCACGGGAGCCGTTGGAGAAGACACGGCCGCGCGTGACATCACCTCATCAACCACACCTGTGGCTCCGGCCAGCTCGCGGAGTCCAACGGTTCCCACCAACCGGTCTTCACCGTCTAGTACGGGCAATGTGCGAATGTTGTGCTTTAGAAGAAGCACCTGAGCAGCGTCGGCGGATTCTCCGAGGTGCGTTTTGATGACGTCTCGGGACATGATGTCCTCGCATCTAAGGTCACCCCGGGAGCGGGAAATTGTCTGCAGTTCGACTTCACGCAGCAAACGGGTCAGGCTATGGCGGTCGATGTCAAAGGTTTCGTCCAAAGCCGATAGGGCTGCATCGACGTCCTCTTGCTTGAAGCCTGCTCGCGAGAGGGTTGGCGGATCACTGGTTCCGTAATCATTGATATCGTTCCGAGCCGCGTAGTTTGGATACGGTCGCCCCGACAACTTGTGAAAGCCTATTCCGAGCAATACGAGTATCAGGGCGTTAAGTGCGACGGGAATGAACGGATACCAAATGCCCGTTTCGGTGATCGCCGGTCCCCCGATGATCGCGGTCATCGCGACAGCAGCGCCAGGCGGATGCAAGCATCGAGCTAGGGACATAATGGCAATTGCCAGACTGACGGCGATGGCGACTGCTAAGACCTGATCTTGGATCAGGAAGTGCACTGCTAATCCCACGAAAGCTGAAATTGTACTCCCGCCGATGATCGGCCAGGGTTGTGCGAGTGGGCTCGTTGGAATAGCGAAAAGTATGACGGCGGACGCTCCCATGGGGGCGACGATCAACGGCAGATGGCTTCCTGGCCCAATAATTCTCTCACAGATCAGGAACGTCAGACCGATGCCCAGGGCAGCGCCAACACAGGCAATAATACGTTCTCGTACCGTAGCGCCGGGGAGTATCGGTGCGAAAATGCGAAAATCGAGCCTGAATGGCGAGCGCTGTTCAGGGTGCGTCATTTGTTTCAAAGGTATTGCTGCCTTGTTCAGTACGGTGGCTCATGAAACCACACACAACTTTATAGTTCTTTCGGATCGAGGCTGTCTCGCGAAGACGCTCTGGTTCAACGGACAGTGCTAGGGTGACGCATTTGGTCTGGCGGTGAGCGACTCGTGCTGCGCCGATCGCGTCTCGCTGAAAAGCTCCTAGCCAGGGTGCTCATTCCAGCGTGCACTATGATGCATGAGTTTTATTCTACGTTTCATTTCGTTCCCCTACCGCATTTTGCGGCCGGTGCATTCGTGCACGGTTTCTTGCTCCATCGTGGCCTGTCGGTTCGTAATCCGTATGTTCGAGAATGGACACCATTCGGGGGGTATTTCCAACATACAAAGAAAAAAATGTCTTCCTACCCATAGCGGCTTGAGGCCGCGGTTGGGGATTGAAGTTGGCTAATGAACGGCAGATTGGCTCTATCGGCGAATAGTACCGGAGCTGAAATGGATCTCCTTCCTGTTTCGGTGGGAACAGCGGCTAAGGATCGCTTCTCGCATTGTTAGCTCACCGCCTACTCCGATGATCATGGGAAGCGCGGGCTACGCAGAAGTAAGGAGATTGTAAATGAAGACGACTGTTATGGCGCTTGCGCTAACCGGATCTGTTGCTATCGCGGCCCTAATGGGGGGCGCCACCGGCGCAGAAGCTGGCGGCAAGCATGGCTTCAAGCATCATCACTGGAAGCATAATTTTCACCACTTTCATCACCACAACTTCCATCGCCCTCGCGGCTGCGGCTTCTACAAGGCGAAGTGGTATGCGACCGGAAAATTCTATTGGAAGAAGCGTTATTTTATCTGCAAGGGTTGGTGGTGACTTTCACGCCTTAAATTTTGAATTACATGCTCCCTCTAGCGCGTTGGTGCTGGAGGGAATTTTTTACTACGCATTGAATGGCTTGCGCCCGTAACCAAGTTCTATGCTCACGGATCCCTTTGATTTCGGGTTGCTGCTATTCTTTGTTTGGGAGAGGAGGAGCCTACAAGTCCTTTGCTATGGGACGGTGGGTAATGTGATTCTGACGGGAGGCGTTTATCGAATGCCGAATGCCCGTGAGTAAGGAAGTTTCAAAACTCGGCTCTGACATGTTGCGGTTTATTACCAGCATTGAAGAGCTAGAAACACCTGATCAGGTTCTGGATAACCTGCACGGCGTGACGGCCAAGGCGTGTAAGATGAACGTTCTTATGGCCGGCCTCATGCCAATACGCTGGTGCGATTGGAGCGGCGTCGAAAAAGGTAAGACGGTGTTCTTGCACAAAAGTGTGCCAGAGGGCTGGTGGGAAGACTATTTCGAACGCACGCAAAAGCACCCAGGCCCTGGCCTTTCGCTGGCTCAGCTTTCCATTGCCCCGTTCACGATGTCTGAAATGATGCGCATGCTCGAGCCATTGGGCGTAGATCAGTGGCCCTTCGAGCTCGCGATGAAGTACAGTATGCGTGATTATTTCACGTGCCCGGTTGGCGGGCGTTGGACTGTGACCTACTGGTCGCGTAACGTTCTTTCAAATCGGTTCACCCCGGAAGATCGCACCATCATCTTCATGGGAGCGACGTTCGCTGCTATTCGCCTCCAGAAGCTTATAGGACTCCAAACCGACCGCATCGGTTCGGCGGCCGCGTTGACGGCGCGTGAGCTTGCCGTGTTGCGGCTTGCGTCGCTCGGTCACCAAATGAGGGAAATTGCCGAACTCCTTGGTCTCGGCGAAGAGACAATCCGGAGCCATCTTAAGAAGGTACAAGTGAAACTTGGGGCACGGAACCGTGTGCAAGCTGTGGCGCAGGCTATACGGCTTAATCTCATCCCATAAGGCCTCCCCCAAATCGGGGATGACGTATACAGGCGACTTCCAATACACCAGCATCGGTGACCGCCGCAGGGAATCGGGGGAAGGTTTCCTTACGGACTGTTTAGTCCCGGGGGACTGCACGAGCGAAGGGGAGAAAAACCCCTTCGCTCCTTGCGCGATGTAGCCAAGCTTGCTGCAGCTTTTCGAAACCGGACGCCCAAACCTACGAACCGGTCCAGCCCCGGGACCGGGAGCCGCGTCAGTCGCGCCGCCCGCTGGCGACTTCGAGCGGCCCCGGTCCCGGGGCTTGCTTCGTTCGGGTAAGACTTTTTACGCGTGTTATGCAGCGGCTTTACATCGCCGATTAACCAGCCTTCCAATTCATTCTCTTATGTCATCCAGATTTGCCGCAGTCTGACTGCGGAGCGTCGTTTCCGTTGACAGCCGATTTCATTTTTCCGTCTGTTTCGGCCTGGAACGGAACGCGGCGCATCCGACTTAGATCGTTGACGATGTTGAACAGGCTCCATCCGTTGTTTTCGGATTTACTCGCTGCATGTTTTGCCGGGTAGGAGAAGCCGATATGAAAAAAAGATCACAAGGTATAGGGCAATCCATTGGCTCGCTTGGCGTCGGCGCGCCTTCTAACTCAACTGGTATTCGAAATGACGTCCTAGTAGCGATGAGAGGCGGTGAGGATTTTATCCATGAGCGCCTATAAATTGATGAAGTGTCTTGCCGCGGCTGTGATCTTGCTGGCAGGCACGTTGCCGCGAACACTGCAGGCTCAGGATGCTGATCAAGCGCCGCTGTTCAAGAAGGAGGAACTGGCGCAGCTGCTGGCTCCGATTGCGCTCTATCCCGACGACCTTCTGTCCAACGTGTTGATGGCATCAACCTATCCGCTTGAAGTCGTACAGGCTGCGCGATGGCGGAAAGATCCTGAGAACGCGAAGCTTGAAGGTGAGGACCTCACAAAGGCTCTGGATGCCAAGGATTGGGATCCGAGCGTCAAAGCGCTTACGCTCGTTCCTGACGTGCTGCAGATGATGAGCGAGAAGTTGGAATGGACGCAGAAGCTTGGCGATGCGTTCCTCGCCCAAGAAGATGACGTCATGAATCAGATCCAGGCGCTTCGTATGAAGGCCGAGGATGCTGGTTCGCTCAAGAGCAATGAGCAGCAGAAAGTGAGCCGGAAGCAAGATGATGGATCCAGTGAGATCATCATTCAGCAGACGAGTCCTGATGTCGTCTACGTTCCAATTTATGAGCCTGCGGTTGTGTACGGGTCATGGTGGTATCCAGACTATCCGCCCTACTATTGGTATGGGGGATATCCGACGTCAGCATTTGTTTCGGGCTTCTTCTGGGGGACCGGATACGCCGTCGCGCGCTCACTTTGGGGATGGGGTTACTGTGATTGGCGCCACCGCAACATTCACATCGACGTCGATCGATACAACAGGATCAACGTCAATAACCCGAAGATCACGTCAAATACCTGGGTTCACAATCCGCGGCATCGCGGCCCTGTGCCCTATCGTGATCACGCGAGCCGCGAGAAGTTCGGCAAGAATGGCGATAGATTTAAGGAGGCCGGCAAGGACTTTCGCGGGTTCCACGACCGTGATTCAGTTGAAGGGGTGCGCGACAAGCTTGCGGCAGGTGCAGCAGGAGCTGGGGCAGCAAAGCTTCATGATAAGATCAGCAAAGGTGATGCGGCCAAGGTCAAAGACCGGGTCGGCAACATCGACAAAGGCAAGCTTAAGGACAAGGCTGGAGCCCACAAAGACCGCCCCAATAAGGGCAAGATGAAGGACAAAGTCAGCGATAAAACCGCCAAGAAAAAGCCGTCGCATAAAAGGCCGAGCGGTAGTCCACACAAGCGCCCATCGTCAAAGACGAGGCACAAGCCATCTGCAAGACGATCCTCATCTGGGCCGCGGAGATCGAATGCTTTCGACATGAAACGTGGCCGCGATGTTGCCAAGCACGCTAGTCGTGGGAGAGCGAGCCGTTCCGGAATGTCCAGGCATGGAGGAGGAATGAGGCGCGGGGGCGGAGGACATGGGCGTCGCCGCTAGTTTCAACATCAATATCTTGAAATCGGGTGAGAGGTCGTCATGCCCATCCATCGCAGCTGTTCGAGATATCCTTCACTGATTTTCTTCACCGTAACAACGTGTTTTCTGATCGGTGTCGGTACGATTTCTTCATCGCAGGCGGAGGATCGAGCAATCCGTCAGATGATGTTCGCGAGTCCAGATGAGGCTGCGGCGGCCCTTTTTAGGGCAGCGCAATCATCGGGAACCGAAGCCTTGGAAAGGGTGCTTGGTCCGGGATCGGAGCAGCTGATTTCGTCTGGTGACCAGATCTATGACGAAGCCATGCGCGAAAAATTTCTTAAGGCCTATGCCAAATCGCACCGACTGCGTAAGGACGACCCAATTCGAAGTGTGCTTTTGATTGGCGAGGAAGAATATCCATTTCCTATCCCGCTGGTCGCTGAAGGTGTCACATGGCGTTTCGACAGCGAGGCTGGCGCAGATGAGATTCTGAACCGCAGGATTGGGGAAAACGAGCATGCTGCCATGCGTGTGATGCTCGCGTATGTGGCTGCGCAGATGGAATATGCCTCGCAGGACCGAGACGGGAATGGGCTGCAATACGCACGCCGATTTCTCAGTACGCCAGGCAACAAAGACGGACTCTTTTGGCCAACCCAGGAAGGCGAGGTGACGAGCCCAATGGGGCCCCTGGTGGCGGAGGCGAGGGCTGAAGGATATCGGCGGGGTACTGAGCAGAACGATGCCTCAGTGCCTTACCATGGGTATGTCTTTAAAATGCTTGACGGACAGGGCTCTGCGGCTAAGTCAGGCGCGCGGGATTTCGTTGTGAATGGTCGAATGATCGGCGGGTTTGGGCTCGCAGCGGCACCAGCTGAATACGGCAATTCCGGCATTATGTCCTTCATCGTCAACCAGGATGGGACAGTCTACGAACAAGACTTGGGGCCAGAGTCGCGCATGCTTGTGGCTGAGATGAAAGAGTACGATCCCGGCGAGGGTTGGCATGCCGCTGATGTGGATTGAGGACTACGCGCCGTCATCACAACTTCAAAAGGTTTGTTATTGCCACGGGGCCTAGCGTTCATCTCCGGAGGCCGCGTTCCGAGTTTCATCGTCTCCAGTTTGGCGCGGGGCGATCGGTGTAAACAGATCCCGATCCGGTTTGAGATCGAGCAATGGGGTGCCGTCCAGGCAGTCGAGGCTTTGGACAAAAACGTTCGGTCCTTCGATCCGAACTAATTTGACGTTCTGCGTTCCGATCGGGTTGGGGCGCACGGGTGAGCGCAGGCTGAACGCGCCGCGTGCGATGCCGTCATTCTTTGGACTTTGCAGTATGAGATCGCGGCGGGACTGGTGGAGCCAGTAAAGGACCTCCAGCCTTTCGTACTCGTCGATGCCTTTGAGTGCATCGACCCAAGGTTCGAAGATCTCTATCCGGCAAATGGGTCCGTCCATTCGGCCCAATCGCGGGCAGGTAAGGCGGTCGGTCCATGGTGTGTGGATCCGGCCGATGAAGACCACGCCGGCATCGGGTGTCTCTGGCATCGTGACGGTCTTCTCGCCGTTTCTTACTTCATCGCGTCGGACCATGGGCGTGTCTCCGGTCGTATTCAAGCGAACAGCTTCACGAGTATCAGACTGAGAGCGGCGATAAAGAGCGATGCCGCCAGCCCGAGAATAAATGGCCGTATTCCTTTTTCGCGCAGCTTAGACAGGTCTGTTTCAAGCCCCATTGCGGCGAGAGCGATGGATAGCAGAAATGTTGTGATGAGTGGACTGACAGCTTTGATTTCTTCAGGGATTGCGACCGCGCTGTTGAGGACCACCATCGCGAGAAAGCCGAAAACAAACCAAGGGACGGGCGTGGTCTGATCCGGGGAGTCCTCCCTGATGGTTCGCGCACGTCTCGCCATGAGTAGCCCGAGCGTCACGACGAGGGGGGCAAGCAAAATGACCCGCGAGAGTTTCGCAATGGTGCCGAACTCACCGGCTTCCTGCCCATGTTGAAAGGCCGCGGCAACGACTTGCGCGACCTCGTGAATTGAAGCGCCCGTCCACAGGCCGAAGTCGTGTGCTGACAGCCCCAGGAAGGCTGGGGTTAACGGATAAAGAAGCATGGCGATTGAGCCGAATATTGTCACCGACGCGACCGCATAAGCCACATCTTCATCGCGGGCTGCCGTCACCGTGTTGGTCGCAAGTACGGCGGAGGCCCCACAAATGGACGTACCTGCGGCTATCAATTCCGCCAGTTTGCGATCCACGCCAATTATGCGCCCAAACCAGATGGTAAACGCGAATGTGGCGACCAGTGTTACGGTAATGATCAGGAAACCCGTGATGCCCACAGATGCGATCTGCCACGCGGTCAGCTGTAGTCCGAGCAGGATGACGCCGAGACGTAAGATCCTGCGCAGTGCGAATGTCACGCCTGCCTTTGCCGCCCTCGGTGTGCCGATGATGTTGTGAAAAGCCATCCCGATAAGGATAGAGAGGATCATCGGACTGAATATGCCGAGACCGGGAACTTGCCTGAGAAGAATGGCTAGTCCGGCAATCGCAGAAACGAGGGCTATGCCGGGCCAGATGCCGAATTTCCTGTAAGGTTGGAAGGCCGTTCTGCCCGGTGGTTGCGTGGTGTTGATTGCGTTGGCGTGAAGGGGCGCAGACCGTGTCGTGATTGTTTTCATCATCGAATAGCTCCTGTCCCCGTATTCGATGACTGGACACGACCAATCTGTCCAATGCATAGTATTTTTTAAATCGATCTAATATTTCGATTGATTGAGATGGGTTATACTCATCCCCACACGGTAGGCGACACAGCGGCCATGACATTTGAGCAGTTGCGGATATTTGTGGCGGTTGCCGAGCGTCAGCACGTCACGCGTGCTGCGGAAGCACTCAATCTTTCGCAATCCGCTGTCAGCCATGCGATCGGTGCTTTGGAAGCGCGCTATCATACGAAGCTCTTCGATCGGGTAGGTCGCCGGATCGAACTGACCGAGCCAGGGCGTGCGTTTTTGCCCGAGGCGCGGAGTATTCTGGCCCAGACTGAGCACGCTGAGTTCGTTCTTAGCGAATTTGGGATGCTTGAACGCGGGACGTTGCGCGTGAAGGCGAGCCAGACGATCGCGAGTTATTGGCTTCCGCGTTATTTCGCGAATTTCCGGAGGCAGTATCCGCGTATCGATGTACACCTATCCATCGGCAATACGGCGCAGGTTGCGGACGCCGTTGAAACAGGTGAGGCAGAGCTAGGCTTTGTTGAGGGTGTCGTTGATATTGCTCACTTCCAGAGCATTCCCGTGGCGCGTGACCAGTTGGTTGTTGTCGTCGCTCCGGAGCACCCATGGGCTGAGGGACGCCGTATAACGCCGAAGCACTTGTCTAAAAGCGATTGGGTACTTCGCGAGAGCGGCTCGGGTACCCGATCGGCTTTCGAGCATGCGCTTGCTCAGTTGGGAGTCGATCTCGCTAGTCTTCCGATCGCGATGGAGCTTCCTTCTAACGAAGCCGTTCGTGCGGCTGTCGAGGCAGGTCTCGGTGCTACCGCGATTTCAGCAACGGTGGCCGCTCCAAGTCTTGAAGTGGGGCTGTTGCATCATGTTCGGTTTTCTCTTCCCGAGCGCGAATTTCATGTGCTTCGGCACAAGGAGCGGTATCGCAGCAAGATCGGGGAAGCCTTCTTGGAGTTGATGCCGTCGCTTGCCGAGCCGCGTCGACAACACAAATAGGGAAAAGGGGTATGTGCTTGTGTTTACCGATCTTGCTGGACTTTCAACTTAAACAATCCTGTTGCCGGCACCAGAGCGTAGGGAGGCCGCTAGTACGTCCAGGGCGGAAAACAATTCCTGGCGGCTTTTCGCTGCTCCAAGCGCCACGCGGATCGCGTTGGGGACAGGTTCGGTTACGGCAAAGACATCGCTTGTGACCACGCCGATGCCTAAACGGTGAACGTGGGCTGCGAAGTCGAACCTGGTCCACGGACGTGGCAGCTGAAGCCATATATGATGTCCTTGCGGATGAGATTTGTACGTGTGGCCAGCTAGTGCCTTAGCGGCCAGCTTCTGTCGTTCGGCGGCTTCATCGCGGATCGCTGCGATGATGGCGTCGATACTTCGATCCTCAATCCAACGCAGGGTGAGCGCGAGCATTAGCCCGGTCGTCATTTGGGCGCTGGCGCGTACGCCTTCGGAAATGCGTGTTGCCATTTCGGCGTCCGGCACTTGCACGAATGAAAGACGCAGCCCGGGGGAAACACATTTCGACAAGCTGACTGCTGCAAATGTGAGGTGCGGTAGTAAAGCCGCGAAGGGAACGGCGGTGGGATCGAGCAAGCCGTATGCGTCGTCCTCTATTAAGGGGATGCCGTTGCGATCAAGCATGTCGGCAATGGCCTTGCGGCGGCGTAGTGGGATGGTGACGGTCGTTGGATTGTGGATGGTCGGAACGAGGTAGAGAGCTTTCGGCCGATGATTTTGGATGGCGGTCTCTAGCGCATCAGGCAACGGCCCGTGGGTATCGGTGGCGACCCCAACGAGGTTAAGCCGAGCGATTGCTGCGGCGGCTTTGAGGCCAGGATAGGTCAATGGCTCTGTCAGGATCACATCTCCCGGAGAGGTCAGCGTCAGCAGGATGGACAGCAACGCGTTTTGCGTTCCTGGTGTAATCAGGACCCGATCCACATCGGCTTCGGGGAGGCGCGGTCTTAGCCACGTCGCTACGCGTTCGCGCTCGTCGTTGCTCCCGCCGGGCTCAAGATAGTTGAGGCAGGCGGCGAGTGCGCCTTCGCGTTGAATCGCGCCGATACCGCGGGTGATCCGCCCCTCTATGTCAGCGTCCGCGGGTTGAGGTGGCAGGTTCATGGAGAGGTCGAAGGCAGGTATTATTGGTTCCGGTGTTGCTTGGAGGCGGCTTTCCGCAACGAAAGTGCCCTGTCCGACACGAGCAATTGTCAGGCCTCGCTTTTTGGCTTCCGCGTAGGCGCGTGTGACAGTTGTCAGGTCGAGGCCGAGGTTCCGCGCGAGCTCGCGGTGGGTCGGCAGATGTTGGCCGCGCCGCAACCTTCCGCTCGCAATGTCTTCGGTGAGAGCCTCCACGATGCGTAGATAGGCTGGGCCTGGACGGTCATTAAGTGTAGGCACCCAATCCATACAATTATCTCTTTTGTTTGTTGATTGTATGGTTTTGACTGTCTACGTACGGCATGAATGCTCGTAGCGCAATCTGATGATGCAGATGAGGGGACGGCCCATGCCGACAGAAACCGGACCAGATACGAAACTGGCGCTTGCTCGGGGCTCTAAGTGCCGTTGTCCAAACTGTGGCGAGGGCAAGCTATTCGCTTCGTTTTTGAAAGTGAATGACCACTGCCCGAATTGCGGTGAAGCACTTTACCATCATCGCGCCGACGATTTACCAGCCTACTTGGTCATGGTCATCGTGGGGCACATTGTGATTGCGCTCGTCATGTTCGCGGACAGTGAATACAACCTGTCCTTCGCATGGCATTTAGCTATATGGGTGCCGTTAACGTTGGTTCTCTCGCTCGCGATGCTGCAGCCCGTGAAAGGCTTTGTGGTCGCTCTGCAGTGGAAGTCCGGCATGCATGGTTTCGGTGAAGCTCAGGCACGGCGGTTACGTGGCTGACGGGGCCGTTCCCTCAAGCTGTGTTCTCGGGGGTTTTTTACTTATCCGCTGCGGCTTGCTCGCATGCGTATGGAAAAATGCATTTCCAGTCGGATTTCATACTGTTGATGATCCAGCCGCGTTTCGGCCCTTCATCCAGACCCTTGTCCAGCTTGCCGAAGTGGGACTTGCGATCGTAGGCCCACTCGCGCTCCGCATCGTCGTGATGGACGAGGAGGCCGAACCGAGCGCCGTTTCCTGTGGTGGTCCATTCGAGCATTTGGAAGTCGCCGTCGGAGTTTCCAAAAGCGGCGATCGGGCGGTGGCCGATATGGGAATTGATGCCGACGGGTTTGCCTGCCTTGTCGTCGACCAGGTCAATTTCGGGCAGGCGCATTAGCGTCGGCTTGCCGTCTTTAACCTCATATTTTGTCTTGATGCTTGAGCCGACGACCTGCTCCGGAGGTATGCCGTAGATGCCCTCCGTCCATGGCCGCATGAACTCAATGCCGCCACCGGAGACGATGAATGTTTTGAAGCCATTGTCTCGCAGATAGGTCAGCAGTTCCAGCATCGGTTGGTAGACCATTTCGGTATACGGTTTACCCGTCTTGGGATGTCTGGCGGTTTCGATCCAGTCAGTCGCGATCTTCTCGAAGTCCTCAGTGCTCATGCCGGCATGAGTCGCCATCAAAAGTTCCATCAAGCCCTTTTCACCCGAGTTGGCGAGGGCTTGAATATCGTTTTCTAGGACGGCCTTGAAAGGCTGTTTGTCCTTCCACTCTGGATGCTGGTTCGACAACGCCTTCACGCGATCGAGGGCAAAAGCGAGCTGGACATACATGGGTTGCTCGGCCCAAAGCGTTCCGTCGTTGTCAAAGACAGCGATGCGCTCATCGGGGGCCACGTAGTCCGGGCCACCTTCCTTCGTTACCTTTTCGACGAACTCAGTTATGGCCGTCTTTGCCGGACCATCGTTCCAGGAGGCAAGCGTCGCCATATCGGCATGCAACTGAGCCGGAGCGAAGCAAATAGCAGCAGCAAGAATAGCGGCGATTTTTGTCTTCTTAGCAAATGTGCTCGAACTCATTTTGCGTCTCCTGCAGCGCCTATGAATTGGGATCGGCATTGGCCAGCTACTGACTACGTTCGCGAGAAATGAGTGGCCGCTGCTAGACTTTTCAGCGGCCAAATGCGTGCAGTTAGTTGCCCGTTGGTAGTGGCAACTTGAAGCCCTCTTTGGCGAGTTGATCCCGCACACTCTGCAGCCTTTGGTACTGAGTGAGCGTTATCGGGCCGGTATAGACTTCGCTCTGTAACTTGCGCGGCGGATACTTCACGTAGCTTTTCATTTTGTCCGCGACGGCCTCGTTGATCGTCACCAACGTCCAGGTGCGCTCCGTATAATTGTTCATGAAGATGTCGTAGCGCTCCTGGGGGTCCGCCCAGAGATCGAAGACCTGTGGAACGGTTGCGACATACTTATCTGGACCTTTCCAGCCGAGGTTGCTGTCGACCGCGAGACCGCCGGTCGAGGCGCCGTCGTCACCGCGCAGGTTGAACACGGCCTTGTAGTTCCCGACACGGGCGGCGCCCGGGCTCAGCTCATTTTCAGTGAAGTAGAACCAGGACTTGCGCTCGGACTTGCCCGTGCCGAAGAGGACAGGCGACATGTCGTAGCTGTCGAAGATGATCGGCTGGTCATCGCGGTCTTTTTCCGGGAGCTTTACATCTGCGACCTTGGCGAAGGTCGCCATGAGATCTAGGCCGCCAACGATGTCGTGGTTCTTTGAGTTGGCCGCGATCTTGCCGGGCATCCAAGCGAAGGCCGGAACGCGGTTCCCGCCTTCGCGGACTGTACCCTTCGTGCCGCGGAACGGCGTGTAGCCAGCGTCTGGGTAAACGTCCTGCCACGCGCCGTTGTCCGTGGTGTAGAAGACCAGAGTATTCTTATCGAGACCGAGTTCGCGGAGTTTGTCCATGATGCGGCCGATGCGCGTATCTAGCTCCACAACGCTGTCGGCATATTTCGACTTCGAGAGTGACTTATGCTCGAACTCCGGTGCGGGCATGTTTGGTTGGTGCACCTTCATGAAGTTGACGTTGATAAAGAAGGGGGCGTCTGACTTCGATGCGTCCTCGAGGAACTCTAATGCTGCCTTCTCTACGTAGCCGTCGAAGTAAGGGATGCCGACGACGCCCTTTTCCGGCGTATCGACATACTGGCCGTTGATCTTAAAATCTTCCTTTGCTGGCTCTCCCGCTTTGCCGGAAAGCGAACCCTTGGTGACTTCCTGGAACATCTTGCGAAGCTCCGGATCCATGTCTGGGAACCACGTCGGGTCGGCATAGGTGTACGCGTTAAGATGATACAGGCCGACGTATTTCATAACGTCATAGCCTTGGGCGTTCGGCAGGGCATAGTCCGCTTCGCCCAGGTGCCACTTGCCGGTGAAATAGGTTTTGTAGCCGCCTTCCTTCAGGACGGAGGCGAGTGTCCACTCTGCAGCCGGCAGGCCGCCGCCCTGCCCTTGAAATGCCACGGTTGTCATGCCGCTGCGGTTCGGGATCCGGCCCGTCTGCATCGCTGCGCGGCCGGGCGTGCAGCTTGGCTGCGCGTAGAACGAGAAGAAGGTCATTCCTTCGTTGGCCAGGCGGTCGATATTCGGGGTGGGCATGCCTCTTCCCTCACCGCCACCGTAGGGACCGAGATCGCCATAACCCGTGTCATCCGACACGATGAACAGGATGTTTGGTTTTTTGTCTTGGGCGTGTGCGCCGGACGAAAGGCTGGCTGGGACGAGAAATGCTACCGCAAACAACGCGGCGACACAGCGGGACAAACTAGGCTTCATTCTCACTTCCTCCTGAACGCAAAAAACCACTATGTTCGCTTGATGAAACTCTCTTCAGTTGTCGTTCTTGTTTGAGGGGCAATTGAGTACCGTCCTGAAACCGAGATGGGCGGCACTGAGATCTGCTTCCTGGGGCTGGCGTGCGGTGGGGCGGTAGCGGGCGCAGTAGTTGACCGCGCATAAGTAAGAGCCACCCTTGATCACACGTCGGGGAAATTCGTTGGGTGCTAGGCGGATGAGATTGAAAGAGGGCCCGGAAGGATTAATGACCGGTTCGCGAATATGGCCTGGGCGGTACCAGTCGTTGGTCCATTCCCAAACGTTGCCGAGCATGTCGTACAGGCCATAGCCGTTCGGTTTGAAGCTTCCGACGGGCGCAGTGCCTTCGTATCCATCGTCATTGGTATTCACGATTGGGAAGACGCCTTGCCAAGTATTAGCGGATGGCTTTCCTTCCGCATCATAGGGCTTTGTCCAGTCCTCGTCCGATCCCCGTCCACCGAGCGCTGCAAATTCCCATTGCGCTTCAGTAGGCAGGCTGTGGCCTAGCCACTGCGCGTAGGCTTCGGCGTCCTCATAAGCAACGTGGACAACGGGATGATCGTCCTTGTCGTCGATGGAGCTGCCGGGACCCGTTGGATGTCTCCAATCAGCACCGGGAACGTATTGCCACCACTGTGTAAGGTTCCCGCCGCGCGTTAAGTTCGCTGGGCTGATGAAGACCACGGAGCCTGGCACGAGGACCTCAGCCGACAAGTCGGGATGCGTCTTTGAATCTGCTCCGCGCTCCGCCCGCGTGACATAGCCCGTGGCTTGTACGAATTTGCGGAACTGCGCATTCGTCACTTCGTGGCGATCAATCCAAAAGCTATCTATCCGAACGCTATGCGCGTATCGCTCTTCAGGACGAAACCGATCGGATCCCATTTGAAATGCGCCACCGGGAATGAACTCCATTTCAGGCGCGGCATCGTCTTGCGATGACGTATTGGTGGGTCGCACAGAGCATTGCGATGGTTCGGACCTGACGGTCCCCGGAGCGGCTAGAAACGCTAGCGCTATTGATGCTGATAAAAGTGCACTTTTATACGCGTGAAGCGCGAGCTTCTTCCGGCAAGATTTGTCGGAGTTGTGAGGAGAAGTATAAAATATGCCGAGGTTCTGGAGTTTTAGATTGTCGCGTGCGACCCATCTAAAAAAACAATTTAAAAAAAACGTACTGAAGGCAACGCTCTGCCTTCGGAAAATAACCACCCCGGCTGTCATGGACTTGCTCCTTTAAACAAGTCCCTCAGCCACCCGTCGTGACAGGCGGATGCTATCGGCAGTCTACTTCGTATGCAACCGCAAAATTAATCCAAAAACTATTGATTAACTTGTCTCTTTCTTCTGCTCTCCTGTTGAGAGCTCGCACGGTTTGCCTCGCGAGGGGAGGCTGACGCTGGACGTCGAGAATTGTCTAATAACGCGTGTCAGCGGGATTAATTTGCCGATTGAATGATGTGCGTTGGAGATTGTTCTTGGCGGGCTTGTTCGAGCAAGTTTTTTTAGCGAAATATCGCGCATGCGAATCTGCATAACTCCACGAGTGCAAACCCAATAGACGCTTCTTATTGTTGCGTGCTGCGCTATAGAAAATGGCTCTCGATTATGGCGTTAATCATAATTGCTAAGAGGGTGTGAACTGAAACTTCTCCGCGATAAGACTTTGTTCATAGTCTTGGTGGGGCCTGACCGCGACATAGGCGGGTGATATTGAAATTTTTTCATGAACCCTCGGAGGGCTCGGGAGGCGGCGAGGCCTTTTGAACAGCGTGCGCTTTTGGGGGGGCAGTTTCAAAACACAGACATCGATAAGATCACGAGTTCCTCACTCGATCTTATCGTTGTGGATCATGCTCTGGGTGACCCCGGATTTGTGGTGGCGAATGCGCACGACGTAGAAAGCTAAAAGTCAAACCGGATGGTGGACGTCGTGTCGTGCTTGTTTATCTCAGTGTTGGAGAGGCTGAGGATTACCGGCCTTACTGGAAGGCGGCGTGGAAGAAACGTCCGCCTGCGTGGCTTGGCTCCTCCAATTCGGCGTGGCCACGACGGCGACACTACGATGATGTCTCGCTGGCACGACCTCAGAGATCATTGGCGTGCTCCAATGAGTACGGCTGCAACGGCGATCGCATTTTGCTCACGCGAATGGGATCGGTGATCGCGTTGACATCGTATCGCGTATGCTCCAGCTTTTGACTGGACTATGGAGATGGCCATGCCGATGCAATTGGACGGCTCCTGTCACTGCCGCGCTGTGCATTTCACAGTCGCGAGTCATACGCCCTATCCCTATCAGCTTTGTTATTGCTCTATCTGCCGCAAGACTGCGGGTGGCGGTGGTTTCGCCATCAACATCATGGGTGATGCGGCAACCCTGCAGGTGACAGGCAAGCGCACCTTACGCGTCTATCATGCAGAGATACGTGACGAGGCCGGACACTGTAATGTGTCTACGGGTGAACGGCATTATTGCGCGCGTTGTGCAAGTGCACTCTGGATTTCTGATCCAAGCTGGCCGGATCTGGTGCATCCATTCGCTTCGGCCATTGACACTGATTTGCCGGTTCCACCTGCCAAAGTACATTTGATGCTGCGTTACAGAACGAGCTGGGTTGTGCCGGATGTCGGGCCGGAGGATGACTGTTTCGAAGAGTACTCAGAGCTTTCCATCGAGGCGTGGCACAAGCAGCGTGGCCTCTGGATCGATTAGTTTGGAGACACGGCGTTCTTGGTGAAGAACGAGTTCCTAATAACGGTACGGGTAAGGAGCGCTTGTCAGGACCATTGTGAAAATGGAACCCGGGCGAGTTCAGAATTATAGAACCGCCGATCGAAGGTCACTTCTTCACCTAGCCAAGCGGGATGCTCAAATGGCTGGTCGGCGTGTTCCAGCTCTATCTCGGCCAGCACGAGGCCAGCATTCTCTCCTTCGAACACATCGATTTCCCAGGCAAGATTTCCTGCAGGTACAATGTGTCGGGTTTTGACAACGACTGATCCTGTCCGCGCTTGCAGAAGTTCCTCGGCATCAGCAAGCGGAATGGGATATTCGAATTCCTGGCGTGTATGCCCTGGTGTGGCGGTTTTGATCGTCAACGTCGCCGTCGTGGCATCCTTGATGCGTACACGCAGTGAGATTTGTTCCGTGTCGGCTAGGTAGGCTTGGCGAATGTGTTTCTTTGCCGAGGCAAGTGGTTTCCACTCTTCGTTTGCAACGCGATACTTGCGCTCGATCTCTAACGCCATGTGGCCTCGTTTCAGAGCAAAGTCAGTAGAAGCTCAGGGCTCAGTATATTCTAACGGATCAGAACCTCACTCCCACTCTTGCGCTACCTGAATGAGATTCAAAATTGTCACTGCCGAAGCCGCTATCGGATCATCCTCGTCGAACATATTTAGGCCAACTGCCAACTATGACTCCGCCATTGGATGTTGCGCGTGATCCGATGTGGTGTTGGCTCTTGCTACAAAGAGGACGTTTTATCGGCATACCCTCGCCGAAGTGAAATAACGCGCGGATGACGTCGGTAAGTGCGTGCAGGGTCGATCCACTGATTTTGGGCGATGTCAGTCGTCGGATTCAATGGTCTTGCTGCCTTGCGTTCCCGCAGAAACCTTTGACTACATGAGCGTGGGAAAGGTGCTCATGGCAGGATAAAATGCGCAGATCTCCCCCAGTAACTCCCGATCAATCCTTGTGCGCAGAATGCCTATTTCTTGAGCGAGTTGCATTTTTATGCATCATTTTTATGTATTAATTTTCCTGTGGGTGCTTGAAGTTTCCTCTGACTGATGCTTATAGTCGCGGCCAGTGAACTGTAGGGAAACTGCAGTCATTGGTAGGAAACATCTAAAGGGGGCACGCCATGTCCACCTACGCATCTCTTTCCAAAGAGGCACAAGCATCTGCTGTTGCTACAGAAGGTGTTCCTGATTGCGTCTCGTTCGCAGCACCGCAGTCGCGCAGCTCACGCGCCGTTCTTATGGCTCTCAGCGCTGCGATTGGTGTCGCTGTCGGTCTGGGCGGTTCTCACTTTTTCCCGGAAACACAGATTGCAATCTGGCTTGTTGCGGGTGTGGCCCTGATGGGTGGTCTGCTGTCTACGTGGTCACCTTGCGGCTATTCCAGTCTCACCTTGTTGCGGCCGCGAGGTCATGAATACTCGTTGCGGTCTGTTGTTGGTTATGTGCCGACGCTTGTCCTGCATGGTTTGGGTTATGCATTTGGTGCTGTTGTGCTTGGTGGTGTCTTGGCTGGCATCGGCTACGTGCTAGGCCTTGATAACTACGTAACGACTGGAGCTGTTGTTCTTGCGGTTGTTGCTGTGCTTTACGGCGCGCACCAATTCGGATTTCTGCGTGTGCCTTATCCGCAGCGCCGTGCGCAAGTTCCGCATGATGCGCGTCAGCGGTTTCCGATTGAAGCGATTGGATTGCTCTACGGCGTATCTTTGGGGCTCAACTACCTGACGTATGTCCAGACGCCTATCCTTTATCTCGTGACCGCTCTTGCGGCTTTAAGCGGAAACGTGACAACGGCAATCGCATTGTTTGCGATCTTCAATCTTGGTCGCTTTCTACCAATGCTAATCAATCTGCTTCCCGTTACGGATCGATCGGTCACTGCATGGCTTGCCCGCAGGCAGGAGGCAGCTGCGACCTTTGATGGCGCACTGTTGGTCGGCTCTGGCGCGGCGATCCTGGCGATGTACCTCGCCTAAGCCTTCCGCCCTTCAACGCAACCAGAACAATCGTGGCCTCATGGAGGAAACAATGACGCACGTCCACTCTACACCGGAATTATTGGCAAAGTATCGCGCGGCCCTTTTGGGCGGTGTGGCGAGTCTCAGCCTCTTGGTCGCTGGTGCAGCCTATGCGCAGCAGGGCCCGTCCGGAGCCGAAGTTCCTAAGCACCTTGATGAAAAAGCGACGTCTCAACTCGAGGACGACCCGCAGATCCTAAGTGCTTCCACCCCGGATTCACGCCGCATTTATATCACGGATCCCGCTCACTTCGCGGTTGCGACCCAGACGTTCACCATTGACGGCAATGAAGGCAAGGTTCTCAGTATCACTGACGGTGGCTTTCTAGCCAATCCTTTCGCTGCAACGGATGGCAGCTATTTCGGGCTTGCCAGTACTGTTTACTCGCGCGTTTCGCACGGCAAGCGGGATGACTACATCGAGGTTTACGACGCGAAGACGCACGACGTAATCGCTGACATCGATATTCCGGAAAGCCGGTTTCTCGTCGGTACGTATCCGTGGATGACGACAGTTACGCCGGACAACAAGTCGCTGCTCTTCTATCAATTCACGCCGTCGCCACAGGTCGGTCTCGTCGACATCGAGAACAAGAAGTTCGTCCGCATGCTTGACGTGCCGGATTGCTATCACATCTTCCCGACGTCAAACGATACGTTCTTCATGCATTGCCGCAATGGCAGCATGGCGAAGATCACCTTCGACAAGGATGGCAAGGTTGACGTTAAGCAAACAGAGGCCTTCCACAGCGAGAGCGAATATCTGATCAACACGCCGGCCTTTTCCATGAAGGCGGGACAGATTGCCTGGCCGACTTACGAAGGCAAGATCTTCATGATCGACGTCTCTTCGGGTGAGGCAAAGTTCGGAAAACATTTTGATGTTTTTTCGGACGAGGAAAAGGCCGACAACTGGCGTACGGGCGGGTGGTTGCCTGTCGCTTATCATCGTAACTCCGGGCAAGTCTATCTGCTTGCCGACCAGCGGGCGAAGTGGACGCACAAGTATTCTAGCCAGTTCGTGTTTGTCCACGACGCGAAGACAGGCAAGCGCATTCGCAAAATCGAACTTGGTCGAGACATCGATTCGATCGCTGTAAGCCAGGACGACAAGCCTCAGCTCTATGCGCTCTCGACCGGGGAAAAAACCCTCTACATCCTCGACGCTGAGACTGGCAAAGAACTGCACAAGGTTCCAGAACTTGGCCACGGTCCACAAGTGATCGTCGCTCACGATAACTGAGCGAGGAACAAGCCATGTGGCTTTGGTCAGATCCACTCGTAACGATCTTCGTTCGGTCGTTTCTGGCTCTTCTGTTTGCGGGCGCAGCTTACTCAAAGCTGCGCCACCAGGAAGAGTTCTATGGGGTGGTGCGCAATTTCCGGCTGATGCCGGATTGGTTGGCCTACCCCTTCGCTATGATTCTGCCGTGGCTGGAACTTGCAGTTGCGGTCGGGCTGGTGGTCGATCGTGCGATGCCGGTGGCCGCCGTGGCGGCGAGTTCACTTCTCATCGTCTTTGCACTCGCGATCGCCATCAATGTGGCACGCGGCCGGAAGGCTATCGACTGCGGATGTTTCCGTACGGGTTACAGGCAGAACCTTAGCTGGCTTCTCGTTCTCCGCAACGTGTTGCTGGCAGGTGCAGGTCTGATCCTCGTGTTGGCTCCACAGGCGGTCAGAACTGCGACCGTTGTCGACTTTATGAGCGGTGTCTTGGCTGCGCTCGTCGCCATGACTCTCTATTTCACGTCCGGACTTCTCACCGGTGTGGCGAACACCGCGCGGAACAACGGCCACCTTGTCTAGAAAGGATGAACGCAATGGCGATCGAGTTCCTGATTGCGTCTAATATTTTGCTTTGGCTCGCGCTCATTGGCGGAGCGGTCGTTCTGCTCGGAGTAACGCGCCAGGTCGGGATTTTGCACGAGAGATCAGCTCCGTTGGGAGCCATGATCACGGACCATGGTCCCGACATTGGCGACAGTGCGCCGACCTTTGATGTGTTCGACTATTACGGGAAGGCTCTTCGCATCGGAGGCCCCGAAGCCCGTGGTAGAGAGACGCTTCTCATGTTCACGGCTCCAACCTGCCCGATCTGCGACAAGCTTCTGCCGATCATTAAATCGGTGGCGCGCGATGAGAAGGTTTCGGTTTTGCTGATCAGTGACGGCCAGCCGGAGGACCACGCGCGCTTCCTGAAGAACCACGACGTCGGAGATATTCCCTACATCGTTTCTCCGGAAGTCGGCATGCGCTTTCAGGTCGGCAAGATCCCTTATGGCGTTGTCTTAGATCAACACGGAAAGATCCGCGCGAAGGGGCTGACGAATACGCGCGAACATCTTGAGAGCCTGCTCGAAGGTGCACGGTCCGGTCACCATTCGCTCCAGGACTACATGAGCAAGCAAGGCATCAATGCACTGAATGCCAACGGTAGCGGCATTCACGTCGAGCACTAAACGCCACGACATAGCGATAAGTGGAGGAGGAATACCCCATGTTGGAGAAGACGAAGTTCGATCAAGTTTTTGAAAGCCTCTCGCGTACTATCGCGGGGCGCACGAGCCGCCGCGGCTTTATCGGAAAAGTTGGCACCGCCCTTGCCGGTGTTGCTCTCGTTCCGTTGCTTCCAGTCGACCGTCGCGGACGCGTGAGCCGGAGCGCCCACGCCGCTTCCGGAACGCGCGAAGGTTGGAAGCCGCAGGATAACGACCCGTCACAGTGCGACTACTGGCGCCACTGCTCGATCGACGGCAACATTTGCGATTGCTGCGGCGGCTCGCTGACGAACTGCCCTCCGGGCACCAAGCTTTCCCCGAGTTCGTGGGTGGCAAGCTGCTACAACCCAGGTGACAAGCAAAGCTACCTGATCGCTTACCGCGATTGTTGCGGCAAGAACGTGTGCGGCCGTTGCGGCTGTCTGAACACGGAAGGCGAGTTGCCGGTTTACCGTCCGGAATTCGCGAACGACATCATTTGGTGCTTCGGTGCCGAAGACGACGCGATGACCTATCACTGCACGATTTCGCCAATCGTTGGTAAGGCGTGATTTCATTGTCGGCGGCAGCATTTGTTGCTGCCGCCGACACAGGCACACTGGGAAAGCAAGGAAACGAACTGCGTATGAGATTTCTCTCAATTATTGTTGGAACGCTTCTTCTCACAACACCATTGCACGCTGCTGATCGGCTGGAGCATGTGGACCCTGCCGCTGCTTCAGGGCAGGTGGTTACCGTGCATATCGATAAAATGAAATACGACCCGAAAGAGCTGGTCATTGCCAAGGGAACGACCGTCATTTGGACCAATGACGATGCCATGCCGCATAATGTGCATTTCGGCAAAGGCGATCCAAAGAACGAAGTTAAAGGCGACATGCTACGCGCCGGACAGTCCTACGCATTGAAATTCAATGAGGCTGGCGAATTTCCCTATATCTGCACGCCGCACCCATTCATGAAGGCGACAGTGAAGGTTGAATAAGGCGCTTCAAAAGCTGAGGTAAAGGTATGTGGATCCCGTACGGTTTGCTCGGGCCATTAAAGGCTGAAAGTGCTCCGGAAACGGTTCGGAATTCCGCCGAAGATACGAATGAGCGTGAATTTCTCGTTGGCTTCTTTGTGCGAAATCCAGTTACGCAGGTTTGGGAAGTCGACATTCTGTTGAATAACGGAACGCACAGCGAGACGCTGAATTTGCATGGGCGCCCAGCCGTCATGAATCTCTTTCCGAACGATGCTGGGAAGCTTGACGAGATCCTATACCGCATTGAGGCGTGTAGCGCCCAGCAAGCCGTAGACGCGTGTTATGCGCACGTAACCACGCAATTGGCATCGTGGGCCTTGAGACTTGGACGCGGCATGGCGGTGGCCGGCTGGCGTGTCGCAGATCTGAAACATGAGACGCGTTGGCGCTGCGTGCCGTTTCGTCCAAGTGCACTGGAACTCAAGCAGCCAACTCTGGACCAGGTTCCCGATACGCATCGTCATCTTCTCCACCTTTATGGCGAAGTGCGGAACGCGACGTCTCCCGCTTGGCGGTTGCTGAACGCAATGACGATCCTAAGAGCGTGGCGGGATCGCGCCGAGCCGTTCGGGTCGACAGATCAACGTGCTTCTGAAGTTGGGCAGTCGCGGCGAGAGCATCTCGTGACCTTTGAGACGCTTATGCATAGTGGCGCGGGATCGAGCGCGTCCGACCTGCGAGACAAACCGCTTGCCGAACTCGTTCAACGTCTTGAGCCGGTATGTCGAAAAGTCATTCGCGCGCTTGAAGGCGAGCGCGACGCTTACAGCGTCCCGACACGTGTAGAAGCGGCTCAATTGGCCGAATTCGCCAACCTAGCAGATGCTTGTGCCCGTGAGGTGCTTACTGGGGAACTGACGCTTCTTCAAGCGACTGAAGAAGCTAAACGCTTGGAACATGTGTGAGTCGAAAAGGGAGATGTCAAAGCTTTGACTAAGACTTCGCAGAGGGTTGGTCGCATGATCCGACGGGGCGCGCAGATGTCGCTGTCTCTGGCCGCGATCGCGTTCGCTGCAGTTTCCGGTCTGGCCGAGGCTGGCGGAATCACAATCTCTACAGCAGCCGGCGATAAGATCATAACGCTGGAGGCGTTGAAGGAACGCTATGAGCGGCCCGATGCGATCCCGTTTCCAAATAATAATCCCTACACGGAAGATAAGGAGAAGCTCGGTAAGAAGCTGTTCTTCGATCCGCGGTTGTCGCGATCGCAAATCGTGTCGTGTGCAACTTGCCACAACCCGAGTTTAGGATGGTCCGACGGGCTCCCCAAAGGCGTCGGTCACGGTATGGAGCCATTGGAACGGCGCTCCCCGCCGGTGTTGAATCTCGCCTGGGCCCTAAGCCTCATGTGGGATGGGCGGGCGCATTCGCTTGAGCAACAAGCGCTGATGCCGATTACGGCTCCCCAAGAAATGAATATGACGATGGATGATGTCGTCGATCGGCTGCGCATGGTCCCCGGTTACCGAGAGTTATTTTCGGAGGCGTTCGGCGAAACTGATTCCATCAATGCCAAAAATATCGTCGCGGCGCTTGCAACGTACGAACGGACGTTGGTTTCTCATAAGGCCCCGTTTGATTTATGGGTCGAGGGTGACGAGGATGCGATCTCGGCAGAGGCAAAACGTGGTTTCGTGACGTTCAATACGAAGGCCCGTTGCAGCGCGTGTCATGCCGGCTGGCGGTTTACCGACGATAGTTTTCACAACATCGGTCTTGAAACGGACGACGTCGGTCGTGGCAAGTTTACTCCGCCAAGTGTTGCCATCATGAAGTACGCGTTTAAAACGCCATCCCTGCGAGATCTCCGTATGCAAGGGCCATATATGCATGACGGCTCGATGGCCGATCTTGATGAAGTCTTGGAACACTATGTGAAGGGTGGCCGTAAGAGCCCCAACCTCTCGCCGGAGATGCGGCCGGTGAAGCTTTCCAAAACGGAACAGAGCGATTTGATCGCGTTTCTTGAGACACTACGTGGCCCTTCGGTAAAGCCGCAGCTTCCGGACTTGCCATGATGATGAGTGAATGGAGAAGGTCGTCAATGGACCAAATTAGGCGCGTGATCATTGCGCTGGCTGCTGTTCTGGTTTGGGCGTTGGTGCCCAATGCCGTTCAGGCTGAAGAGCATGAGCTTGTTATAACGCACATGGAAATTGCCGAAACGAACATTCGGCCGAAAGTGGGAGATACGGTGAAGTTCATCAATCAAGCCGATATCGCTCACAATCTTTATCTCACTTATGAAGATGGCACGGTCCAAAATTTGGATACTCAGTTTCCCGGCATGTCAAAAACCGCAAAAATTGAAAGAAGCGGAAAGGTCGTTGTCCGCTGTTGGATTCATCCGGTGATCCGGATGGAATTCGACGCTGCGGATGCCGACTGAAACTGACGTGCTTTGTTTGAGGTGATCGACAAACGTTTGAACGGAGGGTTGGCATGGCAGACCCGGAAGGAAAAACGAACAAGCCGAAGGAAATTTCTCGTCGAGAGATGATTGTCGGCGCCTCCAAGGTCGCGGGTGTTGGATGTCTGGCGGCCGTTGCGCTTGCAAAGTATGTGGATACTGCTCGGGCACGAGACGCGCAGGCTCTGCGTCCGCCGGGAGCTCTCCCAGAGGAAGAGTTCCTTGCCGCGTGCGTGCGCTGTGGGCTTTGCGTTCGTGCTTGTCCGTATGACACGCTTCATCTCGCTACGCTTGGTGACATGGCGCCAGTTGGGACGCCGTACTTCGTGGCGCGGGAGACCCCGTGCTTCATGTGTCCCGATGTGCCGTGTGCAAAGGCTTGCCCCACCGGTGCGCTGGACCGCGATATCGGAAACATTCGTGAGGCGGACATGGGCGTGGCCGTTCTGGTCGATCATGAGAACTGTCTCAATTATCGTGGGATGCATTGCAGCATCTGTCACCGTGTTTGTCCGATTCTGAATGAGGCCATTACGCTTGAGCCGCAGGTGATCCGCGGACGCAAGATGGTGATCCCTGTCGTGCACTCAGACAAATGTACAGGGTGCGGGACATGCGAGAAGCAATGCGTATTAAAGGAAGCCGCGATCCGCGTATTGCCGCGTAAGCTCGGCCTTGGAGCGCCAGGCAGAAACCCTGCGGGGCGTACATCGTAATGGGGTTCACGCTGACGAGCGAGGGCCGCAGAGAGGGGGCTGCAGCAAAAGGTTGGCTACGTGCGCACAAGTGGTGGTTGTTGCGCAGGCTGTGCCAAGTTTCCGTGTTAGGCATCTTCATGATTGGGCCCATGGCCGGCGTCTGGATCATGCGAGGTAATTTCGCTTCCAGCGAGCTTCTTGGCACGGTGCCACTGGCTGATCCTTACATCTTTGTACAGTCGTTGGTGGCCGGTAATCCGCCGATTGCCATTGCGGTGATTGGCGCGGCTCTCATCACGGCTCTTTACCTGGTCGTTGGTGGGCGGGCTTACTGCGGCTGGGTGTGTCCGGTGAATGTCGTAACTGACAGTGCTTTCTGGCTCAGAGAAAAGCTTGGGATTACGCGGGACCGCAAATTGGACCGGCGAACGCGCGTTTGGATCTTGCTCGCGTCTTTGGTCACATCGTTTGCAACCGGAACGATCGCGTGGGAGTTCGTCAATCCCGTATCGATATTGCAACGTGGGCTGATCTTCGGGATTGGCGCGGGATGGGGCATTGTCGTTGCCGTGTTCTTGCTCGATCTATTTGTGACACGGCGTGGATGGTGCAGCCATTTGTGCCCCGTCGGAGCCTTTTATGGCGTCATTGGTCGGGGCAGTCTGGTCCGCGTCGCGGCCGCGCGGCGTGAGGATTGCACAAACTGCGGAAAGTGTTTCAACGTTTGCACAGAACCCCACGTCATTACGCCGGCGCTAAAAGGTAATGGTACGCGTCTCATTCTTTCGGGAGACTGCGTCAATTGTGGAAGCTGTATCGATTCCTGTCCGGTTGATGTTTTCGAAATGACTCAAAGGTTTCGGACTTGGCCCGTCGATCCGCCTGCCGCAGATCGCGTATCATGACGGCTCCGAATATTCTCTGACTGTAGGTTCGTGGTCTGCACGCATTGATGACGTGTTCATTGTCGACATGATACGAGACGCCGATAAGCCAGCCGGATGCTCAGTGCCGCGCTTCCCAGGATGCCGAGTATCAAGAGGGTCGCGCCAACGGGGAGCGACGGACCAAACTCGCGAAGGATGCCGTCCTCATCGATTGCTACGAAGCGATTGCCCAGATAGAGCAGCCCAAGTGCGGTTGTGAGGAGAAGGGCCACGGTGCCCCAAGCCATACGGTTTTCTGCTGATTTCCGAAACGTGTGAAAGAAAGTCCAGAGAAGAAGCCCGATACTCAGTAACAGAAGTCCGGTGTTCATTAAGCTGTCCCGCTTGATGGTTTCGCGATGTTTTCTCAGCCGCTATCGATCACCAACAGGCTTCGTGTTTGCGGCGCATCCGCAATCTGCCGACGTACTTTGTTGGAACTCTGTCGACTGTCACGGATCCGTTTCGTCCGCGATCTGCGCTTTAGGTTTGCGCGCAGAAACCATTCCACGTTTGGAGAGCCATTGAAGGTGTTTCTCGCGCTTCTCGATTAAGCGAAACGAAGCATGCGGCTTTTATGAAGTCACGGGCCTGAAAATATGAGTCACAAGTACGTCACAGTCGGGGGACAATTGTTCAGGCAGCTCCCTGATAATGTTGCCTTTGTGATGCCCGTAACTTAACGCTACGGACAGGGGGAATTCCGTGCCTAGTGGTGTCGTCGCTTATTTTATTATCCTAGCCGTTGTCCTACGCAGTTTGGTTGCGCCGGGCTTTATGCTGGGCGCGACGCCGGACTCTGATAGCCTTACTGTCGTTATCTGTACGGAACACGGTGCTGTCGACATTCAGGTCGGCGGCGATGGGCTCCCAACAAAATCCGATGAAGGGGTTGGTGAGCACTCGAAGTGTCCGTACGCGGCTTCAACGATTGTCGCCCTTCTTCCTCCTCTTCTTATCGCTGAACCGGCGCGCTCTGCGCCTCAGCTAAGGATTGCTCCCAACGCATCCTATACAGCGCCGTCATCGCGACCGGAATTGCCGGCTCCCGCGCGCGGTCCTCCCCTCGCTTAAACTTTCCTTGCGGATTCTGCGTCCGTGCGTGTTCGTCGGTAGTCGTCATGACTGTCGAACCAGAACGCTGACCTTGCAACGAACACCATCGCTGGGCGCGCGGCCGCATGTCTGATGCGGACGGCGAGCACGGTTGTGCGTGGTCATGACTGACATCTCATCGAGTTTCACCAATGCGACTAAGAAAAAACATTCGGGCGCTCTGGGCGACGTCTGCGGCGGTAGCCGTTGTTGTCGGACCTAGCGGCGCGCTTGGACAGCAACAATCTGCACCTGCACAGTTGCCGGAGATTACGGTCGAAACGACTGGAACGCCGACCCCAAAAAAGGCTTCGAGTGCTCAGCTCACGTCTTCACCATCACCTGCCCAAATGGAGGCGATGCCAACCCATTCATCGCCGCCACCGACGCAGCCGTTCGCGCGCCAGCAATCTGTCATGCCGCAGCAATTTTTGAGCAGCAATGACAGTGCGCGTTTGTTCCAAAGCGTACCCGGCATGAGCTTTCAAACTGGAGGCGGTGTATCGGCGCTGCCGTATTTGAACGGGTTTGGAGACGATCGGCTGAAGGTTGTCGTCAATGGCATGACGCTGACGTCGTCCTGCGGCAACCACATGAATCCGGCGCTGTCGTATATCGACGCGACTGCGGTCGATAAGATCTCGGTCGTGGCGGGCGTGACGCCCGTAAGCATGGGGGGCGACAGTCTGGGCGGCACCATCGCGGTCGATTCCGCTGCGCCCTTATTCGCCACTTCCGGTGAAGGTGCGATTGCGGGCGGTCGTCTTTCCGCTTTTTACCGCAGCAACGGTAATGGCTTTGGCGCGACGGCGCATGCTTATGCCGCTACCGAAGACGTGAGCATCGCTTACACAGGGTCGACGACCCGCGCCAGCAACTACGAAGACGGCAGCGGCAGGGAAGTCTATTCCTCGCTCTATAAGGCAACCAATCACCTGCTCAGTGCCGCAGGTCGGTCGGGCAACAATCAGTTCGGTGTCGATTTCGGATGGCAGTCGATCCCCTATCAGGGCTTCGTCAATCAGTACATGGACATGACCGACAACAAGAGCTTTTCTGTCAATGCCCATTACAAAGGACAATTCGACTGGGGCTTTTTAGAAGGCCGGGTTTATCGCCAATCCATTCGCCATTCCATGAATATGCTCGAAGACAAAGCGAGTCTGGGCTGGGATATGCCGATGGAAACGCGCGGGAGCGACACGGGTTATGCCTTCAAGGCCGGGCTGCAGCTGACCGAGGCGACACAGCTCCGGGTTGGTCACGAGTATCACCGCTATCGGCTTGACGACTGGTGGCCTCCTCTTGCGGGTGCAGCCCCGATGATGGGCCCCAATACCTACTGGAACATCAACGATGGTAAGCGGGATCGAACTTCCGTATTCGGTGAGCTGGAGACCGACTGGTCATCGGCCTGGACGACGCTTGTCGGTGTACGCCTCGATCGCGTCGTATCCGACACCGGGCCCGTGCAGGGCTACAGCCCCATGATGATGTACGCTGCGGATGCCAACGCGTTTAACTCGCTTGACCGTAAACGGACAGATACCAATGTCGATGTCACGGCGACCGCGCGCTACGAGCCGGCTGCTACGCATGCCTTCGAGTTCGGAGCGGCCCGCAAAACGCGTTCTCCCAATCTCTACGAGCGTTACGCTTGGTCGAACGCGACTATGGCCGGGACTATGGTCAACTGGTTTGGCGATCTCAATGCCTATGTCGGCAATCCTGATCTCAAGCCGGAGATTGCCCATAGCGCGCGCGCCAGTGCCGAATGGCACGATGCGGCGCATCGTGATTGGCATTTCAAAGTCAGCGGATATCTGACTTACGTGGATGATTACATCAACGTGGAGACGAATACGATCGGGGGTGCGCCGCCACCAGGACGCACGAAGCTGCGGTTCGTCAATCATGATGCGCGGCTCGCAGGTGTCGATATCGAGGCCTCGAAGGCGCTCGGCTATGCCTGGGGCGATTGGCGGGTCAGTGGCGTCTTCAGCTATGTCGCGGGACGCGATCTCGACGCGGACACCTACCTCTACAACATCATGCCTGCGAATGTGCGTGTGGCGCTGACCCATACTCTTGGGAACTGGTCAAACACCGTCGAACTGCAGGGCGTGGCGGCGAAGAACAACGTCGATGTTGTCCGTCTCGAGCCACGCACGAGTGCGTATGCGCTCGTAAATTGGCGCAGCAGTTACGCAATGGACAACGTCCGGTTCGACTTCGGCATCGATAACGTGTTCGACACGGACTACGAGCTACCTTTGGGCGGGCTCAGCGCCTACGTTTACAACCGAGATGCGGCAAACCTCGACCATGCCCGCGTGCATGGTCCTGGGCGTTCCTTCAACGTTGGAATGACTGTCGACTTCTGATCCATGTTTTCAAGATTGCTCGGGTCTCAGGACCCGGGCAATTCTGCAAGCGGAACAATAAGTGTGAAACCGTTTCCGTCTCAGGTAACGAACATGTTCAGTAGCGATCCCGATGTCTTGGAATTCCTCAGTAATCACTGGAACTCTGGTCGGCTCGATCTCACGCAAGGTCGACGGGGGGCCGTTCACTCCGCGAGTCCAGCTTTCCGCAGGCCATCGGCAAATATCGAAAGATGCTCAGGGCGGCTGATCGGGAGCCAGTCCCTGATATTTGAAATGCGCAACCCCGGATCGAGTCTCCGCAGCTCTTCGATTGCACGTCTTGCGTCTTCTTGGCGGCCGTTGAGCGCTCGGGTCGCTGCAATCAACGCCACGACCATGAGGAAGCTTGGCAGATTGCTGTATGATCGTTCTGCCCACGTAGACGCCGTCCCGATGCGACCGGCAAATAAATGCGCCATCGCGATCCCCGCCTGCATGCGATAGAGCTCTGGGTCGACAGGGCTCAGGCGCATAGCTCGCTCGAAGTGCTCGATTGCGTCCTCGCATTCACCGTGCCAAATCCGTAGGAAGCCGCCGAGAAACCAGGCTGAGGCAAGATTAGGGTTTAGGAATACGGCCCTGTCGAGAAGTGCAATGCCACTGTCGAGATCGCCGGTCAGATGCGCGAGTGCATGGCCACCTCGCGTGAGGGCTACAGCATCGTCCCTGCCCAATTCGACGGCGCGGCGTGCGAGGCGTTCTCCCTCGGCGATTTCCCGGGCGCGATCATCTGTCCAACCGTTGATCTTGCGCCAGAAGTAGGACCAGGCAGCCATGGCGTGACCGGCCGCGAAATCGGGGTCGAGCTCGATACTTCTCTGGAAAAGTGACAAGGCTTCTTCGATGGCCTCTTGTGTGCCCCGATGCATGTGCGCGATTCCGCGCAGGTAGCAGTCGTAGGCGTTCAGACTGGCCGTAGGTTTGTTCTTCGCACGCTCGATTTCGGCCAATTCCACTTGTGGAGCGATCGCGCCGGCAACACTCGCTGCGATCTCATCCTGCAGCTTGAAGATGTCTTCGAGCCGTCCTTCGAAACGCTCAGCCCAGAGGTGTACGCCGGTTGAAGCCTCGACAAGCTGTCCTGTAATGCGGATGCGATCGGAAGCTTTGCGCAAACTGCCTTCCAGCACGTAGCCGACGCCGAGTTCTTGGCCTACCTGTTTCAGGTCGACGGTTCGGTCCTGGTACGTGAAGCTTGAATTGCGAGCAATTACGAACAGCCAGCGCACGCGCGACAGTGCGGTGATGATCTCCTCTACCACACCATCAGCGAAGTAGGCCTGCTCGGGGTCTCCGCTCAAATTCTGAAACGGCAGTATTGCAATGGACGGCCTGCTCGGAAGGAGCGGGGCAGGACGGGAGACGTTCGTCGTCGGGTGAATAGCTTCGTTCGCGATCTGCTCAGCTACTTGAGCCTCGGTCACGTCGCCCACGAAGCGGAAGCCTTTTCGTGGGAGGGTGCGAACGAGGTGCTGCTTCTCGCCGCTGTCGCCAATGGCCTTGCGAACGGCATTGATATGGCTGGTGAGCGTCGATTCCGAAACGATGCGTCCGCCCCACACCGCCTCGATTATGCGATCCTTGCTCACCACATGATCGCGGTTCTGAATGAGGTAGAGCAGAAGATCGAAGACTTGTGGTCCAACGCCGACTGACTGGGCAGCCCGCGTAAGCTCTCGGCGCTCTGGGTCGAGGGTACAGTCTGAGAACAAGAATTGCACGTATAACTCCGCCAGGAGTCCAACCGGAGAGTGTCGGTCAAAGTACATAACATAATACGGTGTCTGGCTGGGTTTTGGACGTATTTCCAGGGTAAACTAAAGGGTATTTGAAGGTCGCTGCAAAGCCTTTCTGCGGCATTCACGGCACTCTCCATGCAGTAGCGACGTCCTCGCGGTGCGACGTCGGATTCTTGGAGATGTGTCATGAAAATCGTCGTGATCGGGGGGACTGGCCTCATTGGATCAAAGGTCGTCGGACTTTTGCGTGGCAAGGGGCACGATGTCCTGCCTGCGTCTCCGAACACAGGCGTAAACACCATCACACGGGAGGGGCTGGCAGAAGCGCTTTCCGGTGCAAGCGTCGTCGTCGACGTGGCCAACTCGCCATCATTCGAGGACCAAGCTGTGCTGGAGTTCTTCGAGACCGCAGGCCGCAATCTGCTCGCCGCGGAGACGGCAGCAGGCGTTAGCCATCACGTGGCGCTCTCTGTTGTGGGCGCCGATCACCTTTCCGACAGCGGCTACATGCGGGCCAAGGTTATGCAGGAGAAGCTCATTCGTGGGTCGACGATCCCGTATACGATCGTCCGCTCGACCCAGTTCTTCGAGTTTGTCGGGGCGATTACGCAATCGGCTTCGGATGGTACGACGATCCGGCTGTCGCCGGCGCTTCTTCAGCCCATAGCCTCGGATGACGTTGCAACAGCGCTGGCCGCGGTTGCAACGGGCGAACCGGTCTGCGGCATCGTGGAACTGGCAGGGCCCGAGAAGATTCCGCTCGACGCTCTGGTGAGGTCTTACTTGGCGGCAACGGGCGACCGCCGCCAAGTAATTGCCGACATCCGCGCCCGCTATTTCGGCGCTGAGCTCGACGACAGGTCGCTTACGCCTGGCGCACATCCGATGTTAGGCGCGATCCGCTTCGAGGAGTGGCTACTCCGTCCGTCGGGGCGGGGCTGATCTCGTTCGCGTCTCGCAGCCCAATAGCCAGCGGCTTTCCATCGCCAAGAGGCAACTATGCTTAAGACAACCTGTATCTCAGCATCTGTCGTACTTGGGATAGCCACCATCGCTAACGGCACGTTTATGCTGATCTATCCCGAGCGCTGGTACCTTGAGGTGCCTGGAGTGACCACGACCGGCCCCTTCAATCAACACTTCGTCCGCGACATTGGACTGATCTTTCTCCTCGTGGGTGGCTCGTTCCTGCTCGGTGCCGCTCGGTCGCGTCTTAGGGTTGTTTTCTGGGCTGCTCCGTCGCTCTGGCTCGCAGGGCACGCGCTCTTTCACTTTTGGGAAGTGGCTGTCGGCATCTGTGGTCCATCGGCTCTTGCGCGTGACTTTCTGGCGGTGACGCTGCCGGCAGTCATTGGACTCTGCCTCACAGTGTGGGCGATGGCTGAAGCCCGCAACGAAACGTTCGCGACCCTCGGCACGGTGGCGTGATGGGTACACTCGCGGGAAAGGTTGTGATCGTAACCGGTGGAAGCTCCGGCATCGGTCGGGCAGCTGCTCTCGGATTTGCAGCACAAGGCGCAAACGTATTGATCACGGGGCGTCGTAATGGGCCTGTCGCGGAGGTCGCAGCGGCTCACAGCAACATCACAGGCTTTGTTGCCGACGTGGCCCGGCCGGAAGACGCCACCCGCACCGCCGCGCGCGCGACAAACTTGTGGGGCCGCCTTGATGTGCTGGTAAATAATGCGGGTGCTGGAGCCATTCTTCCCTTGGCTGAGGCCACAGCGGATCAGATCGCGAGCATCTTCTCGGTCAATGTGGTCGGGCCCAGTCTTCTGGCCGCCGCCGCGCTCCCCTATCTCGCGCAAAGCAATGGCGCGATTATTAACATCTCAAGCACGTTCGGACACAAAGCGGCTGCCGACCTTTCTCATTACGCGGCTAGCAAGGCAGCCTTGGAGCATCTCACGCGATGCTGGGCTCTCGAACTTGCGCCTCAGGGTATCCGCGTCAATGCTATTGCGGCTGGGCCGACCGAATCGAACGCCCTGACCGGCATGATGGGGCTGTCTCCTGAAGCTGCCGCAGCCATAGAAGCGCAGGAGCGCGAGCACATTCCCCTCAAGCGTCGCGGTGTGCCTGACGATGTGGCGCGTTGGATCGTTTTCCTTGCCGGGCTGCACGCGGAGTGGGTGACAGGTCAGGTCTTCGCCGTCGATGGCGGGCTAAGCGTGACCTGACAATCCCGCCGCAGTTTGAAGCCACCACATGGGGAGGTGTACCATGATCGACGGCGAGGAGGACCAGCGGCGCCGACCCGCCGATGCCGAAATGGCTCGCGTTTTGAAGACTAAGCCACTTAACCTTGTTTCTGGGTCTGACCCGTCCAGCGGTGGAATTGCCCATTGGAAGCATGGTGCCTTGCACGACGTTGTTCAACCGATGGCCGATCATGTGATCATGACGTACATCGACACCATGCAACCCTTGGAGCGACGGACAGGTCGAAGCATCGCGACCGGTGTGGCACGCCCGGGTGTCGTTACGATCATCCCTTCAGGCACAAGTGCGCGATGGGACATCGCAGGTGCCGTCAATGTCGTGCAACTCTATCTTCCTCAAGAAACGATCGAGCGTGTCTCTGCTGAAGCCGACAATGTATCTCCGGCCGAGCTTATGGAGCGGACTGGCCATCTCGACCCGATTACGTCGCGTCTGCTCACCACGGCGGCAGAAGCGCTTGATGGTAACACCACGCTGGACACGATGTTCCGCCAGCAACTGACAGATCTACTGGCAACCCGGTTGTTAGCAGCGCATGCCGGGATTCCGGTTGCACCTCAGCTGGTAACAGGCGGACTGCCTCCGAGAATTCTGCGCCGCGCATTAGAGCGTCTTCGCTCGGAGAGCGACGCAGATGTCTCGTTGGCCGCTTTGGCCGCAGACGCCGGGTTGTCGCGCTTTCATTTCTGCCGTGCATTCAAGGAAAGTACCGGGATGCCGCCGCATGTCTGGCTCCGGCAGTATCGGCTGGAGCAGGCAAAGGCAATGTTGCGTGATCCATCCATGTCGGTCATCGCGGTCGCCGTGGCGCTCGGGTATGCGTCCCAGACGGCTTTCGCAGCGGCATTCAAGAAGCTCACCGGGCTATCTCCCAGAGAATTTCGGCGCCAGGCGAGTTGACAGCAATTGCTCTTCAATCGCCGCAATCGCTCTGGCGCAGCATCTGAGGCGTTTCGCTAAACCATCGGCATGCCCACACACGCGGGGCGAAACGAACTGGTTCAGCGAGATAGCCGAAGGAGAGCTGCAATGTTGAAAGTCGTCACGAACCCAAGAGACACCGCCACACGCTCCGGCGGATCGGCGCCGAGCGAACTGGTTCCGTCGCGCTACGCAGTGCAGGTGGGCGAAATCGAAGTACTGGTGATCAGCGATGGCGTGCTACCGCTCCCAACAAAAATGTTGGGACACAACGCCGACCCGTCCGCGCGGGCAGCTTGGATGGCCGACATGTTCCTGCCGCCGGATGCATTCGACTGGTCGCTGAACGTGGTCGTGGTGCGCAGCGGTGCGCAGACCATTCTCATTGACGCGGGGCTCGGGTTGGACCCGGATTTGAACCTGCCGCGCGCCGGGCAGTTGATCAAGCGACTGGAGGCTGCCGGCATCGATCTAGGCTCCGTGACCGACGTGATTCTGACCCACATGCACATGGATCACATCGGTGGGCTGCTCATCGATGGGGTAAAGGACCGGCTGAGTCCGGACTTGCGGATCCACGTTGCGGCTGCCGAAATCAAGTTCTGGCAGGCGCCCGATTTTACTCGCGCCTCCATGCCGGCGGGATTCCCGGACGCGCTTCGCGCCACTGCCAAGCGGTTCGTGAATGCGTACCACACCCATCTGCGGCCCTTTGAGGAGACGTACGAGGTGGCGCCAGGTGTGGTGGTCTATCGAACCGGTGGCCACACGCCTGGGCATAGCGTGGTTCGTGTGGCGTCCGGCGGCGAAGCGCTGACGTTCGCGGGTGATGCCGTGTTCGCGGTCGGATTCGACCACCCCGATTGGCACAACGGTTTTGAACACGACCCCGAGGAGGCGGAGCGCGTTCGGGTCCGCCTTCTGCGGGGGCTGGCCGAGACCGGCGAGATGCTGGTGGCTACTCACCTCCCGTTCCCATCCGTCGGCAGGGTGGCGATCGACGGCGACGCCTTTCGTTGGGTACCGGTCTTCTGGGACTACTGACCGCGGGATGACCGCATCCACTCGACCAAGTGGTCGATCGGCTTCGGCTGAAGCGGGTCGACCATGTGTGCCCGTTCTGCCCGGCCTGCTCCGGCAGCGCCGCGGGAGATTGGTCCATTGATCACATTTGCCCGCCACTAAGGAGAAACCTGATGGACGGACATCTTTCTTCATCCATGGCGACGCGGCGCGAGATCCTCGCGGCCAGCGTGGCTACCACAACGGTCAGCCTATTGGCCACAAAAGGCGTCGCTGCAACTTTCCAACCCTCTTCCCAAACCGAAGGATTTCGCTCGATGAACACGATCACCAGCAAGGATGGCGTCCAAATCTTTTACAAAGATTGGGGACCGGAAAATGCACAACCGATCGTCTTTCATCACGGCTGGCCGCTGAGCTCAGACGACTGGGATGCGCAGATGCTCTTCTTCGTCGGCAATGGCTATCGAGTCGTTGCTCACGATCGTCGCGGGCACGGCCGCTCGAGCCAGGTCGGCAACGGCCACGACATGGACCACTACGCTGCCGACGCCGCGGCCGTTGTCGAGCATCTCGACCTGCGCAATGCGGTTCATATCGGACACTCGACCGGCGGCGGCGAAGCCGCGCGCTATGTCGCGCGCCACGGCAACGGCCGCGTGGCGAAGCTGGTGCTGATCGGCGCCGTGCCGCCGATCATGGTCAAAACTCCTGCCAGCCCCGCCGGACTGCCGATCGATGTGTTCGACGGTCTACGCAAGGAACTCGCAGCCAATAGATCGCAGTTCTATCTCGAGTTCGCGAGCGGACCCTTCTACGGCTACAACCGCCCCGACGCGAAGCCATCGCAGGGTGTCATCTGGAACTGGTGGCGGCAGGCCATGATGGGGAGTGCCAAGGCCCAGTACGACGGCATCAAGGCATTCTCCGAAACAGACTTTACTGACGATCTAAAGGCCATTGCCGTGCCCACGCTCGTGATGCACGGGAACGATGATCAGATCGTTCCGATCGCCAACTCCGCGCCCCTGTCGGCCAAGCTTCTGAAGAATGGTGTGCTCAAGATCTACGAGAAGCTGCCTCACGGCATGTGCACGACGCACTCCGATGCCGTTAACGCCGACCTGCTGAAGTTCATCACCGACTGACGAGCGCAAAACTCTGCACGATGGCCAACTCCGTTGCAAAACGGAGAAGAGAGGCGTGCGGCCCAATTGAACGGAGAAGTCCCTTGAGATTAGTCATCATCGGTGCCGGATTTGCCGGCATGTATGCAGCTCTTTCTGCAGCTCGTCTTCGCGACATTAGAGGCTTGGCTCCCGAGGAGCTTGAGATCATGCTGGTTGCGCCTGAGCCCACCCTCGTGGTCCGGCCGCGCCTCTATGAGCCTAAGCCGGAGACATTGACAGCTCCGCTGCTCGACGTCTTGAAGGCGACAGACGTCACGTTTCTGCGGGGAACAGCCGAAAGCATCGACACAACGTGCCGCTCAGTCGTGGTGGCCACGTCCCACGAGGGACGCAAGTCCATCAGCTATGACCGCCTAGTCGTCGCGACCGGCAGCCGGCTGTTTCGGCCGAACGTACCGGGCCTCGCCGAGGACGCATTCAGCGTTGACAGTTTGGAAGATGCCATTTCACTAGACCGCCACCTCAAGAGTCTTTCGAGCCGGCCGGCATCGGAAGCTCGCAATACGGTGGTCGTCGCAGGCGGCGGTTTCACGGGTATCGAGGCGGCGACGGAGATGCCCAGCCGGCTGCGTGAAATCTTTGGCAAGGATGTCAACACGCGCGTGATTATTGTCGAGCGCAACCCAGCAATCGCCCCCGACATGGGCGCCGGTCCGCGTCCGCTAATCGAGGATGCGCTTCGCAAACTCGGCGTCGAAACCAGGCTCGGAGCAGGCGTTGCGGCGATCGACGAGACGAGTGTCACGCTTTCCAATGGTGAACGCATCGAAGCCGCGACCGTCATTTGGGCAGCAGGAATCCGCGCAGCTCCTCTCACCGCCCAAGTGCCAGGCGAGCGCGACAACTTTGGTCGCCTCGTCGTTGACCGCGAGCTGCGCGTCGTCGGCGTTCCCGGCGTCTTCGCGACGGGAGATGCTGCAAAAGCTGTTTGCGACGACGACGGCAACCACGCGCTAATGTCGTGTCAACACGCCACGCGTATGGGCGCCTTCGCCGGCAACAACGCCGCGGCCGAGTTGCTCGGCGAAGCGCCGACTCCCTATCACCAGAAGGCCTATGTTACCTGCCTCGACCTTGGAGAGGCAGGCGCGCTGTTCACGCGCGGCTGGGATCGCAACGTCGAGCACGTTGGCGCTGACGCGAAGAAGATTAAGCAGGAGATCAATACGGTTTGGATCTATCCGCCGAAACCCGTGCGCGCTGCGGCCCTCGCGTCTGCCGATCCGCAGCGCGTTACTGATCTCTGACCCAGCCCTGACACTGTCGTACCAAGTGAAGGCCATTGCTATGTTTCGAGAAACCCAGCGTTTGCCACGCCACTCGCCAATCCTGCGTTTCCCACCCTGTTCCTATTAACTCGGACGCCTTGCGCCGGGCGGTGTCTGAAGGTGACTGGCCGGCTCAGTGAAACCCAATGTTCGGGTTCAGGTCTTCGAACCTCGCTTCCCCCAGCGAGTAGATTGCCACCCTGCAGCTTCCCCCCGGCTGCAATACGATAGGGTGCGCAATGCGGCCGGCCCTCCCCTCGCGGCCGGCCGCCATCACCTACCTAATGGGCACGACTTGTACGGTGGACGCGGTCGAGTCGATTGTCGCGGGAACCAGCGGATTCTTTCAGAAGCGCACGTCAGCGAGGTTGACATCGACGGTACCCGCAGTCCTCAGCCAAGTCTGCCGCTAACGATTTGATATGGTCGGCCCGCTGCTAGTTCTTGCTTGCAGTCGGAACAGGGCTCGTTCTCGATCGGGCCTTGGTGTGTTGCAAAAAACGATCGATGAACTCGTTTACTTCGGACCAGTCAGTAAATTCATGATCGTGACCATCGACGATTTCCAGCCTGTCCTTGAAAACGGCATGCCTTAGAATCTGTTCCTTGAAGAAGTCATACTCTGAGTAGCGCAACGCACCGGCGACCTTGATGTAGTACGTCGGATGCCAGCCGGTGTTTTCAAAGAAATAATCGACGTAGTTCTGCGCGTCAGTTCCTCCGTTGCGGAAGGCCGAGGAGAGACTCACGGACACAAACGCCGACGGAATATCTTCGAGCAGGGCACGATGCGCGGCGACGAAATCTCGCACAGAAATTTGGTGCAGCGCTTGATGTACGGAAGACGCCACGATAACAGCATCAAACACGTCGACGGCCAGATGACGCGGACGGCACTCAGTGTCGTAGAGAGTGCTCTCTTCGCCGCGATTGCGAATGCGTTCGGCTATTCTTTCCGCGATCTTGCGGGTCTGACCTTCTACAGATCCATATGCGATGAGGACCTTCATTAGCACCACTCTGCGCGATGCATCCTTGCGGCAGTCAGAATAGCAAACAGGTGCATCGCTCTATCCGGAAAACGAATTCGCAGTCGTTTCCGCACCGCAAATGAGCGGCTTTCTAGTTTCGGCTTTAAGTTAAACAGGCCTAGTGTTTGCCGACCTTGATCCCTGTCAAATGTCGGTCCCAACTAGGCCTGTCCCTCGCTGGTATCGGCGCAACCACCGCCGGGCATACAAGTGGTTTCGAGAATCGCGCGCAGACAGTTTCCCCCGGGGTTTTTCGAGCGGCTCGACGTCATCATTACGGCCATCCATGTGTCAGCATCCGCGGTCGCAGAGAAGTGGCTGATCTTTCGCCTCAAATAAGCGCCAAGCGCCGTCTCTTCTGCCGCCGCTAGCTCTTGAATGCGCACTATAAATGCGATGTCGCCAATCGACAGCAGCGCTTCCGTGGCTGCAGCCTCATCGTCGAGCTGCTTTATGAGATCCCCGAGGAGCATGTCGCCTGTTCCCTAATACACCCGGACGTCCGTGGGGGTTAGAAAATCAACGCCTTCCAGTTCTGCTGTCGCGGCAAGGCACGCCAAGTACTGCGCGGTTGCCTGGCGCCGGCTGCGCTCGCTGAGATAAGCCGCGATACGTTTCTCGACCATCTCGAAGGGAAGCACACCCCCCTCAATGCGTCGGTCGAGCCGGATGATATGCAGGCCGTAAGGCGTCGCAACCGGCTCCCGCGTCATTTCTCCAGGAACCAACTTGAACAGTGCAGCTTCAAATCCAGGTGTCGTGTCTCCGCGCGATATTTGACCGAGGTTTCCCCCCGTCTTGGCCGAGGTGCAGGTTGAGTAGGTCTCGGCAAATTGACCGAATAGTTCGGGTCGAACGGACAGAATTTCGATTAGTTGATCGGCAAGGGTGCGTGCCGCAACGAAGGCCTCTACATCATTCTGGTGCGCCGCAATCAGGATGTGCGCCGCCTCGAAAATGTCGGGTGAGCGAAAGCGCGCGCGATTGCACTCGTAGTAACGCCGGCAAGACTCTGTGTCGGCCGTCGGCGTCTTCACCTCTCTCTCGATGAGCTGACGGATCAGCGCCTCGTCGTCGGTCTCTCGACGTCCTTCCTCGTCCGTTTCCGGCTCCGGCTCAATCTCAAGCCGTCTTGCCTCCTGCAGTATCAACTCGCGCAGGGCGAGGCTGCGGGTGGCCTCCTTCCATGCTTGCAACGGCGTCGCGGCCGTATGATGCTGGACCTCCCGCGAGATGGCGGCGGCGGGGATTGAGACGCCGTTGACGCTGACCTTCGCGCTTTGCGCTGCACGAAACGGCAACGCCGGATCTTCGGCCTTATAAACCGTTGTCATTGGTCATCTACTCCGCTGGCTCGATCCTGCGACGGCGCTCTGACGTTGGGGCCGGCTCGTTCTGACAATCTGATAACCTTTGCGCCCAAGATACCCGACTGGCGCCGACCAGATATGGACGAGCCGTGAGAACGGGAACAACAGGAAGATTGTCATGCCGAGCACGAGGTGAGCGAGGTAGGGCCACTCAAGCCCTTTCAGGTAATTGTCGACATTTGGCTCTAAGGTCAGCACGCCCTGGGCCCAATGCGAAAGTTTGAGCATCGTCTCCCCATCCGAATGCTGCAGCGAGTAGGGCAGTGTCACGAGCCCGAGGGCAAGCTGCACCCAGAGTATGGTCAGGATCGCCATATCCATCGTCGTCGAGGTAATACGGATACGCGGGTCAAACAGCCGGCGATGGAGCAGCATGGTCAGTCCGACGAAGCAGACCACACCGGCGATGCCGCCGGCCGTAATGGCAATCATCTGCTTCTGCTCTATGGTGATGAGCTTCGTGTAAAGCCAAGTGGGTGTTAGAAGGCCAACGAAGTGGCCGACGAACAGAAACAGGATCCCGAAGTGGAACAGGTTGGAGCCGATAATAAATTGGCGGCGGCGCAGAAGCTGGCTTGAGGACGCACGCCACGAATACTGATCACGCTCGAAGCGGAACAGCGAGCCGACGACGAAGAAGCCCAAGCAAACGTAAGGGTACCAGACGAACAGAAGGTGGAACAGCATATCGCGCATCGCAGCGGCTCCTTTAGATGCTCCGGGAACCGGAGTGGGTGATTATGGTGCGAGGCTGCGGCTGGACAACCTCCATGCCCGGCGCTGGCCGGCTTCCGGCGCGGAGCTTCGGGATCAACCGATCGCCGCCGCATTGCGCATCCGCGGACGGACCGAATCGTACTTCCTCGTCCTGCCAGGCGGCATCCAGCGACTCCAGATCATTGGGATCGATCTCCGGTTCGCCGACGAGTTGACGTACTTCCGCCGACCTCGGATCAGCCTTCGCCAGCTTGGCGAGCACATCGAAAACCGCCGTGTAGATCGATTTGCGCCGCCTCAATCGTTCGGCAAGCGCGGCAAAGATGTGCGCAGGTTGGCCGACTAAATCGAGCGCTTCGGTAAGCGGTTGTGTTGCCAGAAACTCAAGGAACAAAGGTAGGTAGTCGGACAACTCGTTGGAGCTGATCTCCAGGCCAGCTCTCTCGTAAACCGCCTTCAGGTCAACCATGGCCTGACCGCGGTCGCGGCTCTCGCCATGTACGTGCTCGAAGAGGTGTAATGACAGTGAGCGCGTACGATCGAACAGAAGCACGTAGCGCTCCTGAAGCTCGTAAAGATCGCTGGCGCTGAGTTCTTCGACGAGGGGTATTAGCGCCTTGATCTCTCGTGGTCGCAAGAGCCGCTCTTCTTTCAGGACACCTGCCATGATCGGTGCGGCAGCGACTATTTCCTCGGTCGGATAGCTTAGCAGTGCCGAGAGAACTTTGAAGGTCTTTGCCATTACACGGTCTCCGTGGTTCTCTTGGGCGCCTTGTTGCGGCCGCCAAACATGTTGACGTCCGCCGTCCGTCCATCGGAACAGTCCCCGCCGAACGTAAAGCCGCACGATCCGCGTAAATCGTAGGTGTCCTCCCCTAGCTCGCGGTGCGTTGTCGGGATCACGAAGCGGTCCTCGTAGTTGGCGATTGCCATCACCTGATACATGTCCTCGATCTGATTGGCTTTGAGGCCAACGCGCCTGGCGATTGCGTCGTCTATGACGCCATCGATTGTCTTCGCGCGCATGTAAGAGCGCATGGCGAGCATGCGTTCGAGCGCCTGTGCCACAGGTTCTTCGTTACCAGCCGTCAAGAGGTTGGCGAGATAACGCAGAGGAATGCGTAGCGAGCGAACATCCGGCATCTCGCCGTCCGAGCCCATCTTGCCTGCCTCCGCCGCGGACTGGATCGGCGATAGCGGCGGCACATACCAAACCATCGGCAGCGTGCGGTACTCGGGATGCAAGGGGAAGGCGACCTTCCACTCCATCGCCATCTTCCAGATCGGCGAGCGGCGCGCGGCTTCGAGCCAGCTTTCAGGCACACCATCGGCACGTGCCTGCGAGATGATCTCGGGGTCCCGCGGATTGAGGAAGACGGAAAGCTGCGCTTCGTAGAGCGCCTTCTCATCCAGGACGCTTGCAGCTGCCTCAATGCGGTCGGCGTCATAGAGCACGACGCCTAGATAGCGGATGCGCCCGACGCAGGTCTCCGAGCACACCGTCGGCTGGCCGGCCTCGATGCGCGGATAGCAAAGGATGCACTTCTCCGATTTGCCGCTCGACCAGTTGAAGTAAATCTTCTTGTATGGGCAGCCCGACACGCACATGCGCCATCCGCGGCACTTGTCCTGGTCGATGAGGACGATGCCGTCCTCTTCGCGCTTGTAAATGGCGCCTGATGGGCAGGCTGCGACACACGCCGGATTAAGGCAGTGTTCGCACAGCCGCGGCAGGTACATCATAAAGGTGTTTTCGAACTGTCCGTAAATTTCCTTTTGGACACCTTCAAAGTTGTAGTCGGCTGAGCGCTTTGAAAACTCGCCGCCTAGGATCTCCTCCCAGTTCGGTCCCCACTCAATCTTTTCCATCCGCTTGCCGGTGATCAGCGAGCGCGGTCTTGCCGTTGGAGAGGCCTCGAGTTCCGGCGTCTTCTGGAGGTGTTCGTAGTCGAAGGTGAATGGCTCGTAGTAGTCATCGATTTCGGGCAAGTCGGGGTTGGCGAAGATCTTTGCCAGTACCCGCCATTTCGACCCGATCTTGGGCTGGAGCTTGCCGTTCGACTTGCGCACCCAGCCGCCGTTCCAGCGCTTCTGATTCTCCCAATCCTTGGGATAGCCGATGCCTGGCTTGGTCTCGACGTTGTTGAACCAGGCATATTCCATGCCCTCCCGGTTCGTCCAAACGTTCTTGCAGGTAACAGAGCAGGTGTGGCACCCGATGCATTTATCCAGGTTCAGCACCATTGCGATTTGAGCGCGGATTTTCATTCAGCGGCCTCACGGGATTGAGTGGTAACGACTGGGGCATCGGTGTTCGGCCGCTCGAGCCAGTCCACCTTGCTCATTTTGCGCACGACCACGAATTCATCGCGGTTCGTGCCGATCGTGCCGTAGTAATTGAAACCGTAGCTCTGCTGGGCGTAGCCGCCGATCATGTGCGTTGGCTTGACGACGGCACGCGTCACCGAATTGTGTATGCCGCCACGCTGGCCGGTCATTTCGGAGCCCGGCACGTTCACGGTTTTCTCTTGTGCATGGTACATCAGGCACATGCCGTCCTTCACGCGTTGCGAGACGACAGCACGTGCCACGAGGGCGCCATTGGAATTGAAGGCTTCAATCCAGTCGTTGTCGACGATACCGGCTTTCTTGGCGTCGTTTTCGCTGATCCAGACAATAGGCCCACCGCGGCTCAAGGTCAGCATCAGCAGATTGTCGGTGTAGGTCGAGTGGATGCCCCACTTCTGGTGTGGCGTGATGAAGTTCAGGACCACGGTCTTGTTGCCGTTGGGCTTCGCGTCGAGCACCGGTTTGACGGCTCGCGTGTCGATTGGGGGGCGGTATACACACAACCCTTCGCCGAATGCTCGCATCCAAAGATGGTCTTGGTAGAGCTGTTGACGGCCAGTCAATGTGCGCCAGGGGATCAGCTCATGCACGTTCGTGTAGCTGGCGTTGTAGCAAACCTTCTCGCTCTCGAGCCCCGACCAGATCGGCGAAGAGATGATCTTGCGCGGCTGGGCGACGATGTCGCGAAAGCGGATCTTTTCATCTTCCTTGGGCAGTGCGAGGTGTGTGTGATCGCGACCGGTGGCCTTCGATAGGCTTTCCCAAGCCTTGACCGCTACTTCGCCGTTGGTTTCAGGCGCGAGCGACAGGATTACCTCGGCGGCATCGATATCGCTCTCAATTCGTGCAAGGCCCTTCGTCGGGCCCTCTTCCGTCACCTCGCCGTTAAGGCGCTTCAAAAAGTTCACCTCGTTCTCCGTGTTCCACGACATGCCCTTGCCGCCGTTGCCCATTTTGGACATCAGCGGCCCGAGCGCCGTGAAGCGCTTGTAGAGGTTGGGGTAGTCGCGCTCGACAAGCGTTACGGTCGGCATGGTCTTGCCGGGCACCGGCTCGCACTCACCGCGGTGCCAGTCGCGCACGTCCGTGGCCTGTGCAATCTCGGCTGGCGTGTCGTGCATGATTGGGGTCAGTACGACGTCCTTCTCAATGCCGAGCACCTCGGGTGCCACGTTAGAGAATTTGTTGGCGATCGCCTTGTAGATTTCCCAGTCGCTCTTTGCTTCCCACACCGGATCGACCGCGCCCGTCAGCGGGTGAATGAACGGGTGCATGTCGGAGGTATTGAGATCATTCTTCTCGTACCAAGTCGCCGTCGGTAGTACGATGTCGGAGTAAACGCACGTCGTCGACATGCGGAAGTCGAGCGTGATCAGGAGGTCGAGCTTTCCTTCTGGCGCCTCGTCGCGCCAAGCCACCTCTTTGGGCTTTTTCGCACCCATCTCACCCAAGTCCTTACCCATCACGCCATGGCTCGTGCCGAGCAGGTGCTTCAAGAAGTACTCGTGGCCTTTGCCTGACGAGCCGAGCAGGTTCGAGCGCCAGACGAAAAGATTGCGGGGCCAATTCTTGGGGTTGTCGGGGTCATGACAGCTCAATTTGAGCGCGCCGGACTTCAACGCGTCGGCGACGTAAGTCGGCGCATCCTTGCCGGATGCCGCCACCGCTTTGCCGACCTCGATTGGGTTGGTTTCCAGCTGTGGCGCAGACGGTAGCCAGCCCATGCGCTCGGCGCGGACGTTGTAGTCAATGAGCGCCCCGTCCCATGGGCCAGGCGGTGCAGTTGGCGAGGTAATGTCACCGACATTAAGCGTCTCGTATCGCCACTGATCGGTATGGGCATAAAAGCACGAGGTTGAATTCTGCTGACGCGGTGGGCGGGCCCAATCGAGCGCGAAGGCGAGTGGCAGCCAGCCTGACTGCGGGCGCAGCTTCTCCTGCCCGACGTAGTGCGACCAGCCGCCACCCGACTGACCGACGCAGCCGCACATGACCAGCATGTTGATGACGCCGCGATAGTTCATGTCGGAGTGATACCAATGGTTCATCGCAGCACCTATGATCACCATAGACCGGCCGTTGGTCTTCTCGGCGTTCAGCGCGAACTCGCGTGCCACCTGGATGATCTGGTCGCGCCTGACGCCAGTGATCGCCTCGGCCCATGCCGGGGTATAGGGTTCGTTGTCGTCGTAGCTTTTTGCGACGTGCTTGCCGCCGAAACCGCGGTCGACTCCGTAGTTGGCGAGGAAGAGGTCGTAAACGGAGGCGACCAAGGTCTCGCCGTCCTTGAGCGCGAGCTTCTTCACCGGCACGTTGCGCGGCAGAATGCTCGGGTGATCGGTGCCGTTGAAGTGGTCGTGCTCAATGTTGCCGAAGTAGGGGAACGCGACAGCGGCAATGTCATCCCTAATTCCTGCGAGTGAGAGGCGCAGCTTGGTTTCGGCGCTCGCTGCCCTTTCCTCAAGGTTCCACTTTCCCTTCTCGCCCCATCGGAATCCGACAGCGCCGTTAGGTACAACCAGATTGCCGGACGCCTCATCAAATGCGACCGTCTTCCACTCCGAATTATTCTTCTCGCCCAGCTCTTCAGCGAAATCGCTAGCGCGTACAAAGCGGTCCGGCACAAGATGGTCGTCACGTTTCACGAGCCGGACCAGCATTGGCATATCGGTGTAGCGGCGGGCGTAGTCCTCGAAGTACGCGACCTTGCGGTCGACGTGGAACTCTTTGAGGATGACGTGACCCATGGCCATGGCAAGCGCCGCATCGGTCCCCTGCTTCACGCTGAGCCACATGTCCGCGAATTTCGAGGCTTCGGAATAGTCTGGACAGATGACGACGCTCTTCGTCCCCTTGTAGCGAACCTCAGTGTAGAAGTGAGCGTCGGGGGTGCGTGTCTGCGGGACGTTCGAACCCCACAGAATTAGGAAGCCGGCGTTGTACCAATCGGCACTCTCGGGCACGTCCGTCTGCTCGCCCCATGTCTGTGGGGAGGACGGTGGCAGGTCGCAGTACCAATCGTAGAATGACATTGCGACGCCGCCGAGCAGCGACAGGTAGCGCGAACCGGCCGCATAGGACACCATTGACATTGCCGGGATCGGCGAGAAGCCAAGGATGCGGTCCGGGCCATAGCGTTTGACGGTATACGCATTGGCCGCGGCGATGATCTCGGTCACGTCATCCCAGTTGGCGCGCACAAAACCGCCAAGTCCGCGCTTTCTCGTATAGGCAGCGCGCTTTGTCGGGTCTTCGACGATCGAGGCCCATGCGGCAACCGGCGTGCGAATGGCGCGCTCCTCGCGCCACAGCTTTAGAAGCCGCGAGCGCACCAGCGGATATTTGACGCGATTTCCGGAGTAGAGATACCAGCTGTAGGAGGCGCCGCGGGAGCAGCCGCGTGGCTCATGGTTTGGCAGATCAGGACGGGTGCGTGGATAGTCTGTCTGCTGCGTCTCCCAGGTAACTATGCCGCCCTTCACATAGATCTTCCACGAACATGAGCCCGTGCAGTTCGCCCCATGCGTCGAGCGGACGATCTTGTCGTGCGCCCACCGCTTGCGATAGCCGTCCTCCCACGTGCGGTCCTCACGGGTGGTGATGCCGTGGCCATCCGAGAACTCGTCGACGACGCGGTTGAAGAACGTGAGGCGATCGAGAATGTGGCTCATCTGGTAGCTCCGATATGGCGGGCTTCGGCCGTCTTGCCCAACGTCCGCGCAATGATTATTCCGCTGGTTGTGGGGAAGCGGCCGTTTTCCCGCGCTCGATGTCATGAAGCATTCCGCCGGGACGCGTGTAGAACCACCACGTCACCAGAACGCACGTCACATAGAAGGCCATGAAACCCCACAGTGCCGCCTCCGGGCCGCCGGTTATCACTATCGATGAGCCGTAGGCCTTCGGGATGAAGAAGGCCCCATAGGCTGCAATCGCCGAGGTGAATCCGATAATGGCTGCGCTTTCCCTCTCCGCTTGACGCAGTCTCTCCTCGGCAGGTTTTTCGGGCATCAGGCGCCCGATCTCGGAGCGCATGATGATCGGGATCATTTGGAAGGTTGATGCGTTGCCGACGCCTGTCGCCAGGAACAGGATCAGGAACATTGCGAAGAAGCCCCAGAACGCGCCCGGCTCTTCTTTGATACCCAGGAAGTAAAGCACTCCCGCCACTGCGGCGATCATCACGATGAAGACCCAGAAGGTCACTCGGCCGCCGCCATACTTGTCCGAGACCCAGCCTGTGGCTGCCCTGGAGAGAGCACCGACCAGCGGGCCAAGGAAGACGTACTGCAGCGAGTCGACAGCCGGGAACTGGTTCTTTGCGAGGAGTGGGAAGCCCGCCGAATAGCCAATGAACGAGCCGAAGGTGCCGACATAGAGCCAGCACATCACCCAATTGTGCTTGCGCTGGAAAATTACCGACTGTTCGGCGAAAGAGGCTTTCGCATCGGCAATGTCGTTCATGCCGAACCATGCAAAGATCGCCGAGGCTATAATGAACGGCACCCAGATGAAGCCGGCGTTTTGCAGCCAGAGCAGTTTACCGTCTGACAGTGTTTGCGGCTCACCTCCAAGCGCGCCGAAGACGCCTGCCGTTATCACGAGCGGCACAATAAACTGCATGACGCTGACGCCGGCATTGCCGAGGCCGGCATTAAGAGCCAGCGCGTTGCCTTTTTCAGCCTTCGGGAAGAAGAAGCTGATGTTGGCCATCGACGAGGCAAAATTGCCACCGCCGAAACCGCAGAGTAGTGCCAGTACGAGGAAGATGACGTAGGGTGTTTGCGGGTCCTGCACGGCATAGCCGATGCCGAACGCCGGGATCAGCAGTGAGGCCGTCGACAGCGATGTCCAAAGTCGACCACCAAAAATCGGCACCATGAACGAGTAGAATATGCGCAGTGTCGCGCCGGAAAGGCCCGGCAGAGCTGCTAGCCAGAAGAGCTGATCTGTCGAGTAGGTGAAGCCGATCGCCGGCAACTTGGCGACAACGACGCTCCATACCATCCACACCGCAAACGCGAGCAACAAGGCCGGGATCGAGATCCAAAGGTTGCGGCGTGCAATGGTCCGACCTTTGCTCTCCCAGAACTCTTTGTCTTCCGGTCGCCAATCCTCGATGACACCAGCTAGCGCGCCACGATGCTCCGGCCGATGGATCTCTGTCATCTCCGGCAGCTGCGGCAGAATCTCTGGCTCGGGGGCGCGCGCTCTGCGCTCCATCGCAAGGATCGCGAAGTGCATCCACGCGAGCGAGATGCTGGCGATGGCGAAGAGTAGCATAAAGCTGCTGGTCCATATGCCCGTCAGGTCAAGCATGACACCGAACATGATCGGTAGGATAAAGCCCCCAAGCCCACCTACGAGTCCGACCATGCCGCCGACTGCGCCGACGTGGTTGGGATAGTAGACGGGGATGTGCTTATAGACCGCTGCCTTGCCCAGGCTCATGAAGAAGCCCAGTACGAATACGAGGATCACGAATGGCACTAGGCCTACACTCGTCGAGAAGGTGATCGGGCCGCGAATGCCATGAATGACGTAGTCGGTGTTCGGGTAGGACAGCATGAAACACACCACCGCCGACACGCCAAACGTCCAGTACATCACCTTACGGGCGCCGATCCGATCCGAAAGGTGGCCACCGTAGGCGCGGAAGATACTCGCCGGCACAGAATAGAAGGCGGCCAGAATGCCGGCGGTCCGGATGTCGAGTTCGTAAACACCGACTAGATAGCGCGGCAGCCACAGAGCCAAGGCGACGAACGCACCGAACACGAAAAAATAATAGAGCGAGAACCGCCACACCTGCAGCCGTTTCAGTGGATCTAGTTCTAACAGCGTGCTGCGTGCGCTCTCCCCACGCTGTCGCCGAGCGCGCAGTACCGGGTCATCTTTGGTTGCGAACCAGAAGACGGCGGCCATGATCACCAGCCCTGCGGCCCACACTTGAGCCACCACGGTCCAGCCGTAGGCGACCATCACAAAAGGTGCCAGGAACTTAGTCACGGCTGCGCCGACGTTGCCGGCGCCGAAGATCCCGAGTGCCGTCCCCTGCTTTTCCGACGGATACCAGCGGGAGACGTAGGCGATGCCGACGGCAAATGAGCCGCCTGCGAGTCCCACCCCGAGGGCGGCCAAAAGCATCAACTCGTAGGTCGTCGCGTACGATAAAAGGAAGGTCGCAATGGCACCCAGCACCATCGTCGTTGTGAATACGACGCGGCCGCCGTATTGGTCTGTCCAGATGCCGAGGAATATCCGGCTCAACGAACCGGTTAGAATAGGTGTTGCTACCAGTAGGCCGAACTCGGTATCGCTAAGTCCCAGCTCTTCCTTTATGCCCACACCGATGATTGAGAAAATTGTCCAAACCGCAAAGCAGACAGTGAAGGAAATGGTGGACAGCCAAAGCGCCCTGCTCTGGTCGCCAGGATCCACGGTAGGCTGAGTATTCATGTATCAAGCACCCCACTTGAGGTCGCCGGAAAAAACTCGGCACGACAAGAATTACGTTTGGAGAAATGCTTTTCGTTGATCGAGATCAACTTGTTAAAAACTACGCAGACAAAAGAAATATTAGTCGCTTCTTTGTGTCCTGAGTAATGTAAAAGCAATTTTGTAATTGATATTGTTCAATACAATGATTGATAAAAATCAAGGCAAGATGCTCGTTGCAACGAGGCCAGGACCGAGGCAACGTTGACCGACCGTAATAGGAGCACCTGCGATAGAGCATGCGCCGCGAGGATTCCGAGATTGTCCGCGAACTACCGCTCTTTCGCGGCGTCGAGCTGGAAAATTTCAGAACGCTGATCGCAGCTGGATATGTGCAACGTTTCCCGACGGGGACTGTGCTCATCCACGAAGGTGAGAGGCCGGACTTCTTGCACGTTCTGGTCGACGGTCAGATCGCCTTCTTTGCTTCTCATAATGATCGTGAGGCGACGGTGTCGATCCTGACGCCGCCAGCTGCTTTCATTCTTGCTGCCGTGATTGTCGACGGACCTTATCTGAAATCGGCTCGCACCTTGTCGTCGTCGACGACGGTTGTGCTCATACCAGCCGGGGCTGTGCGCGAGGTCTTCGAGCGCGACACAGGCTTTGCACGAGCAACGGTGGCCGAGCTTGCTTGCCGCTACCGTACGATCGTTAAAGAGTTGAAGAACGTACGCTTGCGGTCCAGCAGCGAACGTCTCGCCAATTGGATTCTCACCCAAGCGAGCCAGTCGGGAGGCTGTGGCACGTTTCGGTTGCCGTTCGAAAAGCGGGCGCTGGCGAGCCGCCTCGGCATGCGGCCGGAGAACTTGTCGCGGGCCTTAGCTGAGCTTGCCGAGGCTGGCGTTACCGTTGATGGGCCGATGATCCGCGTGGGAGACGCGGCGAAGCTTATTGCCTTCAGCAAGCCGAACCCGCTTATCGATGATCCAACCTCGTGAATGCAGAGCTTGCTAAGAGCGATGAGCTCAAGCGTCGTTGTGCTATCAGGCGTCAATGTCCGCCGAACACGAGAACTTTGATGGGCAGGACGAGGGCCTGTAGCCGCAGGATCATTGCATGGACGATGCTGACCGTGTCGACCATATGCAGAAAAAGCCAGCGCCCCATCCGATGTCCGGCTGCGCCAGCTTGTCATGATTGTTGGTATAGGCGTTAGCAACGCAACTGCTGCCTGGGGTGACGTTATCGAGACCGCCTTCGAACAGGGGTTGCAGAAAGGCCAAGAGCGTTCCCGGTTGCGCAGTCTGCTGGGGTTCGATCAATTGCTCAGAGGTTCTAAACTGGTCCGGCAGAAATAAAGTCTTGAACCTGTGTGACCACCAAAGGAATGATGGTCATCGGCTTGGACGCGCAGGTGGCTTAGGCAGCTCGCCTAGTTTTGGTCGTCGCGGACTGCGTTTTCGTAGCTACGCCGGCTCTTCGCCTTTTAGTACGCCCCCTTCTGGCAACCAGATCCTCGGCAGAGGAGGGCTTCCAATTTCTTGCTTGCGCGATCTCAATTAGCCATTGTGTGCTTACACGCGCTACTGCGGCATCGTCGAATGGCTCGCCATCAAAGAGCATTTGACGCAGCGCGTCTTCAGCATCATCTCGATAGCGATAGCGAGAGCGTTTTGCCCTAGCTTCGGCCTTCGCGAGCCGCTTCGGGTCTATGTAGTAGTGCAGCCCTGGTAAAGCGGGGTCGAAAACGCTCTTTCCAGGGTCCAGATCATCCGCAACGGTAGTCTGTGGCGGATTTCGAGTGGCCAGAGTGGAGGGGTAACACTCCCGACCCACGCTCTCAGCGCAACGTGGAAGCTTTCTTGAAGCATAAAGCCGTTCAGGTCTGGCGTGACACGTTCGCAGGAGAGAGCTTAAGCGCAGATGGGATGCGAGGTAGCCTGTTGCTTTCAGCTAAGCGGGAGTTTGGCTTCCAAAGCACATGCTTCAATTCGGATTGTGCGTTAGGTGCGGGCGGGAAGAACTAACACTCGTCCAACATATCCACCTTTTCGGCGGCGGACTGAACAATCGCCATATTTTCTGCTGGATAGGATCTGACGAGTGAGCGGGCCTCATCCGCAGACCCATTGAGCCAAATGTCAAACTCTTCGTCCGTGGTTAGAATGACGGGCATGCGGTTTGGGTGAATGGTGGCGACGAGCGGATTGGGCGTTGTGGTCATGAAGGAGTGAACCTCAAGATCCACGACTGGCCCGTCCTTCTTCACCGCGCCGCGAAAGCTTCGCCAGATTCCCGCAAATGCAAAAAGCGGCCTGTCCTGGCCAAGAGCAAACCAATGCCAGATCGCGGGGCTCCGCCCCTTTGGTTCTGCAAATGATGTTGTTGGCACGAGGCAACGACGGGTCTCGAAAGACGAGCGCCAAAAGGGTGAGCCCAGATTGTCGTCGCGGAAATTCGTGACGCGCTTGGGCGCTTTGTCCTTTTGCGGAAGGACAAATCCCCAGCTTGAAATGATGCCTTCACGCTCGCCGTCTTCGGCTATGCGAATGACCGGCGCGTTGTTGCTGGGGTAGATACCTGCCAACGGATCGATTGCTGGAATTCTGTTATCTGACACGCGGAAGAGTTTGCCGACAGTTTCACGTGTCTTGGTCATCGAGCGCATATTACACATGGAGTTATACGTCCTTCATGTGGGGCACACCTTTGACGCCGCGAGGATATGGCGTTGTGCGCGTTTCGATATTGCGCGACCCGCACTTGCTGCACACGCACCACCGCCGCAAGCTTGGGACTGGCGTGTCGAGAGTGGCCCCCGCGTCCAAGAAGCGGGTGAGCAGCACGTTTGCCGTGTGTCTGCATTTAATATTGTTACAGCTAACCGACACCATCGTCAGTGTGTCTTGGTCAAGCACGTGACGGACCAACGCCGGTTTTGATTGCTTCATTTCAAAGCTACATTCAAGTAACCATGTTCCTATTTTGTTCCTTATCACTAGAAGTGGGCCGACGCAAGAAACCCAAAGAGATTGGCGTAGGCTGCCGGCTTATTGGCTGGTGATACAACTATGTTTGTACGGAATTTTAAAGCGTTGGCCACGGTACTAATTGACTGTTTTGGGGCCCACCTTCGCGGCCTTGCCCCCCTGGGTGGGGTGCGGCTTGGCACCGCTCGTTGCTGCTTCACATAAACAGCAAACGGAAGTCGGACGAGAGTGGTCGAGCTACTTTTTAAAAAGGCCTTTTGCGCGAACTTCCATGAGCTGCCGAACAGTCCAACAAGGTCTACGTTCTGACACGCGAACTGGTTCAGGCATTCGACCATCACGTGTCATGCGGTCAATAGTCGAAGTGGACACGCCAAGAAACGCGGCAGCCCCCTGTGCACTGATGATCGGTGCATCCAATCCGTGAGGTTCGCCGTTTGGTTTAAGCACCGCGACTGATCTTGCGACCTTCTCATGTGTGGCAGTGAGATCGCGGACAAGGCCGACCAGGTCATCGATGCTGTGCTTCAATTCATCGAGTTCTTGTTGCTGTTCAGCGACCCGGCCCCGGAGGTAGGTGACCGAATATTCTTCGATGTCGGGGCGCTCGTCGGATTCGTCGATCATTGGCATTGCAACCCGCTTGCGAGAGTGGCGGCAGCAATAGAGTCACGAGCAAGAAGAACCATCTGCCCGCTGCTGTTGATTGACGACTAGTAAAGGTTATTTTGCCTTAACCCGCAATCTGATCAAAGCGGGGAAAACAGGGGAGGTCCGCGCAGTTGAATACCATGGGATTACCATGGCGTCAGATCTTCGGAAATTGTTTTTGAGCTAAGTCATTGAAAATTTTGGTTGCGGGGGCAGGATTTGAACCTACGACCTTCAGGTTATGAGCCTTATTTTTGATCTATCCCGATGTTTCCAAGAGTTTCCGTATCTATCACTATCAGATTGAATATATGCGATTTTAAGTCTAGTTTGGCTTCCATTCATTCCACGTTATATCCGATGCGGTGGCGCACGGGTGGCGCACGAATAGGGGGAGCCTCATGCCAACGACGAAGCTCACGCGGCGTGGTCTCGCCGGCCTTACGCCGGCCGATAAACGGGTTGTGTATTATGATGAAGATCTTGCGGGCTTCGCCATGCGCGTCGAGTCAACGGGGCGCATGACGTACTTCGTCGAATATCGTCCCGGTGCCGGCGGTCGCGGCGTCGCCAAGAAGAGACTCACGCTTGGTACGACCGCCGAGCTAAAGCCGGAGGAAGCGAGGGAACGGGCAAAGACGTTTCTGGCGCAAGTGCGGCTGGGCAGCGATCCGGCAATGGCTAAGGCCAAGGCGAAGAGAGTTCCGACTTTCGCCAAGTACGCTGCCGAACACCTCGATGCCATGGATGAAATTGCTCAGAAGCATCCCGAGCAGGCGACGCTGCGGCCGGGGAGCATCCGAAACTATCGCTCCCTATTGAAGAGGCACGTTGGGCCGGCCATTGGCTCTTGCCAGCTTGACGCAATATCGCGCGACGAAATCAAGCGACTGCACACGCGGATCGGTAAGACCAGTCCGACTACGGCTAACCGATGCCTGGAATTTATCGGCTCAATATACAAGGCGGCTGACCACGCAGGTCACGTCGAGGAGGGCACCAATCCGGCGAGGAGTATCAAGGCGTACAAGGAGCGGAAGCGTGAACGCTACCTCACTCCGCTGGAGCTTGCTCGGTTGGGCGAGGCTATTCGGATAGCCGAGACAACGGGGATTCCCTACGATCCGCCGTCGAGGCCCGGCAAAAAGGCCAAGCACGTTCCGAAGAACGTGCCCCCGACGATTATTGACCAGTACACGGCCGCCGCTTTGCGGCTGCTGATTTTCAGCGGCGCGCGGCTCCGCGAAATCCTTCATGCTAAATGGGCGGATGTCGACATGAGCCGGGGTCTGCTTACGGTGTTCAGCAAGACTGGCAGACGTCATATCGTACTGCCCGCGCCCGCCCTCGAAATCCTTGTCGGCTTGCCGCGGACAAACAGCCCTTATGTAATCCGCTCATCAGTACCGGATCAGCCGAGGGCTGACTTGAATCGGCCCTGGCGCGGCATCCGTCGGATGGCGGGCCTGCCTGACCTTCGTATCCATGACTTGCGCCATAGCTTCGCATCCGTGGCTGTCAGCGGGGGTGCAAGCCTTCCCATGATCGGCGCGCTGCTCGGGCACGCCAGCCCAACCACCACGCAACGATATGCTCATTTGGCGGCTGATCCTGTCCGCGCTGCCGCCGAAGCGGCGGCTGGGGCGATCGCCGGCGCTATGAGCGGTACGAAAGGGAAGATCACGCTGATCCGCAAGGGGGCAGAGGATGCCGCCTAAGGAGCGTGTAGCTAAGCAATCACGTGCCGAGCGGTTCTTCGCCAAGGAAGAGGGTCGGCGCGTCCCAGTCGCATCAGGGCTCTACAACCTTCGCCCCACAGCCGAGACTAAAGCGGTAGGGCGACTTCTGAGCCCAGGAGATTCCTGTGCTGTTGATGAGCCGTTGGCGGAAGCAATCGCGAAGGGTTTCCTGACGGCTGAGATAGCCTCGCTGCGGGAGCAGTTATGCATTCGGGCATTATTGGCGAGGGCAGATGCCGCTGCCGCCTACGCTAGCGTGCTAGCCATTCCGGTGCGCACTGATCGGCAGCGAAAGGCTAATCGGCTTGCGAAGGCATTGCGAGAGTTCTTGGAGGTCGTCGCAGATGAAGTCGATTTTGCAGAGTACATAGCCGACAAAACGGACGAGCTGCCTGACATCGACAACGAGAGGAAAATATTGCTGCTCGGAGGAGAGCTGACCCCGCTCTTGGATGCATATGCCTCCGAACCGCTTCCGGAAGCGGGCGATGCCACAAACCCTGAAGTGGGGGAGTTCTTTCTCGCGCTTGAAGAATGGTGGCGTGAATCTGCAAAAAATACAGATCGGCGTGGTTCAAAAGCGGTGAGAAATCGGATAGCCGCTGCGCTTTGGATGGAGTTTGGTCGCGATATTCCGGATGGATATTCCGGAGAGGAGTGGGCGAAGCGGCAGTTTCAGAATTGGGGTAATTCGCCCGAGAGTCGTTAGGGTCAGATCGCCCTATAGAACTTGGCGCTTTCACGCATATCTCAGTACGTCTTTGAACGTACGGAGAGTTGAAGTGGAAGTTGTGCGAAGAACAAAGTTGCGCATTCTCGACCCGCAGCACATCCGGAACCTCGACATTCTCGATGCTGCGGAAGCAGCGGCTTACCTGAGAACGTCCCGTACCACGCTAGCGAATTATGGGTGCTACTGGGGCGGTCCCTCCTTTGAGGGGGGCGGAACGCTTCTTAGCGGATTACGCACGGAGTTGGTCAGGGTGCTCTTGTGCGCGCCGCCCGCTCCGGATTGAGTGAAGATCGCGATGCTGATCCCTCGCTTCGCGTCCAACCGCGTGATCGCGACTGTCCCGACCCCATTGACCTCATCGAAAAACCGCGCCCCGACCGGCACCGGAGTATGCCTATGCGAGCAACTGCAACCGCCTTCAAGAGTGAGTCAGTCACGGAGGTCTACCGTGAGGAAACCGAGACAGGTGTCATCACCTTCCACGAGAAGGTTGAGTCTTCGAAGCCAAAGGCCCTGCGAAACCTGGCGAAGATTGATCAAGACAAAGGTGTCGGCCCTGAAAAGCGGGTGAGGATGGCCGTGAGGGGCCGTGCCTTTCGTCTGCTCGGATCACTAACGAAGGTCTACGCGACACGCAGGCCGGCCCTGTTTCGCTCACGCCACCGGCTCGCCCTCCTGACCATCGCCGGCAACTTGCTCGCGCTCGTGGCGGAGCACGACAATCGCAGCGTCGGTCTAGCCTGTCTTCAGGAGTGGGCAGACAAATACATTGATGGCGCGACGCGTGCAGAAGTGGCGCTAGCATTTGAGGCTGTGATGATGAATGAGGGATATCGAACCATTCAGTCCCCCTCAGCTGTCGGCTTCGATCTTGAACTTGATAAGCTCCATTGGCTTCGCGCCGGTCGACCATGGGGCATCCACCCGGCCGACATGACAAAAGGCGAGGTTCTGAAACTACAGCGAGCCATGAAGAAGGCTCGCGACAAGCAGCGCGCTGCCGCGAAGCGAGCGGCAAGCGGATCAACGCCACGATCAACGTCCGTTTCCGGAATCGCACGCAAGCTCGGCATCAGCCGGCCGACGCTCTACAAGAGGATGCGAAGCGAAGGCTTCGATAATGCGGCTGAATTTTACAGTTTCGTCTCTCCTATTAAGAGTACTGATTACAAAGGCGACGAAAGTGTAAACTCCTGTGTCCGGCCTGCGGCTTCCGCCGCGGCGGTCACCGATCGCCAGTAGTCGATCATCTCCTCAGCGAATTGTTTCGCAGCGGCCCCGCCGGAAGTCGGGTATGCGCCGAACGGAATAGCCGATGCCGCGAACTATGAGGTGCGGGAGTTCTTTCTCGCGCTTGAAGGGTGGTGGCGTGAAACTGCGACGAATACAGGTCGGCGTGGTGCGAAAGCGGTCAGGAACCGGATAGCTGCCGCGCTATGGAAGGAGTTTGGTCGCGATATTCAGATGGTTACTCCGAGGAGGAGTGGGACAAGCGGCAGTTCCAGCATTGGGGCAATTTGCCAACGAAACCGTAGGGCCAGATCGTCCTATAAAATTCGATAGCTTCACGCAATTCTCTGTACGTCTTTGAACGTAAGGAGATTTGAAGTGGAAGTTGTGCGAAGAACAAAGTTGCGCATTCTCGACCCGCAGCACATCCGGAATCTCGACATTCTCGATGCTGCCGAAGCGGCGGCTTACCTCAGAACGTCCCGTAGCACGTTAGCGAAGTACCGGTGCTATGGTGGCGGCCCCATCTTCATCCGCCAGTCCGCGCGCAAGGTGCTCTACCGCCGATCCGATTTGGATGTGTGGCTTGCAGGACGAACTCGCACGTCGACGCTAGAAGTGCGATCGGCGTGATGACTAGCTAAATAAGTCGCCCACATTCGGAAACTCAATTCCGGTTCCCGACATGTTCTGGTGCGGCTCTAAGCCAGCGTCGATGCCGGCTAACGGTTAGACCTGAGCCGATGCAATGACACGCAAAACGGCGCGGCTTTGACCATGTTTCCAAAGGAACTCCGAAATGCGACTCTTTATGGATCAAGTGACAGGAAATGGTTCGCCGGAAGAGTCCGGCTCATGCATGGCGTCAGGCCTGCCATTCGGCGCCCGCTCAGTGATGGCTTCCCGTGCGGAGCCGCCGAATGGTCTGGACTATTTTCCTACTCCTCCATGGGCGACGCGAGCCTTGATTGAGCATGTACTCGCTAAATCGTCTCATCCCGCGACCTCGCCAGACGTGATTGGTTTTCGTCAGCTTAGCATTTGGGAGCCAGCATGCGGCGAGGGTCACATGATCGAGGTCCTTCGCGAATATTTTGGGAAGGTCCACGCGAGCGACATCCACGACTACGGTCGAGGATACGAAGTAGGCTCGTTTGTAGGGGAAGGACCGAACGTGGCGTTCTGCTCTTTCAATCCCGATTGGATCATAACGAATCCACCCTACAATTTAGCTCTGCAGTTCGCAATTCGCGCCTTGAGTGAAGCGAAGTCCGGCGTTGCGTTACTAGTACGCACGACTTGGTTGGAAGGAGCTCGGCGCTATTATGAATTGTTCGAGAAAATTCCACCCGATGAGGTGGCGCTATTCTCGGAGAGAGTGCCGATGATCAAGGGGCGCTGGGATCCGAAGGCCTCAACGGCCACAGCGTATGCTTGGGTGATCTGGCGAAAGCCGTCAACTGGTGAAACTCGCCTTCAGTGGATTCCGCCAGGGCAGAGAAAGAAGCTGGCGCGCCCAGGGGATGTCGACAGGTTTGCCGCTAAGTTGGTTTCAACTAGCCCGATGCTCTCGGAGACCGAGCTGGGATAACGCCAATTTGGACCACAAGCACGGGATACTATAGCGCTTGGTCTCGCCCGTTCCGCGCGTGACATGTCGAAGGGGGGATCCTTTAGGTTCTTCCTAGCGATGCTGCTGCTACGGCGCGCCGTACCGCAGAAAATAAGCGTATTCCGGCAGACGAAAAATCGAGTTTGGTTTGGATCGCCCGACATGAGCAGGGGTATAGGGATTCTGGCCGTTGCGACCTGCTGCAGCCGGCGCCGGAAGTTTGTAGCGAACCACGCTTCAATCAACTCTGAGCTTCGATCATGGTCTCGAAACCCGTGTCGAGATCGTGCCCCACTTCTTGGCGAGCGCTCTCTACCAAACAATGAACGCCAAGCGTGATTGTGTTGGCAAGGTTCACATGAGTAACGCCAGCCGCACCAGGTTGCCCTCCACGGCGTCGAGTGAGATGCGCCGAGCGGTCAAAGATAGTCCGTCGTGCGTCAATGCTCATGGCCCACGGCATCATCTGAACAAGGAGATCTCCCCAATGAACCGGATTGTTTTGCAGTGGCTCGCTGATGGCACGTTCCGCGTGCATACGGACGAGCCGATTGATCTTTTCAGCGTGGACGAGTGCTGCCCTCGCGACCGGGTATTTAAACACGCGGAAGGGTTCGTGATCTGCGGCTCAGTAGATGCAATCCTTGGCGGTAACCGTATCGGCTTTACCGGTGACCAGAGCGGCGCTGACGCTAAGGTTCACTTGTTTGTAGGGGCCAAGCTTCCAAAGCGGCATTAGGAGAAAATCCGGATGTGACTTTTCTATCGGCGTCAAATTGCGCCTGATCGCAGGATAGCTCCGTTGAACGTCTCTGCTTACAGTATGGCCAAGTGATCCCGGCTCTTGGCGCGGACGTTTCCACATGAGCGCTGTTTCCCACCAGATCCACAGAGGTCCGCTGACAAGCGCCCTACTGAGCATCATCGGATGGCGATTTGGAAGCGTGAAGTTGACCAGCAACGGTATCGATTTGCTCGGCAGCACATCGCGCTCGCTTGCCTTTCCCGAGATGGCGGGGCCGGTTTACGCGAGCCGGCGTCTTGGGTTCGGCGCCCTCTCCATCCCGTTGCGCGACGGCTCGGAATTAAAAGCTGTCGGATTCCGCCCAGCTGATATCGCGCGGTTCGTCGAGAGCTCAAGGGAGGCATGGCACCGCTTCGTTCGAGCTGCATTCGATGAGGCTGACGACGAACTTCGGCTCCTTTCTCAGATGATGGAGCGCCTCGAGCAACCACGCCGATACCCGGCCGCCTGCCTGCTGGATCCTTTTGTCGAACGCGCCCAATCTCTCCTATCGCGTCTCCCTGAGGCGCCGCCTGGCAATGTGATCTCTGTCGAACAAAGGCGCATGTTCGAGGCTGTCGTTTGTTTTGCGCAAGCTCCCGACCAGATGCGCGACAAAGCGATTTCGAGGTTCGTCGCCACCGAGCTAGCCGCGATGAGGGATTTGTTCGACACTATTGAGACGCATCCGCTGACGCTGGAACAGCGGCGCGCAGCCGTCGTCGATGAGGATTCGACGTTAGTCCTCGCGGGGGCCGGCTCCGGCAAGACTAGTGTCATTGTGGCCAAGGCCGCTTACCTGATTCAGCGCGCAATCCGTCAGCCCGGCGAGATCCTTCTCCTGGCGTTTGGCAGGGATGCCGCCGAGGAAATGGCGAGTCGGATCGAGCAGCGATGCGGCACCTCCGTCGATGCGAGAACCTTCCATGCATTAGGCTATGAGATTATCCGCAGTGTAGAGGGACAGGGCCCTGCCTTGGCAGCGCATGCGAGTGACGATCGGCAGTACTATGCCTTACTGCGCGATATCCTGCTGAATGACATCGCCATCAAGGACGGCTCGCGCGAGCTCCTGCTGCGTTGGTTCACGGAGTTTTACCGGCCTTACAGGAGCGAATGGGATTTCGAAAGCGAGGACGAATACAATCGTTATGTCCGGGCCAACGAGCTGCGAACGCTCAATGGCGAGGCGGTCCGAAGCTATGAAGAACTGAAGATCGCCAACTGGCTGTATATCAACGGCATCGCCTACGAGTATGAGCCGATCTACGAGCACGATCTTCCGGAGAACGACCGGCGCGCCTATACGCCGGATTTTCGGCTGACGGACAGCGGCATCTACATCGAGCATTTCGGCGTTCGTAAAGAGCGAGACGCGAATGGCGACGTTCGCCTGACGACCGCCCCCTATGTTGACCGTGACAGCTATCTTGAGGACATGGAATGGAAACGTAAAATCCACAAAGCCCGTGGCACCACCCTCATCGAAACGTTCAGCTACGAAAATGTCGAGGGACACCTGCTTAGTGAGCTCAAGAGAAAGCTAGAGCCATTTGCGAGGTGTCAGCCGCTCCCGCCTGAGATCATTTACAGCAAGCTCTCGCGCATGGGACAGGTCGATGCCTTCACGCAGACGCTCGGCACCTTCCTGCGGCACTTCAAAAGCAGTGACTTCACGTTCGAGAATTGCCGTCGACGTGCTGCGAAAAATTCCGATGCCCCACGTGAGCTGGCTTTCCTGAAAATTTTCGAGCCCGTCATGGGGGCCTACGAGGACCGACTCGACGGCAAGATCGATTTCGAAGATATGATCCGCCGCGCCACCGATCACGTGCGGGAGGGCCGCTATAGCAGCCCGTATCGCCATCTCCTGATTGACGAGTTTCAGGATATTTCCGATGGGCGGGCGCAGCTCATTCTTGCTCTTAAGGCCCAGCATGCCGATACCCGCATCTTCGCGGTCGGTGACGATTGGCAATCGATCTACCGCTTTGCGGGCTCGGACATACACCTCATGCGAAACTTCGGACAAAAGTTCGGAGGGACATTTGCCGGCGCGGACGGGGTGCACGAAACGGTGGACCTCGGTCGAACGTTCCGCAGTGTCGACAAGATCGCCCATGCGGCGCAACGTTTCGTGCTGCGAAACCCTTCTCAGATCGAGAAACAGGTTGTGGCTGTCGCCGCATCGGACAATCCCGCCATTAGGGTCGTTTGGCACAAGCGAGAGCAAGAACGTGAAGCCTTGCAGGCGGTGCTTACGAATCTCGCTAACGCCGACGGTGGAAGCGTACTCGTCTTGGGGCGCTACCGATCAGTTCGGCCAGATGATTTATCCAAATTGCGGTCAGGCCATCCGCAGCTCGCCATCGACTTCAAGACGGTCCATGGATCCAAGGGATTGGAAGCCGATCACGTCATCATCCTGCGCGCCACCTCCGGTCGCATGGGCTTCCCTTCAGAAATCATCGACGATTCCCTGCTCAGCATCGTCTTGCCGGCATCGGAGCCTTTCGAGCACGCCGAGGAGCGCCGGCTCTTCTATGTTGCGTTGACCCGTGCACGAAAGTCCGTTGCGATACTGGCAGATAAGAACAATCCTTCAGCATTTGCCAGAGAGCTCGCCCAAGATGCGCGATACGGAGTGGTCGAGGTGTTTATTTGAAGGGTAAGAAATCCCATAACGGACCTCGGCTACACAGAATTCGGCGCCCCAGATATCGTTACGGGCATGTCCGATCCTGACGCATTGCGTCCGCATCAGCAATGCCACACTGGCCGCTCTCAGTCCGAGCCAACGGAAAACCCCTCTGACGGCCTTCAGCGAATCAGTTCATCCCCAACGCTTTTAGCGCGGCAGTCTTGGCATCGCCAAAGAAAATGGGATCGACGTGCTCCATCACATCGCCCGTGACCTCGAGGAAGCTGCGCTTGTTCTCGAGCGGAATGAGCGCGCGCTTGGCGCCGTTATCCATGGCGATTTGCAGCGGTTCGACCAACGACCTTACGCCCTTGATGTTGCCCTGCACGCTGAGGTCGCCGAGGATCAGCAGTGCGGCGGCGGGAGCAGCTTTCTTCAGAGCGGAGAATGCGGCAACGAAGAACGCGAGGCCGATTTCTCCCTCGACGCGGTTGTTGAGCAGGTCGATCACCTCGACGTGGAGATCGGAGCTGTCGAGCTCCCGACCGATCGTAAGCTCGGCCTTGCGAGCGAGCATGTAGCTGAAGGCCCGATTAATGGATTCCTTTGTGGCGCCGCTGATCCCGCCGGCCGTTCTCAACTTGGCGGCGCCTGTGCTGATCGAGACCTCGACCCTGAAAAGCCCGACGGTACCGTCGGCCGCGACGCTTGCCGCGTAGACGCTGCCCGGGGGCAGCGGATCGGACGAGATCATGTTGCGGCCGCCTTGTTCCGGGACGCCGACGAAGCGCTCCTCTCCTGTCTCGGAATCCGTATAGCTGAACGAGGTGTGGTAGTACTCGAAAGAGCCCATCTTTTTCAGCTGCTCTTTCACTCGGCGCCGGCCTTCCAATGCAAATTCGAGGATCTCGGCTACCTCGTCGCGAGTGGCTTTGCCGTCGGGATAGAGGATCTTCATGAGCCCGGAGACCGTACGCTTGACGGCCTTTCGATCCCGGGACACGAGATGCGATCCCATGGTAAAGTAGCGGTCGGGGACCTCTGTGAAATTGTGCCGGCGCAGCTCGCGCAGTGCTTCTGCCAGATAGTCGACGACGAAGCCGTAGTGATCCGTGAAAAGCTCGTTTCTCATCTTCGGGATTTCCCAGCCCGGAAGATAGAAATGGAGGCGATCGATAAAGGCCATGTCATCGCGAATGACTTCAGGCATCGGCTCAAAGAGGTGGCCGGACTGAACCATCGCGTCGATCGGCTGGTTCGTGTTGCCGAACATGGCGACGCTCGCTTCGCCGGACGCTGCCTCCTGACCACGCTGATAGGATCCCGACTCGCAGTAGGTCTTCATGGTGGTGACGACCTCTTTCGGCATCTTCTCGAGATCGGCGACTTCGTCGAAGCCGACGACATCCCAAATCTGCACGAGGCCTTTGGAGCGTCCTCCCATATGCCCGAATAGGTTGGCGACGGTCGTCGGTCCCGTCATGAGGGCTGCATAGGGGGAGACCTCCTGAACGACATAACTCTTACCAGTGCCTCGCGGCCCAAGCTCCACGAGGTTATAGTTGCGCTCGCACAGCGGTATTAGGCGCGTTAGGAACAACAGTTTGAGACGGCGGGACATCTCGGAGGGCTCGTAGCCCATGCTCCGGAGGATCAGATCCATCCACTCGTCGACGGTGAATTCCGCACGAAGGCGTTGATACTCTTCGAGATTGAAGGTGGCGACCTGGATAGGCACCAATTTGTCAATCCAGAAGGGATTCTTGCCCTTGCCTTCCTCATCGTACTCGAAGCGCATGTCGATTTGCGCCCAGATCCCGCCGGTCAGGAGCCGCTCGTAGTCCCTGACGTACTGGTTTGGGATATGCACGTTGCGGCTGCCGAAGTTGTTCACTTCGGCCCAGTAGTCGGAATCGACAAGGCGGACCTTGACCTTGTCGATGAACGTCCATCGGCCCTTTTCCTTGACCTTGCTTTGCGCCTTCATAGACTCATCCGGTCGGATGTAATTCTCGCTCAACGTCGCGTTGACGACCTGGAGACCCATCTGAATGGCCATCTCATCCGACGAGGCACAATATTTTCCGAGCAGATATTCGAGCACGAACACTGGCACATTTGCGCCGACCTTCACCCGTCGAACGAGGTCCTTACGCACCACCTTGCCGGCGAAGACGCGGTTCACTTTGTCGTCGAGGGCGTCCCGTACTGGCGTCGACATCGTCTAGACTCCGAGCCGGACTGGCAGATCCTGGGGTGAAAGGAAGAGTAACGCGTCGGTATCGGCGTCCAGCACTTGGATCCGAACGGCCTCAACGGTGTCGTCGGTCAAAATGAACCCTGCAGTCGCTGGAACCCCAGGCTCTAGTAAAAGACAGCCATCCTCTAATGGAGCTCCCACGGCCACGCCAGCTGCCGCAACCTGCCGCTCTCCTGAAACAACAATGGGCCGAACGCGACGAGGCTGTTCGAAGAGGTTTTTGGCGGCGCCGCCAAGCTCGATCCTTACTGAGAAGATACGATTAGTGACCGCGTCGAAATCGTGGCCGACGGTAACTGCATTCTTCTCCGATCGGCCTTCTGGCTTGGTCTTGAGGAGCGCCTTGATGACCGGGATCACCATCTCCTGGAGAGAAGCGCCGCCGTGATGGTAGGCAAGATCGCCCCCGGATTTGAACACTGAGATGCTTGCCGGGAGCACCACGTCAAGGTCCGTATTATAACCCAACCTAGAGCCTGGGATACGGACACTGCCAGGTGGCGTCGCACCACCTCTTCCGGTCCAGCACCGGCGGTGAAGGTCAGCGGTATCGCCGCCCGGCGCGTCGATACGCATGGAAGCAACGCGATCCGACGCGAAGAAGAGGTGGCCGTGATCTGCGGTAATGACGACATTCTCGATGCCCGCCGCGGCAATGCGCTGGAGGCATCTTGCAATGTCCTCGATGACCCGCTCCATGATGCGGCGCGCAGAGACGGTACCCGTGTTCTCGCCCGCTGCATCGATCTCGGTTGATCGGATCAGGATGACCTTGGCCGTGCCTAAGCGCTTCTTCAATGACTTGGTGTTACCTGAAAGCGTGTCGTCGAGCGTGAGGTCAAGAAATTCCGGAACTTGAGCCTTCAGATACTTCAAGCGTGCAGAGAGGTCTGGACAGAACGCACCACCGACAACTGCACCAAATCTGCCGTTCTGAGTCCCTATTGCGAAGTCCGACGAGGCGCCGGGCAGGAGCGCGCCCATTCCTATAGGAGTGATAGACGGGAGCGCAGCAATCGCCGGTCTCAACTGGATCTCGCCGAGATTCGCAATACGCCCCGCAAGCTCTGCGCCCATCTCGTAACGCAAGGCGTCCACGACCATGAGTACGACCGGTTTCGGGAGTGGCTGCACCAGCTCAGACCAGACGCGGGTCTGATGCAAGACGCTCGGGATGGTACAGCCGCCCTTTTCAAACGCACTGAGGAACCCCTCCGACATGCGGCGCACAGCATCATCATAGATCGCGCGCACGCGGCCGATGGCCCTTTCCGGAATCTCATCCTCAAGTTCGGGAAGGATCGCCTCGAGCCGCCTCTGGACACGATCAAGTTGGTGCCAACCATCCTGTGAATCTACGTACCGCTCGACCCATGCTGCGGCGTTACCGTTGGCTTTCTTCATCCGCCCATCCGCCTGCTCGGCGGCGATGCCGAGATCCAGCATCAAGCGGCAGGCCTGCCAGACCGTCAGCCGAGTCACGTCACGATCTATCCAGAAGCTCTCGGACCGCGCATCAACGAGGCCCTTCGCTTCCTTAAAATTGCCTGCAGCAATTAGATTGAAGCACGCCAAGGCGACGGACTGTTCCTCAAAACGGAGGGTGTCGACACAGCCGAGCAAGCTGCCGAGATCCTGATCCGCCTTGAGGTTGAGATCCTGCTCGACCTGATCGGCGAGCGACACGTAGGCCGTAGCGTACCGTTCACGCAACCGACGGCAAATTTCGGTGATGGAGCGGGATTGCTCTGCCATAGACGGGGCGGCAATCCCGCTTAGGGCCTGCTGGGCCGCTGCTGTCAGTTTGGCTTTGGGCGAAAGGTCGGAGCGGAATTCGTTTGCCAACACATGCCGGGCGACGTTCGCTCGCAGGCGTGCCATATCGGCATCCTGCGGGAGGCTCGTGCCCAAACGCGCGTCCGCTAGACCGCGCAGCTCCGCTTCGGCGCCTTTCGCGACGATCTCGGCATCGTGGACGCTGTTGGCCAGCCATTCGGTCAGGATCGACAGGCTATCGGTCACGCCGAAAATGCCCTTGAGCAGCGACGGCCCCTCAGCAGCTCCATCGTCTTGGCTCATGCGCGCGAAATCCGAGTAGCGCAGGGCATCGGACTTCAGCATCTCGTCGATGGCGACGTCGGTGAATCGCTTGCGCAGGACGTTGCGGGCAAGCTGCTTCAGGGCTGGAACCCGGTACAGGTCGCCACCTTTTTCGAGTTCCATGAGCAGAGAACCTTGCTCGTCGCGCTCTCGGCCGGGAACGTAGATCAACGTGTCCTCGGGCACCTCACCGCCAGTGACGGGCTCCACGAGGAAGCGCACTTTGAGGAACGAGCCGTCGTATACGCACAGGTGCGGCGTACGATAACCGACGCGCACGGCCACGAGCGCATCCGTGGCGGGCTCTGTTGTCAGCTCGGCGAAGAACGGCCGCAGCTCTTCGTTCTTGTCGTAGATGACGACCACATGACGCTCTTTCAGCCGATCGGCGATCAGGCGGGCGATATAGACGTGAAGCGGATGAGGATCGGCGGTCTCGGCTGTCGTCATGTTCGTCGTCTCCCCCGCCGCGTGCGTCGGGCGCTGCTCGTCGGCTCCGGCGCCTCCATCAGGCTCTTGAGTGCCGCCTTCACAGCGGACGACGTGCGCTCGTTCACGAGCGCATCAATCGGCCGCGTCGGCTCTTCGCGTGGCTTCCACTTTGCGTTCTCGTCCTGATACCAGAACACGTCCTCGAGGTTGTGGGCGATGGCGAGGCTGCGGTCCTCTGCACACTTAGGGACGGCGCGCTCGGGCCAGAGAAGCATGGCAAGGTGCGCCCAGTCGTACTTGCCGGCGCAGAGTGCGTCCCACGTCGATTTCAGCTCCTTCTGCCAGGGCTTGTGTTGCGGCACGAGGCGCCAGAGCGGCGCGAAGTTGATGATCACGCCGTCGTCGAGGTTTGGATTCCAGAGCGGCGCGACGCGCTTCACCTCGTCGAGGAAGGCCCGCAGCTCCTCCACGAAGGCTTCCTGGGCCTCAATGGCCTTGCGCTGCGCGGTGACGGGATCGGGCCCGGCCTCGGCGCGTAGCGTCTCGAGCTGGCGCTCCTCATGCGCGAGCTTGGGCGCCACGTAGTCGTTTTGGACGCGGAACAGCGTGTCCTTGGTGAACGCATGGATGTAGAGCCAGACCGAGTAACTGGCCGAAGGCGTAGCGAGTTGCCAATAGATTGGCGCTTTGCGCCCGCCTTCGGAGTATGCGTTGCAGTGGAATGTGAAGAATCCCTTCGGTCCACTGTCTTGAATTGCCCGTCTTATCTCTAGCACATCGGCTTTCCAGCCACCCGTCAGGGCAGTGTCTAGCATTTTCTCGATTGCCTCAACCACATCGGCATTCCCACCTGGGTCATCGACCAAAATGTCAGGTTCTGGACGCGCGCCATCTGCCACAGACCACTTTTTGAAATCGGGCGCCTCGAAGCACTCTCCTGCTACTCCTGATTTTTCTAGAATCTCCCGACACCTTCCAAACGCCACACCAAGTGCAACCGAAATGCTAGACATCGTCGTCCAGTGCACGGTAGGCGCGTCAAGACGAGGCGCTACATCTCCGAATGATGACGCGCCAACATTGTCGACTATCTCCTTTATTGTGCTCGGCTCGACGCCATAGACAGAGTCGATGGCGCGATCGCATTTCTCAAGAGCACGCAACGTGTTATTGACGGCTAGTTTGTGTATGTTGCACAACGCTTCATGCAGTTCTTTTATCGATGAACTAGCCGGAAGCCCTCTAAAGCGCGGATCTGTGTCCCGGTAGCTATAATGCCGTTCGAGCGCATTGCAGGCCCCGCGTACTGCAGACAGGACAGATTGGTGCACCTCGTTGTCTGGCTCCCGCCATGGCAGCCGCTTCAAAATTCCTGTCAAATAGTTTTGCTTATTTGCTTGCAGCTCGATCAAGAAGCGGACAAATCTGGAATTGAGCCACCCCAGAAGATAGTAAAGGTGACGCTTCTCTGCCTCTTCCGTATAGAGTACCGCGGGGCCCATAGTGGCGAAAATGTGTCCGTTAGGCAGTGCCTTAGCTGTAAATCCCGTCGACCTTCTAGAATACGTAGCTCCCGAACGCCCCCAGTAAGTGGATGCCTGACGCACTTGGGCAGTTGAGCCGTTGATCTGGAGATTCAACGCGCGCAGTTCAGAGCCGTCTGACCTCCAGTTGATTGTTAGCATGGAGGGCTGATAGTAAACGCCATAGCCACCGCCCTTTGCGTAGGGTGTCCATGCCTTCCCCCAACCGATCGTGTTGGGAGCCACTTCCCACCACAGTCGCAAAAAGCGGAAATCGTCGAATGACTTCATTCCCTCGCGAGCGGTTCCTTTGGATGGCTCAAGCGGCACGCATTCTCTCAGGATGGCGTTTACAGACGCTGGAAGTGAATAAAGTATCATCGCTCCAGGTAATGCTCGCGTCGCATCCCTGTCGACGTACGTCCATTTGTCGCCTGCTCCGGAATTCTCCAGCTGGCTTGGAGCTAGCCTGCAGGCAATGAAGCGATCTCGTATCGGAAGCACTGTTTGCAGGACATAAGCAGCAGCTTCAACTGCGGCTCCATCCATCACACCGAGGCCAAGGTCCGCCAGGACTTCCAACGTTGGAATAATATCAATAGTCCGAAAATCTTCGTGACGAGGATTGACCAGAAATGACCTCGATGTGATCGCACCGATTCGGCCCGTGGGAACAAGTTCAATGCCGCGTCGACAAAAGGCCGCATAGATATCGGTGTGTGCACCCTCATATCGTTTCGATAAATAGTCTTGGCCGGCATCAGTCGCCAATCCAAATGGCGGGTTCATTAGGAGAACATCGAAGCGCTGCGACATAAGATCAGCGAGCGCAAACCCCTGCGCAGCATCCTCTGCAAACAGCCTCCGCCGCGCATTGCCTGTGCCGCTCGCTGCAGCCGCGTAGTCCGCCAAAGCCTGGAACACGAGCTTCTCGGCCTTCGTCCAGAAGTCCTCCTGCTCGCCCGGCACGACGCGAACGAGCTTCTCGTTGGTGATGCCGCCAAGGCCATAGTCCGCGACGCGGAACAGCGGCAGCGTGTCCTCCCACTCGGCGCGACCTTTCTCGATCGCGCGAGCCAGATCGCGCTCGATCTTGAGAAGCGTGCCCATATCGCCGGCGAGCTTCATGCCATCCCATACCGTCTCGACCAGCTCGGCGAGGCTGTCTGCCATCGCCTTGGTCGCGCGCACCCGCTTGTCGGCCGGCACGTCAAGCACGCGGCGGATGAGCCCTTCGAGCTTGTCCTCCTTCAGCTCGGCCAGGAACTCCTTAAGCAGATCCTTCTCGCCCGGCATCGGCTCGGCAATTACGATGTTGGCGCGTTTGATGATCGGCCGTTCGGCTCGGCCGATGCCGAACTCCTTGAACGCCCGCTGCGTCCGCATCCACAGCGCCAGCTGACCGATTTGAGCACATCGCGGATCGATGTCGACGCCATGCAGATTGTGGCGAAGGATCAACCCCGGCAGGGCCGCCCTGAGCCCGGCGATCTCGGGATAGTCCTCACGAAGTGTCTTGCCAGTCACCTCGCTCGCCGGTGAGGATTCGTCCGCCCATCCCTCCTCGTACATGACGAGCAGCAGATCGAAGCAGTAGAGCAGGAAGTGACCGGAGCCGCAGGCCGGGTCGAGCACGCGCATGTCACGCGGGTCTTTCTTGGCGCGCGCCTCCCAGGTCTCCTCCGGCCGACGCATCATGTAGTCGCATACGTCTTTGAGGCGGGTATCGCCGCCACGCATCTCGTACCAAATGCGCCCGAGCGTGTTGTCGGAGAGAAATTGCACGACATAGCGCGGAGTGAAGAACTGGTTGCGGACGGCGAGCTCCCGGCTATTGCGCGGCGCCTGGCTCTCCTCGCGCATCTTGCGGCGCTCGTCATGCCCGTTGAAGAACTGGTAGACCCAGCCAATGGTCTCATCCTCGCCCCACACGCCGGCAAGCTCCGGCGCGTTGAGGATCTCCAATATCTGCTCGAATGTGCCCCGCTTCGGCCAGAGCACGGCGGAGGGATCACGCCGGTCGAAGAGAACCTTCACCTCGGTCGACAGCTCGTCGAAGATGCATTCGAGATAGAGCCGATAACCGCTGCCGTCCGGAAATCTGATGCCCGGCGCGAGGCCGCTGAACTCGTTGAAGCCCGAAGATGCGTCTCCGCGCGAGATGCACTCCTGCACGATCTCGCGGGCCTCGAGCATCTTCAGCGCGACGATGCGGTTCAGCGTCGTGAAGGCGGCATCGCGCAGATAGTCGAGCATGGCTTGGTCGGCCTTCATGCCACCGGCGCGCTTGTGTTCGATGGCCGCGACAATGCGGTCGCGTAGCCGTTGCTCCTTGGCTGACAGGTGCGGGCCGGCCTGGGGTGCGATCGATCCGTCGACGTGGATGTCGTAGACGCCCTCGAGCTGCTCCCGGAAATCATCCTCGAGCACGCGGCGGGCCTTTTGCGTCGCCGACTGGATCGCGTTGCGCGTTTCCTTCTCCATCAGGACTTTCTCACCGTACGATGACCTTCTTGCCTTCGCCGATGAGGCGGGAGAACTCCTCGCGAAGCCCCGTTAAGGCCTGCTCAAGCTGCTCCTCGGTCTCGATGCCGCCCGCAAAATACTGGCCGAGCGACACCGTCGCCAGCCGGGCGCCTTCAAGCAGCTCATAGACGCGCTGAACAGCTGCGGCGAGCCGGGAGTGGCACAGCTCCGTTTCGGATCGCACCTGCTGCAACGAAACGCCTTCGACGCCTTGGCTCGTGCCCTGGCGGATCGGATGCGCGATCTCGCTCTGCTGTTCTTCCGTGAGCTTCTCCCAGCCCGGGGTCGCGACGAGAGCATCATGCGCATCAAGATAGGCGGTGACACGTTCGGCGACGGCGGCCTTCAGTCGGCGATCGAAGTCGTCCTCGATGGCCTTTGCGGTCTGGTCGATGGTTGACAGCTCGCGGAAGAACGTTTCCTTGGAGAGGATGTCGGCTAGGCCACGACCACGCTCTGCGAGGTCAGGGTCGAAGTCGGGCTCGGCGATGAGAACCGGCAGTCGCGAGAGGGCGGCCCGCGCGCGCTCTATGTTGCGAAGCGCCGGCTCGGTCAGGCAGCGCGAGAGCTCCGCGACGCGCTGGATTGCATCCTTTAGAAGCTTGTGAGTGGCGGTGAAGGTCGTGATGGCATTCTCTTCGCTTCCGCGTTGAATCGAGCGCATCTGCTGCGCGGCATTGTCGATCTGCTCGATGCCCGGCAGGCGCGCGGAGCGAAGAATTCCCAAGACGCTATCGAAGTTCTCTTCCTGCTTATCGAGCTCCTTGCGCAACTGCGCAACGAGGGGCGTTGCGGATAGCTCGCGGATGTCATGTCCGAACGTATCCTTAAACTGTTGGGCTGCCTCGGCAATGACCGCGAAGTCGATTCCTTTCTTGGGGCGGAAGCTCGTCGCCCGGAAGATGTTATTGCTGGAGAAGCAGTCCCGCGCCTGAATGCTCGTGGCGGTTTCGATCGTATGGCCTTTGCTGACGGCATCAATGAGCCCCGCACGCAGCAGGCACAATGCGAATAGGCGAACCGCCTCGAAGTCCCATCCAAATGGGGCTTTGGAGAACTCGTCTTCGAGGTACCGGCCGGTTGCCTGATCGCCATAATTGGCTTTCGCTTCGATCAATGTGAGCACTTCCGAGAGGGGGGCGCCGTCTGTCCGGAACACGGTTTTGCCGCGCTCGTCGCGAAGCAGGTTCAACTGGCTAAACACTGGGGGAAGGCCAGACAGGTTATCGGCGGAGAGTAGCGCGTCGGTACCCCGCTTGAGGTCGGCGGTTTTGGCCGAGGCCTCATTGAACCGGTCGTAAACGACGGGCAGGACCTGCCCCAAGATTGTCGATGCAGTCTTGCCGACGTCGGCCGCCGAGCTGTCGGGGCTGCGATCATTGCCCTTCGAGTAGATCGGGCCGGATAAGCACGCCTGCCGAAGCCGACGGCGTAGCTCGTCCATGTGTTTACGTTGGCGGATCTTCTCCTCAGCTATGAGGCGGGCTTCATCCGGCGTTGTGACACCGCGCCCCTTTCGGTCGACCATTTGACCGGAGCGAAATGCTTCACGCAGCTCGCGCTGGATCTCGTCGTGGAGCGTGACGAGCCAGAACACGCTTTTCTGATCCTGTTGGCTCCGTCGGCGCAGTGTCGGCGCATCTCGCGCGGCATCGGACGCGGTCTCGGCCAGATGAAGATGGAATGAGATGTCGCCGGTGATCTCCTCGGTGCCGTTGACGACCAGACCTGCCCTGAACAGCTTGGTGTCGCCCAAATTGAAGTTGGGCTGAGGCGTCCACAGCGTCGTCAAAACTTCCGTGAAAAGCCGCTTCCGATCGGCAGCCTTCGGGTCGATGCTGGAGCGGAGCTGGTCCCAGTCGTCCTCGGCCGGTGTCGGAATCCGGTAGCCGCCGTCGCCCTGACGGATCATCAGCGCCTTCTCCAGCTCGGATAGGGCCTCCTTGACCGGGGGCAGCTTCGACTCGCCATCGACCTTTTCGAACAGTGCGCCGGCGATGTTCTCCGCGGTGCGGTGAACTGTTGGGACAAACTGGAGCAGGCATACGACCTTTGCCACGGCTTGTGCCAGCGGGTGGGAGACACGCTGCGGGATCGAGGCGATCTTGGCCCTGACCGTTGAGGCGATGTTGCTTTCGATAAGGTCGTAAACGTGATCCAGTCGCGCCAGGGCACCGGTGCTCGAGCCGGCGAGATTGGTGGCGGGATTGATGAGAATCTGCTGTGCGAGTTTGATAATGGTTCGGTTGGCGCCGCCAACGTGCTTGCTCGCGCCGCCCTGGGTCCTGAGCCCGGAGACGATGTCTATGATCAACACGATCTGATAGGGCAGCAGCGGATAGAGGTCGATGAACGTCTGTCGCGAGAGTGGTGGGAACGAGATATCCGCCGTGAGTTTGGTCGAGGCTTCCAGTCGAGCGCGGTGTTGATCGAAGAGCTGCCCCAGAGCCTTCTCGGCCGCGCCGTTCTTCTTTAGAACGCGCCGACTGGTCACTTCCGAAATATCTGAGGGTTCGAGATGGACCTGCGTGGGAAAGCGATCCATCAAACGCGCCAGCTCGATCTTCTTGTCGTCAAGCCCACTGACAATCTCGCTTAGTTTTTCTTGCGAGGTGACCACTATCCAGTGCTTGCCGCGCCCTCTGACTCCGAGCTGTTGCACGATGGCTTGCAGATCGAGCATCTTCTGCACATCACGCGCGACGAATTGGCCGACCTCGTCGACGACGAACATGAGCGCGTGACCAGGACGCCTGCGCTCCATGAGCTCTGTGGCTCGATCGGCGAGTTTGCCGGGAGACACGTCGACCTTGGCGCGACCTTTGGCCCAGGAATCGGGTTGGGGATAGACCTTCGGATGGAGGACGCTCATGGTCGCGCTTGCCTCGCCGATGGCGAACGAGAGCATTCCCTTCTCGGTATTCCAGTCCTTGCCGTGAAGCGTTTTGAAAGCTGTCTCGAACTCCGACAGCTGCCCCCTCGTCTCGAGGTCGATCTCCAGCTCCGCCAATTCGATGTCCTTGGCGTAACCAAGGCTTTCGAGGAAGAGGCGGTACATGATCTCGGTAAGCATTTGGTTGCCGGACCGGATGCCACGATCCGTCGACACGTCAAAGATGACGGTATGGGTCGGGATGTTCTGGTTTATGCCGTCGAGAAGAACCGTCAGCTTGGCGTCGCCGGTGCGGCTTGCGAAGCGCTTGGCTGCGCCTATACCCAGGACGTCGCGATTCTCGATCGCGAGCCCCAGAATCTTCGCATAGCTGGACTTGCCGGAGCCGAAAAAGCCCGAGACCCAGACGGCGATGCCTTCGTGAGGCTTGCGCGGAGTTTCGAGATAGAGCTCGAGCACGTCCACGAAATGCCGCCGGATCGAGTCCGTCGCCACGTACTCGTCCAACTCGGACGCAATGACCTCGGCCGAGGTTTGGTCGACCTTGATGACCTCCTCGATCCGCCTCGAAACATCCCCGGAGAAGAGGGTCGCGATCGTCGACATAGCCATGCCCCTCAAAAGATCTTGGGACGATAATTGTGCTCGGCGTCGAAGACGCCCATGAAGCGGAGCCCGGCGGCTCCGTCGAGATCGCCAGGGTAAAAGAGGATGGTCGGCGCGACGACCCGTCCCTTCAGCTGTTCCAAGAGCGAGAAGGTTCGATAGACCGGAAAGAGCGCGCCGGTTCTGACGATGAAGACGATGTCCTGCAGGGGATCGGCCTCGGCAGGCATGCGCGCGCCGACCATGTCCACCAACGGCTGACGGTCGTCGAAGAGATTGGACAGGGTCTGAGCAATCGTCTCGGGCTCAGTTTCGCGTTCGGCCCCATACCAGGACTCGAGCGGCCGCTCGGACTCGATAGCTGTCTGCAAACATTCCGCGAGAGAGATTTCGGTGACGCGTTTCCCCGTGTTCTCCAATCGCGTCTTCAATCGACGGACCGCCGATCGCAGTTCGAACTCGTCCTCGGCACCGTAACGGAAGATGGCGTAGGGCATGTCGTGATAGGCGCTGAGCCGCGGCCGCGGATCGGCGAGGCTGAGGGCCGGCTCCAGGTGCCGGGTGATACGGTACTGCAACTCACTCATGCTGCCATCCTCTCCGCGTATCCCTGGGCGGACTTGCAGGGCAGGGACAGCTGCATCAGGCTACCGGCCACCTCGTAGTGAAGCTTGCGGTACTGGTGGAGGCGCAAGAGTTCGCGCTCCACATCTTCTGGGCTCATCAGGAACAGACGCCAATCGGGTGCGGTGATAAGGCGTCCCGGGCTGGGTTCCCGCTCGCGAATGGCGTGGAGCAGATACATGAAGCTGCGCTCCGGGAGATGGTGGGCCGTGAACTCCTTAATGGCCGAGCCTTTGAGGAGATCGAAGTCGGCGGCGATCTTCAGCAGCCCGGCCGCCACTCGGTGAAGGGTTGCCTCTGTCCACTCATGCTCGATCTTGCCGCCTCGGCGCTTGATCGTCTTGAGGTAGGGATGAAGCTCGTCGGGGCGCACGCGAAACTGCCCTCTCGCGTAGGCCTTAAAGAGCCAGTGCTGGATGAAGTCGTGGAGCAGAAACTCGTCGCGCGTCATGTGCCAGAGGAGAAGGGGTTTCCACTCCTCCATGGAGCACTCCTGCTTCGCCAGGAGCATGAGGGACTTGTCGCGGCCGCCAGGTTCGAACCGCCGGTTCAGGACTTTGATGACGTCGCGGAGCCAGGTCGCGCTGCGCGCCCCGATGAAATTGGTGTCGCGGAGGTGATCGAGGTTCTCCCGCTTTGAGCGACGCAGGTCCCACTCGCGGAACACCGCATACGTCTCCGCGATCATCGCGCCTTTGACTATGGTGAAAGAAGAGACGACGCGGGATCTGGACGCTTTTTTCATGCGGCGGCGCTCGCTTGCACAAAGGGGACGACCGGGTCGTTGGCGCGACCGACTGAGAATCCCAAAGCGAGAAGAGCGATTTGTCGGCGCTGCCCCGTGAAGGAGTCGCCGACGTTCAGTCCACGGCCGTTGGGCGCTGCCTTGAGCGCCCGGAGCGCATTGATATCGTCGCTCGTGACGAGCCCGAGGTCGGTTGCGGCGGCTATGACGTCGCCGGTGCGGATCGCGGCGATGGCCTCGAAGTACGAACCCCAAATGGCGTGGCGTTCCAGCCAGGTTTCCCAGAGGGACTCGAAGTGATCCTCCAGGGCCTCGGGGAGCCGCCAGAGGGTAACGGCGTCGTTATGCGAGAGGAGCTGCTCGCAGCGGTGAGAGGCGACAGCCATCACGCTGCGCGCCTGTGCAAAATGATGCGTCCGAGGGAAACCCCGTTTGAGGACGGAGCTACCCGACGGTCCCAGTTGCTTGCTGGTGTTCCACCACCCAGCGAGGTCCATCTCGCCGCACCGGGCCACGGCCACGCGGAGCTTGAGCAGCCAATCGTAGTCCAGCTCGGTCTCTTGATCGGGAACAGTCATAATGGTCGGGGCTTTTGGGGGTGGCGTCGGGGATGGGGCGGCGTGCTACGTCTTCTCGATCGATTGTGTGGGAACCTCCTGTTGATCTGTTGGGCAGTTAGCGGCCTTCAGGCGTTCGAACTCCTCTATGGCCATGACGACGACGACGGGCCGACCGTGCTTCAGGATAGCGACCGGCGCCGCGCGCGCCAGATCGATGAGCCGTCCGAACCCGTATTTGGCCTCTTTTGCGGATAGAGACTTCATCGAGCACCATCCCGAACATCTGCAAAGTGGCCATTTTGGCCAACGCTGGACCGGACGCAACATGGTGCGATCTATCGTCCACAGCTCAGTTGAGGTGCCTTCGACGCCAGCCTTTACGGCCATAGGCCAGCGGCACCTCTGCTTGCAAACGGAAAGCGGACGATGGTCCACCCAACTCCCCGGCCAGCCCGATTGATGTTTTGGAACTCGGCCTTGCGTCGACTTAATACATCCACGGGATATTCAATTGCGGACCTCTGCTCGCTAGAAATCGGCGGCAAAGGCCGCTGACTCGCCACTTACGGGGTAGCCGCTCGTGGCCGCGAACCCCCAACACATCGCAGCCCCGCAGCTTGCTGTCGATCGCCCGGTTGAAGAGGGCAAGATCCCTATTCTGTCCTCGATCTGCTTCGTGCTGATCGACCAAAGGCGGCTCGGTCACAATGACAGCTTGGCGCCGACGAGCATATCCATGTTCCGCGGCGGACGACGTAAGAGCTTTTTGGCAACAGGCCCTTCATGATCTCTCATGGTCTGTCTCCTTGACTGAGAAACAGAGCAGGTGCCATTGCGCCGAAGTGACTAGGCGATCACGTGCCGTCGTCCTCCCCACGGTTTTCTTCCCCATAGGGAGACATTGAACGCATCGTCATGAGGCCGATGCGGGCGGGAAGATTGTATGCCCTAATCTGCCCCAGTTCACCCGACAGAGGCAACTTGAACACGGCATCGGCAATCCATGCGCTATAGTGCTCGAACCCATTCTCCACATTCAGGCCAAGGCTCCACGCCTCAAGAGTTGCGCGCCCGTCTGCATTCAGCCCGTCCAGGGCTTCTCCGCGCGCCAATCTCTGCAGGTTGCGCTCCCGTTCGTCCAACGAGAGGCCATCCGCCCTGTCCACGGCTATAGCCGAAGTGCGAACGAGGGCGTGCCTATGCTCGTTATCCATGTCCCGCAGCCGCTCAAGCAGAGCGTCCCGTTCAACGCCTTCCAAGACGCCGAACGCGATGAGGAGCGGACCGGCCACTGCAGGATCATCCTGCTCCGCGATACGCAAGGCGGTAGTGCCGAGGGTGCTAAGCCTCTCGTCCGTCACTCGATCAAAGAGCGCCCACGCCGCGGCCTGCGCCTTCGGACGATAGGAGGGCGCGTCATTCAATCCACGGCTCTCAAGGGCCGCTAGGAGGGTTGGCCCGATTCGATCGTCGTCCTGTCGTGCGAGCGCCCTCAGCGCCGCACCGGCCACAAACGGATCGGCTGATTCCTTAGACGCCGTCTCGAGCAGAGCGTCGATCGCTTGATCGGGCAGCCTTTCATAAGCGCCCAATGCTCGGGCTGCGGCGCGAGCCACCCCATATCGCGACCACGAGGGTGCGGGAGCGAGCTGACTTGCGAAGTTTCTCATGTCGCTCAGCAAACCGATTAAGGCATCGATCGCTTCCGGCCACTGGTGTTCTTCCATGAGGTTCGCAAACGCAAGCCGCATGTCGGCACTGTGGTCGCGTGAAGTACCGACAAGTACCGCCCGGTCCTCCGCGGTCGCAATTGGAATAAGCCGGAGAAGCGCCTTCCGCCGCACTTTGTAGCGCTTGTGCTTGAGCGCTTTCATCAACTCGTCCCGCAACCCAGGACCGCTCGCAATCAGCATTGCCTGCACTGCAGCACTGCCGTCGCCCTCATCGTCCATCGACAACAACCGCTGCACGGTCGCGTCGACATCCAGACCAGCGGCCGCCGCCAAACACGTAAGAGGGCCTGCGGGATCGGCCGGGACGGCCGGCAAAATAGTCGCGAGCCTTGCGCGATCTTCGATGGATAGCGTAGCCGCGACCGCGCTGATCTCCTCGCGCGCTAGCACCCGCACCAGGGCGCGCGCTAGTCCACGCTCAGCGTCATCGAAATGGCCAACCAGTCCCTCAGCGCGATGGCGTCGGAGCGCCACGCCAGATACGCCTGTCGGATCCTCGTCTAACCGCGCGGCCATTATATCGTAAAGGAGCTCGATACGGCGTTGAATGGTGGTGTCCGAGAGGACAGCGATCAATGCGGGGAGCGGATCGTGGCGCGCGCTGCCCGTCGCGGCGATCTCAATGAGAAGCTGACGGAAGCTCGCCTCCTGCATATCGTCGCGCACCAACTCGGCACGGAGCAAGTCGCTCAGGTCAGCGTGCCAGTGCCGCTGGGCAGCGCGCCAGGCTTGACCGCGCGTCCAGCCTTCAGCATTGGCGAGCAGAAATCTCAGCTCGGCCAACGTTGGCTTTCGGGGACTCTCGGCGACGAGTTCTGCTAAGGCATATATGAGGAGGTTTCGGTGGGGGTTCCCCGCGATCCAATCAACGCCATTGCGCCGTTGCCTCAGTCGCACCACTACTTTCATGCCCTGGCGTGCGTTGAAGTATTGCTCGCCAGGTTCCTCCAAGATGTGATCGGCAGCATCCGCGTCAACAGCGTGCTCTTCCGCCTCATAGGCTTCGTTTCGATAGTTCTCCAGCCATGCGTCGGCGTCGGCATTGGACTTCGCGAAGCGCGCGATCGCCCGGTCGAAGTCCGGAGCAGGTGATAGCAACGCGCCCTGAACGATCGCGTCGATGTTCTCATTTGGGCCGCCCGGACCTGCAACCACATCGAGCGCATCCCAAAAGGCCTCCTGAAGGCCCTCGGCCAACCCGTGGAGTAGCGGCACCACCTCCGAATGATACTCGCGATGCGAGAAGGGAAGGACCTCTCGAATGAAGCGCTCGATGAGACCCTTCGTGCGCTCATCACGCCGCAGCACCTCGGACTCTTCATCATCAAGCCGTGGCGCACTCCAGCGATCCTGGAAAATCGTCTTCTCAGTTTCCGGTCCGCCCTCGACAAGGATTTTGGCCAACCGGCTTGGCGCATGATCCGGTGACGCAAACCGCGCCAGATCCCGCAGCGCCGCCTCGAAATCCGATCCCCGGTCAGCGGATAGCGCCACCGCTTCGAGATAGGAATTAAGCCGTCGTTGCGTGTTGTCGGAGATCGCCAGTTCCAATCCTTCCACGCGGCTCGCTGCTCGCAACACGCCGAGACCCGTTTCTGTTCCCCAGTCTGCGCCTTCCGCGTCCCACGCGACGAGCGCGTTGACAACGGCCGCGAGCGTGTGCTCGGCAGCGGGCCTACGGCGCAGAAATGTCATCCGCAGTCCATCTTCGACCCGCGGATGGTAGAAGGCCAACGCGGCGCCGTCCTGCCGAAGGTTCTGGCCCGCCACGAGGAAGTCGATCAGGCCCTCGACGTTCGGATGCATCGTCGAGTCGGCCATCCTCATCCGCCGGGTCAGCTTGGCGAACACGTCGCGGGCGACGGCGCCACGCGCGCTGAGCATGGCCCAGATGATCGCAGCGCTTTCCACGCCATCCAGGTCAAACGACGCGATCTGGCTAGCGATAACGCTCGAGATAGCTTCGATCTGTGAATCTGCGATGACGTCGTCGACCTTGCGCGGCTGATCAGAATTTTCGCGACTGAGTGCGACGAGAAACCGCTTCACCTCATAGGGACGCGACAAGGCTTCAAGTGCGCGAGTGCGATACGCGACGGCGAGTGCGCGCGCATGCCCCCTCAGATCGCCGGCGATCGCATCATAGATTTCTGCCAGCTTTCCCGAACCGTAGTCCTCGACCTCGATCGAGACAGTGTAGGACTTCAATCCCTTCAGCAACTCATGACCAGCACTCTGCATGACATCGGACCGCGAGGTGATCAAGAACTTGCGGCCTGGTCCCGCATTATCGAGAAGCTTTGGAAGTTCGCTGCTCCAACGGTCCGCGCTCGGCGTGATCCGATTGCCACCCCACGGATCACGCAAGTGGAAAAGAATAGGATCCGACCGCGTCAGGTGCTGCCGAACAAATCCCGGGCCATGCTCCTCGCCGATGACGTCGAACGGAGGAGAACCGCGGCGCAGCTCCAGTTCAAGAATATCGGCCGTCAGCGTCTTGCCCGTGCCGGACGGACCCGTGATGACGACAGCATTCGATGTGTAGAGCCGCTCCTTGATCGTCTCGAATGAGCGCGGCCGGACATAGTGATCCATGTCGCGGGTTGGCGCCACGGAACCTCCGTGCCGAACCAACACGACAAGCAAATCCGAACGCGTCCACCGCCCGCCTTTCGCGCCCGCAATTCGCTTTCGAACGGCATCGCGCAGGTCCGCGATGCACGCTTCGTGCTTTGAGCTGGGCACATGGCCGTGGAGCGACAGCAGGCCTCCGATCCGCCCGGCCAATACTTCTCGCGTGATCCCCGTCAGAAGGACAATTCGCGGAGCGAGGGAGGCCTGAGCCTCCGCGTCATAGTCGTCGCGGGCGTGAGGCGGCAGCTCTTCGACCTCAGGGAAATCGAACAGATGACTACCTTCGTGAGGCCGTAGACTTTCCGCCGAGGACTCATTGGTGATGAAGATGTACCGCCGCTCCAAATCCTCCTGCAGCATCGCTAGCGGTCGGCTTCGCCTCCTTCGTGCATCATCGTCCGCAGCGTCCTTTCCAAGCAGCACGTCCGCGATCGCGGCCGTCGTCCATGGCGACCCTGATCGGGTCTTTGCCTGAACGACCAAGTCGAGCCGCTCACCCGCTGCGGAGAGACCAAGCGAGCCCGACGCCGGATCCGTAATCGCAGCTTGGAGGTCTTCATCCGACTTCGGCTCGATCTCGACTTCCGCCGTCGCATTCTTCACCAGCATCAGATCAAGGGCGACCCAGATGGTGACCTCGATCTGATACTCATAGCCGGCGTAGCCTGGATTCCCGGAGCTACGGCGCGATCGCGCCGGCGCGCCTCCACTTGCTGCCGTTCGGCGATTCTTACGCTGCTGGGCGCCGGTGGGTTTTGGCTTCTTATTCACCACCACCGGTTCCCTTCAGGATCGCGAGCACGAAGGCAAACATCCGTGCGGACAAATCGACCTGGTTCGGAGACGTCGCCGCTTCCTCTGTCGTCCCGGAGTGAACGAATACGGAAGCTCCGCTTGGCCCGCACAATCGTGCTCCAACCGTAGCCGGGTATCCCCCACAGGGGTTGGTAATGAATGATGTCAACCATTTTCATAAGAGACGAATCGTCAACCCCCTAAGCAATTTTACCTAAGCGCAGGCGCCGATCTGATCCGTCGCCCCTGGCTTGAAGGGCTGCGCGGCAGTTCTCATAGCCCGCGCGCTGAAGCAGCGCTATGTGCTCGTTCGGTAAACGGGCAAGCCTCGTTGCGATCGCGGCGGCGCAGCGATTGCCCTCATCACCGAGGTCGTTGGCGCGAACCAAGCCGTAGTATGAGTTCGGAGTGTCGATGCTCCAATAGACGACGTCGCGCTGTTCCAGATTGCCCATACCGAAGAGAATGCGGCGGCGGGAGTGTTCCGCCTGCTGCAGGACTATGTTCAGCGTACGGTACGCTTGCCCGATCCATCTGCCGGTAGGCCTGCCGATCTCGGGCACCGTCTTACCTCCATTGCTCACCAGGATTTTGCGGCAGCGCTTCCAGATGCGTTCGAGACCTAAATTGTCGTAGACGCCGCCATCGGTCAGAACAACGCCTTCGGTGAAGGGCGGCCGATGCAGGTCCGCGCCATCCATCGGCTCGACCACATGTCCGGCAAATGAAAACCGGGCCGGCGACAAGAACGGCGGGAAAGCGGACGAAGCAGCAACCACTTTGGCGAGAGCAAAGGTGGGTCGAACAATGCGGCCGATACGGAAGTCCGCAGCATAGTCTTTGGCAAAGCGCCACGCGCTGCCGGTCTGCAAGTTGGTGGCCATGAAAGTGAAGCGCGGGCGATCTGGCAGATCCTGTAACGTCACCCCATGAAACAGGTGTCGGTCGTAGACCTCTGCCACACCGTCAGCAGCCGTGCGCCCCGGAAGGAATCCTAGCAGCGCAGCACGAATATCGACATTCACCTGCGCGAAGCGTGCAAGCGGCGTCGCGACCTCCTCCTCAAAATTGCTTGCGACGCCGTCGCCGCGAAACTCCAGCCGGGGCCAGCCATGGGCCAACACGCCGGCCGCGATTGAGCCGCCGGAGACACTGGCGATTTCGGCAAGCTGGGACAGCAGGCCCATCTCGTTGAGGTAGGTGAGCGCTCCGAGGTGATAGAGCATGGCGCGGTAGCCACCGCCGGAGAGGCAAAGCCCGATGCTATCCTCGACCTTGCTCGCGGTGAGGAAATCACCTGTGGCATGCCCCGCTTCAAAGAGGCTTTGCATGTCCCTTCGCTGCATCACGCCCCCTCACCCGATACCTTTAGCTGCGGGACCTCGGCAATGTCGTTTGCTGCCACCGCCACCACAAAGGAGAACCTCCCGTCATCGGCTGCGATCGCCATGAGCGCGGGCAAACCTTCTGCTTCGAGCTCGTGGCGAAGCCAGGCGAGCTGGCGCAGATCGGTTGAACTCGGCATTGCAGTCGAGCGCGGCGGGTGCGAATGCCACTCGCCAACATAGCGCAGCTGGTGCAACGACGCGGTAATGGCCGCATTGACCGTATCGGTGAGCCCTGCGACGCCGCGTTCGAAGCCGGTTGCGCTGCCCACGCTGTCGGCGGGTGGCGGCAGAGCGTTCACGACATGGATGGATTTCCGGCTCATATCGGCGATGCCGAGCAACACGCCGCCGGTTTCGTTGGGAAGGCCGGCTTGCCGCATCGCAGTCAACTGATCCAGCAGACCGTCATCGTAGGATAGCATCCACGAACCGACCTGCTTTTGCCGCACCGGCCGCGGTTCATGGCGTGAAAGGCGGATCTCTCCGTCGGAAGATAAGCGCCAGATACGGATTGAGCCATTGTCCTGGGCCGTCGATTCCCGAATACCGATAGCGGCGATGGCGCTCAACATCGCGGCACGCGTGGCGGGGATGCGATTGCTCAACGCACGGCATGACCCGCTATAACGCAGGCCGCTTTGCTCGACGCGCAGATGTTCTTCGAGGTCGGGTTCAGTCTGGACCAGACGGTGATACTGCGCCTCTAGATCCCTCAATGAGACGCTGCGATCGGCGGATTCGGTCAGGAGCACGAGGGCCGTGCCTGCCGGATTGAAGAATGCGGAAACCCGACGCGCCGTGCTCGGAAGATCCGAGATGTGCCGAGCCGCAGCAACCGAAGCCGATGCGTCGATGATGATATCGGCAGACAAGAGTGCTTCTTCGAGCCTGGGCCGCACATCCTCATACGGGGCGGTGATATCAGTGACGATGGCATTCGTGGGCTCGCCCAAAAGCTCCTCGATCTGCCGCGCAAGCGCGACGGCCTTGGGCATTCCCACGTAGCCTGCTGACAGGCCGTGACGCGCAAGGTTGTGCGGCATCAACCGGTCGCTATCGACTACCGACCACTCGAACGCCCCTTCACGTGCTAGATCGAGCGCGAGTTGCGAGCCGAGCGCCCCCGCCCCTACGAGAACCGCCCGCCGCCGGTCGGGTGCGCACCCTGCGGCCGATGCAGCAAGCTCGCGGTCAAAGGCGATCTGGACATCCGTGGGCTCAAGGCCAAGCCCTTCAATGTGTGGCTGCGCCGGAGGAAGGGCACGAAGATAACCGGTCTTGGCCCCCTTACCGCTTGTGTTCGGCAGCAATTGGCCAAGCGCAACGCCGATCTCTCCAGCCGTCTGCTGCGTGACGAAGGCACGAACGTCATCAAACGGCTCACCGCCATCGCGGCTGATCGGAAACAGAACCACGATTGCGAGCGAGGACGAGAGTCGGCGCAGATCGTCCTTCTCCAATCCAGCCCATTCGATCGTACGGGCCTGAAGGTCGGCAATCAGGTCTGTCCCGCACTGCTGCATCTCGGCGGCGAGGCTCGATAGCGTGCGCGGCGCATGGCGCATGCGCATCATGGGCTGCGGCTCCACGCGGTAGACCAGGACCATCAACCGGCCCATATCGGGGATGCCGGCAAGCTCTGCTATGGGCCGCGCCAGAATTACCCTCTGGTCCTCATGTACAAAGCCTACAAGTTCCGGCGGCAGGGTCGCGATCGATAATGCAGAACGCGACAGCACGATCGTACGCGGCGCCCGAAAGAAGATCGGTTCAAGAGGCCGCCCGGTATCGTGCAGTTCTCCGCGTGCAGCCTTGGCGAGCCAGGTCTGAATGCGGCGGACGAGATCGGCCGGCGTCCACGTCAGCTTTGCCTCGGCCCATGGCCGGTCGTCGACGCATAACATGCACGGCAAGCCTTCCGGCTTCTCGTTCTGATGCGGCGTGTCGGGAAAGTCGGGGCGCAGCGCGGCGATGCACGGCTGATCTCCGTCCTTCGAGAAGATGACGGCGATGGGTTCGATGCCGCGAATGTCATGCTCAAGAAGTTGCGGCCGCTCCACTTCCACGTCGATGCGCAAGCCAAAGAGCGATTCATCAGCTGTGGCCCTGGCTTCGATCAGTGAGGCACCGGGCAGCCCATCCGCCAGCAAGTCGGCAAGTGCGCGTGCATACGACGGGAACCCGGTGAGGTCGCCCGTCGTATCGCCAAAGGACGTCCACCACGAATGCACGTCCATGATCACCCTGCCCGCGCAGGCGTGGACGTAATGCTCGCCGAACCGACTGTCGCCGAGATGGTGAGAAAGCGTGCGCCGCGATCGGTGATTTCAATCTGGCACGGCTTGGGCTTGCCCTTGGTGGGCTCGTCCATGGTCACGCGAAACCGTCCGTCCTTGGCGCGGGCAACACGCTCGTAGTAGTTGGCGGCCTGCCGGTGCGGCGGCTGAACATCATCATCCTCGTCCGTGCCCTTTTGCGGGATCGACCAGCTGGTTGAGATCATGGTGTGCCGCTCGCGGCCACGGTTCTCGCACAGCCATTTCACCTGCGGCACCGGCTCGGTGATGTCCTCGCCCTTGATGTTGTTGAGCGAGAGGTAGGAGCAGTGATGCGGGATCTTGAACACGTCCCAGAGCAGACGGTCGTCACGGCCGTGGCGCCGGGTCGTGTCGACGATCTGCGCAATGCTGTCGTAATTGATGTCGGACATGAACAGGGCGTAGGTCTCGCGGCCGCCCTCAAGGAAGGTTGCCTGAAGGACGATGCTGTCCTCGTTGCGGTCGATGACCTCGTTCTCGTTGAGGCGCCATGCAAAGGGGCTGTGCACGAAGAACTCGGCGCGCTCCGACCCGAACTTGGTGAAGCCCGGCACATGCTGGCCGGCATCGACCACCAGATGGGCGCGTGACTCCCAGAACATGCCGTTGTCCTCAATCCACTTCTTGAGCTTGGCCGGGCGGGAGAAGACGCGGATGCCCTCGCCCTTCCTGAGACGGTGCCGCGCTTCTTGGCGGATGACGCGTGCGCTGTCTTGACAACCATCCTCAAGGATCGCGGCGGCGGGGACCCACAGCTCCTTAATGCGGATGCGCCCCTCACCCTGATACTTCAGCGCATGTTCCAACCAGAAGAACTCGTCCGATCCGCAGCAATGGTCGTCGTCGAGATGGGTGAAGGCGACGACATCGTAATTGTCACGGCGCGCCGCCCTGAGGTCCTTGCGCAGCTCCTCAGGCAGATCGCAGCGGACATCGAACGGATCGCTGTCGTTCCGCATATCGGCATAGTCGAGAAGCATCTTCCGGCCGTCGGCGAAGTCGATGCGTGTGCAATCCGCGTTTCCAAGCGGATGGAAAGTCAAAGTGGCGGTCATGGCTCTAGGCCCCGAAATTCGAGTTATGCACCAGCGATGCAACCGCGCCCCGAACGAGGACGTTGACCACCGATTCTGATGTGTATACCCTCCTTATGGATCAAGTAACTTAACCTGTCAAATAACCCAACACATGCGAGGCGCGACTTGGGAACCACGGAAGAAAAAATCAGATGGGGAGTCGAGCAACGCCTTGAATATATTGAGTTTCGGCTATTCTGGGACGGTGAGCTAAAGCGGGGGGACATCACCAGCCGGTTCGGGGTTTCGACCCCGCAGGCCTCAGGAGACCTCGCCACGTACCGGGATCGGGCGCCCGGAAACATCGACTACGACGGCAGCCGCAAACGCTTCGTGGCAACCCCGCGGTTCAAGCCGCGCTTTATCAAGCCCAATGCCGACCGGTACCTTGCACAGCTTGAAGCGATTGCCGACCGCGTGATCGGCGTAGACGAGACATGGATAGGCGCGGCACCCGCTGCCGAGGCAATGCCGATCCCACGGCGCAAGGTCGACCCCGCCATCCTCAAGGGGCTGTTGGCGGCAATCCGTGCGCATCGTTCGATCGAGGTCGAACACCGGTCGATGAACCCGCAAAGGGAGGAAACGATGTGGCGGCGAATTACGCCGCACGCCTTTGGTCATGACGGACTGCGATGGCACGTCCGGGCCTTCTGCCACATCGACAAGATCTTCAAGGATTTCGTGCTTTCACGCTGCCTTGCCGTCGGCGAATTGCACGAGCCGGGCGCAGAACCAGCACAAGACGACCTCTGGTTCTCCTTCCTCGACGTCGTGCTGGAACCGAACCCGGCATTGAATGAAAGAGACAGGCGAACCATCGCCCATGAATACGGTATGCCCGACGGCCGCGTAACGGTGCCGGTCCGTCGGGCGCTGCTCTATTACTTCAACAAGCGCCTTCGCCTGGAAGCCGCCAAAACCATCGACGATCCGACACTGGCACCTCTCGCGGTCGTGAACCAGGACGAGTTCCTGAGTGCGATCCCGGCAACGAAGTCCCACAGGGACTTACTCATGTGAGAGCTGCAGCTACGCCGGCTTCGACGTCAGCTTCTTATTATTGCTGTTCGCCGGGGCGGCATCCATTGCCTTGGCGCGGCGATCCATGATCTGCATAAGCGTGTCGAAACAGCGTCCGCGATCTGCGACACTGCGGCGTTCGGGAGGCATCAGTTTTGTTGCGCGATCCCGGAGCCGCCAACGTCCGCGAACTCGGCTTTGCCGACATAGCTGCACTAAGTCCAAGCCGCTGGCGCTCTCCAGACTGCGTAGGCTTAAGCCTATTGACTACTCCGACCGAAACTCGCGCGGGAATTGGGCGAGACCAGTCGCTCCTGAGACACTGGCTTCCCTGCTAATCAAAGGCATCGACGTGATGAGCGGATCCGCCGGAGCAGCTCGCGTCCATGTACAAGCCAGTTGCGCCCTCGACTCGATGAATGCGCAGGATAGGTGATTGCCCATACCGTGGCGCACAGGTGGCGCACGAAGCTCAAACGCAAGAAAGCCCGGCTCGTGCCGGGCTCTCTTAACTTGCTGAAATCATGCTGAAATTGTTGGTTGCGGGGGCAGGATTTGAACCTACGACCTTCAGGTTATGAGCCTGACGAGCTACCGGGCTGCTCCACCCCGCGTCACCAATCAATATCCCGACCTTTGCGCGCCAAGGCGAGCTTCACAAATGAAGTGCCGGGACTGATGCGAAGGAGCCTTGCTTAAGCCTTCATGTGGGTCATTACGCTATGAACTGCAAGGCAGGTGCCGAACACGTCGTAGCGGCACCGGGAGTGGTCATGTAGCACATTCTGGCAGATTGTGAAGCCCCTTATGTGCGGCTTTGTTGCTTGAACCCAACGAAACGGATTTCGCATCGCTTTTTGTATCGGCCCAATGTGCCGTGCGCAGAGCAATCCTTTATCGGTTCGCCGTTATTCGGCGGGGATATTGGTGGGATCGGACGCGCGTGACGGCCCCGCTTCAGCGGCCGCGGTTTCCTTCTTGTGAGCTGAGATGAAGTATATGTTGCGTGCGTAGATCAGAAGTCCTGTGCCCTGGCCAAGGATGAAGACCGGGTCGACGCGGTAAATGGCGTATGCGAACAGCATTGCGCCGCCTACGAATGAAAAATACCAGAAGGTCTCGGGTACGATGGAGCGGCGTGCGCGCTCACTCGCAATCCACTGCACGATGAAGCGCATGGAAAACATGAGCTGAGCGGAGAACCCAATTACAAGCCAGATAATTTCGGCCGTTGGGGTGGCGGACCACCAATCAGCCAGCTTAATTGCGGCAGTGGCTAAAAATTCCATTGGCTGGATGCCCTCAAATTCTCAAGAATCGCAGACTTGGTTCGGATGTGCCCCAAGCCGGATTATTGAGTGCGTGCCGCCGTTCCAACGCTTGGAGCGGCTGTCTCGTGCCCTAACTGAGCGACGCCCGCATTGCGGCGGTCTGATGGCAGGGCTTCAATAATGTTTGGTACGCGCGTGCGGCGGCGTAGCCAACTTACGCCGAACAGATCGTACAGGCCGATTATGGCGCGGCCGATGTTCGAATATTTCGAGATGCCGACTTGGCGGGGTCTGTCGTTGACGGGCTCATAGACAACCTTGTGGCCGTAGGTCTGGAACAACGCCGGTAAGTAGCGGTGCATGCTCGTGAAGAATGGAAGCCGTAAGAATGCCTCGCGCCAGTAGACTTTAATGCCGCAACCGGTATCGGGGCATTCGTCGCGTAAAACCCAATCACGGATCCGATTTGCTGCGACCGACGCCCACCGCTTTGAGCCTTCGGCCTGCCGATTGGTACGCCAGCCGTTGACCAGGGCGGGTCCTTCTGTACCCGGCGCGGCGAGGCGGCCCACCATGCGAGGAATATCACGCGGGTCATTCTGGCCATCACCGTCCATTGTCGCAATGACTGGGCTGGTGGCGGCAAGGATTCCGCTGCGTAAAGCGGTTGATTGGCCGCAACGGCCTTCGTGACGTAGCAAACGCAGGCCTGGGTAGGAACCGGCTGCGATCATATCTCTTAGTTCGTCAGGGGTGGCATCGTCGCTGCCGTCGTCGATCACGATGACTTCAGCCAGCATTTCGGCCGGCACATGTTCGTAAGTTTCAGCGACCAACCGGCCGATGTTACCGGCCTCGTTCAACGCCGGGATAACGACGGAAATACGCATTCGGGCTCCTTGTCGGCCGGCCTTAGGGCCTGGCGGCGGAGGATTCTCGGCGGACGCTACAATATCAGCGGGCTTAAGTCCGCCTCAACCTTGCAAATCGCCCGCGATTGAGGCTTGCTGCCGCCGGCTGACGACACAACCCCCGTTGGGCCATAGAATGCAGGGACTAATACGCATGAGCCAAATTGCCGGGACGTCTCAGAACCTGCAGGAGCGGGCGTGGCTCGGCGCCTTTGCCGCGGCACTGCTCGCACTGCTCGTCGTGCGCATCCTGGCGCTTGCTGTCAATGGGACGGACCTGTTTTTCGATGAAGCACAGTATTGGTATTGGAGTCTCGAGCCCGCGTTTGGCTATTATTCCAAGCCGCCATTGATCGCTTGGCTGATCCGGTTATCCACCGATAGTTGTGGTCTTTCCGAATTCTGTATTCGGCTGCCTTCACCCTTCCTGCACACGGCTACAGCCGTTGCAGTGTTTTGGATTGGTCAGCAGCTTTATGATTATAAGGTCGGCGTTGTGGCCGGTTTGGCCTATGCCACGCTCCCCGGTGTGTCGGTTTCGGCCGGTATCATCTCGACCGATGTTCCGCTGCTGCTGTTTTGGGCCCTGGCGCTTGGTGCGTTTGTACGGATGGTGCAGGGACCAGGCTGGTGGCCGGCACTTCTCTTCGGTCTTGCCTTCGGATTGGGTCTCAACGCCAAGTATGCGATGGCTTGGTTCATCGTTTGTCTGGCGGTTTATCTTGTTATGACGCCCGCCCGGCGGGATTTGCTGCGGGATGCGCGGCTCTACGTGGGGCTGGGGCTCGGCGTACTTATGATCGTGCCGAACCTCGTTTGGAATCTTGACCATAAGTTCGCGACGTTTTCGCATACGGCCGACAACGCCAAGTGGGGTGGGGCACTCTTCCATCCCGATAAGGCGGCAGAGTTCTTTGGCGCGCAGTTCGGCGTTTTCGGTCCGATTTTGTTTGCTGGGCTCCTTATCATTACCTGGCGCGCGTGTCGGCAGCGGCTACCGGATGCTGATCGGCTGCTGTTGGCGTTTTCTCTGCCATTGATTGCAATCATCACGCTTCAGGCGTTCTTGTCGCGCGCGCATGCGAATTGGGCGGCGGTCGCGTATGTCGCAGCGTGCGTTCTGGTGGTGGCGACGATGATGCGGGATGCCGCGTGGATTTGGCTTAAGACTTCGTTCGGCGTGCATATCGCTATGGTGGTGGTGCTTGTCGTGGGTGTTGCCGCTGCGGGACGTCTTACGCCGCCGATTGGAGCCGATCCTTTTGCGCGGACTTTGGGCTGGGAAGAGATCGCCAAAGCGACGCAAGCTAAACTTCAGGAGGCGCGAGAGCGTGGACAGCCGTTTAGCACGGTGATAACCGACGACAGGCCCGTAACGGCGGAACTGCTTTACTATATGCGTAATGATCCGACACCGATCCGTGCATGGCGCGGAGGCGGGCGGCCCCGAGACCACTTTGAATTGATGCAGCCCTTCACCGGCAGTGACGGCCCAGTGCTGTTGGTGAGTACAGTTGGCGAAAGGAGTTCCGTGATCCGATCTTTCGAAACCTCGGTGCCACTCGGCCAGCAGGATATTCCCGCAGGGCCGGCAGCTAGCCGACGCGTGTCGTTCTTCGCACTCACGGGTTATATTCACGAATGACCACTCAGAACCGCCAATTGCCGCGTCCGCCGGCGTCGAGCGACGCCGTGACGCTGTCGGAAGCGTTTGTGCTGCTGGACAATAGTTCCGGTTCGGCAGAGCCGTCGCTGCTGTTTACGGACCCGATTGAAATCGTCAGTGCAGAAACGCCGGAAGAGGTCGCAGCGGCGTTGGCGCGGATTGAAGCCGGGATCACCCAGGGCTATCATGCCGCGGGCTTTTTCTCCTACGAGCTTGGTTACGTCATGGAGCCCAAGCTCGCTCATCTCATGCCGAAGGAGCGCAACGTTCCGCTTCTGTGGTTCGGGCTATACCATCCGCCCCGGCGCATGTCTGGTGCTGAAGTGGGTGCATGGCTCGATACGACGACGCGGAGTGAAAGCCATGAATTTAGCTCGGTGACTTTGGCTTGGAGCCGAGAGGAATACGAGGCTCGTTTCGCCAAGGTTCAAGCGATGATCCGAGCTGGTGATATCTATCAGCTCAACCTAACATTCAAATCTCGCTTTCAGCTCAATGGTTCACCTCTGACCTTCTATCGCGATCTGCGGGCGAAGCAGCGGGTCGCGTTTGCCGGTATCGTGGACACCGGCAAAGTAACGGTGCTGTCTGCTTCTCCGGAATTGTTTATCGCGCAACATGATCGCGTTATCGAAACGCGGCCTATGAAAGGAACAGCGGCGCGCGCCGGTACGATTGAGGGCGACGCGTATAAGCGCAAAGAACTCGCGACTGACTCTAAGCAACGCGCCGAAAACCTTATGATCGTCGATCTTATGCGTAATGATATCGGGCGCATATCTGAGATCGGTAGTGTGGAGGTGACGGATCTTTTTACCGTTGAAACCTTCAAGACACTCCATCAGATGACGTCGGGCATTCGGGCGCAGCTCAAGGAAGGCGTTGGCTTGGAGCAGCTCTTGCGTGCGATCTATCCGCCGGGATCGATCACGGGTGCGCCAAAGATCCGTGCGATGGAGTTGATCGCAGAGCTTGAGACTGAGGCGCGTGGTGTTTATTGCGGAGCGCTCGGATATCTGGCGCCAGGCGGTGTCACTCAGCTTAACGTTGCAATACGGACGCCGATTGTGATGCGTGATGGGCGCGGGGAAATGGGTATCGGTTCGGGGGTTGTATTCGACTCCCAGGGTGGGCACGAATATGACGAATGCCTTCTGAAAATGAAGTTTCTAACGGACCCGCCGAAGACCTTCGAACTGATTGAGACGATGCTCTATGAGCCAGGCGAAGGGATCGTTCTCGAAGACCGGCATTTTTCACGGCTGGCGGGTTCTGCCGCCTATTTCGGTTTTGTGTATGATGCGGCAGCCGTTCGTGCAGCAATTTCGAATGCTTTGAGTGGGAGAGAGAATGAACGCCTGCGTGTAAGGCTGACGCTCTCGGAAGACGGGATTGTTAAGGTCACCGTTTCAAACCAGCCGGTGGCAAGTCCAGATTATGAGATGGGCTATGTCATCTCTTCCACGCGGCTTTCGAGCGCCAATGCGTTCCTATATCACAAGACGACAAGGCGTGAACTGTATGATGCTGAGTGGGCGGACTACAACGCGGCCTGCGGCGCTGATGAGGTGGTGTATTTCAACGAGAATGGAGCGCTCTGCGAAGGGAGCCGCACCAACATCTTCATCGAGCGTGACGGAAAGCTTTTGACGCCGCCATTGTCGGCCGGTCTCCTCCCAGGAACCTTCCGCGCCGAACTTCTCGCGAGCGGACGGGCTGTAGAAGCGCCGCTTGCCCTTCCAGATCTTGAAAACGCCGATACGGTTTATCTGGGTAATTCAGTGCGCGGACTATGCCGCGCAAAACGGTTGGCTGGCTGAGCGGAAATATCCGCTCAAGCCGTCGCGCTGAGTATATTTATATTCAACGCGATGTTCTGTCGTTGCCGACTGGACCAGCGGTCTGCTGCTGATCCGCGACGGGCACCATACCGGCTACGGGGTTAACACCACCGCGACCGATCAGTGCTGCAAGGAGGAAACCTGCGGCTGCCACCGTCAAAACGACGGCGGCTACAATCCCAGGCGATGACATTCGGATGCGATTAGCGAAATTTGTCAACGTGTACGGTTCCCGGTTCATACGAGAAACGTCACCCAGATGGGCAGGTTGAGGCGAGTCCAAATTGTGCCGCGCGACAGTTGGGCACATGAGAAAGCTAAATTCTGGGTTGGACAGCCGTCGGTTGTGGGTCGCTGAGAAATTCAACGCTAGTGGCTACAGCCCACGTGTCAAACACCCAAGTATTAAGAGGAAGTGGGAGAACAAAAGTACCCAGAACTCGCGATTCTCCAGAAAAGGAATCTTGGCGTCAAAGAACTTCATGATCAGTACAGTGACGGTCAAAATAATCGCTATTAGAAAAGTGATGATCCCCGGTGCCTTAAGCCCCATTTTTTAGTCTCCCGTCCCAAGTCTTTACGGTCCCTCTTGCGGATGTGCCGGGGCAAATCCGCTTCGGCTGACTGCTCTAGCATGAAACCGTACCAATGCGCTGTGGCCTATCCGCCTCTGTTGACGGTCTCACAATCTTTGAAAATTGAGGTCAGGCCTTGCCTCTGTTTGCTACGCGTCGGTGCCAATCTTCGATGGTCGCCTCACGCTGAAGAGGCGACGGAGGAGCAACAGAAGAATGACCAACGCGACCGCCAATGCCCCCAATGAGAGGGGATGTTTATTGACGAGGAGGGACGGGCTGACGCGGCCATCCCAAACGAGTTTGAAATCGGAGGCAACCTTGGTGGGATCTACGGAGGTATCATTTCGCAGCATCATCTCTACAGCTGCGTTCTGATCGGAGCTTGCGACGACAGCATTGCGCACACCTTCCGACGCCAGAACCTGCATTTTCGCCGGTGAGGCCGCAACGGCGCGCAAAACGCGTTCGCGGGGTTCACGTTTCAGGCCGGTAAGGTAGCTGCTTAGTGTCGCCAGTTCATCGCTGGTGAGGCTCCGTGACAATCCAAGCAAAGAGGAGTCGCCTAGTTCTAATAAGATTTCGCGAGCGTCGCGGTTGACACCGGCGAGCCGGGCGATGGCGATACGATCTTTCAGAGCGAGAACGCGTTGCAGCGTGTAGGTGGAAAACGAGTCCGGACTGGCTTGCTGATAGATACCGTACTCGACAACGGCACTGATGTTGTTTCCAGCCACTGCCGACCACTTGAGAGCAGTTTCAAGAGAGCGTGTAGCGCGCGCAATCTCCATCGCGGGTTCTGGCAGACTGGTGATTGCTTCGTTCAGAGTGCCGTTCTCCAGCCGCGTGAGAACCCCGGTTTCGCCTTCACTTGCCAGAACGAGACCGACAACTTCATCCAGACGCCCAAGGTCGGATTGTCGGACGTTATCGAGGAAGGTTCTAAATTCTTGATTGGTTTCGGCGAGTTCGAGTGCTTTCAAGTGCGCGCTGCGGAAATCGCGCCAGACCTCGACGACGCGGTCAGCAGCCGCAGCGCCAATTTCGTCGACATGACTGCGCATTTGCTCACTTAGGCTCTTGGCCAATTCTGCGCGAACCTGATCTTTGCTGGCATCCGACTTCATTTCCGATGCGATGATCGGCAGGACACCGTAACGCAGATCCCATAAGTCCTTCGCGATCAGGACAAGGCCGACGCCGCCCGCCACAACCGAGACAAGGCGGGACAGAACACTGCCGACCATGCGCTGCCCAACGCTCCGCGCGAGATTTGCGAGTTGTCGACGTACAAGGAGAATAGCTGCGCCAGTGATGCCCGCGCTGGATTCGCGTAAAATGGAACCCGCCGATATATCGGCTCCCCCAGCGTCCGACGCTCCAGCGAAATCTCTTTGCGCATCATCGCGAACGATTGCGCTGACCGTTGCGCCGTAGCGAGGCCCAAGATAGCTCTGCAGGCATTGCAATGCCGGTTGGGAGGCGTCGCGGGTTGCTTGCTCGATGCGGCCACCAACTTCCAGGCCGACGGCTGTCGCGAGATCGGCGATAGCCGTTTTCATTGCGTCCGAGCGATAAACGCGTTCGGCGACTTCAGTTGCCAGTTTCTGGGCCTGCTCTTTATAAGCGAGAGACTTAAGCAGTGTGCCCCAGCTTGACTCGTCGCGGACCTCAGCAACAGCGATGTCGACGCGATCATCAATCAGTTGACTGACGTTGTTCTTGCGCCATTGCTCGGCGACAAGGGCGTCGTAGTCGACGGTGCCAAGGTTGGTTCGTAAGGCGCTTGTCGTGACGGCCTTGATCGCGGATCGGAAGGCCTCCTCATCTTGAGCTTTGCAAGCTTCGATATCAGGCAGCGGGATTGACGTTTGGGCGTGAAGTGGCTCCAGAGCCGGCGCAAGTGAAAGCGTCAGGCTCAAAAGTATGGAAACCGGCAAACGATAGGCGCGCAGCAACGATTCAACCTCCGCTCGATAATTTTGCCAAATCCGCACGCGACCAAGTCAGTGTGAAGTGCGCTGCGCAATTTCCGGTAACTATAACGTGCGCGCTTGTGGTTAATAGTGACAACGATTTCATATTTTTCAGATGGCGAACTTTTGAGCAGAGCGCGGTGAAGTTATGGAAATGTGCCGGGGGCGTTTTGCAATTTCGATAATGAGAAATTTGTGATCGGAGAGAGGCATCGCTACCCAGGGAGGTGGAAAGGCCCTGATCACAACGGTGATACATTAACCTTAACATCATATTTCTAGGCGCGTCTGAGGCTCTTTGCTCAGGTCTTTGCGCGGCCTACGGAAATGTCGCATACCTTAGTCTCGTGTTGTGCATATGCCACAATGGACGAGCTATGTCAGATGTCCGTCTACGAATCTACAGCATTGCCACAATTGTGGAGATAAGACGTAACGAGCGGCTTACCCGAATTGTCGCGGGCATTCGGTCATACGGGAGTCACAATTATATTGCGGAAAGTGCCGCGGTCGTGGACGGCGGAAGCGTGACAACAGATGTGTCAATCCGCACACAGAGGGCGTAAATGCGTTGCGTAAGTTATCGATAATGTATCCTTATAGATATGACATTACGAAAAGATTCATTTTACGCGTTTCAATTTTTGGATATTCGCAATTGCGTCACGTTGCCCTATCGTCAAGGCGATACGTTTCGTTCAGTAGGTGACATACAAGCCAATTAACGGTGCCATGACATTCTTTGTCTTATAAGGCCGCCGGAAAGCTCAAATGATAGCAGAGGGAGTTTTAGCCTGCGAATTAGCAGGAGGGTATTCGTCGCGGTGAGGTTGTCGGGATGAGCGGGATGACCAGAGCGGCGGAATAAACCTTCTCGGTAGAGTCACCGAGCCAAGCGGGGGACGCCAATACATTATGGCAGTTCCGTAGGTTACACGCGCGGGAGCATGTGTCGGCTAAAGGTCGACGCTCGCAGTGATAAAGATCGCCTACACAAAGCTCGGCTCGGATGTCAGCGGAAGCGTACAGAAGCATGAACAAAAAGAAGAATACAGGGTATCTGAGCAGCATACATTACGGGGGCGGCAAAGTCGGGGTGCTGTTGTTCCATAGCCTCGGCGGGACGCCCATGGAGCTTAAATTCTTAGCTCAGGGCATTGCGCGCAACGGCTACACGGTGAGTTGCCCTATGCTTCCCGGTATGGCGAATGGTACTGACGTGCTTAGCCTTTCGCGGTGGCAGGACTGGTATGCGGAAGCCGAAAAGGCCTTCGACGAGCTCAAGGCCAAGTGCGATACGGTTCTTATTGGCGGGCTTTCGGCTGGCTCTATTGTCGCGATGCGGCTTGCTCAGCAGCGGTCTAACGAAGTGGAAGGCCTGCTCGTGTTTGCGCCGACGTTGTGGCCGAACGGCTGGGCTATTCCCTGGTATTTCAATTTCTATCGCTTGGTTACGCAGCGTTGGTTTGCGCGGATGTTCCGTTTCAAGCAGCGCGAGCCGCACGGTATCAAGGATGAGCGCGTTCGCAATTTCATGATCGAGGCGTTCAAGGGCTCGGGTCCTGGCGTCGAGCAGGCTTATGCGCGTTCGGGCGTGATGGTGTTGGAGTTCCATCGACTGGTGAAGGCTGTGAAGCGCAACCTAGGTGCGTGCACGGCTCCGGCGATCATCGTCCATCCGCGTCACGACGATCAGAGCAACCTCTCTAACACACTGGTTTTGCAGAAAGATCTAGGTGGATACGTCGAGACGATCGTGCTTGATGACAGCTACCATATGGTTACGCTCGATCGGCAGAGAGATATCGTGATGGAGCGTGCCGTTGATTTCGTTCAGCGCATGCTCGCGCGGCGTGACCAGCAGCGGGCACGTGTCGGAAGCGTTGGCGTTGCTGATGCGGTGCAAGCCGGCGCTGCAGAATAGTTCACGAGAGCTGCGCGCTATTGAGAGAAAAATAAAAGCACAGCGCTTGGAATTGTGCTGTGCTTTTTTATTTCCAGGAACCTTTCTGGAGGCTCTTGGTTGCTGCCTTAGCGCTTACTCCCGTTCGCTTCGGCTAAATCACAATTGGGTAGATCGTCGGGGGCTTTGCGCCAAACGAGAGTTTTGCCAAACATCTTAATTCCAGCGTAGCCGCGGACCTCCAAGACATCGGCGCCTGCGCTCTTGATTTCGACGTCATAGGACTTGCCGACCTTGGGATCGTAGATCCAGCCGCCGTCCCATGTGCCGTCGCCCTGGGGCGTAAGTTGGCCGAAAACCTGCATGCCACACACGGGACGCATGCGCGCATTTGGGTTTGGGTTGTTGGCGTCGTGAAGCGGTTCGCCTTTGCTGTTGAGAGGCGATTTGAGCCAGTGGATGTGGCCACACAGGTAGGTGCCGCATTGAGAGATTTTGACAGCACCACGACCGGTGTCGTCATACCAAATGCCAAGTTCCTGAGGTGGTTCCTGGGCGATCGCTGAGCCTATAGCCGTATGAATGACGAGCGCGCAAGCCGCGGCGGCGCCTGCGGCGATGACGCGCAGTTTCCGGGTTGAGGTCAGTGAAAGACTTGACATGGCTGGGCTTTTCAATAGTTGACGAGAGGGTTTTAGGGGCTGATGTAAACAAAATAAGCGGCGAAAGCTTGGTTTCTCAACTGTAGGCTAATATTTTACACTCTGATGGATCGGGGCTCGGCTTCGAGATAGCCGGAAAATCGGTCGTAGCCTTCAAAAAACTTATATCTTGCCATATGTTAACTATAAAATTGTATTGTAAAACCTAACGATATGGCATGATTTTTCGTTCCCGCGCTAATGGCCCGATAGGAACGCCTTCTAGGCGACAGAATTCGGACCTTGCTAGCGGCACTCTATGCGCCTGCGAAGTTCTTGTTGAACTGATGGCGATAAAAATCAATGGCGCAACGCCGGGTTGGCTAAATGGTTCTGACACTCGCATTTCGAAACCTATTTCATGATCGCGTACGACTTACGGTTACGTTGGTCGGCATTCTCTTTTCGATTGTGCTGGTCGCGGTTCAGCTTGGCCTTTATCTCGGCGCGAGCCGCATGATCACAGCGAACATCGACCAAGCAGATGCGACGCTCTGGATTACGGCGTTTGGGGCGAAAAGTTTCGAGGATGGCGGTGCGCTGCTAAGCACGCGCGAACGGCATCAGGCACTCGCGACACCTGGCGTTGTTTCGGTGACGCCTATCGTGGTGAAGTTTGCCGAGTGGCGTAAACCTGAGGGCGGCTCTACGCGTGTTGTCGTTGTCGGATCCGACGCCGAAGACGGTGCGTTAAAGCCCTGGAATTTGGTGAAGGGGACGTGGGAAGACATCAAAGCACCGGACGCGATTGCAGTTGATCGCACCTATCTTTCTGACTTCGGTGTTCATGGGATTGGCGATTCTGCGCAAATCGACTTTGGGCGCGTTAAGATCAATGCGTTGACAGACGGCATTCGCTCATTCACGCAGTCACCTTATGTTTACATGCCTCTATCGCGTGCGCGGCAGCTTCTCAATTTGCCGAGCGATATTGCGACCTTTCATCTTGTAAAACTCGCACCAAATGCCGATGTCGAGGCGGTTAGAAAACAATTGCTGAACCGGCTTGAGTCGGCGGAAGTTCTGACAAAAGAAGAATTTCACGACCGTAGCCTGAAACAATGGTTGTTCCGTACGGGTGCTGGCGTTGCGCTTATTGGTGGCGCTTTGCTCGGTATTCTGGTGGGCACTGTAATCGTGGCGCAAACCCTTTATTCCAGTACGAAGGATCACATCAACGAGTTTGCAACTCTGCGTGCATTAGGATCTTCATCCGGATATATTCACAAAGTAATCCTAGCCCAAGCAGGCCTCAGCGCTATTCTTGGTTATATGCTAGGCATGATATTGGCGGGCGTGATTGTTTTTGCGAGCCAGTCAACGCCGCTGCCAATTCTAATGACGCCGCAATTGGCGGCCGCACTCTTTACCGTGACCGTGTTCATGTGCGCCATCTCGGCGATATCGGCCATCGTCAAGGTAACGAAGATCGACCCAGCGACGGTGTTTAGCCGATGACCACGAGTAAGCCAGTTCTGGAAGCTAAGGGCATCGTGAAAGAGCTTGGACGCGGTGCGGGCAAGGTCGTCGCTGTGAAGGGCGTTGACCTGTCGCTCGTGCCCGGCGAACTCACGTTGCTCATGGGGCCTTCAGGCAGTGGCAAGACTACGCTCCTTTCGATCCTGGGCTGTATCATGACTCCTACGGAAGGGTCGTTGACCGTCGCAGGGACGAACACGGAGGGGCTCAGTGCCGAGCAACTGGCGGAGTTGCGACGCGCTCACATTGGCTTCATTTTCCAATCCTACAATTTGTTTCCGACGCTATCTGCTCTCGAGAACGTGCGCATCGCGCTCGATGTCCGGGGGCAAAAAGGTTACAAAGCGGCGGCGCGCAGCGAAGATGTTCTGCGCGAGGTTGGGCTCGGTGCCCGATTGATGAATTACCCCGGCAATTTGTCGGGTGGTGAGCAACAGCGCGTGGCGGTTGCCCGCGCCATTGTCAGCTCACCGTCTATCGTTCTCGCCGATGAGCCGACCGCTGCGCTCGATAGTGAGAACGGTCATGCCGTCATGGAGCTCTTGGCGCGGATCGCTCACGAGCAGAACCGTAGCGTTCTTGCCGTGACACACGATCCGCGAACGCTCGGCTACGCCGATCGCGTGGTCAAGATTGAAGACGGTCTTATCGTCGGCGAAGAGCGCCGGCCGCAGGGGCTAGATGCTCCAGAAATTACGGATTTGACAAAGAGGCGCAAAGCTCATGCCTAAAATTAACTCGACCTTGGCAACGTTCGCTATTGCGAGCGTTCTGGCGGCTTCGATAGCATCGACGGTTCTCAAGCAGAGTTGGACCGCGGGTGCAGCGCATGCCCAGACCGCGGCGGAAGTGGATTCAAACTCGGTTATTCGCGCGCGGTGGGCCGCTTCGGCGACTGGGCGGATCGAGCCCAAATCGGGTGAGGTCAAGGTTTCGGCTGAGACCGGCGGATTGGTCGTTGAGATTCCCGTCGCGACGAACGCGCAAGTTCGCAAGGGCGATATTCTGGTCAAGCTTGATGCGGATGACGCATGGCAGCGGGTCGTAGCAGCACGTTCAGAAGTTGAGGTGCGCAAGCGCGAGCGCAGCGAGGAAGAGGCCACAGGGCCTGCGCTTGATCGCCGCCGCGCGGAGGATGCGTTGGCAGATGCCGAACGTTCGCTCTTTGACGATTGGCGGAAATTCGACGACACCGCTGAGCGTGTACGGGCGGGCGATGCGTCTGAGGCCGACCTTGCCGATGTGCGCAAAGCTGTCGATGAGGCTCAGACGTTAGTGCGCGATGAACGCAAGAATTTCGCCAAGGTTGCGGAGCGTTCAGACATGCCTCTGCCGACACGGCTGGAGACGTCTTTGACGATTGCGCGGGCTGAGCTTTCCATGGCTGAAAATGCCTATGAAAAGACGCGTGTACGGGCGCCGTTTGACGGTACGGTCTTGAACGTGATCGCGCGCGAAGGCGAGATCGCAACACCGGGCCCGCAATCACCTCTCGTCCTTTTTGGTAACGTTTCGGGATTGCGTGTGCGCGCAGAAGTCGAAGAGCGTGATGTTTCCAAGATCCGCGTTGGTCAGAAGGTCGTCATTAAGGCCGACGCCTATCCTGATCGTGAATTCACTGGCGCAGTGACTGAAATCGCGTCGGCGCTGGGTAGCCCGCGTATCGCGTCACGTGGTCCGCGTCGTCCCAACGATGTCGATGTATTGGAAGTGGTTGCTGATCTGGATGGATCACCGCCGCTGCTGACAGGCATGCGTGTCGATGTCTTCTTCAAGAAGGATCAGGATCAGCAGTCGTCAGTTACGACGGGCATGAACAACAACTGACAGCCAACGCTGCCTATTGCCTCGGATGGTTTGAGACCGGCTGCGGTAAAAGACAGAAATCGAAAGGGGAGGCGTTTGGCCTCCCCTTTTTTCTCGTATCTAAAGAATATAGCTAGGCGCCAACTTGGCGTGCTGAGGCATTGAGATGTGCAGCCAGCTCTGGCTCAATGTTGAGCCGTGAGGCGAGGCTGGCCAGAAAGTCTTTTTCAGCATCGGAATCGGGTTCGATGGTAATGCGCGCGGCTGTGTAGACCCGGACTGCTTCTTCCTTAGATCGGATCGCTCCGGCTATTTCGTCGATCGATGCGGGGTGATTGAGTTGGGCGGCGAGGAATTCTTCGGCCTCTCCGTTCAGGCCATGTTGGGGAAGACTGCTGAGAATTGCATTTTGCTCGATCGAGTCGACCCGACCATCCGCTGCTGCGGCGGCCACCATAGTGCGGATAAGCGTCAACGCTTCGCTATTGCTGACGGCTGATGGTTCAAACCCTGAGCCTGGAGGAGGTTCGGCTACGACCTCGTCCTTTCCGGTGATCAAAGGCCGACCTTGCTGGTAGTTTTGATAAGCTTTGTAGGCAAGGCCGCCGATGAGCGCCAGCGCACCTATCTTGGCAGCGCCCACGGCGACTGAACGGCCCGTCTGAGTGCCGAGGATCAGGGCGCCGAGGCCGCCCAATGCCGCACCAGCGCCGAGCTGGTTGTTGGCGATCATTTCGCGGACGGTGGCGATCAGTTCTTCTGGTGATTTGCCGGAAAGTTGACGGACGGCATCGCCGACGCTGTCGCTGGCTCCCGTGGCTTCGTCGATCTTGCCGGCGCCTTCACGGACGCCGGAAGTGGCTTGGCCAAAGACTTGGCCGAGAATGTCACCGAGGCCGCCTTCAGCGCCAATTTTTTCCTTTAGGTTGTTGAGGATGTCGCCAATGTCGTCTCCTGACGACGATGGGGGCGCTGCGGCGCCTGCATTTTCTGAGTTCTTGTCGGGAATGATATTGCGCAGGAGGTCGCCAAGTGGGTCGCCGTGTGCTGTTGTATCTGGTGCGCCTGATGTGTGTGCGGGCTTTGCGCCGCCCACCAGTGCATCGAGGAGGCTTTTCGCGTCAAACATGGATTTAGTTCCCTTCCGGGCTGCAAGAAATTCATTTTGCGATGAACGGTGAACGCTAGCTGATAGCGCTAAGTTCGTGGTGTGGGGCAATAAATTTGTTTCCCGATTAACAATCCACCGTGACCTATTCGGCCGAAGCTGCTGGAGAGCCTGACGGAAGCGGTTTTGCGGAATGCGCGGTGGGCTCATCCGGTTCGTCGACGGCGCCAACGAAACGCCCGAAGACACGGCCTAACACGCGGCCCACATCGTCCATGAGAACAAAGACGGCGGGTACAAATACAAGTGAGAGCACCGTCGAAGAAACTAGGCCGCCGATTACAGCGATGGCCATAGGCGCGCGGAACTCACCGCCAGAGTCGAGGGCCAAGGCCGATGGCAGCATGCCGCCGATCATTGCAATTGTCGTCATGATGATGGGTCGCGCGCGTTTGCGGCCAGCGTCGACGATGGCTTCATTGCGCGGGACGCCGCTCGCAATTTCTTCTACAGCGAAATCCACGAGCATGATGGCATTCTTGGTCACGATACCCATAAGCATGAGCACGCCGATGACGACAGGCAAGCTGATGGAGTTTGCTGTTATTGCTAGGGCGACGATGGCGCCACCGATCGAGAGCGGCAGGGAGAACAGAATGGTAACGGGCTGCAAAAAGCTTGCAAAAAGCAGGACTAAGACAGCGTAGACCATCATCAAGCCAGCGGCCATGGCTTGGCCAAAGCTTTCGAACACTTCCGCCATAACCTCGGCATCGCCGAATTGCTTGATCACAACGCCTTCGGGTAGGTTTTGTGCGGTCGGCAGTTTCATAACTGCGTTCACTGCATCGCCCAAAGGAGTGCGACCGACCAGATCGCCTCCGATGAGGACGCGGCGGGTTCGGTCGTAGCGATCGATCGATGTCGCGCCTTGGCTCAGTTCAAAGCGCGCGACGGTGGATAACGGCACTGATCCGCCGGACGCTGTCGGAACCTTGATACTCTCGAGCATGTGCCGATTGGCGCGCGCGCTGTCGGGAAGCTTGACGCGAATGGGGATTTGCCGGTCGCCGACGTCAAACTTTGCGAGGTTGGCGCCGATGTCGCCGATCGTTGCGATGCGGACCGCTTCAGAAATGGCTTGGGTTGTTACGCCGAGGTCGGCTGCAACATCGCTCTTTGGAAAGACGCGTAGTTCCGGTCGATCGAGTTCCGCTGTCGAGACAACGTTGAGGAGTTGCGGGAGGCGATTGGCTTGGCTCGTCAGTGCAGCTCCCACGCGATCAACAGCTTCGCCGTCTCGGCCGGATACGACGAGCTGGAACTGGCGTTGGCCGTTGTCCTGGAGGAACCAGTAGCGCACGTCCGGGATGTCGGCCAGTTCACGGCCGATCTCTTCCTGAATTTCGGCTTGCGGTTTCTCGCGTTTGTCCTTGGGCTTCAACGTGATGATGAGAGTCGCCTTACGCACCTCGGCGCCAGAACCCATCAGGTTGCCGCCGTTGACGAACACGCTTTCGACATCAGGACGGCGGCGCAGGTGGTTGGCAATGCGTTCCGTGACTTCGCGCGTGTCCTCAATGCGTGAGCCCGGTGGCAGTTCAATGGCCAGGAGGGACCGGCTGACGTCTTCTACCGGAAGGAAGCCGGACGGGAGCAAATAGAATGAGCCGATCGAGCAGAAAAAGATCGCAATGCCGAGAAGAACGGTTTTGATGCGGTGATGGACGGACCATCCGACGAGACGCGTATAGATCCGGAGGAGCCAGCTTTCTTTTTCGACGGCTTCTTTGTTGGACCGCATGAAGTAGGCGGCGAGGAGCGGTGTTATCAATCGCGCGACGAGCAACGAGAACGCGACGGCAAACGCCACGGTCATGCCGAATTGCCTGAAGTACTGTCCGGCGATTCCACCCATGAAGCTGACGGGCATGAAGACTGCGATAATCGTGACCGTAATCGCGATCACAGCCAGACCTATCTCGTCGGCCGCTTCAAGGGCTGCGCGATAGGCGGATTTGCCCATGCGCATGTGGCGGACAATATTTTCGATTTCGACGATGGCGTCATCGACCAGGATGCCAGTAACGATAGTTATTGCGAGAAGCGACACGAGATTGAGCGAGAAGCCCATGGTCTCCATCGCCCAAAATGTCGGAATAATCGAGAGGGGCAGGGCAATTGCCGCGATGATGGTTGCGCGCCAGTCTCGGAGAAAAACAAAGACGACGAGAATGGCGAGGACGGCACCTTCCATCAAGGTCTTCATGGTCGATTCAAACACCCCGTAGGTGTAATCGACGGTGTTATCGATGCGTGTAAAGATGACGTTCGGGTATTCGGTTTGGAGCTGTTTAATACGTTCTGCGACTGCGTCAGCTACGTTGGTGTCGCTGGCTCCTTTTGCGCGCGAGACTGCAAAAGCGACGACGGGTTCGCCATCGAGGTCGGCGAATGTGCGTGGCTCTTCGACAGTATCAACGACCTTGCCAAGTTCATCGAGCCGGACGTAGCGGTTGCCCGGTAGCGCAATGCTGGTTGCGGCCAGATCTGCCACGGACTTCTGGCCAGCCAAGGTACGGATTGCTTGTTCGCGTCCGGCAATTTCACCCCGGCCCCCGGCGAGGTTGATGTTGGTTGCGCGGATCTGTTGGTTCACGTCACCTGCAGTGATGCCGAGTGAGAGAAGCCGATCAGGATCTAACTCAACATGGATCTCACGGGTGACGCCGCCGATGCGATCAACAGCTGAGACGTTGGCAACGCTTCGGAGAGCACGCGAAACGGTATCATCAACGAACCACGACAGCTCTTCTGGGGTCATCGCCGGCGCGCGCGCCGAGTAGGTCACGATAGGAAGACCTTCGATTTCGATACGCTGAACGATCGGCTCGTCGATGGTTCGTGGCAGGTCTGCGCGGATGCGCGCAATTGCGTCTTTGACGTCGTTCAATGCGCGGTCGGGATCAATTTCCAACCGAAACTCGATCATCGAGGTGGATGAGCCTTCGGTGATCGTCGACGTTTGGTGTTTGACGCCGTTAACACCGGCAATGGCATCTTCGACTTTTTTTGTGACCTGCGTTTCGAGTTCAGAAGGCGCGGAGCCGGCTTGAGTAATCAAGACCTGAACAATCGGAATGTCGATGTTTGGGAAGCGTGTAATGGGCAGCGTGCCAAAGCTCAGCGTACCAATCACAACCAGTACCATGAAAAGGACCAGGGCGGGGACTGGTCGTCGTATCGACCACGCTGAGACGTTGGTGTTCATTAGTTTGCCTCACTGATTTTGGGTGAGGGCTTGATTGGTCTGACGTGGTCGCCATTGCGCAGAAATGTTCCGGATTTGGCGACGACGACGTCACCTTCCGTAAGACCGGATGTGATCTCCATAAACCCGGCGGCAATAGAGCCGATCTCTACCTCGACGGTTTCCACCTTGCCCTCCACAATGCGCTGGACCATAGGGCGCTGTGCGGTATCGCTTGTCTCGTACAGTACCGCTGACTGTGGGACCGCCAATCCGTTTGTGCGTGACGTTTCAATGGTTCCGCGCGCAAAAGCTCCAACACGCAAGTTTGGGTTTGCGCCAAGAAAGATACGGACGTGACCGAGCCTTGAGGCGATGTCGACCTCTGGTGAGATAAGGCGGACGGTCCCTTCAACCATTGGTCCGCCGGATGCGCTGATCTGAGCTTTCTGTCCGATTTTCAAGCGCGTGAGTTTGGTTTCGGGCACTTCGGCGTCGAGTTCAATCTCGGCATCCGAGACAAGCAGGAACAACGGGTCCTTTGTGCTCGAAACGAGGCCGCCGATGCGCGCGGTGCGGCGAGAGATCAGGCCGCTGGTCGGGGCTCGAATTTCCGTCTTCGATAGTTTCCAATCCAGTTCCCGGCCCTGAGCTCCAGCTTGGTTCTTCTCGGCTTCGGCGAGGAGCAGGCCATGCTTGGCTGCCGTCAGCTGGGCTCGCGCGGTACGTGCTGTCGCCCGGCGCTGGTCATATGTGCTCTCGGAAAGATATCCGGAGGAGCGCAATGGCGTTGCGCGTTTTAACTCGGCTTCCGCTTCATCGAGGCGCGCTTCAGATTCCACGATCAGGCTCTTGGCTCGGTCGATGGCAGCATCGGCACGTGCAATGGTTGCCGTGATTTGGGCGCGTTGGGCCGAGAGCGCCTCGCTTTCGAGTGTCGCGAGCAGATCGTCTTTCTTTACGTAGTCACCCTCTTCGGCCGAAAGCTCCACAATCCGCTGGCCTTCGATTTCCGCCGCCACGAAGATTTGCTCGCGGGCAACAAGAGAGCCCGTGACCATAACGGTTTCGACAAACAGTGCGGGTTGGACTACCGCCACTGAAACTGCAATTGCCGAATCCTCAGGCGCTACGGCCTTGGAGGAAGAGGATTGCTCTTCGGTTGTTTCTTTGCTCGATTTATCTGCGGATTTGTTATCGGTTTTGGATAGCGCGAACTTCTCAGCCAACTGCTTTTGCAGATCGCCGTAGACGTAGGCGTAGCCGCCGGCGGAAAGCACGGCCACGACCGCGATCAGTAGAAGCCACTTTTTCATGCGTCTTCCTCGATCTCGGCAGGTCTGGCCGGCGTCGCGGCACCTGGTTGTTGTGAGGTTGGGTTAAAGAGCGTTTCGACGATGCTGGTGATCGCAGGCAGCAACGGCTTGGCGTCGAAGTCTGGAATAACAGCACGCCGCCACATCAAGCCTTCGCCAATGACGCTGAGGAGTTCAGCCAAAGTTCGCGCATCGAGATCTGGTTTGATGCGACCTTCCTGTTGGGAACGCTCGATAACTTCCCGAAGGCTGCTCACTACAAAACCGTCGACGGAGTTAAAAATCTCACGAATGCCATTGTTGCGTGTGGCTTCCAGTCCGATTTCGGCAGTCAAAATGCGCTTATATTGGGGTTCGTCGACCGTGTAGTACTCGGCAATCTTTGTGAGAGCTGTCGGCAGATCCGGGGTATCCGCGACCTCGGCGAATTGGCGTGTGAGATTGGACCGGTCACGTTCCGCACTACCAGCGATTAGGGCTTCTTTCGAAGGAAAGTGACTGTAGAGAGCGCCAGCACTAATTCCCGCTTCAGCGCAAATCTCAGCCATCGTACATTGATGGAAGCCGGAACGCGCAAAGCAGCGTTCCGCAGCGTCAAGAATGTGCTCGCGACGTGCCGTCAGAGTTTCTGGCCTTAACTTGGGCATGGGTGGCCGAACCGAAAGGTCGAGGTTGGATCGAGTTGTCTGCGGCACTTGTTCAAGTGCTGTGGTTGGGTGCTACGCAAATCGTCAAAGTAACCGCTTTATCGGAGCAACCGGTGTTTCGCAGGTAACAGAGTGTCAATTCACTGTTCGCAAACAGAATGGGCGTTCTATTTGTTGATGAATTGTGGCGTCGTCAAGTCGTTCGATTGCAAATCGATCCCGACGCGCAAAAATCTCATCTGGGTTTTATTGTCCAGATATTCTCATATTTTACAAATGGCTAACGGGCTTCTCAGTCTTTACGACATGGGGTGCCTTCGAAGTCGCAGACCGTTCCGGATGGACCCGAGACGCAGTGTTCGGTGGCGTTCTCTGCCCGTTCCCAATTGGCAAATGGATCGCCAAGATCCGGCAAAGCTCTGACCTTTGCGCGCCAATTGGCTTTTGTTTTCGCTTTGGCGAGCCATTGTAGGACGGAGGGTTCTCCGCGCGCCCAAACCGTTTGATCCGCGCACGTCTTCGCGTGGACAGGGGCCGTGAGCAAGACAAGCAATGAAGCGGCCGCCATTGCTGCTCGCGAAATGTTCGCAGATGGTAGTCCGATCATGATTGCTCTCGATGCGCTCTCTGCGGCTGATGGTTTGTTAGAACTGAGTTACCCAGTTCACTGTACCATATGCAGACTGATTTTGCGTGAAGTCCCCGAGTAGACCGGCTGAAGCGGAAATTTCTCCTCCGTCCCAATTGTATCTCGCGAACATACCGAAGCGGGCGTAATCGATAGGTGCGTCCGTGACGAATTCTTCGTCCTTGAGGCGGACTTCGCCATTTCTGTCCAAGTTGAAGTTGGCTTCCAGGCCTGCGGACAGGCCATCAAATAAGTAATGTCCGATCCGCGCACGTGCGGATCGCGTCAGGTGGGCGTCCGACCAAGCAAGGTCGAGAGAGGCATAGGCGTCGGCACCGAGATTCAACCATAGTTCAAGGGCGATTTTGACGCCGACATCAAGCCCACTTGCAAAGTTAAAGGAGTATTTTTGCGGTTTCCCGTTTGCGTCGGGAAGGATCGCATAGTCTCCGGGACGGATATCGTGATCGATGGCCGAAATGCCGACGAAAGCTTTGGTCGTAAGTTCGCCAGTACGTAACTGATAGCCAATCAGAGCCTCCGCAAACTGCACCCGTGCCTTGAAGGTTTTATATGGCGTAATGAGCCACGGTTCAGCTCCGAAACCCGTGTAGGCAGGATTAAGCTCAGGACGTTTGCCGCCGTAAGTATACTGGCCATAGCCGCCAACAAACCTTAGGCGAAGGCCGTCTTCATAGATGTGCCCGAATGGAGATGCAGTCGTTCCCGAATATAGAAGCCAAACATTCTTGGCGGTGTCCGCGCCGACCCAGGTTTCATAGTGCCTCGTTGGCGTGTTTCCGTCATTCGCTGCTACGGGTTGAGCGCTGATAATTAGAGCGAGCGCTACCAATGCTTTGGGGTATAAGCACGCTTGAGCTCGTGCTGAAATTATATTTTCGACCTGCTTGAGAAAGACGAAACTCAACATGAAAATACACAAATACAAAGGGTTTTTCCGCCGCGGGAAACATGGAGCGGCGATGGGAAACATGGCTAAAGCTTCGCGATAGGACGAGTACTGTCAAATATAAAGTGGTTAATGGCTCTATATTCAATTTTTGGTTGTGAGTTTTGTTCGATAATTATTTTTGATTGAAATTTGTGATGGCGAGCATCTGTTGAGAGTTTCGAGAAGGTTGGGAAATTTATTTTGCGCTGCAGCATCTTAATTGTTCTGGCGAGCTGTGGACAAATTGACTTCCGGCGGTTGAATTTTCGATCGTGAGTTATACTTCCACTTCAAGCGGCTGGTAGGAGGCAAGCTGGTCGCGGTCAGGGAGTCGAGTTATGAAATCATTACATAATATCAGTGATTTAGGCTTCGGTTCGTGGCAAGCGATGTGCGAAGCGTATTTTGCAAGCCCGGTTGCCCAATCCGATGAAACACAACGGAAATTTAAGGGGCTTGGTCAGTGTCAGCTAGAGCTGTGGGGACTGACGAGCAGAAGGATGCAGGCCTGTCTTGGGATGCCCAGTAAGTTGGCACGATGCCGGACGCCGATGGATATTCTCAATGTGCAGGCTCAATTCTGGGAAGCCGCTTTTTCGCAAGGGGCGGAGAGCACACGGCGCATCGCGCAGGTGCTTGACGTAACGGCAAACGCGCCAACCCATGCAACGCCTGTGGTTGAGAAGGTTTCTGACGAACCCGAGCGTGATCTCATTTCTTTGCCGGTTGGAAAGAAGTCGCGCCGCTCGACACGAGTGCACGTCAAATCAACAGGAGAACAACGGCGTGTGGCCTGACCATTCCTTTCTTTGACGGCGGTGGCCTTGCGCATGTTACTTTGCGAGGTGCGCCACGGGGTGTTCGAGTGCTGGTTTAGAGACTTACTTTCCTTTTTGGAAGGCGCTTGCTCGCAATGGGCTTCAAGCCAATTGCTGAGGCCGCGAACTCCTCGGCGAGCCCCGCCGTATCGAGAAATTCCAGGTAGGGTAGCCACAATTCCAATGCGGCTTGCTGTGTCCTCGCCCGGTCGCTGCGCCGAGCCGCAGCGTGTGGCGGTCGCAAGGGTTGCTCGCTGAGCCAAGTATATGCTGCGCGCCATACCTCCGGTCGTGCCTTGTGATTGCGGCGTCCACGCAACTGACGGATGCCGGCTATTGTGGGTTCGCTGTCGTGAGGGGCGACTTCCAGATTTGCGACGGTGCGCCCCTTCTTTCTGATGGAGAAGATGCGCGAGAGGCCGCCTTCCATATGATCGCTGAACTGATCCAAGCAGTTCTCCATCTTATCGCTTTCCCGAATGAAATCCTCCGGTGTCTGTAATGCGACAAATTCGTAGCCGTTGGCGCTGCCTTCGGTGAGCCAGTCGGTTTCTTTTTGTGAGTTTAGCGCGACGGCCAGGGCCACACGGCGGCGCCATATGCCCACTTCGTCCAGTGCTTTACGCAGGCCCATTTCTGATGACCAGGGTTTGCGTACAAGCTGGTGGCCTGGCGTTCCCTCTCGCTCGGCGTGCCATGCCCAGGCCGTTAGAAAGCGGAAATTATTTTCTCCGCCCGGGCTTGCCAGGACGCGATTGGATCTAGATAGCCAGCGCGCGGCCCAAAGAGCGAAGTGCCAGTGGCATCCGCGATAGCCATGCTCAATGGCCCATAGCCAGGGGCCCATGTCCGATGTTTGTGTCGGAATCAAATCAACGACATGCCTGGAGAACTCTACGTTTCTCGGTAGCATGCTGATTTTGTGAGTATAGGCGGCGGGAGGAAGGCGGCGCAGCCACCATGGCAGCGATAAGGTCATCGCTGCGCGTTGAAGGGGTAAGCCGCGACGGATCGCCTGTATACTTGCGCGTTGCTTCGCGGGTTTGCCGTAGCCTGTCGCCAACGCAAACAACAATCCGGGAAAGCTATCGGCAAGATCCTCCAGTTCAGGAGAGACTTGCATCAAACGTTCAATATCGCGGCGGAATGCAGGGTTGAAGGCTTCCAGACGGCGATAACGGCGCGTCTCCTCAGTTTCATCGATCCCTGAAGATGGATGTTGAGTTGCCTTCAACTAACGCCTCCCTTGGTGTTGGTTTTGCCCTACGGCTTCGGGTTTTCATGCTCCTTGAATAAAGTGGCGAAAGGGCGGATCTTCACGTGACCGTATTGGGCTTCTCGAGTGAATTGCCGTCACGTGGGGATGTCGTTGGAACCCGCATCTATAGTGTTCGTTCGTCACTTGTGAGACATGCAAGTCGTTTGAGTTCAGGTTGCTTTTTGAGGAGCTGCTGCGTTGGTCAGTGAACGACGGATCTGGTCTATGCTTTGGCGCGTTGTGGACAGAGTGTCGCTGGTATCTGTGACGATCGGTTTGATCGTTTTCACTGCATCTGCATCTGCATCTGCATCTGCATCTGCGTCTGCTACTGGGGTCGGATTTGGCCGTACGGCGGATGTTACGGCGCCTAAGGCGGTCGCTCTGCAGCCCGAACGGATGCTTGCGACCGAGACGATGGTTCGCCGCAGGTTTCCTGATGTCCTTCACTTGTCGTCGGAAGGTTTGGCGCAACGGCTGTCGGGTAAGTCCGGTGTGCTGTTGTTAGATGTGCGTGAAGCGGATGAGTTTGCCGTCGGCCATCCTCCCAACTCTATCCGGGTTGATCCGAATATCCCCACCGACGCCTTCCTGCAGCGCTATTCGTCCTCGGTGCGCGGCAAGATGGTGGTCTTTTACTGTTCGGTGGGGATGCGCAGTTCAGCGTTGGCACAGCGCGTCCAGAGGGAGCTTTTCGCGGCGGGTGCGGATCGCGTTTACAATTTGAACGGTGGGATTTTCCACTGGCACAATGAAGAGCGTGGCCTTGTCGATGGGCGCGGAGCGATGTCGCTGGTGCACAAGTATGACGACACTTGGGGCCAGCTCGTGCGCCGGAGCGCGTTGGCGGTTTCGCGACCAGCTCCGAAAAACTAGCTGAGATTGGCAGTTGGGTTCGAGAAGGGCATTAGTTGCTCTTTGCCAGTTCGGCCAGCGCATCGGAAAAGCCGGACAGCGAAATCGGAATACCGATGCCTGCCTCTTCGGTTTGGAAGATTACGAAGATTGCCGTTTTTCCATTCTTGAGCTGTTGGACCAGCTTTTCTTCGACGGTCACCTGCGCATAGCAAGCGAATGTGTGGCAGCGCAAAAATGGTGCGTTGCCCACATCGGCGCCGTCTATCTTCAAGCCCAGGCCGGGAGGCAGGAGGACGCCGAGCGGTGCGAATACGCGCAGGACCTGGGTCCCATTCGAGAAGCGCTGAAAATAGACGGTCAGCCCGACGTTGTTGCGGTCTTCTGCCGTGACGCTCTGCACAACGGCGCAGACTTCGTGGCTGGCACCCGGCGGCGGGGGCTTGCAAACAATTTGCCAGTCGCCGTGTTGAGATCTGACTTTTCCGTCGGGAGACGCGTCCTGCGCTTGTGCGGGTGCGAAAGCGAGGGCTGTCACTAGGACGGCTATGACCGCCGCAATAACGAATCGGCTGCTGCGGAAAACTGACAGAGGAATTTCACAGGTCCGCACGCGATCGTCTCCATTGCTGAGCCCCGCCGTTTCTGATTTCAGCGTGGCTGATGATCTAGTCTGGCGAGAAGTCTTTGTCGTGTCGTCTCGGGAACGAAAAAGGCTAAATTGGGACTGTCCGAGCTGTTGGGCGGTTTTGGTGGACAGGGGTGCAAATATTGTTCAAAGACCATCGCGAATATATGCCGCATGGAACTTGACTTGAGCTCCGCATGCGGCTTGTGTTCTGGATAGGGTTGGGAACGCTTGCCGAGCACCTTAGACGACTTCGTTCAGTCTATGACTTACTGGCGCTGTATAATGGCGCCTACGGCGGTCTGGAGTTGCTCTCCGATCGACGACCGTGAGGATGCCACTCCAGTGGATGCTCGGAGCCGGACCGGGGCCGGCGTGATTATCAATCAAAGGGGCAGACTCGGCGACGGCCGAGCGTAACTTGGGAGCGGAGAATGGTGAAACGATGGCTCGGCGTTATGTCGTCGACGGTTCTCGCCGGTATCGTCACGGCTGTATGCTTGGCAGTTCCTGCCATGGCGGCAAAACTGGGACAGCCTGCGGATATGCAGATAGGCATGCAGCTTGCTGCTTCGCCTGTCGCCGATGACATTCATAGCTTTTATGACCTCGTGAACGTCATCATCGTCGCTATTACGATCTTCGTTCTGGCGCTTATGGTCTACGTAATCTTCAAGTTCAGCGAGAAGGCGAATCCGACGCCATCGCGGACGACGCACCATGCGATGCTGGAGGTGGCTTGGACGGTGGTGCCGATCATCATCCTGGTTGCTATCGCGGTTCCGTCATTCAAGCTGCTCAATTTGCAGTACTCGTACCCGAAGCCCGACCTGACGATTAAGGCGACGGGCTATCAGTGGTACTGGTCGCATGAATATCCCGACCGGGGCGGTTTTTCGTTCGATTCGTTGATGCTGACGGACGACGAGCGGCAGGAGTTGATCGACGAAGGTATTCCTTCGCCGCGCCTGCTGGCAGTCGACAATGAAGTTATCGTGCCGGTTAACAAGGTGGTGCACGTGCTGGTGACGTCGCAGGACGTGATTCACGCTTGGACGATTCCTTCGTTTGGTACGAAGACCGATGCGGTTCCTGGCCGTGTTACGGCAACTTGGTTCAAGGCCACCAAGGAAGGCATCTTTTACGGGCAATGCTCTGAGCTGTGCGGCAAGGATCACGCCTTCATGCCGATTGCGGTGCGTGTCGTCAGTGAGGATACCTTCAATGCTTGGGCCGGCGCTATGGAAGCGAAGGACAAGAAAAAAGCCCGTGAGATCATTCGTGCAGTTGCGATCGAACAGGCTAAGCAAAACGTAGCTGCCGTTCAGCAGTGATCTCGACGAGTGAACCGGCGTGCGCTGCGGCGGTTCACGAGCCAGAAACTCAGTTGGAACTAGGCAAGATCTCAAGATCTGAAGGGGCGAACGCAATGAGCAATCAAGCTCACGCAGGTTATAATGAGCAGGGCGCGCCGACGAGCTTCGTCAAGCGGTGGCTGTTTTCGACCAACCACAAAGATATCGGCACGCTTTATCTGATCTTCGCGATGATGGCGTCGATCATTGGTGTTGCGCTTTCAGTCGTAATGCGGTTGGAGCTGCAAGAGCCGGGGATGCAGATCTTCAGCAACCCGCACATGTTCAACGTGTTCGTGACCGGCCACGGCATGATCATGGTGTTCTTTGTCGTCATGCCGGCGATGATCGGTGGCTTCGGCAACTGGTTCGTGCCGTTGATGATCGGTGCGCCTGACATGGCGTTCCCGCGCATGAACAACATTTCGTTTTGGCTTCTGCCTGTCGCCTTCATTCTGCTGTTAACTTCGATGTTCGTCGAAGGCCCTCCGGGCATGGACGGCGCAGGAACGGGCTGGACGGTTTATGCGCCGCTATCTACGAGCGGACATCCGGGGCCATCCGTCGATTTCGTGATTCTGTCGCTGCACCTTGCCGGTATTTCATCGATCCTGGGCGCCATCAACTTCATCACCACGATCTTCAACATGCGCGCGCCGGGCATGACGATGCACAAGATGCCTCTGTTCGCATGGTCGGTTCTTGTTACGGCGTTCTTGCTGCTGCTGTCGCTGCCGGTTCTCGCTGGCGCGATCACGATGCTGCTGACCGATCGTAACTTTGGCACCACCTTCTTCGATGCAGCTGGCGGCGGTGATCCGGTTCTTTATCAGCACTTGTTCTGGTTCTTTGGACACCCTGAAGTGTACATCATGATCCTGCCGGGCTTCGGTATGATCAGCCACATCGTTGCGACCTTCTCCAAGAAGCCAGTGTTCGGCTATCTCGGCATGGCCTACGCTATGGTTGCCATCGGCCTTGTCGGCTTCGTCGTGTGGGCGCACCACATGTACACGTCAGGCATGAGCGTCGAATCTCAGGCTTACTTTGTGTTTGCGACGATGGTCATCGCTGTTCCCACTGGCGTGAAGGTGTTCTCGTGGATCGCTACGATGTGGGGTGGATCTATCCAGTTCCGTCTGCCGATGCTGTGGGCGCTGGGCTTCATCTTCCTGTTCACCGTTGGTGGCGTTACGGGCGTGATGCTGGCTAACGCCGGTGTGGACCGTGCACTTCACGACACCTACTATGTGGTTGCTCACTTCCACTATGTGCTGTCGCTGGGTGCGGTGTTCTCGATCTTCGCCGGCTGGTACTACTGGTTCCCGAAGATGTTCGGCAAAATGTACTCCGAGTTCTGGGGTAAGCTGCACTTCTGGCTGACGTTTATTGGCGCGAACATCCTGTTCTTCCCGCAGCACTTCCTCGGAGCTGCCGGTATGCCGCGCCGTTATGTCGACTATCCGGACGCCTTTGCGACTTGGAACATGGTCTCATCGATCGGTTCTTACATCACAACGGTGGGCGCGATCTGCTTCTTCATCGGTCTGTTTGTAGCCCTGTCTCGCAAAGAGCGGGTCGGCAACAACCCTTGGGGTGCTGGCGCAACGACGTTGGAGTGGACACTGTCTTCGCCACCGCCGTACCACTGCTTCGAAACGCTGCCGCGGATCAAAGCAACCGATCATCATTGATCGGGACAGGGATCGGTCCGGCCGCGATCTGTGGCCGGGCCGCCTGTTTGATCTGAACAAGCGGGTATTAAAGTGGCGGGCGGGCCAACCGGCATCGTCCGCTGTTGCTAGCGGATCAGGAATAGTTCCGTCGAGCGGTACCCAGGCGCGTAATCGGCAGAGCTTCTTGCTGGACGCGTCGGGGCTGGGATGCGGTACGTTGGTTCCGTAGAGACTTGGTCTTTATCAGTGGTTGCGAGATGTCGGTGACGTCGAGATTGCAGGCAGATGTTGAGACGGTGGCGGTTACGGGGACGCCAAGCGTCGGAGACTTCGTGGCTTTGATGAAGCCGCGCGTCATGTCGCTTGTTGTTTTCACCGGGCTGACCGGAATGGTTGCTGCGCCCGGGCACCTGCATCCAGTGCTGGCGATTATCGCGATCCTTGCTATCGCGGTGGGTGCTGGGGCGTCCGGTGCACTCAACATGTGGTACGACGCCGATATCGATCGGCATATGGCACGCACGGCAGCTCGGCCGATCCCTCGTGGCCTCGTAAGCGCAGGCGAAGCGCTTGGCTTCGGTATCGTTTTGTCTGTTGCGTCGATCATGACGCTTGGCGTTCTGGTCAATTGGACCGCCGGAGGGCTTCTCGCCCTAACAATCGGCTTTTACATTTTCGTCTATACGATGTGGCTTAAACGCCGGACGCCGCAGAACATCGTGATTGGCGGTGCCGCCGGGGCATTTCCTCCGATGATTGGTTGGGCTGCAGTCACGGGAGGAATCTCGATTGAAAGTGTTCTGCTATTCCTAATCATCTTCATGTGGACCCCACCTCATTTCTGGGCTCTCGCACTTTATCGCTGCAGGGACTATGAGCGTGTTGGTGTGCCGATGCTACCGGTGGTTGCTGGTCCGAAGGAGACACGGCGTCAGATCGTAATCTACTCGCTTTTGCTTGTGCCTTTGGCCGTTGCACCGTCGTTCATCGGTCTTGGTGGTGCGGCCTATGGCGCGACGTCAGTTGTGCTTGGGATAGTTTTCCTGTGGTTTGCCTTTAAGGTTGCGCGGGTGACCGAGGGACGCGAAGCCGATCATGCGGCGAAGCAGCTTTTTGGCTTCTCGATCTTCTATCTCTTCGCACTGTTCGCAGTACTTCTGACTGAGCATGTGATCGCAACTGTGACAGGCGCGCAGGTCACCGGGTTAGGCTTGTTTTGATGTCGGACAACGACGACCATAACGACAAGGACTACAAGAAGCGGCAACGGATGCGGTCGATCGCGATCGCTCTCGCGCTGGGGCTGTTGATCGTCCTTTTTTACGCTGCGACGATCGTGAGGCTTGGCGGTAATGTTTTCAATCGGCCCATGTAATAGTGCCGGTTGAGGATATAGAGAGGGTTTTGGAAGACGTGACGAAAGACAGTTCGCAAGGACCAGCTGATCAGTCACCGTCAGTCAGCATGGGTGCCCGTCATCGCCGGGTGGGCATCATTTGCCTGGGTATGGCGGTCGGCATGCTTGGGATGGCTTACGCGGCGGTGCCGTTGTATCGCATGTTCTGTCAAGTCACCGGGTTCGGTGGCACGACCCAGGTCGCCAGCGCGCCTGCGGAGAAGGTGTTGGCGCAAACGATCACGATGCGATTTGACGCTAACGTTTCGCGGGATCTGCCCTGGGCATTTCAGCCGGTTGAACACACGATGGAGGTTCATCTTGGTGAGACCAAGCTCGCGAGCTATCGCGCGACCAACACCTCGGATCATCCGGTCACCGGGACGGCTGTGTTCAACGTGACGCCGGAGTCTGCAGGACAGTTTTTTAATAAGCTTGAGTGCTTTTGCTTTACCGAGCAGAGGCTCGAGCCTGGTCAGTCGGTGGACATGCCCGTGAGTTTTTTTGTCGATCCTGAAATCGTCAATGACGCAGATGCGGGACGCCTGTCGGAGATCACACTGTCCTACACTTTCTACCCTGTAAAGAATCCCAGTCAAAGTGCGCAGGCGCCAAAGGAAACGCCGGCGCAAGGTGGCTGAAAACTAGATTACTCCCTGCTTTGGTTTCTCCGATCAAAAGACGACCAGAGAGGGTGAATACGCAAGGAAGGCTGGGCGCAAGCCCTTGAAGAACTGCCCTAGGCAAAAAAGGGGATAACGGGAGAGCTCTTAATGGCTGATTCACACGCTAAGAACCACGACTACCACCTGCTAGAGCCTAGTCCGTGGCCCATAGCTGCTTCTTTCTCGGCTCTCATCCTCGCTGTGGGCGCTATCGTCTGGATGCGCTCGCAGGCTGGCGGAGCCGGACTTTTCGGCGTCCAGGGGCCTTGGGTGTTCGGCATCGGTGCGATGCTGGTTATGGCGACTGCTTTCATGTGGTGGCGCGATGTCATCAAGGAGAGCCATCACGGTGATCATACGCCGGTGGTTCAGCTCCACCTTCGCTATGGCATGATCCTATTCATCGCTTCTGAAGTGATGTTCTTTGTCGCTTGGTTCTGGGCGTACTTCGACGTTGCGCTGTTCCCTTCGGGAATTTTCCAGCCGACCAACGTCACGGAACAAATCGGCCTGGTTCAGCGCAATGAGTTTATCGGTGGTACTTGGCCTCCGCAGCCCAACGATGCGTTCCATTCGACGTTTGATCCGTGGGGGCTGCCGTTCGTCAACACCCTGATCCTGCTTCTGTCGGGTGTAACGGTGACGTGGGCGCACCATGCGATGCTCGAGAACAATCGCAAACACCTGATCTGGGGGCTGACGCTGACGGTTCTTCTTGGCGTCCTGTTCACATTCTGCCAAGCGTACGAATATGGCCACGCAGCCTTCAATTATTCGGGTCACATCTACGGTGCGACCTTCTTCATGGCCACGGGCTTCCACGGCGCACACGTCATCATCGGTACGGTGTTCCTTTTCGTCTGCTTGCTGCGTGCGATCGGCGGCGATTTCACGCCGAAGAAGCATTTTGGCTTCGAGGCGGCCGCTTGGTACTGGCACTTTGTTGACGTGGTCTGGCTGTTCTTGTTCGTATCGATCTACGTCTGGGGCGCAGGCCCTAACCCAGGCGGGCATTAATTTCGGTACGGCGACAAGTCGTAGACCGCGAATTCGATGGATCTGGTTCGGGGCGGCTCTGGCTGCCCTGAACTTTTTTGAAGCAAGATTGCGCAACAACAATGGGTGCTGCGGCAGGTCGAGACCGTTGAGAGCAGGACATGAGTGAGCCAAAGGTATCGGCGATTAGAGCGGGATTGAGCGGGCGGTGCCCGCGTTGTGGCACGGGTCGATTGTTTCGTTCGCTCATCAATGTGCCCGACGCATGTGAGCATTGCGGCTTGGACTACCGCTTCATTGACACTGGTGATGGTCCGGCCGTCTTCGGCATTTTCATTCTTGGTTTTCTCGGACTTGGCGGGGCTCTGATCGCGACCTTGAAATATGACGTGCCGGAGTGGGTCGCCCTACCGGCCGTGATTTTGATTCTCCCAGTTGTTGCGCTTGGGCTTTTGCGGCTTCTCAAAGGGGGCTTGATCGCATTGCAATACAAATACAGCGCCGAGGAAGGCCGGCTCTCTGACGAATGACGCAATCGGATTCACAACAATCCCACCAAAAGCTCGGTCTGCTCTGGCCCAGCCTCCTCACTTTGCTGGGCCTTGCTATCCTGATTGGACTTGGGACCTGGCAGATGGGCCGCAAGGTGGAAAAGGACGCGATTATCTCGCGGCTACACAGTCGTGCGGAGGCGGCTCCGGTATCGCTGGACGAGGTTATTGCCCGATCGCGTGACGGTGATGTCGAGTACACGCGTGTGGAGGTTCCCGGCATCCTGCATCACGAAAAGGAGCGCTATCTGTACGCGCCGCATCAGGGCTATGGCCCCGGGTACGACGTGTTTGCGCCCATGCGGGTGGGGGAGAAGCGTTATGTGTGGGTTAACCTCGGATATGTGCCGGAGCGGTTTAAATCTCCGGATACTCGGCCTGCTGGGGGGGGCGCTGAGGATCGCACAATAATCGGGATCGTTCGCCTGAGTGCCAAACAGGAAACGTTTACACCGGATAACAATGTGGCAGACAACCTGTGGTATTGGCGTGATTTAGCCGGAATGCATGCCTCCGCGTTCGATCCGTCGAAGACCGATCTTGTGCCTTTTTTCATTGAAGCAGAGCCGGTCGCTGGCGGTGTGCCGGCTGCGGAATGGCCCAAACCAGGCACCAGTAAGGTCAAGATTTTCAACCGACATTTTGAATACGCCCTGACATGGTACGGCTTGGCGTTGACCTTGCTCGGCGTGTATGTCGCCTTTGTCTGGCATAGGCTGGAGAGCCGGCGGACCCCGGAGTAACCGGGATTGGCTCAAGAAGCCTGTCTTGTTGTGCACGGCCTAGCGCATTAGGGTGCTGCGCGAGGGCGGTTAGCCTCATGAAATTGCTCATAACGAAAAACGAAAGTTTCAAGGCTTGAAGTACGTCTCAACACGGGGCCAAGCCCCGTCGCTCGACTTCGAAGATGTTTTGCTGGCGGGATTGGCACGCGACGGCGGTTTATATGTCCCGGAGCAGTGGCCGCAATTTTCGCAGGAGGCCATTGAGGCCTTCGCCGGCATGCCGTTCAGCGATGTGGCGGTAGAGGTCTTGAGCCCTTATGTGGGCGAAGGGATCTCGCGCGCAGATCTGGCGGCGATGGCCCGCGATGCTTACGGAGCGTTCGGGCATGCCGCTGTAACCCCGCTCGTTCAGATCGATACCAATCGCTTCGTGCTGGAACTCTTTCATGGGCCGACGCTGGCGTTCAAGGATGTTGCCATGCAGCTCCTAGCCCGGCTTATGGATCATGTCCTGGAGAAGCGCGATAGCCGTGCGACGATTATAGGCGCGACGTCTGGGGATACGGGCGGGGCTGCGATCGAAGCGTTCCGGGGATCGAAAAACGTCGATGTGTTCATCCTGTTTCCGGAAGGGCGCGTGTCCGATGTTCAGCGGCGCATGATGACGACGCCCCGGGAGGCGAATGTCCATGCCATCGCGGTGCGCGGGACCTTCGATGACGCACAGGCGTTGGTGAAGGCGATGTTCAATCACCATGCGTTTCGTGACCGGGTGCAGCTGTCAGGTGTGAATTCGATCAACTGGGCGCGTATCGTGGCGCAGGTGACGTACTATTTTGTTGCCGCTGTTGCGCTTGGAGCGGGGCGACGTCCCGTCTCCTTTGCGGTGCCAACCGGGAACTTCGGTGACATTTTTGCGGGGTACGTCGCCAAGCGGATGGGGCTTGCAATCGATCGACTCGTGATCGCGTCCAACGAGAACGATATTCTGCCGCGTACCTTGGAAACGGGCAGTTATGAAATGCGCGGTGTGACGGCGACAACGTCACCGTCAATGGATATCCAGATTTCCTCGAATTTTGAACGTTACCTGTTCGAGGCTTGCGGGCGACAGTCCGATGTCGTCAGGGCTCAAATGGAGAGCCTGAAGCAGTCTCGGCGGTTCGATGTCGGTTCACGGGCGTTCGAGACGCTCAAGGCTGACTTTGCTGCGGCGCGTGCTGGTGAGAACGAGGTCGCCGATACCATTCGTCGTGTTCAGGCGGAGAGCGGTTATCTGTTGGACCCGCACACGGCCTGTGCGGTTTGGGCTGCGGATCGCGCTCCCGAGTCCAATATGGGCGTTCCTCAAGTTGTGCTCTCGACGGCACATCCCGCCAAGTTCCCTGATGCGATGGAGCAAATTACGGGAATGCGTCCAGGCCTCCCGGACCGACTTTCAACGCTGCTCAGTGATGAGGAGCGATACCCAGTTCTCGATAATGATCTCAGTCAAGTCGAAGCCTTCATCGAGCAGAACGCTCGTGCAATCCGTCAGGGGCAAGTATGACGACCAGGATCACTGAGCTCGCGAATGGTCTGAGGGTGGTGACACATCAGATGGATCACCTGGAGACGCTATCACTTGGCGTTTGGGTGAACACCGGCGCCCGGCATGAACCGGAAACGCTGCACGGTATTTCTCACCTTCTCGAACATATGGCGTTCAAGGGAACGACGTCGCGGACTGCGCAGCGGATCGCTGAAGAGATCGAAGAGGTCGGTGGTGAAATTAATGCCGCCACCAGCATCGAAACGACGGCGTATTATGCGCGCGTGCTCAAAGGTGACGATGGCACGGCTTTGGAGATCCTGGCTGATATTTTGCAAGACTCGCTCTTTGATCCGATGGAGCTTGATCGCGAACGCGACGTTATTCTGCAAGAAATCGCTGCCAGCCAGGATAGCCCTGACGATCTTGTTTATGATCTCGTCCAGGATGCAGCCTATCCTGAACAGCCAATCGGGCGAACAATCCTGGGAACGCCTGAAAGCGTGCAGGCAATTACGTCGAGGGATTTGCGCTCTTACCTTGATCGTCACTATGCCGCGAACCGGTTGGTGGTGAGCGCGGCGGGTGCTGTTGATCACGACAGTTTGTGCCGTCAAGCCGAGGCCCTTTTTGACGACGGGTCTGCGCCGTCCGGTGATCCGACCAGTGGCGCAGTTTACGCCGGGGGGGTCCGGTCCTCAAAGAAGGCCTTTGAACAAAGCCACATTGTGATCGGCTTTGAAGGTCCGGCCTATCGCGCGGAGGATTTCTTTGCGGTTCAGGTGCTTTCTGGGCTCCTCGGCGGGGGGATGTCATCCCGCCTTTTCCAAGAAGTCCGTGAAAAGCGCGGGTTGTGTTACGCTATTTATTCGTCAGCCTGGGGATTAAGCGATACTGGGCTGTTGGCTGTGCATGCGGCAACCGGGCCAGAGCAAATGCAAGAGCTGGTTGATGTGGTGTCTGAAGAGCTGTCACGGTTGGCACAGGATGGTCCCACGGACGCTGAGATGGGACGGGCCAAGGCCCAACTCAAAGCCGGGCTTATGATGGGGCTAGAAAGTTCGTCGGCGCGTGCTGAGCAAATGGCGCGGCATCTGATGGCCCATGGGCGTCTGATCGAAAAGGAGGAGCTGATTGCAAAGGTTGAAGAGGTCAGCCCCACCCAAGTTAAAGAGCTTATGCAACGTATGATAGCCAAGCAGCCGGCGGCAGCTGTGGTTGGTGCCGGGGCTTCATCGCGTGGACACGCGCAACGTGCCAGCCATTGTTTGGGCACGATTCGGCAGTGAGGTCGGGCCGTGGCTTTCCTTAAGGTGGGCCTGGGAAACGATATACAGATTGCGGTGCGCGGTGGGCGTGTCCTGCTGCGGCCTTATTTGACGTCAGATTATATGCTTTGGGCCCAGTTACGGGCGCGGAGCCGTGAGCATCTCAGGCCGTGGGAGCCAGTTTGGCCGCATGATGATCTCACACGAACCTCGTTTCGGCGTCGGGTTCGGCACTATCAACGTGAAGCACGCGATGATGCAGGGTACGCGTTTGGTGTCTTCAACGAGCACGGGCGTGAGCTGTACGGTGGATTGACGCTGACGAATGTGCGTCGCGGTGTGACTCAGGCGGCGTCTCTTGGATATTGGCTTGGTCTTCCGTTTGTCGGGCGTGGGTTTATGACAGATGCGGTACGTACCGCTGTCCACTACGCATTCGACGAATTGCGGTTACACAGGATTGAGGCTGCCTCGATGCCGTCCAATACTGGGTCCATAAATGTGTTGCAACGGGTGGGATTCGTGCGCGAGGGGCTCGCGCGGCGGTATTTGAAGATCAATGGCGTATGGCAGGATCACGTCCTGTTTGCGCTTCTTGCTGAAGATATCGCCAGGGGGACAGGCGACGAATGAGGCATCAGCAACCTGATCGAGCCGGATGGCCGGGCGCCGTGCTCGCGGGCGTGCGCTGTAGCACGGCGCGGCTGCTGAGCTTGGCAGTGGCTGTTCTTGTGGTTTGCTGCGCCAATCTCATTGCGACATCCCCGGCTTCGGCGCTTAAGGCGATTACGGTCGGTTCCGATCAGGATCGCATCGAGATAACCACCGACGGCGAATTTTACGACAATCGCGGCGACAGCCTGCAGGTCGAAACTGCACCTGGGCTTGATGGTGTTGTCGGGCGCATGAGCGTCAAAGCGGCTACGCCAGGGGTTAATCCAAGCTGGATTGTCTTCGCGCTGACTAACCCGACCAATACCGATATGGAGCGATGGCTTACGGCAGATCGCTACACGGTGGTCGGTTCCGGAACGGTCTGGCCGGATCTTGATGCCCGGCGCATTGAGGCGGTGACGCCATCAATCGGCTTTGTGCCTGAGCGTGTGAACAGCGACCGGGCCGACGTGTTCCGCATCACGCTAGAACCTGGCCAAACGATCACGTTTGTCGCTGAGCTTTCGTCCGAGCGCTTTTCGCGGATCTTTCTATGGAAGCCATTGGCATATGAGCTTGAGGTACGCGAACGGCAGCTCTTTAACGGAGCGTTGCTCGGTCTGACCGGTCTATTGGCGATCTTTCTGACGGCGATCTTTGCCGCGAACCACAAAGCGATCTTTCCGTCCGCGGCACTCGTCGCTTGGTGTGTGCTCGTCTATCTGTGCGTCGATTTCGGCTTTTTCCATAAGCTGTTCAACTTGCGGCCTGAGGATAACGCGGTTTATCGCGCGGCGGGTGAAGCGTCGATTGCGGCCAGTCTTGTCATCTTCCTCCACACATTTCTCAGGCTGGGCTTAAGTCACGGGCTTGTGCGCATGCTCTTTGGCGTGTGGATGCTGGCTCAGCTCGCGCTTGTTGCGGTTGCCGTTGTCGATCCGCGTCTGGCTTCAACGTTTGCACGCCTGTCGTTCTGTGTGATCGGCGGTGTGGGGGCTGCGATCATACTGTTCCTCGCTTTCCGAGGTCAGGATCGGGCCCTGTCGATCATACCGACTTGGATCATCTTCCTCGTATGGGTTTTTGGCACAGCGGTAACGCTTACCGGCAGGATGTCGGGCGATGTTATTGAAGCTGGCCTCGCAGCAGGTTTGGTTCTGATCGTTTTGATGATCGGTTTCACGGTTACGCAGTTTGCGTTCCGCTCTTTAGAGCCGGTGTATGGCGCCTCGCCCAGTCAACAGCAGCGACAGGCGCTCGCGGTCGAGGGGGCCGGTGCAGCAACGTGGGAATGGAATGCGCGTCGCGATGAGGTCAAGGTTAGCCCGATTATCGAAGCTGCGTTGGGGCTCAACGGCGGCGAGTTGACCTGTAAGGTCGAAGACTTCATTCCGCACCTACATACGGCAGATCGTGAGAAATTCCGTCTTATGCTCTGGTCCGTGCAGGAACGCGCTGGCGGTAAGATCCGTATCGATTTCCGTTTGCGCCACAGCGACAACTCGTATCGCTGGTATGAGTTGGACGCGGCGAGCATTGAAACGTCGGACCGGCGTGATGTGCGTTGCGTTGGTTTGATGCGCGATATCACAGAAAGCAAGCGCGCCCAGGAGCGGCTTCTGCACAATGCGGTACACTGCGGTCTTACCAATCTTCCCAACCGGGAACTCTTTCTCGACCGTCTTGGGACAGCCTGTATGCGTGCGGCTAGTGAAGCTGCCGTACGGCCTACGGTCATCTGTATCGATCTCGACAAGTTCAAAAGCGTTAATGCCTCCCTTGGTCTTGTCGTAGGCGATAGCCTGCTGTTGACAGTGGCGCGGCGTTTGAGTCGGCATCTTGGGCCGCAGGATACTCTGGCGCGGCTTGGTGGTGATCAGTTCGCTATTCTGATTTTGAACGAGCAGAGCGCCCGGGATCTGGCTGGGTTGGCTGAGAGGATCCGGCGGTCTTTGCGTTCGCCGATCAAGATCGCAGGGAAGGAAATCGTTCTCACGGGATCGCTAGGTGTCTCGGTTTACGATGGAGAAGAGCGTGGCCCAGATGAGCTTCTGAAGGAAGCTCAGATTGCGATGTATCGAGCGAAGCGCAGCGGTGCGGATCGTATCGAGATTTTCCGCCCAGAGATGCGTTCGAGCCGCGATGATCGGGCGGCGATGGAAGCCGAGTTACGTAAGGCGGTCGAGAAGGATCAGCTTAAGGTATTCTTCCAACCGATCGTTTATCTTCCGACTGAGGATCTTGCCGGGTTTGAGGCCATCGTTCGCTGGGAGCACCCGCGTGAAGGACTATTGTCGCCGGCGACTTTTGTACCCCTGGCCGAGAACTCCGATCTTATTATCAAGCTTTCCACGCATGTCCTGACGAAGGCTGCACATACGGCTGCCAATTGGCAGAAGATATTGCCGCGACACGAGTCGCCCCTGTTCGTTTCGGTTAACGTTTCTTGTCGGCAGCTCTTCAAACAGGATTTCATTCAAGAGCTGCGTCACATCATCGGTCAGGGAATCGTCCCGGTGAACTGCCTCCGTCTCGAGGTCAGCGAACCCCTGGTTATGGAAAGTCCTGAGCAGGCCACCGAGATGCTCGACGTGCTGAGGGGAACGGGTGTCGAGATCGCGCTCGATGAATTCGGCACGGGGTATTCCTCGTTTGCTTATTTGCAACGCTTCCCCGTTGATACGATCAAGATCGACGGTGGCTTGGTGCAAAACGGTGGCGGGAGCGAAGGTGCAGGAAGTGCCATTGTGCGCTCTATCGTGGCGCTGTCCCATGAGCTCGGTAAGAAAGTTGTGGCGGAAGGGATCGAGGAGCCAGATGACGTGGTGTTCCTGCGCTCGATCGGCTGTGAGTATGGCCAGGGCTTCTACTACGGCGACCCGATGCCAGCGGATGATGTGATCGCGTTGTTACGCATCATTGCCAAATCCGAGCGCAAGATCGAAGCGCGCAACCTCTTCAAGCCGAAGTCAAAGAGCAAAAAGGATCGCAAGAAGGCTTCCGTACACGTTGAGGCCGCACCGAAAGCGCCGAAGCCTTCGTCGCCGAAGAAAACTGCGGTGGTGGCTGCGAACGGACAAGCGCCTAGTCGCGGTGACCCGGGCTCTATACCCTTACGTGAAGTGCCGCCTCCTGCTGAGGTTACTGGTCCACCGCCAATTGCAGCACGCGGCAATGGCCGGGAACGGCCCTTGCTTCGCGGTGGTATGTTACCAACGGGGAGCGTCGGCGATAATCGTCAGATTTCTAGCGCTACCCATCCGGCGTTAGCGCCTCCGGTCGCGCCGTCGCAGCCGACACTGGCTCAATCGCTTGCCCAAGCCGCGCACGGGGGGCAGGCAGCGCCGCAATCGGCGCCAAGAGCCTCGTCATCACCGCCGCCTTTGACACCGCCTCCGCCGGTAAGTTCGTCAGCTTCGGGAGCCGGCTCCAACGGTGGCTATCCTTCAAACCTGTCCCAGCCAACGTCAACCGGACGAAACGGCAATGCGGGGATCGCTCCTTCGTCTCCACCTCAACCTCCTTCGGCACCGCCATTTAGTCATGGGCGGGGGGGGCCGCAGAATGGGGCGGGGGTATCTCAACCTCCTCCAATTCAATCTGCTCCTCCTGGAGGCAGTGCGGGTAGCCGAGCGGTCGGTCATCGCCCGCCGCCGCCACCATCGCCATCCGCTGCAGCCAATGGGCGGCCCCGTATGAACAACGGTCCAGCGGTTCAGTCGCCGCGCCCGCCTGTCAGCACTGGGCAGACGCAGCCGCTCAACGTGGCGATGGCTGGGGCAGAGGTGCCGGTGACAGCACCGCCAGTTACGCCTGCAGGAAATGGTGTTCCTAATGGTGCGGAAAGGCCGGTGCAGCCCGTTGCGGCTCCGCCGGACTACAGCTCATTGCCACCAGGTATCGCAGAAAGCTTGGCGCGGCTTGCCGGGACGCCACGTCCACGTAGCGATAGCGCGGCTCGTGGCCCGTCACAGAAGGCCGCTACGCCCAATGGCAAGCTTGGTGATAAGTGATTGCAGTGCGGGCGCGAATGCGGGTCCGCATGGTTTGACTGCCGATACCACATTTACATCATTGAAATCAGGTGAGATGGCGCTCGATGTCAGGCGTGGCCGGCATCGGCAACGAGATGCGATGGATCAATCCCGATCTTCGCCATTGCTCTTTGGTATTTCGCATGTGGGTCGGGCGAGAAGATAATGTCGGGGTCCGGCGGACAGTGCAGCCAGCCGTTCGCCTGGATCTCATCTTCCAACTGGCCTGGAGACCATCCTGCATAGCCTAGTGCGAGGATGGCCCGCGAAGGGCCGCGGCCATCGGCAATTGCTTTCAGAATGTCTAGAGTTGCCGTCAGGCAGATACCTTCGTTTATGGAGAGCGTGGATTCGGACACGAAGTAATCCGAGCTATGGAGCACGAACCCGCGACCGGTTTCCACAGGTCCGCCGACGTGAATTGGCATGGACGCAAGTGCATCAGGTTGCCATGAATGGCTGCCTTCGCCAGGCATTATGTCGAGCCTATCGAGAAGGTCGGGAAAGGAGATGTTCGGTGCTGTTTGATTGATGATCAGACCCATGGCACCGTCTTCGGAATGGGCGCACAGATAGATCACAGAGCGCGCAAAACGCGTGTCTGTCATCAATGGCATGGCGACCAGAAGTTGGCCGTCAAGGAATGAATGTGCGCCGTCGAGCGGCAGTGAGCGCAGAGTCGACATACGTTAGACTAACTCTGCGGCTGGCGCCCTGTGAAGACTGAATCGTTGGGCGTGCTATAGAGCCTATAATTCAGGGTGCGTTGTAATTTGTTGTTCTAAGCCGCATTTTGGTGTGGTTGCCACGGCAAGTGTGGAGCGCGCGTGCGCTGGGAGCGGCTTCAGTAAGACGTGACTTGTCGGTTACCTGCGTCTTATTTGACACTGAATGTCGCCGTCGCGACAGTGTGCATAACCTCACCGGATACGGATGGCGCCGATACGCTTAACAAGGGAAATCCCATGAAGGATGCCGGTTTCTCCGGACACGTTCACCGCGTCGCTTTGCTGAGCGCAGCGCTTGTGACGGCCACCGTGACTTTGAGTGCTACGGGGCAGACGGCAGAGTTGTCGTCTCCCTGGCACGAGGCGCATATGTCTCAAGTCCGTTTGATCGCTGCGCGCCGTGGAGATAACGGACAGGACATCGTTGCGGGTATACAAGTCGCACTTCAACCTGGTTGGAAAACCTATTGGCGTAATCCTGGGGACGCTGGCGGCGTCCCACCCGAATTCGACTGGTCGGGGTCGGGCAATGTCGCGAACACGGAAGTTCTTTATCCGGCGCCCAAACGTTTTCGCGATCCGGCGGGTGAAACGATCGGGTACAAAGGAAACGTCGTGATGCCCGTTCTGGTGCGACCGGCGGATCCAGATCAGGATGTGGAACTTCGCGTGAAGTTCAACTTTGGCATCTGTGCCGACATCTGCGTCCCAGTGGAGCAGGAGTTGACGGTGAACGTACCCCGTCAAGCTCAAGCGGGACTGCCTTCTCTCCTGCAAAAGGCACTCGATCTTATTCCCCGTAGTGAGGCGTCCGCCAAGGTAGGTGACCCCAAGCTTGTGCAACATGAGGTTCATCTTTCGGGTGATCAGCCTCGTATTCTTCTCGATGTTGATTTTGGCTCAGCTGCGCATGAGGGTGATGTTTTTGCGGAAGCATCGGACGACTTCTATCTCCCTATGCCGGCCCGAATGCAGGAAGGAAGCACGACCGCGAGCCGTTTTGAGATCGATCTTCGAGAAGCTGATGACGTGTCCAAGCTGAAGGGCAAAACTATTCGTTTAACCCTTGTGGGAGCTGAAGGGCAGTCAGAGGCAACATTCGTCGTCAAGTGATGCTTGCGTTCTGGGCTTTCGATTGAAAGCTGGTTGCGCGGTAGGGCTTGGTTTATGTTTTCCGCGACGCCTTTCCAACTATGCGCGACCTGATCGTGTCGCGTCTTTTTTCCGGAGGAGACAGCTCATGAGTATCAGTGTTGGCGACCGCTTGCCTGACGCGACTTTCTTTGTGTTGGGGGCTGAAGGGCCGCATAAGGTCACCACCAACGATGTCTTTGGTGGGAAGAAGGTCGCTCTGTTTGCGGTGCCGGGTGCGTTCACACCGACGTGCCACAAGCAGCACATGCCGGGCTTTCTTGCTCGTCTCGATGAAATCAAAGCAAAGGGCGTCGATGCGATTGCCTGCACGGCCGTCAACGACGCTTTCGTCCTCAACAATTGGGCGGAGCAAACTGGTGCGAGCGGCAAAGTGCAGATGCTCGCGGACGGTAGTGCGGAATTCGCAAAGAAGCTCGGCCTCGATATTGATCTTTCTGCGCACGGATTAGGTGTGCGTTCCAAGCGCTACTCTATGCTCGTGGAAGACGGTGTCGTGAAGATTCTCAATATTGATGATGCGCCGCCGGTCCATGACAAATCGAGTGCGGATACGCTGTGCTCGATGATTGGAAACAGCATCTAAGCGAGACGTGATGGCGAGGGGGCGATTGATATGTAGGTCAATCGCCCGCTGTCTGCTTTGCGCCCTTGAGAAAAGGGCGCATCCCTTCGCGGGCCAGTTCGTCGGCGCGTTCATTTTCGACATGGCCAGCGTGACCTTTCACCCAATGCCAATCGACATTGTGGCGCTGGCGCATTTCATCGAGGCGCTGCCACAATTCAGCGTTCTTAACCGGCTTTTTGTCCGCAGTGCGCCAGCCATTGCGCTTCCAGCCGTGAATCCACTGTGTGATGCCGTTCTTGACGTAGTTCGAGTCTGTGTGCAGTTCGACGTTGCTTTTGCGTTTGAGAGCTTCCAGCGCCGATATGGCGGCCATCAGCTCCATGCGGTTGTTCGTGGATTGCGCTTCACCGCCTGAAAGTTCCTTGCGGTGCTCACCTGACATCAGGATGGCGCCCCAGCCGCCAGGACCTGGATTCCCCGAACAAGCGCCATCGGTGTAAATGACCACCGATGGCATTGAGGTTTTTTCTGAACTCATCGGGAGCCATCTCCATAACCGTAGTCGGCGATTGAACGTACGCTCTGATGGAAGCGGAGCCGGCGCAGATAGTCGATCGGATCATGCGGATTGACGACGGCACCGGCAGGCCGGTTGAGCCAGTCGTAACAGCGTGTCAGCAAGAAGCGCAAGGCGGCACCTCGTGCGAGCAGCGGCATGGCTTTGCGCTCGTCTTCCGTCAGGCTGCGTACTTCTTCGTAGCCGCGCAGCAGCGCTCGCGCCTTGGTGACGTTGAACGAAAAATCCTGTTCGAAGCACCAGGCGTTTAGACAAATGGCGATGTCGTAGGCGAGCGCATCATTGCAGGCGAAATAAAAATCGATCAGTCCGGAAACGTCTTTCGCCAGAAAAAAGACGTTGTCCGGGAAGAGGTCGGCATGGATGACGCCTTCCGGTAGCGCCAGCGGCCAATCGGTTTCGAGCACATCGAGTTCGGCTTTGATCAGCGCTTCTAGGCCGGGCGCGATGGAGTCTGCTTCAGACGCAAAGCGTTCAAAGAGAGGACGCCAATCCCACGTGCTCAGGGCGTTGCGGCGGGTTAGTTTGAAATCAGCGCCTGCCTGATGAAGTTGCGCAAGGGCGTGACCGACCTTGGAGCAATGCTCAGGTTTGGGGCGCCGTATCCAGAAGCCTTCGAGAAAGGTGACGAGTGCGGCTGCTCGTCCGCATAACTCGCCGAGGTGGTTTCCCGTTCGGTCACGCACGGGCGTGGGGCAGGTGACCTGCCGCGCGGCGAGATGTTCCATCAGCCCGAGGAAGAAAGGAAGATCGTCCGCCGAAACCCGCTTCTCATAGAGCGTCAGGATATATGGGCCTGTCGTGGTGTGGACGATGTAGTTGGTATTTTCAACGCCTTCGGCAATGCCTTTGTAGGACAGCAATTCGCCGACTTCATAGCGGCTGAGAAAAGAGGCCAAGTCGTCATCACTGACTTCGGTATAGACCGCCATGGAGGGTCGTTCGTCCTTGTCGCAGGGCTTTCGCGGTTGTTCGAATTGGAGGATTGGTGAGCGGCCTAAACGTTACGTGTTGGCATCGACGGGTATGTCGCGCAGCGCGCGGGGAATATTAAAGGCTACATTTTCCTCTGCGGTGGTCACCGTTTCAAGTTTTGCATCGAAGCGCTCGCGCAATGCGCTGATCACTTCGTTGACGAGCACTTCCGGTGCGGAGGCGCCAGCCGAAAGGCCCACCGTGGCCCCGTCTTCGATGATCTCCCATGGGATATCTGTTGCTCGTTGAACGAGCATCGCCTTTTTGCATCCGGCGCGTTCCGCAACTTCCACGAGCCGCATCGAATTCGAACTGTAGGTCGCCCCCACGACGAAGAGGACGTCGCAGCGGCCCGCAATCTCTTTTACCGCGATCTGCCGGTTGGTGGTGGCGTAACAGATGTCTTCCTTTGGAGGATGGACGATGCCTGGAAAGCGGCTGCGCAAAACACCGGAGATTTCTGCGGTGTCGTCCACCGATAGTGTTGTCTGCGTGACATAAGCGAGTTTGGTCGGGTCGCGAGGAGTAAATGCGTGCGCATCTCCGACCGTCTCGATCAGATGTACGGTACCGGGCGGAAGCTGCCCCATGGTGCCGATGACTTCAGGGTGACCAGCATGTCCGATCAGGAGCACTTCCAATCCGTGCTCGTGATGGCGGATTGCCTCAAAGTGGACTTTGAAGACGAGCGGGCAGGTGGCGTCTATGACGAAAAGGTTTCGGGACTTTGCAGCTTCGGGTACCACCTTTGCGACACCGTGTGCCGAAAATATCACAGGCTGGTCCGTTACTGGAATCTCGTCCAGTTCTTCCACAAAAATGGCGCCTTTTTCCCTCAATTTGTCAACGACGTAGCGATTGTGGACGATCTCGTGGCGTACATAGACAGGTGAGCCGAACTTAGCCAAAGCAAGTTCTACGATCTTGATTGCCCGATCAACGCCGGCACAAAAACCACGCGGGGCAGCAAGCAGGATCGTGATGGCTTTATGCGGCACAGGAATTCTTTCCTTTGGTTTCCGGACCGTTTCGGTCGGAGGCATTAGGTATCGGATCTATCACGGCTGGGGACTACATGGGCACCCCGCCTTTGTGGGACCGGTTACATGATAGGATGGTTTGAGGTGACTCGAAATGGCATTGGGGGCCGAAAGTCAAGGCCTTGGGGGACAGTCAAGCCAATGCAATATTTTCCGGCCGATTATGGGAACTGGGGCGTCGGGATGCAATCGGTGGCAAAACCAATACGGCGGAGCGCTCACGTTTTAGCCGTTGGACTTATGGTTACTGCGCTTGGGGGGTGTGGCCTCCCTTCTTTGACGTCAGGGCTTGGGCCCGGCGGATTTGGCGGCTCTAGCCAGCAGACGTCACAAGTTCAATCGGTTAGCGAAGAACAACTTCTGTCGGCTGCAAAAGCCGAAGTGACGGGTGGTACAACCACGAGTGCCTCAGGTATTTCGCCAGGTTGTCCGAAATTCGAGGTTTGGCCGCGCGATAACAACCTTACCATCTATATGGAAGGCCGGGTCGGCGATAGCCTTGCGATACGGCATCGCGGCGAGATCACAAAGACAGCTCGCGAATGTGTGGTTGATGGCAGTCGTGTCACGGTGAAATACGGCATCTCGGGTCGGGTACTGCTTGGGCCAAGTGGCGTGGCAGGTCCAGTGACATTGCCCGTACATATCTTCGTGACCGATGCGAAACGCGAGAAGGTGGCCACCGACGCCATGCAGGTTTCCGTCGACATGGTGATGGATCAGCCGATCGGATATTTCTCAGCCGTCCAGTCAATCACGTTCGATGTTGCTCAAGGCGCGCGCCCCGGCGAATACGAAATGTTCGTCGCGTTCGACCGAAAAGCCCCTGGGGCAGGCTAAGAGCAGAAACGCTTTCCCTTCTCCTTCTTGGCTCGCGGATAACCGACCTACACTCTGAAACGCTACGAATCCAGCAGGCGGGCCGCCAATTGCGGCTTGCTCATCATCTCGCGCGTTGTGTTGCGTTTTTTTACGCCGCAAGATCATCTCAAAACGAAACGGCCGGACATCGCTGTCCGGCCGTTTCAGTATTTGTTGTGATCGTGCGGTGTAGCCTAGTTCAGTCGGTTCGACAGCTTGCGAATGCTGTCTTGAACCAACTCATTGCCGCTTTGGCCGGAGGTCTTGTTCCTAAGGATTGCTTCAGCAGCAGCAACGGCAGCATCGATCGCTTTGGAACGAACCTCGCTGATTGCCTGGGCTTCCGCGCGTGCAATCTTTTCTTCGGCGAGCCGAGTTCTACGCTCCAGGTTATCCTTGAGCTTGAGTTCCGTTTCCGCTTCGAGAGCTTCAGCCTCGCGGCGGGCCTGGTCGACTATGCTTTTCGCCTCTTCTTCGGCTTCCCGCGCTCTACGCTGGTAATCTGCCAGCATTGCCTGCGCTTCTTCACGCAGGCGGCGTGCGTCGTCCAGTTCCTGACGGATTTTATCGGCGCGGTTATCGAGTGCCGAACCGACTGTGCGTGGTACGCGCAGATAGAGCACAATCGCCATGAAGGCGATAAAGGAGAAGAGGACCCAGAACTCAGCGCTTAGCAACATGGCGAACGTTCGATCCTTTTATCAGTCAGACTGCTTGGCGAGCGCCGTTTTGACTTCGTCGTCAGACGGAGACGTTCCGACCAAGTTCGCAACCAATGGTCCGACGATGCCCGAAGCAATTTCGTCAACGCTCGTAAGCGCCTTCGTGCGGGTTTCATCAATACGCCGTTCGGCCTCGGATACCTTGGCTTCGATCTCCGTATCAACCTGCTTTTGCTTCGCATCAACACGCTGAGCGAGACGGTCGCGGGTTTCTTTGGCGATGGCGTTTGCATTGGCACGCGCGTCGGCCAAAGCCTGTTCGTATGCGGCCAAGGCTTGTTCGGTTTCGCCTTTTAAACGCTCGGCTGAATCAAGATCACGTTGGATACGGTCGCGCCGCTCCTCGATGACCTCGCCGATCCGCGGCAGCGCAATGCGCGATAGCAGCAGATAGAGGGCTCCGAAAGTGATCGCCAGCCAGACGAGCTGAGGGGCAACCGTAGAACCATCCAAAGGTGGGAACGCCACCGGATGGGCCCCGTCGTGCGGGATTTCGGTGCCGGTATTGTCAGGTGTGGCCATAACTCGGTGTCCGCGTCATTTACCTGAATCCTAGGCCAGACGGAAAGTTCCGCCCGTGCCAATATCGATGCCGCCCGGGGAGCCAAAGGGAACACGGGGTTCCCCGACACACTCCCCAAGCCGCAACTTTGATGATCAGGTGAACAGAAGCAGGAAGGCGATCAGCAGTGCGAAGATGCCGAGTGCTTCGGTCACGGCGAAGCCGAAAATGAGACGGCCAAACTGACCATCGGCAGCCGACGGATTGCGGAGCGCTCCCTGCAGGAACTGGCCGAAGAGGTTGCCTACGCCGATAGCGGCGAAGCCCAGGCCAATTGCGGCAAGGCCGGCACCGATGAGCTTTGCGGCTGCTGGATCCATTGACTTCTCCCTTTTGTTCAAAAACAGGTCTGTTGAGTTGGATTTCGGGTTACGAGGCTTCAACCCTAGTGGCTGGGATGAAGCGCATCATTAAGGTACATGCAGGTCAGCATGGCGAAGACGTAGGCCTGAAGGAATGACACGAGGAATTCCAGTGCCGTAATCGCGATCGCCATGAATACTGGGAGCGGCGTCAAAGCTGCATAGGTTCCCGAACCGATCAGCATGACTGCAAATCCGCCGAACACCTTTAGCGTAATGTGACCGGCGAGCATGTTGGCAAACAGACGCACCGAGTGACTTACCGGGCGGGACAGGAACGAGACGATCTCGATCAAGCTAACCAGCGGCAAAACGTAAATCGGAACACCCGAGGGCACGAACAGCTTGAGAAAGCCAAAACCGTGCTTGATGAGACCGGAGATGATAACCGTCGCGAAGACGAGCAGGGCCAACGCTGCCGTCACGCCAATATGGCTCATTACCGTGAAACTGCCCGGCACCATGCTGATCATGTTCGCGATTAAGATGAACATGAATAGCGTGAACACGAGCGGAAAAAACTGCATGCCGGCTTTGCCGGCGCTATCGCGTACCATTTTCGCGATGAATTCGTACGCGATTTCCGCGAGAGACTGAATACGTGAGGGTACCAGCGAACGACCGCGCGTTGCGTACATCAGGAAGCCGAATGTGACGGCAACCGTAATGATCATGTAAAGCGCAGAATTGGTGAAGGACGCGTCCAATCCAAAAAGCTCGAGTGGCAGGAGCCGTTTGATCTCGAACTGGTGGATAGGATCCGGCATGCCGCCTTCCGCCCCATTATGCGTCGATGCCACGTAGCTCTCCCGATCAATCGTCGTCGTCACTGTTGCGGATGTCGGTTCCGATATCTCCGCGTGTTTTTGCGGCGATCTCGGCCTGAAGCCGCTCAAACCCTCGTATCACGTTACGGATGCCGGCGATCAAGCCCAGAACGAAAAAGAAAAGGAAAAACCAAGGTACCGTGCCCAACAAAGTGTCGAGCCCAAACCCGATCAGTCCTCCGACCAGCACGGCTCCGACGAGCTCGCTTGCCATCCGCAAGCCGTAGGCCATGCCACGGCTGTGAATTCTGGCGTCTTCTTCGGCCTCCGCCTTGGCGGCTTCCTCCGACCTGATTTTATCAAGCCGTTGCCCCAACCCTTCCAAACGCCGTTCGAGCGCTTCCTTTTCCCTAGGGTCCGGCGCCCCGTTTTCAGGTGCGTCGCCTTTGGATCCGTTTGTCATGGGAGCGCGTCCTCGAACCAAGGCACAAAACAGCCTCTGGACGGGTTGATTGACGGCGCGAACATAGAGAGAGGCCAGGGGGGTGTCAAGAAACCGTGAAGCCCTCATAGGCCCCGTATCATAGGACGAAACCGCGCAGGGGGCAAAGTGCATTAAAGCTTGTAACAGCGGCCATTGCCGAAGACGGAAAATCCGTTCGCGATGCCTCGAAACTGCATCTGTCCGAAGCCTGAAATTGGGATGCACCGCTCCTATTGTGGCAATGCGTGTGCAATCACCTTGCGCATAAGGCTTGGAAGGGCCTCGTTGTGAAGATCGCGGCGATTCACCCAGCGGCAGCGGTTCGGTTCAGACCAAAAGGTTAACGTGGCGTCGGCCGGTACGATCGCGCGGTAAACGTTCAGCTGCAGGCGGAAGTGCGTAAATGTGTGTGTGACAGTGCCAGTGACCGGCCACCAGTCTGTTTTAAATGGGGCTGAGCGCATGGCATCTTCGACTGAGAGCCAGTCATCGCGCCATTCCGTCGAGGGGACTTCCATCATGCCGCCAAGGAGGCCGGCCTCTTGGCGACGGCGGAGAAGGATGTGACCGTCTTCGCTCAGCGCCAGGAAGGCGTAGCCGAATCGTGAGGGGCGGTCGGGTTTGGCGAGCTTGAGCGGGAGGCTTTCCGCCATGCCCTTGGCGTATCCGTGGCAGTCGGGCTGAATCGGGCACATGAGGCAGGATGGCCGCTTGGGCGTGCAGACAGTTGCGCCAAGATCCATCATCGCCTGCGCGAAATCTCCGGGACGGTCACTGGGCACCAGCGTAGAAGCGAGGCGTTTGATTTCTGACTTGGCGGCCGGAAGAGGGAGACGCAGAGCAAACAGGCGCGCGATAACGCGTTCGATGTTGCCGTCTACCGGGGTTGCTTCCTCGTTGAAGGCAATGGCGGCAATGGCCGCGGCCGTGTAGGGGCCGATACCCGGCAGCTTGCGAAGGGCGGCTTCGGAGCGAGGAAAGCGGCCGCCGTGTTCCTCCACAATGGCAATGGCGCATTTATGCAGATTGCGTGCGCGTGAGTAGTAGCCAAGTCCAGCCCACTTGGTCAGCACTTCATCGAGACTGGCGGCCGCCAGGGCGCGGACGTTCGGCCAAGCCCGAAGAAATTCGCGATAATAGGGAATGACCGCTTTGACGGTTGTTTGCTGCAGCATGATTTCGCTGAGCCACACACGATACGGGTCCGCTTTGCGACCAGGCGGGCTACGCCATGGCAACTCGCGGCGTTCACTATCATACCAGTCTAACAGGGCCGCCGTAGTATCCGGCCCGGCAGGTCGGAGAGGTAGTTGCTTACGAGCAACAGCGCCCATGTCATTCTCCCATGGCGGAAGCCACGAATCGTCTACCAGATGGTACCCATGGTGACTGTTCGTGGGAATGGATGTCTATCCGTTATCCCAGCACCGCAGAAAATCGGGAGCAGATCCAGTGACATCGTCTCCTCGCAAAGCGATTCTGGCAACCACGCGGCGCTCCAGATGGGGGATGCCGGTCGCTAAGACCGTCGGCAGTTTCGTACCGCAACTGACGCAAAAGGCCTTCGAGAAGTATGGATTTTCAACAGTTGCTTTGTTGACGGACTGGGCGGCGATCGCAGGCAAGGATCTTGCGACCTATACGCGACCGGAGAGGATCAAATGGCCGCGCAATGTGCCGATCCGCGGTGACGTTGAAAGTGGATGCGAGGGCCGTCCCGGCGCATGCTTGATTCTACGCGTGGATCCGGCGCGGGCGCTCGACGTGCAATATTCTACTGCGCAACTCCTTGAGCGGATCAACGTCTATTTTGGGTATCGCGCGATTGCCGACCTGCGCATTCTGCAAGCGCCGGTAGAAGTTGAGCCGAAGGCGAAGATTGGTGGCAAAACGCCGGATATCCTGCGTGCGGCTCCTCCTCCGGCTTCGCCCGCAGAACAACCGGTCAAAGCGCCTGTTGTGGCGGATAAAGCCCTGCAGGATGCCCTGATGCGACTTCAGAAGGGCTTTAGCCAAGACGCGGCCCGATAGAAATCCTATTCACCAGATTGAAGGTGAGCGACGGGCGATGTTTGGCTAGGTTTGTGAATGCCCTACGCTCAATCGCTCCTCGCGCGGACGTGATGGCGCCTTAAAAAGTATTCAGTTGGCATTCAGCGGCAGATTGCCTTAATGCGGGACCAATCATTACGCTAGCCACGATCGCGTGAATAACAAGGGAGCTTTCGCCTTGACCCAATCCGATTTTCGTCCCGAGGGAATTCGTCGCCGTACAGTTCTCGCCGGTGCGGGCACCGCGGCAGTTGCATTCGGCCTCGGGATCGTGCCTGCGCGGTTTGCGCTGGCGGCGGACGAAGTGCCTGTGGCGGAGCTCATGCAGCCCGATGGTCTTAAGGATCTGACTCTAGGTTCCCCGGACGCAAAAGTGACCGTGGTCGAGTATGCTTCGATGACCTGTGGGCACTGCGCGCGCTTCCATAAAAGCGTGTTTCCTGAGCTCAAAGAAAAATACATCGACACGAACAAGATCTATTTTGTCATGCGGGAATTTCCGCTGGACAATCTTGCGGCTGCCGCATCAATGCTTGCACGCTGCGCAGGTGATGACAAAACCTTCCCGCTTATCAGCGTCCTTTTCGATAAGCAGGCCGATTGGGCGTTTGTGAAGTCCAATCCGGTGCCGGCGTTGCGGGAAATTGCCAAGCAGGCTGGTTTCACGAAGGAAAGCTTCGACGCGTGCCTGAAAGACGAAGATCTTTTGGACAAAATCATGAAGCGTCGCGAACGTGCTTCTTCTGTGTTCGGTGTTAACTCGACACCGACGTTCTTCATCAACGGCAAGAAGCTGGCGGGGGGCACCTCCATCGAAGACTTCAGCAAAGTTATCGATCCTATTTTGAACGCGGGGTGAGGTCGTCTTGTTGAGGCGGATGTCTTCTGTTTTGGTCGTCAGTGTCATGACGCTCGTCGCGGGCTGCGCGTCGGAACAGTTGCTGCAGGCCAACAACGCCGCGAACCAAGGCGAAACATCGTCCACGAGCGCATACGGTGGATTAGGCGCGAGCAAGCAGACAAAAACCTCTGCGCCGTTTAACCCGTTCGCGGACCATAGCTCTACCTCCTATGGTGGGCGCCAAATCATCTCCAATCCGTCGATGGACGAGGTGATGAAGGTGGGGGCTTTGCCGGAAATGTCACTTGGGCGGGGGGACGCTCCGGTGACGATTATCAAGTACGCCTCGCTCACCTGCCCATATTGCCGCAAGTTTCAAAAAGAGGTGTTTCTGCAACTCAAGCGCGATTACATTGATCGCGGCAAAGTGCGGTTCATTATTCGCGAATTTCCGATCGGACGGTCTTCGGGCAATGCGACGATCGCGTTGAGATGCGCCCGTCCCGAGACCTATTTCACCCTCTACTCCAAGTTTCTCGAGCAACAGGGTTCCTGGGTAAGCCAGGAGGTTCGGCTTGATGCTATCCACAAGGTGGCAGCTCAAGTGGGGCTTAGCCGTGCAGAATTTGACGCCTGCCTCAAGAATCAAGCCATGATCGAGGGGCTTGAGTGGATCAAGGATCGCGGGCGCACGTTGGGCGTGATCGGAACCCCGAACTTTTTTGTCCAGAATAAGCTGGTCAAGAAGGTCCTTACGTATGCCGACTTGAAGGCGATGATTGATCCGCTTCTTGGCGTACCCGTAGCCGCACAGAATACAGCGGACACGCGTTGAAATTGAGAGCAGCTTCGTTTTCGAGGCTCGCGGTCCTAGTGCTTTCGGTCTGCGGAAGCTGGGGAGTTCAGGCTCATGCGCATCAGCCGGCTTAGGCTGCTCGGCTTCAAATCATTTGTCGAGCCTACCGAACTGGTCATCGAACCGGGACTGACTGGTGTTGTCGGTCCTAACGGGTGTGGCAAGTCCAACCTTCTCGAAGCGCTGCGCTGGGTGATGGGTGAGACGTCCCACAAATCCATGCGTGCAGCAGCAATGGACGACGTTATCTTCTCAGGTACGAGTTCGCGTCCGGCGAGGAACCTTGCCGAGGTGACGATCTTTATCGACAACTCGGAACGCTTGGCCCCAGTCGAATTCAACGACAGCGATACCATCGAGATTACGCGACGCATCGAGCGCGAGGCGGGGTCTGCTTATCGTATCAATGGTCGCGAAGCGCGTGCTCGCGACGTCAAGATCCTGTTCGAAGACGCGGCAACCGGATCGCGCTCTCCAGCGCTGGTGCGTCAGGGGCAGATCGGCGATATCGTCAATGCCAAGCCTGAGGCGCGTCGCCGAATTCTTGAGGATGCAGCGGGGATCGCGGGCCTGCATTCGCGGCGTCACGAAGCTGAGTTGCGCTTGAAGGCTGCGGAAAACAATCTCGCGCGCCTCAACGATGTGCTCGGTGGACTCAACTCGCAGATCGAATCATTGAAGCGGCAAGCGCGGCAGGCGCGGCGGTATCGAGATCTCTCGCGGGAGATTACGCGGGCGGAAGCCCTGCTCATGCATCTGACGTGGCGTGATGCTTACGCAGCGGCTGAGGCTGAGGAAGCGCGGCTGCGCGAAGTTCTGGTTCGGCTGGGTGAGGCGACGCGGGCGGAGGCAGCGTCTCTGCGGGCGGAGGCTGAAGCTGCTGCGCAATTGTTACCTCTGCGTGAGGCTGATGGGAAAGCGAGCGCCTTGCTGGCGCGTCTGCGCATCGAGGCTGAAAATTTCGAACGCGAGGCGGAACGGCAAACGACGCGGGCTTCGGAACTCGAAGATCGGATCGCGCAGTTGGAACGCGACTTGGCGCGTGAGGAGGCGCTCAAGACCGAGGCTGTGGACACCATCGCCCGGCTCGAACAAGAGATCCACGCTATCGAGGGCGAGGAGACCAACGCTGAGACATCGGCTCTGTCGGCTGAAGTTGATCTCAAAGATGCGGCCGCGGCACTTGAGGCCACGGAAGCCGAACTTTCACGCTTGACTGCGGCGGTCGCGCAAGAACGCGCACAACGCGACAGCGCACAATCCACTCTGACGCAGGCGCGCCAGCGCGTTGAGCGAGTCAAAACGCAGTTGGAGACGCTGGACCGTCAAGCTTCCGAGATCGGCGGTGGTGGTAATGATGCCGCTGACCATGAGCGGGTGCTGGCGGATGTGGCGCGGCTTGGCGAACTGATTGCCGATATCGAGCAGCGCACAAGCGATGCGGAAATGAGGCATGAGGGGCTGGCCGAAACTGTGACGGAGCGCCGCGAAGCCGCGTCGCAGTCGCGGATGACGGCCAATGCTCTCAAGACGGAACGTGAGACGCTTGCGCGTCTGTTAGTGCCGGACAGCGGTGACTATCCAGCGATCGTCGATTCAGTGCGCGTGGCTCCCGGTTTCGAGGCCGCGCTCGGTGCCGCGCTCGGCGATGACCTTGACGCGCCAGCCGATTCCGCCGCGGCCGTGCATTGGCTGTTGATCGAAGGCGATGATAACGACCCGCCGTTGCCAGAGGGCGTCGATCCGCTTGATGCTCACGTCAAAGCGCCGCCTGAGCTGCAACGACGGCTTCGGCAGATTGGCGTTGTTGCGAGCGATGCAGGTGCTGATTTGCAGCCTTACTTGCGGCCGGGGCAACGGTTGGTGAGCCGAGAAGGCGATCTTTGGCGTTGGGATGGCTTCGTTGCGGCGTCACACGGAATGACAGCTGCCGCGCAACGCCTGAGCCAACGTAACCGGCTTACAGCGTTGGCTCAGGAAGAAACGCAGGCGCGTGAGCAAGCTGAGCGGGATGCCGCAGCAGAAGTCCAGGCGGCCGCATTGTTGCGAGATGTGCAGGGTGAAGAGCAGCGGCTGCGGCAGGATTGGCGCAACGCGCAGAATGAACTTTCCGCCGCGCAGGCGACCTTGCAGAAAATCGATCGGCGGCGACGCGAGATTGAAAGCAAGCTGGCGGCGATCGCGGGCGCACGTACGAGTTCTGAGCGTGATCTCGAAGAAGCGGAGAGCCGTGCGGCAGAGGCTGCAGCAGTCGCCGAACGTTTTAGCGATTCCGCAATCGCGGCGCTTGAAGAGGAACGTTCGGCCATTCTGGTAAAGGCGCAGGGAGAACGTGCGCATGTCGCTGATTTGCGTGCATCCGTTGCGGCCTTAACCCGTGCGCGTCAGGAGCGGGCTCATAAGAGGGCGAGTTTGGCGTCGGACCTCGAACGTTGGCGCACACGACTAGCGGGCTCAGGCGAACAGATGTCGGCATTGAGCGGGCGCCGCGATGAGGCCCGTGTCGAACTCGAGACGCTTGCAGGGCTGCCCGCACAAATCGAGGCGCGCCGTCAGAAGTTGCTCGACGGATTGACTGAAGCTGAACGCCAGCAAAAGGAAGCCAGCGACGCCTTGCAGCGTGGCGATGCGGCTCGCACGGACGCGGCTTCGGCGTTGCGCGAGGCGCAAGGTGATGTGGGTGCTGCACGTGAAGATCGTGCGCGCATCGAGGCAAAGCTGGAAGCGGGGCGCAACCGTTGCCAGGAAGAGGCGCACCGTATTCATGAAACCTTCAATGTGACGCCCGAGGCGTGCTTGTCGCTCGCTGAGCTTGGTGAGGGAGATGCATTACCAGCGCTGGCTGATGTTGACCGGCAATGGAACCGCCTGAAAGCGGATCGCGAGCGGCTGGGCGGCGTCAATCTGCAGGCGGATGAAGACCTGGAGCAGCTTTCCGACCAATTCACGAGCATGGAATCTGAGCGGGGCGACGTTGAGCAGGCGATTGCCAAGCTGCGCGGGGGTATCGGTCAGCTCAATCGCGAAGGCCGCAAGCGGTTGAATGAAGCTTTCCAGACCGTCGATGGACATTTCCAGCGGCTGTTCGGCACCCTGTTTGGCGGCGGTGAAGCGCGCCTTGAGATGGTTCAGTCGGAAGACGATCCTCTGGAGGGTGGGCTTGAAATTATCGCGCGGCCGCCTGGCAAGAAGCCTGCAACTCTTTCGTTGTTGTCTGGCGGCGAACAAACATTGACGGCGCTCTCTCTGATCTTCGCCGTGTTTCTGACGAATCCGTCACCGATCTGTGTGCTCGATGAAGTCGACGCGCCACTTGATGACGCCAACGTCGACCGGTTCTGTACGTTGATGGAGAAGATGGCGGAGGAAACCGCGACGCGGTTCCTTGTTATCACACACCACCCGATGACGATGACGCGGATGCAGCGCCTGTTCGGTGTCACTATGGCTGAAAAGGGCGTGTCGCAACTCGTTTCGGTTGATTTGCAAACAGCGCAAGAGTTCCGCGAGGCTAGCTGAAGCTACCGCGCATCCTGACTGAGTGATTGGGGGAATTTTTTATGGGACGCCTTCTGATCGCAATAGCCATTCTACTGTGCCTTGCGTGGGCTGGTGCAGTTGCTTACGAGGCTTGGGTCAGCTGGCCGCATCTTTCCCTGGACCTCAGCCACGGTGATGCCGGAACTCAAGCTGCTTATGATCAAGCCGTGATTATGCACGTTGTGCGCTATGCGGTCGTTGGAATAGCGCCGTTTTTAATTGTCACGGCGCTATCACTTATGTTCGGTCGATCCAGGAAATCATAAATCAGTTTCATTTTTTGGATCTGAGGGTTTCCTATTTTCCCTCGCTGGCGAGATAGTCGACGATTTTCTTTCTCTCGGCCTCGTCCGTAATGCCGGAGAACGGCTTCATATTGTTGCCTGAAACGACAGCGTCCGGATTTGCGATGAATGCGTCAAGCTTTGCCTCGTCCCAAGTGAAGCCGGCATTTTTCATTGCTGATGAATAATTGTATCCTTCGGCTGCACCGGCTTTGCGCCCTATGATGTTGTGCAGATTGGGGCCTAGCCGATTGTCGCCTTCATCCGTAGTGTGGCATGTGCGGCAAGCATTGTTGTAGGCGATTTGGCCTTCGTTTTTTTCTTGTGCTTCCGTTTGTTTGTCGAGGGCCACAATAAACCCCGCCGTCAACAGGGCGGCGGCAGTGGTTCTTAAAAGGTCGCGATCAGCCATTTTTACCTCTCGAGGCCTGATTTTCAGTCATCATCGAGGAAACGCGGGGACAGGTTTCAATGTTCCCGTGTCGGCAGGCCGCAGGTAAATGGCTTTATTTTTCTATTGTTCGCATGCTCTTAGGGGCGAATAATGTATTCCTGATTTTAAATGTCAAAATTACAAATCTATCCTCAGCGGCGCGGGATCTTCAAATATCCAATTTCTTTGCCAGCTTCCTGGCGCATGCGCTCTAGGTGGTCTCTCACCTCACGCGGGTGCATCGGCAGATCCGATTGACGGATGCGGTCCGCTTCCAACTTGCGAAGTTCTTCGAGAAGCGGCTGCGCCGTCTGATGCAACATCGCGATCGCCGCAACAGCGCTTCTCTTCATGTTCGAGGGCACTTTGGGAATGATGTTGTCGATCATGTCTTTGACGTCGTTCGAGAGATAGCTCGACAAGCGCCCGAATATTGAGATCAGACGGATCTTGAAGGTTTCGCTAAAACGGAATCCGTCGCGTTCCATCCATTCAAAGATCTTGTCCATGACGATGTCCTGCAGACGCAGGTCAGAGGTTACGCGGTAGTCCTGCCATTCGGCGACGACGTCGAAGGCGGGTTCTAATTCCATCTCACCCGGTGCGAAGGTTTCGGTCGTTTGCACGCCGATACGATCGACGAAGTCACGATTTTTCATGTCGAGGCGCGTCGGGAATGTGGGCAGGATAAATTTGTGGTCGCTTGCTTCTTTATAGGCGCGCCGGACCAGCTTCGAGCAGAAGAGTGCGCGCGGATCGTTGTCCAGGCGCATGGTGAAATCATAGGGGATGTGTTTGCCCTGCGGGCTCAAGGACAGGCGAACGCGGTCATGGATCACGTAGGCTGCGCGTTGGGCGAGAGCCGGGTCGCGGTGGCGGAAAACGATGGCCCGCCCGAGGTCGTGGCCTAACACCTTCGCCAACGGCTGGATGACAGAGCCGTCTTCGATCAGAGCTTCTACGGCCCAGTGCGAGCCGTTGGGATCGACGTAAATGATGAAGACGTGACTGAACTGAGAGTCGATGTCGCCGATGCGTGCGATCGCGGCCGAGTTATGCAGGCGGCCTCGGACGAGGACGACGTCTCCGGATTGGAACGGTAGGCGCGCCGGTCCGGCCAGTGCAGCAGGTACTTGCGTGTTGTGATGAGGGCCGGTGAAGGCGCGGAACGTCTTTGCGTCGGCGGGCAGACTGGCAAACCCGATCCATAATTCACCGACGATGTCCGATGCGTAGCGGAGTGCCCGCAGGCAATCACGTGCACGTTTGATGGCGTGCCGCGACATCGCTCCGGCGTCGTGCCATTGCCCGACTTGCCCGCGCAGGGCGACGCGCAGATCGAACAGCGCGGCCATGATTTCTGGCGCGGTTTCGCGATGCTGGGCGATATCGTATTGGGCAAAGTCAACCTGCTCGAAAGCCTGGTAGAGCTGATCGAGGTTTGAAGCGAGCTGGCTCGTCGTCGAGACAGGTTTGGTTATTTCGGCCTTGAACGCGGTGACGTCGTTCAACAATTTAGCCGGTCCGGTGGACGTGTTCACGCAAAACTCCTCCACAATCTGCGATCCCGATTAAGTTCGGATGCGCAAAATGCGTACTCCCCCTGCTCAGATAGCGGAGCAAGATCAACTGGGCCAGAGCCTAGTTCGGTTTCGGCAGTAGCGAAATTGCAAACACGCACCACTCTGGCGCGATTGGTCGCCTCAAATATGTCGCCGGACAGACAATTGGGTGGCGCGTCCGGCGTTATCAATCGGGTCTTTGCTACTCGGCGGCGATCAACGCTGGCATGCGTGCGAGCCCAAGTTGCTGCTTGGCGCGTTCGCGCAACTCATCGATCGGCTTGAGTTTTCCGCCGGTCTCAAAGTGCCAGAACGTCCAGCCATTGCAGGCTTGTTTGCCTTGAACATGGGCACCCAGGCGGTGGATCGATCCTTGGCTTTTCTGCCAACTTAGAGTGCCGTCGGCCTTAACTTCGGCGCGGATCTTGCGGCGGGGATCGAACAGGGCGGAGCCGGGCTTAAGAATGCCAAGCTCGATAATGGTGCCGAATGGGACGCGCGGTTCAGAGCGTTTCGAGGGCTGTGTTTCCAGGGCGGATGCGGGGAGTTGGCGCACCTTAGCGATACGTTCACGGGCCGCTGCCGCGTAGTCCTTGTCACGTTCGATGCCGATGTAGGAGCGCCCGAGGCGTTTGGCGACGGCGCCTGTCGTGCCGGTGCCAAAGAACGGATCAAGGACGACATCGCCCACGTTGGAGGAGGCCAGCAACACGCGGTTCAGCAGGGCTTCAGGTTTCTGGGTCGGGTGAGCTTTGCGGCCGTCATCGTCCTTCAGGCGCTCAGGTCCGGAGCAGATTGGGAAAAGCCAGTCCGAGCGCATCTGCAAGTCGTCGTTAAAAGCCTTCAAAGACTCATAGTTGAAAGTGTAGCGTGACTTCTGATCACGTGCGGCCCAGATCAGCGTTTCGTGCGCATTGGTGAAGCGGCGGCCACGGAAGTTCGGCATCGGGTTGACCTTGCGCCAAACGACGTCGTTGAGGATCCAGAAGCCGAGATCCTGCATCGTTGCCCCAAGCCGGAAGACGTTATGGTAGGAGCCAATGACCCAGATTGCGCCATCGGGTTTCAAGATGCGGCGGCATTCGCCAAGCCACGTCCGGCAAAACGCGTCGTAGTCGGCAAAGCTGGCAAAGCGGTCCCAGTCGTTGTCGACACCGTCCACACGGGTGTTGTTGGGGCGCAGGAGTTCGCCGTCGAGCTGGAGATTGTAAGGAGGGTCCGCGAAGACCAAATCGACGCTGGCGTCGGGGATTTTTGCGAGCTGTTCGAGGCTGTCCCCGATGATGATGCGATCACGTTGAGGGCGGGCAGACTTGGGGGACCGACGCAAGACCATGTTCTACGTAACTTCCAAACGCTGAAACGACCACAGAATAAACCTGACGGGTGGTTGAGTGCCCGTACAGAAGGATGGCGAGCGTCACCATCGCGGAGGGGTGGTTAACGAGTCGTAACCAAGGCGTACGTCAAGTTATCCACAGACTCTTGGTAGTGTCGGATTCAGGCGAACGCATGACGAACATATCATGATCGTACGAAGGCGTCAGGTTCGAAGTTTGGCATTGAATAGTGGGGCATAAATGAAAATGGGCTGTACCGCTTTTCGCGATACAGCCCATTTTATCTTTTAGCTTGGCGGTGGTGTCGCTCAGCGCACCATCAAGCTGAACTTAGTAGCAATAGCGGTCTAGCTTATAGCAAGCGTTGTCATTACCACGGCGGCAACGGTGAGCCCAACGATCGCAGCGATCATAGCGGCCACGATAGTGGCGGTGATCATGCGCGTGGGCACGATTTGCTGCACCCAGTGCCAGGCCAAGGGCTACACCACCGACGATTGCTGGGCCAACCCAGCGGCCACGGCGGCCGGCGACCACGATCTTTTCTCCGCTCGCGTCGGATTTGGCGACGATCATGCCCTTGTTGTGCGTTGCATTGCCCGTCAGCGACTGCTGGACAGGAGCGTCAATGCGAGCCTCGGCGGCTGACGCCTGGCCCGCCATAAAGGGCATCGAAAGCGCGAGGGCCGCGACGCCGAAGAACTTCATGATAGTTTTCATCTCTAGTCTCCCTACTTACCCCGGGGCAATGATGCAATCATGCGACGCGGGACATCTCAATTTAATCTCGTCGCGCGGCATTGCTCTCTACAACGTAGTTTGCTGCCGCATGTTCCGAAACAATGAGATACTTTAGAGGCGGGATTGTGAATTCAGGATGAACAAGGACGTTCAGCAAAACAGCGGGAGTGCTGTATCGATCCTGCTGTTTTCAATTACAGTGAACGCTCTCTTGTTCCCATGCTCATTTTGAGCTTTACGGGATACTGCCCACCCTCCTCATTCTGATGACTTTTGTACAAAAACTCACGAATTGGTGCACTTTAGTCGGTTGACGCGGGGCGTCCCGTTTGGTGGGATACCAGAGAAACCCCCGGCGATCGCGGATCATCGCGCTGATTGTTTTCATAATGGGGGGCGAGCAAAAGCCTTAGCACGTCGCGGCCAGCCGCCAGGCGTCATCCCGGAGGCGAGGAGGAAGTGTATGAGGCAAGTCAGCCTAGGGCTGTTTTTGTTCGCGTTCTGGTTGATTTTATCTGGGCACTACACTCCCTTCTTGCTGGCTATCGGGCTCGGCAGCGTCGCTCTGGCCGTTTACGTCTCATCGCGCATGCGGGTGGTGGATGCTGAAGGCCATCCAATCGGCTTGCTCAGCAGGTGGTTGGGCTATCTTGTCTGGCTTTACATTGAGATCATGAAGTCCGCGTGGGCTGTCACGCGCATCATCATCGATCCGAAGCTGCCGATCTCACCGACCATGACCAAAGTGAGGGCGAGCCAAAAGACGCCCGCCGGCATCGCAACCTATGCCAACTCAATTACACTCACGCCGGGCACCATAACGACTGACGTTAAGGGCAACGTTTTAACGATCCATGCGCTCGTTCGGGGCGGGGCGGACGATCTGGAAGGGGGCGACATGGATCGACATGTCAGCGGCTTCGAGCGAGGTCGCGTCTAATGTTTTTCGTCGCTTCCGCCGCTATTCTCGTTGCCATCATACTCGTGGTGGTGCGCGCAATCCGAGGGCCGACTGTGTTCGATCGCGTGCTTGCGGCAAACGCCATCGGCACCCTTGCGATCTTGTTGCTTGCAGCGATCGGCTTTCTTACCGGACGTCCAGAATGGCTTGACGTCGGGCTGACCTACGGCCTGCTCAATCTCATCAGTATGCTCGCCGTCCTCAAATTCTTCCGTCATGGAGACCTTGCCTATGACGGAGAAGAAGAGAGGGAGACGAAAGCATGATGGAGCAGATCGTCGATATCGCCAGCTGGATCCTTATCGTGCTCGGCAGCTTCTTCATTATCACCGGCGCAGCAGGAATGCTGCGTATGCCGGATCTATTTACGCGCATGCATGCGGCAAGTGTCATTGAGACTCTTGGTGCGACGTTGCTTGTCGTCGGTCTGATGCTGCAGGCAGGCTTTACGCTCGTCAGCGCAAAGCTCGTATTCGTATTGCTGTTGTTTTTCTTTATCGGGCCGGTTGCGGCGCATGCGTTGGCGCAAGCAGCGTTGCACGCTGGTGTAGAGCCAATGCTCGATGAGGACAGACGCAACAGGGAGCCTCCGGGCGGGGCGGAAAAAAATGAAACAGACCCCGTGGAGCCGAAGACATGAACACAAAAGCTGCTCCTGAAGTCGTCGCCACTCCCGAAGTTTTCGTCATCATGGTGCTGCTGACATTGCTCGCGGCAGTGACGCTGGCAATTATCCGACAACGCAACCTTTTCAGCGTTGTGATTTTGTCGAGCATCTACAGCTTCCTGATGGCGAGCATCATGATCGCGCTCGATGCGGTTGATGTTGCGATGACGGAGGCTTCTGTTGGCGCTGGTATTTCGACAGTCATTCTGCTCGCGACGCTGCACCTGACAAAATCGGTCGAGTATCCTGCGGTCAGGCAGGTCGCGCTTCCATTGTTCGTGTGTATTGTCGTTGCTGGTGCGCTGATTTGGGGGTCTATCTCTCTTCCGCCGTTCGGCATCGCGGATACCCCAATTCATACCCACACGGCGCCGCGGTATATTGAAATGGCAAAAGAACATCTGATGCCGCCGAATATCGTGACGGCTGTGTTGGCCGATTTCCGTAGCTTCGACACCTTGGGTGAAACCACCGTGATTTTCACGGCGGGCATCGGTGTATTGCTGCTGCTGAAAGGGCGCGTGAAGAAAATGCAGGGACAGGATGATACTGAGAAGAAAGGTGAGGCATGAAACTCGACCTTGTCTTACGTGTCGGCACAAAGATCTTGCTGCCGTTCATTCTGGTCTTCGCGCTTTACGTACAGTTTCACGGTGATTATGGGCCGGGCGGCGGCTTTCAAGCCGGCGTGATCGCGGCGGGTATGGTGATCCTCTACGCAATCATCTTCGGGGTGAACAAAGCCAAGCACATTGTACCGCAGGCGCTTGTTGAAGCCATGATTCCGTTGGGGGTTCTGATCTACGCCGGGACGGGCACCGTGAGTTTGCTGCTCGGTTACAACTACTTGGACTACACAGGGTTTGCGGGTGATTTTCTGCGTGCCCACGAATGGGGAATTCTAATCGTTGAGCTTGGGGTTTTGGTAACGGTGTCTGGAACCATGATTGCTATGTTCTACGCTTTCGCCGAGAGGGGGCGATGATGGAAGCGCTCCAAAAGTTCGCCACGCACTACAACTACTTCGTGACGATCTTTTTGATGGTCGCCGGCCTCTACATTGTGATTGCGCGCGGCAATATGATCAAAAAGCTGGTAGGACTATCCTTATTCCAGACGTCCGTTTATCTGCTCTATCTGTCTCCAGGTAAAATCGTCGGTGGCACGGCCCCGATCTATGATGGGGCATATCAAGTCTACGCTAATCCTTTGCCGCACGTCCTTATGCTTACGGCAATCGTGGTCGGTGTGGCGACGATTGCTCTCGGCTTGGCCCTCGCTGTGCGCATCAATGAAGCGTACGGGACCGTCGAAGAAGACGAAATCTTCTCGAAAGATGGGGAAATATGATCGATCTGCAGCCGCACTTGCCGATCCTGCAGGTCGTTATCCCGCTCTTAGGATCGCTGTTAACAGCGTTTATTCGTCGTGGCACGCTGTCTTGGCTTGTGACGCTGATTGTCACGTGGACTCTGCCGTTTATTGCTGTTGCTTTGTTCTTGCAGGTGCAGGCCGCCGGCGCGCCGATTTACTACAAGCTCGGTAATTGGGAAGCGCCTTTTGGCATCGTCTACAAAGTCGATGTCCTCAGCGCATTCATGCTGTGCCTGGTGTCGGGCGCGGCTGCGGTCATCATGCCGTTTGCACGCAAGAGCGTTGCCAGTGAGATCGATTCCCATCAGCAGTCCTGGTACTATACGATGTATCTGCTGTGCCTTGCGGGCCTGCTTGGGATCATCATTACGAATGATGCGTTCAACGCCTTCGTCTTCCTCGAAGTGTCGTCACTGTCGACGTACGTCCTCATTGCGTTGGGCAGGCATCGGCGCGCCCTTGTCGCCTCCTACCAGTATCTCATTATGGGGACGATCGGCGCGACGCTCTACATCATAGGTGTCGGCCTTTTATACTTGCTGACAGGATCGCTGAACTTCGACGATATCGCAGCGCGACTGACGTCGGATCTGGTTTGGCCGTTGGAGCCGCTGCTGGCAGCGTTGGCCTTTATCTTTGTCGGGCTGAGTTTGAAGCTCGCGCTGTTCCCGTTGCACGTCTGGCTGCCCAATGCCTACGCCTATGCGCCATCGTTCGCGACGGTGTTCCTCGCGGGCACGGCCACAAAGGTGGCGATCTATCTGCTGGTGCGGGTGATGTTCGAGGTGTTCGGCGTCGCGCTCACGTTTGATCGTTTGCCGGTGGCTGAGATCCTTATCGTACTATCCGTGGCTGCCATGTTCATCGCTTCTTTCAGTGCGGTGTTCGAGGATAACGCCAAGCGGATGCTGGCCTATTCCTCGGTTGCGCAGATCGGCTACATCACGCTCGGCATCGGGCTTTTCAATCAGGCCGGTCTTACGGGGGCGTTTGCGCATGTCGCGAACCACGCGGTTATGAAAACGGCTTTGTTTCTGGCTCTCGGCGCAGCATTTTATCGTATCGGTTCCGTGCGCTTCAGCGATCTGGAAGGAATCGGTCGGCGAATGCCTTTGACGATGGGTGCGCTTGTGATCGCGGGTATCGGACTTATGGGCACGCCGGGTACCGCAGGCTTTATTTCCAAATGGTATCTCGCGATGGGAGCGCTCGAAGCAGGATCATGGCTTCTTGTGTTTTTGATCGTGGCCAGCTCGCTTATCTCTGTCATCTATGTCGGTAAGCTCGTTGAGGTGATGTGGCTTCGTGCGCCTTCGCCAGCTGCGGCAGAGGCGAAGGAAGCGCCATTGTCGATGCTGGTTCCACTGCTTCTCCTGGCTGCGGCTACTATTTATCTTGGTTTTGATACGCGCCTGACGGTCGATATCGGCAACCAGATCGCGACGTTGCTGCTTGGGGGGCTCAAATAATGCTTAGCCTCACACCTGAGCAACTGATGCTCGCCGCTCTTGTGATCCCTTACATTGCGGCGGTTCTCATTCCGCTGTGTTGGCGCGTGCCGAATATTCGGGAGGGCGTCACGCTCGTAGCGGCGGTCGCACTCGCGACGGTCGTCTGGAATCTCTATCCGCACGTCATCGATGGGGCGCGGCCTGAGATCGTTGGGTTCAGCGTTGCCCCTGGGCTCGATTTTGCTTTCAAGGTCGAGCCATTGGGGCTGCTGTTCGGGCTCGTGGCCTCGACTTTGTGGGTCGTGAACTCGGTCTATTCGATCGGGTATATGCGCGGGAACAACGAGCCGCGGCAGACACAATTCTATGTTTGCTTTGCGGTTGCGCTGGGCGCCACGATCGCGCTCGCCTTTTCGAAAAACCTCTTCACGCTCTTCATATTCTATGAGCTGCTCACTCTCTCGACCTATCCGCTGGTGACGCACAAAGCGACTCCCGACGCTTTCAAGGCGGGGCGCGTCTATCTGTTCATGCTCGTTGGCACGTCGATGGTGCTTTTGCTTCCGGCGATCATCGCGACATGGGTTTTTGCCGGGACGCTTGACTTTACGCCTGGCGGCATTTTCGCTGACAAGGTCAGTCCGGTCCTTATGGGCGGCCTTCTGGTGCTGTTTATTTTCGGCATCGGAAAAGCAGCCCTCATGCCAGGTCATTTCTGGCTTCCCGCAGCGATGGTCGCGCCGACTCCCGTCAGCGCCCTTCTCCATGCCGTTGCCGTGGTGAAGGCTGGTGTCTTCACGGTTCTGAAGGTGATCGTTTTCATTTTCGGTATCGAGACGCTTGCGGAGGCCGGAACTGGCGCGTGGCTTTTGTGGGCTGCGAGTTTCACGGTTCTCACAGCTTCGATCATCGCGCTGCGGCAGGACAACCTGAAAAAGCGTTTGGCTTATTCAACAGTTTCGCAACTCTCCTACATCGTGTTGGCAGCGGCGATTCTGACGCCGATTTCCGCAATCGGGGCGGCGATGCATATCGCTGGGCACGCCGTGGCGAAGATCACGTTGTTCTTTGCGGCAGGCTCCATCTACACGGCGGCGCATAAGACCGAGATTAGCGAGCTCAATGGCATCGGCTGGAAGATGCCTTGGACGATGACAGCCTTTGCTGTCGGTTCTCTCGCGATGATTGGCCTGCCGCCCACAGCAGGCTTTTTCGGAAAGTGGTTCATGTTGTCGGCTGCCTCAACGACACAGGACTGGCTCGTCATCGCGGTCATCGTTTTGTCTACGGTGCTAAACGCCTGCTACTTCTTGCCCATTATTATCCGGGCATTCTTTCGCGAGCCCGAAAAGGTCGTTGCCGGGCACGCAGTGGGCGCGCAATACGCCGGTCATAATGACGATCACGGCGAGGCGCCTTGGCCCATCGTCGTTGCGTTGACCGTGACGGCATCGATGACGGTGCTGTTGTTCTTCTTCCCGAGCGTGCCCTTCAATCTGGCGCAACTAATGGTGGCGGGGTGATCGTGAGCAAAGATAGAGAAAGAGGCGAAGACTATTGGCTCGCGAGGCCCGCGACGATCGGGTTGCTCAAGAAGCTGTTTATTGCCGCGCTTGTTCTCCTCGTGCTCGCCGACTTTACCGTTGAGCATCATTCGTACTTCGGCATCGATGGCACATTTGGATTTGGGGCGTGGGTTGGTTTCGTGACGTGCATGGCACTCATCGCCGTCGCAAAGATGTTCGGCACGCTGCTCAAGAGGCCAGACAGCTACTATGACAACTAGTCTGATCATCCCTCCCGGCTTAGTCCTCATTTTAGGCGGCCTGTTGATGCCGCTGTTAGCGCGCGTCGGCTTGCGCTCGCTCGTGCTCATTGTGTTGCCTGTTGTGACGCTTTGGCTCGTTTGGACGCCGCCGCTGGGCGCAACGCTGACAACTCCCTTCCTTGGCTTTGAGCTCATCCTCGTTCAGACAAGCGAACTGGCGCGCGTTTTCGCGACTGTGTTTTCCCTCATGGGATTCTTGGGCGGGCTCTTCGCGCTTCGGCAGCAAAATACGCTCGAACTGGCTGCGGCGTTTGTCTATGCGGGAAGCGCCATCAGCGTCGCTATGGCCGGCGATCTGATTACCGTCTTCATCTTCTGGGAGGTGATGGCGATCGCGTCCACGGTGGTTATCTGGTGTGGCGGCGCGAAAGCGCGACCGGCAGGGATGCGCTATGCCGCGATCCATATGCTGGGCGGCGCTCTGCTCATGGCAGGTATTGCAGGAGAGATCGCTGCCACTGGATCGACGGCGTTTACAGCGATGGATACGTCGACCGTGCCGCGCATGCTCATCCTGGCTGGAATTCTTATCAACGCCGGCGCGCCACCGTTGTCGGCGTGGCTTCCAGATGCTTATCCAGAGTCGTCTTGGACGGGGATGGTGTTCCTGTCCGCGTTCACGACAAAGGTGGCGGTTTTCGTTCTGTTGCGGGGTTTTCCCGGAACGGAAATTCTAATTCCCATCGGCTTTGTCATGGTGTTTTACGGGATTATCTACGCGATCCTGGAAAACGACGTGAGGCGCATCCTGGCGTATTCGATCGTCAACCAAGTTGGCTTCATGGTGATCGCGATCGGTATCGGCACCGAGATGGCGCTCAATGGCGCCGCGGCACATGCCTTCGTTCACATCATTTACAAAGCGCTGTTGCTGATGGCGACGGGATCAGTGCTTCTGGCCACCGGTAAGCGCAAGTGCACGGAACTCGGAGGCCTCTTCCGTTCGATGCCGCTGACGGCTGTGTGTTGCATCATCGGTGCGCTTTCGATTTCGGCATTTCCCTGGACGTCAGGCTTTATCGCCAAATCACTGATCAGCGGTGCTGCTGCGAAAGAGCATATGGAGACTGTGTATCTCCTGCTGGTCGTGGCTTCCGCAGGTGTTCTCCTGCCCGATATCAAGGTTCCCTGGTTCGTCTTTTTCCACAAGGACTCTGGTCTCCGGCCGAAAGATCCGCCGTGGAATATGGGCCTGGCGATGATCATTCTGTCGATCTTCTGCGTCGGGATCGGGGTGTTCCCGGCAGCCCTTTACGGGATGCTTCCCTACCCGGTGGATTACGAGCCCTATACGCCGGACCATATCGTCTATCAGCTTCAGCTCCTGCTCTTCGGCGCGTTGGCCTTCTACCTGACGCTCGGCTGGCTGAAGCAAACCAACACGATTACGCTTGACGTGGATTGGCTATGGCGGCGGCCAGGACCGGCCATTGCGGCTTTCCTCGATCGCTTTGCTGGATACACCTGGGAATGGTTTGTGGATCTGGTGACGGCGACAGCGATGCGGCTTTACCGCCTCGTGCATAGCCATCATGGGCCACAGGGCATTTTTGGACGGACGTGGCCCACCGGCACGATGGCATTCTGGACAACGGTGATGCTCGGCGCTGTCGTCATCATGTCGTACTTCCAGTAAGCACGCGGAATGTCCGCGTGTTTGCCGGGCGTTTTAAATCAGGTCGGCTTCCGCTGTGGCACGGGTCGCGTTGTTATCTGGATCGGCGATGAGGCCCAGTGCGTATTGCACGGGTCTGAATGAGCGACGATGCAGGGGTGTGACGCCGTGACGGCTCAAAGCTTCACGGTGCTCGGGGGTGCCATAACCCTTGTGGCGTTCAAACCCATAGGCTGGATAGTCGCGTGCGAGCTTACGCATGATCCTGTCGCGCGTGACCTTGGCGATGATCGAAGCTGCTGCGATCGAAAGACATTTCGCGTCACCACGGACGATGGTGCGTGTGGCGCACTTGATTTTCGGGGCGCGGTTGCCGTCAATCAGAGCCAACCTTGGGGCGATTTCTAATTGGGATACAGCATGGCTCATAGCCCACATCGTGGCGTTGAGGATGTTGTCTGTGTCGATGCGTGCGACGTCTGCGATGCCTACCGCAAAACGGCTTGTGGCTACGATCCGCGCGTAGACCGTTTCGCGCCCGTTCTCGTCGAGAGCTTTGGAATCGGTAATTCCGTCCGGGATGTTGTCGGGGTCGAGAATCACGGCAGCCGCTACCACCGGACCTGCCCAAGGTCCGCGACCAGCTTCATCAATGCCGGCAATAGGTCCCGGAATGAGAGCCATTTCGGCGCTCTCCAGCTCGAATGTCGGCAGCAGGCGTGAATCGCGAATCTTCATTCCGCGATTTTCCCGTGCCGGGGTTCAGAAGCAAAGCGCGTACGCCGAGTTTCAACGGGATTTGGCGACGCCTGTTACCGCATTGAGACTCGCGGGTGCAGTTTTACGCTTCTAACCCAGCGTTTCAACGTGCCTTAGAGCAAGGGAAATTGTCCGCCTTGAGGTGTGGGCCTGCGGAACAGATCCGTTCGCAACGGCAGGTTGGGCGTATCCATTCCGATGCGTTTAAGTGCCAGACGAAATCGTTTTGCGATCTGCTCGGCGTAGGGGCCGGTTCCTCGTTGGCGCATGTGAAAGGTTGACGTGTAGTCGCGGCCGCCATGCATGGATTGCATTAACGCGATCACGCGCCGTGCGCGGTCAGGGAACTCGGTTTCGAGCCATTGCCGAAAAAGATCTTTGATTTCTAGGGGCATGCGTAACAGGACGTAGCCAGCCGCCAAGGCTCCAGCGTCGTGGACGGCCTTGAGGATGGCTTCGATTTCATGATCGGTGAGGGCTGGGATGATGGGGGCGACCATTGCGAAGGTCGGGATGCCGGCAGCGCTGAGTTGGCGGATGGCTTCGAGTCTTTTGGGAGGTGTCGCGGCGCGCGGTTCCATCGCACGGGCGAGCTTGCGGTCCAACGTCGTGACAGATAGGGCAACTTTGGCCAAGCCCTTGGCCGCCATTGGCGCAAGTATGTCGATATCACGGGTGACGAGAGCGGATTTGGTCACAATGGCCACGGGGTGGTCGGTCGCGGCCAAGACTTCGAGAATTCTGCGCGTAATCGCTAATCGTCGTTCGACGGGTTGGTACGGATCCGTGTTGGTTCCAAGCGCGATCGTTTTGACACGATAGCCTGGCTTGGCGAGTTCCCGTTCCAGCAAGCGCGCGGCTTCCGGCTTAACGTAGAGTTCCGTTTCGAAGTCCAGGCCAGCGGAGTGTCCCAAGTAGCAGTGGGATGGGCGTGCGTAGCAATAGATGCAGCCGTGCTCGCAGCCTCGGTATGGATTTATGGATTGGTCGAACGAGATGTCAGGGCTGTCATTAGTTGTGATGATGGTTCGGGCGGTATCGGTGTGAAGTCGCGTTGTGAAGCCGTCCAGGCTTTGCAAGCCCTCCCAGCCATCGTCGAATTCTTCGCGGGTCTGATTTTCAAAACGACCGGTGGCGTTGGAGCGGGCGCCGCGCCCCCGGCGCCGGTCCTCATGGATCAGTCTTGAACTTTGCGGTGTCTCGTTGGGATGGGACATGATGTCAAACCGGGTGTTCAAAACGGCTGCAATTCGCGGAGAGGGGTTCTAAAGTGCCAAAACTTAAAACTGTTCTTGGAACAAATCAAGAACATAGAGGCTGACTTGCAACTCGCTGTATCGAGTTGGGCCGACATGGCTTGTTGTCCGAGGATGCTCCGTGCGAGACAAAGACTATGATTTCCGTAGTCATCCCGACGCTCAATGCCGAGGCGTCACTGCCTGGTTGTCTGGCTGCACTCGTTCCGGGTGCGGTTGACGGTGTCGTCCGCGAGGTCATCATCGCAGATGGCGGTTCCGAGGATGCGACGGCGCTGATTGCGGACCAGGCTGGCGCGCGCTGGCAGAAGTCCGAGCGTGGGCGCGGTCAACAGATCACGTGCGGTGCTTCGCTGGCTCGTTCAGATTGGCTGCTTATCTTGCACGCGGACACAATTCTTGAGTCCGGGTGGGAGCGTGAGGTCGGAGCTTTCATTGAAAAGGTGGAGAGCGGCCGGCGGTCTCAGACAGCCGCCGTGTTTCGCTATGCCCTCGACGATGACGGGGCTCTGCCACGCTTCCTAGAAACGATGGTGAATATACGCGCGAGCTTGATGGGGGCGCCATATGGCGACCAGGGCTTGCTGATTTCGCGAAAGCTCTTCGATGAGATCGGTGGTTACCGTCCGATGGCCATCATGGAAGACCTCGATATCGTTCGCAGGCTTGGGTGGAGCAGATTGGCCGTCTTGCGGTCGCGGGCGATCACGTCAGCCGCGCGTTATCGCAAGGATGGCTATTTCAAACGTATCGCGCGCAATCAGCTTTGTTTGGCGATGTACATGTTGGGTGTCCCGGTGACGCGCATCGCACGGTTCTACGAGGGCGTCTCGGTAAGTGACCATGAACGCAACGCTGCGGCAGAGGCCGTACAATCCGACGTGAAATCTTGATGAAGGAAGAAAGCGCTTGCCGTAGTACGACTGCGTTCGCGCGGCATCTCGTTGTGATGGCGAAGCTTCCCGTTGCCGGACGCGTGAAGACGCGGTTAGCGCGGGGTGTCGGTGTTGGACGGGCTGTCAGTTTTTATCGCGCGGGTCTGGCTGCTGCGTTGGGCCGCGTCAGTCAGGCGAGACGCTGGACGACCTACGTCGCTGTTGCGCCGGATACAGGTATCTACGAACCGGTGTGGCCGATCTCGTGTCGCCGCATTGCGCAGGGCCGAGGCGATCTCGGTCAACGCATGCAGCGGGTCATGGATGGCTTGCCACCGGGCCCTGTCGTCATCATCGGCTCGGATGTTCCAGAAATAAGATCCGAACACATCGCCAGCGCATTTAAAATTCTGGCAAGCGCGGACGTGGTGCTAGGTCCCTCTCCGGACGGCGGGTATTGGCTGGTCGGTTTGCGGCGGCGTCCGCGTATCGCGCGCATATTCGACCGCGTGCGTTGGTCGCATGCGGAAACATTATCTGATACTTTGGCCAACGCAGTCGGGTTACAAGTGTGTTGGCTCGAACAGCTTGATGATGTGGATGACGCCGATGATCTTGCGCGGTTAAGCGAACGTGCTGGGCGTCGTATTCCGAGCCCGCCAAACATATTTTCCTGACTTTGATCTGTATTGCGGCCCATGTGGATCACGTGACACATTGGGCTCAGTCAAGATTACATCGCCAGTATGGGTTTCTGCGGCGGATTATGCTCGCTATATTGGAATGACTGCGTTTCGCGTCGGCGACCGGGGAGTCGCTGAGTCGGGTTGGGGCACGAATGTCTGAGTCACAAAGTTACTCGCCGGCACAGCTCTTGGCGATAGGCCAGCGCGCCGAAGCCGAGGGCAAGTTTGACTACGCGACGCAGTTTTATTCTCATCTTGCAGACCATTACAGAAATACGCCCGAAGCGCATGAAGCGCTGTATGGGCTGCAGCGCATTGAACGCTATGTGCAGGCGCAAGCGGCCCAGACGCACAACCCTCAGCCGCAGGCTCCGCGGCGGGACGCCTCACCATCCTATCCATTGCAACAGAGGCAACCTTCGTCGCAAACAGGAGGGCGCGGCGCGGCGAGGACGGCGCAACCTGGCCCTCGTCACGAATGGCCACAGGCGGCGCAGCCAGAGCGTCCCAATTTGGCGGGGAACATCGCATCCGCGAGGTCGTCGCTTCCGGCGCCTGTTCACGACGATGAGCTAGAAGACGATGCACGGCTTCCGCGACTTGTCGCGCGCGCAGGCAGATCAGATGAAGATGAGTACGCGCATGGCGTGCCGGAGTATCGGATCGGCCGGTTTATGGCGGTCGTGCTGGCTGCTGTTGGCTGGTTCTTGCTGGTTGTTGGACTGGTGGTGCTGCTTGCGGGGCTTGCCGGTGTCCCTGCTTCCTTCAGTGCGGCGGGGCTTCTGGGGCTGCCGCTGGGCGTCGAGCTCGGGCTTGGGGCCATCGTAACAGGTGTCATATTGCTGTTTGTGTCCCAGTTGGGCCGCGCTGTTTTCGATTCTGCAAGCGCAGCCCGCGAACTGGTGGAGATGGAACGAACGAAGTCGGGGCGATAGAGCTCACCCATTCTCTGTTCTGGGTCTTTCGGGCCGATGGCCCATCAACTCGCGCGGTGTTCCTCCAGGCGCGGCATGATCTCCACGAAGTTGCAGGGCCGGTGGCGATTGTCGAGCTGCCACCTGAGAATTCCTTCCCAGGCATCGCGACAAGCTCCGGGCGAGCCGGGCACGCAGAAGATATAGGTCCCTTTGGCGACGCCAGCACAGGCGCGCGATTGGATCGTTGATGTCGCGATCTTCTGGTAGGACAACATATGGAAGACGACGGAGAAGCCTTCGATATCTTTTTCGAAAAGAGGACGAACGGCTTCGGGCGTCACGTCCCGGCCGGTAAATCCGGTTCCTCCAGTCGTGATGACGACGTCGATATTGGGATCATCAATCCAACCCTTCACCACAGTCTGTATGGCGGCAACATCGTCGGCGACCAGATTGCGATCTGCAACTTCATGGCCAGCGGCTGTGATCATCTCCGCAAGCAAGCTGCCGGATTTGTCTTCTTTCTTGGTGCGGGTGTCGGACATCGTCAGAACTGCGATGCGCACCGGTAGAAAGGGACGAGATTCATCGATCTTCGACATTGCGTTCGTTGCCTTTGATTGCGCCATTCAATGGGCCGGGGGCGTGCCGGCGGCCCCGCAAGAGGTGGCGCACCGGACAAGCGCGGGCCGGGTCAGTTTGGCCGCTTGCAGCAGGCCAGTAAAGCCTCGGACGGCAGACACTGGAGTTGAGAGTCTGGAGCCGCGGATCGCGTTGTCTATGAGAAGCTCGTTTAGTTCAAGCCGCGTTGCGACTCTGAGTGGCAACGGGGATGAGCAAATCGGTTTTGACAGTCGTGGGTGCGGAAAAATCCGGAGGGTCGAGAAAGATCGTAATCAAAGGACGGCTGCGATCGGCCGCATAATGGTTGGTGCCCGCCAGGTGAGATTGTATCGATGCAAACGCGGCGGAGATTTCGGCGCACGGTCCAACAAAGCGACTGCGGGCGAATGCTCCGCCGGGCAGACGATCAAACGGACAGTCGTCCAGGGGCGGTAATTTCCGAATGCCGTCAATTTCGACGCAAGCGATGTAGCTGTTGCCGTGGTAGCTTTCGGTCATCGCAGGGCCGAACTCAAGGCCGTAGCGTGTGGTTACGAGTCCCGAGATGGCGTTCCGTTGCAGCCAGGCCTCAATGCGCTGCCAGGCCGTGCGCGCCGCCACGGTGCCATTGCCGCTGACCCGCGTGCACGTAATTTGCTTTGGGCGAAGGTAGACTAAACCCACTGACACGTTGGTGTTCCCTCAGGGCCTTTGATTTCGATTTCGCGATGACTGTCAGCAATTGAGGCGAGTTGTCCGCGAAATTTGTTTTTCAGGACCTAAGTTCTCGGCAATAACTATATGAATATTTTATGCGAATTTTAACTGAGTTGAGGTCAGTCCGATGACTTCGATAACGCTTCGCGGATGTTGAGAAGATCGCGCCATGCGAGTCTCTTGGCGGCAGGTGTGCGCAACAGATAGGCCGGGTGCAGGCTTGCAAAAGCCTTGATGGATGCGTCGCCAACTTCGATCTGCTTCCATTTGCCGCGAAGGCGCATAATTCCTTCACTGGCATTGAACATCGACTTCGCTGCGGCACCGCCCAGGACGAGAATTATCTCAGGGGCGACCAGTTGGATCTGGCGATCCAAGAACGGTCGACAAACCTGAGCTTCCTGCGGCGTTGGCGTGCGGTTTCCAGGCGGGCGCCAATAAACGATGTTGGTAATGTGGACATCGTTCTCGCTGAGATCGATTGCGCCCAGCATACGGTCCAACAACTTGCCGGCGCGGCCGACAAATGGTCGCCCCTCGAGATCTTCGTCGCGGCCGGGTGCTTCTCCGATGATCATGAGACGGGCCTGCTCTGCGCCACGATAAACGCACGTATTCTTGGCGGTCGCCTTCAACGCGCAGCCTTCAAATCGTTCAAGTGCGGCGCGTAATTCCGAGAGTGAATTGACCGCGGCAGCCGCTTGCCGTGCGCTGCCAGCGCCGGCCGCTTGTGGCGTGACCGGCGTGAATCTCGACGCTTGCTGTGTTCTTGGGGGCTGCTCGCCGCCAGTCGCACGACGGTTGGGTGTCGGGGGCGGAGAAGGTGGCGGAGAGGGTGAGGTGGGGGCTGTTCCCGTACCCTGGTGGGCAGCGCCGCTTAGGGCAGCACGAACCGCCTCCCCGGGAGCTGTTCCGGGGCGTTCCATCCAGTTCAATGGCACGTCGGCAAGCACGCTGTCGATGCCCAATTCGCCGTACCAGGCGAGGAGGGAGACGAGCTGTGTGCGGTCAGGACCTTCCAACATAGCTCTTGTTTAGCCTGTTGGCTGTCGAAATACACCGACTTTGGCAACTTCTAGCTAGATGCGACTTGCGGTTTGCTTGACGGTATTGGGGCAGGCAACCTAATCCAAGGGTTTGACGCGATACATTAGGAAGGTGAGATGGAACGGAACGAGGCTGAACGGGCACCACGGGACTCAATGGATTTCGACGTTGTGATCGTCGGGGCCGGGCCAGCCGGGCTTGCGGCAGCCATCCGTCTCATGCAACTCGCCCAAGAGGCTGAACAGGAACTTTCTGTCGTCGTCCTGGAAAAGGGGTCGGAGGTCGGTGCGCACATTTTGTCCGGCGCTGTAATTGATCCGTCGGGGCTCGATAGCCTTATTCCCGACTGGCGAAGCAAAGGTGCGCCGCTTACGACGCAAGTCAAAAAAGACCGCTTCCTTTATCTCGGGGCCGCCGGGGAGCTGGCTCTGCCGAATTTCCTGATGCCGCCTTTGATGAACAATCACGGCAATTATATCGGCAGCCTCGGGGATCTGACGCGCTGGCTCGGTGAACAGGCGGCTGAGTTGGGCGTCGAAGTTTATCCGGGCTTTGCAGCCAGCGAGATCCTCTACAGCGAGGACGGCAGTGCCGTCGTCGGCGTGGCGACCGGCGACATGGGCGTTGGTCGCGACGGGGTTCCGAAGGACAGCTTTACCCGTGGTATGGAGCTTCGCGGCAAGTATACTTTGTTCGCTGAGGGAGCTCGAGGCTCACTGACCAAGCAGCTGACGGCAGACTTCAAGCTGGATGAGGGTTGCCAACCGCAGAAATACGGTATCGGCCTCAAAGAAGTTTGGGAGATTAAGCCGGAAAATCATCAGCCGGGGCTGGTGCAGCATTCTTTTGGCTGGCCGCTAGACAATAAGACGGGTGGCGGGTCCTTCCTCTACCACTACGGAGAGAATCTTGTCTCCGTTGGGTTTGTTGTTCATCTCAACTACGAGAACCCTTATCTCTCGCCCTATGATGAGTTTCAGCGCTTCAAGACGCATCCCGCGATCGCGCCAATCTTCGAAGGCGGCAAGCGCATCGCCTATGGCGCGCGCGCGATCACGGAGGGCGGTTGGCAGTCGCTTCCTCAGTTGGTCTTCGCGGGTGGCGCGTTGCTTGGATGCGCGGCGGGTATGGTGAACGTTCCCCGCATCAAGGGAAGCCACAATGCCATTTTGTCTGGCAAGGCGGCTGCGGAAGCTGCGTTCGCAGCCATTCAGGACGGGCGGTCTCACGACATTCTCGCAGCTTACGAGGAGGAGGTGCGCACCGGGGCCATCGCGCGCGATTTGAAACCTGTGCGAAACGTGAAGCCGTTATGGTCGCGTTTCGGAACCTTCGCGGGGATCATGCTCGGCGGCATCGATATGTGGGCGAATACGATCCTCAAGGGTGTCGGCTTCGGCTATACCCTCAAGCATGGAAAGCCGGATTACGCGGCTATTCGCCGTGCGGCGTCCGCACGTAAGATTGAGTATCCGAAACCCGACGGCGTTCTTACCTTTGATAAGCTCACGAACGTTTCTTTCTCAGGAACCAACCATGAGGAAGATCAGCCTGTTCATCTACGATTGGCCGACCCTAATATTCCGATTTCGGTGAATTTGCCTGAGTTCGCGGAGCCCGCACAACGCTATTGTCCGGCGGGCGTTTATGAAGTCATCGATGATGGTGCGGGTGATCCGCGCTTCCAAATCAACGCGCAGAACTGCGTTCACTGCAAGACGTGTGACATCAAAGATCCCAGTCAGAATATTAACTGGGTGTGTCCTGAGGGAGGTGGCGGGCCCAATTATCCCAGCATGTAGAGCTTCAATCTGGCCATAGCAGAATGGGCAGAATGACGAAATTAACATGCTTTTTTGAAGGCATGGCCATCGCATGGCCGCTTTCGGAGATAACGAGTCGCCAACCTACCTCTTTTGTTGTTAGCCTAGCGGCTAGGGGAATCAGGCATGGTCTCGTCTGGAAGAGCTATCAAGGAACCGTTGGCATGAGATTCTCGCGCAGTTCTGGCGTTGGCTTGCCTTTGTTGACCTGTTCAGCTCTGGTGCTTTCTGTCTTTTGGTCCGATGCGCGCGTGCAGGCCCGGACAACCGACGACACCTATCTTTCGCATTCCTTGGCTGGGAGCTATCTGGCGGGGCGGTTTGCACGGGCCAACCATGAGACGGGTCTGGCTGCAGAATTTTATCGCAACGCTTTGGTGCAAGATCCTGAAAGCGATATTCTCTTGGAGCAGAGCTTTCTCATGGAAGCTTCCGAGGGACACTTCGATCGAGCTATCAAGCTGGCTGAGCAACTCATTGTCAGACAGCCGAACCACCGCGTCGCACGCCTCGTCTTGGGCCTTCAGTCCTTCGATGCCGGTGATCTGAAAAAGGCCGAAGCTCACTTCAAAAAGGCTGGGACGGGCCCAATCGGCGAGCTGACGAGCGCAATCGCTCAGGCATGGGTGATCCTTGCGGAAGGCGATACGAACCGCGCATTGAATAAGCTCAAGCTGCCGCGGCAGGCGGATTGGGCGCAATTCTACTTGCAATACCATCGGGCTCTGATCGCGGATATCGGCGGTCGGCGATCGGTTGCGCGCGATGCGTACAATCAGGTCTTCGAACAAGATAGCCGGACTTTGCGTACCGCCCTCGCTTTTGCGCGGCATGCGGCAAACGGTAAAAATTTGAAGCAAGCGAAGACGATCCTTCGCAACCATCTTGAAGCGACCAGCGGAGACGGTCATCCGTTGGCGCACGAGCTGATGGATGAGCTCGGGAAGGGTCAAAAGGTCGATTTACTCATCGCCACTCCCCGGCAAGGACTTTCGGAAGTCTTTTATGGTTTGGGCGAGGCGTTGACTGGAGAAGGCGGCGTTTCCATTGGCGTGCTTTATCTGCAAATGGCGCTGTTCCTTGAACCGAAGCAACCGTTTGCGCTCGCGGCTCTGGCTAATGCTCACGAGACGACGAAGCGCTACGACGTGGCCATTGATACTTATCAGCGCATTCCCGATGGCACTCCGCTGCAGGCTGCCATTGATATTCGCCGCGCGTTGAATCTCAATTCACTGGATAAAGTGGATGAAGCCAAAGTGCTTCTCGAGAAGGTTGCGACGAAGAACCCGAAGGACATCAGGGCACTCGATACTCTCGGCAACATCATGCGCGCCCGTAAACGGTATGACGAAGCCGTTGTCTACTATACGCGTGTGATCGATTTGCTCGGCAGTGACCTTGAGCAGAAGGATTGGGTGCATTTCTATTCGCGCGGTACGTGCTACGAGCGGTTAAAGCGCTGGCCCGAGGCGGAGAAAGATCTGCAACAGGCTCTGAAGCTTAACCCCGATCAGCCGCTTGCTCTCAATTATCTCGGCTATTCCTGGGTCGATCAGAACAAGAATCTGAAAGAGGGCATGAAGCTCATCGAGAAGGCTGTTTCGCTTAAGCCTGATGATGGCTACATCGTCGATAGTTTGGGTTGGGCGCATTACCAGCTTGGCAATTACTCGCGCGCGGTCGGGTTCTTGGAGCAGGCCGTTGAGCTGCGCCCGGAAGATCCTGTTCTAAATGACCATCTTGGCGACGCCTATTGGCGCGTGGGTCGTCATCGCGAGGCTCGTTTCCAATGGGATCAAGCAATAAGCCTCAATCCCGAGCCTGATGATCTCGTCAAGATCAAGAAAAAGCTGTCGGAAGGTTTGCCGATTCGGCGGCAGGCAAACGCTGCTCAGGCGGTCAGCGACGAGCCGGCTGTTGATTTCAAGAAAACGCAGCCGGCGGCTGCGGCCTCCGAGGGGCAATCCTCAGTCCCGCTCCCGGCTCGTCGGTAACGTTGAGGGCAGGATACGCGCTCGTAAGAACTGCGGGTCCCCCTTGCCCCTCACTGCACAATTCTAGCTTGGCGTCGCGTCACTGTTCCTGGGCTGACATATCGGCTAGTTCTGCGGACCCGATAATACGGATGTCCGGTGCATGCCACGATCGAACCTCATACTCGAAACAGCGCCAGCCAAGGTGAACCTCAGTCTGCGCGTGCTTGGGCGCCGTGCTGACGGCTATCACGAGATCGAAAGTCTTGTGATGTTCGCTCGTTCAGCGGCTGATCAGGTGCGATTCACGCCTGGGAGAGAGCCGAAGTTAAACCTTTCAGGGCCGTTTGCTTCGGCGCTTAAGGGGACAAACATCGTGGAGACGGTGCTGGCGCGTATCTTCGACGTGGTCCCGGATATTCAGCTCGGCGAAGTTAGTTTGGATAAGAGGCTTCCCGTCGCATCAGGTGTCGGCGGTGGGTCCGCAGATGCCGCAGCAGTTCTGCGTGCGCTGCGTGTGGCAAACGCGGACTTGGCTTCTACGGTCGACTGGGTGGGGAGTGCGGCCGCGCTCGGAGCCGATGTGCCGATGTGCCTTGAAAGTCGGGCTTGCTTTGTGCGCGGCGTGGGTACGGAAGTCCTCCCGCTTTCGGATTTCCCCCCGTTGGCGATTGTGCTCGCCAATTCTCTTGTAGAGATGCCGTCAGACAAAACTGCGCAAGTCTTCAAATGTCTGGCAGCGCCGGAATATCAAACGGGCGGATCGGATGAGCCGCGAACATGTTTTTCTTCACGTGATGATTTGATTGCTTATGTGGCGAGTGTCGGGAATGACTTGACTAGTCCAGCACTCTCGCTTGCTCCGCAGATCAGTGACGTTGTGCGCGAGCTCAGTGCGAACCATGGGTGTCGGTATGCGGCGCTTTCAGGCGCCGGCCCCACGTGTTTTGGGCTGTATGACGATCTTCAAACAGCCAAGGAAGCCGCTATGGTGCTTACCGCTCGTCGACCGGATTGGTGGGTGGTTGCCAGTGAACTCGGTTAGACGACGCGATCAGTGCGCACGGTCGATGCAGAAGGCGATGACGTCCTGCATGGCTTGTTTTTCGGAGCAATCGTTGAAAATCGCCAGGGCGTCGCGTGCAATGGTGCCGTAGGACCGTGCGCGTGCGATCGTTGTTTCGATCGCGTCATGCTGATGCATGAGGGCGATGGCATGTTCCAGATCCCCCTCCTGAATATCACCCTCGCTGATGACACGCGTCCAGAATGTGCGTTCGCTCGCGTTGCCGCGGCGGTAGGCGAGGATGACAGGTAGGGTAACTTTGCCCTCGCGGAAATCGTCACCGATTTCCTTGCCAAGATTCTTGGTGTCGCCGGCATAGTCGAGGGCGTCATCGATGAGCTGGAAGGCGATGCCGAGATTGCGGCCGTAGGACTTCAGACCAGTGAGTTCTTCGATTGGGCGAGCGGCGATTGCGCCACCCGATTCGGCTGCACCTGAGAAGAGCGCTGCTGTCTTGGCGTCAATGATCGCGAGGTATTCATCTTCGGTCGTGGCCAGGTTCTTGGCAGCGGCAAGCTGCATGACCTCACCTTCTGCAATAACTGCGGCGGCATTGGACAGAATGCGCAGCACGGCTAGCGAACCAACGTCCACGAGCATGCGGAAGGCCTGACCAAGCAGGAAGTCTCCCACGAGGACGCTGGCTTGATTGCCCCACAGTATGCGTGCAGCTTTCTTCCCGCGGCGTTCGTCGCTCTCATCAACAACATCATCGTGGAGGAGCGTGGCTGTGTGCATGAATTCAACAGCGGCGGCGACGCGGATATGGCTGTCACCGTCATAGCCAACAAGCTTTGCAGCTGCGATGGTCAGCATCGGGCGTAAACGCTTACCGCCCGAGTCAATCAGGTGGTGGGCCAGCTGAGGAATGAGTTCAACATCGGAAATCGCCTTATCAAGGATCAGGCGGTTAATACCAGCCATGTCCGTCGCGACGAGATCAAGCAACGGCTTGATGCTTTGCGAAGGATCGCGGGCTTCACCGATCGGGACGACAACACCCAATGCTATTTCCTCAGTCTGCTATTATCCGTGGCCTGCAAGAGGTTGCGAGACGCGGAAACACTAAAGACACTTTGCCTACTTCGCACAAGAAACTTAGGAATGAGGTCATCGCGAATGCGCGAATTGATGAGGACCAACGATCCGGTGCTTCTTAGCTACGTAGAGGCACTCCTCACGGAGGTGGGTATCGACGTCACGGTTCTGGATGTCAATATGAGCATTCTAGAAGGTTCATTAGGCGTACTGCCGCGTCGAGCCATGGTTGCGGAACACCATCTCCCCAAGGCAATCAAGGTGTTGCAGGATGCGGACTTGGATCAATGGTTGAGCGATGATGCACGACGTTGATACTTCGCAAAAGGGTGACACAGCGCCATTGTGCCGCAGTGAAATCACGGATGACGACTTCCTGGGCGGGCAATTGAAGGTGTTGCAGCCAGTTCGTGGCTACCGCGCCGGACTGGATGCCGTATTGTTGGCTGCCGCCGTGGAGGCCAACTCAGATCGACGCACGCGGGTTCTTGATGTCGGGGCAGGTGTCGGGACGGTGGGATTATGCGTCGCGCGGCGGCTGCCTTTCGCGGAAGTCGTGTTGTTCGAGCGTGAAGCCGCGTTGGTGGATCTTGCCAGGGAAAATATCACGCGAAACGGGCTAGAAGGCCGTGTGCGAGCCTGTTTGGGCGAGGTGGGCGCGCGTGCGGGGCATTATCTTGAGCGTGAGGGATTGAAAGACGGTAGCTTTACGCATGTGCTCGCTAACCCGCCGTTTTTCGATGGCGGATCGGCAACACGTAGTGCGTCGAAGTTACGTGCGGCGGCTCATGTTATGGATGGTGGCGATTTCGAAGTATGGGGCCGGTTTTTGGCGCGTATGGCCGGACCTGCCGGACAGGCGCTTGTCATTCATAAGGCCGACGCGCTGGCCAAAGTTCTCGCCGGACTCGAGGGGCGTTTCGGGCGTATAAGGGTGCTACCGATACGTCCCAGGCCGGGGGAAAATGCAAACCGGGTTATCGTCAGCGGAATTAGGGGCAGCAAGGCGCCGTTGAGTGTCTTGCCGGGCTTTGTTCTGCACGGAGACGGTAATGGTTTTACACCTGCTGCTGAAGCTATTCTGCGGGAAGGCCGTGGCTTGTACCCTAAATGAGCGCAGAGATAGCCGAGGAGACGACTTAATCCCACCTTTCGGCTCTTGAGGGCCTTGTCAGAACATTAAAGTGACGGACGCCCCGCGTTCACAATTTCCATTAAGTGAGGACGTTTATATGTGGCCTTTTAGCCGTCGCCCTGTGGTTCCTGTGCTACGTTTTTCGGGACCTATCGGAATGTCGACTCCCTTGCGTCCGGGTTTGTCCCTGGGGGCGACAGCGGCAGCAATTGAGCGTGCGTTTAGCCTATCGAAATTGCCGTCGGTGGCGGTGCTGATTAATTCGCCCGGTGGCTCACCCGTTCAGTCAAGCCTGATTTTCAAGCGTTTACGTCAGCTCGCACAGGAGAAGGACAAGAAGATCTATGTCTTCTGCGAGGATGTGGCGGCGTCGGGCGGCTACTATCTTGCTGTCGCGGGAGATGAAATTTATGCGGATGCCGCCTCTATTGTTGGGTCAATCGGGGTGATTTCCGCTGGGTTTGGCTTCGTTGACGCCATCGAAAAACTGGGTATCCAACGGCGCGTCTATACAGCGGGGATTGCTAAGGGGCAGCTCGATCCATTTCAGCCCGAGAAGCCGGAGGATGTCGAGCGGCTTAAAGATTTACAGCGTGACGTGCACGATGTGTTCATCGGCGTCGTGAAGGAGCGTCGAGGCAGCAAACTTGCCGTTGTAGATTCGGAAGTATTTTCCGGAGCTTTTTGGTCTGCGAAGCGTGCTCTGGACATCGGGTTGATCGACGGGATCACGGACGTGCGCACGAAGATGCGTGAGCTTCATGGCGATAAGGTTGTTCTGCGTATGGTTCCGACGGCGCGCAGTGGGTTGCTCGGCGCGATGCGGCGTCCACCTTCTGCTCAGGAGTTCATTGCAAATCCCGGATCGTTGGCAGATGATCTCGTGTCCGCGATCGAGGCGCGTGCGCTCTGGTCGCGGTATGGATTGTAGGATGCCAGCATGGCCGTGATCGGCCAGTGTTGAGAGGCCTTTAAAGATGCCACCTCTAATCCTCTTGGCTGTCGCGGGCCTTGGCGCTTATGCCGGGTACCGATTGGTTCGCAGTGGAGTACACAAATCGATCAACCGTTCTTCGTTTCCCAGTGATGTGGCTGAGGCCGAGCCTCGCGATATGGGGGCGCTCGAACGCGACCCAGCAAGCGGAATTTACCGGCCACGGCATTAGGCTCGGCAGATAGCGCTGATCGGTAAACGTGTACTGTTTGGGTTAGTCTTTGACCTCGAAGGAGACTTTGCAGGTTACTCGGTAGGTGTCGAGCTTGCCGTCTGAGCCCACAGTCGCGGCAAAATCCTTGATCCATACGGAGCGAATGTTCTTCACGGTCTTTCCCGCTTTATCGGCAGCCTTTTGCGCTGCATGTTCCCAGCTCTCATCGGACTCGGACATCAACTCGATAACTTTAAGGACGGTCATGGTATGCACTCCACCACTTGAGAATGATCATACAACGTCCGTATGCTCCTGATGTTCCGTAATTCCTGCAGGCGCGCATTATTTTGCCGCGATTAGGAGCGGCATGGTGAGCATGGTGACAAGGTCGTCGAAGCGCGTATATTCGCCGCTCCATTGAGCCTTATGAGAAACGCAAAATCCCTATGGTAAGTTCTGCCGCCACAAAATCGGCAAAGACTGCGCATGGATCGGGCGCCGACGCGGTGCTGCGGCCTGCCCAATCCTTTCAGGATCTCATCCTAACGCTGCAGCAGTTCTGGGGGCGCCAAGGCTGTGTCATCCTGCAGCCTTACGACATGGAGGTCGGGGCCGGGACGTTTCATCCCGCGACGACACTGCGTTCTCTTGGACCGCGGCCGTGGAACGCGGCTTATGTGCAGCCGTCGCGACGGCCGAAGGATGGCCGGTATGGTGAAAACCCAAACCGCCTTCAGCATTACTATCAGTTCCAGGTCATCATGAAGCCGTCGCCGGCTAATTTTCAGGACCTCTACCTGGAAAGTCTGGATGCGATCGGAATTGATACGACGATCAATGACATACGTTTCGTTGAGGACGATTGGGAGAGCCCGACGCTGGGGGCGTGGGGGCTCGGCTGGGAAGTTTGGTGCAACGGAATGGAAGTTTCGCAGTTCACTTACTTCCAGCAGGTTGGTGGCTTTGATTGCCGTCCGGTTGCGGGTGAGATCACATACGGGCTCGAACGACTGGCCATGTACGTTCAGGGCGTCGACCGCGTCTATGATCTCAACTTCAACGGGCGGGATGATGAGCGAAAGCTGACCTACGGCGATATTTTCCTGCAGGCTGAACAGGAATATTCACGTTTCAACTTCGAGTACGCGGACACCGAAATGCTTCTGCGTCATTTCAAAGATGCCGAAATGCATTGTCAGAAGTTGCTCGAGGCGGGAGCCGACGGTGATCGGCACGTCATGGTGTTGCCTGCGTACGATCAGGCCATCAAAGCGTCCCACATCTTCAATCTGCTGGATGCACGCGGCGTCATATCCGTGACGGAGCGGCAGAGTTATATCCTCAGGGTACGTGAACTCACAAAAGCCTGCTGCGGAGCATGGCTGAAAACAGAAGGTGGTGGATTATGATGAGCCATTGGATCGGAATTGCGATCATCGTGGTGCCGGTGCTGCTCATTGCGGCACTAATCCTAAAACGGCCGGTGTTCTGGTTTCTCACGGTGCTGATCGCGGTTGGTATCGGTTATCTGCACTACACGGGTGCCGACGTTGAACTTGGCAACGCCGTGTTGGTTGAGGTGGACAAGATCTATCCGCTTGGTGATGGCGTGCCGAAGCCAGGTGAGGTGGGTCAACCTCAGCCGAGCAACGCTCCTGCACCTAGCGGCTACTGAGGGCGTATGGCACAGCTCCTACTCGAACTCTTTTCGGAAGAAATTCCGGCCCGCTTGCAACAGCGGGCCGCTGACGATTTGAAGCGGCTGGTGGTCGAAGGCCTCGGTGCGCACGGTCTTACGTGCGGGGCGGCGCAGGCGTTTGCGACGCCGCGTCGCTTGAGCCTCGTCATCGAGGATGTGCCGGAGGCGTCACCTGCGATTTCCGAGGAGCGGAAAGGCCCGCGCGTTGGGGCACCGGATAAAGCGATCCAAGGGTTCTTGAAGGCGGCTGGATTGGATTCAATCGAGGCTGCGGAAATCGTCAGTGATGAGAAGAAGGGTGACTACTATCTCGCCAAAATAGATAAGCCGGGCCGTTCCGCCGTCGATCTTATCAGTGAGGTTGTGCCGGCAGTTGCCGGCCGCTTTCCGTGGCCGAAATCGATGCGCTGGGGGAGCGGTGACTTTCAATGGATCCGGCCGCTGCAATCGGTTCTTTGCCTGCTCGATGGCAAGGTCGTGGGTTTTGAGATCGCCGGCATCGCCGCGGGAGATACGACACGCGGCCATCGCTTCCACGGAGGCAATGCCTTCGCTGTTTCGGATTTTGCCGACTACGGCAAAAAGCTGAAACAAAAAAAGGTGCTTCTGCCGACGTCTGAACGCGCAGCGATGATCGCGGAGGATGCGCGGGCACTTGCGACGGACGCCGGTCTTGAGCTGGTTGAAGATGACGCGCTGCTCAACGAAAACGCCGGGCTTTGTGAATGGCCTGTCGTGCTCATGGGCACGTTCGACGAAGAATTTCTTGAGGTGCCAGCGGAGTGCCTGATGACGTCGATGAAGACGCATCAGAAGTGCTTCTCTCTGCGCGACGTTGAGACGAGCAAGTTGGCGAACCGTTTTGTTCTTGTTTCCAACCTGATCGCGAAGGACGGAGGTTCTGCGATCATTGCGGGTAACGAGAAGGTCATGCGCGCGCGGCTCTCGGATGCAAAGTTCTTCTGGGAGCAGGACAAGAAGCATCCGTTGGAAGATATGCGGCTTGAGCTTAAGGCCATCACCTTCCACGAGAAGCTTGGCACGCAATGGGATCGCACGGAGCGGATTGCGGAATTCGCCGATCAGATCGCGGGAGCGGCGGATGCTGAGCCTGAATTGGCACGCCGCGCTGCGCAATTGTGCAAAGCAGATCTCGTTTCCGGCATGGTCGGGGAGTTCCCCGAGCTGCAAGGCTTGATGGGCCGCTATTATGCGGAAGCCGAACACATCGATTCCAAGATCGCTTCGGCGATTGAAGAGCACTACAAGCCGAAAGGTGCTGGTGACAGCGTGCCGTCGGCACCGGTGTCGGTTGCGGTGGCGCTGGCGGACAAGCTCGATACGCTTGTGGGCTTCTGGGCGATTGACGAAAAGCCGACGGGTTCGGGTGATCCCTATCAGCTTCGCCGTGCGGCGCTAGGTGTTATTCGGATCGTGTTGGAGAACGATCTGCGGTTGGGGCTTTTCAAACGCCTGCGAGATCACGCGATGCTCATGGGCGAACAAATCGCAGGTTCGGAGAGCGATGCTGTTTTGAAGGCACTCTATGACTTACCGCCAGAGCTTCGCGAAACAGAACTATTCGAAATGCAGGTTGAGAATCAGCTCTTCAAGAGTGCGTTTGGTTCCGGGTGGACGGAGAAGTTTGCGCGTTCAGTCCAGATTGCCGACGACCTCCTCGATTTCTTCGCCGACCGCCTCAAAGTCTATCTGCGTGATCAGGGGCAGCGCTATGATTTGATCGATGCCGTTTTTGCGCTGCCGGGACAGGATGATCTGGCGCTGATCGTGAAACGCGTCGAGGCATTGTCGACCTTCCTCGAAACGGATGACGGCGCGAACCTTCTGGCAGGCGTTAAACGTGCCAACAACATTCTGGCCATCGAAGAGAAGAAGGACAAGGCGAGCTATTCGGGCGAGCCGAAGGGCCGGCTGCTTGTTGAGCCCGCTGAGCGCGAACTTGCGGCTGCCATCGCCAAGGTAAAGTTCGATACGCAGGCGGCCATCAATGTCGAGAATTTTGAAGGTGCCATGCGCGCGCTCGCGGAGCTACGAGCGCCTGTCGATCATTTCTTCGATAAAGTGATCGTCAATGCCGAGGATGCGGCCTTGCGCGAGAACCGGTTGAAACTGCTCTCGGAGATCCGGGCCGCGACGTTGACGGTTGCGGACTTCTCGAGGATTGCGGGGTAGAGACGGCACTCTCGCTGTGCGCTGAGCCGTCATGTCATACTCGTGCCCAAGGTTTGGCTGGGTCTTTATTGCGAAGGTTCTGCGCATGCCGCAGAGGTCTCCCGGTGGACAGCTGGATCCCGGCATTTATTGCCGGGATGACAGGCTTGGGGATGGGAGCCAAAATTCCCCGCCATGTGAGGAGCTAGCGGTGAGCGATGCTCGCAATTCGATCAGCGTGGGACTGGAGACTGTCCCGGCATGAGCGAGGACGACCGATATCACTTGTTCGTCTATGGCACGCTTATGCGCGCTGCTAGTGGCGCCCTCGGTGCGCGGGAGCGGCAACGTCTCGCGTGTGGAGCGACGACGTTGGGCGCAGCTTGGGTAACCGGTCAACTTTATGATCTTGGCGGCTATCCCGGTGCGGTGCTCGCGGATGAAAATCGCGGCGTTGTGATGCACGGCGAAGTCATGCGCCTTGCTGATCCCGATGCTGTGTTCAGGTGGCTCGATCCGTATGAGGACGTCACTCCTGGTGGCAGTCCTTCGGATCTCTATCGACGCATCCTGACGTGCGCGACTCTGGCCAATGGTACGCGCAGAGGTTGCTGGATCTACACGCTGCGTCGCGCGCCTGATGGATTGAAAGTTCTCTCCAATGGTCGGTGGCAATAGGCCCGCCGCTACAGTTGGGTCGGCTCGATCATGAGCCGGACTGCAACTCAATTCTGATGAAGAGAAGGCCGCGGCGGGGAGCCCTGACGAACCCGCTTTTGCCCTCTAAACAAATTCGGCACGTACCCCGCTATACGCGGTCAGGGCTTCCTCGTCGCAAATCCGTCATATCGGAAAAGGAGTGGGGTGACTATCTCACGGATGGCAAAACTGATTAGTTCTTTAGATTCGAAAAGCGTCTGGGGAAAACGTTGGTGATAGCTGTGTGTAAAGCGTCTTAAACCGCTCTGCGGAGGTATGAAGTATCCCAGATCTTATCCGTTGTTTTTAAATGATAAACATCATGATCCGCACGTCAGCTAGCTTGCTTCTGAAGTGCTTCGGCGTTTTCGTAAGCCTCGCTTGCTTCAAGCCAAGTTTCCTCAGCCTGTTGTAACTCCTTGGCTAAACGTCCGCGCTGCTGAGCCGTGCTCTGTGCGCGCGCCGGATCGGTCGTGTAGAGGGTTTCGTCGGCCAGGATTGTATCCAGTTTTACAATCTCGGCGTTGAGCTTTTCGAGTTTCTGTTCGGCGCTGCGGACCGCCTTCTTCAACGGCGCCAATTCGGCGCGCCGGTCGGCTGCCAATCGGCGTTCTGCGGCACGGTCGGTCTTGTCGTTTCCACTGTCACCTGATTTTGCAGCGGGGGCGCGCGTTGCTCGCTCTGCGAGCAAGTCCGTTCGGTAGCTCGTCATGTCGCCGTCGTAACTTTTGACGGTGCCGCCGGCGACGATCCAAAGCCGGTCGGCCGTCGCTTCGACGAGGTGACGGTCGTGACTGATGAGAATGACCGCCCCCTCATAGTCACTCAGCGCATGGATCAGGGCCTCGCGGGAATCCACGTCGAGGTGGTTGGTGGGCTCGTCGAGGATCATCAGGTTGGGACGGTGAAACGCTGTCAGGGCGAGAAGCAGCCGGGCTTTTTCGCCGCCGGAAAGATCGTCGCAAGCGGTGTCGGCCTTGTCCGCGCCGAAGCCCCAGGTTCCCAGGCGCGCGCGTTTTGCGGCCTCGGTAGCCTCCGGCATCAAGTCCGCGATGTAGTGGTAGGGCGTCCACGCGGGATCGAGTTCGTCGAGTTGATGTTGCGCGAAGTACCCGACTGAAACTTTGGCCGCGCCGAAAACTTCGCCTGATAGAGGCGCGAGCTTCCCGGCGATCAGTTTCGCAAATGTCGATTTCCCGTTGCCGTTCTGGCCGAGCAGGGCGATGCGATCGTCATTGTCGATGCGCAGATTGAGTTTTGTCAGGATAGGTTGGTCCGGTGCGTAACCGACGGAGGCTCCCTCCAGACGTAGCAGTGGACTTGCGATCATCTTTTCCGGAGCCGGCAGTGCGAAGGGTACGACCCGGTCTTCCGTCGCAGCTGCGATAGGCTGCATCTTCGCGAGGGCTTTCATGCGGCTTTGAGCCTGACGCGCCTTGGTCGCTTTGGCGCGGAAGCGATCAATGAAAGCCTGGATGTGCCGACGCTGTTCGTCTTGCTTCTTTCGCAGTTTCAACTGCAGGCGTTGCTGTTCGCGTCGAGCTTCCTCGAAGTCATCGTAGCCGCCGGCGTACATGGTGATCTTACCGCGATCGAGATGCAGGATGGCGCCGACAGCCTGGTTGAGAAGGTCGCGATCGTGGCTGACAATAAGAACGGTGTGCGGGTAGGTCCGCAGGTAGTTCTCAAGCCAAAGCGTGCCTTCGAGGTCGAGATAGTTCGTCGGCTCGTCCAGCAGAAGAATTTCGGGTTCCAGAAACAGTACGGCAGCGAGCGCTATCCGCATGCGCCAACCACCGGAATATTCTTTGCACGCACGCCGCTGCGCGTCTTCGTCGAAGCCGAGGCCGGACAGGATTTGTGCGGCACGTGCTGGTGCTGAGTGCGCGTCGATGTCCACCAGCCGTTCGTGGATCGCCGCGATACGTGCCGGGTCCTGAGAAACTTCGGCCTCTGCCAGCAAGCTTGAGCGTTCTGTATCGGCAGTTAACACCCAATCAATCAGACTGAAATCGCCGCCGGGGGCTTCCTGAGCAATGTGGCCGATACGGGCGTGGCGTGGCGCGTTGATGGTGCCGTCGTCTGGGCTCAGTTCTCCGGTGATCAGTTTGAGGAGCGTTGTCTTGCCAGCGCCATTGCGGCCCACGAGCCCGCACTTGTGGCCAGTGGGGATCGCAACCGTCGCGCCTTCGAGGATGGGTTTGCCCTCGACCCGATATGTCAAATCGTTGATATGAAGCATGGTCTACATGCAATAGAGCATATTCGTCCGACGCGAAATCGGGATGGTTGCCCTTAGCTGGAGATGCATGGAAACCGCGCCGTTTTTAGCCTGCCACGATGGGGCGCAAGGTCTCAAACAGCAAGCGCTCCTGAACTGCGGCATCGGAGATTGCAAGGTGTGCGGAGAACCAATCCTGGACCATCTTGCAGACCTTCTCGTGCTCAGTCTGAGCCAGTGCTTTTGGATCAGCAAACACGCGCAGATCAGCTTTTGACCATCCCAGCTTGGTTAGCTCGGCAGCGAGAACATCATAATCGGATTTTGTCGCTCGTACGCGTGACACCGGCGACTTGCGGCCATCGGAGACGGCTTCAAAAATCGCTGCAATTTGAGCTTCGATCGCTTCGCCATAACCGCGTTGTGGGAAGAGTTCGATTACTGCAGGACTCGATTCCCCCTGGCCAATAAACGAATAGCAGGTGGCGGCGGAATGGCTGGCCAAGCTCTTCAAATTCGCGAGAAAGGATTGTGCGACGTTGATGAGTTTCGATGTGTCGGCCGCGAGGGCATGCTCAGCGTTCTTGCGGCGCAGTTCGACAAGCTGAACGATCAAGTGCTTCGACATGTCGGCTTCTGTGCCTGCCGAGACGATCCGTGCTGCCTCTTCGATATTCGTCTGGTACCACTCCGGGAAGTCGGCCTTAAGCTGCTGCCAGAGCTGTGAGCGCTGGAAGTTCTCGTCGATCATCTGCGGCGTTACAGTCGGCTTTTGCGTGGACTGGCTCGGAGGTGTCGCCGGAGTAGGTTGAGGCGCGGGCGAATTGGCTGCTGACTGGCTGTTATCGAGCGCGGCCGTTTTGGTTTCGCCCTCAGCTTTCACGACCGGTGGGCCGTTGTCGCCGTTCGTTGTCATATTTGCCATCGCGAGGATGGTGTCCTGGTTCGTCGCAGCGAGCCAGCCGCCTGCGCCGATCAGCACCAGAATTGCGACGAGGGCGATCGCGCCGCGTGAGCGGCGGCGCGGCGGTGGCGCTTCGTCTTCAAGATATTCTTCTTCGTTTTCTGTCGGCGCGACATGTGTGCTTGCCGGATGAGGTCCCGCTTGTCTTGCAGAATAAGGGTCCTGAGATGCTCTGTTGGGTGCACCCGTGGTGGTGGGGCGATGACCTGGATGACCTCCAGCTCCTGCGTGTCCTGGCGGATTGCTGGCTGGATTGCCTGCGGCGGGCCGTGCTGCTGCCGGACTGGAAGGAGCTTGTGGAGACCGTTGTTCGGGTCTTGGCTGTGATGGCTCGCTATGATGAGGCCGCGGTCCTGGTGCCTGGTGGGCAGAAGGACTTTGCGGGGCTTGTTCTGATGGTGCCGCTGGTGGTGTGGGGGCCGGTGGCGGAAATACGCTCTGTGCCGGTTGCCACTCGGCAAAGCCGGGGCGCCAGACGAGGTCTGTCGGGCGCATATGCCCCGATTGCACGAACATGCGGATTTCAGCATCGGACAAGGGGCCATGCTGCGCACCGTCGCGGGCGATGTACCACTGAGTTGCCGTGGGTGTTTCGGTCATCCGTTTCTCACAGCCGAGCCGGCGTATTTTAAGCGATATCGCTTCATGAATATTGGGACCACTGGTGTGCCGCTTCGTTTTCCTCCGATCGGCGCGCCGCGTCAACGATCAGGCCTGAATGCCATTCACCCATTTCAGGCGCGAATGGCATGAATTTGAGCGCCCCTTCTGCTTCATCACATTAAAAACCGGGCTTTTACATGGCCATCGCGCTTAGGTTGCGATCGCAAGTCCAAACATATTGCCTCGATCCACTCGGTGCCTTCTATCGAGCCTTGTGATCAAACCAGGGCACAGCTATAAACCGCGCCGAGCCTTCAACAAACAGAAACGAGAGAGCCCGAGATGACCATCGAGCGGACCTTTTCCATTATCAAGCCGGATGCGACGAACCGGAATATCACCGGGGCTGTCAACGCCGTTATTGAGAAAGCTGGCCTGCGTATCGTCGCGCAAAAGCGGGTTCTCTGGAGCCGCGAGCAAGCTGAGAAGTTCTACGAGGAGCACGCTCAGCGCTCATTTTACGGTGAACTCTGTGACTTTATGACGTCGGCACCAATCGTGTGCCAAGTGCTCGAGGGCGAAAATGCGATCGCGAAGTATCGCGAGGTTATGGGCGCCACGGACCCAGCTGAAGCTGCCGAAGGTACGATCCGGAAGCTTTTTGCTCTTTCCAAGGGTGAGAATTCAGTGCATGGGTCAGATAGTCCGACATCGGCACAACGCGAAATCGCTCTCAACTTCAGTGATAGCGAGATTGTCGGATAATTCAGGGGTCCGGCGCCTGCTGCGGGGCAGTGCTAACGGCACGGAGTCTCGATGGCGAAGGTAAGGCTGTACGCAGCAACGAGTCTGGACGGATTTATCGCCGATAACACAGGCGATACCGATTGGTTGCTGCCTTACCAAGGTTCTATTTTCGGCACCGGCTTCATGGGAGAAGTCGGTGCCGTTATTTTAGGACGGCGTACCTATCAAATTATGCAGGCATTCAATGGTTGGCCGTATGCGGGCAAGCGCGCCTACGTCCTGAGCTCTTCGCAGATTTCCAGTTTGCCCGAGAATACAATGGTGGTGAAGACTGGCATTGGGGCGGCGGTTGAGGCTGCGCGTTGTGTCACGACGCAAGACATCTGGGTGGTTGGCGGAGCTTTGACCATGCAGTCCGCTCTTGAGGCCGACCTTGTGGATTTGGTGGAAATCTGCGTAGCACCGGTCCTGCTTGGTGCAGGCTTGACGATGCTCATGTCGCTTGAGCGGCGTGCCGATCTCTATTTCGACGGTATTCAGACGTTTGAGAATGGGGTTGTGAAATTACGCTACGTGACAAAGCGTTGACCTCGTGAAAAATAAAGGGCGACCGAAATATCGGTCGCCCCTCGTAAAAAGTTTGATGCTTTTTAGCTTAGTTCACGAATGCGGAATTTGAGTCCGCCTTTCGGCGTCAGGGTCACCGTCGCGTTGAGCGGTGCCGGTTCGGGACCGACGTACTCAGGACGGAAGCGACGCAGCAGAACAGAGAGTGCCAGGGTGTTTTCAACCTGGCTCATGGCGCCGCCGATGCACGAGCGTTTCCCGGCTCCGAATGGGATGTAGGAGTATTTGACGCGTTTTTTAGCCGCGTCACCCATCCAGCGTTCGGGGCGGAATTCCTCAGGGGCGTCCCAGAAGCGCGGGTTGTGGTGTGCTCCGTAGCTAAACAGCACGATGCGGTCACCAGCTTCGATTTTCTTGCCGTCGATCTCGTCCGGGCCTGCCGCGGTGCGGATGAGACTCCAGACCGGCGGGTACATACGCATCGTTTCCTGGATGACTGCGCGCGTATAGACGAGTGCGGAGTAATCGTGCGCCGTTGGTTCGCGGTCGCCGCAAACCATTTCGCCTTCGCGGCGGATGCGTTCGGCAGCTTCAGGATGTTTTGATACGAGATAGAGCGCCCACGCCAGGGCCAGAGCTGTGGTTTCGGTGCCGGCCCATAGGTATTGCTTGAGTTCGTCGATGGCTTGCTGATGATCGAACTCTGGCATCTCGGGGTCAGCTGCGGCAGCTTCGATCATTTTCAGGAGCGTCTGCTCGCGTTCTTCACGCGGATCGGCGCCCATAACGGCCGGCGGAACGCTCCACCAGCTCTCGACCGCTTTCGCAGTGTCGGCACCCGCAACTTCAAAGAGTTCGCCATGCTGTTTCTTAACGCGAATTTCTTTGTGGCTGCTGACGTCGGTATAGGTTTTTACGCATTTGAAAATGAAATGCGGGTTGAACGGCATATCGCGGTCGAATAGTGCCTTGCAGATCATGTCGGCTGCAAGGGTCCAGGTTTGTTCGACCATCTCGATTTCTTCACCGGACTTAGCGAGATCAGCCCATCTTTGTAGCTTTGCCTGGATTGCCTGATTGAAATACGGGATGTATTCCGCAAACATATCGGGATGAAACGCCGCCTGTTGGGGCATGCGGATCTTCTGCCAAAGAGCGCCATCCAAAGTGATCATCGATTTACCGAAGATCGGAATCAGACCGTCGAAATACTTCACGTAATTGTCGGTCTTGGTGACGAGCACATGCTTGAAGTATTCCGGCTCGCTAATAAACACGACCCGCTGCCGGGCCATGTTGACCGGAATGACCGGTCCATAGCGCTCCGACATTTGCATGAGCATGCCCATCGGATTGGTGGGATCTTTGAGAAGTGGCGACAGTTTGAACCATATGCTCTCCTCGCCAAACTGGCTGGAAGGGCTTTCGATCATACTCATGGTTCATTCTCCTAACGGGCAGGCGCGGTCTTGCATACGAGTTATCGGCACTGCAATGGCCGGGCCAACTTGAGATGCTGGCGGGGCCATGTGAAACGCGCGGTTGAAACGCGCGGTGTTACTTCGCACAAAGTAACTAATGGCGTCGTTAACGAGCGGTCGTGGACCAAGATGGAATCTAATGCCAAGTCCGCAAAAAAAGTGTGTTACGCGCGGCACAGTTAGCGAAATCATCGAACGGCAGGCATGGTTTTTCGACGTTTCCAAATTGGAAAACGGTGGAACGTGATGCGAAAGGCCCCCAATGATCCGCATTTCAATCGTGCGAAACAGACAGGCTCTATCACCTGAGGGTTGACAGAGTCTATTAGTCTCCTGGCTTCCGCTACATTTTGGCGCAATAGATTAAGTAAAGTCGTTAAGATGTTGAATGTACGGTTAAATATTCGGGGAAAATATTGCCGGAGACTCTGGAAATGAATGTTTCGTGATTACGGCATTCTCATCCAACAGGATTTGATCTGAAGCAAATAGCCGCAGTATTTGGGGATAGAGCTTGTGCTCCGCCGCCAGCACCCGCGCAGCGAGAGATTCTGCGGTGTCATTTGCAGCTACACAAACCGCTGCTTGGCCAAGAATCGGGCCCGTGTCCATTTCATGTCGAACTGCGTGGACGGTACAGCCCGATATTCTCACCCCTGCTGCGAGCGCGCGTTCGTGCGTATGCAAGCCTTTGAAACAAGGTAGTAAAGAGGGATGAATGTTGATCATCCGATTGTGCCAGTTCGCAACAAGTTCTGGGGTCATCAAGCGCATGAAGCCGGCACAGGCAACGATCTCAACCCGGGCGGCGAGTAATAGCCGGTGGAGCTGATCATCGAACTCTTCACGGGACCGAAACGTGCGGTGATCCAGCGCGATTGTTGGAATGCCGCGGTCCTTTGCCCAGGCAAGCCCCGGAGCCTCCGGACGATTTGAGACAACAACGACAATCTCAGCAGGATAGTCAGGTGCCTTTGCGGCTTCGACCAGGGACATCATGTTGGAGCCGCGGCCGGAGATTAGCACGCCTACGCGCTTTTTGACGGGTTTGGAGCCCGCTTCGGTCGAGCTCATGATGCGAATTCCAAACGACCGATATACGTTACGGCTTCTGTCTCGCCGTGGCCCTTGGCCTGCGTGCGCTGCCCGGTCGGTTCTGATATTTCCCCGATGATACTCGCTGTTTCACCAGCTTGCGCGAGCACTTCCAGCACAGCGGGCGCACCGGCCGGGTCAGCGACGATTACGAGTCCGATCCCGCAGTTGAAGGTACGTAGTAATTCGGTTTCATCGAGCCGACCTGTGCGCGCGAGCCATCCAAAGACAGCCGGTGCGTTCCAGCTGGACAGATCGATCCGTGCTCCGACGCTAGGTGAGAGAACCCGTGGCACGTTCTCTGTAAGACCGCCGCCAGTGATATGCGAGATTGCCTTGATTGGTCCGTCGATGCCGCCGGTTTCGCGTAGCGCGCTGAGGATGGGCTTCACGTAGATGCGTGTGGGTGTCAACAGCGCTTCGGCGACGGACGTGTTGGGTTGCCAAGGAGCGGGAGCCGACCATTTCAATTGTGCTTCGTCTACGAGCCGGCGCACGAGGGAGTATCCATTGGAATGTACCCCGGAAGAGGCCAAGCCAATGAGCACATCGCCAATGGCGATGTCTCGGCGAGGCAAAAGATCGCGGCGTTCGACTGCTCCGACAGCAAACCCCGCTAAGTCGTAATCGGAGCCCTGGTACATGCCTGGCATTTCAGCGGTTTCACCGCCGATGAGCGCACATCCAGCCTCACGACATCCCGAGGCAATGCCTCCAACGACGTCGCGTGCGGTTTCCACATCTAGATGGCCGGTTGCCAGATAATCGAGGAAGAACAGAGGTTCCGCGCCCTGAACGATCAGATCGTTCACGCACATTGCGACTAGATCTATGCCAATCGTATGATGGCGCCCGGTTTCAATGGCGATCTTGAGCTTGGTGCCTACGCCATCTGTTCCTGCGACCAGGATTGGATCGCTATAGCCGGCGCGCTGGAGGTCGAAAAGACCACCAAAGCCGCCGACGTCACCGTCAGCACCTGCGCGCTGGGTGGCGCGTACCAACGGTTTGATCGCGGAAACGAGCTGGTTTCCGGCATCGATATCGACGCCAGCGTCGCGATAGGTGATGGGTCGTTCGGTGTTATCTGTCATCGCGTCAGGGGGACCTCGCGTGAAGTGCGCAGGTTCTGTTATAGCAGCGGGACTGCGGAGACGGGTTAAGCTTATCGGAGTTCGATGGCTCACCCAATTTGGCCCCAAGTCCGGCGATATAGCTGGCCGGGACCGATTTGCGGAAGTTGGACGGCATGAAGCTTAATCGACGCGATCCGTCAATCGTCGAGTTAGAATTCGCGTGCACGATTGGGGCGCTTCGAGGCGTGGCAGAGGGGAGAAGGCGACGTGAAATACTGCGGGCAGTTGAACACAATCCTGCGGAGCTTGCTGCTTCTTGCCGTCGTTTTCGTGCCGGTAAGCCGGGTTCTGGCGGCCGAATCGCCTGTCTTTACTGTTGCGAATTATCCAGTGCAGGGGCAGGCCAAGGATGCGGTGACCGCCAAACGCCTGGCTATCGAGGATGGTCAGACGGCGGCTTTCAAGTCGTTGTTGAAGCGAATTGTCCCGGTGACGGCCTATGCTGGGCTGGATCGCGTCAAGGCGGTGCAGTCGTCAAAGTACATTTCGGGGATGTCGGTACGCTCGGAGCAGAACTCATCGACGCAGTATTACGCATCCTTGGATTTTTCCTTTTCCGCCAACGCCGTTCGCGACCTGCTTCAGCGTGAGGGCGTTCCATTCGTTGATGAACAGGCGCCTTCTCTTACGCTGGTGCCGATCGTTATCCCTTCGCAAGGTGGTGCCCCGGCTCAAGGGGCAAACAACTGGGCCAGCGTTTGGTCTGGGCTAGATATCGTCAATACCGTTTCGCCTTTGCGGGTGACGGGCTGGAAGGACAGTCTGCCCCCCAACACGCTGCAACAGCTCAAGAATGATGGTGCGGGCGAGGCCATGCGTCATCTCGGGTCTGCTTATGGCGGTGATCGGGTTATTGTGGCTGAAGCGGAGGTCGATCAGGCTGCGGCGCGGCTTCATGTGACGTTGAGCGGCCGCGACGCGGCCGGTCCGATCTCATGGAAGCACAGCTATCGGATCAGTGACGGCGATGTGGCGTATGCTATGGAGTACGCGGCTGTGGTATCTCTCGGCGTGCTTGAAGGGCGCTGGAAGGCGATAAAGGCACGCGATATGGGCGGGCTTGATGTAATGGCCAGTCCTGCGGCGCAGATACATATTCAGGTGCTTTTCAACAGCGCTGCTGAATGGTATCGTCTACAACAAAACATCTCGGGGCGGCCTGGCGTGCAGGATTTTCAGGTTGGGTCGGTTTCGGCGCGTGGGGCTGAAGTTGTGCTGCGTTTTCCGGGGGGCGGACAACAACTTGCCAACGCTCTGGCGCGTGAGGGTATTTCGCTCACCAACAACGGTGGACAGTGGGTTATGCGTAAGAGCTACTGATCTCCACGCTTACGCCTGCGCCAAATGCGGCATTAAACTTCAATAAGTCTCGACACGGTGGTTCAACCGGGGTGACAATTCCGGTTACAGGGCCGCGCGCCGACAATGATGGGATCTGATCGATGAATCGCAATTGTTTTTGGACCGCCGACACGTGACCATACCCAATTTGATCACGCTCATGCGGGCCATTCTGGTACCCGTCGTGTTTTGGCTGCTTCTTGCGGGCTATATCAAAGCGGCGTTCGTCGTCTTCGTTATTGCTGGTGTATCGGACGGGATTGATGGCCTGCTCGCACGGCGTTTCAATTGGCAGACGGAACTTGGTGCGTATCTCGATCCACTTGCTGACAAGCTTTTAATTGTCAGCATTTTCCTGGCCTTGGGCGTGCGAGGAGATTTGCCGTCCTGGCTCGTGGTGGCGGTTGTTTCGCGAGATCTGTTGATCCTCTTGGCGATCATCGTGTCGTGGCTGTTGAACAAACCGATCAAGATTGATCCGCTTGCGGTCAGCAAAGCGACAACCTTTGCGCAATTGGCGCTTGCGGCATTGGTGCTGGCGGATGAAGGCTTTATGCTTAATGTTGGCGCCTATCGACAGGGGCTTGTGTGGGTCACTGCAGTTTTGACCATCCTGTCGTTGGTAGCGTACCTGCGCAGTTGGCTGGTGCATATGTCGCGGGATTAAACTTCTAGCCTGGCATACGGGGGGCTTGGGCAATGCGTGTTGAGCAGCAAGCTCTGTTCTGGCTGATTGCGGCGGTGGTCCTTGTTTTGCTTATCGGACTTCTGCAAGAGATTCTTCTACCTTTCGTACTCGGCATTTTGTTTGCTTATGGGCTGAATCCGGTAGCGGATGCGCTTGAACGGATTGGTTTGCCGCGCGTGGTCAGCTGTCTTGCGATTGTCGCGCTTCTCGTCATCGCGATTGTGCTGGTGATTGTGTTTGTCGGGCCGGTTCTTGTGGAGCATGTCACGCAGTTTGCGAATGCTTTACCGACCGAGCTGCAACGGCTGCAGGACCTTCTCCAAACGTGGGCTCAAGAGAAATTGGGAACGCATTCTCCTGCAGCCCTTCAGGCTTTCAACTCGGTGCTCACCTCTTTGTCCGAGAACTGGGAGGGCGTTGCATCTTGGGTTGCTCAATCGCTGTGGACGCAGGGACGCGCGCTTTTCAACGTGCTGTCGTTGGTCCTCATCACGCCGCTTGTTGTGTTTTATCTTCTGGTCGACTGGAAGCGTATGCTGGGCGAGGTTGACCGATGGTTACCGCGAGGGCATGCGGCACCCTTGCGTCAGATGGCACGTGACATCAACGGTGCAGTCAGTGCGTTTATTCGCGGGCAAGGCACGGTTTGTCTGATCCTTGGCTGCTTTTATGCGCTCAGTTTGTGGGCCGTCGGCCTGCACTACGGGGCGCTTATCGGCTTTGCTACAGGAGTGTTGGCGTTCGTACCGGTGCTCGGCTGGGCGATTGGTACACTCATTGGGATGACGTTGGCGGTGCTGCAGTTCTGGCCCGATACACTGCCGGTGATGTTGGTCCTCGGTGTTTTTCTGGCAGGTCAAGCGCTCGACGCCGGCATCCTTAGTCCCAATATCGTAGGTTCAAAGATCGGATTACATCCGGTGTGGCTGATCTTCGCCCTATTTGCGTTTAGCTATCTATTTGGGATTGTCGGGGCGCTTGTTGCAGTACCGCTGGCGGCCGCAGTGGGTGTTATCGTCCGATATGGGCTGAAAGCCTATCTTGCCAGTTCGGTATATACGGGAGAGGCACCTGCTGCTCCGGGCGATCCGCCTGTTTGATGAACAGCATTTCGCTTGATCTAAGATTTATGCAAACGAAGCCATGACGACCGCTCCGCGCCAACTGACTCTGGATTTGTCTCATCGTTCGGCTCTGGATCGGGAAGACTTTCTGATCAGCCAGTCGAATGCTGCGGCGGTCGAACTCATTGATGAACCTCAGGCGTGGCCGCATAGCGCGTTGCTTCTGATTGGCCCACAAGGCTCTGGAAAGAGCCATTTGGCGAATGTCTTTCGCTTGTCGCACAGCTCTGATCTGATTGCTGCATCTGACCTCAATGAACAGGCGATTGGTAAGCTGGAGACGGCCGGCGCGTTGGTGGTGGAGGATTTGGAACGGGGAGTTGCCAACGAGCAAGTCCTGTTCCATCTGCTCAACATGGCTCGCCAGGGACGTGGATTGGTGCTCATGACGTCGCGTGTCGCACCCGGGCAGTTAACGTTGGCGCTGCCGGATCTTCGGTCGCGGACACGTGCTTTACCAATCGCAGAGATACAGGCTCCTGACGATTCGCTCTTGCAGGCCGTTCTGGTAAAATTGTTTGCCGACCGGCAACTGGCAGTCGAACCGGCCGTTGTGAAGTTCCTGACGCTACGTATGGAGCGGTCGATGCAGGCAGCTAACGCTGTGGTCGATGAAATTGATCGATTGGCACTCGCGATGCATCGGAAGGTGACTAAGCCGCTTGCGCAGACGGCATTGGAGCAGATGGCAAGCGGCGGTAAATAGTAGCCGGGACTTCGTCCTCGCGCCCGGCCACCGGAGGCTTAGAAATTCCCCAGCTGGCAATTGGGTGGCCCGATATTCACTTCGATTAAACGGGTCGAATACTCCCGAGTCCCAATTGAGAAGCCGATGCCGTAAGAAGGCCGGGTGGTGACGCTTGGTCTGGCTTTTGAGCGCGGGGAACCTGGCCAATCGGTAGGTGGCGGGTATGCTCGATATTCAGTTCAAGAGACGATCTTTCTGAGCGGAGATAACAATGCCTGTTAGCAAAGGAACGCCTCCCGTCAGACCGGAACCGCAAGTGATACCTGAGTCAGGGGATGTCGCACTTGAGGGTAGGTCACGCTATTACAATCGGGAGTTATCCTGGCTTCAGTTTAATAGCCGAGTGCTGGAGGAAGCGAGCAATGAACGCCATCCGCTGCTCGAGCGGCTGCGCTTTCTTTCTATTTCCGCTTCAAATCTCGATGAATTTTACATGGTGCGTGTGGCTGGTATCCACGGCCAGATAATCAATGGCGTGACCTCCTTGTCGAAGGATGGACTGACGCCTTCGCAGCAGCTTGTGCAGATCAATGCATTCGTCAACGATCTCGTTGCCAAGAAGCAGGAGACGTGGAGCCGACTGAACACAGAGCTGATAGAAGCCGGCATTTTCATTGTGGGACCTGATGAACTGACCGAGCAGGAAGAGACGGCGCTGCGTGATCAGTTCTTGTCGAACATCTACCCGCTGCTCACGCCGATTGCGGTCGATCCGGCGCACCCGTTTCCTTTCATCCCGAACAAGGGGCTGACGTTAGCTGCCTTGATGGAGCACAAGACCAAAGGGAAGCGGCAGAACGGCCTCGTTCCGATATCGAGTCAACTTACACGCTTCATTCGTCTGCGAACCGACAAGGATGACGCAAATCAGATGCGGTTCATCCGGGTCGAGTCCGTGATCGGCATGTTCATGGATACGCTGTTCCCAGGATTTAATATCCTGTCTCAGGGGGCGTTCCGTGTCTTGCGTGATAGCGATATCGAGCTGGAAGAAGAAGCGGAAGATCTGGTCCTTACCTTCGAGGAGCTGCTGAAGCAGCGCCGGCGTGGCAATGTCATTCGCCTCGAAATCGATCAGGGGATGCCGGAGAATTTGCGGCATCTTGTGATCCAGGAACTCGACGTGAGTGACGATGCGGTGTTTGTGAAGTCAGGTCTTTTAGGCCTTGCCGATACGACACAGCTCATCACACCTGAGCGTCCTGATCTGCTCTTCAAGCCGTTCAATATCCGTTACCCGGAGCGTGTCCGCCAGTTCGACGGCAACATCTTTGCGGCGATCAAGGCGAAAGATTTCGTTGTTCATCATCCCTACGAGTCGTTCGATGTCGTGGTGCAATACCTACGACAGGCTGTGAACGATCCCAACGTGATGGCGATCAAATGGACGCTTTACCGGACATCGAATGACAGTCCAATTGTGGAAGCGCTCAAGGATGCTGTCGAGGCAGGAAAGTCCGTTACCGCTGTCGTAGAACTCAAGGCACGGTTCGACGAGGCGGCGAACATTCGTTGGGCGCGCGATCTCGAAAAGGCGGGCGTCCACGTTGTCTATGGGTTCATTGAGCTCAAGACCCACGCCAAGCTGGGCATCATTGTGCGGCGGGAAGGCAGTGACCTTGTCACTTATTCGCACATTGGGACGGGCAACTATCATCCACAAACCGCGAAAATTTACACCGACCTCTCGCTTTTTACCGATGACCCCAAAATTGCGCGCGATGTCACACGTGTTCTGAATTTCGTGACCGGTTATGGAGAGCCAGGTGAGCTGGAACTCATGGCCGCAAGCCCGTACGGAATTCGGCGCCGCATTCTCGATCACATCGAAGAGGAGATTGAGTATGCCAAGGCCGGCAGGCCTGCGGCTATGTGGCTCAAAATGAACGCGCTGGTCGATACGCAGATCATCGATAAACTCTATGAGGCGAGCCAAGCAGGCGTGGAGATAGATCTGGTCGTACGCGGCATCTGCTGTCTTCGTCCGGGGGTGCCAGGGCTGTCGGAGCGAATTCGCGCGAAGAGCATGGTTGGCCGGTTCCTGGAGCACGCGCGAATCTATTGCTTCGGACGAGGCAAGGGGTTGCCATCGCCACAAGCCGCCGTCTACATCAGCTCCGCGGATCTCATGCCGCGCAATTTGGATCGGCGGGTTGAGGCATTGACCCCGATTATCAACGCGACAGTCCATGAGCAGGTGCTCAATCAAATTATGGTTGCCAACCTCAAGGATAATCAGCAGAGCTGGCGCATCCTGCCTGATGGCTCGTCGCAGCGCATAATGCCGGAACGCGGAGAGGAACCCTTCAACGCGCATGAGTATTTCATGACGAATCCAAGTCTTTCCGGGCGGGGAGAGGCTCTGCAGAAGCACTTCCCGCGTCGCTTTAGCGGTGTGGCAAAGGCGGCTGAAGTGGGGGGAGACGCGTGACGCTGGTGAAGCAGTTGTTCGAGGATCGGCGTCGGTCTTCGAATCTATCCCCTCTCGCTGTGATCGATATCGGTTCGAACTCCGTTCGGCTGGTTGTCTATGAGGGGGCTTCACGCGCACCAGTCGTGATGTTCAACGAGAAGGTGCTGTGCGGTCTTGGACGGAATGTTGCGACGACGGGTCGGTTAGGTGACGAGGCTGTCCAACGTGCTATCCGGGCCCTTGCGCGATTCCGCGCGCTTGCCGACGTTCTCAAGGTCAAGTCGTTGCAGGTGTTTGCTACGGCTGCAGCTCGTGAAGCGGAAAATGGCGCTGCATTTATCGACGAGGGTGAAAGCGTATGTGGCGCGCCTATTCGCGTGCTTACAGGTGAAGAAGAAGCACGGCTTGCCGCTCAGGGTATCGTCATGGGGATTTCCAACCCTGATGGTATCGTTGGCGACCTGGGCGGTGGCAGCCTCGAACTTATCGATCTGCGAGATAATGACTTTCGCCGAGCGACGACATTACCGCTCGGCGGTCTGCGTTTGATCGACGCAACGGGCAACAAAATCGACAAGGCCATGAGTCTGATCGATGAACAGCTCGATCGTGTCGACTGGCTCCCGGAGGGTCGGGACCGTACATTCTATGCGGTGGGCGGCACCTGGCGCGCGATTGCTGCCATGCATATGGCGCAGATCGATTATCCCCTCCATGTCATGCACGGTTATGTGGTCCCCACCCAGGAACTGATCGACTACGCCGGGATGATCCGCAAGGCGAAGAAACTCACCAGTCTGCGCGGCATTTCAGAGGTGGCCAAAGCGCGGCGTGAGGTGCTTCCCATGGGGGCGGCTGTTCTTGAGCGCCTCTTAGTGCGGCTGGCTCCACAAAAGGTACAGATCTCCGTTTTCGGCGTGCGTGAGGGCTACATCTACAATCTTCTGTCGGCAGCGGAGATGGCCCGAGACCCGCTTCTGAGTTTTTGCCAGGACTACGCGAAATTGCGCTCCCGCTCGGCGGAGCATGCACAGGAGCTTTGCAGCTGGACGGACCCGCTATTCGAGGGACCGGGTTTTGATGAAACACCTGAGGAACGCCGCTTACGCTGTGCCGCATGCCTCTTGTCGGACATCGGTTGGCGTGCGCATCCCGATTATCGCGGAGAACAGAGCCTCAACGTGGTGGCGCATGCTGCGTTGAGCGGCATCGATCATCCAGGGCGTATTTTCCTGGCACTTGCCGTTTATTTCCGGCACGCAGGGCAATCAACCGGGGGTAACGATCAACTGTCCGGACGGCTCAAAGCTGCCGCCAGCCGGCGTTCGCTTTTGCGCGCCCGGGTGCTCGGCGCGGCAATTCGCGTTGCACATATGATGTCGGCGGGCATGCCGGGAATTGTTTGTCATACGCCTCTGTCGTACAACGGCGACTCTTTGGTCCTGTCAATTCCGCGTGCGCGAGCTGCTCTTGATGGCGAGCGGTTGCGTCGGCGGTTTGCGACTTTGGCCGAACTTGTCGCGCGTAAGCCAGAAGTGCGTATCGTCTAGCCTCAGAAATGTGTGTGGACTGATTGCATTGCGGCTCGCTGGTAGATGTTAAGCGCAGGTCCGCCACAATTGTTGTTACATTGAGGCAATGCCGACTTGATCGTTTCGGGGCACGTTAGATGACGGTGATAGATCCGTATGAGGTTCTGGGCGTTGAAAGGAACGCTTCGGACGAGGATATTCGCCGTGCCTTCCGCAAGCTCGCGAAAGAGCTGCATCCCGACCTTAATCCACAGGATCAGACGGCGTCCGACCGTTTCCGGCAGGTCTCGGCTGCCTATGAAATCCTCGGGGACCCGCCAAAGCGGAAGCTATATGATACCGGACAAATCAATGCACAGGGCGAGCCTCGGCGCGGGTTTCAGCATCCGCAATACAGCGGGGCGCAAGGTGCGAGCGCTGGGTCCGGGTTCGCTGGCGGGTTTGGTTTCGGTGACATTTTTGACGAGATGTTTTCCGGACGCCGTAATGCCGGCGCTGGTGGCGGCTTTACCAAGCGTGGTGCCGATGTTCGCTATACCCTTGATGTCGAGTTCGTCGAGGCGATAACCGGCGTCAAAAAGCGAGTAACTATGCCGGAGGGCGGCGTCCTGGATCTGACGGTGCCTGAAGGGGTTCACGATGGCCAGGTTCTGCGCCTAAAGGGCAAAGGCGGTCCAGGCCTTGGGGGCGGTCAGCCGGGCGACGCGCTGGTGGAAATCAAGGTTCGGCCGCACACACGATTCCGGCGTGTTGACGATGATATTCACATCGACGTTCCGATTACGATCGACGAGGCTGTTTTGGGGGGCAAAATCGAAGTCGCCACCATTAATGGCCGCGTTCAGCTCACGTTGCCTAAGGGTACGTCAGGCGGACGGGTATTTCGTCTCAAGGGGAAGGGTGTAAAGAACCGTCAGACCGGTCATACGGGCGATCAAATGGTGACGGTACGCATCGTGCTCCCGAATGAGATCGATGACGAGCTAAGCTATTTCTTCACGGTCTGGCGGCAGAAGCATCGCTACGATCCAGGGCCGCGCTAATACACCGGTGGTGTCAGGTTTCAACGCGGATATCGTTGGTGGTCACGATGCGCACGTCTCCGGCCTTCAGGGTTAGAGCCAGTTCGCCGTTCTTCAATCGCAGGGCGTCTTCACCGAAAAGCTGACGACGCCAGCCCGTCAACGCCGCTACGTCAGGCTCGTTTTCGCGCGCAAGTCGTTCCAGGTCGCTGGCATCTGCGATGAGGCGTGGGGCCACGCGATGACGCGCAGCAGCCGATTTCAATAGAACTTTTAGGAGTTCGAGTGTGGCCGTCGCTTCCGCCGACAGGGGTTGCCCCTGACTTAGTGGCGGTACGGTCGACGGATCGCGATCGAGGCCGCGACGAACGGCTGCGACGATCTCCTTGGCGCGGGCCGATCGCGCGAACCCATCGGAGAGTGAGCGCAATCCCGAGAGTTGTTCTACCGACGTCGGCGATTGGTTGGCGATATCGTAAAGCGCGTCATCGCGCATAATCCGTTGGCGGGGAACGTCCTGGTTTTGGGCCGCGGTTTCGCGCCACGCGGCAAGCTCCATCAACACGCCCAGGGCCTTGCGGTTACGGACCTTGAGTTTTAGGCGCCGCCAAGCGGTTTCCGGGTTCTGCTCATAGGTTTCGGAAGCGGTGAGGGTCCCCATTTCCTCATCCAGCCAAGACGCCCTGCCTGTCGTCTCAAGCTCGTTTTTCAGATGCCGATAGATATCCCGCAGGTGCGTGACGTCTCCAAGAGCGTAGTTAAGCTGTTTTTCGCTGAGTGGCCGTCGAGACCAATCGGTGAAGCGCGAGGATTTGTCGAGGTCAGCGCCGGTAATCTTCTTGGTCAGGTTGATGTAGCTGATTGATTCTCCGAAGCCACAGACCATGGCAGCGACCTGCGTATCAAACACAGGGCTCGGCACGCGGCCAGCCGCGATGTGGACAATCTCGATGTCCTGACGCGCCGCATGAAAAACCTTCATGATCTTGCTGTCGGTCATAAGCGACCAGAGCGGCGTCAGATCCAAGTCCGGCGCCAACGGATCAATGATCGCCTCGACATCGTCGCTGGCGACCTGAATCAGGCACAGCTTGGGCCAATAGGTCTGTTCACGCATAAATTCCGTGTCGACCGTGATGAAATCGGCGGACGAGAGCGTGTGGCAGAGTTCGTGAAGGGCGGAGGGCGTCGTGATGAGTTTCATGCAATGTGGCATATATACCAAGGAAATCGGTTTGTCGCGGGCTGAACGCGTTATTTTCCCACGGGGATGGGTTTCAGTTAAGAGCCTCCATCGGCCTTGACTTTCGGCCACCTACATGCGCTGTTCCGCGCCGGATTTCATGTGTCGACACACCATGTCGCGGTCCGGGTTCAAGGCCGCCTCAGAGGCTGAGGCGGATTCCACCAAGTTAGAGGAATTTCAAGCGATGACACATCGCTATCGTACGCATACATGCGGCGCGTTGCGTGCCGCCGATATCGGGGCTGATGTGCGGCTTTCGGGCTGGGTTCACCGCGTACGCGACCACGGCGGCGTGCTGTTCATCGATTTGCGTGACCACTACGGGCTTACGCAGGTTGTCGCCGATCCTGACAGCGCAGCGTTCAAGGTTGCCGAATCAGTTCGCTCTGAATGGGTTATTCGGGTGGACGCCCGCGTGCGGGCACGGCCAGAGGGAACCGTCAATGCCGAGCTACCGACCGGCGAGATCGAGCTTTATGCGACCGAGATCGAAGTTTTGTCGGCAGCCAAGGAGCTTCCGGTGCCGGTTTTCGGTGAGCCGGACTATCCCGAAGACCTGCGTTTGCAGTACCGCTTCCTCGATCTGCGCCGCGAGACGTTGCATGAAAACATCATGCGCCGTCTTGCTGTCATCAAGTCGATGCGGCGGCGCATGGAAGATGCCGGTTTCTTCGAGTTCTCAACGCCTATTTTGACAGCCTCTTCGCCGGAAGGGGCGCGCGACTTCCTGGTGCCGTCGCGTCTCCATGTCGGCAAGTTCTACGCGCTTCCGCAGGCGCCGCAGATCTACAAGCAGCTGTTGATGGTTTCGGGCTTCGACCGGTATTTCCAGATTGCGCCCTGTTTCCGCGATGAAGACCCGCGCGCGGACCGGCTCCCAGGCGAGTTCTATCAGCTCGACGTCGAGATGAGCTTCGTTGAGCAAGAAGAAATCTTCTCCACGATGGAGCCGATCATCCGCGGTGTGTTCGAGGAATTCGCTGAGGGTCGTAAGGTCACTGAGACATTCCCGAGGATAGCGTACGACGACGCCATCGCCAAATACGGCAGTGACAAGCCCGACTTGCGCAATCCGATCGAGATGCAGGACGTGACGGAGCATTTCCGCGGTTCTGGTTTCAAAGTCTTCGCGGGGATGATCGAGAAGGATCCGAAGGTTCGCGTTTGGGCTATTCCGGCGCCGACGGGCGGCTCGCGTGCGTTCTGTGACCGGATGAATTCGTGGGCGCAAGGCGAGGGTCAACCCGGCCTTGGCTACATCTTCTACCGTGACGAGGAAGCGGCCGGGCCGATCGGCAAGAACATTGGACCGGAACGGTCGGAAGCCATTCGCATGCAGCTTGGTTTGAAGTCGGGTGATGCGGTGTTTTTCGCTGCCGGCACGCCGTCGAAGTTCTACAAGTTCGCGGGCGCAGCCAGAGACCGGATCGGTCAGGAGTTGAAGCTGATCGATGAGGATCGCTTTGCCCTTGCCTGGATCGTCGATTTCCCGATGTACGAGTGGAACGAAGACGAAAAGCGGATCGAGTTTTCGCACAACCCGTTTTCGATGCCTCAGGGTGGATTGGCGGCGCTGGAAGCGGCGACCTCGGACGAGGATCTGCTGGCGCTCAAGGCTTATCAGTACGACATCGTCTGCAACGGCTTTGAGATCGCGTCCGGCGGCATCCGCAACCATCTGCCTGCGGCGATGGTCAAGGCGTTCTCCATCGCGGGGCTGGGGCCGGAAGTCGTCGAGGAGCGATTCGGCGGTCTTTATCGTGCGTTCCAGTACGGTGCGCCTCCGCACGGTGGCATGGCCGCGGGTGTCGATCGCATGGTGATGCTATTGGTTGACGCGAAGAATCTGCGTGAAGTCTCGTTGTTCCCAATGAACCAGCAGGCGCAAGATCTGTTGATGGGTGCTCCGGGCGACGTGGATTCCAAGCAACTCCGTGAGCTTTCACTTCGCGTCGCAGTGCCGCCGAAGGCGAACTAGCCTACGAAACCTCGGCTGCGGCAGCTCGTTGCCGGCTGCAGCCGTAGGTGCGAAGTGAGGGGCAAGCGAAGAACCGGATATGGACGCGATCGAGACACTTGCGCGCGCGCTTGATGATGCGGTCCCGCCGGGACATTGGCATCAGTCGATCTTTTCGTATTGTGAGCGCGGAAGTGACGCGCAGTTCTGGGCTGAGCCCATTAATGCCGTCACGAATGGTGCGTTCTATGTGGCGGCTTTAGCGGCGCTCTTTCTGTGGCTCCGTGGGGCCGGTGGACAGCGCCGCATTGTCGATCTGGTGCTGATCGTTCTTGTGTTCGTCATCGGAACAGGAAGTTTTCTGTTCCACACGCTGGCGAACCGCTGGTCTGCGATCTCCGATACCGCGCCGATCGGCCTCTTTATGCTGCTCTACTTCGGCTACGTTCTGAATCGCTTTTTCCGGTTGAACTGGTTCTTGTCTCTGCTGGGCATGGCGCTGTTTGCCGGGATTATCTGGCAGACGCTGACGCTACGGTGTGGCAACGGTCCGTGTTGGAGCGCTTCGGTGGGGTATCTGCCGGCTCTCGTGGCGTTGCTGGCGCTTGGTCTGGCTTTGGCCTGGAAGCGTCATCCAGCTTGGCGGCCGATCTTTTTCGGCGGTGTCGTTTTCGCCCTTTCCCTCACTTTGAGGTCGGTGGATCGCTCGCTTTGCGCTTCGACGTATCTGCAAGGCTACGGACGGGTGGGGACGCATTTCATGTGGCACGTGCTCAACGCGACGCTGCTTTATCTGCTGTTGCACGCGGCGGTGCTTTATGGCGGCACGAAGGATGTCGACGAACGTAAGTCAACGGTATAGTTTGCGCGGCTCTCGCGGACACTCTTGTGTCGGTGGCGCAGGATGAGTATCGGATAACGCTTCGGCTTTGCGTGCCGAGCTTAGCGGACGTGGTGGAACTGGTAGACACACAGGACTTAAAATCCTGAGGCTTAACCGCCGTGCGGGTTCGACTCCCGCCGTCCGCACCAATACTCTTTGAGCTTGGAATTCATCGCGCGCGCATCTTCGACGGGTTGTGCGGGGAGATATCTTGCGTAGGCTCACAGGACTAGAGACTTGACCATTTCAGACGACGACAGCTTGGAGCTGCTCAAGGAGATTGGACGTATCGTAGCCAATACGCTTGAGGCCATGGGCAAGGCTATAGAGCCAGGCATGACGACGGCTGAGCTTGATCAAATTGGCCGTCGTCTGTTGGACGTTGAGGGTGCACGGTCAGCTCCGGAACTCGACTACGCATTTCCGGGAGCGACCTGCATCAGCGTGAACGAGGAGATCGCCCACGGTATCCCGGGGCCGCGCCGTATCGCGGAAGGTGATCTCGTCAACATAGACGTTTCCGCTGAAAAGGGCGGCTTCTATGCAGACACCGGTGCCTCCTTTGCCGTGCCGCCCGTTACGCGCTCAATTGAACGTCTGTGCCGAGACGGGCGACGGGCCATGTGGACGGGGTTGCGGCAGGTGGGAACCGGCAAACCGATCGCTGGGATTGGGCAAGCCATTGGCAATTTTGCACGCAAGAACCGGTACACCCTCGTGAGGAACCTTGCGAGCCACGGCGTCGGCCTGTCGTTGCATGAAGAGCCGACGGAGATCGCAACGTGGCCGAACCCTTCCGAGCGTCGTATCATGGGTGACGGGCTTGTGTTCACGGTCGAGCCGTTCCTGTCCTTGGGTGCCGAATGGGCCGAAGACGGTGATGATGACTGGACGCTTTACAGCAATCCCCGGGCCCCGACAGTTCAGTACGAACACACCATCGTCGTGACACGAAACGGCCCGTTGGTCGTTACAACGCCGGGGTAATGGCTGCCCCTCGGGTGGCCGAGCAATGACGGGAGGTCCTTCCGCTTCAGTCGCGGGGAGCCAACAACGCGAGGGTTGGGGCTAGGACGCCTTCGAGGAGGGCGCGTTCGGGGCGGGCGCGGGCGAGAACGCGAATACCCATCAGGACGCCGAGGAGGTGCCTTGCGAGATCGTCGGCCTCGATTGACCGTGTAATCGTGCCGCTTGCCTGGCCGGCTTTCACACAGTCGAGAAAGAAGGTTTCGACGCGTTTCATGGCTGTGGCGACGACTTTGCGGAATTCCGGATCGTGTGGGGCGACTTCGAGGGCTGCGTTCACGACCATGCATCCCTTATGCTGACGGTCGCTCAGTGAGCGCTTCAATACTTCTTCAAAGAATGCGCCGATCGCCTCGCGCGGCGGCAGAGCTTCGCAACGCTGTATCCGGTCTGCAATGCTGTCCTCGATGTAGTAATCGAGCGCTTTCTGATAGAGCGCGCGTTTGTCGCCGAATGCATTGTAAAGGCTTGCGCCGGTCAAGCCCGTGGTCTCGATCAGATCGCGGACCGAGGTTGCTTCATAGCCCCGGCTCCAGAAACATTCGGTTGCCGCGTCGAGGACAGCCTCTTCGTCAAACTGTCGCGGTCTTGCCATTTCGTCGCCTGCTCACATTTGCGCTATCAGAGTCTTGTCAGAAGGCTCGTTGCATTGCATTTTAGAACGATAGAACTAAAACACAAGCTACAGGCGGCTCAAAAGAAGCGAACCATGGCAAACGCTCCCGAATATGTACCTCCGAAGGTCTGGACCTGGAACAAGCCAAATGGCGGCAAGTTCGCAAGCACCAATCGGCCGATCGCTGGACCGACGCATGAGAAGGCGCTGCCTGTCGGGCGGCATCCGCTTCAGCTCTACTCGCAGGCAACACCGAACGGCCAGAAGATCACAATCATGCTGGAGGAGTTGCTCGCGCTCGGCCACAGCGGTGCTGAATATGACGCGTGGCTCATTCGGATCGGTGACGGCGAGCAATTTGGAAGCGGGTTCGTTGAGGTCAATCCGAACTCGAAAATTCCGGCGTTGATGGATCGCTCGGGTCCGGAGCCTATTCGTGTTTTCGAGTCCGGTGCCATCTTGCTTTATCTCGCGGAGAAGTTCGGTGCGTTTTTACCGACAGAGCTGCGCGAGCGAACGGAATGCCTGTCCTGGCTGTTCTGGCAGATGGGGAGCGCGCCTTATCTTGGCGGCGGCTTCGGTCACTTTTACGCGTATGCACCCATCAAGATTGAGTACGCCATCGACCGCTTCGCCATGGAAACGAAGCGTCAGCTGGATGTGCTCGACCGCCGCCTCGGCGAAAGCCCGTACCTTGCCGGCGACAATTATACGATTGCCGATATCGCGGTGTTTCCATGGTACGGCGGACTTGTGAAGGGCTGGCTCTACGATGGAGCCGAGTTCTTATCGGTCCATGAGTACAAAAACGTGATGCGTTGGGCTGATGCAATCTTTGAGCGCCCGGCCGTGACGCGCGGACGTAAGGTCAACCGCATCTCCGGAAGCCTGTCGAGCCAGCTCCACGAGCGGCACGATGCTGATGACTTCAATACGAAGACGCAGGACAAGATTGCAGGGCAGGAAGCAAGCGCGTCCTGATCAGCAACGAACGTGCGAACGGATTGAAGGCACCCCTTTCGGGAATTTTTTGCGAAAATGAGTTCGTCGACGATGCTGTGGAGACACCACCGCGTTGTTGATCGTTCTTATGCTGACTATGGTCACATATGGCGTGGCCATAGTCAGGATATTCAATAATGCAGTGGTTTTTCTCGCGTTCTGTTTTGTTCCTGCTGTTTTTTTCAGCGATGGTTTCTCAGCCCTGGAGCGCAGGCCAGGATTTGGGTCGCGGTTCGGCGTTTGCGCAGGATGCGGACGCCGTTGCCGCGAAAGAAGCATTCGAAGTCGCTAAGGAGCTTGGTACGGCAGATGCCTGGAACGCGTTCCTAGCAAGCTACCCGACAGGCTTCTATGCCGATATGGCGCGCGCTTACTTGAAGAAGATGGGCGGGCAGTCGGAACCCGCCACCGTCCCCGTCGTGTCGTCAGGTAAAGCGTCCGAACGCCAATGTTCTGAGCGCGCGGAGTTGCGCTCGCAAAGCTCCAGCGAGCCAACCAAGATCACATTCGTCAACAAGTCCGGGATGTATCGCGCCTTCCTGTGGATCGACTTCGAGGGCAATCTGCAGGACTACGGCGGCCTGAACCCCGGCGAGCAAATTACGTTCGATACGTATCGCACTCATCCCTGGATGGTCGCCACCGGTCCGGGAGACTGTCTGCAGATCTTCCTGCCTGCAGCCGAGCCGGCCACGGTAGAGTTGTTCCGTCTCGATGCGGATAACCCAAAGCCTTCAACACCGCCAAGAGCCAAGCCGACGGAGGCAAAGAAGAAGCCCCTCGTGTGCGGCAAGAACTACAAACTCCGGAACGGTGAGTGTGTGCTGCTCCAGAATTGCGGAAAGAACGCTTATCGCAGTGCGGAGGGTGATTGCTATTGCAAGAAAGGCTACCAGCTGCGGAATGGCAAATGCGTCTGGCGTCAGGACAAGCAGGGCTTTGAGGTAGAACCATGGAAGAAGCCGGGCTGCAAAACCTGGCAGGCTCAATGCAATAAGGGCAATGGTAATGCCTGCCGTAAGTACGAGGAAACCTGTCAGGTTAATTGAGCGCCTGTTGCATCGCATTGACCGCTTCCAAATCATGTAATATCAAATGTTACATGATTTGGAACTCGAGAGGTCATGTATGCGAGCCGACGATTCCGTTAAAGCGATACTGGAAACGTTCTCCGATCCGGAGCATGTGGCGACATACGCAGAAGGGCCGCCGCGTTTTGTGCCGGGCTACAGCTCCCTTCATCGCATGACCGGGATCATGCTTGCGGAGAAGGCTCCCGCGGATGCGCGTGTGCTCGTCCTTGGTGCTGGGGGTGGTCTTGAGATCAAAGCACTGGCTGAGGAACAGCCGGGTTGGTCATTCGTCGGGGTCGATCCGTCGGCAGAGATGCTGAAACTGGCCGAACACATGCTGAAAGACCATTCACCGCGTGTGCATCTGATACAGGGATATATCGACGACGCGCCGGATGGGCCTTTCGACGCCGCGACGTGCCTGCTGACTTTGCATTTTCTCGATGCCGACGAGCGGCGGCGTACAGAGGCCGAGATTCAGCGCAGGCTCAAGCCCGGTGCGCCCTTCGTCGCTGCGCATTCGAGTTTCCCCCAGGGCGATGGTGAGCGCGGCCGGTGGCTGTCGCGATATGCTGCTTATGCGGTTGCCTCGGGCGCAGATCCGGAGAAGGTGGAGCAGGGACGTTCCAAGGTCGAGGCTAGCCTTTCCCTGTTCTCCCCGGAGCAGGACGAGGCGCTTCTGCGTGAGGCGGGCTTTTCGAACGTGACGCTCTTCTACGCGGCGTTTACCTGGCGTGGCTGGGTTGCCTACGCTTGACGGGTGTTCGGCGGCTAGGGGGCAGGTGGTGCAGGGTGGCGCCGTTGCAGGAAGCGGAGATTCTCTTTCCGGAGAGTCGTCAGCAAGACAGCGAATGTCGCGAGCACGAGACCGAAAATTTGCATCAGGTCCAGCGTTTCGCCGAACATGAAATGAGCAATGAGTGCAGTGACACCCGGTACGAGGTAGAACAGGCCGGCGACGGTCGCTACCGCGTTTTGGCGGATGAGCAGCATCAAAAGCGAGATGGCCCCGATCGAAAGGACGAGGACCAGCCACGCGAGTGCGAAGATGAAGTTCGGCGTCCAGTTCACTTCGCGCGTTTCGAATAACAGCGCGCCAGCGCTAACGATGATAAGGGCTCCGATGTACTGCCACACGGCACCGACCAAAAGATCGATGCGCGTAGCGAAACGCTTTTGGTAGAGCGTTCCCATGGTGATGGCACAGAGGGCAATCACGCTCGCCAGGATCGTGTAACCGTTGATGCCCGTGCCCGCAGAAGTTGCGAGATCAAACTTTGGGGCGAGGATTAGGATCGCCCCGACAAGACCGATCGCCAGACCGAACCAGTTCTGTGCCGAAACACGTTCGCCGAGCAGTGGCCCAGCAAGAACCGAGGTCATAATGGGCTGTAGCGATACGATGAGGGCGGCAACCCCGGCAGGCATTTCCCGATGGATGGCCCAGAATACTCCGCCGAGGTAGAAGCCGTGTATGAGGGCGCCTACGACGATTGCGTGCCCGCGTTCGTGCCAGCCGCCAGCTCGCTGCTGAAAAAATAGTGCAACGGGCAGCAATAATCCCAGCACGAGCAAGAATCGAAGCGAGAGGAATGTGAACGGCTCTGCGTCCGGCGCGCCAAGCCGAGAGCCGATGAAACCGGTCGACCAGAGAACCACGAACACCAAGGGCGCGACGCGCATCAACATCTGTGAAGTCACCACTCATGATCCTCAGAGCGACGGGGTGAATGTTTGCTCGACCGTCCATGATTCTTTGGGCTGACTGTACAGCCGCAGGAACAGTTCGGCGACTGCTTCTGCATCCTAGGAGCCAGGCGCGTGTCAGCCGATAGGGGGAGGACCTCTACGTCGAGGCCGGGTCCTAGGTTGGCCGCACGAAGACGTGAGCAGATTACGGCGCTTTTTTAATGTTACTCTCGCCCCACCTAGGGCGCTGCGCTGTCTAGCGATAAGATCATTCGTCGTCCGCATATCTTGTACACGGAATAGAGCGCGCATGGACTCTGCGCTGGTATCGAGCAGTTCTCCGACCCTAACCTTTTCGCGACGGGAAGGACGCGTGGTGTTTGTCGCGGCAGGCAACTGGACCGCCGCGTACGCCGATGCTCTTGAAGACCTTGTTGAAGGAGCCTCGGCCCGGATTGCTGAGGAACCACTTTCCGCTTTGGACCTGAACGCGGTCGCGGAACTCGACACCTTTGGCGCCGTCTTTCTAGAGCGGTTGCGGCACCAGGGTGGTAGGCCTGAAAAGAATATCCCAGTCAATGGCCTCGCTGAGCGCCTTCGCCCTCTTTTTGAAGAGGTAGACAGTTCCATAGTCGCGCCGCAGGCCGTCAATGTTCGCGGCAACGCCCTCGTCGACTACCTGTCAAATGTCGGAAGAGCCATAACGGGAATCTGGAGTGACCTCGTCGCGCTTGCTGCGATGCTTGGCGCGATCTGTGCATCGGTGTGGCGCATTGTTTTGCATCCATTGCGTTTTCGATTGACGTCTGCCGTTCATCATCTTGATCGCGTGGGTTGGCAAGCTGTGCCAATCATACTTCTTATTACATTTCTTATTGGCGGGATTATCGCCCAACAGGGGATCTTTCACTTTCGCAAGTTCGGTGCCGACGTCTACGTCGTGGACATGGTCGGCATTCTTGTGTTGCGTGAGATCGGCGTTCTGATTGTTGCGATCATGGTCGCAGGGCGTTCGGGAAGCTCCTACACAGCTGAGCTTGGCTCGATGAAGATGCGTGAGGAAATCGATGCCCTAGAGACTATGGGGCTCGATCCGGTCGAGGTGTTGGTTCTGCCGCGTGTCGTTGCGTTGGTCATTGCGCTGCCGATCCTGACCTTTCTCGGTTCGATGTCGGCACTGTACGGCGCGCAGTTGGTGGCGTGGCTCTACGGCGGAATGAGCCCCGAAATTTTTCTTACGCGGCTCAAGGAGGCAATCTCGATTACGCACTTCAAGGTTGGAATGATCAAAGCGCCGTTCATGGCACTGGTCATAGGGATTGTGGCGTGCGCTCAAGGCCTTCAGGTTAAAGGCAGTGCGGAATCGCTAGGATTGCAGACTACGGCCTCTGTTGTGAAGGCCATCTTCTTGGTCATCGTGCTTGATGGGCTTTTTGCCATCTTCTTTGCGTCAATCGATATGTGAGCCAAGCGCATGGATCCAATCATCAGGATACGGGATCTTGTGGTGGGCTTCGGTGATCGCACCGTCCTTGATCACGTAGACTTGGATGTGAACCGCGGTGAGATTTATGGACTGGTGGGCGGTTCGGGCAGCGGAAAGTCTGTCTTATTGCGAACGATCATTGGTCTTTTATACGCGCGGCAGGGAACGATTGAAGTTTTGGGCGTACGCTTGAATGGGGCAACGGAAACCCAGCGTCGAGCCATCAATCGACGATGGGGGGTTCTGTTTCAGCAGGGTGCGCTGTTCTCCTCTTTGAGCGTTCTTCAGAACGTTCAGTTTCCCATGCGCGAGTATCTGAATCTCACGCCTGACATGTTGAATGACATCGCGCGGGTGAAGCTCGAAATGGTGGGGCTCAAGTCCACCGATCACGACAAGCTCCCTTCCGAGCTTTCGGGGGGGATGATCAAGCGTGCCGCGTTGGCGCGCGCCCTTGCTATGGACCCTGAACTTGTATTTCTCGATGAGCCGACGTCGGGTCTCGACCCCATCTCTGCTGGAGATTTCGACAGTCTGATCCGAACGCTTCAGAAGACGCTAGGGCTTACCGTTTTTATGATCACCCATGATCTCGACAGCCTCTATACGGTTTGTGACCGTGTTGGTGTCATTGCTGACGGCAAGGTCGTGGCGTCGGGGTCGATCCAGAGCATTTTGGAATCGCCGCATCCCTGGGTGAAGTCTTACTTCCGTGGACGTCGGACGCGTGAGCTTGGCAGTCATGTCTCCGATGCAGCCAGTTGAGATCTGAAAATGGAAACAAGAGCACGATACGCGCTGATCGGTTTGTTCGCACTCGGTGTGATCATTGCTGGATTTGGTTTCGTGTATTGGCTGCAGGGTGCAGGTGGCATTCGACAACGAGCGACCTACCAAATTCGCTTTGAAAGTCCGGTTTCAGGTTTGCTCGTCGGTTCGAATGTTCTGTTCAATGGCATACGGGTTGGTGAAGTGACGTCTCTCGATCTCGACCCCAAACAACCTAAGCAGGTTATGGCAACGATCGCTGTTGATCCGTTCACACCGGTTAAGCGCGACACCACGGTCGGTATCGACTTTCAAGGATTGACGGGAGCGCCTGTGGTTGCTCTTTCCGGGGGGAGCGCTGAAGCTTCAGTCTTGACGGCGTCTGATGGTAAGACACCACTTCTTCTGGCGGCGCCCAACGTCGGTGAGACGCTGACTCAGTCGGCACGCGACACCTTGTCGAACCTTGACAAAATTCTTTCTGACAATTCGGCGCCTCTGCACGACGCTATCAGTAATATCAGCACGTTCTCGCAGGCTTTGGCGCGAAACTCCGACAAGGTTGATGGGATATTGGCGGGGTTGGAGCGGATGACGGGTGGCACGGCTGGTAAGCCGCCTGTCCCCGTCTACAGTTTGACTGGTGTACGTGACCTGCCGCCCTGCACACAGACGATCGACAAGCAGCTTGTCGTTCCTGATCCGAGTGCGTTGATGTCCCTTAGCAACAATAAGATTCCCGTGAAGGGGGCTTTGTCCGATCCTCATGCGTTCGACAATGGAGAGCTAGCGGACGCTATTCCGGCTATTGTTCAGGCCAAGGTCATCGAAAGTCTTGAGAATACGAAGTGCTTTCGGTCTGTGACCCGGCCGATAGACGCGTTGGAAAGTGACCTGCAGTTGGTCCTGGATATTCGGACCTTCGCGATACTCGCCGGACCGGATCTCAAGGCCGATGTCGACATCTCCGCCAATCTCGTTTCGAGTGACGGCAAGGTTCTAGGATCGCGAGTTATCCATGAGATGGCAGGTCTAACAGCGCCGGACGCATCGGACGCTGTCGCAGCGCTGGATGGTGCATTCGGGAAGGCGCTGAGGGTTTTGATCCCTTGGGCGACGGGCTTGGCGCGTTCTGCTCATGCGAACGCGGAGCCGTTGCCTTCGTCGAAGGCAGGTGAACGCTGATAGGTGTTTGGTGGGTGAGTGGTCGTCTGCGGGTTTTGAGTGGCAGGCCGGGCGCGTCAACGCCCGGCCCTTCAGCGCTTAAGCGGCTTGTGCGTAGTAGGACTTGAGACCGTTCAAAACGTTCTGCTTGTCGAAATTTGCGCCCATTTCGAGCATTTCGTCAGCGAAGCGGTTGACGATTTCCGCGATTTGCTCTGCTGAAAGCTGGTTCAGGATGCCAATGCGTACCTGGACAGGCTCAGACAGAGTTGGCCAGATGCCGAAGCCTTTGGCGCGTGCATTCGCGACGAGGTCCTTTTCTTTGCCCCGCAGCTTGTCTGGGAGGTTCAGAACGACGAGGCTCGTCATGTCGGAGGTTACTTCGCAGCCCATGCTCTCAACGGCCTGGCGCAGCGCTTTCTCGTGGTAGGCGTAGTCGGAAGCCTTCCGACGACGTCCGTAGCCGAGGATAATGCGCAGCGCTTCATGGAACGCGGCGATCGCGTAGCACGAATGCGTCTGGTGATAGACGGCATTCGGCACGTCCTTACCATCGACGATGCCCCAGTGACGCGCGTCGAGGATTGGGTGGTGCACGTAAGTGCGGCAGCCGCGCTTCTTGACCATATCGATGGCCTTGTCGGTGAAGCTCACTGGCGCGTAGGTGAGCGGCAGGGACAGAACCCCCTTTTGCGGACACGACGCCCAAGCGACAACGCCAGGATAGTCATCGATGTTGAAGTCGGCGACGCCGAGGCTGGAGACGGCGTCAACGATGCCCATTACGCCATGCTTAAGGCAGGCATCTGAGAAACCTTTGAGGTCGTTGATGCGGCCGGAGCCTGTTTCCCAGTGCGCCATGAAGGCCCACATCGGCTTATGCTCAGCCAATGCCGCATCGACGGTTGCGCCCGTCACGGACTGGCCATGTGGCGTTTCAATGATGCTGACGCTCGCCGGCTTTGGATTGAGCGGGTCGGCGGCCAATTCTTCGGCAGTCGCAGCCTTCATGCGAATGGTCAGGCTGTCGATGCCGGAGAACGTACCGTTCGGGAACGCGACGACCTTGTCGCCTGGCAGGATCATCGAGAGCACGCAATCGAGACCGGAGAAGCCGGTGCCGGCGACGCCATACGTGTAGACGTTCTTGGTTCCCCAGAGGTCGCGCAACATCTCTTTGGCTTCGATCATGCCGCGCACAACGTCTTTTTGCATGTGGTCGGCAATGCCCGTCTTGGCGAAGCGTTCGAGCACGCGTGGATCGGTATTGCCCGGGCCCGGCCCGGCGGCGAGTGTTGCCGGAATCTCGAGGGATGGGTATATCGTCATAATAACCTCTGGTTGCATTTCGTTCGACAGTAGGTCTGAGGCTGTCCGCGATCATCCGATCTCTTCAGCTGCGCAACCCAGAAGAGCCTTGAAATGCGGATGGCCATCGGGCCGCTCATACTACGAAAGCCTAATGAGATGAGTTGCACAAGTGCAATTCTCGGGAATAACGCGCGACCCATTGACAGCTGCTTGGTCCGAATGGCGCGGTACCCAGGGAAATAACCCTCAGTTATCCCAGTAGATCGTGACATTTTGGCCGATAGCGATGCCCGCAGACGCGTTTTCGCGCCCCATACAACCTGCTGTTCCAGTTGCTGATCGTATGCGTGCGATTGTCGGGGTTTCGGCCGATTACGCTGATGTAGGCAGGGGCGCGGGTCGCTTGATTCCCGCTCTCGTAGGGGCCGCGCCAGGTCTGGGTAACTCGACCGTCGGGCTACTGTGGCGTGGCCTGTCAGTGCGTCGAGAGCCAAGCGCCGGTAAGATGTGCCATGTCTATCATCTACATCTAATCTGGGGCGGCTTATGGCTAAATGTGGTCAAGGGACAGAGGCCGTGACATGTCCTTTTGCTCTATGTCACGGGGTGGATTTGTAGCGATCGTAGAGCCATTTCGCCAAGAGCACTAGGAGAGAGCCTAGGACAGCCGCGAGTATGTCGCGCAGTGAGATCGAGATTCTGTCGAGGTCTGGCCAGATGCCAAAGAGGCGGAACAGCATTCCTCCGACCAGTGCGCCCACGAGGCCCAGGGCGATATTCGAGGCTAGGCCGAATCCCTTCTTGTCCCAACGCACAATCAGGCCTGCAAGGCTTCCGCCGATGATCCCGATGATCACCCAGACGATGATTTGGTCGATGGAAATGGACATGGTTGTTTTCCGATAAGCTGATTGAGCTGGACGTAAAGTAATTTCGCTCGCGATTTTGACGCGGTCAATTCTCCGTATTTGAAATTAGTTAGCCGATCTAATTTTCCTAAATCTTCGGCAGGCTTGTCGGACACTTTCGTATTCAGATTGACGTTCAGAGGATGTCCACCAGTTTTACGTGGTGGGTATGAGGGTGTTCGCACGCTATTGCTATGGCTTTTTAAGTCGACGTCGTAACTGCAGTCTATTGCGTATATAATTTGTTTCATCAGACGCGTGATTTTTGCGGAACCCTTGAACTCGAACGGCGTTGGGGCGGCAGGGAAGGGGATGGGCGCTACCGCTTCGAGCGGAGTTTTCCCATGCGTGAAAAGTTTTCGGCTCTCCTGGCTGGAGCTGCGACCCTCGCCTTATCGGCTCTCTTTTTTCCTGCTTCTGCCCAGACGTCGGGTGCTGGTACCGACACGGTATTGCCTCGACCTGAGGCGCCTTTCAAAGGGGAGATCGGCGAAACGTATAAGGACTCGACGCCTGACTTTCCGCGCCAAGTGCATGCACCGGAGGGGGCTCCGAACGTCCTTGTAATTTTGCTCGACGATGTGGGTTTCGGTCATGCCGGAACGCTCGGAGGTGCGGTGAAGACCGCGACGATGGATCGCCTCGCACGCGACGGCATCGTGTTTAACCAATTTCATACCACGGCCCTTTGCTCCCCTACACGCGCGGCGCTTTTAACGGGGCGCAATCATCACAGCGTTGGAACGGGCGTTATTATCGAGATGGGGACAGGGTACCCCGGCTATACCGGCATTGTTCCACCTTCTGCTGCCGGATTGCCGGAGGTTTTGCGGCTCAACGGGTACGCGACTGCCGCCTTTGGAAAATGGCATAATACGCCTGCAAACGAAATTTCGCCGGCCGGGCCTTTCGACCGTTGGCCCACGGGACGAACATGGGGATTTGAGAATTTCTACGGCTTCATGAATGGCGAGACGAGCCAGTTTTATCCTGTTCTTTATCAAAATACGTCACCCGTCGCGCAACCGAAGCAGCCCGATCAGGGATACCATTTCACTGAGGATATGACCGATCAGGCCATCGGTTGGCTTAACCGGATCAATGCAACAAACCCTCAAAAGCCGTGGTTTCTCTATTATTCGACGGGGGCGATTCATGCGCCGCACCACGTGCCCAAAGAGTATCGGGAGAAGTACCGCGGCAAGTTCGATGCGGGATGGGATAAGTACCGCGAAGAAACCTTCGCACGGCAAAAGCAGCTCGGCGTCATTCCGGAAAACGCAAAGTTGACACCACGTCCTGATGAAATTCCAGCGTGGGACGATCAATCTGCAGATGCCAAACGCATCTATGAGCGTTTGATGGAAAATTACTCCGGATTTCTGGAGCACACCGATGTTCAGGTCGGACGCCTGATTGATACAGTCCGGGCTGCGGGTGAACTCGATAACACGCTCATCTTCTTCATTGTCGGGGACAACGGAGCTTCTGCTGAAGGCGGATTAGAAGGAACGGTCAACGAAATTGCGAGCATAAACGGCATTCAACTTGGGCTTGAGGGCTTGAAGGAAAAATTCGACGAAATTGGCGGGCCGGAAACGGAACCGCATGTTCCCGTCGGTTGGGCCTGGGCTGCGGATGCCCCTTTTAAATGGACGAAGCAGGTAGCTTCTCATTTTGGGGGGACCCGCAACGGACTGATTGTTCACTGGCCTAAGGGCATGAAAAGCAAGGATGGGTTACGCACGCAATTTCATCACGTCATCGATATTGCTCCGACAATTCTTGAAGCCGCGGGTATTCCGGAGCCCACCATCGTCAATGGCGTTGAGCAGAAACCCATTGAAGGTGTCAGCATGAAATACGCCTTCGATGACGAGGCCGCACCATCTCACCGTACGGTGCAGTATTTTGAAATGCTTGGGAACCGAGGAATCTATAAGGACGGTTGGATGGCGACCACACGACACGGGCGCCTGCCATGGGAAACGGCAGGAGCTCAGGGAAACTTCGATTCCGACAAATGGGAACTCTACAATTTGAATGATGACTTTACACAGGCGAATGATTTGGCGCAGCAGTTCCCAGATAAGGTCGAAGCCTTGAAGTCCGCGTTCATGGAAGAGGCCCGCAAATATAATGTTCTGCCCCTCGATGACAGAATGTCGGAACGGTTCGATGTGACGTTGCGACCTAATCCGTTGGCTCATCTTAATTCGGTTGAATACGGAGCGGGTGTGACCGGGATAAATGAAGCCGCGTTCCTAAATACGCATGGTGTTCCATTCAAGATTACAGCGAATGTGGAGGCGAATGACTCGGATGCCGAGGGAGTAATTGCCGCTATCGGCGGTATCACTTCGGGCTGGTCACTTTATGTGGCCGATGGAAAGCCGGTATTCACATACAACTTTTTCGATGTTGAGAAATATTCCGTTCAGGCATCGGAAGCCCTTCCGGCTGGCGCGGCAACAATCGAGGTGGACGTTGTGCCGACTGAAGCTGGCGCAGGCAAACCGGCGGACGTCACGCTTCGGATGAATGGCCAGCACGTTGGAGAAGGGCGGGTGGAGCGAACCGTTCCCTTTGCCTATGGGGTTGAAGGTTTTGACGTTGGGATGGATACCGTATCCCCCGTAGACAGCGACGAGTACCAGTCACCGTTTGCATTCACTGGGATGATCAAAGGCGTCACTGTAGAGCGTCAGCCGGAGAGTGTTTTGGAACGCGCAATAAAATAGGTTTGGGTTCGAAACGCACTCTTCAACTGGGAGAGTTGGTCCACACCGGCGGCATTATGTCGGTGTGGGCTCGTTTGTCTTGACCCTGCGAATAAGGTGGTTATCTAGCTTGGTGTGCCCGCGAGGACGACCTCGCGTTTTTCTGGGCGCTTTAGCCGGGACGACCTGGCTGACGGTAGAGGTCAGTCATGGCTCAGCAAACGGCGTGGATTATCCTTATCATTGCCGGCGTTATCGAGATCGGTTGGGCGATCGGGTTGAAGTACACCGAGGGCTTTAGCCGACTCGTTCCTTCGCTTCTGACGATATCGGCGATGGTGATCAGTATGTACCTGCTGTCGATCGCCGCGCGGCATCTTCCTATCGGTACGGCTTACGCCGTGTGGGTGGGTATTGGCGCTCTTGGCGCAGCAATCCTCGGAATGTTTCTTTTCGGTGAGTCTCGCGATCCGATCAGACTGGCTTGCCTTGCTTTGATTGTGATCGGCGTCATTGGTCTGAAGACGTTTTCGCGTAGTTGATGGTTACGTGATGCGTGCTTTCAGCCTGCCGGTCGCGTCCGCGCGCGAGGGCCGCTATGATCAAGGCGCTCATTGCCAGAAGCTGCAAAGCTGCACCGGCTAGGTGGGAGTATTCCCATTGCCGGCGCAATGTCTCCCAGTTCGGCGGAATGCTCGTCCAGTTCACGGTCGCTACGTTGGCCGGGTAAGTATAGATCCAAAATAGGGCCTGGGCGGCAATCAGACATAACAGAGCGAGAATAGCGAAGCCGCGCACATAGGGAGCGTGTCGCGCCAAGATGATGACCGACATTATCGCGATAAGTTGGAGAAACAGCACGTAAGCGAGCTGGTTCCAGCCGCGATAGGTTTGCTGGACCGTGAAGTACTCGCTGACCGATAGGCCGATTTTGTTGGGTAATTCCAACGCATGAGCGAGTGCCGCCCCGAGTGCGATGGCTGTTGCAAGCAGAGCGAAGAAAAGCGCGACGTCACAGCTTATCGAACGGCGCCGTATCCCATGAACGTGCATGGGCGAAGAACGTCCTGTGGATGTCTGCGTTCCACGATCAGTTTTTCTTCGCGGGTTTTGCGGTGAGGGCGATGCGATCGACGATTGCTAGAGCAATGGCACTGGCGACGAAGGCCAAGTGGATGAGCGTCGACCACATAATTTTGCTGTCCTCATACTGAGGCGCGTTGAGAAACACCTGCAGCAGATGAATGGATGAGATCGCAACGATCGCGGACGCGATTTTGACCTTCAAGCTGCCGGTATCGATCTTGCCAAGCCATCCGAGTTCGTTGTTGCTCGCTTTATCGAGGCGGCTGACAAAGTTCTCATAGCCGGACAGCATCACCATCACCATGAGGCTTGCAACGAGGCAGGCGTCGATCAATCCCAGCATCGCAAGGATGATTTCGTTGTCGTTGAGTACAAATATTTTCGTCGCGACTTTCGCGGACTTTGCGATGAAGGAGATCGCGTAGACACCAAGAGAAATGGCTAGGCCGAGATAGAATACGACAAGGATCCATCGGCTCGCTAGCAGTGAGTTCTCGATAAATGCCTCTATGAGGTCGCCCGTTTTGCGAGGCGTCTCAGGGGTGGGGTCGCTCATGCGCTTCTCCGGAAACAACAGCCCGCCCTAATAGCTTGCTGCTTTTTTCCAAACAAGCAGGGTGCGGCAGCGCGGCGCGCTCGCACTGCGTTATATTTCTGGCGCCGTTCATTCTGCTAGCGGCAGACTTTTCGCGTGCCGCCGCGACGGGCGAGGTCCATGTGGAAATGATCGTGGTGATTGCTGTCGTAGTTGGGCCCGAGCACTGTTGTGAAACGCTGGCAGGCGCCTTGATGTACAACGCGAAGGAAATCTCTTTCGTCAGGTCTCCCTCCCCAGCCACGCGTGACGCTGATGGTACGGCCATTGGAAAGCTCGAAGCCCGATACATCCAAAGCGTTGGCGTGGCCGTGTTCTGAAAGCTTGGCACCTGAAACGTGGTTCATGGGGCGACAGCCGTAAGAGGCGGCGACTTTTATGCTCACTAGGTCGGCGTTGAAATAGTGACGCGCGGCCGGAATAACCGATCGGCGGACCCAATCGTCGACTGGGTTGATCATCGGGCATCGCAAGAGGGCAGCGGGTCTCATTGCGACGCGCCCGTTATCGGCAGCCGACATCTCAAAGGGACGCTCCGCTCCGCAGACACTCGGTCCGCCCAATGCTGAGCGTGTCCGAATAAAGGGACTTTCGCGCACGACGCCGGCAGCCAGACACGCTCTTTCGCTCTCCGCGCGCCAAGGTTCGTATTTGGCGACGAAGTTCGTGGATGTGCCACAGCTGGCTGCGAGAAACGCAACGAGAAGGCAGGCTGATATGTTTACGCTTTGTATACGGACTGACATCGGTGGGGAGTTTACTGAAATCTGCTAAATATCCGGTGAACGCCCACCTTCCCCAAACGATGAAATGACCTAAAAATCCGGCTTTACTTCGGCCTTACGGCGGCATGAATCAGTATGCCGCATTCATCAAATATATTGTTTGGCAACGCGAGAGCGCCGCTTATCCACAGCCGAATGTGGCGTGGTGTTCGCAGCTCAGGACTCTGGGGACCGCTTGTGCTATTTTTTCTCTTGTCCAGGCTTGCGATTAGGGTGCGGCGTTCGCAGGGTTCCACTGGATGGCTAACACACTCGTATTGCGTTGCAGGTATCGCGTAATGTGTGAGCGAATGGTGTAAAGGCTCCGGCTGTTTTGCTACCGGATGATCTGTCGACATTCCCCGCGTTTGTCTTTGACGGATCCCCATGGTGGCTTGGCTGGGGCCTTTACTGCGTTCGTTTGTGCAGGAGCCAGTCTGTCGAGGGTGTTGCCGCCCCGGTTTGTCAGTCGTTGCGCGAAAGAAATTCCAAGACAGCTTTTTTGTAACCCGCGTCCCCGACGGCCTTCATATGGTCGCGCCCTGCAATTTCGTAAGCTTCGGCCCCTGGGATCAGCTTAGCTAATTCAACTGCGGAACCACCGATTACATCGTCACTGCCGACGGCCACGAGGACGGGACACGAAATCCGTGCGATATCCTCTCGTGTTATGGGGTCGCGACTTGAGCGAATGCAGGCGGCGAGCGCCTTCAGGTCGCTTTTCGTCTGCTCGGCGAATGCACGGAAGGTTCGTGCCGTCGGGTTTGCAACGTCGTCAATGCTGTCAGCTTCGAGCGCATGGGCGATCGGCCCGGTTCCGGCCATCCCGCGGACCATGTTGAAGCCCAATCCGGCGAAGATGGCGGTGCGGACCCGCGTTGGATGCGCCAGGGCCAGGAACGCACATATGCGTGCGCCCATCGAATATCCCATAACATCAGCGCGTTCGATCTGGAGATGGTCGAGCAGACGGCGGCAATCCTCCGCCATCAGGGGAGCCCCGTATTGTGCTGTGTCGTAGAGCTTTTCGCTCTGTCCGTGGCCACGATTGTCGATGGCGATAACGCGCCTTCCGGCCTTTGTGAGGGTCGTGAGCCAATTCGTTGCGGCCCAGTTCATGGCGACATTGGATGCAAAACCGTGTACGAGCAGTATTGGTGGTCCGTGCCCTTCGTCGAGATAGGCGATTTCGACACCATCGGACTGGAAGGTCTGCATAAATCTCGGGCCTTTTTGGTTGAGAACGATGGGATGTTATGGTTCCCGGCGACGTAGCGGCGCATGTGTTCCCCTACCATCGCGATCGCCTGGCGGCTATCGTGTATTGGACGCAAAAATTTCGAGAGCAGCGAGAGACATGGCTGGCAATATCATTCCACATTTCGCTAACGATGAGGGTGTTGAGAGAATCTCCATCGGCGTAAAGGAATTTAACTGCATGGGTGCGCGGGACCCGTACGATCATCCTCACGTCTATCTCGATATGGGCACAGACAACGAGATCATCTGTCCCTACTGCTCGACGCTTTACGTTTATGATGCACAACTCGGGCCTGAAGAGAGCGTTCCGGCTGGTGCTATTGTACACGAGGCCGCCGGTCGCGCGGCCTGAGCATTCGAGTGACGTCGCGGTAGGGAGCGGTGATGGATCAAGAGCTGCGCGGTGCGTTGGAAACCGCCGCTCGTGATGTTGTGCAGCCCCGATGAGCAAATTTGATAGTGTCTTACTCATCGCCGGTGGCGGTATTGGTGGGTTGGCAACGGCTTTAGCCCTGGCTCGGCGTGGTTTCGCTTCGCATGTCTTCGAAAAGCGAACGGTATTTTCAACCGAAGGCGCCGGCATTCAGATTGGTCCTAACGGTGGGCATGTGCTCGCTCTTCTCGGGCTTCGTGAAGCGCTGCGATCCAAGGCTGGAATTCCACACGCTGTTCGTGTCCATGATGGACGTAGCGGTGGGGTGCTTTGCCGGATACCACTGGGTGATCACATCGCACGGCGCTACGGAGCGCCCTACTGGGTCTTTCATCGTGGCGATCTTCATGCTGCGTTACTCGATGCGGCACGTGATTGCCCATTGATCACGTTGAGCTCCGGCGCGGAGGTAACGGGTCTCTCCCAGGGTGCGGACACGGTGTGTGCCGAAACAGCAGATGGGAGCCGGCTAGAGGGTGCGGGGCTAGTTTCAGCGGACGGCCTGTGGTCCGGTTTGAGATCGCAATTTTTCGGTGAACGAAGGCTGGTGTTCTCAAATCGTAGCGCGGCGCGCGCGGTCCTGCGGATCGAGGACGTACCCTCAGGGATTTCCAGTAGCGACGTTGGGCTTTGGCTCTCGGACAAGGCTCATGTCGTTCATTATCCCGTGCGCGGTGGAAGCGAACTCGCACTCGTTGTCGTTCGGCACGATGAGTCCTCCGCACCGGGTTGGAGCGCGGACGTGTTGCCGATGTGGGTGCGGGAGGGTGTGCGAAGTTTTGCGCCTGTTCTTCAGGATCTTGTCTCTGCTGTCTCAGATTGGCGGAAGTGGGGACTTTATGATTTGCCCGAACCTCCCGCGTTCGTGAATGGGCGTGTGGCGTTGCTTGGTGATGCAGCGCATCCGGTTCTGCCATTTTTGGCGCAGGGTGGTGTGATGGCGCTCGAGGATGGTTTCGTGCTCGCTCAGTGCGTGGCGGCACATGAGGACGTTAGCGCGGCGTTTTCGGCCTATCAGTTCGCTCGCCGACAGCGTGTCCTTCGGGTGCAGGGGGCCTCACGGAAGAACGGCCGCATCTATCATTTGCAAGGGGCCTTGGCGACGGCGCGTAACCTTACGCTGAAGGCTGCGCCTCCCGGTATGCTTTTGTCTCAATATGATTGGCTTTACGGCTGGCACCCCGATGAGGGCTAGCCCCGCCAAAATTCAATCCGGAATAGAACGAGCACGGTGAACAGTTCGAGCCGGCCGAGCAGCATCGCGAAGGATAAGACCCATTTTGCTGCGGCAGGCAGGCTTGAGAAGTTGCCTGCTGGACCGACGATATCGCCGAGACCGGGGCCGACGTTACCAATAGCCTGGGCGGACGACGACATGGCGGTCACGAAGTCGAGGCCCATAGCCGACAGGACGACGGTGAAGATGCCGACGGTCGACATGTAGATTGTCAAAAACGCGACGACGGAGAAGGGCACGTCGGCTGGCAATCGTTTGCCATTGTAGACGAGAGTGACGACCCGGTTGGGACTCATGAGGTGGACGAAGTGGCTTCGCGTCAAAAGCGCGGTGACCTGAAGCCGATAAATCTTAATGCCGCCTGCCGAAGAGCCAGCGCAGCCGCCGATAAAGGTTACGAGGAAGAACAAGCCAACGGCGAAGGGGCCCCACTGCATGTAGTCGGAGCTGGCGTAGCCCGTGGTCGTCATGATGGAGGTGAGGTTGAACGCCGACATGCGTAGCGCAGTTGTCGGCTCAAGGCCGCGTGCCGTGATCAGCCAGAATGTCATGATCAGCCACAGCCCAATGAGAAACATCAGGAAGCCGCGAACCTGCGTGTCGCGCCACAGCGCTTCAGGGTGATTGCGCATCGCTTTGACGTAAACGACGAACGGCAGCGCGCCGAGAATCATGAAGAGGACACAAGCCCACTCGAGCGCTGGCGAGCGGAAAAATCCGAAACTCTCATCGTGGGTTGAGAAGCCCGCGGTCGAGACTGTCGAAAGGCCATGACAGATGGCATCGAATGGCGTCATGCCGAGTGCCATGTAGACCGCGATGCACGCGACGATGAGCCCGACGTAAACGCCGGCGATCGCCAATGTCAGCTCGATGGCACGCGGGAGAACTTTTTCGGATTTATCTGAGCTTTCCATCTGGAACAACTGCATGCCGCCGACCCGCAGGAACGGCAGCATGATGATCGCGGTCAGAATGATACCGATGCCGCCAAGTCCCTGGAGAATGGCTCGCCAGAGAAGGATACCCCGTGGAAGCTGGTCGAGCTGGGTCAGGACTGTTGAACCCGTGGTTGTCAGTCCGGACATCGCTTCGAAATATGCATCGGCGAATCCGAGTCCGAGCCCGGCAAAAGGTGCAGCGGCGAAAGCAGCCACCGTTACCCAGCATAGCGTCGTCAGAAGGAAGCCTTCCTTGATGCCAAGAGGGGCGGGCTGGTCCTCGTAAGCGACGAGGATCAGGAGACCTCCGATGAAGAACGTCGCTACGGCTGAGGTGAAAAAGACGCGCCAATCCTCGTGGCCATCGGCCACGTCCACGACGGCCGGGAGCACCATCGCGGCGGCAATGGTGCACAGGATCAGGCCCAGTGCGAAAAGAATCGGACGAAATTGGATCAAATCAGGACCCCATATCGGCGCAACGGCCCAGAACCTGCGAGGTCCGTTTGCTGAACGTCAATAGCGTGGTTTACGCCGCTGATATCAAGCATGTTTTCTATCCGCTGCTCGATCTCCGGCAAAGCGTTTGCCCCCTAAAGCCATATCTGATGAGGGGAAGTTGCCCATTGGCGACGGTTTAACTTGCATCCGGCGCGCCCCGTGCAGTGTCTCGGATATTGGTAAAGCGCCCGTCAAGAGGAAGGTTAACAATCTATTGCCGCGCTTGGGTTGAAGAGGACATGCAAGTCAGGATGTCAAGCGCTGCTCGCCGGGCCGAAGCCACCGCCTGTTGGCGTTTCAATGATGATGGCGTCACCGGGGTTCAGAGCCGCTTCGTCACATCCCTTAAGATGTTCGATGTTTCCGTCGACTCGTCGCACGCTATTTGCGCCGATCTGGCCGGGTTCACCTCCTTCAAGACCGAACGGGTGCACGCGACGGTAGCCCGACAAGATTGCGCTGTGCATTGATTCTAGAAAACGGATCACACGGCGAGTGCCATCGCCGGCGCGATGGCGTCCAACACCTCCAGATCCGCGCCGGATTGAAAACTCTTCAAGAACGACTGGATAGCGTAGTTCCAGAATTTCCGGATCGGTCAACCGTGTATTGGTCATGTGGACCTGGACAGCGGCGGCTCCATCGAAATCAGGTCCTGCTGGGGCGCCAGAACAGATGGTTTCGTAGTACTGACGATTTTCGTCACCGAAGGTTAGGTTGTTCATTGTGCCTTGCGAAGATCCCAAACCGCGTAAGGCCGCGAACAGGCAATTGGTTACGACCTGACTGGTCTCTACGTTGCCTGCAACGACGGCGGCCGGATAGCGCGGCTTCAACATGGAGCCTTCCGGTACAACAATTTTCAACGGCCGTAAGCAGCCTGCATTCAGAGGTATGGGCTCATCGACCATAACGCGGAAGGCATAGAGAACAGCAGCCCGTGTCACGGGTTCGGGGGCATTAAAATTATCATCGCGTGCGGGAGATGTGCCGGTGAAGTCGATTGTGGCTTCGCGCGCTTCGCGATTGATTTTAATTGTCACCTCTACGACAGAACCAGAATCTGTTTCGACCCGGTGGTGCCCGTCGCTTAGTCGTGAAATCAGGCGGCGGATGCTTTCCTCCGCATTGTCCTGCACGTGACCCATATAGGCCTGGACAACTTCGCGACCGTAGAGGGCGAGCAGTTTTCCGATCTCGGCGGCCCCACGGGCGTTGGCGGCAATTTGTGCTTTCAGATCGGCGATATTTTTGTCGGGCCGGCGGGCTGGATACTTGGCTTCCGTCAGGAGCGCCATGACTTCGGCTTCGAGGAAGCGGCCATCGTCAACAAGCTTTACGCAGTCGATCAGCACGCCTTCTTCCTCAATTGTCTTGGCGCGTGGGGTCATGGAACCGGGGGATAGGCCACCGATGTCCTCATGGTGGCCCCGGCTTGCAACAAAGAACAAGATTTCGGAACCCGCGTCGTCGAACACCGGCGTGATGACGGTGATATCGGGTAGGTGCGTGCCGCCATCGTAAGGTGCGTTCAACATATAGACGTCACCGGGACGCATGTTAGCTCCTTGCCGACGGATGACTGTTTCGACGGAGGCATCCATCGAGCCGAGGTGCACCGGTACGTGCGGTGCGTTGGCGACGAGTGCGCCTTCGGGTGAGAATACGGCGCAGGAAAAGTCGAGACGTTCCTTGATGTTCACGGATTGCGCTGTCAGGCGGAGAGCTTCTCCCATCTGCTCGGCCACAGCCATGAACAGGTTGCTGAACACCTCAAGGAGTACCGGATCGACGTTCGCATCCGCTGCTTGACGACCGCGGGCTTCCTGGCGCGCAAGTACAAGATGCGACCTTGCCGTGACATCGAGGCGCCAGCCGGGTTCAATGACGACTGTCTGGTGCGGTTCGATGACGATTGCGGGGCCAATGAGGTGGTGGCCGGGTGCGAGGTCGGCGCGGGTGAAGACGTTCGCATCGTGCCACGCGCCATTTGAAAAGAAGCGCGATTTGCGTGTGATCACCGGCGATGCCGTCCCAGTGTTTGTTCCGGCATTTGCTTCTATGGTTTCAGGATCGTTGCCGCCGCCGACGGCTTCGACTTCAATAGCCGCGATGAACAGGCGCTTTTCCGGGGAAAGAAATCCGAAACGCTGTTTGTGGGCCGCTTCGAAGTCGTCGCGCATGATGCCAGGTTCGGAGAGCGGCACCGCGAAAGAGGTGTCGGAGCCTTCGTATCTCAGATGAGCGAATGTGCTAATAGCGATGTCATCATGCTCGACATCTTCATCGAGAAGTTCTTCGGTGACGTCATTGCCGAGACGCCAAGCGATGTTTTCGACATCGTGCATGGCGGCTGGTTCGAGCAGTTTTTCCAATGATTGCTCGCGACTGGCGCGGACCTTGGCTAGGCCGATGCCGTAAGCGGATAAAAGACCCGACAGCGGATGAACGAGGACGGTGTCGATCCCGAGATTATCGGCGATGAGGCATGCATGTTGGCCTCCAGCAGCGCCGAAGCAATTGAGCGCGTAGCGGCTGACGTCGTGGCCGCGTTCGACCGAGATCTTTTTGACGGCATTCGCCATGTTCTCGATGGCGATGCGGATGAAGCCGTCGGCCACCTGTTCAGGAGAGCGGCCATCGCCTACTTCGTCTGCCAGCGCCGTGAAGGCGGCTTTAACGGCATTGTGGTCGAGTCGTTCGTTACGGCCAGGTCCGAAGATCGCGGGAAAGAGGTCCGGGATTAGCTTGCCCAGCATGACGTTGGCATCAGTCACCGTGAGGGGGCCGCCGCGGCGATAGCTTTTGGGGCCGGGATCGGCGCCGGCGCTATCGGGGCCGACCTGGAAGCGCTGGCCGTCGAAATGCAGTATCGAGCCGCCGCCTGCCGCGACGGTATGGATCAGCAACATGGGTGCGCGCATACGCACACCGGCAACTTCCGTTTCGAACGTACGTTCGTATTCGCCGGCAAAGTGGGACACATCGGTCGAGGTTCCGCCCATGTCGAAACCAATGACGTGTTCGAAACCCGCCAGTCGTGCGGTTTCCGCCATGCCGACGATGCCGCCTGCGGGTCCTGACAAGATGGCGTCACGGCCCTGGAAGCGGTCTGCAGCCTTGAGGCCGCCGGATGAAGCCATGAACATCAAGCGTGAGGCTTCTGACGTGGCGCCGTCATCATCGTTGTCGGATAGCAAGGCGCCGGCCACGCGATCTACGTAACGGCGGAGTATTGGGCTCAGATAAGCGTCAGCCACGGTGGTGTCGCCACGGGCGATGAACTTGATGAGCGGTGAAACCTCGTGACTCGCTGAAATCTGGGTGAAGCCTAATTCGCGGGCAATTTTTACGGCTCGGGTTTCGTGGTCTGGATGCGCATATGCGTGCATGAAGGCGATGGCGACGGAGGTGAAACCGTCTTCGCGAGCCTGCGTGAGGTCTTGTTTGAGGCGCTCTTCATTGAGTGGGGTTAGTACAGACCCGTTAGGGAGGATGCGTTCGTGCGCGCCGATGGCTCGCGCATACAGCATCGACGGCTTGACGATGGATTTGGCGAAAATCTGGGGGCGGGCTTGATACCCGATTTCGAGATGATCTTCGAGCCCGGCGGAGATGACCAATACTGTCGGTTCGCCTTTGCGCTCCAACAGAGCGTTTGTCGCGACCGTTGTTCCCATCTTGACGCTGCGGATGCGATCGGAGGGAATCGCGGATTCCGAGCTCAAGCCGAGAATTTGGCGGACGCCTTCAAGTGCTGCGTCTGAATAAGCGCCAGGGTTTTCGGAGAGGACTTTGCGTGTCTCGATCCGGCCTTCCGGGCCATATGCGACGATATCTGTGAACGTTCCGCCGCGATCAATCCAGAACTGCCATCTGGAGGTGCGGCTCGATGCAGTGTTCGTCATTATCTAGCCGCCATCCCATCATGCCAATCTGCTGAAGACCAGCTAGCTGGTGACGGTATGACAGTCAACGTTGAGGGGGCGCCTTGATGGTCGTGAATTGAGTGATCTCCCCTTTTGGGGTGCTCAAATCTGAGGCTGGAAATTGGGCGCGAGCATTCAGAGTCCAGATCGCTACAACCGCCGCAAAGGCTACTGCCAGAAAAAGCCCCTTCATCATTACCCTCCACTCAACGCACGCTTGGAAGACAAGCTTGCGCTGAACCCTTAATAATTCCTAACCGGCATGGTGATTGTTGAAGACGATCACGGTCAAATCACGAAGAGCGAAATTGTGACATAAAGCTTCACATCCATTTGTTCTGAGGGAAACATGTTCACTTTGAGGGCATTGGGAAAACGGGTTATCAACAGGCAATGAACTGGAGTACGTTGATTGGTGGTGGCCGGACAGGCTGGCTACGCGGTCTTTGGGCAGGGCTGCGGGCCCGCGTTGATTCCTGGTTGACGCCCGCCACTGGCGGCAAGCAAGTTGCCTTCACGATCGCTCTCGTCGGGCTTGCTGCGAAAATGGCAAAGGCGGATGGGGTGGCGGTCAGCGTAGAGTCGCAGGCCTTTGAGCGCTGTTTTTATGTGCCGCCGGAAGAGCGGCGCAACGTGATGCGGGTGTTTGAGCTGGCGTCGCGCGACGTCGCTGGATATGACGCCTATGCGGAACGGATCGCGCATATGCTCGCCGACGACCGAGCACTTCTTCGGGATGTGTTCGAATGTCTTTTCAATATCGCTGCTGCCGACGGTGTTCTGCACAAGGCGGAGGAGCAGTTCCTGCGTACTGTGGCGGAGAAGTTCTCCTTCAGCGAACGTGAGTATCTGGCTATCCGGAGCCTGTTTGTACGTGATGAGCAGTCGCCCTATAGCGTGCTCGGTGTCGCGCCGGATGTTTCCGACGAGGATTTGAAGGCGCGTTACAGAGCGCTTGTGCGCGAGACGCATCCCGACAAGCTCGCTTCCGAGGGTGTACCTCAGGAATTTCTTGTTCTTGCAGACCGCAAGTTGGCCGCCATCAATGCTGCCTACGATTCGATCGTAAAGGCACGCGAGCTGGAGGCGGCGTGTGAGTGAATTGCGCCTTGCGGATTGCGATAGTCCGCTTGTTACCTGTATCCATCCTTCACCGAACTTCGAGGCGCGCCGCCATGGGGTGCGCGCCTCGATCCTGCTGATGCATTATACGGGGCTCGCGTCATGTCCGCGGGCAATCGATTGGCTCTCGCGGCCTGAGAGCAAAGTGTCCTGTCACTACGTCATCGATACCGACGGGACGGTCTGGCAGATGGTGGCGGAGTCGCAACGGGCCTGGCATGCAGGCGTCGGCTCATGGCAGGGCGATTGCGATATTAATTCGGCGTCGATCGGCATTGAGATCCACAATCCCGGACATGACGGCGGCTATCCAGAGTTTCCCGAAGCGCAGATGCGTGCGGTCGAGGCGCTTTCGGCCGACATCATTGGGCGCAATGGCATTCCGCCGGAACGGGTGTTGGCGCATTCGGATATTGCGCCGGGACGGAAGATTGACCCCGGCGAAAAGTTCGATTGGGCGCGATTGGCGCGTGCTGGAATTGGTCATTGGGTCGATCCGGAGCCTGTCGGGCCCGTTTTGGAGGCCGTCTCTAACCCTGCGCACGCGGATCGTATTGCCCAGGCGCAGACGCTTCTTAGACGCTACGGGTATGGGATCGAGGTTACGGGCGAGAGCGACAAGCAATCCCGAACGGTCGTAGCTGCATTTCAACGTCATTTTCGACAGGAACGTGTCGATGGGCTGGTCGACGTATCGACATTTATTACTTTACAGCGCCTGATCGCAGCGCTCGGCGAGCCGATTGTGTCTTGACGTTGCCGCGTCACGGTCCCTTATGTGATTTCTGCCAGTCGGCTGGACGGCCGCTGTTCCGGCATGGGCTTTGTGGCCCGTCAAAATGTCGGAATGGAGGAAAGTCCGGGCTCCATGGAAACACGGTGGCGGCTAACGGCCGCCGGGGGTGACCCCAGGGAAAGTGCCACAGAAAGCAAACCGCCGCTGCTCGCTTTGCGAGGTACGGTAAGGGTGAAAGGGTGCGGTAAGAGCGCACCGCGCGGCTGGTAACAGTCGCGGCATGGTAAACCCCACCGGGAGCAAGGCCAAATAGGGGCGACCGGAGATGTGTGGCGCGCAAGCGACGTGCGATCTCAGGCCCGTTTTCAGGTTCGTCGCCCGGGTTGGCTGCTTGAGGCGTCTGGTGACAGACGTCCCAGATGAATGGTCGTCGCGGAGGGTGACCTCCAGACAGAACCCGGCTTACAGGCCGACTGGCAGAATTATCTTCACCTCTTGATAAGCTATTCGGGCCGCCTCAATAGAGAAAGCGGCGCATCAGGTTCCATACGGCGCGGGGGCGATCATGTTGCGGGGCATGGCTGCAGCCGTTCAGTACCTGCAGTTTCGCGTTGGGCAGGGCCTTGGCGAGATGTTTGCCTGTTGCGAGCGGGACGGTCGTATCTCCATCGCACCAGATGATCAAAGTGCGCTGTTTTATTGTGGGGTAGCGTGCGGTTAGTCGTTTGAGGTCTCGAGGGACTATTTGACGGGCTGTCGTGATCAGAGCGTGCCGGGCTGCGGGATCATAAAAGGGTTCCGCATACGCGCTGATATCATCCATGCTTATGTGCTGTGCTTCGGTCGCGTCGAGCGAGAGCCAGATGGAGAGTTCTGGCGGTATGAGCGTTAGCGCTGCGTAAGGCAACACCGGTGTTTGCATGAAGCGGACAAACTCAGTCGATGGCTGATTGTAGGCCGGTGCGCTCATGAGGATGAGATCGCGAATGCGGCCGGGGTCTTTCCGGTTGAATTCCAGCGTGACCATCAAAGCGACTGCGCCGCCGAAGGAATGCCCGATAAGCGTGACATCACGCAGGCCGCGTTTGCGAATGAAGGCGCTCACCAATGCGGCGTGGTCATGGATGGAATAGGCATTATTGTAAGGTTTTTGCGAGCGGCCAAAGCCCTTCAAGTCGATGGCAATGACGCGATGCTTTTGTGCAAGGCTCGGAATGAGATTGCGCCACGTGTAGGTGGATGCACCGAGGCCGTGTAACAGCAGCAGCGGACGACCTTTGCCATACTCCTCGGCGTATAGGGCCACCTGTTCTTGCCCGGGCACCGATAGCGCGACCATATATCGTCGCGGGCCGGCGGACGCATCCGGCGCCGTCCATAGCATTCCAGCGCAAATAATTATGCACACCAACCTCACGAGGGTGCTCCCCGTGAACCGGCGCCCCATCGTAGTCGGCATTCCCAACCCCAACGCCACGCAACAGCCTTTCCCTGTCCCATTGCGATTTACGCGAGGAATTCATGCCAAGCCCTTAACGGCTGCAGCATTCTTGCGGTTGCCGTGAACAGTGTGCGGCTTTTCTGCGACGCTCAGGTTGAAAGCGCGATAGCCCGCTTTGGCCCGTGTAAATTGCTTAAGAAACCATTGACACCCATAAAATTCCATGTGATCCCATATATGCCCGTCCGCACCGGGCAAGGGCCGTGGCAGGGCGCGTACCTTGAGAGAGGGCCAAGGCACTCGCGACCGCCACGGTCTCCGGCCGGTGCGCGGGTCATCAAGCGGGCCGGTGACGGGCATGTGAGGTGGCTTCAGGAGTTTAAGTGATGCGTCGAGGTTGAGGTCGGCAATCAGGGGATGGACCGTTTTGTCTCGACATTCGTCAATAAGATCGACAGCAAGGGACGGGTCTCGATTCCTGCTCCCTTCCGCGCAGTACTTGAACGTGACGGCTACGCCGGCGGCATCTACTGTTATCCTTCACTTGATGCTCCGGCACTCGATGCAGGCGGCGAGAGACTTGCGAAGAAGATCGATGGTCTGCTCGCGGATCTGCCGGACTATTCAGATGAGCGGGACGAGCTATCTGTCGCGCTTTACGGCGACGTCCAGGTTCTCTCGATCGACGGGGACGGACGCATCGTCCTTCCTGAGGGGCTTAGGGCGCACGCGGGCCTCACGAGCCACGTCGCCTTTGTCGGTCTTGGCGAGAAGTTTCAAATGTGGGAACCGGGCCAATTCGAAGAGCGGCGCAATCGCGCCCGCGCAAAAGTTAGAGAAACTCGCAAGCTATTCGGGCGCAAGCCAGGGGCAGACGACGGCGGGGACGAGGGAGCACGGGAATGACGCCGCGACGCGGGTCGGACCAGCGGGGAAAGGGCGATCCAAATCGGGATCGGCACATTCCCGTGCTTCTCTCGGAAGTCCTCGAGGCTCTTCAGCCTAAGAGCGGCGAGCGCTACATCGACGCCACCTTTGGGGCCGGCGGCTATACTTCAGCAATTCTGGACGCGGCCGATTGCCAAGTGTTGGCGTTCGACCGCGATCCTTCCGCGGTAGCGGCCGGAGCTGATCTGGTGGCTTCTCGCGGCGGAGCCTTGGAGCTTCGCCTGGCACCGTTTGGCCAGCTTCTCGATTGGGCAGAAGATCCGGAGACACAAGATCGCTTCGTGGGCCAGTTCGACGGGGTGGTTTTTGATCTCGGCGTTTCGTCCATGCAGCTCGATGAAGCCGAGCGCGGCTTTTCTTTCCAATCAGAAGGTCCTCTCGACATGCGCATGTTTAGCGCGCCGGGCGAGGGCCTCGCGGAAGAAGGGTTGTCAGCGGCGGATGTCGTCAACACGTTCGATGAAGCGCGCATTGCGGACATTCTCTTTCAATACGGAGAAGAGAGGCGCTCCCGGGCAATCGCGCGGGCAATTGTTGCGCGGCGGGTGCAGGAGCCGTTCACGCGCACCCTCGATCTGGCAGATGTGGTTGCGAAGGTTTTGGGGGGCGGTAAGCCCGATGGCCGGCACCCCGCAACGCGCACGTTTCAGGCACTGAGAATTTTTGTGAACGATGAACTGGGGCAGCTCCTGAGGGGGCTCTTCGGAGCTGAACGCTTGCTCAAACCGGGCGGCAGGCTCGTGTTGGTAACCTTTCATTCCCTGGAAGACCGGATCGTTAAACGATTTTTAGCATCACGTGGCGGCAGGTCCGGCCAGGGCTCGCGGCACATTCCGCAAAGTTCAATCGAATTGCGCGCTCCGAGTTTTCGAATTGTTAACCCTCGGCCGTTAACCTCTTCTAAAGGTGAAACGCAGGTCAATCCGCGTGCCAGATCGGCGCGTTTGAGGGCGGGCGTGCGGACAGCGGCTGAGCCGTGGGAAATCGAGTTTGCCGATCTCGGCGTTCCGGGGCTCGCCAAGTAGCGTTTGTAACGGCGAGGGTACCGCCATGCGTATTTTGATGATTGGCGCAGCGGCGCTTATGCTGATTAGCGCCTTCCGTTTGTATGCCATCAATTACGATACGCGCGATTTTGCCGAGCAGGTTCAGGCGCAAGAGCGGCGTCTCGAGAAGATCCGGCAAGACATTGCAATTCTCAAAGCCGACCGGGCACTCGCAGCAAGACCCGAGGTTATCGGGCCGGCAGCGCGCGCTATGGGGCTCGCACCGGCACGCGAAGACCAATTCACGGAGCCTGACGTTGAGAGCCATTTGGCAGCGCTGCCAAATGAGACGCGGGAGGCTGCAGGGTCATCGCGATGACGAGCGGGATCATCATCACGCCCGGCTTGCCGGACCGTGCTCTTGCCGCGAACGCGAAGAGAGACCGTGTAAGTGAGGCGTATCTAGTGCGGATTCGCGCTGTCGCGGCCATCGCGGGCGTCATGCTGGCTTTTGCACTCGTCGCTGGTCAACTCGTTCGTCTGGCGATCCTGGGACAGGGCGAGGTTTCTGTCTCAATGAGCCAGCCAATGGCGATTGCCTTTGCGCGGCCTGACATTGTCGATCGCAATGGTCAATTGCTGGCCAGCGATCTCATTATGCCTTCATTGTTCGCTGATCCGGCTCTGGTGGTCGATAAGGACGAACTGGCGGAAAAGCTTGGGCATGTTTTGCCAGGACTTAATCAGGCAGAACTGCGCAAAAGCCTTGCGGATCGCGACAAGCGCTTCGTTTGGATACGGCGAGGAACCTCCACGCGGCAAGCGGAGGCTATTCACAATCTGGGTCTGCCGGGCATCGAATTCAGGAATGAGCTCAAGCGCGCTTATCCGAGCGGAACGCTTGCGGGGCATGTGCTTGGCTATGTCGATATCGACAATAAAGGCATTGCCGGAATTGAACGTTTTCTAGACGAAAATGGACAGGTCGATCCCGTTCATACGCCCAACCTCTCGAACCGGCCGCCGGTGCAGCTATCCCTTGATATTGGCGTTCAACACGCGGTTGAGGAGGAACTCGCTGCGGCAATGGCAACGTATGAAGCGCGGGCTGCCGTTGGACTGGTGATGGATGCCAAAAGTGGGGAGATCCTGGCGGCAGCCTCGCTGCCCGGTGTCGATCCGCTCGTTCCATCGCTGGAGCGTGAAACGATGGATCGTCTGAGTGGTGGTACTTTCGAACTTGGATCTATATTCAAGATGTTCACGGTGGCGATGGCGATGGACTCGGGAAAGTTCACGCTGGATACGCCCGTTGACGTCCGTAAGCCGCTGAGTGTTGGTGGTTTTACGATTACGGATAGTCATCCTATTGGACGAATCCTAAGTGTTGCCGAGGTGTTCCGGCGGTCATCGAATGTGGGGGCTGGTATGCTGGCGCTTGATCTTGGCGCCGGGCGGCAAAAGGAATTCTTCCAGCGCATTGGTCTTACAGGTGCGATGAAAACGGAGGCTGGAAGTGTCGCGGATGTCCAGTTGCCCGAGCGTTGGGAAGCTGTAGAGACCGTCACTCGCTCCTATGGTCATGGGATTGCGGTTACGCCTCTACAGTTTGCGGCGGCAGCTGCTTCTCTCGTCAATGGTGGCAAACGCATTCAGCCGACCTATCTGCGCCGTCCGACTGGGAGCGAAAGCGATGGGGAACGCGTAATTTCCGAAGAAACAAGTAGACAATTCAATGCGTTGATGCGCAGTAACGTGACGGAAAGGGATGGGACCGGGCGGCGCGCCAACGTGCCTGGTTTGGAAGTTGGAGGTAAGACGGGGACCGCGGAGCTACCGGGCAAGGGCGGTTATAAGGAGAAGTCGGTAATCTCTTCTTTCTTCGCTGCTTTTCCGATGAGCAATCCGAAATACGTGACGTTGGTCTCCTTGTTCGAGCCGCAGCCAATAAAGGAGACGTCCATGCAGATTACTGCCGGACGGAACGCTGCTCCGGTCACGGCCAAGATCATTGCCCGGATTGCGCCGCAGCTTGACGTCATGTCGCGCTCAGAAACGCCCTAAAATGATGTTTTGAAGTATCGTGGCGCGTTTGACGCCTCAGGCGCGCCACAATAAGAGATTGATTGCCGCCGTAAACCGGTCGCTTGTCGAGAGCGGCTCGAAGCGCCCCAACGGGTTTTTGATCGACGCTGATGCAGCTCTCCCATCTTCTCGAACCTGAAATTTCCGTGTCGCCTGGCGCGAAAGAGATCTTTATTCGCGGATTGAGCCTGGATAGCCGGACGGTTTCTCCGGGCTTTCTGTTCGCGGCGTTGCCCGGTGCGCGTGCCGATGGCGCGCAGTTTGTCGGCAAGGCGGTGGAAGCGGGGGCGGCTGCGGTTCTTGTCGGGACTGGAGCGGATGTCGGTGAGTTGAGTGTGCCGGTCCTCCGCACGGATAACCCGCGGCGTACCCTTGCGAGGATAGCAGCGCGGTTCTATGGCGCGCAGCCAGATGTGGCCGTCGCGGTTACAGGAACCAGCGGCAAAACCTCCGTTGTGGAATTCACGCGCCAGATTTTTGCGTCGCAAGGCCTCAAGGCAGCGTCGCTGGGCACGATTGGCCTCGTGAAGCCGGATGGTGGTGTTTATGGGTCTTTGACGACGCCAGACCCTCTAAGCCTGCATCAAAGCCTCGCGGGGCTTGCGGACGAGGGCGTCACGCATATCGCCTTCGAGGCGTCTTCGCATGGTCTTGATCAGCATCGCCTCGATGGTGTGAAGCTGACTGCCGCTGCGTTCACAAATCTGGGGCGGGATCATCTCGATTATCACACTGATACCGAAGCTTATTTCGCAGCCAAGATGCGTCTTTTCACAGAGCTTTTGGCCAAGGGGCAGCCTGTCGTCATCAATATGGATGGCGCCCGTAGCGGCGACGTTCGCGATGTTGCGCGTGCATGCGGGCTCGATGTGCGTACGGTTGGCCGCGAGGGGGAGACGATCCGTTTGCTTGAGGCGATCCCGGAGGGATTTGCGCAACGTCTCCATCTGGCTGTTGGTGGTGACGAGGTTTCGATTTGGTTGCCTCTGGTCGGTGGTTATCAGGTCGAGAATGCCTTGGTGGCGGCGGGGCTTGCGGCTGCGACAGGTCTCGACATTAAGGCTTGCGCACAGGCGCTTGAGGGTTTGACGGGTGTGAAAGGGCGCCTCGACATCGTGGGTGAAGTCCGAGGTGGTTTGGTGGTCGTTGACTATGCGCACAAGCCAGAGGCCCTTGCAGCGGCGCTCGATGGGGTGCGACCCATGGCTGCCGGTCGTGTGGTATGTGTTTTCGGTTGCGGTGGGGACCGGGATGCTGGAAAGCGGCCCATCATGGGGGCGATTGCAGCGGAGAAGGCTGATGTTGTGATCGTGACAGACGACAACCCGCGTAGTGAATCGGCAGCGGCCATCCGTGCTGCTGTGCTCGTAGGCGTCGGGACCTCATCAAGCGCGATCGTCTGGGAGATCGGGGATCGCCGCGAGGCCATCGAGGCGGCCATCACGGATCTTGGACGCGGCGATATTGTCGTGATTGCGGGCAAGGGTCACGAAACCGGCCAGATCATCGGTGATTGCGTTCTGCCGTTCTCTGATCATGACGTCGCGGAGGGGGCGATCGAAAACAATTTTGGCGAAATCAGAAGGGTACCGCGTGGAAGTTGATGTGCGAAACGAGCGCGGGCCGCTTTGGGATTGGGACGCGCTGGTCTTGGCCGCGGGCGGCGAACTTGACGGTACGCCCGAGAAGGACGTCTTTGGTTTTTCGTTGGATAGCCGGGAAATTTCACCGGGTGATGTTTTCGTTGCGCTGAAAGACAAGCGCGATGGCCATGACTTTGTCTCCAAGGCCTTTGCAGCTGGAGCTGCTGGGGCAATTGTCGAGACGCAGTATCAGCGCAAAGCGGGCGACGGTCCGCTGATCCGGGTCGCTGACACGTTGGTGGCACTGGAGAATATCGGTCGTGCGGCTCGTTCACGGCTAGCTCCGGAAGCGCGCGTTGTCGCGGTGACGGGTAGTTCCGGCAAGACGACCACCAAGGATATGTTGCGCGCTGCGTTCGGCCGGCTCGGTGTTACTCATGCCGGCGATAAGTCATTCAATAATCATTGGGGGGTGCCGTTGACCCTGGCGCGAATGCCTGCAGATACCCGTTTTGGGGTGTTCGAGATCGGCATGAGCCATGGGGGTGAAATCACGCCGCTGACTAAGTTGGTGCGGCCTCATGTTGCGATTGTTCTGAATGTGCTTTCGGCGCATCTGGGTAACTTCGCGAGCGAAGAGGAAATCGCAGACGCGAAGGGAGAAATCTTCGCCGGGCTTGAACCTGATGGCGTTGCTATCCTCAATCAAGATAATCTGCATTTCGAGCGGCTGCGTACACGGGCTCAGTCCAGCGCCAGCCGAATCCTGACATTTGGGGATGCTGAGGGGGAGCCCGATGCGGCGCTGATTGATTGCGGGCGGCGAGCGCGTGATGGCATGGAAGGACAGAGGATCCTCGCGGAGTTTCCGTCGAGCGATACCGTGACTTATCAGATTGCGCTCGCCGGTCGGCATATAGCAGAGAACTCGCTCGCCGCCCTTCTTGCGGTGGATGCCGTGGGTGGAGATGTCGCGTCGGCTGCGAAGGGACTGGCGGAGCTTCCGGCTCTGCATGGTCGTGGTGAGCGAACGCTTCTTTCCCTCTCCAGAGGAAACATCCTGCTGATTGATGAGAGCTACAACGCGAACCCGGCTTCTATGGCCGCGGCTATAACGACGGCAGGGCAAGCGCGCAGCGATGAGCACGGCCGGCTGGTTCTGGTGTTGGGCGATATGCTGGAACTAGGTGATAAAGCCGAAGAATTGCACCGAGGCCTGAAGGAGATCATTGACGCGGCTAAGGCTGATCTGGTTTTTGCGTGCGGATCGAACATGGCAGCTCTGTATTACGATCTGCCTGCAGATATGCAGGGCCAGTGGGCGGCGACGTCGGACGGATTGCGGGAGCCTTTGCTGGAGACCTTGCATTCTGGCGACATCGTGATGGTGAAAGGGTCCAACGGGTCGGCGATGGTTCCTCTCGTGGGGGCGCTGAAGCAGCACTATGCCACTGTGGCAGACGGCGTGTGACAGATAGGTAGGACTGAATACGGAATGAAGCGGGCAGGGATGTGAGGCCGGGATGCTCTATGAACTGGTGAACTTCTCGGACAATATCGGTCCGCTCAACGTCTTTCGTTACATCACATTCCGAACCGGTGGGGCGATCTTCACCGCGTTGGTCTTTGTGATGTTGTTCGGGCCCGGCATCATTGACATGCTGCGCGTCAAACAGGGCAAGGGTCAGCCGATCCGAGAAGATGGTCCGCAAAGCCACCTTGCCAAACGTGGTACGCCGACCATGGGCGGCCTGATGATCCTTTCGGGGGTGCTGGTATCCACCTTATTGTGGGCGAACCTGCAGAATGGCTACGTCTGGATCGTGCTCGGAGTGACGATGGCTTTCGGCGCCATCGGCTTTTATGACGACTATCTCAAGGTCACCAAGCAAACGGCATCCGGCTTTTCGGGGCGGGTCCGGCTCGGTGCGGAATTGCTCGTCGCGGCTGTTGCGGCCTATGCCTTTACTCAGATCGCCGCGCCTGAGTTCGCTACGAGCCTTGCGGTGCCGTTCTTTAAAAACGTGCTCGTTGAGTTGGGGCCGTTCTTTATTTTGCTCGGCGTGCTGGTCATCGCGGGAGCTGGCAACGCTGTCAATCTCACCGATGGCCTTGATGGTCTCGCCATCGTGCCGGTGATGATCGCTGCCGCGACGTTCGGTTTGATCGCTTACCTTTCGGGCAACGCGAAGTTCGCCGGCTATCTCCAGATCCATTTCATCAATGGTACGGGTGAGCTCGCAATTATCTGCGGGGCGTTGATCGGGGCGGGCCTTGGGTTCTTGTGGTTCAATGCCCCGCCAGCAATGATCTTCATGGGGGACACCGGCTCTTTGGCTCTCGGGGGCGCGCTGGGGTCGATCGCGGTTATCACCAAGCATGAAATCGTTCTGGCTATCGTCGGCGGGTTGTTCGTCTTGGAAACACTGTCGGTGATTATCCAGGTGGCTTCGTTCAAGATGACCGGCAAGCGCGTGTTCCGAATGGCCCCACTGCATCACCACTACGAGCAGAAGGGCTGGAAGGAATCGACGGTGGTCGTTCGCTTCTGGATTATTTCTGTTGTTCTGGCCTTGATCGGGCTCGCGACGCTGAAATTGCGCTAACCCAGGGTTCCAGCGGAAATCGGATAAAATACGCTTATGATTCGCGCGATGACGTTTGCGGGCAAGACGGTTGCCGTCTTCGGGCTGGGCGGTTCGGGCGTGGCGGCTGCGCAGTCGCTGGTTGCGGGCGGCGCTGACGTCGCGGTCTGGGACGATGGCGTTGCTGCGCGCGAGGCGGCGGCAGCTTCGGGCTTCAAGGTTGTCGATCTTTCCTCAGCTGACTGGACAACATTTGCAGCGCTCATTCTGGCGCCGGGCGTACCTCTGACACATCCGGAGCCGCATTGGACCGTCGTGAAGGCACGCGAAGCGGGTGTTGAGGTCATCGGCGATGTTGAATTGTTCTGCCGCGCGCGTGCGATGGTTGCGCCGAAATCTGCTTTTATCGCGATCACCGGCACGAACGGAAAATCGACGACAACGGCTCTCATCGCACATCTGCTTCGCGAACTTGGTTTCGACACTCAGATGGGCGGCAATATCGGTAAGGCGATCCTCACGTTAGAGCCGCCCGCGCAGGATCGTGTGTACGTCGTTGAAATGTCATCTTATCAAATTGATCTGACACCCTCGGTTCATCCGAGCGTTGGTGTGCTCCTGAACGTGACGCCGGATCATCTCGATCGCCATGGAACGATAGAGCACTACGCCAGCGTTAAGGAGCGCCTGGTCTCCGCAGCTGACGCCGCTGTCGTCGCGATTGACGACAAATGGACGGGGCAGGTGGCAGCGCGTCTGGAAGACAGCGGCCGGCTTTATCCGATCACCGTAGGTCGGGGGGCGGTTCTGGTGCCCAGGCTCTACGCCATTGGCTCAAGCCTTTTTGTGCACGAGAAATCAGGTTCCTACGCCACCAGCGAGGAGGTGGTGCAGCTCGATGGCATCCCGTCATTGCGGGGCGCACACAATGTGCAAAATGCGCTGGCCGCTTTGGGGGCATTGCGGGCTCTGCAGGAACTGGCGGATCGAGGTGAGGTCGAACTCACCGTGAATGGGGTTCCGCACCGGATCTGGGATATCGAGAGAATCGCTCAAGCGCTGAAGAGTTTTCCAGGTCTTGCGCATCGCATGGAGCAGGTCGGACAGACGGACCAGGTTCTTTTCATCAACGATTCCAAAGCGACCAATGCTGACTCGACAGATAAGGCGTTGGCGTCGTTTCAAGGTGATATCTATTGGATTGCCGGGGGACGCGCAAAAAGCGGGGGAATTACGTCGCTCGCGCCGCATTTCGGGCGAATTAGACGCGCCTATCTGATTGGTGAAGCAGAGGACGCGTTCGCTCAGACTTTGGAGGGGCAGGTCGATTACGTCCGTTGTGGTTCTCTGGAAGCGGCCGTGACGGCGGCGGCCCATGATGCTGGGCTTGAGCGTGGGTGTGAGACGGTTGTCCTGTTTTCACCGGCGTGTGCGTCTTTTGATCAGTTCCGGAACTTCGAGGAACGCGGAGATGCCTTTCGCAGGATCGTCGAGATGCTACCAGGGGTGAGCAAAAGCCGAGGAACGGTATGAGCTTCTCGCGGGCAGACCGAAGCAAGCTTGCCGCGTGGTGGTTTACTGTCGACCGGGTGCTCTTGTCAGCGATTCTCGCGTTGATGTTGATTGGGTTGATGCTGTCTCTGGCGGCTAGTCCGGCTGTTGCGATCAAGAAGAACCTGCCAACGTTCTACTTTTTCAATCGTCATCTCATTTTTTCGGCAGCCGGGCTCGGGATCATCCTGTTTCTGTCTTTTCTTAAACCAGAGACCATACGGCGACTGGCCGTCGCTCTCCTGTTCATCTCGTTTTGTACGTTGGTGTGGGTCTATTTTCAAAGTCCGCTTATCAACGGAGCGCGTCGATGGCTATTCGTCGGTGGTTTCTCGATGCAGCCGTCAGAAATCGCTAAGCCCGCTTTCGTTGTCGTGTCCGGATGGCTGCTGGCAGAAGCGCACAAACGTTCGGATATGCCGGCGTTACCATTGGCGATTGTGCTGCTGGTTATCCTCGCAGGGCTGCTGATGCTGCAGCCTGATTTCGGGCAAACTCTCTTGATCGGTCTGGTCTGGGGGCTGATGTACCTGCTGGCTGGGCTTCCGGCGATTGGCGCGGGAGTGCTCGCTGGCGTTGGTCTCGCGGTTGCAGCTAGCGGATATGTATTATTTGACCACGTGCGTGTGCGTATCGAACGTTTTCTTGCACCGTCGCCCGAGGAGAATTCTCAGCTGGCGCGTGCAATGCAGTCCTTCACGGAAGGCGGGTTCTTTGGTCGCGGACCGGGTGAAGGGACAATCAAGACAAAGTTCCCAGATGCACACACTGATTTCATTTTTTCGGTTGTTGCCGAGGAGTACGGAGTGCTCGCGTGTCTTGCCCTACTCGCTTTGTTCGGCTTCATCGTTATCAAGGCGCTTTCGGTTGCTGGACGGGAGCCGCGGGGCGGGGATCGGTTGGCCATCCAAGGACTGGCGCTGATGTTTGGCTTGCAGGCCTTGATCAATATGGGTGTAAACGCGGGAATGCTGCCGGCGAAAGGTATGACGCTGCCTTTCATTTCGTCGGGAGGCTCTTCTATCCTTGCGATTTCCGTCACCCTGGGCATGTTGCTGGCGCTAACGCGGCGACGGGCCGATCCGGCACGCTTGACGATGCCCAAGGTCGTTGCGCGCGTGGAGGGGTTTGATATGGGCAACGAGAGGCGGAGAGAAGCGTAATGGCTCAGGAGCTACGCGTGCTGTTAGCCGCCGGAGGAACCGGGGGGCATTTGTTTCCGGCTTATGCGCTGGCCCAGGAATTAGGCCGCCGGAACATCGTTGTCGATCTCGTGACCGATATGAGGGGGGATCGCTACGGCACCGATTTCCCTGCGCGGTCTATTCATCAGATTTCGTCCGCAACGTTGGTGAGCAAGGCGCCGACCGAAATTGCCCGGACAGGCTGGATGCTGTCGAAAGGCATAGGTTCAGCGCTCAAGCTGCTTGGGGAGATCTCGCCGGACGTTGTAGTTGGCTTTGGCGGTTATCCGGCGTTCCCACCTCTTGTGGCGGCGAAACTGCGCGGCGTTCGTACGATGGTGCACGAGCAGAACGCTGTTTTAGGGCGGGCCAACCGACTCCTCGCGCGCCGTGTCGACATTGTCGCGACGTCGTTTGAGCGTGTGAAATATATCGATGAGCGCAACGCGGACAAAGTCCGGCTGACGGGTAATCCCGTGCGCGATCAAGTTCTTCAGGCTGCCGAGCGCCCTTACTGGGCGCTGATGGCCGGTGACGTGATTCAGGTTTTGATATTCGGTGGTTCGCAGGGTGCGCGTTATTTCTCCGATGTACTTCCATCTGCTCTGGCGTTGTTGCCTCAGGAACTGCGAGTACGGTTGTCCGTTGTGCAGCAGGCGCGTGAGGAAGATGTCGACCGGGTTCGCGCTGCGTATCAGGAGAGCGGAATTGCTGCGGAGGTTGCCAGTTTTTTTGGGGCTTTGCCTGATCTTATGGCACGATCGCACCTTGTGATCGCCCGGGCCGGTGCCTCTACTGTCGCCGAAGTGACCGTCATCGGCCGTCCCTCGATTCTGGTCCCCTTGCCGCATGCCGTCGACAACGACCAGTTGTACAATGCGACACGGTTGGTTGAGGCGGGGGCTTCCTGGTGTTTCGAGCAGGATAAGTTGACGCCTGAGATTTGGGCCCGAGAAATTGGTACGTTGATTGCTTCGCCGACCCATCTTGTTCAGGCGGCGAATGCGGCCAAAGAGCTTGGACGGCCGGACGCCGTTGCCAGGTTGGCGGACGTGGTCGAGGAATTGGCCGCACATCGCGAAAATCTGGCGCATGGGGCGTGATAGGAAATAATTCGGCCGGATTGCGGTGCAATCTGCACCGGGATTTGCCAGCGGATCAGAAGTATTTCATGAGAGTCTGAAACGCAGGGGGCGCGATTCGGATCATACTGAGGGGAAAGTCAAAGACATGCAGATGCCCCGTGAGTTCGGGACTTTTCATATTATCGGCATTGGCGGCATCGGGATGAGCGCCATCGCCGAAATTCTGGTCGCCATGGGCTATTCGGTCCAGGGTAGCGATCAGAAAGATAGTCCGAACGTCAAACGTTTGCGGGACAAAGGCGTCCGGGTCTTTATCGGCCATGATGCGATCAATCTCGTCGGCGCCAAGAACGTCGTTATCTCTAGCGCTGTCAAAGCTGGTAATCCGGAATTGGAAGCGGCGCGCGCCAAGGGACTGACGATTATCAGGCGCGCTGAGATGCTCGCTGAGCTTATGCGGCTCTATTCGACGGTGTCGGTGACGGGCACGCACGGAAAAACGTCCACGACGTCGCTCATCGCGCACATCTTTGCGGAGACTGGGCTTGATCCGACGGTCATCACCGGGGGTATCGTCAACAACTGGGGGTCGAACGCCCGGCTCGGTAGTGGGCCCTGGATGATCGTGGAGGCTGACGAGTCAGACGGTACGTTCACGCGACTGCCGAGCCAGATTGGCGTCATTACGAATATCGACCCGGAACATCTAGACTTTTTCGGCAGCGTTGAAGCCATGCACGCGGCCTATGAGACGTTTATACGGCAAGTGCCGTTCTACGGACTGCTTGTTGCATGCGTCGACCATGGGGTTGTCGCCGACATGCTGAGGCGTCTCAATTTGCAGCACGATGGGCGACCTATCGTTACGTACGGGTGCGGCGAGGATGCCGATGCGCGGATGTTGACGCTTGCCAGTGATGGTCATTCCAGCGTGTTCGATGTTGCTTTCAATGCGCGCGTACCGGGTGGTGCGCGAACGCTTAAAGGTCTTCGGGTTCCGGCACCCGGACGTCACAACGCGCTCAACGCACTGGCTTCGATTGTGGTCGCTGCGGCGGCAGGTGCGAGCGACGATGAAATTCGTGCCGCTCTGCTAACCTTCGCGGGCGTTAAACGGCGGTTTCAGTTCATGGGCGAATGGAACGGTGTCTCGATCTTTGATGACTACGGACACCATCCGGCGGAAATCGCGGCTGTTCTGGAAGCAGCGCGCGCTGGAGCGCGAGGACGGGTCATCGCGGTCGTCGAGCCGCACCGTTATACGCGGGTCCGCGACCTGTTCGATGACTTCTGTGGCTGCTTTTACAACGCTGATACGGTGGTGGTCGCGCCGCTCTATACGGCGGGCGAAGCTCCAATCGACGGGATCAACCAGCACACGTTGGCGGAAGGTATCCGTAGCCGGGGGCATAAGGCCGTTCTGGCTATTGATTCGCCCAGAGAGCTTGTGCCGATGATCCAGCGCAACGGGCGCGCCGGAGACATGGTGGTTTGTCTGGGTGCGGGGAATTCGACTGAGTGGGCCAATGCCTTGCCTGACTGGCTGGGTGAGGCGCCGCGTTTGGCTGGAGAGTAATCGTGGCCTTTGCCGATCCCACTTCCGATTGGCTGCAAAACCTGCCAGATCTGCGCGGTCGGCTATCCGCGAATGCGATGTTATCGGACATCACGTGGTTTCGCGTGGGTGGGCCGGCTCAGGTTTTGTTCACGCCTGCAGATGAAGCCGATCTCGTCTATTTCCTGAAATCTATTCCGGCCGACGTTCCGGTTTTTACGATGGGCCTCGGTTCCAATCTCCTTGTTCGCGATGGCGGCGTTCGCGGTGTTGTCATTAGGCTTGGCCGGGGATTTGGAACCATTGAGGTTCTCGGGCCGGATCGTCTAAGAGTCGGGACTGCGGTGCCGGATGTCAAAGTTGCGCGGGCGGCCGGAGAAGCTGGGATTGCGGGACTACATTTCTACCGTGGCATCCCCGGTTCAATTGGCGGGGCCTTGCGGATGAATGCCGGTGCGCATGGTGTCGAAACGAAGGATGTTCTGGAATACGTTCGCGCCGTGGATCGGGCCGGAAACGTTCATGAGCTCAGCGTCGCGGACATGGGGTACACCTATCGCCATTGTAGTGTTCCGGCCGACTATATTTTCACGCAAGCAACGTTCCGTGGCCAGCCGGGAGAGCCATCCGAAATCCTTAAGCAGATGGAAGAGGTCGCAGACTATCGCGAGCAGAATCAGCCGATCCGTGAACGGACGGGGGGATCGACCTTCAAAAACCCGAATGGTCATTCGGCGTGGAAGCTGGTCGACCAGGCGGGGTGTCGCGGGCTACGTGTCGGCGGGGCAAAGGTCTCCGAAATGCACTGCAACTTCCTCATCAATGACGCCGAAGCGACCGCGGAAGATGTCGAACGTCTTGGCGAAACCGTCCGGGCACGTGTGAAGGCGACGTCGGGAGTGACGCTCAACTGGGAAATTATTCGGCTTGGTGAGCCCGTTGAAGGGCGCCCTACCGGTGAGGCGTTAGCTGAGCTTTCCAACACGGGCGCTGGGAAACAGTAATCACGCTGCAGCTCGATTGTTCTCGGCGACCTCTCAGGGGCGGGCTGTTCCTCCGTCCCGTTCCCAGTTTAAAAGAGCTGTAGCAGCTTCCACTCAGATAACGAATGCGGAGACCAAATGATCGGGCCAGCGCCAGCGCGTACGTTTGAGCATATTGCCGTTCTCATGGGCGGATGGTCGGCCGAACGGGAGGTCAGCCTTAATTCGGGTGCAGCGGTGGCTGATGCGTTGGAGGGCGAAGGCTACCGGGTCACACGGATCGATGTCACGCGTGACATCGCTCAGCGGCTCGTCGAGGTGAAGCCGCAAGCTTGTTTCAACGCGCTTCACGGAAAGTTCGGTGAAGACGGCTGCGTGCAAGGCGTTCTTGAATGCCTTGAAATTCCTTATACTCATTCGGGCGTTCTTTCCTCGGCACTCGCTATGCACAAAGAGCGGGCCAAAGCCGTGATGAAGCCGGCCGGCATCCCTGTTGCGAACGCAGTCATCGTCACACGACGGCAAGCCATGGCAGAACATGCGCTACCGCCGCCATACGTGGTCAAGCCGCTGACGGAGGGCTCCAGCGTCGGCGTCGTTATCGTGCAGAAGGCCGACGAACCGCCTCCCGTTCGGATCGGTGAGGATGGCGACCTGGACGACGTGGTGATGGTCGAGCGTTATGTGGCTGGTCGGGAACTGACGTGTGCGGTCATTGGTGATTTCGTGACCGACGTCACCGACATTTTGCCCGCCGAAGGTCTCCAATTTTATGATTATCAGGCAAAATACGGGGCTGGCGGGTCTCGCCATCAAGTTCCTGCAAAGCTTTCACCAGATATTTACCAATCTATACGGAAATGCACATTGGCGGCGCATCAGGCGCTGGGGTGCCGCGGCGTGAGCAGAGCTGATTTCCGCTTTGACGATACGCCCGGCGGTACCGGTGAACTGGTGTGCCTCGAGGTTAACACCCAGCCAGGTATGACGACGACTTCTTTGGTGCCGGAGCTCGCAGCCCACGCAGGATGGTCGTTCGGTGAGTTGGTTCGCTGGATTATCGAGGACGCAAGTTGCAACAGGTAGGTGCGTTTTCCGGATTGTTTAGGAGCGCTCGCGCAGCGTCGCCTCATTCGGATGATGCTGGTTCCCTTCCTGATTATGACTGGCCCAACGAGCGGGCGCGTCCACGCCGGGTTTCTGTGGCTTTGCGTGTCACAAGCATCGCCATTGCGGGGCTCGTCGGGATCGGTTTGTTCTGGATACTGACGCAAGGCGGAGAACAGACTCGGACGATGTCTTCAGTCAGTGCTGAGTTGGATCGCGTTGTCGGTTGGAGTGGATTCGGCATCGATCAGGTCACGCTTAAGGGTCATCGTTTTACGCCAGATGGCGATGTCTTTGATGCCTTGGGACTCGATAAGGCCCGATCTGTTCTGAGCTTCGATTTTGCGGCGGCGCGTCGTGCGGTTGAAGAGTTGTCCTGGGTGGAGCGGGCGTCGATCACGCGCGTTTACCCGGATCAAATGATTGTCGAGATAACAGAACGGGTTCCGTATGCGTTGTGGCAGCATGGAAAGGATCTGTTGATCGTTGATCGCGAGGGACGGGTCTTGTCGGCTGCCGAGCGGCATACCGCTCCATCCGGCCTTGTTCAAATTGCCGGGGAGGGTGCGGCGAAGGAAGCCTCGGCACTCATGGCGCTTTTATCGGCGCATGCCGATCTTTCCGGAGCGCTGCAACAGGCGGAGCGTGTCGCCGGCCGTAGATGGCGGTTGCATCTGGTGGATGGGAATCAAATTGAGTTGCCTGCAACTGGCGAAGCCACGGCTCTGGCGGATCTCAAAGCGTGGCCGGACTTTGCCGCGGTGTTGGCCGCGGGGCATTCCGTAATCGATGTGCGGACCTCTGGCCGTATCGCTGTTCGGACTCTCGTGAAAGAAGCCGGTACGGATGTCGAGCCGCGGAGTATTCGTGAGTTGATCATGCGGGCAGGCTAAAGCAGAGGGCGCGAGGCTGATAGGCGTCCCAGCGTGCTCAGATCATTGAGGTGGAACGTGCTGAGAGCAGATCGTCAACAAGTAAGAGGGCGCGGTGTCATCGGCGTCGTCGATGTCGGCAGCTCCAAAACCGTTTGTCTCATAGCGGCTATATCTCCCGGAGAGGCCGGGCCAGCAAATATACGGATCGTTGGCCTGGGTGTGCAGCCTGCGCGCGGTACTCAAGCGGGAATCATCACGGATCTAGACGAAGCAGAGCGTTGCGCGCGTGCGGCAATCGGCAAAGCTGAGCGCATGGCGGGCGTCACCCTGGAAGGTGTGCACGTCAGCGTTGGTTGTGGTGAGCTCAAGTCTCAGACGTTTGCAGCTAATGCGGAGATCGAGAGCGGTGTCGTTGAGGCGGGGGACATAGGCCGCCTGATGGCTGGAGGACGCTCGTTCGCAGAACGTGACGGACGGCGCCTCGTGCATATGAACACCATCGGTTATCGCCTCGATGGCAACACGGGTGCCAGCGATCCCCGCGGAATGGCGGCGCGCCGTGTGACGGCCGATCTGCATACGGTGACTGCGGAAGAGGCACCTCTTCGCAACCTGATGGTCATGATCGAACGTTGCTATCTGTCGATTTCCGGTGTCGTCGCGTCGCCCTATGCAAGCGCTTTGGCTGTCACGACCGAAGAAGAACAGCGACAGGGCGTGACGTGCATTGATATCGGCGGCGGCACAACCAAGATCGCCTGTTTCGCAAATGGCCAATTTCTGCACGCGAGCGTCATTCCGCTCGGAGCCGACCTGATTACTTACGATATCGCTCGCGCATTGCAGACGCCACTTGCAGAGGCCGAGCGAATCAAGGCGCTTTATGGTTCAATGATCGGAGCACAATCGGACGAGCACGAGACGTTTTCTTACGCGCTCGCGGACGAGGAGGACGGGGGGCTGTATCAGGCGACGAAGGCGCAACTCGCCCGTGTCGTGGCGCCCAGGGTCGAGGCGTTGCTGGCCCGCGTGGCCACGCAGCTCGACCGTAGTGGCATGCGTCCGTATGCCTGCGGGCGAATCGTTCTCACCGGCGGCGGCAGCGAACTTGTCGGAATTGGTCCCTATGCAGCAAATATTTTTGGCGCACCGGTTCGTGTTGGCCGGCCTATGGCCATTTCAGGATTGCCGCAGAACGTGTCGACACCTGCTTTTTCCACCGTGGCTGGTTTGCTTATGGCCAGCACGGTCTCTGGGGCAGAGACGATGGCCTATGATGTTCCGAAATCAGCGCCGCCAAAGAGCTATCTGGGGCGTGTCGGTCAGTGGCTCATGGAGGCCTTGTGAGGCGCTCTCTACGGGAGTGCCGGGCTTGTGACGTTAGCGCGGGGTAAGCCGTGGGCTGTAGACATAAACAACGAGGCCGGTCGTCATTTGACCGGGCGGCCGCTTCAGGCAAGGCGGGAACGCGATGAGCATTGATCTGCAACTGCCAAAGCTCACGGATCTGAGACCCAGGCTAACCGTGATTGGTATCGGCGGTGCGGGCTGCAACGCGATCAATAACATGATCGCGGCGGGGTTGACCGGCGTCGATTTCGTGGCGGCGAATACCGACGCGCAGGCTTTGGCTGCCTCCAGTGCAGAACACCGTATACAACTTGGCACAAACCTTACGGAAGGTTTGGGTGCCGGCGCGCGTCCCGAGATCGGCCAAGCTGCTGCGGAAGAAGCGATTGATGAGATTCGCGCGCAGATTACCGGTTCCCATATGGTGTTTCTCGCTGCCGGTATGGGTGGTGGTACGGGCACCGGTGCAGCTTCCGTGATTGCGCGCATCTCGCGTGAACTTGGTATTTTGACCGTTGGCGTCGTTACAAAACCCTTCCAATTCGAGGGAAGTCGCCGCGCGCGGATGGCCGAGACGGGTATCGCTGAGCTGCGCGAGAACGTCGATACGCTGATCGTCATTCCGAACCAGAATTTGTTCCGCATCGCGAATGAGAAAACGACGTTCGCAGAAGCGTTTTTGCTGGCGGACCAGGTTCTTTATTCCGGTGTTGCCTGCATCGTCGATCTGATCGTCAAGGAAGGCCTCATAAATCTTGATTTCGCGGATGTTCGTGCTGTCATGAGTGGCATGGGCGCTGCCATGATGGGAACGGGCGAAGCTGAAGGCGAGAGCAGGGCGATAACCGCGGCCGAAGAGGCTATCCACAATCCGCTGCTCGATGATGTCAGCCTTCAGGGCGCCAAGGGGTTGCTGCTTTCGATCAGTGGCGGGCCGAATCTCACGCTTTATGAAGTCGACGAAGCAGCGACACGGGTTCGCAAAGAGGTTGATCCCGACGCGAATATCATCGTCGGCGCGACCTTCGATGAAAGCCTTGGTGATCGCGTGAGAGTTTCGATTGTCGCTTCAGGCATGGTCAATAGGGTTGGCCAATCGGGTGAAGGCGATTACGGCGACCAATATTCCGATCAATATCAGATGCCGCCACCGGTCCCGGATAGGTCCGGTGGTGTGTTCGGATCTGGTGCATTCAATCCGCCGCCCTTGCCCGAGCAGGGGCAAAAAGATTTCGAGCGTGAGCTCGCTGCGGCTATGCAGCAAACACTTTCCGCACCTGCGAGCAGTGGCGGACAGCGGGGTGAGCGGGGAGCTTGGACGGCTCCTGGGAATGTCGTCATCGAAGAGGGGTTGCCACCTTTCCCTGGTGGTGCTCCCAAACAGGGGCAGCCTGACGGTGGGCACCAGAACTCCGCGGGGCAGGGGCAATTCACACCGCAGCGCCCGAGAGAGATTCGACGCGGGCCACGGATGCCGCAAGTCGAGGATTTTCCAATCGTCGGACAGCGCGAATATCGAGCTAAACGTGGGGGGACCGGAGATGAAGAGGCGCGCTCACCTGCAGCGGCGCGGATGAGCTCGTTGTTCGGACGGCTGACAAATTTGGGCTGGCGGCAAGGTGATTCGTTTTCTGACGACGCACAGGCAAGCGAAGAAAGCTTTCAGGATGCTGGCGATCGGGATGATTTGGTCGCTGGAAGTGAATTACCTTCAGTATCCGGACAGTCGCGTTCTGATACGCGTAGGCGGTCGTAACATTCTGTAATGTCACGGTAATTTAACGCTCGCCGGCGCTCTCTCCGGTGATGCGGAGAGCTTTTCTGTCCCTCAATCCACGCTGAAACGATTAGGTAACACAGTGTAAGAAAGCGTGATTTGTGCGGGCTGTGGCTGGCGGGTATCGTTCAATTGTTAACGGTCAAGTTCACTCTTCCTGAACCTTCTTGAGCAGCGCCGGGAAGCGCCAATCAAGAACCAACACCAAAGGGTTTAGGCAGGGAATTTCGACCGGGGGTGGCAGGTCGCCGGGGCTGGGAAGTGGCGACCTTTGCCGGGGCAGATACGAGGGACGACAGACATGTCGAATCGATTCATCGGCGCGCGTCAGACTACAATTGCGCGCGAGATCGAGCTCACAGGCACGGGGGTGCACAGTGGAGCGCCAGTATCGGTTTCGCTTCATCCAGCAGAAGCTGATACTGGCCTCCGTTTCTTAGTCACGAAACGCGGTAGAGTCATCGCAGACATCCCCGCTAACGTGCAGCAAGTTAAAAATCTAACCTTATGTACGGTTATCGGCGACGATCACGGCAATACTGTGAGTACCGTCGAACATCTTCTTGCCGCTCTTCGCGGACTTTCCATCGACAACTGCTACATCGAGATCGATAGCAAGGAAGTGCCGATCATGGACGGTAGTTCCGCCATGTTCGTCGAGGCGATCGATGAGGTTGGGGTAACTGAGCTTCAGACTCCACGGACCTACATCAAAGTCTTGAAGCCTATCCGAGTCGAAGATGGTGATTGTTTCGGCGAAATTATGCCGCACTCGGGCTTCCATCTCGACATCGAGATTGATTTCGACACGCCGCTTATTGGCCGTCAGCGCCTCGCTTACGAAATGACGCCGGGTGTGTTCCGCAATGAGCTGTCGCGGGCACGTACGTTCGGTTTCATGAGTGATGTCGAAAGGCTCTGGAAGAACGGTTTGGCTCTGGGTGCCAACCTCAACAACACGGTGGCGATCGGCGACGATAAGGTGATGAACCCTGAGGGGCTTCGATATCCTGAAGAGTTCGTGCGTCACAAAATGCTCGATGCGGTTGGTGATCTTTCGTTAGCTGGCCATCCGCTGCTCTGCAAATACCGTTCAGTTCGTGGTGGTCACCGCCTGAATGCTTCCGTTTTGCAGGCGCTTCTCGCAGACGAATATGCATGGACCATCGTTCACGCTCCGCGCGTCCGCGATGTTGTCCCTGTCAATGTCAGCTTCCCTGAAGTTTTTGCCGAAGGTACGCATTAAACCCGGCTTTCAAAGCGCCGGCGTGTCGCTACGTGGCAATCCAGGTCTCTTGATTTACTTAGCCGCCTCCCACTGGGAGGCGGTTTTTGTTTGTGGGCGGTTTCGTCCTCTGTGGCGGGCTTTCAAGATGAGCCAACGTCGTGCGCGCTTTGATTGGCTTTGAGGCTCGTTTTTCGTCGCCGGAGCTGTTTCCAGGATGCATCAAGGGACGCGTGAATTTTACTTTCAACGCGATTTTTTACGCGTTGCCATAGTGTTGCTGCTTTGGGATCGTCTCAATTGACATAGGATAATCGTTGTTCTGGGGCGCGACCCGGGTCCACTGGATAACGTGATGGGTACGGGGTAAATGCTTTGCTTCGGAGCAGAATGCCCTTTAAATGACCTCGATTAGGCGCTTGGCATGTCGAGTCACGGCGTCATGCGGGCTGGCTGGGAAGAATTTGAAAAGAGGCGCAGTTTTTTGAAACTTCCGGTCTTGGGTGAGGCTTTGGGCTTTCCCTTGGATCGCGGGACTTTCAAGGCCGCGAGGTAGGGCAGGGATGATCTTGCATAATCGGCAAAGTCCAGTTCACGTCCGCGGGGCCAGCGTTGTACGCCTGCGGCAGCTGACAGGGGGCGCCGTAATTGGCCTCGTCCTGGCGCTGGCTGGATGTGCATCGTCCAATGATATCTCAAAGGCGCTCAATCCTGATCCTCCGGGAAAGATGTACGCGGAGGCCGACTCGCTATTGTCGCGCGGCAAGTACGAACGCGCGGCTAAGAAGTTCGAAGATCTGGATCGCGATCACCCTTATGCCCCGGAAGCCCGGCGGGCGATTGTGATGGCCGCCTATGCTTATTACAAGGCCGGTAAGGCGCCTGAGGCGGTTGCTTCGGCACAGCGCTACACGACCATGCATCCCGGTACGAAAGAAGCGGCGTTGGCCCACCACATTATCGCGTCGTCCTACTTCGACGAGATGAAGGGGCCAAACCGGGATCAGTCCGCTACTCGGAAGGCGCTGGCCGAACTTCAGACATTGCGAACACGCTATCCCGACAGTCCCTATGCCAAGGATGCGGAGAACCGCATTCGCGTCGCCCAAGATACTTTGGCTGGCGCGGAGATGGAGGTCGGACGCTATTATCTCAAGCGTAATAACTACATCGCGGCCATCAATCGCTTTAAAACCGTTGTGACGGATTACCAGACGACCGCACACGTTGAAGAAGCTTTGATGCGTTTGACGGAAGCCTATATGGCGTTGGGTATTAAGCAGGAAGCGCAGACAGCGGCTGCTGTTCTTGGCCACAACTTCCCGAATTCGAAGTGGTACAAGGACGCTTATGCGTTGCTCGCTTCGGATGGTCTTGCGCCGCGTGAGGATAGCGGCTCCTGGCTATCACAAGCGTGGAAGAGCCTTCCTAAGCTGTCGTTGGGCGGTTGACGCGCCCATTGACTGCCGTGTCGGAAGACCAAATCTACTAAAAGCGAACCTGCCGATGTCGCGCCAGAGTTTGGCTCTGGGCGGCAATGGTAATGAGTCTATCATGGCGCGATGCGTTCTGGGTTTTCCCGGTCATTTGCGGGAGCCAGATTCAGAGCGACGTGCGTAGAGAGGCTCGCTTTTGAGAGGTGCTTGTCCCGTGTCCTCACCGCAGACAGAGCGTCGTATCGATCGGCTGCTTGCCGAATACGAACGCGATCATCGTGACCCGACAAATCGTCGTCTTCACTATCTTGCAGTACCGCTCATCTTCTTTTGTGTCGTAGCGCTCGTGACGGAATTACCCGTTCCGGATGCGTTGAAACGGCTTCCAGGCGGATGGCTTCTGTTTGCCGCGATACCGGCGGCTATCTATTATTTTAGGCGTTCAGTGTCGGCAGGGCTTGTGATGGTTGTGTTTACGTTGCTTTGCCTGGGCGTCATAGAGTTATTGCACGCCTATGTTCCCGTTCCGGTTTGGCTGATCGCACTGGGACTGTTCGTCATCCTTTGGGTGGTCCAGTATGTCGGCCATAAAATTGAGGGCCGACGGCCTTCTTTTTTCAAGGATGCGCAATTTCTGTTGATCGGCCCCGTCTGGGTGTTCGATAAGCTATTGCGGCCGTTCGGTTTTCGCTACTGACGTCAGATGGTGGTGCCGTGTGCGGACCGGCACTGAATCGAACACATCGGGCGGTAAGCATGGCTGACGAGGACTTGCGCAAAATCGATGTTGAGGCGCTGACGCCGGGGCAAGCGGCTAGCGAGTTGGAGCGGCTTGCGCGAGAGATCGCCCACCACGATGCGCTTTATTATGCGCAGGATAATCCAGAAATATCGGACGCGGCCTATGATGCCTTGCGTCGCCGGAACGAAGCTATCGAAGCGCGATTTCCTGAACTCCGGCGCGCCGACTCTCCCTCAGAGAGAGTCGGTATGGCGCCGTCTGAGGGTTTTGGAAAGATTCGCCATCGTGTGGCGATGCTCTCGCTCGATAATGCGTTCGAGGATGAGGATGTTGTTGAATTTGTTGGCCGGGTTCGCCGTTTTTTGGGCTTGGTAGAGGACGCGCCGCTCGAACTTGTGGCAGAGCCTAAGATCGATGGTTTGTCGATATCGTTGCGTTATGATCGGGGCCGGTTTGTCGAAGCGGCAACACGTGGTGACGGGACCCAAGGTGAAAACGTAACAGCCAACGTGTTGACCATCAAAAGTATTCCGCATGTGCTGAAGGGCAAGGATGTCCCGGAGACCATCGATATCCGCGGCGAGATATTTATGGATCACGCCGACTTTCAAAATCTCAACGTACAGCAGGCGGCTTCCGGGGCTAAGATTTTTGCGAATCCGCGCAATGCGGCGGCAGGGTCCCTACGGCAACTGGATCCGAAGCTTACCGCGAAGCGACCGTTGCGGTTTTTCGCTTATGGATGGGGCGAGGCGAGCAGTCTACCTACGGAGACGCAATCCGGCGTCGTTGAGGCTATGGGACGCTGGGGATTGCCGATAAATCCGCGCATGACGCTGTGTGCCGGTGCGGAAGAACTCCTAGCTTACTATCAGCAACTGGCCATGGATCGTGCGCGACTCGATTACGATATCGACGGTGTCGTCTACAAGGTCAATCGGCTCGATTATCAATTGCGCCTGGGGTTCATTTCGCGGTCACCGCGATGGGCAACGGCTCACAAATTCCCCGCCGAGCAGGCGATGACGATCCTGCGGGACATTGATATTCAGGTGGGTCGCACAGGCGCACTCACGCCTGTTGCCAAACTTGAGCCGGTTACGGTTGGTGGGGTGGTTGTTTCAAACGCCACGCTGCATAACGAGGATGAAATCGCGCGTAAGGATATCCGTATTGGCGATACCGTAGTCGTGCAGCGGGCCGGTGACGTGATCCCGCAGATCGTATCGGTCGTTTTAGAGAAGCGGCCGGAAGGTGCTGAAGCCTATCAATTCCCGAAAGTCTGCCCCGTGTGCGGCAGCCATGCTGTGCGGGAAACGGATGAGAAATCCGGGCGCCGAGACGTTGTCCGGCGGTGCACAGGAGGGCTCATCTGCGAGGCGCAGCAAGTCGAGAGGTTGAAGCACTTCGTTTCCCGCAACGCCTTCGATATCGAAGGGCTCGGGGAAAAGACGATCGCGGCTTTTCATCGTGACGGTTTAATTCAGTCTCCTGCCGATATTTTCCGGCTGCAGCACAAAGATACGCAAGCTGATTTGAAGATCGAAGAACGGGAAGGCTGGGGGCCGCAATCGGCGCAAAAGTTGTTCGCCTCCATCGAAGCGCGCCGTGAAATTGGATTGGATCGTTTCATTTATGCGCTAGGTATCCGGCACGTGGGGGAAACGACAGCCAAGGTTCTCGCGCGCAGCTACGGCACCCTAGAAAATTTTGAAGCGCAGATGCGTGCCGCCGGGCAGGACGAGGCCAGCGAGGCGTTTGCCGATCTCGTCAATATCAATGGCATCGGCAAGGTCGTTGCCGAAGCGATTGCCGAGTTCTTTGCGGAACCCCACAACATTGAGGTTTTACGGGAGCTCCACAAAGAAGTGCGGACCGTACCGGTCGAGACCGTCGCGAGCGATACCGCCGTTGCAGGCAAGACTGTCGTCTTTACAGGAAGCCTCGAGAAAATGACTCGCAGCGAGGCGAAAGCACAGGCGGAACGTCTCGGAGCTAAAGTGGCGGGATCGGTGTCTAAGAAGACCGACTATGTCGTTGCCGGTGCGGATGCGGGCTCTAAGTTGAACAAAGCACGAGAGCTTGGCGTTACCGTGCTTTCGGAAGATGATTGGCTTGGTTTGACGGGCGGCTAGTGTGGTTGCCCGTTTATCCTGCTCCCTTAAATTCAGCGGCCGTTTGGATGGACTGGCGCGTCGTGCAATACTTGTTTTTCATTCATTGCGGTCGCACATCCTGAAATGATCCGCTTTCGTCATGTGGTCGAGACGACCAGTCCCGCCGATGTAGAGATTCTTCGTTCGGCGCGGCTTCTTTTTCGTCATGCCTTTCCCTACGAGCCCGAGGGAATTGATCGGATCGTTCGATTTCTCGAGAATCGCGCGCAACTCGATTTTGAGCCGATCCTGCTGGTTTCTCTTGACCGCAAGAACTCGCTCACGGGGCTATGCTTCGTTTTTTATTTTCGCGAGATCCGGTTTGGTTATCTCCAGTACATCGCAAGCGATCCTGAACGACCGCAGCGTGGTATCGGAGGAGCGCTTTACGAAGCAATTCGGGAGCTGCTCATTGCGAAAGGCGCGCGCGGGCTTCTTCTTGATATTCCTCCGGTGGATGCCGACAAGCTGGAAGATGTTTCTCGATTACCAATCAATCGTAAGCGTTGGAAGTTTTACGAGCGTTATGGCGCGCGGATTATCGAGGGAACGGAATGGGACGTTACACCTAACCCGCGCAATGCCTATTATCTGACAACGCTCGTTCTTGACCCGCTGGGACGTGTGCCGAAACTTTCGCGTGCACAGGCGCGACGCGCCGTCCGGCGGATTTTACAGACGCAATATGGCTACGAGCCTGGCGATGCTTTCGTCGAGCGTGTCGCGAATTCGTTCCGCGACGATCCGGTTCGGTTGCGTATTCCTAAGCGTGTTTCCCCGCCCAAGCGCATCGCGACGGTGGGGCGTATTCGACCAATCAAGATCGTCGTTTCAGATGGTCACGTAATCCATCATCTAAAAGAAAAGGGGTACGTCGAGAGGCCTGTGCGGGTCCGCCAGATCTTGCGTGGGCTGGAAGGCGTGGCCACCGAGCGGATACCGGTTAAACATTTTCCGGACCGGCATATCCTTGCTGTGCACGATCCGAAACTCGTTTCTTACTTGCGGGCCGTTTGTGCGCGGCTCGATGAGAAGGCGATCGTTTATCCCGAGGTATTTCCTATTCGCAGACCGGAAAGGGCTCCGAAGGCCCTTGAAGATCGGGCGGGGTATTTCTGTGCAGATACGTTTACGCCATTGACCCATAACGCGTGGCCAGCAGCACGACGTGCCGTCGACGTGGCGTTGACTGCGGCTGAGTTGGTCGCTGATGGTGAGCGCTTTGCTTATGCGATTTGCCGGCCGCCGGGCCACCATGCCGAGCGGCGTATCTTTGGAGGTTTTTGTTTTCTGAATAATTCGGCAATCGCTGCCAATTATCTTGCTGCCGGTGGGAAACGCGTCGCTCTTCTGGATATCGACTATCACCACGGCAATGGGGCGCAGGACATCTTTTACAATCGTGCAGATGTGCTGACACTTTCGATTCACGGTCATCCGCGACACGCGTATCCGAACTTTTCAGGATACGGCGATGAGCGCGGAGAGGGGGCAGGGGAAGGTTTCAATCGCAATTGGCCCTTAGAGCCGCCCGTCGATGATGCGCGGTATTTACGCGTTCTTGACGAAGCTCTTCGTGCGGTTTTGCGGTTCCGCCCCTCGTATCTTGTCGTGTCGCTCGGTCTCGACATCATGAAGGGAGATCCGACGGGTTCGTTCGAGGTTTCTACTGCGGGTCTGAAAAGTATTGCCGAGCGCATCGGCCAGCTCTACTTGCCGACATTGGTCGTGCAAGAAGGTGGTTATGCTGTGCGAAATCTCAGGATCGGGGCGCGCAGCTTTTTCGGTGCTCTAGAGGACGTTTGGTTTCAGGATAGAGCAGTGGCGCGTTCTCCTATTCCTCTGGAGAAAAAACCAGCGCGCGGATGATCGGGGCGCGGCGAGAGCACTTTTTTCTTGAAAGTATGGATCCTTATGGCCGTGAGTTCGTTATGGGCGCATCGCCAACTCATGTGAGGAGTTCGAGGATGCGTGCAATTGTTGCTAGTGCCGTGGCCGGTCTGATGTTCTCGATTGGTTACGTTGGTCCTTCAATCGCAAGTCCTGCGCAGTCGGCTATTCAAAGCCAAGCAAGTGGGTATTCGGCCCCCGTACATAAAGCTTTTTGGGGCTGCAACCGGGCAGACCGCTCGGCTAGAGTCGTTGAGCCTCGGGTCTATGGTTACACGGAACGTGCCTACAGACCTCGTGTGTACGGATACACGGCGCGAAGAAACTGGAATAATCGGCGTTATTGGAACGGTGACAACCGCCGTTGGCGTGATGGCCGGCGCGACAGTTGGAAATAAGCTCGCGCGCTAAGTAATCGATAAACTAGTTAATGGCGCCAAGTAAGCCCATGGGCGAATGGGATGATAAGGCATATTCGCGAGGTCGCGCGACCTGAAAAGGTGGCGCGGCTTACGTCGTTTCCGGCACCAGGCGGGTGGCGTTCAGTCCAGAAACCCAGTCTGCGAAACGATGGCTTTGGATGGATATATGCGCCTTGAGTAGTCGTCCGGCGGCTTCTTCTTCTCCCGCGTCGAGAGCTTCGACGATTGCTTGATGCTCGGCGAATGAATCGGCAATGCGTCCCTTCAGGCGCAATTGCAGCCGTCGATAGGGTTGCAACCGCCGTCGCAGTCGTTGGACTTCCTCGATCAAAAATTCGTTGTGGCAACCGGCATAAATGAGTGCATGGAAGCGAGCATTTTCCGCGTAGTAATGGTCAGCATCACCGGACTGCGCGGCTTCCGCGCAGATGAAGTGCTGATGACGCAAGAAAGTGAGTTCGGACGTCGTCATGCGGCGGGCGGCAATTGTTCCGCATACTCCTTCCATCTCCGCCATCACCTCGAACATCTCCACAAGACGTTCCAAGCTGAGTGGTGCAACGGTTGCACCTTTGCGTGGTTTCAGTTCGATCAACCCTGAAGCGGACAGAATGCGCAACGCTTCGCGTACGGGTGTTCGGGAGACTCCAAAACGTTTGGCTAAAACAAGTTCTTCGAGGCGGGTGCCCGGAGCGTGCTCACCGCTCGCGATCTCGTCTTCCAGGGTCTGTCTTATATCATCGGCGTTCTTGTGAAGCATGGCGCGCCTTTCGTGTCTGTATACATAAGTCTTATATCAGAGTGCCGACACGCCCATCTCATAATATATTGATTTTTCAATGTATTTTATTTTGCCATATTTCTTTGTCTGGAAATTTTGTTGCAATGTATCGGCTTTTATCTTGCTATGTATACACCCGGACGCTACGAATACCACCCATGCGCTGCACTATACCGCATTCAAGGTTTCGATAAATAAAAGCGTATCTCAAGGGAGGAACCAATGAGATCCACACTGGCCGTACTTGGCCTTGCCGGCACGACTCTGCTAGCCGCCGCTACTGTTGCCCAGGCGGATACCGTTCTTAAAGCTTCCCATCAGTGGCCGGGCGGTAAGGGCGATCCCCGCGATGAGATGGTTCAGATCATCGCGCGTGAAGTCGAAAAGGCGAACGTAGGGCTCAAGATTCAGATTTATCCGGGGGCTTCGCTGCACAAGCCTAAAGAGCAGTGGGGCGCGCTGACGAAGGGCCAGCTCGATATGTCCGCATTCCCGCTGGACTATGCATCGGGCCGTCATCCGCAGTTCTCGGCGACGCTTATGCCGGGTCTCGTCCGAAACCACGAGCGCGCGCAGCGCATGAACAGTTCCGACTTCATGAAGGACATCAAGAAGATCATCAACGATGCTGGCGTCGTGGTGATTTCGGATGCGTGGCTGGCCGGCGCCTTTGCTTCAAAGAAAAATTGCATTACGGATCCCGACAGCATCAAGGGGCAGGTAACACGCGCGGCAGGTCCGGCGTTTGAACAGATGCTCGTTGCTGCAGGTGCTTCGATCTCGTCCATGCCTTCGTCTGAAATTTACACTGGTATGCAAACGGGTGTTTTGGATGCGACGAACACGTCATCGGGCTCGTTCGTTTCCTATCGCCTTTATGAGCAGGTGAAGTGCCTAACGGCGCCGGGCGCGAATGCTCTTTGGTTCATGTATGAGCCGATCCTGATGTCGAAGCGCAGCTTCGACAAGCTCAATGATGCGCAGAAGAAGGCCGTTATGGACGCCGGCAAGAAGGCTGAAGAGTACTTCGTTGGAGAGGCGAAGAAGCTCGACGACAAGATGATCGAGGCCTTCAAGAAAGCGAATGTCGAGGTCGTCGAAATGTCGAAGAGCGACTACGATGCTTGGCTCGAGAAGGCTAAGGAAAGCTCGTACAAGGTATTTGCCGAGAAGGTCGAAGGTGGCAAAGAGCTGATCGACAAGGCGTTGGCCGTCGAGTAGGCACGGCGTTGCCGAACAAAAACTCTGCAATGCAAAATATTAGCCGGTGGGCACAGGCAGATGGCCCACCGGCTAACTTAAATCTAGACGTCATTGTCGCTTGGCGGGCTCGAACATCTTGAAAGATTTCCTGTCGTCCCGATGGGATTATCCGCGATCGGCCCCACGGAGGATGAGTTGAATCTGTTCACCCGCGTCGTCGACGGAATTTCCCGCCTCATGGGCGCGCTGTCGATGCTCCTTCTTGCAGCGGCGGTGATCGTCGTGTGCCAGTTGATTACCTTGCGATATCTGTTCAACGAGTCCACCGTTTGGCAGACAGAGTTCGTCATCTATTCGCTGATGGCCTCGACGTTCCTGGGAGCGCCCTATGTGTTGCTGGAGCGCGGCCATGTTGGTGTCGATCTACTACCGTCTATGCTGGGTGGACGGGCAAGATTTGTGCTTGAGCTGACTGGCGGGATTATCAGTCTCATATTCTGCGCCTTGCTCGCCTATTCTGGGTGGACCTATTTTCACGAAGCTTGGGCGCATGGTTGGCGCACAGATACGGTGTGGGCTCTACCGTTGTGGATTCCGCTGGCTCCGCTGCCTCTCGGCATTGGTCTTTTGTGCCTCCAGTATATCTCTGAGCTGATTAAGCTGTTCCATGGCCGATCGCTGACAAGCTCGGAATTGGAAACGTCGACGCGGGAGGCCTCTTGATGGAACCGATTCAAATTGGCGTCCTGATACTTCTCGCGCTCCTGTTTCTCATTTCGACGGGTATGCCGATCGCGTTTGCGCTTGGAGCAGCCTCCATTGGCACGCTCTTAATTGTTGAAGGTCCGCAGGCTCTCGGAATATTGGGCGAGACCTTCTTTGGCGGCCTCAATTCGTTCAGCCTCGTCTCGATTCCGATGTTCATCCTGATGGGTGCGGCTGTTGCGTCGAGCCCGGCAGGTAAGGATCTTTACGAAGCGCTGGACCGTTGGCTCAATCGTGTTCCGGGCGGCTTGGTGCTATCCAATATCGGCGCGTGCTCAATCTTTGCCGCTCTCTCCGGTTCGTCGCCCGCGACGTGCGCTGCTATCGGCAAAATGGGCATCCCGGAGATGCGCAAACGCGGCTATCCGGATGACATTGCGACCGGTTCGATCGCGGCGGGCGGTACGCTTGGAATTCTTATTCCGCCGTCCGTGACGATGATTGTCTACGGTATCGCCACCGAGACATCTATCGGCCGATTGTTCCTGGCCGGGTTGCTTCCAGGCTTTATGCTAACCGCCCTGTTCATGATCTGGACGCTGATTGCGTGCCGCATGAAGGGACTTGGCCTACGCGATCTGACGCAGAACTTCACGTTGAAGCAAAAGTTTGAGGCTTTGCCGCGCGTGTTGCCGTTCCTGGCAATTATCGCAGGTGTGCTGTTCGTTTTGTATGGCGGTGTCGCTACGCCTTCGGAGGCTGCTGGTGCGGGGGCTATGTTCTGTCTGCTGCTGGCGGTGATCATCTACCGAATGTGGCGCGCAGGCCCTATCGTCGCAATGTTTCGGAGTTCGGTCCGCGAGTCCGTCATGATCATGATGATCATCGGGACGGCGGAGCTGTTTGCTTACACCTTGTCGTCAACGTTTGTTACGCAAACGATTGCGCAATGGATCAGCGATCTCGAAGTCAATCGGTGGGTGCTGTTGGCGGCTGTCAACGTGTTCCTGCTCGTTGCGGGTATGTTTCTGCCGCCGGTCGCCATCATTCTTATGACGGCGCCCATCCTTTTGCCGATCATCACGTCGGCTGGTTTCGACCCCTACTGGTTCGCGGTGATCCTCACCATCAATATGGAAATCGGTCTGATTACGCCGCCCGTAGGATTGAACCTTTACGTCATCAATGGGATAGCACCAGACGTACCGTTGTCGTCGATCCTGCGTGGATCTCTGCCCTATGTGGTGTGCATGGTGTTGGCAATCGTCATTCTCTGCATCTTTCCTGAGATCGCGACATGGCTGCCTGACCTTCTCATGGGGCCGGAACTTTAAACACGACACACGACCTGAGACGCACAGTTCGCTTCATATGTGAACTGTGCGTCATTTGAATTGGAGACAATAAGAATGACCAGAACCGGCCCACTAGACCGCCTGTTGGTAATTGATCTTACGCGGGTCCTCGCAGGCCCTTATGCGACGATGGTGCTGGCGGACATGGGTGCACGGGTTATCAAGGTCGAAGCTCCTGCTACCGCAGATGACGCCCGTGAATTTGGACCTTTCATCAACGGCAAGTCGGCCTATTTCATGTCGCTTAATCGCGGCAAGGAGAGCATTGCCCTTAATCTCAAAGATGATCATGACCGTGCGATTTTCGAGAAGCTTGTCGCCAAGGCAGACGTGCTTGTTGAGAACTACCGTCCAGGAACCATGGAGAAACTCGGTTACGGATGGGACCGTCTGAAGGATATCAACCCCAAGCTTATTTATGCTGCTATTTCCGGGTTCGGACATACGGGCCCTTATCGCGCGCGCGCGGCTTATGACATGGTTGTCCAAGGTATGGGCGGCATCATGAGCGTTACGGGCTATCCGGAGGCAGGCCCAACGCGCGTGGGGACTTCCATCGGTGATATCACGGCCGGTTTGTTTGGTTTCGCCGGTATCATGTCGGCGTTGTACGATCGCGAGAGGACGGGCAAGGGCGCGATGGTCGACGTCGGTATGCTCGATTGCCAAGTCGCTATCCTAGAGAATGCCATTGGGCGCTACCTCGCAGATGGGGTTGTTCCTCAGCCGCTGGGTGCCCGCCATCCTTCCATAACGCCCTTTGAGGCGTTCGCGACAAAGGACAGCCACATCATCGTTGCTGCAGGTAATCGGACGCTGTTTGAAAAGCTGTGCGGAGCGTTGGAGCGGCCGGACATCATGGCTGATCCGGATTTTGAAACTAACGATCTCAGAACGCAAAATCACGAGCGTTTGAAAGTTGAGTTGGAGAAGACGCTCGTCACGCGTTCCGCTGAGGAGTGGCTTCGCGTTATTGGGGATGCCGGCGTACCATGCGGGCCGATCAACAACGTCGAACAGGTCGTCAACGATGCGCATATCGCAGCCCGGAATATGATTATTCGTACGGACGATCCCGTGGCGGGAACGGTTCGCATGGCTGGCAACCCGATCAAGGTCACGGGGTTCGACGATCCACGTAAGCGGCGGCCGGCGCCACAGCTTGATGGCGACCGTGAAGCGGTGCTCGAGTTGATCGGAATGGCTGATGCGTCTGCGCGTTAACTTGGTCGCATAGACGTACGTTCTGTATCAAATGACAGCTGTGGCTGCTTTCAGCCAGGCCTTGGTTTCACGATCTACCAACGGAGACAGAGTTTTGCGTACTCTGTCATGGTAGGCATTGAGCCAAGCCCTTTCTTCGTCCGTCAGCAGCGCGGGATCGATGAGGCGCCGATCAATGGGCGCCAATGTCAGTGTTTCGAACGACAACATCTCACGATCGCCGCTGCTGACTTTTTTCGGCTCCTGAACAAGAACCAAATTCTCAATACGGATGCCGTAGGCGCCTTCTTTATAATAACCGGGCTCGTTGGAGAGGATCATTCCGGGCTGCAGGGGTACTGCGCCGGCCTTAGAAATTGAAGCGGGGCCTTCGTGCACAGAGAGGAAGCTCCCCACGCCGTGGCCTGTGCCGTGGTCGTAGTCGAGGCTGGCTTCCCACAATGCGCGGCGGGCCATAGGGTCAAGATCGCGGCCGCATGTGCCCTTGGGGAAACTCGCGGTTGCGATGGCGATGTGCCCCTTGAGGACGCGGGTGAAGCGTTCGATCATCTCACGGGTTGGCTTTCCGATTGCGATCGTGCGGGTGATGTCTGTCGTACCGTCTTGATATTGTGCACCGGAATCGACGAGGAACAGTTCTCCCTGTTTCAGCTGGCGGTTGCTCTGCGTGCTGACGCGGTAGTGGACGATAGCCCCATTGGGGCCGCTGCCGGAGATGGTGTCAAAGCTGATCTCGCGCAGCAGGTTTGTTTGACGCCGGAAGTCTTCCAGGGTCTGAGCCGCCGTGATTTCGTCGAGGGAGCCCTTCGCCGCCTCTCGGTCAAGCCAGCATAGGAACTGTGAGACAGCAACGCCGTCGCGTTCATGCGCCATCCGCATCCCTGCTATTTCCGTAGCGTTCTTGATGGCTTTCAAAGCAGTGCACGGATCGGACCCGCGGGCTATCCGTCGCGCACCGCCAAGCTTTTGGGCAAAGAACCAGCTTGCCGCATTGGGATCCAGCCGGACCCGTTTCTTTTGCGATTTAAGGTCAGAGAGACGTTCGGCGAGTTTGTCGGGCGCCAATATCTTGGCTACCGGACGCAAGTGTTCGCGGAGTGATTTGTCTACCTTCTTCGGGTCGACAAACAGCTCGACCTTGCCGCGACGCGGCACGATCGCGAAAGACAGGAAGACTGGGTTGTGCGCGACATCGCTGCCGCGGGCGTTGAGCAGCCAAGCGATGGAATCCGGACTCGTCAGAACAACGACGTCCTGTTCATCATCAGCTAGGCGCTTCTGCACTTCTTCGACCTTGTCTGCGGATGACGTTCCGGCGAATTCCAAAGGGTGCGGAATGATGGGGCCGGCTGGCGGGGCGGGGCGATCCTTCCCCCAGAGCTTGTCGATAAGGTTGGTCGCGACGGGTGTCACCTTGATGCCGTGTGGTTTCAGCCGGCTTTGCAGACGTTCTATCTGCGCGATCGTGAACAGTTTGGGATCGAAGCCAATGCGCGCGCCGAACGATAAATTCTGCGGAATCCAATCTTCCGCCCGTGTTTTGGCCATAGGCACGATCTCAAAGATTTTCGTGTCGACCTCTTGCCGCGCCTGAACCGTATAGCGCCCATCTACGAAAACCGCGGCGGTGTCGTGCGTCACCACAGCGGATCCGGCGCTTCCCGAAAAGCCCGTCAGCCAGTGCAGCCGTTCGGCGCACGGGGGGACATATTCGCCTTGGTGTTCATCGGCGCGCGGAATGAGATAAGCGTCCAGCTTACGGCGTTGCATCTCTTCACGCAGCCGCGATACGCGAGCCGCGGCTAAAGTTGGATCGCTACGTGTTTCAAAAGTCTGGAACATGGATGGCACTTCAGTTCACGGCGCAAGTGCCGTTGGCTTGGGGAGCGTGATGGTAGAGCGAGATGCGCATCTATCGCAATATCCGCGCATGGCGAAGAGCCGTTACGACCCCGCCGGTTTAGTGATGCGGTGATATCGGTCTGTCGTTGAGGCGACGCATGACGAGGGTTGACCACCCGGCGATGCGGCTGTGTTGCTCAAGATAGAAACCGCGCGCCCGGTAGGCTGCGATGATTTCAGGAGCCTGATGCGTGAGGAGGCCGGAGAGGATGAGATGGCCGCCAGGTTTTGTCGCGCGCGCAATTGATCCGGACAGCATGATGAGCGGGGCTGCGAGAATATTCGCGATCAACAGGTCAAAGTTTTGGGGGGCCCGTAGTCGCGGGTGCTCCAGTCCGGAGGCGACGATTGTTGAGATGCGATCGTGAGCCCTATTTGCAGCGATGTTGGCCGCGGCGACGTGGACGGACTGCGCATCGAGATCGCTCGCCAGGATCTTTGTTGCGGGAAGTGCACGAGCCACCGCAATGGACAGCACGCCGGAACCACATCCCAAATCCAGGACGTTGGCGTATCGCCGCCGCCGGGTCAGACGGTCGATCGCAAGAAGGCAGCCGTAGGTCGTGGCATGATGCGCGGTGCCGAAAGCTTCGCCCGCGTCAATCAAGATGGCGCCAGGGCCCCGTCCGACGCGATGGGCGTCGTGACTGCCGTGAACCGTGAAGCGACCTGCTGTGACTGGGGGAAGTGCTGCTTGAGACAACGCCACCCAGTTGGCTTCAGGCACAGGTGCGAGGGTAAATTGTGGTGCAGGGACTCCCAGAGCGGGTTCGACGCCGGCAGCCGCAGCTTCCGCGTCGCTCTGGCTATCGTAGTAGGCCTCGATGCGCCAGCCCTTTCCGGCTTCTTCGAAGAGGCTCAGAGCGGTGGGTTGAGGTTCGATCAGATTTTCCAGTACGCCGGCCAGTCGATAAGCCAGATCCCGGTCTGAGATGATCGCGGAAAGGGTCGTCGCGCGGTGTTGGGTCAGGTCGTTAGAGGTGTCGGTATCGGTAGGCGCGTTTGCGTACATTATGCGTGTTGTTCCGCCGGCGTGGCTGTTGCAGTTGGTTCCGGGACCGGGTCCGCCGTCCGGATTTCCCGACCCTCGTTATGCTCAATATCGGGGAGCAGATCCAAGAACATGTCCCACTTGGCATCAAGGTGTTGGGCCGCTTCGCGCGGCTGCAGCGTATGCAGGTAACCGTTGGCGTCCTCGGTAACGAGGCCGTCTGCTATCAGTCGCGATAAGGCGTCTTCCAGATCGAAATCGACATCAACGCCGAAGCTCGAATTGAGGTATTGCTCTATCGCAAGATCGATAGCTTTCAGATCGTTGCGATGTGCCTGTTCTTTGGCCAGGACGCAATACAATAAAATTTCTTCCTTTACGTCTTCCTCCGCGGCGCGGTCGACGAGCTTGATCATAACGCCGCGGTTGTCGGCCATGGAGTGGAAGTAAAGGTTCTGCGCCATGATGACCATGTAGCGCTGCTTTGTATTGAAGAAGTTGCTGACCTGGCGGAACAGGGCCGCACCTAACCCCAAGATCGCGCCGCCTGCAACGATCGGGTTGGTGAGTAGGAGCCCAACTTTACCGGCGGCGGCGAACGTGCTCATGCCGACGCCAAACGCGCCGGTGCCACCTAAAGTAATTTTATCCATCAAACGGAATTTTACGGTGGTGTTCGGAAACACCATTTCGACATCCGACCGCGGGATGTTTTTGAAGAGCTTCATGTAGATGTCGTCTTCATTGACGGCGGAGGGCAGATTCGCGCGCAGACGTTTTGCCATGCGTTCTGCTTCCTTCCGCGAGATCTTTTCCTTTTCCATAATCTCGCGGATGTGTCGGTCGAGCGGCTTTAATTTGAAGAGCAGGAACAGTCGCTGAAAAATCGGCACGTGAAATTCTTCCTTGCGGAGGAATTTGCGCAGGTTGCGGCGTTGATCTTTGCGTGTTGAAGCGCCGCGATAATAGATCAAGCATTCTTCGAACAACGAAAAGTCTACCCGCAAGTCGAGGCCGTAGTGGGTCGCCTCGCTCAGGATTTCTGTGATCACGGACGGGTCAAGGCGCTCGTAATTTGCTTGTTCGAGAATCGACTCCATTTCCGAGACGAAGCGTTTTTGCATCTGTCGCAGTTCATCGCGGCTGTATTTGCGTGTCAGCAACAGATCGGTATCTGGGCTGAACGGTTCGTAAGTCTGCTCCAGCTCAAGCAGACGCGCGCCGTAAAGCTGATGACGCCAGTAGTCGAGATAATGAAAGAAACGACGGGCCACTCGTGCTTCTTCCGCGCCCCAGGCCTGTGGTGATGTCAGCCGGTCGATGAGGGCGAAACGCGTGATCGGAATAAAACGTTCGCGCGGGCGTTCGTCATCGGGTTTGAGGATGTCTACGCCGTTTTGGGGTAGCGCAGTTGCCATGTAGGTGCTGGTAGGCGGGGTCAATGGTGATCCCGAGGGCGAATCCTCACGCACGACGATTTGCGGTTCTTCCTGAGCCGCAGCGTTGACCGGGGACATGACACACAACCTCCCGATAAGTCTCAGACGCAATAATATGACGTTCGGAACGGGATTCCTTCGGCCGGACCGTCAACTGTTATCGCTGTTTCCCTCTCCCACGAGGGTAGTGTTTAGGATGCAACTCCGCTGCTGTCGAGTTTATGCGAGCGACTATACATCCTAAAACAAGCGATCTCTGTGACGGTTTGATCGGATAAACGCGGTAGTTATGCAAGACTCCGTGATTTTCCCGTCGAACTTATTTGGCGTGTAAAGACGATTCATGGTGTCATAGCGTTGCTTCGACGGCATTCCTGTGGCGTCGGATCATGTAGTATTTGGCAGAACAGTGATTCACAGCTTCATGCAATTTTGCGTGAAACTGCCTTAGTCGTGCCTAGGTTGGAACACAGAAACGGCGGTGCGGAAGCGTTCCAGTGATAGGGGGGTCTGGGTGCGTCGCTCTCTGACAATCTGTGGCATTTTGTCGGTGACGGCGTGGAGCGCCCTCCCCGCGTCGGCGGCTGATCGCCTAGAGATGCCCTATTCCTGCACGACGCGGGCAAACGAAGTTGTCCTTAAGGCAGCCGCACCGCAGCTGTACGAAATTCTCGGCAACAAAGAGCAGCGGACTTATACGGCATGCCGGGAGGCTGGCTCTCCTAATTGCAAAACGATGACGATCTATCGCTTCGCGATCTCTTGCGGTGGAAAAAGTGTTTCGTGGGTTGAAATTGCCGCGAAGATACGAAGTGAAACGATTGGCGCTTCCTGGTTGGAGGCAGATCAGCTCAACTTGTTGATACGTACCAACAAGGGAAATGCGCAGCGGACAGCGCGTTTCATTATTCCCAGGGGGTATGCCCCCATCGAAGAGGTGGGCGCACGTCTCAATTCGCACGATGATCTCTCAGATATTGCGCAAAATCTGGTGGATCACCCCACGGTTCCGAACCCTGTTTCCGTACCTCCTGACGCCATCGCCGCGGACGCGGCGGATGCTGCTATAGCTGCAGCAGCTGATATGGCCGCGCGTTCGGCGGCCAGCTCCGCGATTTTGGTGGCAGATACGGCTCTGATTTCGGAAGAAGCTTGGCAGACGGTGGTTTACGAGCATGATGTCGGTGCGGCTGTTTCCCCGGCGGCGGGCGGGCTGGTTTATGCCTATACGTTAGGTGCTTTGGCGCTGACGTTGCTGGCGGCAATGTTTGGGTTTCTGGGACGCCACCGGTGGCGCACTCCGTTCAGTTTTGCGCGGTTGCGGACTGTAATTGGTGGAAGTGCAACACGCAGTTGGTGGCGATCAAAGCTTTCAGCGAAGCTTCCGCGGACGGATAATCAGACCTTTTTCAACGGTGTCGATTCTGTTGCGGCCCTCCTGCTTCAGGTCGAGTCCCTCGTGTACTCCCTGAAATCTGCCGGGCCGTTGCGTGATACGCTTTCCGGTGAATTGAAGGGCATTCGGCAACGGCTTGCTTCATTGAAACAGGCGGATAAGGGCGAGCTTTCGGAAGCGCGCACGTCGGCCGGGCTTCGTGCGATTGTCCGTGATCTCGAGCGCATTCGCCGTATCGCCGATAGTGCGGCAATCAGCATGTCGAAAGGGGCGCGTGTCGGCCGGGGAGCGGTGCCGAAGACGGCCGCGGAAGCCTACGAGTTGCTCGGGATCAACGCTAGCGTGTCTGAAGCTACGTTGAAAAAGATCGTTGATGGGTTGCGGATGAGTTGGCATCCGGATCTCGCCCGTGATGCCGCCGATCGCGATTTGCGTGAAGAGCGCACCAAGTGCATCAACATTGCTTGGGATCTGATCACGGGCAAGCGTGCGGCTTAACGAGCCGTTTCTCGCAAAGAGATTTCATTGTTTCTGTGTCAGTGGCGCTCGACGAAAGAGTCGACGACGCGCTTGCGTCCCGATTTCTCAAAATCAATGGTGAGCTTATTGCCGTCGATTTCCGAGATCCGGCCATAGCCAAACTTTTGATGGAAAACCCGCTCTCCCATTTCAAATGAGGACTCGCTCGTTGAGGATGCGACGAGTTCGCCTTCAATCGTGCGTGGGGCTGCGCGACGGCGTGGGGGCGTTGTCGAATCTGATTGCCACTGTTTTTGCGCGCGCTGCCAGCCCGGCGTCGCGTAGCTCGATTGGAATGCCGCTGGGGCCTCATCGAAGCGGCTGGCGCCGTAAGGGTTGCCTCCGAAGCGCCCACCAAAATTCTGATATGCACCACCGAACGGTGTTTTAGCTTCGACAACCTCGACGTGAGCTTCCGGGAGTTCGTCGACGAAGCGTGAGGGGATCGCGGATTGATAGAGACCACGATTGCGCCGGTTCTGAGTGAAGGAGATATGTGCACTGACCTTGGCCCGGGTGATGCCGACATAAGCTAGACGACGCTCTTCCTCCAGTCCGGCCTGTCCGCTTTCATCGAGCGTACGCTGGCTCGGGAATACGCCTTCCTCCCAGCCAGTTAGAAAGACGGTATCAAACTCCAGGCCCTTGGCGGCATGCAGCGTCATGATGGAGACGCGATCACCGTCGCTCGCGTTGTCGATATCCATCACCAGGGACACGTGCTCAAGGAACCCTTGTAGCGTATCGAACTCGTGCATGAAGCGTACGAGTTCTTTGAGGTTTTCCAACCGGGATTGAGCTTGCGGGCTTTTGTCCGCTTGCCACATCTGAGTGTAGCCTGACTCGTCCAGGATCAGTTCGGCCAGCTCTGTGTGGGGCATGGTTGCGGCGCTTGCTCGCCAGCGCTCGAACTGCCTGACGAGATCGCTCAAAGAGCGACGGGCCTTGCCCGACAACTCTTCGGTTTCGATGATGGATTGTGCCGCGGCGAAAAGCGGGATCTCGCTGGCGCGTGCCAATTCGCGAACGCGTTTGACAGACGTATCCCCCAAGCCGCGTTTGGGCACGTTGATGATGCGCTCGAACTTAAGATCGTTAGCTGGATTGGCGGTGACTTCCAGGTAGGCGATCGCGTCCTTGATTTCGGCTCGTTCATAAAACCGTGGGCCGCCGATGACACGGTAGGGCAAACCTGTCGTGATGAAGCGGTCTTCCAATACGCGCATCTGGAAAGATGCGCGTACGAGGATCGCGATCTCGTTCAGCCGGTGCCCTTGCTTGCTCAAGGCTTCGATGTTGCTGGCAATGGTGCGGGCTTCCTCTTCGTCATCCCATAGTCCGGTCACGGTGACTTTGTTGCCGGCTGCGCCATCCGTGAAGAGCGTCTTGCCGAGACGGTTCTCGTTGGCGGTGATGAGATGTGAGGCGGTTGCCAGAATATGCGCGGTAGACCGGTAGTTCCGTTCTAGCCGGATGACGGTTGCGCCGGGGAAATCCTGTTCGAACCGCAGGATGTTGTCGACCTCGGCTCCGCGCCAGCCATAAATAGACTGATCGTCATCGCCGACACAGCAGATGTTCGGCTTTTCGGAGCCCTGAGCCAACAAACGCAGCCACAAATATTGGGCGACGTTGGTGTCCTGGTATTCATCGACGAGGATGTAGCGGAAACGGTTGTGATACTGCGCCAGAATATCCGGATTCTCCATGAAAAGCCTGAGGCTTTCCAATAGGAGGTCTCCAAAATCGGCGGCGTTCAATTCCTTCAAGCGGCGTTGGTAGGCGGCGTAAAGCTCGCGGCCTTTGCCGCCTGCAAACGCGTGAGCTTCGCCGGCGGGCACCTTTTCTGGCGTGAGGCCACGGTTTTTCCAGCTGTCTATGTAGGCGGCGAGCTGACGGGCCGGCCAGCGATCCTTGTCCAAGCCTTCAGCTTCGATCACCTGCTTCATCAGGCGGAGCTGATCATCGACGTCCAGGATCGTGAAGCCTTGCTTCAAACCGACGAGTTCGGCGTGGCGGCGCAGGATTTTCACGCCTATCGAGTGGAAGGTGCCTAGCCATGGCATGCCTTCGACGCTGCCGCCGACAAAGCGCTCGACGCGCTCTTTCATCTCCCGCGCTGCTTTGTTCGTAAATGTTACGGCGAGGATTTGGGATGGGTAGGCGCGACCGGTTTCGAGGATGTGGGCGATTCGGGTGGTGAGCACACGTGTTTTGCCGGTGCCGGCCCCCGCAAGCACAAGGACGGGCCCCTCAAGAGCTTCAACGGCAGCACGTTGTTCCGGATTGAGCGCATCGAGGTACGGCGCAGCCGATGATGACATCGGGCGTTTTGCAAGCGCACGTTGCGATATGGAGCCTTGCGCGTGCGCAGGTGCGGCCTGCCCAGGTGTTCCTGCGCCGGACTCTGTGTTCGGCGGGAGGTCAAAGGGTGGGTCGTCTTGCGGTTCGATCGGCATATGAGCCGATGCTGTGTTCGTCTTATGATTCGTGCTCATTGTTTGCCAATATAGCACGCTCAGCTGGGCGGCAATCGGGCGGAGCGGCCGTTCCACAGAGGTCACGAGACGCCCAGTGGGTATTTGGGAAGGGTTGCCACCAGCGATTTATGCCGCGCTGCCGCAAAATCAAGCAAACTCCGGGGCGCTGATTGTCGAAGTCTTGATTGGCGTTGCACCATTTTAGAGTCCAAAACTCAGCGTAAGACTTGGCAAATCCGTCCAGGCATCCGACTGTGACGTGTCGCGATATGGACGGATAAGCTATGGTGTTCGTTGACGGCGAGAATGTCGGGGCTGAGATTTTGCGTTAGCAGTTCGTGCGTGGTTATTGCTCCAGGCACGTAGGCAGGCAGGCGGAGGCAAATTTTGAACGCATTACTGACGTGGATCGGTAGCCTCCTGATCCTGGCACTTGCGGCTCTATTCGCCGGTCCGCATTTCGTTGATTGGAACGTTTATCGCGGGGTCTTCGAAGAAGAGGCTTCGCGTATTCTCGGCCGGGACGTACGGGTTGGCGGGGATGTCAATTTGCGGTTGTTGCCCGCGCCGTACGTTCGGTTTGAAAAGCTGCGTATTTCCGATACGACGGGCATCGCTGGTGCGCCGCTGTTCAGCGCAGAAAGCTTTACGATGTGGCTGTCTGTGCCGCCCTTGCTGAAGGGTGCGCTAGAGGCCAAGCGAATTGAGTTGGAACGGCCCAGCGTCACACTTGCAGTCAATGAAGACGGATATGGGAATTGGCGTTCACTTAACGCCGGTTACGGGTCTTTGCCGTTCGTTCCGACCGGCGTCGAACTCCAATCTGTTCATATCAGCGATGGCGCCGTTGCGCTGAACCTGCAACGTGGTGGCGAGGTTGCGCGGCTTTCGAAGATTAACGGTGAACTTGCCGCAAAGCAGCTCGCGGGACCGTATACGTTTCGCGGATCGGTTGACTTGAGTGGGACAGAGCGGGAGATCCGGCTGGCGACATCTGAGCCGGATCAGGCTGGCACCGTCCGCCTGAATGGACAAATCCGGACACCGTCGAGCAAGGATCGTTACACCGTCGATCTTCGACTGAGCAATCTCTGGGAACAACCGGCTATCGAGGGGGATCTCTCGGGGCGGGTTCAGATCAACAAAATGGGGGATGATGCTTTCGCCGAACTCAAGGCGAAGATGAAAGGCAGTCCCCAAGGCGCGCAATTATCCGAAATTGTTGCTTCGTTTGAAAATTCTGGGCAGCCACAGATTGTCGTCGGTCAGATGGCTGCGGAATGGGGCGGGCGACACCAGATTGATTTGTCTCTCAGTTCGCGCTGGCTTGATCTTGACCGATTGGCAGGCGGGACGCCGTCGCAAGCATCGGCAATGCCTACAGGTGAAACCCCTGCGGGAAGGGCACCTGGAAACGGTGAAGCAATCGGCGCCAAACCTCAAGCTTTTACTGGCCCCGTTCAAACGGCTCAATCACTTCTTGCCGGATTGATCGACGTCTTTCCTGAACGCGTCGACGTGAGTGCGGACCTTAGGGTCGATCAGGTCAATCTCGGCGGCGATGCCGTGAGCGATGTCTTGTTAGAGATGCAGCGCAACGGTGGTCCTCTTGAGATGAAGACGATGCGCGCTGTGTTGCCGGGCGGCGCGCGGTTTGATTTTTCCGGACAGGTTGAGGCGACAGAGGGTGTGCCGGTTTTTTCAGGTGATCTCTATGTCGGAGGCGTGAGCGCGGCACACGTGATTTCCTGGGCGCTTGGCCCTGGAGCAACCAGTGGCATCAGTAGCGATGGGCCCTTTGCCGTTGATGGAAAGATGCGGCTGGGTGGTTCCAGCCTCCAGCTTTCTAACGCGCGTGCCGAATTTTCCGGCGTTCCCATCCGAGGTAGCGTGAGCTGGCGTGAGAACAAAAATGGTAAGCGGCTCGCCGTGGAGATCGAAGGCCGCGAGATTGATACGCGCTGGGTCGGACTCAATGATTTTCAAATGCCTGCCATTGTCGACATCTTGAGCAAGAGCATTGAGACTGCTTCGGGCGATAATGTCCTTCCCGCTTGGCTCTCTGGAGATTTTGGTGACGTGCGCTTGCGTGTGCGTGCGGACACGTTGCGTAACGGTTCCAACGAACTGAAGGATGTGAATGCCGACATTGCCTTGCGGGATAACCGCATAGAGATCGCCACCGCGGACTTTAAAACTCCGTCCGGCCTGTCGGTTTCCATGGAGGGCAGCATTGCCGAGCCTTCCAAAGCACCGAAGGGGACCTTGCGGTTCGTTATTGGAGCGCAAAACCAAGAGGCGGTGACTACGCTTGCGAACGCGCTAGGCGGAGAAGCTTCTCGGGGGCGCTTTACCGAACGGCTGTCGGATCTTGCGCCGTTTCGGCTTGCAGGCAACCTCGCTCTTTCGCAACGCCTGCCCAATGCCGCTGATATTGACGTTGATGGAATGGCCAGCGGAGGGTCAGTCGAGGCACAGCTTCGGCTCGATGGCGGCATTGATCATTGGCGTGAGAAGTCCGCGGATATCCTTGTGCGCGTCAAGGATGGCAAGGCGGCGCGTTGGGTGGCAAATTGGCTTGGCGGAGCAGAGGGCTTTGAAACATCCAATTCAGCGCTGAATGGGGGTAGCGGGCTGTTGAAGGCTGTTGGCGTTCCTAATGATGGCATGCTGACGATGGCGACGCTGGATGGCGATGGGTTTTCGCTGATTTACGACGGCAAGAGCGGGGTTGCTGGCGATATGCTGAGCGCGATCTCCGGAGAGTTTGTCGTCAACGCCCGGCAAAGTAACGATGTGCTTGGCTTGGTCGGCATTGAGCTGGCGGATGGCGCGGAGTTGGGCCCGGCGCAGGGTGTTGTTGAGTTTACCCGGAGCAACGGGCGCTACGTGTTTACGCCGCGGGATATGATTTTTGCCGGCTCGCGGCTTGCGGGTTCGATTGCCGTTTCGCGCCAGAAAGGCGACGGTCGCCGGCTCGAAGCGGACTTAACGACCGATGCAGCATATCTGCCCGGCCTCATGTCCGCTGTTCTGGCGCGTCCCCGACAGGGATCGGAGGCGCCTGAAGACACGGATCCCGGGCAACAACGTTCAGCAGCAGGCGAGAAGGGCCTTCCACAGGTTGCCCAGGCGGCCGAAGGATTGGTCACGGATGCCGCGGTCTTTTCAGATCAGGCTTTCGACATGTCTCCACTCGTGGACCTCTCCGGTCAGCTCAAGCTGAAGGCCAGCCGGTTGATGTTCAATGAAGAGCTGCATGCCGAGAATGCTGATCTGACAGTTTCGTTTGGCGGATCGCGTGTTGAGCTCACACTCAAGGAAGCAACGGTGCTCGGTGGCGGGGTCAGTGGTGAACTGTCACTGGAGCGTGCGCCGGCGGGGGTGATCGCCAGTGGTAACGTTGCTCTGCAAGGTGGGAATTTGGCTGAGGTCGTTTCGCAGAAGGCCGGAGGCCGTGTGCTCGCAACAGGCACAGTCGATGCGAATGCCAAGTTCACGGGGCGCGCGCTGGGGCCACGCGGGCTTGTTTCTGCACTTGTCGGTTCGGGAGAACTGACTTTTACCGACGCCAAGGTGCACGGGCTTGATCCGGCTCTTGTTACCGGCTCAGCGCTGTCCCTGGTGGCCTCGGATGATCCGATCGACAACTTCGCGGGGACTTTGCGTCAGGAACTGAGTAAGGGCGTACTGCCGGTAGGAAAGCGCTCCGTCGCCCTTGAGATTATCGACGGTGCTGTTCGGGTTAGTCCGATCAAGGTTGATACGCCGAAGGGAAGCACGCAGATCGTTACGACGTTCGATATCGCCGCATTGGCTGTTGATAGTGAATGGCGCATTCAGGCGAAGTCAGCTGTCAATGGCGAGGCTGATTGGCCTCCGGTAACTGTGACGTTTGTCGGTCCGGTCGCGGAATTGGCGTCGCTTGAGCCCAAGGTGACGGCGGATACCTTGGAGCGCGAGCTGACTGTGCGGCGTATGGAGCGCAACGTTAACGAGCTGGAACGCTTGCGTCGCCTGGATGAAGAAGCGGCGGCGCGTGAGCGCGCTCGGCAGCGTAAGATTGAAGAAGAGCGGGCTAAGGCTGCGGCCGCCGCTGCCGCCGCGCGCCCTCAATATCCGATTACGCCTAACAGCATGAACGGGGTGATCACTTCAGAACCGTTGCCACCTATCGAGACGGCTCCGGGGCAAGGTAGCAATGCCGGTGAATTTGCTCCGGGAGCAGGTCAACCCGTGCCGCCGGAAGCAGTCATCAACGAACCACCACCGCCATCCGTTCAGGTACAGCGGGCTCCGCGTCCGCGACCCGCGCGGGAGATACCCCAACTCTCGCCGTCGGACATCATGCGCCAGCAATTGCTCGGCACGAACTGACGAGCCAAAGCGTCAGTGGGGCGAACGTTCGATATTTTCAGTTGAATGAGCCGGCTCTTCGTTCGGCTTGTTGGTGCGTGCTGCTTCGCGATAGCGCTCAAGGACGTAGAGCCGCACGGCTGACGATAAACCTGTGTCGCCGCGTTGTGCGTCGATGCTTCCGACCATATCGGCGAGAGACCGATCATCCGAGGCCGCGATCTCCTTCAATGCCGCCCAGAATGGCTCTTCCAGCGAAAGCGATGTGCGGTGCCCCTTAATTGAGAAAGAGCGCTTCTTAGGCCGCATCAGGCCGCACCACCTGATGGTGGGATATCGTCTTTGGGATTGCTGGGTGGGGTCGAGGGTTGGTGGTCTGGCGATCCGACACGCTGAGCACCGTCGAGTTGGCGGTTCGCGTGTTCTGCTTCTAATGAGCGTTTTTGGCGCTCGGTTTTCGACTGTCCGAATTTTGCGCGATTTTCTTCAGCCTGCGCTTCTTTACGCGCGCGTTCACGGGCTTTGCGGACTTGGCGCAAATTGATGATTTCGGCGGTCATGAGCGTCGATCCGTTCCCAATTCTGGCGTCTTGGGAATTTTGATAGCCTGTAAAACCCGGGATTGCCAAGTTACATGCTGTCCACCCTCTTTGGGGTGGCGACGGATTTCGAACCTTCAGACTTTGCTTTTAGCTCATTCGCCGGAGGTGTTGCTGCCCGATGGTGAGGTTTCCGAGCGGACGAGGCCTTCGGTCAATTCGGGCGAGCAGAATTCGATGAAACGGTAGACGAAGCCGCGCAGATATCGGCCGCGGCGAAGTGCGATCCGCGAGGTGTTCTTTTGAAAGAGGGGGGTGGAATCGAGCAACGTCAACTTGGTATCGCGCGTGGGATCGAACGCCATCGAGGCAATGATCCCTACGCCTAAGCCGAGTTCGACGTAGGCCTTGATCACGTCTGCGTCCAGGGCTGCCATGACAATATCGGGTGAGAGACCTGCGGATGCGAAGGCTGCATCAATACCGGCGCGGCCGGTGAAGCCGGGATTATACGTGATGATCGGATATTCGGCGATCGCTTCCAACGTCAGCGGCGTGACTTTTTCGAGCGGGTGTCCCTTCGGTGCGATGACAGCATGGTGCCAGGAATAGAACGGGAATGAGATCAGGTCGGGATTGTCGATCAGAGCGTCGGTCGCGACACCAACATCGGCTGAGCCATCAAGAAGCATCGAGGCCGTTTCGGCCGGACTGGCCTGGTGAAGTACAAGATGCACATCGGGAAAGGTCTGCTTGAACTTTGCGACGATGGGGGGCAGCGCATAGCGAGCCTGCATATGCGTGGTCACTACAGTGAGTTCGCCGCGATCTGTTTGTGAATATTGATCAGCGATGCGTTTGATATTCTCGGCTTCTAGCAGGAGCCGCTCGACAAGTTCTAAAAGTTCTTCGCCAGGGCCAGTCAGGCCGGTCAGGCGCTTGCCGCGCCGTACAAACAACTCGACGCCAAGCTCATCCTCGAGGTCCTTGATGTGTTTACTGACGCCGGATTGAGAAGTGTAGAGTGCGCCCGCAACCTCTGTCAGGTTGAAGCCGCGCCGCGCGGTTTCCCTGATGATCCGAAGCTGTTGGAAGTTCATGTATGGCTCGCGGCATTGAGGCTGGGACGGACGTATCTAGTATTTTATAACCCGGCTTCGACGATAGAGGCTTGATCGTCCGGTTTGCCAGAGATCTACGTCAGTTCAATGCGTGCAAAAGGCGAAAGCCAACATAATTTCTGGCAATTTGCGCTGAGATTGTTGGGGCGATGGCTCAGAGAGCGAAACGCAACACATCAGTTTGCTGCGCCATCGCATATCCTACAACTCAGATCGAAATGCTGATCGCGATCACGACGGCGATGGAGAGAAAGAAACCTAACCAGGACAGTGTCTGGGTTGTGGTCATTGCGCGTTCCTCCGGTCTGGCTCATTTTGTGTTTGCAAACTGTAGCCAGCGCGCATGCTCATCCTAACCAAGAAGTTCTGCTGTGCTTATTCCTCCGCGTGCATAAGGCGACAGGTTAATTCGCTAGTGCGAAATAACTTTCCGAGACGTGTCGCTGAATTACTTGGCTTCTTCCAAAATTTATCGAGCGGTGATGCTGCATTTGCGAAGTGGTCTGTGTGGAATAGTATATTTTTTGGTGCAACGCCGCGTATGTCCGCAAATTAGATAATGGTTTGGGTGCCTATCCGTAGGGGCCCCCTGTCATGGGCGGCCCCTAGGCTCCTAAGGCTCACTTTGGGCCGATCATCTTGGACGGGTCGACAATTTCGTCGAATTCGGCATCCGTCACATAGCCGCCGCCGACTGCTTCCTCACGTAACGTGGTGCCGTTTTTGTGCGCCGTCTTGGCAATCTTTGCTGCGTTGTCGTAGCCGATCTTGGGCGCCAAGGCGGTGACGAGCATGAGCGAGCGCTCGAGGCCGGCCTTGATGTTATCTTCGCGCGGCGTGATGCCAACCACGCAGTTTTCCGTGAACGATACGGTGGCATCGGCCATGAGACGTACCGATTGCAGGAAATTGTAAGCCATCACCGGATTATAGACGTTCAATTCGAAGTGGCCTTGGCTGCCTGCGAACGTGATTGCGGCGTTGTTGCCGAAGATCTGCACGCAGACTTGGGTCATGGCCTCGCACTGCGTGGGATTGACCTTGCCCGGCATGATGGATGAGCCCGGCTCATTCTCCGGGAGCGACAGTTCGCCCAGACCGGAGCGCGGACCACTACCGAGGAAGCGAATGTCGTTGGCGATCTTAAAGAGTGAGGCGGCGACGGTGTTGATGGCGCCGTGACTGAAGACCATCGCGTCGTGCGCGGCTAGGGCTTCAAACTTATTGGGCGCGGTTGTAAACGGCATCTGGGTGATTGCCGCAATCTTTTCCGCAACCATTTCGGCAAAACCGATGGGGGCATTGAGCCCCGTACCGACGGCGGTGCCGCCTTGAGCCAGTTCCATGAGGCGCGGGAGCGTCATTTCAATGCGTTGGATACCGTTTTCTATTTGTTGTGCGTAGCCGGAGAACTCCTGACCAAGAGTGAGAGGCGTTGCGTCCTGCGTGTGGGTGCGGCCGATCTTGATAAGTGACTTCCAGGCCTGCGCTTTGTCGTTCAGCGCATTGCGCAACTGTTGGAGCGCGGGCAGCAAGCGATGCTGGATTTCTTCGGCACATGCGATGTGCATGGCTGTCGGGAACGTATCGTTCGACGACTGGCTCATGTTGCAATGATCGTTGGGATGGACTGGGGACTTCGTGCCCATCTCGCCACCCAGCATCTCAATCGCGCGATTGGAGATCACTTCGTTGGCGTTCATGTTGGACTGAGTGCCCGAACCCGTTTGCCAAACGACCAATGGGAAGTGCTCGTCCAGCTTGCCTTCGATCACTTCCTGGGCCGCGTTGACGATGGCTTTGCCGACGTCCGGCTTAAGGCGTCCCAACTCCACATTCGCTTCGGCGCAGGCGCGCTTAACAATGCCAAGAGCGCGAACGATGGGCGCCGGCTGCTTCTCCCAGCCAATCTTGAAGTTGCCGAGTGATCGCTGGGCTTGTGCGCCCCAGTATTTGTCGCCAGGAACTTCAATGGCGCCGAATGTATCTGTTTCGGTGCGGGGCGTTGCCTTGGGGGCTGTGGCGGTCATGGGCGGCTCACTGCTGGTTTCGTTCGTCGGAAAGAGTTGTTTGCAAGCGCATTTATACTGGGACGCACGAGATGCGCCACCTCAGGCGGTCCCCGCCGTTGGTATTATGCCAGACAGGACAAATCCGGCCGCGGCGGGTGGTGCCACGGAGCCGAACATGTTTAGGGGTAAGCTGGCTTATTTTTTGCGGAAAGCGTCGAGGCTTACGATTTCAGCGCCGACAGTCGCAGGCAGTTCTGCTTCTTCTTCATTCGCCTCGGCTTCGAGGCCGTCTGATTGCTCTGCGTTACCGTTCAATGCGCGTTCTTGGGCCGGCGCGTGCTTTTTCACGACATCAGCAGCCGGTTCTTTTGCGTTGTCATCGCGGCGGCGGTTGTGCGAACGCCGATTGGCGGCATTTGCAAGCGATGTCGGCTCGGCGTGCTCGGGATCTGAATCGCCGTTGAGGCTGGAATAGTTCGACTCCAGCGAGCTTACCGATTGGTCCACGCTGTCCGCAGTGAAATCCGGTTCCTCGAACTGCAGACCGTAGCGCACACTCGGGTCGAAGAAGACTTTGATGGCTGAGAAGGGCACGACGAGGCGCTCGGGAATGCCATCAAACGTGAGCTTCACTTCGAAGCGGTCGTCCGAAACGTTCAAGTCCCAGAAGCGGTGCTGGAGAACGATCGTCATTTCGCTGGGATATTTCTCCTTCAGCCTCTTAGAGAGAGCGACACCGGCGGCTTGTGTCTCGAAGGAGATGTAGAAGTGATGATCGCCCGGCAAGCCGAATTTTGCCGCCTTTTGCAGAACGGTGCGCACGACGCCGCGCATGGCTTCCTGCGCCAGGGTCTCGTAGTCGATCGTTTGCTCGGTCGTCATCTCGTCTCGCGCAACCTTATTATTTTGCGCCCCGCTCGCCAAAGGTGCGCCAAGAATTAGTGGAGGGCTTCTGTTGCCCGGTGCCCTCCGATACCGCGCCTTACCCAGCTAGGATAAGGACTTCAAGTTCAGGCTTTTGGCACTGCATTACGCAGCGACAGCGGCCTCAGCATAGTTGTCATTTGCAACTATTATGATCGGCCCGATAACGGCGGAACCATGCCGAGCAAAAGCTAAGCCCTTTACACCTTCGTCGATCCTATTTCGCCCCCATCAGATACCCACGCACACGCGGCCAAACGGCTCTTTCGCATTTTGCGCGTGGGCATGTGGTGGAGGCGCCGGGTACCGCCCCCGGGTCCGAACGGCTTATTACGACCGCGTTTATCGCCATAGCTGGATCGCTCCAGCGATTTGAATATATGACGGCTGCAAGTGAAAAAAAAGTGTCGTTGCAAGGCAGGACCGCTACACAGGCGATAGTTCGTGTGAGCGAATGCTTCAGGGTGACATTTCTGCCTTCGCTTTATCCTCAGAATTCAGCGTCCGGTATTATGATTCGCCGGGTCTTCACGGATCCATAAAGCTTGTCCGTTTTAGCCCGTTATCTGGGCGTCCTAAGGGATAACGGATAGGTAGAAGAAGGGTTTCAGGGCATGCCTCTCGCATATTTGGCGCGCGCCTTTCCATATACACCGGCCTATCACGCGCGCACCGGGTGGGGCCCAGTTCTGGCGGTATTGGCCACGTTCGTGATCTTCATTGGTGCTGCAGCGGCGGGGTTTGGCATTCTTGTGCTGGCCAATGAAGGCCAACCTGATTCGCAAGGCCGATCGCTCTGGGTCGAGCTTCTGGTACAGCTTCTTATTATAGGGCTTACGGTTCTCGCTGCCGGCTTCTTCGGGGGGCGGCGCGCCGATGTTCTAGCGTTGCGCCAGCCTGCGGGAGGGTGGCGAGATGTCGCGAACGGCCTCGCGTTCATAGCGGGTGTCACGCTTGTCTATACTTTGCTGACTTTTCTTATTTTTCCTGACGACCTGGTCGGCGATCTCCGACCGTTGTGGGAAATCATGCAGTCCCCGTGGGGGTGGGCATTAGCGCTGGTCGCCGTGATTGGCGCTCCCCTCTCGGAAGAACTGTTGTTTCGGGGGTTCCTTCAGTCGGCGCTGGCGAAATCGCGGTTGGGATTTGTGAATGCGGCGGTGATTACGACGGTCGCCTGGACGGGACTGCACGCGGGCTATTCGCTGGCTGGTCTGGGAGAAGTGTTTCTCGTCGGACTCGTGCTGAGCTGGCTCCTGTGGCAGACGGGGAGCCTATGGGTGCCGATCATTTGCCACGGCGTCTATAATGGTGTGATCATCTCCTATCTCGCGGCGTTTCCCGTGCCCGCGTAGAGATTGATCGAAACCGATGGACCGATGTGGTCCTACTGGGAATCGGGCTAGGCTGACTTCATGCAGAATTATCTCGATTTGCTGGCGCGTGTGCTCCAGCACGGCACGCGGAAAACCGATCGTACTGGAACTGGCACGTTAAGCGTGTTCGGACACCAGATGCGTTTCGATCTCTCCGAGGGTTTTCCGTTGGTGACGACCAAAAAGCTGCACGTGAGGTCGATCATCCATGAGTTGTTGTGGTTCTTAACCGGCGACACGAACGTCAAATACCTGCGCGAGCATGGCGTAACCATCTGGGATGAATGGGCTGACGAAAACGGCGAGCTCGGCCCGGTCTATGGTAAGCAGTGGCGTTCATGGGCGACGCTCGATGGGCGTGCGGTCGATCAAATCAGCGATGTTGTCGATCAGATCCGGACCAATCCCGACAGTCGCCGGTTGATTGTGTCGGCATGGAATCCAGCGGACGTCCCGGATATGGCTTTGGCGCCGTGCCATTGCCTCTTTCAGTTCTATGTCGCGGATGGACGCTTATCCTGTCAGCTTTATCAGCGTTCGGCGGATATTTTCCTGGGGGTTCCGTTCAATATCGCGTCTTATGCTTTGCTGACTATGATGATGGCGCAAGTCACAGAGCTGCAGCCTGGTGACTTCGTTCACACGCTGGGAGATGCGCATCTTTATCTGAACCATCTGGAACAGGCTGATCAACAATTGGCTCGCAGACCGCGGCCTCTTCCGCAAATGTGGATCAATCCCGACGTCGGAGACATTTTTGATTTCACGTATGAAGACTTCGAGATCCAGGGCTACGATCCGCATCCGCATATCAAGGCCGACGTAGCGGTTTAGCCGCATCGCGTGTCAGACACGCCCATCGGGGCTGAATTGCCAGAGGAGTTCATGGTAAAAGTCGCATTTGTTGTTGCCGTGGCGGAGAACGGTGTCATTGGCCGCGATGGGGAACTGCCCTGGCGTCTTTCTTCCGATCTGAAGCTGTTTCGTCGTTTGACGATGGGTAAGCCCATCGTCATGGGGCGCCGGACGTGGGATTCCCTACCGAAACGGCCCTTGGATGGACGCGACAATATCGTTGTAACCCGCAGCGCTGATTTTAAGGCTGATGGCGCATATGTCGTTACCAATGTTGACGCAGCGCTTGCTCTCGCGCGAGAGTTGGCGGAGGCGCGCGGCGCAGACGAGGTTGCAGTCATCGGAGGTGCGCAGATTTATAAGGATACGTTGGATCATGCGGACAGAATCTACTGGACGCAGGTGCACGGGACGCCAGAAGGCGACACAATATTTCCTCCGCTCGATGCTGAAATATGGCGAGAGGTTGGCCGGGAGCCCATTCCCAGGACCGAGCGGGATCAGTACGCAGCAACCTTAAAAATTATGGATCGGATCTAATTGCTGCCTCTGCAACCGTATTTTTTGACTGTTTGCATGGATTTAGGTCGCAATATCGTCTTGACGGCAGCGTCTGCATCACCAAATTCGAAGCGGTTGTTTGCGCGCGCAGGGTTCGATGCCCTATAAGCGGGCGGACAATATTTTTTGATCCGATGTCCGCACGGATCATGAACTTCTCACGTGGTGCTGCCATCGCTATGCGAAATTGGCGCCCATGCCTTCCAACAGACATGAGGCTTAAGACGTATGCCCTGGAATAATCAAAATGGCGGCGGCGGTGGTTGGAAGAGCGGAGGCGGCCCCTGGGGACAAGGTCCTGGAGGCGGCGGTCAGCATGGTCCAGGCGGCGGCGGTCAGCAGCCAGATCTGGAAGAAATGCTCAAGCGCGGCCAAGACCGGATGAAGCAAGTCATGCATTCAGGTGGGGTGCCTGGACCGCTCTTGTTGCTTATTGCGGCGATTGCCGCTGCGTTCGTTGGTTTCTTTGCTTTCACGTTCACGGTGCGGCCAGACGAACTCGGCGTCGTTTTGCGCTTCGGTCAGTTCAATCGTCAGGAAGGCCCAGGTCTGCATTTCCGTCTGCCTTATCCGCTTGAGGAAGTGATGTTGCCCAAGGTGACACGTGAGAACTCCATTGAGATCGGTATGCGCTCAGTAAGTAGCATGCGCGGGGTCGCTAAGCGGGACGTCACCGAAGAAAGCCTGATGCTTACGGGCGACGAGAACATTGTTGACGTGGATTTCGTGGTGTTCTGGCGCATTAAGGCAGAGGACAAGGATCCGAACACGGGACAGACAGGCGCCGAGCAATATCTTTTCAACCTGCAATTCCCGGATGAGACGGTGAAAGAGGTTGCCGAGGCAGCGATGCGCGAGGTTGTCGGCAAGAGTGATATTCAGCCGATCCTGACAGGTGCACGTCAGAAAACCGAAGATGACGTGCGCGTGCTTATGCAGAAGACGCTGGATAGCTATGGTTCCGGTATTCGTGTGACGCGCGTTCAGCTCCAGAAAGTGGATCCGCCGCTGAAGGTCATCGACGCGTTCCGTGACGTCCAGGCGGCTAAAGCTGACAACGAACGCATTCAGAACGAAGCTTTCGGGTACGCAAACAAGGTTGTGCCTGAGGCGCGTGGTCAGGCTGAGCGTATTCTCCAGGCTGCGGAAGGTTACAAGCAGCAGGCTGTTCAGGAAGCCACTGGTCAGGCTGCACGCTTTGAAAAAGTCTACGAGGAATATCGCAAGGCTCCCGACGTGACACGCAGGCGCTTGTTCTTGGAAACCATGGAACGGGTCTACCAAGGTACGGATAAAATCATCATGGATTCAAAGGGCAACACTTCTGGAGTGGTCCCCTACCTGCCACTTGAACCGCTGCGCCAACGCGCCGGTACTGCAGCTAAGGGGAGCGAATAACGCCAATGCGCACGCTATTAGCCATTCTGATCATTCTGGCAGGTCTCAGCGCGGCCGTCGTTTACCTGTCGGCATTTATCGTACGGCAGACCGAGCAGGCGATCGTTCTCGAGTTCGGTAAGCCAGTAAACGTGATCAATGAGTTTGAGGTTGGCCCGGATGGTCAGCCAGTGAACGACGCGGGCCTGTATTGGAAAATTCCGGTCGTCCAGACGGTGGAGTTCTACGATAAGCGTATCCTCGACCTTGAGGCGGAGCCGTTGGAAGTTATCGCTTCGGACCAGAAGCGTCTTGTCGTTGATGCTTTTGCGCGTTTTCGAATCATCAATCCGCTGCTGTTCTACCAAACGGTGCGGGACGAGCGGATTGCACGGCAACGCCTCAGCAACGTGATCGAGTCCTCGCTGCGTAATACGCTCGGTAACGCGACATTCCAGGAGCTTGTCCGCGATAAGCGCGAAGAGCTCATGACGTCGATTCTGGAGCGTGTGAATCGCGAGGCTAAGGACCTCGGCATCAGCGTCGTGGATGTGCGCATTAAGCGTGCCGATCTGCCAGAAGCGAACTCGGAAGCCGTCTATCGGCGCATGCAGACCGAACGCCAGCGCGAGGCGACGGAAATTCGATCGGAAGGTAATGCCGCTGCGAACCGCATTCGGGCGACGGCTGATCGTGAAGCAACGGTGATTCTGGCTGAAGCGACGAAAAAGGCCGAGATCACTCGAGGTGAAGGCGATGCCGAGCGGAACAGAATTTTTGCGGAAGCTTACGGCAGAGACGAAGACTTCTTCGGCTTCTATCGATCGATGCAGGCTTACGAGAAGGGTATGTCGCCGGGTGATACACGTATGTTGATTTCGCCCGACTCGCAGTTCTTCGAATATTTCAACAACCCACAAGGGGCGCAGCCAAGTGGGCCGGCGTCGAGATCGCCTGCTCCGCAATAAGTGCGTTTTGAAATATGACGGACCTTGCTGTCGCGATAGGCCTTGTCCTCGTCATCGAAGGGCTATTGTGGGCAGTCGCTCCTGGGGTTGCACTGTCGATGCTCAGCCGGGCTGCCCAGACGCCGGAGAAGTCGTTGCGTCTGGCTGGCTGGGTGGCGGTTGCCATTGGTTTTGCCATTGTTTGGCTGATCCGGGGATGAGTTCGTTCTAACCATATCTTGACGCCGCCACGGAAGGTTTCGTGGCGGCGTTTCTCGTTTCAGGCCAAGAGTGAATTCTCCGGATTGACAGGGTCGCTAGGTTAGCCAAACCTTCTTTTGGTCCAGTGGCAGAGTGAACAATATCCGCAGAGCTGTACTCCGCCACTTGCGCTTGGGGCCGCTAACCTGGGAGTGTCAACCGTATGCGAGGTTTTGGTTTTTGTTCGCCCTTGCGTGGTTTGATGGTTCTTGCCGTCTTTATCGCGGCCCTATCTGTCCTTGCCGCTGATGGGGCAAGGCGAGGAGCGATAGCTCAGAATGGTCCAAAGAGCGTTGCGCCTATTGCGGGCCGCCTGATTGATGCAGTCGTAAACATTTCCACCAGCCAGCATGCAAAGGGACCTCGTGGCGTGCCGCTGCCAAAGGTACCTAAGGGCTCGCCGTTCGAAGAGTTTTTTGACGATTTTTTCAATCAGCCAGGTGCTGACGAAGGGATCGAACGACGCGTTTCGTCCCTTGGTTCGGGATTCGTCGTGGACGGTAAGGAAGGTCTTGTCGTCACGAACAATCACGTGATTGCGGATGCGGACGAGATCTATGTAAACTTCGCCAATGGGTCGAAGTTGAAGGTCGAGAAGATCGTTGGCAAGGATACCCAAACGGATTTGGCGTTGCTCAAAGTCAATCCGAAAACGCCACTGAAAGATGTGAAGTTTGGGTCATCTGAGACGCTTCAGGTCGGTGATTGGGTGATGGCGATCGGGAACCCCTTTGGTTTGGGCGGTTCGGTCACCGTGGGAATCATTTCAGCCAAGGAGCGGGACATAAATTCCGGCCCATATGATGATTACCTGCAGACTGACGCAGCCATAAATAAAGGAAACTCGGGCGGCCCTCTGTTCAACATGGATGGTGAAGTCATCGGAGTGAACACGGCTATTATCTCTCCGACCGGCGGATCCATTGGTATTGGCTTTGCCGTACCCTCAGATACGGCTCTGAATGTTATTGAGCAGCTCAAGCTGTATGGTGTGACACGGCGAGGTTGGCTCGGCGTGCGTATCCAAACCGTGGCTGACGAAATTGCGGAGGACCTGGGCGTTCCGCCCAATAAAGGCGCGCTCATTGCAGCCGTTGAGCCGGATAGCCCAGCTGCGGTGGCGGGCCTCCAAGCGCGAGATGTGATTGTGTCGTTCGATGGCAAAGACGTTTCGACGATGCGCGGGCTTCCACGGATCGTAGCGCAGACGCGGATTGGGAAGACTGTTCCGGTCGAGATATGGCGGCAAGGCAAGGCCATGTCGCTTTCGGTCAAGGTGGGGCAGCTTGCGGAGGAAACCGGAGACGCAGGCATCCTTCCGTCAGGTGATGAGCCAAGTGCCGAGGATGGGGAAACCGGGCCGATTCTGGGTATGACGCTGAGCGAACTTACTGACGACCTTCGCTCCAAATATAGCGTCGATGCCCATGTCGATGGCGTGATCGTCACGGAGGTTGCGCCAGAAAGCGTGGCGGCGGGCAAAAACATCAAACCTGGTGATGTCATCGTTGAGGCCGGCCAAGAACAAGTGCGCACGCCGCGGGAAGTTGCCGAAAGTGTTGAGCGTGTTCAGGCGAGCGGCCGGCAGGCGTTGTTGCTACGTATCGAAGGTAAACGTGGTGAGGTGCGGTTCGAGGCCCTTCCGATCAAGTCGCGCTAACGTTTTATCTGTGGCGCGCGGGAGAACTCACGTGACAAGGTTCAGGTTTGAAAGCCGGCGGATCCGCAAACGGATTGTCGGTTTTCGAATTGAATAGCGTTTCAGCTTTCCAACGGGTATGCGGGTTGTGATTACCTGAGAGGAGTTTGCCACGTGCGCGAGCAATCGAGCTTTTTGGAAAGTTTGGCAGGTCATTTCGTTCCGGTTCATCGCGACGGACATAAGTTTATCGCTGTCGCGGCAATCCTGGCTCTGATCCTGTTTTTCATTTGGTCGCCGCTTGGCTGGTTGGCGGTGCTTGCCACGATTTTCATCGCCTATTTTTTTCGAGACCCTGACCGCGTGACGCCGCTCCGTGATGGTTTTGTCGTTGCGGCTGCAGACGGCATGATCGCTTCGATCGAAAAGGTTCGCCCGCCACCTGAGCTTGCGCTTGGTGATCGTGAGCGTGTGCGGATCGAGACACACCTTTCGCCGTTCGACGTGCACATCAACCGGGTGCCCGTGGCCGGACGCGTGAAGCGTTCCGTTTATATTCCCGGTGCATTCGTCAACATCACTTCCGATAAGGCAAGCGAGGACAACGAACGCCGCGCTCTGGTCATCGAGATGCCAACCGGAGATGAAATCGCGGTCGTGCAAATCGCGGGGATGGTTTCTCGGCGCATCATTACGTTTGCTCATGAGGGCGACAGTGTCGGGGTCGGGCAGCGATTTGGACTGATCCGCTTCGGATCTCGCGTCGACGTTTATCTGCCCCCGGGAAAATCTACGATGGTTGCGGTTGGCCAGAGGTCGATCGCAGGCGAAACGCTGCTCGCCGATTTGAGCTCGGATGCGCCAGCCATGGAAGCTCGGCGGAGCTGAAACCGCCAAGCTTATCGTAGCTTTGAATTAGATCTCGCAAGCTTCAACGCTGTGGGCGTTGCATAAGGCGTTCACGCAATGACTTCAGGGCTGCGCTCGTGGCGGGCGGGGCATTGGCGCGCTGTGGTTGGGGGACTGCGCGGAGCTGTGGGGGTGACGTCTGCTCCGGCGGCCGCAGAGGCTTGGCGGTGCTCGCCGGGGCCGGTTGCGCGAAGCGTGGTGCGTAAGGGGCGTGCTCGGGCAGTTCGTGGATGTTTTCGAGCGCTGGAAGGACTTCGTCGAGATTGTCGGTGCTGGTCGATGCGTATGAGGGGGACGTTGCCGACCTGTCATCCATGTCGGAAACAGCTAGACTTTCAGCAAACAATTCGTGGGTTGTCGCGGTTACTTGGCCGCTGCCCAATGAGCGCCAGCGCTCTACGATGTGCTCTAGAAGTTTCTGATCTCCGATAGATTGCTGCCAGCAGTGGGTAAACCGCGCGGCGGCTGAGCGTGGCAGACAATCTTCTGGCAGCTCATCAAAATGGATACGTACGGGGAGCGACACACCATCGCCAAATGCGATTGCTTCGCGCTGCCCCAACGCGGGTAGAAATTCGAGAAGGCCTGAACCGGGATCGGAAACTGCGGCCTTCACGATATTCTGGTCTCTATCATTGGACATGCGCAACGCGAACACGGTGTTGCACTGAGAGAGGATCGTGGGATCGATCTCGGCGGGGCGCTGAGTGACGATGCAGAGAGAGGCTCCGTACTTGCGTCCTTCCTTGGCAATGCGGGCGATGGCGCGTTTGCACGGTTCGAAGCCGAGGTCGGTGTTTGCGGGAATGTATCGATGTGCTTCTTCGCATACGAGTGTCACGGGGACTTGGCCTTCACCCCAGAGTGCGAAGTCGAACGTCATACGGCAGATGACGGAAACGACCACGTTTATGATTTCGGTCGGAAGGCCCGTGAGTTCCAGAATTGTAATCGGCTTGTTGTCTACCGGTACACGGAAAATACGACCAAGGATTTGCGCCATTCCGTCATAGACGGTGACTGATCCGAACATGAAGGCATAGCGGACATCGGAGGATATGCTCTCAATGTGTGCTCTGAGCTGACGATAGGGCGCAAGATCCCGCTTGTTCTCGAGTTTACCCATGCGTTCGTCGATCAGACTTACGAGGTCCGAAATACGATAAGGAACGGGTGAGTCGATTGTGTAGCGGCTGGGATCAATCGATGGGCGTCGTAGCCGTTGGTTCACCGCGTCCGGGCTTCGGCCGATGCCGTAACGTGCTTTCGCGAGTGGGATCAGTTCCTGAAGGATTTCGATTTCTGCTTTGCGTGTAACGTCACCAATCAGAACTTCGACTGCTTCCTCGAATGTCAGAAGCCAAAATGGAAGTTGCAGATTTCTTGGAGAAATGACCTCGGCCCGGCCCTGGAACGCGCTCGCGTATTCGTTGTGTGGGTCGAGCAGCACAATATGGGCGGCGGGATGTTTGTCGAGAATTGCGCGCAGGATGAGTGCTGTGCCGCAAGATTTTCCGGTACCTGTCGTGCCGAGGATCGCAAAGTGCTTTCCGAGCAAATCATCGACCTTAATGATAGCCGGAATCGTGCTGTCCTGGCGGAGCGTGCCGACGCGAACGCTGTCTGAATCGAAGCCGTAAAATGCGAGCTGCAACTCACTCTTTGCGGCAACGCGAACGCGATCACCAAGTGCAGGGTAGCTCGTAACACCACGATTGAACCTCGTCTCGCTATGGCGATCTCTGGAGAGCTCTCCAACGAGGTTGAGTTCAGCGATCCAAATCTCGCCTTCGCCGTCCCGTTGTGCAGGGACGGGCACACTTAATGCGGATACGATGGCGAGCACGATCGTATTCGAGGTGTCGATAGCTAGCAATGTGCCCATTTCGGGCCGATTGCCGGCCATAGCTGGGCTGCCTTCGGCCGGAGGATCGAGCATAAGGATCGCCTTGCCACCGGTAACGGATACGATGCGTCCAATGGAGCTGTCGCCGTTCAGCATTTTAGATGCTCCGCGTTTTTGTTCAGACCGGGCGTCATTGTTCCGGTCACCGGCTCGAAGGGTCGGGGCCCGACATAAAAGTGCCGAGGGCGGCGCCGCGTCCCTGAGTTATGGAAACGTGATGAGGTGAGGGGAGGTGCACCGAGACCTGGGTGCCGCGCTCCTTCTCGCTTTCAATTTGCAGTTGGCCACCGTGGAGTTCTGTTAGCGCCTTGGCGATCGTGAGGCCGAGGCCGGTTCCTTCTTGCCAGCGTGCTCGTGATCCATCGACCTGACCAAAGGGGGTCAGCGCTACGGAAAGTTCTTCTGCACTCATGCCGACGCCCGTGTCCCGGACAAGGACTGTTACGCTCTGGTCAGGATTGCGCAGTGCTTCAATAACAACCGTGCCACCGGGCGGCGTGAACTTGATGGCGTTGGAGATGATGTTGTTAAAGATCTGCGCGAGCTTGTTTTCTTCCCCGCGGATCGTAGTCAGGCTCGGGGGGGACAGGAACACGAGCGTGATGTTCTTGCTATCGCCCAGCCGTTTTGCCGACTTTGCGCATTCCTCGAGTACAGCAGCGAGATCAATTTCGTGCTCATTGAGTGCGTACTTGCCACTCTGCATTTTCGAAATGTCGAGAATGTCGTTGATGACAGATAGCAAATGCACGGCGGCGTCATGGATCAGTGACGCGTACTCGGCGACATTCTCATCGCTCAGTTTGCTTCGGTTATTCTCAGCTAGGATTTTGGAGAAACCGATTACGGTGTTGAGTGGCGTGCGCAGCTCGTGGCTCATATTCGAGATGAACTCGGATTTGACCTTATTCGCCAGCTCAGTCTCGATACGCGCCGAGTGTTCGGCCACACGCGTTCTATGCCGTAATACCGCATCACCAAGCAATGATGCGTATTCAGACATTAATGACTTCGTATTCTGATTGTTAAACGAGCCGTTGAGCATGTTCTGGTTTGTCTCGATCGGAATGAACCGTCATGAACTCTAGGTATTAACCGATAACTACGGGTTAACAGTTTCGCGGCGGCAAGATCTTCTTTGGATGCCAGATATTGTGCTCAGATTAAGTGCAAGATGGCTGGCTTTCTGTGAACTTGTTGCACTATTGCGCTGGCTGAGTTGTGCAAAATACGCTTTGATCCGATCGTCGGGAGCTTTTGTAAGAAAAATTCGGGAAGACTTGGGTGTCTTCCGGTCTTCGCTGAACCGGGGGGGGGGATGAAGGCGTCAGCGTGCTGGCTAGTCGGTGGCCTGATGGCCAGCCTATGCTTTTTGGGTGCAGGCGGGGTGCATGCCGGGCCGGCGATTGGGCAATTCGAGATCAAGGATCTTGAGGCTGAGCCGGGGACCGTCGAGTTTCAAAGTCAAAATGCTCATTCGTGGGGGCTGCCAAAGCGCCAGTATCAGGAAGTGGCGCCTGGTGAATTCGCGTATGATGACAATAGCGTAGCGCAGCAGCGCCATGCGCTCGAAATTGAGATGACGCTCACCCACTTCTTTCGGATGCGTGTCGGCATCGAATATGAAAAAGAGCGATTGGACGACCCTGAGGGGCCGGTGTTTGCTAATGACTTTGGGGGGCTTACGCTCGACGAAATCGCTGTCGAAGGCGTGGTGATACTCATTCCGATCAAAAACAAACATGGGATTGGGTTGGGAGCCCTGACAGAAGTCGAGCACCCTCTCGAAACGGGTAGCGCTAATTCGGTCGTGTTTGGTCCAATCATTGAGGCGCAGTATGGACCGTGGTCGGCGGTAGCCAACCTGACGCTCGTGCACTTCTTTGGTGGAGATCCTGACGAACGCGATCCGAAATGGGATTTCGCCTATGCGACGCAGATTAAATACGATGCCACGGAAAACTGGGCATTCGCTCTGGAGGCCTACGGTACGGTAGACCGGCTCGGGAATAGTGGGACGCCGGATGAGACACGGGTACTGTTTGGCGACTTCGATCAACACCGCATGGGGCCGTTGATCTATTACACCTACCGTTCCGAAAACAACGCAATAGACATCGATACAGATGCAGAATTTGGTGAAGAGAAGGACGAGGGCACGACCGTTACGATCGGGGTCGGATTACTCGCCGGGCTCAATCAGAACACGCCAGAAGCCACGCTCAAGTGGAGCGTTGAGGTCGAGTTCTAACCTTTCGCGCAGTGGGCGGCATCTGGTGAGACATTGGTAGATTGCGTGGTTGGGTAAGCGCCAAATCGATATAGGCCGGTGGCCAGATACTCTTTCGTTTTCGAGGCGAGAGTAATGCAATGACTAGCGCGAAAACGATTGCACACAGTAGCCCGGTGACCAAGGAACCGATTGCTGCGCGCATTTGTGAGGTGCGTGAAACCGGTCGATCTGCCGCCTGCTCGACAATGCGTGCATCCGGCAAGTGCAGCCCAAAGCTCGTGTCGGCTTGCCGCCCGGTTTCCATTTCTTCGTTGAGTTGCTGGGTGAGCGCATTGATCTTTAATGTGGGATCTGGCGCATCGATTGGATTTGCGAGTACCGTTGCTTGAGGCTGAGGGGAGGCCTTGGCCGCTCCAATCTGTGCACGCAATTCCGCGATGCGGTCTTCCGCGGCGCGCATGCGCTCTTGAGCGAGGCGTTTCTTGCGGGCTAGCTTCCGGGAAATGTAGACGTCGGCTGCAGTATCAGCGATCCGGGCGGCCAGTTCGGGATCGCTCGCTTTTGCTGTGATTGTTATCAAAAGGGTATTCCGCAAGCGTCGCGTTTTGATGAGCGCCGCTACAGTGGCCGCAGAACGGCTCAGTTTCGGATCAATAGCGAAGGTTTTGCCGTCGTCGTTTTCTCTGGCTTCGTCCATAAAATCGAAGCGCGAATTCTTTTGCTGAATCTGAGAGCTATCGCGTTGTGATGTCTCTTGCCCGCGGAGAGACATGAGGGTGGAGGGTATGCGTTGCCACAGCGGAGCCTCATCAAGAAACTCCGGTCTCTCCTGTAATTTGAGATGGACGACGACGGCCAAGGCCAGTTCGTGAGAACGGATGTCAGAGAGAGCTTTTGCGGCAACTGCATCGTCGGCTTCGATGACATCATACGAGGCGTCGTTTGAAAGGGTGCCGTGTTTTGGATCAAGCTGGAGCGTCGTTGTTGCGGAGTAACGGGTTGGCGTTGTCAAAAAAAGGGTCAGCGAAAAGCCCGTTGCGAGAGCCGCGATGACAATAAGTCTTCGCCACTTGATGCGCGATCCCCATTTGGCGTTGGGCCAGCGGAGCAGTTGGCCTGACCCTTTTCGCGGAAGGTTCCTAGGGTTTCGGCACTGGCGAGATGAGTTCGTCATTCAGGTTGACAGGTGAACCAGCGGCGCAAGTGCGCGAGATGCATGGTAACTGGTGGGAAACCAAGGTCGCTTCTATTGAGGTGTACGTTTTCAAGCACCGCTTCGTCGCACGCTCGCGACGTTGATATTGATGTCATAGGTACATCTCAGATTGGTTTGCGGGTCCGCAGGTGCGAGCACCAGATAGGGCTGCTTGTATGCCGCATCCCAACGCGTATCGCTGATCTCCCAAAGGTTTACCCCGAGATCGCCGCGACCAATCTGCAACGCAATTGATGATGGTTTCGACCAAGCGAGACCGGCAAATTCGGCGGATTGGTTGAGCCGGTCGCGTTGACACGCGGCGATGGCATTGTTGCGGTAAGCGGCGATCAGCGCATCGGCTGTTGCAGAGCGATAAATCTGATCCTGGGCGTAGACCTTGAGAACGGCCAGAAGCGCCAGGGCAGCGATAATATATTTCATCGGTCTGATCCCCTTGGCTGGCCCGGCGTGGGTCTTGGTGGGACGGACGCCGGCTTGCGAGAGCGGGTGAGCGTGTTCCGTAATGCTCAGAGGCAAGATTCCGAATTCTTGGTAAAGAAAGCGTCAAGCTGCGGCCTTCCGCCGTCTGTTAGCCGAAATACTTGTCAGGGCCTGCCGCATGCGGCACAAGCTGCTTGGTTGAACTAAAAATCCTTATTTGAGGGAGGAGTTACGGCTATGAAGAAGCGCCTGCTAATTACGCGCCGCCTGCCGAGCGCCGTGGAAGAACGGGCCCACCGGGACTATGAGGTGGTGCTCAATGAAGACGATCATCAGATGACTCCAGAGGAGATCGCCGAGAAGGCGCGTGACGTCGACGCTGTGATGATCACGATCACGGACAAGATGCCTGAGGCCGCGGTTATGGCGCTGCCGGAGCACATCAAGATCATGTCGACGTTTTCGATCGGTTTCGACCATATCGATCTGAACGCTGCCAAAGCACGCGGCATTAAGATCGGTAACGCACCGCATGGTGTAACGGTGGCGACGGCTGAAATCGCGATGCTGCTGTTGCTCGGTTCCGCGCGCCGCGCTTCTGAAGGCGAGCATATGATCCGCACGAAGTCGTGGCCGGGCTGGGCGCCGCTGCAACTTGTCGGTCGCCGCCTCGACAACAAGAAACTGGGCATTTTCGGTTTCGGCAAGATCGGTCGCGCACTGGCGCAGCGTGCTCGTGGTTTCGATATGGAAATCCACTATCACGATATCGTTCGCGTCAGCCCCGAGCTTGAGCAAGGTGCGATCTATCATGACACTCTGGACAGCCTGTTGGCCGTGTCGGAGTTCTTCTCGATCAACGCGCCATCGACGCCCGAGACGCGCTATTTCTTCAACAAAGATGCCATCGAAAAGATGCCGCAGGGTGCGATCGTTGTGAATACGGCGCGCGGCGATCTTGTGAAGGACGAAGATGTGATCGCGGCGCTCAAATCGGGCCGTCTCGGCTATGCTGGTCTCGATGTGTTCGCGGGTGAGCCGAAGATCAATGAGGCTTACTACGGACTGGAGAACACGTTCCTTCTTCCGCACCTTGGCTCTGCTGCTATCGAAGCCAGAAATCAGATGGGTTTCGAGGCTCTCGATAATATCGATGCCGCGTTTGCCGGTAAGGAAATGCCGTTCGCGCTTACTTAAGCAGCTGACAGACGTTAGGTGTTTTGAATCCAATTGGCCCGGATCATCTCCGGGCCAATTTGTTTTTGACTGTTTGGTGGGGTAGCTGGCTAGTGGCCTTTGCTACCATTCTTGATTTTACTGAATGCCTCCCGCCAGAAATCGTATGTCACCATCAGGCCGGTGATAATCAGAACGATTTTGATATCCCAGCCCTCGACTGCGTATCCGAGGATCGCAATGAATGCGAGGTAGAGAGCGAGGGAGAATATTGCGAGCAGCTTGTCATACATGAAAGAGCCTCACGCGGTGGCGGGTTGTTGAGCCAGATGCTCGACTAGCCATTTGGCGGTGCGGAGAAGGCGGCCGTCGTCGCGACGCGGTCCTACGAGTTGGACACCGACGGGGAGGCCGTTGACTTCCATAATCGGGACTGAGACGGCGGGCATGCCGAGATAGGTCCACAGGCCATTGAAAATCGGGCTGCCTGTAATGCCTTCGTCGAGATGCGGTGCTGGGCCGGGCGCCGCAGGAGTGAGAATAACGGAGTAGTGCTCGAAGATTTCGGCAATGGCTTCGTACGCCCTTTCCCGTGACGCGATCGCTTCGATATAGGCGCGCACGGGAACTTTGACACCTTCATCAAGCCGAACGTTCAGTTCGTCGGACAACAGGTTGCGTGCTCGGTCTTGCAGCGGTCCGTAATACGAGGCGTTCTCCGCGAGCTGTACCAAGCGCTGCCATTCGATGACGCGAGCGAGGCCGTTGAGTTCGATCTCGTCGCATTGAGCGCCGAGTTCGCTGGCCAGTTCGGTGAACGCCTCTCGCATTTCAGGATCTGCCTGATCCCAGGCTGGCGTTTTCACAAACGCGAAGCTTGGCGTGAGGGGTGGCTTGCTGGCAGCTAGCTCAACGACGTTTGGGCCACTTGCAAAATAACTTGCGGGATCGGTAGCGTCGTACCCGGCCATGCAATCGGTTAAGAGCGCTAGGTCTTCAATCGAACGGCCAAAATAGCCGACCGTATCCAGTGTGTGGGACTGCTGCAGGACGCCTGTGCGCGAGACGAGGCCGGATGTGGGCTTGAACCCGTAGATGCCGACGTAGGATGCGGGCCGCAATACCGAGCCGGCGGTTTGCGTGCCAACTGCTCCGGGCACCATTAGGTCTGCAACGGCGGCTGCCGATCCCGCGGATGATCCCCCCGGTGTATGGGATGTGTTGAGTGGGTTCTTTGTTGTCGAGGGTGTAAGCAGGGCAAGTTCCGTCGTTACCGTTTTTCCGATAATTATGGCGCCTGCTGAGCGTAACGCGGCCACGCAGGTGGCATCGCGCTGGGGTCGGTTGCCCGAAAATATCGGGCAACCGTTCTCATTGGGATAACCGGCGACATCGATGATGTCCTTCACAGCAATTGGGACACCGTGAAGGGGGCCTATGCCGTTTCCGGTGCCGCGGATTTGGTCGGCAACTGTGGCTTGTTTGAGCGCATACTCGTGATCGATGTGCGCGAAGGCGCCAATGGCGTCGTCACGTTCGTCGATCCGTGCGAGGCAGGCTTCTGTGAGTTTTTCGGACGTGACGGTGCCGTCGCGGATCGCTCTTGCCGCTTCGGTCACCGTCAGCTCATTCAGTCCACCGGCGTTTTCCGCCATGTTACCTCATCGATCAATGGCCGTAGAAATATTCGGGCATCCAAAGGGCGATGCCTGGGAACGTATACAACAGCACCATCGCCAACAGAACCATGCCCAGATAGGGCATACACCCCGCGAAGATCTGCGTCAGACGTATGTGCGGCGGCGCTATCCCCTTTAGATAGTAGGCCGCCATGGCCATGGGTGGTGTCAGGAACGATGTCTGCAAGTTCAAGGCGATGAGAATGCCGAAGAACAGCGGATCAATCCCGAAGTGCGTCACCAGTGGTAGGAAGATCGGCACGAAGATGATGATGATTTCCGACCATTCGAGCGGCCAACCGAGCAGGAAGATAATGATCTGCGTCAGGATCAGGAACATGATTGGCGAGAGGTCGAGAGAGATCACGAACTCTTTGACGAGGTTTTCTCCACCCAAGTAGGAGAAGACGGACGCGAAGGTCCAGGAACCGACGAACAGCCAGCACACCATGGCTGAAGTCCTGACGGTCAGATAAACGGATTCTTTGAGCCGTTCCCACGTCAAGGATCCGTAGGCGGCGGCCAAAACAAGTCCTCCGAGCGATCCGACGGCAGCGGCCTCGGAAGGTGTGGCGAGACCGAAGAGAATTGCGCCAAGCACGGATAGGATTAGTAACGCAAGAGGGACGAACGACGTCAGCATCAGCCAGTAGAGGGCCCAGCCCGAGATATCGGCTGTATCATCTTCGGAAGGTGGCGGCGCAATTTTGGGGTTCAGTACGGCGCGGGTGACAACATAGATCATGTAGAGTCCCGCCAGCATGAAACCGGGTAGGAACGCTCCGGCATATAGCTTTACGACTGAGACGTTGGTGGTTGCAGAATAAACGATCAACATGATCGACGGCGGGATCAGGATGCCAAGGCACCCGCCGGCGCAGATCACACCTGATGCGTAGCTGGGCTCGTATTTGGCTTTCAGCATCTGCGGATAGGCGAGAAGCCCCATGAGCGTGACCACGGCACCGACGATGCCCGTCGCGGTCGCAAATAGTGCGCATGTTAGAAGAGATGCGAGTGCCATCGACCCCGGAACGTTTTTGGCGGCGATCCGCAAGCTTGTGAACAATCGGTCGACGATGTTCGCGCGTTCGACGATGTAACCCATGAACAGGAAGAGGGGGACGGCGGTCAGCACGTCGCTGGACATCACCGAGTACGTCTGGTTGACGAACAAATCGAATATTCGGTTGTCGAATATCGACGTCATCCGTTCAGGATCATAGTAGGCGTAGTAGCCAAAGATCACGCCCATCGCCATCAACGTAAAGGCGATGGGAAAGCCGAGCATGACAACGAAGATGAAGAGTGCCAGCATCATGATGGCAACTTGCGGGTCGGTCATTTAGGCGCGTCCTTGTTGCCGGAGAGCTGCTGAGATAATTTTGCGTGGTCTTCGGCCTGATGGAGCAAGGCCGTTTCTGTTTCTTCCACGTCTGCCAGTTTGTCCGGCCAGGAGCCTGTCTGCAGGCATATGATGCAGCGACAGACTTGTGCGAAACCTTGAATGAGAAGCAGTATCCCTGCAGCAGGTATGATGAACTTGAATTGCCAGATGGGGATGTTGGCTGGGCTCATGGAGCTGACTTCGAGCCAACGGAAGGATTTGCTGGCATATTTCCAACCGGCGATGATCAATGCCAAAACGCCTGGAAAGAAGAAGATCACATACAGCACCAACTCGATGGTGGCCTGGACCCTATTCGGCCAGAGGCGATAGAAGACATCACCTCGTACGTGGGCGTCACGGGCGAGCGTATAAGCGCCGCCCATCATGAACAGGGCGCCATACATCATGTAGCTGAGGTCGAAGGCCCATGTGGTCGGGGCTCTTAGTATGTAGCGAACAAAGACTTCGTAGCTGACCCCGAAGGTCATTGCGATGATGCACCACGCAAACGCGTGGCCCACCCAAGTCGACAATTTGTCAACGGCTCGGATAAACGAAAGCACCGTTTAGCGTCCCCAAAAAATTGGACCGATACGTATAGGTCGGAAGCCACATCTGTAGCTTCCGACTTCCGGTTTAAGTCAGTCCGAGACGGGTCAGCCCATCTTCAATTTGTTTGGGAAATAGTGCTCGTAGGCCAAACGATAGTCAGCGGCATTCATCAGGTAGTAGAACGCCACACGTTCCGACCACTTGCGCTGGCTGTCGACAACTTTCTTGAAGAAGGCATCCTGTTCCAGCTTTTCGAGCACTTTGTCCCAGCTCTTAAGCTGTGCTTCCATCACCGCCTTTGGCGTACGCGCGACGGTAACTCCGTCTTCGTTCATCAGGCCCTGCAGGTCGGCAGAATAGCGATCGAGTGCGAGCGCGTAGTTTGCCGTGTTGGCAGCTTCGGCGCCGTATTCGAGGATCGCTTTGATTTCCTGCGGCAAGCCGTCGAACTTCTTCTTCGAGAAAATGATCTCAAAGAATTCAGCGGCCTGGTGATAGGAGCCCAGCATGTAGTGCTTGGAAACGTTCTGGGCACCAAACTGGCGGTCGGACGTCGGATTGTTGAACTCGAACGCGTCGATAACGCCGCGTTCAAGAGCTGGAACAATTTCGCCGCCGGGAAGCTGCGTTACAGCTAGGCCCATGCCTTGCATAATGTCGGTTGCCAAGCCGACGGTACGGTATTTCACACCGTTCATGTCTTCGGCGGTTTTGATTTCCTTCTTGAACCAGCCAAGTGGCTGTGTGGGCATCGGCATAGCGAAGAAGCCGACAACGTCGAGGCCTAGGATATCTTGGGTCAGCTCTCGATACAGTTCGCGGCCATCCTTGGACTGGATCCAGGCCAGCATCTGTGTCGCGTCGCAACCGAGGACCGGGCCGGTCCCGAAGAGCGAAGCAGCTTTGTTTTTACCGTACCAGTATGCGGAAACCGTGTGAGCCGCGTCGATGACGCCATCAGAGCAGGCATCCTGAACCTGGAACGCTTTAACAACGGCGCCGGCGGGCAGAAGGTCAAATTTGAGACGGTTGCCGGACATCGCTTCGCAGCGATCCGTGTACTGTTTTGCCATCTCCTGGAAGATGTCGGATGCACCCCAAGAGGATTGCATCTTCAGCGTGATGGTTTCTGCCCGGGAAACGTTGGGCATTGCTACTGTGCCAACCGCGGCCGTACCAGCAGCAATGGCGCTGCCTTTCAGAAAGCGACGACGGGAGACGGACTTTGTATCGGTCTTGGACGTCATAGGATTTTTTTCCTCCCATAAGGAAAAAGTGACAACAGTGCCCACGCCAAAGGTGGGGTGTTATGCGACCGGCCGTTTTCGGCTCTGGTTGCGGCTCAGCTAACCTGCCGCGCGCTTTGTATGAGTCAATTGCGCACATGTGACAATTCGTAGAGTAGCTATTTGGCAGGCATGGAGCCTTTCGCAGCCTAGCCTTCGTCGCCAAACCCGTAAACGGCTTTTTCACTGCGGGTGCGGGGAGCTTGGTGGGTATCTTACGTGTGCCTGGTTTTTGTGCCGCATGGCGCCAACTTGACTGGCAGTTGCCGGAAATCCTATAGCTCTGGGCCTTAGCATGCATTTTGCCGCATCGGATTTTGCGGCTTGCGCTGTGCCTAGGAGGGACCTGCGCTGCCGTTGCGGCTTGTCATGGGCGCCGCACTATTAAACTTTAGGATGATATCATGTCGAATACGACGCGCCAGCCGGGACGTCACTTCCTTCAGATTCCAGGTCCTACCCCCGTGCCTGAGCGTATTATTCAAGCGATGGCGCGTACGATCATCGATCATCGCAGCCAAGCTTTTGCCGATCTATCGCTGCGCGTCATCAATGGCATAAAGACGATCTTCAAGACGAAGCAGCCCGTGATTCTTTATCCCTCATCCGGGACCGGCGCGTGGGAAGCGGCGCTCGTTAACACATTGTCGCCCGGCGATAAGGTGCTGATGGTCGAGACGGGCCAGTTCGCAACGCTGTGGAAGGACATGGCGGCGAAGATCGGTCTGGTGCCCGAATTCCTGCCGACCGATTGGCGTACCGGCGCTGAAGCCGATGCGATTGAGAGCGCCCTGAAGCGTGATACCGCGCATGAAATTAAAGCCGTTTGCGTCGTGCACAACGAGACGGCAACGGGCTGCCGTTCGTGGATTCAGGATATCCGTAAGGCGTTGGATGCCGCCGGCCATCCTGCGCTCCTCATGGTCGATACGATTTCTTCGCTCGGCTGCTTGGACTATCGCCATGACGAATGGGGCGTCGACGTCTCCATCTCCGGGTCGCAGAAGGGCTTGATGTTGCCGCCGGGTCTTTCGTTCACGGCTGTGAGCGAGAAGGCATTGGAAGCGGCAAAGTCTGCGTCGCTGCAGCGGTCCTACTGGTCCTGGCAGGACATGATTGTTTCTAACGCCAGTGGCTTCTTCCCGTTCACGCCCGCTACCGGTCTGCTTTATGGCCTCGAAACAGCGATCACGATGCTGCACGAGGAAGGGCTCGACAATGTGTTCGCGCGTCATGAACGGCATGGCCGGGCGACCCGGGCTGCGGTTGAGACTTGGGGGCTGGAAGTCCTTTGTCGCGATCCGAAATATTACTCGCCAGCTGTGACGAGTGTGCTCATGCCTGAAGGTCATAACGCCGATACGTTCCGGGCCTTGGTCCTGGAGAATTTCAATATGTCCTTGGGCACGGGATTGAACCGTCTTTCCGGGAAGGTCTTCCGCATTGGTCATCTCGGCGACACTAACGATCTGACGATTATGGGTGCTCTGTCGGGCGTTGAGATGGGTCTTGAACTCGCCGGCGTTCCTCACGCCAAGGGCGGTGTGACGGCTGCTATGGCGGAGATCACGCGCGCGACCAACCAGGTGCGCGCCGCGGCGTAACGAGTGCGGGAAAACGAACTAAAAAAGGACCGCCGGTTCACAACAGTCGGCGGTCTTTTTGTTTTCAGGATACCTCGTGCGTCGAGGATGCTCAGAGTGGCCAGACGAGCAATATCATCGGTACGCCGACGGCCAGGATTATGATTTCCAGAGGTAGTCCCAGGCGCCAGTAGTCACCGAAGCGATAGCCGCCCGGTCCCATGATCAGCGTATTGTTCTTGTGGCCTATGGGGGTCAGGAATGCGCAACTCGCGGAAACCGCGACCGCCATCAAGAACGGATCTGGGTTCACTTCCAATGATCTGGCAACATCGACAGCGATGGGAGCCGCGACGAGGGCAGTAGCCGTATTGTTCAAGACGTCGGACAACGCCATCGTCAGGGCCATGATGATTGTGAGGATCGCCCACGGTGGAAGATCTCTTGCGGCGTTGACGAGGCCACTTGCGAGGACGTTCGTCGCGCCTGAAGTTTCGAGCGCCAATCCGATGGGTATGAGCGAGCCGATCAGGATGACGACAGGCCATTCAATCGTGTCATAGAGCTGCTTGATCGGGACTATGCTTGTAAGTACGTAGAGCGTGCTTACCAGAGCGAGTGCGACAGACAAGTCGACCCAGCCAACGCTCGATGCTGCGATGGCCGTTGCAAATATTCCCGTCGCTAGGGCGGCTTTGCCGGATGCGTTTACCTCAAGGCCGCGTTCAGCGAGGGGCAGAAGGCCCATCGCATCCAGAAAGGCATGGATGCGTTGCTGAGGGCCGAGCAATAGCAGGACATCGCCAGCGGACAGCGGCGTCCGGCGCACGCGCGAGGCAATCCTGCGGCCGTTTCGTTGAATGCCGATGAGCCAGATGCCGTAATTGTCAACGAGACTGAGGTTGGCGCTGGTGCGTCCTTCGATGCGTGCGCCGGGGCGGACAACGGCTTCCACGAGTTCCAGTCCGGTGCCTTCGATTTTTTCGCGTTGGTGGTCGGCTTCGACGTATGAGAGCTTGTGTTCGGACACGAACTTATCGAGCGCTTCAGCAGCCGTTTCGACCAGCAGGACATCGCCATCCTGAATCTGTATCCAGCCGGATGCGCTCGGTAAGCGATTTTTGCCACGGATCACGTTGAGCAATGTCAAGTCTCCGTCCTGACAGGCCTTCTCAAGATCGAGGAGTGGCATTCCTACGATGCTTGAATCCTGATTGACGGTGAGTTCAGCAATGTAGTCATCGAGCTTAAAGGTGCTCAACGACGCGCTGCTATCGTCGGACGGCGTGGGGATGAGACGCCAGCCAACCAGCGCGATGAAGGCAATGCCGACCACGGCAAGGACGATGCCGACCGGTGCGAAGTCGAACATCTGAAACGGTGCATCGACGGTGCGTTCGCGGAATGTCGAAATGATGATGTTGGGTGGTGTTCCGATAAGTGTAACCAACCCACCGAGCAATGTTGCGAACGAGAGCGGCATCAGCGTCAGTCCCGGTGACCGCTTCGCCTTACGAGCAGCTTCGATATCGACGGGCATCAGCAAGGCCAATGCGCCGACGTTGTTCATAATGCTCGAGAGAAGGCCCCCCACACTGGCCATGACAGCTATGTGAGTGGAGATCGAGCGTCCGGCGTTCGTAATGTGGCGTGCTAGCAGCTCGACAGCGCCGGACGCCGCCAAGCCATGGCTAACGACGAGGACAAGCGCGATGATGACGGTGGCCGGATGGCCGAAGCCTTCGAATGCTTTTCCGGCCGGGACGACGTTGAGAAGTACGGCGACGATCAAAGCGCCGAACGCGACGATATCGTAGCGCCAGCGACCCCATACCAAAAGGACGAATACGCCGGCAAGCAGGACCAGGATAGTGATCTGATCCGGTGTGAACTGCATGCTAGCCCCCCGCGTTTTTCTAGGTTTATCTACCCACCTCGACCGTGTGGGGCCGTGTCATTGACACGGCCATGCAACTTCTCGAACGGATTATTTCATGGTCGGAATGGAGAACTCCGAACCGCTGCGGATACCGGAAGGCCAGCGCGATGTGACCGTTTTGGTCTTTGTGTAAAAGCGGATTGAATCGGGACCGTGCTGATTGAGATCGCCAAATCCAGACCGCTTCCAGCCGCCGAAGGTGTGGTAGGCCAGCGGGACAGGGATCGGAACATTGACGCCGACCATGCCTATGTTGACCTTGGAGACAAAATCCCTCGCCGTATCACCATCGCGCGTGAATATAGCTACCCCGTTTCCGTACTCATGTTCTGATGGCAAACGCAGGGCTTCGTCATAGGTTCCTGCACGGACGATTGAGAGGACGGGGCCGAAGATTTCTTCGCGATAGATACGCATCTCCGGCGTGACTCGGTCGAACAGACAACCGCCCATATAGAAGCCGTTCTCGTAACCCTGCATTTTGAAATCGCGGCCATCGACGAGGAGGTCGGCGCCTTCTTTGATACCGAGGTCTACATAGGCTCTGACCTTTGTCAGGTGAGCACTGGAGATAAGCGGACCGAAGTCTGCGTCGGCACTTGTTGATGGGCCGACTTTAAGTGTTTCGACTTTTGGAACGAGGCGTTCGAGCAGAGCGGATGCGGCTTGTTCGCCTACGGGTACGGCGACAGAAACGGCCATGCAGCGTTCCCCGGCCGAACCATAACCGGCGCCGATCAGTGCATCAGCGGCCTGATCCATGTCGGCGTCAGGCATGATGATCATGTGGTTCTTCGCGCCGCCGAATGCTTGTACGCGTTTTCCGGTGCCGGCCGCGCGCGCATAGACATATTGGGCAATGTCAGAGGAGCCGACGAAACCGACTGCAGAGATGTCGGGATCATCAAGGATGGCGTCGACGGCTTCTTTGTCGCCGTTGATGACATTGAGAATACCTGGCGGAAGGCCGGCTTCGATGAACAGTTCCGCTAGCATCATCGGTACGCTTGGATCGCGTTCTGACGGCTTGAGGATAAAGGCATTGCCGCAAGCGATAGCTGGGGCGGCCTTCCAGAGCGGGATCATTGCGGGAAAATTGAATGGTGTGATGCCAGCGACGACGCCGAGCGGTTGGCGCATGGAATACATGTCGATGGCAGGTCCGGCGCCATCGGTATACTCACCCTTCAAGAGATGTGGGATGCCGATAGCGAATTCAGCGACTTCGAGGCCGCGTTGAATGTCGCCCTTAGCGTCGGGAATTGTCTTGCCGTGCTCACGCGCGAGGACGTCAGCGAGCTTGTCCATATCCCGGTTGAGGAGATCAACGAAACGCATCATGACGCGTGCGCGCCTCTGGGGATTAGTTGCGGCCCAACCCTCTTGGGCTTCTTTTGCATTCTCAACGGCTTGGCGAACTTCTTTGGTGGTTGCCAGTGGCACCCGTGCTGCGATTTCGCCGGTCATTGGCCAATAGACATCGCCGAAGCGGCCTGAAGTTCCGGGCACATGGTTGCCGCCGATGAAGTGGCTGAGTTCACGGGTCATGATAAACGCCTGTAGTTTTATGGGCTTGGTGGAGCTTGGACAGGTGGGAGAAAACATTCATTTCTTTCTCTACCACGGTGTCGCAATAGGCGGAAATCTGGATGCCACCGAGATTTGGCTAACGCAAATGATAACAAAAAAGGGCGGCCTATAGGCCGCCCTGATCTGATCCGTAGTCTAAAGGGGACTATTCTCCGGGTGCCTGCTCAGGAGAGCCGCGGCGGAACCGACGCAGCAACATCTGGAACAGAGGCAACAGGAATAGCAGGATCGCAACGATTGCGATTGGCGTTGACACCGGACGCTCCAGGAAGATCCACGGAGACCCGTCGCTCATGATCAGGCTCTGGCGCAAAGCATCTTCGGTTGGCGCACCGAGAACCAAGGCGACGACAAGCGGGGCCAGTGGGTATTCAAGCCGCCGCAGGATGAAGCCGAGGATGCCGAAGATAACGACGAGCCAAACGTCGAGCATTGAGTTTTGGATCGCATAAGCGCCAACCAGGCAAAGCACGACAATGATCGGCGTCATGATGGCGTAAGGGGTGCGCAGCATCATTGCCAGGAGTGGCGTAGCGACGAGGCAGATCACGACCGCAGCTACGTTTGCCAGATAGAGGCTTGCGATAAAGGACCAGACGAACTCTGGCTGATCAGTGAACAGCCGTGGTCCCGGCACGAAGCCCCACATGAAGACGCCGGCCATGAGGATGGCGGCCGTAGGTGAACCTGGGATACCGAGGACAAGCATCGGCAGGATCGAGCCCGTACCGGCAGCATTGTTGGCGGCTTCTGGCGCGAGCACACCTTCAGGAGCGCCGTGGCCGAACTTCTCGGGATGCTTCGAAGTCTTCTGTGCGATGCCATAGGCCATGAACGAGGCTGGGGTGGCACCGGCACCGGGTAGGATCCCTGTGATAAAGCCAAGGAGGGCTGACGAGAGGGCAAGCACCCAGTGCTTCATAATCAGACGGATGGACTCGGTGATATCGTGGAGCCCAAGCTTGGCCGCTTTGGTCAAGTCCTCAATCTGTACTTTGTAGCGCTCAGCAGCGTTGTTCAATACTTCGCCAAGGCCAAACAGACCAATCGTTATCGGTACGAAGTGGAAGCCTTGCAGCATATCAATGCTACCAAAGGTCATCCGTGGCTGGCCGGTGACGACGTCAAGGCCGACAGTCGACAGGAGGAAGCCGGCTGCGATCATGATGAGTGCCTTGGCTGGTGCTCCTCCCATACCGATGAAGGTGCCGAAAGCGATCATCAAAACGGCGAACATTTCTGGCGGGCCGAACTTCAGCGCCATTTCGGCGAAGGGGACCGCGAAGAACGTGAACAAGATCGATGCGATCATTGCACCGACGAATGACACGGTGAACCCGATGGACATGGCAAGCTGTGCTTTGCCTTGTTTTGCCATGGGTCTTCCGTCGAACATCACTGCAACAGACCAAGGGTTCCCTGGCACGGCAAAGAGGATCGAGGTGATCAGACCGCCATACATCGAGCCCCAATAGATGCCTGCCAGCATAACAAGGGCTGAAATTGGCTCCAGGAACACGGTGACAGGTAGAAGGATCGCGACACCGGTCGTGCCACCGACTCCGGGCAGTACGCCCACGAGAAGGCCCAGGATAACGCCCAGCATCATGAACCCAAGGCGTGCGGGATCAGCCAGTGCGCCGAATCCTACGGCGAGTAGTTCGAAGGCTTCCATGACGTATCGTCCCTATAAATCCGTTCTTGTTGCTTGAACGCAGGGTGTTCTTAGCTTTTGAGCTGCGGATCAGGTTTTGTCTGTCAGAAGGGTAGGAGTCCGGTTTCGTAGAAGATGCTGTGAGGCATGGGGATGTTGAAACCCTTGGCAAGGGTCAGCCAAAGAGCAACCGGAAAGATTACCCCGCCCGCAAGTGCCCAATAGCTCTTGAAGCGGCCATACCAAGCCATGAAGAAAGCCATGTAGAGACCAGCCGTGATGTAAAGACCGAGCCATTTCAGCGCGAGTACTGCGAAGAAGATGGGTAACCCGACTTTGAGGAGGTCTACTACCTCTTCGCGTGCTTCAAAGAATGGGCGTAAGTCCGGCTGTCTCACCACACCAATCAACACGACGAAAACGCCGAATAACATTGCTATGGTCAAGACGAAGGGAAAGAACCCGGGCTCAGGGCCGATATCCCCTAGGCCCGGGTTCAGTCGAAGTGACTCGAAAAAGACCAAGATACCCAAGGCAACCAAGATAATTGCAACGCCGATCTCGAATGATCTGTGACTAATCTTTAGAAGGCTGGGCATCATGTTGAGGCCTCTTTCGACTTATTCTAGCTCGTGGTTTGTACGACGTGTGTGTGTCAGTTACTTACCGTTGCGGTCACGCAGATCCGAGCGCAGCGGCCATTTGAAAACGTCACGCATCATCTTCACGTGATTGTTTTCGAACGTCGTAAGCCACTTCTTATATTCGTCAGCACCTTTGAAGATCGGCTGCTGGGCATTGTTCTTCATGAACTCTTGCCACTCAGCGGTCTCGAAGACCTTTTTCCAAAGGTTCTCGTACCATTCGACAGCTTCCTTCGGCATATCGGGCGGGCCGATGATACCGCGCATCTGGTGGAGGCCGTTTTCCAGATCCATCAGCTCGGCATACTCACCGTCGGTTCCGACTTTGAGTTCCCAGTGCGTCGGGGTGTCGGGGAAGGCCGTTGAGCGTTCTTTGCTGAAGCCCAAGATCGGGATGAGGCGATCGGGGTAGTGAGGCATAGCCTCAGCCGGCTGGTTGACGTTGAAGTCCTGGTGGCCACCGGCGACGTTGGATGCCACCTCACCACCGCCTTTGGCCGGAATGTAGCGGAAATCCTTACAACCGGCTGCGTGCTGCAGGAGGCTGATGTGAACCTGATCTTCAGCGCGGGCACCGGTTCCCGTTGAGGAGAGACGATCAGCCTTACATTTTTCTTGGAACTCTGCCCAGGTTTTGATCTTGCTGGGATTTGTCCAGAGATAGAAAGGATCGATCGACATCAGAGCGATCGGCGTTAGATCCTCGGAGGGATACATGACCGGGATTTCCTGCTGCAGCGGCGTGGTCACGACGCTGTTCAGGGTTGGTGTCATGTAGTGTGGATCGCCTGCCTTGCTCTTCAAATGGGTGAGCGCTACGGCACCACCGCCACCGGGCATGTTGACCGGCGTAATGGGCACTGGTGAGAGGTTGTATTTCTGGATGATGCCAATCCACAGACGCGCATATACGTCGGATCCACCACCCGGAGATGTTTGGATGACAAATTCGATTGGGCGCTTGGGTTCCCACGCCTGAGCGGGGCTCATCGCGGAAGTTCCAATGAGTACAGCACCGGCCATGGCGGCACTGTAACCGAGAGTTACAGATAGACTTGGTTTCACTTTAGTTTCCTCCCGTGGGGCCTGAATAAAATAGCCGACTAGGGTATATTGAGCGGCTCTCTTCTTCGGGAGAGCGCGAGGGTCAGTCTATGGTATACCACGGCTCGAACGCAAGTGAGGATGTGGTATACCACATGAAAAATCAGCACGTCGTGTGCTGAAAAATCAATCAGGTGCTCAATGCTGCGGTGCGGAATCTAGCTCTAGAGAATCTGCCGGAGTCGGGGGTTCAGGCCCGCTGACATCGAGGGCCTCTTCGGGCTCGACGCGTGGATCGAGGGCAAAGGCGGCGGGTGTCGTCCGGGCAATGGGAACGAACACTTCCTGATGTTCTTCCGGCAATTCCGGGCGAACTTGAACCCGCAGCAGAATGACAACAGCAGTTAGTGCGTAAACAGCGGCCATAAATGGAAAGAGTGCGTGTGGGCCAAACACGTACATAGCGGCGGAGGCGAACAGGGGCCCGCTGATGGCCGCGATCGAATAGATCAGAAGAAGCCCGCCGGATACGGCAACGGCATCGCTCTTATCCACCAGATCGTTGGCGTGGGCGACGCCAAGCGGATAGCTGGCGAAGGCGAACATGCCGAAGATGGCCGCAGCTGGCCACACCAAGTCCCGGCCGTTGGTCGATAGAGAAAAAACAGCAAAGCAAGTGAGAGCTGCGGCAAACGAGACGGCGACGAGCGTCTGCCGTCGCCCCACGCGATCCGACAGCCAACCGATCGGTAACTGTCCAATGGCGCCCGCGAGCACGACTAGGGTCATGAGCGCACCGCCTTCCACGGGGGTGAAGCCCGTTTCAAGCGCATAGAGCGGGGTCATGGCCCAAAAAGCGCCTCCGGTGACGCCCGTGCAAAAACAGCCCACGACAGATGCCGGGGAAATCTGCATCAACCACCGCAGATGAAGCTTTACGCTCTTGGGCGTTGACGGCGCCATCGACGATGACAGTGCGATGGGGACGGCGGCGAGAGAGAACAGGATTGCGACGAGAATGAGCAGCTGAAAATCCAAGGGGGGCGCCAGGATGATCAATTGCATCCCGATCGTGGTGACGGTCAGGTTTAAAAACGTATAGATCCCGAAAATGCGGCCCCGCGTCGTATCGGTCGAAGCGGCTGCGAGCCAGCTTTCAATCACCATCTGAATGCCGGCAAAGCAGATGCCGTTGACGAGGCGTAGTCCCGACCAGACCATCGGATCAGAGATCAATGACATGACTAAGGGTGTGATCGTGACGGTCGCGGTGAAAGCGACAAATGCGCGAATATGGCCGACGCGGAAGATGGCGAAAGGAGAAATGAAGCATCCCAGAGTCAGGCCGATCCAATAGAACGAGCCGAGGATACCAATCTCAATATTGGAAAAGTTCGCCAAGGTGGCGCGCATGGGCACGAGCACGCCCATGAGGCCTGAACCCATGATGGCGATTGCCGCCGCGCAGAGAAGAGCCGTTATGGGACGTATTAAACCGGTCATTGATGCTAACCCTAGGTGCCATAATTCGCTGCGTTCCACCCTCAAAGTGTCGTTTCTGTGAAATGAGGGGCAGGCCAAAAGCGCGCAGTTATGACGTCAGATTAGTTGGCGTGGCTTTTGTCTATGAGTGATTTGAATTTTTATTGCGCGGGGATGCGATCCAAATTTGCGGACCGTGAGCGATCTCGTAGCTGTTGCCTGAGTTCTTTGGCGCGATGTTCGGCTTTGTCTAAAGCCGCCATTTTGACATGGCCAAAGCCGCGCACAGTTTGCGGCAGACCGGCGAGTTCGATGGCGGCTGCATAATTGCCGTGGTTTAGACGTTGGGCGATAAGATCGAGATCCTCCTCATACTGCGTTATCCAGGCGCGTTCCCGGCGACGGTCGACAGTGTAGGCAAATGGGTCAGCCCATGTGCCTCGCAAACGTTTTGCCTTGGCTAGTCCCTTCAGTATCGGCATTAGCCAGCGGCCAGAAATTGCGAGTTTCCGAGGATGGCCAGTTGCACGATCCCTGCGGGGAAGGAGGGGCGGAGCCATACGGAACGTCATTGCGCGGATATTGTCGAAGTTTTGCCCAATGAGGTTTTGGAAGCTGCCCTGCGTGAATAGGCGCGCGACTTCGTATTCGTCCTTAATGGCGAGGACGTTGAAATAAGCGTGTGCCACAGCTTTTGTAAGTGTCTGGGAGCCTGGAATTCTATGCTGTTCGAGATTGGCGATAGCGTCGACGCGTTCGAGATAGCGCTCGGCGAGGGTGACATTCTGGTAGGCTTCAAGGTGCGCTGCGCGGTGCGCAATGGCTTCGCGAAGCGTTAGCGCTTTGTGTGCGGGATTGGGATCCTCATGTTCCGTTTGAAGTTCATCTCTCGTGGCCGTGGTGCGTCCAAACCGGAACGCGGCAATGTTTGTTTCAGCCTTGGCGCCGTTGAGCCGGATCGCAGCTTCGATGCAGTTTGATGGCACGGGGATGAAGCCATGTTGGTAGGCAATGCCGAGCAGCATCATGTTGGCGTAGATGCTGTCGCCGAAGTTGCGAACGGCGAGGTCGTACACATCAACGCTGATCAGTGGCGCTCCATTCAAGCGGCGGCGAATGCGGTCCATCAAGCGGTGGCTGGGGATGGCCAAATCCGGTCGGCGTGTGAAGGCACCGGTTAGAACTTCATGGCTCGATACAGCGACGGCCGTGTGGTTGGGATAAATACAATCGAGAACCTTGTTTGACGCCGTTACGACGAGGTCTCCACCCAGGATCAGGTCCGCGTCCGCTGTTCCCACCCGGATGGCGTTGATTGCCTCCGGTTCAGCGGCGAACCTCATGTGGCAAACGACGGCGCCACCTTTCTGAGCTAGGCCGGTAGCGTCGATGGCTCCGAAGCCAAGGCCTGCAAGATGCGCAGCTTGGCCAAGAACAGCAGATATCGTGACGACGCCCGTGCCGCCGATTCCAGTCGCGAGAATGGCGTAGGGCTCGGCGAGGCTCGGCCGCTGCGGTTCTGGTAAAGCGACCGGATTTAGTGTCGGCGTCGCGGTTTGTTTTGTTTCTGACGACGACCGGGATTTGGGCTTTGCCCCGTGCAGTGTCACGAAGCTGGGGCAGAAGCCTTCAAGACACGTAAAGTCGTTGTTGCAGGCTGATTGGTCTATGGCCCGCTTTCGTCCAAGTTCGGTCTCGAGAGGAACGATCGCGACGCAGTTTGATTTCACGCCGCAATCCCCGCAGCCTTCGCAGACAAGCGGGTTTATAAAGACGCGCCGGTCTGGGTCTTGCAACGTTCCGCGTTTCCGGCGGCGGCGTTTTTCGGCGGCGCACGTCTGATCATAGATGAGGACTGAGACCCCGCGCGTTTCGGCCAGCGCGCGCTGCGTCGCGTCGAGCTTGCTGCGTTGAAGGAGCTCGACGCCTGGCGGCAAGTTAATGGACCTGTAGCGGGCCGGATCGTCTGTCACGACATCGACGCGTGCTACACCTTCGGCAAGAGCGAGAGCCGCCATCTGGCTGACGGTCATGCCGCCTTCGAGGGGTTGTCCGCCCGTCATCGCGACGGCATCGTTATAGAGCACCTTGAAAGTGATATTTGTGCCTGAGACAACGGCTGCACGGATTGCAAGAGAACCTGAGTGTACGAAGGTGCCGTCGCCTATGTTCTGGAAGACGTGGTCTCTCGCTGAGAAGGGCGCTTCGCCGATCCAGTTGGCTCCTTCGGCACCCATTTGGGTAAAGCCGTCGGTCGCACGGTCCATCCACTGGGCCATGTAGTGGCAGCCGATACCTGCATAAGCGCGCGCGCCGTCAGGGACTTGTGTCGAAGTATTGTGCGGGCAGCCGGCACAGAAGTAGGCCGTGCGCTCAAAAGCTTCGGGTTCTGTCGCGCGGTTGGTGGCAAATCGATGGAGCTCAGCGACGCGGTTCCAGATCTGGCGGTCGCCTGTGCGTTCTGACAAACGTTCGCCGATGGCCAGCGCGATTTGCAGTGTTTCCAGGGCGCCGGATGACTTGAACAGGGGGGCGCCATCTTCATCCCGCTTGCCGATTATGACGGGGCGTGCGTCGCGCCCATAAAGCAACTCCTTTATTTGAGGTTCTATGAGCGCGCGCTTTTCTTCGACGACGATGATGAGATCGAGATCGGCGGCAAATCTCAGCATGGCTTTGGGTTCGAGGGGCCATGTCATGGCGACCTTATATAGAGCCACGCCCAGCTCTTCAGCGCGCGTTTCATCTATATCGAGATCGTGGAGAGCCTGACGGACTTCAGGATAGCTTTTGCCTGCCGTGACGATACCAATTCGTGGAGCTGGTCCCCCTTCAAAAATGATTCGATCTAGTCCGTTCGTTCGGACGAACGCACGCACCGCATCGAGTTTCAATTCGTGAAGACGTGCCTCCTTCGCCAACGGACTATCGCCCAGCCTGATGTTTAAGCCATCAGGCGGCATATCAAATTCGGTTGGAGCTGGATGGCGTATGACAACGCGATTGGGTCGCCCGTCGACGCATGCGGTGCTCTCGGCGTTATCCTTTACGCATTTCAGGCCGACCCAGACGCCTGCGTAGCGAGACAGTGCAAATCCAAACAGGCCGAAATCAAGAATCTCCTGAACGTTTGCCGGTGCCAGGATCGGAATCATCGCGTCGACGAAAGCGAATTCGGACTGGTGCGCCGAGGTGGAACTTTCACACGTATGGTCGTCGCCCATAAGTGCGATCACGCCGCCGTTGGCGGAGGTCCCTGCGTGATTGGCGTGACGGAGTGCGTCCCCAGAGCGGTCGACGCCGGGGCCTTTTCCGTACCATATGGAGAACACGCCATCGAAGAGGCCTTCGCCGCGCAACTCGGCCTGCTGCGAGCCCCAGATTGCCGTCGCGGCAAGATCTTCATTAATGCTCGGCTGAAAGACGATGTCGTTTGCGGGAACGATCTGCCCTGCTGCCGCAAATGCTTGTTCGATTGTTGCGATGGGAGAGCCGCGATAGCCCGTCACATAACCAGCTGTGTTCAGGCCGTTTTCCTGATCTCTAGCCTTTTGCATAAGCGCGAGGCGAACGATGGCCTGAGTACCGGTGAGGAGCACATGCGTCTCGGCCAGATCGAATTTTTCGCTCAGGGTCGGCTTATTCTTTGGCATCTCCGCGTATTCCGATCGGCAGCCAAGGGATAGTATTGCATAAAACAAATTAAGGGGCAGGAAGCTACTCCATACCCCTTACTTCAAAATCGGTCGCGGCAATTAAAACGCAAGGCCTGCGGTCAGCAAAACGCGATCACGCAAGGTATGTGCGCTCAGACAAGAGCATCGAGCTTGTTGTACTTCTCAGCGAGCAGGTAATAGAAGGTCACGCGCTGTTTCTGCGAGTCGCCTTTCATGGTCGTGCAGATCTCATTGATTGCCGCGTCGAGCGCCTTGTCGTCGTCCGTCAATCCGAGCTTCTTTTTCAGCCATCCATCACGAACCCGCGCGAGTTCGTCTTTGCTTGAGCACGACACTAGTGCCGCATCTCTGCCGCGTAGAGCAATGCCTAAATGTTTGACAATGCCGGCAACGGCTTGTTCGTTGACGTTTTTGGCGTAACGCGCCACATCGTTTGTATAGTCGGTGCTCATTTTTCAATGACTCCTTTCGGGCCTTTGATTTGGGTTCGCCATTGGACCGGCAGTTTACGCCCCTTTCCGACAAAAGCGATGAAAAATTCCGGTTTTTGCAGCGCGTTAACTTCAAACAAGAGGGATCTCAGTTGAAGGCGTCGCCAGATCCGATGGGCTTACCATTCGGCGGAAGGCCATGTAGCTCGCATTAACGCGCTGGGCACGCGGAGTCGTAGAAGCGAGAGTTGCGACAACCGCCTCAGTAACCGAGCGTAGGGCGGCACGGGCGTCCGCCGTCAGGCTCGCGGTCGTGACCCCATGCAGATCGGTTAGGGTCTTCATAATAACCTTCTCATGGGCTTCGTTTTCAGAGACCGCCAGCCGGTAAGCTTCTCCGGCGCATGCCGTAAAGATCGTCCGGTCGGATTGGCTCATGCCGTCCCACAAGCGTGTGCTGATGCCCAGTGTAATGGCCGTGCCGGCGCCATTGGAAACGGTTTCCAGAGCAATGTTCCCGGCCGGCGCTACGCCTGCTGCCATTGCCTGCAATGCGCCACCGAATTCGGCTGCATCAATGTCCCGGTCACGAAGGGCGGCCGCGAGCCGGTACGACGGCATCGCGACCGTTTCGGCACCGATGGCACGCATGACGTCGGCCGTTGGACCGTAAGCCGAGATGCGCAGGCCCTTGAAGTCACCCAAGGTCCCAATAGGTCGGTTCGACCAGAGACGTGGTGACTGTCCGGTGTGTCCGGCCAGCAGCGGTTTGAAGCCGTGCTCGGCGGCAAGTTCATCCCAAAGTTCCTGACCACCTCCGATGGCGAGCCAGCTTGCTAGGTCGCCCGGTGCCAAGCCTGCCGAAAACGGCAGTCCGGCGAAATACGAAAAAGCAGCGTCGAGGTCAGCATTGTCATGCTCACTGGCATGGTAAAGGTCGGCCTCGCCCTTTGCGAGAGTGACTGCTGCATTCGAATTTTCGGCAGTGATACGAATGCGGTAACGACGGTCCGTTGCTTCTTCGATGCGACTGGCAAGGCGATGCGCGCAGTCTGCCTGGCCAGATACGGCATCCGGCCACGCCATTGCCATGTGCAGTTCACGGGTGTTCGGGAGGATCGCGGGTGCGGAGACCGGCGCAGACGTCGAGGAGGCCGCAGCAGTTGTTGTTGTCGTGGCAGCTGCCGTAGCGGCGAGACCGGTTGTCTTCAAAAATTCGCGTCGATCCATAGGGTTGCGTCTCCGGAACTACCGCACCGTAACAAAAACTGCCGGCATGAAAGCCGATCGTCTGTGGCTTGGCAACGGATATGGAAGGACAGAAAAGCGAAGTTATGGCGCAGACAGCATATGGGTCACAGCCCGGAGGAACTCGCTTCTGCCGACGTAGCCCGGTAATCGGCCAACTTCCCTGTTGTCTTTTATCATTACAAAAGTCGGGACGATGGTGACAGGTTCATTCAGCGGGAGATCTGCGGCGGTTTGGGTATTGTAGTCAACAAAGCGAATAGGGGCTTCCTTGCTGCGCTGGGACGCCAGATAGCCCGGAAGCACGTCACGGCGGAAGACTTTGCAGTATAAGCACCCTTCGACCTCAATCACGATTAATTCGGCGTCCGCGGATGACGGTGCGCTGATCAGATCTCGGGCCGCATTGGATGTGCTGAGCGCTGTAATCAGCGCAGCGGCGGCAAACAGAACTGGCAGCATCAGGCGCATATAAAACTCAAACTGACCTTTAGGTCGTTGGGAGCTGGGCGGCTCACGTTGCCGACGTGGATCGGTGCTCAGTTCAGAGACTAGCTCGTGCGTGTGCTACTGCGGTGAGTGTCTTTAGATAAGAGTTAACCCGCGCGTCAAAATAGGACGCGGTGACCGCAAAAGTCCGTACGGCTCCTACGGGCAAATGTGCCGAGATCAGATTCGGTTCAGACGGTGCAGTGTTATGTGTTTAGGAACTGGAGCACTTGACCGAGACAGTTTTGGCGAGGCCAATACCGATGTCGCCGCCAAACTGTTGGAAAAAGGCCTCGCCGAGCTTTTCCGCTTCAGCCGTATCTGCTTTTGGAACGCCGATATCGATATGGCATTCTGGTGGTGCCCCTGCGGCGAGTTTGATCGGATCTTTCTCCGCGAGGTCGAACGCGATGAAATAGGTCGGGTCAAATACCTGGAAGGTGAAACCCGGCGTCGCGGCAAGGACTGGTTCAGCCAGCGGCAGGAAGAAATGAAGGGTGAGAATCCCGTCTTTGTGCTCTAGCCAGTAGTCCCGAGGAGCACCGAGAGCCAGAGCTTCGTCGTTGAGTTTGGGGTAAGTGAAGTAGTCAAATTCCTTTAGCCCGTCGATGTTGACTTGAGCGAGCTCGGTCAACTCGTCGCGGGAGTACTTGCCATCGCCGTTGGCGTCTAGCCCCTCGATTGCCATGGAGGTGTAGGCATCGTCGAACGTCCAGCTATTTTGAAACCCGGAGATGCGGCCGTTGTCGTAGACAAGCGTCGTTTCCACGCTTACCCAGACGTGCGGGTGTGCTGCAAGCGGTGTCGAAATCACCAGAGCCAATACCGCGAGGTGCGCAGCAATTATCCGGGATAAGGTCAACAGCATGGATCTCAACCTTGATCTAACGAGCTTCGTGCGTCTGACGGCTTCAACGTTTGCGACTAATATGGGTGCGACTTTGGCATCGCGTGCTAATCGGCGCAAAGTAAGGCGGATTAGAATCGTTACAACTCAAATTGTGCCGAGGCCGGTGAAATGGAAGCGCCGGCGCCTTGGAAGGTGCGCGGGTGTGCGCCATAGCGTGGCCGATCACGTGTTTTGTGCGTTGTTAGCGTGGGTTGCGTACGTCGGCATTATTGTACCGGTTGTTGCCCAGGATGCGTCGAACGTCGTCATCACCAGCAAGCCTATACACTCGATTGCCTCAGCGGTAATGCAGGGCATAGCAACGCCGACACTTTTGATCTCCGGCAACGCTTCGCCTCATGTTTACGCTTTGAAACCCTCGGACGCGCGCGAACTCAATAAGGCGAACGTTTTTGTACGCGTTTCCGAGCAGGTCGAACCGTTTACGGCGCGTATTGTGCGGGCCCTTCCTGAGGCGGTTGAAGTGGTGACGCTCGCTGAAACGAAGGGGATGCACCTTCTGAAGCTACGGTTTGGCGGTCACTTCGATACGCACGGTGACGACCACACGCATGCGCACGAATTGGGGGACAATGCTTCTTTTGTCGCAAACAATGTGGATGGGCACGTCTGGCTCGATCCGGAAAACGCCAAGGTAATGGCTTTTCATTTAGCTGAGGTGTTCTCGCGCCGCTGGCCGCAGCATGCAAAAGCGTTCGCGCTCAATGCGCGCAAGTTTGCCGAGAAGGTGGATCAGACCTCTGCCGTGATCGCGGCTGAACTGGTCCCAGTTCGTAATATCCCTTTTGTCGTATTTCATGATGCCTACCACTATTTTGAAGCGCGGTTCGGCCTGCGGGCGGCCGGCGCGGTGACCGTTAATCCGGAAGTCCCGCCCGGGGCTCGGCGATTGTCTGTGTTGCGTGAGCGGATTGGGAGCTTGGGCGGGGTTTGCATCTTTGCCGAGCCGCAATTCAATTCGCGGGTGCTCCAGGCCGTCAGCGAGGGGACCGGTGCTCGAACTGGAGTTCTCGATCCGATTGGGATCGACGTTGAACCCGGCCCCGAGCTTTACACGACCATGCTTGAAAATCTTGCGCGTGGGTTTGTGGCATGTCTTGGACGGGGCGATAAACGTGCGGGCCCTTAAGGTCTAAGGTCGGAATGCAATGGGTTCTCGTTTCTCAGCAAACAAAAAAGGACGGTGCGATAAAGCACCGTCCTTTTTTCATAACTTTCGACTTCGGCTTTTGGGATTAACGGAAAAAGCCGTCGTAGTAGCCTGTGCGGCCCTGCTGATCGCTGTAGCTCGCGCTGTTGTACTCTTTGTTGGTCTTAAAGCGATCCCAGGTCACTGTGACCTTCGCGCCAATTTTTGTACGCGGGTAGAGGTCAAGCACGTCCTCATTGTACATTCGGATGCAACCTGCGGAGGCTGCTGTACCGATCGTCCAGGGTGCATCCGTGCCGTGGATACGATATGTGCTTGAGCCAAGATAGAGTGCGCGAACGCCTAGCGGGTTCATCGGGTGACCACCGGGAACCCAGCTTGGCAGGCGCGGATTTTTGGCCAGCATGCTTGGCGTGGGGCGCCAATCCGGGTTTTCGCGTTTCATGGAAACACTGGTCGTGCCCTGCCAGCGTGCGTCTTCGCGCGGAATTGCGATTGGGTAACTGATGGCTTGGCCACGTTTCGTGATGAGGTACAGGCGGCGATCGCCAAAGCTGACGATGATCTGGCCTGGCGTATACTGTTCGTTGAACGTTACGGTTTGACGGCCCCCGCCCCATTCATTATCGCCACCCCACAACGTCTGCGCTGAGGCGCTTGGCGCCGCGGCGGCAGTGGCGAGGATGGCGCTCAGTACAACTATACTACGGCTCATGAACTTCAGTGCGGACATCCCAAATTGCTCCGTCCATCTCTCTCAAAAACTGCGGCTTGCGCTTAACGATTTGTCCCGGCGCGCGGTTGCTATCTGTCGTCAGAAAAATTTACGACAGACAATCCTGTCCGGCCGATCTTGGATCGTCCCGAGTAAAGAGAACGTATAGTTGCGTTTGGGTTTCGACGGCAGAGCAGCCAAGCCACACTCTTGCCATGATCGTATTCCGGCGGATCACGAAAGTGTCAGGGGGGAATTTGTCCCTGCATTAAACTTCCAGAAAGGGAATTTTAGGCATGGGTGGTCCGTAAGAGTGCATCAGCTTTTACCCACTGAACCAGAATGAATTGAGCAATGGATACCGTTTTGCTCAGAAGCTGCTTTACCATCGCAATAATCTCTGGGTTTTTCTCCCTGCGGGCACTCGAATTTTGTGTGCGTTTTCCAATTCGAGAGCCACGGTCAACCAAATCAGACCGTTTTGTTTGGATCGCTTAGGTCGCTTCATTCGGCCGTAGCGTCACCTCGATGTTCCAGGGATCACGCAGGGTCAGTCCGCTATTGCTTTCCGCTGTCAGGGCGCCAGCGCTTTGGGCACGCTCTCGGATGGGTGCTATGAGAGATTTGTCAGCAAGGATCTCAAAGGCCACGAGTCCGGCAGCTCCGTCCGGGCGAGGGCCTGCGCCTCGGCTCGCCCACGCGTTGGTGGCTAGCTGATGATGATAGCCGCCTGAGCCGAAGAAGTTGGCGCCGGAATAGCGGCAAGAAATATCGAAACCTAGGATAGTTCCGTAGAAAGACTCAGCAGTATCGAGTGCGCCAATTTGGAGGTGTACGTGACCGATGACGCCGTCATCGGGCAGGCCGCTCCACGTTCCTGAGGCCGATGCCAACAGACGCTCGACGTCAAGTGGTTCGGTAACCATTTTCACTTGGCTCTCGGCATAGCGCCATTCTTCCCGCGGGCGATCGGAGTAAATCTCGATACCATTACCTTCGGGATCGGACAGGTAGATCGCTTCGCTGACGGCGTGGTCGGAGGCGCCTGTAATGAGGAAACGGTTATCGACTGCGTGCTTCGTCCAGAGTGCCAGTTGACCGTGGTTGGGCAGCAAAAACGCTGTGTGAAAGAGGCCTGCGCCGCCAGGAGGCCGCGGTTCCGCGCCTGGATCGCCGATTAGCTTAAGCAGTGTCGAGTCGCGGGTTCCGAGATGGGCCGTGTGGCCATCCGAGCTTAGTATGCGCAACCCAACGAGGTGTTCGTAGTACCGGCTGATGGATTGTAGGTCTCGGACCCGGAGCGTGACCGTGCCGATTCGGAGTGGAGCGGCATACGGGATGCGGTTGGTTGCTTGCGTGGCGAGAGATGTGGACATTGGATGCCTCCTGAGCGCATCGCCTCTTCCGTATCCTAGAGCAGCCAGCAAGATTGATCTGGATACTCTTCTCATCGTTCACGAAAACGTCAGTAAGGGTCCCTTGCCCTTCAGATGCGTGTTTCGCGTTGGCGGCTGGTTTTATTTCTCGTTCCCATTTTGTTCTGTTTTACCTTGACGGCATGGGGGGATCTGGGATAAGAACGTTTGAAGAACAAATGCGACATGCGTCTCAGCTCAAGCTAAGCAAATTCAAAAGGTTGTCGCGAGAGCGTTGCCAGATGCCAACGGGTCTTCCCCAAGCCCCTCACCGTTGGTGTCTTTGGTACTCGCCACCAGGGGCGGTGTCTCCTGCGTACCCCCGCCGGAGTGAAGATCGCGCCTTGTCAGAGCCGGAACGGCATTCTTGCCCTCTCGCCGTTCCGGCTTTTCGCACGTTTTGTGCGAAGCATGACGCATCCAATGCGGTCAGATTTTCATTGAGTCGGAAGGCGCCGCAAGATAGGGCGGACGTCGTGAAAAGCCTCAGTGAGATATGCACTTAAGGATTCGATATAGCTTCTGCGTTGAACGAGCGGGCTCGGGATTGCCGTTCCGGTTTCGCCGGGTTCGTTTATGGAACCTCGTTGCTTCATTGCTGACGGGGCTTGCTGTCTGGGCGCTTGTTTGGTCCGGCAGCGGCGCATTGGCACAAACGCGAAGCGCGCCGGAAGCACATTCCGGCTATGTCGAAAAGCGTTTGGCTACCGCCTCGAAGTATATGGTAGCGGCGGCAAACCCCTACGCAAGTAAGGCAGGTCTGGAGATATTGCGTGCCGGAGGCAGTGCTGCGGATGCAGTTATTGCGACGCAGCTCGTGCTCAATCTTGTGGAGCCTCAGTCCTCGGGAATTGGCGGGGGTGCCTTCGTTCTCCATTGGAACGAAAACGGGCAGAAATTGACGACGTACGACGGGCGTGAAACTGCTCCGGCCGCGGCTCGTCCAGACCGTTTCCTCGTAAACGGATCCCGTATGCCGTTCGGCAAAGCAGTCAATTCCGGTTTGAGTGTCGGCGTTCCCGGAACTGTGGCTGTGATGGCGCTTTTGCACGAACGTCATGGCAAGTTGCCGTGGGCACGTCTTTTTGAGCCGGCGATCCAATTGGCTGAGAACGGCTTCACCGTTTCGCGGCGGCTCAATCTGCTACTCACGTGGTTTGGAGCTGAACGTTTTACACCTCCCGCGCGCCGCTATTTCTTTTCCGAAGATGGGTGGCCGCGACCTGTCGGGTATACGCTGAAAAACCCGGAGTTCGCGGCAACACTCCGTGTGCTCGCAAACGATGGCGCACAGGCCTTTTACGAAGATGGGCCCATTGCGCAGTCGATTGTGGACGCAGTTGCCTCAGCGCCCAATGCAGGGGGTGATATGACCCTGACGGATATTGGGACCTACGCCCCTATTGAGCGCGCGCCTATTTGCTTTACGTACCGGCGTAAGCGGATATGCAGCATGGGGCCGCCATCGTCGGGCGGTTACACTATCGCTCAGACCTTGATGTTGCTTGAGGCGTATGATCTCGGCGGGGATGCTCAAGAGAGGATGCAGCCTCTTGCTATGCATCTCATTGCCGAGGCTGAGAAGCTCGCCTATGCGGATCGCGACCGCTATATTTCTGATCCCGCCTTTGTCCGTATTCCCGATGGTCTTCTCGCCAAAAGTTATATCAGCAAGCGTCGCCGGCTGATTGATCCAGATGAAGCGATGGAGCAGCCTGACGCGGGACGACTCCTGGACTTCGAGCAGCCCCTACCCGGTGTCGACGCAACAGAAGAGCGCTCGGGTACCAGCCATATCTCGATTGTTGATGGGGATGGCAATGCGATTTCGATGACAACGACGATCGAGGGCGGCTTCGGGTCCGGTTTGTGGGCTTCCGGTTTCTTGCTGAACAATGAGCTGACCGATTTTTCATTTCTTCCAGCCGACGAGTCGGGGCGCTTGATCGCTAATCGTGTACAAGGGGGCAAGCGTCCGCGGAGCTCCATGTCGCCCACGATGGTCTTCGATGAGACGGGGCGCTTAGAGTCGGTACTCGGATCTGTCGGTGGATCGCGGATAATCCTTTACGTATTGAAAACGCTGGTGGCGCTGATCGATTGGAAGATGAACGCGCAGGACGCGGCTGATCTCATCAACTTTGGAAGCCGTGGCGGGTCATTTGAAATCGAGTTGGCACCAAGTGCCGTCTGGGAAGGTCTCAAGGTCAAACCGTTTGGTCATGAGGTCGTGCCCGATCTGATGACGTCAGGCACCCAGATCGTCAGGGTGTTGGAGAAGGGCAAGCTGGAGGGCGCTGCGGACCCGCGGCGTGAGGGTATTGCAATCGGGGATTGAGGGCCGAGAGGTCACCGTTCTAGGTGCTGGTGTGTTGGGGCTATGGCAAGCATTGCTGTTGGCTCGAGCAGGTGCGCGCGTACGGCTTTTTGATCGCAATGCCGATCCGCTATCGGAGTCGGCGAGTTCTTACGCGGGGGCCATGCTTGCGCCGGATTGTGAATCGGAAGCAGCGCCGCCCATTGTTCGAGATCTGGGTCGGCAGGGCTTCGAGTTGTGGCGCGACGTTTATCCCGGTGTAAAGTTTTCAGGTAGCTTGGTCGTTGCGAGTCCTAGAGACACTTCGGAGCTGATGCGTTTCGCGCGTATGACGGAGCGCTATGAGAAGCTCGATGAAGCGCAAGTTGGTGAACTTGAGCCGGATTTGGCCGGACGCTTTTCGTCTGCACTTTATTTCGCTGAGGAAGGACACGTCGAAACGCCAGCAGCGCTTGCTTTCCTGCTCGATGAGGTTCGACGGCTGGACGTTGAGATCGTGTTCGGGGCGGCAGGTGCGGCGCGGCCAGAAGATATTACTGCTGATCAAACGATTGTCGACTGCCGAGGTCTCGCTGCGCGGGATGCACTTCCTACTCTGCGCGGTGTTCGTGGAGAGCGTCTCATAATCCGTTGCACCGACGTCCGTCTGAGCCGGCCGGTCCGGTTGCTTCACCCCCGGCATCCTCTTTACGTTGTGCCGTGGTCGGATCATCGCTTCATGGTTGGGGCGACGGTGCTTGAAAGCGAAGATAGTGGTCCGGTTACAGTTCGCTCCACTCTTGAGTTACTCGGAGCGGCTTATAGCCTCAGCCCTTCGTTTGGGGAGGCGGAGATTCTCGATATCGGAGCCGGCGTGCGTCCTGCGTTTCCAGACAATGTTCCGGGGATTAATGTGTCGCCGGATCTGCGTGTCGTGCACGTTAACGGCGCTTATCGGCACGGTTTCCTGCTGGCTCCGGTGCTGGCGGAGGCCGTCCTATCGCTTCTTTCGGAAAGCGGTTGTGTTCACCCTCTGGTGCACAGGAATGAAAGAGCCTGAGCCACATGGCTTTGCGCAATCCCTGGCAAGTGGTATAGCGCTGGCGATCAAGTGTTCGCTCGGCGCTCAGATTTGCCGAGCGCGCAGCTATCATGATCAACCCCGGAGGTCCCTATGGCCTTGAGCCCGATCAATTCAGATTCAGGGCTAGCGCTCACCTTTGACGATGTTCTCCTGGTCCCGGCAGGGTCGGAAATCATGCCTGGCGCGGTTAACGTGTCGTCGAAGGTCACGAAGTCGATTTCACTCAATATCCCCATCCTGTCGTCGGCGATGGACACGGTCACCGAAGCGCGTCTCGCAATTGCAGTGGCGCAAGCCGGTGGTATCGGCGTGATTCATCGCAACTTGGAGCCTGAGGATCAGGCGCGGCAGGTGGCGATGGTCAAAAAATACGAGTCCGGCATCGTGCTGAACCCGGTGACGATTACGCCGGACGCAACATTGGCCGATGCACTTAAGATGATGGCTGAACGACAGATCTCCGGTATTCCTGTCGTCTCTCCGTCACCAGGCCGGTCAGCCGGAAAATTGGTCGGCATTTTGACGAACCGTGACGTGCGGTTCGCGAGCAATCCGGGGCAGCCCGTTTCGGAGCTGATGACCAAGGACAAGCTCATTACGGTTAAGCGTTCTGTGACGCAGGATGAAGCCAAGACGCTTCTGCATCAGCACCGTATCGAAAAACTCATTGTCGTTGATGATGATTACAATTGCATCGGGCTCATCACGGTCAAAGATATCGAGAAGGCCCAGAAACATCCGAACGCGTGCAAGGATGGCGAAGGCCGTCTGCGGGTCGCTGCTGCAACCACGGTTGGCGAAGACGGTTTCCGGCGGACCGAGCTGCTGGTTGATGCTGGCTGCGATTTGATCGTCGTCGATACGGCTCACGGTCATTCGAGCCGGGTGATTGAAGCGGTGGCGCGGATCAAGAAGCAATCCAATGCTGTTCAAGTGATTGCCGGTAACGTGGCGACGGCTGAAGCGACGGCTGCGCTCATTGATGCTGGTGCCGACGCCATCAAGGTCGGCATCGGCCCGGGTTCAATCTGCACAACGCGGATCGTGGCCGGTGTCGGGGTGCCACAGCTCACTGCGATTTCGAATTGCGCGAGCGAAGCCAGTAAGCATGGTGTGCCGATCATTGCTGATGGTGGCATCAAGTTTTCCGGCGACGTCGCCAAGGCGATCGCGGCTGGCGCCCAATGCGTCATGCTTGGCTCTCTGCTTGCGGGCACGGACGAGGCACCCGGCGAGACCTATCTCTATCAAGGACGAACCTACAAGTCGTATCGTGGTATGGGATCGGTCGGTGCGATGGCGCGCGGTTCCGCCGATCGTTATTTCCAGGCCGAGGTTCGCGATACGCTGAAGCTGGTGCCCGAGGGGATCGAGGGGCAGGTTCCCTACAAGGGGCCGGTGGATGGCGTGCTGCATCAGATCGTTGGTGGTTTGCGTGCGGCAATGGGATACGTCGGTGCGGCAACGGTGGCTGAACTTCAGCAAAAGGCGAAGTTCGTTCGGATTTCGCCTGCTGCTATGTCCGAGAGCCATACCCATGGCGTCACCATAACGCGGGAAAGTCCTAACTATCCCGGCGTTAGCTGAGGTTTCGAAACGTGAATTTGGTATGGCCGATCCTGGCGCAAGTTACCCTGACACTTGTGCTTGGCCTTGTGACCGGCTGGGTGCGGTATCAGTCCGTTAAGCGCGGTGAGGTGCGTGTCCGAGAGGTTGCGTTGGACAACCATGCGTGGCCGGACTCTGTGCGTCAGTTCGGCAACAACTTCTCCAATCAGTTCGAAACGCCCGTCCTGTTCTATGTGCTGAGTGGTTTGGCCATTTATCTGGGGCAGGTGCATTTTGCGATGGTTGTCGCGGCGTGGGGGTTTGTTATTTCGCGTTTGATACATGCGACCATACATGTTGGTCGCAATGACTTGAGCCAGCGATTCTGGGCGTTTGGGCTGGGGGTTGTTTTCCTGGTTGCGATGTTCGTGATGATTGTCGCGGCGTTGCTCACGGCTCCGCTGTGAGACCGGGCGCGCGGATACAAGCCGCTATTGAAGTCATGACCGATGTCATTGAGCGTCACAGGCCGGCGTCGGTAGCGCTTGCCGATTGGGGCCGCTCGCATCGTTTCGCCGGTTCTGGGGACAGGGCTGCGATCGGCAATCTCGTATACGATGCCTTGCGACGCCGAAATTCCATCGCCTGGAAGATGGGGAGCGATAGTGCGCGTGCGCTGATCGTGGGAGCCGCGCCTGAGGCGATGGGCGTAACGGCGGCCGATGTGATTGCGTTGGCTGACGGCTCGACTCACAGCATCTCGCCTCTAAGTGAGCTGGAACAAGCAGGTCTTGATCGGCCTCTTTCGGACGATTTACCAGCTCATATAAAGGGTGATTTTCCCGAATGGCTGAGCGGGGAATTCGATAGGGCATTTGGGGCTTGCGCCGTAGCGGAAGGCGAAGCCTTAGCCCGACGGGCGCCTCTTGACCTTAGGGTCAACACGCTTAAAGCAACGCGGGAGAAGGTCCTCAAGGCTTTAGAAAAATACGGCGCGGAGGCAACATTGCTTTCCCCCGTTGGGATTCGTATCCCGGCGCCGCAAGGCGGTAAGCGGGCGCCGAATGTGGAAGCCGAAACGGCTCATGGCAAAGGATGGTTTGAGGTTCAGGACGAAGGCAGTCAATTGGCTGCGCTTCTGGCCGGAGCGCGACCGCGTTTGCAGGTGTTGGATTTGTGTGCCGGTGCGGGTGGTAAATCGCTCGCGTTTGCAGCCTCGATGCAGAACACGGGGCAGGTCTATGCTTACGATAGTGAGAAGACGCAGCTTCGACCAATTTTCGAGCGGTTGAAACGTGCGGGCGCGCGCAATGTTCAGGTTATGGACGCGGGCGATGCGGCCGGGTTGGATGCTCTCAGTGACCGCTTCGACCTTGTTTTTGTCGATGCACCATGCAGTGGTTCGGGAACATGGCGGCGGCGTCCGGATGCGAAGTGGCGGCTTTCCCCCGAAAACGTAGCAGCGCGTCTCGAAGATCAGAAAAGCGTTCTCCAAATGGCTGCCAAAATGGTCAAACCGGGCGGTCGCATGGTCTATGTGACCTGTTCAATCCTGCCGCAAGAGAATAGCGAGCAAGTACGCTGGTTTTGCGCTGAGCATGAAGGCTTTACGCCAATCAACTACCTAGACGAATGGCAACAACAACTCGGGTCTGATGCGCCGGTGTCCTCGACGGGGGATAACGTTGGACTGCAACTCACTCCGGCGCGACATGGCACGGACGGTTTTTACATATCTATATTGTCGAGAAATACTTAGTGTAATCTTCGTGTTTCGTAACAATGTCTGTTTTCACAAATATATTCCGTTCGCGACAAAGAAGTGACTTGATTGATTTCAATATTCCCCTATGTGTCGGCTGCCTTTAGGTTCGCGGGGTCGCGACTCCTTAGGTCGTAGCCGGCGTGATGCCGGTCATCGAGAGGCATGGAACAGCTTTTTAGCCAAATCTTTCAGGAGGTTCGGCAGTATACGATGGCGCCTACAGCGAAACCCAAAAAGGTAAAACGGCCCACTCCCCGCACCAGTTTCGGTCCAGTAGCAGATCTCGAACAGCACTTGCCGTCCGAGTGGTGGCGTAAACTGTTCAACGCTTTGTACGTGAAGACAGACGGGGACGTCGTCGAGAACAGTGAAAACACATCGCGCGACATCGACTTCCTTATTGCGGCGTCCGGCCTAGAGAAAGCCGAGGACGTGCTCGACCTTTGCTGCGGCCAAGGTCGACATAGCCTTGAACTGGCGCGGCGCGGATATCGGAAGGTCACCGGTGTTGATCGCTCACGGTATTTGATCCGGCTTGCCAAGAAGCGTGCGCAGGCCGAGGGGCTGAGCGTGCTGTTTAAGGAAGGCGATGCGCGGAACCCGCGGTTGCCGGAGAACAGTTTTGATCTCGTCTGCATCATGGGTAACTCGTTCGGCTATTTCTCGAACCAGACCGATGATGAGAAAGTGCTCGCTGCCGTCGCCAAAATGCTGCGGCCATCGGGGCAGATCTTCCTCGACATCACCGACGGCGGGTATATGGCGGAGCACTTCGAGCGTCGCTCCTGGGAATGGATTGATGCGCATCAGTTCGTGTGCCGTGAGCGTTCTCTCTCCTCAGATCGGGATCGGCTAATTTCTCGTGAGGTGATCGTACACGACGAGCTTGGTGTCATCGCGGATCAGTTCTATGCGGAACGGCTCTACACCCGCGAGAGCATCGCGGCGCTTCTCGAGAAGGTCGGCTTCCGCAATTTCCGAGATCACGGCTCCGCCGAGAGTGTGTCGGACCGGGAGCAGGATTTGGGGATGATGGCGCGGCGCATTCTGCTGACTGCGGATGCGCCGGTTAAGGCTGCCCGCAAGGCAAAAGGTGTGACGCACCGCCTCGACGTGACGGTGCTCCTCGGCGATCCCCGCCTGCCGGATCAAGTCAAGCGTGATGGCGTCTTCAACGCCGAAGATCTGGATACGGTACGGCGACTTAAAGAAGGTCTTTCTGAATTGCCGGGATACGAGTTCCGTTTTCTCGACAACCATAAAACCTTGGCGCGCGATCTCAGTGAGCTATCGACCGATCTCGTGTTCAATCTCTGCGATGAGGGTTTCAATAACGACCCCTTCAAAGAGCTACACGTGCCAGCAATGCTTGAGATGCTGGATTTGCCTTACACGGGCGGTGCACCAGCTGCGTTAGCGGCTTGCTACGACAAGGGGCTCGTACGCGCGGCAGCGATGACGCTCGATGTGCCGGTGCCGCTTGAAACGTATGTGCGTCCCGGGGATCAAGGCGCGACGCTACCGTCGGTTTTTCCTGCGATTTTGAAGCCGAACGTGGGGGATAGTTCGGAGGGTATTACAAAAGATGCCGTCGTTACCGACGAAACGGCGCTTATGGATTACCTGGAAAAGCTGCGGACGTCGTTTCCGAAGCGCTCCGTCCTCGTGCAGGAGTATTTGACGGGATCGGAATATTCTGTCGGCATGATCGGCAATCCAGGACAGGGGCTCAGAGCGTTCCCGATCCTGGAAGTTGATTACTCCAGGCTCGATCCGTCATTGCCGAAAATTCTGGGCTACGAATCAAAATGGGAACCAGAGAGCCCATATTGGACGCAGATCCGCTATGTCGAAGCCAATCTCAATGACCTTGCTCAACAGCAGCTGATTGAGCATTCCTCGCGCTTGTTCGAGCGGCTAGGCTGCCGAGACTATGCCCGGTTTGATTTTCGGGCGGATGCTCGCGGCGAAATCAAGCTTCTGGAAGTGAACCCCAACCCCGGCTGGTGCTGGGATGGCAAGTTCAACTTGATGGCGGGCTTCGCGGGCGTTCGCTACAGCGAAATGCTGGGGCAGGTACTTGGCGCGGCTGTTGAACGGCTCGGTATTGTCGAGCGTCCGGTTGTCCGGGCTGCCAAGTCGTCCAAGACGACGAATAAGACGACACAGAAAAAAGCGACGCAACGAGCCAAGCAAGTAGCTTGATCATAAGTCGGCGGTGGATACGGCATAGGTTTGTGTCCGCCGCCGCTGCGCATTATCCATATCCCTTGTGGTTTGGCCCTGGGGCCAATGCCGTCATTTGTATTTGGGCGGAGGGGTTGTGGAGCGGTTACGTGAGCCAGAGGATCTCAATCCGCAGCGGCTGCAATTGGATGACGGGCGCGTTTTTGGACTGACGCGCTATGGCGATCCTTCCGGGATCCCTGTGCTTGCGATCCACGGCGCACCTGCTTCGCGTTTGATGTTCGAGGTTGCTGGCCCGGCTGCCCGCGCGCGGGGGCTTCAACTTATTTGCCCCGATCGGCCGGGATACGGCCTCTCGCCGGTAGATCATCGGCCGACGCTGGCGCAGCGGGCCGAGCAGCTTGAAGCGATCGCTCATCACCTAGGGCTTGATCGAATGGCCGTTTGCGCGGTTTCGGGGGGGGCGCCTTATGCGGTGGCTCTCGCTGCCCGTTTGGCGCATCGGATAACAGCATTGGCTCTTGTCAGTCCGATGGGGCCGATTGCTGATATGTACGCGGCGCTGGGTGAGGAGGAGGGCGACGCCGGTGTGCATGCCTCCCGCGCTAAGCGTAGGTTTTTCATGGAGCTGCCGAAACGGCGGAGAGCGCTTCGCGCCGTTGCGGCTGTCGCTGCGCGTGGTTTCAATATTTCGCCCAAGCTTTCCGCACGTCTCTTCGCCCGTCTGCTCAACCCAACGGATACGGCGACGTTGAGCCAACCCCATGTCGAGGCGAGTCTTATCAAGATGACGCGCGAAGCCTTGCGGCAAGGCGTTGCCGGCGGATTGGCAGACTTAGATATTTTTGCGCGGCCCTGGGGTGTGGATTTCGGCGCGATTCATGCACCCACCTTCATCTGGCAGGGCACGGATGATCGGATCGTGCCGGTGGAAGCTGCATTATGGCTCGGTGCACAACTCCCCGATTGCTCGGTTGAGCGGATTGAAGGGGCCGGTCATTTCTGGATATACGACCATATCGATACGGTCTTGACCCAGCTGGCGCGTACCGCCGGGAAAACGGGTAAATGCTCGGAGTGAGCTCGCGCGAGATGGCTGGGATTTCGCTTGGGGGGAACAGCAGTGCGACGCCGGAGTTCATTGTTCGTTTTTCTCGCCATCACTGCGGTTGTCGCGCTTGGCTTTAATACGACGTTTGTAACCGGACTATATTCCGGAACCTGGCCGACGGATTGGTATGGTCAACTCGTGAAGCCGGATTGGGCACCTTCTCTCGATGTCTTGGCGGCAATCTGGCTCGTCTGGTATGTGGTCATCGCGGTGGCTGGGTGGATCGTGTGGCGCGCGCAGGGGCTTGGCCTTGCGCTGCTTCTCTGGCTCGTGCAGTTGGGCCTCAATGTGGCGTGGCCTTACGTTCTTTTTGAGCGACACCGCATCGATAGCGCCATGGATGTCATCTTTGCGCTTTTGTTCGCCGTTGCGGCCTTCATCTTTGTGTCCTGGGGGTTGCGGAAGTCTGCTTCCGTCCTGTTTGGACTGTATGCTGGATGGATTGTCTACGTGGCTGCGTTCAATCTCGCGCTTCTGCAGTCCAATACCTGAGCTGTGGCGGGATCGCGCAGGTTGCGAAAGCATTGCTTGACGCTTCTTGAGTGCAATGGTCTATCGAGCGCTAAAGCAGGCGGTTTCGCCGTTTTGCGCCTCCGTTTTTCCCGACACTTCTTGCTTACATAGTGCTCCATGACAAATACCGTTCTCATCATCGATTTCGGCAGCCAGGTCACTCAGCTTATCGCACGACGTGTGCGTGAAGCGGGTGTTTATTCGGAGATCGTACCGTTCAATCGGGCGGAGGACGCTCTGGAGCGGCTTACGCCGAAGGCGATCATTCTTTCAGGCGGACCTTCGAGTGTCACGGAAACCGGAACGCCTCGGGCGCCAGATTGGGTTTGGACGTGCGGTCTTCCTGTGCTCGGCATCTGCTATGGTGAGCAGACGATGGTGGCGCAACTCGGTGGCGGCGTTGAAGGGGGACACACCCGCGAGTTCGGTCGTGCCGAGATCGAGGTCACTGACGCGTGCGCGTTGTTCGAGGGCGTCTGGGCGAAGGGTGACACAGATCAAGTTTGGATGAGCCACGGTGATCGCGTCACACGTTTGCCTGATGGCTTCAAGGTAACCGCTGTATCTCATGGAGCGCCGTTTGCGGCGATCGCGGACGAAGCGCGCAAGTTCTACGCGGTGCAATTTCACCCCGAAGTGGTGCACACGCCGCGTGGTGCCGAACTGATCTCCAATTTCGTGCACAGGATTGCCGGTTTAGCCGGTGACTGGACGATGGCGCACTTCAGGTCGAGCGAGATCGAAAAGATCCGCGCGCAGGTCGGTTCCGCGCGAGTGATCTCGGGACTTTCAGGCGGTGTCGACTCCGCCGTGGCTTCTGTGTTGATCCATGAGGCGATCGGCGACCAGCTCACCTGCATTTTCGTCGATCACGGGCTTTTGCGGTCCGGAGAGGCGGACGAAGTCGTGAGCCTGTTCCGAGGCACGTACAATATCCCACTCGTTCACGTGGACGCGCGCGAGACGTTCCTTTCCGCACTCGATGGTGTTTCAGATCCGGAACAAAAGCGCAAAACCATCGGCCGTTTGTTCATCGATGTATTCGAAGAGGAAGCCCGCAAGCTCGGCGGTGCGGATTTTCTGGCGCAGGGTACGCTTTATCCCGACGTTATCGAAAGCGTGTCGTTCACCGGCGGGCCATCGGTAACAATCAAGTCTCACCACAACGTGGGTGGGCTTCCAGAGCGAATGAATTTGAAACTGGTCGAGCCGCTCCGCGAACTCTTCAAGGATGAGGTGCGCGTGCTTGGGCGCGAGCTGGGGTTGCCGGAAGCGTTCATTGGCCGACATCCGTTCCCCGGTCCGGGCTTGGCGATCCGAATTCCAGGTGAGGTGACGTCGGAGAAGCTCGACATTCTACGTCATGCCGACAGCATCTATTTGGAAGAGATTCGCAAGGCTGGTTTGTATGACCGCATCTGGCAGGCGTTTGCTGTTCTGCTGCCCGTGCGAACGGTGGGTGTTATGGGGGATGCGCGCACCTACGATCACGTCTGTGCGTTGCGTGCCGTCACATCAACGGATGGCATGACGGCTGATTATTTCGATTTCAGCCATGATTTTCTTGGACGTACAGCGACCCGCATCATCAACGAGGTCAACGGCATCAACCGCGTCGTCTACGACATCACCTCAAAGCCACCGGGCACGATTGAGTGGGAGTGATCTGCCAGCGGATATGGTCAGGCTGGAGTGAGTGACGGCGTCGAGGTAATGGGGCATTGATTTCCGACCCGCAGGAACGATTGGAACGTAAGCGGATTTCCCGACCGGGAGTCGATGAAACCAGGAGGCGTTGATGATCCGGGGCTTTTTGAATGAGGGCGGCCGCTTGAGAGCGGTTGAGGAGGTGTCAACGCTTCCGAGAAATTTGGTCTGGGTTGATCTCATTAGTCCTACGCATGAGGAGGAAAAAGAACTCGAAAAGAGCCTTGGCATCGATCTGCCCACCAAGGAAGAGATGGAGGAGATCGAAATTTCTTCGCGCCTCTATCATGAGAATGGCGCGGCGTTCATGACAGCAATTCTCCCTGCACGCGCGGATGGCGATGATCCGGATATGCAGCCTGTGACGTTCGTTCTGACGGAGACCCGGCTGGTGACCATTCGGTATCACGAGCCGCGAGCCTTTACGACATTCCCCATGCGCGCCGAAAAGGTTCCGATGGGATGTGAAACGGGCGAGGGCGTACTGATCGCTCTTCTCGAAGCAATCGTCGATCGCCTCGCTGACATTTTAGAGCGGGATGGTCGCGATATCGATGCCATTTCGCGTGATATCTTCCAGCGCAAAGGCGCCAGGCCGACCAAGAGCAAAGATTTTCAGAAGACGCTTGAGACCATCGGTCAAAAGGGGGACTTAACCTCGAAGATACGTGACAGTCTTGTTACGCTTGAACGCCTGTTCGGCTTTCTCGGGCACTGCACGATTCAGCGAAAAAGCGGCAAGGAGACACGCGAGCGGGTGAAGACCCTCGCGCGTGATTTACGTTCGCTCGCAGACCATGCGAGTTTTCTTTCGCAGAAGATCACGTTCCTGCTCGATGCCACGCTCGGCATGATCAACATCGAGCAGAATGCCATCATCAAGATTTTCTCGGTCGCTGCGGTCGTGTTTCTGCCGCCAACGCTCATCGCTTCTATTTATGGTATGAATTTCAAATTCATGCCCGAGCTTGATGAGGCTTACGGATATCCGACGGCACTCGCATTGATGGTGTTCTCAGCGATCCTGCCCTACGTCTATTTCAAGTATCGTCGCTGGCTTTAGGCCAAGACCTGATCGCTCAGGTCTGGCCACAAGAAACGTGGAAATTTACGATGTCGGTCTGCGGAATATCGAGAGCTGGTTCATAGCTGAGGACTGCAAGTTCTCGTGAGTTGGTTTCAGGGCTGAGGGAAAACCAGACACGATGACAACGGATAAACAGCGAACCCCTTACCATGCAATTTCCGTCGCCGATGCTCTGGCCGCTATGGGGGTGTCGGCTGAAGGCCTGAGTGCACAAGAGGCTGAGCGCCGCCTGGAGCAATACGGGTACAACCGCTTGCCGGAGCCGCCGAAGCGTAGCGCCTTGGTGCGCTTCCTAAGCCAGTTCAACAACATTCTGATTTATGTGTTGGTTGCGTCGGCTGTCGTTACCGCGGCCTTGCAGCATTGGGTGGATACAGGCGTCATCCTGGCGGTGGTGCTGGTGAATGCGGTGATCGGCTTCATTCAGGAGGGACGCGCCGAGCAGGCAATGGAGGCGATCCGGGGAATGCTGGCGCCGCGATCGGCCGTGTTGAGGGACGGTCGGCGATGCAGTGAGGACGCCGATCAACTGGTGCCAGGCGACATTGTTCTGGTCGAAGCGGGCGATCGCGTGCCGGCGGATCTACGGCTGATCGAAGCCCGTGGGCTTAATGTGGACGAGGCTATTCTTACCGGTGAATCTGTTCCCGTAGAAAAGACAACGGAGCCGGTTTTGCCTGAGGCCGCGTTGGGTGACCGCAGTTCAATGCTTTTTAGCGGTACGCTCGTGACCGCTGGTACTGCGCGCGGGCTTGTCGTTGCGACAGGGGGATCAACGCAGATCGGTCGGATAAGTGGGATGCTCTCTACCGTGGAGATGCTGACCACACCGCTCGTGCATCAGATGGATATTTTCGCCCGCTGGCTCACGATCTTCATCCTGCTGATTGCTTCCACCCTTTTGGTTTATGGCTATTTTGTCGGCCACCTCCCATTTTCAGAGCTTTTCATGGCTGTGGTGGGATTATCGGTTGCGGCAATTCCCGAAGGGCTGCCTGCTGTGCTGACCGTCACCCTATCGGTTGGTGTGCAGGCTATGGCGCGCCGGAACGCGATTGTTCGCCGCTTGCCAGCCATCGAGACGTTGGGGTCGGTATCGGTGATTTGCTCGGACAAGACCGGTACGCTCACCCGCAACGAAATGATGGTTGCCGCGCTTGCTGCGTCCGGACACGTCTATTCGGTTGCCGGCGAGGGATACGCGCCTAAGGGCGCGGTGCGCTTGCGTGAGGCCGAGGTCCATCCTCCGGAACATGTGGTCTTGATGGAATTCGCGCGCGCCGCCGCGCTGTGCAACGACGCGATGCTCCACAATGTGCAGGACGGATGGCGGGTCGAGGGTGATCCGATGGAAGGTGCCCTGTTGGTGCTCGCGGGGAAGATTACCGGTGATGGTGCCGAACCCTTTCGCGGCTGGATACGTACGGATGCTATTCCCTTCGATGCGGCGCATCGCTACATGGCCGTGCTCCATCACGATCACGAAGGCCATGCCAGCATTTACGTTAAGGGAGCCCCTGAGGCTGTGTTGGCGATGTGTACGAACCAACGGGCTCTTGATAACGGTATCGCCCCGCTTACCCCGGGCTACTGGCATGACATGGTGGAAAGGCTCGCCGCAGAAGGTCAGCGCGTGATCGCGGTCGCTGTGCGCGAGGTGGCTCAGGACCACACGGTTCTCAACACATCGGATCTCGACGGTCAGATGACGTTGATCGGTCTGATCGGGCTGATTGATCCGCCCCGTGCCGAGGCCGTCGAGGCTGTGGCCGCGTGCCATGGCGCAGGTATTCGCGTGAAAATGATCACAGGCGACCATGCCGCCACCGCGCGTGCGATCGCAGCCCAGATCGGGCTCAAGAACGCCGAGAACGTCTTGACCGGTTCGGACATTGAGACAATGGACGATGCCGTTCTTGCTGAAGTGGCTGTCTCAACCGATGTCTTTGCCCGCACATCTCCGAGGCACAAGCTGCGACTGGTGACCGCGCTGCAATCGCGTGGGCTGACAGTCGCCATGACCGGTGATGGGGTGAACGATGCTCCGGCGCTCAAGCGCGCGGATGCGGGCATCGCGATGGGGCGCAAGGGTAGCGAAGCCGCAAAAGAGGCCGCCGAACTGGTTTTGGCTGACGACAATTTTGCTTCAATCGTAGCGGCGGTGCGTGAAGGCCGGACGGTCTACGACAACATTAAAAAGGTCATCAGCTGGACGCTCCCCACCAGTGGGGGTGAGGCGATGACGATCATCGTGGCGTTATTTGCCGGGTTGGCGCTTCCCATTACGGCGGTGCAGATACTCTGGATCAACCTTATCACGGCCGTCACTTTGGGATTGGCGCTTGCCTTCGAGCCGAGTGAGTCCGGTACCATGCGCCGTCCACCTCGACCGCGCGATGAGCCGCTTCTCACGGGCGGGCTGATTTGGCATATCATATTGATTTCGATGCTTTTCCTGGTCGCGGTCTTCGGTATCTATGCTTACGCGACCAGTCGGTCCTATCCTCCGGCGCTGGCGCAGACGATGGCGATGAATACGCTTGTCGTGCTGGAGATTTTCCATCTGTTCTTTATCAGGAATATCTATAGCACGTCACTTACGTGGGCCGCCGTACGCGGCACGCCGATTGTCTGGGGTTGCGTCATTACCGTAACGGTCGCGCAGTTTGCGATCACCTACTTACCTGTGTTCCAAGCGGCTTTCGGTACGCAGTCGGTATCATTGCAAGATGGCATGCTGACCGTCGCTGTCGGCGTTGTGTTCTTCATGCTCATCGAAACCGAAAAGCAGATGCGGCTCGCCTTCCGGAGGCCAGCGCCAGATGAGGGATCGCAGGCGAGGGACTGATAGCGAGATGATCCCTCTAGGGCCGGTGGGCCTGCAATAGAGGTTACAGCGAGATTTTTTCCAGGCGATGACGAAGCTGCCGTCCGGCGAAATCAAGAAAGCTGCGCATTTTAACGGGCAGGGCACCTTGGCCTTGATGGAGTAGGTAGACGGGCAGAGGTTCGGATTCGAACGCGGCCAAGGCTACGCGTAATTTGCCTTCCTTCACCGCATGTTCAGCCTGATATGACAGGACGCGAGTGACGCCAACGCCGGCGATGGCAGCGTCTAGCGCTGCCTCCGCCGTATTGACCGAAAGACGAGACTGAACACGAATACTACGCTGGCGGCCCTTTGCGCGACCGCCGAACGTCCATGCATCTGAGGCTCTGAGCGTATCGAAGGTGACGCAGGGTATGTCGGTGAGATCGGCGGGGGTTCTTGGCCGCCCATATGTCTCGAAATAGGCGGGGCTGCCGCAAACGACATAGCGGACAGCTCCAACGCGTTTGGCGATCATCGAACTGTCAGCAAGCGTGCCGATGCGCACAGCCAAGTCGATATCGTTCTCAAGCAAATGAACGTTTCGATCTGACAGCCACATGCGGATGTTGATGTCGGGATAGGTTGCGAGAAACGCATTCACTACCGGCAAGACATGAAGGCGACCGAATACGATTGGTGCGGTGAGGACGAGTTCCCCCCGCGGTGCAGTTTGTTCGCCTGATGCTTTCCTTTCCGCATCGTTGACCTCGTCCAGGATTTGTTTGCAGGACTGGTAGTAGTCGGTACCGGAGTCCGTCAGCGTCAGTTTGCGTGTCGTGCGGGTCAGGAGACGAACCCCAAGGTGATCTTCCAACTCGGCGAGCTTCCGGCTGACGGTCGGCAGCGGCATATTCAATTTGCGGCCGGTGCCCGTGAGGCTTCCAGTTTCGACAGTCGTCACGAAGATAGACATCGCTTCGAAGCGATCCATTTTTTCTCTCAATATTTGAAATAGTATATCTCAAATATAACGTATTCTCTCATATTTGAGAAGCTCTCATCATGTCGTTGCCGGTCTTCAGAGCCCAGTCACGAGCAAGAGAGGCAGCCGCTATGGTCTACGGATTTCTCGACATTGCTATTACGCCGAGCGTTCGTGCTGCCCAGGCTGAGATGGGAAGCGACCACCTTTGGCAGGATTTTCGCGGGCACCGTACATTCGACCGGTTCACTCCGAACGAAGTTGCTTTCATCGCGCAGCGCGACAGCTTCTACATGGCTACGGTATCGGAAACCGGCTGGCCCTACGTCCAGCATCGTGGCGGGGCGGCGGGGTTCCTGAAGGTCATCGACGAAAAGACGCTGGCGTTCGCGGATTACCGGGGGAACCGGCAGTACATCAGTCTCGGCAACCTCAAGGCGGATGATCGCGCTGCGCTGATCCTTGTGGACTATGCGCGCCGGGCGCGTCTCAAAATTTACGCACGCACTGAGGTGCTCGGTCTCGCAGACGATCTCGCCCTTACCGAAGAGGTTCTCGATCCGGCTTATCGGGCGAAGCCTGAACGACTCTTTCGACTTCACCTTGAAGCTTTCGACTGGAACTGCGCGCAGCACATCACCCCACGTTTCACCGAAGCCGAGATCACGACGGCGATCGAGCCTCTGCGTGAGCGTCTCATGATGCTCGAAACGGAGAACGCCGAACTGAAGGCGCGGCTTGGTGAGTGAATTATGCCCGTGAGGGGCAGTGACCTAGGAGAACGACAAATGAGCAGTATTCATTATCGCAGCACCGACGTTGACGGTGTGAAGGTTTTTTATCGGGAAGCTGGCTCGGCTGGAGCGGAGAAACTCTTGCTGTTGCACGGCTTTCCGAGCTCAAGCCACATGTTCCGAGACCTGATCCCGCTGCTGGCCGACCGCTATCACATCATTGCTCCGGATCTGCCCGGCTTTGGGCAGTCAGACAATCCAAAGGTGAATAGCTTTGATTCCATCGCGGATACGATCGAGCGCTTCACTGAAATCGTCGGGTTCGATCGCTTCGCTGTCTACGTGTTCGATTACGGCGCTCCCACTGGTTTCCGCCTTGCGGTTCGCCATCCCGAACGGATCACTGCCATCATCTCCCAGAATGGCAATGCGTATGTCGAGGGACTGAGTGAGGGATGGAATCCCATACGCGCCTATTGGGAGGATGCGTCGCAGGCTAATCGCGACGCGCTTCGGGCACTGCTGACGCTGGAAACGACGCGCTGGCAATATGTTCACGGGGTCCCGGATGAGACGGAGGTTTCCCCGGATGGCTACACGCTCGACGACTATTATATCAGCCGCCCCGGAGCCGGTACGGTACAGCTTGACCTGTTCGGTGATTACAAGAACAACGTCGCGCTTTACCCGATGTTTCAGGAGTATTTTCGTACCCACAAGCCGCGCTTTCTCGCGGTGTGGGGGCGAAAGGATCCTTTCTTCCTTCCGCCTGGGGCTGAAGCTTTTAAGCGGGATATCCCAGATGCGCGGGTGACCTTTTTCGAGACCGGTCACTTCGCATTGGAAACGCATGCAATAGAAATCGCGGCGGAAATCGGTGAGTTTCTTGGGTGAGTGCGGGGTGCGGAGGGGCCATCCAAAGGGATGGCCCGCTCTTTATTCGTCTCGCAGCTTGACGATGTCGTTCATCAAACCGCCGGTGCCGTTGTGGATCGTCAGGCGTTCGACCCTGTCGGCAATTGCCTCCAGAGCCTCCAGCTCCTTCAAGCGCAGCATGACCGGGTTTTCGGCCATGACCTTTGCGGTGTTCAGAAGCGAGCGGGTTGCGTTCGTTTCTTCACGCCGACGGATCACGTTGGCTTCGGCCTGCTTTTCAGCCGCGACGACCTGGTTCAGGATCTCGCGCATTTCGCCCGGCAATACGACGTCCTTCAGCGCGATATCCAAGACCTCAACGCCGATTGCAGCCATGTCTGCCTTCACCTTGCCGGCGGCCTCCTCGTCGATGGTTACCTTCTTCTCAAGGATTTGGTCGAGGCTCAGTGCGCCAAGGGTCTTGCGGAAGGCGAACTGCAAGGCGCGGTAGAGGCTGTCCGAAAAGTCCTTTACCGCTGAGACAGCGAGAACCGGATCGGTCACACGGTATTCCGCCGCGAGGTTGATGCGGATCGTCACGCGATCCTTCGTCAGTACCTCTTGGCCGGTGACGTCGACCGACTGCCGCTTCAGGTCGATTTGCTTCACCGTTGCTGTCCGTCCTGCCTTCCAGAAGCCGTAGACGCCAGGTTCCAACGTCTCGACGTAGACGCCGTCGATGAAGAGCAATCCGGCATGACCTTCGGCCACCGTGGCGCCGGTGATGATGTTCATCTTGCCGGCAAGCACTAGTCGCCGCAGGAGGTCGGGATCGATGCGCAAGTCCGTGGAGATGTCGATGTGCGTCGCGCTCCACGGACCGGCGTCGGCCCATACGGTCAATTTGCTATCTGGCGGAAGAACGTCGAAGGGACGACCGTCGCGTTCGATGACAGCAACTTCGGTACAGCCCGTGCGAAAGACGCTCAGGTGCTTAGCTGCCACGTCCGGGAGCTTGTCGAACAAGGGCTTCTCGTACGGAGATTTGAACACCGCACCAGTGATGATGTCGTAAGGTACGACCTCCAGGCTCTTGCGCCAGTTCGGTAGGACATGCTCGCCCGGTCCGGCAATGCTCAACAGCTTGCCGTTCTGGAAGACGATGGCACGTTGGTTTTCCTGCACCCGAAAGCGCATGCGGCCCATAAGTTCGTCGAGAATCTTCATCAGCATGTTCGTTACTCCTGTCGGGCATGGCATGGCTATGGCATGCGTCGATCGTCCTTTCGTTGTTTGAGCCTTTGTCCCGCATGGCGCGGGACAGGTATTTTCGATGCCGGTCATGAAGCCGGGGACCGCTGGCATCTACGCGCAGCGGATCGCAGGGAGCGGGCATCGCGGCGGTTGCACGGACCTACGGACCAAAGCCCGCGTGCTGGCGCAAACGCGTCTTAGCCGTCACCTGAAATCAGGCGGCGCATAAACGGCATGGGACCTTCCGCTTCGTTCGTGCCCGAAGGTACGAGCGTTGTTTTCAGTCCTTCCGCATTCCGGTCCCCGGCCCCGTTTGGACAACACCTTGGAAGGGTGGAGCTGGTTTTTGAGGCCAGCAGTGGAGAAGGATTCGAACCTTCGACGGTCAGATTATCAGTCTGATGCTCTACCCATCTGAGCTATCCAGTGGTGAAGTTTGCGGGAGTCGAACCCACGACCTCCGGACAAATGTCCGGTGCTCTACCGCTGAGCTAAAACCCCAACCGATCTCCCCGTCGTGGCTCCGTACACAGGGCTGGCAAGGCCGCCTGCGCGGGCGGAGTTCAGGAACTCCAACCGTTGTGCTCACGCCGGTTTTGTTGACCGGGGAGCGCGCGTATAGGTCTCGAATACGCCTTTCACAAGGCAGAATGTCAGATAGCTGCGTAAGCCGCGCGAGACTTGGAAAGTTAGAGCTGTTTCGGTTCCGATTACACTCCACCGCCAACGCGGAGGACGGTTGCCGTCACATACGAGGCTTCGTCTGAGAGAAGCCAGAGCACGGTTTTTGCGATTTCTTCGGGTTGGGCGATGCGCCCGATAGGGACGCGCGTAACAATGCGCTTTGGACGATCAGGGTCGCCGCCTGCGCCATGAATATCCGTGTAAGCTGTCCCTGGTGCAACCGCATTCACGCGGATGCCTGATGCGGCGACTTCCTTGCCGAGGCCGATGGTCAGCGTGTCCACGGCGCCCTTCGTGGCTGCGTAGTGGACGTACTCTCCGGGAGAACCGAGGGTTGCCGCGACCGAAGATATGTTTACGAGGCGTCCGGGAATGGATGCAGCTTGCCATCTGCGGATGGCTTCTTGGGCCATGAACATCGTCCCAAGCAGGTTCACGTCTATCGTGCGACGCAGGATGTCGACAGGGACCTCGCTAAAGGCCCCAATCCGCCCGGTCATTCCGGCGTTGTTTACAACGGCGGTCACAGGGCCGAATTGGGCTGACGCTTCATCGAAAAAAGAAGAGGTAAAGCTCGCGTCGGCGACATCGCCCTGAATGGCTTGGAGGCGCCCGCCTTCGGCGGCAAGTTCGCCGACCAACGATCGCGCTGATGCTATATCCGACTGGTAGCTGAAGCCTACAGCGTAGCCCCGCGCGACTGCTTCACGCACGATCGCGGCGCCGATGCCACGGCTTCCGCCCGTAACCAACAGAACATCGCTGTCGTGAGTTTGAGCACTTTGCACCGCCGGCAAATGTTTTCTCCCTCATTTTTTGGGGAGTTTGCCAATATTATTGTGCCGCTCCAACATATTTATTGTGTGGGTTGACCAGAGAGCTATTCGCCTGATGTTTCATTTGGATCGACATCAGGTGTCGTTTCTCCGGTGGCAATAACCTTTCGGGAAGGTGACGCTGTCTCGACGGAGAATTTTCCAGCTGCGGCTGCCGCTTGTTGATATGCGGCCCCGGGTAACGTGGACATCCCGCTCCCAACTTTTACTTGCTCGTTTGTCTCAGTATTTCTGCTTGTCATCCGCTCAGGCTGAGTGGATTTAAAAAGCGACAACGCTGCGTTGTTAAGTGAAGAGATTGTCGTCATTTTTCCCGGCTCCTGGAACGACGAGTTATTTTTGGCTCGTGCGAATCAGATCAATCTTTTGCCGGGCGTGATTAGATCAGTTCCCTGATAGAACGCATACATCTCCGCGCATATGCCTGTGGAAGAATCACTCGGTGTGCGGTGGCGTTTTGTACGAGACGCGATGAGCTATTTGGTGGTCTTTGCCAATCGCATTGCGATGCGCCGCTAATTTCTCAAGCGTTTTCATAAACGACCGCAAGACGTGCGCATCGTTTGCTGAGCTTATTTCCGCACACAGGTTCGGAAGAGGCGGGATATCTCAAAAAAATCGCCGGCTCATGTCACACCGAGGTCTCCGACCTCGTCTTTGAGGTTGAAGCGCAGCGATTTACCCATCGGTGAGTGAGAGAAGTAGCTATGAATCGATTTTTGTTTGCTTTGGTTCTTGCGGTGGTTTTCGTGGCTCCGGCCAAAGCTCACGGCGAAAAAGCCAACGTTACGGTTGTCTACGAGCACGTTCTGCCCAATGTTCCAGGCAAGAGCATCAAGGCGGTTCTTGTCGAATATGGCCCGGGTGGTTCCAGCCCTGGTCATACGCATGCAAGTTCGGCCTTTATTTATGCAACCGTCCTTGAAGGCGCAATCAACAGTGCCGTCAATGGCGGGCCTGTTGTGACCTATCGTGCTGGCGAGAGCTTCTCGGAGAATCCCGGAGATCGGCACGATGTTAGCTCCAATGCCAGCGCCACTGAACCTGCAAAGCTGTTGGCCGTCTTCATCGTGGACACCGATGAAAAAGAGCTCACGACACCTTATCGCGACTGACTCTTTCAAAAAAGGCGATGCATCATGTCACTTCCGTTGGTGCTGCGTCGTCAACTGGGCAGAACCCTCGTCCAAGATTGGAGATGATCATGACACCGCGTTTGAACGACCCACATAAAGCCGCTCCCGCTGTAATCAAGGCGATGGTGGGCGTCGAGACTGCACTGAGAGAGTGTGGGCTTGAACACAGTCTGCTTGAACTTGTGAAATTGCGCGCTTCGCAGATCAATGGCTGTGCTTTTTGTATCCACATGCACACCACCGATATGCGTAAGCATGGCGAACCGGAGATGCGCCTGTATATGCTTGATGCGTGGCGTGAGTCTTCTCTTTACACGCCGCGCGAGCGGGCGGCGCTTGCCTGGACTGAAGCACTCACGCGGTTGTCGGATACACATGCACCCGATGCTGACTATGAGCTGGTGAAGGCGGCATTTACCGAAGCTGAACAAGTGAACCTGACTCTTGCCATTGGTGCCATTAATGTCTGGAACCGGCTTCAAGTTGGATTCCGAGTCGCTCACCCCGTGGATAATGCGCGTGACGCAGCCTGATAAGAGTACAGATCTTTTTGAAGCGCAGCGGCCGCGGCTGCTGCGCATCGCTTATCGCATGCTTGGGTCGATGACAGAGGCCGAAGACATCGTGCAAGAAGCTTGGCTTCGTTGGGCGGGTGTGGATGGAACGAATGTGCGCGAACCTGCGGCCTATCTCAACCGGACGGTTACGCGGCTTTGTCTCGATGTCATGAAATCAGCTCGGGCTCGGCGGGAAACTTATTTCGGTTCATGGCTTCCTGACCCTATCGTCGAGCCGGAGAATGACGATATGCGGTTTGACGAGTTGACGTTGACGCTCATGTTGGCGTTGGAGCGGCTGTCTCCGCTGGAGCGCGCGGCGTTTCTATTGCACGACGTGTTTGGGGTTCCGCTTGACGAGATCGCGGAGACCCTGAACCGCGAGCCTTCCGCAATACGCCAGCTTGCGGTACGGGCGCGGCGTCACGTTCAGGAGGACCGGCCACGCTTTAAAGTGGCGCGGGAGGATGGCGACCGTATTGCACGGGCCTTCTTTCATGCTTCAACGAACGGCGACCTTGAGGGACTTCGTGCCTTACTGACACACGATGTCGTCATCAGGTCCGATGGTGGGGGTAAGGTGTTGGCATTCCGCAATCCAATCGTTGGGATCGACCGTGTTCTGCGCATGTTTGCTGGGCTATATCGGAAACATGTATCGCAGTCGGCGATTTTGATCCGGCCTGTCTGGATTGACGGATTACCCGGTTACATTAGTCGGGAGCATGGTAAGTTTCTGCAGACCACAGCATTCGAGATCGCGGATGGACGGATCGCTGCGATCTATATCACTCGCAATCCCGACAAGTTGGCTCATATCGCTGAATTGACGTGAAAAGATTCTGGAGTTTGAGATTCGAGCTCCGGTTCTTGAAAGCGCAGCCAGCTTTGGGGGCTTAGCCTTCAGTTGGAATGCCGAAAATTGCAGCGGCGAGTGAGATAGCCGCAAGAATTCCGAACCAAACCAAGCGTGCTGGGCGACGCGTTACATCTGGCGCCGCAAAGGTCACGAATCCCGCAACGACGCACTGCAGAAAGTAATAAAACGCGAAAGCGCGCGAGGCGTGCGCAATTATTTCGAAAACGCTTCCGCTCCAGACAAGGGCAATCGCCACGGTTGCGATCGCGGGATAGTAATAACTGAGCGGGAAACGTTCGGGGAGAGTTGCGTGAAGGAGACCGGCAGCTCCGATCGCGTCGGCGATGGATGCCGAAAACTGCGATGCGACCGCGGCCCCTGTCAGCATGATCGGTAGCACGAACGCCAGTTTGCCGACAATGTCGATGATGGCTGCAACCTCGCCCTTCGCAAAGTGGTTTTGAAACATGACGGTCGCAAGCGCGAAGAATGCGAGATAGATCGCGCCGGAAATCAATTGCGCGTTTCGCATCGTGCGAACACGGAGGGCCGGGGGGTACTGGCCCGCTAAAAATCGGGATGTTTCAAATCCCTGCACGACGATGACAAAGCCGCAGAGTATGCGGATCGCTTCACTATCCAGGTGCGTTGTCAGATCTCGGAGGTGCCAGGTGCCCGTCGTGCTAAGGTGAATGTTGTGAAGGGCGAGGGCGGCGAGGATGGCTGCGATGACCGCGAGCTTGAACCCCACCGCATATTCTTCCAGACCTTCAAGTCCCCGGAGGCCGCGGATAAATCCAAAGCCGCCAATGAAGGCGAGGAAGAGTGTCGTCATGCTGCGCGCCATCAACGGGTCGTCGATCCCCACACCTTTCAATAGGAAAATCGAGAGGAGGGAGAGGTAGTAGGCGACGGAGACAAAGTAGGCTCCTGCGAGCACGACGTGGGAGATACGTTCGGAGAGATAGGCAAGTGATCCGGCTCCGTTGCGTGGACCTGTCCTGAAAAGTGGTTCACCGTGGAGAATATTGAAGCGGATTGCGCCTCCTACGCAGTATGCGAAAACGATCAGCGCGGTCATGCCGAACAGCGCATAGTTGCCCAACACGCTGGCCAGCAGAGGAACGGAGACGAGAAATCCCGAGCCAATAATGGAAGCAAGCGGGGTGACGGTGGCCCGGTAGGTGGGACTGTCTACCAATCGCTTGGAAAAGAGGATGGTGATTGCTACGGCGGTCGTCAGGATCAATGCCACGTTGAGGGCGATCGTCAAAAGTCAAATCCTTTCGTCAAGCGTAGCGGTTGCTGGCTGCCGCGATGTCCTTGGTAATCACCGATACGTGGCCGCGTGTCAAAGGTCGGACACGTTGTTGGGGTAGGGCGGAAATGGATGTGGAATGAACGCGTGATGTGTATCGGGACGAGGGTTTCTGCGGCATCACTGACGTGATGAATTTGGTGCAATCGCGCGAGGAGGGCGTTGATGGCGAAGTCTGTCACGATATACGGGATCAAGAACTGCGACACGATGAAGAAAGCGCGGGCCTGGCTTGATGCGCATGACGTTGCATTCTCTTTTCATGACTACAAGACGCAGGGCATTGAAAAGAGCATGCTGGAAAAATGGGTCGGCAAAGTTGGGTGGGAAATCCTCTTAAACCGGTCTGGGACGACATTTCGTAAGCTGCCGGAGGCCGACAAAACCAGTCTCGATGAAGCGAAGGCTGTCGCGTTGATGCTTGCTCAGCCGTCGATGATAAAACGACCCGTTCTGGATGTGGGCGGAGGCGCCTTGATCGTTGGGTTCAAGCCGGAGACGTACGCAGCGCAGTTTCGCTAAGTCTCATCCAATTTTTTGAGCCTTTCGATCATGGCCATTGCCGCTGCTGGGTTTCGTTCTTTGTAGCCGCTGATGAAGTAGACGAAGACGTCGTGAGCTTTCGTTCGGCCAGTCTTTCCGGATTGGGATGTGACCGTGCTCAGGCCGTCAGGCACTTGGCCTGTGGCCCAGGTGCGTGCCCGTTCCGTCCAGGCATTAATGGCCTTCTTGGAATAGCCGGTCGCTTCCTTTTCGCTCGATCCCATGAGCCGCGCGTAGACAAACGGTGCGGTGTTGTCGGCGATCTGAGGGTACTTGGAATCGGCTGCAGTGATGATGGCGACGGCATATTTCTTGGCGAGGGCTACGAACTCTGGTGTTTTGAAGCTATCGTGGCGCACTTCGACGGCGTGACGGATCGGATGCCCGCCGATGTCTTTCGGCAAAAGCTGCAGGAAGGCTTCGAAGTCATCCGGGTCGAATTTCTTCGTGCCCATGAATTGCCAGTTGATGGGACCGAGCTTCTCCTTCAATTCCATGACACCGCTGGTGAAGAACCGCTCAATGGATTCGCCAGCTTCGGCTAGCACGCGCCTATTGGTGGTGAAGCGCGGGCCTTTCAGCGCGAAGACGAAGTCATCCGGTGTTTCGTCATACCATTTGGCGAAGGTCGGCGGTTTCAGCGAGCCATAGTAGGTGCCGTTGACCTCGATCGACGTCAGGTGACGGCTCGCATATTCGAGTTCGCGCTTCTGTGCCAGGCCGTCGGGATAGAAAACACCACGCCAAGGTTCATACGTCCAACCACCGATACCGACGCGGATGTCTGACTTTGCTCTTTTTGCCATGTGCCGTTTCCGTTGGTTAGGTTCTCGATCGCGTTTCGGAGAATGTGAGTCTTTTTTCAGATGCCAGATGTCGCTGTGTCTGCCCTGTGAGATTTCAGATTTTTGGGACCTTTCCGCGGAGATCAGACGATCGTGGCTGAATTGCATCTTGTTCCCAGTTGTGGCGTTTGGACCCGTTATTTGCCCCCTGCTCGTGGTGAACCAACCCGATGTGTGGCCGAGGCTCAACTGCAACATATCCACATCTGACGTGTTGCACGGCTCTATGATGCAGCTTGCTATGTGATCAAGGGTTCTGGCATGTTCGCGCGTATCTGTATGGGCACAATTTTTCCGCTCTCGAGGGAACTGTAATGTTAAAAATGGCAGGAAGATTTATTGCGTGCGGCGGGCTTTTGGCAGCGGTTACCTTGGGTGCGCAAGCCGCCCATGCAGCGCCCGACCTTGTAATTCAGAAGTCGGATTCAGAGGTTAAATTTGTAGGTTGTGAAGAAGGCCAACCGCTCGCGACGGGGCGTTTGGTAATCCGCAACGAAGGCGACAGTGACGCCAACCTGCGTGGTGCAAACGAACTCTTCCGCAGTTTTGTAGCGGTCTATGTTCCTGAAAACATCGACCTCATCGAGAAGGACACCAAGCGCACGAAGATGGAGCCGCGAGAGCAGCGGGCTATCGAGTTCACGCTTGGTGCTGGGAAGGTCAAGAAGGGGCGTAATTACAACGCCTTGCCGAACGGTGACAGCAGTTCGGCGGCCGATCCGGCAAAGGATGCAAAGCTCGCACGAGACATTCAGGCGTTCCTCAAGTCACGCGGCTATGTTGTTTCGGTGGACGGCGATTGGGGTGCCGGGTCAAAGCGTGCGCTGAAATCATTCCAAGAAAACCAGAAGCTTAAGGCCACGGGTGAGTGGAACGCTGAAACGCAGGCGGCGATCGAGAAACTCACCGGCGTTGCTGCCGGCATGACGGTTGATAACGTGAAGGACGCCCAAGGGCGTACTCGAATCACCATTTTCGCTGTTGTTGATCCCTACAACCTCATTGATGAGAGCAACGAGCGCAATAACATCGTTACCTATACGGGTTATCTCGCCTGCGACTGACGCTCAGCCAGTAGCTCCCGATTGTGGTGACCAGATTGGTAAGGCCGGAGTCCTCGTGAGGGACTTCGGCCTTAGCGTTTGCTTGCTTAGCGCCGCCAGTTCGTGAGCCGTTTTACGGCTTCTTCCATGTCGCTGGTTGCGCCTGCGTAGGAGAAGCGCAGATATTGCGCACCCCTTTCGGTATCAAAATCCAGTCCGGGCGTGGCCGCTACTCCGATATCGTTCAACATTCGGGCTGCGAAGGAAGGGCTATCGTCCGTCAGATGACTGACGTCACAGTACAGGTAGAACGCGCCGTCAGCCGGAACGATGCGATCAAAACCAACTTTGGGAAGGCCGGCCAGCAAAAGTTCGCGGTTCTCCGCATAGACGCGTTTGTTGGCTTCGAGTTCCTCCATACCGTCGAAGGCGCCTAAAGCGGCGATTTGGGAGGCGGCAGGGGCGGAGATGTAAAGGTTCTGCGCTAAGCGTTCGATTGTGCGGACAAGGCGGTCCGGGACGACCATCCATCCCACGCGCCAGCCGGTCATTGAGAAGTATTTTGAGAAGCTATTGATGACGATGGCATCGTCATTGTGTGCCAGGGCCGTTGCGGCGGGCGCTTCATAGGTGAGCCCATGGTAGATCTCGTCGGAGATGAACCAGAGGCCGAGGCGTTGGCAGGTCGCGCAGATCTCAGAGAGGCGCTCCGGCTCAAGCATCGTGCCGGTGGGATTGGCTGGTGAAGCGATAAGCAGACCGCGTATCCCTTTTTCGGAATGTGCGGCTTCAACGGCTTCGGGCGTCGGCATCCAACGCGTATTCGGCCCGGTTTCGATCATGACCGGCTGTTGACCCAAGGCCCGCAGGATCTGGCGGTAGCAGGGGTAGCCTGGTGACGGCAACGCGACCGTGTCGCCATGATCGAAAAGGGCTAGGAAGGCTAAGATAAAGCCGGCCGAGGAGCCTGTTGTCACGATGATCCGTTCTGCGGGGACGTCGACGCCGTATGTGTCCTGATAGTGCTGCGCAATGCGTGCGCGCAAGGGCTCCATTCCGAGTGCCAGCGTATAGCCGAGACTGTTGTCATCGAGGGCCTGACGCAACGCTTCACGCGCTGCTTTGGGGGCTGGGGTTGCGGGCTGCCCGACCTCCATGTGAATGACGCGCTCGCCGGCGGCCTCTTTTGCAGCCGCAGCGCGCATAACGTCCATGACGATGAAACTATCGATCTCACTACGCCTCGCAGCCGCCAGCCGTCCAGGGATGGCGTCGCGAACGGTACTCGCGGGCATGGGCCGCACGTTAGAGGCCGATTTCAGGTCGTCACCGCTCATTGGTCTTTCCAGAAAAACTTGCAGGAAGGCTTATGCTCACTACCTTGTTGATTGATTGCCGTGCCTTGATCATGCCCCATTATCGCGTGCTGATCGGTCTATGTGGTTTGGGTCCTCGGGGAATAACCATTCAACCTCGTCTATCGAACGATCATAATCCTCTCGAAGCTGGTGAATTCGGTCAGTGTCGCCAGCAGGGACCGGGCGCAGCTATAATCGGTGTGACGAACGCATGCCAGCCCAATCTATCATGGTATAAGCCGTCGCAACGACGTTCGAATCCGGGTCAAGGGGGACGAGTTTATGGGCCTTAGAGCAGCTTCGGACCTTGCTTTCAAAACGTTGGCAGGGACGGTCTTGGGGCGCGGAGCAGCGGGTAGGATTGCGCGCGTTGTGAGCTTGGCTGCAGTCGTGCTTGGCGCCAACGTTGCGCCGACGATGGCGCAGGGCTTGCCGCTCATTCGCGATACCGAAATTGAAGATCTTCTCAATGACTACGCACGCCCAATCTTCAAGGCTGCAGGCCTGGGAACCGGGCGGGTGCAAATGCGCATCGTCAAAAGCGATTCGTTCAACGCGTTTGTTATCGATGGCCGTAACGTGTTCATCCATACTGGCACGCTTATGCAGGCGGATACGCCCAACCAGGTTATCGGTGTTATCGCACACGAAGCGGGTCATATTGCTGGTGGCCATATGGCGGCTCTCCGCGCTCGTATCGCTAAGGATCAGACGCGGGCTTTGCTTATGCAGATCCTTGGCATCGGCATCATGGTGGCCGGCGGTGTTTCCGGAGACAGTAACGTAACCGGTGCTGGTACGGGGGTTCTCTACGGCGGCAGTGATATGGTCATGCGCTCGCTCTTGTCAGAGCGCCGATCGCAGGAGTCGGCTGCAGACCAAGCCGGGTTGTCGTACCTCAATGCTACGCAGCAATCCGGTCGCGGCATGTTGGAGACGTTCGAGCGCTTTGCTCAGCAGGAATACATTTCCGACACGCACAAGGACCCCTTCGTTCGGAGCCACCCCGTGGCGACGGATCGTCTCAATCAGCTGCGGCGTTTGGTAACTGGTAGCAAGTATTACAGCCAGTCGGATACGGCGGAGCTCCAACTTCGCCACGACCTCATGCGCGCCAAGTTGGCGGGCTATCTCGATCCTCCAGCCGCAGTGTTTAACCGCTATCCGGTGACGGACAAAAGTCTGCCGGCGCGCTATGCGCGGGGCTTGGCCCGCTTTTTCCGCGGCGGTCCAGGAGGTCTCGAGGGCGCTCTTACGGAAATCGATGGACTTGTTCGCGAGCGGCCAAACAATCCCTATTTCCACGAGGTAAAGGGCGATCTGCTGATGCGGTCGGGTAAGTCTCGCGAGGCGATCCCGCACCTGCGTAAAGCGCTGCAGTTGACGAATGGTTCAAGTCTTATCCGGGTCCAGTTAGCGGCGGCAATCCAGAATGCCGGAGACAAGAGTGGCCTCGCGGAATCTGTGAGCCTGCTGCGCAAATCCCTCGTAGAGGACAAGAATCCCCGCGCCTATCGCTTGCTTGCGACGGCGTATTACAATCAAGGTAGGCGGCCGCAGGCGGATGCGATGACGGCGCAGGCATATTTCCTTGAAGGAAACCTGCAGCAAGCTCAAATCTTCGCGAAGCGGGCGCAAAGCCAGTTGAAGCCGGGCTCGCCAGAATGGATACAGAACGACGACATTCTGACGTACAAGCCGCCAGCTTAAACCCAGACCGCTGCGGTGCCGTTGGTCTAGATCCACTTCACCCCTGTGCCGTGACATTATCGGTCCTCGATCAAGGAACTCACATGACCACCAACTTCGTGGATAAAGCGCTGAACGGATTGCTCAGCATTAAAAGCCTGACCTTAGCGCTTCCCCTTGCTGCTGCAGGCGGCTTGGCGTTAGCCGTGATGACGGGTGAGCCGGCAGCGACTGCCCAGACAAAAGATGCGGGCGCGGCTGAAGCTAAGGCTGGCGCTCAGTCTGAGGCGGCGAAGGTCTTTTCTTCGGAGCAGCGCGCTGGCATCGAGGCTATCGTCAAAGAATATCTGCTTGCTCATCCGGAGTTGTTCCTGGAAATCCAGTCGGCTCTTGAGACGAAGCTTGAAGCCATGCAGGCGGAGCAGTTTACGGCTGCGATCGCGGACAATGCTGAGGCTCTCTTCCGGCGGGCAAATGCGCCGGCTATCGGTGATCCAAAGGCTGACGTTACTGTGGTCGAATTCTTCGACTACAACTGCGGCTTTTGCAAACGGGGTTTTCCGCAGCTGGCGAAGCTGATCGAGAACGACAAGAACGTTCGGGTTGTTTTCAAGGAGCTTCCAATCCTGTCTGAGGGATCTCTGGAAGCCTCACGGGTTGCCCTGGCGGCAAAAGCCCAAGGCAAGTATTGGGAAATGCATCGCGCTCTTATGGCCGCGAAGGGTACCATGAACGGCGAACATGCGCTGAAGATCGCTGAGAAGCATGGTCTTGATGTTGCGAAACTGAAAGAAGACATGAAGTCTCCTGAAGTGACCAAAGAAATCGAGAATGTTCGCGATCTTGCTCAGAAGATGGGCATAAATGGAACGCCTCACTATCTCGTTGCCGACAAGTCAATCGCAGGTGCGCCAGAGAATCTGTATGAACAACTTGTTGAATTGGTAAAGGAAACGCGTGACAACGGCGGCTGCAAAGTTTGCTGATCTGCGTTTTTGTGACGGTATGCTTGTGTTCCCCCTAAGATGGCCTTTCTTCTAGGGGGGACGATTCACAGTTGGAGCCGCGGCAATAACTCCATCGGGAGCGTTGCTGCGGTTCTTTCTTTGGGCTTTTCCCCGACGCAGTCTTGCCGTTGCAGGGCCAGACTTTCGTTTGCCGGTGAAAACTGTTAGACCCCTTCGCAGTATTCATAGAAAGGACCTTCCGGGGGCAGGTGCACTACCGATCCGGAGCCATCGGTCTTATCTTCTCGCGCACATAGGATATGGCCAAGCCAATCTACGTCCTTAATGGACCTAACCTCAATTTGCTCGGGCGGCGTGAGCCCTCCGTTTATGGCACCGATACGTTGGATGACGTGCGGGACTTAGCGTCTGCACGCGCCAAACAGTTGGGCGCAGAAATTGTTTTCCGCCAGTCCAACCACGAAGGCGAACTGATTGACTGGATTCAAGAAGCACGTGAGGCCGCTCGCGGGATTATTCTCAATGCAGGCGCTTTCACACATACCTCGATTGGCATTCTCGATGCGCTTCAGGCTGCTGAACTGCCGGTCATCGAGGTTCATCTTTCTAACATCTTCAAACGTGAAACCTATCGCCATCATTCGTATGTATCGCTCGGTTCAACCGGTGTGATCTGCGGCTTGGGCGCCAAAGGTTACGAATTGGCGCTTGAGGCGATGGTTCAGCTCACAAGCAAACCACAAAAGCGATGAAACGAAAGGGACGGCCCGAAAAGCGGCCGCAGAGCAAGGGACAGATTGGCATGAGCGCCAAGGACGCAAAGGGTACGACGAGCGCGGAGAGCCAGCTCATTCGCGAGCTCGCTGAATTGCTCAACGAAACGGGCCTTAGCGAGATCGAGATCGAAAAGAGCGGCCTGCGTGTGCGCGTGGCGCGGCAGATTAACGTAACGTCGGGTCTCGTAGCTGCTGCGGCCCCTGCAATGGCAAGCGTTCCGACAGCTGCTCCAGCTGAAGCTGCAGATAGCCCGGGGCTTGATGCCAGCAAGCATCCTGGCGCGGTTAAGTCACCGATGGTGGGCACGGCTTATCGTGCATCTGAGCCCGGTGCGCCGTCATTCATCGAAGTGGGTACGCGTGTTGCCCAGGGTGATACGTTGCTCATTATCGAGGCGATGAAGACGATGAACCAGATTCCGGCACCGAAAGCTGGAACCGTTGCTGCAATCCTCTTTGAAAACGGTCAGCCCGTCGAATTCGGCGAGCCACTCGTCATCATCGAATAGCTGCCGGAGCAGCCTTCAGCGAGTGCATAGCCATGTTCGATAAAGTATTAATCGCCAATCGCGGTGAGATCGCCCTGCGGATCCAGAGAGCCTGCAAGGAACTCGGGATCGCGACTGTCGCCGTCCATTCGACTGCCGATGCTGACGCCATGCACGTGAAGCTGGCGGACGAAAGTGTGTGTATTGGACCGCCTCCGGCATCCGATAGCTATTTGAATATACCCCGCCTGCTCGCCGCGTGTGAGATTACCGGGGCAGATGCTGTGCATCCCGGCTATGGGTTCTTGTCCGAGAACGCGCGTTTCGCTGAAATTCTCGAAGAACACAACATCACATTCATCGGACCCACGTCTGAGCATATCAGGATCATGGGCGATAAGATCGCTGCCAAGGAGACCGCGAAGCGGCTTGGAATTCCGGTGGTTCCGGGGTCGGATGGCGGTGTCTCCAGTGAAGCGGAAGCCATGAAGGTCGCTGAGGCGATGGGTTTCCCGGTGCTGGTGAAGGCTGCCGCCGGCGGTGGTGGACGCGGTATGAAGGTTGCGATGACCGCGGCTGAGCTTCCGCTGTCCCTGTCAACAGCTCGGACAGAGGCTAAGGCGGCCTTTGGCGATGATGCTGTCTACATCGAGAAGTATCTGACAAAGCCCCGTCATATCGAGATCCAGGTCTTCGGTGACGGACAAGGCAACGCTATCCACTTGGGTGAGCGCGATTGCTCGCTTCAACGGCGCCACCAGAAAGTCTGGGAGGAGGCGCCTTCTCCCGCGCTCAACGAAGCGGCGCGCGCGCGGATCGGCGATGTCGTGGCGAATGCCATGCGGGAGCTTAAATATCGTGGCGCCGGGACCGTAGAATTCCTCTACGAGGATGGTGAGTTCTATTTTATCGAGATGAATACGCGGCTTCAGGTCGAGCATCCGGTTACCGAAGCGATCACCGGGATTGATCTCGTTCTGGAGCAGATCCGCGTGGCCTCCGGGTCTCAGCTCAGCCTGACGCAGGATGACATCACATTCGCCGGGCATGCCATCGAATGCCGGATCAACGCGGAAAATCCGCGTACTTTCCGGCCCTCGCCAGGTCAGATCACCTACTGGCATCCGCCAGGAGGTCTGGGCGTGCGCGTCGATTCCGGTGTTTATCAAGGCTACCGAATTCCACCCTACTACGACAGCTTGATTGGGAAGCTGATCGTGCATGGTAAGACGCGTAACGAGTGCCTGATGCGCCTCAAACGCGCCTTGTCGGAATTCGTGATTGATGGCATCGAAACCACGATCCCGCTATTTAACGAGTTGATTCGACAGCCAGATATCGCAAATGGGCTTTATGACATTCACTGGCTCGAAAAATTCCTCGGAAAGCCCTAATCTTTTGGTTTGATTGAAAGCGATGACGTTGTTCTGTTGTCGCTGAGAACCAAAGGAGGTCGCCCAACGGTGACTTCACACGACGACATAATGATTGAGATTACGCCGCAGGTTTTGCTGAAGGCCTACAGCTGCGGCATCTTTCCGATGGCCGAAAGTGCGGCCGATCCGGCGTTGTATTGGATTGAGCCCCAACAGCGTGGGATTTTGCCCCTGGATGAGGTGCATGTTCCGAAGCGGTTGGCCCGGACGGTGCGGGGCACGCCGTTTGTCGTTAGAATCGACGACAATTTCGAAGCCATTATTTCGGGGTGTGCAGCGTCCAAGCCTGGGCGGCGCTCTACGTGGATCAATGCGCGTATCCGCACGCTTTATCGCGAACTCTTTGAACTGGGGTACTGCCACACAGTCGGTGTTTGGCGCGATGATGAGCTGGTTGGCGGGCTATACGGTTTGGCGCTGGGGAGTGCCTTCTTCGGCGAAAGCATGTTTTCGACGGAGCGCGACGCCTCGAAGATTGCGCTCATACATCTTGTCGCGCGATTGATTGCGGGTGATTTCACGTTGCTGGACACGCAGTTTGTGACGGATCATTTGCGCCAGTTCGGTACCATCGAGGTTGACCGGGGCACATTCCAGGAAACGTTGGAAGAGGCGCTCAGTAAGCAAGGCAATTTCAATGCCTTGCCGCGTCAGGTTGACGGGGCGACGGCGCTTTCAATTATCAACGACGCGACGGCCCGCGGATGAACATTGCCGAGCTGTTTCCTAGGTAACAGCGCTGGTGTCGCGTTCGCGCGAGTTTCGGCCGAGCGGAGTTCGGCGGGTCCCTGGTCGTTTTCCTGCGAAGCTAAGGTGCCTCCCCCCGTGCGGGCCAATCCCCAGTCCCTTAGGCCTCCGGTCCTGAGGCTATTGGCTCGTGGCACCCGCGAAGCGGCCCTTTGGCATTTCCCACCGATGCCAAGGGTCGTTTTGCCTTGCGTCTTTAATGGTGGGTCAAACAAAATCGGGCTGATCTGAGATCAGCCCGATTGCTCTCGCGATTTAGAGGCGGGACAGCTTAGCTGTCGCTTCCCAGAAGTTTACGTTGCCACCAGCCTTTGCGCGCGGGCTTATCTTCGGATGGCTCCAAGGTCGCATCGAGGCCTGTTTCTACGGAACGGTCTGGCCCCATAATTACACGCTGCAGACGCAGCCCTCCATTCGGAGCCGGTGTTGATTCAGGGGCTCTAGGTTCTTCAGCAGCGACGACGGGAACCGGTTTATCCTTCGTGGCAACCGGAGCTTCGGCCTCGACTGGCGGCGTGGTTTCGGGGGCCTGGACTGACGCGGCAGGTTCGTTTTGCGTTTCGGTGGTGACTTCTTCCGTAACGGATTGCTGTAGTTCAGCCGGTGGTATTACGGCTTCAACAGTTTCCGATGCGGGCTCCGTCACCCTCATGACGGTTTCTGATGATGGCTCGGCCTTCTCACGCACCGGTGTGGGTTCAGCCTCTGCACGCGGTTCGGTCGAGATTTCGATAATCGAGGGTTGGGGGCCGAGGCCGGGAATTTCGCTGGCGGCATCTTGTGTACCGTCTGCGTGTTCGCCTTCGCCTTCTGCCGTTGTCCGGTTGCGTTCACGGTTGCGGCGGCCACCGCGGCGCCCGCGACGACGACGACGTGAGGGGCGTTCCGAGGACCCGTCAGCAGACTCTATTGTGGTGTCATCGCTGGCTTCGCCATCGTCTGATGTGGACGTATCCTGCTCGTCTTCATCCATATCGTCTGATGCTTCGACGAGGTTCTCGCTGGCGCTTGTGTCGGCTGCGTTGGCCAAACGTTCGCTGCCACCGCGGCGCGTCCGGCGCCGACGCCGCCGTTTGCGCCGGCCGTTGTCCTCTTCGCCCGAACCGGTCGCTTCGTCGTTCCCATCTTCATTGTCGAAATTGTCAGAAGCTTCCGTGACGACCTCGGCCTCGTCGAAGTTCCAATCCATCTTGACCGCGCTGCGATCCGCGCGCCGTGGGGTCGGGGCCTGCGCGGGGGCGGAGCCTTTCTCGACCGTGAAGTTGGCGCCGGCCATTTTTTCCGAAGCCTGAACGAGGATTGGGAAGCCGTGGCGCGCTTCCATGTCGATGATGAAGTCGCGCTTGTTGTTGAGAATGTACAAGGCGACTTCGGCCGTGGTGTTCGCGATCAACGATCCGCGTGATTTGTTCATCACAGCGTCTTCGAGGGCGCGCAGAACAGCGAGTGCAATCGATTCAGTCGAGCGGATGATGCCGGTGCCTTGGCAGTGCGGGCATTGCGACGTGGAACCTTCGAGAACACCTGTGCGCAGGCGCTGACGGGACATTTCCAGCAAGCCGAACGGGCTGATACGGCCGACCTGAATGCGGGCGCGGTCCAGCCTCAACGCCTCTTTGAGCCGACGTTCCACGGCCCGGTTGTTGCGCTTCTCCTCCATGTCGATGAAGTCGATAACGATCAATCCGGCCAAGTCCCGCAGCTTAAGGTGGCGGGCGATTTCATCGGCTGCTTCCAAGTTGGTATGGAGCGCCGTTTCTTCAATCGAGAACTCGCGGGTGGAGCGGCCCGAGTTCACGTCGACAGCAACCAACGCTTCGGTCTGGTTGATGACGAGATAACCGCCGGAACGCAATGTGACGAACGGGCTGAACATGGCGTTCAACTGACGTTCGATAGCATAGCGTGTGAAGAGAGGCTCGGCGTCCTTATAGAGCGTAACGTTCTTGGCGTGGCTCGGCATCAGCATGCGCATGAAGCTTTTCGCTTCACGGTGCGCATCTTCACCTGCCACGACGACCTCGTCGATCTCCTTATTGTAGAGATCGCGGATCGAACGTTTGATCAGGTCGCCTTCTTCGTAAACGAGGCTTGGAGCTGTTGATTGCAGTGTGAGTTCGCGCACGCTTTCCCACAGACGCAGCAGGTATTCGAAGTCACGCCGGATTTCCTGCTTCGTACGTGCGGCACCGGCCGTGCGGATGATCAGGCCCATTCCTTCCGGAACTTCGAGCTCCGTAGCGATGGCCTTCAGCCGCTTGCGGTCCTGGGGATTGGTGATCTTGCGTGAGATACCGCCGCCCCGTGCGGTATTCGGCATCAACACGGTGTAGCGGCCGGCAAGTGACAAGTAGGTCGTCAGGGCGGCGCCCTTGTTGCCGCGTTCTTCCTTCACAACCTGGATCAGCAGGACCTGACGACGCTTAATAACTTCCTGGATTTTGTAGCTACGGCGCGAGCGCCGCGGCCTGGAGGGCAGTTCCTCCAAGGCATCTTCGCTGTCGCCGACGTTTTCGATTGCGTCCGTGTCTGCGGATGCGGTTGTCGTATCTCCGTCGGTGTCGTCGTCCGCAGGTGCCGTTTCTTCGGCTTCTTCCGGAGCAGCAGGGCTTGCGTCTACCTCTGTGTTCGGACGCGCCTCTGAGACGGTGGCGGTGAGAGCCTCTGCAACATCAGTGTCCACCAGAACTTCCGTTCTGTCGGAGCTTTCGCTGTCGCCTTCTGTGGACAACTCTTCCGAGAGGCTTTCGTCGCGCGCCATGTTAATGGCGATCGTTTTCGGACCATTTTGTTGCCCGGAGTCTTCGTCCGAAGGCGGGTCTACCGGGTCGTCTTTGCTTCCGACACTCTCTGCTTGGACGGCCTCTTCCGAGGTTTCATCCGCAGTGACAGCGTCAGCATCATCGGCGACGGAAGCTTCGTTGTCGCCGTCCTCGCCGTCGTTGTCCCAATCATGGTCGTCCGACGACGCGGCATGGACGTCTTCCGCTTCGTCGGACTCGTCGTTCGTATTGTTGTCGTCGTCGTTATCCGAGTCCTTTGAGGGCGTCGCATTCTGGCGGCGGGCGCGGCGTGCTGCCATGCGTTCGGCGCGCGCGTCTGCTTCAGCTTCTTCTTCCGCTTCTATTGCTGCTTCCTCTTCCAGGAGAGCAATGCGGTCAGCAATCGGAATTTGATAGTAGTCCGGATGGATTTCGTTAAAGGCAAGGAAGCCGTGGCGATTGCCGCCATAGTCAACGAATGCAGCCTGCAGCGCCGGCTCAACGCGCGTTACCTTGGCGAGGTAAATGTTGCCGCGCAGTTGTTTGCGAGCCGCTGATTCGTAGTCGAATTCCTCTACGCGACCTCCGCGAAGAACCACGACCCGGGTCTCTTCCGGGTGCGCGGCATCAATAAGCATCTTGTTTTCTGACATTGAAGATTTTCCTGGGCTTGCCCGCTTGGCGGATCGGCCGTCATGGATGAATGGCCAGCGCGGTTCGATCGCACGGGGGCGATGCGCGCTGTGGCGATTAAGTGGTTGGGGTTAGAGGTGGAACGATTGTCGCGCGTCCGACCCGGGCCGAAATCATTCCGGCAGCAGCTGCTGAGCGCCGAGCGGCGCTCTTGAGCATTCAGGTTGGTCGTGCGTGCATTAGGCATTGCGTAGCTTACTTAGCTTTATGAACCGGCTGCCGCGCCACGAATTGCGACGCCGGGCTGAAACGAGTCCCCTTTTGAAAAAGGGGGAGGAAAGGGCGGTAATGCTCGGGCATGCCCACCAGAAGACAGGATCTGCGAAGCCAATGGTCCTGGCACGCGGCAGACCTTCGCAAAAAAAGCACCATCTTCGCCTGGGGCGCTGAGCGATCGTCCCTGAGAAACGTTGCAGGCCTAAATAACGGCGCAAAAACGGCACCGGCCCAAATTAAACGGTCACACGGGTCGATACGGGAGCGCACCACGGAGGATGCCACCACCGGTTGTTGGAAATGCGCGGCTACTCGCTAAGGTCAGCGCCAATCCGCTATAAAGGGTGGGCTGCAAGCGCCGTAATTGCCGTAGTTGCGACCCGAGTCACATCCCGTCTGTCGCATTCCGAACGACCATTACAATTCTTTATGACGAACAGGCGAATCGCGCAAGGCCTTCAACTTGACCTTGGGCCCGCCTGAGCCATGAAGTTATAGGCTCTAGCTTGTAGTCTGCGGGCAAATAATCCGTTAATGCATGTCGTGTTGTTACATATGGGAAGATACTGCGGTGGCTTGCACGAATCACCGCAGGCGGTGATTCGATCGCGGATTTGCGAAAGACAGTGGGCTCGGGGGAGCCGATTGTTTTTTAAGGTTAAAGGTCAGCCGGGGGGCTAACTATTGCGCATCGCGAGGCGCAGCGGACTTAGTATGATGTGGGCGCTGGTGGCCATTGTGCTGGCGATAGTTGTCAGCGCGTTGCCAGCGGCGGCGAGTGTTGTTGCGACCGACGCTAAAGTCGAGGGTGATCGCGACGAGACCGTTTTCAGCCTGACACTGTCAGCTGGGGTTCCTGCCGAAGTGTTCACTTTGGCCAATCCTTATCGGGTCATCATCGATATGCCGGACGTTTCGTTTCGGCTGACCGCTGATGCAGGCCATTCCGGGGTAGGGCTGGTAAAGGCCTTTCGGTATGGGCTCTTCGCACCGCGTAAATCCCGCATCGTGATGGACACCGAACTCCCGGTTGTTATCGCCCGGGCCGAGATGATCAATGTTCCGGAAGGTGAGGGGGTACAGCTCAATTTGCTTTTGCGCGCAACGGACGCAGCGACGTTTGGCACTGGTACCGGCGGAGCGCGCAAACGGGAGATGAGCCGTTCTAGGCCTGTGGATGACGCCGAAGCGGTTCACCCGCGCAACGCCCAGCCGGTCATCGTTATCGATCCTGGGCATGGTGGTGTCGATCCTGGCGCTCTCGGGGGAAGCGAGATCTACGAGAAATCCGTCGTTCTTGAAGTTGCCAAGCAGCTGCATCGAGAGTTGACGAAGCGCGGCGGCTATCAAACTTTTATGACGCGAACTGACGATGTTTTTGTATCCCTCGATGATCGTTTGATGTTTTCGTCAGAGAAAAAGGCGGACCTGTTTATTTCTCTGCATGCTGATGCTCTCGCCGATACCGATTCAGCCAAGTACGTAAGAGGGGCGACCGTCTACACTCTTTCAGAGCGAGCTTCGGATGCTATGGCGCGGCGAATGGCGGAGAAGGAAAACAGCGCTGATGCGGTTGCGGGCCTGAACCCGGACGAGTCGGAGGGCGCCTTCGAGGTTCGCAGTATTCTGGCGGATTTGCTGAAACGCGAGACGGCCAATTTTTCAGCGGATTTTTCTTCGACGCTTGTAGGAGAGATGCGACAGAAACTGCGGTTGGCGCGGTCTCCGCAAAGGTCGGCTGCGTTCAAGGTGCTCAAGCAGACCCGCACGCCTTCTGTTCTTATCGAGCTTGGATACCTCAGCAATACAGAAGACAAGAAAATGATGCAGTCTCAAAAATGGCGTGAATCTGTTTCGGTATCCATTGCTGACGCGGTTGACGCTTTCTTTGAGCGCCGTTCCCACTGAAGCTTGTACCCAGCATTTACCAATCCGTGATCTATACTGCATGGGACATGGCGCGGGCTTGCGATCAGGCAGGTTTTTTGTCACACGACAATGATTGATAACGTGGCGTTCATTGCGTGTACGTATCTCAAATTCTAAGGCGGCGACGACGTGATGCCACAATGCATGTTAAATTCGTCTCCAGCCAATGAAATGTCGGCGGTTGCGTTGAGCAGGGCCGACGCGAGCAATTTATGCAGGTCTAGGAGCTGATGAGAGCGCCGACCATACCCCCACCCGCGCCGCGCCGAAAGACCAAGAAGCGCCGCGGGCGGAGCCTTTTATTGAGCGTGCTGGGCTTTGGCTTCGCGGCGTTTGTGGTCGTTTTTCTCGTTGCTTCGGCGGGTGCGGGGTACGTCTTGATGCGTATCTCGGATGATCTGCCCAACTACCAAAAGCTTGCTGAGTACGAGCCGCCCGTGATGACGCGGATTCATGCGCATGACGGCTCTCTAATCGCGGAGTATGCGCGAGAGCGGCGGATCTTTGTGCCAATCAACACAATACCGAAGCTCGTGATTGCCGCGTTTTTGTCCGCGGAAGACAGCCGATTCTACGAACACGGCGGCATTGACTTCCAGGGTGTGGCCCGTGCTGTCTTCAAGGTGGTGGAGGCTAAAGCACTCGGTAAGTCGGTCCGCGTGCAGGGTGCTTCGACGATTACCCAGCAGGTCGCCAAGAACTTCCTGTTGACGAGCGATCGTACGATGGAGCGCAAGCTCAAAGAGGCCATTCTGGCCATACGTATCGAGCGCACGTTTTCGAAAGACAAGATTCTCGAACTCTATCTTAATGAGATCTATCTCGGCATCGGCTCCTATGGTGTTGCGGCTGCAGGCCTCAATTACTTCTCTAAGGAGCTCAAGGATCTGACCATTGAGGAAGCGGCTTATCTGGCTGCGCTGCCAAAGGCACCGAACAACTACCATCCGTTCCGTCATACCGAGCGCGCTGTTGAGCGGCGGAACTGGATTATCGGTCAGATGCTGGAGAATGGTTATATCTCTCAAGAACAGGCGGATGAGGCCAAAGCGAAATCGCTAAAGGTCAATATTCGCTCGTTTGGCGCTCACATCTTCGCCGCCGATTTCTTCGCCGAGGAAGTTCGTCGCGCGCTTCTCTCGCAATACGGAGAGGACAAGCTTTACGGTGGGGGGCTATCGGTGCGCACGACGCTCGACCCCGTGCTTCAGAAATACGCGCGCCGGTCTCTCATGAGCGGCCTTGTTACTGTAGATCGACGCAAGGGTTGGCGCGGTCCGCACGCTAAAATTGATGTCGCGGGTGATTGGGGTGCGGCGCTTAATAAGGTCGATGCACCTGGGGATCTTGCGCCCTGGCGGATCGGCGTTGTGCTCGATACGCAGTCCTCAAAGGCGATCGTGGGCTTGAAGCCAGAGAAGCACCAGGATGGGTCGCTTGTCGATAAACGTGAGGCGGTTGAACTCAAGTTCGATGAAGTCAAATGGGCGAAATCGAATGGTTCGGCGCCGAAGTCGGTAACCGACGTCTTATCTGTTGGCGATGTCGTTTTTGTCGCTCCCAAGGACCCGGATGACATCACCGGCGTATGGTCGCTGATGCAGATTCCGGAGGTGGGTGGTGGCATTGTCGCGATGGATCCACACACTGGTCGTGTGCTCGCAGTTGTTGGTGGATTTTCGTTTGATATCAGTCAGTTTGACCGGGCGATACAAGCTAAGCGGCAGCCGGGTTCCGCCTTCAAGCCGTTTGTTTATGCGGCCGCGATTGACAACGGTTACAAGCCGACAAGCATCGTCCTGGACGCTCCAATCGAAATCGAGCAGGGGCCTGGGCAGGATATCTGGCGGCCTGAAAACTACGACAAGGACAAGTCCTACGGACCGTCGACGCTGCGTATCGGTATTGAGAAGTCGCGAAACCAGATGACCGTGCGGCTGGCTCAGGACATGGGCATGCCGTTGATCACGGAGTATGCGCAGCGTTTCGGCATTTACGACTCTCTGCTGCCGGTACTCTCGATGTCCCTTGGTGCGGGTGAGACGACGCTTCTGCGTATGGCGACGGCCTACAGCATCCTGGCTAACGGCGGCAAGAAAGTTTATCCCACGCTTATCGACCGCATTCAGGATCGTTGGGGTAAGACCGTATGGCGGCATGATGCGCGCCAGTGCCCGGATTGCACGGCGCGGGCTTGGATGGGGCAAGAAGAGCCGGAAATCCCTGATGATCGGCGTCAAATCATAGATCCGCATACGGCGTATCAGATGACGTCAATTCTTGAAGGTGTCGTTCAGCGCGGTACGGCAACGCGGTTGAAGAAGCTCAATCGTCCTCTCGCGGGCAAGACCGGTACCACGAACGAGGAGAAGGATGCCTGGTTCGTAGGTTATTCGCCGGACCTCGTCGTGGGTGTGTTTATTGGCTACGACACGCCACGGCCGATGGGTAAAGGCATGACTGGCGGCCAAGTGGCGGCCCCTGTGTTCAGTGACTTCATGGAGTATGCGTTGCAAGATAAGCCGGCGACGCCGTTCCGTATTCCGCCCGGCATCAAGCTTGTGCTCGTTAACAGAACTACGGGACTTCGGGCAGAACCGGGTGACGATCAAGCCATTATGGAGGCTTTCAAGCCGAACGAAGAGCCTGACGACGCCTATTCCATTATTGGATTTTCCGATCCCGATGGTGGGGGCGCCTATATGGGCGACAGCCAGAGCAGCGGCTATAGTAGCCGTCCTGCACCGAGCAGTTTCGGCTCCGGACGCGGCGGGTTCTGGTAACCCGGGCAATATTCCCGTGAATGGGTCGCGTTTACAGGCACGGTGGGCGTGACTATATCCACCGCCAGATTCAGAACAATTCAACTCACTTGAGGCCGCAATGCGCGCTGAACCGCAAAAGCACGTTGATTCCATCCAAGAGGCGCTTTCCCTCCTACGGAGGCATCTTTGACTGGGATACAGCCAAAGACCGTCTCGATGAAATGAATCGCCGGGCTGAGGATCCCAACCTCTGGGAAGATCCGAAGCGTGCGCAAAAAGTGATGCGCGAGCGTCAGACGCTGGAGCGGGCGATCAATTCGTACGAGAGCCTGGAGCGCGATCTCGACGACTGCGTGACGCTGATCGAACTTGGCGAGATGGAAGACGACGCGGGGACCGTTGCCGAGGGAGAGGCGGCGCTCAAGAAGCTTGATGAGGAAGCGCAGCGGCGCAGCGTTTCCGCGCTGCTTTCGGGCGAAGCCGATGGCAACGATACCTTTGTCGAGATCCATGCCGGTGCTGGCGGCACGGAAAGCCAGGATTGGGCAGAGATGCTCACGCGCATGTACATGCGTTGGGCGGAGCGCGCCGGCTATCGCGTTTCGTTGATCGAGGAGAGCCCGGGCGAAGAAGCAGGCATCAAGTCGGCGACCTTAGAGATCAAGGGCGAGGATGCTTACGGCTGGCTCAAGACGGAGTCAGGCGTGCACCGGCTCGTGCGCATTTCACCGTATGACTCCAACGCGCGCCGGCACACCAGTTTTGCGTCCGTGTGGGTTTATCCGGTGGTCGATGACGATATCGATATCGATATCAACGAGAGTGATTGCCGGATCGATACCTATCGCTCGTCGGGCGCGGGCGGGCAGCACGTCAACACAACCGACTCGGCTGTGCGCATCACGCACATCCCAACCGGCATCGCCGTGGCCAGCCAGCAAGAGCGTTCGCAGATCAAAAACCGTGCGATTGCCTGGGCTATGTTGAAATCGCGATTGTATGAGCTTGAACTCAAGAAACGCGAGGAAAAGGCCAACGCGGAAGCTGCTTCCAAAACGGAGATCGGTTGGGGGCATCAGATCCGCTCGTACGTTTTGCAGCCCTATCAGATGGTCAAAGATCTGCGGACGGGTGTGCAGAGCGGCAATCCGAGTGCGGTTTTGGACGGGGAGATCGACCTCTTCCTTGAAGCGGCTCTCGCGCAGCGGATCAAGGGTGGCGGGCCTGTAGAGGTCGAAGACGTCGAATAATCTGTGAACCATCCGGATTGGCCCGCGGCGTCAACCAACTGGCCAGTTCCGCGGGCTATCTCGCTTGTCGATCCTACGACTGAGGGATAGGCTTCGCACTCGAACCTGTGATGTCGAGGCGGAAGATGAGCGAGCCGATGATTGATATCGGTGTTCTTGAGCGGGTGGGCGCAGCGGCTGCGCAGTTTGCGCCTGGTGAGCGGATTTTCGTGCAGGACGACGGTGGCGACTGCATGTATGTCGTCCGTTCAGGCCGCGTCAGCATCAAAGCCGGTGGCATGGTGTTGGAAAACATCGAAGCTAACGGCGTGTTCGGTGAAATGAGTTTGATCGATGGCTCTCCGCGTAGCGCAACTGCCGTTGCAGAGGAGCCAACCGAGGTTCTCCCAATTGACCGCGCCGCGTTTCATGAACTCGTGCGGCATGATCCGGAATTCGCTTTGAGGCTTATGCGTCTATTAGCGGGCCGTATCCGTCGCACGAACGAGAGTTTGTAGCGGTGCTACAACCGCTAAACTGAAAGAGCGTGTGTTCGGACGGATTTGGCGGGAGGCGCCAACTTGGCGTATCCATCGGTCTGTCTTTGGAAGAGACGTCTTTTCGTTTTGTGTCATCCCGCAGCTTACCCACGTTCTTTATGGCAACTTCTCCTGACCGCAATTCGCTCGAACTGATCGTCACACCGGGGTGCGAAGGCTATGAGCTTTTGGACTCCGGCGGTGGGCGTAAGCTTGAGCGGTTTGGAAGCGTGATCGTTGATCGCCCCGAGCGGCAGGCGCTGTGGAAGCCCGCGCTTGGGGCGGACCGTTGGGGGCGCGCTCATGCGGTCTTTTCCGCGTCGGATGAGGATGAGGAAAAGGGACGATGGCGCATCGACAAAGCTGTGCCGGATGGTTGGCCCGTCGATGTGCTTCAAGCGCGCATGATCTGCCGCCTGCAGGGCTTGTGGCACATCGGTTTGTTCCCCGAGCAGTTACCGCATTGGCAATGGATGGGCGAACGAATCGCGCGTGTCACCGCGCGCGGTAAAGAGCGACCGCGTGTCCTCAATCTATTTGGTTACACCGGCGCGGCATCGCTGATTGCGGCTGCGCAGGGAGCTGAGGTTACTCACGTCGATGCCTCGAAAAAGGCGATCGGGTGGGCGAAGGAAAATCAGTCGGCTTCCAAGCTTGAAAATGCGCCTATTCGTTGGATGCTCGATGACGCGGCCAAGTTCGTTGCGCGTGAGGTCCGGCGCGGCAACACCTATCATGTCATTCTTATCGATCCACCCAAGTTCGGGCGTGGCCCGAAGAACGAGACGTGGGATTTGTTTCAGAGCCTTCCGGGCTTTCTTGAAGACTGCAGCCGCTTGTTGGCACCAGAGAATTCCGCATTCATATTGACGGTGTATGCCATCCGCGCGTCTGCGTTGGCGTTCGGTCAACTTGCAGAACAGGTCGTGGAAGGATCTGAGGGGCGGTTTTCCATCGGTGAGTTGGCTATCTCTCCCGTACATGGAGGTAACGCCGTGCCGACTTCGCTCTTTGTGAGATGGTGGCGGGATGACTGATCGCGCGTACGGCCGTGAGGCCTCTCGTCCCCGACCAATCACCAGCCTACAGAACGACCGCATCAAGGCTGTGCGAGCTCTCGATATGCGCAAAGCGCGGCGCGAGACGGGACTGTTCGTTGCGGAGGGTGCGTCGATCCTTGTGACCGCCCGACAGGCGGGTTTCAAAGTGCGGACCTTGATCTACGAACCGCAGGAGGCGAGCGGTTCGGTTGCGCGCGATCTCATTAAGTCGGCCCTGGCGGATCATGCCGAGGTTCTGGAAGTTTCCTCAGCGGTGCTTGCGAAGGTTTCGTCGAAGGACAATCCTCAGGCCATGCTCGGCGTTTTCGACCAGCGCTGGGGTGTCGCGCCTGACGCCAACACACAAAATGCGGATGATCTTTGGCTTGTGCTCGAGGAGGTTCGTGATCCTGGAAATCTCGGGACCATGATCCGGACCGTGGATGCTGTTGGTGGGCGCGGCATTATCCTGGTCGGCAATTGTTGTGATCCTTATTCGCGAGAATGCGTACGCGCCACGATGGGCTCCATTTTCTCCACGCCGCTTGTGAAGATGCAGCGCGAGGAATTTTTGGCGTGGCGCGTGCAGTGGCCAGGAGACGTTGTCGGCCTGCATCTGCGTGCGAGCGATGATTTCCGCAACGTTGCTTATCGCGGGCCGGTCATGGTTGTCATGGGAAGCGAGGGGCCAGGGCTCTCAGCAGAACTGACGGAAGCCTGTTCCCGGCGCGTGAAAATTCCGATGGCGGGGAAGCTCGATTCACTCAACCTGGCTATTGCTACGGCGCTGACCCTTTATCAGATCCGTGGCCCTCATCTGAGCATTTGACCTGATGCGCATCGAATATCACCGTACATTGATCGCCGATACCGTTCGCAACGTCGCCTTTCATCGCGCGTTGAAAGCTCTGATCGAACCGGGGGAAACGGTTGTTGCCGACATAGGAGCGGGGACCGGGTTGTTAGGTGTGATGGCGGCGCAGCTTGGTGCGAAGGAGATCTTTCTCTATGAAGTCGGCGAGGTGGCCAGCGTCGCCGAGCGAACGATTGCGCGTAGCGGTTTTGACAACTGTCACTTGATGCCGTGCCATTCGACAGAGATGTACGATCCGCCCAAGGTAGATCTGATCGTCAGCGAAACGCTCGGCAACTACGCCTTTGAAGAAGACATTATCGCGACCTTGAATGATGCGCGGCGGCGGTTCCTCAAGAAGGGGGGCAAGATCATACCGCGCGCGATCTCGCAATTTGTGCAGCCCGTGATTGGTGCTCGTTTGCATCGGGAGCTGACGGTTTGGGGCGAAACGGGAAAACGCTTTGGGCTGGATTTGACGGACGCTCAGCTAATGAGCCTCAACAATGTCTATGTGCGGCGATTGCGCGAGAGCGAGTTGCTTGAGGGCGGACAGCGGCAATGGGATCACGTTGATCTCAGCAAGCACAATTCGGCAAACCGCAGCGGTGAAGCTTCTTGGAGCGTGAGTAAGGAGAGTACTGTTTACGGGTTTGCTGTCTGGTGGCAGGCAGAATTGATTGAGGGTGTGAGCATCTCAACGGGACCAGGGGCTGCAAAGACCCATTGGGAGCAGCTTTATTTTCCACTGGAGCGGCCACTTGAGGTGCCCGCGAAAGCACAGCTGAAGTTTGCTATCGGTTCGAAGACTTCGCCGCAAGCCGGGACTCACTTGAAATGGCAGGCCGACGTTTTGTCCGGTACTGGCTCACGCCTTGATCGCGTCACGATGGATCTCGACAGGGGCTATCTGCCCTAACCGGTTTCAGTCTAGTCGCCACCGTGGTTTGGTCAGCGCAGTTCGGGTGGGTTCGCTAACGGCCGGAGCTTCCAAAGCGGCGTTTTTCCGGAAGGCAAATTTTTCGTTGCCTGGAATTCCAAACAGGATCGCGGCTGCGATCGAGATAATAAAACCGCCTACGATGATTGTGATAAGCCAGGACGCGATACGGCGAAGGCCACGATTGCGCCGCGCGCGTCGCGCGGTGAGCAGCCAGTTCGTATTCTCAAGATCCGATGATCTAGCGCCCGCATTTTTTGTGTTGGGCCAAACCTCTTCCTCTGCGTACTTGTCTACGAAAAAGAGGCTGTCTGTCTCTCCCGTTTCCTCGATCGTCTGATTCAAGGTTGAAGGATGCGGCCCGACGAAGGGCAATGTACGCGCTGGAGGTTCGGGGGCTTCGATGTCTGCGTAGGCGTGCGAACGTTCTGTCTGATCGTCGAAGTGACGATGTCTCATCGGTCGACGGGACAAAACAGCAGATAATTCCTGCTCAAGGCGCCATTCGACGTCAGAAGGTACTGTTGGCGTCGGGGGGTGTTCGGCCTGTCGCTGTAATGGATTGAGGCGGCGACGCATGCGAGGCGGGGCGGTCGCCCGTGCCTTGGTTTCCTCGTCGGATCGGGCTGAGCCGCGGAACAGGGACATCATAGCCCCTCCTCCGACCGGCGATCGGTGAGGAGTCGGCAGACCACGGCGCATCCCGTGGCTTCGGGTGAGCGAGTACGCACGAACACCGTTCCCGGCCCATCGCCGCCGCAGCCCGGGCCCTAGCTTACTGCCACATAAACCACGATTGGGTCCCTCAACCCTCCCGTGAGGTGAAATTATACTGCATGTCGCATTTCGGCAATACGTGTAGATTTCCACAGCTTATCCGATTGCCGTGAAGAAAAGGTGGAGGCAGCTTTTGCGGCAGAATTCAGGTATTCAGCCAAGGAATTACCTGGAGCTTAATGACGGTGGACATGCATCGCCGCGTCTGATGTGCGTTTCTACACCGTGTCTCGATCGAGGGGAGAACACTGACGATGATGCTGCTCATAGCCGGGCTTGCGCTTTTTTTTGCGATCCATCTGGTGCCAACGAACCGCCCATTGCGCGATGGTCTCGCAGTGAGATTTGGCGAGATGGGCTACAAGGGAGTGTTCTCCATTGTGGCCCTTATCGGTTTTGTGATGATCGTTCTCGGCTTCGCAAAAATGCAGGCCATGTTGGGATCAAAGAACCCGATACTCTGGTATCCGCCCACATGGACGCGGCACGTGGCATTCACCCTCATGCTGCCAGCGATGATCCTCCTCGTGGCCGCCTATATTCCCTCACGCATTCGGGCGGCGGTGAAGCATCCCATGCTGGTGGCGATCAAGATTTGGGCTCTGGCGCACCTGTTGGCCAATGGGGATGTCGCTTCGATCGTCCTATTCGGCAGCTTCCTGGCGTATGCCGTTTACGACCGGATTAGCCTCAAACACCGTGGAAACATGGGGGCAGGTGGCGCTAATGCGCCGGTGATCAACGATGTTCTCGTGGTTGTGTTGGGCCTTGGGCTTTATGCGGCGATGCTGTTTTGGGGACATGCGTGGCTAATCGGCGTGCCGCTGGTTGGTGGGGCAGGCGGAACCTGAGCGGAAGCGGGTTCTGGGTGGCCGCTCACGTGGCGGCCACTGAGCTCTTAACGGAACTCTACGATCAAGTCCGTGTACTTGCCGGTTTCGTAACTTCTGCCTTCATCAGTAATGATGATGGAGGAGCCGGGCTTTAAATGTTCGGCGAGTTGATCACGGATTTCCTGGGGAATGTTGACCCGTTCGATTGCGTTCCCTGGTGTCTGCTTTGGAAGGTTGGCCGTCTGGATTACTTCGCCTTTCGTCTTTGACGATTTCCTAGAGACGCTGCGTGTCGTTGCCGTCACCGCATGCCACTCCAAATCCGCACCGTCTTCCGTATAAGTCAGCGCCGTAAAGACGTGCGTGCCGACCGGCGCATCCGGATGCTGAAATTCAATGGCAGCTTCGAAAATGTCGTCGTAGCCCTGACGCACATACATCTTGCTGGCTTTCCGGCTCAGTAGGATTGAGATCGGCTTATCACGACGCGCATCAGCTTTCTTGGCCTTGTCCAGCGCGGCTGATGCTGCGACTGCCGCTTTGCGGGCAGCGATGTGCCGTCTCAGAATGCCGTCACGATGATCTTTGGCTTGACCGGCAGCCAACCGCCGGTCACCGATCAGGCGTCGCAAGCTTTTTTCATCACTTAGAGCAAGCTCGTAAGTGGCAATCTGTTCCAACATTTTTGTTTCGAGGGTGTCTTCCTCAGCCATCGCTTTTGCGATGGCCTCCTCACCTTCGACCTGAGCGTTCTTTGTCATGAACGCGAGCATTTCATCGGCCGTTTTGCTTTTTGCTGATGCGGTCGCATCGATGAGACCATGGACGTTGCCCAGTTCCACTTCCGCGGTTTTTACAGCCTCGATGGCGGAGCGCAATGCGAGATTGGCTGACGTCAATTCGGCTCCGATCTCCTGTTCTTCGTTGCGGCACCGGGTGAGAGTTGCTTCAAGATCAATCAACTCCTGTGCACGGGCTGCGGCGACGGATGCGCGGGTGCGTTTTTCACTGCCAAGCGTTTCGGCTGCATTTGCCGCCGTTACACCAAGGAGAAGATCTGTGCTGTGGGGCGTCGCGCCAGGGCTAGCAGTTTGAACCAAGCTAGCTGTTTGTACGGTGGCTGGCGGGTTGCCTGGCGGTAAGGGTTTCAAAAGCGCTGGATGGGCGATCCGGACCGGGGCCACCGGCTCATCCGTCACGATAACGCGACCACCGAGATTCGTTAGGCTGAAGAGATATCTGGAGAAACTGCTCGGAAGTCGAATGCAGCCGTGTGACGCTGGGTATCCGGGTAACGGGCCGGCGTGTAGAGCGATGCCCGACCACGTCAGACGCTGCATGTTGGGCATGGGCGCGCCACCATACAGGTTCGAATAGTGACGGCGACGCTTTTGCAGGATCGTGAAGATGCCTTTTGGGGTGCGGTAGCCTGCGCGGCCTGAAGAGATAGGCGCAGAGGAAACGAGTCCGTTTGCGTCGAAGATGTGTAGCCGTTGTCGGCGTAACGAGACCACGATCGTTAATGGCCCGGAGACTTCTTCAGCCGAACTTTGCGGCGTGTTCGAGCGCTTTTTCGCAGTAGCATCAGTTATCGGAGCAATGCCAGCTAGGAGTGCCAGCGTTAACCCTAACAGGAGCCCACGAGGCTTCCAGTTGCGCCGTGTCGGCGACCCCATCCCCGTCATAAGCAAATCAACCCATCTCAAAAAAAGCGAACGCAAAATATTACTGGCAGTATAGGAATCCGATGGCTAACCGTCGGTTACTGCTCGCACCTTTTTTGGTTATCAGGCGGCTTGGCGATCATGCAACTTGATCCTCATTCTGAATGTCAGGTCGCTGGCAACATGTTGCCGAAGTTCAACGTGCCGGCTCCGGACTGCTCAATTTTCAGGCGTACGCGTCAAAGTCTGGTATACCAGGGGGCGACCTGATTGACGGTAAGGCGTATGTAACGTCTCGCCTCGACGGGTTAGAGTGAATGGGGTTTGAAGAGGAATGCGTTAGCGGCGACCGTGATCGCCATGCTTTCCAGAGCCCAGTCACCATCAAAGCGCAATCACGATGATCCGACACCGGAGTAGCTAATTTATGTCTTCGCAATCTTTTCCCGGGCAGGGCTCGGTTAAACGGCTGATGGCGCCAGATATCGCGAACCTGAAGGGACAACGGCCGATCGTATCGCTGACGTCCTATCATGCGCACACGGCCGCAATTGCCGACAAATATTGCGAGTTCCTTCTGGTGGGGGACAGCCTTGGCATGGTTATGCACGGCTTCGAGACAACGGTACCGGTGACGCTGGATCTGATGATCATGCACGGTAAGGCGGTGGTGCGCGGATCTAAGCGGGCGCTGGTTGTCGTAGATATGCCTTTCGGTAGTTATGAAGAAAGTCCGCAGATCGCATTCCGGAACGCGGCGCGGGTGATGAAGGAAACAAACTGCGGAGCAGTGAAGCTGGAAGGCGGGCGCCGGATGGCGGAGACGATCCGTTATCTGGTTGACCGCGGTGTGCCGGTGCTCGCGCACATCGGCCTCACGCCCCAATCAATCAATGTTATCGGCGGCTTCAAGGCGCAGGGGTGCCAGCGGGAGCAGTGGGAGGTCCTGGAAGACGACGCCCGCGCGGTTGCTGAGGCCGGGGCTTTCGCCGTGGTCCTAGAAGCCCTTGCGGAGCCGCTGGCCCGGCGGATTACGGATGCCATTCCCATACCGACCATTGGTATCGGCGCTTCCGCCGATTGCGACGGTCAAATTCTCGTTATGGAGGATATGTTGGGGCTGTCGCCGCGTGTTCCTAAATTCGTTAAGGAATTCGGCAGGGTCGGGGAAGCGATCGAAGGAGCGATTGCGGCTTATGCCGATGAGGTCCGGGCCCGCAGTTTCCCGTCTACAAAACACACCTACGAGATGAAGTCCGGTGCGACGGGCGGTTCTCCGGAGGTTGTTGGGGGAGAAGGCTCGAACAATGCCAAGCGGGGCTAACCCAAAGAGCCACGAAAAAGCCCAAAAACCCAACCACCTAATGGTGAATGTGCTCGGGCTGACTTAGGATTGCGGTATGCCTGAGCCTTGTGGTCCTTGAGTGGGATCAAACGGATCTTTGGTGCGACAAACCCCAGCGTTGTCACGACGGTTGGTTGTGTTGTTGCCACGGTGCGGTATTTATGCCCAAGTCGGGTGTATGTATCGGATGCGCAAAGTTTGATCGCGCGTTCGGCAGAAGCAGTGATCTCAACCCCAAGGGCATAAGCGATAATGGTCGACAGTAACGACTCCTTTTTGCGCGAAATCAAACAGGAGCTCGAGCGAGAAAAGTTCGAGCGGATCTGGCAACGCTACGGCATCTTTATAATTGCCGGTGTGGTTTTGGTTCTGGCCTCTGTCGGTGGGTACCAGTGGTGGCGCGCTCATACGCTGTCGATCGCCCAGGAGGCCGGGGCACAGTACGAGGTCGCATTGGAACAGGCGACTTCCAATAAGCTTGATGAAGCTGCGAAAGACTTCGAAAAGGTCGTCGAGACTGCGCCCAAGGGCTATGCCACGCTCGCTGAATTGCAGCTCGCTGCAACGCATCTAGAAGCGGGTAAAGAGACGGAAGCTCTCGCGACTTTTGAGAAAGTGGCTAACGACGCCGGCGCTGATACGCTCCTTCGGGATTTCGCTCGTTTGCAGGTTGCCGCAATTCAATTGGGGAAAGCGGACTGGACCGAGATGGAGAATCGGCTCACCGACTTGACCGGTGCTGGCAACGCTTGGCGCCATAGCGCACGCGAATTGCTTGGTCTGGCCGCGCTCGGTGCCGGGAAGTCAAAGGAAGCGCGCGAATATTTTGAGTCTGTCCTCGGGGATCCCGAGGCGCCGCCTAGCATTCAGGAGCGCGCCCGTATCCGTATGGAGAGTATCGTTGCTGAGGACATGAAAGCGTCAAAGCAATCGGATCCTGTTACGGAGGGTCAGGGTAAGGCAGCTGGCGACGACAAAAAGGCCGAGGAGGCCAAGTCGGTTTCTGACGGCCAGGCGAAAAGCCAGCCGGAGGAAGCAGGCAAGTAGGGGACTACGGAATGATCGGTCGTGCACTTGCGCTCATTATTGCAGGCGGCTTCGGGCTTGGCTTGGCCGGGTGCGCGGATAGTATGCCGAGCTTACCGAAAATCTCGGAACTCAATCCCTTCTCTGAGAAGCAGCAGCCTCTGCCCGGTCGACGTTTGCCTGTCTTGAACGCTCAGGAGAAGGTTGTCGGTGAGCTTGCGTCCGCTGATACCCCTGTCGCCTTGCCGCCGCCGCGCGTCAATGAGGACTGGGGACAACCTGGCGGAGACCCTAATAACTCGCCTGGCCATCTTGTTCTTAATACCAGCGTCAAGCAGATCTGGACGGCGGATACGGGTGACGGATCGAGCTCCAAGGGGCGCGTCACGGCGAGCCCTGTCGTTTATCAGGGGCGCGTCTATGCGTTAGACGCTAGTGGGAACGTCAGCGCGTTTGCTGCGACGGGTGGCTCTGCGATCTGGCGCTATTCCCTGGTTCCAGAAGCCGAAGCCAATGCAGGCAGCGGTTTCATGTCGGCGTTTGCGATGTCTTCAAGTGCGCAGGGCGGCTACGGTGGCGGTATCGCGGCTGAGAATGGCCGCCTATATGCCGTCAGCGGTTTTGGAAAGATCGCCGCACTCGATCCGGCATCAGGTAAAGTGATCTGGGAAAAAACGCTCGGTACGCCGGTTCGTGCGGCGCCTACGGCATCCGGGGATCGGCTGTTCATCATCAGTATGGATGGTCGCTTTTATTGCCTGTCGGGTGCCGATGGCAGTGAATTTTGGGCTGTTCGTGGTTTGCCGCAACAGGCAAGTCTCGTCATGAACGTTAGTCCGGCGGTAGATGGCGAGATTGTTTCCGTTCCCTATCCATCCGGTGACTTGATGACGTTGAAGATTGCCGATGGGTCGTTGTTGTGGACCGAGAACTTGGCGCGTACCCGCGGGACATCGCAACTCGCATCGTTGAGCGATACCGCGACACCGGCAATTGATACGGGGACAGTATATGCCATCGGGCATGCCGGGCGTATGGTTGCCACCAGTGCGACGACGGGGGAGCGGTTTTGGTCGCTTAACATCCCGGGCACGCAACGTCCCTGGGTCGCGGGTGACAGTGTTTTCGTTGTGAACACGTCGGGACAGCTCATGGCCATCACGCGGACCGATGGCAGTGTGCGTTGGACTACGAAGCTACCTGGTGCCAAAACGTGGTCTGGCCCGACACTTGCCGGCGGCCAGCTGTGGCTAGCATCCGATAAGGGATTGCTTGTTAGCGTTGATGCCAAGACCGGCAAGGTCAATACTCAGCAGAGCGTTGGTGGCCCCGTATTCATTGCGCCGGTCGTGGCTCAGGGACGCATGTTTATTCTCCGCGACGATGCGCATCTGGTGGCGCTGAATTGATTTCTCGTAGTGATCGAAGTTTTTTGGTATTTGAGCATTACTCGACCGTGTCCGGGGTGTTAATCCATCGGTGCGGCCTTAATCTTGTGGCGTGTGTACCAAAAGCCGGGTCCGTACATAGTAGGCCGGTGCAGGAACGTTGATGGCGGACCAAATATCTACCAATGCGCCGGCTATCGCTATCGTTGGCCGTCCGAACGTCGGTAAGTCGACATTGTTCAATCGGCTTACGGGGCGAAGAACTGCGCTTGTTTCAGACATGCCTGGCCTGACGCGGGACCGCCGAGATGGTGTTGCGGACTTTGGCTCCCATACCGTCCGGATAATCGATACCGCGGGATTGGAAGAGGCCGGCGCCGGTTCCATTGAATCACGCATGCGCGAGCAGTCCCAGCGTGCGATTGAACTGGCGGATGTCGTGCTGTTTGTGATCGACGCACGCGATGGTGTGACGGAAGCGGATAAGGCATTCGCGCAGATTGTTCGCCGGTCTGGGCGCCCCACGATTTTGGTTGCCAACAAATGCGAGGGACGTGCGGGGCAAGATGGCTTCTTCGAGGGCTTCGAACTTGGCTTGGGTGCGCCGGTACCGATTTCGGCCGAGCATGGCGAAGGGATCGCTGACCTTGTCGATGACGTGATGTCGGCGCTCGGCCTCGAAGCGAATTTTAAGACCCGAAAGGGTGAGCGTGGTTCTGAGCCGGAGGTGGCAGACCTGGAGCGACCGCTAAGGGTTGCTATTGTCGGCCGGCCAAACGCTGGAAAATCGACTCTGGTCAATGCGCTGCTCGGTGAAGACCGCATGATCACGGGCCCTGAACCGGGGCTTACACGAGATACCATCTCAAGCGATGTCACCATTAATGGCCGGAGCATTCGCCTATTCGATACGGCGGGTTTGCGACGCAAAGCAAAGATCAATGAGTTGGCCGAAAAGCTGTCGGCCAGTGATACGATTCGGGCGATACGTTTTGCAGAAGTCGTTGTTTTGATGATCGATGCGGAGCGTCCGTTCGAGCATCAAGATCTGACGATTGGGGATATGGTCACGCAGGAAGGCCGGGCGCTCGTCATCGCGGTCAATAAGTGGGATCTCGTTACGGACAAACAGGCCCAGCTCAAAGCGCTACGTGAAACGGTCAATGAACGTCTGTCGCAGGTTCCAGGCGTTAAATTGGTCATGATATCAGCGTTGGCGGAACGCGGGCTCGACAAGCTGACACATGCGATTTTTGAGACTTATGCGACCTGGAACCGGCGAATTGGTACGCCCGATTTGAACCGTTGGCTGCAAGAAGCGTTAGCTCGTCATGCGCCGCCGGCAGCCGCCGGACGTCGCATCAAAATTCGATTCATAACGCAACCGTCGGCGCGACCACCGACGTTTATTGCATTTTGTTCACGGCCAGATGAGTTGCCGCGCAGTTATCTGCGTTACCTAACCAACAGTCTACGTAGTGCGTTCGACTTGCCCGGAGTACCTATCCGCCTCAATCTCAGAAAAGGTGAGAATCCGTATGCGCCGTCCAAGAAGCGTTAGAGGCGCGGGAGTTGTTTACTGTGGGCGTTGCGTCGAAGAGCTGAGTTTGTGAGTTCTACGCCAGGGGAAGATCAATCACGTGATCTTCGCATTGTGCCGGCGATGCGAAGTCAGAACAGGTGCAGGTAAAGGATCGACACCATATGAAGATATTTGCAGTTCTATCGAAGATGCAGTTTGCCCGATCGGCGGGTTTGGCGATTGCTGGACTAGCCGTTGCAAGTGCGGTCTTCGTAGGCAGTGCGGAGGCGCGAAAAGTTTCGGACGCCGTGAAAGTGGCGTGCAGCGGTGATTACAGTCGCTTGTGCAATGGCTACGAAGTCGGATCGCAGAAGCTGGACAGCTGCATGCGTACGAATGGCAAGCGTTTATCGCGGGTGTGTGCAGATGCATTGCACCGTGAAGGTCATATGACGCGCGGCGAATATTCGAAGTGGCGGAAGTCCAACAATCAGTGAGTTGATGCCGGCGGATCAAATCGTCGGATTCTAGTTGGAACGAGGGTTTAGCGGAACGCAGTGGGCGGGAGCCCCGGGAGCGCAAGCGCTTCTCCGAAGGCTCGCCGCCCACACGGACGTCAGCCGAGTGTCTGGCGCCGTTCCGGACATGGTTAAATAGTTTATACTCCGGTCCCGTTCAAGAGCTGTCTAGCCAGCTCCACGGCGTCGTTCGTTGTTTTCAGTGGCTGTTTGAATGGCGTCGCGTAAGACCGGGTGGAGCTCATTTTGATCGGTAAACGGCGGGGCGGGCGCGGCTAAAATCGGAACTGAAGTTCTATTTTATCATCTGGAGCGTCAGCCTCTTGAGCGGGTGTTGCCGAGCTTGCTTGAGAAGACGATCGAGCGTGGCTGGCGCGCTGTGGTCCAATCGGGTTCAGAAGAACGGCTCGAAGCCTTGGATCTGGCGCTTTGGACTTATCGCGATGACAGTTTTCTGCCGCATGGGCGCAGGGCAGATGGGCACAGCGAATTACAGCCGATATATCTGACGACGGATGATGATACGCCAAACGGCGCTGGGGTTCGTTTTCTTGTCGATGGGGCGAGCGCGAGCACATTTGATGGTTTTGTTCGCATCGTCTTTATGTTCGATGGTCGGGACCCCGAAGCCTTGGACCACGCGCGCGGACAGTGGAAAGCTGCAAAATCAGCGGGGTGTACAGTGACCTACTGGCAGCAGAACGGCGATGGCCGTTGGGAAAAGAAAGCCTGATACTTGGCCATGGTCGTATGGTTTGGGGAGCTTCTGTTGCGGAAGAATGCGGCGGGTTGGTTGTCGTCCTCCCATGAGATTCTTGCCGGTATAGAACGATGAATTACCGTCACGTTTATCATGCGGGGAATTTCGCCGACGTCATCAAGCACGTGACGCTCAGTCTCGTCATTGAATACCTGAAACGAAAGGCTTCTCCGTTTCGCGTTATTGATACCCATGCGGGGATTGGGCAATACGATCTCAATTCTGAGGCTGCCGGCAAAACCGGTGAATGGCGCGAGGGTATCGGACGGTTATGGGGGCAAGATCTTCCCGACGGCATCAAAGAACTTCTTGCGCCCTATTTCACAAGCATACGGTCCGTGAATGGAGACGGAGAGTTGCGTTGTTATCCCGGCAGTCCATTGGTGGCGCGGGGGTTGATGCGCGCGCAGGACTCTCTGGTCGTCAACGAGTTGCATCCTGAGGATTACGCGGCACTCGTTAGAATTCTGCGTGGCGACGTGCGCGTGAAAATCTTGAACATTGATGGTTGGATTGCGCTGCGATCCCTGTTGCCGCCGAAGGAGCGACGGGGCGTCATCCTGATCGATCCACCGTTCGAAGTGGCGGGAGAGCTTGATCGGCTCGTGAGCGGGTTGAAGGATGGACTCAGGCGCTTTGCGACAGGCACTTATCTGCTGTGGTATCCTATCAAAGGGCTGCCGGCCGTTGAAACTATGAAGCAGCGGGTTGCTCAGCTGGGTATCGACAAGCTTTTGTGCGCGGAGCTTTTCGTGCATCGGCCCGGTGACGAGCAGCGCTTAAATGGTAGTGGACTGCTCATCATCAATCCTCCCTATTTTCTTGATGCACATCTCGGGAAGATATTGCCTTTTCTGGCCGAGAGGCTTGCGCAGTCTCGTGAAGCGCGTTCTCACCTCACTTGGCTGGCTGGCTCTAGCAATTAAATAGCCCCCATTTGCGCTAAAGTAATTAATCTAAATAATCCATTTTTGATTATTATTTAATCTTGCGTCCCTTGTGGCGAGGGCGGATACTCAAAAAGTTTTGGACTAACCCCAAGAAACACACGAATTGAGCGTCGGGAGGGTCTTGTGCCTGCTGCCCAATTTTCAGTTTCTTATTCTGTAATTGTTTGGGATCCATCCGCTCCGTTGTTCTGTAGTAATGCGATGGGCCAATTAGAGTTGATTTGTTTCCCGCGTGTTTTGGTCGGGAATTTCATTCGGGCTCACCTGCTACATGCGACGATAATCGCGTTCGGTTCCGAATAGGTGGTTCGATATGCGGCAGACTGGGACAGTGAAGTTCTTCAACGGCCGAAAAGGGTTCGGTTTCATTATTCCGGATGAGGGGCAGGCTGACGTGTTTGTTCACGTTACCGCGGTGGAGCGCTCTGGTATTGGCCAACTCGGCGAAGGCATGAGGGTGTCGTTCGAGGTGGAGCCGGACCGTCGCGGCAAAGGCCCCAAAGCGATTAATCTGCAAATGGCTCAGTGAGCCGGGTCCACTCGATGTGGTCCCTGGTTCGACGTTGTCTCAGACGCTCCAGACGGCGCCTGAAAGAGCGGCTCTTGTTACTCTTGCGAGCCTAATGGGGCGCGGCAGCGCTTGTCGCATGTGCGCAACGCGCGTGATGAAAAGAGTACTCCAACCACCGAAACGTGTGGGCATGCGATGTGCAACCGACCGCACTTCATGCAATGTGACTGGTTGTGCGGACGTGTTTCGCAAACATCAGGAGAGACGAGTTATGACAAAGCTCAGGCAGTTCGCGATGGCGTTCTCTGCCGGCGTCGGATTGATGGTGGGGATGAGCCTATTGTCGGCTGACGTGGAAGCGCGTGAGTGCTTCAAGAAGGCCGGACAAGGTACCGCCGGATCCCTAGATGGCGCCAAGTTCCAAGTTGATGAAGTGCTGCTTCAGGCAACGGATTGGGGCGCGTGGGCCGAGTGGATGGCAACCGGCAAGACGAGTGGCTATGATTTTGGCCCCCGTAAATACAAATGCAAGCAAGGCGGTCTTGGGTACGAGTGTTACGGCACCTCGACCATTTGTAAAAAGTAAGATCTCTAAAACGATACGATCAATACATCCCATATGAGGTGGGCTATGCGGATTCACATTCTGACAGCTGCATTCGTTTCAATAGTTTGCTGTGTGAGCACCGGTGCTCAGGCGGGAAATTGCGTCCGCGCCGGTGGTGAGGCGACCATGATCACAGAGGATCTGGCGAAGTTCATGGCCAACGCCGCGCTAAAAAACCAGATCAGCGCCAATAGCTGGAAACCGGCGGGGCAGGTGAACATGACTTGCACAGGGGCTACGTTCGGTACGCATTGTGTTGCGCACCAAAAAGCCTGCAAATAGTCGGTGAAATTGATTTCACAAGAGAGCGGGCGTTTCTCTTTCCGAGAAGCGCCCGCTCTCTTTTTTCTGCCTATGCGCTACGTGATGTTGCGTTGCGGATCGCCGCGATAATTCCCGAAATGATGGCGCCGCTACCGGCACCCATGCCCAATTGGCTCAAGATCTGCTGCCAGTCAACGGAGCCGGCAAGATCAATGGCCTGTGCGGGAATGCCAAGTTTGGGGAGGACATAAGCGCCAATCGCGCCGCCGATAGCTCCCAGAACGGTGTTGCCGAGCGTGCCTGTTGAGAGCGCGCGTGAGAGCTGACCGACGATGTTTCCACCGATAGCCCCACCTAGTGCTTGAACGAGCAGAGAAACGATATCCATAATTCATGCAACTCCCGAAAGAGCTTGAGGGTGACGATGTTGGTTCGGATGAAGATTCGTCTGAACCAGCAATCGTCGAGTAAACGCATTATGCGACAGACAGATAACGCATTAATGAATTATAATTCCTATGGCAAATATGCTCGATTCGGGCCAGCCCCATATATGCATGGAGACTGTACAACCTGGAACCGTAGACATTGTTTCCGGTTCTTTACAGAGTGCTGACGAGTTCCGGTTTAGTGTGGCGGCTAAACGTCAATGTGAGTGAGGTCGAGTTATGATGCGTTTGTGTGTGTTGGCGGCATTGCTGTGTAGTTTTGCCGTTTTCTCAGTGTCCGCAGAGGCCGGTTCGCGGTCTCGCTGGTCTAGCGCTGAAGGCGCTCACCCAAAATCGAGCTACTATCGTGGCGGTGGTGTAAAGGTTAAGGGGTATGTGAAGCGCCGTGGCGGCTACTCATACAACTATAGCGACACTGTAAATACCTACGGCAATGCCCGTTCGATTTTCGGTAGCGTTAACAGCTATCGTGATCCTTCCGTTGATCAGCAGAGCGTGATGGGGCCGTTCGATCACGGGTTTTTCTTTGATAGCCCGGCTGCCTTTCATGGTGGCGACTCGCCGTATATGAACTGATCTGCCGGTTTCAGACCTACAAAGCGCCGCTATCCTGGTATTGGGGAGCGGCGCTTTTGCTTTCCCGCTAGGATTGAGCTGTTGTCCTGCTGCAATTGCCATGGGGAAACCCGTTTGGGCCTCTAGGCACGCCAAACGCTGGCGTCTATAGGAGATGAACAGGGTTAATTTTTCCAGGGTACAGCCATGTCCACGCGTGCATCGATGTTGTCGGCCGTCCTGGCGACGATCGCACTTTCCTTCATTGTCGTCGCTCCCGCGCAGGCCAAGTGCACGCGCCTTGCGTTCTCGGTCAATGATTATGGCAAAGACGGGCCGACCAAAGACGCTAAGGATCTCCTCGACAAGTACATCAAGGAATGGACGAGTGAACGGGGCATCTCAAAATATCGCACGGGCAAAAAGGACGTGTCGTGCGAGCTGTTCCTGGACTTGATTATCTTTGATGAATACACGTGCCGTGCCGAAGCCGACGTTTGCTGGGACGGCTGATCTGCGGGCTTAGGCTTCTTTCTCAAGACGGTCGAGGCGCAAACGGTGTCGATTGTCTGAGAGGAGAAGCGCGGCTGCATAACCGGCTATGACAACGCCGAGGGCCGTCGCGCCGGCAATAATGAACATGATCATGATTTGATACTTCGCCGCCTCGATGGGGTCGAGGCCGGCGAGGATTTGTCCCGTCATCATGCCTGGTAGGCTGACGACGCCAGATGCCGCCATTGCATTGAGGATTGGCATCGTTCCGGTTCGCAGGGCCTGTCGTAGCGTTTCGCTCAGAGCTGTGAAGCGGCTGTGACCCAAGGACAATCTGGCTTCTATTGCTGCGCGGTCGCGGGCGGCCGATTCTGTCAGCGTGTTTAGTGTCAGGGCAATGCCGGTCATGGTGTTGCCAAGCACCATTCCCAAGATTGGTAGAATGTAGCGCGGGTCGTACCATGGATTTGGACCAATAATGGCCGCGACCGCGTAGATCGTGGTGAGTGTGCCAACGAATAAGAGCGTGCCCGAGCCGAGCAGGTAGCTCGTAAACCCCGTAAAGCGCCGGGACTGGCGTGCACGGATTTCGTATCCAGCGACAGCGATCATGATCGCGGCGATGAGTGCAGTCCACAGCGGGTTGGATTGGGCGAAAATCCAGCCAAGCACGTAGCCGATCAACGCGAGCTGCAGCACCATTCGCAAAGTGTTGAAGGCCAGCGTGCGCCCCAGTCCCAAATGGAAGCCCCATGAGATGGCGGCGTTCAGCAATATAAGCGCGGCGGCGAGTGCTAGGTCCCAGACGCTAAGATCGATGTAGGTCATTGCGGACCCCTCAAGGCTCGTGCCTTCGTATTGTTCGTAGGTCCGAGTTGAAGGCGCGCATCGGCGAGACGTGCGATCTGAGCGTCGTCATGGCTTACGATGATCACCGCACGATTGCTGATGAGCTGGTAGCGTATCAGTTCCTCAACGAGTGCTGCATGTCTGGCATCAAGAGCCGATGTCGGTTCGTCCAGGAGCAGAACTCTCGGTTCATCGACGAGTGCGCGCAACAAGGCCAAACGCTGCCGTTCGCCTGTTGAGAGTTGAGAGATGGGGCGGTCGATGAGTTCCGGGCCCAGGCCCAGGCTGGTCATCGCGCGTTCAACTTTTTCCAATGCGCCTTCGTCAGCGGGGAAGGCCTGACGCGGCGTTGGTGTCCACCAGGCCGGTTCTGCCGCGACGTAGCGCACCATCGAACGCCACCTTGGTGCCGGCATCTCACCGCGTTCGGCTCCGTCCAGGAAGATCTGCCCAGGCGTCGGGTCAAGATCGGCTATGGCGCGCAGCAGTCGTGTTTTGCCTGAACCGGACGGGCCTTCAACCGCGAGGCAATGCCCCTCCGCGACGATGAACGTCAGGGGCGGCAAATCCGGGATCTTTAAGTGCTCGACGCGTAGCACGGCCAGGCAAACCTCGGGTGAAATGCTGAGGTCGTGAATTAGCAGTCGTGGAACGACAGGGCTAGGCCGATTTCCTCTACGGATAGGGATAGCGACGAGGATTTGTCCCTGGTCGGAGTGTCGTACTTCAAGTGGATGCAAGTCTGGCTTGGGCAAACTGATCGAGCTTTGCGGTCAGTGTCTGCCGATCAAAGGGCTTGAGCAGGAAATCTGTGATGCCGGCGGCATGGGCGCGTGTCAGATCTTTGATGTCGAATTCGGTCATCATGTAGAGGATCTGCGGGCCGCCTGCAGGGCAGAGCCCACGCAGCCCTTCAAGGAATTCATGCGCGCTCATTCCTGGAAGCTGCCAGTCCAAGAGGATAAGGTCAGGCATCCGAGCGGTGCAGGTCTGAAGAGCTTGTTGAGCGTCTTCAGCTTCGATCACCATATAACCCGCACGCTCGAGGAACTGACTCGCGACTCTGCGAACGAGTTCGGCGTCATCGATGACCAGACAGCACTGCATGGATGAAATCTCAGCATCAAGGGGAACGCCACGCCTAGCGGCAGTATCGAAGGCGCGGCAATGCTCTCGGCAAATGGTTAAGTTTAGGTTTTGTTACGAACAACCTGCGCCCTGGTTCGCCTATGCCTACGGTACCGCCGAAATGATGATGTCGTCGCCGTCCTTGATAATCTCTAGTCGCATCATGGTGGCTTCAGACAAGCGCCACGTGTAGTACGCCTGGATATTGAGAGCGTTGAATTCGGTGGGCTCTTCTCCGGCGACGAACTCGGTCAGGTATTGCGGCGGGCGTGCGCCGGTACCTGTGCAGCGCAGTGCGAATGCTGGTTGCTCCAACTCTCCTTCGATCGAAACGCGGATCTCTCCACCGCGCGGCAGAACGGTGATTGCCGAGGAGATCATATTAAGGAGCAGTTTGACTTTGTCCTTGGCCATATGGCCGGGCGGTCCGACCCAATTCAGGACGTGCTTGCGTTGACCGACATAGGCGCGTGAAATCTGCTCGGCCGTCCGCAGATCAATCTGTGCTCCGGCTGACCCCGCAGCACCAAATGCGAAACGTGCAAATTGCAGGCGCGCAGAAGCCTGTTCGGTCACATTGCGAATGACATCGAGCGCGTAGGACTGGGCTTCGGCATCATCGTCTTCGTCGAGTATTTCGAGGCCGTTATAGATTGCGCCAACCGGACCGATGATGTCATGACAGATCTTGCTGGAGATCAAGGCGGCAAGCTCAAGATCGGTTGGTGTCTGAATTTCACCCATTCGGTGCCCCCTCGTCGGCCCGTTTACCGCGGGCATCGGTGATCAGTTCTGGAGTAAAGCGGCGGCTCGCCAGCGTATCAGAAGCGTGGCGACGCGAGCCAAACGGGGGCCGCTCGTAAATCCTATAGAACCGCAGAAATACACGGCGTTGCGCGCCGATGCAAAGGCTCCGCAGGGTGCGAATTGTCCGTTCCTGCGGTTTCAGGGTAGCTCGGGGGCGAAACCCAGGCTGGTGTGGCCCCCCGGCATCGCGCTCGGCCACACTTTGGTAACAACTTCCGAGCAAAGATTCATTAACGCTATTGGCTGCGTCGTTCACTATAAGTCGGCGCGCGTTCAATTGCTCATTGACCCAGATCTATCGGATTAAAAAGATGCTTGGATATTGGACGGCGCGGTTCGCGACGTTAGCATTGGGTTTCGCGCTTGCGTTCGCTTATGCGGGCGCCGCCGATGCGCAGGATAGTTATTCGGGTTCCCAGTACGACGTCTATCGAGAGGCACCCGATCCTGATGCCGTCGCGGCTGATTCGCGGTATGGCACGCCGACTCAGGGACCGTCGAACCGAAGTTATTCAAACGGGGGCGGGTATTCCGGAGATGGCGGCGGCCAGTCGTATGGATCCGGCGAGGCGTACCGCCCTAACAACACATACGGCTCGAACGATACTTACCGATCGAACGATGCATATCAGTCTCCACAATCGGGTGGCGGGTATGGTTCGGGGAGTGCGTATAACAATGGTCCGGACTATGGCAGCCGGACAAGCCGTTACGATAGCGGCGGCCGTGATTATCGCGACAATGGTCGCTACGATAGCGGGCCTGGCCAGTATGCCGACGAGCCTTATGATGACCGTGCTCCCCGTAACTATCCACAAGACGACGGTGGTGGAACCTACAGCCAGAATGAAATTCTTGGTGCGGGGCATCAGTTTTTTGGTTCTGTGAGCAAGGGGCTGGCCAACGTCATAGAATATGCATTCAAGCAATCGGGCCGCCCTAACGGCTATATTCTTGGGGAAGACGCAGGCGGCGCATTCGTTGCTGGTTTGCGCTACGGCGAGGGGCGTCTACACACGCGACGTTGGGGAACTCACAAAGTCTACTGGCAAGGGCCATCCGTCGGTTACGATTTCGGTGGTGACGGTTCCAAGACAATGGTGCTCGTATACAACATGAGAGACCCGTCGGATATTTATCATCGTTTCGGTGGCGTACAGGGGTCGGCTTATGTGGTTGGCGGCGTCGGTATTCAGTTCCAGACTTATGAGCATGTCACGATGGCGCCTATTCGCGCGGGAGTGGGGCTTCGGCTGGGTGCGAATATTGGGTATCTGAAGTACACTCGGTCGCCGACTTGGAATCCATTCTAAGGGTGTGACCGTCGCGATTTCCTCTTTCCACATGAGGCTGTATGGTCGTACTGGAACACGGTCCCATTTGGACCAGTAGCCGGTGGGTTGCGGGGAAACACGTGGAGTGCCTTCGCTCATGATGCCGAGGCGTTACGAAGTTGATGTTGAGAAAAAGCCGAGGATGAGCGGGTGATATCGATCCAGTCGTTCATGCTGATCGCGCTCGGCTTTCTGATCGCTGCCCTTATCGGATTGCTGATCGTGCCGGCTTATCGGCGCCGTACCGAGCGGCTGGCGGTTGATCGTCTCAAGCGCGCTATGCCGCTAACCGAAGCAGAAATTCGCGCCGATAAGGACCGGTTGCGTGCGGACTATGCCCTGACCATTCATGAGCTCGAGTACAAGCTTGAAAAGGCGACGCTGGCCTCGGCACGGCAGCGTGTTGAGATCAACCGTAGGGATGCCGTTATTAGCGGGCTTGAGGGCGAAGTTGAACGCTTCCATACTTCGCAGGAAGAGTACGAGAATGCACGGCGTGTACTTGAGCAGACAATCATGGATCGCTTGCCCAAGGTCGAGCAGCGTCTCGCAGAGGCGCGTAAGCTACTGATGCAACGTGATCGAGAGATTGGCGCGCTTGCGCAGACAACCCAGAAGCAAGCTCGCTCACTTGAGGACGCAACGCATCTCAATTCGCAAACACGAGATGAGGTGCATCGGCTGACAGCAGCGTTGAACGTGCGCTCTCTGCGTGGTCGCATGGGCCTGGGGATGCGCAAGTCGTCGGATGTCGAGGACGAGGTTGCACTGCGGACCGAGCTAGAGGCGCTTAAGGCCAAGACGCGTGATCAGGCCGCTCAGATCACACGTCTTGAAGGACTGCTTGCGCGCGCAGGTAATGCGATGGGTGCAGGATCGGACGAAGGTGCCGATATGACCCCGGTCAAGGTCCGCCGCGCGGAGGAGGAGATCAGCCGTCTTCGCAACGAGCTGGAGGAAGCGGAGACGGCGCTGCGGTCGTCGAAAAGTTCTGCCGAGGCCGGGAAACAGGAGCGTGCACGGTTTGAAGATGAGATCCGTGCGCTGAAGGCTAAATCAGAAGATCAAGCTGCTGAGGTTGGCCGTTTAAGGGCCGGGCTGGCCGTCTATCAGGAAGCGGAGAGGGAACACAAGTCTCTGGCTCAAAGTAAGGTTGCTATGCAGGCGCGCATTGCCACGCTTGAAGCGCAAACGGTGGATCAAGAACAGAAGATCCAGGGACTCAAGTCGGAGATTGCGGCGGCCAATGAACGCACAGCGTTGCAGGCTGCGCACTATACGGAGGAGATGCGGCGTCTCGGCGCCGCGCGTGGTGCATCGGCGGGCGGAGAAACGCGTCGTGCGGCTAGTTCTTCTTCACCCTCGACGTCTGAGGCTGCTGCTCGTCGGTCGTTGAGTGACCGTATAGGCAGCCTGAGTGTCAGTCCTGATCGTAGTAGCGAGGCAAGCGGCGAAGGGTCATCCAGGAGCTCTGGTGACATGTCGCGCGCTTCGGGATTTTTGAAAGCATTGGGTGGTAACATACCTCGTCAACCGGCTGAGGTTTCGATTACGAGGAACAATGGTTCGGCGGAGGATCATCATCAGGGTGACGAGGGCGCGAAGACAAATGCTGCCTCTGCCGGAGCGTCCGATATCTCAACGCAGGATGAAGGTACAGAAGGAGACCGTCCAAGGGGCGGTCTTTTGGAGCGTATTACCCGACTCGACCGCGCAGACTGACCGAGCAAACAGCTTCACTCATGCCGCAATTTAAGGAAGCCCACCTTGGAACAAGGTGGGCTTTATTCATCAACGTTTATGCCTTCAGTGGTAGCCTTCTCCAGGCCGGACCTTTCCGCGAAATGTCCAGTAATTGAAGATCGTGTAGCCGAGGATCAACGGCAGCATGATCATAACACCGACCAAAGTGAAGATTTGTGACTCAGGTGGTGCAGCCGCCTGCCAGAAGGTTATTGACGGTGGTACTAGGTAAGGGATGTTGGAGATCCCCAACCCGATAAGCCCGAGCATGAACAGGGCAATCGTCGCTATAAACGGCGTGAGCTCGTCGCCCGTTACGAGGCTACGCCAGCAGATCCATGCTGCGAATGCTGTCAGGATGGGAACAGGCGATAAGTAGAGGATGTTGGGCCAGGAGAACCATACCTCGGCAACGTGTTCGGTTGCCAAAGGAGTCCACAAGCTCACGATCCCCATCGCTACGAGTACGATCGGTAGCAGAGCCTTGGCTTGCTCGCGTGCGCGGCTCGCGACTTCCCCCTCGGTGCGCATTAAGAGCCAGGTGGCTCCCAGCAACGCGTATCCTGCTATCAGGGCAAGGCCGATAAAGATCGGGAAGGGACGCAGCCAGTCTAAAGCGCCGCCCGCAAAAGCATTGTTCTCGACGGTGATGCCCTGGAGGATCCCGCCCAAGACAACGCCCTGAGCAAAGGTGGCGACGATCGAGCCGCCGGCGAAAGCGACGTCCCATACAGAATGATGATCGGGTTTGGCGACCCAGCGGAATTCAAACGCGACGCCCCGGAAGATCAGGGCGAGCAGCATGATGATGATCGGCAAGTATACCGCAGGCATAATAATGGCGTAGGCCATCGGGAATGCGACGAGCACTCCTACACCGCCGAGAACCAGCCATGTTTCGTTTCCATCCCAGAAGGGTGCGACGGTGTTCATCATCACGTCGCGATGCTCTTCTGTCTTATAAAATGGAAAGAGGATTCCGAGGCCGAGGTCAAAACCGTCGAGGATGACGTAGGCCGCGACGGCAACGACGAGAATGGCGGCCCACACCACGGGTAGCCAATATGTCATGTCACCCATAGCTATTGCCCCGATTCAGTTGTTGCTTCGCGCGCTGCGCCCGTGGCGCCTGAGAGTGGCCGCGAGGGAACGCCGGGAGCAGTTTCATCTCCCGAGATAATGGAAGGTTGCGGACCTTTCGCGATCAGGCGGTTGATGTAGTAGATGCCTACGGAGAATACGCTCGAATAAACCAGCACGAACAGGATAAGGCTCGTCAGGACCGTTGTTAGTCCGATGGGCGAGACGCCGTCCGCGGTGCGCAGAATGCCTTGTACGAGCCAGGGTTGACGGCCGGTTTCGGTGACCCACCAGCCAGCCAAAATGGCGATGAAGCCCAGGGGCCAGCAATGTTGTACGAAGCCGAGATACCAGCGCGATTCAAACAATCGGCCCCTGTACCAGAGCCAAGCACCTACAAATCCAATTGCGATCATCAGCAAGCCGATGCCCACCATGGCGCGGAATGCGAAAAAGACGGGTGTGACGGGGGGGCGATCCTCAGGTTTGAAATCCTTCAGACCCGGAAACAAGCCATCCGGGTCGTGGCGAAGAACCCAGCTTGCGCCTCGTGGGATCGAAATTTCGTAATCGTTGCGCTCCTCGGCCTGATTTGGCAACGCGAACAGGACCAAGGCGCCGGGTTTCGAACCATCCCAGTGAGCTTCCATGGCGGCGATTTTTGCCGGCTGATGTTCCAGCGTGTTCAGGCCGTGCATGTCGCCGATAATGAGCTGTAGCGGAGCAAGGATCGCGACCATGCCAAGCCCCATGCGGATCATGGTCTTTGCTTCTTCTATGTAGACGCGTGCCATCAGGTAGCGCGCGCCGACCGCGAGCACGACGAGCGATGTGGTGAGGAAGGCCGCGGTGAACATATGTGAGAAGCGATAGGGAAAGCTTGGATTGAATATGATCGCCCACCAGTCGACGGGTGAGGCGATCCCGTCCTTCATGACGTGGCCGGTGGGCGTATGCATCCAGCTGTTGGCTGCCAGAATCCAGAAGGCAGAGAGTGATGTCCCCACTGCGACCAATATTGCAGCTGTGATGTGAAGTTTCGGCGGAAAGCGATTCCAGCCAAACAGCAAGATTCCGAGGAAGGTTGCTTCAAGGAAAAATGCTGTCAGGACTTCGTAGCCGAGCAGGGGGCCAATAATATTGCCGGCCCGGTGCGAGAATTCGCTCCAGTTTGTACCGAATTGGTAGGATAGCACGATGCCGGAGACGACGCCCATCGCGAAGGACACGGCGAAGATTTTCGTCCAGAAGCGCGCGAGTTGGTAAAGATAGTCGCGCTTCGTCCAATGCCAACGGATCATCAGCGTCGCGATAAATGCCGCGAGCCCGATCGTGAAGGTGGGAAAGATGATGTGGAAGGCTACGGTGAACGCGAACTGGAGCCTTGCGAGGAAAAGAGCGTCGAGTTCCATGAGAGCTTCCCATCTGTCTGCCGCAGACGAATTCTCTGTCCTAGGCTACGCCAAATTCGTCACGGATCAATGACTAATAGTGAGGTGGTTAGGATGGGCGGGTTTCATTGTTAATCCTGTGTTTGAAATTCTTTATGGCGTCCCGATTGGATTGGAAATCGGATGCAACTAGAGGGAGACCGGATGTCGATCATCGTGAGAGAAATGGCATTGGCAGAAGTCGATTTGGTCATTGAGTATTTTCACGGATCGACGCCGGAATATCTGGATCTTCTTGGTGTCGATCCGACGCGCCTCCCCAGTCCGGACGTGTGGCGCGAGCGATTTCAAACCGATCTCCTGCTGCCCTTGGATGAGCGTGCCCGGTACTTTTTGATATGGTTGCAGAATGGTAGGCCGATTGGCTTTTCAAGTTGCGACAAAATCGTTTTTGGGCAGCGTGCGAACATGCATCTGCATATCACGGAGGCGGACCTCAGGCAGCGGGGTGTGGGCTCAGGGTGCGTTCGTCTTAGCGTCGATACCTATTTCGAGAAGCTCAAGCTCAAGAGCCTCTTCTGCGAGCCAAACGCGTTTAATGTTGGTCCGAACCGAACGTTGCAGAACGCTGGATTCAAGTATCTCAAGACGCATAAGACAGTACCGGGAATGCTGAACTATCATCAGGCGGTTACTCAATGGGTTATCGAGCGCTAATCTCGCAAAGTGTTTGGCCGTGTGAGGTGTAACACTCACGTGCGTTTTGTTCGAAACGCGCGTCATGATGCTTCGTCAGATAGGTATGGCTTCATGTCATTGGGCGTGAGGTGTCAGCTTGTCTAACATCCAACTTCCTGCCTTTCCGCCGTCCGAGGCACGCCAGTTTGACAAGTGATCGTTCCAGGCAAGACCGAACGTAGTCGGTTTTGTCGGTTGGACATTTCTCTAGCGGCAACCCAGGGCGTGCTCACAACGGGGAAAGCTTCATCAGCATGTCAGAAAATTCCGCGAGTTCTCCGCAAGAGGTTGCGAGGACTACTCTTAGCCGTTCGGATTGGTTTGCGACGATTGCCGGTTTGTCGGCGAATTTCGTTTCAATCGGTCTTGCCCGGTTTGGATATACGCCACTTATTCCTGCACTCATCGATGCTAACTGGTTTTCCTCTGCTACAACCGTTGCGCTTGGCGCTGCGAATTTGGCCGGGTACCTGATCGGAGCTTTCGCCGGCAAAGGTATGGGCACGATGCTGTCCAACCGGCTCGCGCTGCGGGCGTCCATGATATTGGCTACGGCCGCATTTTTTGGGTGTGCCTATCCGCTCTCGGTGTCATGGTTTTTCGCATGGCGCTTTCTTTCAGGTTTTGCCGGTGGCGCCATCATGGTGCTGGTGGCGACGACGGTGCTGCCGCACATTCCAGTGCTCAGACGCGGTTTTGCCGGTGGCATGATCTTTTTGGGCATAGGTCTTGGCATCGCGTCGTCCGGCACTCTCATCCCCGCACTGCTTCAGTTTGGAGTCCGCGAGACCTGGATCGGATTGGGCATTTTATCGATCATTCTGACCGCGATCAGTTGGTTTGGGTGGCCTGCATTTACTCCCCCTTCCACCACGGAGGTCGCAACGGGGGCTGAGAAGGCGAAGGAGCGCATCGCCCTGCGTGTTCTTTATGCGCAATATGCGTTGAATGCCCTCGGCATTGTGCCGGCGATGATCCTGCTCGTTGACTATGTTGCGCGCGGACTTGGCCGTGGAGCGGAAATCGGATCGGTATATTGGGTCGCTTATGGGCTGGCCGCGACAGCAGGACCAATAGTCTGTGGCTACCTCGCGGATGAAATCGGATTTCGGCAAGCTTACCGTGTGGTCTTAGCACTACAGGCCATAGCTGCGGCGTTCCTTGCCTTTAGCCAGCATTGGCTGGTGATCGGTGTAACGGCTGTCATTCTGGGTGCCTTCACGCCTGGCATTGTGCCGATCGTGTTCGGTCGGGTCTGTGAGATCTTCCCCCATAATTATGCTGCGCAACGCACCGCATGGGGGCGTACGGCTATGGCATACGCTTTGTTTCAGGCTCTTGGTGCTTACGGATACGCATTTCTGTTCAGTCATACCGATGAGAACTACAGCCTGATCTTTCTCTGTGGCGCCGTCGCACTTGTCATGGCGTTGCTGGCTGACTTTGCTTTGAACGTTCTAATGAAACGATTTCGTTAAAACGGTTGTGGCTGCATTGGGCAGCTTAATGTCTGCTTTTCCATAAAAAGGGTATGTAAGCTTCACAAAATGGGGTTCGTGATAAACCGCTTCCCACGTTGTGATGCCAAGTCCGACGAGGCTTTAGAAAACTCCAGCTGTCGTTAGCGTGTGACCACGCTTTTAAGGGAAACCCCTATGGTTCGATTGTTCACGATTTTTATGTTGTCTGCTTTGTCGATGATGACGGCTTTTTCTGCGATGGCTGACGAAGGCCATGGCCCCTCTGTAGGCGCCAAGGGTATGGCGGGTGCCTTGGGTGTTTTCAGTTTCAAGCCTGATGATTGGAAGCAGGGCGAGATGACTTACTGGTCCGATACTGACGGAGTAAATCCTGGTGCCGCAGGCTGTCACGTTGGAACGGATAAGGACGGGAAGCCAAACGGCAGGATGTTCGGCGAAGCTTGCCTCTCGGATACCCTGCTTGTTGAATCCAATCCTGGGGTTGATGTCGTTCATGCGCACAGCGATGATGTTGGCCACCCCGACAAGTTCGACTGTGATGTTTGGTGTAAGGGACAGGGCTCGGCTAAAGGCATCTGTGTTGCCGCTCCGGCCCCTCCATGCGCAGCTTCAGCAAAGTGCTCTTGTGAGTGAACGGCTCGTATTTTTGGAATAGCATCTCGCTTATCCAAGGGCTGGAAACGAGGCTTAGAGTATTGCATTGTGGAAGCGGTGTGAGACGGGGCTGAGAGCGCTAACGAACTCGATTGAAGGGTGGCGCCTAGCATCGCCGCCCTTTTTCCGTGTGAGGCAGTCTGGGCTGCAGATCGCGCTGGCTGTTTCTCAGGTTGCGAATTCAAAGTTGAGACGTTGGTCAGCAGCGCGCATTCGCTGAGACAGAATTCTCGGGTAGCATGCAGATTCCAGCATTTCCGGCCGTAACGTGCGGTATAATCGTCTTTTTTGTCGGTGCGTTCTTGACGCGTCGCGTCCCTTTTCTGCGCGACTACAACATTCCCGAACCCGTGGCGGGCGGCTTGATGGCTGCCCTTGTCACGTGGGTGTACTTCTTGGTCTCCGGCACGCAGATTACGTTCGATCTCATCGTGCGTGACCAGTTGCTCGTGATTTTCTTCGCTACTCTCGGTCTCAATGCGCGTTTCTCGGATCTGCTGGCCGGCGGTCGCCTTCTCGGGATTTTGCTCGCGCTTACCGTGATATTCATCCTGATCCAGAATGCAGTTGGTCTCCTGGGCACGAACCTTTTTGGTCTGCCCGCGAGCGTCAGCGTGCTTGTCGGTTCGGCTTCGCTTATCGGGGGACACGGCACCGCTATCGCGTGGGGGCCAACAATCACCTCTGTGTCTGGTTTCGCTGCGGCCGAGGAAATCGGTATCGCTGCGGCTACGCTCGGACTTGTGGCTGCGGCGCTTATCGGAGGACCGCTTGCAAAGCACTTGATTGAGCGGGACAAGCTTGAGGCGAGTGACAACGATACTCTTATTGTTGGGCTTCCTGACGAAGATCCGGGGCCAGGGGAGCCGGATATCGACCACATCGAGCTTATGCGCGCTATCCTGGCTGCGCACGTTGCCGTGCTGCTCGGCTACCTAGCAAATCAGTGGATCTCTGACCTTGGTTTGACGCTTCCTCTCTTTGTGCCGTGCATGCTTGTCGCCATCGTAATGGCCAACACTATTCCGTATCTCTTTCCGACGTTGCCATGGCCAGGAGGCACACGTGCGCTTGCAGTCGTCTCTGACTACTGTCTTTCCGTATTCCTGGCGATGTCGCTTATGAGCATGCAGCTTTGGACGCTCGCAGGTCTGGGTGGGCCTTTGGTCGGGATTTTGATCCTACAGGTCGTGGCCGCGATGGTGTTTATTTTGTTCGTCGTGTACCGGTTCACCGGAGCCGATTATACCGCTGCGGTTTTGAGTGCGGGCTTCGCCGGGTTTTCCCTTGGCGCAACGCCCACTGCGATCGCAAACATGTCGTCGGTGACGAAGCATCATGGACCGGCGCCGCTCGCGCTCATCATCTTACCGCTGGTGTCGGCCTTCTTCGTGGATCTGGTCAACGCGATGGTGATTCAGTTTTTTGCAGGTCTCTAGCGCTTCATGGACCTCGTCGCGACGTGCTAAAGACGTTTACGTCAGGCGCGTCAGTTCCTCGGCCAGGATGTCATAGACGACCCGGATCCGCCGGCTTGTGCGCAGCTCGCGGTGGGTTACTAGCCAGACGGGAACCTTTGCGGCTTCGGTTTCGGGAAATAGTTCGACGATGCCCGTGGTGCGTTCGGCGATCTCGCGCATCATGGCGCTAATTCCCAATCCGCGTTTGACCATTTCCCAGACGACGACCGAGTTTTCCGATACGAGCCGAAATCCGTCTTCCGTCGCAGGAATGCCGATGCCGCGCATGAATTGGGCGAAGCGTTCGGTATCTTCGAACCCGATGAGGTACTGAGCTATGTCCGCCATGGATTTGGGGCGTTCATTGCGTGAAAGCCAAGATTGAGATGCGTAAAAGTTCGCTGTGCTCTCGCGAACAAGTTTGCCGACAAGACCGTCTTCGTCGGGCCGTACGTGGCGGATGGCTATATCCGCTTCGCGCCGGCGCAAGTCGCTCAATGAGTTGCGGGATATGATGACGAGCGTGATCTGCGGGGCTTCCTCGCGAATACGTTCTGCGATGTCTGGAAGGATATAAGCGGCGTACGCGTCACTGGCGGAAATGCTGACGCGGCCTTCGATCGCTTGAGTGTGCCCGGAGGCAGCGAGGGTCAAGGCGTTTGCGGCTTCACCCATGGTGCGTGCATGCTCCAGAAGGCTCATGCCGGTTTCGGTCAGAACGAGTTTCTTGCCGACCCTTTCGAACAACGTTGCATCGAGTTCAGCTTCGAGGGCGGCAACCTGGCGGGACAGGGTCGGCTGGGTCAGTCCGAGCTGTCGTGCGGCAGCCGAGAGCGATCCAGCTTCTGCGGTCGCGAGGAAAGCCTGAGCTCGGTTCCAATCCATCGTCTTCATGCATTTTTGTATATGTGACTTGCAATTTTCCGCAATTTCAAAATTTCACGCATATGCTAGTGAGCGGCGGCTCACAGGAGGCTGCTCATGTTCCGTACCCTTAACAATGCCCGCTTCTGGGATCGTGCTGCGCGCAAATATGCCGCCGGTTCGATTTCCGATATGGCAGGCTACGACCGGACGCTCGAGCGTACCCGCGACTACCTGAAAGATACCGATGTCGCTTTTGAATTCGGATGCGGAACCGGGACGACGGCGCTCAGGCTTGCTCCTTCCGTGGCGCAGATCGCCGCGACCGATATCTCGAGTGAAATGATCGCGATTGCGCGCGAGAAAGTTGCGGTCGAGGGCGTCTCGAATGTGTCATTCGATGTGGCGACACCTGATGATCTGCCGTGGCCGGATGAGACCTACAACGCGGCTTTGGGCTTCAATGTTTTGCACCTTCTCGATGAGCGCGAAGCCGCGTTGAAGAGCGTGCATCGTATTCTGAAGCCAGGAGGGCTCTTTATCTCGAAGACGCCGTGCCTCAATGAAATGAGTTCGATTGTTCGTTTCGGAGTCCCTGTCATGCAGCTCTTCGGGAAAGCACCCTACGTCGCGTTTTTCTCAGCGGAGGAGTTGGAGCGCGAGGTTGCTGCGGCGGGATTTGAAATCATCGAGCGTGGCCGTCACGGATCGGGGCGGAAGGATCCTCGATTGTTTCTCGTGGCGCGGAAGCGTTAGCGTGTGGTCTGAGTCTGCCAGCGCTTAATGATTTGATCGGCGAGGTCGCTCAGATCTGGCGCAATCAGATCAGGGATCGGCACTCGTGCCGCCGGCAGAACGGCATTGTGAGGGCGTGTAATGAGGGCGCCACGACAGCCAGCAGCCTGCGCACCAATCGTATCCCAGACATGGCACGCGATGAGGCAAATGTCAGATAGCTCGACGTGCAATTTTTCAGCGACCAGTCGGTAGACTTCGGGGGCTGGTTTGAATTTTTGAACCGCGTCGACGCTGAAGGAGCGTTCAAAGAATTCGGCGATACCTGCACATTCAAGTGGTGTTGGCGAAGCTGCGCTCGCTGAATTTGTCAGTGTCACAAGCCGAAATCCTGCATCGCGTAGCCGTGCTAGCGCCGGCACGACATCGGCATGCGCCGGCATCGCGTTCATCCGCTCCTTCAGTTCATCGATGTCGCTGTCGACGAGCGTCTTTCCGTGAATTGACGCGAGCATGCGGAGCGCTCCCGCGCCCAATTCGCCAAATGGCGTGTACAGGCCCGACAGGGTCATGGTCTGGGAGTAGAGGACAAGCTGCGCGAACCATTCTCTCAAAATCGCCGGGTCGTCGAAGACGCGATCAAACAGAGGTTCGAGCGTCGTGATATCGAGCAGGGTTTCATTCACGTCAAATACGAGAATGGAGGAAGGTCCATTGTGGGACATGGGCTATCTTTCGCAGCCGGACGACAAGCAGGAGAAGGTCTCCGATTAGAATGTCTTGTGAATTTCCGAATTGCTCTCAGGGCTATAGATCCTGCACTGGCGCATCGGTGACATCAAATCCAACTGTGGTGAGAAAAGCCAGCACGGGAACTTACCCAGTTCTTCCATGTCTCCCGCTCACAATCGAAGCGCGATGGCTTTCTCGGCTCAGTAAATCGTAGAGCCGAGTCGGGTATGGACTAGGTTCTTCTGGCTCAGATCGGCGGAAAATAAATAAAAACAAATATAGTGGCGCCCCGTACGGGACTCGAACCCGTGTTTCCAACGTGAGAGGCTGGCGTCCTAGGCCACTAGACGAACGGGACGTGTGCACTGTTGGCAGACGGCTCGTATAGTTTAGGCTGCTTCGCTGATCAAGGAAATAGAATCGACACGTCGCGTTCTGTTTTGGCGCATGATTGAAAAAACGTCCGGCTCACGTGGCGTGCGCGTTACGTGTATCCGCAGGTGAAAGAGAAATTCGTGAAGGTGGATGAAGACAAGACGGCGGAGAGCGACGCGCGCGAGTTTTTCGCTTCAGCCGAAGACGTCGGTGAGCGGATCGATAAGTGGCTTGTGGGGAAGCTTCCAAACTTCAGCCGCTCGCGTATCCAGGCGCTCGTGCGGGAGGGAGCGGTTTGGTCCGGTGGACGGATTCTCAGCAATCCCGGTGAGCGTATCAAAGCCGACGAGGCATATAGAATTATAGTGCCTGACGCTGTGCCGGAACCCCCGCGTGCTCAGCCCATTGCGCTGAATATCGTCTATGAAGACGCGCATCTCATTGTCGTAGACAAACCGGCCGGACTCGTTGTGCATCCTGGAGCCGGGCATTCCTCCGGGACGCTGGTTAATGCGCTTATCGCGCATTGCGGCGAGAGTCTCTCTGCTGTTGGCGGGCCAGAACGGCAAGGGATCGTGCATCGGCTCGACAAAGATACTTCAGGGCTTTTAGTGGTCGCAAAAGACGATGCAACTCACCAAGGTCTGGCTGAGCAGTTCGTGTCTCATGGACTTGATGGGCGGTTACGCCGTTCCTATATCGCGTTGTCCTGGGGAGAGCCCGATCGCAATCGGGGGCAAATCGAGGCGAATCTGGGCCGCAGTCCGCAAAACCGCACAAAAATGGCTGTTGTCGCACCTGAGGAAGGTCGGCACGCGGTGACCCATTATGAGGTTCTGCGGACGTTCGATGCTCCTTCTGCGCCGAAACTCGTTTCGCTGATGCGTTTGGTGCTCGAAACAGGCCGCACACATCAAATTCGCGTGCATTTGGCGCATATCAGGCATCCAGTTCTGGGGGATCCGGTTTATGGTAGTGGCTTCAAAGCGAGCGCGCGTCGGCTAGGGCCAGCAGCGCGAACGGCACTCGAGAGGTTGGGGCGACAAGCTCTACACGCCGCAGAATTGGCGTTTGAACACCCGGTTACCGGCGAACAGCTCTCATTTGAGAGCCCTTTGCCCGACGATATGGTCCGGCTTGTTGAATGCCTGGAAGCCGGAAACTGAACCTGGAACATGGCTTAAAACAATATTGGGGCTAAGCGACCGTGCGTGCACGGACGCTGAAGTTCGTGCTAGAATGAATTCCGCTGAAATGGGATTTGGCGAATAGCCATTCCCGGCCGCTACTCGACCGGCAAATGGCAATTCTCGCAGATGTCGTCAGCTACAGATTAGCTTATCGGTCCGATCACTTCTTGAGAGGGAACCGAATGCGAAGAACTGCGTATCACTTCAAGGAGTTGTGACGGCTTGTTACGTCAATAACACGGCAATGTTCATTGCTGGGCGCGCGTTGTTTGGATAAGCACTTAAATACATTCCAGGCCATTGCAACGGACTGGGCGCCTTCGAAACGTTTGCTAGAGCCGACAATGGTGGTCGGCGGGCATTGGAAAGTGGGGTTACGCGATGGCCAGTAAAACTCTTCCGACAGTCAGCGGCGGATCGGTTGGACTGTCCCGGTACATGGAAGAAATCCGCAAATTCCCGATGCTCGAGCCGGACGAGGAGTTCATGCTCGCCAAGCGGTGGCAGGAACATGAAGATTCCGAAGCGGCTCACAAGCTCGTCACGTCGCACCTTCGCTTAGTTGCCCGGATTGCGATGGGCTATCGCGGCTACGGTTTGCCGATCGGTGAGGTGATCTCCGAGGGCAACGTCGGCTTGATGCAAGCGGTGAAGCGTTTCGATCCGGATCGCGGGTTCCGCCTCGCGACCTACGCGATGTGGTGGATCCGTGCTTCGATCCAGGAGTACATCCTGCGTTCGTGGAGCCTTGTGAAGATGGGCACCACAGCGGCGCAGAAGAAGCTCTTCTTCAACCTGCGCCGGGCCAAGAGCCAGTTGCAGGCTCTGGAGGACGGGGACCTGCGCCCTGACCAGGTGAAGGCGATCGCAACGAAGCTCGGCGTTACCGAAGAAGACGTGATTTCGATGAATCGGCGTCTGGGTGGTGATGCTTCGCTCAATGCTCCGCTCCGTGCTGAACCGGATTCGGGTGAATGGCAGGATTGGCTCGTTGATGATGCTCCGGATCAGGAAGAGCAGCTTGCGGAACAGGAAGAGCTCGGCATGCGCCGCAGCTATCTGTCCGAGGCGCTTTCGACTCTCAATGAGCGGGAGCGGAGGATTTTCGAGGCCCGGAGATTGGCTGAAGATCCTTCGACGCTTGAAGATCTGTCTGGTGAGTTTGGCGTGAGCCGCGAGCGTATTCGACAGATCGAGGTGCGTGCCTTCGAGAAGGTTCAGAAGGCGGTTCAGAAAGCAGCCCTAGAGGCTGAGCGCGAAGAGGCTTAAATGCCTGCCGCGGCCCTATAAAAAAGGGCTGCGGCCTTTACGCGCCTGCGGTGTTGATCAGCGTGCGCCGCACAATGCCCATGAAAATACGGGGCGAATCATTTAAGTTGTTGACTCGTGAGGAGTTAGTCCTTGCCACCGCTGTGTGGTGGCGCCTGCGAGAGTGCGCGTTAAGGACAAAAGGGGGGCAATTGCCCTTGTTGTTGCCGTTAACAGGCCGGCACAAGTCCGGCTGGCACTTGCCGAGCGCGTGGTGGGTACGGATGACCCCACCCGAGGGAGCGTTCGGCAGCCTTACAGGCACTGCCTTCTCACAATCGCATCCTGGATCGCCTCGACAGCCGAATTTCAGACATTGTAGTCGTCTCCATGCCAGCCGTCCCCGGCTGAGCGGGGTGGAGCGTGCGCTGCGATGCTGCCGTTTGGTCGCCCTTGGTTGGGCCTCGGTCGCGGCACCTTCACGAAGATGGAGTGGCCCATGCTGACGCGCCTTCATCCACGTCTGGTTCCGCTGAGATTTGTTTCACGAGTTTTCCAGATCCACCCGCGTCATCTCGAATTCGACTGGTTGTTACTCCTCTGGCGTCTCAAACCGCATTACCCTCCAAGTCCCGCCTAACTGAGCCTTGCCGGTAAGCCAGTGCGAGGGTAGGCCGGCCAGATAAATTCAAAGGGCTGATCGATGGACGATCAGCCCTTTTGTTTGTTCGGTATGTCTGTAAATCGACTGCGCGTTACATCGGGATCTTTGCGATGCTCAAGGCGAAGTAGTTGTCGACGGCCTCAGCGATGGAGTCAGATACCTTCCGGCGCCAGCTTTCAGACATGAGCAGCTTTGCGTCACTCTTGTTGGTGACGTAGGCCAGCTCGATCAGAACTGAAGGTACAAGCGCAGATTTCAGAACCTTGAAGGCAGCTGTCTTGTGAGGGTTGCTGCGCAGGTTGGTCGAGTCCCCCATATATTCGACGACGGAGCGCGAGAAGAGGTCTGTACGGTGGTGCGTGACCTCGACGGCGGCGGTTGCACGGTCGGCAAGCATGCGTTTGACGATGTCAGAATCCCGCGCGTCGATTGCTGCGAATTTGCTTTCGGGGATGTCGATGTCGGAGGCTCGCGCACGTGCGCTCGATTTCAGCCGCTCGGCGACAGACGGACGAAGCGAGTAGATCGTTGCCCCGCGCGCCGATGAACGCGCGTAATCCGCGTGAACCGCGATAAAGAGGCTCGCATTGTGCTGTTCGGCAAAGGCTGTGCGGTCTCCGAGCGGGATAAACTCATCGGTTTCGCGAGTCATCAGTACGCGGTAGCGGCCCGATTCTTCGAGCTTCTTGCGTAGGGTATGGCTGAACGCGAGGACCACATCTTTCTCAACGACACCGTTTTTCTGGGCGCCGGAGTCATGTCCACCGTGTCCCGGATCTATGACGATGAGCTGCTTTGCGGTGCGCTTTTCGATGGCATCCGGTCGCTGTGCAGGTTGCGGCGGGCGCGGCAAGAGGTCGGAGGCGCCCAATCCGAATGGTTTATCAAAATCGGGTTCGGGTTTTGGAGCCGGAGCTGCGCTCGCGGTGTGCACTGGTGTGACGGGCGCCGAGGCGAGCGAGACGATATCGAGAACGAGCTGGGGCTCCTTGCCGTCTTTCATCTCCAGCTTCGCCGTTTCGACGAAGACCGGCTCTGTGACGCGGATGATAACCTTTGACTTCTTGGGGCCGGAGCGGCCTCCCCGAAAGCCGCTTACCAGACCTACCGGACCGTTTTTCGGAAGCGGTGGTAGGCGAAGGCCGACGGCGGGCAGCTCCACGACCACGCGATTAGGATTGGCCAGCGAGAACACCTGATAGGTGCTGCGGCGTTCCAGCGCGATGATGAAGCGCGTGCGTTTTTGGTCGGGGTGTGGAGCGGATTGCGCAGGCGCAGCCTGGTTTGCAGGCGCGGCTTGTGGCGCCGCTGAAGCCGCCGCGCTTAAGAATATTGAAGCTACACCAAGAACGAGCGCACCCGCAATGGAGCGCTCAAACCGTAAACCCATTTCGGCTGGACCCCCGTCTAACGCGATACGGTTCATTTGGAATCGAGACCGGTAATATTCCCGCTGAAGATGGCTATTTCCGGGTCTTCATCGGGTTTTTACTTGTCTTAACGTATGCGGGTTAACGAAGGCTTAACGTTAATGGCTGTGCCAAAGCCAAACGGATTCGCTGACTCCTTAAGCCACTGATTTCGTTCTTGTTTTTAGTTAATGTTAGGTAATTACTTTGCTGGGTGTCTGCCAGCGAGCTGCAGCCTTGTCATCGGATTCGCGCGCATCAACCCATTCACCGCGCCCCTCATCATCGGTCTCTTTTTTCCAGAAAGGTGCGCGGGACTTCAGGTAGTCCATCAGGAATTCGGCGGCCTGGAAGGCTGCCTGCCGGTGGGCGGACGCGGTGATGACGAGTACGATGTTGTCGCCCGGCTTCAACGTGCCGTAGCGGTGAATGATAAGACTGGCAGCTAGTGGCCAACGGGCTGCCGCTTCCGCTTCAACACGCTCGAGTTCGGTTTCCGTCATGCCGGGGTAATGTTCCAACGTCATCGACGAAATCGGGGTATCGGGTGTGTTTCCGCGCACTGTACCCGTGAATGTCACGACGGCGCCGATGTCGGTGCGCCCTTTGGTCAACACCTTCGTTTCGGCACCGACGTCGAAATCGTCAGTCTGGACGCGGACGGCCATTAGGTCAGCCCCCTGTCACGGGCGGAAAAAACGCGATTTCGCGGGCACTGGCGATGGGCGCGTCGGAGCGGGCGTGCGTGTGGTCGATTGCCGCGCGGATTACATCGGCGCGTTCGAAAGCGGCGGCATACTCGGGACCGCGGCCCTTGAGCCAGCCCATGAGATCGCCGACCGTTGCGATATCTTCGGGTGGTTCGATGTGTTCTTCGGCGCGGCCCACCTTTTCGCGCACCCAGGCGAAATACATGAGTTTGATGGGTTTTGAATTTTCAGTCATTTCGTTCACTCGTTGCATGCCGGATTGCGGCACTTAGGTAATCACTGCCTGTCCAGAGGGTAAGTATAGCCGCCAGCCATAGCAAGACGAGCCCCGCCTGCATGGTGAGCGACGTCGGGCCGCCCATGGCCGGACCGGCAAGCAACAAGGCCAATGCCACCATCTGCAGGACCGTCTTAAGCTTGGCTAATTGCGTTACGAGTACCCTTACCTGAAGACCGGCGAGAAACTCGCGAAGCCCGGAAACAAGTATTTCACGGCACAAGATGATCACGGCGGCGAATACGGCCGTTCCGGAAAGCGTGCCATCCGCGATGAGCATCATGAGGGTGGCGCCCACCAGCAACTTATCCGCGATCGGATCGAACATTGCGCCGATGAGCGATTGTTGGCTCCAGATGCGGGCCAGATATCCATCCAGCCAGTCCGTAATTGAGGCCAGCACGAAAATTGCGAATGCCGTCCAATGAGCTGTAACTGGATCAAGATAGTAGAGGGCCAGCACCAGCGCAGGCACCGCAAGGATGCGGGCGAAAGTCAGACAGTTGGGAATGTTCAGCACAGTGGCGCGCGACGCAGAGTGAAGCATGAAGCTGGAAAGAGCATCACCTGAAGGCGACGTCAATGGTGAGGCGCTCTCTTCGTCAGTTCTCTCCAGCTGGGAGGTCGTTCTGAGCGGCCTGAATATCTGTAGGTGCGTCTGAGATAGTGGTGCATAATTTGGAACGGGGAGGTGGCGAAACGGCTTTAGAACCTGAGCAGTTGCAAGCGAGGTTTGGCTATGAGCTCTTTCATGTCCCGAATTCATTCATTGTATGTTGCCGCGATCTACGCCGTGGTTGCGTTATTTGCAATTACCGCGGCGGCGCCAGCGCAAAGCCGCAAGTCTGATCTGGGTGGATCCTGGAACGGTGTGGGGACGGTCATGCTGCCCTCGGGGGACTCCCAACAGGTCCGGTGCCGCGTACGTTTCAACCGCTATTCCAGTGAGAGCTATAATATGCATGCCGTGTGTGCGACGCCGTCAGGGCGTGCTGTGCAGACGGCCGTTATCCGGCGGGTCGGATCGAACAAGTATTCCGGTAGCTTCCACAATGCCGAATACAACTATTCGGGTTCCATCTTCATTACCTTGCGCGGCAGCCGGCTGAGTGCGTCGCTGGATGGTGGCGGGGCGTCCGGCTATATGCGCCTTAGCCGCTAGCAGAGCGCGAAGACCCTACCTAGAAAGTCGGTCAGCTGCGGCGCTCGTGAAAGAAGTCATAGATCTTTTGGGCCATCTCAGCTGAGATGCCTTGAACCTCTTTGAGGTCTTCGACACCCGCGCGGCTGACAGCTTTGGCCGATCCGAAGTGCGTTAGCAGGGCGCGTCGCCGCGTTGGTCCGATGCCGTCGATTTCATCGAGCGGGTTGGCGCTGAGGGCCTTCGCGCGTTTGGCGCGGTGGGTGCCGATGGCGAAGCGGTGGGCCTCGTCACGCAGTCGCTGAACGAAGTAAAGTACAGGGTCCCGCGGTTCGAGCATGACCGGTGGGCCTCCCGCAGGCTTATGGAAGTGCTCGCGGCCGGCATCGCGGTCTGGACCTTTGGCCACGCCGAGCAGTGCTATGTCGTGGAGGCCCAATTCCGCCAAGACTTCGCGGGCGACGGCGAGCTGGCCTGCCCCGCCGTCGATGAGAACGAGGTCGGGTATCTTTTTTTCGGCGGCGGTCCGTTCGTCATTCTCCTCTAACGTGGCTTGAGGTTCTTCGGCGTGCTCTGGCTCTCCGTTTTGCGTGCGCAAGGCGGCGAATGCCAGAGAGTTGGAACCGCGTTCTGCAAGCGGCATGGGATCGGGCGCGCGTATGCGTGTACCGGGCTCTTCGACAACGGAATCTTTTGTTAGCTCTGTGGTTTTCTCGGCTTCAGCGGTTGTCCCAGCCGGGTCAACGAGCCTTTTGAAGCGTCGGGTCAGCACCTCGCGCATCATGGCGTAGTCGTCACCAGGTGTGAGCGTGTCCGACTTGATGTTGAACTTCCGGTACTGGGATTTCGAGAATCCCTCAGGTCCCGCGACGATCATGGCGCCGACGGCGTTGGTGCCGGCGATGTGGGAGTTGTCAAAAACTTCAATTCTGGTCGGCATGGAATCGAGATCAAAACGTTCGGCTAGTCCCTTCAGTAACTCGCGCTGGGATGCCGTTTCGGCGACTTTGCGGCCGAGAGCTTCCTTCGCGTTCGCCTGGGCGTGGGCCACGAGTTCAACCTTGGGGCCGCGCTTCGGCGTCAGGATCTCGATTTTCCGTTCGGCCTTGGTCGAGAGGGCTTCTGTGAGCAGGTCGCGTTCGGGCAGATCGTGCGAAACCAGAATCATGCGGGGGATCGGCTTGTCATCGTAAAACTGAGCGATGAAGGCACCTAGCACCTCATCGGCCTCGAGCGATCGGTCTGCTTTGGGATAGTAAGCGCGGTTTCCCCAGTTCTGACCAGCACGGAAGAAGAAGACCTGAATGCAGGTCTGTCCTCCCTCCTGATGCGCGGCGAAAATGTCGGCTTCTTCGATCCCGGCAGCGTTGATGGACTGATCAGCAGTTACGTGTGCCAAAGCCCATAGTCTGTTGCGGTAGGTCGCTGCGCGCTCAAACTCGAGCTTGTCGGATGCTTCCTGCATCAACGCCTGATACATCTGACGGACGGTTTGGCTTTCACCGCGCAAGAAGCGCACCGCCTCATCAACCAGCTTTTCGTAGTCTTCGAGGCTGATTTCTCCGGTGCACGGCGCGGAGCAGCGTTTGATCTGCCAGAGCAGGCATGGCCGTGTGCGACTCTCGTAGACGCTGTCGGTACATGAGCGCAGCAGGAACGCGCGTTGGAGCATGTTGATGGTGCGGTTGACCGCGCCAGCGGAAGCGAAGGGGCCAAAGTAGTCGCCCTTACGATTTCGCGCTCCGCGATGTTTGAGAATTTGAGGAGCTCGGTGGTCGCGGGCGAGCAGGATGAACGGAAATGATTTGTCATCGCGCATAAGCACGTTGAAGCGGGGCCGGAAGCGTTTAATCAGGTTGGCTTCCAGGAGCAGAGCTTCTGCTTCCGTGCGTACCGTGACGAATTCCATCGCAGCTGTGGCGGCGATCATGCGCGCGATGCGATTCGTGTGGCCGCCGAGACGCGTATAATTGGAAACGCGTGACTTTAGAGAACGCGCCTTGCCGACATAAATAACCTCCCCGTGTCGGTCCAGCATGCGGTAGACGCCAGGTGCCGCGGGGAGCGTTTTAAGATATTCAGCGATGACTTCCGGGCCGGAGCGGTGCGTCGGCTCGCTGCCGGCCGCTCCGCCTCCGCCCTGGGATGCGTTCTGATTGGGCATGCAGGCAACATTGGCTGTCGCGACGCCGGCGTCAAGCGCGTGTGATGATCGATAAATTCGTCGGTATTCTCTGCCGGGTGGCGAGCAAATTTCATTATTTGAATTACATCAGCAACACTAAGTCTCTTGTGTCCCTTTTTGATTCTGAAGTTCGCCTATTAGGCTCGCCTTAAACTCCGGTGAACTTCGGACCTGGGCCAGTAAGCCAGAAGTCTGATGATGCCGGTGGGTGCAAGTCTTGCCGATCCGCGAGATACCTGCGATTGGGAGGGATGCGTCGGCCTAACAGAAACGCGGAGATGGCACGGATATGAGCGACAATTCCAATAACAATGACGGCCAAGTTACGTTGGAGGTTCGTGATGGCATTGGTTGGGTGACGCTGTCGCGGCCGCAGGCGCGCAACGCCATGACTTTCACGATGTATGCTCAGCTCCAAGCCATTTTCGAAGGGATTGTCCCAGGCGGCGACGTCCGGGCGCTGGTTGTGACCGGCGCGGGGGAAAAGGCGTTTGCAGCTGGAACCGATATTTCCAAGTTTCGCGATTTTACGACGCCGCAGCATGCGCTCGATTACGAACGGACGATGGATGTCGTGTTGGGGTCGATCGAGCGCTGCCCGGTTCCAACGGTTGCGGCTATTGCCGGGGCTTGCACCGGGGGCGGTGCCGCTATTGCTGCCTGTTGCGATCTGCGCATTGCCTCGCGGGATATCCGGTTCGGCTTTCCGATTTCGCGGACGCTCGGCAACTGCCTTTCCGTGGCCAATCTTGCGCGCCTCTCAGATCTCATCGGGGTAGCCCGGACCAAAGAGATTATTTTTACTTCGCGTTTGATTGAGGCTGATGAGGCTTTGGCGTCCGGGCTCGTTTCTGAGCTATTGGATGATCACGCGAGCCTGATGTCGCGCGCGGCTGCGCTAGCGAATGTTGTCGCAAGTCACGCCCCCTTGACGCTTCGTGCAACCAAAGAAGGTTTGCGGAGGTTACGGACGGCCTCCCAGGTTCAGGACGATGATCTCATCGTGAGCTGCTATATGTCCGAGGACTTCCGCGAGGGTTTGGAGGCGTTTCTCGGTAAACGTCCGGCCAATTTCAAAGGCCGCTAACGTGATCTCGCGGCAAAGAGCCACAAAACCGCCATTGGTGCATGTGCAGTGAAAGGCCTTGCCGATATCGGCAAATCCTGCTGTCCATAATCGCCGGGGGCTTTCGTTGCAGGTTCTCAACGCGGTTCGCGCAGTGCGTTTATCTGCGATCAGGCCGTCAGAAAAACAGAATCCAGTGTCGCGCCGATTGCTGCGACCCGTAAGGGGTATACGGCAATCGTGGGTGCGCAGAGCGGTCCTATTGCTATTTGCGGGGCTTGCCGGATTGTCAGCTGCTGCTGGACCTGTGTCGAGCGAGGGCATGCGCGGCACGCAACGTTCGCTCGCGTCCGATCCCTTTGCGACGTCTGAAGGCGTTCTCAAATTCATCAATGACTATCGCGAGAACAAGCAGCCATCGAAGGTTCCAGCCGCGGTCCATGCGATGGTCCGGCACGGGCTTTTACGCGATCCGGAAAAGGCGGGAATCTATACGGGGTTTATTGCAGGCGTTATCGGCAGCAACCGGGTAAAGGCGACCGACCTGATCGCCGAGATGTTCCCCATGCCGCCGGTGGAACAGGTCGTTCTGGTTAAGGCCATCGCCTATTCGGGCTTACCGGACTGGCAAGCCTTTCTCGTCCAGTTCATAGAGCGTATGCCGGCTCGGAAGGTGCTCATCAAGAAGTACCTCTATGGAGGTGGCAAGACTCTCGACAAGCTGGAGCTAGATGATCCCTATGTGATTGATGTTTTATGGGGTTTTTACTTCGCCACGGGAGAGTGGGACCCTGTGATCCGCATTGTGTCGGTTCTTAAATGGGCGGAAGAGAAGAATGACGTTGAAAAGCTGACCATCGGCGCGATGGCCAAGTGGACGTTCGCCAGCAATGCGGCACGCGATAAGAACTTGCTCGATCTGGCCAAATCCCAGATGGACCATGAAGACGAAGCTGTGCGCCGGCAACTTCAGGAAGTGATCGAGGCAGCAGAGCTTTATGAATTGAGCAGTCTGCGCGAAGCCGCTTTGAAGCAAATTGATGAGATTAAGACGAAGGGCCCCAAGTGGAACCGGGATTGGGGGACGTGGGGCCAAGCTGGAACAACCGCCTTGGCGCTGGGCTGTGTCGCGGCAAGCGTACTTGGCCAACTCCAGTTCGGAATCCCTTGCGTGCTTGGCGGCGCACTCTCAACTGCCGCGGTCAATTATATGTCCAAACCGGCGCAATAATTCAGGCGCAAAAGCGCGAGCTGCTACTTTTCCGTCTGGGGTTCGCTCGCCTCTTTCGCGGCGCCTGCTCGACGTCCACGCGCTTGCGTCAGCTTGGAGTAGCTTAGGGGCGTCTTGAAGAGAATGAACGTCAGATCGCCGATCTTTGAGCCCCACAGGTTCGTAAAGAATTCTTTATGTATCCGTTTGGCTGCTGTGATGCGGTGACCGCCGTCGATGACCACCCAGTTTCCGAGGGCTCCGACCCGGCAGATGATGGGATCGAGGCTGCTGTAGCCCTCACGGCGAATGGCTTGAAGAACCGCGTTAAGGCGTGGGCTGTCGAGGCGTTCATAGTTCTTAATGGGCATCTGATCGAGCAATTCGATAGGCACTTCGACCTCGGCGACACCATCGACGAATTCAATGCCGTCAATGTCGCGCGGAGATTTGATCCGCGTGAGCTTGGGAATGCGTCCGACTGTATAGCCGCTGTAGTCCATTCGCTCAGTTTCCTAGAACCAGAATTGCGGGTCTCCCTTGCAGGGCCCCGTGCATCAGGAACTTGTTACGCACCGACGTGTCAGAAAGATCTAAAGAGCCTGCGCGGGGTGTGATTGCCCTGCTTCGCGGCTCAGTTTGACTATGAAAGTGACATGCGAAGGCGCAATGTCAACACGCTGCCGGTGACCCTGGCGATCACGGTACTCGGGGTAGGGAAAGACCCTGCCGGTCTATCCTTTAGCCTTCAGGGCAAAGTTGGAAGGCCTTATCGAGAGCGGCGGAAGCGCTGGAGAACTCTTCGAGGGTTTCGCCTCCCTTGGCGTAGGCCGCGATGTAAGCCTCGGCTTCGCGTTTCTCTTTGCCGGCATTGACGTCCAGAACCGTGTAGTTGACGACGTCGTTATTGACGGCCTTGATGATGATGGCCTTCGCACCACCGTAGCTCGCAGTCCATACGCGGCATTTGTCTGGCTCGGACTTTGCGGGCGCTGCTTTCTTTGCTTCGTTCGCGACCATTGCGGTCTTGGTCGGGGCGTTCTCTTTCGCGCCCGGAGAATTGAGCACTGTTACAGATTTCGCGTCCGCTGCGGGTGCGTCGGGACTTAGAGTTGCTGCTGGTGCGGGCTTGTTTGATGATCCGCCAGCGGGAGGTGCGCCCAGTCCTGAGGGGTCAGCAGCTTGAGCGCGGTTACGGTTGATAACAGATGCTACTAAGTCGGCGCTGCTGGCCGTCGCGGGCTTCTGAGTGGCAGGCGGTGTTTTGGCTGCGGCCGTGGTCATCTTGCCACCACGCGCAAGGGCGACGAGCTGAGGTTCGGGATCCGGTCTATTGCACTCTCCCTGATAGAACAGGTCGGCAATTGATTTGATGTCGTCGGAATAGCCGCGATCGCTCGGCGCCCACTTGGTGGTCAGGTGAGAGAACGTCATGGGGCCGCGAATGCTGCGCTGCCAGGATGTCAGGACATTCCATTCCTGAACCTTCCGAGTGCGCTCCGCGACGGGATTTTGGATCGTTTCGCCAGTGTACATGAGTACATGTTCGAGATGCGCGCGCACGCCGCTGTCGACGTCCCGGAAACGTTCGCCTTTTACGCCGCCACCGGTTGCGCCAAGTCCGGCGAAATTATTCTGTGATGCGTCCACGTCGCCTGTGTAAGCAAGGTTCGCCGTTTCAACGAGCATCTGAAAGAACGCAATATCCCACCGTATCCCGAGTTGTTCGCCATGACGCATGTAGGAGACGGCGATTTTGTCATAGCGCGGGTTCATGCGGGTATTGCGTGATCGCAGGAATGCCATGAGGCGCCCTGGTGTCGCGCAGGCTGGCACCACGTTGTTGGGTGCCACTTTAATCCCCGGCAAACGGGCAGCAGATGCTGGCGCCGTGCCGTATAGGACAGACATGGCAATGAGGGCCGGGATTGCGAGACGGGTTAGCATATCAAACACCTTCGGGCGTTCTGGCTTCTTCTTGCGAAGGGCGTTGGCGGCTTACACGCCCATGACAAAACTATCTATTCCGTTAACGTTAAGGGCTGGTTGACGACTGGCCTGCTTTCCGCCCCTCAACGTCCGGTCTTTGGATTGTATCGATCAATAATCCGGCATCAATTTGGGTAGTGCAGGGAAGAAATAAGGCGATCAGAGGGCTGATCTATTACAAAAGCTCGGCAACTACCCTTTGTTGGGCTGAGTTACGCCTGAGCGAGGCTCATTCGCCCATGTCAGATGCTGGCCGCCGTCTAGCGCGATCATTTGGCCTGTTAGCGCCGGTGCGGCCAGGATGAAGCGGGCGGCCGCAGCCACTTCTTCCGGGGTTGGTCCGCGGCCGAGCAATGTGCTCTCTGCTTCAGCCGCGAAGTCAGCATCTGTTTGATGTATGCTTTTGAGGACCGGCCCCGGTCCGATCGCATTGACGCGGACGCGCGGCGCCATGGCTTGAGCAAGAGTACGTGTTGCCGTCCAGAGCCCGGATTTGGAAATCGTATATGAGAAGAACTCGGGAGTCAGGCGCCAAACACGTTGATCAATAATGTTGATGACATTGCCCTGTTTATCGGAGGGAAGATCAACATAGAGGGCACGCGCAAGAAATACTGGCGTCCTAAGATTTATATCAAGATGTGTGTTCCATATTTCTTCGGTCATCTCTGCAACCGAGTCCGGAAGGAATGCCGACGCGTTATTGATCAAGCATACCGGCTGAGCGAGGGCATCCGCGCAGCGCGGTATCAACTTGGCAACGGCGTCGCCGTCGGCAAGGTCGCAATCCAGAACCGCAGCTGAGCTCCCGAGAGTTGTGATCTCGTGGGCCAGCTCCTCAGCCTCGCCGCGAGAATGGCGGCAATGGATAGCCACACGCCAGCCATGACGTGCAAGATCAAGCGCGAGGGCGCGTCCGATCCGGCGCGCTGCGCCGGTAATTAGTACAGTATCCGGTGTGCCGGTCGCGGTGGTGCTCATGATGAACTGTCGTTCCTTTGGCGGGATAGGCTCGGTTAAGCCGCCGTTGTCGTGCGGAGGATCATATTTGCCAAGTGCGACGTGTGAAGCATCTACGGATGGTGAGGGCGAAGAAGTTCGGTGCTTTGTGACGCGTCGCAATGAAGAATGTGTTGGGACTCTGTGGGTAGATCTTGCGGTCTTGGCGAGGGAGCGAAAAGCTGTGGCTGCGGTGCCTCTTCTTGAGCCCGAATCAAAAATGAATTCTCGTCTATTTGATGTGCACACTGCCCAATAAACAGACTTGCTTCATTTCAAAATTGCACTGCTCGCAGTCGAGTTATGCGCAATTGTTGTTCAGTTAACTGTGCGTGTTGCTCCATCAGCACAGTTTCCACTCAAGCGTTGTGTCCGGATCGACTTAGGACTTGTTTCCTCCAGCTGATTTGCGCTTCCTATCCATCATGGTCGCGGCAGATTCAATGGAGGATCGGGCCGCAGTGAACCCGGGGGGTGTAACCATATCATGACGACGACTTCGAAATTTGTTCGCACGGCAGCCGTGGCGGCGTTGGTACTCGGGATCGGTGCCACAACGGCTGTTGCAGGTGGTTTTGAGCGCTATGAGCGCGACGGAAGCATTAAGGATGCTCCTGTCGCAAGCGAGGGCCGGAAATTTGAATGGTCCGTCAATGGCGGCTTGATGTCCGACTATGTTTTCCGCGGCGTTTCGCAGAGCGGTGAAGATCCTTCGTGGTTCGCTGGTGCGGATGCGTCCTACGGAATCTTCTACGCCGGTGTTTGGGCTGCAAAGGTTGATCAGGCCTTCACATCTTCAGATGCAGAAGTCGACCTGTACTTCGGCATTAAGCCGGTCCTTGGTCCGGCAACCTTCGATTTTGGTGTCATTTACTATGGTTATGCTGGTCAGACCGCTAACGTTGACGTCGACTATTGGGAATTCAAGGCTGGCGTCAGCGGCGAAATCCTGCCGAAGTTGAGTGCTGGCGTAACCTATTACTATACGCCAGACGACACGTTTGAGATCGGCCCTGGCCACGCTGTCGAGGGTACCCTCGGTTACGCGCTGCCAAAGGTCTGGATCTTCGATCCATCCATCAGCGGTACGCTTGGTTATAAAGAGAACGAGGACGTAGCGAACTCCGACTACACGTATTGGAACGCTGGTCTCTCGCTCGCTGTTGAACAGCTGACTCTCGACTTCCGCTACTGGGGTACGGACACCGACCAGTTTGGTGATCTTGGCGATGACCGGTTTGTCTTCAAGGCAACGGTGGCCCTGCCATAATCTAAGATACGTCTCCTGTTAGAACGCGACGCCCGGTTCTTCCCCGAGAGCCGGGCGTTCGTTTATCTAAAGCCTGATTTGTGGTGGGCCTAGACGGCATCGCCGTAAGTCTTGCCCGCCAGATAACCCGGCCGAGTTATGCACCGGCTCAGATCAAGGGTGTCATGGCTTCATGGAGTTTCCGGGGGTGTTGTCAATCTGTCAAACTACGGGCTTATATTCGCCGTAAATATCAGACTGCAGACCGTTAGGTGCGATGTATTAAGAAGCGACGTATCGCGCGTTCCGGTTTGGTGATCGGGTGGTCTGCGTCTATCGCCCTCTCTCTTGGCGCCCACTCGACGGAGGCCAGCTCTGTATCTGCTGTCGGCTCTCTAACCCCGCTGCCGGGCGTGGCTTGGAGCTGGTCTCCATCACACAGCGTGCTTCGCCAGACGAATCAGCTATCTCTCCCGTCATCGACGCGCTCTCACGTGGTCGACTCATCCCCAGTTCTCGCTTTCGCATGTATTGCCGTTTGCGAGATGGGCGCATTAACTAGCCGAGCGCAGCCACGCGAGGGTGGGAATGGTCGTCGCATTCGTGATTGCAGGCTTCATTGTCGCGACAATAACAATCGCGGCAGTGTGGGTTGCGCCGAAAATGCTGCCACAGGTGATCGTTTTTGAGAACGACCCTGATGCCCCGAAGCCCTTCGGCTATAAGATGGCGTGGCTTGCTATCCACTCTACTGACGTTGAGCGCGTTGCTGAACTTCTTGGTTTCAGCGACGGTGAGAAGGCGAATTGGAACGCTGGCATCGGTACGGTCTACGATGATCGCCTTGGTGCCACCCATTTATTCCTCAGTCCTCCGGTTGAGGGATGGACATTCGTCATCGGTCTCACGCTCCCGCATCCGGTCGGGCCCGCCTTTGTCGATAAGCTGACGCCGTTGATGTTGCGATTGGGTCAGTCGTTTGACGATGTGCAGTACTTCTTCACCTATCCGTTGCTCGATTTCTTTGCCTGGGGGCGGGTGCGACAAGGCAAGTTGGTACGTGGCTTTGCTGTGAGCGACGAAGGCGTGGTCTGGAACAAGGGACGTGTCACCCCGGAAGAGCGTTCCTTGGGCTTACGCCTCTTTGAACTCAGAGGCGTACGAGAAAGGAGTGGTGATGCGGGCGGAGAGATGGTGCTCTATCCGACAGAGGACCATGTCTTGCAGATCGCGCGAGGTTGGAGCCTCGATCCGATGCAGCTTGAACGCATGCAAAATGCACCAGGCCATGGCTACGTGGTGCGTGTGCCGATAGCGTGGTGCGCAGAGCGCTCGGGCAAACGCGCGGCGGCATAAACAAAAATCGGCGAAGAGACAAGGTCTACGCCGATGAGGGTTTTTGTTTCGCTTTTCTTTATTAGTTCTTTGGAGCTGTGTACGTCGACCAGCGGCTTCCTGTTCCAGTCGGCGCGCGTGCCTGTTCCACGGCAAGATTCTCGCGTGTGCCTTCGGGATTGTGCGGCAGTGAACGTTCAGCTTCGGTGCAGGGACGGCTCAAGATTTCGCCTGTAGCGCGGTCTCGTGTGAAGCTGGCACAGTTCGTTTGCCCTGGAGCCGTTGCCTGGCCTTCGTTTCCACCCAGTCGTTCGGCGTTCTTTTCTAGCGAGATTGCCCCGGTTGTGATGGGAGTCGCTTCACTCGGCGGAGTGGCCTGCGAGATGGCACGGTCTATCGCGTCGGCGAATGTTCCTGAGCTTTTGTTTGTTGGCTGAGCATCGGCAACGTTCGACAAGCGATCATCGGTTCCCTGGTAGACGGTGTTTTGTACAACAGTCCAGAATCCGACGGCATGCCAGAAGACGATACCTGCTACGAAGCCAGCGACGCCGAAATAGACGGCCTGCCGTTTTGGAAGCGCGAGGTACGTCGGGACTTTGTGATCACCTGCAGCATCGTCTGCCACGGGTTCAATGCGCAATTCGATGCGTGGCTCCGAACGAGGTTCAACGCGCGGTTCAACGCGAGGTTCTGGGCGTGGCTCAACGCGAGGTTCAGAACGCGGCGGAAGCGGCGGAGGAGTCGCCGGATCGCGAGGCGTGGCGTTGGCTTTGCGCGGATCTTGCATTGATACGTCCCGTTAGTGGTTCAAGTGGAATCACTGGGGAAGCATCGCGAAAAAGTGAGGCGTTGAACTAGGACGTTAACGCCTCACTGATGGAGAACGCACCGGCTATCCACAGGTGCGCCACCTTTTCGATTCGCCAATTGTGACTGGCTGATTTTGCAAGCGAATTCGTGGCTCGCTGGGCCGCAAATTTGGTGTCCGTGTCAGCGTGGGCCAGGCAAAGGCGAATCTTGCTCGCGCATAGATTTTTTGTTGTTTGTGGAGGCCGCCGCCGTCGCACGGACAGGCGGGACATACATGCGTTGAGCCCGGCACATCCGATGCTGGTTCTCGTTTGCGCCGCACGGTCGCAAGGAGCCTGATTTCGAGAAGCAGATGCGGACCTCACGTAGGCGATTTCCAGCCCCTCGGCAGGAGATGGCCAACATGTCGTGCTTCATTCCTGGGTTCGCTGCGACGAACTCGTCAATAAGGTCATCTGGGGAAACAAGCTGCGCTTCCATCGGCTGGATGTAGCGCGCCGGGATTTTGATCGACTCGAACATGCGACGCGAGAGGTCGTAGTACCCGCGCGCATCTAAGCCCGAGCAGGTTCCGTGCTTCTTGTATTCGTGTATGACCAGCGCGGGACTCGGCATGATGTCCAGCATCTGATCGATGACGGGTTTGGGGACCCAGGGCTTATCCCTCGTCCAACAACGTTCGGGATAGCCGCGATTATGTTGGGGCCAAAGGCCATGCAACACGAATGCGTACGGCCGGGCTGCACGGATATCGCATTGACGTTCGTACCGATCCCCGGTGCGGTCCGCGCAGTATGTCGGGCTCCAAGATAGGACGAGCGCGTAGTAATCGAAGTCACCGGGGCGATCCTGCCTCGTCCGATTACTCTCATAGGTTTGGCGCTGCGCCTCTGCTGTCGCGGACAAGCACGTGGCTAGGATCAAGGCGCTAAGCAGCGTGAACGTTAGGGAACGGCGTTGCGTCATCGTTCTATTGTCCCTCCCTCAGTGAGCGCTCAGGCGGCTTCCGCCAGCCGGTCAAGGATGCGCGCCCAACTCCGTGTACCCTTCATGAAGCTGCGGAGATTGTACTTCTCATTCGGCGAGTGGATTCGGTCGTCTTCGAGACCAAAGCCAACCAACAAACTGTCCATCCCGAGAGCGTCCTTAAAGGCGGTGACGATTGGAATAGATGCGCCGCAGCCCATGAGTACCGCCGGTTTGCCCCACTCGTCTTCGAGAGCGGAGGCTGCGGCTTTGATGGCCGGCGTGTCAGTATTGAATGCAATCGCGCTGCTGCCATGACTTCCGACAAATTCTACGCTGCAGTCAGAGGGAAGACGTTCGCGTACGAATGCATGCAGAGCTTCGATGACTGCTTCCGGGTCCTGGCCCGGAACGAGCCGGCACGTTATTTTTACGGACGCTTCGGCCGGAATGATGGTTTTGAATCCTGCTCCCTGATAGCCACCCTTGATGCCGTTGAATTCCAACGTTGGGCGGGACCAGAGCTGCTCCAGCGGTGAGTGCCGTTTCTCGCCAGCGGGCGTGTCGAGGCCGATCGATCGCAGGACGTCGCCCGCGTCGAAATCTATCGCGGCCCACTGTTTGAGCTGACGTGCCGAGGGCTTTTTGATGCCGTCGTAGAAGCCAGCGATCTTTACGCGGCCGTTTGCGTCGTGCATGGCGCCGCAGATGCCGGTAAGAACACGGATGGGGTTCGCGGCTATGCCACCATAGAGGCCCGAGTGGAGATCGCGGGCGGGGCCGCGGACTATGATTTCCGTTCCGGCCAGACCCCGCAGCATTGTGGTTATTGCAGGAGTGTCGCGGTCCCACTGCCCGGTATCGCAAACCAGGACGAGGTCGGATTTAATTTCGCGGCCATGCTTTTTCAGGAAGCCTGGTAGCGAGGGTGAGCCGCATTCCTCTTCCCCTTCGATGAGGACTGAGACGGCAACGGGCAGTTCGCCATTCACCTCTTTCCAGGCGCGCGCGGCTTCAAAGAAGGTCATCAGCTGACCTTTGTTGTCTTCAGCACCGCGGGCGACGATGACCTTGCCGTTTCCTTTTTCCGTGGCAATGCGTGGCTCGAAGGGTGGCGACTTCCAGAGCTCAAGCGGATCGGGCGGTTGAACATCGTAGTGGCCGTAGAAGAGAAGGTGGGGTTTGGATTTGTCACGCTTGGGACGGTCGTGGGCGACGACCATTGGATGACCGGTTGTCTTTTTTACATCTGCGTCAAAGCCAGAATCTGCGAGCGTCTTTGCACACCATTCGGCGGCGGTTTGGCATTGTGCCGCATAGGCCGGATCGGTTGAAACGCTTGGAATTGAGAGCAACTCGAACAGGCGTTTGAGTTGTTCATCATGCGTCGCATCGATGCGTTTGAGGACTTCTGGCAAGGCGGAGGTCATCGGCTAAACAGTCCCAGGGTTGATGTAAGGGGAGAAGGGGTGGGATTTGCCGTGAGTTTAGCGCAATTGCTCACGGAGGCCTATTCGCAAAGAGGCCGAAAGCTGTCGTGTCTTAAACGGCCAGACGAAAGTGAGATTATCAGCCGAACCCTCAAGGAGTATTACACGAATAACATCGACCATTTGACGAGCCCCGACATGTGGTCGCAGACCAAATGACAAATTACAGACTTCAATCAAACGCCGTGCGCTGCTAGGCAGTCTTCCATCCGAGACAGACCGGATTTTCGTCGTGTGTCTGCCGCCCGCCTTCCTTTCGATGTTGCTTGGAGCAAGACCATGAACACTGCGCCCACTTCTGCGCCTCGCTGGGTCTATTTGTTTGGTGCTGATCGCACGGATGGCGATGCAGGAATGAAAACGCTTCTCGGAGGGAAGGGCGCCAACCTCGCGGAAATGGCAAACCTCGGTTTGCCGGTGCCGCCCGGCTTTACGATTTCGACGGACGTTTGCACCGCTTACTACGAGGCGGGGCGGAAATTGCCGGAAAGCCTTACTCCGCAAGTCGACGAGGCGTTGGAAACGATCGGGCGTATCGTTGGGGCGAAATTCGGCGATACGGATAACCCGCTGCTCGTGTCTGTGCGCTCGGGCGCCCGGGCCTCAATGCCTGGTATGATGGACACTATTTTGAACCTCGGGCTCAATGACGAGACCGTGGAAGGGCTCGTGCGGCGCTCCGGCGACCGGCGATTTGCGTACGACAGCTATCGCCGGTTCATTCAAATGTATGCCGATATCGTGCTCGGGGTCGATCACGGGGTGTTCGAGGACATTCTGGAAACGTTCAAGAACCTCAATAGCATGCAGCTCGACACGGAGCTGACGGCGGATGATTGGCTGGAGATTATTGAATCCTACAAGGCGGCTATCGCCGATGCTATCGACCGTCCTTTCCCGCAGGATACGGGGGAGCAGCTTTGGGGTGCAATCAGCGCGGTATTCGGCTCCTGGCAGAATGCGCGTGCCAAAACCTATCGTTTCCTTCACGGCATCCCCGATGATTGGGGAACGGCCGTCAACGTGCAGGCCATGGTGTTCGGCAACATGGGCGAGACCAGCGCAACAGGTGTGGCTTTCACACGCAATCCGTCCACGGGGGTGAAGGAGATATTTGGTGAGTTTCTTGTCAACGCCCAGGGCGAAGATGTTGTTGCCGGAATCCGGACGCCACAGCATTTGACGGAAGCTGCACGCATAGAGGCGGGCAGTAACCAGCCGTCGTTAGAGGCTCTGACGCCTGGGATGTTTGCCGAGCTCGTTGCTGTCTTCGATAAGCTCGAGACCCGTTACCGGGATATGCAGGATATCGAGTTCACGATTCAGGACGGCAAACTTTGGATGCTGCAGACGCGATCGGGTAAGCGCACGCTGGAAGCTGCCCTCCGTATCGCGGTGGAGATGGCCGAAGAAGGGCTCATCAGCCGGGAAGAGGCCGTGATGCGGGTGAATGCAGCGGATCTTGATCAGCTTCTGCATCCGACAATCGATCCGGACTCTGAGAAAAATGTCCTGACCAACGGTTTGCCGGCATCCCCCGGTGCGGCAGTCGGTGAGATCGTCTTTCACGCTGAGGACGCCGAGGCGGCCAAGGCGAAGGGGATCGATGTTATTCTCGTGCGGGTTGAGACGAGTCCGGAAGACATCCACGGCATGCACGCTGCTGCAGGCATCCTGACGGCACGGGGTGGCATGACCAGCCATGCCGCGGTCGTGGCGCGCGGGATGGGTCGGCCGTGCGTATCGGGCGCGAGTGCGCTGCAGATCGATGCGCGCGCCCGCACATTGAAGATTGGCAGCACCCTTCTGAAAGAGGGTGATGTCATCACGATTGATGGCAGCACGGGACAAGTGTTGCACGGGCGTGTGAAGATGCGCCAGCCGGAAATGTCCGGGAACTTTGGAACGCTCATGTCATGGGCAGACGAGTTTCGCCGGCTCGGGGTTCGCGCCAATGCTGATACGCCGCGAGATGCTGAGCAATCGCGCATCTTCGGTGCGGATGGCATCGGGCTTTGCCGTACAGAGCATATGTTTTTCGAGGCCGACCGCATTTTGGCGATGCGGGAAATGATCTGCGCTGAAGACGAAGAGGGGCGCCGGGCGGCGTTGGATCGCATTCTGCCGATGCAACGCGGCGATTTCGAGCAACTGTTCGAGACGATGGCTGGTCTGCCTATCACGATCCGTCTGCTCGATCCTCCCTTGCACGAGTTCTTGCCGCATGAGGGCAGTGAGTTGACCTCAGTTGCGGAGGCTCTCGACATCAGCGTTGAGAAGCTTCGTGCGCGTGTGCGTGAACTTTCGGAGTTCAATCCGATGTTGGGTTTTCGCGGGTGCCGTATAGCGATCCGTTACCCGGAAATCACCGAGATGCAGGCGCGAGCCGTTTTCGAAGCGGCTATCGCGGCGGGTAAAAAAACGGGTGCTCCCGTCAAGCCTGAGATCATGATCCCGCTCGTCATATACCGTCGGGAGTTCGATATCCTTGCGGATGTGATCCGAGGGATCGCGCGGGAAGTCGAAGCGGAGCATGGCGTCTCGCTTGATTATGAGATCGGCACGATGGTGGAGCTGCCGCGATGCGCGTTGAAGGCTGACGAGATCGCCGCCGGAGAAGAAGGCGCAGCGTTCTTCTCGTTTGGTACGAACGACCTCACGCAAACCTGCCTCGGATTGTCACGTGATGACGGCGGTCCCATCCTGCAAACCTATACGTCTGCGGGTATCCTTGAGATGGATCCGTTTGTTTCCATCGATGTGTCTGGAGTTGGTGAGTTGGTCCAGATTGGGACCGAACGTGGTCGGCGTGTGAAGCCCGATTTGAAGATCGGTATCTGCGGGGAGCACGCGGGGGATGAGGCCTCAATCCGTTTCTTCCATGAAGCGGGGCTCGATTATGTTTCCTGCTCGCCTTACCGGTTGCCGGTTGCACGCTTAGCGGCCGCGCAGGCTGCGCTTCGCGAGAAAGGCTTCGGCTAAGCTCCAGATTGCAGCGAGAAGCAGCTACCAGTGCTTCTCCTGTTCGTCGAGGGTGGGGCGACGAGGTCGCTCCCCTTTGAAGCGGGGCAGGAATAGCAGAACCAGAACTAGAGGTGGTAGCAGGAACGACCACGCCATCCAGAATGAGTAGTCCCGATTTTTGACTGCAGAGAGGATGCCTGCTGCTGCGGAAGCGGTAATGGCGATTATCGCCCATCCGACAATCCAATAAAGAATATCATCCATGATTCATGTCTGGTCCGCTTAATTGATCACAGCCTGAGGCCGGTACACGCCTCTCAAATGGACGGCGAACATGGCAAAAAAGCAAGCGTTGGAAGCGTAGCTTACGCGTCGGAATAACCCATATCTAGGCCTAGATCGAGTACCGGGGCCGAGTGTGTCAAAGCCCCGACGGAGATCAGATCTACACCGGTTTCCGCGATCGCGCGCACCGTCGTTAGATTAACGCCACCCGAGGCTTCCAGTAGCACGCGTCCGTGAGTAATCGCGACGGCTTCACGTAAAATTGCAGGGGGCATGTTGTCGAGGAGAACGGCATCAATGCGATGTGTTATTGCTTCGCGCAACTGTTGAAGGGTGTCTACTTCCACTTCGATTTTGACCATGTGACCAGCGGTGGTGCGAGCCCGTTCGATAGCCGCTGACAGACCGCCAGCGGCCACGATGTGATTGTCCTTGATCAGAATTGCATCGAATAGACCAAAGCGATGGTTTTGGCCCCCGCCGCACCGCACTGCAAATTTCTCCAGCGCACGCAGGCCTGGCGTCGTCTTGCGTGTGTCCACGATGGTGGCGGAAGTCCCTTCGATGGCATCGACGTAATCGCGCGTGAGGGTGGCAATGCCGCTGAGCCGGCCCAGGTAGTTCAGGGCAACGCGTTCTGCGCCTAATATAGCGCGGGCATTTCCTGACACGTGAGCTATCGGCGTTCCGGGAAAGACGCTGTCGCCGTCGTCTGCTTCGATCCGAAAATCGATTTCAGGGTCCAATGCGCGAAAAGCGTATTCGGCTAGGCTGATGCCGGAAATGACTCCTGGCTGGCGCGTGGCGATCCAGGCGGCAGCCTGCGCAGATGGCGCGATCGTTGCGATGGATGTGATATCGCCAAGCAGCCCGAGATCTTCAGCCAGGGCAGCGTCGACGGCTTGTGCAATCGTTTGATGGGGCAACGGCCCTGGTGTCGTCATGGGGCCGTCAACCGCTCATTTGGCAACTTTGGTGGAGCCGACCGTTTGTCAACGTGGCTCCGTCCGGTTGACGGCTGATGTCGGTAATGATTGCTGTCTTATCCAGGTCCGTTAAGCGCAACAGTGAATGTCGAGCCATAGGGGATGTGTCTGGGAAATCGCTGCGCATGTGTGCGCCGCGGCTTTCCTCGCGATTAAGCGCGGCGGTCGTGATCAGACGAGACGTCAGTACAATATTGGCCAACGTGATATCGCCGCCGGCTTGGTCTTCGACTTCACGGAGAACCCGGAGGGCGTGGTGCAGGCCGGACTGTTCACGGACAACCCCAACCTCGCCGGACATCGTGCGCCGTAGACGTTTGATCAGGGCCGTGCGCAACGTGGGCTCCACGTTCGAACCTTCGCGCATCAGGGACGTCAGTTTGATGGGAAGTTTTGTAGGCGTGGTTATCTTAGCAATGTCTTCGGCGACGTTTCCGCCCACGACGATAGCTTCAAGCAGCGAATTGGATGCAAGGCGATTGGCACCGTGCAAGCCGGTGCAAGCGGCTTCACCAACGGCCCAGAGCCCCTCCACGGTCGTGCGTCCATTCATGTCGGTTGCGATACCGCCCATGTGATAGTGTGCGGCCGGTGCGATTGGGATCAGATCGTTGACTGGATCGAGACCTGCTTCCCGACATTTTTGATATACGCCGGGGAAGGCGTCGGGGAAGCGCAGGCCTATTGTCTTGCGGCAATCCAGATAAGCGCCACGTCCCGCCGCGATTTCGGAGAAGACTGCACGCGCGACGAGATCTCGAGGGGCGAGCTCCGCGTCGGGATGAAGGGCTTTGAGAAAGCGTTCACCGGCACGGTTGACGAGAGTTGCTCCCTCCCCCCGCAAGGCCTCCGTCGCGAGAGGAGCGGGATCTCCCGGCACGTCGATGGCAGTGGGGTGAAACTGCACGAATTCGGGATCGGCAATGACGGCCCCAGCACGGGCAGCAAATGCGAGCGCTTCTCCGCGCGAATATGCCGGGTTGGTGGTGATGGCATAAAGCTTTCCGACGCCGCCGGTGGCGATGACGACGGCGGTGCCGGATATCACTTCATAATCCGCATGGTCGGGACCATCGTTCCGCAGCAAGCGGACACCGGTTACGCGGCCGTCACGAATTTCGAGATCTTTGGCTTCGTAGTTTTCAAGAATTTCTATCGATGGCGTTGCGCGTGCCGAAGCAATGAGCGCTTGCATGATGGCTGCGCCCGCACGGTCACCACTCACCCGGACGACGCGCTTTGCCGAGTGTGCGGCTTCGCGCGAAAGAACGAAGTGTCCGGCCAGGTCGCGGTCGAAGGGTACGCCGTAACTGAGAAGCTCGCGGATGCGCTGTGGTGCGGCCTCAGTGATGATACGCGCGACTTCTTTATCTACGAGGCCACTACCGGCCAAAACGGTGTCGGCTGCATGGGCTTCGGGCGTATCGCCTTCGCCTACGGCGGCGGCAATACCACCCTGGGCCCAGGTACTGGACGCGCCTTGGCCAAGTGGTGCGGCTGCGATCAGGACGACCGGGCGCGGCGCCAGTCGCAGTGCGGTGAACAGACCGGCAAGACCGGCTCCAACGATGACAATCCGGCCGCTGAGTTCGCAAGAAGGATCTTTGAAGCCAGCAACCGCACCGGCATGTCGAGATGATTGGGTCATTTCGGTGTGAAGCCTTTCCGGGAATTGTCCCCCTGGCTATCAGACGTCGACGATGATTGCCGCGTCGAAATCGGCTGAGATGGATCAGTTTGTTAAATTGACCATGCGCTCAACGGCACGACGTGCACGTTCGGCAATCTCAGGATCAACGGTAACCTCATTCTGCATGTAAACGAGGCTATCGAGAATCTTTTCAAGGCTGATGCGTTTCATGTGCGGACACAGATTACATGGCCGGACAAATTCAACGTTCGGTGCTTCGGCTGCGACGTTGGACGACATCGAGCACTCTGTAACCAGGATTACCTTATTAGGCTGGTGGTCCTTCACCCAATTGATCATGGCCGCCGTTGATCCGGTGAAGTCCGCCGTGTTGATGACGTCGGGCGGGCATTCGGGATGCGCGATGATCTTTACTCCGGGATCATCGCCACGCAGAGCCTCCAGTTCGTTCGCTGTGAAGCGTTCATGGACTTCGCAGCGGCCTTTCCACGCGATGATTTCGACGTCAGTCTGAGTCGCAACGTACTTTGCGAGATATTCGTCGGGAATGAGAAGTACGCGCGGTGCGTTGAGGCTTTCGACGACCTTCACAGCGTTGGATGAGGTGCAGCAGATATCGCACTCGGCTTTTACGGCTGCTGACGTGTTCACGTATGTGACGATGGGGACGCCGGGATAGGCTTCGCGCAGCGCCCGTACATCCTCTGCGGTGATGGATGATGCAAGCGAGCAGCCGGCTTCGAGATCCGGGATCAAAACCGTCTTGTTCGGGTTCATCAGCTTGGACGTCTCAGCCATGAAGTGCACGCCAGCTTGGACGATGACATCGGCGTCGACGTTTGCAGCTTCGCGCGCGAGCTGAAGGCTATCGCCGCGGAAGTCTCCCACGCAGTGGAAGATTTCCGGCGTCATGTAATTGTGAGCGAGAACGACGGCGTTGCGCTCTTTCTTCATCACGTTGATGGCCTTGATCAGCGGCGCGTAGTGCGGCCACTCCATCGGGGTGACGACATGCTTTACCTTTTCGTAGAGCGGTGCCATTTCCGCGGCGAGTTCCGGCGTGAATTGGAATTCAGGCCGCGGAACTTCCGAAAAACGCTCATTTGTGGTGCGGACCAGCCCAAGGTCCGGGGCGTTAAGGTTTGCCATGATCACTGCTCCTCCTTCATCATCGTCGATTCGATGTGCTCACATTGAGTATTTTCAATGTAGCTCACGACGCGCGAAGTGCTTTTTGTGTCTTATGCTCGCAACGAGCATTGTCAACCAAGTGTAATATAGGGGAGGTTGCGCGGAATTTGAAGGAGAAATGAGAGTTCGCGGTGCGCTTTTTGCGTCAGGTTCGCGCGCTCAAAAGCCGCCGAGAAAGTGGGCGGGCCACCAATTTTTCTGTGTGAAGACAGCCTTTTACAGTTCTGTATTGTGGCTTTCTAAAGTTAGGAATGGGCCATTGGAGAAAGCGCAAAATTTAAGAAGGTCGTTTCGGCTTTTCGTTCTCTGCACGTTGGCATCGGAGATAGATTGAAGCTCGCTGCGTTGCAGCAAAACTATAACCTTGTATGAGGCCGAACAGATGCTTGCGTTGACCGGCCCCAACGTCTAGAACCCGCGTTTTCCTGAACGCTGGGAGCAGCGGGCGGTGGGAGCTTAAATTACTCTCCGTACGTGCTGCTAATGGGACGATGAGCGCGCAAAACCAGGCAGGCCGACAGGCACAGGTCGGTATTATCATGGGAAGCCAGTCAGACTGGGAAACCATGAAACGTGCCTCGGCGCTGCTTGATGAGCTTCAGATTCCCCATGAGGTTCGGATCGTTTCGGCTCACCGGACGCCGGACCGCCTGTACGACTATGCGCGCAACGCCCAGTCCCGTGGTCTCAAAGTTATTATTGCGGGTGCTGGTGGGGCTGCGCACTTACCGGGTATGGTCGCGGCGTTGACGACGCTTCCGGTGCTTGGCGTGCCAGTATGTTCCAAGGCGCTTGCTGGCTTGGACAGCCTTTATTCAATTGTTCAGATGCCGGCGGGGGTACCGGTCGGTACACTGGCAATTGGCGAGGCGGGTTCGGCGAATGCTGCCTTATTGGCGGCACAGATCCTGGCGCTTGGTGATGAGGCTCTTGGCGCGCGACTGGCAGCATGGCGCAGAGCTCAGACGGAAGCTGTGGGCGAGGTTCCGGAGCGCAATGACTAACCAATTTGATGCACCTGATGACGGCGGTCCAACCGGAAGGGCTGCGCTATGACCGGAGTACTCCCACCGGGATCGGTCATCGGGATCCTGGGTTCGGGGCAGCTTGGGCGCATGTTGGCGGTCTCTGCAGCAGAGCTCGGCTTTCGCGTGCATGTTTTTGGGGACACATCCGGGCCTGCTTTTGACGTTGCCGCTTCGACGACGGTTGGCCCTTATGAAGATCTCGGGGCCATTACGGCATTTGCCGAGACCGTCGATGTCGTTACCTATGAGTTTGAGAATGTCCCGCTTGGTGCGGCTGCTGCGGCCGCCGCAGTCCGTCCGGTTCGCCCAGGAGCGCGCGCACTTGAAGTTGCGCAGGACCGGTTGGTCGAAAAGCGGTTTCTGTCCGATATCGGCCTGCCCGTTGCTCCTTTTGCCAACGTCGACAATTTGAATGACCTGGAAGATGCCCTGGCGACCTTGGGGACACCGGCGATCTTGAAGACCTGTCGGTTCGGCTATGATGGAAAGGGGCAGGTCCGGATCACGTCGGCGGAAGAATCGGATTGGGCGCTTGATGCTATTGGGCGTGCGCCTGCCGTGCTGGAGGGCGTGGTACCGTTTGATTGCGAGATTTCTGTTTTGTGCGTTCGCGGTATCGATGGTCGGACGGCCGTCTACGACGTACCACTCAACAGTCACAAGCACGGAATTCTGGATACTTCTACGGTTCCTGCACCGGTTCCTGCGGAGGTATGTGAAAAGGCTCGTGCTATGGCAGCGCGGGTGGCTGAGGCGCTCGATTACGTCGGCTTGCTCGCGGTCGAAATGTTTTATCTGGGGAAGGACAAGCCGGAGCCGCTCATCATCAATGAGATCGCCCCGCGGGTTCATAATTCCGGACACTGGACGCTGGATGCGTGCGGCGTCAGCCAGTTTGAAAATCACATTCGCGCCGTGGCCGGCTGGCCTCTCGGGAGCGTTGCGCGTCACAGCGATGCGGTCATGACAAATTTGATCGGTGCTGATGTGGAGCAATGGGCCGAGCTGGCTGCTGAGCCGCAGGCCTGCCTCCATATCTACGGGAAGAACGAAGCAAGACCGGGCCGCAAGATGGGCCATGTGACCCGTCTTTCGGCACTTTCAGGCAAGTAAGGTGCGTGGTGGAAGTTGTTGCCGTCTTGGTGGACAAAGCGGTGTCCGTCTGCTACCAAACGGGTTAAATTCGTGAAGCAAGTGCATGGCCCGGCCACGACTGTCCGGGCTTTTTGCCTTGTTGAAGTTTAAAAACTCTGACCGCACAAAAGGATAGGGATTCGCGTGCAGGTTCTCGTTCGCGACAATAATGTCGATCAGGCTCTCAAGGCGCTCAAGAAGAAAATGCAGCGTGAGGGCATCTTCCGTGAGATGAAACTCCGGAATTATTACGAAAAGCCATCCGAGAAGAAGGCTCGTGAAAAGGCTGAAGCGGTGCGTCGGGCTCGTAAGCTGGCTCGTAAGCGCGCTCAGCGCGAAGGATTGTTGCCTGGTAAGGTTGCGCGTCCCGCTCGCTAAGCGGGTTGTATCGCGCGAGAACGCCTGACAACGGCCCTTAATGGGTTTTATACAACATAACGGGCACCGGTTGACTGTAACCGGTGCCCGTTATTCCGTTGGCGTTTGTGCGTCGCGTTTTAGCTGTTATCCGGCGACGCGGTCTTCCTGCGCCGATATCGATGGTTTGACGGCTATGCGGTCGATCCAATCATTTACCACGTCGTAGGAGCCGTATTTGCCGTGGTCAGTGTGGCCCGCGCGGCGGAATGTGACGATTTCGGTTGGGCCGGAGGCTGATTGCGCGACTCGGCGACCCATTTCTACTGGAATGATCGCATCTTGTTCGCCATGGATCACCAAGAGTGGTGTGTGCACGTCGCCAATATAACGCATTGTTTCATAGCGATCCCGCATCATCAGGCGCGCGGGGAGATACGGATAGCAGATCTCTGCGACGTCAACGATTGATGTGTAGGGGGCGTCCAGGATCAAGCCTGCAGTGGAATTTTCGGCAGCGACGCGGACGGCAATGCCGGTTCCGATTGACTCACCGTAGATTACGATATCGTCAGCCGCCACACCCTTATCAATCAAGGTTTCATAAGCCAACTTTGCGTCCGCGATATTGGTTAGCTCCGACGGCCGTCCTGTAGAGCCGGAATAGCCACGATAGGCCATCATCATGATTCCGCGCCCACGTTTCGTGAACGCTCCGATACGTTCGGCCCGATCCGCTAGGGTTCCGGAGTTGCCGTGGATATAAAGTATTGTCGGCTGTCCCGGCTCGGCTTTCGCATACCAAGTCACGAGGGTATGGCCATCGGGGGTGTTGATTAACACTTCCTCAACGTTCGGAAGGCCCGCGGAAGCGGGACGAACACGGTTACCGACCGGATGATACATTAGTGCGCGCTCAACGATGGGAGCGCCCACCATGACCACTACGGCCAGCACAGCGATAATTGCGATGGTACTCAGCACAAAAGACATGGATTCATTTCGCCTGGGATTCTGTCACAGCTCAAGCAAGCTAGTACGCCCAGCAAGCTTGAGTGTGCGGGTGGGAATTCTTATTGCCTAGCCTCATCTTCACAATGCGGGCAGTGCCTGCAAAAATCTCAACGCACAAACATCGTTTTTTGTTCACTTCTGAGGAGTAACGGCTCCGCGTTATCAAAGCACTCCAGCAACGATTGGGCGCGGCGGGGACCGGGTAAATGTCCGAAGCGAGACCCTTTACTCGCCGCTAACCAGGGTGCGAAATCGGCCACCTCTTGGCGGCGAAAAAGGCCTGTGTCACGGCCGTAACGGATGGCCCAACAGTCGGCTTCGATCTCGTTGTTCACAGATGGCGTGTACCAATGCCCTAAAATATGGTGCGCACATTCGTGTGCGTAGAAAAATAGCTGTAACTTTACGGGCAACTGCATAAGCAGATGGGAGTCCATGACAATGAATGGCGTCATGTTCACCACCCAGGCACGTCCGACGTCGCCCAGTTCATCCACCTTCAGAGTTGTAACGTGTCTGCCTCGGAAATCCTGACACTGTACCGTCAGACCTGCGATTGTGACCTCATTTGGAGCCTTGATCGCAGTCTTTCCGGCGACCGCTCCAGACGCCACGAACAATATGGCGATGAGCACGGATGCCGTTGCAGCGGACAGAGTTCTCTTCAATTGACCTCCTCGCTAGTTGCCGGCCTCGTCTTGCAACGCTGCCAACGCTAGAGGATACATCAGTCGAGCGAGTCGAGAAGATTGTATGTGCTAACAGTAAATCAAACATGGTTGATTTCACTGCATTCGTTGTCGCACCTGTTGCAGAAACGACCAGATGTGGCTGTAAAGACCGTCTTGCACTAGTGACACGTGAGTGCTGCCAGGCATACTTACGAAGGTCTTTGGCTCGTTGGCGCGGGCGTAAAGCCGCTGTGCCTGCTCATAGGGAACCGACTTGTCCTGGTTTCCATGAACGATGAGGAGCGGCATTTTGACGTTTTGGATCTCATCGTAGGATCTGAACTGGTCGACCATCAAAAAATGAACGGGTAACCAAGGGTAACGTTCGGCGGCAACATCCACGATTGCTGTAAAGGGCGCTTCCAGGATCAATGCGCTGGCTGGAACCTCCGTCGCGAGGTGGATAGCGACGGCTGTGCCGAGTGAATAGCCGTGAAGTATGATGTCTTCAGCGGCATGTCTTTCGCGAAGCCAGTTATAAGCGGCGAGGGCATCCAAATGTAGACCGGATTCGCTCGGTGCGCCTGTTGAACCTGGAAATCCGCGATACGAGAACGCGAGGACTCCGGCGCCGTGGTCGCGAATTTTGCGCCAGCGTTCGTCGCGTTGTTCGAGTTCTCCTCGCTTGCCGTGCATGAAGAGGAACACGGGCTGATCAGCTTGAGGGGCGAGATACCAACCAGCGAGTTCCTCGCCGTCACTCGTCTTGATGACAATACGCGTGCTCCCCTCGATGGCGAGCGTTCCGGCTGTCGCCAGATTGCCGGTATCAACGGTGTCGAACAGGATGTTGCGCTGAAGAAAGAACATGCCTGCAGCGGCCGCGGCATAGCCCACGAGAAGCAATGCGACCAAAATTGAAAGTGGTCGTTTGAGCAGGTGCATGTGGCCTACCCTTACGGGGCCCTTTCGTCAGTCGATCGCTTTGACGATTTCTTCCGTCATCTTTTTGGCATCACCAAGGAGCATCATGGTGTTGTCACGATAAAACAGCGGATTGTCGATGCCGGCATAACCGGAGGCCAACGAGCGCTTGTTGAACATGACGGTGCCAGCCTTCCAAACTTGAAGCACGGGCATACCATAAATGGGTGATGAGGGGTCATCTTCAGCAGCCGGATTGGTGACGTCGTTCGCGCCGATGACGTAAGCGACATCAGCCTGCTGGAATTCGGAGTTGATGTCCTCCAATTCGAAAACCTCGTCATAGGGGACGTTGGCTTCAGCGAGCAGGACGTTCATGTGACCCGGCATACGACCGGCGACAGGATGGATTGCGTATTTAACCTCGACGCCAGCTTCTTTCAGAGCGTCCGCGAGTTCGCGCAGCGCATGCTGAGCTTGCGCGACGGCCATGCCATAGCCCGGGACGATAATCACCTTTTGGGCGTTCTTCATGATGTAGGCCGCGTCCTCAGCTGAGCCGAGCTTCACGGGCCGCTGTTCGCCGCCTCCACCTGCAGGGCCAGCAACTTCACCGCCAAAGCCGCCGAGAATGACCGATATGAAGGAGCGGTTCATGCCCCGGCACATGATGTAGGACAGGATCGCGCCAGAAGAGCCAACCAATGCGCCGGTGATGATGAGAGCAATATTGCCCAGAGTGAAGCCGATACCTGCTGCGGCCCACCCCGAATACGAGTTTAACATTGAGACGACGACGGGCATGTCCGCGCCGCCGATGGGCACGATGATCAGCACGCCGAACAGTAGCGAGATGACGGTGATGGCCCAGAACAGCTTATCGTCGCCGCCGGAAACCACGAACATGTAGATGAGCACAACCAGGGCTGCGAAAAGACCTGCGTTGATGACGTGGCGCAGAGGCAGGATAATCGGGGCGCCTGACATTCTTCCGGACAACTTCGAGAATGCGATGACGGAGCCGGTGAACGTAATCGCACCGATGGCAACGCCCAGAGACATTTCCACCAGACTGGCGGCCTTGATGCCGCTATTCGGATCGCCTGCAACTTGAAGAATGCCAAATGCGTCTGGTGCGTAGACAGCTGCTGCCGCAACGAAGACAGCTGCAAGGCCGACGAGCGAGTGAAACGCGGCAACCAATTCCGGCATCGACGTCATCGGAATATCGCGGGCAATTTTGCCGCCGATTACGCCACCGATTCCCAAGCCGAGTGCAATCAGAACCCATGTCAGCAGCTGATCGCCGCCTTTAAGCTGAGTGAGCGTCGTCACAATGGCAATGGCCATGCCGATCATGCCGTACAGGTTGCCACGGCGTGACGTTTCGGGGTGCGACAGGCCGCGCAGCGCCAGGATGAAGAGCACGCCGGAGATCAGATAAAGAATCGCGACGAGGTCGGTGGGAATCATCGGTTCGGACATTTTAGGAAAGCACCCAAGAGGTTATCTGCAATCGCACAAGGTGCGTGAAATCAACGCTTCGGCTCTTTCTTCTTGTACATGGCGAGCATGCGGCTTGTGACGAGGAAGCCACCGAAGATGTTGACGGAAGCCATCGTGAGAGCGAGGAAGCCAAAGATCTTTGCGGCTAGTCCACCGTTGGCGATGCTTTCGATGCCGACAGCGAGCAGTGCACCGACGACGATAACGGAGGACACGGCGTTGGTGACCGACATGAGCGGCGTGTGCAGGGCCGGTGTCACGCTCCAGACCACATAGTAGCCGACGAAGATCGCCATCACGAACACCATGATCTGATAGACCCATGGTGCGACGTCGCCACCTCCTGCTGCCGCGGCGGGGAGAGCTGAGGCGGAAAGCGCGAACACTGCAAAGGCGAGCGTAAGGGTACTGTTCCGGAGTGCTGAGATGGTGGGCTTGTGCATCGTCTAGTTCCGTTCCCTAGGCTGTCTTTTCCGTGAGGCTGGGATGGACGATTTCACCGTCCTTGGCGATCAACGTGCCCTTGATGAGCTCGTCATCCCAATCGATTGCGAGTGATTTGTCTTCCTTGGAGATCATCAGGTCCACGAAGGCGGCTAAGTTCCGCGCGTAAAGGTTGGAGGCATTTACGGGAACGGTGCCGGCCAAATTAATCGGACCGATGATCTTTACGCCGTTTGCCGTGGTGATGGTCTCGCCCGGCTTCGTGAGTTCGCAGTTGCCGCCACGTTCCGCTGCGAGGTCAATAATGACGGCGCCAGGTTTCATGCTGGCCACCATGTCGCTCGTGATTAGACGTGGGGCTGGGCGGCCAGGGATCAACGCGGTGGTGATGACGATGTCCTGGGTCTTCACGTGATTTGCGACAAGTTCCGCCTGCTTTGCCTGATAGGCCGCGGACATTTGCTTTGCATAGCCGCCCGCTGTTTGTGCCTGGAGGAATTCCTCGTCTTCAACGGCGATGAACTTGGCGCCGAGAGACTGCACTTGTTCCTTGGTCGCGGGTCTGACGTCAGTTGCGGTAACAATGGCGCCGAGCCGCCGCGCGGTCGCGATAGCCTGGAGACCAGCAACACCAACGCCCATGATGAAGGTTTTCGCCGCTGGCACGGTGCCTGCGGGCGTCATCATCATCGGCAGTGCGCCGCCAAATTTCGAAGCAGCATCGACGACGGCCTTGTAGCCAGCAAGGTTTGCCTGACTAGAGAGAACGTCCATGGCCTGCGCACGTGTCGTGCGCGGCATCAATTCCATCGCGAAGAGGGTCGCCTTGGTGGCGGCCAACGTCTCGATTTCAGTGCGTTGTCCGTAGGGATCAAGCATCGCGACGACGATGGCGCCTGGTTTGAGCGTATTAAATTCTTCGGGTGAGGGACGCCGCACTTTCAGGAGGATATCGGCGCGCGGTAACGCATCATTGGGCGACGAAACTATTTCTGCGCCTTGTGCTTTGTATGCGTCGTCGGAAAAACTCGACCTCAATCCGGCACCGCTTACGATTGCCACCGTACATCCAGCAGCAACGAATTTTTTCACCGTATCGGGGGACACGGCAACGCGGGGTTCATTTGAAGCTTCTGGTGTGACCGCGATGGTGACCATAAAAAAAGTCCGATTGTGCTTGGGTGGCCTTTTCGGCGATCCCTTCCGTATAAAAAACAACGGGCTCGCGTGGAACGCGAACCCGTCATGGGGTCCTCGGTTATTGAATAACCGACTAGCGTTTATCCCTCTTCATTTGCCAAACCATATAGGCAAAATCTAATGAAGGCTAGACCAGGAATATCGCCATACCGGCCAACAAAAGTACTAGAAGTACGACCATAATCTGGGTTGCACGGAGGAATGCGCGGTACGTACGCGCGTGCTCATTGTAGTCCATGTCCGGATGGCCACCCGCACCAGAAAGATCAATGCTCATTCTCATCCCCTCCTACTGGGTTCTACCTGCCGTATTACGGCGCTTTGGATCACTCGTCGCACGCGTTGGATTTCGCGTCACGCGATTGTACCGGCGCATGCCGGCCGATTGCCGCCAGTCCGCCGCTTTTTCGAGGTCTAGAGCGTTGGCGAGAAACAATCAAAGGGTTTTGTGATGTCCCGGTCTCAGTCGTGTGTCAAGCAAGGCTCAAGTATCGCTCAGTTGATGGCTTTTGGCATTTTTGTTGGTGCGTTGGCTGTCCGACCGGCGGTGGCTCTCGAAGAAACCGACGATGAAAAGGACGGCCGCAAAGCCTGCGAAGCCCAGATATGTCGGCTTATCGTTGATAAACCCAAGGAAAAGGGTGCTCTCAAGTGCGACCTTGGGAAGACGTGGGGCAAGGCTAAGATCAAAGAAGGCGCCGATTCAAAACAGATCAAATGGTCGTTTGGTGATGCGCGCTGCAAAGTGAGCGTGCGCATCCCGAAGCGAGTTATTGTTAAAGCCCTGACGCAGCCTAAGTTCACATTCGAAGCACGGCCGCATGTTGTGCATTGCGATGTGGAGACCGGAAACGGGATCGAGCCGGTACGCGCTGTTTTGAAGCCGAAGCTGAAGTTCGAGGGGGGGCGCGTGAAGAAGGCCTGGGTCGGATTGAAGGAGCTGGACGGTCCGACGCTGCTCAAGGGGCTCGTTTGGACGACAGCAAAGCTGGAAGATACGCTCGGGATCTTTCACAGCGAAATGGTCAAAGAGATCAATAAATTTGTCCACAAAACCTGCCCGGCGGACTACGGGCCTGAAAGTGAAAAGGACAAAAAGAAAAAGGGTAAGGACAAGAAGGCCAAAGATACTGAAAACGATACGAAGGTCGTAAAGAAACCCGACCCTGATAAGAGCGCTGAAAAGCCGGAAACATCTAAAGCGGATAGCAATGCGAAACCATCCAAGGAGGATGGAGGAAAATCCGAGGCGGAAGGGAAAGCCGCGTCTGACGCAACACCTAAAAAAGACTAGGAAATGGGTGTGCGCGTGTATGAAGGCGGCAGAAAAGACGCGATTTTGTCGCGATATAAATTTGAATAACAACGCCGTCACGCGACAGGCGATGGCTGCCATGTAAGTGGCAGGCCACTACAACGCGGACAACCATTCGAACGGGATCAGGCGCGGTCCGATGAGTCCATCAAAAGGTTTTCCCGGCCGAGCGCTTTGAAGGCCGTTTCCACGATGCCTGCCGCGGCCAGCCCAGCGTTCGCATACATTTGGTCAGGTTTGGCGTGATCGACGAAGATGTCGGGCATCACCATTGGCCGGACTTTCAGTCCACTGTCGAGCAGGCCGTTTTCGGCCAAGTGCTGCAACACGAAGCTGCCGAAACCACCAACGGAGCCTTCTTCAATAGTGATAAGCACTTCGTGATTGCGCGCGAGGTTATTCACGAGGTCTTTGTCAAGCGGTTTGGCAAAGCGTGCGTCGGCCACGGTGGCTGACAGGCCAAATGCTGCAAGCTGTTCGGCGGCTTTGAGAGATTCCGCGAGCCGTGTGCCGAGCGAAAGAATCGCAATCGTCGAGCCTTCGCGCAGGATGCGACCCTTGCCAATTTCGAGCGGTATGCCGCGCTCGGGAAGTTCAACGCCGACGCCGTCTCCGCGTGGGTAGCGGAAGGCAGAAGGCCGATCGTCGATTGTCACCGCGGTGGCGACCATGTGCTTAAGCTCGGCCTCGTCGGCTGCGGCCATGATGACGAACTCAGGCAAGCAGCCGAGGAACGCAATATCAAATGAGCCGGCATGGGTCGGACCGTCAGCGCCGACGAACCCTGCACGATCGATCGCAAAACGCACAGGCAACTTTTGGATCGCCACGTCGTGCACGACTTGGTCATACGCGCGCTGAAGGAACGTCGAATAAATCGCGGCGAAAGGTTTGAAGCCTTCTGTCGCCAGACCGGCGGCGAAGGTGACAGCGTGTTGCTCCGCGATGCCGACATCGAACATACGGTTCGGGAATTCTTCGCCGAACAGGTCCAATCCCGTTCCGGAAGGCATGGCCGCGGTAACAGCAACGATGCTTGGGTCTCTGCGTGCTTCCTCGACTAAGCTTTTGGCGAAGACCTTGGTGTAGCTCGGCGCGTTGGACTTCGGTTTGTCCTGTGCTCCGGTAATGACGTTGAACTTGCCAACGCCGTGGTACTTGTCCTCGGACTCCTCAGCCGGCGGGTAGCCTTTGCCCTTCTTGGTGACGACATGCACCAGGATTGGGCCCTGGCGTGCATCGCGCACGTTTTTCAGGACGGGGAGCAGCTGGCTCAGATCGTGACCGTCAATGGGGCCGACGTAATAAAAGCCGAGCTCCTCGAACCACATCCCACCCTGCCACAGGTGGCGGGTGTACTCCTCAACGCGCGCCGCGCGACGTTCCCAACTTTTTGGGAGACGTTTCGCCAACTGCTTGGCGATGTCACGCATGTAGAGGTAGGTGCCACTGGATGTGATGCGGGCGAGATACGATGATAGCGCGCCTGTAGGCGGCGCGATGGACATATCGTTGTCGTTGAGGATGACGATCAAGCGCTCGTCGCTGGCGCCGGCATTGTTGAGCGCCTCATAAGCCATGCCCGCCGACATCGCGCCGTCGCCGATAACGGCGATGACATTGTTATCTCTGCCTGCGAGATCCCGTCCCACGGCCATGCCGTGGCCGGCAGAAATCGACGTTGAGGAGTGGGCGGCGCCGAATGGGTCGTAAGGACTTTCATCGCGCTTGGTGAAACCGGACAGGCCGCCAGGTTGGCGCAGTGTGCGGATCTGGTCGCGGCGCCCGGTCAAAATCTTGTGGGGGTATGTCTGGTGACCAACGTCCCAGATGAGGCGGTCACGTGGCGTGTCGAATACCCAGTGGAGGGCAACGGTTAGCTCGATTACACCCAGTCCGGCACCCAGGTGGCCGCCGGTCACCGAGACGGCGTCGATTGTTTCCTGTCGGAGCTCGTCGGCGACCTGGTTGAGGTCGCTTTCTGGAAGCGCCCGTAGGTCCTCGGGGAACTTTATGAGATCGAGTAACGGTGTCGTTGGCACGCTCTTACTACGCTTCCTTGCTTAGTTTGCATTCAAACGGCCGGTTTAAAGCATTTGTACCGGCATAGCACGATAAGGTCTTTTAGGTTGCGATCTTTGCTAACGAGAAGCGGAGCGAGCGGATCGAGCCGGCTTTGCGTCGAACGGCCACACTATCTGTGCAGAGCGCAGATGAAAAGCACGTGGTCGTGAGCCGATCGCCGCGGACTTTCAAGCTCGGTTTATGTGGGATCGAGCGGCTCGGTGCCGGCCGGATTCCCGTTCGTGTCCAGAGTGATCTTCTCAACCTTCGCTTCCGCTTGCCGCAAAAGCTTGTCGCAGTGGGCTCTCAAAGCCTCTCCGCGTTCATATATCGTGATGGACTCTTCGAGTTCCACATCCCCGCGTTCCAGTCGGCCGACAATCGTTTCGAGCTCCTTGAGGGCACGCTCGAAGGTCATACTTGCAATGTCGGCTTGCGGCTCTGATTTCTGATTGGTGGTCATGGATGTCCGGTTGTTCGTCCTTAAACTTGGGGCGTTTTACGTTGATTCGGGAAAACGTCGTTTATTCAGCCGCGTCCATCAAGGTGCGAACGTGGACTGCGACGGAACGGGCGAGAGCTGTCAGATCATAGCCCCCTTCGAGAAGCGAAACGATCCGACCATCGCAATGGCGGTCAGCCGCTTCGGTGAGTTTCTCTGTAACCCACATAAAGTCGGCTTCCACGAGGCGCAAGCTCGCCAGCGGGTCGGCTTCATGGGCGTCGAAGCCCGCGGAAATGATGATCAGGTCCGGCGAGAAGTTCTTCAGTGCCGGGAGAATACGGCTTTCCATGGCTTCGCGGAATCGTTCGCCACCATCGCCACTGCGTAAAGGGGCGTTCCAGATATTGCCGACTCCGGTCTCCGAGAGCGCGCCCGTGCCTGGAAAAAGCGGCATCTGGTGCGTTGAGGAGAAGAACAGGTTTTTGTCGCTCCAGAAGATGTCCTGAGTGCCGTTGCCATGGTGGACATCGAAATCGACAACGGCGACGCGCTCAACGCCGTGTTTCTGGCGTGCATATTTCGCGGCGATCGCGGCATTGGCAAACAAGCAGAAGCCCATGGCCTTGTCCGTTTCGGCATGGTGGCCGCAAGGACGGACCTGACAGAAAGCGTTCTTGATGTCTGACGCTGGGTCCATCACTTCATCAACGGCCATTAAACCGGCTCCAACGGCCCGCAAAGCAGCTTCCCAACTTCCCGGCGACATCAGCGTATCGCCGTCGAGGTAGATGCGTCCTTCCCCCTCTCCGGGCCGCTGAGCGCGGATATGGGCCAAATAGCTCGTTGGGTGCGCCAAAAGGATTTGTTCTTCGACATCGTCGCGCATGGGGGCTTCTTTACGCGTCAAGTCGGTGAAGTACTCATGGGCGAGTACTTTATCGATCGCGCGCATGCGATCGGGACGCTCGGGGTGACCGGGGCCCGTATCGTGATTGAGAAACGAGGGGTGCGTAACGAGGAGTGTCGACATGTCGGCGAGCGCTGTCCTTTGAGGAACCTGTTCGTTTGGCGGGCGAGGCTTCAGGCCATGCTAGACTAAAATTACGTCCAACGCGAAGAAAGCCAGTCGTTTCGACCTTTCTAGGCTTTGGTTCCTAGCTTTGAAAGTATGGCGGCGGGGGCGATGTTCACCCCGGGCGGCGGCAAGGATCTGGCCGGTACAAAGAAATCCGGAGCGAGCATCTGGCCTGGCGTAACGCTGTAACCTTCGAAATCCGTTACATTGCCCGTTTCGTATAGAAACGTGTCGTCGATCAGGAAGTTGCCGGTGAATTCCGAGGCCGGCTGAGAGAAGATCAGGTGAGCTGCATCCGCCAAAATGTCCGGGGTGCGGCTCATATTGATCAATTGGTCGCCTCCGAGAACGTTGCGGATGGCAGCGGTCGCGATGGTGGTGCGCGGCCACAGGGCGTTGACTGCGATCCCATCGGGCGCCAGTTCGCGCGCCAGCCCGAGAACCGCTAAGCTCATGCCATACTTGGCTATGGAATAGCCAACATGCCCGGCAAACCACTGCGGCTGCATGTCAAGCGGTGGCGATAACATCAGCACATGCGGATTGGCAGCAAGCTTGAGGTGGGGCAAGCAAGCTTTAGTGACGAGCAATGTCCCGCGCGTGTTGATGGCGTACATGAGATCGAGACGCTTTGCCTCGGTCTCCGCAAGCGGTGTTAGCGAGATCGCCGACGCGTTATTTACGCAAATGTCGATGCCGCCGAAGGTTTTCGCGGTGCGCGCGACGGCTTCCTCGATCTGCTCTTCACTGCGGATGTCGCATTGGATCGCCAAGGCTTTGCCACCTGCCTTTTCGATTTCTTCAGCGGCTGAGAAGATCGTGCCTTCGAGTTTCGGATGGGGCTCAGCCGTTTTGGCGGCAATGGCAACGTTGGCACCATCGCGTGCTGCCCGTAACGCGATCGCCAAGCCGATGCCACGGCTGGCGCCCGTTACAAATAATGTCTTGGAATGGAGGTTTGCCATGGCTCGTCTCTAGGATCACATCCGCCCCATTTGTTATTGCGGAGCATGGGTTGCTATTGGGCGTCGCCGGTTCGCCTGAAGCCGAATATCCAGGTCAGAATGCGCCAGGGCAAAGTTACGATGGCCCAAAGCTGCTGTATTATACTCACGAGAGCCGCGGGCACGCCAACGAGGGGCATAAACGCAATCAAAAACACCACCAGTTTCAAGATCCGCGTCGCATAGTAGCCCGCGGTGTTTGCAAAGCTTTCCCGCTTCATTTTTGGCCAGACACGGGCCCACCAGTCTCGGACGACATTAAACCCAATCAGTCCGGCGACTAGGCTGAAGAGATAAGCGAACTGGATCGTAGAGGGAATGTTCGGGATGATGCGCAGGTCCAGTTCCGTTTGCCGTTCCCGTGAGTTTACGTGTGCTTCGACCGCGGCGGTGGCGACATTTCCTGTCACGTTTGAAACCACCTCTCCAAGGATGTCGCCGAACATATCTTGCGTGCCGGGGGTGTGATCGTATGGAACGGCATCGATCCGAATGCGTGATGAACTCTGTTTGGTTGCAGAGAGCTCAAGCTTTCCATGCTGGGCGCCGAGGGCATCAAGAAAGTCAGCGTATGTGGCTCGTTTCAGTGCGTCGCGCAGGCCGCTCACCTCTATTGATTGCCAGAACCAGTTGCGGCTGCCTGGCTGTGCGGGAGACGACGTTGCGAGCACGACGAGATTGATGTCGTTTGCTGCGGCTGCCGACTTCAAATTCTCCAGCGGAATGTTGCGTGAGATGCCCGAGATCGGTTTCACGTTGAGCATGTTGCCCTCGACGCGCCCCGTGACGACGACCGTCTGCCCCCGCAATGCATCAAGGCTTGTGATGACGTGATTGGGATCTATAGGTTCGACTAGAACCGATCGTCCGGCTTTGTCGAATTTTCGTGATGCCGCTAAAGTGCGTGGGCCGGCTTCCGTCATGGACAGAATGCGCACGTCGGCTTTCGACAGGTTCCGGGAGAGCTGCCAAATCGCTTCCTTGAACAGCGTTCGGTCCTGCGCTTCGAGTACGACGTTGGGGCGAACTTCAACTAGGGCGGAATCCTTTGGCCCCACCCGGCGCAACACAGGATAGGCTTTTCCATCCACCACGACATGGAGCTTTGCCTTTTCGGGCAAGTCTCGAAGCAGTTGGCGCTGGGTGAAGAGCGTTTCTTCGGACAGATAGAGTGCGAGTCCCGGGCTGCTGCCTGCCAGTTCCGGGGCGAGTGCGGGGACAACACGGGTCATCTCGTCGGCGTTTCCGGCCGTGAAGATTTCGCCCTTGCGATTGACAAATTTCCAGTGGCCTTCGGGTGTCGCGTGGGTCGCGAGCGCGACACTTCCGGGTGCGTGGGGGAGTTTTGAGACGACGGACGCGGCGTCATCGAGGGACGTCACGGCGAGCTTGCTCCCGATGCGGCCGGCGTCGACGCCAGCGTCACCGGCCTCCTTCAAGAGCTTGGTCAGCCAGTTGGCGCCGGCGTGATTGACGGATGCCGTTAACACGAGGCCGATGACCATGACTAGGCTCACAAAGTGTTTCAGGCGCTTCAATCTCATCCCGCTAGCCATATTCCTCTCTCTCCCTCAGGCTAGCACTTCCGTTGGGCTATTTTCAGCCGAATGATTGTTACTTTAAGAAATTTGGCGGCCGTTTTTGTGTGAATGTTGTCAGCGCTTCAACAGTTTCGGGTGCTTTGAGGCGCTCAGCGAAGTGTTCGGCTTCCTCTCGGATGCGATTTTGGACGGTGGTTGGATTTCCCCGGAGCAGGCGGCGAGATATCGCGAGCGCGTGAGGAGGCTTTGCCGCCAGGCCCGCAGCTGCTGCGAGCGCTGCCTGTTCCAGTTCATCCGGCGGCACGACGGCATTGATGAGACCTGCTTCGCGCATTCGTTCAGAAGAGAAGGGTTTGCCAAGAACGAGAAGTTCGAATGCACGCGCGTAGCCCAGCTGCAGTGGTCCGAGCAAACTTGATCCTGCTTCGGGTACGAGACCCAAATCAACAAAGGGGGTTGAAAAGGTGGCACGGTCGCTGGCGAACACCAGATCGCAATGGAACAGCAATGTGGTTCCGATGCCCACCGCGAGTCCGTCAACGGCTGCGAGCAGCGGTTTGCGGATGTGGGGCAGGAGGTGAATGAAGCGCAGTACCTCGGCCATGGCGTCATCGCGGTTCTCATCGGTCTTCAAGAAATCCGTCAGGTCGTTGCCTGCCGAGAACGTGCCTTCGCTGCCGACGATGACATGGACCCTGACATCGTCCGACGCATCGCCGTGTTCCAAGGCGTCAGAAAGAGCGCGATACATTTCTGCATTGATCGCGTTCTTCTTCTCTGGCCGTGAGAGACGCAGCACCTGGACGTGATTTGTAACCTGACCTTCGACGAGTTTGCTCATGCGGAGAGCGCGGTCGGTTCAAGGCCGAGCACAGCATCGCTTCCTGCTGTAACGGTCAATGCGAGACCCGGGGCTGTTGTCGCGATCTGTTCGGCGAAGAAGCGCGCGATTGCGACAGGGGGGGAACTTTGAGTGCCATCACGCGCAGCGGCTAACGCGCCTTTTGCAAGATAACACCCGCCTGCGGTGATCCCAAATAAGCGTAAATACGTCGTGGCACCGGCGAGGGCTTTCTGCGGATCCTGGCCAAGCTGTTCGCCCATCCAGATGGAGGCTTCCGTCAGCGCGGTGACGGCTTCCTCCAGCCGCTTTGCCATGGCGCCGAATTCGGGCTGGTTCGATGCGGATACGGCTTCCACGATCTGTTTGAGTTCAGCGAGATACGCTTTCATGACGCGGCCTTCGCCGAGCGGCAATTTGCGGGTGACGAGGTCGATTGCCTGGATACCGTTAGTGCCCTCATAGATCGGCAGGATTCGTGCATCACGGTAATACTGCGCGGCGCCCGTCTCCTCGATGAATCCCATGCCGCCATGAACCTGCACTCCAAGTGAAGCGACTTCGCAGCCAATATCGGTCGAAAATGCTTTGGCCACGGGGGTGAGCAATGCTGCGCGTGCGGCGGCCTGCTCGCGCTCTTCTGGCGTTGCTGCGCGATTGGACAAATCGAATTCGCGCGCGGTGACGAGGCAGATCGCGCGGGACGCCTGCGTCATGGCCTTCATGGCCAGGAGCATTCGACGTATGTCGGCATGCTGGATGATGGGGACCATCTCATCGCGATTTTGCGGACTGCGGCCCTGTCGACGTTCCTCTGCGTAGGCAACGGCATGTTGGGTCGCGCGTTCTGCGACGGCGACGCCCTGAACGCCAACGGCGAGGCGTGCGGCATTCATCATAATGAACATGCAATTGAGGCCGCGGTTCTCATCCCCGACGAGGAAGCCAATCGCACCATCCTGTTCGCCGAATGTCATGACGCACGTCGGGCTGCCGTGAATGCCAAGCTTGTGTTCCAAGCCGGTGCAGGTGACGTCATTGCGTTCACCGAGTGATCCGTCGTCATTGACGATGAACTTCGGTACGAGGAACAGAGAGATCCCGCGTGTGCCAGGGGGCGCATCAGGCAATCGCGCAAGGACAAGATGAATGATGTTGCCGCTCAGCTCATGTTCGCCGTACGTGATGAAGATCTTTGTGCCGAAGATACGGTACGTGCCGTCGTCTTGGGGAACTGCGCGCGTTTTTATGCCAGCCAGATCGGACCCAGCTTGCGGTTCGGTCAGGTTCATGGTTCCGGTCCATTCCCCTGAAACGAGTTTGGGTAGATAGGTTTCCTTCAGCACATCAGAGCCGCCAGCCTCAAGAGCTCCGATGGCGCCCTGGGTCAGCAGAGGGCAGAGACCGAAGGATAGGTTGGCGGCATTCCAGATCTCGCTTACCGCCATGGAGACGATCTCCGGCAGGCCTTGGCCCCCATATTGTTGAGGCCCTGGCAAGGCGCTCCAGCCTGCGGCCGTGAACTGCTGATAGGCTTCGTTCCAGCCCGGTGGCGTCGTGACTTTTCCGCCATTCAAAGCGCTCGGCTTATGGTCCCCTTCGCTGTTAAGGGGCGAGAGAACCTCCGAACCGAAACGGCCCGCCTCCTCCATGATTGCGCGGATCGTGTCGGCATCGAGATCATCATAGAAATTGCGCTCAATGAGGTCATCCAGACCGACTGCCGACTTGAGGACGTGCATGATGTCGTCTACTGGAGCCTGATAGGTCATGGGCAGCCTCATGGAGTGGTATGGATATCGCCGTGTCGGCGACGTGTCTTGCCGCGAGCTTATTCGCAATGACCGGATCGGCAAGACTGGAGGCGGAGCTGTGGGACAATTTAGTCGATGAATATCGAGAAGGCCGACGCACAGGCCGTGGCAAAAGCGGGTGCCGTGCTCCGCGCGGGTGGGCTTGTGGCGTTTCCGACCGAGACCGTCTACGGACTTGGCGCAGATGCAACGCAAGCTCATGCTGTCGCCGCCATTTTTGCTACGAAGGGCAGGCCTCGGTTTAATCCGCTGATTGTGCACGCGGTGGATGTCGCCACGGTAGAACGCTACGCAATAATGACGCCTGTCGCGAAGGTCTTGGCCGCGGCGTTCTGGCCAGGTCCGCTGACGCTGGTACTTCAACGGCGCGCGGACAGCGGCCTTTCCGACCTTGTGAGCGCCGGTATGGATACGGTTGCCATTCGCGTACCGGGCCATCCGCTTGCGACGGCTCTTCTTGCGGAGGCTCAAGTTCCCGTTGCGGCGCCTTCTGCCAATCGGTCGGGGCGGGTTAGTCCGACGTGCGCAGCGCATGTTGCAGCGGATCTTGGTGATGACGTCGATCTGATCCTGGACGGCGGGCCTGCAACGGTCGGACTTGAGTCTACCATCGTCGATTGTTCTGGAGAGGTTGTTCGACTGCTCCGCCCTGGGGCGATTGCTACCGATCTTATTGAGGAAACGATTGGGTCGCCGATCTCGCGGGTCGAGGGCGCAACGGAAACGCCGACGTCGCCCGGCCAGTTGGAGAGCCATTACGCGCCGGCTGCTCGGGTTCGACTCAATGTGGAGCGACCCGAAAAGGGTGAGGCGCTGTTGGCGTTCGGCCCCAACGTGCCCGAACATAACGGGCTAGTATTAAATTTGAGCGCGCGTGGAGATCTCACGGAGGCGGCCGTGCGATTATTCGCGAGCCTGAGAGAACTCGACCAGCCCGGGGTCTCAGCTATCGCTGTGATGCCTATTCCCGATACCGGCTTGGGTGAGGCCATCAATGACCGGTTGACACGAGCCGCTGCGCCGCGACCGAGGGTGTGATGCTCAATCGCTACGTCGACGATGCACTGTCCTTGATGGCGCGTAGTTCTTCTTCGGTTTGCTTTACCGGGTTTGGCCAGCTTGCCGCGAGCCAGTCCTTTGTGCCGAACAGCCAATACCAGAAGCGATTTCGGCGATGATCGCGTTCCAGCGCTGCGCGATGTAGATCGTCGACGCGTTGAGACATGCGGTGAAGCTGCGCGACCGGGGCCTCGTTGCTGGCGTCGATACGCGCGAGGCGGGTTTCGATCGTTTGGACATGTTCAACGCTTGCGGAACGGAAGGCCTGGATGGCCATAGCCAGCGTGTGCTGGTTCTCATTCAGCGTCATGATGGCCTGATGCACTTCATCAAGCTTGAGCAGGTCAGCTTGGCGTGTGTCATCGATTGGCTGTGTCTGCCGCGAGAGTAGTGTCTCTATGGCTTCGAGACGCTGGGCATTTTTTTCGCGGAGTGCCTGCGCGGCTTCGCGGCTTGTCGTAAGTCCGGCGAGGCTGCTTTCAATTACCGATAGAACGTGGGCTCGAGCTTCCAATTGGGTGTTGGTTGCGGCATTGGCCCGTTCTTCTGCTTCTGAAAGCTTTGCGACTAAGGTCGCTTCGAGTGCATCAATCCGCGTGGCCGTATCGGTGTCGCTGCTCAGGCTCAGGAAGGCGGATTCGATTTCGCCAAGCCGGTCTTCTATTGGGCCCAGGTCAACGCCTGTGTCGCGGTTATCAGCGATGCGATTTTCGACAGATGCCAATCGCGCGGAAACGGCTGAGAGCGACCGTCCTGACTCGCCGGTTTCTTCTCGCACCACTTGTTCCAGTGCATCAAGGCGGGTGGCAATCTTTTCAAAGATACTTTCAATAACTGTAGATGACGCACCGGACGTTGGTGGGTTTCCGAGGTCTCGTTGCAGTTTTTTGAAGGTAGACGTGAGATTGTCGCGGTCTTTTGCGAGGTCGTCGCTCAACGTCTGGATCATGCGTACGAGAGCGTCCAGGCGTGCATTTTGTGTGTTGTCGTTGAGCGGTTGGGGGATGTTGTAGCGAACCGCGCTGGCGGACGGAAAATGCTCGTCTGGATAACTTGGTCGCGCTGGGCGGCGTGGACGCTCCCGCGGCGTCGAATAATCGTTGTAGTCCGGCTCGAAGGCAGATGAGCGCGAGCGATAGTAGTCGCGATTGTTGACCAAGCTAAAGCGATGGAGGAGGTCGAGGCCTGGAAGATCCGGTCGCAGATCAACGAAGACCTGTAGGAGATCGGCAACGCCCGCCGGGCTCTTCCGGCGGAAGGCCAAGTGTGCTGCGGTTCGGAGCGCGTCTTCAAGGGCTGGCTGGCGCCGCGGCGCGCTGTCTTCTCCGTCCAATCCAACGGGAAGCTCGACAGCTATAACGATGCCACACTCGCGGCGAAGGCTGGCCACCCTGATGCGATAGCTTTCCAGAACTTCAGCGGCTTCTTCGACGCGGGTCAGGGCGTAGAGCAGATGCTCGATACGCACTTCGCCCGAGCGGTGGGCGAGCGCGATTTCATAGGCGTGGTTACAACAGGTGAGCAGGAGGTCATCGACCCATATCGGACCGTGGCCGTCAGGTGGGGATGCAAGAGGATCCAAAATCGCGTCGGGGCCGGCTGTGTCAGAGTCGCCTTCACCTCGACCACTCCAGGTTCGCGTCGTGCGCAAATCCAGGTCTTCGCCTCTGTAGCCCATACTCACTCTCCCGATACGCGGGGTTCTGCTCGCTTACATCAAGCAATGCGCCCTATGGCCATCGCTCTAATCGCCCTGAACTCACTCGGTAAATTGCGCGTCTGGGCCGTGGCAGATTAACCGCACTCGAATTGGGAAGCGAGGGGGCAGACAGTATTCGCAATTGATTTGTTCAATTTACCAAGCAGGTGTGGCGAATGTGGCGGTGCCAAGCGGGCTGCGTCCTTACAATAACGTGTCAGGCATGTTGCGCTGGACTTCAGGAAAGTCGTTCCTGGGATTGTTCAGGTCTTTGGAAACGGGCGTAATCTCCAGAGACCTATCAGGAAGCGGACTTAGCAGCTTTTTGGCTTCCTGAGACCGGCCTGAACGACAATCGAGCCACTCATCGAATTGATCGGGCGTAAGAATGACCGGCATACGTTCGTGGATTGCCGCCATTTCGGCATTGGCCGTTGTGGTCAGAATGGCCATCGTTTCCAGTTCGCTGCCATCGGCGCCCAGCCAATGTTCCCAAAGCCCGGCGAGAGCAATGAGCCCGCCGTTTTTTGGTTTGATCAGGTGGGGTTGTTTGGCACCAGCGCGTCCGGTCCATTCGTAAAATCCGTCAGCAGGCACAAGGCAGCGGCGGTGACGGAGGGCGCTGCGGAATGACGGTTTTACGTCTGCGGTTTCGGCGCGCGCATTGATGAGCATTGCAAAGTTCATCGGGTCCTTGACCCAGGGTGGGATCAACCCCCACCGAACCAATGCCAATTCCCGCTGACCGCGCAGGCCATGACGGACAATCGCGACCGGTTGCGACGGCGCGATATTATAGCGGGGTGGAAAACCTGCATCGTTCGCATAACCAAAAAGGGTCCGAACAGCTTCAGGCGGTGATGTCAGAGTATAGCGTGAACACATGGTTTCGTATGGTAGAGTCGCATTAGAAAAATACCATGCCTGCTGCGATTGCGTCGGGTCAAGGAACGTAGGCTAGAGCGCATGTCGGTGCCGCAGAGAAAAGTCGTTTTGGCGGCTAGTGCCGTTATTTTCGAGGGCGGATCGGTTTTGCTCGTCGAGCGTGCGCATCCGCCTGCTGCAGGGTATTGGAGTTTTCCCGGTGGTCATATTTGTGCCGGGGAGGCCCCTCAGGCTGCGGCTATCCGCGAAGTTCGCGAAGAAACCGGTCTGGAACCTGAGATTTTGGGGTGCTTCTGTGAGCGTGAGATTGAAAGCCTCGGGCCGGATGGAAGCCGATCGACTACATATCAGCTCAGCGTGTTTGCGGGTGTGATAAGGGCTGGAGCAGTGCCGGTTGCGGCGAGCGATGCTGCGCAAGCTAGGTTCGTTCCCTTTGCCGAACTCGAACAGTATCGTCTGACGAGCGGAGCGGAGTATGTGATTCGGTCAGCGTGGGCGTATTTGTATGACGAAGTGCTTCAGGCGGGATTACGCTGCGGGGAAAGGTGATCCGACTTCATGGAGGGACAAACGCAAGTGATGAGGTGGCGCTTACGGAGTGCGGCGATCCTTCTTGCTCTCGGTGTTGTTGGGTCGGTGGGCTTTGGGACACACGCAGCGGAAGTGAAACCTTATGACGACAAGCTGATGAGGCTGTCCGAAATACTGGGTGCGGTGCACTATCTGCGCGAGTTATGTGGCGCCGGAGAGGATCAGCTCTGGCGAGACAAGATGCGTGATCTCATTAATGCTGAAGGTTCGAGCGCGCTCCGCCGCGCACAGCTAACGCGCAGTTTCAATAAAGGCTACAATAGTTACAGCCGCACTTATAATGCTTGCACTCAGTCAGCGAAGACGGCTGTTGATCGCTTTCTTGTTGAGGGCGTGGAGCTCTCGGAGAGCCTTGTGAAAGCTTATCCCTAACACGTCGCTTGGTCATCAGCATGGGCGGTTTCTACATCAGCGGTTTACAATGAATTGTTTTGCCAACTCCCGCCGACAAAGCGGCGTGCTACAGCCATACGAATGTCGGTCGCGCAGCTCCGTGTGCTCGCGGTCCGGTCATTGCGACGGTTAGGGGAGCCGTTTGCCAATTGCAGTAACGGGAGTACACAAGCATGCCGACAGCAGAATGGACTGACCCAAGTATCGATACAAGTGATGATACCGTGCGGGCATTGCAGCTAATTCTGACTGCGTGGGACGAGGGTGAGGAAAGCGGGGTTGCCCCCGAACTGATGGCTTACGCAGCTATCTTTGCTGCGATGACAGATCTCGTAACCTTGTTTGGCGAAGATGCGGTCGCAAAAATGGCCGGATCACTGGAACAACGTGTCAAGCTCGGCGAGTTCACGCTTCGCCAATCACGCCACTAATGAATTAGCGCGGTTATCAATTTAAAGACGATCTCGCCGATCAAAACGAGGCCGAATCCCATGAGTAGGATCCCGGCCCAGAGGTTGATGCGCGTGAGATGCTCTGGCTTGAAAATGTTACGTATTCGGCCGACCATGTAAGAGAGCCCGATCCACCAGGACAGGGAGCCAAGCATGACGGAGCCGACCATCAGAAAGGCCTCGCCGGGGCCGCGGACTTCGACGAACGTGCTCGCGCCGCCAAAGATGGCGAAGAGACCTAGGACGGCGCCTGGATTCGTTACCGTCAGAAGAAACGTTTTCGGGATATCCCAGACGTAGTTGCGCAGGGGACCGCCATTGGGCGCGCCGTTCTGGGGGCGTGTATAAGGTGGCGCATGTGCGTAAAGCCGCCAACCAAAATACAGTAGCACCAAGCCGCCGATGATCTGGATTGCCGCGCGATGGTAATCGACGACGCCGGTAATTGCGCCGACGCCCAACGCTGCGAATAGCGCAATCAGACCGTCGCCCAGCATTGCGCCGATGCCGGCAATGATTCCCGCGGCCATACCATGGGCAAGTGTGCGCTGAATGCACAACACATTGACCGGTCCCACCGGAGCGGCCACAAGAATGCCAATGAACATTCCGATCGGGATGATTAGCGGATTTGGGATAAAGCTCATTGGGTGGGCCACCGAGGAACGCCACAGTGGCAGTGCGCGTGTGCGGGTATACTGTCGGTTGCCACGGAGCGTAGGCGCGAAGCCGTCACACTTAAGTGGGGGAGTAGTTGATTATGTGCAGATCTATGTCGCGTTCTTCCAAGAATGTTAGTGCCTGTCGTGTAATCCCTCAATCGCTGTTCCTCCCGATATTGGCCGCCCAGTCCCCCTGGCGTAGGTTTCGACGGCTATTCCTAGTTGGGCTGTCTAGCATTGTCTATTGTGCGGGCCTTACGGCGGGCGTATTGGCGGAACCTACAGCGGGCGTCGCGGCGTCTCAGAAGGCCGAGATGCCACAGTCCGAGGGGGAGAAAAAGCCAGAGTTAGTGCGTGTTCCTTTGGGGGAGTTGCCCATTGCCGTGCAAGAAATGCGGGATGCGATCCTTGCAGGTGTAGTCCGCGGCGATTTTGACGAACTCAGAACGGCTATCGAATGGAACGAGCTGCGTCCGGACTTTGGTCTGGATGCGAACAGTGATCCGATCGCATATTGGAAGGCGAACATGGCCGGGGACGGGATTGAGATCCTCTCGATACTTGGCGAAATACTGCAAGGGCCGCCCGCGAAGCTTCCTATCGGGCCGGATCTTGAAAACAATGCGGTCTACGTTTGGCCCTACATGTCGGAGAAGCCGCCCGCTCAATTCACGCCGGGTGAAAAAGTTGAACTTTATAGGATGGTTGGTCCAGAGCAGGCTTCAGCAATCATCAAATCTGGCAAATGGACGTGGTATCGCCTTGCCATTGGGGCTGATGGCACGTGGCACACTTTTGCACAACATGACTAAAACTGTCTACGCCCGATCTCTCATGGGCAAGTAATCAATCTATATTTGCTTGAGCGCTCAAGATGCGGATACCGATCAATTTTTTGGGATCGGAACGTTCCTTGCGGGCATGGCATTTTCCCCCCATCTTTATGCAGGTTGTCGGTCATCGGAGGGAGGCTTGTCTGCGCTCTGTCGAGATCGGCGCAACGAGTAAGATGGAGAGTTCCCGTGCTGCAACGCCGTTTCGCAATTGCTGCGATCGCAGGATTCGCATTTAGTTCTCCGGTAGCGGCCCAATCCGGCATCACGTGGGAGAATGGCCAGCCGATTTTTCACTCATCTCCGCAGTATCAGGGTGCATATCAGCCGCCCAGATATAATTCGTACGGCGGGTATGGTGGGTATTACGACGACTATTATGGCGAACCGCGCCCAAAACGGCGACCTTCAAATGAGGTCCGTTCCGGGGGCGCGCGCCCACACATAGCCGCCAAGGCTCCACAGACGACTTCTTTCGTCAGTGATGAAGAGCCTGGCACCGTGATTATCGATACCAAGGCGCGAAAGCTCTACTACGTGCTGTCGCCGACTGCGGCCTACACCTATCCCATATCAGTGGGCCGGGAAGGCTTCTCGTGGACGGGTACCGAGCAGGTCAGCCGTGTTGCGGCTTGGCCAGATTGGCACCCACCGGCTGACATGCGGAAGCGCCAGCCCGAATTGCCGAAAAAGATGCTTGGCGGGTTGCGTAACCCGCTTGGCGCAAAAGCGATCTATCTTGGTAATACGCTTTATCGAATTCACGGGACCAATGACGCGAAGTCCATTGGGCGGGCGGCTTCATCAGGCTGCTTCCGCATGATGAACTCGCATGTGATGCATCTCGCGACGTTGGTCGGTGTCGGGACGACGGTAAAGGTCGTTAAGCATTGGCCGCCTTCCGGGAAAGGCGTCGTTGCCGTCGACAATCCTGGTGGTCCGTCCTAACGGACCACCACGTTCGGGCAAGGTTCAATCGCAGCGAGTCTTAAACGCGCTGCGGTTTCACTCTGACGCCCGGAGCAGGCCGTTCCAGTAGAACTTCACGACGGAAGCTGAAGAGTTTGGCGGGACGCCCACCGGTCCGCGTCTTCATTTGACCTGTCGGTTCGACGAGGCCGGCGCTTTCGACGAGGCGTCGGAAGTTTTGCTTGTGCAGATGTGGGCCAAGAATAGCTTCCACAGTTTTCTGCAATTCGAAGAGCGTGAACTCGTCGGGCATCAGTTCGAAGATGACCGGCCGATATTTAATTTTTGCGCGTACACGACCGATCGCTGTTGCCAGTATACGGCGGTGATCAAAACGCATCGGACTGCCGAGCGTCCGCTCGGGCACGTTCATCAGCGACGCTGCCTCGGGGCGATCCCTATGAGCTTCGGCAAGGAGCCCAGCTTCGTAGAGGAGTTCGAGGCGCTCCAGAACTTTTTCTTCGTCCCAGGCAACGCCATCAAAACCGAAGCATACGCGTATGCGTTGATTGCGGTCGAGCGGACGAGCCGATGATGGTCTGCCCTGGTTGCTTTGGGCCCATCGGCGGAGTTCCGGTTCCATGACACTGTCGAGAATTTCAGGGCGGCCTTTGCGCCAATCCTCCCAAGGGAAAAAATGATACCAGCTTCGCCAGGTTCCAGACTGAAGACCTTCCGCCTGGAGTGCGCGCGTTAAGGCGAGATAGCCGATGGATACGACAGGAGGTCTTGTGTCGCCGACCTGTGCGTGCCGGCCTCGATCCCCGAACGTGTACAGCTGTTCGACATAACCGAGTTCCAGGCCTGTTTGATCTGCGACCCACGAGCGCAAACCGATTTCTAACGTTCTGTGATCGATGGGTGAAAATGGTCCAAATGGCAAACCTTCTGTTGCTCCGGCAGCGTCGGCCGCGTCTTTGACCGTCAACACAACGGGCTCATCGTTCGTGACGGCGATGATAGCTGCGTTGAGTTCGATCTCGACGGTCGACTGCTCCAGGTGCATCGAGGTTCGCAAGGGACCCCTCGGTACCGAGGTGGGCATCTCTGGGTGGCGCAGGTTTGCCTGAGACGTCATATGAGGCTCTCCGATGCGGTCTCTCGCATTCTTGTGATTGGGTCGAGCTAGAGGCCGATCATGGCGTTTTTCAGAACAGGTGTTTTGTACAAAATGATGCTAACTCGCTGATCATGCGAGTGTTCCCAAATTGTGCCTTAGTTCGTCGTGGCGGTATTCGCTCGATACCGCGGTATGTTTATGGCGCCGACTTGTCGTTTTGTAGGACTAAGTTGCGCAGTACAACGCAGATATGCTGTCAGCTCAGCGTGGCGTTGGATGCTTCGATAATAGTGCAAAACGGCGCAGGAAAAGATCTTGTGCTTCGGCGGCAGGGAAAGGTGTGAGTTTTTCCAGACGCATGCGTAGAGCCGCGGAAATACCGCTGGGCTTTCCAAAAAATCTCACCGCTTCGTTTCGCTCAAAGCCAGCAAGAACCGTTGCTTCGAAATAGGCCGCGATCCGATCAGCAGATTTTATTTCCGTGGCGACTTCGTCCGGTAAATTTGGTGGTAAGCCAAAGCGAAGGTGAATAGCTTCGTTCAATCTTATCTCAAAAGCTTTGTAGTCGAGACCGATCGCGGTCTTGAAGGGGCTAATGAGGTCGCCGACAACGTATTCTTGCGCATCATGGAGCAATGTCGCCAGCTTCCATGCGGATGACCACTTTGGATTTCGATTGGTGGCGATCTCTTCGACGATCAGCACATGCTGGGCTACCGATAGCGCGTGGTCTCCGATGGTCTGACCATTCCAACGCGCGACGCGGGCGAGACCATGGGCGATATCCTCGATCTCGATATCCAATGGTGAGGGGTCGAGGAGATCCAGCCGACGGCCTGAAAGCATGCGCTGCCAAGCGCGTGGAGGCGGTTGAGAGCTGCGTGAGATCGCGGTCTTCGCTGTTGGGGTTTTCTTGGGCTGTTTTGGGGTCATTCGTGTGCAGGCTAGCGGTTCTTGCTGTTGAGGGCGCGTTGTAGCTTCGCGCAGGGTGCATGCCGATGGCAGGAGACAAGGTGGTCGTTGACCATGCCCACCGACTGCATGAACGCGTAGACGGTCGTTGGGCCAACGAAGCGAAACCCTTCGGTTTTCAGTGCCTTCGAAATGCGTTTCGAGATATCGGTCTGCGCTGGGACATCTCCGAACTCGGTGTGTTTGTTGATGATCGGCTTTCCGTCGACGAATCCCCAAAGGAAATCCGACAAGCTCTGTCGGCGGCTTAATTCAAGGTACGCCCTTGCATTGGATATCGTGGCTTCAATCTTGCTGCGGTTCCGGACAATTCCTGCGTCGGCCATCAGGCGGCTAATGTCCGAGGATCCGTATGCGGCGATCTTCTTGGCGTCGAAGTCATCGAAGGCGGTCCTAAAGTTCTGTCGCTTCCTCAAAATGGTCAGCCAGGAGAGGCCGGCCTGAAAGCCCTCCAGTACAAGCTTTTCGAAAAGCTCACGGTCGCCGAACTTCGGTACACCCCACTCTTCGTCGTGGTAGCGTGTATATTCTGCGTCTTCGATGCCGACCCAAGGACAGCGCGTTGTTTGTTTCGCCATTTCAGCTTTAATCCGCAGAGGCCGCAATTTTGAACGTTGCCCAATCGGGAAGATCGATACGGATGTGGGTATTGCCTGAAAGCAAGGGTTCGCCCTTGCTAGCGGCCTCTGCCGCGCGGTCGATGCGCAAGAGTGCCAGGGCACGGTTGCCCGACGTGCTCGCCAGGGTCCCAATTGCCGCCGTGCCTGCGCGCACTTCTGAACCCGGATCAGGCAGATAGCCGTCAGCGACGACAGGTACGATACGCTTACGCGCTGTCCCCCGGTGCTGCATTCGTGAGACGACTTCCTGGCCCACGAAGCAGCCTTTCGAGAAGGACACGCCGTTGAGTTGGTCGAATAGCGCTTCGTGGGGAAACGCGTCGCCGAACTCGTAGTCTTTACCGCCTTCAGGAACGCCGAGTGTGATGCGATGTGCATCGTAATCTTCTCGGGGAGCCGGGTCTGCTCCGATCTCGGCTGGTATTTTGTCGTTTGCGAGCGTCAAGAGGGCCCGGAAGCCAAGCGTGGGCAGACGCGGGTCGAGGAACGCGATGACCGAACCATCCTTGGGCATTGCGTCAATGCCGTCGTCCCAGATCGCTGTGACCGTATATTCTGCGGAGCAGTCGGTTATCTCGACATTTGACCTTAGTTTGTAAAGGTTAAGCCGCTGTATTAACGCTGGGATTTGGCTACGTGTAACTTCCAGAATGTAGCCGCCTTCGATTTTGGTAACGAAGAAATCGAACAGGATTTTTCCTTGCGGCGTTAGCAGGCCGGCATATATCGCCTGCTGGGTCGCCAGGAGACCCATATCGTTGGTGACGATGCCCTGCAGGAACGTCTGTGCGTCACGTCCGACAATGCTGACGACGCCCCGATCGGGTAGGAAGGCAGACTTTAATTTAGCCATGGTATGTCCAGGGTTGCGGTAATCTAGCAGTTTACGTATGCGGGAGGACGGATCGGGGCAAGTCGGATGCTCTCAATCTTCCATTTATATCGCGGTCTCAGGAGAAGCGCATGCCAGCAATATACGATGTCGTTGTGCGAGGGGGCACCGTCGTCAACCACGACGGCGAGAGCGTGCGCGACATCGGTATACGCGACGGGGGGATTGTCGAACTCGGTTCGATAGCGGCTGATGCCGCTGGCGAGGTGATCGACGCAAAGGGGCTCACGATTCTCCCTGGTGTTATTGACACACAGGTGCATTTCCGAGAGCCGGGTCTAACGCACAAGGAAGATCTTGAGACGGGTAGCCGCGCGGCCGTGATGGGCGGAGTGACTGCCGTCTTCGAGATGCCAAACACCAATCCCCTGACGACAAGTGCCGAGGCCTTGGCTGATAAGGTTTCGCGCGCGCGCCACCGGATGTTTTGCGACTTTGCTTTCTTCGTCGGTGGAACACGGGAAAATATCGAAGATATTCCTGTGCTTGAGCGATTGCCGGGTTCTGCGGGCATCAAAGTCTTTATGGGCTCCTCGACGGGCAACCTCCTGGTCGAAGACGATCCTTCGCTTGATGACATTATTGCCAAACTCAGCCGGCGCGCGTCGTTTCATGCTGAAGACGAGATGCGGCTCAACGAACGCAAGGATCTCAGGCTGGCAGGTGATCCGAGTTCGCACCCTGTCTGGCGAGATCCGGAAGCCGCTTTGATGGCGACTAAGCGACTTGTCGCGTTAGCGGAGAAGCACAAAAAACGCGTGCATGTGCTCCATATTTCGACGGCCGATGAAATGGCTTTTTTGGCAGACCATAAGGAATGGGCGAGTGTCGAAGTCACACCGCATCATCTGACATTGGTTGCGCCTGATTGTTATGAGCGTCTTGGTACGTATGCGCAGATGAACCCACCGGTGCGGGACGATACGCACAGACAAGGGTTGTGGCGGGGGTTGGCATCCGGTGTCGTTGATGTGCTGGGGTCAGATCACGCCCCGCATGCTCGCGAGGAGAAGGATCACGCCTACCCCGCGTCGCATTCCGGCATGACAGGCGTGCAGACTTTGGTTCCCATGATGTTGGATCATGTGAACGCAGGGCGTTTGTCGCTGCAACGTTTCGTTGATCTGACGAGCCATGGTCCGCAACGTCTTTTCGGAATTCGTGGAAAGGGCCGGATTGCAGTTGGATACGATGCCGACCTAACAATCGTCGACATGAAGCGGCGGGAGACAATCCGGAACGATTGGATCGAAAGCCGGTGCGGTTGGACGCCCTATGATGGCGTGACGGTCACGGGTTGGCCCGTCGGCACGATCGTGCGCGGACATCGCGCCATGTGGGAAGGGGAGCTTGCTCCTGCCGCATCCGGCGAAGCTGTACGCTTCTACGAAGGCTAGCCTCGTTTATCGAGCGATGGGGCTTTCAGAAGCGATTGCGCACGTGACAGCGTATCCGCTTCGCTGACGGGCTTGTCCCAGCGTATGCGCGCGATGCGGGGAAAGCGCATCGCGATGCCGGATTTGTGTCGCGTTGATTTCTGCAGTGCGTCGAAAGCAACCTCGAGCACAAGTTTGGGGGAGACAGCGCGCACGGGACCGAAGCGGTCGGTCGTGTTCGATCTGATGAAGCGATCCAGTTCCAAAAGCTCTGCGTCGGTGAAACCCGAGTAGGCTTTTCCCACGGGGACGAGTTCTGCTCCGTCGTCGGGGGCGTCCCGCCAGACGCCGAACGTGTAATCGGAATAGTACGATGACCGTTTGCCGGAGCCGCGCTGCGCGTACATCAGGACACAATCGAGGGTGAGGGGGGCTCGCTTCCATTTCCACCAATGGCCCCGGGGGCGTCCGGAAAGGTAGGGGCTGTCCTTGCGCTTCAGCATCAATCCCTCGATGCCTTCGGCGCGCGTGTTCTGCCAGAGGTGGGTGAGTTCATCGAAGGTGTTGAAGGGGACGAGCGGGCTCAGGTCTGTCGACAATGGTGGATGCGCTCGATGCCAGTGCTCAAGACGTTTGCGTCGTTCGATGAGCGGCAGGTCGCGCAGATCTTTTTCGTCGATTTGGAGTGAATCGTACAGGCGGATGTGTGCCGGGTAGTCGCGCACCATGCGCGCTGAGACCGTCTTGCGATTGAGGCGTTGCTGGAGATCGTTGAAGGGGGCGACTTCATCCTCGCGGACAACCAATAGCTCGCCGTCCAGAATACAGTTTCGCCCAGTAAAGGCTGTCACAATGTCGGGAAAGCCTGCAGAGATGTCATCGCCGGTTCGGGAGAAGAGACGGACCTCTCCCATCTGGGCTGCGACTTGAACGCGGATTCCATCCCACTTCCATTCTGCGAGCAGATCGTCGGGATCAAGTTTCGTGCGGTCTTCGTCCTCGATCGGGTGTGCGAGCATCATCGGGCGGAAGACGGGACGTCCGCCCGGGTCGGGGCGTGGTCCATCGCCGTTTAGCCAGTCGAACAATGCGAGGTAGGGAGCGTCAACTGCGTGCCAGGATTCCTCGATTTCAGAAACGGGCTGCTCGAAGGCTTGGGCTAATGCGAGTTTTGCCAAGCGCGCTGATACGCCAACACGCGGGGCGCCACCGAGGAGTTTGAGAAGTGCAAAACGGCTGGACGGTTCAAGCGCGTCAAGCAGCCCTTTCAGGATTTCTGCGTGGCTCGAGTTGGGTGCGGTCGCGAACGCAGTGACAACGGAGTCAAGAGTTACTCTCGCACCATCGCGTTGGTATTCCGGCCGATCCGGCCATAGCAGTGCGACCGTTTCGGCCGTGTCGCCAACGTAGTCCCGCGACAAGTGATACAGGACCGGATCGACTATATCGGCCAGGATTTCTGGTAGGATCCGCCTTAGTGGGACCCGCAGAGGGAGCCCATCCGTTAGTGCGGCGAGTGCCCAGCCTCTGTCGGGGTCTGAGGTGGTCAGAAAGTAATCCGTCAGCAGAGACAGTTTGCGGTTGCGGCTTTGCGTGAAGGCAAGGCTGTCAACGAGGTTGGCAAAACGCTGCATATGCCCCCTACTCCGCTTCGTCCTCGAAGCCAACCAAGGCGAGCGCCTTGGCCTTGACCCCCATTTGAGACAATTGATGCACGAGGGCGTCATCGCGTCCGTGCGTGACCCAGATTTCCGCGGCGCCGGTTTCTCTGATGGTTCCGATCAATTCCGGCCAATCCGCATGGTCAGATATGACAAGCGGCAGTTCGACGCCGCGTTGCCGGGCCCGCGCACGGATCCGCATCCAGCCACTGGCGAAGGCTGATACCGAATCGGGAAAGCGACGCGACCAGCGATCTCCGAGCGCAGATGGCGGGCACATAATGATGCCTTGTGCGGTACCGCCCGGTTTTTCCGTATCGACGACGCGTAAGTCGCCGAGATCGTGGCCTAGGTCCTTATAGAGATCGCAGAGGCTGATGAGGGCGCCGTGCAGCCATATCGGATCATCGTAGCCTTCTTCACGCAGGAGCTTGATTACCCGCTGGCATTTGCCCAGGCCATAAACGCCTACAAGGTGCGGCCGGTCGGGTTCCAAGCGCAGGGATGCCAGCAATCGCTGAATTTCCTTTTGCGCTACTTCATGACGGAATACCGGAAGTGCGAAGGTCGCTTCGGTGACGAAAACATCGCAGTTTATGGGCTCGAACGCTTCGCACGTCGGGTCTGGGCTGCGCTTATAGTCTCCCGAAATAGCAATGCGACTTCCTTGATACTCGAGTACGACTTGGGCGGATCCCAATATGTGGCCCGCGGGCACGAGTTTCAGGTCGAGACCATTGATACGGTGTGTTTCGCCGTATGCGACCGTTTCGAACCGGCCGACGGCATCGGGACCGTAGCGGAGGCGCATGATCGCTGCGGTTTCGCTCGTTGTCAGAACAGCGTCATGGCCTGCACGGGCGTGATCGGCGTGACCATGGGTGATGACGGCGCGCGGAGTGGGGAGATGGGGATCGATGAAGAAATCGCCGGGTTCGCAATACAGACCCGCGTCCGTTGGATAAAGCCAACGTTCTGCGATGTGAGCCGAGTGTGTCATTACCGAGGGACCAAGTTTGCGTATCAGGCGTCTTGGCTCACTAAACGCGTGAGAGATGCCGGTGGTTCGGTAATCTTGAAACGGATCTTTAGGCGATGATGTCGGGCAGTAACTGATCTTCGATGACTTGGATGCGATCCTTGATTGCGAGTTTTCTCCGTTTCAGCCGTTTGATCAGAAGTTGATCGACCGCAGCCGAGCTTTCGAGCTCAACGATTTCCTCGTCGAGTGCCCGATGTTGCTCTCTCAACTGCACAAGTTCCTCGCGGAGTTCTCGTTCGCGTTCCCGCTGCATTTCACCACGCCGCTTGAGTTTGCCGCCATCAAACACGGCGCGCGCAATATTGTCGCGTTTGCACGATTTCGCAAGCCGTGAACGCGGTTTCTGAGGGGGACCCGAGGCTAGCTAAAGCAGCAATCCGGTTGGGGATAATGTAGGTGCCACCTCCCTTTCGGCGTATTTCGATAGAGACGGGCAAAACTGTTTAACGGCAATTAACGGGAGCGGTAGGGTGGACATAGACAACATGTCACCTATCTGTCACGATAACCATGCCTGAAACCTCAAACGGAGGGTCACGATGTCGCTTGAAGGTCATCTCGCTGAGCTCACAGAGAAGCACCGCCTGCTCGACCGACAGATAAGTGATGAATTGGGGAGACCAGGGTCTGATGACCTGCAGATCAGACGCCTCAAGCGCGAAAAACTGAAGATCAAGGAAGAGATCGAGCGTTTAAAACACGTTACACGCCATTGAAGTTCGAAGCCCCTGTGCGATGCGCCGGGGCTTTCTATTTTTTGCGGATGAACTGATGCGGGGTAATGGTTGCATCGGTTGAATTTCGCTATCGTGCGGTGAGGCGAAGCTGGCCGACATGTAGCGCGTAGCGTCACGTGGGTTCGTTGTGCCTGACGACTGCCCGGTGTGATCGGCTGGCGCTTGCAATCGCTGTGTAATTCGGAATGCTCCTTCAAGAGCGCGCTGTTGATTCGTGGCGCGCGTCAGATGGATCTTGAGGGATGCCCGCACCCAATCCAGTTCGACAAAGAGCGGCTCGCGATAAGCTTGCCGGCCTGTTCGCACACCCATCCAGTGTCTTCATCATTCACTATGCTTGTCAGAGTTTCGATGCGGAAGAGGCGCTGGGGTCACCGTGTGTTACAGCCATAGCGGCTCGGCATCTGGAAAGCGGTGAGACTAGCGTCTTTTCGATTCATATCGAGGCCGAGCTACGAAGGCTTGGTCCGATCCAGGTTCTGAGTCGGATCGAAGAGCTCGAATGCGCGATGCTTGCCAAGTTTTTCGATTTTCTGGCGACCAATCGCATGATGCGGTTCGTGCACTGGAATATGCGCGATGCGATGTACGGTTTTGCCGCTGTCGAACATCGCTATCGGGTGCTCGGGCGAGAACCGTTCTGCTTGCCTGAATCGCAAAAGCTCGATTTGGCTCGCCTTCTTATTGATATGTACGGCAGCGCTTATGTCGAGCGGCCTTATCTGGAAGGGCTTGCGATACGGAATGATCTCGCACTTCAAGGCTTTCTGTCCGGCCCGATCGAAGCAGAGGCATTCGAGCGGGGCAACTATGCGCTCGTTCAGCGTTCTGTGTTGGCCAAGGTGCGGTTGCAGTTCGATATCCTGCATCTTGCCCACGATCGGACGCTAAAGACACGCGCGAATTGGTGGACGCTGAACACGGCGCGCTTGCGAGAGGCCGTTGAGCTGTTTGAGGACAACCCAGTGAAAGCTCTGGCGGGCCTTGGCTTTGCGGGATTAAGCGCGGGGTTTCTGGTTATCTGGCGGCTGTTCTAGAGACCGCCAGTTAGTCAGCCTTCGCAATATCACGCAGTTTGAATTTCTGGATCTTTCCGGTGGGAGTCTTCGGGATTTCAGAGAAGACGACGTAGCGCGGGCACTTGTAATGAGCGAGCCGCTCGCGGCACCATGCGATGATGTCTTCCGCCGTGGTGGATGTCTCCGGCTTCAGCTCAACGAATGCGCAGGGCGTTTCACCCCATTTTTCGTCGGGCTTCGCGACGACGGCGCAATACGCGACAGAGGGATGTTTGTAGATCACGTCTTCGACTTCAATCGAAGAGATGTTTTCGCCGCCGGATATGATGATGTCCTTTGAACGATCCTTCAGCTGGATGTAGCCATCGGGATGCAGGACACCAAGGTCGCCCGAGTGGAACCATCCACCAGCAAATGCTTCTTCGGTCGCTTCGGTGTTTTTCAGGTAGCCCTTCATGACGATGTTGCCACGGAACATGACCTCGCCAAGCGATTCTCCATCCGCGGGAACCTGTTGCATGGTCAGAGGATCGAGCACCGTGAGTCCTTCGAGCGCAACGTAACGGACGCCCTGGCGTACGCGCTTTTGTGCGATGGCTTCCGGGCTGAGATTATCCCACTCAGAATTCCACTCGTTGATTGTTGCCGGCCCGTAGGTCTCGGTGAGCCCATAAAGGTGCGTTAGATCAAAGCCTGCTTCGACCATGCGGTCGAGAACTGCCTGTGGTGGAGGTGCTGCGGCGTGATTGAAGGCGACGCGGTGGGTAATTTCGCGCTTTTCATCCGGGTTTGCGTTCAACAGCGTCGACATCACAATCGGAGCGCCGGAGAGATGAGTGACGCGGTGGTCGGCGATGGCGTCGTACATACCTTTAGCGCGGACCCATCTCAGGCAAACGTGCGTTCCTGCAACGGCGGAAAGCGACCACGGGAAACACCAGCCGTTGCAATGGAACATTGGCAGGGTCCAGAGGTAGACGGGATGCGCCTGCATGCCGGTTGCCAGCGTGTTTGCATAGCACATCAGGGCGGCGCCGCGATGATGGTAGACGACGCCTTTGGGGTTGCCGGTGGTGCCAGATGTGTAGTTGAGGGCGATGGCGTCCCACTCGTCGTCCGGCATCTTCCATTGGAAGCTCGGATCACCCTTCGCGATGAATTCCTCGTAATCCGTATAGGACAGAGGCTCGCCATCCTGGGGGAATTCCAGATCGTTGTAGTCGATGACAAGTGGTTTCACTGTTGCGAGCGTCAAAGCTTCTCGCGCTACGGCAGCGAACTCGCGGTCGACAATCAATACCTTGGCTTCGGCATGGTCGAGTTGGAACGCAATAACGCTGGCGTCGAGCCTGGTGTTGATCGAGTGAAGGACGGCGCCGATCATTGGGACGCCGTAGTGTGCCTCAAGCATTGGCGGCGTGTTGGCCAGCATTACAGATACAGTGTCCCCCTTGCCGATGTAGCGTGTTGCAAGGGCGGAAGCGAGTTGCCGGCTACGGGCGTAAAAATCGGCATATGACGTGCGTTGCTTGCCATGAATGATGGCGGTGTGCCGGGGATAAACGAGCGCCGCGCGTGACAAGAATGTGAGCGGCGTCAGCGGCTGGTAATTGGCTGCATTCTTGTCGAGGTTCTGCTCAAAAGGATTGGCGGACATCTTTCACCAGGGTCAGTATGTTCGATTCAAATAAGCCCAGCTATCTAACCGAGCATGGACAGGGCGTTCCGGCGTTATGGGCGTGTGGTTTTGTCATTCACCCGTGGAGTTATCAATGCACGAGGTGTCGTTTTCCGGCAATATGACCAGTGCATTGAGCGTGTCTTCAAGGTTGGGGTGGGGCGATTGAGGACACGTGCGATAAATCTGTGATATACATTTCCATACTCTCAAGGTGGCAATTGCCGTGTTATGAATACGTGATATTTTTGGAATTGTGCGCGTCGGCTTAGGATGGCGGAGACGTAGCAATGAGCAGTCCGAGCAGATTAGACAGCATCGGCCTCTGGATACTTATGACACTTATCGCTCTTACCCCATTGCTCATTGAGTAATGTTGGATCGGGTTGGCGGCCTTGAGTGTGATGAAACGTTGGCTGCAAGCTGGTTGCGCTGTCTGATGGTCTTTCGCCTGACAGGCGTTCGTCAAAGCAGCGCACTCACGGCATCCCAAATCAGCTTAAGCGAAATCAAAAGCAGACATGCGTAGGCGATTCGGTAGAAGGGCTCCTGTGGAATTCTGCGTGTCAGCCATACACCGATAAGTGTCGCTATGGGGGCTAACGGCAAGAGCACCGCCATTGTGGACATGTTTGCCAAGCTGAATTGGCCTAGAGCTGCATAAGGGATGACCTTCACGAGGTTCACCGTCGTAAAGAACATGACGGAAGTCGCCACAAAGACGGCGTTCGGCAGCCGTTGTGGCAGCATGTAGACCTGAAACGGCGCCGAGCCAGCGTGACTGACGAAGCTGGTGAATCCGGCCACGACACCCCAAAATGAACCCTTGAGAACGTTCGGGCCTTTGGCTGATGCTGTGCGTCCATGCAACTTTATCCAATAGTCGAGGCTAAAGACGAGCCCTACGACTCCAACGATAAGCCGCACATGAGATTCGGTTACGATGGCGGCAGTGGCCCAACCTATGCCGACGCCAATTACCGCGGCCGGTAGCAGGATGCGCAAGTTCACCGGGTCGAATTCTCGCCTGTAGGCGTAGACGCCGATCAAATCCATGACAATCAGGATTGGAAGCATGATGGCAGCAGCTTCGACGGGAGAAATGGCCAAGGCCATGATCGGCACTGAGAACCCGCCGAGGCTGCCTAAAAAGCCGCCCTTGGCGAGCCCCATCAGGAAAACTGCGGGAATTGCTACAGCGTAAAAGTAGGGGTCGGTGATCATCGGCTCTTGGCGAGGCGGCACGTGTGCCTGAGCATTGGGTGACGTATCTCTGGGTGTGCGTGTTGCGACGTCGGCAAGGCGCAGAAATTATTGCGCTTGAGGGGTGCGCAGTGCTCTCATAGCGGAATAATCAAACAATTCCCATGGGAGCGCGCCGTAATGACATCCTCGCAGAGCCGTTATTTTGAGGTGTACGACTCGTGGAAGAGGGATCCTGAAGGTTTTTGGGCCGAGGCAGCCAAGGACATCTCCTGGTATCGTCTTTGGGACAAAGTACACGATCCCTACGCGGGGCATCATGGGGCGTGGTTCGCTGGGGCCGAGTGCAATACCGCTTACAACTGTCTTGACCGTCATGTCGAAGCGGGACGCGGTGATCAAACGGCTCTCATCTACGACAGCCCGGTTACGGGAACCGTCAAAACGTTCTCCTACACTGAACTGACGGCAGAAGTTGCACGCTTGGCGCATGTCCTCATCGAACTTGGGGTCAGGACCGGCGACAGGGTCGTCATTTATATGCCGATGATCCCGGAAGCGGTTATCTCCATGTTGGCGTGCGCCCGCATCGGGGCTGTTCATTCGGTGGTTTTTGGCGGTTTCGCAGCGGCTGAATTGGCAACCCGTATCGATGATTCCAAACCTGTTGCTATTCTCTCTACGTCCTGCGGGATCGAAGGCAGCCGTGTTGTTCCCTACAAACCGCTTATTGATGCTGCGATTGAACGTGCGCAACACAAACCGCGTTATTGTCTCATTCTCAAGCGGCCGATGGCAGAAGCCACTTTGATTCCCGGTCGCGATCTCGATTGGCAGGAAATGCTCGAGCGTGGGAATGGGGCGACTGTCGGTCCCGTCGCAGTAAAGGCGACCGATCCGCTTTACGTACTTTACACATCCGGTACGACTGGAAAGCCAAAAGGGGTCGTTCGCGATAACGGCGGCCACATGGTGGCTCTAAAATGGACGATGCCCAATTTCTACGACATCGCACCTGGTGAGGTTTTCTGGGCGGCTTCCGATGTTGGCTGGGTCGTGGGGCATTCGTACGTCTGTTATGCGCCGCTGCTTCACGGTGCGACGACGCTGGTCTATGAGGGCAAGCCTGTCGGGACACCGGATGCGGGTGCTTTTTGGCGCGTGATTTCCCAGCACAAAGTGTCCGCTTTGTTTACGGCTCCGACGGCATTCCGCGCAATTAAGAAGGAAGATCCGGAAGGCAACCTTGTTCGGGACTATGATCTCTCAAGTCTGCGTACTCTCTTCCTTGCCGGCGAGCGAGCTGATCCGGAAACCCTGAAATGGGCTGAAACCAAGCTGCAAGTTCCTGTGATTGATCACTGGTGGCAGACGGAAACGGGTTGGGCGATTGCCGGCAATCCGGTTGGGCTCGGACTGTTGCCAGTCAAGTATGGTTCTCCGACAGTGCCGATGCCGGGCTATGCTCTCGACGTGTTGGACGAGGTGGGAAATTTGCTACCGTGCGGCAAGCAAGGGACTATCGCGATCAAACTGCCGTTGCCCCCAGGATGTTTGCCCACGCTTTGGCAGGATGATCAGCGTTTTCGCAGCAGCTATCTCACGCAGTTTCCGGGGTACTATTCGACCTCAGACGCCGGGTTCCTTGACGAAGACGGTTACGTTTATGTGATGGCGCGTACGGATGACGTTATCAACGTCGCTGGGCATCGTCTCTCGACGGGACAGATGGAAGAGGTCGTCGCGCAGCACAAAGATGTTGCCGAGTGTGCGGTGATTGGCGTTCAAGACTCGCTCAAAGGGCAACTTCCCGCGGGGTTTGTTGTGTTGAACGCCGGTGTGGATCGGGAGGCTTCCGAAGTGGAGGCCGAGGTCGTCCAACTCGTGCGGGACGTCATCGGCCCGGTCGCGGCTTTCAAGACCGTAATGGTGGTCAATCGTCTTCCGAAGACGCGTTCGGGCAAGATACTGCGCGGAACGATGCGGCAGATGGCTGACGGACAGGCCTGGGCGATGCCCGCCACCATCGATGACCCGGCGATCCTTGAAGAGATAAAAGCTGTTCTGGAGCTGCGGGGGCTAGCGCAGGCCAAAATTGTTTAGGCCGCAAATATCGACCGCTTTAAGGAACTCACGAATCGCGAGGCTCTGAATCTTCTTCATCTTCTTCAGTCTCTGAATCCTCGTCAGTCCCTGAGCCCTCATCAGAGGAAGCTTCGGGCGTTTCCTCAGATTTTTCGTCTTCGCCCTCTTCTTCTTCGTCTTCGTCGGACGTATTGCCGCCGGAGAGCTGTTGAAGCTTCGCAAACATGCGTGCCTCTTCCTCGCTCTCGGATTCGTCGGCTGGAGCCGGAGTCTCGTTGAGGTCGGTCGTTTCGTCAGTTGGCAACAGGCTGCCACCTGGCTCCAGCGGAAGACCGGCGGCTTCACGTTCCTTAGCGGTGCGTTTCGCGGCCTTCTGGACCTCATTGTCGAGATCGATCTGGGAGCACAGGCCGAGGGTTACCGGATCCTGCGGAACCAAGTTGGCCGAATTCCAGTGTGTGCGATCGCGAATCTGGGCGATGGTCGGCTTAGTGGTGCCGACGAGGCGCATGATCTGGCTGTCTTTGAGCTCCGGATGGTTGCGCAATAGCCAGAGGACGGCATTCGGCCGATCGTGACGACGCGAGACAGGTGTATAGCGCGGACCTTTTTTTCGAGTCGCGACCTGCGGCATGTTGACCTTGGGTTCAGCCAATCTCAGGCGATGATTGGGGTCCTCTTCGCCGCGCACGATCTCATCGCGCGTCAATTGGCCGGAGGTAATGGGGTCCATTCCCTTGATGCCCTGCGCCACATCGTCGTCGGCAATGCCCTTGACCTCGAGCACGTGTAGTCCGCAGAACTCGGCAATCTGCTCAAACGTCAGGGCGGTATTGTCGACCAGCCAAACGGCAGTGGCCTTGGGCATCAACGGCTTACGATCGCTCATAAGAGTTTCTCCGGTCCGCGCGCGGTGGAGACGTCCGCGCGGGCCAATAGGCTGAATGAATTAACGGGAGGATCTGCACAATACATTGAATACTTAGCGCATTGCAACAGCTGGCGTCGGAGGTGGATGCAACAGCACGCCGCGCGTTGCCTGTGAGACCAAACCCAATAAGCGGAAATATAGTGCGGAATGGCCCTTTGTGCCTATTCCAGCTCTGTAACTTTTTTGGTCAATGACGTGTGAATGAGCGTGTTGCTCGTATGCGAAGCGGCCATTAGGGTGCGCGGGCTAAATCGCGGTGCGAATGCATCGACAGCTAAGGTGCAGGCACCGAAAAGGGCATTGATGACGGTGGTGACACGAAAAGCATATTACTTCGAGGACCTCGAGCTCGGCATGGAGGCCACCTTCGAGAAAACGGTTCAAGAGGCTGACATCGCGGCGTTCGCGGAGGTCTCGGGCGATCGCAACCCGGTGCATCTGGATCGTGAATACGCCGCCACAACAATCTTCAAAGAGCCCATAGCCCACGGGTTATTGACGGCCAGCTACATTTCGACGGTCTTTGGCATGGAGATGCCCGGGCCAGGCGCGATCTATGTCTCCCAGACGCTCAACTTCAAAGCCCCTGTACGGATTGGTGATACCGTGACGGCGAAGGTCGTCGTTGTTGATCTCGTCCCAGCCAAGAAGCGCGCGCGATTCGATTGCACCTGTTCTGTTAACGGCAAAGTCGTTCTCGATGGCGAGGCGATGATGATGGTGCCGGGACGCCCGGAGTAGTTTGCGTCCGCACAGCGGTGACGTGCTGTAAGGGTTATTCACGCTGACGCGCACATTGGTGTGCTGATGAATGGGAACAGGCCGCATGCTGGTGGTTCACGGTAGTCTTCCGGTGCCGGACGTTGCACGAGGCGCCGTGCTGGCGATCGGCAACTTCGACGGCGTGCATCGCGGACACAAGGCGCTTCTTGCAGAGGCCGTGAAGACGGCCAAGGCGTTGTCGCGGAAGGCGGGTGCGGTCATCTTTGAGCCGCAGCCGCGCGAGTTTTTTCATCCCGAAGAGGCGCATTTCCGCCTGACACCGCTATCGGAAAAATTGCGGTTGCTTGAGCTGTTCGGGCTCGATCTTGTCGCTGTTCTCGACTTCAATGCTGAGCTCGCCGGCTTGTCGGCGGATCAGTTCGTCGAAACAATTCTCGTCAGGACTTATGACGTCGCGCATGTGGTAATCGGCTACGATTTTCGCTTCGGCAAGGCCCGTGCGGGCACGCCTGAGTCATTGTGTCAGGCTGGGGAGAAACACGGATTTGGCGTGAGCGTGATCAATCAGCAAGCCGAGGAGGGCGAAGTTTTTTCTTCGACTGCCATTCGGCTGCATCTGGCTCAAGGCGATGTTCGTGGGGCTGCGCATGCGCTGGGCCATTGGTGGCGCGTTGCCGCACCAGTCATCAGTGGACAAAAGCTTGGGACCGAGCTGGGATTTCCGACGGCAAACGTTGAGTTGCCGCGCGGGACAGCTCTACGACACGGCATTTACGCCGCGCGTGTGGTCATCGGCGACGAAATACACGATGGCGCAGCTTATTTCGGAACTCGACCGAGTGCCGATGACGGTCCCGTTCGGCTAGAGGTCTTTATCCTGGATTTTCAGGGCGATCTTTATGATCGTGAAATTGCCATCGAGTTCGTTGATTTCATACGTGAAGATAAGCGGTTTGAAACCTTCGATGCGCTGAAGGCGCAAATTGTCGAAGATTGCGTGCAGGCCCGTGCGATCCTGTCGGCCGTGCGTGAAAAGCCGCCGATTATTTAGATTTTTTAGATACATAAAGGAATGCGGGTCACGTGGAAGACCAGCTCCCGTTTTTGTTGGCGATCGCCATCATCACATTAGCGGCCGTTACGGCCGGTCTTTTTATGGCTTGGCTCAAGCAGCCGCCGATGGTGGGCTATATTCTGGCAGGCGTAGCGCTTGGTCCGGCTGGTGTCGGATTTATGCCGCAAGTGGATGCGGTGCCCTTGGCGGCTGAATTCGGCGTGCTGTTTCTCCTGTTCGTCATCGGCATGGAAGTCAGCCTAAAGGCGTTCATCGATGATCTTCGGCCCGCCGTTTTGACGGTGGCGGGGCAGATCATCGTAGCATTCGGTGCGCTAGCGCTTTTTGGCGTTATCCTTGAGTGGCGTCCCGAACAGATCGTTCTGATGACCTTTGTTGTCACCATGTCATCGACGGCTGTCGCGTTGAAGCTGTTGGATGACCTTGGCGAATTGCGCACGGACCTCGGGCGTATCGTCGTCGCGGTTATGATCGCGCAGGATATCGCCATCGTGCCGATGTTGGTCATCGCGAACTCGTTCGTACCTGGGGCGTCGTTGGAGCTTTCAACGCTCCTTAAGGTCGTTGGTGCGTTCGCAGGGTTGGCCCTTTTCATCCGCATATTCGGCAAGGGCGGGAAGCTGCCGTTCCCTTGGCAGGAGAATATCCTGGGGCGCGTAGAGTTGGTTACGCTTGTTGCGCTCCTCATTTGCTGCACAGCCGCCGTGCTTACGGGCGTTGCGGGAATGTCGCCGGCTTATGGAGCGTTTCTTGCGGGGTTGCTGATCGGCAAAACAACACTTCGCACAGAGGCGATACGCGCGATGGAGCCGATCCAAGGCGTTCTGATGGTGTTGTTTTTTGTGGCCATCGGCCTCTTGCTCGACGTCGAGTTCATCATTGAGAATGCCGGTCTGGTAGCGGTCTTCGTGGTTGGGACGCTTCTGCTGAAATCCGTCGCCAACATTGTCATCCTTCATCGCGTCGGCTTGCCGTGGAAAACGGCTTATCAGGCCGGTCTCGTGATGGGCCAGATCGGAGAGTTTTCGTTTGTGCTGGCCGCTGTTGGCTTGGCGAATCAGGTTTTCGATCCTGTCGGCTACAAGCTTGCTATCTCGGTTATTGTGCTCTCACTCCTGTTCAGTCCGCTTTGGACGTTTGCAGTGCGTCGCGTGCACGAATCAACAGAGCGACGCATTGCGACGCTGGGATATGGCGTCTTTCACCCGACTGCGCGGGACGGTGGTGACATGGAAGAGAAAACCGATTGGGCCGTGCCGTCGCTCGACCTCGGACCGGTCAAAACCCGGCGCGGTCGCTCAGGCCCGTCTCCGCGGCGTTGAATCGTGCGATTTACCAAGCGAATTCCTAATGTGCCGATATGGTGCTGGTACAGCGGCGGCAGCGTTGCTAGAAGGCGGCTAACCCATAAACACTGGAAAGAACGCCGCCCGGCGTGAAGGACAAATGGCGAAACAGACTGGCCAAGGCGATAACGAAGGCGCGACGACCACGGAAGCACGCGACTGGTCGAAAACACTCTATCTGCCGAAGACTGACTTTCCCATGAAGGCGGGCTTGCCGAAACTTGAGCCCCGATTGCTCGAGCGTTGGGAGCGGATCGGGCTTTATGACAAGCTGCGCGCGGAGGCGAAGGAACGGCACAAGTTCGTGCTGCACGATGGCCCTCCATATGCCAACGGCAACATTCATATCGGGCACGCGCTGAACAAGATCCTCAAGGATCTCGTGGTCAAGAGCCAGCAGATGCTGGGGCACGATTCGAACTATGTGCCGGGCTGGGACTGCCACGGCCTGCCGATCGAATGGAAGATCGAGGAGCAGTATCGTGCCAAGGGCCGGAACAAGGACGAAGTGCCGGTCAATGAGTTCCGTGCTGAATGCCGGGCCTTTGCTGCGAAGTGGCTCGACGTGCAGCGCGAGGAATTCAAACGACTGGGCGTGATCGGCGATTGGGAACATCCCTATTCGACGATGGCGTTTCCCGCTGAGGCGACGATCGCCAACGAGTTGATGAAGTTCGCGCGCAGCGGTCAGCTCTATCGCGGCTCGAAGCCGGTGATGTGGTCGGTCGTCGAGAAGACGGCGCTCGCGGAAGCGGAAGTTGAGTACCAGGACTATCAGTCCGACACGATCTGGGTGAAGTTTCCGATCATCAGTGTTGGGGAGTCTGGAGATGATCCCGTCTCGCAAAAGCTGCTGTCGTCATCGGTCGTCATCTGGACAACAACGCCGTGGACGATTCCTGGGAACCGCGCGATCTCGTATTCGTCGAAAATCGCATATGGGCTCTACGAAGTTACGGCAGCGCCGGAAGGCAATTGGGCCAAATCCGGTGACACGTTTGTACTTGCGGACAAGCTTGCAGCTGACGTGATGAAGGCTGCCAAGGTTGAAAGCTCTGAACGGCTCGGTGACGTGGATTTTGCCAAATTGGGTGGTGCGCAGATTTGTGCGCATCCGCTTCGCGGCAAGGGCTACGATTTCGATGTCCCGCTGCTCGATGGTGACCATGTTACCGATGATACAGGAACCGGCTTCGTACATACGGCGCCGGGACATGGTGCGGACGACTACAACATCTGGACGGCGCGGCAGAAGTCTCTACGGGACCGCGACATCGACACGACGATCCCGTTCACGGTCGATGCGGACGGTGTGCTGACGGATCAAGCGCCTGGGTTCACGGGCAAACGTGTGCTCAAGGAAAACGGCGATAAGGGCGATGCCAACGACGCCGTCATCAAAGCGCTCGCAGAGGCGGGTGCGCTGATCGCGCGCGGCCGCCTCAAGCACCAGTATCCGCATTCGTGGCGGTCGAAGAAGCCGGTCATTTTCCGCAATACACCGCAGTGGTTCATTGCCATGGACCGACCTCTTGCGGCTGCCGGCAACAAGTCGTTGCGCGAGACGGCGCTGGAGGAGATCAAGCGCGTTGAGTGGGTGCCGGCTGCTGGTGAGAACCGCATCACAGGCATGATCGCCAACCGCCCGGATTGGGTGGTTTCGCGTCAGCGCGCGTGGGGCGTGCCGATCACGGTCTTCCGCAACACGGAAACCGATGAAATTATTCCCGGCCCCGGCTTTGCGAAATCGGACGAACTGCAAAAGCGGATCGCCGATGCTTTTGCGGAAAAAGGCGCGGACGTCTGGTTTGAAGAGGGGGCGAAAGAGCGTTTCCTCGATGGTCTCGTCGACGATCCGAGCGCGTGGGAGCAGGTGCGTGACGTTCTGGATGTGTGGTTCGACTCCGGTTCCACGCACGCGTTCACAATGGAAGACCCCGTGCATTTTCCGGGACTCGCCAATATCCATCGGGCTTCCGCCGGTGGCCATGATCGTGTGATGTACCTTGAGGGGTCGGATCAGCACCGCGGCTGGTTCCATTCCTCGCTTCTGGAAAGCTGCGGTACGCGGGGGCATGCGCCTTATGACGTCGTCCTGACCCATGGCTTCGTGCTCGATGAGAAGAGCGCGAAGATGTCCAAGTCGGCGGGCAATGTAACCGCGCCGCAGGACGTCATGGACAAGTCGGGTGCTGATATCCTGCGCTTGTGGGTGGCGGCTTCGGACTATTCCGACGATCTGCGTATTGGTCCCGAGATCCTCAAGACATTCTCTGAGACCTATCGGAAAATGCGCAACACCATCCGTTGGATGTTGGGGGCGCTCTCGCATTTCCGCGAGGAAGATCGCGTTGAAATTGCCGATATGCCCGAGCTCGAAAAGCTGATGCTGCACCGGCTGTCCGAGATGGGGCCAGAGGTGCGGACGGCTTATGCGGAGTACGATTTCCGGAAGGTTGTTTATCTGCTCGCGCAATTCCTGAACACGGATCTATCGGCATTCTACTTCGATATCCGGAAGGATGCGCTTTACTGTGATGCGCCTTCCAGTATGCGCCGACGTGCGGCTCTCAGTGTTATCGATGAGATCTTCAAGGCGACGACGCTTTGGCTTGCTCCGATCCTGTCGTTTACGGCGGAGGAAGCTTGGTTGGAGCGGTATCCGTCCGAAGACAGCTCGGTTCACCTGCAAGACTTTCCGCTGATTTCGCGGCTTTGGCGGAATGAAGCGGTTGATGAAAAGTGGGACCACATCCGAAAGGTGCGCCGGGTGGTGACAGGGGCGTTGGAATTGGAGCGCGCGGCGAAACGCATTGGCTCCAGTCTCGAAGCGGCTCCCGTCGTCTATGTCGACAACGCGGATACCTTGGCTGCGCTCAACGACGTGGATCTGGCCGAAGCGTTTATTACGAGCGGAGCCGAGCTCGTTAGTGGTCCGGCGCCGGAAGATGCGTTCAAGCTCCCCGATGTTGCCGGTGTGGGTGTCGTGCCGAAGCGTGCTGAGGGACGCAAATGCGCGCGCTCATGGCGTATTACTGACGATGTCGGATCTGATCCTGCCTATCCCGATCTTTCGGCGCGGGATGCCGCCGCGATGCGTGAGATAGATGCTGCTGGCGCAGGCCAGGGTTAGGTTAGGGCGTGTGGTGATGACGGGCGATCAACACTCCGGTGGATGGTTTTGGGGCGCGTTCTCGCGGTGGACGCTGTGGGCGGCGCTCATCACCTTGGTGGCCGACCAAGTAAGCAAGTGGTGGATTATCGCCCACTACAACCTAGAAGAGCGAGGGCGGGTTGTCGTGCTCCCGTTTCTCGATCTGGTCTTCGTGAAGAATACCGGTGTGAGCTACTCTATGCTCGATATGGCTCATCCGGCTTGGCAGGCCACTTTGGCGGCATTTGCTGCCGTGGCCAGCATAGCGCTGTGGATATGGTCAGCGCGTTCCACCGGGAGCGCCGTTCTCGCTCTAAGCCTAGGTCTGATCATCGGAGGAGCGATTGGAAATGGCATCGATCGGCTGGTGATCGGGGGCGTAGCCGACTTTGTTTCGCTGCATGCCTTCGGCTTCTACTGGTATGTCTTCAATGTCGCAGATGTCGCTATAGTTGCTGGGGTAATCGGCCTCTTGTATGATTTCTGGGCAACGAGTCGCAAAGACGCCGCAAAGACGTCATAGCGCTCGATGCTGCAGAGGTTGGGCCGGGGCTCGCCTAACGCGATCCACCTCTTGCGGCCAGGGAGATTCGGAAATGAGATCTGTCGGACGGATCAGGGCTTTACTGACCGCACTGAGCGTTTTCGCTGCCGCTGCTTTGGCTGGCTGCTCGCCAGGCGATGTCCAGTTCGAAGGTAAGATCTTCGATGCAATGGGCATGAACGCGCCTACGACCCGTACAACGCCTAAGATGGAATCGCGGAGCCCATTGGTCGTGCCTCCGGATTTGGCCCGTTTGCCTGATCCCAATGCTCCAGCTCAGACACCGGAAGATATCTCTCTTGCTGCGATTAACGATCCTGACCGAGCCAAAGTGGTCGACCAGGAAATGTTGAAGAAGCAGCAGGAAGAGTATTGCGCGAAGCACTATGATACGGCTGTTGCCATGGGACGCGCCGACGCAGACTCGGTCTCTGGGCCATTGGGTCCCTGCCGCAAGTCGGTTCTTTCAGCCATGAAAGAGTGGAACGCGCAGTAGGGCATTCTGGCCGGCGTTCTGACCCCAGATTATTTTGCTTGGCATCGTGGGGCGTCATGGCGCGTGGTTGAGGTGCTCATGCCAGGTAACGCAGCGCATCGTTATCAAATAATATTTATTCAGTTAAAATAATCTCTTATGCGTGTGGCGTAGCTATGTAGCAGCGCCAATTCCGTGGGAACATGGACGCGTTGTCATTTGACAAGGCAGGTCTGAATGCCGACATCCTCGGAGGCTTCGACTCGATAGGTGCACGGTAAATCGGTTACGATTTGCTTCGCTTCCGTAGCCGGGTTTGAAATGCGCGTTTGGAGGTTGAGCTTGTCCTTCATAGCGCGCCGATGTCCGGACCTTTGAGGATCTGAACTCATGCGCATTCTGGCTTCGTGCCGCTTTCCCCTTTTGGTTTCCAGCTTAGTGACGGCTCTCATGCTCGCAACGACGTTGTCCGCTACTTCCGCCCACGCTGCTCCTCGTGCCAACGAATTCAAACTCGCCAATGGCATGCAGGTGGTTGTTATCGAAGACAAGCGTGCGCCGGTCGTGACGCACATGGTGTGGTATCGCGTCGGTGCTGCTGACGAGCCGCGCGGAGAATCCGGCATCGCTCACTTTCTCGAACACCTGATGTTCAAGTCCACCGACAAGATAGCGGTTGGGGAATTTTCCAAGATCGTGGCTAGGTTGGGTGGGCAGGACAATGCCTTCACCAGCCAGGATACGACGGCCTATTTCCAGCGCGTCGCGAAGGACCGACTTGCCAAAGTGATGTCGATGGAAGCGGACCGCATGGTCAATCTTCGGCTTACCGACAATGAGGTTTTGACCGAGCGCAACGTTATTCTCGAAGAGCGCCGCAGTCGTGTCGATAACAACCCTTCAGCTATTTTGTCTGAACAGATGGATGCCACGCTTTATTATTCACATCCCTACGCCATTCCGGTGATCGGTTGGGAGCACGAGATTGCGCGGCTCGATCGGGAAGATGCTCTCAATTTCTACAAACACTACTACGCGCCGAACAACGCGATCCTGGTGGTCTCTGGGGACGTTGGCGTTGACGAGGTGCGCAAGCTCGCTGAAGAAACTTACGGTAAAATCCCTTCTAACCCCGAGGTGGGTGCAAATCGTCTCCGTCCTGTCGAGCCACCGCAGCTTGCAGCTCGCGAGCTGGTGCTTACGGATCCGCGGGCAGGTAAAGCTTCCTTCCATCGTTACTATCTGGCGCCTAGCTATGTGAAGGCGCAGAAAGGTGAGGCCGAGTCGCTCGACGTTCTCGTCCGGATACTTGCCAACGGGTCGACAAGCCGACTGTACAAGTCGCTTGTGGTCGACAAGAAAATCGCTTCGTCGGCGGGTGGCTGGTATCACGGTGATGGGCTCGATAGCGGCAAGGTTGCGCTCTACGCAATCGCGGCTGACGGCTCCGATCTTGATCAGGTAGAAGCTGAGATTGATCGGGTTATTGCAGATGTCGCGAAGAACGGCGTTACCGAAGACGAGCTGAGGCGGGCCAAGATGGGCCTGACGGCGGACTACGTGTACGAGAGCGACAATCAGTCAAATATGGCGCGGCGTTATGGCTGGGGCTTAGTCGTCGGCCAGAGCATCGAAGATATCGAGGAATGGCCAGCGGCCATTGAGCGAGTTACCGCGGCGGATGTGCAGAAGGCTGCACAGAAAAGCCTCGACATTCGGCAGTCTGTGAGTGGACGGCTTCTGCCCGAGGCCGATAACGATCCTGGCACGTCCAATAAGCGGGCGTCGGCTACGGCATCGCCACGCGGTTGACAAGGGAACGAGAAGTCATGAGCCTATTGCGACAAGCCGGGTTGCACGTTCGTGCTGTTGCCCGTGTCAATTTCGTAAATCTCCTCGCCGTTTTTTTTCTCCTTAACATCGTCGCGCTCAGCAGGCCTGCTCAAGCTATGGATATCAAGACCGTTAAAAGTGCCAGCGGCATCGAAGCTTGGCTCGTCGAAGAACACTCTGTCCCGCTCGTTGCGCTGCGCTTTGCGTTTACGGGCGGCAGCTCGCAGGATCCGGCCGACAAGGCAGGCGTTTCTAATTTTCTCTCGGCGATGCTCGATGAGGGCGCGGGTGATCTGAAGTCGGCGGAGTTCCAGGAGCGCATGGAAGATATCGCCATGCGCATGTCCTATGAGGATAGTCGCGACACGTTCTACGGCAGTGTTGAAACTCTTTCTGCGAACCGTCCGCAGGCGATGGAATTGTTGAAGCTGGCGTTGACGAAGCCGCGCTTCGATGATGATGCCATTGAACGTATTCGCGGGCAGCTTAAGGCGAGCATTGTTTACGCGTCGCGTGACCCGGATCGCGTCGCTGGCAACGCATGGTATGCCGCGGCTTTCCCGAACCACCCGTATGGCAAGCCCAAGGATGGAACGCTTGAGACGATCTCCAGCATCACGCGCGATGACCTTGAAGCCTATCGCTCGAGGATCTTTGCTCGGGAGAATCTAAAAGTTGTGGCTGTCGGCGATATTGATGCCGACGCGCTCGCCAAGCTGCTCGACGAAGTTTTTGGGGATCTGCCGCAGAAGGCGAAACTGAATTCCGTGTCGGATGTCGCGCCGCCTAAGAAGGGAAGTCTGATCGTTACGGAAATGGACGTTCCGCAGTCTGTTGCAGTGTTCGGTCTTGGCGGGTTGAAGCGCAAAGATCCAGACTTCATGTCGGCGTTCGTTCTGAACCACATCATCGGTGGTGGCGGGTTTGCCTCGAAGTTGATGGAAGAGGTGCGTGAAAAGCGCGGGCTTGCTTACTCCGTTTACAGCTATCTAAGCCCGATGGATCATTCGGCGATCTTCCTGGGAAGCGTTGCGACGAAGAACGAGGCGATCGCGGAATCTCTCGATGTCATCCGTGCGGAGCTTAAGAAGATGCTGGAAACCGGCCCGACCGAAGAGGATCTTAAGAACGCCAAGGACTACCTGACGGGCTCCTATGCATTGAGGTTTGATAGCAACGCGAAGATTGCCAGCCAGCTTCTGGGCATCATGGTCGAGGACATGGGCATCGACTATGTGAATACGCGTAATGCGCAGATTGAGGCGGTAACCTTGGAAGACATCAAGCAGGCGGCAAAACGGTTTCTCGACCTCAACGATCTCATCGTTACCGTCGTTGGCAAGCCGGCTGGTTTGGCCCCGAGAGGGTGAGTATTTTCTCTTTATTTCGCAGAGGGTTGCACGTTTTGTTTTGAGAGCGCGGGGCAATTTTCCCCGCGTTACTATCTGCGGCTCAGATTCCTGTGCCTTGGCGTGGCCGCAGAAACGGGCTAGGTGGACACACACGTTTCACCAATCCGGGATTGCTCGATGACCAACCCTGTTTCTCTCAGCAAGAATTCAGCATCAGCTGAAGGCTGCGCGCCCTTTCGTATTTCGATCGACGGCTGCATGGAGACGGTCATTGGCCGACATGGTTTGTCCGAGCATTTGCTGAGCCGGTATCTCAAACGTGCCGAGCCCGAACTCGCCAAGCTGAGAGACCACTACAAGACGGGGCGGCTGCCTCTTCTCAATATTCCCGAAGAGACGGCGGATCTTGATGACGCCCATGCAGCTCTCGCGCGGCTCAGCGAGGGGGCCCGGCTGATTGTCTTTTTCGGGACTGGCGGTTCGGGGCTTGGCGGGCAAACTTTGGCTCAGCTTGCGGGATGGAATATCCCCGGCGGTGCAGCTCCCGATCAACGCAAACGGCCTCGGACGCGCTTTTACGACAATCTCGACGGCGCGACGTTGTCCGGTGCGCTGGACATCCTTGATCTAGAGACAACGCGTTTCGTTGTGACATCGAAGTCGGGTAGTACAACCGAAACGCTCGCGCAGGCCATTGCGGCGCTCAGCGCAGTCAAAGCGGCAGGGCTCGAGGCCCGTATCCCGGAGTTGTTCCTCGGGATTACGGAGGAGGATAAGCCGGGTAAAAGCAATGGGTTGCGTTCCCTCTTTGCGGCACACGGCATTCCGATGCTTGCGCATCATGACGGGATCGGTGGGCGGTATTCGTGCCTCACGAACGTCGGATTAATGCCGGCGATGGCGCGTGGGCTCGATGCGTTCGCTGTGCGGCAGGGGGCCGCCGATGTGGTCCAGAAGATGCTGGACGCACGCCGTCCAGCCGACTTCGCGCCGGCCGTATCAGCAGCGGCAGCCGTGGCGCTTAACAAAGAAAAGGGCGTTCGGCTTAGCGTCATCATGCCTTACGCCGACCGTCTGGGAAGGTTGGCAGATTGGTACGTTCAGCTGTGGGCGGAGAGCCTGGGTAAGAATGGCCAAGGCACATGCCCGATTGCGGCAGTCGGACCGCTTGATCAGCATTCCCAGCTTCAGTTTTTCATGGATGGGCCGCCTGAACTGTGGGTCACGGTTGTCCGTGTTGCCACCGTTGGCAATGGGCCGGTCGTGGATGCCGAGATGGCCCGGCAGGCTGGCGCGGACTACATGGCGGGCCGCCATGTTGGGGATATCGTGGCTGCGCAAGCGGCGGCGTTACCGGAAGCGCTCGCGCAGGCTGGGCGGCCGGTTCGCACGATTGATGTGGATCGCCTCGATGAGCGTGCGATCGGCGGGATTTTGATGCATTTTATGCTCGAAACGATTCTCGCCGGACGGATTATGGGCATCGATCCGTTCGATCAACCCGCTGTCGAATTGGCGAAAATCCTCACGCGTAAACGGCTCGACGCCGGTATCTGATCCGCAGCGGCGTTCCGGGTACTCGACGAAGAGGGATTTCTCGGTTTGTCGATACGTCAGCTCTCGCCTGAAACAATCAATCGTATCGCGGCCGGCGAGGTCGTCGAACGGCCGGCGAGCGTCGTCAAGGAACTTGTCGAAAACGCGATCGACGCGGGTGCCCGCGACGTCGAGGTTGTGACCGCAGGCGGTGGCTTGTCGTTGATCCGTGTGAGCGACGACGGCTGCGGCATGAGTGCGGAAGATCTGGCGCTTTGTGTCGAACGTCACGCGACGTCCAAACTCAGCGAGGAAGATCTCTTCGATATTCGAACGCTCGGGTTTCGCGGGGAAGCGCTTCCTTCCATCGGTTCGATTGCGCGGCTGGAGATTGTTACGCAGGAGCAGGGCGGGAGCTCAGGCTGCGCTATCATCGTTGACCGGGGTGCCAAGGGTCCTATTCGGCCCGCAGCGATCAATTCGGGAACCCGTATCGAGGTGACGGATCTTTTCTCTGCGACACCAGCTCGCCTGAAATTCATGAAGTCCGAGCGCTCAGAGAATCTTGCAGTTTCCGATGTCGTCAAACGGTTGGCGATGGCGCATCCCCAGGTCGCTTTCACGCTGGTGACTGGCGAACGGGCCAGTCTCAAGCTGCCAGCGTGCAAGGCCGATGCGGACGGACTTTTGCAGCGCCTCGGCCGGATTATGGGGCGCGATTTTCTCGCAGACGCCTTGGAGATCGCCGGAGAACGGGACGGCGTTCGCGTGGCGGGATTTGCGGGACTGCCGACACTCAATCGCGGGGATGCTTCTCAACAGTTTCTGTTCGTCAATGGACGGCCTGTGAAAGATCGGCTGGTGGTTGGAGCGCTTCGCGCTGCCTACGGGGATACGGTGCCGCGCGGGCGTCATCCTCTCGTTGCGCTCTTTGTTGACGTCGATCCACGTGAGCTGGACGTCAACGTGCACCCAGCTAAGACGGAAGTCCGGTTCCGTGACGCTGGAACGGTGCGCAGCATCATGATCGGTGCGATTCGGCATGCTTTGGAAGGTGCAGGGCATCGTGCGTCGGCGCGGGGCGGGCAGGATACGATCGCAACATTGCGGCCCGTGGAACCGGCGGCACCGTCACGGACTACCGGGGCAGCGTGGTCTGGCGTTTCCTCACGCGTGGCCTCTGTACCTAGCAGCTCACCCCTATCGGACTTCGAGAGTCCGCAGGGCAGGGTGCATGGCTTTGCCGAGCCGGTTCAGGCAGCGTTTACTGCATTCTCGGCAACAGGTGCGGATGCGTCGGCGGACGCGGAACCTGCCCGGGCAGACCTCATGGATAGCCCGCTTGGCGCCGCGCGGGCGCAATTGCACGAGACCTATATTGTTTCGCAGACACGCGACGCCGTTGTCATCGTTGATCAGCACGCCGCGCACGAGCGTCTTGTCTATCAGAAGCTCAAGGCGATGTTGACGGAAGGTGGCGTGGCGCGACAGGGGCTTTTGATCCCCGTTATCGTCGAACTGGGCGAGGAAGGGGCTGAAACCTTAGCCGAGAAGGCGGATGAACTTTTAGAGCTTGGCCTTGTCGCCGACCGGTTTGGTCCCGGCGCGGTGGCCGTACGTGAAGTGCCTGCGCTGCTAGGAGACACCGATGTCGATGGTCTTGTCCGGGATCTTGCCGATGAGATCCTTAGCGAGTCGGATGACAGCGCTCTGAAAACCCGGCTGGAAGCCGTGGCGTCGCGGATGGCGTGTCATGGCAGCGTGCGGGCCGGTCGCCGGCTCACCGCGAGCGAGATGAACGCTTTATTGCGCGAGATGGAAGCCACACCGTTTTCGGGCCAATGCAATCATGGCCGTCCGACGTATGTGGAGTTGAAGCTCTCGGATATCGAGCGTTTGTTCGGGCGTCGCTAACGCGCGTTATCCGTTCGCCGTTGCGTCATTCGTGATAAGCGCGCTTTCGATCTCGGCAAACGTATCGTGTGCGCGCCAGTGGGGGATCGAGGCTACGGGGCTCTTGCGATAGCCCTTCGTGAACAACACGAATTTTACGCCAGCGGCTTGGGCTGTCGCAGCATCGACTTCGCTATCTCCGACGTAGATCGTTTCGTCCGGTTTGCTTCCGAGTTGCGCGATTGTAGCCAACAGGCCGCTCGGGTCCGGCTTGCGCGTTGGCAGCGTATCGCCCCCGACCACGACTCTGAATGTGCTTGTGAGGCCAAGGTCTTTCAGGACCGTGCGCGTTATCGCTTCAGGTTTGTTTGTGCAAATGCCCAGCCGGTCGCCGCGGCTCTGCAGCTTCGCAAGCAGGTCTTGCACGCCAGGGTAGATGACTGTGTGCTTTGCCGGGTCTTCAGCGTAAATCTCGAGAAAGTGAGCCACGGCTTGCTGTATGTCTTCAGGACTGGTGCTGGCGTGCGCATGATCGAGACAGCGCTGCATCAAGACCCGGACACCTTCGCCGACGAATGATTTCAATGTCGGAAGATCGAGTTCAGTGAGGCCTTGTTCGCGGAGGACGCGATTGGCCGCGGCGTGGATATCGAGGGCACTGTCGATGAGGGTACCATCGAGGTCGAAAACAACTGCGCGAACCATTCAGCTTTCCCGCCATTTTATTGAGCATCCCGCCGAGGGGATCTGTTCACGTGGGCCTTGGCCTGTTTCAGCCACTTGCTTCATTGCGAGGAAAAGGTCTCTGCGCAGATCGGCGGGGCCGGTTTCTTTCCGGGACGCATCCAAGCGGCCGCGATATTGAAGGCCGAGATCGGCGTCGAAGCCGAAGAAGTCCGGCGTACATACGGCGTCATAGGTCCGGGCGACGGATTGTGTCTCGTCGTGGAGATAGGGGAACGTGAAGCCGTGATGGGCGGCGAAGGTTTTCATGTTTTCGAATGAATCATCGGGGTATGCGCGCCAATCGTTCGCGCAAATTGCGACGCTCTCAATGCCCAGGGGCTTGAGTTCATTGGCATCGCGGACGATACGGTCGATCACTGCTTTCACGTAAGGGCAGTGATTGCAGATGAACATGATCAGCGTGCCACGTTCTCCACGCAGGTCGGCCAAGCTGTAGGTTTTGCCGTCGACGCCGGGTAGCGTGAAGTTCGGAGCTTTCCAGCCGAAATCGCAGATCGGGGTTTCTACCGCCATTGCCACTCCTCAACAGGGGATCGAGCGGGCGTTCGTTGCTGCGTCCCGGATCGCTTTGATGTTGGCCGCGTAGTGAGCAGGCGTGCCGCCTTTGAATACCGCAGAACCGGCGACGAGTGCGTTGGCGCCTGCTTCGACAATCTTGCCGGTTGTTTCCGGTGTTACGCCGCCATCAACCTCGATGTCGATCGGGCGGTTTCCGATCATCTGTTTGACGCGGCGGACCTTCTCCACCACGGCAGGAATGAAAGCCTGGCCGCCGAAGCCTGGATTGACGGTCATCAGCAGAATGAGGTCGAGGCGGTCGAGAACGTACTCGATCGTGCTTTCAGGTGTCGACGGATTGAGCGAGACGCCCGCGCGTTTTCCGAGAGCCTTGATTGCTTGCAGCGAGCGGTCGAGATGGGTGTCGGCTTCAACGTGCACCGTGATGATGTCCGCACCGGCTTCCGCGAACGCTTCGATATAGGGAACGGCCGGGTCGATCATCAAATGGCAATCGAAGACCTTGGGCGAGGCGTTGCGGATGGCTTTGATAATGGGAGGGCCAAAGGTGATGTTGGGCACGAAATGGCCGTCCATGACATCGAGATGGATCCAGTCAGCCCCAGCGGCATCAATGTCGCGAACCTCTTCGCCCAGACGGGCGAAGTCGGACGATAAAATCGAGGGGGCTATGACGATTGGACGGGTGGCGGCCATGTATCTGAATCCCGGATGACTTTGCTGCCTGCTTCATAGCCCCCGACACGCTTACCTGCCACCCCTTATCGGGCAGGAATTTCGGAGGGGGCCGATTTGTGACGGCCGCTGATGACAATAAAGACGCCGACGACGCCGAGTAATATGAGCGGGATCAATTTCCAGTCGTAGTTCGGGACGGCAAGGATGCCGAACCCTGCGGCCAATGCTTCGAGCGCCAGTGCGCTAAACGGTGTCAAGGCACTGGTTCCCAGGAAGCTTTCTGTGCCGATTTTTACCACGGAGGAGAAGGTTAAATACGTCATGGCGATGAATACAGGCGCGCCGCAGAAAAGGGCCAGGGCAAGCGTTGGCACGTGCCAGAAGGCGGCGGGTTCAGGTGTCATCGGGTTGGCTGGGAGAATGCCATAGACGACCAGAAAGACCGAACAGATCAACGCTGTCGCTGCGATCAGCGTTGTCGCCAGCACGACCAAGCCTGTGACACGCAGTTTTTCGCGTACCGTTTCCGCGCGCCGGTTCCAGGGATGAAATTCGCTGGCGAATGTTTTTATTGAGACGACAAGTGCGCAGGCGAGTGCAAGTAACGTTGCGGAAAATATGCGCGCATTGTCCAAGCCCCAGAGGATCGGGATAACGGCGACAATAATTATGGCCGCACCGAACCAAATGCGGTTCGTCATGGTGCGAGAAAAAAACAGCCAGCCGATCACAAGCGACACGGGCACAGCCAAGCGCAAAGCGAGGCTAGCTTCGGCGGGTGTTAGGATACCCAGCAGGAGGAAATATAGGGCTTCGAGGCCGACGGTGGCGGTGCCGAACACCCAGCTCTGACGCGTCAGGATGACATCGCCTGCGTCTTTGCCCCACCCCGTGATCGCCAGCATTCCGGCAGCCGAGGCGGCCATCGTGTAGAAGATGAAGACAGACATATGCGCGCCGGCGGCCTGGGCAATTGCATAGAGTACGGTCAACGCGGAGATCGCGATGACGAACAGGGCCGCTTCGAGCCATCCGTTCAAACCGCCGTGCGTTTTATCCCGCCAGCGTATGTTCACGGGTGGATCCTCGTCATGCTGTTTCGGAGATTAGCCGGGCAAAATGAACCGTGGTGTCGCCATATGTACGTTCGTCGATAAGTTCGAAGGCAGATGGCAGATCGACTGTTACGCCTGCGCGTTCTTCAAGGACGATGATTGCGCCGGGAGAGAGCCAACCTCCCTCATGAAGGGCTGTGAGTGCGGCTTCGCCGAGTTTTTTGTCGTAGGGCGGGTCAAGGAAGGCGTAGGCGTAGCTGTCCCGCGTTGCGGCTGGGCCAAGCCGGGTGGCGTCACGCCGGAAGATGCGGGTTATGCCTTGCAGTCCGAAGGCTTCGATGTTTCTGCGAATAAGCCCGCGGGCATCGGCGTTGTCTTCGACGAAAAGCGCATAAGAAGCGCCGCGTGAAAGGGCTTCCACCCCAAGTGCTCCCGTGCCGGCGAAGAGGTCGATGACACGTGCGCCCTCCAATGGAGGGCCTTCGATGCCGTGCGTGAGAATGTTGAATACGGACTCGCGGACGCGATCCGAGGTGGGGCGCGTGCCTCCGTGCTGAGGAGCAACCAAAGTGCGCCCTTTGAGACGCCCGCCTACGATACGCATGGCGTCCCCCTTGAGGGTAGGCCATTCATTCCGACTGGCCTTTTGGTTTCGCTGCTTTGCCCTCGGGTTTATGGCCTCGGCCGACGCGGTCAGGGTCAGGTGCTGCGAGGCCCAGTTCCTTTGTCAATTTCGCGCCAAGCTGGTCGGCGAGGACGCGTCGCTTCACGGGTTCGGTGGTTCCGGGAGCAAGGTCGAGCAACTGGAACGGTCCGTAGGACACACGGATCAGGCGGTTTACATCGAGCGAAAGGCTTGAGAGGATTTTGCGCACTTCGCGATTTTTGCCTTCGCGCAGGCCAAGTGTGAGCCAGACGTTGGCACCCTGCGTTGAATCGAGCGTCGCTTCGACTGGGCCATAGCGAACCCCCTCGATTTCCACGCCGTCTTTCAGTTTGTCGAGGTCGGCTTGTGTTACGCGACCGTGCGCGCGTGCGCGATAGCGGCGTAACCAGCCCGTGGACGGTAATTCGAGATGGCGGGCCAGCGCGCCGTCGTTGGTCAAAAGCAGCAAGCCCTCCGTATTGAAGTCTAGACGGCCGATGGAGACAACACGCGGCAACTCAGGCGGAAGACTGTCAAATACTGTAGGACGGCCTTCCGGATCGCGATGCGTCGTGACGAGACCTTTCGGCTTGTGATAGCGCCATAGACGTACGGGCTCGGCGTCCGGTAGTAGGTTGCCGTCAACGACAATCTTATCCAAAGAGGTTACCGTTACGGCGGGGCTGTTTAGCAATTTGCCATTCAGCCGGACACGGCCTTCGGCAATCCAGCGTTCGGCTTCACGCCGCGAGCATAGTCCTGCACGGGCAATCGCCTTGGCGATGCGCATAGGGTCGTTTTGTCCTGCAGCAGGCTCCGGCGCGCGTCCTGGTCCACGCTGTTTCTTGCGGACCGGCGTGCGAGCGGGTTTGGCTGCGGTGGGGCGTTCAGCAGACTTGCGCGTGGTGGATTTTGCCGCGTCCGCGGAGGTTGGTTTTGAACGTGCCTCCGCCTTCACCTTGCGTGCCGGCTTGGCGTGTGTCTGCCGGTCCTTGCTGATAATGTTCGGACGTCGTTTTGTAGGCGCCTTAGGCATTTGCGATTTCTGTTCGAATTGAAGGACGCGCTGTTATGACATCGATGCGGGGCAGCCGCCACATGGAACGCGCATTGGCGGAGGCCAACGCTGCGGCTCAGCGTGGAGAAGTTCCCGTGGGAGCCGTTGTCGCTGCACCGGATGGTACGTTTTTGAGTGCGGCAGGTAACCGTATCCGCGAACTTGCTGATCCTACGGCCCATGCTGAGATCCTCGCGATTCGCGCCGCATGCGAGGCCTTTGGTTCAGAACGGCTCCTAGGCTGCGACCTTTACGTCACGTTAGAGCCGTGCGCCATGTGTGCTGGAGCGATCTCCCTTGCCCGTATCCGGCGGCTTTATTTCGGAGCGGGCGATCCGAAAGGAGGCGGTGTGGAGCATGGTGCCCGGGTGTTTGCTCAGGCTACGTGCAACCACGCGCCGGAAGTATATGGTGGGCTTGACGAAGAGCGCACGGGGGCACTTCTACGCGATTTTTTTGCTGCGCGGAGATGATGCCGGGCCTTGACGCTAGCGGCGACCCAGGAGCCGTTCGGCTAGGCGGGCCCGCCTAGCGGGTTCGGGTTCTTCCAATTTAGGTTGGGGCTCAGGGTCAGGTTCGCTGACGTCGGCGGGTTCAGCAAAAAGAATGCGCTCAAGCTGTTGGCGAAGTCTCGCTTTGGCGGGCGCTGCGGCCTCAAGAACTTTGTCCAGTTTATGAAATTCGAGTACGTGGAAGTTGCCGACTTCGACATCGATCAGAATATCTGGCTTCCGGGTTCGCACTTTCTCGCGAACGATGGATTGCTGTAGAATTTGCAGGGATGTGACGATCGCCTCGAAGGCGCTGGGCTTGCCCTCACTCGCGACCCGACCGGCCCCCGTTACGTTGATTGCGATCGTGATATCTGTGTCTTCTGCGAGGACATCGAAGGGGAGCGGGTTGACGAGGCCGCCATCCAGCAGAATGGCACCGTCGATTTCGACCGGCGTGAACAGGCCGGGGAGCGCCATACTTGCCGCGACCGCCTGCAAGAGTGGTCCTTCCGATAAAACCATCTGTTTTTGTTCGCTGAATTCCGATGCGATCACCTTCAATGGGATCTCGAGCGACGCAAAGTCTGCCGCCGTTCGTGGCGGCATGATCAGGTCGAGCAATGCTTCCGCGTTGAAGATTGAGGATCGCAGTTGGAATACATTCATGAAGCGCTGGAGAGGCTCCTGGCGCGCGCTGAAAGCCTGGCGAAGGATCTCTAGCCGGCTTTTCAGGATTTCCTCCGTATGGGCGCGGATCTGCGCTGCGGTGTAGCCGGAGGCGTATGCCGCGCCGAAGATGGCGCCGATGGAGGTTCCGGCAATGAGCTGGGGGCGTAACCCCATCTCGTCGAAGACTTCCAACATAAGAATGTGCGCCAAACCTCGCGCGCCGCCGCCACCGAGCGCCAGCCCAATGCGCGGTGCGCGCGTCAGATCCCTGCTACTGAGAGAGGTTGTCACTTTGCTGCCGGTCTCATCGGGTGTCGGAACGTCATGACATTACTTTCTCGCACGATGGCGAGATGATGGTAGCTGCGCGGTTCATCAAGCCTCTGTGTCCGAAGTTTCACGCGCCAAAGAGCGCCAGCCGATATCTGATCGGCAGAAGCCGCCCGGCCAGTCGATGCAACTCACGGCTTCATAGGCTCTATCGTGTGCTTCGCGGACGGTTTTGCCGACGGCCGTGACATTAAGAACGCGTCCGCCGTTGGCGAGGATGCGCCCGGTGTCGTCACGGGCGGTGCCAGCGTGAAATACGGTCACACCATCGATTGCAGAAGCGGCATCAATGCCTTTGATCTCGCTGCCTTTTTCTGGAGTTCCGGGATAGCCGTTGGCGGCCAGGACGACCGTGAGGGCAACCGTGTCATGCCAGCGCAGATCGAAACGATCGAGGACGCCGTCTGCTGAGGCGATGAGAGCCGGAAGGAGATCGGATGTGAGCCGGGGCATTAAAACCTGCGCCTCGGGATCGCCAAAGCGGACATTGTATTCGATGAGTTTGGGACCTTCGTCCGTGATCATAAGCCCTGCGAATAGGACGCCCTTGAAGGGTGTTCCACGTCGGGCCATTTCCGCGACCGTCGGCTTGATGATCTCATCCATGGTGCGCGTGATGAGTTCATCCGTCATGACAGGAGCGGGGGAATACGCCCCCATGCCGCCGGTGTTAGGGCCTTGGTCGCCCTCTCCCACGCGTTTGTGGTCTTGGGCGGTCGCGAGGGCGAGGACGTGTTCGCCGTCAACGAGGGCGAAAAAGCTCGCTTCTTCGCCGGTGAGGAATTCCTCGATGACGACTTCGGCTCCGCTGGCGTTTCCTGTGAACAGGCTGTCGATTGCCGAGAGAGCTTCGGCCTGGGTCTGCGCGATGATGACGCCTTTGCCTGCGGCCAGGCCGTCAGCTTTGACAACGATGGGGACAGGTTGTTGTGCTGCGTAAGCTTTTGCGTCGTCAGCACTATCAAAGCGGGCATAAGCGGCTGTCGGGATGCCGATGGCCCGGCAAAGGTCTTTTGTGAAGCCTTTGGAGCCTTCAAGCTGGGCGGCGGCGGCGGACGGGCCAAAGCACTTAATGCCGGCGGCTGTCAGCGTATCGGTCAATCCGGCAACGAGCGGCACTTCGGGACCGACGACAACGAGGTCTATTGCTTTGTCCTTACAGAAGGTAACGACGGCCTCATGATCGTCGACCTTCAGATCAACGCACTGCGCGACATCTGCTATTCCGGCGTTGCCTGGAGCGCAATACAATGTGTCGAGCAGGGGGCTTGCTGATAGCGCCCATGCGAGGGCGTGTTCGCGGCCACCACCGCCGATGAGTAGGACGTTCATGTTCGTTGCGGGCCCTTAGTTTTTCACTTTTTCAGGATCGCTGTAGGTTCACGTCATGTGTTACCGAGCGTCTGCTGCCATTATTCAATGATGTATCATCGCTGATGCAGTTAACAAACCGGGACTGATTCGTGACCGAAACCCTGTCAGATAAGCGCTTAGGGGCGGGTAATGCGCCGGAGTTTTCCGTGTCCGAGTTGTCGGGCGCGATCAAAAGGTCGCTGGAAGACGAGTTTGAGCACGTGCGCGTGCGCGGAGAATTGGGCCGCATTTCCCGCCCGGCATCCGGCCATTTGTATCTCGACCTTAAGGATGATCGCGCCGTAATCGCTGGCGTCATGTGGAAAGGCGTTGCGCAAAGGTTAGCGATCAAGCCGGAACAGGGCATGGAGGTGATCGCTGTTGGGCGTGTGACGACGTTTCCCGGCCAGAGCAAGTATCAGCTTGTTATCGAGAGCTTGGAGCCGGCCGGTGTGGGCGCGCTCATGGCTTTGCTGGAAGCGCGGAAAAAGCAGTTCGCTGAGGAAGGACTGTTTGACGAGGCCCGTAAGGTGCCGCTGCCGTTCCTGCCACGCATCGTTGGTATCGTCACAAGTCCGTCTGGTGCTGTTATCCGTGACATGTTGCATGGCTTCGATGAGCGGTTTCCGACCCGCGCCATTGTGTGGCCGGTTCGGGTTCAGGGCGAAGGGTGCGCGCCGGAAGTCGCTGCCGCGATCCGTGGGTTTAATCAGCTGAAAGCAGGTGGGCCGGTACCACGGCCCGACGTGATCATCGTCGCGCGGGGTGGCGGCAGTCTTGAAGACTTGTGGGGCTTTAACGAGGAAATCGTCGTGCGGGCCGTGGCCGACAGTGCGCTGCCGGTTATCTCGGCGGTCGGGCATGAGACAGACTGGACCCTGATTGACCTTGCCGCGGATGCGCGGGCTCCTACGCCCACGAAGGCTGCGGAATGGGCTGTACCAAAGTTCGGCGATCTCGTGCAGCGGACGGCAGAATACGGGCTCCGTGCGCAGCATACGGTCCGCCGTTGCGTTGAGAGTGCACGGGCGCATTTGCGCGCGGCGGCACGTGGGTTGCCGCGCCGCGAGAACCTTCTTTTGTCGGCGCGACAGCAGTTCGACGATGTGGAGCGTCGCTTGGGTCGCGGATTGATCTCCAACACCAGCCTGCATGCGATGCGCCACGCCCGGATCTCCGGAAGGCTGGTGCCGCGCCTCGTCGAAATGCGGATTGCCCGAGATCGCGAACGATTGGCGCAGTGTGACAATCGCGCGCGTCATGCGCTTTTGCGTACGGCTGGCCAGAGGCGTACGCGGCTTGAAAGCGTCGGCGGGCGTTTGCGTCCTTCGGCATTGCGCAGCCGATTAACGCGTGGGCAAGAGATCTTTGTGGGGGTTGTCGCCCGCAGTCATGCTGCGTTCGCGAATGCGGTCGTTAACCGTCGTCGGATGCTCGATTCACAGGGGAAGCTTTTAAATACGCTTAGTTACCAAGGGGTTCTGGCGCGTGGTTTTGCGCTGGTGCGTGATGCAAAAGGTAAAACTTTGCGTAAAGCGGCCCAGATTGTGCCGCAGCAGAGCATCGAGATCGAGTTTGCCGATGGACGAGTTATGGCAAACGTAACAGGGGGTCCAGGGCAAGGGGATAAGCCTGCGCCGTCGAAAGTCTCTGAGATGACGATTGAGAAACCGAAGGACGAGCGCCGGCCGTCACGCGCGGCTCGCAAATCTGATCAGGGAAGCCTATTCTAGCAATTCGTCGAGGGGGTTCCCAAGTTAGCCCTCACGCGAAAAACATGACCAGCACTGGGTCCTGAAGTGGTGCTTGCGCGAAAGGGACGACTTGACGGGTGTCCGACAACGGGCAATCAATCTGAGGCTTCGGCACCATTGCCGGGCAGGGAGTTCCAATGAACCGGTTTGAGAAGTTTTTCGGCCCGCGGGATGAGGCGAAGGTCAAGTATCAGGGCGGTGACTTTCAGGTCACTTCGCCGGGTGATTTTGTGCGTTGCGCTATAACTGGGCAGCCGATTGCTCTCAATGAGCTGCGGTACTGGAGTGTTGAGCTTCAGGAAGCCTATGCTTCTCCCGAGATTTCTTTCCGTCGCTATCTGGAAGTCAACGGCAAGGTCTGAGGGCGCCCCGGACATGATTGCTTTATGCGGGCAGTTTACTGTCTGCGATGACGGCTTCGAGCAGCGCCCTCATGCGAGACAGATCGTTTTCCTTAAACTGTAGTCGGATGGGTAGTGGACGCGCTGACTGCCGTAGGCGGGCTATTGCCGAGTTCCCTTCTGGGGTCATCCGGACCAGATCTTTTTCGGTTGTCACCAACTGAGCGCCGCTTGCCTTAGCTTGCGCGAGCAATTTTTCCGCTTCGCTGTCAGTGAAAGTGTGATGGTCGCGATACGCCAACTTGGCGAGTACGGTTGCGCCCAATCTTTCTAGGAGCGAGAAAAAACGGTGCGGGTTTGCGATGCCCGCGAACGCGATGACGGGGGTGTCGGCTAGCCAGGAAATATCTCCCGCAGGTTCGGGTTCGGCAACGAGCACGGGGCCTAGGAAGCGGTGGCGCAAGCGGTCAAGAACTCCGGTTCCGGTATTTGACTGCCGATCGTCGTCGTGGGGCGGCTGTGATCCGTTCACGATCACAGCGTCGGTCATTGCGTATTGGAATTGGAGAGGTGCGCGTAGAGGCCCGGCCGGAATAACCCGACCGTTGCCGATGCCGCGCGCGCCATCCACGATCGCAAGGCGCAGGTCTTTTTCCAACGATGGGTTCTGCAGACCATCGTCCATGATGATGACCGTGGGACGCGGCTCACGTGTGAGGATGGCGCGTGCTCCGGCAGGCCGATCCCGGCAGATCATGGTTGGAGCTGAGCTGGCCAGCAGCAGGGGTTCATCGCCTACGTCGATGGCGGAATGCCGGTGAGGGTCCACCCATTCCGGGCCCGCAATGCGGCCAGCGTAACCGCGTGATAAGAACGCTGGGCGTTCGCCAAGTTGTGTCAGGAGTTCAGCCAGCAAGAGCGACATGGGCGTTTTGCCTGTGCCGCCAGCCGTGAAATTTCCGACGCAGATAACAGGGAGCTCGGAGCGGAAGGGTTGCGTTTTTTTGAAGCGCCGTTCGGCGGCCCAGCCGTAAATCCCTGCAACTGGTTCGAGCGCGTTTGCCCGCCAGTCGCTCGTTTGATTGCCATACCACCATGAAGGTTCCTCAAGAGGCACGCTTCATTCCTTCCTGGTCGGGGAGGTAGTGGAGTAATGCCGCGATGGTCTGGTCTAGGGCGCCTGATAACGTTCCGATGGCCAGATCGGCGTTCGCGCGCATGGTATTCAACTTGGCATCGTCGTGCATGAGTTCGGCTACGGCCGCAGCGAGTTCTTCGGAGGAACGCACTTCGCGCATCGCGTCGTGGCGCTTTAGCGCGTCATAGGCGTCGCGGAAATTGTGCCAGCTCGGGCCGGTGAGAACTGCTGCGTGATGACGGACGGCTTCAATCGGATTTTGCCCACCTTTGTCTACAAGCGAACCGCCGATGAAGGCGATCGGTGCGAGAGCATAAAGCGTGCCCAGTTCGCCGATCGTATCGGCGATATAAACATCTGTTCGCGTGTCCGGCAGCTTATTCTCGGAGCGTTGGGTGACGTTCAGGCCGTTCATTTTCAGCGCTTCGGCTATCGCTGTTCCACGTTCAGGATGGCGTGGGGCCAGCAATGTCAGGAAGCCCTCGAATTCATTGGCCAATCGGCGATGTGCTTCGCCGATGATTTCTTCTTCGCCTTCGTGGGTGCTGGTTGCGACATAGCCGCGGCGGCTGTTGACGGCTGCGGCAAGGGCGTCGAACGCGGCCTGATCTATTGGTGGTGGCGGTGCATCGATTTTCAGATTGCCGATCGAGCGGACGCGGCGTGCGCCGAGCTCCGAATACCAGCGCGCGAATTTGTCGTTCTGAGTGAGGACGAGATCGAATCGCGTGAAGAGCGCTGCTGCCATACTGGTATTGCGTCGCCAGCGCTTGAAGCTGCGATTGGACATACGCGCATTGACGAGGACGAGAGGAATTTCCCGGGCGTGTGCCTCCAAAATCAAATTCGGCCAAATTTCTGATTCCGTGAGTACAGCGACGTCCGGTTGCCATCGCTCTAGGAAACGGCGCGCATATTCTGGTGAGTCGAGCGGGAGGAATTGATGGAACGCGTTTGGTCCCAACCTTTGCGCCGCCAACCGTGCCGACGTCAGGGTGCCTGTGGTCAGTAGACAGCGTACGTCAGGGCGTAACGCTGTGAGGGTATCGACGACAGGCAGGATCGCATTGGTTTCGCCAACACTTGCCGCGTGGATCCACACTAAAGGACCTTCCGGCCGCGCTAGGTTCGATTGTCCGAAGCGCTCGTTGCGGCGTGTTGGGTCTTCTTTGCCCTTGTTTTCCCGGAACCGAAGAATGAGCGGTGCTACCGGCTGGATTATGCGTGTCGCGACCCGATACGACTTGAGTCGAAAACCGGCAGGGACCGGAGGTGTTGAAGGATCCGCTGCGCCGGGGGGGGTGGCGCGTGCAGGATCAGCTCCGGCCAATTCGTAGGCGCGTGCTGTTGCGTTATTGAGAGCCGTCTCCAGCCGTTGCCGTAGCTGTTCCATTTGCTCAGGGCTGGCATCGTCCGGAACGTAAATTGGGTCGCCCAATACGTAGCCAAATGTGGAGTACGGCAGATTGATAGTCATTCGGCTCCATGTGTCGAGGGCATGGTAGCGGGATGTGGCGGCCGCAATGGGGAGGATCGGGCGACCGGAAAGGCGTGCGAGCGTGATAATCCCCTGACCGCAGCGGCGCGCGGGGCCCGGTGGAACGTCGGCCGTCATTACGATGTTGGTATTGTCTGCGAGGGCCTTGAGGGAGGCTCTCAGGGCATGGGCTCCGCCGCGGTCTTTGCGGCGGTCCCCCGCGCCGGCGCCGCGGATCAGCTGATGCCCGAGGCGGCTCATAGCTTCGCCAACCAATTCTGCGTCACCGTGGCGCGCGACCATTGCGGCAAAACGCAGCTCTTTGGGGGCCGGGCTGGCCAGCATCATGAATTGCCCGTGCCAACAAGCCATAATTGCTGGATGGAGGGCACGCATGCGTTCTTGGAGGTCGGGAGGCTCGCCCACAAATGTCGAAGTTTGCTCAACAAGCCTTATGGTTCGGGCGATTATTCTGCCGCCCGCACGTCCCAGGGTTGTTTTCAATTTCGGCGAAAGTGCCATTAACCTGCTTGTCTTAGCTTGAGCGGAGTTGACAAACTCGTCGAGGTTGGCGGAGCGAAGACCCTTGCAGTCGCATCCTATAGCGCATAATACCGGCTGGTTAGCAATCGATGTTGCGTCGCAAAGCCTTTATATGATGCGGCTCAGTATTACACGTGTTCGGTGCAAGCGGGGTTAGGTCCAGTCTTAGGATTGGGGCGGCGTGCCGGTGGTGGGCGTGCACCTGTGACTTTCTACAGGTGATCTGCTCTAATACCGGACGCGGTGGCTGACAATCGGGTTCTTTCGGAAGGCAACATGGCAGGGTTGGCCAAACGTGCGAAACGCGCGGTCAAGCGCGTCACGATGGCTTGGCGCCACGGACTTATCGATCATTCTCCCGAATGGTTGCGCCGCCGGTTTGGCGCGCACGCGTCCTATCTCGATATGTTATTCATCGATCACGGCATTTTTCGCCTGATCTATTTGAACATGCATCGCTTGTCTCCCGAGGCATGGCGCAGTGCGCAGCCTGCTCCGCACGATTTCCGGCGTTTCAAGCGGATGGGCATCAAAACCGTCGTGAACTTGCGCGGGGAGCGTGTTTGCGGCAGCTTTTGGCATGAACGCAAGCAATGTGAAGAGCTTGGGCTCAATCTCGTGAACTTTACGATTCGTTCGCGGGCCGCACCCTCCCGTGAGGATATTCTCGCTGCCCGGGAGATGTTCGAAACAATCGAATATCCGATGGTCATGCATTGCAAATCAGGCGCGGACCGTGCGGGCCTCATGAGCGTCCTCTACAAGCATGTTCGCGGGCATCAGCCGATCGATGAGGCGCTGAAGCAGTTGTCGCTCAAATATGGACATATCCGCCAAGCAGATACGGGTATTCTCGATATGTTTTTCGAGCGGTATCTTGCGGATACCGCTGAGCGTCCGATGCCCTTCTTCGAGTGGGTCGAGACCGTTTACGACAGCGAAAAGCTTAAGGAATCATACCAGTCTAATCGCTGGGCCAACCGGCTCGTTGACCGCGTGCTCCAGCGTGAATAAGCGGGTATTGGTTTCCTAGCCAGCTGCCGCTGGATCGTCGACCAAGACCGGGTCGGCCACCAACTGGGTTTTTGCGAGCATTGCGTAGGTGCCGTCTTGCGCCATCAGGTCTGTGTGGTTGCCCAGTTCGATGATTTGGCCTTCGTCCATAACGCAAATCAGGTCGGCATTCTGAACGGTCGAGAGCCGATGCGCGATCACCAATGTCGTGCGGTTTGAGGTGAAGTGGGTCAAGGCCTCCTGGACCAGACGTTCTGACTCTGTGTCGAGTGCACTTGTGGCTTCATCGAGCAAAAGGATCGGAGCATTTTTAAGGATGGCGCGGGCCAGAGCGAGACGCTGACGCTGTCCGCCCGAAAGACGTTGTCCGCTTGAACCGATCTGTGTGTCGTAGCCACTGGGCTGAGCGATGATGAAGTCATGGGCGGCAGCGGCCTTGGCGGCAGCGACAATGTCACTGTCGCTCGCATCGAGACGACCTAGCGCGATATTGGCGCGAATGGTGTCGTCGAAGAGGGTGACGTCCTGGCTTACGATGGCGATGTTGTCGCGCAAGGACGCGAGCCGCACCTGCTGAATATCTTGGCCGTCGATAGATATGGTCCCCCCGGTGAGATCGAAGAGGCGGGGGACTAGGTTGATAAGTGTGGATTTCCCCGCACCCGACCGGCCGACAAAAGCGACGGTCGCTCCTGCTGGGATATCGACATTGATGCCGCGGAGGGCGGGCGCGTCAGGGGCGCTGTCGTAGGCGAAAGCAACGTTGTCGAAGCGGATATTTCCGCCAGTTACCTTGAGCGTTGCGGCGTCCGGGAGATCAATGATCTTAGGCTTCTCTTCGAGCAGTCCATAAAGGCTTTCGGCACCCGCCAACCCTTCCTGGATCTTCCCCGACAAATTACCGAGCGAACGGATGGGCTGGGCGGCCATCAGCAACGCCGTGATGAAGCCCATAAAGTCGCCGACTGTCGAAATTCCGCTGGAGATACGCCAATAGGCGAAGGCGATGACCCCAGCGACGGCCAAGCCCCCAAGCGCTTCTAGCATTGGGTCAAGACGGGCGCGATTGCGCAACGCCTTCATGCGAAGTTTGAAGACCTCTTCAAAGCTAGAGTGCACTTTTTCGGATGCATAGTTCTCAAGCCTGAAGGTTTTGATCAGTCGCGATCCCGAAAGTTTCTCGGACAACAAGGATGTCAGATCACCGAGTTGGCTTTGCGTGCGCTTTGCGACCTTGCGAAGACGTTCGGAAATAATGGCGATCGGCAGCGCTGCAATCGGATAAACGCCCAAGACAAACAATGACATCAGCCAGTCGAGATAGAACATCGAGATAACGAGCGCGACGACCATCAAAACGTCGCGCACCGCCGTGTTCACCGTTGCCTGCACGGCTTGTTGTATCATGTTGATATCGTTAGTCAGTCGCGAGAGCAGGTGGCCTGGGGATTCTCGTGAAAGACGAGCAAAATCAGCTTCAATAAGGTGGGTGAACGCCGCCTTTTGAATGTCGGTGCCCATGCGATGGACAATGCGTTGGGTCGATACCGTCTGCAGATACATGAAAATGCTGCGTGCGACGGTAATTGCGATAATGCCCAGAAGGATGGGTAGCAGCGTTCCGGTTTGCTCCTTCATCAAGGTATCGAACGATAGCTTGATGATCATCGGATAGCCTCCGGTGATCGCAGCGAGGCAGGCGGTCAATACAAGGGCATAGAGAAGGCTGCGCCAGCGGGGCCAGACCCAATCGTTGAGAAAGCGTGAGATCAGAAGACGCGAGTTCGCGTCGAAAGCGACCCGTTTGCGCGCCTTCGCTCCCTTCGGAGGCGTGCCGGTGCTGGCCTTGCTCACACGATCTCCTTTCGAGTGCGAACGACTGCGTTCGCAGTAGCGGCGTCGGTCTGACGATGTTCGGAACTATTATGCAGAGCTTGTATCGGGTTCGAGGAGGCGATGTAGGTGAACAACGAAATAACGCATTTCGGCATTGTCGACTGTGCGTTGGGCGGCGGCCTTCCACGCCGTGTGGGCCTCGGCGTAGTTCGGGTAAATTCCGACGATATCGAGGTTTTTCAGGTCTTTAAACTCAGGCTTATCGAGTGTGCTCACTTCTCCCCCGAAGACGAGGTGTAAAAGTTGCTTCGGCGTAACGGATTTGTCGGCGTTCATTGTCGAGAGATCCTTTGCGCTTGGTTAGATGGGCCACGAAGCCAGTGAGCTTCTTTAAGATTTCTTCCTGCCTGAGCTGCGGGACTTGAGCAAGCCCCGCGGGGATGGGCTGTGAATGTGTTTGCCGCAAATCGGTTCATAACGGAGCGGAGAGCAGCGAATTTTAGAACGTTTCTTTAACTCGGTCTGAAGTGATCCGGTGTATGGTGTGAACATCCACCGCGGAAGACGGTGATGTTCGTCAACAGGACGGCGTAGGTGCGGCACGGGAGAACGCTTTCCCCGTGCCGCATTGCTTTTGGGGCCTTGAATTATAGGTCTAACCCAAGCGCCGCGAGGACGAACTCAGCCAGGATGCCGGCGAAAAATATTACGCCGACAACGCGATTTGCCCTGAACCGTTCAAGGCAATTGTCGCTGTCAGAAATATCCAGCGTTCGAACTTGCCAAATGAAATGTGCCGCTATGATTGCCATTGCGATCAGCGAAGTCGTACCACCCCCAGAAGCGAGAGCGGCTGCCGTCCATAGAATGACGGTCAATGCGAACAAGGCGGCCAGCCAGTTGCGCGTGTGCTCTCCGAAGCGGATAGCGGTAGACTTGAGGCCGAGCATCAGATCGTCCTCCTTGTCTTGGTGTGCGTAAATCGTGTCATAGGCAATGGTCCATGCCACTGATCCCACGTACAGGAGCAATGGGGGCCAAGCGAACGAACCTATCGCTGCCGTCCAGCCGACGAGTGCACCCCAATTAAAGGTTAGTCCGAGCACGAATTGAGGCCAGTAGGTGTAACGCTTTGTGAACGGATAGAGCGCGACGAGTGCAAGCGAAGCGATGCCGGTGGCTACCGTCAACGCATTGAATTGGAGCAAAACGAGCAGGCCGACGAGCGATAAGGCCACGACGAAAACCAAGGCATGGCTCGGGGAGACCTGCCCGGATGGGATTGGGCGTGATCGTGTGCGGGCGACCTGGGCATCGAAATCACGATCGACGTAGTCATTATAGGCGCAGCCAGCGCCGCGCATGACCCAGGCTCCAATAGCGAAGAGCGCAAGGTGCCAAGGATTTGGATAGCTGGCGCCTTCGCTCAGTTCAGCGAGCGCCAGCGACCACCAGCAGGGAAACAGCAGAAGCCACGTCCCGATCGGGCGGTCGGCACGCGCGAGCCGCAGGTAGGGCCTCCACGCGGATGGCGCGTAGCGGTCGACCCAATTGCCCGGAACCGCATCCGCGACCGTCGGGTCTAAGGGAGGAATTTTTCCGGACGTTGCGTTGTTGGGCATGACGTGTGGCTTTCAGGGCAAGGCAAGTGGTGTGCGCCGACTATAGCAATTGTCAATTCGGCGCGGTCTCGGGTATCACCCGCACATGGCAGTACATGATTTCAATGCAGAGCGTCTCTTTGTCGATGCGGCGCTCGCTCCTGGCGCGACCATTACCTGCACCAATGAGCAGGTGAACTACCTCATCAACGTATTGCGGCTCAAGAATGAGGATGAAATTCTCATCTTTAACGGCCGCGACGGGGAATGGCGTGCGGCTGTCAGCGACGCTAGCAAGCGTCGATGCAACTTGATCGTGCACAAACAGGTCCGTCCGCAGGAGAGTGGGGCCGATCTCCACTATGTTTTTGCGCCACTGAAGCGCGCGCGGCTCGACTATATGGTGCAAAAGGCTGTTGAACTCGGTGCCGCGCGGCTCAGACCGGTAATTACACGGCGCACGATTGCTGAGCGGGTCAACCTTGAGCGGATGCGATCCAACGTCATCGAAGCGGCAGAGCAGTGCGGCATCTTGGCGCTGCCGGCCGTTGATGAGCCGGTCAAGTTTTCAGATTTACTCGCGGGGTGGGATGGATCTCGTCGGATCATCTTCTGCGATGAAGCAGCCGAAACGGCCAGCCCACTTGCCGCGCTGCAGAAGATCTCACCGGGACCTGTGGCCGTTTTGGTGGGCCCGGAGGGCGGATTCGATGCCACCGAACGGACTCTTCTTCTGGGACGCTCTGATACAACTGCGATTTCATTGGGCCCAAGAATCATGCGTGCAGACACGGCGGCTGTTGCTGCGTTGAGCCTTGTTAATTCCGTTCTTGGCGACTGGGCCTGAAGTCCGTGCGGCTCAGACCGTGTTCGCAATCTCGTTAACACTGATTGTAGGGCTTGTGCGCGTCGCGGCGCCTCGTCATAACTCGCAGATTCCGACTTCCTATGGCGATGGTTTAAAGCCTGCGCTGGTACGAGGTCTCCTTCGTGCGCTCAGCGGGCGTAAGAATAGAAATGCGGAAGGCCCTTTATGTCGACCCGTCAGGACGCAGCGCCGAGCGAAACGATTAACTCACGCAATGATCTTGTCGCCTGGATTGCTGCCGGCGAAAAGCCGCGTGACGCCTGGAGCATAGGAACCGAACACGAAAAGTTCGTGTTTCATGGAGCGACGCGGCAACCCGTTGCTTACGACGGCGAAACCGGCATCAACGCGCTGATGTCCGGGCTCATGAAGTGCTGCGGATGGGAACCCATTATTGAAGACGGCAACATGATCGCATTGAAACGTGCGATTGGTGAGCCTGGAGCAACGGTCAGTCTCGAACCCGGTGGGCAGTTTGAGCTTTCCGGAGCACCCCTTCGTACCGTTCATGAAACGGCAGCTGAAACGCAGCAGCACCTGGAGCAATGCCACCGTGCCGGCGGGCCGCTCGGACTTGGTTTCCTGGGCCTCGGTTTTGCGCCGACATGGACCTTCGAGGACATGCCGCGGATGCCAAAAAAGCGTTACGGCATCATGACTAGCTATATGCCGAAGGTCGGAACGCGTGGCCTCGACATGATGTATCGGACCGCGACCATCCAGGCCAATCTGGATTTTGGATCCGAAGCGGACATGGTCAAAAAGCTTCGGGTTGCGTTGGCCTGGCAGCCGGTGGCAACGGCATTGTTTGCCTCATCGCCATTCACGGAAGGCAAGCCAAACGGCTTCAAATCAATGCGGAGCGAGATCTGGCGTCATACCGATCCCAATCGTACGGGCATGATGCCGTTCGCTTTCGAAGAGGGCATGGGATACGAGGCCTTTGTCGATTATGCGCTCAAGGTGCCGATGTACTTCGTTTACCGCGACGGACATTACATCGACGTCGCGGGCGCTTCTTTCGCAGATTTTCTCGCTGGTAAGCTTGTCGGCCTGGAGGGCATTCTTCCGACGCTGGATGACTGGTCGGATCATTTAACAACGCTTTTCCCAGAAGCGCGTTTGAAGCGGTTCCTGGAAATGCGGGGCGCAGATGGCGGCCGGGTGGAGATGATCAATGCGCTGCCAGCGCTTTGGTCTGGCCTGCTCTATGACGCTGATGTGCTGGATGCGGCTTGGGACCGCGTTAAAGATTGGACGGCGGACGAGCGTCAGAAACTCCGTGATGAGGTCCCCAGGCTGGCGCTTGAGACGCCCTTCCGTGGCGGACATGTTGCTGACCTTGCGCGTGAGATGGTTGAGTTGGCCGCTAAGGGGCTCGCCAATCGCAATTTCTGCGATTCATCGGGCGCAGATGAACGGCAATATCTGGCGCCTTTAGAAGACATCGTCGATTCGCGTCGTACGGTGGCTGATCAGCTTCTCGAAAAGTATCACGGTGCGTGGGCTGGCGATATTTCGTGGGTCTTTGCTGAGACCGCGATGTAGCCCGTTCGCTTTGATACGGGCGAGGCTAAAGGTTCGCTGTGGGTTGTTGCATCCCCAGGTTGTGTTTGATTGCAAGTTCAGGTCACGTTCATCGAACCTGCGATATGAGTCATCCGCATGGGTGGCGCATTTCATTTTTGGCCTGCAGCTTGGCCGATGCGGTGTTCTTTCAAACCAAGATCTGATGAGGCTCGATTTGACACGACGCGCAATATTCTTGGGGCTCGCGGGGCTTTGCCTTTCAGCCGGGTTGGCGGTTACGGTTGCTAGCTTTGCTGAGACGGCTGCTGCCGATGGCTGCGCCAAATGTCATGAAGAGCACAACAAATGCCGCACCCGACAGGCCTCGCTCGACAGTTCGAAGTGTGACGCGCAGCTCATCAAGTGTCTGCGTTCCTGCAAGCGGAAGTAAGTGGCGTTCCGCGAAATCGATTAGTTTCAAGTGCGTTTAGTTTGTGTTGTCGATTACGACACACAGGCGCCGCGGACCGTGCGCGCCAATGACGATTTTTCCGCCGATGTCGGCAGTGCGGGAAGGCCCTGAAATAAGATTAAGCGTTCGCGGCATACGCCGCTCGCCGAGCAGGTGTCTGAGCCGAACGTAGGCGTCTTCGTAGCTTGCTACGATGTCAGAGCGGCGGACAACGACGATATGTGTATCGGGCAGGAAACAGAGGGTTACGGGATTCTCCGGCCCGGACAGCAATGCGAGTGTGCCCGTCTCGGCAATTCCGCAAAACGCGTGGGATAGGCCGATGTCGTCTTGGGCAGCGGCGGGGCCATGTTGAAGCGCCAGCGTGGGCGCGTCGCGCCATTGCAGTCGTGTGAGCCGCGAATCTGAACCGCAACGTAGTGTTGGTGGGAGAGCGGCTTCTTGCAGGTAGGCCGCGATAGATTGAGGGATCGAACCTTGTGCCTCGATCACGTTCGCTGATTGCCGGCCCAACTCGTATTTGAAGACTTCAATCAGTTCCTGTGTCGGACGTGAGACGCGTTGCAATGGTGGTGCGCTACGCGACGGCTTGGCGACACGGGCTTCGGCGGCTGCTCGGCGCTGAAGCTGTGGTGTTGCGTCAGAGATCGCGGCTCGGACCTTTGCAAGAATCTGATCGCGGCTCATTTGGAGAGCTCCCGCTTGCTCTTGTTCCACAGCTGTTGGAACGTCCGGCCCTGGGGGGCTGGCATATCGCGGTTTTTTGTCCAACCTCCCGCACCGGGCAGATTGCGTACCGCCCCGCGGCTTCCTGCGAGCAGGCGGAGAAACGAGGCCGCGAAGCGAGATGCGAGACGATAGGCCCACGGGCGTTTTGCGAAGGCAGCCCACAGCTTGAGGCCTAGTCGCGCCTGGAACGATGTCTTATTCTGTTCGAATTCGACCTCGCGCCAACGCCGCATCAGGCCGGGAAGCGGGATGCGCATCGGGCAGACGGATTCGCAGCGGCCGCAAAACGTCGACGCGTTGGGTAGGTTCGCAGCTTGTTCGATACCGATGAGGCCTGGCGTTAACACCGCACCGACGGGACCAGGGTAGACCCAACCATAGGCATGCCCTCCGACTGCGCCATAAACAGGGCAATGGTTCATGCATGCACCGCACCGAATGCAGCGTAAAATTTCGCGAAACTGAGATGCCAGCAATTCGCTACGGCCATTGTCTAGCAAGATGACATGGTAGGCTTCGGGGCCGTCAGGATCGCTCGGACGGCGCGGGCCGGTGGAAAAGGTCGTGTAGGCCGTGATGTCCTGGCCTGTTGCTGAGCGCGCGAGAAGGCGAAGCAGTACGGATACGTCTTCGAGCGTTGGAACGACCTTATCGATCGTTGCCAGGACGATGTGCACCTTGGCGAGCGATTGGGTGAGATCGCCGTTGCCTTCATTGGTCACGATGATTGAAGAGCCGGTCTCAGAAATCAGGAAATTCGCGCCCGTTATGCCGACGTCGGCGGTGAGAAATTTCTGGCGCAGGATCTGGCGGGCCTCGTCTACGAGTTCGGCAGGTTCCTTAAGGTCGCGGGAAGGTGGCAGGTCGCTGTGCTCGCGTCGAAAATCAGCTTCGACCTGTCCCTGGGTGAGATGGATCGCCGGTGCGATGATGTGGCTTGGCGTTTCCCCGCGGATTTGCAGGATGTACTCTCCTAGGTCGGTTTCGACGACTTCGAGACCCGCGTTCTGAAGCTCGTGATTTAGGCCGATTTCCTCGGACACCATGGATTTGCCCTTGGTGACGAGTTGCGCGTTCGCCTCCCGGCAAATTTCTAAAATTTTGTCGCAAGCTTCTTGGCCGGTCGCGGCCCAATGCACATGCGCGCCGGCTGCGATGGCATTCTTTTCGTAGATTTCCAGGTATTGATCGAGATGATCCAGCGTGTGGTTGCGGATATCGCGGCCGAGGTCTCTCAGCTCATCGAATTCCGGCAGTCGCGCGCGTGCCGCGGCGCGCTGTGCGACCAAGCCCGTGGGCAGCCCAGCAAGGGCTGTCTGTAGCTGTTCGTCGCCAAGGGCTTCGCGGGCGTTCGCTTTGAAGGTGCGCGTGGTTGGCTGCATGACAGAAGAAAGCTGTCCTAAAGCCCGTCCGCGGGCAACAAGACTTATTGGCTAGCCGGATTAGCGTGAAGGTGCAGCAATTACGGGATCGGATAGTTCTCCGGCAAGCACTTCGGCGATATGACGGCATCCGACGGGTGAGCCTTGTCGGCTCAGTTTACCCGCGATATTCATGAGGCAACCGAGGTCTCCAGCGAGAAGCAGTGGTGCTTGCGATGCACTTATGTTGGTGGTTTTACGTTCAACCATGGCATTGGAGATATCGGGGAATTTGACCGAAAATGTTCCGCCGAATCCACAGCAGGTTTCGCATTCGGCCATTTCGACAAGTTCCAGTCCCTCGACGGATTTCAGCAGGCGACGGGGTTGATCCTTGATGCCTAGTTCGCGCAACCCTGAACAGCTGTCATGGTAGGTGACTGTGCCGGTGTAGGCGCCTGGGACACTGACCATGCCGCGGACGTCGGACAGAAATGAGATCAATTCGTAGACTTTAGCGGCGAATCGCAGGGCGTCGTCGTGTGCCGATGGATCGTCAGCCAAAAGGGACGGATAGTGGGATTTCAGCATGCCCGCGCAGGAGCCCGAGGGCGCGACTACGTAGTCACAGTCCTTAAATGCTTCGATCGTTTGCAGAGCGAGGCTTCTGGCTGTTTTTCGGTCGCCTGAATTATAGGCGGGCTGGCCGCAGCATGTCTGTTCGCGTGGGACAACTATTTTGCAGCCCGTGGCTTCTAAGAGCTTTACAGCCGCAAAGCCTACGCTGGGCCGAAATAGATCGACGAGGCAGGTGACGAACAGGCCAACACATGGCGCTGCCGGCTCGGGTGGGGGGCCCGAAAAGTCGCGGTCACTGGATTGCTGATTCATGGACGTTGGTCGGGTAACGGAGCTGTAATTTCGACCGGCTCCCAAGGTGCGCGGCCAATGATCTCGAATGTTGCGAGGTAGGCGATCAGGTTGCGCCGCGCTTCCGCGTCATTCAACCCGATATAGGCCATCTTGTTTCCGGGAATGAACTTGGTCGGCGCAGAGAGATACTGATCGAGAAGATCACGGGACCAAATCAAACCTTCCTTCCCGGCCTCGTGCATGGCTTTTGAATAGGTATAATCCTCGAGGACGGCGGCAGGTCTGCCTACGATGCCTGTTAAATCGGGGCCAACGCGTGTTCCGGCATCCTGGCCAATGTCATGACATGCCCGGCAATTTTTATAGACAACTGCTCCGCGTGAGATGTTCGGCCCTGGCTGAGAGGTATCGATTGCTACGGATTTCGCGACTGGCAAGGGGATCCATCGCGTGATGGCTAGGGCCGGAGTACAGCAGAGGGCAAAGGTCGCCACACCGATTAGAACGTTGGCGGCCATTTTCAAATGCATGCTGGGTGTTCCTGTCATCTATTCCGGCGTGGACGGCTCGCGCGTCCAATCAACCTCTTATGTCCATTTATGTTCCGGGTCCATTGTTCCGGGAATTCGCTGGTGGGAGCAAGGCCCTAATACGAATTGGGACTGGGTTGATCGGCTGGCGCAATGTAAATTTCTTGCTATCCTCAGGGTGTGGTAAACTTGCTGCCTGCGTGTGTGCGTGCAAAAATTAATACGCCGCGTCGTTCGACGCGATGGCAGGCCGCTCTCACAAGGATTTTCAGGGGACAGAAGTCGATCGGCGCAATTCCGATCGCGGAGACTTACGCATGACTCATTTGCAGATGCCTACGCCGGATGCTTCCGTGCTGGGGCGATCGCAGCAGATCATTAAGGACCTTACCGCTCTTGCTGGTGCGGAGGCGGTCATTGCCGATGAGGAAGGCCGGCGGACCTTCGAAACGGATGGTCTTACCGCCTACCGGTGCATGCCGCTGGCCGTTGTACTCCCCACGACGACCGAGGAAGTGTCCCGCATTCTCAAATATTGCCATCGTGAAGGGATCAAGGTTGTTGCGCGTGGAGCCGGGACATCCCTGTGCGGAGGAGCGCTTCCGGTGGAAGACGCGGTTGTTGTCGGTGTATCGCGGATGAACCGGGTTCTGGAGATTGACTACGACAACCGCTTCATACGTGTGGAAACTGGTATTACCAACCTTGGCATTTCCGGTGCTGTTTCTGCTGAGGGGTTCTTTTATGCCCCGGACCCGTCGAGCCAGTTGGCGTGCACGCTCGCAGGCAACCTGGGCATGAACTCCGGTGGGGCGCACTGCCTTAAGTACGGTGTGACAACCAACAATGTCCTTGGCCTCAAGGTTGTGCTCATGGACGGAGAAGTCATAGAGCTGGGTGGCGGGCATCTTGATGCCGAAGGTTATGACCTTATGGGCCTTATGATCGGTTCTGAGGGGCAGTTCGGTATCGTCACTGAAGCGACAGTGCGGATTCTGAAAGCCGCGGAAGGTGCGCGGCCAATGCTGATGGGCTTTGGTTCAAGCGAAGCGGCTGGCGCGTGTGTCGCCGGTATTATCGGTGCTGGCATCGTTCCGGTGGCTATGGAATTCATGGACAAGCCGGCCATTGAGGTTTGCGAAGCCTTTGCGAAGGCTGGCTATCCGCTTGATGTCGAGGCGTTACTCATCATCGAGGTTGAGGGTTCGGATGATGAGATTTCGGAAATGCTGGGGCGTATTCAAGCAATCGCGGAGCCTTTTGGTCCCACAAGCATCCTGATCAGTCAAAGCGCAGAGCAAAGCGCGAAAATTTGGAAGGGACGCAAGTCCGCGTTCGGCGCCATTGGTCGAATCTCGGATTATTACTGTATGGATGGGACTATTCCACTTTCGCGGCTTCCCGATGTTCTCCGACGCATTGGCGAAATTTGCGAGGGACATGGTCTGAAGGTCGCCAACATCTTCCATGCTGGCGACGGCAATCTGCATCCGCTCATTTTGTATGATGCCAATGACCCAAGTTCTTCGGAACGCGCAGAGCTTGCTGGCGCCGATATTCTCAGGCTCTGCGTAGAGGTAGGTGGATGTCTTACAGGCGAGCACGGCGTCGGCGTCGAAAAACGCGATTTGATGAACGATCAATTCAGCGCGACCGACCTAACGGTGCAGATCCGCGTCAAGACCGTGTTTGACCCCAAGTGGTTGCTGAATCCGGGCAAAGTATTTCCGTTGAACGACACTCAGCAGGCCAAAGACGTTGCATGACCGGTCACCCTCTTAAGAGGCGCCCGGTTTGAGGAGACCCCATTGAGTAAATTGATGCGACCCGCCGCCGGCTGGGAACTGCAGAACATGCTCTTACCGATGATCGATCGGCAGATGTCGGTGGAAATCGTCGGATCCGGCTCGAAGCGGGCTATTGGCCGGCCGTTCCAGGCTGCGGCTCAGCTCACGACCGCTGCGATGCAAGGGATTTGGCTCTACGAGCCGACGGAGCTTGTGATGTCGGCTCAGGCCGGTACGCCGTTGGCTCAGGTTGAGGCCACCTTGGCATCTAACGGACAGATGTTGTCATTCGAGCCTATTGATCTTGGCCCTACGACCGGAGGACCGCGCGGCACGCAGACCATCGGTTCAATCTTCGCTTCCAATTCCTCGGGTAGCCGTCGGATTACCGCGGGGGCGGCTCGCGACAACCTGTTGGGTATCGAGGCGGTGAATGGCCGTGCCGAGTTGTTCCACGCGGGTGGCCGCGTGATGAAGAACGTTACCGGTGTCGATCTTTGCAGGGGATTGGCGGGGAGTTGGGGCACGTTAGCGGTGCTGACCGCGGTTACGTTCAAGGTTCTGCCATGGCCTGAGGCGGCGGCAACATTAGTCTATTTCGGTTTGCCTGATGATATCGGCACTGAAGTCATGTGTGCCGCGATGCGGCTGCCTTATGAGGTGTCGGGCGCAGTGCATCTGTCGCAAGCGTTAGCGCGTCGCTTGGAACACGAAGGGCTTCGACGTCAGGGCCGCTCGATTACAGCGCTGCGCATCGAGAATTTCCGCAGTTCAATCGGTTACCGTTCGGAAGCGCTAAAAGATGCGCTCAAAGTTTATGGCGATCCGGCTGTTCTAGATACGACGGATTCTTTGAGCTTTTGGGGCGAGCTACGTCATCTGTCTGTGATGCCCTACAATCGCGACACGTGCTTGTGGCGCATCTCCACAGCTCCGACGGCTGGGCCTAAAGTTGTCGCCGCGATCAAGCGCCATATGCCGGCAGAGGCCTATTATGACTGGTCAGGCGGGTTGATCTGGGTCGAAGTGCCTGCAAGTGCCGATGCAGGCGCGTCTGATATTCGCCGGGCGGTAGCCGTGAATGGCGGACACGCCACGCTGATCCGTGCCGAGCCGGAGGTTCGGGCCTCAGTGGAAGTCTTTCAGCCGCAAGCTCCGGCGGTGGAGAAACTGATGCGTGGGTTGAAGGATGCCTTTGATCCCTATCGCGTGCTCAATCCCGGGCGTATGTACGCGAGCTTCTAATCGATAAGCCGGTTAAACCGGAAGCAGGACGAACGTAATGCAAACTAATTTCAGCGCGCAGCAGTTGAGCGACCCGCGAATTGCGGAGGCGGAACGCATATTGCGGCGTTGCGTGCATTGCGGGTTTTGTACGGCTGTGTGCTCGACCTACGTGGTTCTGGGAGATGAGCGCGATTCACCGCGCGGTCGTATCTATCTTATCAAGGATATGCTTGAGCAGAACCGGGATGCGGGTGCGCAAGTCCAGCATCACATTGACCGCTGTCTGTCGTGCCTTTCCTGCATGACGACGTGTCCGAGCGGTGTGGACTACATGCATCTCGTCGATATGGCACGCGTGCACATCAACGAGACTGGCACACGGACGCCGAAAGATCGGGCAATGCGCTGGCTTCTGTCCCGCGTCATTCCTTACCCCGACCGTTTCCGGCTTGCGTTGAAATTGGTTCCGTTGGGACGTCCGTTCGTCAACGTGATGCGGAAACTGGGCCTGAAGGAACTCGCCTCCATGATTGAGCTGGCACCTCAGTCGATTCCGCCGGCTCCGCGTTATGAGGGGCCCGGCACGGCTGCGACGGATGCCAAGCGGCGCGCGCGGGTCATCATGATGGCAGGCTGCGCACAACAGGTTTTGCGGCCAGATATCAACGATGCGACGATCCGCTTGCTGGCACGACGTGGTGTTGATGTTGTTGTTGCCAACGGCGCTGGTTGCTGCGGCTCTCTGGTCCATCACATGGGTCAGGAAGAGCAGGCTCTGGAACAGGCACGGCGCAACGTCGATGCCTGGCTACACGAAATGGAAAAGGCCCCGGTTGATGCGATCATCATCAATGCGTCGGGTTGTGGCACGACTGTTAAGGACTATGGGCACATGCTGCGCCATGATCCGGAGTACGCCGAAAAGGCCAAACGCATTTCGGAGATGACGCGGGATATCACGGAGTTTCTTTCCGGATATGAACTGGGTCCACCCAAGCGCTATTCATCTTTGCGGGTGGCGTATCATTCGGCCTGTTCGATGCAGCACGGTCAGCGTATTACGGATGAGCCGAAAGAGTTGCTGGTCAAGGCAGGCTATACGGTGACTGACATTGCCGAAGGCCACATCTGCTGTGGCTCGGCGGGCGTCTATAACATTCTGCAGCCGGAGATTGCCGGGCAGCTTCGCGAGCGTAAGGTCAAGAACATCCGAAACGCGAAGCCGGACCTTGTGGCGACGGGCAATATTGGCTGCATCTCGCAACTCGAAAAAGGTATGGATATCCCCATTGCGCATACCGTCGAATTGTTGGATTGGGCGTTTGGCGGCCCCGTGCCGCGTGGGCTTGAAGGACTTGCCAAATTCGTCTCTGATGTGCCTGAGCCGCCGCGCTATGTACCCGATGATTACCTGGAGGCGGACGCGCAATAGGTTGCGTTACAACGAAGCTTCAGCCATTTTCGTCGTACTGCTGTCGTCAAATTACGGCTGATTACATCAGCCTGTGCGATGTCGCGTTGAACACGTCTTACCTCTGTCATCTGCCCAAGCGTTTTTCTGTATGAACTTTCACCAGCCGGCTTCCGACAAGCGCTGCACTTCGGCGCGTTTGTTTTTCGATGCTGGGCGCGTAGTTATGTTTGAGACCTTGGGAGCGTTGATGAGCCCGCGTGCGAACCGGTTTACTTGTTTTTTTGATGGTTCTCGTTGTGGGACGTGCGGCGCCGCGAGGAAGCCGTGATGAAGATTACGATCCCAGACTTCTGTCTTGTTGTTGTGATAGCTGCTCCAGGGTCTGGGCCATCGGGGTTTGTACGGAGCCAGTTCGGGCTTTCGGAGGTTGTCTCGGTTGAGGACGGTCTCCTCCCGGGTGGCGTACTTCCTGAAAGCATCGAACAGTTTCTCGACACACGACTGCAACGACGCTGTTTGACGGTCGTTGAGGCTCGCAACGCTCTGCAGCGGGACGAGCGGGCCATGCTGATTCACATTGCCAAATCCCACTATGCGCAAACGGTCGCCATCGTGCTCGCGCCGGAAGATGACGACCAGGTGGTGAAGCAGGTTCAGCTTCTGCAGCGAAGCCTTCCTCAGATCAGCAAGGAAAGCTTCTTGGACGTTCATGTCTTACGTTCACAGGAAGAGATCGCTAACGCTTGCGTTGAGCGCGTGCCAACTCGCACCGATAATCGTGGTGAGCACGGTCCGTTCGATATCATCGGTGATGTGCATGGGTGTGTGGATGAGCTTATCGGCTTGATGAGCAAACTCGGCTACACCATCGAAATTACTGGTGGAGGAAGAGACCGTCGCATCGTGTCACGCACGCCTGCGGGGCGGCGTGCGATCTTTGTGGGTGATCTGGTCGATCGTGGGCCGGCATCGCCGGATGTGCTCCGCATCGTCATGCATATGGTCGCACAGGGGCAGGCCTTGGCCGTCCCAGGCAATCACGACGTGAAACTGTTGCGCTGGCTCAACGGACGCAACGTCAAGCCGGGGCACGGCATTGCTCAAACCATCAGTCAGCTTGAAGTCGAGCAGGACGAGTTTCGTGATGAGGTCCGCGACTTTATTGACGGGCTCGTAAGCCACTTGTGGTTGGAGAACGGCAGACTGACGGTGGCTCACGCAGGCATCAAAGAAGAGATGATGGGGCGTGTCAGTGGAGCAGTTCGCGAGTTTTGTCTGTATGGCGAGACGAGTGGGGAGACCGATGAATTCGGTTTGCCCATTCGCTATCACTGGGCTGCGGAATATCGCGGCGAGACGACCATTGTTTACGGCCACACGCCTGTTCCAGAAGCCGACTGGCTCAACAACACGTTGTGCGTGGACACGGGGTGCGTCTTCGGCGGTAAGCTGACGGCTCTCAGGTGGCCGGAGCGTCAAATCGTGTCGATCCCCGCCGCCAGGGCTTATGCGACGCCGATCCGTCCCTTCGCGCATCCGCCTCTGCGGCCTGGGTATTCACCTGAAGCCTAAGAGGGGCGCGTGCTTTGAGCGACGTGTTTGGTGAATCTCGGCCTAATTTTCCCCGTGTAGGCGAGAATTGGGCTAGCTAAGGCGAGCGCTAGGCCGCCTGCGGCTTTGCGCCATGCGGCGAGCCGTGATAAGCGAAGCCGCGATTGTAACCGTCGGTTTCCCTCCGCCTGCGCACCGATCCCCAGTCTCCAAGGTCTGAAGTCTTCAGAGTTGCGAGTGGGCATGATCGGCACGCCTTTGTTCGTCTTCTCTTGAGGGGCGGGCAATGTCTGGCGCGGTGGGAGCGGGAAGTTGATGCAACCAATTGGAAACCGAAGAGCTAATTTCTTCTCATGGCCAAGAAAATTAAAGATAACCGCCCTGGCGCACGTCTGCCGAAGGGGCTTCGTGACATCGAAGCCGCTGAAATCCGGGCGCAGAATGCGATGCTGGCCAGCATCCGCAAGGTTTATGAGAACTATGGGTTCGAGCCGCTAGAGACGCCTGCGTTCGAATATACGGATGCGCTGGGTAAGTTCCTGCCGGATAGCGACCGGCCGAACGAAGGGGTCTTCTCGCTCCAGGATGAAGACGAGCAGTGGCTCAGCCTGCGGTATGACATGACGGCACCGCTGGCTCGCTACGTTGCCGAGAATTTCGACCGCCTGCCGAAGCCGTTCCGTCGTTATGCCACGGGGCCGGTCTGGCGCAACGAAAAGCCGGGTCCGGGCCGGTTCCGCCAATTCACGCAATTTGATGCCGACACCGTTGGGACCGAAAGCGTCGCGGCAGATGCCGAGATGTGCATGCTCGCTGCGGATACGCTGGAAGCGTTGGGCGTCCCGCGCGGTAATTTCCTCATCAAGGTAAATAACCGCAAGGTTCTGGACGGCATTATGGAAGCTGCGGGAATTGCGGGTGAGGAGAATGCCGGACGCCGTCTGACGGTGTTGCGGGCGATCGACAAGTTGGACCGTCTGGGATTGGCCGGTGTCGAACAGCTTCTGGGCGAAGGTCGCCTCGATGAGTCGGGCGACTACACGAAGGGTGCTGGCCTTAGTAAGGACGCGATCTCAGCGATCAGAGCGTTTGTTGTGCCGGCAAAAGATGGACAAGATCCCTTCGCCGAACTCGATGGACTTCTCAAGAACAGCGAAATCGGTCAGGAGGGGCGTGCAGAGCTGGCGCAAATCGCAGAGCTCATCTCTGCGGCGGGCTATTCGGATCGGGTGAAGATTGATCCGTCTGTCGTGCGGGGGCTCGAATATTATACAGGGCCGGTTTTTGAGGCGGAGCTCACGTTTGAAGTGACGGGTGATGATGGCAAGCCCGTCCGCTTCGGGTCTGTCGGCGGCGGTGGTCGCTATGACGACCTTGTTGCGCGTTTTACCGGGAAGACAGTTCCTGCGACCGGCTTTTCCCTTGGCGTCTCTCGCTTACAAGCGGCGCTCAACGCGCTGGGCCGCGGAGCTGAAGGCGATGTGCCCGGCCCCGTCGTCGTGCTTGTTATGGATCGTGACCGCCTCTCGGATTATCAGGCGCTGACGCAACGTCTTAGAAGCGCTGGTATCCGCGCCGAGATGTATCTCGGGACGTCGGGCATGAAGGCGCAGATGAAGTATGCCGACAAGCGCGGTAGTCCTTGCGTCGTGATCCAGGGATCGGATGAGCGCGAAAAGGGCGAGGTCCAAATCAAGGACCTGATCGAAGGTGCGCTCGCGGCGCAATCGATTGCTGACAATAAAGAATGGAAAGAAGCGCGTCCGGCGCAATTCTCCGTTAGCGAGGTTGCCTTGGAAGAGGAAGTGCGCAAGGTGCTGGCGCGGCACTTTCCTCAAAGCGATTGATCGCCATCCGATGTCCTGTAACGAGAAAAAATAAAGCCGGTCGACAATGGTCGCAGAGACAGCACGCGAATTCGAAGCTCTCGAAGAGCAGGCCAGAACGCTCCTTGGGGTGTTTATCAAGGCGGGGCACGAGGCCGTCGCACCTGCGGTTATTCAGCCGGCCGACGTCTATCTCGATGTGATCGGAGAGTCGCTGAGAGGGCGAAGCTATGTGTTCCTAGATCCCGATGGCGATGAACTTTGCCTACGGCCTGATCTTACGGTGCCGACATGTCGGCTGCACATCGAGCGCCATCGGAATGGCGATCGTCCGGCAAAGTATTGCTACAACGGTACGGCATTTCGGTTTCAGCCAGTGGGCGCGGGTGCTGCACATCCCCGCGAGTTCCGGCAGGCGGGTATCGAGTCATTCGGTATTGCCGATCGCGAGAAAGCGGATGCCGCGACCTTGGCTCTCGTGTTCGAGGGCCTGCGCACGGCGGGTCTGAAAGACTTCAAGCTCCGGATCGGCGATCTTGGGCTATTCCGTGCTCTTCTCGAGGCGGCTGACATGCCGGCGCGGTGGCGGCAGCGCCTTATGCACCAGTTCTGGCGTCCGGACGCCTTTCGTACGGAGCTGATGCGCTTGACGCAATCGCCCGCCGACACGCCAGGCGGGGTGCCGAATGAGCTTCTGGCTCAGCTCGATCCCGAGAAGCCGGATGAGGCTGTCCAGCTTGTGTCGAATTATCTCGATTCCGAAGATATTGAGATCGTTGGAGCACGGACCGTCGGGGAGGTCACGGACAACCTTCTGATGGTGGTGGCGGATCAGCGTGCCGAACCCTTGTCTCCACGCACGGCGGCTTTGATCAGCAGTTATATCGGTGTGACGGCGCCTGCGCGTGCTGCGGGTGCTCGGCTCAAGGATCTAATGGGCAGTGAGGGCGTTGATATTTCGGATGCGCTCGATGCTTATCACCGACGCCTGCAATTGTTGACCGAAGCGGGTGTTGACGTCGTTCATGCAGATTTTTCTGCCGAGTTCGGCCGGACGCTTGAGTACTACACCGGTTTCGTTTTCGAGGTCATAGTCCCGATGCTTGGGGAGGCGAGCCCGGTTGCCGGTGGCGGTCGATATGACAAGCTCATTCGTATGTGTGGGGCGCCGCACGATGTGCCGGCTGTTGGTGGCGCGGTTCATACAGAACGCTTGTTGGCCGCGGTGCGGGGGTAGGCCATGGGTAAAGAAGGCGAGGCTTTGACTACACGCTTGCAGATTGCGCTGCCCTCAAAGGGGCGGCTCATGGAGCAGACCCTGGAGCTATTCCGCGAGAGCGGGCTCAATGTGCGCAAGACCGGCAATGAGCGCGGTTATCGCGGAGAGATTGAAGGGTTTGCTAACGTAGATGTCGCGTTCGTGTCAGCTTCAGAAATTGCGGCGAACCTCAAATCCGGCAAGGCGCATTTGGGCGTTACCGGGGAAGATCTCGTTCGCGAGCGGATTTCCGATTGGAAAACACGCGTCGAGCTTCTTAAGCCGTTAGGCTTCGGTTTCGCCGATGTCGTTGTTGCTGTTCCTCAATGCTGGCTCGACGTTTCCACTATGGCGGATCTGGATGAGATTGCGGGTGGGTTTCGGGAAAGTCACGGCCGTTGGTTCCGCGTCGCTACGAAGTATGTGAATCTGACGCGTCGTTTTTTCTCCGCGAAGGGCTTCACCGACTACCGCATTGTCGAGAGTCTTGGGGCGACGGAAGGCACGCCTGCGGCTGGAAGCGCGGACCTCATTGTCGATATCACGTCGACAGGCACAACGCTTCGCGCGAACGGCCTGAAGATTCTTGACGACGGGGTCATTTTGAAATCCCAGGCGAACTTTGTTGCCTCGAATGTTGCCCAGTGGACGCCTAGTACGCGCCAAGCGCAAAATGAGATTATGGCCAGGCTGGAAGCGTAAGCATTAAGCGCGTGGGTTCAGGCAAGTTCTGCCAGAATACATTTCAGGACACCGTAATCGTAGCGGCTGTCGAGCGCTGCATAGGCTGGTCCGAGCTTGCCTGTTTCCAGTGTGTCGAGACGGTCAAAGACGGCGTGGATCTCATCGATATCCGATGCGTCGAGCTCAAGTACGTCTTCGGCAGTCAGCAGTCCGGCTTCGATGGCGTCTGCGAAATGGCCGTGTACGGTCGCTAGTTCAATCTTGCGCTCAGCGGCAATCGCTTCTGGGGCGAGCCCCTGAATATGCAAGGCCAATGTTGCGTTGACGCTGGCACCCAGCCTGTTTTGCAGCATGGGATGGGGTTGGAAATTTGTAATTGTCTGGATCAAGGCGTCACCGTAGCGGCGTATCTTGCTGGCTCCAAGGCCGGTGATGTTATTGAGAGCGTCGAGCGTTGCCGGTTTTAATTGTGCGAGTTCGGCCAACGTACGGTCATGACAGATGACGTAAGGGGGCACTTTAGCCGCGCTGGCTAGGCGTATGCGCAGTGCCTTGAGCGCTTCAAACAACGGCTGGTCCGTTTCGGAGACCGTGAGCTTCGGTGCGCCTTGGCTGCTTCGAGATTTCGCTCGTGGTCGTGCGGGAGCTGCCGCGCGCATCAGGAACGTTTGGTCGCCGCGCAATAACGGACGCGCCTTGTCTGTGAGGGCCAAGGTCCCACGTCCTTCTTCGTCGCCGGTTAACAAGCCGGCAGCGACGAGTTGACGAAACAGGCCGCGCCATTCTGTAGCGTCCACATCTTTGCCGATCCCGAACACGGAGAGCTTGTCGTGAGAGAGCCGAATTGCGCGCTCTTCGGCTTTGCCTGAGAGGATGTCGATCAGGTAGCCAACACCGAATCTTTGGCCGGTGCGGTAGACGGTCGAGAGGGCCTTCTGCGCGAGAACGGTGCCGTCCGTGGTTGCTGGGGGCTCCAAACAGTTGTCGCAGTTTCCGCAGGGCTCGCTCAGCGTCTCTCCGAAATAGGAGAGCAGCGCTTGCCGGCGGCAACCAGGGCTTTCGGCCAACCCAATCAGCGCGTCCAACTTTCCCCGTTGAACTTGTTTGAAAGCCTCCGAGCCTTCACTCGCCGCGATCCATTGGCGTTGCTGGATGATATCTTGCAGACCGTAAGCCAGCCACGCGTTGGCAGGTTCTCCGTCGCGGCCAGCGCGGCCGGTTTCCTGATAATAGGCTTCGATGGATTTCGGCAGGCTGAGGTGGCCGACAAACCTGACGTCAGGTTTGTCGATCCCCATGCCAAAGGCGATGGTGGCGACAATGATAAGGCCATCTTCATTGAGGAAGCGCGATTGAGCACTGGCGCGTGTCTCGGCCGGCAGGCCCGCATGGTATGCGAGCGCTTCGCGGCCCTTACGCTGAAGCCACGCGGCGGTCTCTTCCACGGCACGGCGCGATAGGCAATAGACGACGCCGGCATCTTTTGGGTGTTCGGATTCGATGAAATTCCAGAGCCGTTCGCGAGCGCTGACCGAGCCAATTTCGGCGATACGGTAGCGGATGTTTGGGCGATCGAAGCTGGCGATGTAACGATCGGCCTTTTCTAGACGAAGCTCAGTGATGATTTCGTCGCGTGTGCGCTCGTCCGCCGTGGCCGTTAATGCGATACGGGGCACATTCGGGAACCGCTCGGCCAACACTTTGAGCTGGCGATATTCGGGGCGGAAGTCATGACCCCACTGTGAGACGCAGTGCGCTTCATCGATTGCGAAGAGGGCAATGTCGGCGCGTTCGAGAAGGGTGAGCGTACGGTCCTGAAGCAGGCGCTCCGGCGCAACATACAGAAGATCGAGTTCGCCTCGCGAAATGGAGGCCGCAATTTCGCGTTGTTCGGCAGAAGTTTGGGTCGAATTGAGGTAAGCGGCGTTAACGCCCAGGATCTTAAGGGCGTCAACCTGATCCTGCATGAGAGCGATGAGGGGCGAGACGACGACGCCCGTTCCGTTACGTGCCAATGCCGGGATCTGGTAGCATAGTGACTTGCCACCGCCCGTAGGCATGAGGGCCAGAACATCCCCACCGTTCAGCAACGTCCCGATGATCGCATTCTGGTGCGAACGGAAGTGCTTATAGCCGAACACATCTTCGAGGATGCGTTGCGCAGAGTCCATGTCGGGTGCATGAAGCGTTGATTTTGCGCTGGTGTGGGCGACAACCATGGGACTCGCAAAGGCGGGAGGTTCGGGATCGGAACCGATGGTGTACGCGATTCCGTCTCGCTATGAGATGCAACAAGCCGCTCCAGCTGTGGAACAAACATCGCGTAGTGCCTCAATTCCCGCCGTTTTTTCGCTTCAGGAGTAGCTGAGGGGAATTCAGTCGCGGTTCACATTGGCCGTTGTACTCTTGCCCATAACGAGGTGTTGCATGCTGGCATCAGTCGCCGCTGAGCTTATCAATGGAGCTGCCTTCAGCGCGTTTTGGTGGAGAAACGGGTTAGATTGGGCCACTCCGGTCAGCGATAAGAGCGAATGATGTACGGCAACACCGAGGAGTTCGTAGTGAACTCCACTATTACAACGACCGGGCGAGGATCACGGGATATGACTTTGGTTCGGATGACGACTGCATTTGTGATGAGTGCTATTGCGGCGGGGACGATGCTGTTACCAGCTGCCGCGCAGGCGCAGTCGAGCTGCAAATGGTATGCGGCAACTGCACTTAAGCAACAGCAGGAAAACGAACGGTTGAGGTGTGGTTTTACCGGCCCGGCTTGGCATTCCAACGTGCCTGAGCACATGCAATGGTGCGCCAGCGTTTCGCCGTCAGCGATGAAAGAATCGGCGCAACAGCGTGACAAGATGCTGGCGGACTGCGCAAAACGATGATCGCATATATGTGAGACTTGGCGCCGTCACTGACGCCAGGATGGGAGTAAACACTCTTATTTCTCTTAGTTCAGCGGCACAGACAGCGTGGCCTTGCCGGTAGCAGCCTTGCTGGTTTCATCACCACCAAATCCTTCCAGGCTTCCTGAAAAGTCCAATTTGGCTTCAGGGGACGTGACAGCAATTCCGGCTTCTACGCGTGCACTGAGGCTTTCGTTTTTCAAAGTTTCCATCGCCTCTTCATCGATACTGATGTCTTCCGTTTGCCAAAGGGCTTTGACGGCGGCACGCGGCGTGACGCGCGTGGATTGAGAGGGGGCGAACTCGTAAGAGATTTGCGGACCGATGAGGAAGCGCTCGCTATCGGCTTTTGCTCGGATTGTTGAATCGCCGCCGACGACTTGATGGCCCTGTTCGGCAAAATGGCTGAATTGCGCGGTAGGGCTCAAGGTCCAATTGCCAGACTTCAAGTTCCCGGAGAGCGTCGCGTCGAGTAGCCAGCGGTTTGTTTCGAGGCCATCGGCCGTCAACGCGCTATCGGGTGATGCGAAGTATCTGGTTTCTCCAACGCCTCGCAAAGCTTTCAGGCTGACAAACATCTGGCGGTTGATTTTATAGCCGGCATATGGGCCCGCCATCCAGCCTTTACCGCTGATGTCGGGAGCGGATGCAATCGTCTCGGAATCGATATTGTTATAAGTGCCCATCATGCCGAGCAGCCAGCGTTGGTTGAGCCGATAGTCCGCACCAAGCGCGAGATTGGAGAATGCGTCAGAGGTGTTGTTTTGGGAATCGCGAACGTAACCCGCATTTCCTTCAATCCACCCGTCGAAGCGGGATCTTGCGACCGTGATGCCTTGCAAGTTCAAGCCGCTATCACGGATCTTCTCGCCTTGTTCGCGCGCCTTGGCGTCGGCCAGGTCGGACAGCGCGGTTGAAAATTTCGCGTTGCCGGCATTGCCGTCGGCGGTTCCCGTCAACGGAATCTGCAATGAAGATGTGCGCTGATTTTCTTCATTCGAGGATTGGCCCGTTGCTTGCGGGACCGGAATTTTGCGAACCATGGAGGCGGACAGACGCTCTGACACACGATTCGACGTAGCAGGCATGCTGCCCGCGATTGATGTTGCTGTTCGCTGTAGGGTCTGTTGGGTCAGAGTCGCTGTCTGATCTGTTGGGGGGGCGCTTGCGACCGTGGTGCTGTTCGCAAATGTGCAGGACACGGCGTCTTCAGAAACGATCGCTAGAACGGCCATACGTGCAGCAACGTCAGTGCTCGCGACTGCCCCTTCGCAATTGATATTTTCAAGATGAAGGTTTGGTGCGTCAGCCTGCGTTATTCGGAGCGTTCCCTGGTGAGACACCAGGAACGTCCGCGTGCCACTGCCGGCCTGCGTTGCCACGGAAACGTTGGTGGCGGTGGCGCCTGGTCCGGAGGACAGGCCGTAGAGCACTTCGGCATCGACTGGGTAAGCGAGGCTTTTCAGTTGTAACCTTACCTGGCTTGGTGCGTCAGCGGGCTGCGCGATGGCCGACATGGGGACGCTCGCGCATAGCGCCACTATAATGGTGGTTCTCCAAATATGATTGCATGCCATCGGACGGGCTCGGGGCAAGGGGGCTCGCGCGCGCATGTTCCTCAAGTCGCTCAGCACGTAATTTCTCCGGGGCATAATGTTTTTTTGTGCAGACCTACAGCTGTGTGCTGCCTAGGTCCCCGCTCCTGCCATAACCGCTGTTGACGGTCTTTTCAGCTGGCAAACCACGGGCCGGATTGTGCGGTGCAGCGGGGCGCTGGCATGGCAAATTTGTGGCGTTCTAGTGAAAACTGGATCTCGACCCGACGACAGTGGGGTGCGGGAAGATCAACATCGCGTGAGAAAAAAATGGCCGTCCGCAAGAGGTTCCTGCGGACGGCCAAATCGTAATGGCTCAGAAAGTGAGCGGGATGGACTTACATCATGTCCATTCCACCCATGCCGCCCATTCCACCCATGCCGCCGCCGCCATGGCTGTGGCCAGCGTCCTTCTTCGGAGCTTCAGCAACAGCAGCTTCGGTGGTGATCAGCAGGCTGGCGATCGAAGCGGCGTCCTGAAGTGCGGTGCGCACAACCTTAGCCGGGTCGATGATGCCCTTTTCGAGCATGTCGCCGTACTCGTCGTTCTGGGCGTCATAGCCGAACGACTGACCGCGAGTTTCGAGCACCTTGCCGACGACGATGGAGCCTTCAACACCAGCGTTGTCTGCGATCTGGCGGATCGGAGCCTGCAGTGCGCGGCGAACGATCTGGATGCCAGCTTCCTGGTCCTCGTTGTCACCTTCGACGTCGATGGCTGCGGATGCCTTGAGCAGCATGACGCCGCCGCCAGGAACAACGCCCTCTTCAACGGCTGCGCGGGTCGCGTTCAGTGCGTCGTCAACGCGGTCCTTGCGCTCCTTAACTTCGATTTCGGTCGCTCCGCCGACGCGGATGACAGCAACGCCACCAGCCAGCTTTGCGAGACGCTCTTGGAGCTTTTCACGGTCGTAGTCGGACGTCGTTTCCTCGATCTGTGCTTTGATCTGCGAAACGCGGGCTTCGATGTCCTTCTTCTTGCCTGCGCCGTCAACGATCGTGGTGTCATCCTTCGTGATGGTCACGCGCTTAGCACGGCCCAGCATGTCGATGGAGACGTTCTCGAGCTTGATGCCGAGGTCTTCGGAAATCGTCTGACCGTTCGTGAGGGTCGCGATGTCCTCAAGCATGGCCTTGCGGCGATCGCCGAAGCCGGGAGCCTTGACGGCAGCAACCTTGAGGCCGCCACGCAGCTTGTTGACGACGAGGGTCGCCAAGGCTTCGCCTTCGATGTCCTCAGCAATGATGAGGAGAGGCTTGCCTGTCTGCACAACCGTTTCGAGAACGGGGAGCAGAGGCTGGAGACCGGAAAGCTTCTTCTCGTGAATGAGGATATAAGGATCGTCCAGTTCGGCGATCATCTTCTCGGCGTTCGTAATGAAGTACGGCGAGAGGTAACCGCGGTCGAACTGCATGCCTTCGACGACGTCGAGTTCGGTTTCGAGCGACTTGGCTTCTTCAACCGTGATGACGCCTTCGTTGCCGACTTTCTGCATTGCTTCAGCGATCATCTCGCCGATTTCGATTTCACCGTTTGCGGAAATGGTGCCGACCTGGGTGATTTCGTTCGAGTCTTTGACCTTCTTTGCCTTTTTGCCGATGATTTCGACAACCTGGACAACGGCCTTATCGATGCCGCGCTTCAGGTCCATCGGGTTCATACCAGCGGCAACCGACTTCAGGCCTTCACGAACGATAGCCTGTGCGAGAACGGTGGCGGTGGTGGTGCCGTCGCCAGCGATGTCGTTCGTTTTGGAAGCGACTTCGCGCAGCATCTGTGCGCCCATGTTCTCGAACTTATCTTCGAGTTCGATTTCCTTAGCAACGGTGACGCCGTCCTTCGTAGTGCGCGGTGCACCGAAAGACTTTTCAATGACGACGTTGCGACCCTTGGGGCCGAGCGTGACCTTCACCGCGTTGGCGAGGATGTCGACGCCGCGCAGCATGCGCTCGCGGGCATCTGCCGAAAAGCGTACGTCCTTAGCAGCCATGTTTGCTGTCTCCTGGAGAGTTTGGTCCGGAACAGGCCGGAGGAATTGAATTCAAAATTTGAGGAGGGACCGGGCGCTTACTTCTCGATAACGCCCATGATGTCGCTTTCCTTCATGATCAACAGCTCAACGCCGTCGACCTTAACTTCGGTGCCCGACCATTTGCCGAACAGCACGCGGTCACCCTTCTTGACGTCGAGGGCGATGAGTTCGTTGTCATCACCGCGGGTGCCTGGGCCGACCGCGACGACTTCGCCTTCTTGAGGCTTTTCCGCGGCGGTGTCAGGGATGATGATGCCACCTGCAGTCTTGGTCTCGCTGTCGACGCGCTTTACGACGACACGATCGTGAAGAGGACGGAATTTCATATTGCGGAGGCTCCGTTTGCTTTGAAGCGGAACTCTTCAATGAGAGTTCAAAAAACGAAAAATGCGGCACGGCCTACGCCGTCCGGTCAACCCATCTGGGTGACGCTGTTAGCACTCACTTGCTTTGAGTGCCAGCAGGCGTGCCGTGAATAAGGGAGGCTGGGGAATATTGTCAAGAGCTTTGGCCGCAAGATTGCAGCTTTAATGGCCGTCTACCTGACGATTATGCCGATTTGAGGCCTAAGCTCGTAGAGGACAAGTTCGGTAAGGATGAAAGCTTAATTTTTTCCAACCTGGGAACGGTCGCGCCGCCGCCGGGCATTTGCTGTTCACGATTATTCTATTGTTCGGTATCATTGAACTAAAGAACCAGCTTCCTACGTCCCTCGGTGGCGAGACGTTCGTGGGCCATCCCGCGAGTCATCTTGCCGGAACAGTTTTTAGAACCAGCCGGGGATGAACACGATGGCTTCAGATGTCCTTTTCACGCCGACCCAACTCGGCGCATTGAAACTCAAGAATAGATTTGTCATGGCGCCCCTGACGCGCTCTCGTGCCAATGAGATGGGTGTGCCGGCAGATTTTGCGACCGAATATTATGCTCAGCGCGCGGGCGCAGGCCTCATCATTACGGAAGCGACCCAGGCCTCATTTCAGGGGATGGGCTATCCCCGGACGCCGGGACTACATACCAAGGCCCAGATGGTGCGCTGGAACGAGATCGTCGATGCGGTGCATGGCGCAGGATCGAAGATTGTCAGTCAGATCTGGCATGTCGGTCGTGTCGCAGCTGCTGCTAATCGCGGCGTGAAAGCCGACGTGGTGGCGCCGAGCGTGGTGCCTGCTCCGGGGCAAATTTACACCGACGCCAGCGGCTTCGTCGCGCACGACGTGCCAAGGGCGCTCGCGACGGATGAGATTGGTGCAACCGCCAAGGAGTTTGCGACGGCGGCGCGTCATGCCATCGACCTCGGTTTTGACGGTGTCGAGGTGCACAGTGCCAATGGCTACCTGCTGCATCAGTTTCTCTCCACCAATGTCAACAAGCGTGCGGATCGTTACGGCGGTTCTATTGAAAACCGTATTCGGATGCCGCTTGAGGTTATCGACGCTGTGATCGCCGAGGTTGGATCCAACCGTGTCGGGGTGAGGGTCAGTCCGGGCCACCAATTCAATGGCATCGAAGAAGACGAGATGGTGCCCCTTTATGAAAAGTACATCGCCGAACTTGATAAGCGTGACCTTGCTTATCTGCATGTGATGCGGCCGACTGCGAACACGGTCGAGGAAGATGTGGTGGCGCTGGCGCGCGGATGTTTCAGCGGTCCGATGATCGTGGCTGGAGGATACGATGCGGACAGCGCTACGGCTGTGATCGCGGAAGGGACGGCGGCTGCCGTTGCGTTCGGGCAGAGCTTTATTGCCAACCCCGACTTGCCGGAGCGTGTGCGCCGTCGCGCGGCTCTCAACGCGCCGGATGAAGCGACGTTCTACACGCCTGGCCGCGCCGGATATACGGACTATCCTGTGCTCGCCGCAGAGGAAACTCGGGCCTGAAGACTCATCTCTCATGGCGCGTGACCCTAGGGCTTTCCGCTTGTTTGTCGAAACGCGGAAAGCCCGTCTCATTACCTCCGCTTGACGCAGAACGGCCATCATCGAGCCCCACTCTTTTCGCGTATACCGCGTAATTTCCTTCCATCGTCGCTTGATCGACAACGTCTGGATGGGAGATCCGCCATGTTGCCTGCCGCAGCGTCCTATGACCTCGTTATCGTCGGGGCCAGCTTCGCAGGTCTCGTCGCAGCGCGAACGGCAGCGATGCGCGGCCTCAAGGTGGCGGTGCTTGATGCCAAGCACGGCGCGGGCCATCGCGTGGCGACGACCGGCATCCTTGTCAAAGAAGCTGTCGAGGAAATCGACATCCCGCATGCGCTGACCCGTCGCGTCTATGGCGTCCGGCTCTACGCCCCCAATCTCAAGCACGTGGATCTTTTCGCGCCGGGATACTTCTTTCTGACGACCGACACGGCGAACCTCCTGAGGTGGCTGGCCGACGAGGCGCAACGGGCGGGAGCGCATCTGCTCTGGAAGACACGTTTTGAGGGCGCGGCTCGCGAAGGCGACGTCTTCCGGCTGAGTAACCTCAACATCTGCGCCCGTTATATTCTGGGGGCTGATGGATCGCGCTCGGCCGTTGCTCGGCACTTCGGGCTGGGGCGCAACAGCCGCTTTCTCACCGGTGTCGAGTATGAGTACGAGGGGCTCTGCGATATCGACCCGCGCTTCCTGCACTGCTTTCTCAACTCGGAGATCGCTCCCGGCTATCTGGCTTGGGTCGCGTCCGCGCCTACCGTCGTCCAGGCGGGTCTCGCTGTCGGACCGGGGCGGCGTCCCGACGTAGGAAAGTTCCTGAACTATACGGACCGCATTTTTCAATTCGGCAAGGCGCGTCTGGTGGGGCGTCGTGCCGGGCGCATCCCGTGCGGTGGATTGGTGCGGCCGTGGGCGGGGAACGGTGTCATGCTTGTGGGTGATGCTGCCGGGATGGTGTCACCAGCGACGGGTGGCGGCATTCGCCTTGCCTTTCACTTCGGGCGGCGCGCCGGTCAGGCGATTGCCGACCATCTCCTGCACATGGGGCCCGCGCCCGACGTTGCGCTCGCGCCGGAGCTGCCCGGCTTTCTGCTCAAGCGCGCGATGCGTTTCGGCCTCGATCAGCAGGTGCCCAACGCCCTGATCTCGGCGGCGCTCGGCACATCGGCCATGCGGACCTTCGCTCAGCAGGTTTTCTTCCATAAACGCGGCGCCAAAGGCGTCACCTTCTCCGAGTTTGAGGAACGCTTGGCGCGGCTGTCTACGTCCATTGCTTCAGGCAATGGGGCTGCGGTTTAGGGGTTGCTACCGATACAAAGTGGTCTTCAGCCGCTAGATAGCCGTCAGCTTGCGGGCTGGTTTGGGTAGTAGTAAGTAATCCCAATTGCTTTTCTTTATGATTCGAGAAGAGGACTTCCTTGGTCTGTCCCATCTCGCGTTGCAGAATCTTATATTGTTCAAATTAATTGGCGGGTAGAGAGGCTGATCGTGGAGTTTCTTGCGCTTGGCACCCTAATTTTGGGAGGGTTTCTGTGGCAATGCTTGCTTATCCAGAAACTGTGTCTTGCGTCTAGCTTATGGCGCCCTGTGTGGGGGCAATTCGTGATAAGCGCGCCACTATTGATACTCCTTGTAACTATTGGGAAGCTGGATGGTGGCGCTTTTGCTTACTTGGCTATTTATCTAGTTGGGGGACTGGTTGTTGTACTTAGTTGGCCACTTTCTGAACTTAGGGCTTATCCAGCGTTTTGCGTAAGCTTCGCAGTCCCAATGGTCTTTGCTGCCATCGTTGCGATGGGTGTTGCCTTGAATGCGACGTTCTTGATCATGGCGCCGCCGCTAACTGTATCTTCAAGCTCATCTATAGATTTAAACCAGATGGTAATTTCCGGCCTACTATTTTCCGTTATTTTTCAAGTAAAATCTCTCGTATCCCCAATGGTTGTCTGTATCAATTTAGCGTGGGGTATCCATTCTTATATGTCACGGGGGCAATTCGCTCTTTGGGACATAATGCAAAACACCTTGCTTATTATTATGGAACCGGCCGCAGCAGCCTCGACGGCTCCGTGGTACACCTTTATCTTTGCGGTCCTTGCCTCGATTGCAACGGGGTGGGACATTTTAAGATCTGCCAGCGATATCGGAAATTAACAGAGGGATCGGTGTTTGCAAATGTTCTGGTTCTTGATTCTCTGCAGCCACTTTTCTTGTGGTGTTGACGCGTATGATTATACAATCCGCGTGATACGCAAATAGATGAAGAGAAGATCTCCGCAGGAACAATATGCGCATCTGAGAATGCTCAACGCGCGTGGTCAGCTGGTCCTGTTCGTCGGCGCAGGTGTTTCGCAGGATTGCGGCTTGCCTTCTTGGAGCAGGTTGATCGAGCGATTGACGTTAAAGGCTTTTCCGAATGACAAAGAAAATATAGAAAGCGTTCTTGGTGAATATGGTAATGTCACCAAAACGCGTATTTTGAGAAATGTTCTGAAGCAGAAGTTTAATGGAGCTGTCGCAGACTGCTTATACGAAAATTCATATAAGGGGTCCGATAACCTTGATCAAATAGCCCGTTGCGGCGTTAAGAGAATTCTGACTTATAATTTTGATGAGTTGATTGAGGAGGCGTTGGCCACGAATGACATAGAATTTGATTCATTTGAACCCGGCGATCACTTTAATAGCAACTACCGCGGCGCGGTAGTATTTCATCCTCATGGGCTTATACGGTCTGATATGAATGACGTGGAGTTGAGGCAGAAGTCGATTGTTCTCAGTGAGGAAGATTATAATCAATTAAATTTTCAACCCTACTCATGGGGAAATGTCGTTCAGCTTGGGTTGTTGACTCAATTTACGTGTCTATTTGTGGGTGTATCACTTTCTGATCCTAACACTCGAAAGCTTCTCGATGTCTGCCGCAACTTGAAAATTAGACACACTCATTATGCACTTGCGAAGTCACCTCTATATGCGAGTGCTAACTGGGATAAGCCTATGGCAAAGCTGGTGAAACGTTCAATTGAGACGGATTTTCGTAGCTTGGGCTTGGAGCCCGTTTGGATAAATCAATGGCGAGATATAGCTGACCTATTTAAGAGCATACGGTCGACTAATAACCTAAAATGGAAGCCTACCCGAACTGGACGCTAACGTTTCACGAGCCTGAGGCACATCGGGAGTCCTTGCATGCGTGCTCCATATCCGTATATGGCCTCGTTCCAAAATGTGCCGTAGGCGGCGGCTGCCGTGGTCCGTTGCCTTCTATAGAACCTCGTTCGTAGGGTGCAATTAAGGGAAGCCCAGGAGCAGAAGCCCATGGCCGCAAAGCACCGGATCTATGAAATGAGCTTCGCGAGCGTTTATCCGCTTTATGTTGCGAAAGCAGAAAAGAAGGGGCGCACGAAAGCGGAGGTCGATCAGATCATCTCCTGGCTGACGGGCTATGGCCAGAAGGAGCTTCAGGCTCAACTGAAAAAGCAGACGGACTTTGAAACGTTCTTTGCTGAGGCTCCCAAAATCAATCCGTCGCGCGCCTTGATCAAAGGCGTGGTTTGCGGTTGTCCGCGTGGAGGATATCGAAGAGCCGACCATGCGTGAAATCCGCTACCTGGACAAACTCATCGATGAGCTGGCGCAGGGAAAAGCGATGGACAAAATTTTGCGGAAGGAATGATCCCGAGCGCCGCGTTTCACTGGTCGGCGGTGAACGCATCCAGAAGGCGCTGGAAGTCTTCTGGCGGTGGAAAACCTTCGTAGCTATAACGCGCGGGTGTTTCCACCCATGGCAGCTTCTCGGCTGTCATCGTCTCAATGAAGGGGCGGCTCCAGTTCGAATCATCGAACATCGTGGGGCGGACGTTGACGATTTCGGCCATGCCGACAATGCGTGTAAACATCCATGTCTTGCAGTCGGGACAGAAGTAGTGATCGAGTTGCGGGCCCTTGATGCCACCCTTCTCCGGTTCACCGGCTGTCACGCGGAAAGCTTGCGCCGGGACCATCGCTGTCAGGGAATAGGCGCTGGCGCTCATTCGCTGGCAGCCCCGGCAGTGGCACGCCGACGTCATGATGGGAGCTGCCGCGATCTCAATGTGGACGTTGCCGCAGCGGCACTTACCGGCAAGTGGAAATTGGGTGGTGTTCATCGATTTGGCGTCGTCCTTTCGTCCGTTAGCCAAAACGGGGGCCTTCTCGGAGATGGGTCGGGAACAGCGAGGCCGTTACCGGCCCCCTGTCGTGATCTGCGTCGCTTCAAAGATGTGGCCTGAAAGGCGGTTGCCTTTGCGGGAAGCGAGATACAAGGCGAGCGCGGCAACGTCCGGCTCTCCCATGTCCGACCATTCGTCGTCGTCATATTGGAAGGGGTCGACGGCCTTCGGCACGACTGAATTAATCCGGATCGCGTTGTCAGCCCACTTCGTTGCTTCCTGCCGCGTATAAGCTGCGATGGCGGTGCGCAGCATGCCGAGCAGCATGGTCATGCCCGGGTCGGTTGTTTGGGGCATCGCGATGACGTTGAGGATCGAGCCCTCGGTCAGGGTCAGGCGCATCCGGTTCGCTAGCACATGGCTCATGCGCGTCATGGCGGAAATCTTAGCTGCGATCGCATTCTCGATGTCCTCGAGATCAGTGCAATCGGCGAAGTCCTCACGGCTGACGGAGATGAGGTTGATCACGGTATCGAGGCCGCCAAAGGCTTTCTGCGCGGGGCCCTGGGTGAACACAACGGCGCCCTTCGCGTCCGCCGCGTCCGGGTCCGTAAACAGCCGAAGGTCCGCCGCCGATTGGTTCAGCAGCGTTGCGATCTCATCAATTTCAGGAGTTTCTTCAGCCGCACGTACGACGAGGCGGGCACTATGGTCGGCGAACGCACGCGCAATGTCGATACCGCACGAGCCACTCAATCCCGTAATCAGGACACGTGCCCCCCGCAACTCAGGATAGACGGCGTCCAGATGCAACTCGTCAACAACACTCATCAACATAGGGCTGTTCTCCTCCGTGATACGCCAGGACTTTTAAGAGTGCGCCCAGGCGTGACCATAGCACGCCGATTCGGCTAACGAGATCTAAATGAGGGGACGATTCTGGGCGGGCCTTGGCCACGGCGTGGCACGAATTGGGCAGAGGCCTGAGAATTGTCCGGCTGTATTTGCCTCGGCGGTTCAGAGAAGCCGGTAGGGCCCGCAAACACTGGCGTTACGTGAGGCTGACGGGGGCGTGTGTCGTTGGATCATGACGACGAATTAACGGTGGATGGGTATTCCGCTAAGATCGCATATCCCACTTATCGTCATACTGCTAATTTCGATCCAAGATATTGAAGTGGGTGGATTTGGCGGCTCATGCCGTCCGCTTTCGTAACTCTCATGGATGATACGTGTGGCAGAGCACCTGAAGAATGAGCCGAGCGATCTTGCGGCCTATTGGATGCCGTTCACGGCAAATCGTGCATTTCAGCGCCGTCCGCGCATGGTCGTCAGTGCCAAAGGCATGCACTACACGACGAGCGACGGCCGTCAGGTCATCGATGCGACCTCGGGGCTTTATTGCGTCAACGCCGGGCATGGCCGCGAAGAGATCGCGGCGGCGATCAAGGAGGTGGCTTACCGCCTCGATTATGCTCCAGCTTTTCAGTTTGGGCATCCGCAGGCGTTTGAGCTGGCCAATCGGCTGACAGCGCTCGCGCCGGCGGGGCTGGATCACGTCTTCTTTTCAAATTCAGGCAGTGAGGCCGTGGATACCGCGATGAAAATCGCGCTCGCGTATCACCGGCAACGCGGAGAAGGCCAACGCACCCGTTTTATCGGGCGGGAGCGCGGGTACCACGGTGTCGGGTTCGGCGGCTTGTCGGTGGGTGGTGTGCCCGCAAACCGGCGGGATTTTGGGACGCTGCTCCCAGGTATCGATCATCTCCGGTGTACGTATGACCGGGAGCATCAGTCGTTTGCTATAGGTGAGCCGGAGTGGGGCCGTGAACTTGCCGATGAGCTTGAGCAACTCGTTGCGCTGCATGGCGCCAGCAATATCGCGGCGGTTGTTGTCGAGCCGATCGCGGGGTCGACGGGGTGCCTGCCGCCGCCCAAGGGGTATCTCGAGCGGCTGCGCGAGATTACCAAGCGTCACGGCATTCTTCTGATTTTCGATGAGGTGATCACGGCGTTTGGCCGCACGGGATATGGGTTTGCCTCGGAGCGGTATGGGCTTACGCCAGACATCATTGCCTTTGCGAAGGGCGTGACGAACGGTGCCGTTCCGTTTGCAGGCACGCTTGTGAGCGGGGATATCCATGCAGCCCTGATGACCGGACCGGAACACGCGCCTGAGTTCTTCCACGGATATACGTATTCCGGTCATCCTCTCGCGACTGCAGCGGCGATGGCGACGCTCGATATCTATCGCGATGAGGCGTTGTTCGAACGTGCCAGCACATTGGAAGAGGTGTTTGCGGACGTGATGATGGAAATGCAATCCATGCCCATCGTTCTCGATATCCGCCCGATCGGATTGATGTGCGGCATCGATATTGAGCCATCAGCGCGTGGTCCGGGCGTGCGCGGTTATGAATTACTGCAACGGGCTTTCCATGATCACGATCTTTATGTGCGCGTAATCAACGACACGATGATCGTAGCACCGTCGCTTATTGCGACAATCGACGAGCTGACGGACATTCGCGACCGGGCGCTTGGGGCTTTGAAATCTCTCTCCTGAGGTCAAGAGTAGAGCTTGGATTGCTAAATGCTCGGAAAGTGGTCTGTAGGCCGCATGAGTGTTGCACTTCCGCCAATCGGCGCTGTCACGTAGCGCAAAGGTCGCCGCTAGTTAAAGAAATCTGGTGACAGGGCTGATTAGGAGCGTTGCCATTTTTCACAGGTCTTCCGATGCTTCTAAGCAAGCGAATCGGAATTACGCGGTCGATGAGGCCTCAGGTTATGGAAGTGACACAGCAAGGAAGAAGGACCAGGCCGGCCGGCAAAGGGCGGTTTGCGGAAGCCCTTGTTCTCGTGTCTATGGCGCTGTTTACGTTTGCGTTGGGCACTGCAGCGCATCTGCACGGCGGTCTGGATGTGTGGACGTCACTTACGATGTCCGTGGTGATTCTCATTTGTTTGATGGCGCTGCACGCGATCGTGCGCGGGCGCAGGGCCGTCTATGCGATGAAGTCGCAGATTTCCCAACTGGAAGATCAGATTGAGCAGTTGGGCGCCAACTCAGTGGATGGTTCTCGCAACGCCAACCCCAGATTTTCGGCGAAACCTGTTGGTTCTCCACCCCGGCTTCGGCGCCGGGGTGATGGCGCGCCCGTGGATCGTACGGAATTTGGCACAGCTGACTTTGCATTGCCGGAGTTTGCATCACGGCCAGAGCCACGCCGGGATAGTCCAGGTCATGGGGTGCGTGGTCATCAGCCCGTTGTGCCGCCCCCCTTATCGGCAGATTTGGCCAAGCCGCCTCCCATGCGCAATTCTCCTTCTCTCTCCTCTGATGATGGAAAATCGCGCGCGGCCGGGTCGTCTGACTTGGCTGCGTCGACGCCAGCAGTCCGTGCGCGGGAAGGCGACGTAGAAATGCTGCAGGCGATGATCAAGAAGCTTGCGGACGAGGTAAATGCTGCAGAAGCCGCGAACGGTGGTTTTGGACGCTGGCGTTCGGAAGGAGCCGTGAACCAGTCCGTCGATGCCTTGAAATCGGCAGCAAACTCGATGCGATCTACGGATCAACCTGTGCGTGGCGGAGCCCCTGCGGGCCGTGAGGTGCGTATTCAGTCGATTAAAGATGCTTTGGTGGCCGGCCGGGTTGATGTTCTGCTGGAGCCGATTCTCACCCTCAAGGACCGCAAGCCGCGTCATTTCGAAGTGTCCCTGAGGCTGCGCGATGAGCGCGGTGACGTGCTGGACGTATATGACGACCGTGACGGTTACGCGGGCCGCGCCATTCTGCCGATTATTGATCGGGTCAATATTGAGCGGACGTCTCAGGTGGCCTTGCAACTTGAGTGCCGTGGACGGCAAGGATCGCTCTTTTCGAAGATCAGCGGCGAGTCCCTCAACGCGGACAAATTCCTGGACGGCGTCGAGAATGCTTACCGTGCCCGTGAGAACTTTTCCGGTCAGCTGGTTATGACCTTCTCGCAGGCCGATGTTCGTGCCTTCGGAGAACGGGAACGCGCGACGTTGGCTGATCTGGCCAGTCTCGGGTTCCGCTACGCGATTGGGTCTGTCACGGACCTCGATATGGATTTCGCGGAGCTCAAAGCTATCGGGTTCGACTTTGCCAAGCTTGATGCAAGTGTATTTCTCGATGGCTTGATGGCTGGCGAGACGCTTATTCCGGCTCGGGATATTTGCCGCCATTTGGCTGACATCGGGCTTACGCTCGTAGTTGGCCGGATTGACGACGAGCAGGTTGCCGCCCGCATCTTCGGCTTCGGCGTTCTGTTTGGCCAAGGCCATATGTTTGGCGGGCCGCGACCGGTGAAGCGCGGCGCGCTCGAATCCGGGAAGAACGGTCACGTCGCGGCTTGATCTTTATTGCAGTTCCAGGCTAGTGCGGTGGCGGCTTTTGTCGTCGCCGCACTCTGCGCGACGTGTCTTCTCCAAGTATCTCCGGTAACAGCTCTATGACAGCCTCCCCTCATGCGTCGATCTCTCTAATCAGATCGATCGAGCCCCTTGCTGCTGAAACGGACGCATGGCTCGTCGACATCTGGGGTGTCATGCACAACGGCGTTACGCCCTATGCGGAGGCCGTCACTGCGTGTCAGAATTTCCGACACCAAGGCGGGCTGGTACTGTTGTTGTCGAATTCCCCACGGACGATGGAGGGGGTTCAGGCGCAGCTCGATCAGATTGGTGTTCCACGCAATGCCTACGACGCGATCGTTACGTCGGGCGACGCGACACGACACTTGATCGAAGCGTTCGGTTCAAAAGGGATCTTCCATCTTGGACCCGAACGGGACCTTGGCCTCTACGGCGGGCTCAATGTTCAATTGGTTGACGCGGAAAGCGCTGAGGCCGTCGTTTGCTCCGGCTTGTTCGACGATACGAGTGAAACTCCGACTGACTATGCGGAGCTGCTTTCTGGTCTGGCGCAGCGTACGCTTCCGATGGTGTGCGCTAATCCCGATGTCAGGGTCGAAAGGGGTGGGCGTATCATCTATTGCGCAGGCGCGTTGGCGAACGCCTATGAGGAACTCGGCGGAGACGTGTCCTATGCCGGAAAGCCATTTGCGCCGATCTACAGTATGGCTGAGGAACGGCTTGCTGCGCTCAAGGGTCATCCGATCGCGCGGGACCGTTTGCTTGCTATCGGCGATGGCGTGAAAACGGATATCGCCGGTGCCGTCGCAGCAGACATCGCAGCGGTCTACGTTGCCAGTGCCGTGCATATGGAAAGGGGAGCGGTTTTGGATGCCGCCCAGCTCGAAACGTTATTTCCCGATCCTGCTGCCCGACCCATTGCAGCTATGACTGAGTTGCGCTGGTAGGCCCCCGTTGGGAGGGGCCACGTTTGCGACCCTCCACCTAGCTTATAGCGCCCGCTACACCGTCAGGACGACTTTGCCGATGTGTTCGCCTTGGTCGAGGCGCGCATGGGCTTTGCTTGCTTCGTTGAGAGGGAAGGTCGAGTCCATGACGACCTTGATGCTTCCGTCAGCCAATAACGGGAGCACGTTTTGTTCGAGGGAACGAGCAATGCGGCTTTTGACGTCAGTTGGACGTATCCGAAGTGTGGAGCCGGTAATCGTCAGACGCTTCAGCATGACCCGCATGAAATCAACTTCGGCCTTTGATCCCTTCTGATAGGCAATATTGACGAGGCGTCCATCGTCTCCAAGTGAGGCGATGTTTTTGGCGATGTAGTCACCGCCGACCATGTCCAAGATGACATCGACGCCGCGTTTGTCCGTGACAGTTTTCACGACACTGACGAAGTCGTCCATTTTGTAATTCACCGCGGCATCCGCGCCGAGCTCGCGGCAGACTTGGCATTTGCTATCCGATCCCGCTGTGGCGATGACCTTCGCACCAAAGGCTTTGGCGAGTTGGATGGCCGTGACACCGATACCGGATGTGCCACCGTGGATCATGAACCATTCGCCGGCCTTCAGTCCGCCGCGTTCGAAGACATTGTGCCAGACCGTGAAGAAGGTTTCTGGGACGGCGGCGGCTTGGATCATGGGCAGGCCGTCAGGTATTGGCAGGCATGTCGCCTCCTCGGCAAGGCAATACTGCGCGTAACCGCCGCCGTTGAGCAGCGCCATGACTTTGTCGCCGGGCTTGAAGTGATGTGTGTTCGGGCCAAGGGCCACCACCGTACCAGCCGCTTCAAGCCCAAGGGTCTCACTGTGACCCTTGGGGGCAGGATACAAGCCCTGACGTTGTAAGAGATCGGGGCGATTGACGCCTGCCGCCTCAACCTTGATCAGCACCTGCCCTGCGCCTGGTTCCGGTGTCGGCATCGAGTCTAGCTTCAGAACCTCGGGACCACCCTTGTCGCTGCAGTTGATGAAGTTCATGGATTGCGGGATGCCGGTCATGCTGTGGTCCTTCGCGGTTCATTTGGTCTTTTCAATTCTCCTGGCAGGAATGCCCGAGCGCGATGGTTGAGGCAAGCCTTGCGGCATGCCAGCATGATGAGCCAGCAAGTCGCGCGTTATGAAGGAGGCGATGATGGATTGGGATGAAGCACAACGTCGGCCGGTCGAGGCGTTCAAACAAGATCTGACAGCACTTTCGATCGATGAACTTCAGGCGCGGATCACAGCACTGGAAGAAGAAATCGTCAGGGTTCGGACGGAGCTTGAAGTTAAGCGGGCGCACGAACAGGCGGCGAGTGCCATTTTCAAAAGCTAGTCGGAGTATGCTTATCGTGGGGGGTAGGTGAAAATTGAGGATATGGTAAAGCAATCGTTAGCAACGACTGACCTCTCAATTGAGTGATTACAGATAGTATCAATTTCGAACTCAGCGTTAGGCAGTTGTTAGGTATGGGGTGCCTATAGTTTGGCGCATCCAGTGCTTCTGGATTGAGTGGTACTGTCCACTCTGTTTGACGCCTCCCTGTTGACTTTTTGAGCCGCCCTTCGAGCGGCTCATTTTTTTAATCCACTCACATTTTTTGAGCCTGCCGCTATTTTGGCGCGGTTGTTAACTATGGCCTCACTACGTTTAGCGTTATAGTGACGTCATCAATTTGTAACTGGTTGTGTCAGAGTGTGTCATGAGCAACGGCCCTTATGCGTTCGATGCTGCTGAGTCCAGCGGCGTGACGGTCCTCTTTGGAGAGAAGTTTCAGGCTTCCCAACAGTTCGACCAAGTGTTCCGGCAAGGTATGAGGCTCGTAGAAGAAGCCGCTGCTTATCTCGACGGCGCTGGACGCATTGATGCCAAGGCTCTCAAGGGTACGTCCACGGTACTTTACGCGACCGAGAGCATGCGCCTGACGACCCGCTTGCTTGACCTTGCATCATGGCTTCTGATCCGCCGTGCACTGAAGGAAGGTGAGATTTCTCCGGAAGATGCGCGCAAGAAGCGTAGCCGGGTGAAGTTACAAGCTGTTGGTCGCCCTCAGCACACAAAGGGCTATGAGAATTTGCCGGAAGGCCTGCGCAATCTGATCGAAGCGAGCTTTGCTTTGCACGATCGGATTGTCCAGCTGGACCGTGCTATGGCGATGGACACGGCGGAAGCCGAAGCTGAAGAGGATGTGATCCCGGCCAATCCGGTGATTCAGCAGATGTCACGGCTCCGCCAAGCCTTCGGGAACTGATTTCCCAGTCGTACTCGCTATTAAATTAAAAAGCCCGGCAGCTTTTGCTGCCGGGCTTTTTGTTGAGTGGTGTCTTCAGACTTGCGCAGTCTTAGAATAGGCCGTCGAACTTCTTCTTGAAGCGAGACAGGCGGCCGCCACGGTCCGTGAGCTTTTGGTCACCGCCGGTCCAGGCTGGGTGCGTCGACGGGTCGATATCGAGGGCAAGCGTATCGCCTTCAGCACCATAGGTCGAATACGTGACGAACTCGCTGCCATCCGTCATGACGACTTTGATCTGATGGTAATGCGGGTGAAAATCGGGATCTTTGTTCATCGGTCTAGTCCAAATGTTCGCAGGCGCGGCATCCCAAAATGGGAGCTGCAAGGGCCATAGATCGGCATTGCTCAGGAAATTCGTGGGTCTTCATAATCCTTATTGCGGCCGTGCACAAGTCGTCGTTTGTGACGGCGACATGACGTCACCTGCGGCGCATGGGAGCTCACGGTACTTGAGATCAGGGAGTTGGTCGGGCATATCTGCATAAGTAATTAGGTATCTGGGGGGCAGCTTCTGGCTGCAGACGTCCGCCGGGCGCGAAAAATGACAGGCTATGCCGACGTGACCAAGACACAAACAGAGCAGGATGGCGAAGCAACCCGGCGACGCTCGCTCAAACCGCTTCTGGGTCTGAAACCCTATCTTCGGCGATACAAACTTTTCCTCATCCTTGCCTGTGTTGCTCTCGTGGTTTCCGCTTTGGCGACGCTGAGTGTGCCGCTGGCTGTTCGGCGGATGATTGACCACGGCTTTGGCGGCGCAGATGGCACGCTTATTGGTCAGTATTTTGCGATGCTGATTATTATTGGCGCGGTACTTGCCGTCGCCAGTTCAGCGCGCTTCTACTACGTCAACTGGCTGGGTGAACGTGTCGTCAGTGACCTGAGAGCGGATGTCTTTGCGCATTTGACCAAGCTTGGCCCCTCCTTCTTCGACCGTTCTCATTCGGGCGAGGTCATGAGCCGGTTGACGGCCGATACTACGCAAATCAAGGCGGCGGCCGGGACTGCACTTAGTCAGGCAGCTCGAAACACCATCATGCTGATCGGTGCATTGATCATGATGATGGTCACGAGCTTTCAGCTTTCCTTACTCGTACTTGTTGCCATTCCAGCGATTGTTGTGCCGCTGGTGGCCTATGGTCGGGTTGTTCGCCGCCTGTCACGTAAAGCGCAGGACAGTCTCGCTGCCGCGTCTGCATACGCGGCGGAGAACCTGGGGGCCGTCAAAACGATGCAGGCCTTCGGCCATGAGACCGAAGTCGCCGGGCGCTACTCCCAGGAAGTCGAGGCCTCTTTCGAAGCCGCGCGCCAAAGGCTCGTTGCCCGCGCTGGCCTGACGGCGCTGGCGATCCTACTGGTCGTTGTCAGTGTTGTTGGTGTGTTGTGGTTTGGCGCCAGCAAGGTTGTTTCAGGCGAATTGAGCGGCGGCACGTTGGGACAGTTCGTCCTTTATGCGATCTTTGCCGGCGCGGCTTTGACGGCATTGTCAGAAGTTTGGGGTGAGATCAGTCAGGCTGCGGGTGCTGCGGAGCGCTTAACGGAACTCCTGGCTGTTCAACCTGAGATAAATTCACCGGCGCAGCCTACTCCGCTTGTGACACCGGCACGTGGTGACATTGCCTTTGAAGGGGTCAACTTCTCGTATGCGGAAGGTGGGGCCGATGCCACGCTTCGCGACATCAGTTTGAGCATTTCGGCGGGTGAAAATGTTGCTCTCGTGGGGCCGTCGGGTGCTGGGAAATCAACGATCTTTTCTCTGCTTCTGAGATTTTATGATCCGTCGTCCGGGCTTATCAAAGTCGATGGCGTGGATATTAAGACGGCTTCTCTGACGGAGTTGCGGCAGCGGATGGCTTTGGTCCCTCAGGACACTGCTCTGTTTGCCGATACGGTCGCAGCGAATATCCGTTATGGGACACCTGATGCAACGTTGGAGGCGGTCAAGCGTGCGGCAATCGCTGCCCAGGCTGATGAATTTATTCAGGCGCTGCCCGGAGGTTATGACGCGCAGCTGGGCGAACGGGGTGTTTTGTTATCCGGTGGTCAGCGGCAACGCATCGCGCTCGCACGCGCGTTCTTAAAAGATGCCCCGATCCTGCTTCTCGATGAGGCGACGAGCGCGCTCGATGCGGAAAGCGAGTCCGCAATTCAGCGTGCACTGGAAGGCATCATGGCGGGCCGCACCACGCTCGTCATCGCTCACCGGCTCGCCACCGTAAAGAAGGCTGATCGCATTCTCGTTCTTGACGAGGGGCGCATTGTGGAAACCGGTCGGCACCGCGATCTTATTGAGGCCGGAGGGCTCTACAGCCGGCTGGCATCATTACAGTTCGAGGGGCACGAGGCCGAAGCGGCCGAGTGATATAGCGCTGTGGTTCCCTAGAGGGCTTGAACGCGTCAACTTTGCTTTGCTTCTGTCACTACTTCTTCGTTTCCATCCCACTCGATGACGTCTTCACGGATGTCCTGCAAGCTCCGATAGGGCAATCCGACACCCGTTGAGGTGCGGCGCTTAAATTCGGTTGTGCGAATGAACTCGCGAATGCGGGGCTGGATTTCGGTTCGCCAGCGCGTGCCGTTGAAAACGCCGTAATGGCCGACGCCCGGTTGAACGTAGTGGTAGCGCTCATCCGGAGGGATCGAACTGCACAGATCGTGAGCCGCCTCGGTCTGTCCGAGCCCCGAGATATCGTCGCGTTCGCCTTCCACGGTGAGAAGCGCGGTGCGTTCAATGGCGCTGCAATCGACAGTCCGACCGCGGTGCTTCATCGTGCCCTTCGGTAGGCCGTGTTCCTGGAAAACTGTTTTCACAGTCTGCAGATAGAACTCGGCGGTGAGGTCCATCACAGAGAGATATTCCTCGTAGAAGGTTCTGTGCTGGCGGACGGAGTCGCAGTCCCCCTTAACCAGGTTCTCGAACAGCTCGAAGTGCGCTTTCGTGTGCCGCTCCAGATTCATCGTCATGAAGCCGGAGAGCTGTACGAAGCCAGGATAAACCGGCCGCATGAAGCCTGGATTGGGAAAGGGAACGTATGAAATCACGTTCTGCTCGAACCAGTCGATCGGCTTTTCTTCCGCGAGCTTGTTGACGACTGTTGGGTTGCGGCGCGTGTCGATCGGGCCGCCCATCAGAGTGAGCGTCAACGGCTGGATCGGGTCGTCATCGGCGGCCATGAGTGCCGTAGCGGCAAGAGCTGGAACGGCAGGCTGGCAAACGCCAAGGACGTGGGTTTTGGGGCCGATGAAGTGGATGAAGTCGATCAGATAATCTATAAAGTCGTCGAGGTCGAACTTGCCTTCAGTAACAGGGACTTCGCGGGCATCGATCCAATCGGTGACGTAGACATCATGCTCGGGAAGCATGGCTTCGACCGTGCCGCGCAGAAGCGTCGCATAATGTCCAGACATCGGTGCGACGATCAGCACCTTCGGATCATAACGCTTGCCGGCCTCCGACGGGTCCCGACGGAAATGTACGAGATTACAGAACGGCTTTGAGAGGACTACGTCGATGTCGACGGGTACCGTCAGTCCATGAATTCTGGTCGTTTCGATAGCCCACTCCGGCTTACCGTAGCGGCGAGTGACGCTTTCGAACACGTCAATGGCGGCTGCGGCAGACTTACCGAAGTGTGTATAGGCTAAAGGATTGTAGGGGAGCTGAAGCTGCAGCTTCATTCCCTGCGCCAGAGCGCGCCACGGCGAAAGCATCGCATGCGCAATCTCGTAGGCTTGGTAGTTCATCGCGGTATCCTTCGAGTGTCGTGTGCAGCATTGCCGTTCGCATTGCGCACTGCACAATAAGATAGTCTTTTCCGCTAAATTTTTCGACTCTTCCAGCCATTCCTTGCGAAATATGACAAAACGATAACGCAGTTGCAGACACCGGGTATGCGACGAAAGCGAATGAAAGTTCAAATTTTTAGTTAAGTGTGGCAGCAAAGTACGGTGGTTAGTGGCCTGAATGTGCCACTTGCAACCGTATACGGCCCATCTGTTGCAGTGCGGAAAGGCCGATATAACGGCACTTACAGCAGGTGCACGGTAAGCCTCAGACCTCTGGCAACCGCAGGTTTAGCGATTGGTTAGCTTCAACTCGATGCGGCGATTCTTGCGCATAGATTCGAGGTCTTGGCTCGTTTCGATGGGTGCAAACTCGCCATAACCGGCTGCAACGAGTCGCTTTGGCGAGACGCCGCGGCTTACGAGATAGCGCACCACTGAAATGGCACGCGCGGTCGAAAGCTCCCAGTTCGAGGGGAATTGAGCGGTTGCGATTGGCTGAATGTCCGTATGACCGTCAACCTGTAGCGCCCAGTCGATTTCGCTGGGAATTTGGCGCTCAAGTTCCTTGATGGCGGAGGCTAGCTGGTCCATCGCAGCCAACCCCTCGACGGACATGTCTGCGCTTCCCGAAGGAAAGAGTACTTCTGATTGGAATACAAAGCGGTCGCCGACAACGCGGATATCTTTTCGGCCTGCCAGCAGTTCACGTAGGCGTCCGAAGAAATCCGAGCGATAGCGTTTGAGCTCCTGCACCTGGCGGGCGAGGGCTGCGTTCAAGCGTTCGCCCAGATCCTTGATGCGGTCCTGAGACTGGCGGTCCTTTGCTTCGCTGGCTTCGAGAGCATCGTTTAACGCAGCGATCTGTCGGCGCAACGCGAGAATTTGCTGATTAAGAAGATCAATTTTTGCGAGGGCTTCGGAAGAGATATCTTTCTGATTTTCGAGGTCCTCGGTTAGGGAAACGATTTTGCCCTGAGCAAGTTTTGCTGCTTCATCGCCGGATAGCGCAGAGCCGCTCAGTTTCTGGTTTTCTTCCTGCAATGAGGCAAGGGTCGCTTGCAGAGCTGCAAGTTCGTCCTCGGCTTGTTTGGTGCGGCCCTTCTCAAGGGACAACAAGTTGGTCAGTTCCGCGATCTGCAGGTTGAGGCGTTTGAGAGCGGTGTCCTTGCCCGTTACTTCCTGTGTTGCGAAGAACTGCGCCAACATGAAGATGGACATCAAGAACGTCATGACGAGGAGCAACGTCGACAGGACGTCAACGTACCCAGGCCAGAACTCAGAATATTCGGCTCCGCGTCGCCCGCGCCCGTGCGCCATGGTCTAACCTTTCCGGCGGCCCAGGTTCTGTGCCAGTTCGCGTAGAGAGTCTGTGACGAGGGCCTGCTGGGATGCCTGCTCATCCACCCATTCGCGAACCACTTTCTGTTCGGCCCGCATCTGGTTCACGAGTTGATTTACGCCCCGTGCGAGTTCCGCGACTGTTTCCTCACCCGCTCCTGCCTGCTGTACGATGCCGCCATTCTGGCTCATTCGCTCGTTGAGCTCTTCGAGCACGCGCTGCATATCGTAAAGCGTTGCTGACAGTTGGCGGTTGACGGCGTCTGCGCTCGTACCGGGGGTCAATTCCGTGATACCCGACAACCATTCTTCCAACTCATTGTAGAACCGGTTGTGCGCTTGGCTGGCCTGTAGCTCGAGGAACCCCAGAACGAGGGAGCCCGCAAGACCAAGCAGCGATGACGAGAAGGCCGTTCCCATGCCTTGTAGTGGCGCGACGAGACCCGCTTTGAGGTCGCCGAATAACTGACCGGTGTTTTCCGCGCCGGTGCTTATGGTGCCAATCGCGGTGCCGACGGACTTGATCGTTTCCAGCAAACCCCAAAAGGTGCCGAGCAGGCCGAGGAAAATCAAAAGGCCGACAAGATAGCGTCCGGTGTCGCGGGCTTCATCAAGACGAGAGCCGATCGAATCCATGATTGAGCTCATGGATGCCGTTGAGAGCGAGAGTGACCCGGTGCGGTCGCGCAGCATCGTCGCCATAGGCGATAGAAGGCGCGGCTGGTGTGAAATTGAAATTCCGGGATCGGCAATCCGGAATGCATTCACCCAGCGGATTTCGGGATAGAGCCTGATGACTTGGCCGAAAGCGTAGAAGATACCGAACACCAGCACGGCGAGGATCAAGCCGTTCAGTGCCGGATTGTGCATGATCGCTTCAAGGAGCGGCTGGTAGAGGATGGCTCCGATGAAAGCCACCAGAGTCAGGAATATCAGCATCCGGATCAAGAAGACGCCTGGCGGTGTCAGTGATCGATGCAGTTGCGCGGAGCCGTATTCCGACCTTCGCTTCTTTGCCATCTACAAGTCTCCGCAGTTTCGGCCTGTCGATGCGGCGGACCTTATCCTACCCTCTTGCCTGCGGAAACGGGCAACATCGTGCTCAGATCTTCTCTGACGCCCGGTTTTCGCGAGATACACACCGAACTATGCTTTATACGGCAGTATCCTGTGCCGACTGGATTACAGGAAGCAGTTCTTTTGCCAGCGTGCCGTTTGTTGCGAGGATATGACCGTTTTCCAACATCTGATCGGCGCCTGACAGGTCGCTTACCAATCCGCCTGCCTCGCGTACCATGACGATACCGGCCGCCATGTCCCACGGTTTTAGGTTGCGCTCCCAGAAAGCATCAAAGCGACCGGCCGCGGTCCACGCAAGGTCGAGCGCGGCTGATCCGGTGCGCCGAACGCCGGCAACATGCTCCATGGTGGCGGTCAGTTCCCGGCGGAAGAGTTTGTGGCCCGGACGGCCACGGTGCGGAATTCCAGTGGCGACGACTGTGTCGTTCAGGTTGCGCCGCGCAGCTACGCGCAGCCTGCGCCGATCGTTGAGGAAAGCACCTTTGCCTTTTTCGGCCGTGTAAAGTTCGTCTGAGATTGGATTGTAAATGAGGCCCGCGACGAGCTGACCTTCCCGTTCCAGCGCGATGGAGATCGTGAACAAGGGAATGGAATGGAGAAAGTTCGTTGTTCCATCCAATGGATCGACGATCCAGCGATGTGTTTTGTCGACACCTTCGACGAGGCCGCGCTCCTCCATCAGGAACCCGTAGCCAGGGCGAGCTTTGAGGAGCTCCTTATAAATGATGTCCTCAGCGCGGTGGTCGGCGGCTGAAACGAAATTGGCGGGCCCTTTGACCGAGACCTGAAGCTGCTCGACCTCACCGAAGTCGCGCGACAGGCTACGCCCGGCCTTGCGTGCGGCGGTCATCATGACATTCATCAGGGCAGATGCGGGCATTCGATTTAATCCAGGCGAATGAAAGAGGCGCACGCAATATGAGGGAGCAGCGCGGCTAGGGCCGGCGCGCACGATCACGTGCTGATCAGAAACCTGTCGAACTGGTTCGACAACATGGGTTTTGCTAGTGGCTAAGCCTCTAACGGCAAGCAAGGGGCTTGGCAAGCGGTCCGGGCAAAACGTCATGCCCCTACTGGCTTGGCATAGCCACTTCGACTTGTTCCCGCCAGGACACGGCAGCTTGCTCGGCTTTGGTGCGGATATCGGCTGGTAGCTTGCCGACGACCTCATCAAGCTTCTTATCCTCGAAGCCGCTGGCTTTGGCGATGTAGCGCCATTTTGCCATTTCGATCTGGCTTTTGTTCACCTTAACGCCTTGCCCGTACACATACGCGAGGCGGTTCTGTGCGCCAGGGATCCCCTTCTCGGCGGCGGCTGTCAGCAGTTCAATCGCCTTGGGTTCGTCCTTGTTGATGCCCTTGCCGCTCAACAGCATGACAGCATAGTCATATTGCGCTGCTGCCATTCCCTGAGCGGCGGCACGTGAAATCCAGGTTGCCGCCTGATAAGCGTCCGGTTCGACGCCGGTGCCACTCTGATAAAGAGCGCTTAGATCGTATTGTGCCGCGGCGACGCCCTGCTCTGCAGCGTATGCGATGTGCTTGGCAGCTCTCAAGGGATTCTCTGGCTTGCCGGTGCCGTTCAGAAACAGCAAACCGAGATTGTAGTTTGCTTCCGGGTGTCCCGTTTGCGCGGCCTTTTCGAACATGGTGGCCGCGGCTGCGAGGTCCTTTTCGACGCCTCGCCCTTCCGCTAGCATAATGGCGATGGCGAACATGGAATTGACGTCGCCCAGTTCTGCCCCACGCGTATACCACCGCGCGGCGACTTCGTTGTCAGGACGAACGCCGTGCCCCTCACTGTAAATGCGGCCGATCAACGTGTGAGCCGCTGCTTCGCCTTTCGCGGCAGCGGCTTCGGCCAGCTTTAACGCGGTTAGGTATTTGCCCTGGTCGAAAGCGATATATGCGTCTTCCCCAGTGGCGTTGAGTTTGGGGCCTGCCGAGTCCTTTATTTCGGGGCCTGGCACCTGCTTCTTGAAGTGGGTGCTTGTGGTCTTGCTTTTGGGCTTCGCCTCCGTCTTGGCGACGGATGGTTTTGTTTCAGTCCCGGGTGGCCGGAATGACCAGGAACTGGTTTCGGCGTGCGCCGCGTTGATCTGAGCGACGACACCCAGGAAGAGTATGCCGATAGAGCGCGGTGACATTGCCTATCTCTCTGCTGCAGTTCTCGTCTTATTCGTTTATGGGGGGCATCTCAGTCGCCACTTCGCATTGGGTTGCCCAATTCTGAAGGTCGGCGGGAGATAGTCCTGGCGGTAAGCGACGTGCGACGAAATCAGCGCCGGCTTTTGCCAGACCTGCTGCGGCTTCGTGATCTTCCACGTCGAAAGCAACGGTGGGAATCTCGAAGATCTCGGCCCACCATGCGATTAGTTCTCGTTGGCGTTCCTTAGCCTTGAGGCGGTCCTCGACGAATGACGGGATGCCAAAGCCGACGTAATCGGCGCCGGCTTCACCCAGCGACATGGCATGGTGACGCGAGCGTCCGGCATCGACACCCACGATAAAACGTTGCCCAAGAATTTCTCGCGCTTCTTCGTAGCGTTGATCAATATCCTCAGACCAATCGAGATGGACGCCGTCAGCTTTGATTGTGCGGGCCAGCTGTGGATCGTTCGCAATGAGAACGGCGGCCCCGCCCGCTTGACCGGCTTGGACGATGGGGAGTGCCTCCTGAGGCTCGAGCGTCGATCCTTCCGCCGGTGTGACGAGGATCGATGCCGGTGCCTTATGCGCCAAGACAGGTTGCAACCGCTCAAGCGCCTGGCCATCAGGCCCGACGGTCAGAACGAGATAGAATTGGCAATTGCGTGGTTGGAGTGGGGCGCCCATATTTTTCTCAGTTACTTCCAATTGTGCCTAACTCTGACGTGAAAACGGCAGAATAGGGGCCATGCAAGGCCAGTTAAGTTTGCTCTGCGCCGGAATATTTTTTCGTCGGTTCAAAGCTGTCTTCGCGGTGCTACATCTGCACTTTGTGCTAAGTCGTGCTAAGGATGCGTCTTCCGGCGAAGCAACTTTCGGACAAGGCAAATATATTGGTTGTCCGGAGCAGACAGCTTGATTGGTACGTTCACGGTTAAGTGTTCGCGCAAATTCTTTCTCTCGTCGCATCACAGTGATGGAAGTCCCGTCACCGTGGAGGGAGGAAGCCATAATGAGTGTTGAGAGGTAGACCAATGTCAATACGCATCGGATCAACGGCTCCTGACTTTGAAGTCGATACGACTGAGGGCCCGCTCCATTTCTATGAATGGATGGGTGATGGCTGGGCCGTGCTGTTTTCGCACCCTAAGGATTTCACGCCCGTCTGCACGACTGAGCTAGGATATATGGCTGGTCTCGTTGACGAATTTGCGAAGCGCAATACCAAGATCATCGGACTCAGTGTTGATCCCGTCGAGCAGCATGTTCTTTGGAAAAAGGACATCCAGGAGGCTATGGGCAATGCCGTCAACTATCCGATGATCGGCGATAACGATCTCAAGGTCGCCAAGCTTTACGATATGTTGCCTGACGATGCCGGTTCGAGCTCGGAAGGTCGTACCGCTGCGGATAACCAGACTGTGCGCAACGTTTTCATCATCGGTCCTGATAAGAAGATCAAGGCAATGCTTTCTTATCCGATGAGCACGGGACGCAACTTCGATGAAGTTCTGCGCCTTCTGGAATCCTGCCAGCTCACAGCGAAGCATAAGGTTGCGACGCCGGTGAACTGGAAACAAGGCGAGGACGTTATCATCGTTCCTGCCGTCAAGGACGAAGAAGCCAAGCAGAAATTTCCTGAAGGTTGGAAGTCGCCGCTTCCATATCTGCGCGTCGTCGCGCAGCCGAAGGATTGATGGGTTCTTCTTCTGCTAAAAAAGCAAAGAGGCGAGCGGATGACCGCTCGCCTCTTTTGTTTTGTTGAAGCTCTTCAGCCTTGCCGAGACCGCTGATCTCAGGCGGCTTCCTCAAGTTTGTCCTGCCATTTGCCGAGCGCAGCCAGCGAATTCATCTTGGCGCGGTGAGCAAACGCACGTTGGCCAGCGGCGACGTTTTCACTTTTGCCGCCCCAAGCCTGCAGTGCGGCTGCCTGAAGGGCGCGACCATACGAGAAGGTCAAAGCCCAGGGCAGGTTGCCGATTTCATTCATGAGGGAGAGATGTCGTGTCGCTTCTTCGCCAGACTGCCCGCCTGACAGGAATGCAATGCCAGGGACAGCGGAGGGGACGGTTGCCTTCAGGCATTTGACAGTCTTTTCCGCCACTTCATTGGGGCTTGCCTGCTTTGAGCACTTCTGGCCGGCGATGACCATGTTCGGCTTCAGCACAATGCCTTCGAGATTGACGTTGGCGGCGTGCAGCTCGCGGAAGACGATGCGCAGCACCTTGTGGGTTACGTCATAGCAGCGGTCGATGTCGTGGGTTGCGCCCGGTCCGTCCATCAGGACTTCCGGCTCGACGATCGGAACGATTTTCGCTTCCTGGCAAAGGGCCGCGTAGCGGGCCAGTGCGTGAGCGTTGGCGTTCTCGCAATTCCAAGTCGGCAGGCCGTCGCCGATGGTGATTACGGCGCGCCACTTCGCGAAGCGGGCTCCCAGGTCATAGTATTCGGCGAGGCGTTCGCGCAGGCCATCGAGGCCTTCTGTGATCTGCTCGCCCGGGCTCAGTGCGAGCGGTTTTGCGCCCTTGTCCACTTTGATGCCCGGGATTGCGCCGGAAGATCTGATGAGTTCGGCGAGCGGCGTCCCGTCTGCTGCTTTCTGTCGCAGGGTTTCGTCGAAGAGAATGACGCCGGAAATGTAGTTTCGCATCGCTTCTTCGGTGCGAAACAGCATTTCGCGATAATCGCGACGGGCGTTTTCGGTGGATTCGAGGCCGATTGAATCGAAGCGCTTTTTGATTGTGCCGGTGCTTTCGTCCGCGGCGAGAATGCCTTTTCCAGGGGCAACCATTGCGGTCGCGATGTCTTCAAGTCTTTCGGTCATTTTGGACGTCCTCCGTGGACAACCTGCTATCTGAATTTTGGTTTGACGACTTAGCGTCACGGTGTGGCAAAGCCAAGTCAGGCCGATTGGTTCCGACTTGGCTGTCCCGCAATATTTTTGCTCAGATGAGCTTGCCCATGGCGACGGCAGTGTCCGTCATGCGGTTCGAGAAGCCCCACTCATTGTCATACCAGGCCAGAACGCGCACCAACGTTCCATCCATGACCTTCGTCTGATCAAGGTGGAAGATCGCTGAATGGGCGTCATGGTTAAAGTCGATCGATACGTTGGGGAGTGCCGTTGTGCCGAGGATGCCTTTGAGTTGCTGAGAAGAAGCCGCGACAATGGCCGCGTTGATTTCCTCAGCATTGGTTTCGCGCTTGGCGACGATCTTGAGGTCGACAACGGAAACGTTCGGCGTGGGTACGCGGATGGCAACGCCGTCGAGCTTGCCGGCAAGTTCCGGCAGCACAAGGCTGACCGCTTTTGCCGCGCCCGTAGAGGTTGGGATCATCGACAAAGCAGCCGCGCGCGCCCGATAGAGATCCTTGTGCATCGTATCCAACGTCGGCTGATCGCCCGTGTAAGCGTGGATCGTCGTCATGAAGCCTTTCTGGATGCCGACGAAGTCGTTCAGAACCTTGGCAACAGGGGCCAAGCAGTTCGTCGTGCAGGAGGCGTTCGAAACGACCTGGTGATCCGCCGTCAGCTTGTCGTGGTTCACGCCATAGACGACGGTGATGTCGGCGCCTTCGGCCGGTGCGGAGACGAGCACGCGCTTGGCACCTGCCTTGAGGTGGGCGGCAGCCTTTTCACGCTTGGTGAAAATACCTGTGCATTCCAGGGCAATATCAACGCCAAGTTCCGCGTGCGGCAGTTCGGCTGGGTCGCGAATTGCGGTCACTTTGATGGGGCCGGTGCCAATATCGATGGAGTCCCCGTTGACTTTGACTTCGCCTGGGAAACGACCATGCACAGAGTCAAAGCGCAGCAGATGCGCGTTGGTTTCGACCGGTCCGAGATCGTTGATGGCCACGACCTGGATGTCCTGGCGCCCGCTTTCGGCGATGGCGCGCAGAACGTTGCGGCCGATGCGTCCAAAACCGTTGATCGCGACTTTGACAGTCATTTTGTTTTTCTCCCGGAGCGGTTGCAGAACTTCTTCGTGGCTACTCATCGCATCGGTCGTATTGAACCGACGCGACTGATCAGAGGGCAAAAAGACGGGTAAGCTTAGTTGAAGCGGCCCAATTAACTTAGGCGGAGCCACTACTGTCAATGTGTAATAGACATTATTGCCGCACTTAAAGTCGCACTTTGGAAGTATGATTGACGGCGACGGCTTTGTTCGTTGACGCTGTTAGAGCGTGTCCCCTAGTGTGCGCAGCGGTGCCCCGTAGGTTTACTTAGCGTTCACGTATTCTGAGGGGGAAGCGGGGCTGCCGGATCGTTGGAATACGGTGAGTTAGAAGGTTGGTTCGCTAGTCATTGTTTTGTGGATATCGACTATCCTTCGGGAAAGTGGCCGCGCATGATTGGCAAAAGCGCTCCGACAGCGGAATTTGGGTGGGCTTATGGCCAAGAAGGACCAGCAGACAACCAAACGTGCGGCACCTGCAAAAACCGCCCGCAAGGCGAGCAAATCAGGGGTAACGCTGAAGAAGCTCGAAACTGAAGCGCGGGCCCTTAAAAAGGAGCGTGATAGTCTGCGCGCAGAGCTTACGGCGGCAAAGAAACGGATCGCTGAGCTTGAGGCGATCAATGAGAATGCGGTTAACCGCATTGATTGGGTACTCGATTCTCTTCATACATTACTTGAGAAAAAGTCGTGATTCGCTCCCGTATTCGAGTGTCCGCTGCTGCCAAGCAGCAAATTTCAGCGGGGTGGCCATGGGACAGGTCCAAGCGACCATTAATGGGCGTTTATACAAGTTAGACTGCGCAGATGGCCAAGAGCAGCGCCTGGGCGAACTTGCAAATTTTGTAGGTGACAAGGTCGAGCGGCTCGCCAAGGAATTTGGTCAAGTTGGGGATATCCGGCTGCTTATGATGGCGGCGCTGGTGACGGCTGACGAACTTTTCGATTTGCGCGAAGAACTCAAAACGCGTCAAGATTCCGAGATTGTTCGGGAGGCTAGCTCCGCAGCCGAGGTAAAAGCCGCGTCCTAGGTATTCGCATAGAGACAGCCGCTATTTTTGTAAGGTGGTGCGCGGGGCTCGTTGTTTTAGCTCAAGCCAATAATCTGATGCGCGTCTCCGAATTTCCTCCTCACGCATCCCACTTTAACATTAGTTCTCAATCGCCTACATTAAGCGTCGCTGCGGGGTGCGTTAGGAACAACGAATCTCCAGGGCCTATAAGATCTGCCAGGGAGCTGTCCCTGACCGGGACCGTGGTCCCGGATATACGGCGCCCACCTACATTGTAGGGACCCGGCGAGATCAAAACGTTCCGACGGCCTTCGCGGCTCCTTGAAGCAAGGGTCGCACGCTCACTGTTGCGCGAGCATGTGGAGCTCATTCACCGACGACGTGGAATGAGACGGTAGTGCTTTTTGGCATGGATTGTTCCTGCCATTTTTGCTTCAAGGGGAAAGAATGACTTTTACCGACGTAAACTTAGACGACCAGGAGCTGCGAGAGGCGAAAAAGCAATTGCGCCTTGCGGGTAAGAAGACGCGTGCGCGCGTTGTTCTCGAATCCGGGGCAGAGGTGGCGCAACGTCTAGCAGAACACGGGCTCAGTTTTTGCCAACCCGCTCCGGGATCTGTCGTGTCAGGTTTTGCGCCCTTTGGCGAGGAACTCGACGCGACGCCGCTGATGCTGCGTTTGATGGACGAGGGGTGCACGTTGGCGCTGCCGGTCATGGTCGGGAAGGCGAAGCCCCTTATTTTCCGGGCCTGGAAGCCGGGCGACGACATGAAAGAGGCAATGTGGGGCATCATGGAGCCGCGGGATGACGCCCCGGTAGCTATTCCGGACGTCGTCCTGGTTCCACTCTTAGCTTTTGACACGCGCGGCTACCGTGTCGGCTATGGCGGCGGCTTTTACGATCGCACTCTCGCGGAACTGAAGGCGAAGAAGTCTGTCGTGACGGTTGGCCTCGCTCTTGATGAGATGAAAGTTGATGCCGTGCCACACGACAATTATGACCAGCGCGTTGATTGGGTGCTGACACCCAGTGGCCCGATCCGGTGCGGCGACTGACGGATGCGGCTTTTATTTCTCGGTGATGTTGTTGGGCGGTCAGGACGGAAGGCGGCGATTGCCGCCATTCCGGAGCTGCGGCGGCGCTATGATCTCGATTTCGTGGTCATAAACGGTGAGAATGCGGCCGGCGGTTTCGGGATCAGCGAATCCATTCTGACGGAGCTTCTTGATGCCGGAGCCGATGTCGTTACGCTCGGTAATCATGCTTTCGATCAAAAGGAAACGCTCGTCTACATTGAGCGGCATGACCGGTTGATCCGACCCGTCAATTTTCCCAAGGGAACGCCGGGGCGCGGGGCGGGGCTTTTCAAGGCACGGAACGACGCCGACGTGCTTGTCGTCAACGTGCTCGGACGTGTCTTCATGGCTGATATGGATTGTCCTTTCAACGCTGTGGATGCTGAGGTTGAGGCCTGTCCTTTGGGGCAAGGCGCAGATGTCATTTTGATTGATTTTCACGCTGAAACGACGAGTGAGAAGCAGGCGTTCGGGCATTATTTTGACGGACGGGCTAGTGTGATCGTCGGTACACACACGCATGCACCGACTGCGGATGAGCGCATTCTTCCGTCCGGTACGGCATATATGTCGGATGCTGGGATGTGCGGCGATTACGAGTCTGTTCTGGGTATGCAGGTGGAGGAACCCATCAATCGCTTCAGGACACGGATCCCGCGGCAGCGGTTTGAACCATCCGACGGACCGGCGACGGTTTCAGGTCTAGCGGTTGAAATCGATGACCGCACGGGCTTGGCGACACGGGTCAAGGCTGTGCGTTTGGGTGGTGTTCTGCAATCTTCCGAGCCGGAATTCTGGCTCAGTTGAACGGCCTATTCCGTTAGAGGCAGGACCTTGGGCCCTTGACCGGCACGGCTTACCTCGCGCAGAAACAGGCAACCACAGTCAATATTCGGCGTTTGCCGTGATTTGCGTCTGTCCTTTTGAGACCGGGACGCACGCGACGCCGTTGCAGAGCCCAAGGAGCGCAAAGAATGGCCGGCCATTCACAGTTCAAGAACATTATGCACCGCAAGGGCAAGCAGGACGCTGCCCGGGCGAAGGCGTTCACCAAGCTCGCGCGTGAAATCACGATGGCGGCCAAAAGCGGTTCGCCAGATCCAGGCATGAACCCCAAGTTACGTTTGGCCATTCAGGCTGCGCGCGTGGAAAACATGCCGAAGGACAACATCGAACGAGCCATCAAGAAGGCGCAGGGTGCGGACGCTGATACCTTTGAAAGCGTCCGCTATGAGGGGTATGCACCGGGCGGCGTGGCCGTGATCGTTGAAGCTCTAACTGATAACCGAAACCGTACCGGCGCTGCGGTACGTGCCGCGTTCAGTAAACATGGCGGCAATCTCGGTTCAACGGGTTCGGTCTCGCACATGTTCGATCACTTGGGCGAAATTCGCTACGCAACAGAAGCTGGTTCGGCAGATGACATCCTTGAAGCAGCTGTCGAAGCGGGCGCGGATGATGCCGCTTCCGATGATAGCGGGCACTTGATCACTTGCACTTTCGACAATCTCGGCAGCGCTGCGTCAGCGCTGGAAGAGAAGCTTGGTGCGGCAGAGAGCGTCAAGGCGGTCTGGCGGCCCAACCTTTCGACTGAAGTTGACGAAGACCATGCCAACAGCATTCTCAAGCTGATTTCCACGCTTGAAGACGATGATGACGTGCAGAACGTGTATGCCAACTTCGAAGTTTCGGAAGAAGTTCTGAGCAAGTTGACCGCCGCATAAGAGGCTGTCCGGTATCATCCTTCCGGAAGAAGAGGCTGCGCGTATGCGTGCGTAAGCTCGCGAATCAGAAGCTGTGATATGCCAAAGATCATGTCACAGAGAACTGCACGCATTATCGGTATCGATCCAGGCTTGCGGCGTACCGGCTGGGGAGTCGTCGAAAGCGACGGGGTGCGCCTCACCTACGTCGCGTCGGGACATATCGCGTCTACCAACGACGAGGAGTTGGCATTCCGCCTGCGTGAGATTTACGAGGGAATCTGTGGGGTTATCGCCAGTTTCTCTCCGCAAGAGGCCGCCGTTGAAGAGACGTTTGTCAACGATAATGCGCGCGCGACGCTGAAGCTTGGGCAGGCCCGAGGCATGGCGCTGCTGGCCCCTGCGATGAGAGGGCTTCGCGTGTCGGAATACTCTCCCAACCTTATCAAGAAGTCGGTGGTCGGGACCGGCCATGCGGACAAGAAGCAGATCCAGGCGATGATCGGTTTCCTGTTGCCGAAAGCGAAGTTCGGCAGTGCCGACGAGGCGGATGCGCTTGCCATTGCTATTTGCCATGCCAATCATCGTACGAGCCCACAAGCACGGGCTTTGCGCGCGCTGCGTGCAGCGGCGTCATAGGAGACGACATGATCGGCAAATTGCGTGGGAAGGTCGACGCTATCGGCGAGAGCTTCCTCATTCTAGACGTCAACGGCGTAGGCTATGAAGTACAGGCGTCGGTACGCGCGCTTAGGGGGCTGAAGGTCGGGGAAGAAGCAAGCCTGACGATCGATACTCATGTGCGCGAGGACGCGATCCGACTTTACGGCTTTGCAAGCGAGGTCGAGCGGACGTGGTTTCGGACCTTACAGAATGTGCAGGGCGTCGGTGCGAAGGTTGCGCTGGCCGTTCTCGGTGTTTTGAGCCCTCAGGATCTCGCAAGTGCTGTCGCGCTGGGAAACTGGGGTGCGGTTGAGCAAGCGCAGGGTGTCGGCAAGAAACTGGCACAACGCATTGTTGCTGAGCTGAAAGACAAGGCGCCCGGCCTATCGGTTGCCGGACTCAAAGGTGCGCCAGCTGGTGCTGAGGCCGGCGGCGTGACGATGTCGGCGGTCGAAGGAAACGCCGTGGCGGAGGCAATATCCGCACTCACAAATCTGGGTTATGCGCCAGCTCAGGCTGCGCAAGCTGTTGCGGTTGCTTCGCAGGAGCTTGGCGGGGAGGCCGATACGGCGCAATTGCTGCGGCGGGGGCTGAAGGAATTGGCGCGTTAGCCGGGGCTGTCACAATGACCAACTGGGGAATTCGTTATGGATAAAGCCAGCAATCTACAGCGGGCATTCTGGTCGTTTCTTGGATATATGCTTGTCGGTCCTTTCTTCGGCGGACTTGCCGTTGCCATTGTACTTGGCCTTGCGCCACTCTTAGGGCTTGCGGCTTTGTTGCCTGCTGATCTGCCTCCAGCAGGGGTCGCCAGCGTTTCGGCATTTCTATGGTCTGTCGCGCCTGCCACGGTCGCGGCCATCATCGTTGCCGTCTTGATTTTGGTGCGCGGTCAGCTCGGTTGGATCGAGGCGGCGGTTGCCGGTGTGGTTGGCTTTTTCCTCGCAGCGATCGTTCTGCATATGCCGTATCAGGATCTCTTCGCGCCACTGGCCTTTCTGGGCGGATTAATATCGCTCGCGGTTCGTTACGCGTTGATCTCGGGCGGTATTCTAGAAGGGTGAGCCAGTTTCGGCGGCGCAAAATCCCGAAGATAAGGGCGGAAAGCAGATCCGCCCTCAGGTCCAAGTTTCATTTATTTATCGATAAGACTACCGACGCGCGGCCATCTCAGGCTGTGGTCGTGGCCGCCTCTTTAACGATCTTCGTTTCGCCGTCGAGGGCATCAAGTACGTATGCCTTCACCCCTGGCCCTAGGCGTTGAAGATTGATTTCCTGGCCATTGGCAAAGCGCACACCATCGCGATGTGGGCCCTCTTCGAGGCGCACGAAGGTCACCTCTTCGCGGGGACCGATGCCCAGCTTCTCACGTACGAACTCGGGTATCTGTTCGATGATGAGACGCGTGTCGCAGGACATGCAGACCGCCGTTTCCTTGTCGCCCGCGTCAACGAAGCCAACCGTACTGGATGGGAAGCGGTAGGTTTCGTAAGTCTCGCCGGTGCGTGCCGGTGTCGTGCGATAGGTTTCAAGGGAATAGTCACACATGATGGTTTCCTTCATGCTGAGCTTACAGGGGCGGATGTTTTCATCTTCCCCATCTCAAGACATGGTAGATGCAAGTTAGACCTGCAACGGGGTACAAGCTCATCAGCGCGTAGTTTTCGGCCGAGGATAGGGTTTCGGGCAAATCATGCTAGGAGCTAGCAAGAGGTGCCCGGAAGGTGTTCAAGTCCGGGCGAAATTAACAGCTAGCCGCCCGAGATCTGAGCGAAGACGGGGAATTTCGAGACCTGGACATGACTGAACGCTTGGTGACATCGGCGAAGCAAGGTGCGGATGAATTCGAAGCTAGCGTCCGCCCGCAGTCGCTCGACGAGTTTATCGGGCAGGAGCAGGCGCGCGCCAACTTGCGGATCTTCATACAGGCGGCCCGATCGCGCGGGGATGCCCTTGATCACGTGTTGTTTGCTGGGCCTCCAGGGTTGGGCAAGACAACGCTTGCGCAAATTATGTCGCGAGAATTGGGAGTTGGTTTTCGCGCGACGTCCGGGCCGGTGATTTCGAAGGCTGGCGATCTTGCAGCGCTTTTGACGAACCTGGAAGATCGCGATGTTTTGTTTATCGACGAGATCCACCGGCTCAATCCGGCGGTTGAGGAAATCCTTTATCCTGCTATGGAGGATTTCCAGCTCGATCTGATGATTGGTGAAGGACCGGCGGCGAGGTCTGTGCGGATTGATCTGGCTAAATTCACTCTCGTCGGAGCCACGACCCGCGCTGGGCTTCTGACCAATCCGTTGCGTGACCGCTTTGGGATTCCCATCCGGTTGAACTTCTATTCTGTGGAAGAGTTGCAGCGGGTTATAGAGCGCGGAGCGCGTGTTCTTGGAGCGCCAATGTTGCCCGAGGGAGCGAGAGAAATTGCCCGCCGGGCGCGTGGGACGCCGCGTATCGCAGGGCGCCTTTTGCGGCGCGTGCGCGATTTCAGCGATGTGGCAGGAAGCCCGGCAATTGATGCGGAAGTTGCCGACAAGGCGTTGCGGATGCTGGAAGTCGATAACGAGGGGCTCGATGCACTCGACCATCGCTATCTGGCGTGCATCGTACACAATTACGATGGGGGACCCGTCGGGATTGAGACGCTGGCTGCGGCTCTCTCTGAGCCTCGCGACGCGCTTGAAGAGATTGTGGAGCCTTATTTGTTGCAGCAGGGCTTCATTGGTCGCACCCCACGCGGGCGTGTGTTGACGCTTAAGGCCTACCGCCATCTCGGTCTTTCGGGCCCGAAGCGCCAGTCCGTTCCAGACTTGCCCTTGTTCGATGATGACGCCGGTGGCGGCGAGGACGATCAAAGCAGCGCGCTTTGATGGACGTTAGAACGCGAACGTGATCCGGCTCTTAACAAATTGTTTTCCATGCTTGTCGGGAATTCTCTTCTCAGCCGGAAATGGGTTCTATCGGCGGGGTAGGGGCACGGTTCTTGCTTAATTTTTGCATTAGATGAGGCCCAAAGCCGGGGACGGTTTTATCGGGCACAAGCACATGACGAACGGGGCTTTAAGCTGCTTACGCGACGAACATTCTTGAAAGGCGGCCTGGCGTTGGCTGCCGGTGGAACGCTGTTTGGCGGTTATGCGCTGGCCGAGCCGTTTCGCCTGCGTGTCAGTCGCTACGAGTTGCGCCCCAAGTTCTGGCCGCAAGGCCTGCGATTGCGCGCGGCTGTTATTGCAGATTTGCACGTTTGCGATCCTTGGATGGGCCTTGCACGCGTTCATCAGATTGTGGCGCGGACGAATGCGCTCAAGCCGGACGTAGTGCTCCTGCTTGGCGATTTTATCGCCAGCCGTCGCATGTCACGGATCTCAGGCCTCATACCTTATGCTCAACCGATCTTAAATGGCGATTGGGCCAATGTCCTCAAAGGATTAGAGGCTCCGCTCGGTGTGCATGCGGTTCTAGGCAACCATGACTGGTGGGCGGATGAAGAAGCGCAGACCAGAAGGTCAGGTCCGACGGTCGTTGGTACTGCACTTCAGGATGTCGGAATTGCTGTTTATCAAAACGATAGCGTGCGTCTTGAAACAGAGAATGGAGCGTTTTGGCTTGCCGGCTTGGCAGATCAATGGGCGTTGTTTCCTCCCTGGCGTGCCGATGGACAATACCCGCCCATTCCGTACGAAGGCCTTCATGACCTGCCCGCGACACTTGCTCAGGTGACGGATGACGCGCCGGTTGTTTTGATGGCGCATGAGCCGGATATCTTTGCAGAAATGGGAGATTTGGCGGATCGTGTGGCGGTGACGATATCGGGGCACACTCATGGCGGGCAGGTCCGTCTGTTCGGATATGCGCCGGTTGTGCCATCACGTTATGGGCGCCGATTCCTTTACGGTCATATCGTCGATGGCGACAGGAATTTGGTCGTTTCTGGTGGGCTTGGCTGTAGCGGATTGCCGATCCGTTTCGGCGTGCCGCCAGAAATTGTCGCGCTCGATATCATGGGAGCTTAGAGATGGGCGAAACGCCGTGGCCCGACGTTGCCGGGCGTATCATCGATGATGAAAATGGACGTCGCCACGTGCTGCCCGTCCGGGTCTATTTTGAGGATACGGATGCAGGCGGGGTCGTCTACCATGCCTCTTACGTGCGCTATTGTGAGCGCGGTCGCACAGACTTCCTCCGCCTTAGCGGTATTGATGCGCGTGGTTTGATTGACGGATCGCAAAGCAGTGAGCCTGCTGCTTTTGTCGTTCGCCGTATGACGCTTGATTTTCGCAGGCCAGCTCGGATGGATGATTTGCTGCAGGTGGAAACGAGTGTTCGCGAGCTGGGGGGAGCGTCTGTAACGCTGGACCAGCGAATTACTCGGGACGGTGTGACGATTTTCGAAGCGGTAGTGACCGTGGTTCTCGTCGCGATGTCGGGAAAGCCCCTCCGGCTGGGGGAACTCGTCCGGGCCGGTCTCTCATAGCGCGCTGATAAGCACTAAGTTGCTAAATCGCGGAAAAAGGCGTGGATGCGCGGCAATTCGTATCGGGTAAGGCGGTTGCTCGATGATGCGTCCAAGGTGAATGACCCGCTATATTGGGGCCATCGTACCGGTTAAAGCCCTTGTTTTGTCATATTGGCCAGCAAGAAGCGGTGCTTAATACGGGGAGCCTTACTCAGGCGATGAGCACATCGAAAGATGGATCAAGGTGGGTGCCTAGCGCGCATCTGCCTGCCCTTCCCGGTGTGCTTCCCAGAGATTTCAACAGCGAGCAATTGAAAATATGAATCCGACCGAGCTGACGACGCAGAACTTACACGCTGCTCCGGCAGCAGGTTTCTCGTTTCTCGAGCTGTTCCTGCAGGCGCATATCGTCGTGCAGATCGTTATGGTCGGATTGGTTCTGGCTTCGGTTTGGTCGTGGGCCATCGTTGTCGAGAAATTCTTCGCCTTTCGACGGGCGCAGCGGGAAACAGACAAGTTCGAGCAACTGTTCTGGTCAGGCCAATCGCTCGATGAGCTCTACAACGCGCTGGCGCGCGGACACACAATCGCCATGGCGGCTCTGTTCGTCGCGGCAATGCGCGAGTGGAAGCGTTCGGTCGAGGGCAATGCGCGCGCTCTCGGGGGGATTCAATTGCGCGTCGAAAAGGTGATGGATGTCACCATCAGCCGTGAGATGGAACGTTTAGAAAGCCGTCTTCTCTTCCTGGCCACCGTTGGCGCGACGGCTCCGTTCGTCGGTCTTTTCGGTACGGTTTGGGGTATCATGACCGCTTTCCAAGCGATTGCTATTTCCAAGAATACGAATCTGGCGGTCGTTGCTCCAGGTATCGCCGAAGCGTTGTTCGCGACCGCGCTGGGGCTTCTCGCCGCTATTCCTGCCGTGATCTTCTACAATAAGTTTTCAGCTGATTCGACGCGGGTGTCGCATCGTCTGGAAGCGTTCGCCGACGAGTTTGCGGCCATCGTGTCTCGTCAGATCGACGTGCGCAGTTAATCTGGTTTTTTGGCTGGGGCGTTGGCCAGTGAGGGAATTCGAGAATGGGCGCGAGTATCAAATCAGTCCATCAGAATACCGGGCGGCGACGCCGCTCGCGGCGCAGTGCACCGATGGCCGAGATCAACGTTACGCCATTCGTGGACGTGATGCTGGTGCTGCTGATCATCTTCATGGTGGCAGCCCCTTTGCTGCAGGTCGGCGTTCCTCTTGAATTGCCGCAGGCCCGGGGGAAGCAGCTTCAGTCGAGCAAAGAGCCTTTGGCGGTTTCGGTGAAGGCAACGGGGGATGTCTTCATCGGCGAGTCCAAGGTTGAACTCGACGAAATTAAGCCCAAGCTCGAAGCGATTGCGGCCAACGGTTACGACGAAACCATCTTTGTGCGCGGGGATAAGGGGGCCAACTATGGTCTTGTCGCACGGGTTATGGGGCGCATCAGCGCCGGTGGTTTCAAAAAGATCTCCCTCGTAACTGAGGTTGAGGAGGGGGGCTGAGGAGCGGTGTACTTCGGACTCGCTATCTCCCTCTTGCTTCACGCGGGTCTTTTGGCCTGGGCGGTCGCGAACTTTCATTCAACGTCCGAACTTCCCATGCCGGAATCGCCGACGATTGAAGCGGAATTGGTTACGGTTTCGGAATTCACGCGGCTGAAGCAGGGCGATCCGCAAGCCAAGGAATTGGAAGCGAAAGAGCAGGAAAAGCCCGAGCCTCAGATTTCCAAGAAAGAAGCGCCCAAACCGAAGCCTGAAATGGCTGAACCGCCACCGGCGGCCGCACCTCCACCTGAACCTGAAAAGACTGAACCGGAAAAGGCGGAAAAGCCCGATAAGCCGTCTCCGCTGGAAAAGCCGGATCCGATCGCCGAGCAGATTGCGGCTTTGCCACCGCAACAGCCCACTCCTGAAGAAGCTGCGAAATTGGAGGCGGAGCGGAAGGCAAAGGCGGAACAGGAGCGTAAGAAAAAAGAGGCTGAACGCAAAAAGAAAGAGGCGGAGCAGAAAAAGAAGGAAGCTGCCCGGAAGAAGCGGGAGGAAGAGCGTAAAAAGAAGCTCGCTGAGGAAAAGCGACGTCAAGAGGCTAAGAACAAGGAATCCTTCACCGATCGCATGGCGGCGCTCATCGACAAGACGCCGGAAAAGCGGGGTTCTCCGCGTTCTGGTCAAGCGCCCAGCAAGCCAACCGATTATGAGGGACCGACTGCTGGCGAGCGCGAAGGCCGTGGCAATGAGTTGACCGCGCGGGAGGCTGATTTGCTGAAAGGGCAGATCAGTGCCCAGTTGCGCAATTGCTGGCGGCTGCCAGGTGGCGGCGGTGGTATCGAGGCTATTGTGGTAACGGTCCGATGGCGGTTGCGCGAGGACGGGTCGTTGGATGGCCCGCCAACGGTTGAAAACGGACGCTCAGATCCGGTCTTTCAGGCTGCCGCGCGCGCGGCTCTTGCTGCTGTTACTGAATGCGCGCCCTTTAATCTTCCGCGAGACCGTTATACCGCGTGGCGGACAATCATTTGGGACTTCGATCCGAGACACATGCTTTGAGCGGCCACATTAAGGTCCCACTCGTGGGACCCGTTGCCAGGTGCCAGAACACAAGAAGGATTTTCGTAATGACGTCAGCCCGATGTGCAGATCGCGCTGCAATTGCATCCCAACGCAGATCCTCTGCCATGGGTCGTTTTATGGTGCTTGGGCTTACGGTGTTGGTCGGATTGGCCCTCGTTGGTGGTTCTGCGTGGGCGCAGGATGAGGGTGGCTTGCGCGGTACGCAGCGGCAGGCGACGATCGCGCCGATCCCAATTGCGATTCCGGCCTTTCTAGGAGCAGACAATCAGCTTGGATCCGATCTCGCTGGGGTCATTGCGGGTGACCTCAACAGTTCAGGCCTGTTCCAGACCCTGGCGCCTGCTTCTTATCTGGAGCAAGTGAGCGAGATCAATCAAGCACCACGTTTTCCTGATTGGCGGGCTATTCGTGCCGACGCGCTTGTCGTCGGCCGGGTCGTCGAAGCCTCCGAGCAACGGATTACAGCGGAATTCCGCCTGTGGGATGTTTCGACGGGGCGCCAGCTCGCTGGGCAGCGCTTTTCGACTTCCGGTCAAAATTGGCGCCGGCTGGGGCACATTATTGCGGACCAGATCTACCAGAAGCTCACCGGTGAAACCGGTTACTTCGATACCCGGGTCGTGTTCATCGATGAGACCGGGCCGAAGCAGCAACGCGTCAAACGTTTGGCGATCATGGATCAGGATGGGCACAACGTGCGTCGGCTTAGCAGCGGTAATGAGCTTGTGCTCACACCACGTTTTTCTCCTTCCGGGCAAGAGATTGCATTCATGTCCTACGGTGGTGGGAACCCCCGCGTTTATCTGATGAACCTTCAGTCCGGGCAACGTCAGTCGGTGGGTGATTTTCCCAACATGACGTTCGCACCACGGTTCTCACCCGATGGTCAACGCATCATCATGAGCCTGCAAGAAGGAGGCGGGTCGAGCATCTTTGAGATGGATCTGCGGACACGGCAGAATCGTCGGCTCACGCCAGCGTCCGATGCTATCGATACAGGTCCGAGCTATTCTCCGAACGGTGATCGCATCGTTTTCGAGTCGGATCGGGAGGGGAATCAGCAACTCTACGTCATGAACGCAGACGGCAGTGGCGCTCATCGGGTTAGCCTTGGCTCAGGCCGATACTCGACGCCCGTGTGGTCGCCGCGTGGGGATTACATCGCGTTTACTAAGCAACTTATGGGACGCTTCCTGATCGGTGTCATGCACCCAGATGGATCGGGGGAACGCATCTTGAGCGAAGGCTTCCACAATGAGGGGCCGACCTGGGCGCCGAACGGACGTGTGCTCATGTTCTTTCGAGAATCGCAGGGGCAGAATGGTGGTCCGCGGCTCATCTCAGTCGACATCACCGGCTACAATGAGCGAATCGTACAAACGCCTTCCTTTGCGTCAGACCCGGCGTGGTCGCCTCTTTTGAACTGACGCAGACCGGGACACCGCTTAACCTGAATTTAACTTATCTACCTCAAATTGAGGCCTGGGCTCCGGGAGCATCAGAGGTGGGAAAATCCCGTATCCTCAGTGCTATCCACTGTCATGTGAGCGCGTTGTGGGCACACTGGTGAACCTTGAACACGGAGTGGTATTTTCGCATCAAGCAGGGGGGAAAACAGTGCACATACTGCCTCGCTTCTTGATCGAAACTCGCTCCACCGGTACCCCAGTATTCGGCTAGTGCCGATCATGCATCAGGAGAGAAGGCCATGCAGGGTGTTAAGGGGCTGATCATCCTTTCGGCGGTTGTCGGCGCTGTCGCGCTGGGGGCTTGCCGTCGAGAAGTTCCGCATACGCCGATGAAGCTCGGTGCCGATGTTCCGGCAACCGCGCACGTGGCTCGCTAGGTTTGGCATTTGCCAAGGGATTAAACTAGGAGAATATGACAATGAAGGGCGCTCTCGTAATCGCTGCTGTTGTTGCTGCTGTCGCTCTCGGCGCATGCCGTCGCGAAGTTCCTCACACGCCGATGAAGCTCGGTGCTGAGGTTCCAGCACAGACCCAGGTTGCTCGCTAAGAGCACTTGGCGTTTGCTCCCTTCTCGGGAGTAAGCGAAGAGTTAGAAGGCTGAATTGCCCTCGCGAGATGCGGTGGTAGTTCGGCCTTCTTCGCGTTTTAGGGGGCGTCTGTTTCTACAAGGACCGGGGTCGTCCGTTTTATGGACGACAATGACTCATTTGGAGAGGCTGGCTTTTGCCGGCCGTATTTATATCCACCTAAGGAAAAAGACTTTTCCACATCCGGGTTGATCGCCAGATCGTGCTCATTTTTTTTTGACCTTAGAGATCGCGTACCCCGAGAACTGGCGGTGACGGAAAGCTCCTCAAGATGACAATTCGTCTGTGCGCAAAACGCAACTCTGTCTTCAGCCGGCGCTGGAATCGGTCACAATTTCGTACAATGAAACGATTAAGTGCGGTAACGCTTGGGGAATTCCCGAGGGCGAGATCGCAAGCCATGCCGGCTCAAAGCCATTCGGGCGATCCGGGAACAGAGAAGGAAATTCTATGGCCAGCATGCATTTTTTACGTGCTTTGACACGTGGGCTAGCCATCGTGCTGACCGTCGGCTTGCTGCAGGCCTGTGCAAGCAATGAAATGCAGCCGGACGGAGCTCAATTGGGGCCCGGTAGTGCCGCGGTGCCAGGCTCGCAGCGTGACTTCAGTGTCAACGTCGGCGACATCGTCTATTTCACGACAGACAGCTCAGATTTGACGCCCGAGGCTGAGCAGATTTTACGGAAGCAGGCACAGTGGCTGCAGCAGTATCCGCAGTACACGATTACGATCGAAGGCCACGCCGACGAACGTGGTACGCGCGAATACAACATCGCGCTTGGTGCGCGTCGCGCCACGACCGTACGTAACTATCTCGCACGGGCTGGCATCAACGCGTCGCGGATCAGGAAGATTTCGTACGGTAAGGAACGCCCGGTTGCCGTTTGTAATGACATTTCGTGCTGGTCTCAGAACCGGCGCGCACAGACGGTGCTGAATTCGCGGGTTGCGGGCTAAGTCAACGCACAGTAATTGCACCGGCGTTTTTGCGAGTGCGATTGTGCTCGCCGCCGGTGCGATGCGTTTAGGCTACAGTGTTGCGGCAGTTGAAAAGCAAGCTGTGAGCATACGGATGACCGCATACTTTGGCCGCAAACTCAACGCACTTTGTCAGCAGGTGATGATGGTTGGGGCAGGAGCAACAATCGTTAGCGGGCGAAGAAAATGTGGCGGTCTGTTCCAGCAATCAAGGTGAAGGGTGCAGCGATTCTGTTAGCGGCTTTGGTGCTCGCAACAGGAGGGCCTCTTCGCGCGGACGAACAACCTACAGTTACAGGCTCTACTGGCGTTGGGCTGTCCTCCCAAATTTCGGATCCGACGCCTTTGCTGGACAAGGGTATCGCTGCCTATCGGGCCGGCAGTCACCTTGAAGCGCAGATGACTTTTGAGAGCCTCGTTGGTCGGTTTCCACAGTCGGTAGAGGCTGAATCGGCGAGGCGATATCTGGCTCGTATCTATTCTCAGATGGGCGATGGCCGCCCGGAGAGCCCACAAGTCACGGAGCCGCAACGGCTTCCTGGAGCCAACTCTTCTCAGTCGCAAGCTTCCGCGCATGCAGATGTCGAACTTGTTCCCAGCGAACGGCTCAGCACCCTTTTGCGTAGCTCAGTTGGTGATCGTGTATTCTTCCCCAAAGGGAGCACGGATCTTGGTGCGCACGCGCGGAACGTGCTGCGCGGACAAGCGAGCTGGCTCAAGCGGCAGGATACAAGCGTTCGTGCTCTCGTGGCCGGACATGCGGACGAGCCATTGGACGAGGACGGCAACAGGATCCTCTCCGCACGGCGTGCGGAAGCTGTGCGCGCCAGGCTGATTGAGGAAGGCATAGCGCCTGATCGCGTCAGGGTCGTTGCCATGGGACGTAGCGAACGGGTCGCGGATTGCTCCAGTGCGCAATGTGCTGTTCAGAATCGCCGCGCAGTTACGATTGTCCTGGAGCGCCGCGTAGACCATTCCCAACCTTTAATTGGGCAAAGCTACTACAGGCCCAAAGAACGTGATGGGCCCGCAAGTTGGTAAGGCTATAAGCGCCTCGCGTTGATTGGCTTTTCCGAGCTATTGTGGGGTGCTATTGACGGCGACCGGATGGGGTCTGCGGTGCAGCGGACAGGCCTGTATGCTCTTCTGTCGCGTGCCAAGGGCAACAACGAACACTTCGTAGATCTTTAGGGGATGAGCGGGTCAGTTATGGTTTCTACAATGCTTCGATATTGCCGCCGCGCGCCATTTGCCATCGCACTTGTTGGTGGCGTGCTCGCCGCAAGCTTCTCTTCAGGAGCTGGCGCGCAACAGGGCGACAGTGTCGCGGCGCTTACGAAGCGTGTCGAGCAGCTCGAAGAACAGCTCGTGGATATGCGGGTCGTGATCGGCACTTTGGAGAGCATGTCACGATCCGGTGGTGGGACGGTGCCCGGCGCGGGAATGGGCGGCGGCTTGTCCGGCAGTGACGCGGCGCGTCTCGATGGGATGGAAACTCAAATTCGTGCGCTGACGGCGCAGATGGAACAGCTTTCCCGGCAAATGCAGTCCTCGGGCGGGTTCAGCACCCAAGCCATCGCGCCACCGCGGGGCATGGGTGGAGCGGGTTCTCAGCCGGCGGTGGCAGCCAATACGTCGGATTCGGGACTTCAGGACTTTGGTGGCTTTGGCTCGACGACGATTACCAGTGACGTTGCTCCGGAAGATCCCATTGGGGGACTTTTAAGTCAGGATGCCAACGTCTCTGCCAATACCAATCCCAACGTCAATGGCAATCACGGCGGATTTGGTGCGCAGCAGGTCGCAGCTGCTCCGATGGGTGGGGGTGACCCCAAGCAGCTTTACGAGACGGCTTATGGCTATCTCCTGCAGCAGGACTACGGTGCGGCGGAAGCCTCGTTCGAAGATTTCTTGAATAGGTATCCTAGCGATCCGCTGTCTGGAAATGCTCAGTACTGGCTCGGGGAAACGCACTTTGTACGCTCGCAGTATAAGGCGGCCGCTTCGGCGTTCCTGAAAGGCTACGAGAATTATCGCCAAAGCTCCAAAGCGCCCGACAGTCTGTTAAAGCTTGCTATGAGCCTCGATAGGCTTGGGCAGCGGGATGCAGCCTGCTCGTCGTATTCCGAGTTGACGTCTCAGTTCCCCAATGCCCCGCAGCATATCCGTGAACGTGCTGCAGCGGAGCGCAGCCGCTCCGGGTGCTAGCAGGTTATGCCATGACGGCGAACGGCAACGATGACGCGCCGATCTCTGATCGGGAAATTGCACTCTTGCTGGCGTCGTTGTCGGGGTTTTCTCTTCTCGTGCTTGCCGTTTCCGGTGGTTCCGACAGCATGGCGCTGATGCACTTGGTTTCGCGCTGGCGCGGAACATTAGAGGAAGGACAAAGGCCCGAGGTCCTCGTTGCCACCGTCGATCATGGATTGCGGCCTGAGTCCCGCCATGAGGCTGAGGTGGTGGGACAAGTCAGCGCTCAGCTCGGTTTCGGGCATGTCATTCTGACCTGGGATGGTAAGAAGCCTGTTAGCGGGGTGCAAGCTGCAGCACGCGAAGAGCGTTACAGGCTCTTGATGGGACTCCTTGCGGAGCGTTCCCGATTACAGATGCGACATCGCGCCGAAGGCGAAGGGGCGCGGGCAGCACTTGTTACAGCTCATACGCAGGACGATCAGGCTGAAACGCTGCTTATGCGGCTGGCACGCGGGAGCGGTATCCAGGGGCTTTCTGGTATTATGCCTATGACCGAGCGGGATGATGGCATCTGGCTCGTGAGGCCGCTTTTGGAGGTTCCTAAGGCGCGCCTGAAGGCAACGCTTGAGGCTGATGGACAAACGTGGATCGAAGATCCCAGCAATGATGATGTGCGCTTTGAGCGGGTTCGGTTGCGCGAAGCCCGCGAGATGTTGGCATCGCTGGGACTTACCTCCCGTGCGCTCGGCCGGAGCGCGCGGCGTCTTCAACGTGTGCAGGCGCTGGTGGCGGAGGCGGCCGGACAATGGATTGAGGCCAACGCGAACTTCAACGAGGGCGCGTATGCCACCGTTAAACTCGCAGCATTCAGCGATGCGGGCGAGGTCGCGGTGCGCGGACTTCAGGCCATTTTGAGCAGAATGGGCGGAGACGCGTCGGATCCGGAGTTGTCGCAAATCGAGACGCTTGTCGACAGCTTGGCTGACACTGCGGCCGCGAACGCCGAGATGGCCTCAACAACCTTGGGCGGTTGCATTATCGAGGTGGCGAGGCAACGCGGAGCGAACGAGCCTGTTGTGCGGATTTTCCGCGAAGCGGGTAGCTATGGTTTGCCGATACGCTATCTGCACGCAGGTGAGAGTGAGATTTGGGACCGCAGATTCCGGCTTACCGCTAGCCCTGATCTGTCTGATCCTATCTATGTTGCGGCTCTTGGAGCTGACGGATGGGCTCAGTTGAAGCGTGAGAGGCCAGATTTGGCAGACTTTGGTTTGCCGGCACGCGCAGCCGCGACTTTACCTGCCCTATGGTTGGAGGCACGGCTCGTTGCGGTGCCGTATCTTGGGGCGTTGGACGTGAACTTATCTGGCGAGGGCCGGTTAACCGAGGCTGCATTTCTTGGTGTGGAGGTGTCTGGCGGGAAGCCTCGAGTAGCCACGTGAAAGGGGCTGTTAAGCGAGGATCGTCCAAAATCATTGGCACTCTAGGGTGTCGGCCCGCATTGTTTTGGCCTGTTTCTTGCCCATATTGGAGCACAAGTCTTGTCTCGGCGGGGTTTTCCGCCTGTAACCCATCATCACTTTGGCCAAGGCAAGGTGTTTGATGTCTAACTTGGCAATAGCCTGGCAAACTCCTATCTTTACGCAGTAATCGAGAGGGTCGTCGGCATTCGCTCAGGCGTGCTGCCGATGTGACAGCCCAGGCAACGCCCCCGTCGCCGGGCTCAAAAGGAACAGAAATGAACTCAAATTTCCAGAAGCTCGCCATTTGGGTAGCAATCCTGGTTCTGTTGGCGGCGTTATTTAATCTGTTCAATAATCCTGCGCAGAGCCGGCGCGGTGACGAGATTACGTATTCGGAGTTCCTGACCGCAGTTGAGGCGGGCAAGGTGGCGGATGCGACAATCGCAGGTAACCGGATTTCCGGCACCATGAAAGATGCCGGTGGTGCGTTCCAGACCTACGCGCCTGAAGATCCCGGCCTCGTTGAGCGCCTGCGTGCGAAGGACGTTAATTTTAAGGTTGCCCCGCGCGACGAGGACGTCCCTTCCATCATGAGCGTGCTGCTCAACTGGTTCCCCATGCTGCTGTTGATTGCGGTGTGGATTTTCTTCATGCGTCAGATGCAGTCAGGTTCCGGCCGTGCGATGGGCTTTGGAAAGTCGCGCGCCAAACTTCTTACGGAGCGGCATGGACGCGTGACGTTCGATGACGTCGCTGGTGTTGACGAGGCAAAAACTGATCTTCAGGAAATCGTCGAGTTCCTGCGCGACCCGCAGAAGTTCCAGAGGCTGGGCGGTCGTATTCCGCGCGGCTGTCTGCTCGTCGGCCCTCCGGGCACCGGTAAGACGCTTATCGCACGTGCGGTCGCTGGTGAAGCCAACGTGCCGTTCTTCACTATTTCGGGTTCGGACTTCGTTGAGATGTTCGTGGGTGTCGGTGCGAGCCGCGTCCGCGACATGTTTGAGCAGGCGAAGAAGAACGCACCCTGCATCATCTTCATCGATGAAATCGATGCGGTCGGTCGGCATCGTGGTGCGGGCCTTGGTGGTGGTAACGACGAGCGTGAGCAAACGCTGAACCAGTTGCTCGTCGAGATGGACGGCTTTGAAGCGAACGAAGGCGTCATCATCATCGCAGCAACCAACCGTCCTGACGTGCTTGACCCTGCGCTTCTGCGTCCAGGCCGTTTCGACCGTCAGATCATTGTGCCGAATCCCGATGTGTTGGGACGCGAAAAGATCCTCCGCGTTCACATGCGCAAGGTGCCGATTGCTCCGGACGTCGACGCTCGCGTTATTGCGCGTGGAACGCCAGGTTTCTCTGGCGCCGACCTCGCCAATCTCGTGAACGAAGCCGCGCTTCTGGCGGCACGACGCAACAAACGTCTCGTTACGCAATCCGAGTTCGAGGATTCCAAGGACAAGGTCATGATGGGTGCTGAGCGCCGTTCTATGGCTATGACCGAGGAAGAGAAACTCGCGACCGCGTATCACGAGGCGGGGCATGCGCTCGTCAACCTGCTCGTGCCGGGCAATGATCCGCTCCACAAGGTTACGATCATCCCGCGTGGACGTGCGCTCGGTGTGACCATGAGCTTGCCGGAACGCGACAAGCTCAGCTACTCGAAGGAATGGTGCGAGGGCAAGATCGCCATGGCGTTCGGTGGTCGTGTCGCGGAGCAGCTCGTTTATGGCAAGGATCACCTTAATACGGGTGCTTCCAGCGATATCACCCAGGCAACCAACATTGCCAAACGGATGGTCACGGAATGGGGCATGAGCGAGAAGCTCGGGCCGCTGCTCTACAATGAAAATCAGCAAGAGGTGTTTCTCGGCCATTCCATCACGCAACAGCAGAACATGAGCGAGGAGACCGCGAAGGTTATCGATGAGGAAACCCGGCGGATCATCATGGAAGGCTACAACAAGGCTTGGGAAGTCTTGTCGGCCAACCGTGACAAGCTCGAAGCGATCACTCAAGCGTTGATGGAATATGAAACCATCTCCGGAGCCGAGGTGGACGCACTTCTGCGTGGCGAGAAGATCGTACGACGGACCGATGATGAAGGCTCGGAAGGCGGTTCGGCTGGCTCAGCTGTTCCGACAGCCGGTCGGGCAGTACGGCCGCGGCAGGAACCCGACCCCGATACGGGCGGCATGGAGCCACAGCCGGGTTAAGTATCTAAATCCGCCATGAGTTGGTATCAAAGCGGCCGCGAGATTGTCTCTCGCGGCCGCTTCTTTTTTGCCAAAGCGTGGATGGGCGGCTTGCAATTGACGACTGGTCGCGGGATCTACGTCCAGGACCACAACGAGGCTGGAAGTATGCAACGATCCATTTATCTGCGTCCGATCGGGTTTATTCCCAACGGTGGGAAGGCCTCCGAGGAGGAGGTGTGGGGCGGCATGCCACTGGCCGGTGGGCCGTTGGCCTTCACAGCTTTGGAGATTATCGAACGCAACGGTGCGCGCGTTGAGCGGCGTATGACCGGCTTATCTGAATTCTTCGAGCGTGATTGGGGGCGACATACCTTGCCGGCTTCGGATTTATTCGAAGCCCTGGGCACACCGCGTTCCCGTATCGGCGGGCTTTCCATGGACCGTCCCCGTATCATGGGGATCGTGAACGTGACGCCAGATAGCTTTTCGGATGGAGGGCAGCACGACACCGTACAGGCTGCCGTTGATCACGCGCTTAGGCTGGCGGACGAGGGGGCCGACATCCTCGACATTGGCGGCGAGTCCACGCGTCCCGGCTCCGATGCTGTGGCGGTCGACGATGAACTCAAGCGCGTTCTGCCCGTGCTGGAAGCGTTGCGAGACAAAACGGACAAGCTGATTTCTGTCGATACTCGTAAGGCCAAGGTCATGCGGCTGGCGGCCGAGGCGGGTGCGGACATTCTCAATGATGTTTCGGCTCTGACGTACGATCCGGATGCCTTACGTACGGCGGCGGAAACAGGATTGCCCGTCATGCTGATGCACGCGATCGGTGATCCGAAGACGATGAACGACAACCCTGTCTATGACGACGTTGTCATAGACGTTTTCGACTTTCTTGAGCGGCGAATTCATGCCTGTGAAGCTGCAGGTATTCCCCGCAGCAAATTGATCGTTGACCCCGGGATTGGGTTTGCAAAGCTGTTGCATCACAACGTTGCGGTGCTCTCGGCGATGAGCCTTTATCACGCGTTGGGTGTGCCGGTGCTGTTAGGGGCGTCACGCAAGAAGCTGATTGGTCAGCTTTGCAATGTGGATGTCGCGCGCGAGCGGGTGCCGGGATCCATTGCGGCGGCGCTCTCGTCCGTCGCGCAGGGGGTGCAGATCGTTCGCGTGCATGATGTGGCGGCGACTCGCCAAGCGATCGCAGTCTGGATGGCGGCGCTCTTCGGGGATGAGCGCGCCTTGGCTGAGCCAATCCGGTAGCGTGAGGCGTTAAACAGCGCGGCGGTCAGCGACACGCTTTTCGACGGCTTCAAGGATTGCCGCGCGCAGCGTGACGACGTCGATATCACCCGTCCGCAATTCGCGAGCTAAAACGATCTGCTGGGCCTTCGCCATGGCCCGCAGGTGCGCAACAGATCTGATTTCAGCCAGCTTAACGAGAAGGCCTTCGGCCCCTTCGCGCTTGTAAACCGGCACGAGGCCGAAGACGAAGGGGTCTGCTTCCCCGGTGGTTTCGGGAGGCGGTGCTTGAAGTTGCTCAGCCAGAGAAACCTCGGTCTTTACCGGTTCGGTGACGGCCGGCTCGGAGGCGACGGGTTGAGGCGTCTTTGTTTTGCGAGACCGTGAGGCTGGTTCGCTTTGTTTGCCACTCGTGCCCTGGGTGTCAGTTGATGGCTTCTTGGGCGCGGTCGCTGTGCTGTCGGTGTTGAGCGCTTCTACGTTCTTGCGCACGCGCACTGATGAAAAGACCTGCTTCGAGCATTCCGTCAGGCGGTCTGCCGTCGGCTCATCTAATCCACCCGCTTCCGTGAAAAAGCGCTTGAAAAAGCGATCCTTGGCGGGGCCGGAGAGTTTCTTGGTTTCGTTCATTGTTTCCGTTTCCGCGATGTCAGAGGGGAAGCGACGCGGACAATTCTTTGTAAAGCGCGTTCATTGGCGAAAGCGCTGACGCGTACTTTTCTGTCAGTGTCTGACGTTCTTCAGCCCAATAGAAGGCGTTCGCCAGATCCGGCAGCATGGGTAACTGAGTATTCAGCGTGGGATGGTCGGCTGAAATCGTTTGGATGTAAATCTGGTCCTGCCCGCCTGGGCGCACATAATTTGCCAGACAGCGATACCGACGCTCGGTTGGTGGGATTTCAGCGACGCCTTGCGCATTCTTGCCCTCGATGATCGTCGAAATCTTGTCGACCGCAAATTCCGAGACGGAGTCGGGGCGGAAGGGGACAATGACTTTGTTCGCTAGTCGCAACGCCGCAGCGGTTGCGTTGGAGATGCCTGGCGCGCAGTCAAGAATAATGATGTCAGCCAGCCTCCCTGAGGAGGTTAGCGCGCGTTTGAAGTGCTCGGCGCAGCGTTCCTTGGCGATGCGGAAGGAGCGGGCACTGAGAGAGTAATGCGAGATGAGCTCGTCCTGCATATCCTCAAAACGAAGAGAACCGGCGAGCAGATCGATCGGTGGGGCTTTGCCGTCATCGGTTTCGATATCGCCCACGCCGCGTTGGATGTAGTCCGAGATTGGGTTTTGTCCGTACATCTTGTCTTCGATGTAGGCGGCGACATTCTTTGAGGTCCTTTGGGCCTCAATCCATTGGGCGTTTCCGGTCAGGATCAAAGACGAGTTGGACTGTGCGTCAAGGTCGATAAGCAAAACCCGCTTACCGCCCCACACGGCGAATGCGTGCGCCAGCATGACGGAGACGGTGGATTTGCCCACACCACCCTTGCGGTTCGCGACAGCGAGGAAATATCCCATCCTACTTTCACTCCCTATCTGGCTCTTGGTGAAATCCGGAGCCGGCTGGGCGCATCGCGGATCGTGATGGAGCGAGCCGCGACGATTGCTGGATCTTTTGTTGAGGTATCTACGATTCCATCGCGGTGGTCAGCCCCTGAGGGCTCGCCAGGGCCGTTGGCCAACTTTTCTTCATGGATTTCGGCTATTAAGCGTGTTGGACAATTGAAATCCAGATCCGAGACGGGATGGATATCTTAAGGCTTTGCTGCTGCAACTAATCCGTGGGTAGTCCGGCGCTCTAAAGCAGGGGATGGTTATGAGATCCTGTTTAAACGTCGTATGACATCCAACACATGGATGATATTTCGTTGTCATTCGTCCAACGTAATGATGCGCTTTAGTGCACGGCTATATTGCTTACGCGTGATGGTCGCTTTTCAGCGCGGCAGGAACAGGTAGGAACCATGTCACGACGATATTTCGGTACAGACGGTATTCGCGGTTTGGCCAACCGGCACCCGATGACGTCGGAAGTTGCGCTGAAGGTCGGGATGGCGGCCGGTAAGGTTTTTCAGAACGGCACTCACTCCCATCGTCCGCGGGTCGTGATCGGTAAGGACACGCGACTGTCCGGCTATATGTTGGAAGCGGCGTTGATGTCTGGCTTTACGTCTGTTGGCATGGACGTTTTTCTACTTGGGCCGATGCCGACGCCGGCGGTCGCTATGTTGACACGGTCGCTGCGTGCCGACCTTGGTGTGATGATCTCAGCCTCACACAACAGGTTCGATGACAACGGCATCAAGTTGTTCGATCCGGATGGCTATAAGCTATCTGATGAGACGGAACTGCGTATTGAACAGCTGATTGATGAAGATTCTGCAGAGCTTCTTGCTGCCGCCGACGACATCGGCCGTGCTACGCGGGTGGAGAGTGCGCAAGAGCGCTATATCGAATACGCTAAGCGGACGCTGCCGCGAAACCTGCGGCTCGACGGACTTCGGATCGTCATCGATTGCGCTCATGGCGCCGGGTACAAGGTGGCTCCGGAAGTGCTGTGGGAGCTCGGAGCTGAGGTTATCAAGATTGGCGTTGAGCCCAATGGCCGTAACATCAATCTGAAGTGTGGATCGACGGCGCCGGAAGCGTTGATTGAAAAGGTTCACGAGGTGCGTGCAGATATCGGCATTGCTCTGGATGGGGATGCCGACCGTGTCGTGATCGTAGACGAGACGGGACGTATCGTCGACGGCGATCAGCTCATGGCGGTGATTGCAGAGAGCTGGCATCGACGCGGCCGTCTGGCTGCGGGCGGCATCGTTGCGACGGTCATGAGCAATCTCGGATTAGAGCGGCATTTGCGTGAGCTCGGGCTCGGGCTGCAGCGCACACCTGTCGGTGACCGTTACGTCGTGGAGCACATGCGCAAGCATGGCTTCAATGTCGGTGGGGAGCAGTCCGGCCACATTGTGTTGTCGGACTTTACAACGACGGGCGATGGCTTGGTTTCAGCGCTGCAGGTACTTGCGGTGGCTGTGGCTGCCGATCGGCCCGTGTCCGATGTGTGCCAGCGCTTTGAACCTGTCCCTCAGGTTCTGCAGAACGTTCGATTTGCCAGCGGGAAGCCGCTTGAGGATGAGCGGGTGAAAACGGCGATCGAGAAGGCGCAGACGCGGCTGGGTAACACTGGCCGGTTGGTTATTCGGCCTTCTGGAACTGAGCCGGTTATTCGGGTTATGGCCGAGGGCGATGACGAACAGCTCGTGGGTACGGTCGTCGGTGACATTTGTGAGGCGGTTCGTGTTGCGGCCTCGCAAGAGGCTGCGTGATGGGCGAGGCTTAAATAAACCTTAAAGCTTGCCTGTCATGGTCTACGCTGACAGCGGTTGTTATCGCTAAATAGGTTTTTGACGTCAGGTCATATGCGGACGGGCCTGATGCGAGCGGGGTAACCGGATGACCGGTTGCCCCGCTTTGATGTTTAAACGGGTGTAAAGCGCTGGTCGCCCGTCGGTCGTATGATCCTAACGTTGAGATTGCCGGACCCGGATCAGATCTGTCATTGTCGTCAGTGGGACACCTCCCCCCAACGGGAGGCTGCTACTTGGAAGGGTAGTGTACAATGACGACACTTGCTAAGCCTGCCGTTCGGCCGGCTAATCCGCATTTTTCTTCGGGCCCCTGCGCCAAGCGTCCAGGCTGGAGCCCCGCGGTTCTCAAGGACGCATTTCTCGGCAGATCCCACCGTGCGCGCGAAGGTAAGGCGCGCCTTCAGCTCGCTATCGATCGGACCAGGGCTGTTCTTGAAGTGCCGGACGATTTCCGGATCGGCATCATGCCTGCTTCGGACACCGGTGCCTTCGAAGCGGCAATGTGGACGCTTCTCGGTGAGCGCGGTGTCGATGTCCTAGCCTGGGAGAGCTTCGGCAAAGGCTGGGTCAGCGACATCGTCAATCAGCTCAAGCTGGATGATGTACGTCGCCTGGAAGCTGATTACGGCCGGTTGCCGGACCTCAGTGCAGTAGACTTCTCGTGCGATGTCGTTTTCACGATGAACGGCACCACGTCAGGTGTGCGTATTCCCAATTTTGAGTGGGTCGCGGCGGATCGTTCGGGGTTAACCCTGGTTGATGCGACGTCGGGTGCCTTCGCGCAGCCCATCGACTGGGGCAAGGTCGATGCGCTTACGTTTTCTTGGCAGAAGGTGCTGGGGAGCGAGGGGGCGCATGGCATGCTTATCCTCAGCCCTCGCGCAGTCGAAAGACTCGAGTCCTATAACCCTCGCTGGCCGTTGCCGAAGATCTTTCGCCTCACGAAGGATGGCCGGCTCATCGACGGCATTTTCGTTGGCGAGACGATCAACACCCCGTCGATGCTGGCCGTTGAAGATTATCTCGATGCTTTGGCGTGGGCCCTGGATCAAGGCGGTCTCAAGGGCTTGATGGCCCGGGCGGATGCGAATGCTCGCGTGCTCATCGATTGGGTCAACGCAACGGATTGGGTCGCCAATCTTGCTGACGATCCGGCAACTTATTCCAACACTTCGGTTTGCTTGAAGATCGTTGATCCTCGCGTGATGTCTCTGGATCGTGATGGGCAGGCGAAGTTCGCCAAAGGCATCGCGTCGCTGCTTGATGCTGAAGATGCTGCGAAGGACATCTCGTTTTATCGGGATGCGCCTCCAGGTTTGCGCATCTGGACTGGAGCCACGGTCGAAACGGCCGATGTGGCGGCGCTGCTGCCGTGGCTCGACTGGGCTTTTGAGCGGTGTATAGCCGATCTCATCCGCGAAAGCTGAACGCAGCGTGTGGCCGCGGATGGCCCCTGAGTGTCTCCCCTTTTGTTTCGTTTCTTAGGATGAACATCCATGACTACTGCCAAGGTCCTCATTACGGACAAGCTTTCTGAAACCGCCGTTCAGATCTTCAAGGATCGCGGCCTTGACGTGACGTTTGACCCGTCGCTTGGAAAAGATCCGGAGCGTCTCCTGGAAGTGATTGGCGCGTACGACGGACTTGCCGTGCGTTCGGCCACCAAGGTGACATCGAAAGTCATCGCGGCTGCGGATCGCCTCAAGGTGATCGGGCGCGCGGGAATTGGCGTCGACAATATCGACGTCAAGGCTGCGACGGCTAAAGGCATCATCGTGATGAATACGCCTTCGGGTAATTCGGTCACGACGGCGGAGCATGCCCTTTCGATGATGATGGCTCTTGCGCGCCAGATCCCGCAGGCGAATGCTTCAACGCATGCCGGCAAATGGGAAAAGTCGAAATTCCTGGGTGTTGAGTTGTTCAACAAGACACTTGGTGTGATCGGGTGCGGAAACATCGGTGCAATCGTTGCCGACCGGGCCATCGGTCTCAAGATGCGCGTGATCGCTTACGATCCGTTTCTAACGGAAGAACGTGCGGTGGCTCTCGGAGTCGAGAAGGTCGAACTCGACGCGTTGTTGGCGCGCGCGGATTTCATTTCTCTTCATGTGCCGCTTACAGATAAGACACGCAACATCCTGTCAGCGGAGGCTCTTGCGAAGACGAAGTCGAGCGTTCGCATCATCAATTGTGCGCGCGGAGGTTTGATTGATGAGGGGGCTCTCGCAAGCGCATTGCGTGCCGGACACATTGCGGGAGCGGCCCTAGACGTCTTTGAACATGAGCCGGCAACAGATCATCCGCTATTCCTCTTCGACAACGTCATTTGTACGCCTCACCTCGGTGCGTCGACCGGCGAGGCCCAAGAGAAGGTCGCACTGCAGATCGCAGAGCAGATGTCAGACCACCTTTTGAAGGGAGCGATTACCAACGCCATCAACTTCCCTTCGATTACGCCGGAAGAAGCGCCGCGATTGATGCCGTACGTTACGCTCGCAGAGCAGCTCGGCTCGTTTGCCGGGCAGTTAACGGACGTGGCGATCAAGGGTGTTCGGCTTGAATATTGCGGTGAGGCTGCCGGGCTTAATGTGAAGCCGCTGACCGCTGCGGCGCTGGGTGGATTGCTGCGTCCGTCCATGCCGGACGTGAATATGGTGTCTGCCGCCCACAACGCAGCTCAACGCGGGATCGCCGTTGAAGAGATGACGTGTTCTCAGCACGATGTTTATGAGAGTTTCGTCAAATTGACGGTGAAGACGGATAGCTATGAGCGGTCCGTAGCGGGAACGATCTCCGTCGATGGACGGCCAAGGTTTATCCAGGTGCGTGATATCGATATGGATTTCGCTCTTAGCGAGCATATGCTGTTTGTGCGCAACCAGGATAAACCCGGCTTCATCGGCAACTTTGGGACGCTGATGGGAGAAAACGGGGTCAACATTGCGACGTTTAACCTGGGGCGCGAGACCCCTGGCGGCGAAGCCGTTACCGTTGTCGCGCTCGATGATGCCGTTTCTGATGAGGTATTGAAGCAGGTTTCCCAGCTCAAACACGTTGTGCGGGCGCGCCGACTAAGATTTTGATGCTCCTTTCGGACCGGTCGTCATAATGCGGTCGCCTTGAGGCCGCACGAGGGGATATTTTCTCGGGCCGATCCGAACAAACTTAGCACTACGAGGGGCACTCAATGCTGCGCGCTGCTTTCACCTGCCTTTTTGCCGTCGTTACCGTCGCGGGAGCGGTGGCGGAAGACATAAAGGTTCACTCGCGGATCGATAGCGTGCTGGTCTTTCCCTCCGGTGCGGAAGTGACGCGCGTTGCCAAAGTGAAGTTGGACAGCGGTGCGCAGACACTCGTATTCGAGGATCTGCCTGCACAGGCTGATACAAGTTCAATACGCGTTGAAGGCAAGGCCAGCGGCGTCTTGGAAATTGGTGCGGTCGACAGCCGTCGCATCTTCATCTCTCGTGACGATGCGCAAGCGGCGGCTTCGACCCGTCGTCGTATCGATGATGAAATCGAGAAGCTCAAGGATCAAAGGACCCTTATCGAGGGGCAGATCTCCGCATATGACACTCAAGTCAGGCTCATTGAAAACCTCGCGGCTCTGCCAAACCAGCCTGCGCAGCCCGGTGCGTCCGCCTTGGTTCCGCGCGAAGATTGGTCAGCGCTTTTTGCGCTGATCGGCACGAGCATGAACGACGCACAGAGCGGTCGCCTTGAGGCCAACGTCAAAATTCGAGATCTCGACCGGCGTATCGCAGATCTGCAAAAGGAGCTTGCTCTGCTGGCCCCCAAAAGGGAGGAGCGAACAGAGATCAAGGTCTCGGTTGCGGCGCAAACGGCGCTCGATGCCGAGATGATCGTTCGTTATCAGGTGCGCGGCGCATCCTGGCAGCCGTCGTACGACGCACGGCTTTCGACAGGCTCGAAGACCGTTGAGCCAAGCCTGGATCTCGTCCGGCGTGCTACCATTACCCAACGCACCGGGGAGGCTTGGGAGGACGTATCGTTGACGCTCTCGACGACGCGACCCAAGGCCGGATCTTCAGCTCCCGAGCTCACGCCTATTACTGTTGACTTCAGAGTCGAGCCGAAGCCGCTTCCACCCCCTTCTCCTGCTCCGCAAGTGATGATGGAGCGTCGTGGTGATGCCGGAAACCGTCCCCAAGAAGAAGCCGTCATTGCGGATTCGCGCGAACGTATGGGTGCGGTCGCACGCAAAGTTGGAGTGCAGCAGCGACTGGCAACCGTTGAGAACGCGCCTTTCCAGGCGCTTTATCGCGTCTCGGAGCGAACTTCAGTTCCCGATACGGGTGAAATCAAACGCGTGCAGCTCACGCAAAATACCGTTGCGCCGCAGCTCGTTGTGAAGACCGTACCCAAGCTTGACCCTACGGCCTATCTCTACGCGAAATTTAAGCTACCCGATCGTGAGGCGCTGTTGCCGGGACAGGTCTCGCTGTTCCGCGATCAAACGTTCGTCGGAACGGGACGGTTGCCGCTGGTGAGCGGTAACGAAGAGGTGGAACTTGGTTTTGGGACCGACGACCTCGTGCGTGTCCGCTATGCGGTTGCAGGAGAGGTTCAAGGCGAGAGTGGTCTGATTTCCTCGTCCCGTAATGATCGGCGTGAATTCAAAATCAGTGTGAAAAACCTTCACGAGCGCGCCATCACTCTGTCTGTTCTCGATCAATTGCCAGTGTCTAAGCAGCAAGGAATTACGGTCGAGTTCATCGGAGCGAATAAGCCGACACGGCAGAATCTCGAAGACAAGCGCGGCATCATAAGTTGGGACAGTCAGATTGACGTCGATGAAGAGAAGGTCATTGACTTCGGATATAAGGTCGCTTGGCCGTCGCCACGCGAGATTATGTACGGCCAGTAACAAGACTACGTAAATCGGGGAGGCTCGAATGGGCAGGCGCGGATACATTTTCCTGGGGCTCATCCTGTTTGCCGTCGCGGCGGGCGTGCTTGGCTACAGACTGATGCATGAAGGCGATGCGCTGGCGCGCTATTCGTGGATCGTTGGCGAAGAGAATGCGGCACCGGAGCAGGAGCGTTCGGCGTCCCGACCGCAGGCTTCACCAGGCGCCGATAGTTTCGCGCAGGCCCGGCGTGTTGAGGGCGGTGGAACGCGCCAGGAAAAGCTCAACAATATGAAGTTGTTGGAACTCGGACTGGATATAGCCAACGTGCTGGTCGGGCTTATCGGCATAGTTCTTGCCATCAGTGGCATGCGCATGCGACGGGAAGCGCGTTCTTAAATTCTGATTATAAAAGCGTTTTTTTCTCTGTACGGCTTGTAGAGCGTCTGTCGCACTCATAAACGTTTTCAGACGGGGCAGAACGCACTATAGTATCTCAAAGCCCCGGCATGTGCCGGGGCTTTCGGTGTTTTTACGAAGGGTCGAGATGTCGAACGTCGTGGTTGTTGGCGCCCAATGGGGTGACGAAGGTAAGGGCAAAATTGTTGATTGGCTGTCGGAACGCGCCGACATCGTCGTTCGATTTCAGGGAGGTCATAACGCCGGCCATACTCTGGTTATCGGCGGGCAGACGTACAAGCTGTCGCTGTTGCCTTCCAGCGTCGTGCGCGGAGGAAAGATGGGGATCATCGGCAACGGCGTGGTGATCGATCCGTGGGCGCTGTGCGACGAAATCGAACGGCTGCGGGCGCAGGGTGTGAACGTTTCGGCAGATAACCTGCGCGTTGCAGAGAATGCGACCCTCATCCTTCCGCTTCACCGAGAGCTGGACCAAATGCGCGAGGAAGCTGCGGGAGGCGGTCGGATCGGCACGACCGGACGCGGGATTGGACCTGCGTACGAAGACAAGGTTGGCCGCCGTGCCATCCGCATCAACGATTTGAAAAACCTCGACACCCTCGGTCCAAAGGTTGAACGCATTCTCGTTCACCACAATGCTTTGCGGCGCGGGCTGGGCAAGCCTGAGGTGGGCGCAGACGCGCTAATGGCGGAGCTCTCTGAAGTGCGGACGAAGATCCTGCCCTTCATGGACGTCACGTGGGAGTTGTTGGATAGCGCTCGCCGCGCAGGTAAGCGCATTCTGTTCGAGGGTGCTCAGGGCACTCTGCTTGATATCGATCACGGCACGTATCCGTTCGTCACCTCTTCGAACACGGTGGCGGCGCAGGCGGCGACGGGATCGGGCATTGGTCCTCGTAATCTTGGATACGTTCTCGGCATTGCCAAGGCCTACACGACGCGTGTGGGTTCTGGACCATTTCCATCCGAACTTACGGATGAGATTGGTCGGACGTTGGGTGAGCGGGGCCACGAGTTTGGCACCGTCACGGGACGGGCACGTCGTTGTGGCTGGTTCGATGCCGTGCTCGCGCGACAAGCGATCAAGGTCGGTGGGATCGATGGCATCGCGTTGACGAAGCTCGATGTTCTCGATGGCTTTGACGAGGTTAGGGTTTGCGTCGGTTACGAGATCGACGGTGAGCGCATCGAACGTCTGCCGGCAGGACAAAACTCGCAAGCGCGCGTGCGTCCTATTTGGGAAACGTTCGAAGGTTGGTCAGCTTCCACACGTGGTGCACGAACGTGGGCGGATTTGCCGGCGCAGGCCGTCAAGTACGTGCGTCATATCGAGGAACTCATTGAGTGCCCCGTGACGTTACTCTCGACTTCGCCAGAACGCGACGACACGATCCTCATGCGTGATCCGTTCGAGGATTGAGGTTAGACGATCCGGTGATCCCAGCCGCTGTTCTTCAGCTTAGGCGGCTTGGATCAACCCGTGGAAACTGGCTGCTGCGCCGGTTTGAAGTTCCAGGCCGAGGATGCGTGCCGGATTGACGGGGCCCGGGAATGTGATGCTTCCTGGCGGAAGCGGCTTAAACCCGAACCGCGCGTAATAGGGCTCATCGCCGACAAGGATGACGAGGGCTATGTCGTTCGCACGGGCCAAATCTAAGCCTTCAGCGATCAACTGACGCCCATAGCCCCTATTGGCAAAAGCCGGATCAACGGCGAGTGGGCCGAGAAGTAGTGCTCTCGTGGTTCCGCCAATCGAGATCTCCGTGAAACGGAGGGCCGCGATGATGGCTCCGTTTGCAACGGCAACACGACAATAGGGAGAAACCGGCGTGCGGCCTTCGCGGACGCGATAAGCCGTACGGGCAAACCGTCCGGGGCCGAATGCGCGTGCGTGTAAGCGCGAAATTTCCGGCAAATCAGAAAGCTCTGCCGGTCGGGTGATGACGGGAGCTGCTTCAACTTTAAGCTGGTTATTCACGAGCGTGTGGTCCTCAGGGTGGTTTTTTCTTGTCGCTTCTTTCGCTCGATTGGCGGGTGGGTAGAGGTGGATTGTCTACCAGAGTTCTGCCACGGATACAGATCCTTTGATTTCGTCAATTCTGGCGCGTGTTGAGGCGTGGATTTGTTCTGGCAGGGCGTCTATCGGGAAAAAGCCGTGTTCGGCGATCTCAAAATTTGGCTTCGGGGCGACGGGTTGCTGCCATTCCCGAACTACGAAGAGTGCAATGTGATCACTGGGAAAGTAGCGAAAATTCGCATATATGCCGAAGAGTTGGGGGCGCCCCGTCATTTGAATGCCGGCTTCCTCTTTCAGTTCTCGGGCTAGTGCCGTCTCGATGGTCTCGTTCTTTTCAACGCCGCCTCCCGGAAAGTGCCAACCCGGCCTGTAGGTATGGCGGATCAAAAGAATTCGGCGGTCCGGTGCTATGACACACCCTTGAGCACCGATGGTGAGGGGGCGGGTCATGCGCCAGTAAGATTGGCGCGCGCGTTTCAAAATCCAGGATATTGGCACGGGCTAATCCTTTTACGTAGATCCGTTCGCTGGCAATGAATTTGGGCCGTCTGGAGCAGGCTGGTGGTACGAGAAAACACTGTAACGATCGCGCACATCTCAGATGTCCACCTTTCGCCCATTGCGGGATTCGGACCGCGTCATTGGAATGTGAAGCGCGCACTTGGCTATATCAATTGGCATCGCTCGCGCAAACGGGTGTGCCGGGCCGATATCGTCGCAGATATCGTTGCCGATATGAAGGCGCAGACGCCGGATCATATCGCCGTGACCGGAGATCTCGTGAACGTTGGGTTGCCGCAAGAACTGGCCGCTGCGCGTCTCTGGCTAGAAAATCTGGGCTCACCCGACGCTGTCAGTGTCATTCCCGGAAACCACGACATCTATGTGCCGATGCGCCGTGACGAGGGGGTGCAGCGTTGGGCCGACTACATGTCGCCGGACAGCTACGGTGCCGCTTTTTCAGTGGGTGACAGTGGCTTTCCTTATGTGCGGCGAATTGGTCATGTCGCGTTGGTTGGGGTCAATTCGGCAATTCCCACTCCGGTGTTCGTAGCGGCGGGTCGTGTTGGCCAAAAGCAGCGCTCGGCGCTTGGACGAATTCTCGATAAATTACGTGCAGACGGTCTCGTCCGTGTTGTTTTGATACACCATCCACCGTTGCCTGGGCAGGCTTCGCCGAGGCGTGCACTCGTTGATGCACACGAGTTTCGAGAGGTATTAGAACAGCATGGCGCCGAGCTCGTTTTGCATGGGCATAATCACCGCAATATGCGGACTTATGCGGATGGTAAACGTGGGAAAATACCCGTTATAGGAATTGCGTCGGGTTCCTATGCGATTGCAAAGGACGTTGGCGTGCTTGCGCGATATAATTTGCTGAGGTTTACGCGCCGAGAGGACGTAGACCGGATTGATCTTGTCGGCCGGGGGCTCAAGAAAAACAACGGCCCAATCGTCGAACTCGAACGGACTGAACTCTCGCCGCACCAAATTGAAACCGGAGCATCAAAATGACCGTCCTTGAGGCGCGTAAACCATTTCACGCGCGCCCGCTTTGGCTGCTCGTTCTGTCTGCGGCAAGTATTGCCGCGATTGGTATGGGTCTCAGGCAGGTTATGGGACTTTATGTCGTTCCGGTTTCCGAGGCGTTGTCTTTGGGCCGCGAAGCTTTCGCGCTGGCGATTGCGCTGGCTAATCTCGTATGGGGCATGGCCGCCCCATTTCTCGGGATCATATCTGACAAGTATGGTGCGGGGCGCGTCATTGTGTTCGGTGCGGTGTCGACGGCGGTTGGCATGCTGCTGATGTGTTGGGCCAAGACAGAAATGGATCTGATCTGGTCTGGCGTTGCCTTGGGGCTTGGGGTCGCCGGAGCGGGCATCAACGCGACCGTTGGAGCCGTCGGCCGGGCAGCTCCGCCGGAAGAGCGGACGGCTGCAATCGCGACGGTTGGCATTGGTGCAGGCATCGGGCTGCTTCTGGCGTTGCCGTATTCTCATCTGCTGATGGAGGCGCTGGGCTGGCAGACAAGCCTCATCGTGCTTGCGGGCACAGCGATGATTATTCTGTTGCTCGTATGGCCGCTGTGCGGAGGTGCGACTTACGAGGCGACGCAGAGTTCGGCTCAATCGGCAGGCGAGGCTTTCCGGGAAGCGATGCGGCTGCCGAGTTTCTGGCTCCTCAATCTCGGATTTTTTGTTTGCGGATTTCACGTCATCTTTTACGCAACGCATTTGCCGCCGTTCGTTGCGGATCAGGGGCTGGGTCCTGAGATCGGTGTGTGGGGGCTGACGGCTGTCGGTGTGGGTAACCTTTTGGGGACCTATCTCGCAGGTCAATGGGGCCGCAGACTGCCAAAGCGCTACGGGCTCAGCCTCATTTACATTTGCCGCGTCTTCATCTTCTTCGGCTTCCTGTATCTGCCTATGAATGGGCCGACGATTATCATTCTCAGTGGTCTCCTCGGCGTCCTATGGTTGTCGACCATTCCGCTAACCAGTGGGCTGATCGCAACGTTTTTCGGGGCGAAATGGTTGACCATGCTTTACGGCGTTGTCTTTTTTTCGCATCAGATCGGATCGTTTCTGGGTGTGTGGCTTGGCGGCGCGATTTATGATCGCTTCCAGTCCTATGATGCGATGTGGTGGATCTCGATCGCGCTTGGGCTATTTGCTGCGATCGTTCACTGGCCTATCGTAGAGCGGCCAGTGGCGCGGTTGAATCCGCAGATGGCGACAGCGGGTGCATCGCCCCTACGTGGAGTGGCAGAGCCATGAACAACCATGCTGACGATCGGATCGTGACTTCCGGCGATCTCGCTATGCCATCGTGGGTTCGGCGCGTGGTCTTCGCTGTCGTCGGACTGGTGATCGCCGGGGGCCTTTATCTCATAGCGGTGCGTGGGGACGCTCTGCTGGCGGATCTCTCCGCCCTTGTCACACTGATTTGCGGTTGAGCACCTACTTTGTTGCGATATCGCCTCGCGATTTTAGAACCGCGAGTGGCGCTGCATGACCTGAGTTGAGGACCGATTTGTGCGTGACGATCCCGACACCTCTTCTCCACACTCCTCTCCGAATTCGGGAAATACACTGCAAGTAGCTAAGTCTCGTTCCTCGCATATGATTTGGTTTGCTGTTGGCATTCCGTTGGTGATGCTTGTTGTCGGGGTCCTGCTAATTGTCTCGGCCGTTTCAGACGGCGATACGGCAACGCGCTCAGCATCGATGCCGGCGGAGATCGAGGTGCGGACGCCCGAAGTTTCCGCTTCTCAAGCCGATTTTCCCGAAGCTGTACGAGAAACATCTGTTGCGCCGCAAACGCCCTGGCTCGAATTGGATGCTCAAACTCGGCTCACTCGCATCGGGGTTGGATCGTGTCTCAGCCAATTGCACCCGCAGCCCATTTGGGAAGGTGTTCTTGGGCTCAAGCAAAGGCCAGAGCTTTTTCTCATGCTCGGCGACAATGTTTATGGGGATATCAAAAGCTCAGGTGGGGATGAGCTGATCGAGGCCTACCGCATGCAGGCCGTTCAACCCGAATTCGCAACAGCGCGTGCCGCGTTGCCGTTTCTCGCCACATGGGATGATCACGATTACGGTCTTAATGACGGAGGCGCGGATTTCCAGCATCGGGAGCTATCGACTGAGCTCTTTCTCGATTTCTGGAAAATGGCACCGCCTCAGCCTGCAGGTGGGATTTATTATTCGCGATATTTTGGGCCCGATGATGCGCGCGTGCAGATTATCATGCTCGACACGCGTTCCTTTCGGAGTGCTCTCAAGGTCAAAGGCGACCTATTCCCGTTCTGGGGGCGTTATGAACCGTCCTTCGACCCGGACCAGACGATGCTGGGAGAAGCGCAATGGCACTGGCTCGAGGCAGAACTCAAGAAGCCAGCCAAGATACGTCTCCTGATCTCATCGATACAGGTTTTGTCGGAAGGTCATGGCTTTGAACGCTGGGGCAATCTGGCGAAGGAACGCGCACGTCTTTTGCAGCTCTTGGGAGATGTCGGCGCCAGGGGTACGATCCTGCTTTCGGGAGACCGGCATGCGTCGGCGATTTATTATACGACAGTGAATGGCAGCCAGGTCGTGCCCGAACTTACAGCGAGTTCGCTTAACCGGCCCTATGGGCCGTCACGCGACGGGAGAACCGATGAGCTGCTTACGGCGTTATTCAGCGAGGCGAATTTTGGTCTCGTTGATATTGACTGGGAGCGCGCGCAGGTGGCGCTGACAATTAAAGGTGTCAACGGTGAGACGTTGGAGTCTCTACGATTTAAATTTGCGGATCTCGGTATCGAACAGTGAGTGCCCGCGGGCCGGTTGTTGCGAGGGCAGGACAATGCGGAGAACAAGAAAATGAAACGGCTGTTTCACCTCATTCTCATGGCAACGTTTTTTCTGCCTCAGGCTGTACGCGCGTCAGAGTTCAACAGCGTTTCAACGCAGGAGTCGTTCGCTGATGTTGCCGCTTATGTCGAGAGTGCGATCATCAATCAGGGATTGACGATCGACTACAGCGGCGAGGTGAACAAAATGCTTGAGCGAACCGGTGGAGATGTCGGTTCGACAAAGACGATTTATACCGGTTCCAAATTCTTTTTATTCTGCTCGGCGAAGCTGTCGCGGGAGATGATGGAGGCGGATCCTACCAACGTCGGCTTTTGCCCGTTCATTGTGTTTGTCTACGAAACGGCCGCCGAACCCGGTGTCGTTCATGTCGGGTATCGCCGACCGGGAGCAGGGAAAGGGGAAGCTTCCAGCAAAGCGCTGGAGAATGTCGACAAACTTCTGGAGTCAATCATCAAAGAAGCTGCGGAATAAAAGTTATCTTATTTTTGATTGCGCCGAGATCAAATGATCTTCAGGAGTATTCCGGTGGCGTCGTCCGTTGCTTTGACACGTGGATGGCTTTTGCAAGACGCATCCGCAATTTCGATTTCGCGTAGTTCTCTTACGATCGCCTCTAGGCCACGTGTGATGGCGGCGTCGATCAATTCGTTTGGCTTGTAACGTTGGTAAAGTTCGCTCAAGCGCGTGAGGCCATCGCTTGCAATCAAGATATGATCACCTGGCGTGACATCGAGGCTACCGGTTGCGACAAACTTCGGCGGCGGTGGTGTTATGGACAGAGCACCGTATCCGTCCGGCAAATTGATTTTTGCGCGGCGTTTTCGAATCTTCGGCCATATGAGCGCTTTCACCTCGTCGTGTGAGGCAGTTGCATTCTGCTCTTGAAGGCTAACAACGACTTTTGCCGTCGACCGATCACCGGCCTCCGCGCCTCCTAGCCCGACGGTGTGCGTGTTCCCATCGGCTTGTGCGATCAACGCGCAGTCACCAACCGCGACATAGTCGACGCGATCACCATTGGCGCGAATGATCATTGTTGTCGCAGACGGATATTCATGCCGGCCGGCAGGTTGGCGCGTGATTGCGCGATCGAATGCTGCAGCGACGGTTTCGCATATCCGCGCCGGAAAGTCGTCGAGGTGCTCCGGCGGCATTAGTGCGGCGGTTGAGATAGTGCGATGAACTGCTTCCGCAAACCAAGCGGCGTCGGTCCCACTGCCGATCAGTGGTGTTTCTATGACGTCAGTGGCGCCATCGATGACCCATGCCATTAGTCCGCCGCAATGTCCGTAGCGATCCTCGTTCGCCTCACCTGACGCGAGGGAGATACTGTCGATGACTTCGAAGACCATTTGTCACTCCAGCAGGATTTGCCTTTGTTCGGCGGAATAGTGCGTGGATATGCCTAGCGCAGATCTTGATAGCTATGGTCTCTCGGCAACGTGATTGTGAAGACCTAGTGTGTCGCAGTGGAGTTGATCGCACAGTGCGCCATTCTTGATCTATGGTGAGAGACGCGTGGCGGTTGGAAACCGTATTTCAGTTCACTAAGGGCAAGCCCTCACGGGCCGATCTGCGTCCATGTCTGGGTCTGGATGGGCATTATTGTTCGTCCGTAGTCTTCACTAGTCATTGCCGTTGAAGGCCTTATGAAGGGGGTGCTCCGCAATCGTGCGCATTTTTAAAAATCAGTTGACCATTAATCTGGCTTTGCAGGGTGGGGGAGCCCACGGTGCTTTTACGTGGGGCGTGCTGGACCGGCTTCTCGAAGAAGAAAATATCGAGATTGGTTGGGTTAGCGCGACCAGTGCCGGAGCAGTGAATGCGGTTGCTCTCGCAGGCGGATTGGTCAACGGCGGTCGCGTGGCGGCACGCGCTAAACTGCATGAAGTTTGGGAGTCCGTTTACAAATCAGGGGTACCTGATCTCCTGCGGATGAATCCATTTCTCTACAGTCTCAGCCGTTCACCTGCACTCACGCAGGTTGCCAGTTTGTGGTCACCCTATGACTTTAATCCGTTGGGCTTCGATCCGTTGCGCCGGATTCTGACCGATGCGATCGACTTCGATGCCTTGCGAGATGGATCACCCATCCAATTGTTGATTGCAGCGACTGAGATTGCGACGGGGCGTGCGCGTTTGTTTCGCAATCACGAACTCACAATCGAAAGTGTGCTGGCTTCAGCATGCTTGCCTACGATCCATCATGCCGTTGAGATCGATGGCAAAGCATATTGGGATGGCGGCTTTTCAGCCAACCCCGATATCGTAACGTTAGCCGGTGAGAGCCCTGTGAACGATACGTTGATCGTTCAGCTCAATCCTACGGCGAAATCAGGGTTGCCAACGGGCGTGCGAGAAATTGCGGATCATGCCAACAGGCTGACGTTTAATGCGCCGTTGATCCGCGATGTCGAGATTATCGAGACAGCGCGTGAGGCGGTTGGCCACTTTGGACGTTTCGGGCTTCGCGGCCGGCTTGCGCGTTTGGTCAAGCATCGGTTCCACCACATCGAGGCTGGCCGCTACACAAGCTCTCTTAGCCCGGAGTCCAAGATCAAACCGGATTGGGAAACCTTTATGTATTTGCAGCGGGCCGGCAGGCTGGAAGCCAGTAAATGGCTAGACCGGCATCGTGCGGATGTCGGCGTAAAATCGACTGTCGACCTCAAGGCGCGTTTTCTTGATGCCCGTGATGAAGCGGCTACGCAGGGCGGCGAAGCCGGAGAGGCTCAGCCCCGGGATCGGATCGCCGGCTGAGTTCCAGCAATCGCTTAGGGGCCGGCGACGAGACGGGCGTAGCCTTGATGAACCGTCTCGGCCAGAATTTCCGCGTACTTGGCGTAGTGCTTTGATGCCGATGTAATCTCACCAAGCTGATCAGGGCTTATCGTTTCCGTTTTCACATAGACGATCGGTGACGCAACGGGCACGAGCATGGCGCCCTGCCGGTTCAGCGTGGAGATGATGCCGCGCATATAGTCGGTTTGATCGAGCTGCGAGACCATCACCATACGCATCGCGCCTTTGGTCAATGACACGAGATGAATGAACATCGAGGATGCGGGGACGTAGATCCTTCCCCGATGCTGGAAGTTCACATCCGGCCGATCGAATTCTTCGAACAAGAGGCTGGGCCAGTCTGGGTCCCAAACGATCTGTGTCCGGTAGGCGATAATGAGATCGGGCTTGGAAAACGCCGGACGGATAGTGAGGTAAGACCCGATGTAGTGGTCGACCGCTGCCCGTGTGTAAGCGCCCATGTAAACGGGAGCTGCGAGCCCACCGTCACCACGAAGTTCCATGGGACCGGAGACTACAGAGCCGGTCCAAGCGGCTTTTATGTCAGCGTACTCAAGGCCCAGCACCATGCAGACGTCAAAGAGAGTCTGGTCCCTGACTGAGCGGCCCGCGAGCAGGTTCTGGACCGTTTTTTCATGACAGTCGGCAGCGTCAGCGAGTTCGGACTGTGTCAGCTTCTTCTCGACCATTGCTGTGCGAAGTATGGCAATTGCCGTGTCGCGATGGGAAGGCCGAGGAATATCGCTCATTAACGTGCCGGGCTGGAGGCGCAAGATCGGTGCCGGCGAAAAGCCGGAATGGAATTGTCTTCTTGCGGGAAAATACCGTTACTTGCGGGCCCTTGGCAAACGCCAAGCACGGAATATCTCGCAATTTTTAATCGTGAGTTCGATTGTCAGCACGATGAGCGATTTATGTGCCGTCAATGTGATGGGCGTGAAACGATGCTACGTCCGGCGCAAAGTTCATAAGAAAAGGCGGGGAACTCGTCGTTCCACCGCCCCAGAGTCTTCGTGATTTTTTTATTGTTTAGGCTCAGCTCTTGCCGAGAACCTCGATGCTGACCGGTACAACGCCTGCGTTCTGCATGCCGATCGAGTGAGCAGCGGCTTTGGACAGGTCGATGATGCGGCCCTTCACGTAGGGACCACGATCATTGATCTTCACGACGACGGAGCGACCATTGTGATGGTTGGTCACACGTACACGCGTACCGAAGGGCAGCGTTTTGTGAGCAGCGGTCATGGCGTTGGGGTTAAACCAGCCACCGGATGCGACGCGCTGCGGCTGCCAGTAATAGGACGCCTTGCCGGATGCCTTGTGACCGGTGCTGCGATAGGCGGTTTTAGACGAACCTGATTTCTTGGCTGCCTTGGAATAGGTCTTCTTACCGGAGCTCTTAGCACTGTACTTTTTGGTCTTCTTTTTCGTGCTGTAGCTTGCGGACGGCTGCTTGGGGGCGCTCGTTCCGAGCTTCGACTTAGAAGCCCCACCGCAGACGTAAGAAGCGCCGACGCATTTCCAGGTTTGCTGTGAGGCTTGAGCTTCCACAACCCCGAAAGACATAGCAGCGACGAACAGCCCTGTAATCAGCTTGCGCATGTTACGTTCCTTTTCTCAAACACGGCAGAGCTCAGGCGCACAAAATCTCCCCCAACCGGGGATCGGCCCGGTTGCCAAAACCAAGGATCAAGCAATTTAGAAAGTACCCTCAGTGCAGGTGCGGAGTGATGACCTCACATGTACCCTTAGCTACTCGTCAGAACTCTTTGCTGCCGTGGCCCTTATTAGAGCGTACCCACCTGTAAACATGTGTACCTGTTCTGACGGGGCGAACGTGACCACCGCGAAATGTGGCCGTCAACGCTGAAATAATCCCATTAAATTTAACTGATGGGTGCATATCTTTGAAAAGACAGCGTTTTAAATTTTAACTTTGGATGTAGCCGCGACTGCACGCCGCAGTGCCGCAGCAACTTTAACCTTTCCGAGTGGCTGAATTTGCAATTGGACGTGCACAGAGCTCCGCTCTGAATTTCTGTCGGCTCACCGTCAGATGGAGGCGAAAGTTATGAAACCATGGCAAAAACGAATTAGGACCCCAATGCTGGTGTTTGCGTTGGGCCTGGTGGGAATAACGTGCTTCGGCGCGACAGCTGACGCGCGTATCGAATGCCGTAACGGCAGCCAACTGGTTGGCGGGAATTGGATCTCAACGCCGTACTGCGAAGATCAGCGGGTCGCTGAGGTGGCGGCGGAATATGGAATGCGGGTTTCGGCAGACGCTATTCGTAAGAACCCGAACGTGAAGAAAGAGGTCTGCCGGCTTATCGGCCAGGACATACGCGTTGATATGGCTTGCCAGACGGTTTTGCCACAGTTACGCGGCCGCGGCCTCTAGTTGCCGCGGCTGATTTGGATGTGTGTTGGCTCGATCGTTGTTTTTTAGTTGCTGGTTGAAGCAGCAGTGAGCGAAGCGACGTCCAAGTTCGGGCTGAGTTCCGCGTCGTCTTTTGGACGGCGCACTCGGCCATCGAAATGTGCGCCTTCGGCGATCGATAGCGTACGGTGATGGATGTCGCCCTCGACCCGCGCCGTTGAGGTGAGTGTAACGCTGCTGCCGCGAATGGCACCGTCGACTTCACCCTCCACTGAGACAGAATGTGCGGTCACGACCCCGGTGACCTTACCACTACGGCCCACGACGACTTCCTTGCCATTAATGTCGCCTTGGATGTTGCCGTTGATGTGCACGCGGCTCTGGGAAACAATTGTGATCTTCTGGCCGACGATAGCGAGATCGTCACCAATGATCGACGTGGATGTCGGCGATTGTTGGTTTCCAGCAGGCTGTTGTTGTTGAGAAGGTAATGGAAAAGCCGGGGGACTGGGCGGTTGAGGTGGGGTTGCGTGTGACGTTGAAGGTAGCGGCTGTTCATGGGGCTTCTGATCTTGATTCGCGCTACGACCAAACACGTTCAACCTCCATATTACCCTAAGTCCAGGAGGGATAACCCTCGACACGGACTCTTCCCATCGAATCACGGCAGCATGCCTGTGAGCGTGATACCTGTCGAGCAGCATCACGTCTTTTCGGCGCTATGATGACCGTGGCCTACAATTTGAGGTTTTCGTGCTGATTTTGGGGCGACATGGAGGTTACGCGCGAACTTTTGTGGCTCGCGCGTCTGAAATACGTCACTGAGCTCGACCCTCAGGGAATGTAGAGGTCCACGAAGGGAGCCCGAATATAAAGACCGCCCCGATAGCGTCGCCTCACATAGGGGCGATAGTAGTAATCGTCGTCATAGTAATAGGGCGTGGCGCTGTATACGTACCCATACCGCCTGTAGGGACGATACCGATAATAGCGATACGGTCGATAGGCGTAGTAATCTCCGTCGCCATAGTAATAACGCCGGCCGACCTTCAGTAGAAGGCTATCATTCTCAGCTGTACTCTTGGTCGACGAGACCGCTGGATTGAGAGGGAGCGCGCTGACGGAAGTTGAGGCAAGGCCTAACATTATTAAAGCGGCGATGCCTCCCAACACGCGGCTACCCGGGATCAATGCGGACATAACATCTCTCCTTTGCCCATCCCACAGCGTAGACTGTGTAACGACAACCCGTGTTGAGCCCTAGCGGTTCCATGGCTGAAATTGTTTGGCTGGTCTGCGCGGCGGGGATAGCTAAGGGTTTGAAATATCAGTCGTGTACGAGGGCACGCGACACCAGCCAAATGCCAAAGGCTGCGATTGCCAATGCGGGCCAGATTAGAAACGCTTCCGTTTTCTCAAGGATCATGGTGCGCCCGATTGCGAGGAGGATTGCGGCGTCTTTGTTTGAAAAGAAAACAGTCCAGTATGCTATCTGTACAATGGCAGGGATTGCGACGGCGGCAGCAAAGACCCATAGCGGCCACCGCCGCAGACCTAGGCTGTGGTAGCGGGCCGTCAGTATCCATATCAGCGGAATGATTATTGCCAGAGTCGTTGTGGCGGGCCCGTAAAAGCCAAACCATCGCGTATTGAGTAGGTACAGGACCAATGCCAGCGCCGCTCCGAAGGCGGCAGTAGAGATAAAGCCCTTCAGAAATGTAGCGTGAGACATTAATCAAACCCCAGTCCAGAAGCATTTGCGGGGGCGCGTGGATACGTTTGGCCTTCGCCACGTCGCGAGATCTATGAAAACTAACTCGGTGGTCCTCAATTGGCCCTAGGGCTGGGCATATTTGTCGAAAGTTGTGGCTTCGGGGCTTCAGGGGGACACGGAATGTTTGCCGGGCCCTTGTCACGGGGATAGCAACCCGCTTCAAACAATGACTGTTGCGGGAGTTCAGGGACACGGGAAACCGCCATGCTTTTAGGCGCGCGTATCTTTGTTGCAGTCGCTTTTACAATACTCGGGGCAACCTTTATCGCCACGACCGGTGCCCTTTACTATGAGTTTGGCTATCAGGCGAAAAGCGATGCGTGGATTTCGCTCGCGACGTTCTACAGCCACTTGTTTATTTTTTTCCCGCTGTTTGGCGTGTTGGCGCTGGTGGCGTTCTATGTGCCATCGTGCGTCTTCGTAGACATGTATTGGCGGCATGTCTCCTGGGGCAAGCTGCGCTTTACATTAGGCCTGCTCCTCGTCGCCGCCATATCCGTCGGCGCGGGCTGGGGCCTTGGCGGTGGGCAACTTCGTTCCATTTGGGAAGTAAAACCAGAAGTTCTGGCTGAAGATCCGGGCGATCCGCCGGGCTGCAATTCGGCGCAGCAATCGTGTCTGCGGGTTCCTGTGATGACGGCGTTGAGCGATGTGGTGGCGCGCAGCAAAGCGCGGGCTGGCATGTCGCAGTTTGTGCGCAATTGCGAACCCGATCCCTTAATCGAGACGCCCCCTGAGCAACTGTCGCGACGATATTGCTTTGCAGCTCAGACGTTGGTCGACGCGGCGACGTGTTGCCAAGCCCAGAAGCAGTTCGGATTGGCTATCCGGAATATGTTCGAGCCTGAGGCCAACCGTTCGTTGATGGTGAAGGTTCACAAGGCGCTGCTGCCGTTCAAGATTTTCTTCCTTTTGGTGGTATTTCTTATTGCCCCGCTGCTGGCGATCCGCCGTCGCGGCATTGCCGAAAACTATGGGCCCTGGATCATTAAGATCGAACGCGGTGTTCTGGTCGGGGCGGTGGCGATGTTGTTCTTCCCAATCATGAACTTGGCATTTCTGCAGTCGTCGGGCTTGCTTTATGGAACGGCTCTCGACTCCGTCTATCGGTCGATCTCTTGGCCGTTGATGTTGACCTTCGGCGGTTGGGCGCTGTTGTTGCTGTTCTTCTTCTTCCGCGATGTCGACAAGGATATTGAGACGGTTGCACGCATCGCCGGTGTTGTCGGTTCCGCGCTGGCTGTGACCAAGTACCAGCTTATTGTCGACTACGCCGTTCGCTTTATGGGCTCCGGGGCGTCGATTACGACGCTCGGCATCATTGCCGCTCTTGTCGGCATCGCGTTCCTTGCCATTGTTCTCCAGCCTAAGCTCAAGAGGTCCAAGGCGAAAGAAGTGCAAGAAGCGCTGGAAACGGGAAGCTAGCGGACGATGATCTCCGGCCCCATCAAAAGCGTTGGCAGGAACGTTGAGATGATCGGTATGTAGGTGATTATAATCAGGAACACCACGAGGACTGCAACGAACGGCAAAGCGGCTCGGACGACCTGAATCAAGTTCATTCCGGTTATTCCGGAGGTAACGAACAGGTTCAGGCCGATGGGTGGTGTGATCATGCCGATTTCCATGTTCACGACCATGATGATACCGAGGTGGATCGGGTCCACCCCAAGCTCCATTGCGATGGGAAAGACGACTGGGGCAACGATCAGGAGAAGCCCTGAGGGCTCCATGAACTGGCCGCCCACAAGCAGCAAGAGGTTCACTGCAATCAGGAACGTGAACCAGTTGAAGCCGGCTCCTATCATCCATTCCGTGATTGCCTGAGGGATACGCTCCGAGGTCAATACGTGTGCGAAAAGCAGCGCGTTCACGATGATGAACATCAGCATGACGATGGTTTTCGATGAGTCGACCATAGATGCGCGCGTGTCAGCATGAAAGAGCGCCGGGAAGAAGACTTTCACGATGAGCCACGTGTTGCGCCCCCAGGGCGGGAGGCCTTTTAGTAGCGTGAGCGGGATGCCGCTTATGCTGCTTTCCGGATCGCGGAGCATAGGGTAAGCGAAGAGTATAATTATTGCACCGCTACCCCCAATGAGCGCTCGATTATCGAGCCCGGCGCCGGGCAGGAAAAAGAACGACAAGATTAGGAAAACGAGAAAAAAAGATCCTGCGTAGACAGAGGCAAAGAAGCCGACACGCGTGCGATGGTCGGTTCCTTCCAGAAGCCAAGGGACGTTTTTGAGTGGGCCGATATCCCGGTAAATGAAGAGAGCGACGAAGCCAGCGTAGACTGCTGCGACGGCTGCGGCTTCTGTCGGTGTGAAAGCACCTCCGTAAATGCCTCCGATTATTATAACGATGAGGAACAGGCCCCAGGCGGCGTCCTTGCCTGCTGAGATGAGTTCGTGAAATCCCTTCCATTCTTCCGCGGGAAAGTTTTTGACGCGCGCCATAATGTAGATGGCGATCATCAGCATCAGTCCAGCGAGAATGCCAGGGAGGACGCCAGCCAGAAACATTCGACCGACCGACACGTCAGTTGCGGCCGCGTAGACCACCATAACGATTGAAGGCGGAATGAGGATGCCGAGCGTGCCGGCATTGCAGATAACGCCTGCGGCGAACTCCTTCGTGTATCCGACCTGACGCATGCCGGCGATGGCGATGGTGCCGATTGCGACGACAGTTGCCGGTGACGATCCCGATAGAGCCGCAAACATCATACAGGCAAATACGCTCGCGATGGCGAGGCCACCGCGTATATGCCCGACCGCAGCTATCGCGAAACGGATGATGCGGCGCGCCACACCGCCCGTGGACATGAAGGTAGACGCGAGAATGAAGAAGGGAATTGCAAGCAGCGTATAGTTCTGTGAGCTGGTGAACAGTTGCAATGCGACGGACGACATCGAGTCGCGAGAGAAAAATGCGATGATCAGAACGCTGGAAAGACCGAGGGCAACGGCGATCGGCACACCGAACAACAGCATACCGAGAACGAGTGCAAATAAGATCCCTGCTTCCATTGCCTCACCCCGATGCGCTTTTATTCGCGAATGGATTGTTTGGTCGATGCCACGAGATCTTCCGCTTCGTGGCTGGCAATAATCGTTTCACGTTTGCCACGCGCGATGTCGATGAAGGCTTGGAGGGAACGAAAGGCGAGCAATGCCAGGCCGACGGGTAAGATCAGGTAGGAAACCCAACGGTGAACGCGATCCTGAAGGCCAAAGGTTTGCTGCACCCATTCCGGATAGCGCAGATCATCCAGGCCGATCCCGATCTTGTACATCTTCGTCCAGTAATCCATGGCGCCGCCGCGCGTGTTCGCGCCGAGCACCTGCATCCAGTCCGCACTGAACAAAATGACCGCGTACAGGATGCAAGCCAGCGCGGCGAACAAGGCCGTGATGCGGTAAATGGGTTTGGGAAACAGGCGGACGACGGCATCAATGCCAAGGTGTGTTCCGGCTTTGATGCCATAGCTCATCCCGAACAAAATCATCCAGGCGAACAGGATGCGGGTGAGTTCCAGAGCTCCGTTCCAACCCGAATTGAAGACATAACGCATGATGACCTGGGTAAAGGAAATCAGCGTAATGGACGCCAAGAGCAGAGCGAGAATGTTTTCCTCGAGCCGCGTGATAAATCGCGACAGCGTCTGCATGCGTTTCTCCCCCTCAAGGCCGAATTGGTGGCCTGTTGGCATAGCGAAAAAGCGCCCCGTTGGGGCGCCTCTCACTTGTTGTCGCGTTAGCTGTTGTTGGCCGCCACAGCGGCATCAATCACATCTTTGCCGATGTCATTTTCGAATTTGGACCAGACCGGTTTCATCGTATCGACCCAGGCTTTGCGTTGTTCTGGGCTTAGCGTACGGATCTTGCTGCCTGCATCAAGAATGTTTTGGCGGTTCTTGGCTTCTTGTTTGACGACGTTGTCGTTGGCCGTTTGCGTCACTTCCTGAGCAATTTTCAGGAACTGTTCGCGAACATCCGGATCAAGTCCGTCCAGCCATTCCTTTGACGTGACGAGCAAGTACGCGAGCAGTTGATGGTTCGTTTCGGTGATGCCGTCCTGAACCTCAAAGAACTTTTGCGTGTAGATGTTCGACCAAGTGTTTTCCTGGCCGTCAACGACGCCGGTCTGCAGCGCGCCGTAGACTTCTTTGAATGCCAGCTTTTGCGCGTTGGCTCCAAGCGCTTCGATCATGGCGACGGCCACGTCCGATGTTTGCACGCGGAACTTCAAACCCTTTGCATCGGTGGGTTCGATGAGCGGTTTGCTGGCAGAAAACTGCTTCAGCCCAGAACTCCAATATCCCAAGCCGATAAAGCCTTTATCCGCTACGACGTTGAGAAGGTCTTTGCCTGACTTGCTGTTTGTGAAGCGATCAACGGCCGAGAGGTCAGCAAAGAGGAACGGGAGATCGAAGAGGCGGTATTTCTTCGTGTAGGCTTCGAATTTGGAAAGCGAGGGTGCTGCGAGTTGGACGTCGCCCAAGAGAAGGGCTTCCATCACCTTGTCGTCGTCGAACAGCTGAGAATTCGGGAAGACCTCCATGCAGGCCTTACCGTTCATCTCTTTGTTCACGCGTTCAGCGAAGAGCGTGGCGGCGTCGCCTTTGGGGTGGCCTGTCGCTTTTACGACGTGGCTGAACTTAATGACGATTTCGCCATCGTCGCAGTTCGCCAAAGCTGGGCCGGTCGCCATGACGGTGGCCAAGGCCGCGCACGCAGAAAAGACTTTGAAACGCATGTGTTTCCTCCGTTTTATCCGCCGGGCATGCACTTGCATAGCCGGATCGGCGTTTACGGCAGGAGGGACGACACGCCTGCCGTACTTAGCCGTTTAAAATTGATTTTTCGTATTCTTTTTGAGTGGTGGGACCGAAAAAGGTGCCGCCCTGATGTTAATCTTACATACTTTTTTGTATCTGCCGAGCACGGCATTCGTTGGGTGTGGAATGCCGTGCCGGCTATGGGCGTGTGCCTTAACCTAGCGATCGATTGCTCTGTTTGATCGCTTCGGCGTCAGCCTGTTCCGCATCGACGTAGACGTTGCCGCCCATTTCCCGGAACTTTTCGCTCATTTCTGTCATGCCCGCTTCCTTGCTGTTCAAGGTTGCGGCGTAGTCGCGGACGTCCTGCGTGATTTTCATCGAGCAGAATTTTGGTCCGCACATTGAGCAGAAGTGCGCGACCTTGTGGGCTTCCTTGGGCAGCGTTTCGTCATGGAATGCCCGTGCCGTATCGGGATCGAGGCCGAGGTTGAACTGATCCTGCCAACGGAAATCGAAACGGGCCCGGGAAAGTGCATCGTCCCGGAGCTGAGCCGCTGGATGTCCCTTGGCGAGGTCGGCGGCATGTGCCGCGATCCGATATGTCACCACGCCGGTCTTGACGTCATCACGGTTCGGGAGACCCAAATGCTCCTTTGGCGTGACGTAGCACAGCATTGCTGTGCCGAACCAACCGATCATGGCGGCGCCGATGCCGGATGTGATGTGGTCGTAGCCGGGTGCGATGTCGGTCGTTAGTGGGCCGAGGGTGTAGAACGGCGCCTCGCCACATTCGGCGAGCTGCTTGTCCATGTTGATCTTGATCTTGTTCATGGGCACGTGCCCAGGGCCTTCGATCATGACCTGACAGCCCTTGTCCCAGGCAATCTTGGTCAGTTCACCCAGGGTTTCGAGTTCGGCGAACTGTGCACGGTCGTTGGCGTCGGCGATCGAGCCGGGGCGGAGGCCGTCTCCAAGCGAGAACGAGACGTCGTAGGCGCGCATGATGTCGCAAATCTCGTCGAAGTGCTCGTACAGGAAGCTTTCCTTGTGATGGGCAAGGCACCACTTGGCCATGATCGAGCCGCCGCGCGAGACGATGCCGGTGACGCGCTCGGCGGTCAGATGGATGTAGGCAAGGCGGACGCCCGCGTGGATCGTGAAGTAATCGACGCCTTGTTCGCACTGCTCGATCAGCGTGTCGCGGTAAAGTTCCCAGGTGAGCTTGATGGGGTCGCCGCCGCATTTTTCGAGAGCCTGATAGATCGGCACTGTGCCGATCGGGACGGGCGAGTTGCGGAGAATCCATTCGCGCGTGTTGTGGATGTTGCGTCCTGTGGATAGGTCCATGACCGTGTCGCCCCCCCAACGGATCGACCACACCATTTTCTCGACCTCTTCCTCGACGGAGGAGGTGACGGCGGAGTTGCCGATGTTGGCGTTCACCTTGACGAGGAAGTTACGGCCGATTGCCATCGGCTCGAGTTCGGGGTGATTGATGTTGGCGGGGATGATGGCGCGGCCGCGCGCAACTTCGTCCCGTACGAACTCGGGCGTGATGAATTCGGGGATTGCGGCACCAAAGCTTTCACCGTTGGCAAGCGCACTGGCGGCACGTTCCAGGGCCTTCTCACGGCCCAGGTTTTCGCGGTGGGCGACGTAGATCATCTCTTTCGTGATGATGCCTGCGCGTGCGAACTCCAATTGCGTAACGGGAGCTCCGTTCGCCCCGCGAAGAGGTTTTTGCTTGTTGGGGAAGTCGCGCGCCAACGCGGCACCGGCGACATTGCCGTTGTCTTCCGGCTTGATTTCGCGGCCTTCATAAGACTCAACGCCACCGCGCTCCTCAATCCAGGAGGTCCGAATGCGGGGCAAGCCCTGCTCCACGTCGATTGCCGCGTCGGATTCAGTGTAAGGGCCGGAGGTGTCGTAAACGCGGAAGGTTGGCTCGGCGGGATCGGTCAAAGCGATTTCGCGGAGTGGGACGCGGACGTCAGAATGGCCTTCCGGTGAGGAATAGACCTTGCGCGAGCCTGCGATGGGTCCGGTCGTCACCTTCGGGACCATTAGATCGGCAGTGCGCGTGATTTTATTCATACTAGCTCTCCATTCGCCTTGCGGCTTCACGCCCGCTGTCGAGCCGGTGAAATCCGCGCTGGCGCCGTCGCCAAACGGGCTGGCGGCGCGGTGATGACAAATGCGAGTCAGGCGAAAAAGGAGGTACAGTCGTGTCCGTCCCTTCGCCGGCATGACCCGGATCAGGTTCAAAGGGTGCTCGCACGGCTGCTATGAAGCAATAAGCCTTTAGCGCGATCTCAGCCAGTTGCCCGGCGCCCCTCGGAATAAGCCAAATTGTTATAGACATTGCCCTGTTTTGCAAAGGGCAATCGGATGAAAGCGAACAGAAGATAAGGGAACGATGGATGATCACGCCCGAATACGCCCGCTTGTTTGCGCGCTACAACTGTTGGCAAAACAAGAGCCTGTATGATGCAGCCAGTGCGCTTTCGGATGATGAGCGAAAGGCGAAGCGAGGCGCATTCTTTGGTTCAATACACGCCACCCTCAATCATCTGCTTTGGGGGGATCAGATTTGGATGAGCCGTTTGGCGGGGACGCCGAAGCCGACGGCTGCTTCGATCCCGGACTCCCTTGCTCAGTTCCAAGATTGGGATGGGCTTTGCGGTGAGCGCGTGGCTTTCGATCAGATTATTAGTGATTGGACGACGGCGATGACGCCAGAGATGCTTTCGGGCGACCTGACGTGGTATTCGGGATCGACAGGGCGTGAGTTAACGAAGCCGCGTTGGGTCTGCGTCGTGCATTTGTTCAATCACCAAACGCATCATCGCGGGCAGGTGCATTGTTTGCTCACGCAGCTCGGGTGCACACCAGAGGCGACGGACATTCCGTTCATGCCGGAGTAATTTGCTGGAACCGGCTTTGGTTTCTGGATTCGTCATCCCGCGACTTGTTCGCGGGATCCAAGGTTCGACAAGTGTCAACTATCGCGTTTTGCCCCACGTCTTCCGCAGACTCCCTGACGTAGGTTGGATCCCGGCAATAAATGCCGGGATGACAATAGTGCTCGAAAAAAGCGGCTAACGGCCTTCGCGCCACCAGGCGAGGGAGAGAAGGGCCAAGAGTGCGGCCAGTGCCATGAGGCCCGTGAACATCGGCGTGAGTTTCACGCCATGCGTGACGTAGGCTTCGCGATCCTTTAGGCCCATCCAGCCCGAGCCGGCCAAAACCCGAGCGTTGCTCATCATTGAGATGCGCGGCACGGTGATGGATTCCGGATCAGCAGAGGCCAAAAGTCCGGACGACTTGGTCCAAAACGCACCGCCCCCTGTGGCCTCGATGATCGGGGCCAGCTTTTTGTCGGTCGCGGTGACCTCGCTCATTTCGCGAACGTCTTCCGCACCCGCATGGGCGACGGCGGTAAGCTTGCCGGCAGGTGGTGCGGCTTCCGTTTCGGCCTTGTAAAGACCGGGCATCTTCACTTCGAGCGTTGTGCGCCAAACTCCCGGACCGGCGGGTTCGAGCGTCACCTCGCGGGTTTCTCCGCCCGGCGTTTTCAATTCAACCGGGGCAATATTCTCGCCCATGGAGCGGCGCTCCAGCGACAGGTTGAGGCCGGTTGCAGTGGCGATCAGACGCTCGTCTTCAAGGTCAGGCTCCTTCATCAGCCAATGCGACAGACGGCGGAGTAGGTCCGTATGTGGTCCGCCGCCCTCGTAACCTCTGGCCCAAAGCCATGCTTGATCGGAGGCTAGCAAGGCCACGCGTCCCTCGCCCTTGCGGTCTAGGATCAGAAGCGGTTCGTTACCAGCGCCCTTCATGATCACATTGCCGCTGGTGGGTTGAACCTCGACCTGGCGCAGCCAGCGGCCCCACGACGGCTGGCCATCTTTACCCTTCAGGCCCGGCAGGTCTCGGGTCACGGGATGCTTGATGCCATCGTCAGTGGTGCTGGCCTTGAAGGGTTCCTCGACAACGCGGCCCGTTGGCCGCGCCGGGATGATCGGTGAGAGCGGCGTCCTGTAGAGGCTAACGTTGCCTGCGTAATCGTCGCCTGCCGCGATCAAAACGGCGCCGCCATGTTCGGTGACGTAACGGGCGATGTTGTCGTAGTAGCCGAGCTGCAGAATGCCGCGATGTTGGTAGCGGTCAAAGATTATCAGATCGAAGTCGTTGATCTTTTCCGAGAATAGTTCGCGCGTCGGGAAGGCGATCAATGACAATTGGTTGATCGGCGTGCCGTCCTGCTTCTCAGGCGGACGCAGAATGGTGAAGTGGACGAGATCGACGGCGGCATCCGACTTGAGCAAGTTGCGCCATGTCCGTTCGCCGGCATGTGGTTCGCCGGAGACGAGCAATACGCGTAGATTTTCGCGCACGCCCTCAGCCGCGACGACTGCGCGATTGTTTGCCTGAGTCAATTCTCCCGGCGCCGGTTCGAGTTCGACTTCGAGAATGTTCGTACCGGCATGCGGGAAGGCGAGGTCGAAGGTTTCCGTGCGGCCAATCACCGTGCGGCGTGTCTCGTCGGGTTGGCCTTCGCGACGTACTTTGAGCGTGACGGTCTTGTCCTTATCGTCAGTTTTGCCGGCTTGGACCACACGCAATTCAATCGGCCGAGACTGGCCGACGATGCCGTAGCGTGGTGCGGTTATGATCTCTATGCGGCGATCGAATTCATCGGGGCGGCCAGTGAGTAATGCGTGTACTGGCGCTTCGAAGCCGAGTGCTGCTGCGTTCTCAGGAACGTCGTGCACCTGACCGTCAGTGACCATGATCACGCCGGCGATGCGATCCGGAGGTGTGTCAGCGAGTGCCGCATTCAGTTCCTGGAATAATCGCGTCCCATCCGATTTTCCATCGGAGCGCGACTTCACGGTGATCCATTTGACATCGAGGTTCGGCAGTTTGCCGAGTTTGGTTTCGAGGTCCTGGCGGATGGCGCGGGTCTGTTCGGGCCGTGTTTCGAGCGCCTGGCTAGTGCTCTCGTCCATGACCACAATTGCAACGTTCGCGAGGCTGTCGCGTTGCTCTTCGCGTAACGTCGGATTTGCAAGTGCGGCAAGTATGGCGAGGACGGCGAGCGCGCGAAGGGGTGCGCCGCGCGTCTTGCGGATAAGCATCAAGGCGATGAGTGCAAGAGCAAGAGCGCCACCGATCCAGAAGAACTCCGGTGGAAGGAAGGGAGCGAAATCTACTGACCAGTTCATTAGCTTCCTTACTGACCGAGACGCTCAAGCAGCGCGGGCACGTGCACCTGATCGGCTTTGTAGTTGCCTGTCAGCGCGTGCATGACGATATTGATGCCGGTCCGGAAGGCCATCTCGCGCTGACCTTCGCCACCGGGAACGGTGGGGTACAACGGGCGTCCGTTCGCATCGAGAGCCCAGGCGGCAGCAAAATCGTTGGACGTTATGAGGATCGTTGAAACGCCATCAGCGCGGCGTGCCTCACGATTGCTTTCGGCAGACGCGACGCCACCGGCTTCAACCCAAAGCTGCCCGCTATCCCAACGCCCGGGGAAGGAGCGCAGCAGATAGAACGACTTGGTAAGGACGTGGTTCTGCGGCACCGGTTCGAGGCGCGGGATATCAAGCTTGCCCAATATTCTCTGAAGAGCTGAGGATTCGCTGCCGGGAAATCCCAGTCCGGCGGGCATTCCGCGGCCTTGGTCGCGCGTGTCGAAGACGATCATCCCGCCTTGCTTCATGTATGCGTCGATCTTGGCAAGCGTTTCTTCCGGGAGGGTGGGGGTTGAATCCAAAACGGGCCAGTAGAGGACAGGATAGAAAGCGAGTTCGTCCTTCACGACATCGACCGGCATGGGATCGCCTGGAGTCACAGCGGTGCGCAAGGCGAGAACCCGGCAGAGACCAGCAAGACCAATGCGGCTCGTATCGTCAGTTTGGGCATCGCCGGTGACGACATAACCTAACGTCACCTTGCTCGTGGCAGCCATCGCTTTGGCATCGTCGGTCGCGGAATTTTGCCGAGGCGCTTGCACTCCTGCTTGAGCAAATGCAGGAGCGGCATGGAACGTCGCGGCAAGGCTCGTTGCGATTACAGCCATCGCCACCACGGATCTCGCGACGGCGGGGCCGGAGCGTCCGAACAGGCGTCCCCCTGATTGCAGGAGAAGCACTGCGATCATGTCGGCGAGTATCAGAGCGAAAGCCGCAGCAAGGAGCCAGGGTTTCAAGGGTTCCGCCTCTGCATTCTCGTAGCTGCGGTGTGCGGCCCCTGTGGGCAGAGACGTAATTGGTGCAAGCGTGTCGTTGCTGCGAATGATGTTGATGGCACGGGGACTGCCGCGCGAGCCGTAATAGCCGGGTGGGTGTTCCAAACTCGCGGTGGTGTCGGCGAACTTTGCAACTTCCACGCCGCGCGATGCGGGAGGCGGTGGTGTGAGAACGCCAAAACCATCGAGTGTTTGTAGAGGCGCCAACGTGCTCGTGTCGGATGCGACCTCTTCCCCGTTGGCAGACGTTTGGGCGTCCGTTGTTTCCGAGCTGCCGCCAAGTCGGCCCAACGTCGATACGCGCTTTAAGAGTTCAACGAATAGACCTGATATCGGCAGGTTCGACCAGTCCGAGTTTCCGGTGACGTGGAACAGTACGATCATGCCATCGCCGCGCCGGTCTGCGGTGACCAACGGTGTGCCGTCTGCGAGGCGAGCCCAGACTTGCGTCTCAGGTGTCAGGCGCGCGGGGTCGGCCAAAACCTGGCGATTTACGACAACGTCATTGGGGATGGTCAGGCCCGCGAAGAGACTGTTCTCGTCGAAGGGGGCCAGCTTCTGCGGTGTGGACCACGAGAGCGCGCCTCCGAGTGTGCGACCACCAATGCGCAAGGGAACCGGAAGCAAATCGTCGCCGCCCTTTTCAAGGCGCGGGCCAGCGAAGCGCACGAGGACGCCCCCCTTTTCGATCCATGTCCTCACTTGATCTTCCGCCTCCGGTGTCAACGTACCGATGTCGGCGAAGATCAAGATGCTGACGTTTTGCGCGAGGGCCTGATCGATGCCAGCTGCTAGGTTGGCGTCGCGAGGTTTCACGATCTCGGCGGTCGGGGCCAACGCCTTCTCGATGTAATAGAACGGCGCCAAAAGCGGCTGTGCTTGCTCGCTCGTTTCGCTTGAGATGAGGCCGACGCGTTGCCATTGCGATCGCGCATCCAAGAGGCTAACGGCACCGGCTGATCGCGAGTCGGCAATTGCTATGCGCGTGATCTGATTGCGCAGTTCTAAGGGAAGCTCGAAGGTCGCCTTCGTTTCGGAAGCGCCGCTGTTGAAGGTAAATTGAGCGGAGCCGAGTTGGGCACCGCGTGTCGAATAGGCATGAAGAATTCCGTTCGCAGGCCCGTTGGTTCCAGTACGAAGAACCCGAGCCTCGAGTTTGCCACCGGTGCCGACGTTGCCTACGAGCGCGCGCGGCGCGGACCCGGTCGGGTCATCGACGACCGTGAACGTTCCGCTTGTTGCCAAGCCGTTCATCATCTCGGCGAAGGTTGTTGTCTCGCCCTTATGATCCACGCCATCGCTGAGCCATATGACGCTGACGCCCTTGGCGTCGGCAGCCGTCAGAGTTTTAGACAGCGCTTCTGCCGCGGCGTTGCGCGTTGGTGCGAAGGGTTGGGGCATCATCGCCCGTGCCGTCGCACGCGCTTGCGCCGGCGCTTCGATCTTGGCCTCGAAGGTCTGCGCTGGAAACGCGGTTGGAACGATCACCACAGGACGCGATTGCGACTCTGCCGTGGAGATCATCCGGTCGACCATTGCTTGTCGCGCGGTCCAATCCGGTGCTGAGGCCCAACCATTGTCAACGACGATTGCGACAGGTCCATCGCCAGCGAGTGGTGCGTTGCGTTCCGGATTTAGGATGGGTTCAGCCAACGCAAGGATGACAAGAGCGGCTGCCAATAAACGGATCAGCAGCAGCCACCAGGGGCTCTTCGCGGGTGTCTTTTCACGGTTTTCAAGCCCGACGAGAATACGCGTCGGGGGAAATGTGAGTTGCTGCGGGCGCGGAGGAACGGTGCGCAGCAGCCAATAGATGATGGGCAATGTACCGAGGGCAAGCAACAGCCATGGATTGAGGAAGGCCAGAGCGCCGAGCGTCATGGGGCGCCTCCAACACCGGCTGTTTGCCAGCGGTAGCTTGCCGCTCCCTGCTGCAGTTGCATGATGAGATTGAGCAGTGGTTCGGAAGCCGGACGGTCGGTGTGGTGCACCATCATCGACCAGCCAAGTCTGCGCGTAATTTCGCGCAGGCCATCACGATGAGCATTTAGTTTGGCTTGATAACGCTCCCGCAGGCTCTCGGCACGGTCGGCGATCCAGTGTTCACCGTCTTCCGGATCCACGAATTCCATTCGGCCGGTGAAAGGTAAACTCTCTTCGGAGGGATCGAGCACCTGAATAAGGTGGCCGGTAACATGGCTCGAACCGAGTTTCTTGAGGCGTTCGGCGATAACGTCCAAGGGGTCGAGGAAATCGCTGATCAGGATGAGGCCGGAGAAATTCGAGAGGCGCGCGCTGGGCGGTAAACCGCCAGCAAGAGCCGCTTCGTGACCGTGGACGGCGATGGCTTCAGCGATGCGGCGGCTGGCACGCCGGCTGGCCGTTGGCGGCATCACGCCCAACAGACCGGCCCGTTCGCCACCGCGTACTAGCAATTCAGCGATCGCGAGTGTGAGAATGACGGCGCGATCTCGCTTGGTCATCGGCGCAAGCGCACTGGAATAGTTCATCGACGGAGAGAGGTCGGGCCAAAGCCAGACGGTATGTGCCGCTTCCCACTCGCGTTCACGCACATAGACATGTGTCGCGCTTGCGGTGCGCCGCCAGTCAATCAGCGTCGTGGAATCGTTGGGCTGGTACTGCCGGAATTGCCAGAAGGTCTCCCCCGGGCCGGCACGGCGACGGCCATGAATGCCGTGGGCCACCGTGTGCGCGATGCGCTGGGCTTCGATCATGAGGTCGGGCAACCGATCTGCCAGTTCATGAGATGCCGCTTCCAGAGCGGTAAATGTCGGGCTTCCGGCGGTTGCGGCCGTCTGCCTCGTGAACCGGATCATCCGCTTACTCCGCAGCCGCCTCGGCCAGACGGGCGATAATGCCACTGATATCCTTGCCCTCAGCGCGTGCAGAGAACGACAAGGCCATACGGTGCTTCAAGATTGGGTCAGCGAGCGCGACGACGTCCTCGACGGAGGGGGCGAGCCGACCATCGATAAGCGCCTTGGCGCGGATTGCGAGCATGAATGCTTGACTTGCACGGGGCCCCGGGCCCCACGCGATGAACTGGTCGGTTTCCTCGTTGGCCCCCGTTCCAGGGCGCGCGGAGCGCACCAATCGTAAAATGGCTTCAACGACGCGGTCGGGAACCGGCATCTGTCGAACTAACCGCTGAATAGACAGAAGATCGTTGGCGGAGAGCACAGACTGAACGGGACTGTCATCGAGACCGGTGGTGGCGTACAGCATGCGACGCTCCGCAGCGAGGTCGGGGTAGCCGACGTCGATCTGCAGCAAGAAGCGGTCGAGCTGTGCTTCGGGGAGCGGATAGGTGCCTTCCTGCTCCAGCGGGTTTTGGGTTGCGAGCACGTGGAAGGGGGTGGGGACATCATGGCGGACACCTGCTACGGTGACGTGATGTTCCTGCATGGCCTGCAGCAATGCAGACTGCGTTTTAGGCGAAGCGCGGTTAATTTCGTCGGCCATCAGCAACTGCGTGAAGATCGGCCCCTTGATGAAGCGGAACGAGCGTTGTTGGCCGGGGACTTCGTCTAGAACTTCCGAGCCGATAATGTCGGACGGCATGAGGTCAGGCGTAAACTGCACACGCGTGGCGTCCAGGCCCAGGACACGGCCGAGTGTCTCGACCAGCAACGTTTTGGCGAGGCCGGGCACACCAATCAGCAGAGCGTGACCGCCTGATAGAATGGTGATCAGCGCGCGTTCGATGACCATCTCTTGACCAAAGATCACGCTGCCCGCGGCACGGTGAGCTTTTTGTACGCGCTCGGCCGCAGCTTCGAGCTTGGGAACGATCGCTTCTTCGGTCTGAATGATATTTGTCATTTAACGCTGCCTAGATTGCTCGTATCGGTGCCAGTCGGGGATCCGGTGGCTCATCTGGATAACGCAAAGATTCCGGTCAGACTAAGTTAAACACGATCAAGCCCTGTAAAGTTCGGGTCAAGTGAATGTTACGTAAGGGCTGTGATGTTGCACAAAGGAAAAGGTTTATAGGTTCGATGCAGCAGAACGGCGGCGGCAATAGGATCAATGGCTTGGCAGAGCTGTTGACGCGATCTGGTGCTAACGTCGCGGCTCCGGTTGAGCTTTGGAATCCACCATATTGTGGGGATATCGGGCTGAAGATCGGTGGCGACGGAACTTGGTATTATCAGGATAGTCCAATTCGTCGCATGCCGCTCGTCAAGCTTTTTGCCCGCGTTTTGCGGCGAGACGAGGACGGCCGCCACTATCTCGTGACTCCGGTTGAGAAGGTTGATGTCGTCGTAGAGGACGCGCCATTTCTGGCTGTCGAAATGGAATGTAGGGGCGCGGGCGCGGACCAAACTCTGCTATTCCGGACAAACGTTGACGATATTGTTGCTTGTGGACCCGACCGGCCACTTCGGTTCGGCTATGATGTGCAAAATGGTGGGTGCAAGCCCTACGTGACCGTGCGCGGGCGGCTCGAAGCCTTGGTTTCGCGCGCCGTTACTTATGATTTGCTCGCGTTGGCCGAAGCCTTTGACGCGAGGGACGGCACGCTGGGTGTGTGGAGCGGTGGCGAGTTTTTTGCCATCGACGCATAGCTGTGCCGTCAGCCCCGAAAATGTTCGCGGTTAGTGAAGCTTGAATTCGTTGCCTACCAGCTTCAACTCCGCTGGGCTGACGAGGTGGCGGTGATTGACGGATACTTTGTATAACTTGCCGTCCAAGTTTGCTTCCCAAAAGTCCAGAAAGCTCTTCAGTTTTGGAAACTTGGGATGGAGATCGTAATCCTGCCAGAGATAGGTTTGCAGAAGCGAGGGATGATCGGGTAGGCGATAAAGAATTTCGGCTGTCGTCAGTGTATAGCCCGTTAGCATGCGGCTGAAATCCGTATCGGACATGCATCACTCCTTTTGTGTCTGTTGGCTCGTTGTCAGATACAGAGTAGATGGTAGACCGATTTGGTCGCTCTTGATAATAAAATTATTAAATTTCAATAGCTTGGCAGCATTCGCGGCAGATTGCTAGCAGTTCTGTCCTCTGTGTCCACTTAAGTGTAGAGATCCCTTCAGAGCAGCTGTCAGACGATGGAGCTTCCTCGTGTTCGAGATCATGCTCGCCAGTTTCGCTACGTTCTTTGCGACCGTCGGGCCGGTCGAGGCGGCTGTACTTTTCGCTACGTTCACGGCGAATTTGCCGAGATCCCAGCGTAATATCATGGCCCTTCGCGCGGCATTTCTGGCGACACTTATCCTGTTTGTGTTCACGCTTCTCGGGCAGCCGTTGCTAGCCCGTTTAGGGGTTTCTATAGCCGCGCTTCAAACAGCCGGCGGAGCCGTTCTGGCCTTGATCGCGCTGGATATGATTTTCAGCCCGTTGGGGACTGGGTTTAAGCTCACCGTCCCGGAAGGCGAGGAGGCGCTTGAAAAGCACGACCTTGCGGTTTTTCCAATGGCGACGCCGTTGCTCGCCGGTCCTGGCGCAATGAGTGGGGGCATTTTGCTCGCGGCCAATGCCGGGGGAAACACTCTCTTAATTATTGGGGTTCTCCTGGGGCTTTTGGCGGTGATGGCGATCACGCTCGTGCTGTTGCTCCTAGCACCGGAGGTCTCAGCGGCGCTGGGTGTCACAGCGCAGCGTGTTCTCATGCGGGTCGTCGGGTTGCTCCTCTCAGGCATTGCCGTTCAAGCGATGTTCGATGGTATTCGCGCCAGTGGTTTGCTCGGTGGAGCCGGCTAACCGCCCACTCCCGCTAACTTCTTCATCCGCGCCCACTCCGCCTCAGGAAATTTGGGTCAGATACGCACGGCTTTTAGGCGGGCATTAACTACGTTCGTGATTGCATAGGGAGCATTCAGGTCTGTCTTGCCGTTCGCCGAAGGTTAGAGCGGCGGTGTGCCTGATGGTCACGAGTTTGTTTCGCGGGCCGCGTTTCCTTGTTGGGGGGCCTGTGCGTATCTAAGGGCGTAATTGTATGTGTTTGTTGTGTTCCGGCATTATGCCGTTGCGTCGTAAGCGCCGGATGCTGCGCGGTGCGGTGCTGGCGCTTACCATTCCGTTGGCGGCGTGTGCGGCTAATACTGCTCAGCGGTCGGATTCTTGGCCTGGCGAGGGACCAACGCGCCTTGCCGGTTATACGGCTGAAGGCAAGCCGACGGCTCACCGCCGCGTGCGGATGGAAGCAGACGGCATGGAAAGCCAAGCGCTTCCGTTGAGCCGTCAGGCCAATGAGCCGGATGACCCGTCAGAGCCTTTCAGCCCTAACTACGGGCGCGTTCAGGTTTATCGTACGGATGCTGCAAGTCCAGTCGAAGCAATACCGATTCCAGCTGATCTTCCGGCTGATTTTCGCGAAAAGCTGGTCTACGCGACCGCGAACTGATGCGTAGAGCAGCTGGAGGGCGGAGCCCTTTCGGGAAATCTTACGTTGGATAAAAAAACGGGCCTGTCCGACAAGCCCGTACATTTTCGGTTTTTTCAGTGAAACCAAGCGTCGGGCCTCGCCGTCGCGATTAGGCTTTGTGGCCGAAATACTTATCTACGACGAGCCGTCCGGCTTCCTGGGTCGGTACACCTCGAGCGCGCAAGTGCGAATAAGCATGCTGCGCGGCGCGGCCCGACTTCAAGCCCTCAATTGCTGCAGAGACCCAGCTTTTCTGGGGCTGAGGAACAGTGTGCTTTACCCGGCCCAACGCGAGGTGGCTTTGATGTGTGGCAGAATTCAACATGGCCTTTTCCTTTGCGAATTTGGTGACCAGTTGGGCTACCCCCCTGGGTAGCTGCTCGATCATCTCTTGTGATTGGTATATGGTATGCCAATGTTGCGCCGCAAGGTTATTGGTGCTGTTGCACGGCTGATATGCCGGATTTGCATGGCTTCGAGCTGTGGTTTGGTTATTGCGCGCGCGTGGTCGAATGCTGCGCTAGCGAACTCCAAGGTGGTGATGTGGGTGGGAGCAAAGCGTTAGAAGGCTCTGCAACTTTTCGTTTCGCTCAAGCCATAGGAGACTTAATCGCGTTGCTTCCGGTGGCGCACGTCGGGCACGGCTGGTGATTGGATGTCTGGGACGGGAACAATAGAACTTAAGCGATGGTTGGAAGTGATGCGATCGGAGGACCTTGTCGCAGGCATCGATGCTATCTTTTTCGCGGCGAGCGCCACTCAGCACTTCGAGAGTGCATCTGTGCGGGAGGCTTTCCGTGACCGGTGGCTTGGCCGCTATCTGGAGCACTATCCCGAGTGGTTTTATGTGGCCGTTAGTTCGGGGCAGGCCGTTGGCTACCTTGCGGGTTGTCTTGAAGACCCGGCTTTATCTCCCCGATTTTCTGACATTGCATTTTTTGAGACGTTTGCGGATCTCACGCCTGCTTATCCAGCTCACCTGCATATCAATTTGGATGCGAGTTATCGTAATGCAGGGCTGGGAGGGCGTTTGATCGATTTATTTGTAGCCGATGCGGAGGCAGCAGGCGTCGCAGGAATTCATGTCGTCACTGGATATCGATCCCGCAATCGCACCTTCTATCTGCGTAATGGATTTGAGGTGCTTCGGGAGCTGCCCGATGTTGATCCCGCCCTCGTCTTTCTTGGTCGCCGGCTCTCTGTCCAAACGGAGTGCAGTTGATTTTGCTGCGTGTTTGTTTGCCTCTTGGGGCTGGGTTCGGCATAGTTCAGCGCGAACCTGGCCGGGTACGGCGGATAGCTTCTTCGGCGTCCTGGCGGTCCGATTGAAAATGGGAGTTTTATAGTGCCATCACGCCGGCTTGATGCATCCACTGCCGACGCGGGGTTACCGGCTGTTTCAATGGTCGGGGTCAATAAATGGTTTGGTGACTTTCACGTCCTCAAGGATATCAACCTGGAGGTTGAAGAAGGCGAACGCATCGTCATTTGCGGGCCTTCCGGGTCCGGCAAATCGACGTTGATCCGGTGTATCAATCGACTTGAGCCCCATGAGGAGGGGCAGATCATTGTCGATGGTCATCAGCTTACCGACGATCTTCGGCAGATCGACAAGATCCGATCCGAAGTCGGGATGGTGTTTCAGAACTTCAACTTGTTCCCGCATTTAAGTGTGTTGGATAACTTGTGCTTGGCTCCGCAATGGGTACGCAAGATGCCGCGCGCTAAGGCCGAGGAGGTCGCGATGACCTATCTCGAGCGGGTCAAGATCCCGGAACAGGCGCATAAATTTCCCGGTCAGCTTTCGGGGGGACAGCAGCAGCGGGTCGCGATCGCCAGGGCCCTATGCATGAATCCGCGCATTATGCTTTTTGATGAGCCGACGTCTGCACTCGATCCGGAAATGGTCAAGGAGGTGCTCGACGTCATGATCGAATTGGCTGAACAAGGCATGACGATGCTTTGCGTCACTCATGAAATGGGGTTTGCCAAGGCGGTCGCCGACCGGGTCATCTTCATGGACTTTGGAGAGATCGTTGAAGTTGCGCCGCCAGCGGAGTTTTTCGCATCGCCAAAGTCGGACCGTACACGTACTTTTTTGTCCCAGATACTCGAGCACTAAGTAAAATCCGGCCTTATGCTCGCCACGGAGGTTCAGCACCAAGGCCGTACAGGCTGGGCTCTAAATCACAGGCCATTTTGAATCGTTCAGTTGTGAACGCGGGAGGAGAGATCGGATGAAGCAATTGGTGAGAGTGGCAGCGGCGCTGACGGCAGGCGTGCTCTTTTGCGCAACGCCAGCAGCGGCTCAACAATCATCGGTGCTGGAAACCGTGAAATCTCGCGGTCAGCTTTTTTGTGGTGTCAACACGGGGCTTGCCGGATTTGGCGCGCCCGACGACAAGGGCAATTGGAAGGGACTCGACGTCGATCTTTGCAGAGCGATCTCGGCCGCGATCTTCAAGGATCCGAACAAGGTCAAATTCGTACCGCTCACGGCGAAGGAGCGGTTTACGGCGCTTCAATCGGGTGAGATCGACGTTCTTTCACGTAACACGACCTGGACCATGAGCCGGGATACATCGTTTGGCTTGAGCTTTGCCGGCATCAACTACTACGACGGCCAAGGGTTCATGGTGAAACGGTCGCTTGGTGTCGTATCCGCCAAGGAATTGTCGGGGGCAAGCATCTGCGTGCAGGCCGGCACGACGACAGAGAAGAATCTCGCCGACTATTTCCGCTCCAACAAGATGGAATACAAACTGGTCGTGTTCGAGAAGCTGCCGGAGACGATCGCAGCCTACAACGCAGGGCGCTGTGATTCCTTCACGACGGATGTCTCGCAGCTGTATGCGATCCGGCTGACGTTGGGCAAAGCCGATGACCATGTTGTTTTGCCGGAGATCATTTCGAAGGAACCGCTTGGTCCGGTTGTGCGACAGGGCGATCCGCAGTGGTTGAATATCGTTCGATGGACTCTCAATGCGATGCTCAATGCCGAGGAACTCGGCGTGAACCAATCGAACGTGGATTCAATGCTGAACTCGGACAACCCGTCGATCAGGCGTCTGCTTGGGAAAGAAGACACATTCGGAGCTGCGATCGGACTCGATAACGATTGGGCGTTTCAAATCATCAAGCTTGTTGGAAACTACGGCGATAGCTTCGCTCGCAACGTCGGTGCGCAATCCCCACTTGGGATCGCGCGCGGTCAGAACGCACTCTGGAAGGACGGCGGATTGCAGTATGCACCGCCGATCCGGTAACGCCGGGCCACTCGAAATTGTGGTGGCTTTATTGGGTGTAAGGGGTGGGAGGCATCTGCGTGCATCCCACCAAGGGCGTTAGGGGCGGCCACGGTGGCGAAACTAGCTAGGCGCGACGGAGCTGTGAAGCAAACACGGCAACTCACTGACTATTTCTATGACCCCAAGGTGCGGGGCATCCTTTTTCAGGTCATCGTCGTCGCTTTGATCTCATGGCTCGTTTACGGCGCTGTTCTTAACACGGTCAACAATCTGGAGGCTCAGGGGATTGCGTCCGGCTTTGGGTTTCTGGACCGTACTGCCGGCTTCGATATTTCCCAGTCCCTAATCCCTTACGAAAATACGATGACCTACGCCCGGGCCTTTTGGGTCGGGCTTCTCAATACACTGCTCGTTGCCGTGCTCGGGATCGTTTTCGCGACGACCGTCGGCTTTATGATCGGCGCTGCACGTCTTTCGCAGAACTGGCTCATTGCGCAGCTCGCGACGGCCTACGTCGAGATCCTGCGGAATCTGCCTCCGCTGCTCATGTTGTTTGCTGTCTATTTTGGGGTTCTGAAAACGCTCCCGTCACCGCGTGAAAGTCTCGCGCTGCCGTTTTCGAGCTACCTCAATTCGCGCGGTCTCTATGTTCCCGCAGTCCATTGGGAGCCGGGCTTCGGTGTCGTTGTCGCCTCTTTGTTTGTAGCGGCGATATGTGTCATCGCTTATTGGGCTTGGGCACGCTGGCGACATACTCAGACGGGCCGGCAAATGCCGATCCTACTGCCTAGCCTCGGTGTCATCGTCGGCATTCCTCTCCTTGCCTTTTTGCTCATGGGTATGCCGCTGTCGTTCGACCCACCGGTTCAGGGCCGCTTCAACCTTACTGGTGGCATTGCGTTGTTGCCCGAGCTGATCGCGCTGCTGGTGGGGCTGGCGCTTTATACGAGTGCTTTCATTGCTGAGATCGTTCGCGCTGGAATTATGGGCGTCCCTACGGGACAACGGGAAGCGGCTGCCGCTCTTGGGCTCAAACCAGGTCAAATTCTTTGGCTTGTCGTTTTTCCGCAGGCGATGCGCATCATCATACCTCCGCTGACTAATCAGTATCTCAATCTGACTAAGAACTCGTCCTTGGCCGTTGCGATCGGTTACCCTGACCTTGTGTCCGTTTTTGCTGGGACGGTTCTCAACCAAACGAACCAAGCGGTCGAAGTCATTTTGATTACGATGTCGGTTTATCTCGTGCTCAGCTTGCTGACGTCGCTCTTCATGAATTGGTTTAACCAGCGCATGGCGCTGGTGGAGCGGTAGGAGCGCGAAATGGCAACGAATCCCGTACGCAGCGCCGCCGTTAACCGACCCAGGCCCGTTGGCCCGTCAGGCTTGAACGCAATCACGCAGTGGCTTCATCAAAACTTGTTTTCGAGTTGGGGCAACACGTGCTTGACCCTCTTAGGCGGCGCTCTGGCCTATTGGGTGATCGCGGGGTTTCTCGACTGGGCTGTTTGGCACGCGGTGTATACCGGTACTGACGGATCTGCGTGCGACGTGGTTGGAGCCGGGGCGTGCTGGCCGTTTATCAGCGCGAAGCTCCAGATCTTCATGTACGGGCGCTACCCTACGGAAGAACTCTGGCGAGTTAATCTCACCTACGTTCTTGCTCTGGTCGGGCTTGTTCCCCTGATGTTGCCGAGGGTGCCGGGCAAAATCTGGCTGACGGCCTATATGCTCCTCGTTTTTCCGGTCGTCGCGTTTTTCCTGCTGACTGGCGCCGAACCACTTGGTTTGCCGGTTGTGCCAACCTCACGTTGGGGTGGGCTGCTTGTCACATTGGTCGTCGCCTGTGTGAGCATCGCGATATCGTTTCCGCTCGGTATCATTCTGGCTTTAGCGCGGCGTTCGGATTTGCCGCTGATCAAGTGGCCCGCGATTTTTTTCATTGAGTTTGTACGCGGCGTTCCGCTGGTAATGGTGCTCTTTTTCGCGTCGGTGATGCTGCCACTATTCCTGCCCGAGGATCTTACGATCAACAAGTTGCTGCGGGCTTTGATCGGCGTTGCTTTGTTTTCGGCGGCGTATCTGGCGGAGGTGGTGCGCGGTGGATTGCAAGCCATTCCGCGCGGGCAGTACGAGGCTGCGGAGGCTTTAGGCCTCTCTTATTGGAAGACGATGGGGTTCGTCATCCTACCTCAGGCGCTGAAGCTCGTCATTCCGGGTATCGTCAACTCGTTCATTGCGCTCTTCAAGGATACCAGTCTCGTATTGATTATCGGGTTGTTCGATCTTTTGGGGATCGTCCAGCAAGCGGTTGCGTCCGATGCCAAGTGGTTCTCGCCCCAAACGGCGGCGACGGGATATGTCTTCGCCGGCTTTGTGTTCTGGATTTTTTGTTTCGGGATGAGCCGCTATTCAGCGTGGCTCGAGCGGCGGCTCGCGACGGGGCATCGCAGTTAAACGTTTAGCCGATCAATTTTCTGACATGGTCAGCGATTGATAGGCAGCAGGTCAGGCCTGGGCTTTCAATTCCGTAGAGTCCGATAAGTCTCGGGATGCCGTGTATCTCGGGGCCGTGAATTGCAAAGTCCGCCGTTGAGGTTCCGGGAGGATGAATTTTGGGCCGTATTCCTGTGTAGCCTGGCTGTAGAGAGGCTTGAGGCAGCGAGGGCCAGTATCGGCGGATCGCGGTTTCGAAATCGGCTTGGCGTCGTCCGTCCGCGTCATCAAAAGTGTAATCCACCTGGTCGATCCAAGTAAGATCGGGGCCGAAGCGCGCCTGACCCGCCATATCGAGCGTGAGATGAATGCCGAGCCCTGCTTGGGGAGGGACGGGATAGATCAGGTGCTTAAACGGCACGCAGGTCGACAGCGTGTAGTAGTGTGCTTTGGCGAGATACCGCTTCGGGGGCATGTAGCTGCCATTCGTTTTTCCGTGAATGAAAGCGGCCAGATGTTGGGCTTCGAGGCCGGCTGCAATAATCAGATTGCGTGCCGTGAGCGTCGTCGTTTCGCCGTCTGAACTTTGCGTAGTGACGACGAAATTACCCTGCGCGTTTTGTGACAAGTTCTCGACGGAGACATTCAGTACAACTTGACCGTTTCCAGCTTCGATCAATCCTTCCAGCGCTAGCATCAGGGCGTGGGCATCGATTATCCCCGTGGATGGGGAATGGAGGGCTGCGACGCAGGCAATGTCGGGCTCAATCTCCCGCACTTCCTTAGGACTCAAGCTGCACAAATCCGAGACGCCGTTGGCTTTTCCAGCCGCCGAGATCCGATCAAGTTGCGGAGTTTCGTCCGGAGACGTTGCGACGAGAATTTTTCCGCAGCGCTTGACGGGAATACCGGCCTGCTGCGCAAAATTATAAAGCTGGTCCTTGCCCCTTACGCAAAAGCGGGCGCGCATGCTGTCGCGTGGATAGTAAATCCCGGCATGGATGACTTCGGAGTTGCGTGAAGAGGTTTCGGCGCCGATCAGCTTGTGCCGTTCAAGGACCATGACTTCGCCACCGTCGTCCGTGAACGCGCGTGCGATCGCTAAGCCGATCACACCTGCGCCGATAACAACGGTTTCGATATCTGCGGACATTGCCGGTGATCCTGTAGCGTTTCGGGGCTCCGGTTAGATCCGAAATTGTTCGCCTACAGCTTAACAAAAAAGGACCTGCCGCGTTATCGGCAAGTCCCTTGTCATGATTGGTGCCAGTGCCGGTTTTAGCCGACTGAATTCGGAGTGGGTGCGAGCATCGGGGGCATTTCGCTTTCCGTCACGTTCGCCATGGGGTCTTCGCTTCGCCGCGACTTGCCTTCGAAGAAGGCGCCCTGCTCGATGGCGAGGGCTTGGTGATAAATGTCACCTTCGACGTGGCTTTGAGCCTGCAACATAACGCGACGGCCGCGGATTGAGCCCATCACATGTCCCCGCACAACTACTTCGTCTGCGAGAATGCCGCCGGTGATGCGGGCACGTTCGCCGACGATGATGTGGGTCCCGTGGATGTCGCCTTCAACGTCGCCGTCGATCTGGACCTGACCCTTGGAACTCAGGTTGCCATGGATTGTCAAATCCGGGCCGATAATGGATGGTGGGAGACGGTCACCGTTGGTGCGTGCGCCTGCAGTAGCAGAACGGGGTATAGCTGGTTGGGAAGGGGCGCCGGCACTCGGTGTGGCGGGTGGCTTGGGTGGTTCGGTCTCATTCTTTTTAAAATTCGGCAGCATGACGTCAAAGATCTCCACCTCAACGCAACAGGAACGCGTGCAATGGCGCGTAAGGGGTTACGCGTCTCCAAATTAATTTCAACCCGAAGCGGTTTTCCCTTGTTCAGCCTCTAGCATGTTTCCCCTAGCAGGTCACGCGGGCTTCAGCGCGACAAGTTGTGGAAATGGGGGATCGCCTGGACTTCGGAAGGCTAGCGTAGAAGGCCGAACTATTGTGCCAACTCTTGGGCAGCAGCCAAGACTTCGGCGGCGTGCTCCTTCACCTTAACTTTGCGCCATATGCGGGCGATCTTGCCGTTTTTATTGATCAAGAACGTGCTTCGCTCGATACCCATGAACTTGCGGCCGTACATATTTTTCTCGACCCAAATGCCATAGGCGTTTGCCGCTGTTTGTTCGGGATCGGAGATCAAGCGCACGGTGAGCCCGTGTTTGTCGCGGAATTTGCAGTGGCTGCTGGGGCTGTCGGGTGAAATGCCGAGCACTATTGTGCCGGTGTTGGCGAATTTCTCGCTCAGGGCAGTAAAGTCCAGCGCTTCGGTGGTGCATCCTGGTGTGTCGTCTTTCGGGTAAAAATAGAGGACAACCTGCTGGCCCTTCAGGTCTGACAGAGTGACGGTGTTGCCGTCGCTGTCGGAAAGTTCGAAGTCCGGTGCGCGATCACCTTCTTGAGCCATGGATAAGTGCCTTTCTTTCGTCGTTTTTTGACCAACACATCTGGTCTAATCGAAGGCTGGTGCGGATGGTTTCTTATGTAAGGAACCGTTTCGGGGATGGCGCGAGACAGAGCGCCTGTGGGTTGGCATCGGAAACATCATAGTCGGCTTCGGTTTGGAAGGGTATTGCGCGCTTACTTCAGGTTCAGTGCGTGATGCTCCTGAAGAATCGGATTTGCGACCTGTTGTTGCCGTAGTCGTGCCAGTGTGAATAGTCGGAGCAGGTGACGGGTGGATCGTCGACAGGGGTATCCTCGACAATACAATTCGCCACAGCAGCGTGCGCCACGACGTAAGCCGGTTCGTGGCCCCGTTCGCCCACGCGAACTTCCGGATGGAGAGCGCTCGGGGTGGCTTCGGGGAACCGCGAAGTTTTGCGGTCTGAGCCTCATCCCGGTCGTTCTGCTCGTTCTGCTCTCGGTTGGCCTCTTGTATTTCCGCCTTCTGCAGGGGCCGGTGTCTCTGAACTTTCTCGTCAAATCTGTGGAGCAGGGCATCAATGCCGAGCTCACCGGACTTGATGCAGCGATCGACGATATTGTCGTGACATTAACGGACAATGGTGCGCTGGAGTTCAGGCTAGAGAACCTGCAATTCTCTGAACGTGACGGCGATCTCGTCGTGGCTGCTCCGCAAGCGGCGATGGAGTTGAACTATGCGGCGCTTTGGCGCCTGCAGGCGACGCCGTCTCGTGTCGAACTGATCGAACCGCGCTTGTTTCTGTTCTACTCGGAAGAAGCTGGTCTATCGCTCAAGTTTTCACCGGGTGGCTCGGCTGGCCTTCCAAGTGACCTTTCCGATAGCATCATCGCGCCATCCCCGGTTCCCGCGCGTCGGTCGTGGCCGGGCGCGGATACGGTTGCTGCTGGCGCGCAGCCGTCCGGGCAGACCGTAGATTTTACGAGTATTGTCGAATTGGCTTCGGAACGCGCACGACGCGGAGGCGGAGCCACATCTTACCTTCGGGAGATTGGCCTTCGAGATGCGACGGTGGTCCTGGATACGGGCGGACAGGCGAGTGTTTGGCGCGTGCCACGGTTCAGCGTTGATATGGATCATCACGATACCCGGAGCATCATTTCGGGTTCGGCGCGCATTTCTTCGCAGGGACAAATTTGGACGTTGTCGTTCAGAGCGGAGGACGTTCAGGACGACAAGGGAATTTCACTCACCACGTCGATCCGTGGACTTGTTCCGAGATGGCTTGGCGATGCGTTGCCGCAATTGGCGGTGCTTAAGCATTTTGATATTCCGATTGCGAGCGACGGCCGGATTGATTTCAACCAGAAGGGTAGCGTAGCGGGTGGTGAAGCAACGGTCGAAATCGGAGAAGGCCGTGTTGATTTGGCGGGTTTCTCGGAGGTCCCTTTTACAGTCGATTCAGGATTGTTCACGTTCAAGTATGACGCAACCACAGAACGCGTAATCCTTGCATCCTCCAACTTGCGTTGGGGCGACAGCAGCCTAACGCTCGGGGGGACGCTGGCGCATGTCGCTCAAAGTGAGGGTAGCGGTGAAGAAAGCGGATGGCGTTTTGATATTGCTGCCGAGCAAGGTGTTTTGGGCGCGACCGAATTTGGTATCCCACCTCTTCCGGTTGATAAGTGGCATGCTCAGGGAACGGTTGCGCCTGAGCGAGGGCTTCTGAAATTCGATCGGTTCGAAATTGCTGCCGGCGGTGGGCATGTCTCTTTAATGGGCGAACTTGCTACCACGGGCTCGAGTGCGGGGTCTCACTTCGAGGCTGAAATTGGCGCGATGCCGATCGCGACGATGAAAGTGCTTTGGCCCCGCGGTATGGCGGAGGATGCTCGGCAGTGGGTTGGCCGCAGGATCCATGATGGTGTGCTGCAATCGGGGACATATCGATACCTCAATGGGCGATATCTCGCACAAGCGGATCCTGACAGCCAAGACACGTATCGGATGAGCTTGGCGTCGACGCTGGAAAACGTCGTTATGATGCCCGTTGAGGGCACGGCGCCGATCACCTTGTCGCGCACTTTAGTTAAGCTTGAGAATCAAGCTCTGGAAGTGATTGTGCCCGATGGCTCGATGCCCGTGAGTTCTGACCACGTGTTAGGTCTCAAATCGGGACGCTTCACGATTGCTGATGTGTATGGAACGCCACCGGTTGGCGAAGTCGCATTTGCAACGGGCGGCAAAGTAGGGGCCATGCTGGCGTTGCTTGAATTGCCGGCGTTTGACCACCTCAGAAAACCTGAAGCGTTACCTGATAATATCTCCGGTGAAGTGGCGAGTACCGTCACTCTGAGCTTTCCTCTGTTGAAGGACCTCCAGGCGGAGGACGTCAGAATCAAAGCCAAGGCGCGCTTGACCGATGGGCGCGCGGAAGATCTGCTCGGCGAATACGACCTCAAGGGTGCGACGATCAATTTTGATCTGAGCGAGACTGCTGTCGATGCGCAAGGCGAGGTTCTTATCGAGGGCGTGTTAGCGAAGCTCAATTGGCAACGTATTTTTGGGGCAACCGACGCCCAACAGCCGCCTATTCGCGTTACGGCTACGCTCGATGAAGCGGATCGCAGACAACTTGGGTTGGATCTCGGGGATGGGTTGCATGGTGACGTGGCAGTTGAAGTAACTGTTCAGCCGCACTCAAATACGCAGTCCGATGTGCGGCTCCGCGCTGATCTGACCAACACCGACGTCGCGATAGAAGAAATTGCGTGGCGCAAGCCGACCGGGCGTAGTGCGTTTCTTGAATTTGATGTGGTCAAGGATGCATCAGGCCGTAGCGAGCTTAGGAACTTCCGGCTTGAAGGCGACGATCTGAGCATCGAAGGGGTGATCGGGCTTGGCCAGAAGAAGCAGGTCGTCAGTTTTTCGTTTCCGAAGTTCTGGCTCAATCTTGTTACGCGGTTAGAAGTCAGCGGAAAGCTCGACTCGAAGAACGTATGGCAGATACGTGCGAAAGGTCCGACATATGACGGGCGAGCGTTCTTCCGCACACTCTATTCCATTCCGGGTGCGCGGACGCAGGGTGAGCGTCAGAAGAAGCAAGCCGGGGTCGACCTAACCGCCGAAATTGACAATGTTCTGGGCTACGGTGACGTCAATTTGCGGGGGGTGAAACTTAAGCTCTCAGAACGGAACGGTCAGCTCTCGGCACTTGACATTAAGGGGAAGCTCAGCGGCGGGCAGGCGTTAGATGTCGCGTTGCGCAATGACCGCTCGAACGGGCGGCAACTTTTGGCGACATCGCGTGATGCCGGTGAAGCGTTCAAGCTCGTTGGCTTCTATCCCAACATGACTCAAGGTTCGATGCGTCTCGAGGTTAATCTCGATGGACGTGGACCTGCTCAGAAAACGGGAATTTTGTGGGTCGATAATTTCCAGGTTCTTGGGGACCCGGTTATTTCGGAGGTTGCTGGCAGCGCGGATGCTACCGGACCATCGATTGATGGGGGGCGTACCGCGAAACGGCGAATGGTGCGGCAGGTCTTTCAGTTTGACCGGATGCGCGCACCGTTTTCGGTGGGTTATGGCCAGTTCGTGCTTGAGGACGCGTATTTACGCGGCCCCCTCCAGGGCGCCACAGTTCGCGGCAAGGTCGATTATAGCCGGCAGATGTTGGAGCTTGGGGGAACCTATGTGCCGCTACAGGGGCTCAACAATGCGTTTGGCGCCATTCCTGTTCTGGGCGAGTTGCTGTCAGGTCCGCGTCAGGAAGGTATCTTCGGCGTGACCTACGCAATTCAGGGCTCGATGGACAATCCACAAGTCGTGGTGCATCCGTTGTCGATGATTGCGCCAGGTATTTTCCGTGAAATGTTCCAGCTGACGCCTCAGGCTCCGAGCGTCCAGCCTCGGCAAGGGCGTACTGGCGGCGGCGATTACGGAGCAGCGGTGCGCTCCTCCAGCAGTCCGGCTGATGCCGGTCGTGGGGGAGGAAACTCCCCCACGAAATCGGGTGTGGATGGTTGGTCTTCGGAGACCTCTCCGGCGAAGAACTAGCGCACTCCGCCGTCGCTATGTGCTGTGTTCAGTTTGGACGCAGCAGGACGTGTCTCTTCTTGCCAAGCGACAATTTGATAACGCCCTCATTTGAGAGGTCTGCTGACGTCAGTGTTGCAGACTCGTCAGCAACGGCAGTGTCGTTGACCCTTAGGCCACCACCTTTGATCTGACGCCTGGCCTCACCGTTGGATTTGACGAGCCCGGCGGAGACGAATGCGGCAAGTACTCCCAGTCCAACATCCAAATCCTGCCTTGCAATATCCACGGTGGGGAGGTCTTCGGCGAGAGCACCAGTTTCGAAGGTGATCCGCGCTGTTTCAGCGGCCTTCGTTGCGGCGTCGCGGCCATGGATGAGCGCTGTTGCTTCCGTTGCCAGGATCTTTTTGGCTTCGTTTACCTCGCTGCCGGCAAGAGCGCCGAGGCGTGCGATTTCATCCATCGGCAACAATGTGAAGAGCTTCAGGAAGCGGCCAACATCAGCGTCTTCGGTATTGCGCCAGAACTGCCAGTAGTCGTAGGGCGAGAGCTGTTCGGCATTGAGCCACACAGCTCCGGAAGCCGTTTTGCCCATCTTTGCGCCGGACGCTGTCGTGAGCAGCGGGCAGGTCAGGCCGAAGAGTTGGTGGGTGCCCATGCGGCGACCAAGGTCGATGCCGGTGACGATGTTGCCCCATTGATCGGATCCGCCCATCTGCAGGTTGCAGCGGTAGCGCCGGGCCAATTCCACGAAATCGTAGGCTTGAAGCAGCATGTAGTTGAATTCGATGAACGAGAGCTCCTGCTCGCGTTCCAGACGCAAACGGACAGAGTCCATGCTCATCATGCGGTTGACCGAGAAGTGGCGGCCGACATCGCGCAAGAAATCGATGTAGTTGAGCGGCGCAAGCCATTCGGCGTTATCGATCATGATCGCATCGCCAGGGCCATCGCCGAATTTAAGGAAGCGCTCGAAGACGCCTTTGATCGTGTTCTTGTTGGCTTCGATTTCCTCGACCGGGCGCATAACGCGCGTTTCGTCCTTACCCGAGGGATCTCCGACGCGCGTAGTTCCGCCGCCCATCAGCGCGATGGGCTTATTGCCGGTATGCTGAAGCCAGTGCAACATCATGATCGAAATCAGATGGCCGACGTGCAGCGACGGTGCTGTGCAATCGTAGCCGACATAAGCGATCACTTCGTTGCGGCTGGCCAGATCATCAAGGGCCTCATTGTCGGAACACTGGTGAATGAACCCGCGTTCGGTGAGGATCTTTAGGAATTCCGATTTTGGCTGTGACATTACTTCGGTGTCGCTGTTTTTTGGGGTCCCGTTTGAGGGGCGAGTTGGTGACTGGATCTAGAGATCGTGCGGGACCATGCACAGGAAGGCGCGATTGGGCAAGGTGATATGCGCGAGATGATACGGGCGCTGGGGCTTATGAGCGGGACGTCGATGGATGGCATCGACGTGGCCATGATCGAAACGGACGGGGAGCGCGTTGTGCGCAGCGGAGCTTCCATGACGTTTGACTACAGTCCGGAGATGCGAGAGCGTTTGGCGACAGGCATCGACCAAGCCCGTTCAATCAACGGGCGTTGCGAACGCCCGGGGCTGTTGGCCGATATCGAGCGGGAGCTGACGGAACTCCATGCGAGCGCGGTGTCGGCCTTCCTGCGAAAGTCATGCCTTGTCCGTTCAGATATTGATGTCATTGGCTTTCACGGACAAACGGTGCTTCACCGGCCAGAAGATCATTTGACGGTGCAAATTGGCGATGGGGCCTTGTTGGCGAAATTGACGCACCGCCCGGTTGTTTATGATTTGCGTGCACGGGACATGGAGCTAGGTGGCCAGGGCGCTCCCTTAGCGCCTGTTTATCATCGGGCACTGTTGGCGGAACTTGCCCCGCGGCCAGCGGTCGTCGTGAATATTGGCGGCGTGGGCAATGTGACGTGGATCAGCGCCCAAGGCGATCTTATTGCTTTCGATACGGGGCCTGGGAATGCGCTTATCGACGATTGGGTGCGCGCGAAGGCTGGTCGCGCTTGTGATATCGGCGGCGCATTAGCCGCGCAGGGACGCGTCGATGAAGCGGCTGTCGCGCAATTTGGTATGCATCCCTATTTGGAGCTGTCCGCCCCGAAATCGCTAGATCGCAATACATTCTCGCTCGATGTGGTCGCGGGGATGTCTATCGAGGATGGCGCAGCAACTTTGACGGCCATTACGGCTGAAACAATCGCACGCGCACGATCGCTTATGCCGGAGGCGCCGCTGGCGTGGATCATCTCGGGCGGTGGCCGGAAAAACCCAACGCTCATGGCCATGCTTCAGGAGCGTTTGCCTGGAGAAGTCCTCAGTGCGGAGGTGGCCGGCTTAAACGGGGACAGCGTTGAAGCCGAGGCGTGGGCATTTATGGCGGTAAGATCTCTGAAGGGCTTGCCCATTACGTTTCCCGGGACGACGGGCGTGCGCTTTCCTGCGTCTGGTGGGGTGCTCGTAGATCCTGCGAGCATTTGAGCTAAGAAAAAATCCCGGCCATTTGGGCCGGGATTTGCTCTATTCGTCGTTGTGCGGATTTTTTATTCTTCTTCGTCGCCCGGCTCAACTTCCGCGGGGGCAGGCGGCGGAGGTTCTTTGCTCGCCTTCGCTTTTTCTTTCTCTTTCGGGATCTGCGTCATCCGCATGTCGACGTAGCGACCGACGATGTCGGTCAGTTCGTCCATCTTGCCCTCAAAGAAGTGGTTGGCGCCGGGCACGATCTCATGGTCGATCTTAATGCCCCGCTGGGTTTTGAGCTTACCGGTCAATTCCGCGATGGAGCTGGATGGCACAACCCTGTCGATGTCGCCATTGATCATGAGGCCAGATGAGGGGCAGGGGGCGAGGAATGAGAAGTCATACAAGTTGGATGGCGGTGCGACACAGATGAAGCCTTCGACCTCGGGGCGGCGCATCAGCAACTGCATGGCAATCCAAGTGCCGAATGAAACGCCGGCGATCCAGCAACTGCGTGCGTCGGGCTTTACAAGCTGAAGCCAGTCGAGTGCGCATGCGGCATCGGCGAGTTCGCCTGGGCCGCCATCCCAGAAGCCCTGGCTACGGCCAACTCCGCGGAAGTTGAAGCGAAGCACCGAAAAGCCACGTTCTACGAACGTGTGGTAAAGGCTGTAGACAACCTGATTGTTCATCGTTCCGCCGAACTGCGGGTGCGGATGCAGGATCAGGGCGATTGGGCTATCGCTGGCCGACTCGTGGTGGTAGCGCGCCTCCAGGCGGCCTGCGGGTCCGTTAATGATCAATTCGGGCATGTGTGATCGCGTATCCTGTGTGAATGCTACGTAACCTTATTGCGCTCGAACGGCGCATTTTGCTGCCGTTGTACCGGCTCCGTAGCCAAATTCTGTTATCGGGACTGTGTGCGACGCGGTCCAAGTAGCCGTAGCGACAGCGCATCCCGCGAAGACTCTCCAGACACTGAATGGGCTGCTACGAGCCTCGATGCAACCTTAGGCGTAGCACTGATCTGCCAATACTTGACTTCGTGGCTCGGAATTTTCATATTCAAACCAAGTTTAGAACTGTTCGAAAGTACCAGCCTCGTTTTGGCAGCTCCGAGCGAGCGTTCTTAGCACATGGATGAGCCTTATGCGCAAGAGGCTGCCCTACCGACCTTGCGGACGGAGTGGGGTGCGCGCGAAGGGCGATTATTCCGAGACGGTTTAATGGAACTGAGCACTAAGGGACGATACGCGGTCATGGCATTGGCCGACTTGGCAAAGTATGGCGGCGCGGATGCAATTCCGCTGTCGGCTGTTGCCGAGCGCCAACAGCTTTCGATCGCGTACCTGGAGCAAATCTTTGGGCGCCTGCGCAGGGCTGGTCTCGTGGATAGCGTGCGGGGACGGGCTGGCGGGTACTGTCTCATGCGTCCCGCAAACGAGATTACCGTCATCGAGATTCTCCGAGCGGTTGACGAAGGCACGCGGATGACCCGCTGCACGGATGGACCTGATGGCGGCTGTTTGGGTGAAGCGCGTTGCCTGACCCACGAGCTTTGGCACGCGATGGGCGCGCATATCGCAGCTTTCCTCTCTGTGGTGACGCTTCAGGAGGTTGTGGACGGTATTCCAGAAGAAAAACTGGCACAGCCCGTTCTGGCGAAAAGTGTGGCGGCAGCAGAATGACAGTCTCGCGGACATATCTTGATTTCAACGCGACGGCGCCCCTGCGCGAGGAAGCCAAGGTGGCTGTGATCGCGGCTTTGGAGGATTTCGGTAATCCGTCCTCGGTTCATGTCGAAGGGCGTCGTGCGCGTTCGCTCGTAGACGCAGCGCGCCGGGATGTGGCCGCGCTCGTTGGGGCGGTGCCTGGCGAAGTGGTCTTCACGGCGAGCGGGACTGAGGGTGCCGGTGCTGTTCTGGCGATGGACTGGGATACGATCATCGTGTCCCAGGTTGAGCATTCCGCAGTATTGGCCGCTGCACGGCGCGCGGCCGATCGGGGCGTGCAAGTCATCGAGGTCGGTGTTGGCCCGGATGGTGTGATTGATGCCGAGGCCTGCGCGCGGGTGCTGGAGACTGCAGCTGCGTCTGGCGGACGGACTCTCTTCGCATTGCAGATGGCGAATAATGAAACGGGCGTTCTTCAACCGTGTCGAGTGCTGTTTCAAATGGCGCGCGCGCAGGGTGTCGCGGTTTTGTGTGACGCTGTCCAAACAGCGGGACGCATGCCGATCAATCTTGCGGAATTCGGCGCCGATTACCTGGTTGTGTCGGGGCACAAAATCGGTGCGCCGAAGGGGACTGGTGCACTGGTCATTCGCGATGGTGCACGTTTTGTGCCGCTGCTCACCGGGGGCGGACAGGAACAGAACCGGCGTGCCGGTACGGAAAATGTCGCTGGGATTGCGGGCTTTGGTGCCGCGGCACGTGCGGCGAGCGAAGACTTTGCTGCTTTCGAGCAGTTGAGCGCGTTGCGTGACCGATTGGAAGAAGGCGTTACTGCGCAGACTCCTAATGCGTCGGTGATTGGCCAGAACGTCGACAGGCTCGCCAATACGAGCACGGTTGTTCTGCCGGGGTGTCGCGCGGAGACCCTCGTGATCGGCTTTGATCTGGCCGGAATCGCCGTGAGTTCGGGGGCCGCATGTTCGTCAGGCAAGGTCGGCCGCAGTCACGTGCTTGAAGCGATGGGATTGGAGCCCGAGACAGCGCAGTCCGCGATCCGGATCAGTCTTGGGTGGACGAATACGGCAGAGGATGTCGAACGATTTCTAATCGCCTGGGCGGATGTCGCCGGGCGCGCGAGCGTTGCGCGAAGGGTCGCGTAACGGAACGGACAACAACGTGGTGGGCCGGGGGCTCGCCCTTAAAGAAGTGAAGTGAGGAGAAGGCAATGGCAACGGTCGAGACCATCGAACAGGTCAAGCAGATCGACGTCGACCAGTATAAGTACGGCTTCGAGACGCAGATCGAATCGATCAAGGCGCCGAAGGGGCTCGACGAGAATACGATCCGCTACATTTCGGAGAAGAAGAACGAGCCGCAGTGGATGCTGGACTGGCGACTGGATGCGTTCGAGCGCTGGCAAGCGATGAAGGAGCCGACATGGGCTCGAGTTAGCTATCCAAAGATCGATTTTCAGGACCTCTATTATTATTCTGCACCGAAGAACGCGGAGGGTCCCAGAAGCCTCGAAGAGGTGGATCCTGAGTTGCTCGCGACCTATGAAAAGCTTGGTATTCCTCTGAAAGAGCAGGAGATCCTGGCGGGCGTGCAGAATTCACGCGTGGCGGTCGATGCCGTGTTCGACTCGGTTTCGGTTGTGACCACGTTTAAGGAAGAGCTGGCGAAAGCGGGCGTAATCTTCTGCTCGATCTCGGAAGCTCTGCGTAATCATCCTGATCTGGTGAAGAAGTATCTGGGTTCGGTGGTGCCGAAGTCTGATAACTTCTATGCGGCGCTCAACTCGGCAGTCTTTTCGGATGGTTCGTTCGTCTACATTCCGGAGGGCGTGCGCTGCCCGATGGAATTGTCGACGTACTTCCGTATCAATGAGAAGCAAACCGGACAGTTCGAGCGGACTCTCATTATCGCCGAGAAGGGGTCATACGTTTCGTACCTCGAAGGCTGCACGGCGCCGATGCGCGACGAAAACCAGCTGCACGCGGCCGTCGTCGAACTCATTGCGCTCGATGACGCGGAGATCAAGTACTCGACGGTGCAGAACTGGTATCCGGGCGATGCCAACGGTCAGGGTGGCATCTATAACTTTGTGACGAAGCGCGGCGACTGTCGCGGCAAGAACTCGAAGATCTCCTGGACCCAGGTCGAGACCGGTTCGGCGATCACGTGGAAATATCCCTCGTGTATTCTGCGTGGCGATAACTCACGCGGCGAGTTTTATTCGATCGCGATTTCCAACGGGCATCAGCAGATCGATAGCGGCACGAAGATGATCCACCTCGGCAAGAATACGTCGAGCCGTATTATCTCGAAGGGTATCGCAGCCGGCGTTTCGCAGAACACGTACCGCGGTCTCGTTTCGGCGCATCGCAAGGCGACCAATTCGCGAAACTACACGCAGTGCGACTCGCTGCTGATCGGCGATCGGTGTGGTGCGCACACGGTGCCATACATCGAGGCGAAGAACTCGTCTGCGCACTTCGAGCACGAGGCGACCACCTCGAAGATCTCGGACGACAAGCTGTTTTACTGCATGCAGCGCGGGCTCTCAGAAGAAGAAGCAGTGACGTTGATCGTCAACGGCTTCGTGCGGGATGTGCTGCAGCAGTTGCCCATGGAGTTCATGGCGGAAACGCAAAAGCTGATCGGGATCTCGCTGGAAGGAAGCGTTGGCTGAGGCATCGCATGGGCGAGTATTGGTTTAAGCCTAAGAGGCATGGCTATGGCGCCACGCCGACGAACTGGAAAGGCTGGCTTGTCACGCTGGCCTTCTCCCTGGCGTTACCTCTAGCTTCTTTGCCGTTTTTACTGTCGCTGACGGACGCAACTCGCACGGTGGGATTGCTGGCTTGGGCTGCTGTGGTGCTGGCATGCGTCTGGGCATTCACGGCCTTTGCCAAGTCCAAGACCGAAGGGACCTGGGAGTGGCGCTGGAACGGCAAGCCTTACCGCTCGATGTTTGACGAAGAAAAATGAACCGCCGTCTTGGTGCGGCGCAAGGATTTGGTGCGGACGCGATGGAAGCGCGCCACTCAGGACTTAGATACGGAGACAGACTGTAAAATGCTTGAGATCAAGAATTTGCATGCGAAGATCATCGAAGAGGACAAGCCGATCCTGAAGGGGATCAACCTGACGGTTCCAACGGGTGAAGTCCACGCGATCATGGGGCCCAACGGGTCGGGTAAGTCCACTCTGGCATACATCCTCGCGGGCCGTGATGATTACGAAGTCACCGAAGGTGATATCCTCTGGAACGGCAAGTCTATTCTGGATATGTCGCCGGATGAGCGCGCGGCTGAAGGTGTGTTTTTAGCGTTCCAATACCCTATGGAGATCCCGGGAGTCGCGGGTCTTACGTTCCTGCGCACAGCACTTAATTCGGTTCGCACGAAGCGCGGTCAACCCGAGCTGACGACACCGGAATTTATGAAGCTCGTCCGGGAGAAGGGCGCTGAGCTCAATATCGATGTGGAAATGCTGAAGAGGCCGGTGAACGTCGGGTTCTCCGGTGGTGAGAAGAAGCGTTCCGAAATTCTGCAGATGGCTTTGCTGGAGCCGACGCTATGCGTACTCGACGAGACGGATTCCGGTCTCGACATCGACGCACTGCGGGTCGTTTCCGATGGTGTGAATGCGCTGCGTTCGCCTGAGCGTTCGATGCTGGTGATCACGCACTATCAGCGTCTGTTGAATCACATCGTGCCTGACAAGGTGCACGTTCTATCGGATGGCAAGATCCAGCGTTCGGGCGGTAAAGAGCTGGCCCTTGAATTGGAGAAGTCAGGTTACGCCGAATACCAGGCTGCCTAATGGGCGCGACTGTTGGAGCGACCATCGTGCGTGAGCCGAGTTCGGGATTTACTAATCGGGTGCGCGCGGGAGGCGCGGAATGAATTTAGCAGTGATGAAAACGAAGGCCGAACAAGGCTTGCTTGAGGCATTTCAGTCTGTCGCCGACACTTTGCCGGGTGGTGCAGACGTGCAGAAGGCGCGTCGCGAAGCCGCGGATAGATTTGAAAATCTCGGACTGCCGCACCGGCGTATCGAGGAGTGGAAGTATACCGATCTGCGGCAGGTGCTGAAGGAAGCACTTCCGCCGAGTATCGGCGATTCCACGGAGTTGACGATCGCGGACGTTATCGTTGCGCTCGGATCGCTGGCCTCGCTCGACGCGCACAAGATCGTATTCGTCAACGGCGCATACCGGCCAAAACTTTCGACGCCAATGGACCTCGAGGGCTTGGAGTTTTCGCCCTTGTCCTCAGCGTTGGTGAATGGCGAAAGCAAGACCGGACTGACGCGCACGTCGGGTCCCAAGGACGATGCCACTCTTGCGCTCAATACCGCGTTCATGAGTGACGGAGCTGTTGTCCGTATTCACGATGGCGCAGAGCTCGCCAAGCCAGTGCTCATCGTGCACGTACGTGCCGGGAAGGAAGCGTTCTCCGCGACCGTCCGGCATGTGATTGATGTCGGTGCAGGCGCCAAAGTGACGATCGTCGAAGCTTTCGTTTCGTTGCCTGGCGTTACGGACGAAGGACAGATCAATACGGCCAGCGAGATCGTTGTTGGCGACAAGGCTTACGTGACGCACGTGAAGTGCGCGGTCGACAAGGGTGCGGTGACGCATCTTTCGAATTGGATGGTGCGGGTCGGGAAAGAGGCCGAGTATCGCGGTTTCCAGCAGACGCAGGGCATCGCGTTGGCGCGGAACCAGATCTTCGCGACTTTCGATGGCGAGGACGCCAAGCTCAATCTGTCCGGCGCATTTCTGGGCCGCGGTGGCGATCACATCGATACGACGCTTGTTGTCGATCACGTTGTGCCGGGATGTGAAAGCCGGGAGCTTTTCAAGGGTATTCTCGATGGGCACGCCCGGGGCATCTTCCAGGGCAAGATCGTCGTGCAGCAGGCTGCTCAGAAGACCGACGGCAAGCAGATGGCACAGGCCATGATGCTGTCCCCGGATGCGGAATTCGATTCCAAGCCGGAGCTTGAGATCTTCGCCGACGATGTGGCTTGTGGGCACGGTTCGACGGTTGCAGAAATCGATGAAGAGATGCTGTTTTACTGCCGATCCCGCGGTATTCCCGAGGAGAAAGCGCGTGTGTTGCTGACGGAGTCGTTTATCGCCGAAGCAATTGAAACGGTGGAAGACGAGCCCGTTGCAGAAGCGTTGAAGATGTTTGCGCGCGGTTGGTTGCAAGCTGACTGATGGCAATCCCTATTCAAGCGCAGCTTTTATACAACGCTAAAGCAGAGAGGTCAGAATGAGCGGTGAATCGACAGCAGCAGCGGTTGGAGCGGCAGAGGATCACCGTTACGACGTCGAAAAAATTCGCGCCGACTTTCCGATCCTGAGTCGTGATGTTTACGGCAAGCCGCTCGTTTATCTTGATAACGGGGCTTCGGCGCAGAAACCCCGTCAGGTTATCGAGGTGATGGACCACACCTATCGCTTCGAATATGCGAATGTGCATCGCGGTCTGCATTACCTCTCGAACACGGCGACAGCCAAATTTGAGGAAGCGCGTGAGACGGTTCGGAAATTCCTAAACGCGCCGAGTTCAGACGAGATTATCTTTACGCGAAATGCGACCGGGGCGATCAATCTTGTCGCTCAGTCGTTCGGTGGCATGGTGGTCGGCGAGGGCGATGAGATCGTCCTCTCGATCATGGAGCACCACTCCAATATTGTCCCCTGGAACTACCATCGGGAACGCCGGGGCGCGGTGCTGAAGTGGGCGCCGATTGCAGACGACGGTTCATTCCTAATTGATGAGTTCGAAGCCCTTCTGGGGCCTAAGACGAAGATGGTCGCCATTACGCACATGTCGAACGTGCTTGGGACCATCGTGCCAATCAAGCAGGTGATCGAGATTGCGCACGCCCGTGGCATCCCGGTGCTGGTTGATGGCAGTCAAGCGGCTGTTCACATGCCGGTGGACGTGCAGGATCTAGACTGCGACTTCTACGCGTTTACGGGGCACAAAACATACGGCCCTACAGGTATCGGAGTACTCTACGCGAAGGCGGAACACCTCGATCGGATGCCGCCTTACGAGGGCGGCGGCGAGATGATCGAGATCGTGACGCGTGACAAGGTTACCTATGCTCAGAGCCCGCACAAGTTCGAGGCGGGAACGCCGATGATCGTGGAGGCTATTGGTCTCGGTACGGCGCTTAATTACATGATGGATGTGGGGCGCGATCGCATCGCTGCGCATGAAGCGGAGCTTGCGGCTTACGCCAAGGAACGGTTGGCGCCGTTCAACTGGCTGACGATCCATGGTACGGCACCGGGCAAGGGTGCGATCGTCTCCTTCAGCGTCGAGGGGCTGCATCCGCATGATGTTTCGACGGTTATTGACCGGTCGGGCATTGCGGTGCGTGCAGGGCACCATTGTGCACAGCCGCTTATGGAGCGCATTGGGGTGACGGCAACGTGTCGAGCCTCTTTTGCGATGTACAACACGAAGGCAGAAATCGATGCGCTTGCTGAAGCGCTTGAGCGTGCCCGGGCCTTGTTCGCTTGAATTGGAGGTGAGGAACATGACGGACGATACGTCAATCACCGATGACGTGGTTTCGCCATCCGTGGAAGCGACTGAAATGCAGCCGGGCGATGTGTCTGAAACGGGTGTGAAGTCTTCTGTGCCGAGTGTTGCGGATGGCGGAACGCCGGTTGCCGGGTCGTCTTTGTCTCAGGAAGAACTGGACGAGATGACGGCCAACGTGGTGGCCGCGCTCAAGACGGTGTACGATCCGGAAATTCCAGCGGATATCTACGAACTTGGGCTGATCTATCGGGTTGATATTGCCGACAATCGTGACGTGGAGATTGATATGACGCTCACAGCACCGGGATGTCCCGTGGCTGGCGAGATGCCTCAGTGGGTTGATAATGCCGTGCGCGCTGTGGCTGGTGTCGGTGATGTGAAGGTTAATCTCGTCTTTGATCCGCCCTGGGACATGAGCCGGATGTCGGACGAAGCCCGGTTGGCGCTGAACATGTTTTAGAATCCGGTTGTGGCCCCTATATTAGAGGTAGCCGATACAGGATTTAGCACTGGAATTTTACCTATCATGACGAGCTCTAGACCCCGTCCTCAGGTGATGACCTTGACTGATGCCGCCGCGAAGCGGGTTAGCGAGATCATGGCTCAGAAGCCCAATATCGTCGGCTTGCGGCTCGGCGTAAAAAAGGGCGGCTGCGCAGGCATGGAATATACGATGACCTGGGCGGAATCTCAGGACAAGTTCGATGAGGTTGTGGAAGACAAGGGCGTGAAGCTGCTTATCGAGCCGATGGCCATTATGTATTTGCTTGGCACAGAGATGGACTATGTCCAGGACAAGCTTTCATTCGGTTTCGTATTCAACAACCCCAATCAGCAAAGCGCCTGCGGCTGCGGTGAAAGCGTCAATCTGGCACCTGCGGCCGCGGACAAATTAGCGGCTTTGAAGGTCTCCTGACCTGCTGGTCTTTGGCGTGGAGCACGTGCAATGGGTTCGGAGATTGCCGAGGATTCCTGGGCACAGAGGGTCGTCAAATTCTGGTTCGATACGCTCAGTCCCAAAGACTGGTTCCAACCTCCAACTGAGGTTGATGCGGAGATAGTCTCGCAGTTCTCAGACCTTCCAGACGAGATTTTCGGTAAACCTGATGCGGTGTTGCTGACGAGCCCATATGTTGCTCTTGCTGCGATTGTCGCTCTCGATCAGTTTCCGCGCAATTTATATCGGGGTACGGAGCGTGCCTTTGCGTATGACGAACGTGCGCTCGGGTTGGCCAAGGCCGTCGTTGCGCGCGGGTTTGATCGTGACGATGGCTTAAGCACCGACCAACGCGTTTTTATGTATTTGCCCTTTGAACACAGTGAATCTATCGCCGATCAGGAGCAGGCCGTTACCCTAATCAGGGCGCTCGGGAACGATGTTTATACGCAATATGCCGTCGCCCATCGGGACGTCATTGCCCGCTTCGGGCGGTTTCCTCATCGCAACAAGATTCTTGCGCGCGATTCTACTGAGCAGGAAGCGGAATTCCTGCTGCAGCCGGGAAGCTCATTCTAGCGAAATCGGTTTTGCTCCTCTTTCGCGTTTATTCGCTCGGCACCTTTGCACGGGCCGGGTCGGTCTTCGTGGTCGCTGTGCGGCTTGGCCGACGTACCGGGCGACGGAGGAAAGCCGGAATGTTGTCCGCGAAGCCCTGCGCAGGGGCTACCAAGTCGCTCCCGTCGCTGGATTTCGCGATAGCGCGTTGGCGCTTTTGGGTGCTGTCGGTCTTTTTGATGGGTTCTGACGCGGTCTCTTCGGTTTTGGCGGCAGCCTTAGGCGGGGCATCGGGCTTGCGCGCACGCTTCGGTTTTGAGACCTTTTGTTTGGCGTCGGTTTCTTCTAGCATGACCGGTTGTTCGGTCACGGCTTGCTCGTCTTTTGAACTCCTGCGCGACGGTCTTGGAGCTCCTCTGCCGCTCCCACGTCCACGCTCGGGGGAACGTTGACCGCGTGCGCGGCGGCGCTTCTTTGAAGAGCTGTCGGCCATGTCCTCCTCGGAGGGAGGTTCGCCGATCCAATTCGCCGTTGTTCCGGTGATCTTTTCAATGTCGCTCACGAGCTTCAGGTCCTCGAACGTCACGAGGGACGTTGAGTTGCCTTCGCGGCCTGCCCGGCCCGTTCGGCCAATGCGGTGAACGTAATCGTCGGATTGCCAGGGCAGATCAAAATTGAAAACGTGGCTAACGGCCGGGATATCCAACCCGCGTGCAGCCACATCGCTCGCTGCGAGAATTGTGATTTCGCCAGAGCGGAATTTATCGAGTGTTTCGGTGCGGCTCTTCTGGTCCATGTCACCATGCAGCGCTCCGGCATTGAAACCGTGCTTCAGCAGTGACTTGTGCAGAATGGCGACATCGCGTTTTCGGTTGCAAAAGACAATGGCGTTCTTCACGTCGTCAGAGCGCATCAATTCGCGCAAGACTTCGCGTTTGGCCCAGTCTTCGCCATCGGGGCAATACCGGAACAGCTGCGTGATGGTTGTCGCGGTGGTTGCCGGCTTGGCCACTTCGATGCGCATAGGATCATTCATGAACTGATCCACGAGGCGCGTGATCTCTGGTGGCATCGTCGCAGAGAAGAACAGCGTCTGACGGCGCGGCGGAAGGAGTTTGCAGATTTTCTCGATATCGGGAATGAAGCCCATATCCAGCATGCGGTCCGCTTCGTCGATGACGAGTATTTCTACACCCATCAGCATGACGCGGCCGCGCTGAAAATGGTCTATCAGGCGGCCGGGCGTGGCAATGAGGACATCTACGCCGCGATCTAGCTTTTTGGTCTGCTCGTCCATGGAGACGCCGCCGATCAACAGCGCCAAGTTGAGCTTGTTGTTGGCGCCGTATTTTTCGAAGCTTTGTGCGACCTGTGCGGCAAGTTCACGGGTTGGCGCGAGGATCAGGGATCGCGGCATACGTGCACGCGCTCGTCCGGTCTCAAGACGGCAAATCATCGGCAAAGTGAAAGATGCGGTTTTGCCGGTACCGGTTTGTGCGATACCGAGTATATCGCGGCCTTGAATAGCAACGGGAATAGCGGCCGCCTGAATGGGTGTCGGCGTTGTATAACCTGAGCTATCGACCGCCGCCTGGACCTTTGGGCTCAGGCCGAGCTCAGCAAATGTCAGTGTCGTCAAAAGTCATTTACTCCAATTTCGGACGTGGCACGCCCGGACAATCGACACGGACCTGCCGTCGGGAGCGCAGAAATTTTTTGAGACAAGCGAGCATTCGATATGAAGGCTGAGGTCTCGGTAAGGGAAAATGTTGGTCTACCCTCTGCGCCCGAGTTGTTAATGGCAATTGCACATGGGCCTCAACAACGCAAGAAAAACCCGTATCTTATGCTTATTTGCCACGGGATTTTCGTTGCGGAATTGTCATCAATCGCTTCCCAGCTTCATATGCTGGATCAATCATGCAGCCATAAAGCTCTTTAGAGTGGCTATTCTTCGTTAAGCCATCGGGCGATAAGGCCGCCCGTCACAGCTCCGAGAATTGGGGCAACCCAAAACACCCAAAGCTGAGCCAGAGCATGTGCGTCAGTGAAAATTGCCGCTGCCGTAGCGCGCGCTGGATTAAGCGCAGCGTTAGACACCGCCAACGCCATTATGTGGAACATGGTGATGGAAAAGCCGATCGCCAAGGGCGCGACGCCTGAGGGCGCGGTGCTGGATGTGGCCCCCATGAAGACGATGACGAGCAGTGCTGTCGTTAGCCATTCGATAAGCATCACACTCATCAACGAAAACTGGCTCTTACCGCCAAAAGTACTCGCGGCTGCGGATAACGTTGGCCAGTCGCCGCTGCTTGCTCCAGCCCGGATGACATAGATCAAGCTTGCGGCTGCGATTGCGCCGACCAGTTGCGCTGCGATGTACCCAAGGGCCTGGGCGGGCGCAAAGCGCCCTCCCGCCACGAGGCCCAGTGTTACGGCGGGATTGAAGTGGCCGCCGGACACGTGGCCAACGGCATAGGACATGGCGATAAATGCAAGACCGGGTGCCAGCGCCGTCGCGACGAGGCCGCCGCCAGCGGGTTCCGCGAATAAGATGGCGGCGAAAAGCGCCGCAACACAACTGAACGAGCCGATAAGTTCTGCTGAAATGGACCTGAGATTCATGCGTTACCGCCCCCCATTTTAATTGCCGGTTTTGAATGCGCGCTAGAGGATTTTTTCTCGCACTGCGTTTGCCGGAGTCGCAGAAGTTTTAAAACCGCGGATGGCGGTTCAATATGGCAAGGGCCATTTAATCCAAGTCTGGAATGGTCTGTCCGCGATGGAACAAACATCATTTACACGCGGTTTTACCCGATGCGAGGGGCTAGTGCTGCGTACAACTTTGTTGATCTGGGAACTTTCGGCAGATGCCGAAGGCTAGAACGCGCAGCTACACGAGTTTTTGATGCGGCAAGAGCCCGCACGTTAAGCCAAGCATGTGATTTAATGAGATGCAGGTTTAATATTTTGTTTTAAGACGTTGATGTAATGGGGCTAGACCAGGGCGCTGATCGGGGACACAAATCCCGGCGCCTAATGAAGTGAAGAAACGATCTCGGGGTACTGTCATGGGATCTCAGAGCACGGCCGTCCAAAACGGTATTGATGCTGACGTAGATATGGACACGAAGCGCGATTATCGTGCTGTGATCCGGTCGCTCAAAGAGCGCGACAATTACACCAACTTTGCGTACATCGCGCAGGTATGGGCCATCATCATTGGTACTATTGTTCTTACAGTCTGGAGTTTCTCCGTTGTTGCGTGGGAGGGACTCGGATGGTGGTGGAATATTCCAATGGTCGTTGTAGCGGTTTTCGTCATTGGGGCTTCCCAGCACCAACTCGGGGGAATTGTGCACGAAGGCACGCACTTTATTCTCTTTGAGAATCGCAAATTGAACGAACTGGCCTCGGATTGGTTCGGTGCCTTTCCGATTTACACGTCTACGTATGCGTTTCGGCTGCATCATCTTGCGCATCATCAATTCGTCAATGATCCGGAGCGTGATCCGAATTTCTCGCAAGCCAAAGATTCCGGTCACTGGTTGGATTTCCCTGTTGCGCACATCGATCTCGTTTGGGGGATTATCCGGCAGCTCAATCCCGTTCTCTTGGTTAGCTATATTGCGGCGCGCGCGCGCTACAGCGCTTTGGGCGTAGACACCAATCCCTATGCAGATCCTAAGTCTCCAGGTTCGCCCTGGGCGATCCGTTGGGGTGTGCTCTATGCCGTAATGGTGCCCTTCGCCGTGATCGCTTTGTCGTCTGCGGGAGAGCTCGGATACGCAGATTCAGCTTCCATGACGGCTTGGGCGATGGGCATCATCGTCGTCGCTACAGCTGTGCTCGTCGTCTACTACGCTGTGATCCCTGACGACGCCTTCGCGAAGAGTCGGCTTGACCCGATCATTTCGCATCGCGCGACCGCTATCAGCCGTTTGTCCTTCATGGCTATTTTGTACAGCGGTTTGACCCTCGGGGAATACTACAGCGGCGGTATGCCTATGTGGGGCTACTTCGGGCTTTTCTGGATCCTGCCCTTGTTCTCGACGTTTCCGCTATTCATGATCCTGCGGGAGTGGGTCCAGCATGGCAATGCCGATCGGGGTCGTTATACGAATTCGCGCATTTTCCTTGTTAATCCGTTCGTGCGTTATGCCGTGTTCCCGTTTGGCATGGATTACCATTTGCCACACCATCTCATGGCGGCTGTTCCCCACTATAAGCTCAAGGGTTTGCACGAACTGCTTCTTGAGAAGGACGCGCAATACTCATCGCGTGCGCAGGTTGTCGAAGGCTGGTCGCTTCACAAGGGAACGCAGGATAACCCAACGATTGTCGATGTCCTCGGGCCTGATTTCGCGCCCTCCGGCAATACGGCATATGTCGATGACGCGACGCTGGAATATGCCAGCGTCAACGACAAGGACGCGATTGCGGCTCAAAAGCAGGAATCTCTGAACAATCACTGAGATTGGCCGCAATGCTCGCGACCGGAAATAAGCTGAGGGCTCGCAACCAGATTGAATCGGTTGCGAGCCCTCTAATTGTTTTCGTGCTCTTGCGTTGAGTTTACTTACAGACGCGTGCCCAGGCTTTGCACTTAACCAGGAGGTCACGGTCTGATTTCGTTTTGTGATGGGTCGGTCCGACGTGAGGCTTCACGCCCTTTTCGCGCGCCCAGCGAGCGATGGAACGCTTAAGAGCAGTGTCTGCGAACGAGCAGGCGATCGTCTTTTCAACACCGTAGCCCTTGCCCGTGAATTTGTAGCAGTTACCGGCAGCTGCGGGTGCGGATGCCGAAACGGCAAGTCCGGCGATAAGCGCTGCGCTTGCGGCAGCCTTTAAAACCAACTTCATAGGGAAAAACTCCAAGCCCGTTTCAATCCGTCAACGGCATATCCGTAGCCTGGGTATTTGACAATTCTCTTGTAGCTCAAACTTTCTCTGAGTTGTGATCGCGCAACAGCAACTGATGGTTGACGCATTGCGTTGCAAGGGGAATCAAGCTGTTCGCGCGTGGTTGGTCTTACTTTCTTGCTCTGTCGTAATTCGCAGAGTGACGCGCAGGCGTTCCGTGCCATCTTTTGTCGTGCACGTGAAGGCGTCCGCAAAGTCTTCGTCATGAATGGTCCGGCTATAAATAAACGTGCCATCTGCGCGAATTGTGAGTGTGCCAAAGTTCCCGGGGATTTGGACGGGCCGGGTTTCAGGAACGGCAAACGACATGCCTTCGAATGAGACCTCGCTGACACATGTGGTCGCCGTGAAGTCAGATCCCGCCATGAGAGACCCAGCGGCGGTCGTTGACCCCGAAAGGGGGAATTCTTTTGTCTCTCCGGCGTTCAAAAGGTGCGCAGCGTTCGCGTCATCATTATCGGCATAGGAGCTCAGAATGACGTTCGCCGGCGGCTCGAAGTCCGCGTCACCGATCAGGTGAAAAAAGTCTTTAGATACTGTTTTGCTGGGGCTCGGCGTGATTGGAGCTTCCACGCATGTCCGCTCCGTTGGCGCCGGAGCGTCGCTGCTGCTCTCGTTGCAATTCACGTTTGATGGCACAAGGGCCATAGACCCGTGGGCAAAAGCAGCCATTGGTACGCAATACTCCAAACTCACTCGCGGTTCGCAACACCTGGGCGTCCCGCGCGCTTACTCTGTCCGTTTGAACTAAAATTATTCCTAACGAGGAATGCCTGAGCGCTGTTTTTGCTTTCTTGATTATTGAGAATGCCTGAAAATCCGCTCATCCGTGGGCTCGTTGGAGCCGTGTCTGAGTGGTGCGTGTCGTCTACTCAATCGGGCTTAGAGGGAGTGCGGTATGGCCATGCCTTCCGAGCCAGACCTTTCTCAGATTGAGGTTTTCGAGGAACTTTCCGCTGCCGAGCGTATGCAACTGGAACACCGACTAAGTTCCATGACCGTGCCGCGCGGGACCCTCCTTATACGTGAGGGTGAAGAGGCGGATGCGCTGTATATCGTCGTTTCAGGCCGGTTCGCGGTTATTCGCGATGGTGAGGCGTCCATTATCGCCGAGATCGGTGTGGGGCAACCGATCGGGGAGATCGCTTTTTTCGGAGGCGGACGCCGAACCGCTAACGTGCGCGCTCAGCGTGACAGCATCGTATTGGTTCTGACGCGCGCCGACTTTGCCGAACTTGCGGGGCAATTGCCATCGATCTGGCAGAGTGTTGCCAAAGCCCTTGCGACGCGGCTGGCGCGCACGACCATTGGGCGGTGTGTCGATCGTTATGCGGCGCCTCAGACAATCGCTGTTTGTCGCGCTGGAGCTGGCCCTGTTTCACCTCAGTTCATCGCTGGTTTGCGTGAGTACTTTGCGGGCGCTCGCGATACCCTGATCCTCGATCACGGCCGAGCCGTCGATGCAATCAAGGCAGATGAGACATTTGCCACTTCGGCAGAGACCGGGTGGTTCAATGATCTCGAGCGGCGGTATCGCCGCATTTTCTACGTCTGCGACCACGAGCTCACGGCCTGGTCGGAGAAAGCGCTTCGACAAGCCGATCATGTGCTTCTGATTGGCGAGGCGGCTGTTACTGAGTCTGCTGCGCGTACTCCCAACGCGTTGGAGCGTGTCGTCACTTCGCTGCATGACTCGTGCAATGTTCGCCTTGTTCTTCTTCACTCCAAGCGCGACGCGGTGGCGGGGACGCCGTTGTGGCTCGATCCGAGGCGATGGATCGACGCGCATCATCATTTGGTGTTGGGGGACAAGAGCGACTTCGGCCGGCTGATGCGCTTCATTGATGGTGAGGCGCTAGGTCTTGTCGCGTGTGGTGGTGGGGCGCTCACTGCTGCGCACATCGGCATGTATCAAGCGTTGCTGGAAGCCGGCTATACCTTCGACATCATGGGGGGCACCAGTGGCGGCGCGGCGATGACGGCGGCGTTTGCGCTTGGTGTCAGTCCGGCCGATATCGATCAGCTGACGCACGACATCTTCGTGAAGCGCAAGGCGATGGGGCGGTGGACGTGGCCACGTTACAGCCTGCTCGACCAGGAGGTGTTTGAAGCCGCGCTGGTGGAGCATTTCTCGTGCGAGGATGTCCGAGATTTGTGGACACCCTATTTCGCAGTGGCGACCAACCTTTCACGCAATACGGTCGAGATCATTCGCTCCGGGCCTTTGTGGGCCGCGGTCCGGGCTTCGTCGGCAATTCCTGCGCTTTTGCCGCCGATGTACACGCCGGAAGGCGAGATGCTGGTTGACGGCTGCCTTATCGAGAATGTGCCGCTTGCCGCTATGCGCAAAATCAAAACAGGACCGAATGTGGTGCTCGATCTTCAGGTCCCGAATGTGGGCACGCGGTACAATGGCGATGTTGCATTGCCGTCGCGGCTTGGTCTCATTGGAGGCATGCTCTGGCCTGGCTTGGCGAAGTCATGGCCGAAGGCTCCGGGGCCTCAAGCGGTTTTGATGCGCAGCCTGATGCGTGAGACGCAGGATATTGCGGCTGATCTGCTGCCGGGGGATCGGCTCTTGTCGTTTGCGGTGCCTACTGATGCCAGTTTGCTCGACTGGTCACGTCATAGCGAATTGCGCTGGGCGGCTTACGAGTTCGCGCGTGACGCGTTAGCTGCAGAACGCTAAAGGCGAGAGGGACGCTTCACCCTCCCGCATGACGGACTAAACGTCCAAGTCCGTTACAAATGCTGCCCGATCCTGGATGAACCTGAACCGTGCTTCGGGCTTGGAGCCCATCAAAGCGTTCACCGCTTCAGAAACGATTTCATTGCTTTCGTCGTCGATGACCACGCGCAGGAGCGTGCGGACCTTCGGGTCCATCGTCGTTTCTTTGAGCTGGCCCGAATTCATCTCGCCGAGGCCTTTGAACCGGCTGATTTCAACCTTGGCGCCAGCTTTGAACTCGGACTTCAAAAGCGCATTCTTGTGGTCCTCGTCGCGTGCGTAGACGGACTTGGCTCCATGGGTCAATTTGAAGAGCGGCGGCACCGCCAGGAACAGGTGTCCCTTGGTGATGAGTTCGGGCATCTGCTGAAAGAAGAACGTGATCAGCAGGGATGCAATGTGGGCGCCGTCAACGTCGGCATCGGTCATGATAATCACGCGCTCGTAGCGCAGATCATCGTCGCGGTAGTGTTTGCCCAAGCCGACGCCGAGGGCCTGTATCAGATCCGATAGAAGCTGGTTTTGGGCCAGCTTAGCTGCGGACGCGTTGGCGACGTTCAAGATCTTGCCGCGCAGCGGCAGGATCGCCTGGGTTTCGCGGTTGCGCGCACTCTTGGCAGAGCCGCCGGCCGAGTCGCCTTCGACGATGAAAATTTCTGTGCCTTCGGCGGACCGTATCGTGCAGTCCGCCAGTTTGCCGGGCAGGCGCAATTTGCGTGTGGCGGATTGGCGGCTGACTTCCTTATCGCGGCGGCGCTTCAAGCGCTCTTCGGCTTGTTCTATGACCCATTCGAGCAGCTTGTTAGCTTGTTGTGGGCGATCGACGAGCCAATGATCGAATGAATCGCGAACCGTCGTTTCGACGATGCGAGAGGCTTCCTGTGTTGCCAGTTTATCCTTGGTCTGGCCTTGGAATTCGGGTTCGCGGATGAACACCGAGAGCATGCATCCGGCCGTGACCATGACGTCGTCGGCGGTGATTTGAGCGGCTTTCTTGTTGCCGACGCGATCGCCGTAGGCACGCAGGCCTTTCATCAGGGCAGCGCGGAGACCGGCTTCATGTGTGCCACCCTCACCCGTTGGGATCGTATTACAATAGGAATTCATGAAGCCGTCAGCGTTGCCGATCCAGGCCAGAGCCCATTCGACCGATCCGTGTCCGCCGGGTTTTTCAATGCGGCCTGCGAACAGCTCGTTGGTAACCAGCGTAAGGCCGTTGATGGTCTCTTGGAGATAATCGCGCAGGCCGCCGGGGAAGTGGAAGACGGCCTGGGCCGGTGTGTCATCCTTGATGAGTTCCGGATCGCATGACCAGCGGATTTCGACCCCGCCGAACAGATAGGCTTTGGAACGGGCCATCTTGAAGAGGCGCGCGGGTTTGAAAGCTGTGCCTTTACCGAAGATTTGCTCGTCGGGTTTGAAGCGAACCCTGGTGCCGCGGCGGTTTTTGATCGCGCCAAGTTTTTCCAGTTTTGACTGCGGCTTGCCGCGAGAAAATACCATCCGGTAAAGCTGCTGGCCGCGTGCGACCTCGACCTCGAGGATTTCGGAAAGTGCATTCACGACGGAGACGCCGACGCCGTGCAGGCCACCGGAGGTCTGATACGCCTTGCCGTCGAATTTACCGCCAGCGTGCAAGGTCGTCATGATGACTTCGAGCGCCGACTTCGATTTGAATTTGGGGTGCGCGTCGACGGGAATGCCGCGCCCATTGTCCGCAACGGTAAGATAGCCGTCGGCGCCGAGATTGACCTCGATGTAGCTGGCGTGACCGGCCACCGCTTCGTCCATCGAGTTATCGATGATCTCGGCGAACAGGTGATGCAGCGCCTTCTCGTCCGTGCCGCCGATATACATACCGGGGCGACGGCGTACGGGCTCTAGGCCCTCAAGGACCTCGATGTCAGCTGCGGTGTAATTATCGGAGGCGTCCGTCGATTTGCGGCCGCGCGGCTGTTTTTCTTTCAATTCGGTCTCGGAGCTCGAAAAGAGGTCGATCGTTTGTGGTTTGGCCATCGCGTATCGTCCGCATTGTTCGTCCGGTCGACGAAAAGGGGCGCCGTTGCTGACGCGTCACTAAAAAGCGCGGCACGAATCCGTCGGCTGGTATGGTTGCGGCAGAGTTGGCACGGGGGAGGGCGGCTTGGCAAGCGCCATCAAGTCACGGTGACGTCGCGAAATATCCCCTGTCCCTGATATTACGTGTGACCATATTGCAATGGCTTATGGCGATATGGAGACATTGTCGATGAGCCTAGTACGGCCAAGCCAGGCGGCGGCGAGAACCCGTCCCGGGCGGCCGGATGAGGGATCAAACGTGCCTAATGTTTCAGCATCACGTATTTCGACGTAGTCCACTTTGTTGAAGCCGAGCGAGAGTAATTTCATTGCTGCATCTGCGCGTAGAACGCCGAGATTTCCCGTCTTTGCGGCATCGGCCACTTCGTAGATCGTGCGATGAAGGTGGGGGGCGACTTCGCGTTCGCGCGGCGCGAGATAGGCGTTACGCGAAGAAAGCGCCAAGCCGTCTTTTTCACGCACGGTCGGAACCGCAATGATTTCCGTTGGAACATTGAGATCGCGGACCATCTGCCGAACCACGCAGAGCTGTTGATAGTCCTTCTCGCCGAACGTCACGTAGTCGGGAGCGACTTGATTCAACAATTTCAGCACGATGGTGGCGACGCCCTGGAAGAAGTGGGGGCGGAAATCGGTTTCCAGTCCGTTCGCGGTCGAACCTGCGGATACATAGGTCGAGTATCCTTCCGGGTACATTTCTTCGGCTGGCGGGGCCCAGACCATATCGACTTCGTTCTCGCGCAAACGGCCAACATCACCGTCTTCATCTCGCGGGTAACGGTCGAGATCTTCATTCGGCGCGAACTGAGTTGGGTTGACGAAGATAGATACAATCGTGTGTTTCGCGGCTCTCTTGGCCGCCTGGACCAGCGAAATGTGGCCCGCGTGTAACGCGCCCATCGTCGGCACGAGGGCGATCGGCTCAGCTTTTCTGCGCCAAGGCGCTGTCGCCTGGCGCAGATCGGCGACGGTTCGTATGATTTCTACGTTTGACGTTTTTTTCTTATCGGATGTTCGGGGGGCGGACTGAGTGCCCTTGGCCGTGTGAGATTTTGCGGGTTTCTCGACGACATCCGCTGCCGCTTTCTTCTTTTCGGCCTTCAGGCCGGTGCCCGAGAGCTTCGCGGTGCGTTTGCGCGCAGTCTTTTTTGGGGGTTGTGCCACGTTTCATCCACCTTTCGATGTTCGGCGCACCAATAGTTATCTGATATGCTAACGAAAATTTACACGGTGAGTCGTCTTGCGTTCTCAACAAAATCGAACGAAGGGACGGCAGGGTGGCGGTTATGGATAGTCCGCTTGCTATCGGCGGGCCGACGATTTCGGCTCTCGATCTTACAACGCCCGATAAGGATCTTGCAGCTGCACATTTAGCTGACGAGCAGCGGCTTGTCGCGGAATTGCTAGCGGAAAGCGAACTGCACGACGGCGAGCGTCGGCGCGTGAGTGAGGTTGCGCGTCAACTCGTGCATTGCGCGCGCGCCAATCGGCATAAATTTGGCGGCGTCGACGCGTTTATGAGGGAATACGGGCTTTCCAGCGAGGAAGGCGCGATCCTGATGTGCGTGGCGGAGTCGCTGTTGCGTATTCCCGACCATGAGACGCAGGATCAATTGATCGCCGAAAAAATTGGTGAAGGCGCTTGGGACAAACATCTCGGTCATTCCGACAGCATGTTTGTCAACGCTTCCACCTGGGGGCTGATGCTCACGGGCCGTGTCGTAAAATTGCGCGATGCTAAGGGCGCGAGCCCGATCAGTGTGTTGAAGCGGCTGGTCGGGCGTTCTGGCGAGCCCGTTATCCGACAGGCAATCCGGCGTTCTGTCTCCATCCTTGGAGATCAGTTCGTGCTTGGGCGGACTATTAAAGATGCCCTAGCGCGTGCTCAGCCGCTGCAAGAGCGTGGCTACATGTTCTCCTACGATATGCTGGGGGAAGCCGCGCGCACGCAGGCCGACGCAGACCGCTATTTCGACAGATATATGTCCGCTCTGGATGCGATCGCGGCGACAACCGGGCCAGTGATGACGCAGCATCCTGACACGTTGATGCGCCGCCCGAGCTTATCGGTGAAGCTGTCTGCGCTGCATCCGCGTTATGAGCCCGGCAAAGAGGCGCGCCTTGACGATGAGTTGTTACCGAAGCTGATGAGGTTGTTCACGGAGGCGCGTAAGCAGGGCATTTCCGTGACGATTGACGCTGAGGAGCAAGATCGTCTCGAACTTCAGCTGCGCATGTTTGGTCGCGCCTATGAGGACCCGGCGCTGCATGGGTGGCATGGTCTTGGTCTTGCCGTTCAGGCGTATTCTAAGCGCATGATGCCTCAGTTGCGATGGCTGAGACGTCTTGCTGAACGGGGCGGTCAGCGCATTCCGGTGCGGCTGGTGAAAGGGGCTTATTGGGACAGCGAAATCAAGCGGGCTCAGGAGTTGGGCTTGCGGGACTACCCGGTATTCACTCGCAAGCTGCATACCGACCTTTCGTTTATCTCCGGCGTCCGCTTCCTCCTGTCTGATCGCAAGGCGTTCTACCCGCAGTTTGCGACGCATAACGCGCAATCCCTTGCCGCCGTTTACGTGGCGGCGGCGAACACGCCGTTTGAATTTCAGCGGCTGCATGGCATGGGAGAGGCGCTTTATGAGGAAGTGGTGGGCGATAGTCGGCTTGGCTCGGTCTGCCGGATCTATGCGCCTGTTGGCGGCCATGAAGATTTGTTGCCGTATCTTGTACGCCGGCTTCTCGAAAACGGGGCTAATACGTCGTTCGTCAACCGTTTAGCGGACGAAGATGCACCAATCGCTGAGATCGTTCGTGATCCGGTTGCGGTTTTGCAAAGTGAGCGCGATGGAACGGGACCTGCTCAGCCTAACCCCATTCCGCGTCCGCGCGACATTTTCGAACCGCATCGCCGTGCAAGTGCCGGGCTCGCCCTGGCTGATCGCACGGTACGAAGTGAACTGCTTTCGGGCATGGCGAGTGCTCTTCTCTCGCCTTTCGAAGTTGGACCGTTGATCGACGGTGAGCTGACACTTGGTGATGCCAGACCTCATCGTATGGTTTGCCCGCATGATCACCGCCAGGATATCGGCCAGGTTCACTGGAGTGATGCTCACCATATCGAAGCGGCTATTTCGAGTGCCTGCCGGAATGCGGAGGCATGGGACCTTACACCTGTGGACGAGCGCGCGCGCATTCTAGAGCGTGCGGCCAACTTGTTCGAAAGCCAGCGTACGCAGTTGATGGCGGTCATTGTCCGCGAGGCTGGAAAAACAGTCACTGCAGCGCATGATGACGTCCGCGAAGCCGTTGATTTCCTGCGGTACTACGCCAACGAGGCGAGACGACTTTTCAGCGGACCGATTTCGCTTCCCGGACCTACCGGCGAGCGCAATGAAATGACGTATCGGGCGCGGGGTCCCTTTGCCTGTATCAGTCCCTGGAACTTCCCGATCGCAATCTTTACGGGGCAAATCGCGGCGGCGCTGGCGGCAGGAAATCCTGTTCTTGCAAAACCGGCAGAACAAACTCCTCTGACGGCGTTTCTGGCAACACGGTTGTTGCATCAAGCCGGTGTGCCTGCCGGTGTGCTGCATCTGCTGCCAGGGTATGGCACGACCGGTGCGGCATTGGTCCGTGATCCGCGTGTTCAGGGTATCGCCTTTACGGGGTCCAATGCGGCAGCCTGGGCCATTCAGAAGGGACTTGCTGACAGGCGTGCGGCGATTGTTCCGCTGATTGCGGAAACCGGCGGGCTGAACGCAATGATCGCTGACTCTAGCGCGTTACCCGAACAGGTTGTTCGGGATGTTATGCGATCGGCGTTTGACAGTGCCGGACAGCGTTGTTCTGCGGCCCGCATGTTGTTCGTTCACGAAGACATTGCGCCGCGCACACTCAGCATGCTCGCGGGGGCCATCGAGGAACTTAGTTTAGGGGACCCGATGGACTATGCGACGGATATCGGACCGGTTATTGACGAGCAGGCTCAAGATACGCTGGACGCGCATAAGCTGCATTTGGGCCGTGAGGCTCAGTTGATTGCCGATGGAGGTATGCCGGAGGACTGCAGGGCGGGGACGTACGTCAGCCCGGCAGCTTATGAGATCGAGCGGATTGACATTCTCAAGAGCGAAGTTTTTGGGCCCATTCTTTATGTCGGCCGTTATCAGGGCGGCATGCTGGATAAGGTGATCGACGCGATCAATGTCACTGGGTACGGCCTGACGTTGGGGTTACACAGCCGGATCAATTCCGTCGCTGACCATGTTGCCCGGCGGGCGAAGGTCGGGAATCTCTACGTTAACCGCAACCAGATTGGCGCGCTCGTCGGTGCTCAGCCGTTTGGTGGTGAGGGCTTGTCAGGGACGGGGCCGAAGGCTGGTGGTCCAAATTACGTGCAACGGTTTGCGACTGAAAGAGTTCGCTCCACAGATATCACCGCGACTGGGGGTAATCTCGACCTTTTACGCGCTGGAAACGGAGAAGCCTAAATCTTGATGGCAGCCCCGTGACTTGCCAACCTGATGGGGTGTGGCCACCTTAGCAGGAGGTTGCCCATTCTGCGGCCTTTCGCTTTGCGAAGGATAGAGCTTCATGACCACCAAGGATAAGCGCGATACGAAGATCATTCCCGAGGATGTTACGGGGGCGAGTGTACCCGCTGATCGCGCGTCTGATCGACTGCCGGATACCGAGAGATCCTCGGATCAAGAGGTGGCGGATTTTCTCGCAAAGATGAAGGTGGCACCGCGCACCCAAAATACCGGGCGGGGGCGTCTGATATTCGCCATGGACGCAACGATGAGCCGCCAGCCCACCTGGGACATGGCCATGCAGTTGCAGTCGGAGATGTTTGCCGCCGTCGATCAGATCGGCGGTCTTGACGTGCAGTTAGTTTATTTTCGCGGGTTTGGCGAATGCAGGGCTTCAAAGTGGGTGAGTGATCCCATGGCTTTGCAGCGCCTGATGACGCAGGTTGGTTGCCAGGGTGGACGCACGCAGATCGGTAAGGTTTTGACCCACGCGAGGCGGGAAACCGACAAAAAACAGGTTAATGCGTTGGTGTATGTCGGCGACAGCATGGAAGAAAGCGTTGATGAGCTTTGTGCGCGTGCCGGCGAGCTCGGGTTGCTTGGGATGCCGGTGTTCCTGTTTCAGGAGGGCTATGATCCGGTAGCGGAACGTGCGTTCAAGGAGATTTGCCGATTGACGGGTGGTGCCTGGTGCCGGTTTGATGCGGGTTCGGCAGTGCAGCTACGTGAGTTGCTGGCGGCGGTTGCTGTGTATGCTGCGGGTGGCCGCGAAGCGTTGCAACGACTTAGCTCGGAACGGTCGGGAAGTGGAGCTCGTGCGTTGTTACAACAAATGAAACCGGCGGCGTCGTAACGCTGAGGGTGTTGCCGCATTGCGCTTTGGTGTAGGCCTTGCCAACCTGTTTTGTGATCGCCTTACACGCGTGTGCTTTCCGATATTCCGTTTCAACTTGAAAGGGCGCGGGACCCTGTTAATGCGCTGATGCAATTCCTTCTTCTAGGTTTAGCGCTACTTGCTTTGGTGCTTATCGCTGTGCACGGCTTTACTGGGGCAAACCCGGGGAAGCTGGCTGTGCAGCTCAAGCGGGCGGCCGGGGTCATTGCGCTCGCTGTCGCTGGTCTGCTGGCTTTGCGCGGAGGCATCGGATACGCGGCGCCCGTAGGATTATTTGGGATCTGGCTGCTGTTCGGCAGCGGTTCGCTGCCAAGAACACGTAAATCGGGCGGGCAGACATCGCAGGTCACCACCGATTTTCTCGAGATGGAGCTTGATCATGATACCGGTGAAATTCGTGGGCGCGTGATCCGCGGTCTCTTTGAGGGGCGGCGCATCGAGACGCTGGAGGCAGCAGAGCTTGCTCTGCTGTGGCAGGATGCACGGGCGGATGATCCTCGCTCCGCCCAATTGATCGAAGCTTATCTTGATCGGGCGTATCCGAAGTGGCGCGAAGACATGGCGCGCGGAGAAAGAGAAATGAATGGGCCGGATGGCCGCATGACTGTGGCAGAGGCTTACGAAATTCTCGGGCTTCGCCATGGTGCCAGTCGTGACGAGGTTCGGCGCGCGCATCGCGAGCTTATCGTCAAGCTTCACCCCGATCGCGGTGGTTCCACCTATCTTGCGTCAAAAATCAACGAAGCCAAGGAAGTGCTCTTGGCGAATATTTCGCAATAGTCGCCTTACAGGAGCCAACGCATTTGTCTAGCGCTGGCTCGTGACGAAGCAGTCGATTTGAAGGCTTCGTAGTTCGTGGCACGTTGACGTTGCCGCCGCTTGCCCAAAGCCTGCAAAGCGTGCGCGGTAGAGGGTTCGTGAACCATTGTTTACGGGTTCTGTAATGGGAACGTAGTCGGCGAGTAGTCTGTTGGTCCGTCGGATTACGGCTTCCAGGCTCTGTTCGGCTTCTTGACGTGATCCAAAGGCGCCCACCTGAACCTGATAAGGGCCGTTCGGTACCCGACCTTGCACCTGGCCTCGCACATTTTGCTCTGGTTCTTCTCGTGACCCTTCGCCGCTTGTATCGTCCACGACGCCGCTACGGGCGAGCAATAGAGCCAATTGATCCTGCAGCGTGCCTGGGGCGCGTCCGGGTGGTTCGTTGGTGGGTTGATGCTGTGGAGGGCGATTCGCATAGGCGGGCGATGGCGTGGGGCGGCCCTGCACAACATCGTTCGGACGCACGCGCGCGATCGCGATCTGAGGTTCGGCGCGTCCGACCTCAATGGGTTCAGCAAGAACAGGACGGCGTGGCGGAATTGATGGGCGCATCATAGGCTTAGGTGTAGCGACCAACATCGGCTTACGCGTCTGGTGCGTAGAAGCTCGCTTGAGGGACTTGTAAAGCAGGCTCGTCATTTCGGCGTTGCGCGTCTTGGATGTGCGCCCGCCGAATACTGCTGCGACGACGTATTTACCGTCCCGCTTTACCGACGAAACGAGATTGAAACCGGAAGCGCGGATGTAACCAGTCTTAATGCCGTCGACGCCACGGATCTTGCCCAAGAGCCTATTGTGGTTGCGGTAGGTCTTGCCCCGGTATGAGAACGTCTGCGTTTTGAAAAGCTCGTAGTGCTTTGGAAAATCGTCCTGAAGCCGCATCGCCAGTGTGAGCATATCGCGTGCGGTCGTCACCTGATCCTCATTCGGTAGGCCAGATGCGTTCTTAAAGACGGTCCGTTTCATGCCAAGCGCGCGTGCCTTTTCCGTCATAAGGCGGGCGAAGCGGGTTTCGGAGCCCCCGATATGTTCTGCGACCGCGCACGCCACATCGTTCGCGCTCTTTGTAATGAGAGCCTTGATGGCATCGATCAGGCGGATGCTTTCCCCGACGTCTAGGCCGAGTTTCGAAGGGGGTTGGCTGGCGGCCTGCGCGCTGAACCGGATTTTTGTACCGTAGCTGAGCTTTCCTGCTTCAATGAGTTCGAAGGCCATATACAGCGTCATCATTTTCGTAAGCGAAGCAGGGTGACGCAATTCGTCCCCAGAGCTGTTGTGCAGCACTTTGCCGGTGTTGGCGTCCATGGCCATCGCGGCATGCTTTTCGGCGTTGGCTGCCTGCACATCCGAAACCAGGATTGCACAAGCCAACGTCAAAACGGTCAGAACGGCACTATAAAGTGACGTCCTGTCTGAGGCTTTTTTGCCGGTATGACGTGTGAAATTTCTGGCCATCGACCGCTAAGGTTTCCTTGCCAACTTCTTCTGATGCGCACCAAATGGCCTCACGCCAGAGTGCGTCTTCGCCTGCGTTTGCTCCGAATCTCCCATCATTCCACAGACTGGCAGACCACGGTTTTTTGACGTCTTTGCGGCGCGTTAAGTCCCTCGCTGGTCCGAATCCCAGCCTGTCAATTGCATAGACTCGAGGTGCCCAAGTTTTCGTTAACATCGGCCTGCCGTGCTCGCTTGCTCCTTGTGCAGTGCAAAAAAATGTTTGAATCTGCGGTTGTGCGTTGCAAATATCAGGTTTCGAGCTGCCAGGGGTGCGGTCGTCCACCCCTTATTTTCCGAGAAATCTCTTCCGAATACGGAGTGGAACATGGATGTTAATGCGGCCAAGAACTTCGAGGCTTTCCAAAAGCTCGGCGAGCAGAACATGGATTCGGTGACGAAGCTGATGGACGACTGGACCAGGGGCTGGCAGGCCATTGGCGCTGAAATGACGGATTTTACAAAGCGCTCGTTGGAAGACGGTACGGCGACGTTCGGTAAGCTGATGACTGCGAAGTCATTTGAGCAGGCTGTCGAGATTCAGTCGAACTACGCCAAGCGTGCTTGCGACGAATATATGCATCAGATGACCAAGGTTGGTGAAATGTATGCGAGTTTGGCCAAGCAGGCCTATTCCCCAATGGATAAGATCTTATCAGGCGGCCGTTGAGCCGGGTTCGCGAGCGCTTTATAATCTACGCGACGGCCCGGCTCGAGCCGGGCCTTTTTTGTGTCGACATGTGTACCCATCTTAGCAGGCGGGACAACGAATTACATACCGGCTGCCCTTCGCGAGATGGCAGTGTTTAAAGCGGCAATAGTGTTGAGTGCGGCGCTAGCAAGCCGGTAAGAAGATGAGATGCTCGGGGGTTCCCGACGCGAACAGATGATTTGAGACGATGCACGTCGTATCCGGCGTGCCGTTCGAGGCGGCGATGATCGAACTTAAGAGCCCGATTCAAATGGCCGGACCCAACGGGTCCGAAGGTGGTGAGGGAGGTGACGACAATGAAGGTCGGACCGGCCTCGTCACCAAGACGCGCCCCAAAACGAAGAAACCGAGCCTATATAAGGTTTTATTGCTGAATGACGATTATACTCCCATGGAGTTCGTAGTTCATGTCCTGGAACGGTTTTTTAACAAAGGGAGGGAGGACGCCACCCGCATTATGCTGCACGTGCACCACAAGGGGGTGGGCATTTGCGGCGTCTATACATACGAAGTCGCGGAAACGAAGGTGACGCAAGTGACCGACTTTTCCCGCCAGCACCAGCATCCCCTGCAATGCACAATGGAGAAAGAGTAGGTTCTCGTGCCATCGTTCTCGAAAAGTCTTGAAGCAGCCCTGCATCGCGCGCTCGAATATGCAAACGAGCGTAAACATGAGTTTGCAACGTTAGAGCATCTGCTCTTGGCGCTCGTAGATGATCGCGATGCGGCGGGTGTTATGCGTGCTTGCAACGTCGATTTAGACACACTACGCGGACGCGTCAGCGAATATCTCGATTCAGAATTAGGTGCGCTCGTCTCTGAAACATTGGACGAGGCTCAGCCGACGAACGGCTTTCAACGTGTCATTCACCGTGCTGTCGTGCATGTACAGTCCTCCGGGCGTGAAGAGGTGACGGGCGCCAATGTTTTGGTCGCCATCTTTGCTGAGCGCGAGAGCCATGCGGCGTTCTTCCTGCAGGAGCAGGAGATGACGCGGTTCGACGCGGTTCAGTACATCAGCCACGGTATTGCTAAACGTGCTGGGATGTCTGAGCCTCGGTCCGTGCGCGGCGTCGATGAGGAGAGCGAAGCCGCCGAGGAGAAAAAGCCCGGCCAGGACGCGCTCAACAGCTATTGTGTGAACCTCAATAAAAAGGCGCGCGACGGCAAGATCGATCCGCTTATCGGCCGTGAACAGGAGGTTCTGCGTACCATCCAGGTTCTGTGCCGTCGGCAGAAGAACAACCCGTTGTTTGTCGGTGATCCGGGCGTCGGTAAGACGGCGATCGCGGAAGGTCTTGCTCGCAAGATAATTCGCGGCGAAGTTCCCGAGGTTCTTCGCGGTGCTACGATCTTCTCTCTCGATATGGGTTCGCTGTTGGCCGGCACACGGTATCGCGGCGACTTTGAGGAACGCCTGAAGGCGGTGATGAAGGAGATCGAAAACTACCCGGGTGCGATCCTCTTCATTGACGAAATCCACACCGTGATTGGTGCGGGGGCTACGTCGGGTGGCGCGATGGATGCATCCAATCTGCTCAAGCCTGCGCTGCAGTCCGGCACGGTACGCTGCATCGGTTCAACGACCTACAAGGAATATCGCCAGCACTTCGAGAAAGATCGTGCGCTCGTCCGTCGCTTCCAGAAGATCGACGTGAAGGAGCCGACGATTGAAGACTCGGTGGAGATCCTGAAAGGTCTGAAGCCTTATTTCGAGGAGTTCCACAAGATCAAATACACGCTGCCGGCCGTGCGGGCGGCGGTTGAGCTGTCGGCGCGTTACATCAACGATCGAAAGTTGCCGGACAAGGCAATCGACGTGATCGACGAGACTGGCGCTTCACAGATGTTGTTGCCGGAGGAGAAGCGCAAGAAACGTGTGACCGTCAAAGAAGTCGAAGCGACGGTCGCGACGATGGCGCGTATTCCGCCCAAGACGGTTACGAAGTCTGATGCCGAGGTTCTTATCGCGCTTGATCGCGATATGAAGCGGCTCGTCTTCGGGCAGGATAAGGCGATTGAATTGCTGGCCAGTGCAATCAAGCTTGCGCGAGCCGGACTGCGCGAGCCTGAAAAGCCGATCGGTAGCTATCTGTTCTCCGGTCCTACCGGTGTCGGTAAGACCGAGGTGGCCAAGCAACTCGCTAGTCTGATGGGTGTTGAACTGCTGCGCTTCGATATGTCGGAATACATGGAGAAGCACACAGTTTCTCGGCTAATCGGCGCACCTCCGGGCTATGTCGGCTTCGATCAGGGTGGCCTGCTTACAGACGGTGTGGACCAGCATCCACATTGTGTGCTTCTGCTCGACGAAATCGAGAAAGCTCATCCGGATCTGTTCAACATCCTGCTGCAGGTCATGGACCACGGTAGGTTGACGGACCACAACGGTAAGTCTGTCGATTTCCGCAATGTGATCCTGATCATGACATCGAACGCTGGGGCCAGTGATCTGGCCAAGCCACCGATGGGCTTCAATCGCAGTAAGCGCGAGGGTGAAGATACCGAAGCGATCAATAAGCTGTTTACGCCGGAATTCAGAAACCGGCTCGATGCTGTGATTCCATTCTCGGGACTGTCCCCTGAGGTGATCGCGAAGGTCGTCGAGAAGTTCGTCTTCCAGCTTGAGGCACAGCTTGCTGATCGCGGTGTCACGATCGAACTCAGCGAAGACGCATCGAAGTGGCTCGGTGAAAAGGGCTACGATGAGAAATTCGGTGCGCGGCCTCTGGCTCGTGTGATCCAGGAGAACATCAAGAGGCCACTCGCGGACGAGTTGTTGTTCGGTAAGCTCGAGAATGGCGGTACCGTCAAGGTGGTCGTCGAAGGCGAAGGACCTGATCGGAAGCTTGGCTTCGAATTCCTTGCCGCAGACCCTTCGGAAAAGAGGTCCAAGGGTACGGCGTATGACGAGGAAGAAGAGGACGAGGGCGACGAGGAACCACAGGCGGTGCTTGTTGAGGCTTCGCCGCGCAAAGCGCTTCCTGGTCCCAAAGGCGGGCGCAAGGAGAAATCCTCGCGCGGTGGCGGCACCGGTGCTGTCCCGAGTGTCCCTCGTAAGAAAGGTGAATAACCTTTAAGCTTTACGAACTGCATATCGTGGTGTGCGAAGAGGCGGCTCGGAAACGGGCCGTCTTCTTTATTTGCCTCTTCCACGGATGCATAGCTCCCATGCCGGGATAAGACTTTCGAGCTGAGGCATTGCCTTTGCTGCCACTGCGCGGTGTGATAGCGCTCCGTTCGCTAGAGGAGCAAATCAGAGATGAGCAGGCAGGCACTCAAGTACGGTGAGAATCCACAACAGCAGGCGTGGATTGCTTCCGATGACGGGAGCCAGGATCTTCTCGCAATCGGCAAGTTTACCGATCCTCATGGTCAGCCCGCTTTTACCGGCGCGCGGGACATGAGCTGGTCGAGCATTCGGGATCTGGATGCGGGAATCGAGGCAATTACGCGGATTGCGGCCGCGTTTGATGTGAATGTCGGCTCAGTGCCGACGATTGCTGTTCTGGTCACACACAGCTGTCCGTTTTCGGCAGCTGTCGGGAGTTCGGATCAGGTCATTAACAAGGCGATACAGAGTAACTTCCGCGCTGCATTCGGCTCGTTTCTCGTTACCAATGTCGCGCTGAGCGAGCCTGTCGCTTACAAGGTTCGGCAGTGGATGGGACCGGATCGACCATTTGAGGGGATTGCTGCACCCTCTGTCGACCCTGACGTCATTCCGTATTTTGTCCGGAAGAAGGGCAAGACACATCTTCTCGCCAATCCCGCCTTGGCGTCGCTTCATCGCGATAATGTTCAGTTGGAACCGGTCTCTCGGACGGTCCGCGGAGCTATGCTGTCACAGGAACCCAATCCGTTTGTTCCCAAGTTCCCAGAGGATTGGGACGATCAGCTCAAGCGCGACATGTGCTTAGCCTGGGGGATCTGCGCGGCGAGCGCAAGCAACTGCATTACGATTGCTAACGAGGGGTTGCTCGTTGCGAACGCGTCGGGTCAACCGGAGCGAGCAGCAGCGAGTGATCTTGCGATTATCCAGGCCCGTGCAGCCAAACGCTCCAATATGCTGAAAGGGGCTGCGGTTGTGAGTGACTCGTATTTCTCTTTTGCTGATGCGTTGGATCAGCTGGCGCGGCGTAAGGTCAAGGCGATTTTCGCTACGAGCGGGTCGCTCCACGATGAAGAGGTCAAGGCCCATGTCGCGCAGTTTGATGTCATGTTCCATACGGTGCCTGACGCGGATGGCCGAATCTTCTTTGGGCACTGACGCGTGAGAGAAAATCGACGCAGCCACCAGCTCGCTGCATTTGGCAGCGGGCTGCTGGGGACATTCAGCATTCCCGGTCTCATCTTGTTTGCAAGCGCTGCTGGTTTTGGGGCGTTGGCGCGCGACGCCGGCATGTCGCTCTTCAATACCGTATTCATGATGGGAATTTTTTTCGCGCTGCCAGCGCAAGTGGTCATGATGGATCAGTTGGCCCGCGGCGGGTCTATTATGGCGGGTACGTTTGCAGTGGCACTGACCGCTATCAGGCTGTTGCCGATGACCGTCGCATTGATGCCTCTCATCAAAGAGGAAAGGACCAATTGGCGGCAGGTGGTGGCGGTGCATTTCATAGCGGTCACCGCGTGGATTGAGGGGATGCGGCGGTTGCCCTCGCGGCCTGCTGCTTTGAGGCTCAGCTATTTCATCGGGCTTGGAACGGGGTTTGTTCTTGCCACACTGGTGGGAGCTGCTCTCGGTTTTCTCATTGCCGGTTCAGTGCCGCCCATACTGTCTGCCGCGCTTCTGTTTCTCACGCCGATTTACTTTTTTCTGTCGTTGGTCGCGACGGCACGGTCCAGCGTGGATTTTCTCGCTCTCACCTTCGGGACGATGCTTGGGCCGGTCTTCTACGTGCTTGTTCCTGGCTTCGATTTGCTCCTTGGCGGGCTTGTTGGCGGCACACTGGCATTCGTGGCGGGTAGATATCAGAAGAAGCTGTGGGAGCCTGGTAAGGAATGAACGACTTCCTTTCGACTTATCAGGCCGCGCTGGTCCTTCTGGTCGTGGCGATGTTGGCTCACGAACCCTTGCGCTGGATGGGTCTTTATCTCGGACGACGGGTTGCTGCTGACAGCGAGATTTTCGTTTGGGTGCGTGCGGTGGCGACCGCACTCGTTGCGGCACTTGTCATGCGGCTTCTGTTATTTCCGGCAGGCGAGCTGGCGCATATCGGCCTTGAAATTCGGATAGGTTCTGTCCTGGGCGGTATAGCTGTTTACTTTGCCGCGCGCCGCAATCTTGCCGCTGGCGTTGGTGGGGCCGCTGTCCTGCTGATTCTCGCTGACTTCTTTATGAAATGAGAACCGGAGTTTTGTGCGAGAACGCGTTCTGTTCCACTTCATCAATCAAGAAGCGTGCGACGTCCGTGCGACGGATGGTGGTCAGCTGCCAGTCCTTGGGATCGGTTAGAGCGCGGTAGAGGCCCGTTGCCCGGCCGTCACGGAGCAATCCCGGCCGGACGATGGTCCAGTCGAGGTCCGATGCCTTGATGATCTGCTCCTGCACATCTTTGTCGTCGTAGATGCGGCGAAGTGTGAATGTGAACGCGAGGCGGTAGAGAGGACCCAACGCGTCGCGGCTATCGCCCGCACCAAAGCCTGTGACACAGATCAGCCGCTTCACGTCGCTTTTCTGCATGGCGTCGACAAGGATGCGTGTGGAGTCGGAAAAGAGGGTCGTTCCGCCAAGGATCGTGCCCGGGCCGATGTCGGCTCCGAGCACCTGGACGACTACGTCCACGTCGTCGAGTGCGCGTGCTACATCGTTGGCAGAGAGCGCGTCGCCTGGAAACTTTTCGAGATTTTTATCGCTGAGAGGAATATTCGATGCCGAGCGGGCGAACGCGCGCACGCGGTGCCCGGCAGCAAGAGCCGCTTTGGCCGTTTCAAGGCCGATGCCGCGGCTGGCCCCGATAATGAGCAGACTGGCCATGGCGCATTGGGTCCTTCTTATAGCGCATTAGCCTTCGCGTTCGCCTGGCCTGCGCAAAAGCTATTGGCCTTGCAGTGCCACCCGAATTTTTTCGGCGTTTTCTGCGAGAACTTCTGGCTTTTCCATTTGATCCGAATGCCGCGCGAGCGCAACGCCTTCAAAGCGCGGGATGACGTGAACGTGGAGGTGAAACACGGTCTGGCCACCGGCACCTTCGTTGAACTGCATGATGGTGACGCCTTCGGCATTGAAGGCTTTCTGCACGGCACGCGCGATTTTCTGGACGCGCGGCATTAAAGCCGTGAGGGTTTCTTCGTCGGCGTCGAGAAGGTTGCGTGAGGCGGCTTTGGGTAGGACGAGCGTATGTCCGGTGCCCTGAGGCATGACGTCCATGAAGGCCACGGCGACTTCATCTTCGAAGACCTTATGAGATGGGATTTCGCCGCGCAGGATCTTCGCGAAAATGTTGTTGTCGTCGTAAGCACCGTTGCTCATGCGCTTCCTCCTCAATATTTCCTTGCAGAGCTAAGGCGCAGGGCCGCCTCGGTCAATGGGGTTCGTCTTCGCACGCCGTTTTCTTGAAGGGTGCGTATTTGGATAGAGCCGTACCGATCTTTGCAACTTCGCGGCGTTCGCTAATCAGATAGCGCTCAACTGCTGCGGAGAGCCCGGGATCAGCGAACCAGTGCAATGAGTATGTGGTGGTTGGAAGGTAACCGCGCGCCAACTTGTGGTCGCCTTGTGCGCCGGCTTCAACACGCTTAAGGCTGTGCGTAATCGCGTATTCGATGGCCTGATAGTAGCAGACTTCGAAATGCAGAAAGGGGTGATGTTCAATCGTGCCCCAGTAGCGGCCGTAGAGGCAGTCCCCGCCGATAAGGTTGAGCGCGCCGGCGATATAGCGGTCGTTTCGTTTGGCCATGACCAGCAAACAATGATCACCGAGGCGTTCTCCGAGAAGAGAGAAGAAGCGCCGATTGAGGTACGGGTTTCCCCATTTGCGATCGCCGGTGTCTGTGTAGAACGCGTAGAAGGCATCCCAGTGGGCTTCGCTAATGTCGCCGCCACTGAGATGTTCAATGGTGATGCCACTCTCGAGTGCGGTCGCCCGTTCTTTGCGGATTGCCTTGCGTTTGCGGGATGCCAGGCATGCTAGAAAATCGTCGAACGTTTCGTAGCCGTCATTGGCGAAATGGAATTGCTGGTCGGTTCGCTGCAGCAGCCCTGCGTCTCCAAGCCGTTTCCATGCATCGGCCTCCAGGAAGGTGATGTGAAGTGAGGAGAGCTCCAGACGCTGGGCCAGCTGCATCGCCGCTCGGGTCAGTATCCGCTCATTGTCTTCGGCATCTGGTCCGGGACGCACCATGACGCGTGGGCCAGGGACCGGTGTAAAGGGGACTGCGCACTGAAGCTTCGGGTAGTACGCTCCACCAGCGCGTTGATAGGCGTCAGCGAATGCATAATCGAAAACGTATTCGCCACGGCTATTGGTTTTGACATAGCAGGGCATGACGCCGTCGACAGTTCCTTCGCTTCCCGTGAGAACGAGATGCTGCGGTATCCAACCCGCTGCCCGTCCAACGCATCCGGCTTCTTCCAGAATATGGAGAAAGGCGTGGCTGACAAACGGATTGAAGCGATCAGCGATGGGATTGGCGCAAGCGTCCCAATCGCCTGGGCTGATTTCAGCGATCGACGGGTGGACGACGATCTTGACTGTCGGAGATTGGTCCATGCTCGAGGATTTTCTGGTTTCTCGCAGGCCTAGATTTTCAAGGGCGTGAAAGCCGCCTGGGGGCAAATGCTTCATTGCCGGGGAAAGGCCGACCAACATCATTGCGCATGCGCCGGGGTTCGGGCAAGCTTTGGTGATGGTCATCTTTTCGTGCGGTTGGGCGGTAGTCACGAGATGGAGGCGGCCCTAGCATCTAGGGAGTGTGAGTTATGCAAGTGGGGCTGGTGCTGATTTCGTGTGCGATGGTCGCGCTCAGCACATGGGGATATCTCGCAACGTTTGCGGTATCTGCAGGGTCGGTCAGCGGCCGGGTCTTCACGCCCTTGCTGCCTTTCACCTGGGTTGATAGCCGCCGGTCTAATCCCGATGGGACGCTTGAAACGCCCGTTGGTTTTATCGATGGCCGCCCGCCTACGGCGCTTGAAGTCGCGTCGCCTCAGACGGCTGTAGCATTGACGTCGTCTCCGAAAATCGTGCGCAGTATATCGCGTAAGATAATTCCGCTGCCAGAGCGCGGTGTCAGACTCTTGGCATCCGTGCCGCTTCCGGAAAGAGTGCTGCGGTCACAAGATATCCTGACAGCCCAATGGTTGCCTGTTAGGCGTCCTGATCCGGATCTTCCGGCTGCGCGGGTTGCTGAGAGCGCCCGTACGACGGGTGTGGATATTGTTCGCGATGTCAAAACCGCGTCCATAGCCGGGCCAGTGGTCGTTATTGTGCAGGAGGCCGTAAGACAGACGGCATCGCGGCCTATGATGGACCTTGTGGCGGGTTCGATCGCGCGACGTCCTGACTTTGAGGGCCGTCAGGCGCTGGGTGGTCCTCGCCCCATAGAGATCGAGCCGGTGGCGGTTGCGAAGAACTACGAAAAGAAGCAGCCGCTGATGCAGGCCGAATTGCCCGAACTTCTTCCGATCAGGGCGGGTTCGAATGCTCCCCTAAAGCTTCAGCCTATCGGATCTGCAACAAGGCTGCGGGATCCGACTTCAGAGTTCGTGATCCGTGCGGCTTCGCCTGAGCTCGTCCAGATCAGTTTGCGGACGGAAAAGGGCGGGCAGGATGTGGACGCAAAACTTTCTGTTGCGGATCGTCCGGCGACTTCACGGCGGCGTGCGTCAACACATAAGACGCCTGAGCGCAAAAGCGCGCGCAGCTATCAGCAGCGGCGCAATCGCTCGATGGCCAACTCGATCCGTCAGGCAAGACGGGCGCGCGGAGTTTACTAAGGCATTCTTTCCGGAGGCAAAAGCCCTTCAAAAATTGGGGCGTCAGCCCAACGCGCTGCAGTCCTGAAATCTTCGGGGGAACGGACCGTCCAGGCAAAGAACGGGCGGCCGTGAATCTCTCTTGCATAACGTGTCACGGGGGTGGGGAGATCGCACACGCGGTAGGCGTAACAGTCGGGTGCGGGCGGGCCAGATTCCAAGAGGTTGGAAAGGTCCGATGCGCGTTCTGCGCCGACTATTCGCGCCAGGGGATCTTCCGGGCCTGTCGCGGCGGCAATCATGCCGCGGGGAATGGTGGGCTCAAGAGCTCGGACAAAGCTTAGAATGGCTGGGTCAAAAGACATAAGCGCTAATGGGCCAGAATAAGCCCGTATGAGGCGGATGACCTCCTTGAGAAACACCGCGTCAGGCGCACTCCATTCGGATTTGATCTCAACAAGAAGCGGAACGCGCCCTTCGACGAGTTGGAGAAATTCGTCGAAGGTGAGTATCGCAGACTTCCCGTCTCGGTAGCGCAGCCTTGCAAGATCGTCTTGGGTGAGATCTGCGACGGTGCGCGTTTCGTCCAGAAGTCGTTCTGTGGTCGGATCGTGAAATACCACCGGTCGGCTTAGGGCGGCTGGACGAATATCGCATTCGATACCGAAGCCATGTTGGATCGCCGCTAGAAACGACGGCGCCGTATTCTCGATGCGGCCCTGGCGCTCGTCATGCAAGCCGCGATGCGCGATTGGGATAAGAAATTTCTCGCGGTCGAAGCTGCTCATATGCGTTTCTGCCTTTCGCACCACGACACCGATACAGATCCAATTTTGTCCGTGTATCAGTCCTTGATGCGAACAATTGCGTCGATTTCGACAGCGCAGTTTGCCGGCAGGCTGGAGACGCCTACGGCGGCGCGCGTGTGGCGGCCGGCATCGCCGAGCAATTCCACAAAAAGGTCCGAGGCACCATTTACGACGCGTGGGTGGTCAGTGAAATCCGGTGTTGCGTTGACGTAACCGGTGATCCGTACGAGTTGAGCAATACGGTTTAGGTCGCCAACTGCGGCATTGGTTTGCGCCAGAATATTGAGAGCGCAAGCAGCCGCGGCTTCCATACCCTGTTCAACGGTGAGATCAGCGCCAAGTTTGCCTGCGATGAGCGACCCGTCTGCGGCTTTGGAAATCTGCCCTGAGATGTACAACAAGTCGCCGACCACACAATAAGGGACGTAATTGGCGACGGCTGCAGGAGCGGACGGGAGGGTGAGACCCTTTGCCTTGAGGCGGGATTTAACATCATCGCTCATAGCTGCTGATCCTTTCAAAACGAAAATCTACCTTTCGGCGACAAGTTCCTGCCACCGATCCGGGTTCTATGAAATTTCGGAATTTCTGTAACACGGACAATAAGGTTACGGCGAGGGGCTCTTTGCAAGCGTGGAAAGCGTGAGTAGTGTCATGTGGGGGCTAGAGACTGGTTTGGCTCCACTTGTCAGGAGGATGGATGGCAGCGCTCCGATATTCGGGTCTGATGATTGGCGTCCTCACCTTTGCATTTTCCGGTTCTATGCCGATTGCGGCGGTCGCGGGTGCTGTGCAGTTCGTGCCGCATCGCGCCGTTTATGACATTTCGCTTGCGCGTGCGTCGCCGGGGTCCGGTATCAGCGAGATGTCGGGGCGAATGGTTTACGAACTGGTCGGAAGTGATTGCGCCGGTTACACGCAGAAAATGCGTTTCGTTACGCGGATAACCGGCCGTGACGGGGAAGCGCAGATCAACGATCTTAGAACGTCGAGCTGGGAGCAGGCGGAAGGCAAGAAGCTACGCTTCACCACGAGCCAGTACCGGAACGATCACCTTGAGGAAACGACGCAGGGGAATGCGGACCGTGGGAAGTCAGGTGACACGGTTAAGGTTCAATTGACGAAGCCGGGGCACAAGGGCCTTGAGATCAGCGGCGACGTGATGTTTCCCATGCAGCATTCTCTGGCCCTCATTGCGGCAGCAAAACGTGGGGAAGATGTATTGATGGCCGAACTCTATGATGGTTCGGAGAAGGGCGAGAAAGTTTATCTCACCAATGCTTTCATTGGCCATGAGGTTGCGACGGCCGAGCGCCTCGAAGGGGTGCCTTTAGGAGTTCAAGCTAAGGTCGACCTCAAAGGTCGTCCGGTATGGCCTATGGCGATCAGTTATTTCGACCCGCAGGAAACGCAGCAGGATTCGGTGCCGAGCTATGAGCTGTCGTTTCGACTGTACGACAATGGAATCTCGACAAAATTGTTTATCGACTACGGTGATTTCGCTGTAGAGGGTGCGCTCACGGACGTGACGTTGCTCGAGAAGACGAAGTGCGAGGGCCAAAAGGGGCGCTGACGTTAGCGGTTCTGCTCTTTTTCTAAATCCCATAGCCATGCTGCGCCGCGGGCTCCGCTCGCGTCGCCCCATTTCGGCGGCCGGATCTCGATGGTGGTGGTATCGGCGAAGAGATGTCCTGCTATCAGGTTAGGTAGAACGTCGTATAGGTGCTTCATTTGGGATAGGCCGCCGCCTAAGACGATGACATCAGGGTCGATAATGTTTGCGACGTGGGCAAGGCCGCGCGCGAGCCGTGACGCGTGACGCTCTAACGTCGCGGTCGCCGCCAGTTCGCCGACGCCGGCGCGCGTTGCGATTTCTTTAGCCGTTAAACTTTCGCCCGTTACGCGTTGATGATCTGCAGCCATGCCTGGTCCGGAAGCCCAAGTTTCCAGACAACCGCGACGGCCGCACCAGCATTCAGGTCCGGGATACTCGCTGGCGTTGGGCCAGGGGAGGGGATTGTGTCCCCATTCACCGCCGGTGGCGCGTGGGCCGTCGAGGATCGAGCCGCGGTGGATCAACCCACCGCCGACCCCAGTGCCCAGGATGACGCCGAATACGCACGCTGCATTCGTGGCTGCTCCGTCAATCGCCTCGGAAAGGGCGAAGCAATTGGCGTCATTCGCTGTTCGGAGCGGCAGATCCAGAGCTGCGGCGAGATCTTTGTGGAAGGGCTGCCCATTGAGCCATGTCGAATTTGCATTCTGGACAACGTCCGTGGTTGGCGAGATTGACCCGGGCATTCCGACGCCAACGGTAACGGTTTCGGTCGCGTGCGTGACGTTGGAGCGCAACAGGTCTACGAGATCCGCTACAGTATCTAATGTCGCCTGATAGTTATGGTTGGGGGCCGCAATGCGTCGGCGGGCTAGCTCCACACCCTTGCAATCCAATAGCAGCCCTTCGATCTTGGTGCCGCCAAGATCGATTCCAATCCGCATGTTCTGGGCTGGGGCAACGGGCGGCATGGTCTCGCGCCTTTCAGTGGTCGGCGAGATGGCGATGGGCTTCAGCGATGCGTTCAGGGGGGATGCGGTTGTCAGCGGCAAAGACCAATAAGAGCGATTCGTCACGCATCAGATGGTCTAAAACTGCGGCAAGCAAATGAGGTTGCCCGGCGGTTGCTTTCAGGTCGGCCGGGCCGAGGCCAGTGAGCGCCAGAAACCGGCCGAGGCGTGTGGGATCGTCAGCCAAGAAGCGTAAGGCGTTGATTGCTAAGGTCTCAGCTTCCTCATGCGAGGGTGGTTGAGGGGATTTCGCCATGGCGGGTTACCTTGCCTTAACTCATTTTATGGAGCGCTCGCTGTCTTAAACTGTTGGTTACTGCTGGTGGGGCACTCTGACCAGCCGATCAGCTCCGTCGAATCGGTGCAAAACGGGGCTCATTCGCCAAACATTGGGTTATGGCTTATCAGGAAACGCTGATGTACGTCGAGGGCGACCAACGGACTCAGAAGGGGCTCCCAATGGCGAAGAAAGTACTTATCGTGGAAGACAATGAGCTGAATATGAAGCTCTTCCACGATTTGCTTGATGCGCATGGCTATTTGACGATTCAAACGCGCAACGGCCTCGATGCGTTAGCGTTGGCGCGCGAGCATCGGCCAGATTTGATTTTGATGGACATTCAGCTCCCGGAAGTGTCCGGCCTTGAGGTTACGCGGTGGCTCAAGGATGATGAGCAACTCAACTCCATTCCCGTTGTCGCCGTTACTGCGTTTGCGATGAAGGGGGATGAAGAGCGGATTCGTTCGGGAGGATGTGAGGCTTATATTTCGAAGCCGATTTCCGTGATGAGTTTTCTCGATACTGTGCGCCAATTTGCCGGAGCCGCTTGATGGGGCCGGTGCGTGCGTTCGGCCGCTAGGCGGATATCGCAATGACAGCTCGTGTCCTGGTCGTAGATGACATCGCTACCAATGTTAAGCTGCTCGAAGCGCGGCTAAGTGCCGAGTATTTTGAAGTGCTCACGGCGACGAGCGGCCAAGAGGCCCTAGACTTGTGCGAGCGTGAGCGGATCGACGTCATATTGCTCGACGTCATGATGCCAGGTCTCGATGGGTTCGAGGTTTGTCGCCGTCTTAAAACTGATCCCAAGACGCATCATATTCCGGTTGTCATGGTAACGGCTCTTGACCAGCCGTCAGACCGATTGATCGGGCTTGAGTGTGGCGCGGATGATTTTCTGACCAAGCCAGTCGATGACATCGCGCTGATTACCCGTGTCAAGAACCTAGCACGGCTTAAGACCCTCAACGATGAAATGATGATGCGCGTTACGACGGGGCGACGGCTTGGCGCAACTGAGCACGCCGCCCTTCAGCGTGTTCTTTCAAACGACGGCGGCCGTATCCTCTTGGTGGAGGATCATGAGCGCTCGGGGCATCGCATGACAGAGGCGCTGCAACCACTGCATGAGGTCACCACGGAGCGCTTTCCGCAATCGGCTTTGCTTCGGCTTGGGGCCGAAGACTTCGACGTCGTGGTGGTCAGTCTTAGCCTGCAAGGTTCGGATGGGTTGCGGCTTTGTTCGCAGCTTCGTTCATTCGAGCGCACACGGCACGTGCCCATAATTATTCTACTGGAAGATGGTGGTGACGCCAGGCTACTTCGTGGGCTCGATATGGGCGTCAATGATTATCTGATGCGCCCAGTTGAAGAGCATGAGCTGCTTGCGCGCGTGATGACGCAAATTAAGCGCAAGCGGCATAGTGATTTTTTGCGCGACCAGATTGAGGAGAGCTTTGAGCTCGCTGTCACCGATGGTCTGACCGGATTGCATAACCGGCGCTATATGGAAATCCATCTCGCTACGCTGGTGTGTGATGCCGTGCGGACGGGACGTGAACTTTCGGTTCTCATTACCGATATCGATCACTTCAAGGCCGTAAACGACACCTATGGGCATGACGTTGGCGATTTCGTTCTGAAAAGCGTCGCTGAGCGACTACGGCGTAATACGCGAGGCGCGGACCTCGCTTGCCGGATGGGTGGGGAAGAATTTCTACTTATTATGCCAGATACTCCCCTTTCCGGCGCTTATCAGATCGGGGAGCGTATACGTACGCGAATCGCCTCTGAAGCCTTTCAAACGCCGCAGGGGACGCGAATTCGGGTTACCTCCAGCGTCGGAATTGCGACCCTGGAAGGGGAAAATGATACTCCGGAAAGTATTCTGAAACGGGCCGATAACGCCTTGTATGCCGCCAAGCGCCGGGGCCGAAATCGTATAGCATCTACAGCGGCTTAACCCTTTTCTCCTATCTCCAATAATGTCGTTAGGAACGGTGCTAGATAGTTTCTCCAAGTTTTGGCAGATGACAGATGAATTTTTGCGTGGTGGATTTTCCGATGTCGCCCAAATGCCGACGGAATTGGTTGGCCAGATAGGGGGAGCTGCACACGGCCACTGTCAAGCATTAACTTGCAATGTATACAATGTTCTGTCAGATTGCCGTGGGACTTAGGGAAGCAATATTTTTTCACCGTTTTTTGAACATCGAAGTGGGGATGTCTGAACATCTGCCTCGATATCGAGCGGTGATTTGAGCTCTCGCGGTATCGGGGCCGCCGCATCTCCCGTGACGCGAGGGAAAAGTGGTCGTCGTCACGGCTGGAGTGGCCTCCTCGTTGGCCGCGGCCGGCGACTACGATACCAAGCAGGTGCCGACGCCCTCTTTGGCGCCAGCTTGGTTAGCAGGCCAGGGTTCGTGATCAACTCGGGATCTTACCCCGCTGCCGAGCAGTCGCGGACCCTGGCTCCTACCGTCTCTCGCTGATCCCAGCCGATCTGATATCGGGCTTCAGCCCCTAACAAATCGCTTTTTGGTAGCCAGTGACGACCGGTGCTCTCAACCGATCTTTGCAGACCGGGCGTCCAGCCTAATCCTAAATCTACTCGCTGGAAACGACTTCTTAGCGCTAGGGTAAGGTCTGTTCGGCGCTAGGGCAGGGTTTCAGCTCACGTTTGAGTTACCGGCTCAAACGACGCTTACTTGATCTTTGTTTCTCTGAACTCGACATGCTTACGCACGACGGGGTCATACTTCTTGAAGACCATTTTTTCGGTGAGGTTACGCGGGTTCTTCTTGGTTACGTAGAAGAAGCCGGTTCCCGCGGTCGACAGGAGCTTAATTTTTTGAACGACGGGTTTTGCCATAATCGGGGAGCCTGATGCTTGGGCGCGTCGACGCCGGGCTGCACCTGCCAAGCGGTTCGCGAGTGTTGGAATGAGCCCGGCACCATACTCGGGCGTTACGTGCTGTCAAGGTGGCGTGTAGTCTGTTGGACGGGATCAAGATGATCCGCGCACGAGGATGCGCTCGAATGTTCCGGATTTGAAGTAGTAGTAGGGGACCGCCCAATTCGCACGTGCGTCGTTGTTTTCGCTTAGGTGTTCCGCGAGGTCCTCGACTACGGCGCGGGTTATGTTGGGTATGTCGAGCTGTCTGAGTTCATCAAATGTGAACCAGCCGAGGTCTCGCAATTCGTCATCTTTCGGGCTGGACTGTTTGGCGATGCGAGCGGCGTCAACCCAGAAAAAACGAGTGTCGTAACGCCGGGGACGTCCGGGAGGCGTAATCGCTCGGGCTAGAAAGGTTAATGCCGATAAGCTTGGCTGAACACCTTCGGCGAAGAATGCTTGCCATATGGGATCTGCCGTTGAGGGGAGCGCAATGTCTTCAGTGGACGTTTCATTGGTTCCGATTAGGAGTCCCGTTTCTTCATAGGTTTCCCGCAGAGCTGCCATCGCCAGGGCGCGTGCTCTGTGAGGGCTCGGGTTGCCTTTCATGTCGTAGAGCAGCTTGGCGATCTCACGTTCGTGCAGTTCGCTTGCGCTGGGGATGGCGCGATCCGCTATTTCGCTGCGACCACCGGGAAAAACATATTTGTCGGGCAGAAAGATCTGATTGGGGTGACGCCGCCCCATCAGAATGCGGGGCTGCGAAGCAGTATGGTCGACGACAATCAATGTGGCCGCGTCCCGGGGCCTCATACTGCTCGGTGCAGGGCTATTGATTGACGGATTCGTCATGGTGCGCGTTCCCCGGGGCGCCGATTGGCGCCGGAGCGTTCTCGTCGGCCACCTACAGGGTAGAGCCTGACGGCCGGTCGTGGTTTAACCGACAGGGTATCTACTGACGCGAACTGTAGACGGATTCGATGTCACTCTACGCTTTGACGCGCGTGTACTGCATCGGCTGGATCGGGCTCTGGCTCATCTGATGTGCCACCAAAGCCGTGCATACGGAAGGCCCATTGCAGGCCAATAAGAGCACCCTTGATGCGCGGAAGCATCCATAGGCTCATTCCGAGGATCAACGGGCCCCAGAGAACTGTATGCACCCAGACGGGCGGAGCATAGAGATCTTCAACCATCAACACCGCGGCACCTATGATGTGGCCCACGATGATCATCGTGAAGTAAGGCGGGGCATCATCCGCCCGTTGATGGTGTAGTTCCTCACCACACGCGTCGCACTGATCCACGACTTTTAGATAGCTTTTGAACTGTCGTCCCGTGCCGCAGGCGGGGCATGCCTGCGAGAAACCGCGGCGCATGGCCTGGACGACCGATCGTTCTGGGAGCGGTGCGATGTCGTTAGATGCGATGTGCACGGTCATTTGGGCATTGCTCTCATGGCTAGCCTAGTGCGGCAGGTTGATTTATTTGCGATAGGGTAGGCAAGGAAGAGCCGCCCGGTCAATGCGCATTTGGACGCTAACGCGGCTGGTACAAGGGCTTCCAGGTGGTGTTTAGCGTCGCGGGCGGGGTGATCGGCGGTTGCGACCCGGCTGGCGGCGAACTTTGAACCCCTTCGGGAGGCGAATACGGGTTTCTTTGGGTTCGGAAATCATATCAAAGCGTAATGCGCCGGCGGATGGAATCGCTTCGACGAGCTTCACTTCGACATTATCGCCGAGGCTATAGGAGCGGCCCGACCTCTGGCCTATCATCGCGTGAACTTCCTCGACGTGGTGGAAGAACTCTCCATCGAGGCTGGACGCTGGAACGAAGCCGTCGGCTCCGGTATCGCGCAAGCGCACGAACAGGCCGGATCGGGTGACACCCGAGATGCGCGCTTGAAATGTCGCGCCGATGCGGTCGGCGAGATGAGCTGCGATCAATCGGTCGATCGTTTCGCGCTCGGCGGCCATTGCGCGGCGCTCTGCCTCGGATATCTGTTTCGCTATCGCCGCGAGTTTGGTGGGCTCTTCGTCCGGGAAACCGCCGGCCCCTAACCGATATGCGGTGATCAGCGCGCGGTGTACGAGAAGGTCCGCATAGCGGCGGATGGGTGACGTGAAGTGTGCGTAGCGCGCCAGATTCAGGCCAAAGTGTCCAGCATTGAGCGGATTGTATTCAGCTTGAGACTGGGACCTCAGAATGACTTCGTTCACGAGATCCGGGACCGGAAGCTCTTTGGCGCTTTCAAGGATGCGATTGAAAGCTGCCGGCTTTAATCCTGATTCAGGCGGCAACTTCAGATCGAGGCTGTTGAGGAAATCGCGCAGCGCTTTGAGTTTCTCCTTTGAGGGTGGTTCGTGAATTCGGTAGACGACGGGCGAGCGCTTTTCTTCCAGCGCTTGGGCCGCGGCTACGTTTGCCTGGATCATGAACTCTTCGATGAGGCGGTGTGCGGTCAGGCGTTCCGGTATAACAACGCGATCAACTCGCCCCTGTTGGTCGAGGAGGATTTTTCGTTCCGGCAAATCGAGTTCGAGCGGACCACGGCGGTCTCTTGCGGCTGAGAGTTTGGCATAGGCTGCCCATAAGGGTCTCAACGCCGTCTCCATCAACGGCTCGCATTTTTCGCTAGGCTTGCCGTCGATTGCCGCTTGAGCTTCCTGGTATGAGAGCTTGGCTGCCGACCGCATCATGGCACGCATGAATGTGTGGCTTTTCTTTTCGCCACGAGCGTCGAAGACCATGCGTACGGCGAGACAGGGACGGCCCTCGCCTTCGCGCAATGAGCATAGATCGTTTGAGATTTTTTCCGGAAGCATCGGTACGACGCGGTCCGGGAAGTAGACCGAATTGCCGCGCAGGAGAGCTTCGCGATCGAGTTTTGAGCCGGGACGGATGTAGTGGGCCACGTCCGCGATAGCGACGGTGACGACGAATCCATCTGGATTCTTTGGATCGGTATCCGGAACCGCGTGGACGGCATCATCGTGATCACGCGCGTCTGGCGGATCGATCGTCAGCAGAGGAATGTCCGTCAGGTCGACGCGGCCGTTGAGATCGGGAGGCGCGAGGTCTTCCGCTTCCGTCAGTACGCCTTCAGGAAAGTCATCAGGCAATCCGTGAGCGTGAACCGCGATCAAGCTGATCTGTCGTTGGTCATCGGGATTGCCGAGGCTCTCAAGAACTGTGGCCTGCGGATTGGCAAAGCGGTTTTTGCGGATGAGATCGAACCGGACCAGGTCCCCATCGGATGCGTCTCCGATGTCACTCTGCTGTACCGGCCATTCGCGCAATGCTTTGCGGTCGATCGGTTGGATGGTGCCGCCGCGATGGGTGGTTCGGAAAACGCCGAGCAATCGTCGCTTTTCACGGGCCAGTCGCTTGAGAGGCACGGCCTCGAAGCGGAAGCCTTCGACGTCTTCTTCTTCCAATTGGTTGATGCGCGCCAAGACGCGGTCGCCGATCGAAAGCTCCGTGGCGGTTTGCTTGTCCCGTTCGACATGCGTGAGGATCAAGACATCGGGGCGCGGGCCGTCTTCGTCGTTCCAGACGGTGGGACGGGCGATGAGATCGCCGGCGTCGTCACGACCGGTCACTTCCAGAACAGTGACGGGGGGCAGGCCGCCTTTACGACGGAGTTCCTTACGATTGCCTGAGATGAGCCCCTCCTGAGCCATTTCTTCAAGCAGCCGTTTTAGTTCAATACGCGCGCCGCCCTTTACCCCGAAGGCGCGCGAAATCTCGCGCTTGCCGACTTTCTGAGGCGCTTCCGAGATGAACTTCAAAATCTCTTCGCGCGTGGGGAGCTGGCCCGCGGGTAAGGTGGAGCCACGGCGCACGGGCTTGCCGCGTGAGGCCTTCTTGTCAGACTTCTGCGATTTGCGCGCCACCCAGTTTCCTCAAGTGCTCAGGCGTCGCCGCTTGCCGTCGACGCGGCTTTCTTAGATTTGGCTTTAGCCGGCGCCTTCGACTTTTTCGCAGCGGCTTTGGTCTTTGCTGCGGTTGCTGGTTTCTTCGTGACGGCGGGCTTTTTGGCTGCGGCTTTCTTCGGGGCGTCTGCCGTTTTCTTTGCGGCTTTCGCTTTGGCAGGCTTTTTGGCTTTGCCTCCCTTGGCGGCTTTTTCCGCTAGTAGGGTTACAGCCTCTTCAAGCGTAATGCTTTCAGGTTCTTTGCCCTTGGGCAAGGTGGCGTTGATTTTGTTGTGGCTGACGTAAGGGCCGTAGCGACCCGACAGCACTTCGACCTTGCCGCCTTCGCTCGGGTGTTCGCCGAGCTCTTTCAGGACTGCAGGTTTTGCGCGCTGGAAGCGACCCTTTCCGCCTCCCGCAAGCTTTTCGGCGATCAAAGTTACGGCGCGGTTGAGCCCGATGGAGAATACGTCCTCCATAGATTCCAGGTTTGCGTAGGTTCCATCGTGCAGCACGAACGGCCCATAGCGTCCGAGCCCAGCCGTAATCGGGTTGCCGGTTTCCGGATGGAGCCCAACTTCACGTGGCAAAGATAGAAGCTGGATCGCACGCTCAAGGTCGATCGAGCCGGCGTCGACCCCTTTGGGGATGCTGGACCGCTTGGGTTTCTCACCGTCCGCGCCTTCGCCAAGCTGGAGGTAGGGTCCGAAACGGCCCGTGCGCAAAGAAATCGAGTCACCGGATTCCGGATCGAAACCGAGGACTTTGCCGTCTGGCAGAGCCATTTCTCCAGCGCCATCGTCTGTCTGGGACAGCTGCCGCGTGTAACGGCATTCCGGATAGTTGCCGCAACCGATGAAGGCACCATACTTGCCGGAGATCTTGAGACTCAATTGGCCAGTGCCGCACGCAGGACACTGACGTGGGTCGCTGCTGTCCTCACGAGGCGGGAACACGTGGGGGCCGAGAATTTCGTTCAGCGCATCGAGGACTTCGGAGACGCGCAGGTCCTTGATGTCGTTGACGGCGCCAGTAAAATCCTTCCAGAAATCGCGCAAGACGTCTTTCCATTCGAGCTTGTCGTCGGAAATGAGATCGAGCTTCTCTTCCAGGTCGGCCGTGAAATCATACTCGACGTAACGCTTGAAGAAGCTCTCAAGAAACGCGGTGACGAGACGGCCCTTGTCTTGCGGGATGAGGCGTTTCTTGTCCGTGGTGACGTAGTCGCGTTCCTGCAGGACGGCGAGGGTCGAGGCATAGGTCGAGGGGCGGCCGATGCCGAGTTCTTCCATGCGCTTGACGAGCGTTGCTTCGGTGAAGCGCGGTGGCGGCTGAGTGAAGTGCTGATTGGCGTCGATCTTGCGGTCGGTCAGCGGATCGCCTTCGGCAAGAGCCGGCAAGCGGGCCGTATCGTCTTCCTCACTCGTATCATCTTTGCCCTTGGTCGCATGCTGGCGTTCGTCTCGACCTTCCTCATAGAGCTTGAGGAAGCCGTCGAAGACGATCACAGAACCCGTGGCGCGAAGCGTGTAGGTTTTGCCGTCGCGGCCAGCTACTTCGATCTGGGCGGCCGTCTGTTCCAGTTCTGCTGAAGCCATCTGACTGGCAACGGCGCGCTTCCAGATAAGATCGTAAAGGCGTGCCTGGTCCTTATCCAAATAGCGGGAGACCTGCGCAGGTTTGCGGGAGACATCCGTGGGACGGATTGCTTCGTGAGCTTCCTGGGCGTTCTTCGCTTTGGATTTATATTCACGAATAAATGGGGGGAGATAACGCTTGCCGAAATCACCCTCGACTTCGCGCCGGATGGTTGCGACGGCTTCGGGGACGATCTGGACGCCATCGGTTCGCATATAAGTAATGAGGCCGACGGGGCCAGCTTCGCCAAGATCGACCCCTTCATAGAGGCGCTGCGCGATTTGCATTGTTTGCTTGGCGGAAAAGCCGAGCTTACGCGACGCATCCATCTGCAGTGTTGAGGTTGTGAAGGGCGCGTAGGGGTTCCGGCGAGTGGCCTTCTTTTCTACGGATACGACCTTGAAGCGACCACCTTCGATGGCCGCCTTGATGGCTGTAGCTTGCGCTTCTTCTTTGATGTCGAGTTTCTTAAGGGTCGTACCGCTTATCGCCGCAAGACGTGCGCTGAATTCTTCCTTTTTGCCGGTCAGAAGATCAGCTTCAATCGTCCAATATTCGTCGCTGCGAAAGGCTTCGATCTCGGCTTCCCGGTTGCAGACCAGGCGCAATGCTACGGACTGAACGCGTCCGGCGGAGCGAGCGCCCGGGAGTTTGCGCCACAACACGGGAGACAGTGTAAAGCCGACCAGGTAGTCGAGGGCGCGGCGGGCGAGGTAAGCTGAGACAAGCGGCTCGTCGATCTGTCGCGGCTGCGCGAGTGCTTGCTGGATGGCTTGTTTCGTGACCGCGTTGAACGCCACGCGCTCGACATGCATGTCCTTTTTCAAGGCGCGGCGCTTTTCGAGAACTTGCAGGATGTGCCACGAGATCGCTTCGCCTTCGCGATCAGGGTCGGTTGCGAGGATCAGCTTGTCGGCACCCTTAACGGCGTCTGTAATTTCTTTGAGGATCTTGTTGGACTTGGGGTCGACGATATCCCAGTTCATCGCAAAGTCAGCGTCGGGGTCGACAGATCCATCTTTCGAGGGCAGGTCGCGCACGTGGCCAAACGAGGCGATTACCTTGAACTTGGGCCCAAGGTACTTGTTGATGGTCTTCGCCTTGGCGGCGGATTCGACGATGACGACGTTCATAGGCGACTTTCGGGTTTCCCGTTCCGGGCTGGAAATACGCGAGAATAACGGTGCGCGTATAATTCTAAGGCGTCTTCTGCAATCAAGAATAGCGCCTGGCACTGCTACCAATTGGGCCGGTGACCATTGCGCGGCTCATCGCACAGGCGGCGGGAACATGGTGGATCAGACTGGTTGTGTCAAACACCGTCCGCTTGCCCTTGTTGCAACTTAAGATTACATGATGTATTATTTGTGCAATTTTTGAGGGAATTTATGTGGGGCCGTATGGTGCCAAGACGTAGATTGCGAATTCATAATAAGAGATTTGCGGGTCAGGAAACTGGAAGACGGACGCCGAGCGCGCCGTATTACCTGGAATATATGGCGGACCTTCTGTTGGCTCTTGAAGAGATGGCTATGCGCGAAGGGCACCGGGAGCTGGCAGAGAGATTGCGTCACTCGCGTCAGGCTGCACGCCGTGGTTGAACCTTTGGTTCCTCGCGGGACGCGCAGACGGTCACGACGAGGGCTGCGCTTTCGTTACTGCTGGCGTGCCCCTTATGCACAGCGAATGTTTAGTCATTGATCCGTGATACCAGTGCTGCCCCATGTCGTTCGATACGACCGGCCAGATCCAGTTCAATCAGAATGGCTCGAATAGCGCGTATCGATAGATGGGTGGCGCGGGCGATTTCGTCTAGTTCGACCGGGTGGGGCCCCAGTACGGCAATAACACGGTCCCGATCGCTTTCTGCGATTTCGGGTAGTGGTTCAGGAGCAAACGCTTCGAGCGTCGTGGTGTCGGGGGCGACCTCTCGAAAGGTGCGATCGCCTTGTGCCGTGAGGGGTTTAAGGGCGGAAATGATGTCGGCCGGCTCGGTTACGAGAGTTGCCCCTTCCTTCAAGAGGTAGTTGGTGCCTTCGGCGCGCGGGTCAAGCGGATGGCCGGGAATGGCAAATACTTCTCTTCCCTGTTCGGCGGCCCGGCGTGCCGTATGTAGCGTGCCAGATCGTTTTGCGGCCTCGACGACAAGGACGCCCAGTGACATGCCGGAGATGATCCGGTTGCGGCGCGGGAAGTCGCTGCCGCGCGGTGTGAAGCCGCAGGGCATCTCCGACACGATGCAGCCTGTGTCACTGATCCGCGCGTAAAGCTCGTCGTGTTCCGGGGGATAGATCTTGTCGACGCCACCGGCCAGGACAGCGATGGTGCCCGTGGGGAGTGCCGTCTCGTGCGCTACGCCGTCGATGCCGCGTGCCAATCCGGATACGACGACGAGACCAGCTTCGCCGAGTACGGCTGCGAATAGGCGTGCCAGCTTGCGTCCGGCTGCCGAGGCTTGGCGCGGGCCAACGACGGCAACGGACGGTTCCTGCAAGAGAGACGTTCGACCCTTCACGTAAATGAGCGGTGGCGGGACATCGAGCGCGGTGAGATTGCGGGGATAGCCTGGTTCGATCGTGAAGATCGGAGTGGCTCCTGCCTTTTGGGCCTGTTCCAATTCACGCTGGGCCGTCGCGCTGTCGCAGAGGCGAATTGCGCGACCTCGGCCGCCTCGGCGGCCTAATTCGGGAAGTGCGTCCAACGCCTGAGTGGCGCCGCCATAGCGATTTATGAGTTCGCGAAACGTAACGGGGCCGACGTTCTCCGAACGGATCAGGCGCAAGCAGGCGAGACGTTGCTGATCATCGAGCGGCGCGACCGGCAACGGTGCGGCGGTGAAAAGGTCCGCCTTGCTATCGGGCTTTGTTGCTGGCACCGATCTTATGCTCCTCCCCCGCGAGCAGACGACGGATATTTGCGTGATGCATTCCGATAAGCAACGCTGAAAGGCCTGCGAATACGATTGCAGGAATGGGGCCGAGAAGCCACCAGATCAACAACGGTGCTCCGCACGCGGCGATCAGAGCGGACAGCGATGAGTAGCGCGTAACGAATGCGACGATGAGCCATAACGCGCAAAAGCCTAGGGCGGCCTTCCACGCTATGCCTGCAAGAATACCGATATAGGTTGCGACGCCCTTGCCGCCCTTGAAACCAAGCCAGACCGGAAAGAGGTGACCGAGGAACGCGCCGATCCCTGCTGCGAGGGCTCCGGTTATCGGACTGGCCGGCACGAGAGCCGGAAGGAGGTAGGCACCGAGCAAGGTTGCTGCGGTGCCTTTGAGTACATCCAGGATTAGCGTTGCCGCGGCGAGGCCCTTGTTGCCGGTGCGGAGAACGTTGGTCGCACCGATGTTTCCAGAGCCGATGGCGCGGACATCACCGAGGCCGGCGGCGCGCGTGAGCAATAGGCCGAACGGGATAGACCCGAGCGCATAGCCAAGGGCAAGGCAGCACAGGATTGCGCCAAGGAGGGCAGCTTCCATGTGAGTGGGTCCGTTGTGACTAATTCAGGGCCAGGCGCGGCAAAAAATGCCGCGTACATCGTATTTGGCTTTTAAGGTACTTGATAGACCGTCTCGCCCGCAACCATCGTTCGCAGCACACGGCCCTGCAGGCGGGCTTCGTCGAAGGGGGAGTTTTTGGAGCGTGATCTGAGCACGTCTTTATTTACAACCCATGGCTCGGATGGATCGAATACGATGAGGTCGGCGACGGCGCCTTTCTGAAGACGTCCGGCTCCGATGCCCAGCAACTTCGCGGGATTGATCGTCATAGCGCGCAGGAGCGTGAGCAGCGACAGATCACCCGAGTGATATAAGCGCAGTGCAGCCGGAAGCATCGTCTCAAGTCCGACAGCGCCATCGGCGGCTTCGGCGAACGGGCGTCGCTTCACGTCCGCGTCCTGCGGGTCATGGCTTGAAACGATGATATCGATGTCACCGTTGTTGATCCCGCGGACCATGGCGACGCGATCTTCCTCACGACGCAGCGGCGGGCGCACCTTAAAGAACGTTCGATAGGGGCCGATATCGTTTTCGTTGAGCGTTAGATGGTTGATGGAGACGCCACAGGTCACGGGCAGGTTTCGTGTTTTGGCGGCGCGAATGACGTTGAGGCTCGCCTCGCAGGAGATCGTGGCGGCGTGGTAGCGCCCGCCCGTCAGCTCAACGAGCCGTACATCGCGGTCAATGACGATTGTCTCAGCTACGCTGGATACGCCTGGAAGGCCCAACCGTGCTGCAACTTCGCCGGAGTTCATCGCGCCATCATTTGATAGGTGCGGGTCTTCGCAGTGGTGGACAATAAGAGCGCCAAAGTCCTTCGAATAATTCAGGACGTTCCGCATCACGGCGGTATTCGCGATGGTCGATTTGCCGTTGGTGAATGCGATGGCACCAGCTCGCTTTAGTAAGCCGATTTCAGTCATTTCGGTGCCGGCGAGACCTCTGGTCATCGCGGCCATGGTGTGAACGTGTACCTTGGCGTTATCGCGCGCTCGCCTTTGAATAAAGTCAACAAGTGCGACCTGATCGATGACCGGGCTAGTGTCCGGCATCACGACGATTGTCGTCACGCCACCGGCAGCCGCAGCGAGGCTTGCGGTTTTGAGGGTTTCGCGATGTTCGGCTCCGGGTTCTCCGGTGAAAACCTGGCAGTCGATGAGGCCGGGGCAAAGGATGTTGCCCTGACAGTCAATGACGGTAGCGCCTTCTGGTGCGTTGCGCCGCAGATGAGGCCCCAGATCGGCGATTGTGGTGCCTTCGACGAGTAGGCCACCGGGTTCGTCGCGACCCGATGCCGGGTCGATGATACGGGCGTTGATAAAGACCTGCCGCTTGCCGGTGGATGTTTTGGACTGCTCAGTCTTTGTGTTCATTGCGATCAGGCTCATTTCACTGCCTGCCTTCTTAAATGGGCTCAGGCCTGCGGCAAGTTGCGCGCCAAAGCTTCCAAAACCGCCATGCGTACTGCGACACCCATCTCCACTTGTTCGCGGATGACGCTTCGGGAGTGGTCGGCGACCGTTGAAGCAATCTCGACACCGCGGTTCATCGGACCAGGATGCATGACAAGGGCGTCGGGCTTGGCTCGTGCGAGCTTTTCCTGATCGAGGCCGAAGAAGTGGAAGAATTCGCGGGTCGAAGGGATGTGGGAGCCTTGCATGCGTTCGATCTGCAGACGCAACATCATGACGACATCAGCGTCCGTGATGCCCTTCCACATGTCTGTGTAAACTTCCGCACCGAACCGCTCTGGTGCGGACGGCAGCAAGGTGGATGGCGCGATGACGCGGACGTTGGCGCCAAGAGCATTCAGAACGTTGATGTTGGAGCGTGCGACGCGCGAATGCAGGATATCTCCGCAAATCGCGACGGTCAGTCCGCTTATGCGTCCTTTGGCCCGGCGAATGGTCAGGGCGTCGAGGAGGGCTTGCGTCGGATGCTGATGGGCGCCGTCGCCAGCATTGATGACCGAGCAGTCCACCTTTTGTGATAGAAGTTCGACTGCGCCTGCAGCATGGTGGCGCACGACAATGATGTCGGGGCGCATGGCATTGAGTGTCACCGCCGTGTCGATGAGCGTCTCACCCTTTTGCACTGAGGACGATGAGACAGTCATGTTCATGACGTCCGCGCTCAGGCGCTTGGCGGCTAATTCGAAAGACGCTTGCGTGCGGGTGGAGGCCTCAAAGAAGAGGTTGATAAGTGTGCGTCCGCTAAGGACATCGCGCTTTTTATTAATCTTCCGGTTGCGATCGGCGGCATCATCAGCCAGATCGAGCAGGAAATTTATTTCAGGTGCCGACAACTCCTCACAGGAGAGGAGATTGCGGTGCTTAAATTCAAAAGACTGTTGGAGCGCGGTATCGGTCATCAAAGTTGTTCTAATAGGTGGAGTCCCACGCCTCGGCAACTGGCGTCTTGCCAGTATGGTCAATTGGCTGTGGTCAATCTCACCGGTTTGGCTCAAGTTCCCGTCGCGTTGACACAAATAGGCAAGAAGCTCAAGACGAATCACGCGAGACTGTGGGTTCCATGACAAAATCTCCGGTGAGCGTTGAGGGGGGCGGCTTAGTGCCTCCCTTTGAGGATATCAATCTGTTTTCAAGCGATGCTGCGTTGCAGGAGGCGCTTACCCGCGAGGGTGGCGGCCACGCGCAAAAGTCCCTTGTGGCATTCGGTCTTGTGTGCGGCAGTGCTGACGTGATGGAGCGTGCACGCACGGCGGAAGATTATCCGCCGAGGCTGCGCATCTTTGACGCTCAGGGTCGTCGGATCGACCGGGTCGAGCATCATCCCGCGTATCATGAGCTGCTGGAGATGAGCTGCGGCGAGCGGCTCCAATGCGAGGTCTGGGCAGAGGGGGGTGATACCGCTCCTGCTCAGGGGCGGCAGGTGGCGCGTGCGGCAGGGCTTTACCTTGCTAGCCAAGTGAATGTGGGCCATTGCCTGCCCCTCTGCATGACCCATGCAGCGGCGCCAACGATAGCCATGCAGTCAGAATTGGCGCCATGGCTATCAAAGCTTGTTTCCCACGGGTACGACGCGCGCGCTGCCGCCTTGGTGGATAAGCGCGCCGTTCTGATTGGCGTCAGCAATCAGGAGAAAAATGCCGGAGCCGATCGTTCGGCAACGGTAACGCGTGCGGAGCCGGCGGGAGAGCCTGATGGGCGTCGCTATATCCTCAACGGCCATAAATGGTTCTTGTCGGCTCCGATGTCCGACGCCTTCCTGATGCTGGCCCAGGCCCCAGGAGGATTGAGTTGTTTCCTGGTTCCACGTTTTCGAGATGATGGGGAAGCCAATGGCATCCATCTGCAGCGGCTCAAGGACACGCTTGGTGTTCGCGCGTCAGCCTGCGCTGAAGTGGAGCTCATCGAAAGTGATGGGTGGCTGATAGGCGAGGAAGGTGAGGGGGAAACAGTGCTTTCGGAGACGCAAATGCAGTTGCGTCTTGATCTCTCGGTTGTGTCTGCGGGCGCTATGCGCCGCGCTCTCGCTCAGGCCATTCATCATGCTGAAAATCGCGTTGTTTCGGGCAAGCTTCTGATCGAGCATCCGTTGATGAGCCAGGTGCTTGCTGATCTGGCTCTCGATGTCGAAGCCGCGCTGGCACTGGCACTTCGGTTGGCGCGCTCATTTGACCGTGCGGAGGATTCGCGAGCGGCTGCCTGGCGGCGGCTTATGACGCCGGTGACCAAATATTGGGTCTGTAAAATAGCCCCCGCCATTCTTGCCGAAACGATCGAATGCGTTGGAGGTAACGCCTACGTCGAGGAATTGCCGTTGGCGCGCATCTACCGGGATGTGGTGGCTCTTTCTCTTTGGGAAGGGACCGGAAACGAACTTGCACTCGAAGTTCTCCACATTCTGCAGCGGGAGCCTGAGGCTGCTGAAATTGTCATGGAGGAGTTGGGTAAGGCGGTCGGGGATGACGCGTACCTTGAGGCTGCTCACGCTCGTATTGCTGCGATCCTTTGCGAACCGCGGCGATTGGATTTGCGTGCGCGCAGCCTTGTTGAAGGACTCGCGGTGCTCGCCGCCGGCACCATTCTGCGGGCCCATACACCGGCGGCCGTTTCTGATGGATTTATTGCAACGCGCATGGGCAGCGTGACACGCCAGACCTATGGGCAGGAGCTGGATTGGGCTGATACGGCAGCGATCCTGCGACGCGCATCCCCCACCCGCTAAGGCGTTCCCGCAGGAACGCCAAAGTGTTGCGAGGGCGATAAGTCGTCTGCAGCCACGAGGCGTATTTATTTCGCCGGTCGAGGGTGTGTTGCTCCGCTCACCAGCTCGATGATCCTGTTGAGCGCGTTCAAGAACTCCTTGCGCTCAGCATTGGGGAGTGCCTGCAGGATCGCATCGTTCGTCGAATGAACGGCTGGCTGCGCGTTCTTCAGGGCATTTTCGCCAGCAGGAGTGAGGCGAACGGCGTACATCCGTGCATCGTGGCGGGTGCGTTTCCGCACAAGCAGGCCGCGTGCGACGAGCCGTCTAACGATGTCAGCCAGTGTCGAACGATCGATACCCGTATGTTCGACAAGTACCGTCTGGCTTGGCTCCGCGTGGGATGCCACAGCGCGTAGGACTTCGAACTGGCGAGGCGTAAGTTCGCTTTCGCCGATGTTCAGAGCGAATAACTCGTCGGCGCATTGGCCCGCGCGATGCAGGAGATGAAGTGCCGAAGAGTTGCCACCTTCGATATTGGTGCGTGCTTTCATGTGCCAAAGTTCCGATTAAGAGATCTTGGGTTCTCTACCAGGGTTGCTCGATGCCAATGGCTCCAACCCTTCTTTCGGTGCGCGGATCGCTCTTGTTCGCGATGCTGAGAGCTAACCATTGGTTAGGCTGCATGCGCCCGTCCGATCAGCATAAATTGGCCGTATGCCTCGGAAATTAAAGTGGCTGCGACAACAAATCTTCGTCATGAGCTTGAAAGTTGTCGTTGTGTTCCCCAGTAACACACAGTTTATGTGAATAACCAAGATGTTACACCTGCGCGACGAGCGAGGTCCGTCATGTCGGAATCCAGCCGTGCGAAGGCCACTTGCGTCGGTATGGACGGTAGCCAGTCAGCGCCGTTTTTCCGCTGTCTGTAAGGCTCCATCAGATCAGTCCAGACTTTGGAATTGAGTGCGCGTTCTGGTGCGACCATGGGTGGCAACCGTTTTAGGCCCGGCTGAGTTGCCAGCCACGCGTGGGCTGCCTGCCAGATTTCGACGGAAGCCGGCATATTGTGCCGCGCCTTCAGCTGCGTGATGGCCAGGACACCGGTTTCGCGCGGATGTGGGCCGATTTCCAGGGTCGCAAGGCGAGACGCTCCTCGGCGGATGGAGAATAAGCGACATTTTTCCCGCGCCAACCGATCGGCATATTGATCAGCGCAGTTCTGCATCGCTTGGGCTTCCTCCAGGATCTCAGATTGTTCGATGAGGGGGACAAAGGTTAGGCCCATCGCTTCGCCCGGCCGGAGCCAGCTATCGGCAATCGTTCCCGGCTCAAGCTGCATGACGAGACGAAGCCGGTTCAGCCAACTCTTGGCGGCGCAAAGAGCAGTATCAAACGCAATTTCGGGCCGCCAAGGCACGACGATCAAATCGTGGGCGGGTGTCAGCAGCGCGCCAGAATACCATGCATATGCGGCGAGAACGGCGAAGAGGCGTTCGGGCTTAGCGTCTTGCGAGCAGATAGATTGCTCGACCAGCCAGAGCGCAAAATCCTCGTGAACCGCTGCCGCGGCGAAGGCAACACTCGCTAGCCAGAAGGTCGCATCCGCGCTTTCGGCAGGCAAGCGTGCCGCTACTCGGCGGGCAAAGGTTTCGCTGTCAGGAAGCGGCGGCAGTGGGCCATTAAAGGCTGATGGAGGGAGGCGGCGAAGCCATAGAGGAAGTTCTAGCGTGTGGGCGATCGTCTTTAGTTTGGCGCCATCCCGCACGAGCTTGGCTGCTTTCCGTCGCTGATCTTTTTCACCTTGGCGGGTGGCTAACACATATGCCGCACCGGGAAAAACTTCGGCCAACTCGGTAAAGCGCGGTGATGTACGGATGAGGCGACGAAGTTCGCGTCGCGCGGATAGTTCAAAGCGACAGATGAGCCGCTCGTCCTGCTTCGAGAGGCTAACCTTTGGGCGGCGCTCCTGGGGAGGAGTGCCAGGTGAAACCTTGGAGCTTTGTCCCATCGACTTCTTCGTGCCGGAGGTTGCAAGGCTATCATAACAACATGGCGGTGCAGTTGTCTGATTTCCATGTCGGCATGAAGAGTTTCCGCACGTATTTTGGCGGCGATGCGACTTGTGAGAGGCGGAACGGTGGTATTGTCCGTCTTGAACAAAAGGTGAGCAGTTTTTCCCGGCTGAGCCCGAAAGTCAGGCGGCTTAACGCATGCGGTCGAGGGCGCCTTGGAGAATAAGTGTTGCTGCCAGCTTATCGATGACCTCAGCACGGCGTTTACGGCTTGTGTCGGCTCCGATCAGCATGCGTTCTGCCGCTGCAGTCGTGAGCCGCTCATCCCATAGCAGGATGGGTAGGGGTGATAGAGCATTCAGGTTTTTCGCTAACTGCCGTGTCGATTGGGCCCTCGGGCCTTCGCTTCCGTCGAGGTTCGCTGGCAGGCCCAGGACCAGTCCGGCGACTTTGTGCTCGTTTATGAGCGCGAGTAGCCGGGCAGCATCCTGTTTGAATTTGGTTCGACGGATGGTTTCGAGGGGCGAAGCGATCATGCGCGTCAGATCAGACAGCGCCAATCCCAGCGTTTTGGTACCGGCGTCAATCCCGATAAGTCGGGCGGTCGCGGGCAACAGGGACTTGAAACGATCCGGGTCATCAAGCGTTGCTCCCCGATCGGGGGGCGTTGCGGGCATCTCAACAGGATCCGGCATTGTGTTTGGTTCGCCCATTGTTGTGTTGTGGCAGGTGGCTATACTCCGGCGCGCCGCAGAGCGGGGCTTTATTTCACTCCTCGTCGCGCATAAGGCTTACGTGTCGCACGCGTGCGGACAAATCATATAAGGGACCACCATGAAGATCATCTGGTACGGCCACTCCTGTTTCCGCGTCGAAACCGGGTCGAGCGTTATCCTTCTGGACCCGTTCCTAACCGGGAACGCGACTTTTGAAGCGAGCGGCATTTCGCAGGACGCAGTGCAGGATGGTGTCACGCATATCTTGGTGACACACGGGCACGGCGATCACGTCGGCGATACGGTGGCCATTGCGAAGGCGACGGGCGCGACTGTTGTTACGAATTATGATTTGTGCATGTGGCTCACCAAGCAGGGTCTCGACAAGTTCGAGCCTATGAATACCGGCGGGACGATTGATCTCGGAGACTTCAAGGCCAGCCTTGTGCGCGCGGATCACTCCGCCGGGCTTGTTGAGCTGGACGTGAATTTCCCGCTGGGTTCGGCGAACGGTTTTGTTATCACGCCGCCGGAAGACCCCGTCATTCTTCACATGGGTGATACTGACATCTTTTCCGACATGGAGCTGCTCGACGATATCTATGAACCAGAAGTCGGATTGGTTCCGATCGGCGATCGTTTCACGATGGGTGCCAGAACGGCGTCTATGGCGTGTAAGCGCTTCTTCGATTTTGATCTCGTCGTGCCTTGCCATTACGGGACGTTCCCCATCATCGACCAGACGGCTGACGCGTTCGTTGACGAAATGGACAAGGAAGAAGTCGTCGTTCCCAAGGTTGGTGAAGTCATGGACGTGTGAGGGAATGGCTCAGCGTTGCAAACGCTGAGTGGATGAACCGAACTATCCCCCTACGTACGTTTGGCAAGGTGTTTCATTGCGTATGAACAGAATTGAACCCACGGTCACGCCAACGCGAGATGAGGCCGGGGGGAGGAGCCTGCTCGTGCTCTTTACGCTGACATCCTTCGTGTCAGCGTTTCTTCTGTTCCTGATCCAGCCAATGTTCACGAAGATGGTGCTGCCGATCCTCGGCGGTTCACCGTCCGTCTGGGCCGTTGCTCTGGTGTTTTTCCAGTCTGCATTGCTTGCGGGCTACGCGTACGCTCACCTTCTCACCCGGCTCTTCCCGTTGCGTACGGGTAGTTTCGTGCATGTTGGCGTCTTGGTTGTTGCTGTATTCTTTTTGCCGATTGCTGTGCCGGACAGCTGGCAGGAGCCGCCGCTGGATTGGCCCTATCTTTGGCAGTTGGGACTTTATGCTGTTGCAATAGGCGTTCCGTTTCTAACTGTTGCCGCGAACGCACCGCTGCTCCAGGCTTGGTTTGCCGGCACAGGTCATGCGCGAAGCGCAGACCCTTATTTTCTTTATGCGGCGTCGAACTTCGGCAGCTTTCTTGCGCTGATGGGGTACCCGTTTTTGTTTGAACCGGTCGCGGGTGTCAGTGCGCTTAGCGTTTATTGGTCGATTGGTTTCGGTCTTCTAGGATTTTTGCTCCTCGGCTGTATGGCATCGGCGGGGTGGTTCAAAACCACAGTGATTGTTCCGCCTGTTGGCATCGCAAACGGTGACTTTGGGGATGTGCTTGGGCGACCGACATGGCGGCAACGGTTTGGATGGATCGCACTCGCCTTCGTTCCCGCCGGGCTGCTAACTGCGTTTACGACGCATCTGTCGACCGACATTGCTTCGGCTCCTTTGTTGTGGGTGGTGCCGCTGGCACTTTACCTGCTCACTTTTGTCGTTGTTTTTCGCAGATTGCCCGCAACTGTGGTCCGCGGGATAGCCGTGCTGCATTTGGCGGCCGTGGTTCTCGCGCTGCTTCAATTGTCCCAGAGCGAGCACGACAACTGGTTCGTCTCCAGTTCGTTCGGTTTTGCGGCGTTTGTGATGACCGGGCTGATGGCGCATCGCACGCTTTATGAAAGCCGGCCTGCAACGCGCTTTCTGACCGAGTTCTATCTTCTGATGTCTCTGGGTGGCGCGCTCGGAGGATTGTTTGCAGCCCTCATCGCCCCGACGATCTTTTCCGAGGTTTTCGAGTATCCGCTGTTGCTGGCGCTTTCTGTTGCGTGTCGGCCTGTGTTTGTCGGGTGGCGGTTCTCGCGCAACGATCTGGCGCTCGCACTTCTCATTGTGACGGCTGGGGCCGCCGCGATTTTCTGGGGGCCGCTCTTGAACCAGTTCGGGGTTCCGGCTTGGGGGTGGGGGCTTACGCCGCTTATCGTTGCCATATTTGTGGTGGTTGTGGTCGCGACCTGGCGGATGCCGTTGGCTCAACTGGCGAGCGCTCTCGTAATATGGGCGGCCGTCTCTTTATTGCCTTCCGGTGTTATGAGCGGGAATGCGCAACGCAGTTACTTTGGCGTTTACCGGGTGTCGCAATCGACCGATGGCGGTCACAACGTCCTGACGCACGGAACGACGCTGCACGGGGCGCAGCGTCTGCAGAAAGCTGATGAGCCTAAGATCGACGTCACGGTGCCCGGGACATATTATTATCCTGAAAGCCCGATGGCGCGTGTTGTCGCTAGTGTCCGGACAACGCTGTTTCAGCAGGTGCGGCGTGGGCGTTATGGCGTTGTAGGGCTCGGCGCAGGGTCTCTCGCGTGTCTGTCCAAGCCAGGGGAACGTTGGCGGTTCTTCGAAATCGATCCGTTGATGGTCAAGATCGCCGCTTACTCAGGCTATTTCACCTACATCGGGAATTGTCAGCCGCAGCCTGATTTTGTGCTCGGGGATGCCCGATTGACACTTTCGCGGGAGAATGCCGGTTATTTCGACCTGCTAATCATTGACGCGTTCACGTCGGACGCGGTCCCGGTGCATCTGATGACGGCCGAGGCGTTAAAACTTTATGCAGACAAGATCGCGCCCGATGGCGTTGCCTTGCTTCATATTTCGAACCGTTATCTTGATCTTGAGGGGGTGATTGCCGCGACGATGGCCAGGGTGCCGGAGCTCAAAGCTCTTATCATCGAAGATTTTGATGCAAACGGCACGTATGATCAGACGAATTCGACGGTTGCGGTTTTCGCTAAGAACCAATATCGGCTGGATACCTTTCGTACTCTCCCTGGGGCTCGTGACCCCAAAGGCGCGGGGTTAGCGCCCTGGACAGACGACAGTTCTGACGTATTTATGCCGCTCCTTTCGAAGTTGAGGGGAACGGGTTCCTAAGGGCCTCAATTCACCAGTGGGGCTGCCAGTGCTGTATTGGTGCGTCGGGACGCAGTTGCGTGGAACTGTCTTCGCGGCTATTCAAACGCAATTCTTACGGTCTTTCGGTTAGCAGAAGTGAGGGACGATGCAAGTCGACGAGGCGACTGTGCGACGCATCGCGCGGCTCGCGCGCATCAAGATTACGGACGAAGAGGCCAAGGGTCTCGAAGCCGAGCTCAGCGGGATTCTCGACTGGGTCGAGCAGCTTTCCGAGGTCAATACGGATGGCGTCGAGCCGATGACCCGCGTTGTGCCGATATCGTTGAAGAAGCGTTCGGACGTCGTAACGGATGGCGAAAAAGCCGATGAGATCGTTGCTAATGCGCCGCTCAGTGAGGACGATTATTTCGTCGTTCCGAAAGTGGTGGAGTAATCAAGGCGCGCAGGCGCACCGTGTCCCGGCTGTCGTCTGTGCAACCCTATTGGTCTGCGGTCCGGCGATGTCGGGGCCGGAATAACATGAGGCGCGCCAAGACAGGCAGCGCGGGGAGAGTTCGTGAGCGACCTGACTAAATTGACGTTGGCAGCTGCACGCGAGGGGCTGCAGAAGAAAGAGTTCTCAGCCGAGGAACTCACGAAAGCATTCTGTGAAGAGATTGACGCCGGCAACGGTGCGATCAACGCCTACGTGTTGCCGACGCCAGAGATTGCTCTTGAGCAAGCGCGCGCAGCAGATGCGCGCATCGCGAAAGGCGAAGCCCGGACGCTGGAAGGTTTGCCGCTCGGCATCAAGGATCTGTTCTGCACAAAGGGCGTGCGGACGACTGCCTGCTCGAAAATCCTCGATGATTTCAAGCCAACCTATGAATCGACGGTCACGCAGAACCTTTGGGATGCGGGTGCCGTCATGCTTGGTAAGCTGAACAATGACGAATTCGCTATGGGCTCGTCGAACGAGACCAGCGCGTTTGGACCCGTCGTCAATCCATGGCGGCGGACCGGTTCCGATGCCAAGTTGGTGCCGGGTGGTTCATCGGGCGGTTCATCAGCGGCGGTCGCAGCCGATCTTTGCCTTGCCGCGACGGCGACAGATACCGGGGGCTCGATCCGGCAACCCGCCGCTTTAACGGGCACAGTTGGTTTGAAGCCAACGTACGGACGCTGTTCGCGCTGGGGGATTGTGGCGTTTGCTTCCTCACTCGATCAGGCTGGTCCCATCACGAAGTCGGTGGAAGATGCTGCGCTCATGCTGCAAGTGATGGCGGGGCAGGATCCTAAGGATTCGACCAGCGTCGATGCGCCCGTTCCGGACTACCGGGCATCACTGCGTAACGGCATCAAGGGCTTGCGCGTCGGCGTGCCGAAGGAGTATCGCGTCGCCGGGATGTCGGCCGAAATCGATAAGCTCTGGGAGCAGGGCATCACTTGGCTCGAGGATGCCGGCGCTTCGGTCCATGAGATTTCACTCCCGCATACGAAATATGCGTTGCCAGCCTATTACATTGTTGCGCCAGCCGAAGCGTCTTCGAACCTCGCGCGTTATGATGGTGTCCGCTACGGCATGCGGCAGACGGGCAGCGATCTCATCGATACCTACGAGCAAACGCGCGCGGCCGGCTTCGGCCGGGAAGTGAAGCGGCGCGTTCTCATTGGAACGTATGTGCTTTCGGCGGGCTATTATGATGCCTACTACTTGAAGGCACAGAAAGTGCGCACGCTGATAAAGCGGGATTTCGACGAGGCGTGGGATAAGGTCGATGTTGTTCTGACGCCGACGACACCGTCTCCCGCTTTTGCTTTCGGCGAGAAGTCGGGTGATCCGCTTGCCATGTACCTTGAGGACATATTCACTGTTACGGTCAATATGGCGGGCTTGCCGGGACTGTCGGTCCCAGCGGGGCTTTCCACGGAAGGTCCTCCGTTGGGCCTGCAGTTGATCGGGAAGCCTTTTGATGAGGAAACGCTTCTCCGCACCGGTCAGGTGATCGAGGACGCGGCCGGGCGAATTGTGGTTCCCTCGCACTGGTGGCGAGGCTAAGGCGCTCACGGCGCGAAGAGCGGCCGCGCGTCGCAAGGAGGTAAATAATGAGTCCGAGATCTCCGGCCGACTGTACCGACATGTCTCATGTGCGGGACGAAATAGACCGGATAGATCGTGCGCTCGTCGATCTCATTGCGGAGCGGTTCGGTTATGTCGACCGAGCGTGGCAGCTCAAGAAAAACCCGTCGGAAGCAACGGTTCCGTGGCGTATTCAGCAGGTTATCGACAAGGTCAAAGCGCGCGCTGACGAGCGCCATTTGCCGCCGGAGTTGGCGGAAGCGCTGTGGCGGCAGATGATCGGCTGGTTCATACAATACGAGGAAGAACAGTTGCGCCAATCCGGCAATTGCAATGATGCGGACAAGAGCAAGTAGCGGGATGATCGAACTTCAACCTTTTGACCCTGTTTCTGTCGTTCTCATTGGGCTGCTCAACCCTGTTGCTATCGCGGTAGCGGTCTTGATGGGGCGTGCTGCGGATCAGTGGCAGAAGCTTGTCGTTGCGGCGTTTGCATCGGCGTGTGCGGGCTCCCTATTTGTATGGGTGTTGGCGTTTGTCGGTTTGCTTCCTGCGCGCGGGATTGGTGGTGAAGCCGGTGTTTTCGTTACTCAATTTATACTGGGGCTCGTCTGGGCCTGGATTGGGTATCGGTGGCTGCGAAAGCATGACAATCACGCGACTTGAGTGCGACGGCCCAGTGGCTCGGACATTATTTTAGTCCTGGCCGTGCGCGCGAGCTTTAAGTGCATATGAAGGACAAGGCGAGGATGAACGTGGAAGCGAAGGCCGCTGAGGCTGCGAACCCTAATCTGATCCAGGGAGCGACCGGCGATTGGGAAGTCATCATCGGTCTGGAAGTGCACGCGCAGGTGAACTCGCACGCCAAGTTGTTTTCAGGCGCCTCGACTGAGTTTGGCGGCGCGCCAAACGCGCATGTGTCGCTCGTCGATGCCGCGATGCCTGGAATGCTGCCGGTGATCAATGAGGAATGCGTCGCGCAGGCGATCCGAACGGGACTGGGGTTGAAGGCCCAAATCAACCTGAGGTCAGTTTTTGACCGGAAGAACTACTTTTATCCAGATTTGCCGCAAGGCTATCAGATCTCCCAGTTCAAATCGCCAATCGTCGGTGAAGGTGAGATTGAAATCGATACGGATGGTGGTCCGAAGCGCGTCGGTATCGAACGGCTTCACCTGGAGCAGGATGCGGGAAAATCCATCCACGACCAGCATCCCGAATATTCCTATGTCGATCTCAATCGGTCTGGCGTGGCGTTGATGGAGATTGTCTCGCGGCCGGATATGCGTTCGTCGAAAGAGGCGCAGGCTTATGTCACTAAGCTGCGCACGATCCTGCGCTATCTCGGTACCTGTGACGGAGATATGGAAAAGGGCAATCTGCGCGCGGACGTGAACGTTTCGGTACGCAAGCCGGGTGGCGAGCTTGGCACGCGCTGCGAGATTAAGAACGTGAATTCCATTCGTTTCATCGGGCAAGCCATCGAGGTTGAAGCCCGACGTCAGATTGACATCATTGAAGACGGCGGCACGATCGATCAGGAAACGCGCCTGTTCGACCCTAAGTCCGGGCAAACGCGATCGATGCGCTCGAAAGAAGAAGCGCACGATTATCGCTATTTTCCTGATCCCGATTTGCTCCCGCTCGAGTTCGATCAGGCTTATGTCGATGAGTTGGCGAAGGGACTGCCGGAACTACCGGACGAAAAGCGCGCACGTTTCATAAAGGAATACGGGCTGTCGGCCTACGATGCCGGCGTGCTCGTCGCGGAGCGGTCATCGGCGGACTATTTCGAGGCTGTCATCGCTGCTCTGGATGATCCCGCACGTGACGGCAAGCTTGCTGCCAACTGGGTTATCAACGAACTCTTCGGCCGCTTGAACAAGGAAGGAACTGCGATCGAGGATTCGCCGATTTCGGCGGCTCAGCTCGCCGGGATTGCGAAGCTCATCGGATCGCAGGCCATCTCGGGCAAGATCGCGAAGGATTTGTTCGAAATTGTCTGGAGCGAGGGTGGTGATCCGGCGGAGATCGTTGAAGCACGCGGCATGAAGCAGGTGACCGACACCAGCGCTATCGAGAAGGCGGTGGATGAGGTGATTGCGGCTAACCCAGACCAGGTAGAGAAAGTCAAAGCCAAGCCGACGATGATCGGATGGTTTGTCGGTCAGGTGATGAAAGCTTCTGGTGGCAAAGCCAATCCTCAAGCGGTCAACGAGATTCTCAAGAAGCGCCTCGGTATCGACTAGACACTCTTCTGCTTTTTCGTTCGTTCGGATGAAGCCGGGATTGTTGCGCTGATACACGCACGGTCGCCGTTCGGCGCTCTTGAACTTGGACCAATCGTGGTTTTGTCTGAGTACGCAAGCGCGTGGCGTAGGGTCGGCGTTTATCCGCGCGCAAGATTCATATGGCTTGGTTTTCGTATTGGGTGAGCCAGCGTTTTATCGGCGGTTCGGGTTTTCCACGGATCTCGCTGCTCAGTCTCCATGCGTCTACTCTGGTCCGTATTTTATGGCATTGTTCCTTTTGCCATCGGACGTTGCGCTGGGCGCGGCCGTTTATGCGCAGACCTTTGCAAGGCTCTCCTAGCTGAGATGTGATCGGCTCGCCTCTTTTCCGTGATCTGTAAAGATGTTTGTCTGACGCTTCGGGTCGGGGCGCGAAAATTTCCGTTCGCCCTATTATCGCACGCCAAGGGATGTAGCCTCTCTCATCCAAAGGGGTGGCGTGCATGGTGCAAAGGTATTTGCGCCTGGAGGGTTACAGGAATGTCGATCTTGAAACCTTGGGCATTGTCGGGGGCTATCGGGTTGGCCCTTGTGCTCCCAGGAGTGCCGTCCGTCTCAGCGCAGGAAAGAAGTGAGATCGCAGCGCCTTCTACAGCGAACGAGAGCGTGCCTGCTGCGAAAGCGGATGCCGAAAAGGGGGCGTCCGAAGATACGGCTGAGCGATCTGCACAAGTCGAGAATAATCCCCAGCCAAGCGAAAAGGTGACGGACGCGACGTCGTCTGAAACTGCCACCGACGCAGCCTCTCAGGATGAAAAAAAGGGCGCAACGTCCACTGAGGCGGCTCGGCCCGCTCCTTCTTCACAGACCGAAGATACCGTTGCGAAAGAAACGTCGGCTCACACCGCCGAAGCGAAGGGTGCTTCAGCTCCGGAAAACGCGAACGCTGCCGTTAAGGGTTCTGAGGCTCCCGCCACTGAAACAACGCAGGCGGAAAAGCCGACGGAAGACGCTGATGCTCAAAGGTCAGCTGCTGGGGCCGCACCGGAGAATGTTCCGGTTGATCCGTTGGTTGCGGCAGTGCGCCAGTTTCTTTCGGACGATAGTGATGGCGGAGCAAAGAACCGAGAGGATATAGCTGCTCTCGTTGCATTTTATGCTGCCCGGGATGGGCGCGCACTTTGGGTGGGCGGGTCTGGCTTCACATCAAAGGCGAAGGCCGTGATGGCCGAGATCGCGCACGCCGCCGACTGGGGGCTTGAGGCTGAAGATTTCTCGCTGCCGCCCTCCAACCTTGTTCAATCTGGTGTCGGGGGACAGGCCGAAGCGGAGATCAAACTTGGATTGGCAGTTCTGAAATATGTGAACTATGCACGGGGCGGTCGCGTAACGCCGTCGCGGGTCAGTTCGCAGATCGATCAAGATCCGGAACTCAAGGAACCCGCAGTTGTCTTGTCCGAAATTGCGGCTGCATCAGATGGTGCGCGCTACTTGCGCGAGCAGCATCCACCACATCCACAGTTTGAAATGCTGCGGCAGGCGCTTCTGAAGCTGCGTGGTGAGCAAGATGATGCTGAAAAGGAGTTGTCGGAAGCGAAAAAGGTGAAGCTTCCGGATGGCCCGCTGCTGAGACCGGGCCTGGAGCATCCGCATGTCGCGCTGTTGCGTCGCCGACTTGAGGTTACCGCGGAACCGGGTGCTGAAGAGAAATTCGATGAGCCGTTGGAAGAGGCTGTGCGTGCCTTCCAGCGCGCGCATGACCTGAGTACCGATGGCCTTGTCGGCCGCGGAACGCGTGCGGTGCTCAATGGGAATAAAAGCGACCGCTCCGGTCGGGCGAAGGCGCGGGCCGAGGAGCGCCTGATCGTCAATATGGAGCGGTGGCGGTGGATGCCGCGCAACCTCGGCGCCTTTCATGTTCTCAACAATGTTCCGGAATTTCAGACACGTGTCTTCAAGAACGGTTCGGAGATTTTCTCCGAGCGTATCATCGTCGGCAAAACCGATACACGAACACCGGTTTTCTCCGCTGATATGAAGTACGTCATCTTCCATCCTTCGTGGGGCGTGCCGAACGGGATCAAGCGTACAGAGATCCTTCCCTATCTGCGGCAGAAGACAGGGCTATTCGGTTTTGGGGGCTCGGATACGCGCATTCTCACAGCGCATAATCTGAGCGTGAGCTATCAGGGGCGCCCCGTAGATGCGAGCCAGATCAATTGGACCAGCGCTAACATTGTCAACTACGACTTTATTCAGCCGCCCGGCCCGACAAACGTTCTTGGACGCGTCAAATTCCGTTTCCCGAACCGTCATGATGTCTACATGCACGACACGCCGGAGCGCGAGCTGTTCGCGCAATCGTCCCGCGCGCTGAGCCATGGTTGCGTGCGCGTGCGCAATCCGCGGCGTCTCGCGGAGGTTCTACTCGCCGAGGACAAGGGCTGGTCCGAGGACGAAGTCGGGCGGCGTTGGTCAGGGGCGGCGAACGGTTATGTCGAACTTGAGAAAAAGATCCCCGTTCATACAGCCTACTTCACGGCCTATGCGTCAGAGAATGGGGAGGTGCGTTACTTCCCGGACCTTTATGGTTTTGACAGCCGCACGGCGCGTGCGATGGGTGGCAACGGAAGCGTGTTTGAGGGTGAGAGAATTCCCCAGAGTGCGCCGTCTCGGCGGTCAGCGCCTGCCGTTGCGCAAGGTGGCGGCGGTTATAGCGGCAGTCCCGAGACTGTAGCTGATCTCATTTCCGGCTTGCTGTCGAACTGATGCCTATTGATGCGCCATCGCGACTGGCGCGCGTCGTTTAAATATGTGTGCTTGACCCCTAAGTCGTCGCAATCGGTCCAAATGCTGCCGCCATTTGCGGGTGTGCTGAATGCCGGAGGGTGGTGCCTTTACTTTGGTTCATTTGGCAAGTCAGTTGCGTAGGGGAAGATGCAAATGTTTGGACTAAAGGCGGACCGCCAGCAGAGCGGTGCGGCTAACGATGCCAAGTCGTCATATCAAGGTACGCCCCAGACCGGCGCATCTCAGAGTGGCGCTTCAGCGTATTCCGGTTCCCAGTCAGAACCGCCGCCGTCGCAGTACGGTTCGGCCGACTGGTCGAACAAAGAAGCGGTTACGATCATTTCCGAAGACATCGTGATCAACGGCAACATCTCAGCGAAGCGGCCGATATGCCTTGAAGGCACCGTAGAAGGTGACTTGCGGGGCGATCAGGTCATCGTCGGAAAAGCCGGGGCGGTGACGGGCAGCATCGTCGCCAACGAAGTGGAAGTGCACGGGCGTGTGCTCGGTTCGATCCATAGCAAGAGCGTGATGCTCTACAAAACGGCCCATGTCGAAGGCGACATCCTGCATCAGGGCATCGGCATCGAGATGGGCACGCATTACGATGGCCGCCTCAAGTGGGAGGTTACGGAGCAGCAGGCAGGTCGCGGTCATTTCGACCCCGCGCACGCTGCGCCGAAGCCGATCTCGGCCAACGATCCCGGCCATGGGTACGATCAACGTGCGGAGCATCGGTCAGAGCAGCGGCCCGAGATGACGGTGGCCTACAACGCCGAAGCGACAAGTCCGCAGTACTGACGAGGCCTGATTGGGGCGGGCCTCCCCCGATCTGCCCCGCTCAGTGTTTCCAGCCGGTCGTTCCTGTCGGAGCGGTCGGCTTTTTGTGTTCTGGCGTGACTGGCCGGGGCGGCGCGGCTTCTATAGGTTTGGCGCAAAAGTGAAAACGAGCGGAGAGCGCGTTGAAGACAGTTTCTGATTTCAGCAAGGATGTTGGGCCTGCGGGTCGTGACGGGCGACTTGATGCGCCGGCGTTTCACCGCAATGCCGAGCCACTGCGAGATGTCTTGATGGAGGTCCTTGCTGGGCGGACGGGAGACGTCGTCGAGATCGGGAGCGGCACCGGCCAGCATGTCGTGTTCCTTGGTGCGGCTTTGCCGGACCTCGTGTTCTGGCCGAGCGATCCCAATGCGGGGCATGTTGCGAGCGTCGATGCGTGGCGTCGGCATGCGCAAATCACCAACGTCATGCCGGCAACTCAGCTCGATGTACGGCAGCCCTGGGTGTTGGGCGGTAACCCGGTGGCGCCGGGAAGCCTGACGGCGATCCTGTGCTTCAACGTCATTCACATCGCGCCCTGGGACGTGGCGCTTGCCGTGCTGGCGTCTGCGGGAAAGCTGTTGCGGTCTGACGGCATTCTCATCCTCTATGGGCCCTATGCTCGTGACGGTCAGCATACGGCGCTAAGCAACGCGACGTTCGATCAGACTCTCAAGGCGCGTAATCCCGAATGGGGCGTGCGTGACCTGACGGATGTCACGGCTGTTGCGCAAGACGCCGGGCTCGTCAGGAAAGAGATTTTCGAGATGCCCGCGAACAATCTGACGGTGGTTTTTCAACCGGGTAGGTCTTCCGACTGAATTGCCGGGGGGAAACCGTTCGTGCCTCCATGCGTTGGCCCGTATGGAAGGAAGCGAACGATGAGCTATGCCCGATTTGGCGCGATGATTGTCACATCAACGGTCGTGATGTTCGGCCTGATGTATCTCAATACCTTCGCGATTGACCACATCTGGTTCAGCCAAACGCGCACATGGATGGCGCTTCTCATGGGCGCCGTGATGGCCATCATCATGATGGGCTTCATGTGGGCGATGTATAAGAACTCCTGGATAAATACGGGCATTATTGGCGGCAGTATTCTCGTTTTCGCCGTATCGCTTTGGCTCGTGCGCAGCCAGGAGACTGTCGACGACGTCAGCTATATGGAAGCGATGATTCCGCATCACTCGATTGCCATTCTCACGAGCCGCCGTGCGCATATCAAAGACCCGCGCGTCCGCAAATTGGCGGATGGGATTATCGAAGCACAGGTGCGCGAGATCGATGAGATGAAACAGCTTATCCGCGATCTTGAACGCAACCCGACTGCGCCTGAGGCGCCCGATCTGAAACCGCGCCGCGCGGACCCGGCGAGTGTCGCGCAGGGCCCGGCGCAGTAGGGGGGCGCAACTCGCGCGCTGTTTGCGGTCAGCTCTTTGTCATGACGATTTCCAAGTAGCTGGACGGCACGCGCATTGAGCCGTCGGTTGCTGTGTTGAAGCGCGCGATCAGGCTCATCAGGTCCTGCGCAAGCGCCGCTTGCCCTTCAGCATCTAGTGCCAGGAATGCTTTGTGGACCGGACCGTAGTAGGTGCGAAAGACTTCGACGAAATGCTTCGGCGAGCGATAGCGGAACATGAAGTTGCGCTGTTCGATGGCCAGTGATCGGATATGACGTGCGAATGTGTCTTCGATCCACGCGGTGTCGCCCCAAACGGCGGGTGACTGCAATCCGGAAGGCGGCACAATGTGCTTTCCGATGGTCTTGAACATCTGGCCGATGAAACCATCCGGCGTCCAGTTGGCCATGCCGATCTTTCCATCCGGGCGGCACATTCGCAGTAACTCCTCTGAAGCCATGGCCTGGTTGGGGGCAAACATGACGCCAAAGGTGGAAACGACCGCATCAAATGACGCTGGCTCAAATGGCATTTGCTCGGCGTCTGCGATCCTGAATGTTACTGGAAGGCCTTCGGCATCGGCGCGGCGATGGCCGCGCGCGAGCAGGTCCTCGACGTAGTCCGTCGACGTCACGTCGCACCACCGCCGAGCAAAGGCCAGTGTCGCATTGCCATTGCCAGCTGCAACGTCGAGCACGGAAGAGCCCGGCTGCAGATCCATCGCTTCGGCAAGCTGCTCGCCCACAATCTGCAGGGTCGTGCCGATCAAGGCATAATCACCGGACGCCCAGGCCGCATTCTGCTTCGCCTTGATCGCCGTGTAGTCGGGCATTGGTGCGTATTTGGTGGCCGAGATCGCCGTCTTAGTCGCCATGCTTACATCGCTCATTGTCGTTCTCCGATAGTTGCCTAAGTCCTGCGAGGGTGGCAGTGTCACTATCGGTTTTCGGCGCTTGAGCGAATGACAGCTCCGCCGGATCAATTGACCGTTCGTCCGATTGAAAGAGCGGGCGCGTGATGAGTGACCCTTTAGCTGACGTGTTGCGGTCCCTGCGCTTGACGGGCGGCGTCTTTCTCGACGTCCGGCTGACCGCGCCATGGTGTGTCATCTCGCAGCTTACGGCTGAGGATTGCCGGCCTTTACTGACCCAACCCGCTCAGCTGATTTTCTATCACGTTGTACTCAACGGCGAGTTTCTGCTGAACGTGGAGGGCGAAGCACCTGTGTCGGTTCGAGGTGGGGACATTGTGCTCTTGCCCCGCAACGACACGCATACGCTGGCGAGTGCAACGGGGCTAAACCCGATCCCTGCCCGCAGTCTCGTCCAGCCCTCGGCGGATGGCGGGCTGGCGCGGGTTGTCCATGGCGGCCCGGGTGCGTTGACGCATATGGTCTGTGGTTTTCTTGGCAGCGAGCAATCCCACACTCCCTTGCTGTCGATGCTGCCGCGCGTTCTAAAACTGGAAATGCGCGAGGGAACATCGCGTGAGTGGATTGAGGCTTCGGTTAAATTCGCGGCCAAAGAACTTTCCGATGGGCAATTGCCGTCGTCGAGTGTCATGGCGCGCTTGTCCGAAGTTCTCCTGGTGGAGGCCGTTCGCCAGTACGCGAACGGGCGCGGCGATCTTGAAGCGGGGTGGCTCAAAGGGCTCAGGGACCCTCAGGTTGGGCGGGCTCTGGCGATGATCCATCGCGATCTGAGCAGGCCTTCCACGGCGACCGAACTTGCCCGTGAGGTCGGCATGTCCCGAAGTGTGTTCGTCGAGCGCTTCACGGCGCTCGTCGGTCTGCCCCCGATGCGATACCGCACGGCGTGCCGGTTGCAGTCGGCGCAGATCCAATTGCGGGAATCCCAGCGGTCGATCGCGCAAATCGCGCATTCCGTCGGGTACGAGTCCGAGGAAGCGTTCAGCCGGGCCTTCAAGCGCGCCTTCGCGCATTCGCCGTCTACGTGGCGCGAGGCGCGGGGGTAGGACGCGGAAGGCAGTAAGCGATCTCCGCTCATTCTTCTTGGGTGCCGGTATTTCCGGGAGGAGAGGCGAACGTTGGTTATTGTTTCGTTTGCAGAGCGTTCTTGAAGATCTTCCCGTCTTTCATAATGACGACAAGGTTCTTGGCTGGATCCGCTAGCAACCTGATGTCGGCGATGGGATCACCGTCGACCAGTAGCAGGTCAGCGAAAGCACCTTCCTCGACCACGCCGAGCTTGCCTGGGTACGGGTTGCGCTTTCCAGACATCGCCAACAGTTCGGCGTTGGTTCCAGTGGCCATTATGAGCGTTTCAGCGGGGCTGTACCAGCGTGTGAACTTGACCAGCAATTCGCCTTGGCGCTGCGCCAACTTCTGGGAGAACAGGATGTCGGTGCCGAACGCTGTTTTCAGATTGTACTTTTTTGCGAGTGCGATGGTCTTGTCCGTGCCCGCGAAGACAGTGAACGCCTTGGCCCGCTCTTGCGAACCCGGTGGAAACGCATCGGCCATCTCGTCCGGAAACGCCTGGGTGCTTAGCCAAATGCCTCGCTCGGCGATCAGCTTGGCAGTCGCTTCATCCATAAGGTGGCCGTGTTCGATGCACTTTACACCGGCAGCGATAGCGCGCTGGATCGAAGTCGACGTGTAGGCGTGCACGGTCACGTAAGTCCCCCAATTTTCCGCCGCTTCGACGGCTGCGCGCAATTCGGCTTCCGTGAAAGTGGTGGCATCAAGGGGGCTGTTGGGTGATGCCACTCCGCCACCCGCCGTGAGTTTGATCTGTGTCGCGCCTAACATGAGTTGTTCGCGTACCCGCACGCGGACTTCATCCGGGCTGTCCGCAATCATGGACGCTCCCGTCTGCTCTTGGCGCGTCGCTGGGTCACCTAGGGTTCGGGGCACTTCGTGTGAATGGCGGAAGTCACCGTGACCGCTGGTGACCGTGATTATAGCGCCAGACGGGTAGATGCGTGGCCCGACGACAATGTTCTCGTCGATGGCGCGTTTGAGCCCAAACGACGGTCCCCCTACGTCGCGAACGGTGGTGAACCCGCGCATTAGCGTGTCCGTTGCCTCGGCCCCTGCGATCAAGTTCAGATAGCCAAGGTCATCCGTGAGCAACGCTGCCGGTGTGGGCCGAACGAGCATCGCGTGCCAATGCGCATCGATGAGTCCCGGCATGAGCGTGCGCCCATCTCCGGCTATGAGCTGAGCGGGGGAACTCTCGTTGATCGGAATAGCGTCTTTAGAGATGGTCTCGATCGTGTTGCCGCGGATCAGAACATTCATGGTTCCGCTTAGCGTGTCGCTCTTGCCGTCGAAGATACGGACGTTCTCAAACAGTGTGAGAGCGGGCGACTCAGCGGCGTGCGCGGTATGTACGAGGCAAAACACAGCGGCAAAAGCAGTCGTTCGGCAAAACAACATTGGATCCTCGTGTGAAGCCCCCCAGTGTGCCTAGCGTAATCGGAACCTTGCCATCGAAGTTTAGAGTCTGCTCTCAGCTCACCGCCACGTGGTTAAAACTCACCTTATATGGGCGCCTAAATGTCAGTTGTGTCGGATGCGCGGTCGATCGCGCCTTCGCCGTCTACATGGCGCGGGGGGTAGGGATGGGAGGAGAAGCAAACAGGGTATTTCCACAATTATTTTTGAATTCAATTGTGGTCGGTAGTTTGAACTTTCTTTCTGGAACTGTGTAGTCCTCTATATTCGTCGGATAATCAGGATGGGTTTGGCAATATTTGAGGGTTTAGTGACGATGAAAAATCTAAATCGATACGCGGGCGGGAAAAGGTTCAATACAGTACTATAGAAGGCGAGTTTAGGGCTGTAGTTGAATCCTTTGTGGGTTCGCGGATATTCCTGACAGATGTCGTCTGCCTTAATCCTTCAGGAAGAAGGGCAACTGGCCAGCGTCTCCTAATTTCTCAATTTCGTTCTGCGGGCGGGGTTCAAACGGACTAGGGTGTTCGATCATCTGCTGCTGATAGGGCTGGAGATTTTTCAAGGGGATCGCAGTGATGGTTATACGCGCGCCGCGAACTGTAGTTGGTATGTGCGCGCTTTGCAGGAGCGATGCGGAGCTTCAGAATAGTCATTTCGTCCCGGCCGCACTATTCAAATCCGTAATTCAGGCATGTAGTCCGTATGCTGAAGCTCCGGTGATGGTTGATGTCATCGAAAATTCGGCAGTGCAGATCAACGCTCAATTCAGCAAGCACCTTCTTTGCTCCTCTTGCGAGGGGCGCTTTAGTCAGAACGGCGAAGATCATGTAATCTCGAATACTGTCCGTAACAATGGAGAATTTAGGCTGCGCGACGCTTTAAAGAGCACTGAGCGGTCATTGTCCAACAACGGAAGGTCAATATTTTTGGGAGGGGAGCTTCCTCCAGAACTCCGAGCCACTGCATATTATTACTTCTTTGTCAGTATCCTCTGGCGAGCTTCGGTTACAGATTGGCCTGGGGCGACCGGAGTGAAGAAGGGATGCCTAGGTGCAAAATATCAAGAGATGTTCCGGCGTTACTTGCTCGGTGAATTTAACCGCTTACCGAAGGTATCTGTCCGAGTACATGTAAACTTTGACACTGACCCGGACATTTTTCTAACTGTACCGACCCATGCAAAGGTGATCTTCGAGAATTTCAAGGTAAATCGTTATTCGTTTTACATGCCCGGAATTTGCTTTGTGGCTCATGTAGGAGGCAATCTCCCAACGCATAAACTTGACGGTATTTCTGCCCAAACGAGCTGTCCCATATTTATTGAGTCGCACCTCAAAGGAACGGAACTTAGACGACGGCTTGCCGAAGACGTGGCACGAGCTATTCCTAAGGGCAAGTTGGCCCGAGCGGATTAGGAGGCTAGGCGGCCAATGGTTCCACGCTCGACGTGGTCGCTGCCGGTGTTGCGCAGGAAGGGGAATCTTCGCGGCACCTTGGATCCCGGCAACACGTGCCGGGATGACGGTGTTGTAGGGGGATGGCTTGCGAAGCAGATGGCGGCCGGGTGCGACTTGCCAGATTTGTTTCGCAGCAAATCTGCGGAACGCCTCGGGCGTCTGCTTGCTGACGTGGTGCTTGGTTGTCTTCGATGTCAGGCGTGATGCCTAGCCGACATCAGGGCCGGACGAACTCATGGCGTTCGCGTGAGACTTGGGCGAGCACCAAGCTCCCTTAAAATGGCTTGCGGGCAGCGGCCACGAAACGCAGCGTCAATGCTTGGCCAGCCAGTCTTCTGCTTCCTGGAGCGTAAAAGAAAACTCGGCGTCGGGGATGCCTGAATGCGCCCGGTTGCCCTCCTTCTTGTTTACGAGGGCGAAGCGCCCGTGATGCGGGCCCTTTCCGACCTTTTCCAGATGGTAGCCTTTGCTCGCGGCGATACGGGTGACGTGCTTTTCCTGGGCATTGGTCATGGGCTCTCTCCCGAACGGCATGACCGATCTTAGACCAATTACAGTGCGCGCGGAGATCACTTCCGGTCTTGGGCAGTTGCGTCAGGTTCGCGATGTCCTTGCAGCGCGTCAATCGTGGGGACCTGGAAGCGAGGGATCGTCCTGTTGCCCACTCACAAAACCTCACCCGCCGCATAGCCGCTGGCCCAGGCCCATTGGAAATTGTAGCCGCCGAGCCAGCCGGTGACGTCAACGGCTTCGCCGATGGCGTAGAGCCCCGGCACCACTTTTGCCTCCATGGTGCGGGACGACAACGCGGCCGTGCTTATCCCTCCCGCTGTGACTTCCGCTTTGGCGAAGCCCTCGGTGCCGTTGGGCTGGAAGGGCCACGCCGCGAGCTGTTGCTCCACACCACGCAACGCGCGATCGGTGCAGTTGGCCAACTCGCCAGGCAGGGCGAGTCGGTCGGCCAGTACCGCTGCCAGCCGGTCGGGGAACACACTTGATAGGGCTGTGCGCAGTGAGACGCGCGGCTTTTGCCGCTTGAAGGTCACGAGCCAGTCGGCCGGGCTTTCAGGCAGGAAGTTGATCGCGATCGGTTGCCCGTGCGTCCAGTAGGACGAGATCTGGAGTATCGCGGGGCCGGACAGGCCCTTGTGCGTGAACAGGCAGGCTTCGCGAAACGCCGTCTTGCCGCAGCGCGCCACGACATCGGCGGACACGCCGCTCAAGGTGCTGAAGAGCTTTTCTTCGGCGGGCAACGTCAACGGGACGAGGGCGGGTTTGGGCTGGACGATCTTGAGGCCAAACTGACGGGCGAGGTCGTAGGCAAACCCCGTTGCGCCCATTTTGGGAATTGACGGTCCGCCTGTGGCGATGACCAAGGCAGGGGCCGCCGCGATCTGCTCGTCGGTTTTGATGTGGAAGTGCCCGTCCGCGTGACGGACGTCGCGGATCGTCTGGCTTAATCGGAGGGTTACGTCCCCCTTCGCGCATTCGTCGAGGAGCATCGCGACGATCTGTTTCGCGGAGCCATCGCAGAACAGTTGGCCGAGCGTCTTCTCGTGCCACGCGATGCCGTGGCGATTGACGAGCGCAATGAACTCCTGCGGCTGGTAGCGGCCAAGCGCGGACTTCGCGAAATGCGGATTGGCGGACAGATAGCAGCTGGGTGTCGTATGCAGATTTGTGAAATTGCACCGTCCACCGCCGGAGATCAGGATCTTTTTGCCCGGCTGGTCGGCGTGGTCGATCAAGAGGACGCGGCGCCCCCGTTGACCGGCGACGGCTGCACACATCAGACCGGCGCCACCTGCGCCGAGGATGATCGCATCGTAGATGTGAGGAGGTCTGGTCATAGCTCTCTGATGGCAGGAGTGCCCGCCCGGGTTGTGGACACTGCTTTACCAGATAGTCTGCCCAGCCGCGTAGCTTGCGCATGATTTAATGGAAGCGGTGGCGAATGGCATCGCTAGCAGCGTGGCACATGTGGACTGCGAGCCCTCCCGTGCCGAGAGGCTTAACCCTTCTTCTTCGCCATGAATTTCCGGAAGGCTTGCAGCGTTTCCTCGCTTACGTGGTGTTCGATGCCTTCGGCGTCGGCCTCGGCGGTGAATTCGTCAACTCCGAGCGCCATCAGGAAGTGGACGACGAGCTCGTGGCGCTCACGTGAGGTTTCAGCGAGTGCCTGACCTTCCTCCGTCAGAAAGATGGAGCGATAGGGTTTGGATGTGACAAAGCCCGCGCGCTGCAGGCGCGCGATCGTGTTGTTGACGGTGGCATTGGTGACGCCCAGATAGCTGGCGAGGTCGACGACGCGCGCTTCTCCGGTCCGGTCGATCAGTTCCGCGATCAACTCAACGTAATCTTCCGCCAACTCCATCTGATGCGCGTCGCGCACGCGCTGGAAACGCTCGGCCCGGAGTTTGGCCACGGTTTCCTTGTCAGCAGTCATGTCAGGCTCCCGAGTCTCGTCTCGCCTATTGTCTACCTCTGTTCGTAATTGACAACAAGTTTAGCACAAACTAACTATCAGTTCTAATGCTAATGGTTTCAGTATGTATGCTGTGGCGGATAGAGGGAGATGGCGGCCAGTGACGTGGACGGGACGAACGTTCAATCAAATGCGCGGCTTGCTGCTTTGTGCGCTGATGGTCGTGGTGGCCGCGACACCGCTCGCAGCGGCCACGCCAGGTAAGCGTCTTAAGATCGTTACAACGTTCACGGTGATTGAAGATATCGTAGCCAATGTCGCGGGAGATGCGGCGGATGTCGTTTCCATCACCAAGCCGGGTGCGGAAATTCACGGCTATCAGCCCACACCGGGCGATATCGTGAAAGCGCAATCCGCGGATCTGGTGGTTTGGAACGGGTTCAATCTGGAGCGCTGGTTCGAGCAGTTCTTTCAGAACTTGTCCAACGTGCCGAGCCTGACAATTAGCGACGGCATAAAGCCGATTGGGATCAACGATGGGCCTTACACAGGAAAGCCCAATCCGCACGCCTGGATGTCATCCAGCAATGCGCTGATCTATGTTGAGAACATCCGGGCGGCCTTGGTCAAACTCGATCCGGCCAACACGGAAACCTACGACCGCAATGCGGCGGACTATGCAGAGAAAATCAAAGCGCTCGACGCGCCTTTGCGGAAACGGCTTGCGGGCATTCCGGAAGCGAAGCGATGGCTTGTCACGTCTGAGGGCGCGTTCAGTTACCTGGCGCACGATTATGGGTTCAAGGAACTTTACTTGTGGCCAATCAATGCCGACCAGCAAGGCACGCCGCAGCAGGTTCGCAAGGTGATCGACCTTGTTAGAAAGCACGAGGTTCCGGTTGTGTTTAGCGAGAGCACGGTCTCTGACCGGCCGGCTCGCCAGGTCGCGAAGGAAACCGGGGCTGCGTATGGCGGCATTCTCTACGTTGACTCTCTGAGCGCCGCAGACGGACCGGTGCCATCCTATCTGAAGCTGCTTGAGGTGACGGTCGATACAATCGCAAAAGGATTTGGCCAGTGATGGATGTTGCCCGTGACAGCCGACAGAACCGAGAGGGCGAGCGGACGTCGCCCGCGTCCCCTCGGGCGACATCCTTGTCGGTTCGCGACGTAACAGTAACCTATCCCAATGGGACGACGGCCGTGCAGGACGCGTCCTTTGAGCTGCGTGCCGGCACGATCTGTGCGCTGGTCGGGGTGAACGGCAGTGGCAAATCCACCTTGTTCAAGGCGATCATGGGATTTGTGACGCCGCGTCAAGGAGCGGTTCGAATCTGCGGGCTTCCGATGCAGGAGGCACTGCGCGCCAATTTCGTCGCCTATGTGCCGCAGAGCGAGGAAGTCGACTGGAACTTTCCCGTGCTCGTCGAAGACGTCGTGATGATGGGCCGGTACGGCCACATGGGCTTTTTGCGTCTTCCTTCGAAGATGGATCACGCGAAGGTGGAGGAGGCTCTGGAGCGCGTCGGTATGGGCGCTTTCCGGAAACGCCAAATCGGGGAGCTCTCCGGTGGCCAGAAAAAGCGCGTGTTTCTTGCCCGGGCTCTGGCGCAGGAAGGGCGTATCATTCTGTTGGACGAGCCGTTCACCGGCGTCGATGTCAAAACCGAAACCGAGATCATTGGATTGATGAAAGAGCTGCGCGACCAGGGGCACGTGATGCTGGTCTCGACGCACAATCTCGGCAGTGTGCCCGACTTCTGCGATCAGGTGGTTCTTATCAATCGAACGATTCTTGCGGCAGGCCCGACGGCGCGTGTGTTTACGCAGGCCAATCTTGAGCGTGCCTTCGGCGGCGTGCTCAGGCACTTCCAGCTGGCGGGGACGGCTCTGCATGAAGACGATGACACGCGCAGCGTGACGGTGCTGACGGATGATGAGCGGCCGCTGGTCTTTTATGGACAGAAGCGGCCGGATCAAGGCCCGCTGCGGCGCAGTGAAGATGGTGAGCCGTCATGATCACTGAGCTGCTGGTTCCATTCAGCTACGATTATATGGTCAAGGCTATGTGGGTCAGCGCGCTCGTGGGTGGTGTCTGCGCGTTTCTGTCCGCGTATCTGATGTTGAAGGGATGGTCGCTGATGGGGGATGCCCTGGCCCATTCCATCGTGCCAGGTGTCGCAGCGGCCTATCTGATGCAATGGCCGTATGCGGCGGGTGCCTTCATTGCAGGCTTTCTCGCTTCTGCAGGTATGGCGTTCGTGCGGCAGCATACGCAATTGCGTGAAGACGCGACCATCGGCCTCGTCTTCACGACGTTCTTCGCTGCAGGTTTGTTGCTGGTTTCGCTTTATCCGACCTCGGTCAATGTCCAGACGATCGTGCTGGGCAATATCCTCGGTATTTCCGACGAGGATGCGCTGCAGGTCGTTATCATTTCGCTCGTCTCGGCGGCAGTGCTGCTCCTCAAATGGAAAGACCTGATGGTGGTCTTTTTCGATGAAGCCCATGCACGGACGGTGGGGCTGCAGCCGCGCGTTCTCAAGATTGTCTTCTTCACGCTGCTCTCGGCATGTACCGTTGCAGCGCTCCAAACGGTTGGATCCTGCCTTGTCATCGCGATGGTGGTGACACCGGGAGCCACCGCCTACCTGCTGTGTGACAGGTTTGAACGGCTTTTGATGTTGAGCGTCGCGATCGGTGTTGCGACGAGTTTTGTTGGGGCCTACCTCAGCTATTTCCTCGATGGTGCGACTGGAGGGGTGATCGTCACCTTGCAGACGCTGTTGTTCCTGGCGACCTTCTATTTGGCGCCGAAGCATGGTGTGCTGGCGTCACGGCGACGTATCAGCGGCGCGGTTGAGGTGAAGCCATGACCGAATGGTTTGACTTCATCACCGTGCCTTTGAGTTTCGGGTTCATGCAAAGGGCGCTTGTGGCCTCTGTGCTGATCGGCGCGGTTTGCTCCGTGCTGTCGTGCTACCTCGTGCTCAAGGGATGGTCCTTGATGGGCGATGCCATTTCGCATGCCGTGCTGCCCGGCATCGTTCTCGCCTATGTCGCAGGTTTGCCTTTGTCGTTCGGGGCGTTCGTTGCCGGGCTGACATGTGCCGGGTTGACCGGCTACCTCAAAGAGAACAGCCGCGTGAAGGAAGACACGGTGATGGGGATCGTGTTTTCCGGGATGTTCGGGTTTGGGCTCGTGCTGTTCACGAAGATCCATACGGACCAGCATCTGGATCATATTCTATTTGGCAATCTGCTTGGTGTCAGCGTTTCGGACCTGATCGAGATAGCGGTCATTGCAGGCGGCACGTTTCTCGTCGTGGCGCTGAAATGGCGTGATCTGCTGCTTTATTGCTTTGATCCTCAGCATGCGCGCGCTATCGGTCTGCCGGTGCGCGTCATCCACTACGGGCTTCTGGTCCTCCTGGCTCTGACCATTGTGACCTCGCTTAAAGCGGTTGGTATCATTCTCGTCGTGGCGATGCTGGTGGCGCCTGGCGCCATCGCGTTCCTGCTGACGACCAGCTTTGCACGCATGCTTGTTGTCGCCGCGGTTGTGGCCATCGGGTCGTGCATTACGGGTACGCTCATTAGTTTCCATATCGACGGAGCGACAGGGCCCTGTATCGTCCTTACGCAGTCAGCAGTTTTTATACTGGCCTTTCTGTTCGGTCACCGCGGCGTTCTTAGAACGCGGCGGATGATACAACGCGAGCAGCGCGAGGCGACTGATCAGCGACGTGCTGATCAGTTGGCGCAAGCAGGTGAACGTCGCCCCTCCGCGACCTGAGATCGTTTTATTCGGTTCGCCTTCCGCCTCGTTGAAGCAGGGCGGCAAACGCTTTCACAAAGATTTGGACAGGTGTCACGCCCGGAACAGCGTTCCGTTGGCGGAGCACGCATAGTCAGGCCATCGCAAACGACATGCCGGCACCGAGGTGCGGCTCATGATCAAGGGATATGAACGATGGCTAAGATTTCTACAAACTCTCGCCGCGCTGTCTCGGCAGTCGTTTTCGCCAGCACTCTGGTGTTTTCAGTTTCTCAGGCAGGTGCGGTCAGCTTGAGCGTCAAGCGCGCCTGCATCGGTGATTATCTCTCTTATTGCAGTGCCCATTCAGTCGGAAGCAGCTCTCTTCGCCAGTGTATGCGCGATGCTGGACCGCGTTTGTCGCGGGGGTGCGTCAATGCTCTCGTCGCAGCTGGTGAAGTTTCCAAAGCCGAGGTTTCGCGTCGCTCCGCACGCCGGTAGTTGGAGGGAGGTTTGACCCATGTACCGTAGGGAACAGCCTGCCGACTTATACTCAGGCATTCTCCAACCCCTAGATCGGCATATCGAACGCCGACACCCCTCAGGCGGTTGGAGAACGACAATGACGACGACAATTTTTGGTTTTGCGGCGGCGGCACTCGTTGCGATTATTTATTTTGCCGACCCGGCTGGGGCCGACAGAACTTCTCTTCGCGGTCGTCCCGAGACTTCGAAGATGGAAGTCCCTACAGGGACGTTGGATGCCTCCGACAATGAGGGACGACGTTTGGGTGGCGTCTCCGTTGTCGGACGTTTGCCGGGGCACTCGGCGGCGAATGACGATTAGTTACTTTCGCGAGTGCTGGATAATCGCATGTGGCGCGTCGCGGTCATTTTATAAGGGGCAATAGCTCCTTAAACGCTGGAGTATCGGCGCGTCCCAGCCACTCGAATATGACCATTTCCGTCGTGACGATGCCTGCGCCACTCGCCTGCAACCGGTCGAGGCATGCCTGTTCACTCGCTAGAGAGCGCGAAGAGGTCGCGTCGGTCACGACGAAAACCTCATAGCCTTCTTCCATCAACTGGGCGGCCGTCTGCATGACGCAGATATGTGCCTCCATGCCGGCGATAACCGCTTGCGGACGACCTAACTCCCGAAAGGCGTCGGCAAATCTCGGGTCTTCGAGACAGGAGAAATGAACCTTCTCGAGGACAGGCAGTCCTTGCGAAACATCCGCAATCTCACGGACCGTGTGGCCCAGGCCTTTCGGGTATTGCTCCGTGATCAGAACCGGGATGTCGAGGCGTCGAGCCGTTGTGAGAAGAAGCCGCGTGTTTTTAAGCGTACGAGCTGGGGCTTGCATTGCTGGGACGAGACGCTCCTGCATATCGATGACAATGAGACAGGAGGCTTCCGCTTTGATCAGCATGGGGGGGCTCGCTTTAGGTTCATTGACCGAGGTGGAAGGCTTTCGCGGAGGTTGAGATGCTCCTTAAATGCATGGGACCCATGCAATTTTGCAATGCGAAATGAATAGGAACGATTCTGTGATCGAATAGCTCTAGTGCAGAGGTAGACGCGGCGCACATGTTGGTATATGGCATACCACATTGATGCCTCCTTTTCGTCTTTTGAGAGTGGACGACAGGCTGGTTGCAACTTCCTCCCCTATGTACGGGTGGCCGCCTTAAATGGGCGTCCGCCCGTCTTTTTTTGCCAGCACAAGAATTTGCGGGGCACTGCTGCTGCCCCTCCAACCGATCGGGCGCAGAGATTGCTGTGACCGAAGGGTCGCATTCTCGCGTGCACGGTGGACACAGACTGCTGTGCATCTGCAAAAGTTGGCCGGCTGATCGTTGGATCGGGTGACCTGAGATACAGCAGAGGGGCTGCTTAGTGGGCTGCCCGTTGAAGCTCCACTTTCGTGTTCTTCCATCGTACCTCCCCTCCATGCCAAGCTTAATAGTCCGAGAGGCGGGTGGGGTGGCGTATTTGTGTTTGGCGCGATAGTAGGGTGATGCAACCGGCAGGTGTCGTGGCCTGCTTCTCGCCCATTCCTTTCATGATCTGATCATCGGAACTTAGCCGCATTCATGGCCCTACCTCCTTATCCTCACGCGCGCCGTACGGCATTGTTTTTGGATTTCGATGGCACTCTGGTCGATATTGTTGCCCGGCCGGATGCTGTAGCGCTTACGGAAGCGACGCGGGATGCTCTGGCAACGGTTGCGCGGCATGTAGACGGGGCGCTCGCTATTGTCACCGGGCGCGATATTGCGACCATTGATGCGTTCGTTGCGCCGTTGCGGTTTCCGATAGCTGGGGTGCATGGCTTCACGCGCCGGGATGCAGTGGGCAGGGTTCAAATGCCTCAGCTGGACGGGGATCTGCTCGACAAATTGAAAGACGGCCTTCGGCTGCTTTGCAGTGAAAACGAAGGGCTGCTCCTGGAAGAGAAGGCCGGAAGTGTGGCTCTACATTTTCGGGCAAGACCGGAGCTTGAGGACGTGTGCATTGCGACCATGGAACGGATTGTCGATGGAGCAGGCGGTTTTCGCGTGAGCCGCGGCAAGATGGTGGTCGAAGCCCGTCCGAAGGATGCGAATAAAGGAGCCGCTGTTACAGCCTTTATGCGCGAGGCTCCGTTCTTAGGACGCGTGCCACTGTTTGCGGGCGACGATGTTACGGATGAAGATGCGTTTGCCGCCGTCAATGCGGCTGGTGGGATCTCGATCAAGGTTGGTGACGGTCTCACAGCGGCGTCCTATCGGGCGCCCACGACCGCTGCGTTCGTCGCTTGGCTGGTTGATTATGCGCAGCACCTCGAAGGGGAAGGATCGTGAACGGTCTTGATCTGGGCCTGATCGGAAACTGCAGTATCGGGGCTCTCATTGATAAAAAAGCTTCGATCGTATGGTGCTGTTTGCCGCGGTTTGATGGTGACCCGGTGTTTCATTCATTGCTGGCGGGTGACGGCAATCCATCCGGGCAGGGCATGTTTGCGATCGAAGTCGTCGATTTCGTTAGTAGCGAGCAGGCCTATTTACCCAACACTGCCATTCTAAGAACAGTTCTCAATGGGGCTTCGGGCAGTATCGAAGTTTTGGACTTTGCGCCGCGGTTTAAGTGGCGAGATAGAGCGTTTCGCCCGCAGATGCTGGTGCGCCGAGTTCGTCCATTGTCCGGCACGCCGCGTGTTCGCATTAAAGTACGGCCACAGTTCAACTATGGCGGGACGACACCGACTATTACATTCGGATCGAACCATGTTCGGTACGTTGGTCCTGAAACGACGTTGCGGCTCACAACGGATGCTCCAGTCGACTACGTGCGTTCGGAAACGGCCTTTAATCTGGACGGGCCGTTGAACCTGATCCTCGGGCCGGACGAGACGCTGAGCGACGGTGCCAGTGAAACTGCGCAGATGTTCGAGACTCGGACGCATGACTACTGGCGCAACTGGACACATAGGCTCGCTGTTCCGCTCGATTGGCAAGATGCCGTCGTGCGCGCGGCGATAACGTTGAAGCTATGTAGCTACGAGCCAACCGGCGCGATTGTTGCTGCCATGACGACAAGTATTCCGGAGGCGCCGGGAACGCAGCGCAACTGGGACTATCGGTTCTGTTGGATTCGTGACGCCTTTTTCGTGGTGCGTGCGCTCAATAGCCTCTCGGCTGTGCGTACCATGGAAAACTACTTCGGTTGGATCATGAATGTCGTCTCCAATGCCAACGGGGGACACATTCAACCCGTCTACGGTATCGGGTTAGAGGACCGGCTGACCGAGCGTGTTGTCGACACGCTTGATGGGTTCAAGGGGATCGGTCCCGTGCGGATCGGCAATCAGGCCTACGAACATTTCCAGCACGATACTTACGGCAATCTCGTTCTGGGTGCGTCGCAAGCTTTCTTTGACACGCGGCTTTTTATGCGCGCTGGGTATGAGGATTTTGAGCGGCTCGAACGGGTCGGTGAGAAGGCCTACGAGCTTCACGATCAGCCAGATGCGGGCATGTGGGAGTTGCGCTCGCGTGCACGCGTTCACACGTCATCGAGCGTCATGTGCTGGGCGGCCTGTGACCGTCTCGGAAAGATTGCTTTGTACATGGGCCTTACTGATCGGGCGCGTTTTTGGGCCGAGCGAGCAGCACGCATTCGCCAGGTCATTCTCGAGCGTGCCTGGTCTGGGAAACGGCAGGCGTTTGTCGAGAGCTTTGAAGGGGAGTACCTGGATGCAGGGGTTCTCCTGATGGGTGAGGTCGGTATCATCGATCCCTTGGATCCCCGTTTTGTCTCGACCATCCAGGAGATGGAAAAGGTGTTGGGGCGTGGCCCCTTCATGATGCGTTACGAGGAGGCTGATGATTTTGGCGCCCCTGAAACGGCCTTTAACGTCTGCGCCTTTTGGCGGATTGATACTCTTGCACGCATGGGACGGAAGGATGAGGCGCGGGAGCTGTTCACGGCGTTGTTGGCGGCGCGTACGTCTCTCGGCCTAATGTCGGAAGATACGGATTACAAAACCGGTGCGCCGTGGGGCAACTTTCCGCAGACGTACTCTATGGTCGGGATCATAAATGGTGCCGTGCGCTTGTCGCGCCCATGGGAGGCTGCCGTTTAGCGATTGAAAACGCGCCGGTATTCGGGAAGGTGAGTGGACGCTCTGGCCTTTCCGTGTAATGGCCACGACAGTAGAGGGTCAGCCAAGTGAAACGCTGGAAGCTGATTGCAGATGTCGGTGGTACCAATGCACGCTTTGCGCGGTCTGCAGGGCCCGGCGACCTGCAGCACGTCAAGAAGCTGAACGTAAGCGATTTTCCGACTTTCCACTCAGCACTCCAGGCCTATCTCGAGGGCGTTGATTGCGGCCAATGCACGGGCGGATCTATTTCCGCGGCGGGCCCGGTTAACCGGGATGAAGTTGTCCTGACAAACGCGCCATGGCGTATTGCAGCTAGTGACGTTGCAAGTGTGTTGGGCGATAGGCCCGTGATGCTCTTCAACGATCTTGAAGCTGTTGCACTCGCCTTGCCTCATCTCACTTCTGATGACGTCCGCAAGCTTGGTGGGCCTCCGCCCGATCTGGATGCCAAGGCGACGCGGCTGGCCGTTAACGTTGGAACAGGTTTGGGAGCGGCGGCGGCCGTGCCCATCGGCGGCGCCTGGCTTTGCGTGCCGAGCGAAGCGGGACACATTTCTTATGCTGCAACAACGGCAGACGAGGAGAAGCTGCTTGGTTCCATCGGATCGGTTGAGGACTTGCTTTCCGGTCGTGGAATTCGCCGTCTTCATAAGGAGCTGAGCGGAACGGTCGAGGAGGATCACTCTGTTCCGGAGGATGCAGCGATCTTCAGAGGGGCCGGGATAGACACGGTTTCTGCTGAAGCACTTGAGATTTTCACGCGGGTTCTCGCACGTGTCAGCGGCGATCTCGTTCTGGCGACGGCCTCGTGGGGCGGCGTATTCTTTTGCGGCAGCGTCGCGCGCGCGTGGAGCGACGTTGCGGATATTGGCGCTTTTCGTGCGACCTTCGAAAGCAAGGGAGCAATGACGGCGCGCATGGGAAATGTGGGAACCAGTCTGATCCTGCTCCCGGAGCCGGCCCTTTATGGTCTTACCTTTGCAACCGGGCGTCGCCCCTAGAGGATCGCCTAGGCGGTTCGTTCCGGGATCAAGTAGCTCGTGCGGCTATGTTCGAGGGCAGTCAAGAAATCCTTTTGCCACTTGAAGACATCGAAGTTGTTGATCTTTGTGCGCAATGCGTAATTGCGGTGTTTGCGCTCGCTTTGATGCATAATGAGCGCGGCGTGCAGAGCTTCGGCCACTTCGTCGGTGTCGAAGGGATTGACGATCAGTGCCTCGGTGAGTGTTTCAGCGGCACCCGCGAATTTAGATAGTACGAGCACACCAGGATCGTCCGGATCCTGCGCGACTACATATTCCTTGGCGACGAGGTTCATGCCATCCCGGACAGGGGTTACCAAACCAATGCGACTTGCACGGAAAATCGCAGCGAGACGGTCGCGTTCCACTGATCGGTTGATGTAGCGAACGGGCGTCCAGTCGAAGTTTCCATAGCGGCCGTTGATTGCTCCTGTCAGACGTTCGAGTTCTTCTCGGATGTCCACATAAGCGTCGACATCCTCGCGCGTCGGCTGGGCGACCTGCATCAATGACGCCGCATTCCGCCATTCAGGATGCAACTCCAGGAGCCGTTCAAATGCACGGACGCGTTCGGGCAACCCCTTGGAATAGTCTAGGCGATCGACTCCGATGATGAGGGCGAGCCCCGGATCGCGGACCTTCATTGACTCAACGATGCGATCCGATTGCGGGGAGTGTGCAACCTCGGCGAAGTGGTCCGCGTCTATGCCGACCGGGAATACACCTGCAGTGAGCTCCCGATCCCCGCATATCAATCGGTCCAGTGGCAGGAACGTCGTGTTCCCGAGCTGCAGCAGATAGCGTTTGAAATTATTGAGATCCGTCTGCGTTTGGAAGCCAACGAGATCATAGGCAAAGATCGAGTCGATCAGCCATTCATGTTCTGGCGTGGCCGTGAGAATCTCGATGGGTGGAAAGGGGATGTGGAGGAAAAAGCCAATGCGCTGTGTCACGCCGCGTTTTCGCAGTTCGCTGCCGAGTGGTATCAGGTGAAAATCGTGAATCCAGAGGATGTCGTCAGGGAGCAATAACTTCTCGATTTCGGCGGCAAACCGGGCGTTGGTATGCCGGTATGACTCGAGAAACTCGTTGGAGAACTCCGCGAGGTCCAACCTGTAGTGACAGACCGGCCAGAGCGTTCGGTTTGCGAAGCCGTGATAGTAGTTTTCGAATTCGCTTCGTGAGAGTGGGACGGTGACTGTCGTGACATTGTCCAGACTGGTCGTTGTGGGCACGTCAGGTTCGCCATCTTCAACGACGTCTCCACTCCAGCCGAACCAAACACCTCCGCGTTGGCGTAGGGCCTCTCCTACGGCGACTGCTAATCCGCCGCTTTGTTTGGCGACGCTCAAATCGGCAACCCGATTGGATGCAACGACGAGACGGCTCACAATTACTGTCTCCGACGAGATCGTCGGTCCTGTGTCTGATGTGAACTTTTGGTCTGATTAGGCCTGCATTATTCAATTTTAATTTGTGCAGTGCAACGCAGTTAAGCTCGTATAGTTCCTTAACACGCCCCGTATGCTCCGGTTCGGATCAGGATCGGCTTGATATAAATTAGTGATTTGAAGGCCCGGCGTATCCGCTGTTTGCGAATACGCCGGACTCACGCAGCTGGGGGGATGCTGCGTCCGCGCCGAACTTTAGGCCCGGGCGGGATTTGCCGCGTGGTGAGGGAACATCCACGCGGTCTATCGGCGCCTACTCGGGGGCTTGGGGGGCGCCGAAGATGTGTGCCCTGCGATCAGCGTTTTGTGCGCTAAGGATCAAAGAGCGAATTATCTTGGTGGGCACGCTTACACTAGGATCGATGTGAGTGCGATCTAGCTGAATATGCTGTGGAATGCCGTCGATCTATCGCGGTATATAGAACGCCGATATATGACGGGAAAAATTCCATTGTTTTCGAAGTAAACTTGCCACACTCCTTGGGATTACCATAACTTCAATCGCAATCAATAAGTTCCTATATTTTTTTAGTTTATTGATCTAGGGTATTGGAACTCGTGAGGTGTGCGACGCGTTTATGAAGTGCCCAGTTGTTTTTTTCAGCAAAGGGGGTTCATATGACAGCTCAAACTACAGAAACATTTACAGAATCCGATTATGCAGATCACGTTCGAACGTATCGATCTTTTGTAAAAGGCATAGCAACTGCCGCAGGTTTGATTCTCCTGACGTTAATTATTCTCGCCTATGCCACGATGTAATCGCGATGGACTCCTGAGAGATTAATTTTTGTGCGCTTGCCTGTTGCGATTCCTCAAAATTGTTTTGGCGAGCGCACAAGCCGCACGTGGTTCCATGATCGCGTGTCCTATGAAATCTATAATCGATCCTGGAAACCGGGAACGCCCTCCTGCATTGCGCACGCGCGACAACAATAGTAAGTGCCCTCGTCTTCCAAGCCGTGCCCCATAATCCTGCACCCACAGTGTTTGCAGGTGGGGGCAAGGGCATGAACAGCACATTCGAAACTATCGAACGTGTGGCGATCGCCGTTCATTAGGACTTCGAACGATTTATCGTAGTCGTTGCCGCAAACTTCGCATCTCGCCATAGCTAGCCTCCTTACATCGTGCCACTCATAGTCAATGGGACGGGGGATTGGTTTGTTCCGTCTGTTGTGGGGGCTGTGAGGGTTATCGGGCGAAGCTACCGTGAGGACACGTGATTTCTGGCACGTGTTCGTGAAGAGCATGGCCTATGGAAATGCTTGATTTTTGGTATTTGGTCGCAAACATCCTGGTAAGGATCGTCGGCCTTGTTACGTCGTGCGGATCTGAGTGACAACTTTTTGGAAAGGAGGATTTTCCCGGTCTTGCTTTTTCAAAGGTTGCGGTGAAAATTATGCATTGCGACTTCTTCGGTGATTTGAAACCTTTTTCATATCAACCCATTATTGCAAAAGTCGAGATATGTGTGGTGCTGATTTGAAGGTGTGCAGAATATTGGGGTGTGCCCGGGTTGTTTGCGCGGGAAACAGTTGATCGCCCCAATCATTCTTTGTTCGTTGCATCTTCCGGTCGAGGAGAACTCGTATGCCGTCTCCTATGATGAAGCTGTTCGGTTATGCCGTTCGCCATGGCGCCCTACGTTTCGTAGACCATACCGGCCATGAAAGTGTTTTTGGCGATGGTACGGGAAAGCAGGTTACTTGCCGGACCACCGATCTTGCGACAGAGTTCAAAATCTCGGCAGACCCTACATTGGCGATCGGTGAAGCCTACATGGATGGTGGGCTAACCGTAGAGCAGGGAACCATCTACGATCTTATCATTCTCCTTATGGATAATGTGAGAGAGGTAGAACCTACCCTTTGGATGCGTGCGCTTGAACGTATGCGCTGGATGCTGCGCAGGGCCCAACAACTCAACTCTATCGGTGGTTCGTCCCGCAATGTTCGACACCACTACGATATTGATGGGCGGATCTACGATCTGTTTCTTGATTCTGATCGCCAGTACTCTTGCGGGTACTTCACGTCGGATCACGTTGACCTAGAAGAGGCGCAGCTGGCGAAGAAGCGTCATCTAGCGGTCAAGCTGGCTATTGAGGATGGGCAAAAGATCCTCGATATCGGATCGGGGTGGGGTGGTTTGGGCCTCTACCTTGCGAAGCTCGCCGACGTCAGCGTTACCGGTATTACGCTCAGCCCGGAGCAACTAGGGTACAGCCAAAGACGAGCTATGGATGAAGGGCTCGATGGCTCAGTAGTCTTCCAGCTTGAGGACTATCGGAAGCTTGCCGGGGCGTTTGACCGGATAGTCTCAGTGGGGATGTTCGAGCACGTTGGTGTTAACCACTACAGCGACTATTTCGCGAAGATTGCAGAGTTGCTTTCGGAAGATGGGGTGGCGGTGGTCCACTCGATTGGCCGCTTTGACGGTCCCGGGATCGCAAACCCGTTTATCAGGCGCTACATTTTTCCTGGTGGTTACATTCCGGCTCTGAGTGAGGTGTTACCGAGTGTCGAGCGGGCTGGTTTGTTCGTCAGTGATGTCGAAGTCTGGCGCCTTCACTATGCGAAGACCCTGCGCAACTGGCGGGAGCGTTTTGTTCGCAATTGGCAGAAAGCTGTCGATCTGAAGGGCGAGAAGTTTTGCAGAATGTGGGAGTTCTATCTCGCTGGGTCTGAAGCGGCTTTCCGCTATCAGAACCTCATGGTCTTTCAGCTGCAGCTTGTGAAACGGCTCGACGCTTTGCCTCTGACGCGGGATTACATGCTCGATACCGAGCGCCGTCTCAGGTCGCAAAAAAGAGAGCACCTTTCAGTGGTTCCTGCGGCTGAGTAGGAGGATTACAATCTTGTTGATGGCTGACTAGCGCGGCTGGAGAATGATCCCATGAGTCTAGAGCAGGTCGATGTCAGGGCTATGTGTGCTATTGGGCAGCGCGGTCAGCTCGGGCTTGAGGGCCGGATGCCGTGGGAGGGCTGCAAGGGGCAGGCCTACCGTGATGATGTTGAGCGGTTTTTCGAGATGACGCGTGGGCATGTATTGCTGGCTGGGCCGCGTACTATCGCATCTGTTCCTGAGTTTGCTTTTCGTGACAGGACTATCGCAGTTCTGCGATCTTCGATGATACCAACCGAAACGCTCGCCCAGTTTGCGGGTCGCGTTGTGTTTATCGGCGGCGGTCCACCGGTGTGGGACGCTTATGCGCCCTACATCCGGCATTGGGACGTGACAAGGCTCCCATATGATGGGCCGGCTGATCGCTGGTTCGATCCAGCTTGGCTCACTCAAGGTTCTGTAACGCTTGATGAGATCTCTTCTTCGGCGGGCGCGCGTCCGACTTTGCGGGAGGGAGGTGGAGATCCCGGTATCCCGCGATAGCGGCTTGTCGCGCGTTCCGTCGTTATTGTGCGGCGACGATAACGCCGCAAACCATCCGCCCTCCGGCATCGCCCGTGGGTTGAGACGAGTAATCATCTACGCCCTGGTGAATGACAATCGCTGAACCATCATCATCAAAGAGGCTGTTCTTCGTTCCTTTTGCCAAGGTCACTTTTGGAGCCAGGATTTCAATCTGGAGATTGCCACTGGCAGGAACATGGATGTTTGGCAAATCGCCAGCATGGTGGCCACCTTCTGCGAGGACGCCGTGCTTATGTCCATCGGGGTTGAAGTGCCCTCCCGCACTTTTGAAATCGCCCTCGCATTTGCCGGTCTCATGGATATGAATAGCGTGTTCGCCTGCTGGGACGCCGTTCAGCTTCATATTAAGCAATACACCCTGCTTAGCAGTTTCCTTCAATGTGACCGTGCCGACCTCTTTGCCGTCTTGGGTTGCCAGTTTGGCGGTAGCACCTGATTGGGCATTGGCTGGTGCGCTTAATAGGATCAATGCTGCAAGTGTGATAAACTCACGTCGCATGGGCTACTCCTCCTGAAAGACATGGTTGAATGCGTCCAACTCGGTTGGTTCCAACGTCTTTTTGTATTTGTCAGTTCCGAGCCGACCCGAGCGATCACCTAGCGCTCTCTCCCGCTGTCAGCGACCAGAGTCCGCGAGGCGCTTAGCGGTTAGTGCCAGCGCGATATAGCTGATCCCGGATGCGATCATGTTCACGCCTGCGAGTAGTCCGAGCGCCCAGCTGGCGCTGGATGGGAGCTCGAGAGCTAGAAGCACGCCGACTCCGAGAGCAATGATTCCTCCGAACATCAGCCATCCCCATCCATCTATGGGGCGTAGTTGCAGAGAAATTGCGATCTGAAATATGCCCTGCACGATGAAGACGATCGCAAGAAAAAGGGTCAGCGTAATGAGGCCTGTGAGCGGAAGGAACGCGAGTACGCAGCCAGCTGCGAACAAGAGCGCACCTAAGAGAAAGTCGACGATGGCGCCACGCCATCGTTGGGTTTGAAAGGCCTGTAAGATCTGGCTGATGCCGATGAGGATGAGAAGCCAGCCAATCAGAATCTTAACGGCGATCGATGCAATCAAGGGAAACGCGATGGCCAGGATGCCTGCAATCAGACTTATGATGCCAAGAGCAAGGTACCATCCCCAATTGGCGGCGACGTCGCTTCGTACCGCGGCCAAATTATAGCCGCCCGAGTAACTTGAACCAATCATCTGCAGCTCCATCGTGGGGCCTGCGTCTGGCCGGACTGAAGGTATTATCAGTACGCGCCCTTGGAGACGTCAAGCTCAATGCTGCGTGCCTGAGGCGCCGATCTTTGAAAAATTCAGACTTGGCGACCAAGGGTGATACAATCTTTGCGTTGGAATGATCGCTATTACGCAACGATTTGCGCCGGTGACTGTTCCCGGTAGGCTCGCCTTCTTTGAGAATTACGGCGATTGACCCGTTTTCAACGCTTTGTTCCTGACGGGACAGCCAAGTGTCCATGCCGTCGCAAATAACTCGACCCCGTTGCTTCTGCGGTGCAGGTCCCGCGCGGTGAGCGAGGACTTTTGTGCCGAGAGCAGCTTTCATTGCGAAAGGCACTCGGATGACACTTAACTCAGAAAAACTCGAAGCATTACTCGGTACGATGGTGAACGAGCTGGGGGCGGCTGCGAATGCAGCGCTTGTTCTCCTCGGTGATAAGCTTGGCCTTTACCGCGCCTTGGAGGCGCATGGGCCCCTCACGCCCACAGATCTTGCGCGCCACACGCAAACGCGTGAACGGTATGTGCGTGAGTGGCTTTCTGCGCAGGCTGCGTCCGGATTTGTTACTTACGATCCGGCAACGGCCACATTTGCACTTTCTCCCGAACAGGCAGCGGTGCTCGCTGACGAAGAGAGCCCAGTCAATATGACGGGAGGTTTTTATTCCCTTGCTGCGATTTTTGCGGACGAGCCCCGCCTCAACGACGCTTTCAAATCCGGTGAAGGTGTCGGCTGGGGAGACCACTGTAGTTGTCTGTTTTGCGGCACCGAACGATTTTTCCGTCCGGGCTACAAAGCACATCTCGTCAGTGAATGGCTGCCGGCGCTCGATGGGGTTGTCGAGAAACTTGAGCGGGGTGGGAAGGTTGCTGATGTCGGCTGCGGACATGGCGCGTCCACGATGATCATGGCGGAAGCCTTTCCTCAATCCACGTTCACCGGGTTCGACTTTCACGCGCCTTCCATCGATATCGCACGCAGCAAATCCATGGGCATTTCCAATGTGAAGTTCGAAGTGGCGAAGGCGCAGGATTTCACGGGGGAAGGTTATGAGCTCGTGACAATCTTCGATGCGTTACACGATATGGGCGACCCGGTGGGGGCTGCCCGGCATATCCGGTCCACGCTCGCCGATGATGGGACCTTGATGATTGTCGAGCCGCTTGCTGGAGATCGACTGGAGGACAATCTCAATCCGGTTGGAAGGGTTTACTACGCGTTCTCAACCAGCGTGTGCGTCCCTTCATCCTTGAAGCAGGAGGTTGGGATGGCACTTGGAGCTCAAGCTGGTGAAAAGCGGCTGGCTGAGGTCTTGAAGCAGGGTGGGTTCTCACGTGTGCGCCGAGCCGTAGCGACGCCGTTCAATATGGTGATCGCGGCTCGCCCGTGAACTAAAAAATCGCGGTGCAGAAACCTCTGCACCGCGATTCCGCTATTTATTTAGTTCGTTATGGGCAGAACCAAACCGGTCCAACGATGATGCAACCGCGACGATGCCAATCGTGGGGGCGCTTCTTGTGGCGGTGCCAGTGCTTTGGTGCGTGGCGATGGCGGGAGCCTGCCTTGTAGCGATGATGCCCCTTCTTGTGACGTTTTCCGTGATAGTGCTTCCTCTCCTTGTACTGGACCTTATTCAGCACTGTTGAGGAGACGTCTTGTGCCAGGGCTGGCGTCGTGTGTGGAGCCAGCGACTGGGGAGCAGCTGCGTTGGCTGACGTTAATGTGAGGATCGAAAGCATCGCTGCAGGCAGTATTGCCTTCATCATGACCAGTTTCCTTATATTTCTGCACGTGCGAACACCTTGAGGGTTCGCGGTTATAACGCGTGTCGTTAACAAATTCCGTCGTCGGCAGGTTTCGAGGCAGAAAATCGAAACGTGTCAGGGCGTGGCGGGACAGCAACATGGCTGTTGGTGTTCGACGTGGACGCGTTATCCCGGGTTGGTAGGACAAGTGGATTGGGGCTACTGAATTTGACCGGGGTGTAAGGAAAAAGATGAAATCGAGCGACGGAAACGGGGCGTCGCTTACGTTCCACGTTCACCAAACATATTGGCGCATCCGTTCTTCGGCATGTGCTATATTGGCGGCTGAACCCGTGCCTCTGGCCGCTGAGGAGGGTCTTCGTCGATGCGAAAATTCTGGCTATGGTCTACAGCGCTCCTGATTGCGGGTGGAGCTGCCTATGTGGCCGTGTCTCAGAACATCGTGAAGGTCCCACCCGAGATCTGGGCCGCGATCAAGGCTGAGACCAAGGATAGCGAAGCCAAAGCGGCTTCTGCCACAGGTGCGATACGTTCAGCGATCACTGTCGAAAGTGGTCAATCTCGCACGATATCTCGAACGCGCGATCTGCGGGCGATCGGAACGCTACGATCTGATGAATCTGTAAAAATTGCACCCGAGATTGCTGGACGGGTCGTTACTGTCGGCTTTGCCGAAGGACAGGCCGTCAAGCAGGGCGACATTCTCATGAAGCTCGATGACGCATTGGCGCAGGCCGAATTAGCGGACGCAGAGGCACGCTATGTTTTGGCTCAGGCTAATAACGAGCGTGCGAAAGCTCTCTCTAAAACCGGTAACGTCACTGAAAAGGCGCAGGACGAAGCCAAGGCCAATCTGCGGACTTCCGGTGCTGCCGTAGACCTTATGAAAGTCCGGCTCGACAAACATACAGTGCGCGCGCCGTTTGATGGGATTGTTGGGATACGGCAGGTGTCACCAGGTGCCTTCATTACGGCAGGGACGACCGTGGTGAACCTTGAGAAGATCGATCAACTTAAGGTCGACTTCAGCTTGCCGGAGATTTATCTCGCTGAAATCAGTACAGGCCAGACGGTCGACCTTCGCGTTGATGCGCTGCCTGGAAGGGGCTTCCAAGGTAAGATTTACGCGATTGACCCAATGGTTGACGTCAATGGGCGGTCATTGACGATCCGTGCTCTTGTTCCAAACGGTGATGGTGAGCTTCGGCCTGGTCTGTTCGTACGAATCATCGTGAAGGGACGAATCGAGCGACAGGTGGTCGTGGTTCCGGAAAGTGCTGTGGTGCCGCGGGCTGGCGAGAACTACGTCTACCGGATCGACGATGGCAAGGTGGTCGAGGCCAAAGTCAAATTGGGGGACCGCGCCAACGCTGAGGTGCAAATTCTCGAGGGGCTTGCCAGCGGAGCTACCGTCGTGACGGCGGGGCAGCAAAAGGTCAAGAACGGTGCCTCAGTGAAAGTGGTCGAGACGCGTGGATCTATCCCGCTTCAGCCTAAGACCACTCTTCGCCAGGGCAGCTGATGGGCACCTTCGCGTTTTTTATTCAACGGCCGGTTTTTTCGACAGTGATGAGCCTCGTGCTCATCCTTCTCGGCATCGTGTCCTACGGCCGACTGACCGTTCGCGAGTATCCGAACGTCGATGAGCCCGTGGTTTCGGTTTCGACGACATATCCTGGCGCATCTGCGACGATTATCGAAACTCAGGTGACGCAGATCTTAGAAGGCTCGATTGCTGGAATTTCCGGAATCGACGTTTTGGAGTCTACAAGCCGGTCTGAATCGAGCCGTATCACGGTCCGGTTCCGTTCTGATGTCGATCAAGACGTTGCGGCCAGTGATGTTCGCGATCGTGTTAGCCGCGTTCGGCGACGTTTGCCGGATGAAATCGAGGAGCCGACGATCTCGAAGGTCGAGGCGGACGCACGTTCGGTCATGTACCTCGTCTTCACGAGTCCGCAGATGTCGGCGTTGCAAATTACTGACTATGTCGACCGTTTTATTGTCGACAGACTGAAAAATCTCAACGGTGTGGCTGACGTCGTTATTTTCGGCGAACGACGATATGCGATGCGTATCTGGATCGATCGCGAACGTTTGGCTGCGTTTGACCTCACGGTGCAAGATCTTGAAGCCGCGCTTCGCGCGCAGAATGTTGAGCTTCCTTCGGGGCGGATTGAAAGTCAGGATCGGGAATTCTCCGTCCTGTCGCGCACGGGGCTCGTGACGCCGGATCAGTTCGGCGACATCGTGATCAAGCGGACCGAGGGCCATCAAGTCAAGATGCGCGAAGTTGCCCGCATTGCGCTCGGTGCTGAAGATGAGCGGCGCGACGGGCGCTACAATGGCGAACCTGCCATCGTGGTCGGTATTATCAAACAGGCCGTAGCCAATCCACTCGATGTCTCGCAAGCTGTACGTGGCGTGTTGCCTGAAATGAATCGGTCTTTGCCTAACGGGATGACGGCGGACATTGGCAATGATGATGCGGTGTTCATCGACCGCTCCATCAAGGCCGTTTACATGACGATTGGCGAAGCCATCGCGCTTGTTGTTGTGGTGGTCGTTTTCTTCCTGAGGTCGGCGCGGGCTTCGATCATCCCAATCGTAACCATTCCAATTTCGTTGATTGCGACCTTCACGCTGATGTTCGCGCTGGGGTTCAGTATCAATACGTTGACGTTGCTGGCTATGGTGTTGGCGATTGGGCTGGTGGTCGATGATGCAATCGTCGTGCTGGAAAACATCTACCGCCATATAGAAAGTGGCATGAAGCCTGTCGCGGCTGCAATCAAGGGCACCCAGGAAATTGGTTTCGCCGTGGTTGCGATGACGTTGACGCTTGCAGCCGTATATGCGCCCGTGGCATTTGCGCCGGGTAAGACGGGCAAGCTGTTCCTCGAATTCGCACTTACGCTCGCAGGCGCGGTGCTGGTTTCCGGTTTTGTTGCGCTGACGCTTACGCCGATGATGTGCTCGAAACTGCTACGACATGAGGCCAAGCCAGGGCGCATTTCGGCGGCGTTGGAGCGTGGTCTTGTTGCTTTTGAGGCCGGTTATCGGAGGGTTCTTTCGGCGTCGCTCAATGTGCGGCCGCTGGTGCTGCTGATTGCCGTCGGGGTTGCGGGCATGGCCGGGGTCTTCTTCTTATCGCTGAAGTCCGAACTCGCCCCGGTCGAAGATCGAGGTTCAATTCGTGTTCGCGGTGTTGGGCCAGAAGGTGCGACACTCGCATACACAGCCCGCTATTCCAGTGAAGTTGATGATATCTTCAAGACTTTGCCCGAGGTCCAATCACGGTTGGTGATCAATGGCACGCCTGAGGTGACGGGCTTCCTTGCGATCGGGCGCCTGTCGGATTGGAGCGAGCGGGAACGTACGCAGCAGGAAATGAGCAAGCAGATTGCGCCTGGCGTGCGTGCAATCCCCGGCGTGAGGGCGTTTGTGCAGGATCCCGGATCGTTCGGTCAGCGCGGATCTGCCCGGCCGGTGGAGTTTGTCATCCAAACTTCGGGGACGTACGAGCAGCTTGACGAGTACGTCAATCAGATGCTCTCTCGCATCGAGAAGTATCCGGGTCTTGAGAGCGTTGATACCGATCTCAAGCTCAACACACCTGAGTTCCGGCTTGAAGTGGACCGCGCCAAAATCAACGATCTTGGCATTGACGTGAACGTTGTCGGGCGGACCCTGGAGACCTTGTTGGGCGGACGCGAGGTGACACGTTTCGAGATGAACGGCGAGCAGTATGACGTCTATCTGCAGCTCGCGGCGTCCGACAGATCTTCTCCCGATGCGCTCAATACAATCTTCCTCCGGTCTCCTACAGGTCAGATGATACAACTCTCCAACGTGGTCAGCGTGAAAGAGGCTGTGGCTCCCAAAGAGTTGAAGCGGTTCAATCAGCTTCGGGCCGTTACAATTTCGGCGAACCTTGCCCCGGGATATGCGCTCGGTGACGGTCTTGCATTCCTGGAAAAAACGGCTCGTGAGATCTTGCCTGCCAATGTGCAGACGGATGTGAATGGTGAGAGCCGTGAATTCCGTTCGGCCGGCCAGAGCCTTGCGCTCGTCTTCTTGTTGGCTCTTGGATTCATTTATTTAGTCTTGTCCGCTCAGTTCGAGAGTTTTCGCGATCCGGTTATGATCATGATGACGGTGCCGCTGTCGATGACCGGAGCGCTGGGTATGTTGTGGCTTGGTGGCGGCACGCTCAACGTCTACTCGCAGATTGGCCTCGTCACCCTTGTGGGATTGATTACGAAGCACGGCATCTTGATCGTTGAGTTTGCTAACCAGAGGCAGATGGCAGGACTTGACCGGCGTTCCGCTGTGATCGAGGCTGCGGTGCTGCGGTTACGGCCCATCCTTATGACGACCGGTGCCATGGTGCTCGGTGCGTTGCCGCTAGCGATGGCCACGGGCGCCGGTGCGGAAAGCCGTCAGCAGATCGGTTTTGTCATCGTGGGTGGTATGACGTTGGGAACGATCCTAACGCTGTTTGTGGTCCCGACCGTTTACAGCTTGATGGGGCGTCGCCATGTGGAGGTGCCCGCAGCGCACGACGACCACGTTGCCGTTCCTGGTGAGTGAAGACCATCTGCGCGATGCAGACAGCCGGCCATCATCATTTGAGACATCCGAGCATGAGTAATCGTTACGGGACGCTCGCTGCATGGGTCTATCACGTTGATAAACCCATCGGGCATTCCTTCGGAGATATCGAGTTTTATCGTGAGCGGCTGGCTGGTTGCGAAGGGCCGATCCTCGAACCGGCAGTCGGGAATGGGCGTGCGATCATTCCTCTTATCGAGTCGGGATGTGATGTTGTTGGCTTTGACACCTCGGCAGATATGTTGGACTTCTGCCGCAAGGAATGTGCGGCCCGTGGCCTGAAGCCTTCGTTAAGCGTGCAGAGCTTTGAAAGCTTCGAGTATGACCGGAAATTTGAGGCCATCATTATTCCGGCTGGATCATTTCAATTGATCACCGAGGCGACGGTTGCGCGCTCTGTGTTATGCCGGTTTCAGAGAGCACTCTCTCCCGGCGGACGGCTGATCGTTGATCTTGATCCCATCTCGAGTTTTGTAACGCCTGGGGCCCGCGTGCGGCATTGGCAAGTCGGCGATGATGTTTTGACGTTGCAGGAATCCCGCGCCGAAACGGATTTCGTTCGCCAGACAACTGTTTCGCAGCTTCGTTACGAGCACTGGCGCAGTGGACAGCTCGTTTCCGTTGAGTTGGATCTGTTCAGCTTGCGTTGGTGGGGAATTGTTGAGTTTGAATTGGCTTTGTGTGAGGCCGGTTTCACAGAGATCGTGATTTCCGGCGACTACCAATTTGGTTCGATGCCCAAGAGTGACGTGCGAAGCATCACGTTTGAAGCTCGCATACCAGAATAGTGGGGCCCGATTGGGTTCGCAGTTCCCGTTATCTCAGGTCCTTTTCCATGACGAAGTTTGTTAGCGCGATGCCGTTGCGGGTCACCGTCTGCGGTTCGATGACCTGCCAGCCCTGACGCAAGAAGAAGCTGCGGGAGAGATAACTCGCTTCGGTCCAGAGCTTTGTCAGGCCGTGGTCCGCGGCCTCAATGAGAATGGCTTCGTACAGCTTGCTCGTTATGCCTGAGCCCATGCGATCCGGAGTGACGAAGGCCAAGTCAATACATCCCTCGCGTGATAGCGACATGAAACCGACGATCTGATCTTCTTGTTCGGCCACCAGTGTCGTCTGAGATGTCAGGCGTTGGTGCCAACCCGACGGCTCAGGAACGGTCGGGGCCCAGGCTTGGCGTTGGGCATCGTTGTAATGATCGCGCGTGCCGAAATGGACCGCGTCAAAGAATATCTGCGCAGTCGCGCCGAGATCCTTTTCCTGACAGCGGCGGATCAAGAGCAATTGATCTTTCGCGTGCGGAGGCTTCCCGTTCACGACTTCACCGCAGTACTGACATCCACTTCTTCGATGTCTGGTTTTGGTGCCGTTATGAGTAGTGCCACACCAATCGTTGCGGCTAGAATAGATGCTGCGAACACCGCAATCTTTGCTGCTGCGAAATCGGCTTGAACGGGAAATGCCTGGCCGGCGATGAATAGCGACATGGTGAAACCAATGCCTGCGAGGGCACCGGCACCCGCAAGCTGGCGCCAGGAATAGGCTGCGGGCTTCACTGCAAGTCCGGCACATACGGCAAGAGCTGCGGCCGATAGCATGCCGACGGGTTTACCGATCACAAGGCCCGATATTATCGCCAGCATCAGCGTTTCATGGCCTGTGATCACGTTCATCGACAGGGGAACTCCTGCGTTAGCTAGCGCGAAAATTGGAAGCACCAGATAGCTGGATCGCATGCCAGCGTGCCGCAAGAGACGGTCCGCCGGAGATTCCAAACGGTCGTGAATGGCTTCCAATGTACGCATAGCCATTGTCGAAGGGCCGTGGCGCAGGGCTTCTTTATTGCGTTGCGCCTCGTTTGCCATGATCGAATCTGCCTGAGCCATCAGGGCCTTGAGATTAGGTGGTGGGCGCGTCGGAATGAACAGCGCGAGTACGACTCCAGCCAGTGTTGGATGTAGTCCACTTGCGAGGACGCAGATCCAGAGGCCAAGTCCGATGATCATATAGGGGAACACGCGGTAGATACGGGCCCAGCTTAACAACGCCAGACCGCCCGTCAGCACGCTCGCGGCGGCCATATATTCGAAGGACAGTTCGCCAGAATAGAACACGGCGACGACAACGATCGCGGCGATATCGTCGACGATGGCGGCGGCGGTCAGAAAAATGCGCAGTTCAATCGGTACGCGCTGCCCCATCATGAATATGAGCGCGACGGCGAACGCGGTGTCCGTCGCGATGGGTACGCCCCATCCGTGTACCCACGGGCCGGACGGGACAAAGAGCGCATAAATTAGAGCCGGCATAATCATTCCGCCGAGTGCGGCGGCTATGGGCAGGGCTGCAGACTTGCGTCCTGCGAGGTGTCCGACGGTGAATTCCCGTTTTATTTCCAGGCCGACAACCAGGAAGAAGATGGTCAAAAGGCCGTCGTTGATCCAGTGAAGCAGCGACATTCCAAAGCTTGCGCCGCCTAAACTCAGCGTGAGTTTTTGTTGCCAGAGGCTGAGGAATTCCGGCCCCATTTCGGAGTTGGTCAGAAACACCGCTAACACGGTCGCGAGTAGGAGTAGCAGGCCAGCTGAGGGGCCCCAGCTCACGAAATCAACGGCTGCGGCCGCGACCTTGTGCCCGAGCCGGCCAAACATGGCATCGGAGAACGAGCTTTCGTCCCAGGCGCCATCGTAGCGACGACCATTTATGAAAAATGTTGGTGTAAAGAGAACGCCGCTTGCCTGGGCGCTATTAATGTCGGCATCGACGCGCTTTTTCGCGCGGAGTTCGGAGCGTTCACTGTCTTCGGGTGTCTGATGTTCGAGATCCAGTTTCTCGGCGACGACGACCAGGTCTTCTTCTGTCAGCGTTTTGGAGCGCGACATCAATTCCATGTGCGCGTCCCAGAAGCGGATTGGGTCGGTTGTGCGCTCAACTAATTCCGCTGCGCGACGGGCTAGATCGTTGTCTGGAATTGGCTTGTGTCGGAAAACGTAGCGGAGACGGTCTCCGAGATCATCGCGCACATTTGCGATGCGATCGTTCGCTGCGCGGCAGTGCGGGCAGGCGTAGCTGCCATACTCGACGAGGGTAATTGGTGCTCCCGGAGGTCCCAATACATGGTCGTAACGGGCATCGACAGAGCGGTTTAGCCGATTGCGCGTTCCTGTGGCCATGCGTCGTCCTCATTGCGAAGTCGGAAACATCATTCAGGTTGGCACTTGGGTCAGATTGCTGAACCGCGTGGACGGCCCACAAATTTTATTAGGCCGCATCGTTCGCGCTGTCACGATCTGATGGGTGATCTTGTTGTCACCTATGAGGGAGAGACTTGAGATTAGATGGAGCGGTTCGTCAGCATGCTTAGGTTGAGACATCCAGGAGGCTGGTTTTAAATAGGAGTTAACGCTCTAAGATAGGTACCGAGCTTAAATTTCATTCAGCTGATGCTCGCCCGCACCAAAAAAGGCAGGGCGGCCCTAGCCGTCCTGCCATAAGGTGGGTGGGGGGGATTATCGTTGGAGGCGTTTTTGGGAACGCCCCGGGAGGGTCAGGCAACAAGCGCTTTCGACGCGTCCAAAACCTTGTGTGCAGACTGATTAGCTTCTCGCGTGACTTCCAGGATTTTTCCCATGTTGTCGGTAATGATCTGAACCCCGGCGGCCGCTGTTGTCATGTTGGACGAGATCTCTTGAGTCACAGCGCCTTGCTGTTCGATCGCTGCTGCGATGTCCGAGGAGATGTCGCTGATTGAATTAATCACGTCGGTGATGTCTTTGATCGCCTTTACGGCCTCGGCGGTGCCGGACTGTACGGTATCAATTTGGTTTTCAATTTCGGCGGTCGCTTTTGCTGTTTGGTTGGCCAGCGCTTTGACTTCGCTTGCGACTACGGCAAAGCCCTTACCTGCTTCCCCGGCACGGGCCGCCTCGATTGTGGCATTCAATGCAAGCAGGTTCGTTTGCCCCGCGATGGAGTTGATGAGGCTAACAACCTGCCCGATGCGATCAGCTGACCCCGCGAGTCCCCCGACAATCTGATTGGTGCGGCTTCCAAGCTCGACCGCTTTTTGTGTGATCTTGGCAGCGTCATCCACGCGGCGGCCGATTTCCATAACCGAGCACACGAGTTCCTCGGCGGCGGACGCGACAGCCTGCACGTTGGCTGAGGTTTGGTTTGACGAGGTGGCCGCACTCTCCACCTCAACGTTGGTGGCTTGAATTGCGTTCGTAACCGTTCCGAGGTCGACATCGATTGTTTGCTTGATCGCTGCTTTGAGGGCGACCTGTTTGGAGATGTCCGTGCAAAATTTTACGACCTTGTAGGGCTTGCCCGAGGGGTCGAAAATTGGATTGTACGTGGCCTGCAGCCAGATCTCTTTGCCGTTTTTACCGATGCGCTTGTATTCGCCGCCTTGGAACTCGCCGCGGTTCAGCGTTTCCCAGAATTGCCGGTAAGCCGGGCTGTTGCGATCGGCATCCGTTACGAACATCCGGTGATGCTGCCCTGTGATTTCGTCGAGGGCGTAGCCGGTCGTTGCAAGGAAGTTGGGGTTGGCTGTGATGATTGTACCGTCCAGATTGAAATGGATGACGGCGTTGGATTTGTTTATCGCGGCGATCTGGCCGTCCTGGTCGGCTGCCTTAAGTTTGCGTTCCGTTACGTCGGAGCAGAACTTCACAATTTTGTAGGGTCTTTTGCTGGAGTCGAGGAGCGGATTGTAGGTGGCCTGGATCCAGATTTCTTTTCCGCTTTTGCCGATGCGTTTGAATTCTCCAGATTGGAATTTGCCGCGATTTAGGCCCTGCCAGAAATTTCTATACTCGGCACCCGTTCGGTCTTTATCGGAAACAAAAATACTGTGGTGTTTTCCTTGAATTTCTTGGAGCGTATATCCGACGGTGTGAAGAAAATTTTCGTTGGCCGTCAGGATTGTTCCGTTCAAGTCGAACTCAATGACCGCTTGAGATTTGTCCAAAGCTTGAAGTTTTGCGAGCAACTCGCCGGACTTTGAGAATGACATTTGGACGATCCGTTCGCTGAAAGCTCAATCACGCGTAGGTTGTAATATATTGACGCGATTGTTAAGCGAGCCTTAATGCTGTAGTTGCGAATTGGGAAAAATTCCCTTCGACGACGGAAGGTGCCGTCTATGCCACTATGAATGGTGGCATGCAAAACTCTATGCTATTTGCGCCATTTTATGGGTGATTGTGACGACGAACTTTTTCTTAGGCTTATCCGTCAACCTTCGTAAGGCTAGGCGGGTGGGACCGATGTCATGGTGTGCACATAGTATGCGATGCCTACTACCAGTGCGGGTATTGCGCCGATGTGAATGAATTCGAGACTTCGTGAAAGCCAACGCCTGCTTGCGACCCGGTTGTTTATTCTCATGATTGAAATCACGATCATCAGGCTGACGAGCATGTAATCGAAAAGGAATATGCGATCCGAAAGCGTGGCTGTGTCTGAATCCAATTGCGGAAGCGACAGATACAGCGCGACGGCGGAAAGTAGAGCTGTCACCTGGATCGTAATGATTGCTTCGAAGTGTGATTGTGGAATGAAGATGGAGACGTAAGCGACTATAAGAATAAACGCCAAGGGTACGACAACCCTCAGGAAATAATCGGTCACCTCGCGCTTCATCATCCAAACGTAGCTGGCTTTGTAGAACGGTACGGCGCTGGGCTCGTGCGTGTATGCGTTCACGATCGGAACGTAGTCTTCGTCAATTCCGACATATTGGTCTTCGACGTTCCAATCATCCGATGCGACGGTGTGATCGCGTAGATCCAGGGGCGGCGGTTGGACGATGAATTGTGCATCATCGCTTTTGGGCTGGATTTCGATCGCAAAGCGCTGGGTATCAAACGGATAGGTTTCGAGGTCTGGCTGGAACAGGAAACGCCCGTTGACTTTGTAGACTTTCATCGTTGCGGGGAACGCATCGCTGCTTCCGCCGCCATGCAGTTCCTCGATGGTGATCTGGCGGCCGTTCGTACGCGGGTCGAGATACGCATTCGTGAAGTCAATTTTGTCTATGGATGCGGTGTCGGTTGCGTGCATCGACAGGTAGAATTCGGCGAAGAATGACCTCTCGTTTTCGTCGACGCGGTGTGCGCGGATCATGTCTACATCGACGTAGAACGTTTCAATCCGGCGAAATTCACCGTTTCTGACGCGCACGAACTGAACCGGGGCCAACTGTTTGCGCCCGAGGCCTTGCGGCAAAATCAGGATGAGTGGCGGACGTGAAGCCACGCGCGTTTGCGGGTCGAAAGACCAATTTTGGAAGCGTCCGCGATATGCGCCGCGACCGGTTGCGTACGTCGTCGTTAATGCGCGGACGATCGATAAATGTCGGGTGGGGAGGTCTGCGTCTGGCCCGGCCGCGCGCGCGGCCGAAGAAACGAGCGCGACCATGTCGGCGAACTTGCTTCCGCTGTTTATGGCGCGGAGGTTTGCATGTTCGAAGGGATCTCGGAAACTTCTTTCGGCCTCTTCTTTGCAGGACCCGTCAGCCCATCCCGGCGCGGTGGGATTTTTCTGACCTTCAAAAATCCAGGCACCTGGAGCGGCTTGGGTTGCGACGCGGCGCATGCGCTCGTTGTAGACCTCGGGAAGGTCGTCAGATGCAAGCTCATACATCGCGTTGGGGTAGGTATCGCGCGTTGCGCTGGACAGCCGGTCCAAGCTGCCGATCATGAAAATCGCGGGCGTGACACCCGCGTCGCGGATTTTATTGATCAGCGGTTCCGTCTGCGCGGATCCGACGGCGACCAGGATCAAGTCTGGTTGTTTGACTTTGAGATCCTCTGCGATCGCCTCCAGATCGCTGGGATCGAGTGTGTCGCCTTTCAGGAGTACGCGGTGGTCTGCCGTAATTCGATCCGGACCGAGTGCGGAGGAGACGGCATCAACCAAGGCCTTGTTATAGACGGCGTCATCTCTCACGACGAAGGCCACACGCTGAAAGCCCATTTGCGCGAGGAAGTGTGTAACGATGGGGGCGCGTTCTTCCTCCTGTGACGGGCGAGTGGAGAACACATTAGGCAGGTCTTTGAAGATGCCGTTCACTGATACGTCGGTTAGAAACGGCACATTACTTGCGCGAAGTTCCGGAGACATAGCTTCGAACAAAGCTTTACCCCGCGTCGAGCTGGAAAGACCGATTACCGCCAAGAGGTTTGGCAGTGCGAGGGCGGAGCGCATATTGCTGATGGTTTTCGTCTCTTCGAGGAAGTCATCGAAGAAATGGAGTGAGACGGGCCGGCCGCGAATGCCGCCGTAGGCGTTGATCCTGACCTGTTCCTCGCCTGTGAGTTTGCGAATGGCTTCGACGTAGCCACGGCTATAGCACTCTTCAGTTCGGGTGCTGGTAAAGAGGGCGATATTGTAAGGTGGGCCTGCCGCGGCCTGAGCTTCGTCCTGTGCCCTGGCGGTGCCGGACGCTAAAAGGACGAAGAGCGCAATAACGATCAGTATGAAGAGGGCTAGGGGCAGTAGACTTCCGACGCGTCCCAGACATATTTGGCTCGCCGTTTTAGACTGGTCCGACGCGTACATATATATCCCCCCAGCGTGCCCACGGTGAGGACTGCTTCCGGTTCCCGTGGAGCAGCTCTGGCCGCTTGAGACGGCAAGTCATGGACGTCCGATTTATTACTCCAACGGCCTAAGTATCAAAAGCGGTCTGTTGAGAGCTCTGCCACGGTATGATGGCATCGTGGCAAGGTTGCACCGTTTTTGAACCAAAGACCGTAATGGCGTCCTTTGAGCAGCGGAGGCCTCCGCTGGGGCTGGGGCAGGCCATTATCGACGCGGTTTTTTGGTCACGGCGTGCCGCCAGGCTTTTTGCAACGCTTCGCTTAGTTCTGCCTCGGAAAGTCTCGCCAGGTTTGCTGTGGTCCAGCCTTGTTGTCCCCACGCGTTGGGGACTGGGCTAAACGCTTCGTGATGAACCAAGCAGGTGAGCTCCTGTTCGTCGGGTGTAAATTTGAGATTTATCGTGAGCCCATCGGCGGCAAGCGTTGCGTAGTTTCGGAAAACCTTGAATGCCGTGCGGTCAAAATGGGGGGACGCGGTGGTTCCTTCCAGCGCTAGTGCGATCCGGTGCACATCTTCCGCTTTCGCCATGATCCATGCTCCGGTGTCAGGTCTCAGAGAGCTTTTTCAGGTTCTGTAGACCTCTTTCATAGTCGTTGCCAATCATCTCGTTTATGTCGATGAACACGCTAACGACCTTTGAGGCCAGAACCATTGGTCCGCGCATGCTCCAGGTTACGAGGGTCGCGTCGCCTTCAGGCTTCAATGTGAATTCAACTTCGTTCCGTGTTTCGAAAGGTCTGACAAAGCTCAGGCTCATCACGACTTTGTCTGGCGGAGACGATTCAGTGATTTCTAAACGGCCTTTTCCAGCTTCTTCGCCTTCCCAATCATAAGTGGCCCCTTCACCACTTTCGGGGCCGCTGAACGTCCGCTGCATGTCTTTGATTTCGAACGGTGACCACGTGGTGAAGCGCTGTAGATTATTGATCATGGGAAAGATCTTTTCCGGCGTAGCCTGAATGCGTGCCGAACGCTCCACGTAAAATGTGTTTGGCTTGCTCATGGCGATGAGAAGGATCGTCGCGATCGGCACGAGGATGACAGCTGCGAGGGCGATCGCGATTTTTTTCAACATCTTTGTTTCCAGTGAAGTGGCTGCAACATATGAAGCTAACGATGCGTTTTCCTGTGGGCCTATGCTTCGTCACGCGGTTTTTCTGCTGCTTGCAACTCTTTTAAATAGGTGTCGAGGCAATCGAGGCTTTGTTCCCAAAAACCTCGATAGAGATTCAGCCATTCATCGATTTCTTTGAGTGCGTTTGGTTCAATCCGGCAGGGACGAGATTGGGCTTTGCGGCTTCGAGCGATCAATCCGGCACGCTCCAGAACCTTTAGGTGCTTCGAGACGGCTGGTAGGCTCATGTCGAAAGGTTCAGCGAGTTCGCTTACTGAGGTTTCGCCCATTGCAAGGCGCGCGAGGATGGCGCGGCGGGTGGGGTCTGAGAGCGCGGCAAAAGTTGCGCTAAGTTCGTCGGTATCCATTCTCATTTTAACTCTTTGGTTAAGTAACCTATTGGTTCGGTAACGCGGTTTAGGAATGGTGTCAAATGCGTCTGCTAACGCGTGTTCGCAGTGGTCCGCCTCTTTAGCGGAGAGGGATTGCGCGGGCAGATATGCGATGTCGTGCTATGTGCTGTTGGAAAGCCGGTATTTCCATAGGTGCAAGTCCGGTTTTGCCAGCGGCTAATTCAGGAATTTGCTTGTGACTGAAATCATCGTTGTCGTCGGGCTTATTCTGATTAATGGCTTGTTTGCGTTATCTGAGTTGGCGGTCGTATCGGCCCGCCGGGCGCGCCTCGCGTCTTTGGCGGAACAGGGACGCAGCGGGGCTAAAAGCGCGTTAGCTCTCGCTTCAGAGCCTGGACGATTTCTTTCGACCGTTCAGATCGGGATTACGCTCATCGGCATTTTGAATGGTGTTTTCTCTGGCGCGACGCTTGGGAGCAGTCTCGCGCGCGATCTGTTGGAGATGGGCTTCTCACACAGGCTTGCCGAATTGATCGGCTTTGGGGCTGTGGTTGTCATCGTCACCTATCTTTCAATCGTCATCGGTGAGCTCGTTCCCAAGAACCTTGCCTTGCGCAATCCCGAAGGTATCGCTTGCATTGTGGCGCCTAGCATGACTGCGCTGTCTCGTTTTGCGGCGCCGGTGGTGTGGGTATTGGGCGCCTCTACGCAGGTTGTGTTTCGCTTGTTTGGCGCACACACGGATACTGCAAGGCAGGTGACTGAAGACGAGATCAAGCTATTGATCGCGGAAGCAGAAAGTGCAGGCGTTCTTGAAACCGGCGAACGGCAGATGATCTCCGGCGTGCTTCGTTTGGCCGACCGAAATGTCGTCGGGATCATGACGCCTCGGACCGATGTGGACTGGATCGATATCACGGACGATGTCGAGGAGGTCAAAGCCGACGTTTTAGCAACGAAACATTCCAGGCTTCCGGTGGGTGAAGGATCTATCGACGCGACCATTGGTGTTGTGCAGACGCGAGAGCTTCTGGCGGCGATGCTCGAACAAGAACCGTTGAATTTGAAAGCCCTGCTCCGTAGAGCGCCTGTCATTCCCGAGACGACCAGCGCACTTGATGCACTTGCCACGTTGCGAGACGGCGAAGTGCCGATGGTCCTTATTCACGACGAGTATGGAAACTTCGAAGGGCTTGCGACTCCTGCTGACATACTCGAGGCGATAGCGGGCGTTTTCCGTAGCGAGGAGGAAGGCGAACCCGCATCTGTCGCGCGGGAAGATGGTTCATGGCTTTTATCGGGAGCGATGCCTGCCGACGAAATGGCCGAGATCCTCGACATCCGGCTTCCTGAAAAGCGAGATTATCAGACCGTTGCCGGTTTTGTTCTTGCCAGCATGCGACACCTGCCAACGGTCGGGGAAAGCGCAGATATTTTGGGCTGGCGATTTGAGATCGTCGACATGGATGGTCGCCGTATTGATAAGGTGCTTGTCGATCGGCCGCGCCTCGGACGCAGGGCGGTGACCTAAAACCTCCGCTCTTATCGGTGGAACGCTGACGATGTGGTTGCGTTGGTTTTGCGGCAGCGGATTTCAAACAACGCTGCGTTTGAGCATAGGCCAGTTCACACCCAGAGGCAGCGGTCATGGTTAGGATCGGCATCATTATCAGCAGTACGCGTCCGGGCCGTTTTGCTGACCATCCGGCAAAATGGATCGAAGAAGTGGCCTCTGGTCGCGGTGATATGGACGTCGAAATTTTGGATCTGCGCGACTATCCAATGCCGTTCTTTGATGAAGCGAGTTCGCCCGCATATGAACCATCGAAAAATGAAGTCGCGCTGCGATGGCAAAGGAGGCTTGCTGAGTGCGATGGCTTTGTTGTTGTCACGGCAGAATATAATCACGGGCCTACTGGCGCGGTGAAGAACGCATTTGATTATGCGTTCAATGAATGGGCAAAGAAGCCTGTCGGATTTGTTGCGTATGGGGGCGTGGGTGGTGCGCGCGCCGTCGAACAGTTGCGCTTAGTCTCGATCGAGCTGCAGATGGTGCCGATCCGAAACGCTGTCCATATTCAGTGGACGGTTTATTCGGCCGTTACGAAAGAGGGCAAGTCTCTGGGGAGCTTTGAGTTCCTGCAGAGCGGGGCCAAGGAGATGCTTGATCAGCTCTTATGGTGGGCGCAATTGTTGAAGCGTGCTCGCGGAGGGTGAGCGTGAATGCTTGACAAAAAAAGCGGGCTGGGCCCGCTTTTCATCATCGTCAGCTTGCAAAATAGGTTTGAGTGCCGTGGGCCTCGATAGCTTCGGCCAAACGTTTTAGAGCCTGGATGTAGGCCGCAGCGCGTACCGTTGATTTATTTTGCTGCGCCACATTCCAGATTTCCCGGCCTTCGCGTTCCATAATGGCCCGGAGGCGTTCGTGAATCTCAACCAGCGACCAGTAGAAGCCCTGGCGGTTCTGGACCCACTCAAAATACGAGACGGTGACACCGCCTGCGTTCGCGAGAATGTCCGGCAGGACGATAACGTTCTTGGCGGCGAGGAGTTTGTCTGCCTCGGATGTTATTGGGCCGTTTGCGAGTTCAAGGATGACGCGGGCGTTGACGCTTGATGCGTTCTTTTCATGGATCATGTCTTCGAGTGCGGCGGGCACGAGCAAATCGCAAGGTGCTCCGATGACTTCGTCGTCTTCGCAGCGGACATGACCAAAGTCCCCGGCGGTATCGGTTACGGATTTTCCGGCTGCCTTCGCTTCTCGAAGGACGTCCAGATTGAGCCCGTCGGATGCCTTGATTGCTCCGCCAGAGTCGGAAACGGCTACAATCTTGTGGCCGTCGGCAGCTAGGAGAGAGGCGATATGCTGGCCAGCATTTCCGAAACCTTGCACGGCGACTCTCATGGTGCCGTTCAGTCCCAGTTCTGGGGCGAGGTGACGGATAAGATAGTATCCGCCGCGCGCAGTCGCGTCGTCGCGGCCGAGAGAGCCTCCTAGGGTCACTGGCTTTCCGGTAATAACGTCGGGAACGGCTTCGCCAACAATGTGTGCGTATTCATCTGCCATCCACCCCATGATCATGGAGTTGGTATAGACGTCTGGGGCCGGGATATCCCTATTTGGCCCGATGATGCGGCCGAATGCCCGGATGTAGGCGCGCGAAAGACGCTCGAGTTCCGCCTTCGAAAGTTTGCGCGGATCAACTTGGACGGCGCCTTTGCCGCCACCATAAGGCAGGTTCATTACCGCGCATTTGAATGTCATCCAGAACGCGAGAGTTTCTGCTTCGTCTGCGTTTGCATCAGGATGGAAACGGATCCCACCTTTTGTCGGGCCGCGAGTGTCGTCATAGCGACAGCGCCACGCCAGAAACGATTTCCGCGATCCGTCATCCATACGGATCATCAAGCGCGCCTTTGTTGTTTCGCGCGGGTATTTCAGAAGTTCGATGACGTCCGGGTCGATTTTGAGGTGGCTGGCGGCTTCGTCCAAGCGTACGAGCGCGCGGTCGAGAAGATTATCGACGGACATCTTGTTTCCTTAATGCGTGTTGAGGAAGGTCGTTAGATCGGTGGCAATGCCACATTGATGAACAAATGCCCAATCTTTTGGCATGCCGATCAGCGTCATTCAACAAAATGCTAGAGGCTCTGCGGCGAATCGCCAGCCGAGATCACGCTCGTCTAAGCTTTGATTCTCGGCGGAAATGTTCGTGCTTATCCGAGAAGACCACTAGTTTATTAGGCGAAGCCTATCAAGGTGCTCCTTGGCATCGGCGTGTGAGGGATCCAGAGCGAGCACCTGCGCGAAATCCGCCTTGGCTTCATGCAGCTTTTGCAGGCGCTCGTACGCTAAACCTCGATTGTAATATGCGAGGGAGAACATGGGATCAATTGCCAGAGCGCATGTGAAGTCGTTAATCGCGAGATCATGATGTCCTGTATCGAGGTAAAGGTTGCCACGGTTGTAGTAGGCAAGTGGATTGTTTGGATCGACCTCGATGGCAGACGAAAAGTCTTTCAGCGCCTCGCCATTCTTGCCTAGCATGCTGTAAGCAATGGCGCGATTGACGTAAGCGATCGAGAGATTGTGTTTGTCGGGTTTGCCTTCGTTTATGTATTGCGTGCAGCCGCGGATCTGCGTTGCGGGGTTCGGACTATCATTACACTCGGCGAGCGGGTCGGCGGCAGCGGCATTAAACGCTGTCAAAGCGGCGGTGAGGATCGTGGCGAGTATTGCGGCAATGGCCATGCTCGACCTCGTGAGTTGTGCGCGAAGCGCGTTCGCCGCAAGCCTTCAGTATAGCAACTGATCAAGCAAACTTTGCGCCAGAGCAAGCTGCTGCCCGGTCGGCTTACATTTCTTAATATGAGGGGGCTTATTGCGGCGCTGCAAGGGGGCGGTCGCGAAAGATCGTGCAAAGCTTCATATGCTGCAATGCTGAGCATGCATTATTTTGCCGTCAGCGATTGGGCGAGTCGTCGGGTTCGGTGCTGCTCTTGAATACGGCGATGATATTCGGCCAGAAGACGGCGAGCAGGACACAGCCGATGACAAGCAGTAGCGATATCGCCATCTGAACGACGCCAAAGTTGGCTGAATCCTGTGCGACGAACCAGCCGGCAATGACTCCGGAAATCCCCATCACGATACGAATTAGCCAATTGAGCATTCGATTTCTCTTGAGCTGAGCGAGGCCCGTAAAGGCTTTGCGCAAACTTGTGCTTGCTTAGTCATTATAGCGAGAAAATTGTGTCTTGTGGCGCTCCTGTACGGACAACGTAACTGTCTTGCTCAGCATGGTGAAGGCTCGCTTTCGCAAAGGTTCTAGCGGGCAATAAAAAGGGCCGCCTCCGAGACGGGGAGAGGCGGCCCAGATTGATCTACGTGCTGAAGACGTTACTCAATCAGAACTTCTGCTTAAAGCCAGCCCACAGGGTTCGGCCTATGCCGGGTTTCATGCCATCTGCTCTGTCGGCGATGTAGAACTCGTTCGTCAGATTCTGTCCGGAGACGAAAAGCGTCGTGTTCGTACCGGGCACAGTGTAGTTCGCACGTGCCGAGAGCAGCCAAACGTCGGGGACAAGACCCTGTCCACCTTCATCGTCACCACCGTAGGGGGTGTTGATTGTGTCGGTGTAGAAGTCACCCCGATACGTCCACGATACGCTGGCGTCCCAAAGGCCGCGTTGCTCCACACCGAGTGTGAGATTTGCAAAGTGACGTGGGACTTCCGGCAGGTATTTGCCGACTTCGGCGGGGACGTTGCTCTCAGTGATGACCGAGTCGGCGAAGGTGTATGTGGCCTCGCCAAAGAAGTTCAAACGTCCACCAATATATGGCTGGCTATCGAGTCGTGAGTAGATCTCGAAGCCGTTGATTTCAGCTTGGTCGACTGTGCCGAAGATGTTGGCGCCAGATGGTGCCGTGAAGGCCTCTTTGATCTGGTAATCGTCAATGCGGCTGAAGAAGTAGGCGAGATCCAGCGTAAGCCCTTTGAACGCTGTTGTGCGAACGCCAACCTGGAAGTTGTCGCCGACTTCTTCCGGCAGCGGGAAAAATTCACCGCGTGCTACGGAAGGCGTGAAGCCGCGATGGTAGCTGCCGTAGACGTTGGTATTGTAAATGCCGCGCCATGACAGAGCGACGCCGGGTAGAACGTGATTGAAGGATGATTCTTCTTTGCCGACGAGTTCACCGGCTTCTGTGTCCGCTGGATAAGGCACATCTCCTACATGGATAGGATTAGGGCCGGCGTAAACACCGTTCCGCTTGACGTCATAAGATACAAAGCGGACGCCGGGCGTGACGGAGAACGTCTTGGTCAAGTGCATTGATGACTGGAGGAATGCAGTGAAGGCACCTGTCTCAAATTTCTCCAGGGCGCCGTCATCGACGTAGCCATTCACACCGTCTTCGGCAAAACAATTGCCGGTGTTTCCGCTGTCCAAAACTTCATTGAGCTTTCCGAAGCTTGTGCAGTTCCGGAAGGAATGATGTTCGTAGCTGATACCGGCTTGGACATCTTGCGTCCGGTCGCCAAATAGCGGCAGGTTGGCGAATTCCACGCGGCTGTCGGCACCGTAGATCGTGTACTTTCGGTTGCGACCGCGCATGTGGAAGTTTGGTGCAGGGTCGCGCACTGAAAAGCGGTTCCGCTCGTGGTCGCTGCCGTAGATGCGCGTCGACACGGTGGTGTTGGAGTCGACGTACCAATTGTGTGCGACTTGCAGGCGGAAATAGTCGGCATTGTAGGTGTTCAAGTCGGTCAGACCATCCGCGATCAGCGGATTTCCTGATTTCCAGCGGCCGTTATTGAAGAACTGTTGTTCGGCCGAGATGCCCAGGCTGTCGTCGCCTTCGAAATTGTCTTCGTCGTAGTTATCGCGCTGGCGGAAATAGACGCCTGAAACTGTGAGATCCTGGTTGATACCTTTCCAACCGAGGGCGCCGTAAAAGTCGTTGTAGCGGAGGACTTCGTTGTCCCAAGCGCCGCCGGCTTCAGAGCCGGAATACGAAAAGACTGCGCCGACATTCCCGGCATGTTGACGTGTGTGGACGTGCCGCGTGTTGTTCCAATCCCGTTTCACGCCATCCGTGGTACCGATCGACGCCGATATAACAGTCTCTTCTGGGCCGAACGGGCTGAGGTTCTGGAAGTTGATAATGCCGTGGTTCGTTAAAGGCGCGAACGGAATATTGTACCCGCGTACGACCTCAACGGCTTCGATGCGGTCTGTTGGGGGTGTGTAGTGGGTTGAGGGATCGAGGTACGAGCTGAAATTGATCGACTGCCCGTCTTCAAGGATTAGAACTTTACGAGAGCGGCGTACCGGAGAGCCGCGTACACCAATATTGGAATGCCGTGACATGCCATCATCGTTCACGACCATGACGCCGGGTACCCGCGCCAGAATTTCGTGATTGTCCTTCGGACGCTGTTCGTCGATTTGAGCAGACGTCACACGGCTGGCGGCGCCAATGTAGTCAAGCAAATCAGCGGGCAAGATGCCTGAGGCCGGATCAATCGGGTTTAAAGTTGGCGCGTTGCTGATCTGGCGTCCCGTTGCAGGATCAATGTGACCAACAGGGGCATCGACAACTTCGGGCTGATACGGAACAGGTTCGGGTGAAACGATTTGTTGCGGCGCCTGCTTTTTCGCGGCGGCCTTCGGTTGCGCTTTGGGTGCAGCTTTCGGCTGGACCTGAATAACATCTACTGGCGGAATATCGGCCGCCGTCGGTGCTCCGGCGGCCGGTTCGCCTTGTTGTGCGAGCGCCGGAGTGGACATCAGGACCAATGAAAGTCCGATTATCCCAACATTACTATTCTTCATACTCCTCCCCCAAAAGCTTATTTGCTTTCGCATCACCTGGGCGATTGTCTCGCGCTGCTTCGGCGGCGTTTCCAGGCGCGTCAGGCAATTGACGGTGCCAAACAGTGATCAGTCGGAGCCGATTATGCGGGGGAGTTAAATTCCAACGATTGCAACGCGTGTTGGCAAAAGTTCCCAAACGCCCGAGTGACGGGCGATTTAAGCTGTGCTTCATTTGCAACACAGCAGTGGTAACACGTTTTTTGGGAGAATCTGACGCGGATTAGCTTTGTAAGCTGGTGCGTATTGCCTGTTTATCCCAGGGAATTCGGGAGCGGAAGAATCGCTAAAAGTTCAGTGCCCCCGATGGAGGATTTTCCAATTATAATTTTCCCGCCCAATGCGGTGATCCGTTCTTGCATTCCTCGAAGCCCGTAGCCGAAATCGATTTCGTTGCTCATGCCTTTGCCATCGTCGATAACCGTGGCACGGATTACCTTTTCCGATTTCAATTGAGCAGGTCCGTTGTTTCCAAACGGTTCTGTCATGATTTCCACGGCGATATTGCTAGCATGCGCATGACGATAGGCATTTGTCAGACACTCTTGCACGATGCGGTAGATGGTCAGCTCCGTCGTTTCGTCGAGCGAGATATCGGTAGGCAATCCGACAGATAGCGTAAGATTGATTGTGGAGTGTTCTTCGCGCCAGCGGTCAGCCAAATCCTGGAGGGCTTCAGTCAAGCCGAGTTCGCGTAGTGCAGCCGGGGCTAGTTGATGCAACACGCGGCGATTTACAAGCTGGAGCGTATTTATTTCTTCCAATAATTTTTCGGCCATCTGTGCGGTGGACGATATGTCGGGTTCTGCTTTGGCCAGTTCGGATTTCATCGCCGTACCGCGCACGCGCGCTGCGTAGAGATGGGGGCCGAGTTCATCGTGTAATTCGCGTGCAATCGCGCGCCGTTCGTCATCCTGCAACTGGATTAGTCTTATGGAGAGGTTTGCGTTTTCGCGTTGCGCCTTCCGGAGGGCGGAAGCCAAGCTCTCGACACTGCGCGATATGGCGGTGATTTCCGGGGTCCCAGAGACGGTTAGGTCAATGTCATAGTGGCCGGCCTCCATCAAGGCGATAGCGTCGCACAGTTCGTGAACGGGACGGAGCGCCCGCCAGATCACCCAACTGGTCAGGCCAAAAGCTGCGAGAGCCAGCAGCAGGCCGGTTACGATAATGTCCTCGATTGCCACGCTGAGTTCGCGCAGTTTGTTAAATGGGCTGGTGGCAATTGCGATGCTGCCAAAATCTTCCATCCCACGTTTAAATGGGATCGCGATCATTTGAGGATCGACGTCGCCGATGGTCAGGCTTTCCAGCCATTGCAGTGTCGTAGGTTGCGGTGTCTGGGGTACGTTTATTTTTGCTTCTCCTGGCGGGAGAAGCGCCACTTCGATGTGGCGTGCGTCCTCTAACCGGGTGGCAAGTTCGCGCATGCGTGTGCTGGGGTCGGGCGATGCCAGAATGCCGGTGCGGGCGGTCTCGATATAGTCCTTGGTGAAGGACAGCATGTTCGTGGTTTCAGTGAGAATTCGGGGGCGCGCCTGGATCAGTTTGGTGACAACCAATCCCGCGAGGCAGAAGATCAGGAGGGCCGCGATGACAGCGTTCAGGCGGATCTGGATCGACATCGTCTATGGTCTCGTGATCGTTAATGGGTTGGTGAGAAAGCACTTGCGCGGCTTGCCGAGTTGACGTTAGGAGGGCATTTGCGTGGCACCAAGGAATTGAACTGACAGCATTCGGGGCAAAAGCACTGGACACGATGGAAGCCGTGTACGGGTATCATGCCTTTCGCCCGCTCTGCATGCTGGGTTGTTTTCATCGAGGTGCAAATACCGTGAAGGTTCTTATTATTGAAGATCACCCGATCGTCATCGCGGGCTTCAGGGCTTCGTTGTCGGTTGAGGGAGATATCGAGATCGTCGATGCCCGGAGTGGCGCGGACGGTCTTGCCGTGTTCTCTCGCGAGAATCCGGATTGTGTCGTTATCGATATCAATTTGCCGGATCGATCTGGATTCGACGTCTCCCGCCAGATCAAGGAAATGGATGCCTCGGCCAAAATCCTTATCTTCACCATGAGTGATGCGCCCATCCTGGCGGCTAAAGCTGTTGAGATGGGCGCCAAGGGCTTCTTTAGTAAGAACGACGACCCCTCACTGATGGCGAAGGCTATCCGGACCATTGTGCGCGGTGAGATTTGGCTGCCCGATGATGTTGCCCAGAAGTTGGCTCTGGTTAGTGTGGGCAAAGGGGAAATGCTGGATATATCGGAACGCGAGCTGGATGTGTTGCGATTGCTGGCCAAGGGTCGCAGCATGTCTGAGATCGCAGAGGCGACGGCGGTCTCCTATAAAACCGTTACGAACGATTGCGCGGCTCTACGCGAAAAGCTCAATGCGCGGACGTCGATGGAGCTTGTGCGCATCGCCGTCGAGCAGAAGATCATTTGATCTCTCACTGCGGATCGTTTGCCTAGGTGACGTCAACGTTGGCTGGGGATTTCAGTTGCGCTGCTCTTAAGCCCCAACGGAACGTGACTCCGTGAGTAGGAGTATGGCCGTATGTCGCTGAAACTGGAACTTATTATTTCGATTGCGCTTGCGGTCGTCGTGACCTTCCTGCTCGCTAGTGTCATGCTCTATCTGCATGCTGTCGATAAGATTGAAACGGAGACGCGTGCGGCTCTGGCAGTCGGCGCGCGGATTGCCACAAACGCTGTCGACGATGTCGAGGAAATCACTAATCCGCAAAGACGGCTCGCGTTGCTTGTTGCGGATTTCGATGGCGATCGTCACGTTCGGGCCAGCGTGTGGGACAGTCTGGGTAAGCTGCTCATGGCCTCTGAGGTGGCGGTTTCAGATGATCCGCCTCCGGAATGGTTTTTTAATTTGCTGGCTGGAAAACCACGGGCGGTGACTGTGAGTTTGCCGTCGGCATTCGACGGTCATGGGACGTTGGTTCTGGAAACGGATCCGCGCAACGAAGTCGGTGAAGTTTGGGAAGATACCGCCAACACGCTTTGGATCATTTTTGTCTTATGTGGGAGCATCGTCACTCTTATTTCCCTCATCGTAGGGCGAGCGTTGCGGCCGTTGGGCCGAATGGCCGACGCACTTAAGCGCATTGGGAGCCAGTCCAAGGTTGAACGATTGGACGAGCGGGGGCCCGTTGAATTCGTGCAGGTTTACCGCGGCTTCAATCAGATGGTCGAACGACTGTCAGAGGCTGAAGCGGTCAATCGCCGGCTACAGGATCAGCTCTTGAGCGTGCAGGAGGAAGAACGCGCGGATGTTGCGAGAGATCTGCACGACGAGATAGGACCGTTCCTATTCGCGGTTGATGTGGATGCAGCATCCATCGGTACTCTTCTCGATGAGCAGCGTTATGAGGATATTCCCGTGCGCGTTCAAAGTATGCGCGAGGCGGTTGGCCATATGCAGGGGCATGTGAAGAGTATGCTTGCGCGCTTGAGACCAGCTTTTCTATTGGATCTGGGGTTGGCGCATGCCTTGGATCACTTGCTCAACTTCTGGCGCGGGCGTCACCCCGATATCGTTCTTGAGCTTGAAATCGAGGATACGAGTTTCGGCGAGCAACTCGACGGGACAATATACCGGGTCGTGCAGGAGTCTTTGAGTAATGCGATCCGTCACGGAAAGCCGAGCCGCGTGGAAATTAGCGTCGTGGACGAGGGGCATGGTGTACGCGTCCTGGTGTCCGATGATGGCCGTGGATTGCCAGATTACTCGACAGGGTCAAATGGGTTTGGAATCCTGGGTATGAAGGAGCGGGTCTCGCATCACAACGGCAAACTGGAAGTCAGTAATCGGACAGATGGTTCGGGCGTCAGCGTGTCGGCCTGGTTCCCGATTGAGGATGAGACGAGCGCAATATCGCTATCGCCCGAAGCCCTGGAGAACAGCGCATCATGAAGCCCTTAAAGGTCCTACTCGTTGATGACCATATTGTCGTGCGGGAAGGTGTTCGCCGACTGATTTCAGGTGCGCGCGAAGCTATTTTGACCGAGGCGAGTTCTGGCGCTGAGGCCCTGGCGCTCGTCGGAAAGGACCCACCGGATCTTATCTTGCTCGATCTCAATATGAAGGGCATTGGCGGACTTGAGCTGCTTCGCAGACTACTTCTGAGAGACCCTAAGGCTCGGGTGATCGTTTTCAGTATGCATGCGGAGCCGATTTATGCAGCGCGTGCCCTACGGCTTGGCGCCAAAGGCTATGTTAGTAAGAGCGCTGCGGCTGATGAATTGCTTGCGGCGATCAAGAAGGTCTCGGAAGGCGGCCATTATATCGAGCGAGAGCTGGCGTCGCAGTTGGCCATTGCTCAGTACTCCGGCGATGACCCTCTCCAGCAGCTCACGACCCGGGAAGTTGAGATCCTGCGTCTGCTAGGTGAAGGCAAGAGTATGACGGAGATCGCGGAGGCGCTGGGTGTTTCCTACAAGACGATCGCCAACTCGTGCAGCATGATGAAGAGCAAGCTTGGCTTGGAGCGCACAGCCGATCTCATTCGCACGTCGATTGAATTTTTGAGCAAGTAGGTTTGGTGTCCGCGAACGGGCAGCTCTTCCGCGCGTATATCCATTTTTCACCGGAGCATCGGGAAGTTTGGGAGTAAACGCCCGATGCTTTCGGGAGATCTTCCCATAGAAAAACCGTTTCGTGTTCAGGATACTTGTCGGGCCACGCAAGGCGTTCGTCCCCGGCTCGTGATCTGCTTCCTCGTGTCGCGAGTCGGGGGATGTGTGCGTTCAGTACGTACCAATTTTTGAATTTGCGCCGCGGGTGCGGCTTAGGTTTTCCTCGATGCCGAGGGGGCGAGGCGCGTCTCCACGCTTCAACAGCGTGCGCCTCGTTTTCGGTTTTCTCTCAATGTTCGTTCATCGTCGTCGCGCGCATCGGTAGCGAGGCACGTTTCAGCGTTTGCCGAGAGCGGTGCGGAGTCTGAGCAAGAGCGGATAGCAAAGGATTGCGGCGGCCACGAAGCCGAGACGCAGGAGAGCGACATAGGCGGCATCGGTGAGCCCATGCGCTGTGGGAGCTTCCGCAAAATATTGGTATGCGGCGCGTATCAGGAAAATAACGACCAGAAACGATATCAGAGCGCCGACGGGTAAAGCCAGGCGGTGCGCCTGTTTGTTGGTGGCAGGTATTCGAGGCACGGATCAGCTCTTGCTTTATATCCTGCCAAAAGGATGCGGTATCGAAGCCAACACCTAGAAGATGCGCTTCGATACCGATTGCCCTGAGCTTTCTATTGAAGCTTAAGCTGCGGGGGCCTCGTTGGCGACGGCGTTGAGATATTCTTCGGTCGATATCACCTTGGCGTAGGCGAAAGCGAGGGCGGCCATGAAGGCTGCGTGAGCCTGTGCCGCGGGAACCTGAACACCGTTGAATTCCAGGTCACGGCTTGCGCATGCGTCGTGGATCACGGTGACGTTGTAGCCAAAGTCCGAAGCTGCCCGTGTCGCGGCGTCCACGCACATGTGGCTCATATTGCCGACGATGAGGACGTCCTCAATTCCGTTGCGGTCCAGGAGGTCCTTGAGTTCGGTTTCCCGGAATGCGTTGACGTTGTTTTTGAGAACCAGAGGCTCACCGGCCTGGTTCTGCGCCTTCGGGTGAATTTGCGCACCTTCCGAGCCTGCCTCGAAGAAGGGGGCATTGGGGATGGGGAACTCGTGGCGGATATGAACGAGCAAATCTCCAGTTCGGCGTGTTGCTTCGATGACGCGGGCTGCGTTGTCGGCTGCGCCTTCGATCCCGACGAGCGGCCACTTACCATTCGGGAAGTAGTCGTTTTGAATATCGACAACGACCAGTGCGCGCTTTCCCATCTTCGGTGTTCCTTACTGCAGTTTGCTGACGTTTCGTTGCACTAAGCGGCGATGGCTAATGTTGGTGGAGGGGACCTAGTGAGGCTCCGTGGCGGCATTTGAGCCCGCCGTCACACCCTAGCGGTCTTGCTGGTGCCGGCTGAGGGACTTGAACCCCCGACCCCCTGATTACAAATCAGGTGCTCTACCAACTGAGCTAAGCCGGCTGATTGCCGCTGGGCCCGATAGCACATCAGGTCGCCGCCGCGGCATGTCATGTCGCGGCGACTTATAGCGCTTCGCGCGAGGCAGGACCAGAGGTCTATTTTCAAAGTACAGCTTTAAATATGTGGAGGTTTTGCGCCGATTTGTTGCGCCGGCTGCGGGATTGCTGCCTCTGCAACTCTGCGTGGCCGGAGATCAGAGAGGTTATCCAGGGCTCATGTGCCATTCGGACGAAGAACTAACGAGTTAACTCTGGTCTCGACTTGGGATCGGCAAACCAAGTGTGGCGCGATTAAATCGTATAAACTCGTTTTGCTTAGATGTAACTTTACTGTTTTGCGTCATGTTGCCTGCTGAGCTAGAAGAAATTGTCCGTACCCTGGAGTAAGACGATGCGTATCGGAGTTTTTGCATTGGCCTTGGCTGCGCTCTTTGCGGCAGCGGGTCATATCACGCCGGCCAGTGCTGGCGGCGAGTGGCGTGGCGGTTATGAGCGGCCGATCGTTGATGACCGGTTTGAGCGCCCGCGTTACCGTAGGGATCGGATCTATGTAGACCCCTATTCCTACTATTATCGCCCCCGTAACTACTATCCCTACTACGACGCTGGTTATTGGCGTCCAGCGTATGAAATGCGCGAGCGCCGCCGTTGGTATCGGGTTCCGCCCTATTATAGCTCGTGGGGTTATCCGCGCGATTATCGCCGCGCATACCGCCGTGACCGCGGTTGGGGCTGGGATCGTCGCCGCTGGAGGTGAGCTTAAAACGCGCTGCGTAGCTTCCAGGGTATATCGGCACCGTAAGGCTTCCGATATGAGCCGCCGTGCGGAAAGCGATCTATCAAAATGAGGCGTTCGGGTTTTGGGTCCGGACGCCTTTTCTGTTTGGGGAAATGTGCTTTTGTTTAGCCGCGTCGGCGCATGGCAACCAAATGCAGGGCCACAGCCGCGGCATTAGAAACGTTGAGGCTTGCCAGAGCTCCGGGTGCCTCGATGCGATAAAGGTGATCGCAGGTTTCCGCCGTTAACGCGCGCAGCCCTTTGCCCTCTGCGCCGAGGATTATCGCAAGGGGGCCAGAAAGGCTTGCGTCGTCCAGCACCTCTTGCGCTGCGCCATCGAGGCCGATGACCGTTATCCCGTTTTCTTTCAGCTGGGTTAGCAAGCGTGCAAGATTTTGTGTCAGGTGCACAGGCACCAGCTCCAAAGCGCCGGAGGCAGATTTCGCCAGCGTGCCATTGAGCGGTGGGCTGTGGCGGCGTGTCATGATGAGCCCCGCGCAGCCAAATACTGCGGCTGAGCGAAGGATCGCGCCGACGTTGTGCGGGTCGGTGACCTGATCAAGAATGATAAGGGGTTGTCCGTCAGCGGCGTTCTCTAAAAGCGTTTCGAGCACGGGCTCTGGCAGATAGTCGGTCGTGAGGGCTATGCCCTGATGGACCGTATCGGCACCAAGAAGCTGATCGAGACGGCGGGGCGTCACGATTTCAGGCGTGATCCCGCGGGTCTGGATACTTGTTGCCAAACGGTGGGCTGCATTCTCTGTCGCCAGCAGTTTGATGAGCTGGCGTTGCGGGTTCGCAAGGGCGGCCTCAACAGCATGGATGCCAAACAGCGTGACGTCGTCTGGTGTGACCTTCGGCGCGTGCGCTGGGCGCGCGCCGGGGCGACGCTTGGAGTTAGGTTTTGGAAATTTTCTCACGATGATCAGGGAGCCGAGGTTAGAGAGACGGTTCGGGAGCTACGCAAATACCATGGCCGGAGGCGGGCCGCACCCGCGTTGATGCGGGGCGCTCATTGCGCCGCAGGCATTTGGGAATTGACATGCGGAGTTCATTTTCGCATAAACGAGGGGTTGCCCCGCTGGCCATCCGCGGGGCGATTTCATTTGACAGGCTGATGTTGATTTTTGCCTTCGGCTCAATGATATAAGTGGCGTCAAATGAACATTGACCGGTTCGAAAGGACCTAGTCAGGTTGCGAGATGTGGAGGGGTGCCCGAGTGGCTAAAGGGGACGGACTGTAAATCCGTTGGCTACGCCTACGTTGGTTCGAATCCAACCCCCTCCACCATTTCAGGCTCACGCACCTTTTGGCGGTGTGCTAACGCCGGACCGCCTCGCTTTCGGGCCGTGGCATGGCTTAACCCTCATAGGCCAAACCTTACCTCTATCAAATCAGACTCTCGGATTGCCGCGAACGCTTTGCGGTTGGCAGGGCCTCGTTCTTGTTCAAATGGGATATCGCAGAATCGCAGCCACCTGAGCGTTGCCGGGAATGTCTGTCTGACGGACCCCGAGAAACCGGGCGCCTGTCATTATTGCTCTGCCGGCGATCTCGTCCGCGATATCGTAGTTGGCGGCGTCGGGGCTGGTGGCGAATGTCACGGCGCCATCGGTGTCGTTGACTGTTCCCGGCGCGACGTGATCGATATCCACCATCAAAAATTCAACCGCGCCGTTGGTGGCTGCGCGTGCCACCTCGCCAATGTTGGTCGTTGCGCGGCGGTCGTTGGAGCGGGCCTCAAACAATGTGCGCGCTTCGTCAATCTGCGCCTTGTAGTAACGGTCAAGTATCGGGCGTGCCGCGCTCGCGAGTTCAGCTTCAGAGAGGCGGTCTGGACTTTCCGATATGCCCTCGCTCAATAGAGCCGGGTAGCTGTTCAGATTTCGGAAAATCGGGGCCAGCGGATCTGTGGATGCAAGGATCAGGGGGGTATCTCGTCCCGCCAGAACGCCACGAAGTGCAGCGTCTACTTTCCGCGCGTATTGTCGGAGCAACACGGTTTGACCTTCGGCGTTGGCTATGCGTGTGTTCTGCGCAAGGTTATTTATGGATGCGCGCCCCACTGCATCGGCGGCACTTTTGGGCAGCTCGGGGACGCGTACCGGGGATGGCGGTAAGTCCGCAAATATCTCGATCAAGCGGACTGCATTTTCCGACAAAGTTAAAATGAATGCCGTTTGAGGGAAGGCGATGGCTCGAAGGAGAGGCTTCAGATAGAAGCGATCTGCGACTTGGGTCGTATCTGTTACCGCCGTGGCCAATCTAAATGTGCGGATGCTGTCGGGGGTGGCAAGGACGGCTAAGCTATGGGCCTGCAGTTTCCAAAAATCGTCATCATCTGTTAACGCTGCAAGCTCCGCTTCGAGACGGCGGCGGCGATGCTTATCAAATCCTATGCTTTCCAGCTGCTCCATCGCAGTCTTGACCAGATTGCCATAGGCTATCCGGCTGGCTGAAACCTGCTGCGTGTGTGGTGTGGTGGATACGTAGATAGAGACGCACGTATCCGCACGGGTGGAAATTAGCGCCTTGAGTTCCGGGAGCGTCGGGATATCTACGTAAAGCATCGATAATGGCTCCTGTTATGCCATGAACGGGGCAATTAAAATTGGATTGCAGGCCCCCGATTGGTGGCTTTGCTCGGTAACATGCGTCTGTAATCTGCTCGGACAGCTTGGGTTCCTCGCGCTGCTGTCAAGCGATACACTGTGCGCGCTGCTTGTAGGTTCGCGCGGTCCCTCCTACTTGGTTGGTTAAAAATCTCTAGTTGGAGCTTATCAGTGTGTTGCTTCGGTGCGGTCCTGCACGGTAGGGGCTACCTGAACTAAAATGCGGGTTTTTATCGGTTCATTTTACGAGCGCTTCTGTAGTCTAGCTGATGCTGCGGGTTGTGCGCGGCGGATTAGCCTGTTCCGCAAATGTCCGTTTGCGTTGCCGTCAAAAATCGGTAAAAAGCCCGGATGCCATGGGTGCGGGTGTAGCTCAATGGTAGAGCAGCAGCCTTCCAAGCTGAATACGGGGGTTCGATTCCCCTCACCCGCTCCAATTTCATCTGACACATTCGGTATTGCATTTAACGGAGACGGAGCGGATCGCCGATACTCCGGCCATTTCTATTACTTGGACGAGATCTGTAGGCGCGCGATGACCATCCCGACAAGCGCGTTTGGAGCGGCAGGCTTGCGGATGACACCCCATTTGCCGCAAACGCCTTCGACCTCCGTGTAGCCACTGTATATGACAAACGGGATGCCCATATCGGTAAGTCGCTGGCAGAGTTCATCGGCGGTGCCATCGGCCAAGCGGTAGTCGAGTACGGCGGCGGACACAGCGGCGGAAGCCAGGATTGTGAGAGCTTCGTCAACGCTGGGGACGTTGTGAACCCGTGCGCCGTGCCCTTCGAGCTCATCAGCAATATCCATCGCGATCAATGGCTCGTCTTCCACCAGTAAGATTGAGTAGCCTTCGAGGTTGGAGCGGCTCATAGGTCGAAACTCTCGAGAGGGGTCGCGTAGATGGCGGTGCCGGAATGGCGCAAAGCAATCTCTTCACTGATAAATTCAGGAGGGCATTTGCGGAATTGTGAAAAACGCTAGAACTACGGCTGCGACCAACCCCAGAATGAAGAGCCATCGGCTCCAGCGATGGCGCAAAATAATAGTGCCCTGACGAGCCTTTTCGGCGGAATAGGTTTTGGGCCCGTCAGGTGATTGGGATGTGCGTTTGTCTGTCGAGGTCCCTTGCATAGGTCAAAGCCTTTTTACTTTTTACCGTGCTTTTCACCTTGGATGCATTGCGGCCCCTGAAGGACGCTCAGGCAATGTTCCGCCTGCTCGGGAAGATGGGGATGCTGGGACCCAGGAATTCCCTGGATATTTTCTGGTCTGTCGAGCACGCTGTTGCGATTTTCTCGAGGGAAGTGGGTATTTTTGATTTCAGGTGACATTTCATCCTCCTCTCGCTTTTTGGCTCAAGGAATGTGATTCAAACGCATCTACGGGGGATCTGTTCCGCACGGGGCGGGAATGTCGCGATGAAGCGCATCAGCGAAAGTTGGCCAATATGTTCGACGAACAGGGGCACAGATCAAAGATTGGGCCTTGAACAATAAGGCTCAAGCCCTTAGAGGATCGGGCTCAGGCGTATGGGTGCCGATACGCGGCTTTGCGGCCCGGTGACCCAGAAGGTGTCAAACACTGTCAAGGACGAGCAATGGCCAAGGCGAAATTCGAGCGGACGAAGCCGCACGTAAACATCGGCACGATCGGTCACGTTGACCACGGAAAGACGTCTCTGACGGCAGCGATCACGAAGGTATTGGCTGAGACGGGTGGGGCAACGTTTTCAGCTTACGACCAGATTGACCGTGCACCGGAAGAGAAGGCTCGGGGCATCACGATTTCGACGTCGCACGTTGAGTATGAGACGGCGAACCGTCACTACGCGCACGTTGATTGCCCAGGTCACGCGGACTACGTGAAGAACATGATCACGGGTGCGGCGCAGATGGACGGCGCGATTCTGGTCGTTTCGGCTGCTGACGGCCCGATGCCACAGACGCGCGAGCACATCCTTCTGGCCCGTCAGGTCGGCGTTCCTGCCCTTGTCGTGTTCCTGAACAAGTGCGACATGGTCGACGATGAAGAGCTTCTTGAGCTCGTTGAGATGGAAGTGCGCGAGCTTCTGTCGTCTTACGAGTTCCCTGGCGACGACATCCCGATCACGAAGGGCTCGGCTCTGGTTGCTCTGGAAGACGGTGATGCGAAGCTCGGCCACGACGCGATCCTGGCTCTGATGCAGACGGTTGATGAATACATCCCGACGCCGGACCGTCCGAAGGATCAGCCGTTCCTGATGCCGATCGAAGACGTATTCTCGATTTCTGGCCGCGGTACGGTTGTTACGGGCCGTATTGAGCGTGGCATTGTTAAGGTCGGTGAGGAAGTCGAGATCGTCGGCATCCGTGATACGACGAAGACGACTGTCACGGGCGTTGAAATGTTCCGGAAGCTTCTGGATCAGGGCGAGGCTGGCGACAACGTTGGCGCTCTTCTTCGTGGTATCGGTCGTGAGGACGTTGAGCGCGGGCAGGTTCTTTGCAAGCCGGGCTCGATCAAGCCACACAAGAAGTTCAAGGCTGAGGCATACATCCTGACGAAGGAAGAAGGCGGCCGTCACACGCCGTTCTTCACGAACTATCGTCCTCAGTTTTACTTCCGTACGACGGACGTGACGGGTGTCGTCACGCTTCCAGAAGGCACGGAAATGGTTATGCCTGGCGACAACGTGTCGATGGACGTTGAGCTGATCACTCCGATCGCGATGGAAGAGAAGCTTCGCTTCGCGATCCGTGAAGGCGGCCGTACGGTCGGCGCGGGTGTTGTTGCCGCGATCGTCGAATAATGATCGCATCCGTTTTGGTGGCCCCTTAACAGGCCGCCAAAATGGGGCCAGTGGGCCGGGT